>OZ246890.1:1490000-4082865 GCA_965231815.1 Acidimicrobiia bacterium | reverse complement strand
CTTCGGAACAACGAAGATAGGGAGTGGGGGGATTACCGAACGAAGCAGTTGGTTCTCGAACGATACGACGCCATGGTGAAGGCTGACAACTACGGTCAACCATACCAAACCATCCTTGATCCTCCGCCAGCACACCTGTCGTGCGCGCATCCACAATGAAACCGGGACGCTACCACTTGGGTTGGGTGGCCCAGTCGTGCGCTAGCGATGGGTCCGCGGGTGGTGGGTCGAGCTTCGTCTGATAGGGGATACCGCGACGCTCGGATTCGGATATCGCGTCGTACCGACTGAGAACTAGTCGCTTTGTCCGGTATTCACCCCATTGCCTGAGCTCAGCCCTTCGCATGGCCTCGAACGTGTCCATAACATAGTCCACATCGCCATGCTCCAGTCCGTAGACAAGAAACAGGAGAGCGTCTATCTCCGCCCGGAGGACGGCTCTTCGTTCTGTATTCCATCGGAACGGCGGGCCATGCCAGTTCAGTTCGGTAGCGAAAGGCACCATATCCCACGCGGTATATGTGAGTTCAAGGATGTGAGGTACGAGGGCCGCTCGATAGCGCTCCAGGACCTCTGGCTCAGGTGTGGCGAACTGTTTCACATAGAAATATGTCATGCTAGTGCCCCCGAGTTTTTGACGAATCACGTAATCGCAGGCGATTGAGTTCATCGCTGCTGTGATAGTAACTACATCTTTGAAACGATCGGGTGCAAGCCTGAATTGGGGTAGTTTGTGACCGACGCCTGCCCGTGGGTGTGGTGACATGATGAAGGTACGCGCATTCGTTGAGTTCGTGACATCGCGCCAACCCAGCAGGTAGGGCCGGTCGTCTCCGATACGTTGGTCGGTTTCGGTCGCTGGAACCCAGTACCGGGGCATCGCGAGGAATGTGGGATCCTGTTTTTCGGCATCGGTGACGAGACGGAACTTTCCCTTCTCGAAGGTTGCCCAGCGGTGGTCATATTGGTGGACCATCGCAAGCACATACAGAGGTAGATAGCGATCATCGCCCCGAACGAAGTGATTGCCCTGCAAGACCCAGCCATCGTCTTCGAGTTCCGATCTCGTTCGGAAGAGATACGAGTCAGAACTCATCATGTACATGAGTTGGAACTCGACGTTCCAAGGATTCCCGTCCGGGTCGCCTTCCCGGACCAGGACGGGTGTCCGCCGGTAGATACCCGTGGTGATCTCCGCATCGCGACGGTTACGAAAGATCGGCATCGTCTTGGTGTTCGGATTGAACAACGTCAGATCACTGGGTGTCAGCGTGTACCTCTTGTCGGGATCGTCAATGTCAGCTACTTCATGGGCGAACGACACGAACCGGGCTCTGTCGACTGGGCGGTCGGCGCCAGCCAGGGTGAGCAGACAAAACCTGAAGCTACGGTGGATCGGGAATAGCTTTCTGCGGTTCTCGAAGTCGTACAGCGACACGAGTGCCTCCCGGTCGACCATCGCCGCGAAGAATTTCTGGGTAAATGAATCAGTGGCGATTCCCGTCGGAACTATCACTCCGACGTAGCCTTCCGGATCGACGGTCTCCCACATCAATTCGACGAATAGCGGAGCCGTATTCAACCGACCAACACTGCCCAGCGGGTATCTACCCGACGCGTGCAAGAAGTGCTTCACTCCGGCAAGGTGGCGAACCCCCTGTAGGTACTTGGCGTAGACGTCGGGCGCCTCCTCGGCGAGCGAGGCGATCATCTTGTTACGAATCGCCATTGTCCTCGCCGACGCAATGTGTGGATGGGACACTGCGAACGTCTCCCGTGGATCGTACTGGATTTGCTCCCAGGGCGGATTACCGACCACCACATCGAACCCTCCCGCTTGGTAGATGTCGGGGAAAGCAATGTGCAGGTGCAGGAACTGGTACTCGTCGGAGAGCGACACGATACGATCCCGTATCTCGGGCGGTAGGTGGTGGCTATCGGAGATACGTCCCGATGGTGGCCGGGGTACCTGGGCGTTTCGGCAGGTAGGGAGTCGCTAGAGTGGTAAACCGAGCTTGCCCTTTTGGGTGCGGTGTAAGTACTGGTGTCACTCAGGTGCTGTTAGCGCGCACACACACCTACGCGTTGATCGTCCTGCTGTGGTCCTTGTTGAGATAGGCGGCCCACTGATCCATAAGCGCACGGCGGCGGTCAAACAGGTCGGAACGCAGGTATGCAGCCTCCACCTGATTCCGGTTGACATGGGCAAGGGCTGCTTCTGCGACTTCCCTCGGCGTATCGGTGCATTCCGCTGCCCAGATCCTGAAGCTACTTCTCATTCCGTGCGGAGTCGCGTCGATGTGCAGTCGGCGCATGAGGTGAAGCAGGGTGCTATGCCCGAGTGGCCGACCTGTGCGGCTGGGGAACACCAGATCGCTTCCGTCTTGCCACTCGTATGTACCCTTCAAGATTCCGAGTGCCCGGTTTGAGAGAGGTACCCGGTGCTCCCGACCTGACTTCATCCTCTCTCCCGGGACGGTCCACACAGCTCCGTCCATATCGACCTCAGACCAGAGCGCGAGTCGAGCCTCGCTGGTCCGGGCGGCAGTCAGGATTAGGAACTCGAAGCAGGCGCGGGTGGTGGGGAGAGCCGCTGACCGGCGTACCTTGTCGATAACCGATGCCACTTGGCTGTGTGGCACCGCGCGATGGTGGTTGGTGTGACCGTTCTGCTTCGGGAGTCCTGCCACGATGACATCCCCCGCTGGGTTATCTGCTCGGAACCCTTGGCAGACCGCCCACCGCATGATCGCGCCGATCCGTTGCTTGAGGGTCCTGGCCAGTACGGGCTTCTCGTGCCAGATAGGAACTAATACAGCCATGACATCGGCTGTCGTTATCTTGTCAACCGGCGTGGTTCCTAACGTCGGAAACGCATAGTCTTGCAGCGTCGTACGCCATTTCTGCTCTGTGCGCCCACCCTGCTTCCAACCAGTTCGGTATATGGCGATGACGGCGTCAGTCGCCTGTGCGAACGATGGCGCATGGCCGTTACCGCTACTACGACGCGGGTCAATCCCCTTCTCGACTTTCCTGCGGTTATCGAGAGCACGCCTTCTAGCCTCAGCCAATGTGACCACCGGATAGGGACCGAGGCCGATGTTCGTGGTTCGTCCATCTATACGGATGCGCTGAATCCAAGACTTACGGAACCCTCCCGCCGCTCGCGGTCGCACCAGCAGGGCCAGCCCATGACCGCCGCGACCCTCGCCGTAACGGCCCACCTGTTTCACAGCGCGAACAAAACTTGCGTTGAGCTTCAACCTATCCCCCTGGCTTGTGGTGTCACCTTTGTTATACACGCTATCCGTGAGGAAACGACGGTCAGGTCTACGGCATTGTGATCCGGTAGGCCGCTGGACGGAAACAGCCCGTCGGCTGAGTTGGAGTGGAGTCCTCCCGGCATGCCCGGGAGTCGTCATAGGCCAGGGGTATGGTTGACTGTGTGGACTCGAACGAGCAGATGCAGTTAACCCACACACTTCGTAAGGGCGGCGGCGAGTTGCCACCAGTAGCCGGTTCGTATGTGAGGCTTGACGCGGATAGAGGCCGTTTGCCGGATTCCGTGTCCTTCCCCTTGATCGTGTGCGGTCGAGCGACCGATGCCTTGGGCTTCCTGCCTGCCGGTAGTGTTCAGACAGTTGTGACCTCCCCTCCTTACTGGTCGTTGCGGGATTATGGCGTTGCCCAACAGATCGGCCGCGATGACGGGCTGGGGGAGTACATCAAGAGCATCGTCATGGCGTTCGACCAGATTCGTCGGGTACTCACTGATGACGGCACCATCTGGCTTAATGTCGGAGACAGCTACACGTCAGGGAACCGGACGTATCGTGCGCCCGATCGCAAGAACCGGGCCAGAGCGATGTCAGTGCGCCCGCCCACACCCGCCGGGCTGAAGCCTAACCCTGATTATTCATGGGTGTGGGGTTCGGGTTTGGTCGGGGGTGGGGTTTTAGGTTGTTGACCTGGGGTTTTGGGTGTTGTGGCCGGTGTTTTGGGGTGTGGTGGGGTTTCACCTGTTGGGTGAAGGGGTGTGGTCGCGGGAACGGTGTTTGTTCGGGGGTGTTTGACGCGGGTGTGCCCTCCCGGTCTGCGATAATGAAGTGTAAGAAAAAGTCCGTATCGCTGAGGGGAGGGCATCCGCATGATGAAGGTTACCAGCACGACGAAGCGGCTGCGTGTTGAGGTGGACGACTCGGGGGTGGTGGGTCATGTGGGGTTGTGGTTGTTGGGCGGGTTCGCGGATCGTCTGGGGGTGGGTGACGTTTTGTCGGGGGTGTTCGACAGGTCGGGTGTGGTTCATGATCGGGGGAAGGTGTTGGTGCATGCGATGTTGATGCTTGCGGGTGGTGGGGAGTGCTGCACGGATGTGGAGTTCCTGCGTTCTGAGCCGGGGTTGTTCGGTTCGACGGTGTCGGACTCGACGTTGTATCGAACGATGCGCAGCATCGACAAACAAAGGCGGGTCGGCCTCGCCGGGGCGTTGGCCGGGGTTCGGGAACGGGTGTGGAACAAAGTGGACACCGACCCGACCTCTGCGGTGGTGTTGGACATCGACGCGTCGGTTCATGTGGTTCATTCCGAGAACAAGGAGGGTGCGGCGCCGACGTATAAACGCAGTTACGGGTTTCACCCGATTTATTGTTTCTCCGACCGGACGGGGGAGTGCCTGTCCGCGTTGCTGCGTCCCGGCAACGCCGGGGCGAACACCGTCGCCGATCATGTGCAGGTCCTAGACGAAGCGGTAGCCGCTTTACCCGAACACATAAGGGTGGGACACCGGGAAGGCGACAACGAAAACACGGTTCGGCGGGAGATACGGGTCCGGGCCGATTCCGCGGCCGGTCCCACATTCGCGAAGAAATGCCGGGAACGCAACATCGGGTTCAGTTTCGTAGCCCGCAAAACCGGGCCGATACAAGAAGCCATCAACCTCATCGACGTGGACGACCCACGCTGGAAACCGGCCGTCCCGAACCGGCCGACCACAAGCAACAACAGCGAACCCCGAGCTCATGTCGCGGACCTGACCGACTTGGTCGAAGCCGGGAACTGGCCGCCGGGGGCCCGACTCGTCGTACGACGCGAACTCCGCCACCCCGGCGCGCAGCGTTCCCTCTTCCCCTCAGACGACTACCGCTACTGGGGACACTGGACCGACAACCCCGCCCCGGCGCCCGAAGCCGACGCTGACATTCGCGCCCACGCCCGTGTCGAAGACCACATCGCCCGACTCAAAACCAGCGGTGCGCAACGGTTCCCGTTCACCGACCTCGAAACCAACCACGCCTGGCTCGCGCTCGTCACCTGGGCCGACACCCTCGTCCGCTGGTTCCAACACCTCACCCTCACCGGTACCCGCCTCCGGCGGGCCCGACCCAAAACATTACGCTGGGCACTATGGCACACCCCCGCCAAGCTCATAAACCACGCCCGACAAAAAATCATACGCATCCCACAAACCTGGCTTACCGCACCCCTAATCACCAGCATCCACCAACACCTCCAAACCATCTAACCAACCCCCAACCGGCGCACCGAACCGCACACACCCAACCCGAACACGCCCCGAACCGGGTAACCCAACCAAAACAACACACCCCCCGGCAAACCCGGCACGCACCAGACCCCCCACCCCGGCGAACACCACCCCAAACACCCCCAAAACCAGCCGAAACCAGCCCCCAAAGTCGCACCGTGAATAATCAGGGCTAAGGATCTGATCGGTGTGCCCTGGCGGCTCGCGTTCGCCCTCCAAGATGCTGGATGGTGGCTGCGATCCGAAGTGATCTGGTACAAGCCAAACGCGCATCCTGAGTCAGTGCGGGACCGACCCACGAAGGCTCACGAGACAGTGTTCCTACTATCAAAAAGCCAGGACTACTTCTACGATGTGGCGGCGGTGAAGGGGCCGAACGGCCGTCGGCTTCGTACGATGTGGGACATAAATACCGAGCCGCGCCGCAGAGAGTCAGGAGGGATTGACGACCACCCCGCCGTGATGCCGATGACCCTCGCCCGACGATGTATCCGGATTACCAGTCGCCCTGGCGATGTGGTACTTGATCCTTACGCCGGGTCTGGTACCACGCTGCCGGCAGCTAAGGAACTCGGCAGGAACTGGGTCGGCATCGAGTTGAAGCCGGAGTATGTGGAATTGATCGAGCGCAGGATTGCCGGGTGAGCCGTCACGGCCATCGATGAACCCAAAGCCCGTTATAGAGGCCCTTCCTCCGATGGGGTGTCTGGTTCGGGACAAAACTTAATCGGTGTTGATTGAAAGTTATACTTTCAGATTGTACCAACAACAGGTGGTCTGAATGATAGAACGAGAGATCACACCGCACCTGACCGGTCTGTTCCAGAAGTATCCCATCGTTACAGTGACAGGACCCAGACAGTCCGGTAAGACCACACTGTGTCGATCTACATTCTCTGACCTTGCCTACGCCAACCTCGAGGCGCCGGACCAGCGCTATTTTGCCGAATCGGATCCGCGCGGTTTCCTGGCTCAGTTTTCAGGAGCCGTGGTCATCGACGAGATACAGCACGTTCCCGAGCTCCTTTCTTATCTCCAGGTGATAGTCGACGATCGCGGGCACAACGGTCAGTACGTACTGACCGGCAGTGAGCAGTTCCCCCTTTCTGACGCCATCAGCCAGTTCCCTGGCGGGGAGGACCGCCCTGCTCCGGCTTCTGCCCTTCTCTCTTCCGGAGCGGCAGGCGGCGAAGGCTACCGGCTCGATTGTGGACCTGCTCTTTTCGGGTTTCTACCCCCGGATTCACCATCAAGGGCTTGACCCTCGTCAAGCACTGGGTGATTACTTCGAGACCTACGTCGAACGGGATGTCAGAAGGTTGGGTGGCGTCGGCAACCTGTCGAGGTTCCGCATGTTCGCCCGCCTGTGTGCAGGACGGGTCGGACAGTTGGTCAACCTCAGTTCCCTGGGCTCCGATGCGGGTGTATCCCACACGACTGCCCGAGCATGGCTATCCATTCTTGAACGCAGTTACATCGCGTTCCGTCTCCGCCCGTTCCACAGCAATCTCCGGAAGCGCCTCGTGAAGACTCCGAAGCTCTACTTCTATGACGTAGGCCTGGCGAGTTACCTGATAGGGATCGAACGCGCCGACCAGATCGTGACCCATCCCCTCCGCGGAGCGCTATTCGAAAACGCGGTGGTAACCGAGGCGCTGAAACATCGCTACAACACCGGACGCCGCCCCAGCCTTTCCTTCTATCGAGACGCGAAGGGTCTGGAGTGCGACCTCCTGTATCACACGGGGAAAGGCATCGTCGCCATCGAGGCTAAGTCCGGCGCCACGGTCGCTCGCGATTCCTTCCGATCCCTGGACCGAGTAGCAGAGATCGTTCCCGATGTGGCGGACCGAGTGCTTGTATACGGCGGAGCGGATCGGCAGACCAGGTCCGCTTCTGAAGTGGTGCCCCTCTTTGATTTGCCGCAGGCTCTTCGACAGTTCGATCCCCCGGCCCCGACATCTTGACCGTCAGGCATGGTCAAGACTATGGGCGTTCGGGTTAGCTCAGCTTTCGGAGTATTCACCATCTCTGTGTCGTAGTAATGTTCCACCTTCAGAGCTACCGAAGGTAACAGTATCGATTTCTGTTGCAGGTGGGAGGACAGACCTTGAACACGCGGGTGTCGTCAGTTGGGTAGGGCACAACGTCGCAAGCAAGAGAATCGTCTACGGCGCCTTGAGGATGCCAAGGTGGCTGAGCAAGTACGCACCGGGCGGCGCCGAAAGCTTGTTGTCGGCCTGGTCGTCTCGGCTGCCGTTCTGGCGGGCGCGTTGTTCTTGATGCTGCGGGGGAACCCCGAAGAGGTAGAAGCCGACTCCACGGACGGAATTGAAACTACTGTGGTGACAACCACGCCTGAGGAAGCCGCTCCAGCTCCCGATGCTCAGGACGGCGAAGATGACGAGGGGGAAGGCACGTCCACCATGGTCGAGGAACAATCAGTCGAACAGGAAAGCCTTGCGCTAGCTGAAGGGTGCCCGGTGCCGGATGGAAGCGACGGGCCCAAGCTCGACTTCGATGGGCTTCAGCCGATGTGTATCGACCCTGCGGCGCGCTACGTCGCAGTATTCGCCACCAGTGAAGGGGAGATGCGTTTCGAGTTAACGGCTGCGACCACCCCCGAGACGGTCAACAACTTCGTAACCCTCGCCCGATGGGGTTATTACGATGACACCCTGCTCTTCCGGACCGACCCTTCGATCGACATAATCCAGGGCGGGTCCCCCCACACCAACAGCCCATCCGACCCGGGTCCCGGCTACACCATTCCCGACGAGCCACCCTTTACTTTGGACCCGGACACGGGCCAGCCGGTCGGTCCATATCGTTACCAACCCGGGCAGTTGGTAATGGCACGGTCAGCAGGTTTCGACTCCAGCGGAGCACAGTTCTTCATCACCACCGGCCCAAATGCCGCCTTATTGGATTCCCAAGGCGTGTACGTCGTGTTCGGGACTACCGACGCGTCAGGGTTGGACGTGGCCGGATCCATAATGGACCTGCATGTCGCCGGCGGCCAGCTAGGTGGGGCACCCTCCAGGGACGTGGTCGTGCATTCCGTAACCATCGAGGAGACGCACTAGGAGAGCCAAAAAAACGAATCTTACGGGGTTCGGTGGTCGGCAAAGCGTTGGTCGAAGAGTTGCGGGTTAACGGCTGAACTCCCTTTGTGCGGGGTTTCTCAGCACCTCCTAGAACCGACCGGAGCGAACCGGGAAGGACTGCGATCCGCCTCCTAGCGACAGAAGCGACCGGTTCTCAGTTAAACTAAGCGCAGTCCGCTCACTCCCGCATGCCCTCTCTGATGCTGTCAATCGTGGGTTTCGGGTAGGTACAGTCTTCATGAGCTAGCGGAGATGAAGGTGGAAATGGCGAAGTCCTGCGTGCCTGTCAACGGCGAGGTTGTCCGTTGGGCTGTCGAAGAGAGCGGCCTCCTACCGGAGGATGTGTCCGGGAGGGTAGGGGTGGATGTCGTTGTCCTGAGGGATTGGATGGACGGTGCTGCCAGACCGTCGCAAGGTGAGTTCACTCGGCTGTTCAAGACTCTGAAGCGGCCCAGCGCGTTGTTCTTCGCTCCCCGCGTTCCGGAGCCGTTGAACGTCCCTGCGCTAAGGGGGTCTCCGGGGCAGCCAGACCGTGCTCTGTCGGAACGGGAACGCCTTTGGATAAGAAGATCGCGCCGGTTGCAGAGAATGATGTCCTTCTTGTTTCAGCAGCAGGGTCGGCGGGCCGATTTGCCCTGGATCGGTCGAGAGGAAGATGCGGAGACGGCGGGGGAGCGGGTTCGCCGGTGGCTCGGAGTGAGCATTGATCTACAAGTGTCCTGGGGCTCAAGTGTCGATCCTTGGCGGTGGTGGCGGACGAGGCTTGAGGGGCGCGGGATTCTGGTATTTGCTCTCCAACTCGGGCCGGAGGGTATTCGGGGATTTTCGTTCGCGGACGAGGTGGCGCCGGTTATCGCTGTGAACACGGCCTACAACCGGGAGGCGCGTGTTTTCACAGCCTTCCATGAACTCGGTCACCTCATCCTCCGGAGCGAGTCGGTGTGTGTTGATCTCGTTAGCGACATTGCTAACGAGGAGCGTTGGTGTGAACAGTTCTCCGCTTCGGTCCTGCTCCCGAAAGAAGCAGTACTGCAATTCGTGGCTCAGATCCCTGCAGAAGAGGACGGTTTCGGGCTGGCCAAGCAGGTAGGCGCCAAGTTCAAAGTGAGTATTCGTGCGGCTGCCGTCCGTTTGATACGCCTTCAGGTTGCACCGCGGTCCCTCTACGCCCTCGTGGATCAGACGGCACGCACCTGGGACCGTGATAAAGGCTTCGCTAGGGGTCGCCCAATATATCGGACTCAACGTCGTATCGACGAGTACGGCGGCGTCGTGGTCGACGAACTTATCCGGGGTGCTGACCAAGGATTTCTCAACTTGCGTGACCTGAGCGACTACCTCAGGGTCGACACCACCGAAGTCGATGAAATCGCTCAGTTGGTGGATGTCGGCGGGTAGATGCTGGATGACACGATCTACGTGCTTGATGCCTCTTCGATTATTGCGTTCAAACAGGTAGTCAAGGCCAGGGATCAATGGGGTTTCGCCAAACACTTGGAGGAGTTGGTCGAGAGCGGGAGGATCACGTTCCTGCGACAAGTAGCACGGGAGGTAGGTGGTCAACGCCACACAGATCTGCCTGAGGCTTGGGCGCTCGGAGTCGAGTCTGACATCGTTGCACGCCGCAGACCTGACCCCGAATATGTAGAGAAGGTCATGGCGAAGGCGGGTGATGTTATCGAAGCGAACGCGGAGAATGACCCGGCGGATCCCTACGTCCTTGCCCTTGCACTTCAGTTATGGACGGAGAACGAAGCCAGGGAATGTTACGTGGTCACCGAGGATAAGGTAGACCGAGCGCCGATCAAGATCAGTATGCGGACGGCCTGCGTGCGGCTTGGTCTTGATTGTATGGATATACGAGAGTTTTCGGAAGCTATCGGTTTCGGAGACGTTCTTCGGGCGTGATTCGTCGAGTCCCGAAGGTAGCGGGGCATAAGGGAAGGGGTTCCGAGTTCGGATCAGCGACGAGGGCCTTGGAGGCGCATCAAGGCTCCTATTCGGTCAAGCTCAGTGCTACGCGGAGGAGGGACGCGAGGTTTGCCGGGAGGCCCCGCGGCGCCAGGCATCATGTAGGTGCCCGTAGATGCCATCTTCCGCCACCAGTTCCTCGTGGACGCCGTCCTGAACGATCCGACCACCGTCGAAAACGAGAACCCGGTCTGCGGATTCCGCAGTGGATAATCGGTGGGCGATAGTGATCACGGTCCGTCCGGACGTCAGCTGGGCAAGCGTCCGGGATATGCGAACCTCGGTGGCCGGGTCCACCGCTGAAGTAGCCTCATCCAGCACCAGAAGGTCAGGGTCGGCGATGGCTGCTCGCGCCAGGGTGACCAGCTGGCGCTCACCCACGGAAAGAGCGGAACCGCGTTCACCCACTTGAGTATGAAGGCCCTGTGCCAACTCGGCCAGCCAGTTATCCAGCCCGAGCCGAACGAAGACCGTCTGCACCTCTAGCTCGGACGTGTGCCGCTTTCCCATGCTCACGTTGTCGAGGATCGATCCCCGGAACAACATCCCGTCCTGTGGCACCATCACGACCCGCTCGCGAAGGGATGAGAACCGGATCCTGGATACGTCCACCCCCCCGAGCAGCACCCGGCCGGATGTGGGGTCCATAAGCCGGGTGGTCAGCTTCGCGAATGTGGTCTTGCCCGATCCGGTTTCACCCACTACCGCCACTGATGTGTTTGGTTCCAGATACAGGGAAACGCGGTCGAGAGCCTTCGTGCCGGTTGCGTCCCCCGCTCGCTCGCCCGGCATCGGGTAATGGAAGATCACGTCCTCGAAGCTGACCCCGATAGACCCGTCCGGAAGGTCCAAGCCTTCCTCCCCGGGGTCGGCTACATCCGGTGGGATGTCCAATATGTCGAGAACCCTTCGCCAGCCGGCTACCGCGGTCTGGGCTTCGTTCACGGCTTCTCCAAGCAGCTGGATGGGGAAGATGAAGAGCTGCACCAGGAACAGAAAAGCGACCACGGTGCCGACCGAGACGTCTTCGTTCACAGCCAATGCCGCGCCCACCACCAGAATCGCGGCGGTTATAGCGGAGGTCAGGAAGTCGCTGACCCCGGTGAAACTCGAGGTGATTCCGCCGGCTCGTGAGGCGGCAGAACGGTGATCTTCGATCGCGCTACCGAGTTGCGATTGCATCCGCTCCTCAATGCCGTAGGCACGGATCACCGGGGCACCCACCACGACTTCGGCGAGAAGACCCAGCATCCGTCCGACCTTCTCCCTGACCACCAGGTAGGCGTTGGCTAACCGGGTCTGGAACCATCGAATGGCGAAGACGATGAAAGGCATCCCAACCATCACGGTGAGCAACAGCTGCCATGAATAGATGGCCATCACTACGACAGCCATAAGCGCTTGGCCCCCGTTGACGATGATCATCGGGCCTGCCCACATCATGAAGCGGCTGATCTGGTCCACGTCCGAGGTCACCCGCGCCACGAGGACTCCCCTCTGCTCGGAGGCCTGATGGAGCATGGAAAGGTCATGAATATGACGGAAGGCCATCGTACGGAGTCCGGATAGGGCCGTCTCCGACACCCGCGCCAAGCGCAGGTGCATCACTCCGGCGGCGCCGGCGGTCACCACCACAGCCAGCAAGGACAGGCCCATCATCCTGGCCACGAAACCCATCTCGACCCCGGCTTCGGTGAGGCCCCCGTCCAGCACCTGCTGGATCGCTATGGGTATGATCACCCGACCGGCGGTGGCGCCGCCGGCAATCAGCAAGGTAATGGTTAGACCTCTACGGAGTTCGGGCGAGAGCGCCAATCCTCGCCTGATGGTTTCCCAGGCTTTGAGGTTTCCCCGGTCCGTCTCTCCGTGGCGGCTCTGCATGGGTGTCATGCGCCGTCACCTTCGTATGCGTTGATCAGGTTTCCATAGGCAGGCACCGAGCCGTACAGATCCTCGTGGGTTCCGCGTCCGGTGATCCGGCCGTTCTCGATGAAGATGACCTCGTCCGCCAGCAGGATGGACGCTCGGCGGTAGGCGACTAGGAGGACAGTGGTGTCCAAGCTGGCGAGGCGATCGAAGATGGCCAACTCCACCGCCGGATCCACGGCCGAGGTAGCGTCGTCGAGGACTAGCAGCCGAGGATGGCGAACCAGCGCCCTGGCCAGGGCGATTCGCTGGCGTTGCCCCCCTGACAGGTTGGCGCCCCGCTCGCCGATCAGGGTGGAGTACCCGTCCGGCAGTTCGGTGATGAACTGGTGGGCCTGAGCTATCCGAGTTGCGTTCACGACCTCCGCGTCCGAATAGGTATCTCCCAGCGTTATGTTCTCTCGGACAGAAGTACTGAAGAGAAATGGTTCCTGGAAGACCAAGGCAACCGAGTCGGCCACAACGTGCCGGGATAGATCGATGAGCGGAATCCTGTCTAGGTGGATCGAGCCGGAGTCGGGGTCGAACAGGCGGGCCATCAGTTGGGCCACCGTCGACTTCCCTGAACCGGTCGGGCCGACCAGAGCGATCGTTTGTCCCGGAAGGGCTCGGAAGGAGACTTGTTCGACGCCCCTGCGGTCCTCGTCGCCGGCGCGGGTACTCACTGCCGGGGCGCCGGAAGCCGTTACGCTTCCTTCGCCGAGGTCGGATTGAACGGTCTCCGGGTATAGGTAGGAGGCGCGTTCGGCTTCGACCTGCATAGCGCGCCAACCCGGCGACGTGCGAGTGCCGTACTCGAAGCGATCCTCCTCGTCCAATACCGCCTCGATCCGGTTCATACCCACTACAGCGGTGGGGAGTTGCCCGAGCAGCCAGGCGAAGACTCGCATCGGCAGGGATATGAGTCGGAACAGGTAGGCGAAGGTCACCAGCGTTCCGGCGGTCATCAGGCCTTGGTCGACTCGCCAGGCCCCTACAGCGGCTACCGCGAGAACTCCGATGCTGGGCAGTGCTTCCATAACCGGATCGAATACCGCCCGCAGCCTGCCGAGTTTTACCAGGCTGTCCCTCAGTTCGTCCGAAAGGACCTCGAAACGCTTAGCCTCGCTTTCTTCCCTCCCCAGCGTCTTCACGACCAGCGCGGCGTCGAACGATTCGTGGGCTACCTCCGCCACTCTGGCTCTGATTCGTTGGGCGGAGGCCGCGGCGGCGTGCATCCTCCTCTGGAAGACGATGTTGTTGATCATGATGGCCGGGATGATCAGGAACCCGATCACCGCCAGGAACGGATCGGTCACTAATAATAGGGCGGCCGTGATGAGCAACATCACGACCACTCCGAAAGCCATCGGGAGCGGGGCGGCGATTTGGGCGGCGGCTTCCACATCAGCGTTGACGTTGGAAAGCAGCTGACCGGTGGGGTAGCGACGGTGCCATTCGATAGGCAGCTCAAGGTAGCGATCTGTTACCTCCATCCGGTCTCGTTGCTCCAACCGATACTGGGCCCGGTAGGCGCCGTAACGGCGCAGGCTGATACCCACCGCCTTGGCCACCCCGACGCCGAGAAGGGCTAGGGATACCGAGACTAGGGATGCGGTGGGCAGATCTCCTCGCCGTACCGCCGGTATGACGACCGAGTCGACGGCCCACCCGATCACGTAGGAGGAGGCGATCGTGGCCACCGAGTGGAGGCTGGTGAAGCCGATACCTAGCGCGAACTCCCGCGGGGCGCGTCGCAGCTGGCGCCAGATCAGTTGGCTACCGCGACCCAGGAGGCTTCGATCCGGTTTGTCGGCCCGGCGGCGGGATGCTTTAGCGGTCACGAACCATCCAGAGTAGGTTCGTTTCCTGATTTAGCAGAACCCGGCGCAGCGGCCGACGACACCAAGCGGTAGCAAGTGCGGTGTTGGATGTTGATCACCTTGCCGTGAACTCTCCCCGCCCATGGGCAATGGCTACCGCAGCGTGCATGGCGATTCCCCGGAGCATGGCGTTTTCGTCGAACACAACCCGGTTGGAGTGGTTGCCCGGAACCCGTCCAGGAGTTTCCCCCGGTGGGCAGGCGCCCAGGTAGGACATCATTCCGGGTACCTGTCTGAGAACGTAGGACCAGTCCTCCCCGCCCATTGAAGGATGCCGGAGCGGCGCGACCGAGCCGTTTCCGAGCGTTCGGCGGGCGATTCGGTCCACGAAAGCGGTGTATTCGGGGTGGTTAACCGTTACCGGATACCCGAGCCGAATATCCACCTCAGCCTCTAGCCCGTGGGCGGCCGCGACGTTGGCGGCCACCCTGCGGAGGAGGGCGTGGAGCTCCGCCCTGGTGTCGTCGGAGAGGGCGCGGACGGTTCCTTCCAGCCGGGCCGTGGCGGGGATCACGTTGTGGGTGGTCCCGCCTGCAATCACCCCAAAGGTTATGACACCGGGTTGGAATACGTTGACCCTCCGGGTTAAGGCTGTCTCCACCGCCATGACGATCTCCGCCACCGCCGGAATCGGGTCTAATGACAGGTAGGGGGCGGATGCATGGCCTCCCCTACCTCTAACCACTATTTCAACCTCGTCGGACGCCGCCATTTGGGGTCCGGGAAGGTGGCGGATTTCGCCGGAGGCGAACAGGGTGTTCACATGCATGGCGAAGGCGCCGGTCGGGCGCTCGCCCGCGATGTCGAGAATCCCTTCCTCGATCATCCGACGAGCTCCGAAGAAGCCCTCCTCTCCGGGTTGGAACATGAAGACAACCGTTCCGGCCAGACCCTCCCTTAACGCTGAAAGCACTCTGGCCGCTCCTACCAGCATGGCGGTATGCAGGTCGTGACCGCATGCGTGCATGAAGTCGGGATGCTCGCTGGAGAAAGGCAGTTCGGTTTCCTCCAGTATCGGCAGAGCATCCATGTCTCCCCGGAGCAGGATCACCGGTCCGGGCCGGGCGCCTCGCAGGACGGCGGCAATACCGCTGGTGGATTCGTGGAGTTTGATCTCGAGAGGAAGTCCTTCCAGTGCCTCCAGGACGATCTTGCGGGTTAACGGAAGATGCAAACCCCGTTCCGGGTGGCGATGAAGTTTTCGACGCAATTCGACGATTGCCGGAAAATATTCTCGGACTCTATGTAACAGGTTGTCCATAGCCGCTGAATGCTAACCGGTCGGTTCCGGCGGGTTCTGCGGTCCCGAGCGGAGCCTTGGGAGAGCGATTCTTCCCGGTACCCCTCGGGACGACTGTCCGCTCAGAGTTAAGGAGCCTGGTCTGCCTGCCGGCGCCTGTTTGCCGACCACTCGAGAACCCTACGCTTCAGCGCCCCCAGCGGGACCGTACCGGCGCCGAGTACCGTTCTGTGGAACTCCTTGATATCGAAGTCAGGACCGAGCCCGCGCTCGGCATGGGCGCGGAGGGATTCGATCTCGAGACGTCCTAGCATGTAGGAAAGAGCTTGGCCCGGACAAGCTATATACCGATCTACCTCCTCGGTTATCTCATGCAGGGACATGGGTGAGGTGTCGGCCAGGTACCTTATGGCTTGGCTGCGGGACCAACCCAGGGCGTGGATTCCGGTGTCGACGACCAGGCGCCCGGCCCGGAGAGAGTCAGCGGTGAGCATGCCCACCCGCTCCCAATCATCCTCGTAGAGTCCCATTTCATCGGCCAGGCGCTCGCTGTACAGACCCCACCCTTCCCCGAAGGCGGGCAGGAAGACGTGACGGTGGAGGTCATGGATATCAGGGTTCTCGATTGCCAGGGCGATCTGTAGGTGGTGGCCGGGAACGCCTTCGTGGTAGGTGACTCCGGGAATCTGGAAGGTAGCCCATGCCGACGGGTCGGCAACGTTGAAAAAGAACCGTCCTGGCCGAGTGCCGTCGGGGGTGGGCGGGTAGTAGTAGGCCATGGCGCCGACGTCGATGGGGTCAGCCGAACAAGGCGCCTCGGGTACAGGATCGAACCACTGAGCCATCGCCGCGGTTGCTTTGTCCAGGCATCGGATGGCGTCGGCTACCAAATCCTCGGAGCGGGCATACTTGAACCCGGGATCCTCCCGGAGACGGCGGAAGATCTCGGTAGGTTCGCCCGTACCGAGCAAAGGTCCGGCGATGCTCCGGTACTCCTCCCCGAGTAGCGCTACCCGTTCGTGGCCCAGTTCATGGATCTCTTCGGGGGTGAGTTCGAGCGTGGTGTGACTCTTGACCATGGCGGCGTATACAGCCGCGCCGCCGGGCAGATGGCAAAGTCCTGCCCGGTCCTCAGGGCGGGCAGTCGGCAAGGTCACTTCCCGCAGCGCTGCGGCGAACCGGGCGATACCACCTCGTAAATGGGTATCCACCGCGCCGGCCAGATCCTCGCGCCAGCGTTCGGTTTCGGCAGAGCCCAGTTCCTTCGGGGGCGCCTGGGCAAGGAATGGATCCTCCGGCAGAGGCCGCCCGAGTAGCTCATCGAGTTTTTCGATCGTTTGAGCCACATGGAGGGCGAGGGGCGTGATCCCCGCAGCGGCGCCGTCCTCCAGCCGATTGTTCAACTGGTCGACCATCTCCGGAAACCGTCCCAGCTTCTCCAGGTACCTCTTCCCGTGGTCGGCGGTAACGAGGGGCTGCATGTGGAGTGCGGGAAGCAGGGCGCTTAACAGCCCCGATTGGCGGCTGGGGGCCTGGAGTTCGGGCCACCAGACACGGACGTTTGCATCCATGAAGGCCGCCGCCCCGACGGTGTCCGTGAGGGTTCGGTCGGCGGCCCCCTCGGAAGCACCGGCACGTTGAGCCCGTTCAGTGTATTCGAGGGAAGCTTCCCTGGTCTCCCCCATCCCCTCCGCAGACAGATCGTCCCACCGTTCCAGGCGACTGAGCTCACCCCGTCCGAGATTGGAGAAGTGGTGATGGTCGAGTCGGAAATCCCGGAATTCGTCTGCCAGCGCGCGGGCGGTGGTGGTCACGAACTGAACGAACCCCTGTGCCGTAGCTGGTCGATCGGCTTGCGACCCCCGAACTTGGCGGGGCTGGCGTCCGGCGCCGGGTAGCCGAGCGAGATGGCGTAGCGGCAGCGCCACCCCGGAGGAAGTCCCAGCACCCGCGCCGCGTCCGGATCGCGGTGCATGGTGATCGGGCAGGAAGCCATTCCGAGAGCGTCGGCGGCCAGCATGATGTTCTGGGCTAGGCGGCCGGTGTCGAACTCGTAGGTCTCGGGTTGTTCCACGAGGGCCAGAGCTACCGGAGCGGCGAGAAGCGGTTTCGTGGCATTACCGCATTCCGCCAGCTTCACGATCTCGTCCCGGTCTTCCACGACCACGACAGACCAGTTCTGGCGGTTCTTGGCACTGCCGGTCCAGCGGGCCGCTTCCAGAACTCGGAAGAGGTCGTCAGGATCAATAGGTCGATCCTGGTAGTGGCGGATTGCCCTAAGGCTGAGGATGCGTTCGTAAGTTGTGCTCATGGATGGGAACCTTACCCATGACGGTATCTTCTGCGGGTTAGGCGCCGCTCCCGTCCACCATACAAACTCTTGATAATGAAGAGCGGCGACTAACCTCCTGAAGGTGAACACTCTCGAGGGTGACGCCCCGTCGGATCGAAGCCCGAAGGCATCGTTGTCTTCCGACGCTCGGATCATCATGTGGTCAGCGATAACGGTGGTTGTGCTGGTAGCGGCGGCGGTGGGTTTCACGTTTGTCAGAGGCCCCATGCTGGATCCGAGTACCCCGGAGGGGGTAGTCCAGCACTACCTGCAAGCGGTGGTCGAGGGCCGCCTTTCGGACGCTCGCTCCTACCTGTCGGATCGTTTACAGCGTGAGTGCGAGTCGGATATGCCTCGTTATCTCTCCCGGGATGCCTACCGGATCGAATGGATCGAAACGGTTGTGGAGGGGTCGACCGCGACGGTGGAGACGAGCGTGGCTGAGCAGGATCCCTGGATATTCGGCACGTACTACGAGTTCTACACCTCGTTCACTCTGGAGCTCGGCGAGGGTGGCTGGCGTATCACCGATCAGGAGTGGCCCTGGTACGGATGTTCCGAAGCAATGCTGGACCGGGAAGCGGCGCAGCAGCGCGGGAGTGACGGTGATGAGTTGAGGCATGGTGGGGATGAGACAATGCCGGGCCGGGAAGCAGCGCAGCGGAAGGGCCTAGCATGATATTTGGGTTGTTAGCTCTGATTATAGGGATTTCACCATTTATTGCGATTGCCTTACTGATCTCCTACATGGTGCGAAGATCGGACGGAGACGCCGGCCGCGCTCTCAGGCGCCTCTTCCGCTACGGGATGCTGCTGGTGCTCATGATCCTGGTCGGAACCGGACTTAGCGGGCTGGCCGCCGTCGCCGATCCCGACGTGGTGGGCGGTCCCGGATTCACGGCCTTCATGTTGGCCTGCGTGATCATCGCAGGGCCCGGACTGGTACTGGTCGCTCGGTGGGTAGCGCGGTCCCTGCGTAGTTCAGGCGGTGATGATCCCGGTTGGGAGATATATCTGGTAGTGGCGGAGCTGCTCAGTCTCGGCGTCGCAACTACCGGCGCCTACCTGTGGGCGGTGGGCCTAATCGACGGAAGGTTCCGGATCACTCCTGCCGCCCTAATGGTGGTGTGGGGAGCGGTCTGGTTTATTCATTATGTTCTGGCCGGTCGGCGTGACCGAGCGAGATACGTACGATACGGAATACTGCTGGGTAGCCTCGGTGGCCTCGTTACCGGATCCGTTTTCGGAATCCTCTTCCTCGATGCTCTCCTGGGAAGGATCTACTCCCTACTGGTGTCCACCACGGTGGTCTCGGGAGGGCCTGATCCGATCTTCGGCGGGCTGATCGGGCTTACGATTTGGGGTGCGGTCTGGCTCTTTTACTGGGTTTTCCTGGGGCTGCGGACGGAACGCACGGTTTGGTGGCGGGCCTACGTCCTCCTGGTCGGGGTGGTCGGGGGGTTGATCGTCACTCTTAACGGCGTTTGGGGTCTTGCCTACCGGATTCTGGATTGGTTTTTGGGAGATTCCTCGGACTCCGCCCGCCTTCATTTCGAGGAACTACCGATAGCCCTGGCGCTGGTGGTGGTCGGAGGGCTTGCCTGGCGATACCACCGTAACGTTCTTCAGGGGGCAGGCCAGGTGAGCCGTTCGGAGGTCGACCGGGTCCACGAGTACACGGTGTCAGGCGTAGGCCTGGTGGCTACCGTCGGCGGTCTGGTGGCGGTCATTGCCGCTTCGGTCGGCGCCATGGTTCCGGGTGATCTGGTGGATGGTTCCGATCGGTCGGATCTGGTAGCCGCCGTGACCGTGCTGCTGGTGGGCGCTCCCTTATGGTGGCGCTACTGGATAGCGGCCCAAGGAGTCCGCCAGGCTGATCCGGATCCGGAACTGCATTCACCAACGAGGCGTATCTACCTGATCTGCGTGTTCGGGGCGGGCGCGGTGGTCGCCCTCGTCAGTCTGTTCACTCTTGCTTACCGGATTCTGGAGTCCTTGCTGGAAGGGGACTTCGGTACCGGAACGATCTTTGATGTCCGCTGGTCGTTGGCATTGGTTCTCACCGTTGGAGTAGTAGCGGCGTACCACCGGGCTGTCCGCCGGGTCGATCTTTCGGACCAGCCCGCCGAGGAGCCACCGGCTATTGTCGTGCAAACAGTGGTGTTGGTCGGGTCAGGAGGCGGCGAGGTCGCATCGTCCGTCGAGGCACAGACAGGCGTCAAGGTACAGGCGTGGGATCGAACGGATGTCGATGTGTCTGTGTCCGCCGAGACGGTTGTGGACGCTATCGAGTCGGCCGAACATGAACATCTCTTGATCGTTGCCCTGCCCGACGGCCACGAGGTGATCCCGTACACCCGGTAGCCGGTTCGGGTCCCGTATAGGATCGGGCTATGTGCCGTAGTATCCGAATCCTCCACAACTTCGACCCACCGGCAACCGATGATGAGGTGAACTCCGCCGCGCTCCAGTACGTTCGCAAGATCGCCGGGACCAGCCGACCTTCCAGAGCCAACCGGGAGGCGTTCGACCGGGCGGTAAGGAGGATCGCGGCCGATACACGGGTGTTGGTCGACTCCTTGGTCACGTCTTCCCCGCCCAAGAATCGAGAGATCGAGGCTGCTAAAGCCAGGGCGCGGGCGGCCCGGCACCGGGCATAGTTCCCCTGAAGGGAACTCGGCAACCTACCTGATGTACGCTCCCAGATCGTCGAATATGGGTAGCATAGGCACATGAAGCCCACCCTGGATATTCACGACGAACTGCTCGTTCATGCTAAACGGCATGCCAAGGCGACGGGTCGGACGCTGCGGACGGTTGTGGAGGACGGACTGCGCCTCGTGCTCTCAACTCCTCGCTACCGGCCGTACCAGCTTCCCGACCTCAGGACTGGAGATCCGCAGGCCCCGGATCCTCTGGAACGGTACTCGTGGCCGGAATTACGAGAGCTGGTATACGGCGACCCTGGTATGCGATGATCGCAGCCGATACCTATATCCTGGTATAAACCTCCGGCGTCCGATGTCCGGTAGGTATCAGCGGCCTCGGCGGGAACGACGGGTATAGAACGCGGACTGCATCACACCGGTGTCGAAATCGGCTGACGAGCCATGACCGGCGACCGCGAATCGATAGAGGGCGGTCTGGTAGATACCGGTCAGGGCAGCCATGATCACCATCACGATGATGCCCCAGAGTATGGCCAAGCCTATCGCGATCCGGCCCACACTGTCATCCGGCGACGCGATCCCGATCCCGCCTACCACCAAGATGATCGAAGGGATCAACAGCACAAAGCCGACCAGCCCGATGCCGATATGTCCAGCGAGGTTCTCACCCCAGGTATTCCTTACCAGAGAGGCCGATTTCTTGAGGGCTCGACCTGCTCCGAGACCCTCGATCACGATGATCGGTAGCACGAGGAAGGTGACCACCGTCCAGGCCATCCCGACCATTGCGATCACGATCTTGCCGATCAATCCGACTCGCTCCTCAATAGCCCGGAGGATGGCGGACACGATGGCGGACAATAACGCCCAAGGGACGATCTTACCGGCGCGGCGGGCTGCGCCTCTGAGAGCCGAGCGAATGGTCGGATCTCCGCCTTCCAATCGTTCGTTGGCGGCGCTTATCAGAGCAGCGTTGAAGAAGATCGTTATGTAGGCAAGAATGAAATACATCAGGATCAGCACCAGGATGTTCACCCCGGTCATCTCGCCGGTGGCGAAGATCGGCAGGATAAAGGTAAGGGCCACGATCAAGGAGGCGACTCCGGAGATAACCGGCAGGAGCATCAGTTCCTTGTCAGCCTTAAGTACCTTCCAGGAGGCGCCGGCGAGGGCGAGTGAGTTACGTATCCGTTCCATCCGCAGATACTAACATTCCAAGCCCCGTATCTCGCGAACTGAATTCTAGCCCCGATTATTCATGGATCGGGGTTTGTAGGATGAGTGGAGAAGACCAGATTCGCGCCCTGACCAGGAAAGACAGCTATCGGCGTTTCCTATCCCGGTCCGGTGTAGAGACACACCTGTCCGGTGAACGGTGGGTTTTCTCCCAATACTCAGGTTGAACTGGCGTTACGTGCCACGGTGTGTGGGAAACCTGAATAATCAGGGCTAGTCGGGCCGGGCTCGCACCAAGGGTTCCCCGATGGGCAGGCGATAGTTCGGATTGCTAATCACCTGAGAATGGAATATGTTGTCGAGGCCGAGCCGGGTCTATCCCCCTACTAACCAGGTAACGTCGGCGGGCCATCTCCAGCCGATCCCACTCTTCCGCATCGGCCTCCGTTATTATGGCATGGGGTCCGCTCCGCAGGTCCACCGGAATGCCCGGCTCGAACATCCACCATGCGGACGGCATGCCCCACAGATCCCACCGGTCCAGGAACTCATCCCGAACTGATCGCCACTCGGCTTCTGCCTGCTCCAGCGAGCCGAAGGCGGCAAGGAACTCCTGCTCGCTCCCGAACGTGAAGACCCGGAAGCTGAGAAATGGTATGTGGGTTGCGCGCTTTCGCCGTTTCAAACTGCGGATAATCGTAGTGGGCTCGGTGTACCTCCGTAACCTCTGTATTCTCCAGTATGAACCGGTTGCAGTAGGCGTTGGGAGTCGTCATGTGTTTCGATCATGATTCCGAGCCCCCGGTACCGGCAGGGAACCGTGAAGTAACAGGGCGTGATCTGATACTCACCGCGCGGGACGGCAATAGACTCGCCGCTTTCGTGTCGGACGGCGACACGTCGACGGACGCCGCGGTGGTGATACTCCCTGATGTGCGGGGCCTATACCGTTTCTACAAGCAGTTGGCGATGCGCTTTGCCCAGGCCGGTCACGATGCAATCGCGATCGATTATTTCGGGCGAACAGCCGGCACGGAGGAGCGGCCCAACGATTGGGACTTCTGGCCGCATGTGCACGGGACGACGTTCGCGGGGATTCGCGACGATGTCACCGCAGCCGTTGCGCACCTTCGTGCAGCGCGATCAGATCGGGCGGTGTTCACGGTCGGTTTCTGTTTCGGCGGTTCCACGTCGTGGCACCAGGCTGCCAACGGGCTCGGGTTGGCCGGCGCCATCGGCTTTTACGGGCAGCCCCGCCGCCCGGAGGAGAATACCGGCGCCATCGATCGGGTGGGCGGAATGACCTGCCCTATCCTGGCTCTGATGGGAGGTGATGATCCGAGCATTCCGCTCGAAGTAGTGGAGGGTTTCAGGGAGGCGCTCGATGAGGCCGGTACCCCGCATGAGGTGGTCGTATATCCTGGGGCTCCCCACTCCTTCTTCGACCGCCACTACCAGGAGCATGCAGGCGACTCCGCCGATGCCTGGGCGCGAGTGTTGGGTTTTGTCGGTCGGAACACCCCGGTTATGAGCGGGCTTGAGGAGACAAGTATGTCTCATTTGAGAGGAAGGCGGGTAGACAGATGACGGCTGCGATCAAGACCGACGGGCTTACCAAGTATTACGGGGACCATCCGGGGGTGGTGGATCTGTCCCTGGAGGTCAATGCAGGGGAGATATACGGGTTCATCGGTCCTAACGGCGCCGGCAAGACGACCACGATCCGCCTGTTGTTGAACTTCCTCTACCCGACGAGGGGTTCGGGCGCCGTCCTAGGGATGGACATGGTGAAGGACTCCCTTATGATCCGCCGCCGGGTCGGTTACCTACCCGGGGATCTGGCCCTTTACCCGTCTATGACCGGTCGGGAGTTCCTGCTTTATTTCAGCAAGCTGCGCGGTATCGACACCGCGGAGAGCACCAAGCGCCTAGCCGATCTTTTCGATCTCGATCTCGACCGGCGGATCAAGGAGTACTCGAAAGGAAATCGCCAGAAGGTCGGGGTGGTAAACGCCTTCATGCATGAACCCGAGCTGCTCATCCTCGATGAGCCTACCTCCGGTCTCGACCCCCTGATGCAACAAAAGTTCGGCGAGTTGTTGAGTGAGGTACGAGCCGAGGGTCGAACGGTCTTTCTGTCCTCCCACTACCTGCCGGAGGTTGAGCGGGTGGCGGACCGGGTGGGGATCGTCCGGCAAGGACACCTGATCGATGTGGACACTCTTGCCGGATTCCGGTCCAAGGTTCAGGCCAACCTGTCTATCAAGTTCGGTTCCCCGGTTGACCCGGACTTATTCGCGGCCATTGAAGGGGTTACCGTCCTCGATGTCTTGGACGGAGGCGCATTGCTGCGGCTGAGCGTCGCCGGCCCTCAGAACGCGTTAATAAGCGCGGCGGCGACTCGAGACCTCATCACGGTCACCTCTGAGGAGGCGGATCTCGACGAGGTATTCCTCTCCTACTACGGCCCTGACACGGAACAGGATTCCAGGAGTAGCCGGTGAACGTCGCCATCTTGACCAAGGTTCTACGCGACCGCCGGAGGGCGATGATCGGCAACAGCATCGGGCTGGCCGTGCTAGTCGTCTGGCTCGGGGTTCTCTTCCCGATCCTGCGCGAGTCCGAGGCCTTTGTGGAGATGATCGAGCGGTTTCCCCCGGAATTATCGGCCGCCTTCGGTCTCGATCCGGCCACTTTCCTCACCGCGGCCGGGTTTCTGTCTACCGAGTTCTACTCCCTGTTCGCTCCCCTGCTGATCTTGATCTTCGTGATTAATGCCGCCATATCCGAGACCGCAGCCGAGGAACGGGATGGCCTCATGGACATGTTGCTGTCGGTTCCTGTTCACCGCAGCCAGGTGTTTCTGGCCAAGGCAGGTGGAATCGCCGGCGCGACGCTGGTGCTGGTGGCGGTCACAGCCGTGACCTTGCTGATCGTTAACCCGATCTTCGACATGGACCTGTCGGTTGCCGGAGTTCTCGCGGCGAGTTTCTCGCTGTGGCTGCTCGGGGTCCTGTTCGGAGGGGTGGCGTTGTTGGTGGGAAGCTATTCCGGCCGCACGGTGGTAGCCGCCGGCGTCACCGGTCTGCTGGCCTGCTCGGCTTGGTTCGTCAACGGTTTTTCGAGTCTTTACGGATGGCTGGAGGCGCCGAGCGCGGCAAGTCCTTTCACCTGGTACCTGGAACCGAATCCACTGCTCGAAGGCTTTACCCTCGGTCATCTGTGGCTAGCGATCACAACCGCCGTCCTCTCGGCTTCCGCCGCTCTTCTGTTCCGCAGGCGGGATATAGCAACCGAGCGGGTTATCTTGCCGGGAAGGGTTATCCCTCGGAGAGGCAGGTCACGAGACCGAACCCCTCGGCCGAGGGCCGCATGGATGCTTACCGGTCTGTTCCGGAAGGCGCTGTGGGATCGCCGCCGGTCCCTGTGGGGGTGGGGAGGAGGTCTGGGTTTGCTGACCCTAATCATGTTTTCCGCTTGGCCCTCCCTGGCGCAGGATGCCGAGGCCTTGGCGGCTCTGATCGCCTCGATGCCCCGTGAGGTCTATGCCATGTTCGGTATGAGCGATCCGGATGCCATAGTGACCCCGGCCGGGTTCATCTCGTCCCGTACCTACCAGACCATCGGTCCGCTTCTGGTCATCATGTTCGCGATCAGGGGTGTCTCTATGGGACTGGTTCGGGAGGAGCACAGCGGGATGCTTGACCTCTTGCTGGCCAACCCCGTCGACCGGTCCAGAGTCATCGCAGCCAAAACAGGCGGAATCGCCTTGACCACCGGTCTCGTGGTCTTGTTCCCGACCGTGACCGCGCTGATCGGAGACGTAGCCTGGGCTACTGATCTCGGGCCCGGCAGTATCCTTGCGGCGAGTGCCGGACTCGGTTTGCTCGGGCTCTTCTTCGGAAGCCTGATGATGCTTTTGTGGGCGCTGGCGGGTTTCTCGTTCCCCGCTGTCCGGATTGTGGCGGTTGTTGCCCTGGCTACCTTCCTGCTTAACGGTCTCGGGTCTTTATCGGATGGTCTAGGTCCGATCCGGGCAGTGTCTCCCTTCTACTGGTACTTCGGGGACGCGCCTCCCCTGGCCAAGGGTTTCGAACCCACCTACTTCCTGCTGCTGGTAGGAACCCTCGCCATGGGGTGGATAGCGCTGGAGCGGTTCCGCCGTAGAGACGTCGCCACTTAGCCGTATAAACCTGATACCAGCAGGTGGTGTCTTTTCTGATGGATGGGCGCCGCCCGATCCGGACCGGCTAGCGTTCGAGCCTGTTGCGGACGCGGTCGCTCACAGGTGGGGAGGTGGGTACACAAATCGGGGTGATGGCGATGTGGCCGTCCCGGTTGGTTCCCACGTCGGTGCCGTCAAGGCCTGTGTCGCCGAACTGCTCGCGGTAACGGAAGGCGAAGTTCCCGTCCGGTTGGCGATGTTGTATCCGCCCGTAGGTCACCCGAGCCGGCGGAACCACCCGGCGTGGGGTGGCGAAGTCCGCCTCCCATGGAACGTTGACGGTTACCACATCACCCGGTATGTCCACTCCCCGGATGTCGCTCAGTATTTCGGTGCAGAGTAGGGACAACCGCTCCCAGACCGGGACGGCTTCGCGGCTGTTCATGTGGCGGAACCATTCGATCCACCTACCTCGGGTCCCGGCGGAGAACGCCACCGCCGGGATTCCAAGCTCCCAGCCTTCTAGGCAAGCTCCCACCGTTCCCGAGGAGATGATGTAACCGGCGCCGTGGTTGTAACCGAGATTGATGCCTGCTACGACCAGATCAGGGGGAGTGTCGAAGTAGGAAACCCCTACCTGAACGGCGTCGGCCGGAGTGCCCGATACTGTTACAAGGGTGTGTCCATCTCGAATCACCTCGGTTACCGAGATAGGGTCGAAACGGGTGAGCGCCTTGCCGATCCAACTGCGTTGGCCCTCGGGGACTACGGTGCGAACCTCGCCCAGCTTCGCCAGGGACTTCCTAAAAGGGAGCAAGGCGGGGCTTTCCACCCCGTCATCGTTGGTCAGCAGTATCCAGGACACGCTCCGCAAGGCTAGCGACTTGAAACCTGGTTACCGTCCACCCGCTCCCGATCCCTAACATGTGGTCATGGATCCGGTTTCGGCAGCTTCGGTCACGGTCAGCGACGGGGTCGCCTGGGGTACGCGGGATGACAAGTCCGGGGACTTGCTTACCCGGCGGTTGGAGGAACTGGGGTTTGAGGTTGACAGGCATGTCGTGGCGGACGAGGTAGAGACGATCAGCGCCCTCCTGTCTGATCTCAGCCGGAAGCGGAACTTGATCATCACCACCGGCGGGACCGGTTTCGGTCCTAGGGATGTCACGCCGGAGGCCACCCTCGGCCTGATCGATCGACCGGCGCCGGGACTTTCGGAGTTGATCAGGGCGGAAGGGCTGCGACACACACCTATGGCGGCTCTCTCCCGAGGAGTGTCGGGCGTAATCGGCACATGCCTGGTGGTCAACCTGCCGGGGAGCCCCAAGGCCGTGAAAGAGGGTCTGGACGCCCTGTCCCCGCTGTTTCCCCACATCCTCCAGCTACTGGCCGGGGATACAGAGCACAAGTAGCCCCGATTCTCCCTGAGACTTCTCTCCTGATGTCCCTATGCCCGGGGTTATTTGCCTATTCTCCGGGGGTGGGTGTAGATGTTGTACCCCCCAGGGCGAACGAATCCGGCCACGGTCATTCCTAACTCATCGGCGAGTTCCACCGCCAGGGACGACGCCGCCGATATACCGGCCAGGACGGTCAACCCGGCCACCGCCGCCTTCTGTACCAGCTCGAAGGAGACTCGGCCCGAGACCGTCACGATTCTCTCCTTCAACGGCCAGCTACGGGCGGAAAGAAACCCGACCAGCTTGTCCATGGCATTGTGGCGGCCAACATCCTCGCGCACGCCCACCAGTTCCCCTTCAAGGGTGAAAGCTCCCGCGGCATGCAGACCACCTGTCAGGTCGAAACCGACTTGGGCGGCACGCATGGTCTCCATCAACTCCGGCAACAGGCCGGCCCGTATCACGGGTCCGTCAGGGAGGGGACGTGAGGCGATCCGCACGGCATCGATGGATGCCTTACCGCACACCCCACATGATGAGGTGGTGTAGAGATTGCGACGGAACTGCTCGGGATCGATGTTCGTGCCCGGGGCCGGTATGAGTTTGTAACGACCCTCACCTTCCTGGCCGGGTATTGCTCGAACCTCGGCCAGCTCGTCGGGATGAAGGATTATTCCCTCCGTTAGGGAGAAACCCAGGGCGAGCTCGGCGTCCTGTCCGGGTGTTCGCATGAGGACGGCGATGGGAACCCCGCCCATTCTGAACTCAACCGGCGATTCCGTCGGCAGGAGGTCCGTGCCTGATCGGCGACCTTCCCGAGTGACCCGGATGAAGGGATGTGATGAACTGGCCGGCATGTGCTCTCCGATACCGAAGTCGAATTACCCACCGGAGTGGTCAAGGTTGATTATGGCGCGGCTGGTAGCGACAGTCTGCCAGACGAGACGAGACTATGGGATTGGGCGTGATGCAGCTAACATTCCGGCCCATGGCTCAACTACAACTACGCCCATATAGTTTGGGAGGCATTGTCGATGCCTCTCTCACCGTCTACCGACGGCGTTTCGGTCCGATGATCGCCGTCACCATTGTTATAGGTTTGATCCCGTTTGTGGTGAGCCTCGTCGGCGGCTGTACTGCGACGGCAGGCCAGACAACCTGCGACTCGCCCATCGGCTGGTTGGGGACCATCGCGTTCCAGGTTGCCCTTTTTGTGGCCACCTGCGCAGCTGTACTGGTGGCCGCGAGTGCCTTTGCGGACCTTTCCTCGGACTGGCGTCAGGTCGCTTCCACCGGACTCCGCAGGATCATCCCGATTGTTTTGCTTGGCGTGTTGATGCTGATCATCCTTATTGTCGGTTTGGTGCTCCTGGTGATCCCCGGAATCATTCTGGCGGTTTCGTTCGCGGTAGCCGTGCCCGCCCTCATGATCGAGAAGAGCGGTCCTATAGCGAGCCTCGGAAGGTCCTGGAGGCTGGTCTCCGGAGAACGCTGGCGGATCTTCGGGGCTGGAGCGGTCATGATCTTGGTCGTGGCCGTGGGTCTAGGGGTGGTCTGGGGAATCGTCTCCTGGGTGTTGTCCAGTCTCGGGATGTCGGGCGCGCTTGCTGGGTACTTAGCGCAGGGAGTGACGGGCATGCTCGCTACCCCGATGTCCGCTGCTGTCGGGACAGTTCTCTATTGCGATCTACGGGTCCGCAAGGAAGACCTCGACGCTGCCGAATTGAGATCTCTCCTATCCCGCGAGCGTTAATCGGGCCAGAGTAGGTCCGCCACCCGCTTCGACGTTTTCTCCAGGCAGAGGCAATGAGATCTCGCTCCTATGAGGAATCGCGAGCACTCCAATTGGCGGTCTCGGTGCGTTGCGAGTAGATATGGATCGATTGTTGGTTTGAACCGTCCCGCAGGGGCATAGAATAGATGCCCATACTTGGCCCCGTCGTCCAGAGGCCTAGGACGCCGGCCTTTCAAGCCGGAAACGCGGGTTCGAATCCCGTCGGGGCCACCAGCCAATCCGCATCAACCACCACACCACGGGCAGACGGGACGTAGTATGTGCGTCGACATATCCACTGTGTGGTCCTTAGTGGCTCAGCGTGGACCCAAACGGCAACGTCACAGTCCGCCTGCTCGAAGTCCTGATGCGGTGATTATCCGCTACAATCACCGTATATTATGCGGCGGTTATATATTCATGAGCAGCCTGAATGGCCCCAACTCCGCTGGCAGACAGAGAAATTAGCGGACGGCCTGGCGGCTGTCCGCTACAAACAGGGCCGCTTAGTGGGCCGGATGCGATCGTTGGGGTTCGAACTCCGGCAGCAGGCGATACTCGAGACCCTCACCCAGGACGTTCACAAGTCCAGCGATATCGAGGGAGAACGGCTCGACTTAGAACAGGTCCGTTCCTCTGTCGGTCGTCGCCTCGGTATGGACATCGGTGGGATTCGTCATGTGGAAGACCAGGTGGAGGGCGTGGTGGAAATGATGCTGGACGCCACCGGCAATTATGACCTCTCCCTAACACGGGACCGGCTATGGGGCTGGCAGGCAGCCCTGTTCCCGACCGGGCGCAGCCGGATGCGACCGATAACCGTAGGCGGCTGGCGTGACGATCGTACCGGACCCATGCAGGTGATCTCCGGACCCATCGGCAAGGAACGGGTTCATTTCGAAGCGCCCGCAGCCGAGCGAATCGAGTACGAGATGGACGTATTCGTTAGGTGGTTCAACGAAACTTCGGACGCTGACGGAGTACTACGTGCAGCGTTGGCACATCTCTGGTTCGTGACCATCCATCCCTTCGATGACGGTAACGGACGCATAGCCCGCGCGATCACCGACATGGCTCTAGCCGACTCGGAAGGCAGTTCACAGCGTTTCTACAGCATGTCATCACAGATCCGGGTGGAACGCCGTGCCTACTACCGGATCTTGGAACGAACCCAGAAGGGAACGCTGGACATCTCGGAGTGGATGGAATGGTTCCTGGCTTGCCTCGAACGAGCCATCGACGAAGCCGAGACCACCTTGGCATCTGTGCTTACCAAAGCTCGCTTCTGGCGAAACATCGAAGGCGTTTCCCTCAATGTGCGCCAGCGTAAGGTTCTCAACCGACTCCTGGACGGTTTCGAAGGCAAGCTGACCACCTCGAAGTGGGCAAAGCTGGCCAAATGCTCCCAAGACACCGCCCTACGGGACATATCAGCCCTGGTAAACGACGGGATTCTCGTCCGAAGTTCCGCACGTGGTCGCAGTACCAGCTACTCCCTCACCACCCGATCATAGGCTTCGCTGAACCGCCGGGTTTTCCGGAGACCCGATCAGTTGGGAGATAATGGAGTATGGGAAGACCAACAATGTATTGGTCGGTGGTTCGGGAGCGGGCTGTGGGGATGGTTTCGGAGCATCGGGGGGAGTATCCCTCTGAGCTGAGTGGGGGCGATTTGTTCGATCGCGGAGAAGCTCGGGTGGTCGTCGAGACGTTGCGTAAGTGGGTTCGGCGGGCTGAGACGGATCAGGGTGTGCGGGCCGGGTTAACGACGGATCGCCTCCTCGACTTCCAGGGTCCGAATGTAGACAGATATTGATTTTCCGTCGTGGTGGGCATGGAAGTGCGGTCCAGGGTGGTCGTCGAGCCACATGTGCATAACGAGGCTCCTAATATCCTTGACCCGCTCATGCGATAAAATGTACTTGGTTCCCCTGGCCTCAGGGGTTGCCATGGGAAGGTCGAACCTCGGGCGCAGGAGAAGGGGAGTTGTGTACCGGTAACCTATCCTGTATGGCTAAGGATCGGGATAACGGTTCCGGTGGTCGATTGGGCGTGTAACCGGAGGGTGTAATGGCATCGGTAGTCGTAACCGGAGCAGGATCAGGAATCGGTCGGGCTACCGCTCGGGTGTTTGCCAGGAACGGATGGTCCGTCTTGTGCGCCGATGTGGTCGGAGAAACGGCCCACGAAACAGCCGTATCAATCGGCGAATCGGCTCGTCCTTTCGTGCTCGACGTTCTAGACGAGGAAGGTTGTGAGCGTGCGGTCGAGGCGGCGGCGGAGATAGGGGAGTTGTCGGCGGTCGTTACCTGTGCGGGGGCTAATGGCCGTGCTCGCGCCGATGAGATGCCCCGCGAGATGTTCGACCACATAATGAATGTGAACGTCACCGGTAGCTTCCTGGTCGCCCGAGCGGCCGGACGGGTGATGATAGAACGCGGGACAAGAGGCGCTATCACGCTTATCAGCTCGATCAACGGGGTCCACGCCCTGGCCGGGCAAGCCGCGTACGCCACATCCAAAGGGGCGGTCCTCATGCTTGCGAAGGTGCTGGCGGTTGACTGGGGTCCGTTCGGGATCAGAGTCAACTCCATCGGTCCGGGACTCACCGACACTCCGATGGCTGCCGGTATGCTCGCCGATTCCGACAAGATGAGTTGGGCCATGGACAGGATCCCACTCAAGCGGGTAGCGGACCCGGAGGATATCGGCGAAGTTGCCCACTTTCTGTGTACAGACCCGGCGCGCCACGTTACGGGAGCGTTCGTTCCGGTGGATGGAGGCTGGTTAACCGGTGCTTGACGAGACCGTGCCTGGTATTGCGCAGCGGGAGAAGGGCCCCGGTCCCCTCCTAGAGGTTCGCAATCTGAGAACCGTGTTCAGGACCGATGAGGGAACTCTCGTAGCGGTTGATGATGTCTCTTTCGACGTGGGGACCGGTGAAGTGTTTTCCATCGTCGGCGAGTCGGGGTCGGGCAAGTCGGTAACGGCGCTCTCCATCATGGGGTTGATCGGTGGGGGCCGGGGCCAAGTGGCCGGCGGTCAGATCCGGTTCGCGGGTTCGGATCTCATAGCGGAGGGAGAGCGGCGCTGGCGGCATCTTCGGGGCAAGGAGATGTCGATGATCTTCCAAGACCCGATGACCTCTTTGAACCCGGTCTATACGGTTGGCGATCAAGTAGCGGAGGTCGTCCGGATACATACCAAATGCACACGATCCGCGGCTATGGAAGCGGCGATCGAGATGCTCGCTCGGGTAGGGATTCCCAATCCCCGTCGACGAGCAACCGAATATCCCCACCAGTTTTCAGGGGGGATGAGACAACGGGCGATGATCGCCATGGCCATGATCGGCCAACCCCGACTCCTTATCGCCGACGAACCCACTACCGCGCTCGATGTCACGATCCAGGCCCAGATCCTCGAACTGTTGGCGGATATTCGGAGCGATTACGGGACCTCGATCCTGTTGATCACCCATGACCTCGGGGTGGTCGCGGGGTTCAGTGACCGGGTTATGGTGATGTACGGTGGTCGGGTCCATGAGGTAGGGCCGACCAGTGAGATCTACTACCGCAGTCGAGGACCGTATACGTGGGGGTTGCTGGATACGATCCCGCGCCTGGACCGCCCGCCCGGTCTTGGATTGAATCCGATCGAAGGCGCCGCGCCATCCCTGACCTCTCCCCCGACGGGGTGTCGCTTCGCGCCCCGTTGCCGCCATGTTCAGGAGGTCTGCAGTTCGTCGAGTCCCCCTCTGGTCACAATTGACGGCAACGGTCACTTCACAGCGTGCCACTTCGCGGGCGACGAAGAATGGCCTGGCGCCCGTCTGGGTGTTCTGCAGAGCCGCGAGACGGCGGTAGCGGCGCCGACTCATGTAAAGAGGAAATCGGCGCCGCTCCTCGAAATCGTCGACCTGGTCAAACACATTCCCGTCTCGGGGGGAATGGTGTTCAACCGGAGGATGGGACATGTCAAGGCCGTGGATGGCGTGTCCCTAAGTATCGAAAAGGGCGAAACCTTCGGACTGGTGGGAGAGTCGGGTTGCGGCAAGACGACCACGGGTCGGCTTATCATGCGGCTCCTCAACCCGACAAGTGGCCGGATCGGGTTCGCAGGTCTGGATGTCCTGAGCTTGCGGGGTGGCGACCTGCGGTCCTACCGGCGAAGAGTCCAGATGGTCCATCAGGATCCGTACTCTTCCTTGAACCCGCGCATGCGGCTGCGCGACATTGTGGCTGAACCGCTCAGGATCCACAATGAAGACACCAGGGCCGGTATCACCCGGCGGGTGAGGGAACTTCTCGAAGTGGTGGGCCTGGACGTGTCACACGAATCCAGGTATCCGCACGAGTTCTCCGGTGGGCAACGTCAGCGAATCGGTATCGCCCGAGCCTTGGCTCTCCGCCCCGAGTTACTGATCCTCGATGAGCCGGTATCGGCGCTGGACGTGTCCATCCAGGCGCAGATACTTAACTTGCTGTCCCGGCTTCAGGATGAGTTCGACCTTACCTACCTGATCATTGCCCACGACCTGGCGGTGGTCCGGCATCTGGCGCAACGCGTCGGTGTGATGTATCTGGGCAAGATCGTGGAGATGGGGGATAGGGATGATCTGTACGAACGCCCGGCCCATCCCTACGCTCAGGCGCTCTTGTCCGCGATACCGATCCCTGATCCTGATCGTGAGAAGGTTCGGGTACGTCGGCGTTTGATGGGGGATCCTCCCTCACCCTCGAATCCGCCTCCCGGCTGCACCTTCCACCCACGGTGCTGGAAGTCCGAGGACCGCTGCACAGCTGAGGTTCCCGGTCTGGAGGAGCGGATCGCGAACGGAACCGTGTCGGCTTGCCACTTCGCGGAGTCGATAGAACTGACAGGTATGCAGTCGTGAGACAGGTCCCCGTAGGAAGCACGGGTGTATCGGTTGGATCCGTAGGGCTGGGTACCAACAACTTCGGCTGGCGCCTTGATGCCTCAGCGTCCGGCCGGCTGATCGACGAGTGTGAATCCCTCGGGGTCGATTTCCTCGACACCGCCGACCTGTACGGCGAAGGTCGATCCGAGAAGTACATCGGCAAGGCCCTCCAAGGGAGGCGGGATCGATTCTTCATCGCCACCAAGGTGGGATTGCCGTGGGAGGACGAATCTCGGCCCGGCGGTCTGTCCCCTGATTATGTAGTCGACTCTGTGCGCGGGAGCCTCCGTCGCCTTCGGACCGACTACGTTGACCTACTCCAACTTCACATCCCGGACGCCGCCGTGCCGATCGAAGACACCTGTGAGGCGCTCGCCTCGCTGGTTGACGCAGGGCTGGTGCGTTTTGTCGGTTGTTCCAACTTCATGGCCTGGGAGATGGTGGAATGGGTAATGACCGCCCGTGCTCAGGGTTGGCCGACTTTCTCGACCGTTCAGTGCGAATTCTCGATGTTGACCAGGGACGCCGAAACAGAGTTGCTGCACGCCTGCCGCCATTTCGGTATCACGATTATTCCATACCGCCCGCTTGCTCAGGGTTTCCTGACCGGCAAGTATGTGAAGGACGCAGTACTTCCGGAAGGGGCTCGGCTTACCCACCAACCGGCGGTGCGGGAGCAGCGTCTCACACCCTCAAACTTCGCGGTGCTCGATACGGTGCGAGAGGTTTCGGGCGAGTTGCATTGCACCCCCGGCCAACTGGCCATTGCCTGGCTCCTCACGAGGGACGGTGTCGGTCCGGTTATCGCCGGTGCTTCCAGCATCGAACAACTGAGAGAAAACGCCGCCGCGGCGCAACTCGATATCCCGGCCGACGTTATGGCGAGGATCGAACAGGCGGCGCCGGATGTTCCCGGTGGCGCCGTGGCCCCGCTTGCCATGCGGCCGGCCTTCGGCGGGTAGCCATTGGAAGCCACCGCAGACCTCCTTGAAGTTCTGCCCCATAGGGTTGGTTTCGGCACCGCCCCGATTGCAATTGAGGGTCGTCCCAGCGCTGATCGTGCTTCTGAGGTTATAGCCGCCTCGGTGGAGGCAGGGATCCGTCTGATCGATACCGCCGATGCGTATTGCATCGATTCCTATCGCGAGCATGGCTACGGGGAACGGCTCGTGGCATCGTCTCTTCGCCGCGTCGGGAATGGATCGGGAGTTCTGGTGGCCTCCAAGGTTGGTGGGTGGCGCCCGGGAGACGGGAGTTGGCGCCATCGAGGACATCCCAAGTACCTGAGAACTGCTTGCGAGAGGAGTTTACGCAACCTGGAGGTGGATGAGATCGATCTTCTCCAATTGCACCGGCCCGACCCGGTCGTTCCTCTCGAAGAATCGGTGGGTGAACTCCATAGACTCATGGAGGAAGGAAAGGTGTGCCGGATCGGGGTCAGCAATGTCACGGCCTCCGAATTGGAACTTGCCGTGTCGGTCGCTCCGATATCCTCCGTTCAGAACCCCCTCTCCGTCATCGGTCCCTACGATCGGAAGGTGGTTGAGCTATGCGAGGAGTACCGCCTTGCCCTGTTGGCGCATAGCCCGTTCGGCGGACCGGGCAGAGCCCGAAGCTTAGGTTGGCACCCCGGTCTCCGGCGGGTGGCGAAACGACTTGAAGTTACCGCATACCAAGTAGCGAGCGCCTGGCTGCTCCGGCAGTCATCGGTCGTTGTCACGATTCCGGGCACCACCAGCCTGCACCGTGCGAGGGAGAACGCGAGGGTAGCCGGTCTGGCCCTCGGGAATGACGAAGCATGGCAAGACCTGAAGGCTCGCAAGTAGGGCTGTCCCGCTCGAAACGGCTCGACCAGCCCACTACCCGCCCGGGCCAAATGCGTCACCCTTCTTTGGATGCTTTGGGAGGGTCAGGTATCCAGACTGCGGCCCCCGTCGGTGTCTTCGTACCACGCGAGTATTCGGCCGATCCCACCCTTGAGGTCCGAAACGCTCGAGACCAGCGAGATCCTCAGGTAGTCGGAGGCGACCTTGCCGTAGGCCGTTCCGAACGTAGTGGACACGTTCCAGTTGATGAGGTCCAGGGATGCCTGCCTCGAATCCACCCCCTTCGAGAGTGGTACCATCAGGAAGTACCCACCTCCCGGCACGTCGACCTCGATCCCTCCTTCTGCGAACAACCGAACCGCCAGATCACGGCGGTCCTGGAAGCTCTGACGCATCCGGCTCACGATTTCCTGCGGTCCGGTAATGGCGGCTTCGGCGGCAGCCTGAGTCATCGTCGGTAGGCAGGTGACGAGCGGCTCCTGGATCCGGCTCAGGGTGGGGGCGAGCCACTCGGGAGCTACCACGTAGCCTATCCGCCAGCCGGTCATCGAATAGGTCTTCGAGAACGAGTAGAGACCGAGAACGTGTGTCGGGTCCTTTCTGAAGGCGTTAGCCGGTGAGCGGCCGTCGAAGATTATCTCGTCGTAGACCTCGTCTGAGAGAAGCGGGAGGTTGTGGCGCGCCGCCATTTCGACGAACGCATCGACCGTAGCTTCCGAAAAGACCGACCCGCTGGGGTTGGCCGGCGTGTTGATGATGATCAACTGCGTGCGGTCGGTGATCATCGATTCCACTTGGGACGGGTCGGGCATGAAGGCGTTAGCCGGGTCGAGCGGATACGGTACCGGAACCGCGCCATGGAGAAGGGTGAGCATTTCAAAGTGTGGCCAGGTGGGATCCGGGAGCAGGATTTCGCCACCCGGCTTCACGAGGGTGGACATGATGAGCGACACGCCCTGGATTCCGCCTTGGGTGATTATCACCTGTCCGGGTGTGATATCGAAGCCGTTCACCCTCCTGAGTTTGTCGGCGATTGCCGAGCGGAGACTCCCGACGCCGCTGCTGTCCGTGTAACCGGAGCCTGCCCTCGCCGAGGCTACCGCTGCTTCGATGACATGATCAGGTGTCGGGAAGTCAGCCTGTCCGATTTCCAGATGGTAGATATTGTCCCGGCCTGCGATGAGATCGAAGATTTCTCGGATCCCGGACATCGGGACGGATTCGGCCCAGTCGGAAATGGTCGGCATGTTGGTTTCTCCAGATATTGAGGTAAACGGGTCCGGTCGATCTTACAGCTTCCACTGTTCCGCAAAGAACGCCGCCGGGGTGGTGAGTGATCACCGGTTAGCGGCTGTTCAGAAGGTCGGACAACGGTCGTTTGACATCGGTAGGGGCTAGGAACAAAACTGGCCGAACACCCTAGGCGGAAGTAAGGGGAATCATGATGCAAAGACGAAAGACCGGTAGGCGGCTGCATGGGCTGGTTGCTTTGATGGCGGTTGTCGCACTTCTCGCGGTGGCTTGCGGATCCGATGAAGCCGACGAGCCCACTACGACTGCGGCGATGGCCGACGAGCCCACTACGACTGCGGCGATGGCTGAGGAAACTACTACGACTGCGGCGATGGCCGACGAGCCCACTACGACTGCGGCGATGGCTGAGGAAACTACTACGACTGCGGCGATGGCTGAGGAAACTACTACGACTGCGGCGATGATGGAAGAGGAAGTCGAGTTGGTGGTTGCCATCGGGCAAGACATCACCGTTCGTGACCAGCGACTTCCCGGGAACTCCGCGGCTGCATTTTCCGCGAACCGTCACATTACCGAGAGCCTTACCTTCTTCAGCGCGGACGGCTCGGAGCTCATGCCCGTCCTCGCCACGAGTTGGGATCAAGTAGAACCCACCCGCTGGCGGTTCAGCCTTCGGGAAGGGGTCAAGTTCCACAACGGGAACGATTTCAACGCCGATACGGCCCTTTACAGCTTCGAGAAGTCTCTCGATCCCGACTTTACGACCTGGTATGGATTCGTGATCAACCCGGTGATCGCCGGTGTAGAGAAAGTGGACGATTATACGATCGATGTAGTAACCAACGATCCCACACCGCTCCTACCCAACATGCTTGCGGTGGTCGACATGGTCGACCCGGCCCACGACGTTGGCGAGCAGCAGAACATCGCTCCGGTCGGTACCGGACCGTACATGTTCAACGAGTTCGTTCCACTCTCTCAATACGTGATGGATCGCTATGACGGTTACTGGGGCGGCCCGGAGCACTACTCACGCCTCACCTGGCGGATCATTCCGGAGCAGACAACCCGGGTTCAGGCGCTGCTCAGCGGCGAAGTGTCGGCTATCAACGCCATCTCGACCGAGAACATCGCTCAGATCAGCGGCGCCGGAGGGTTTACGATCGCCGGTTCCCCGACTACCCGGCTAATCATGATCGCGCTCCGGAGCGATCGCGCTCCGCTCGACAACCCGCTGGTTCGTCAAGCAATGAACTACGCCGTGGACAAGAACACGATTGTCGAGGCGCTCCTCCCGGGGATCGCCGTGCCGGCAAACGGGATCCTCACGTCGAACATCCCAGGCGCTAACGCCGCGGTCGAGCCGCTGGGTCCGTGGCCATACGATCCGGATCGGGCGCGTGCACTGCTCTCCGAGGCCGGATACGGTGGAGAGCCCATCACGATCGCGATAGGCGCAGGGCGGTACCCGAGCGATGACCTTGTTGGTCAGGCGGTGGTAGCCCAACTCCAAGAGGCCGGTCTCAACATCCAACTCGAAGCCATCAGCTACTCGACGATGCAAGCCGAGTTGGCGAATAGGGAGACCGCTGCTTACGACGGCTGGCTCCAAGGTTGGGGTTCGTTCTACCTGTCACCCACCTACGAGCTAGAAGCGTTCTTCGGTGGAGCCGACGGGGCGTTGCCGCTGTTCTACAGCAACTCCGATTACCAGACGGCTATCGATGCCGCCGTCTCCGCGCCGACCCTTGACGCAATAGTCGAGCCTGCTAGGACGGCGGAGCGGATTGCCTGGGAGGATGCAGGCGGTGTATTCCTGTACTTCCCGGTGGAGAACCTCGCCACGGTTGACTCGATGCAGGGATTCTCAGCTCGATTTGACGAGTTCTTCTACTTCTCCGGAACAACTCTCGGCTGATCTAGAACCTAAACTAGGACCGGGAGGGGGCGATACCTCCTCCCGGTCCTACATAGTCTTTGGTGATCGGAGCCCGGTTTGACCCTTCGCTACCTGCTACGAAGGCTGTTTCATGCTTTGATCATCGTCGTTCTGGTCACGATCGTCGTGTTCGCGCTCGTGAACGTGGTACCAGGCGATCCCGCCTTCCTGATTCTCGGCGACGGGGCCACGCCTGAAGCCGTGGCAGCGCTCAGAGCGCAGATGGGTCTCGACGAACCTCTCTGGGTGCAGTACGTCGAGTACATGAGCGGGATTATCCGGGCCGATTTCGGGACGTCGGTCGCGGCCCGCCTTCCGGTGCTGGATGTGATCAAACCAACGGTGGTTCCCACGGCGATCTTGATCGGGTCCGCGGTCGGCTTGGCGATGCTGATCGGCATACCGCTGGGGATCTTCGCCGGTATTAGGCGTGGAACCGCGGTTGATCGAGGCGCCTTGCTGGTCGCTCTGGCCGGGCAGTCGATACCCGCTTTCTGGCTGGGGCTAATCCTGATCTCGGTGGTGGCTTTCCGGATGGGGCTGCTGCCGACATCGGGGTACGGCACTCCGAAACACCTCATACTTCCCGCCGTCGCCTTAGCGCCCACCGCGATGGGAATGCTGCTGCGGGTGACGCGTATCGGGATGATCGAGTCACTAAGTGAGGACTACATTCTTACCGCTCGGGCCAAGGGCGCCCGAGCAGGGCGTGTCTATATCAGGCACGCTTTCAAGAACGCAGCGATTCCCGTCGTGACCATCGTGGGACTCCAGATCGGCGCCTTGCTCGGTGGCGCAATCGTGACCGAGACGGTATTCGCCTGGCCCGGGTTCGGACGGCTGGCGGTAAACGCGTTGATAGCGCGCGATTGGCCGGTCGTCAGGACCATCGTCCTGCTCGTGGCGGTCGGGCTCGTGTTTATCAACATCATCGTCGACCTCATATACGCGCATCTCGACAAGCGGGTTCGGTTCGGATGATCGGAGACACCGCGGCTGCTCCGTCCCGGACTGAACGCGCCGTCCGGCGATCCAGAGTGTGGAGGCTCCTGTGGCGGGATGGCCGGCTTGCCCTGCTGGGTGGCGGCATCATCCTCATCGTTGTGGTAGCCGCGATCGTGGGGCCGATGATCACGACCATCGATCCTCTCTACCAGGACCTACTTGGTCGATTGAACGGACCGGGTTGGGTGGATGGCAAGGGTGTTCGCCACCTCCTGGGAACTGATGAGCTCGGGCGTGATGTTCTCATACGAGTTCTGGTCGGCGCCCGCTACTCCCTGGCAATCAGTGCCTCAGCCGTGTTCGGCGCCATCGTGATCGGCGGGATCGCCGGACTGGTAGCCGGGTTCGCCGGCGGTTTCGTCGACGACATCATTATGCGGATCGTCGATGTCCAGCTCAGCTTCCCGGTAGTGTTGCTCGCCCTTGCGCTGGTGGCGATCGTAGGCCCTAGCGCCGGCAACGTGGTGCTTGTCTTCACGCTGACCGGATGGCCGATTTTTGCGAGAACCACCAGAGCTTCGACCCTCGTTCTCCGGTCACGTGACTTTGTGGACGCGGCGGTGGGTATGGGCTCGAAGACGGGTACCGTGCTGCGGCGTCACATTCTCCCCAACGCTCTCGGACCGCTGACCGTGGTCGCCACCTTCGAGCTGGCCAAGGTTCTGATATTCGAGTCTTCGTTGAGCTTCCTGGGACTCGGTGTGCAGTTGCCGACTCCCACCTGGGGCAACATGATGGCGGGCGGTCGTGGGTTTCTAGAGTCCGCCTGGTGGATCACCTTCTTTCCCGGGATTGTCCTTGTGCTCACCGCGGCCGCCACGAACTGGCTCGGGGACGGTCTTAACGCCATCATCGACCCGAAGCAACGTAGACGGCGATGAACCGCCCTGCCCCCAGGGTGCGGCTAAGCGATCCTCGCAGGCAACTACTCCAATTAGGCGATCAGGTCAACGCGGCATTCGAGCGGGTAGTAGGCGGAGGAGTGTTTGTCGCAGGACCGGAGAGCGGCGCCCTCGAAGGCGAGTTTGCTGCATGGTTGGGCCGCGATTCGGCTCTGTGCGTTTCGTCAGGATCAGCCGCCCTGGAGTCGGCTATACACGCCCTCGGCTTGGGAAGCGGCGATGTGGTGGCCGTAACTTCCAACTTGGACATCTCAGCAGTGGCCCCGGTGATCCGTCTCGGAGCGGAACTTACCTGGGTGGATGTGGCGCCTGGAACAACCGGAATGAGTGTTGATGACCTCGAGGCCCGCTGGCATGACCGGATCCGGGCGGTGCTGCTCGTACACACCCACGGTTACCCGGCCGACGCCACCGCGATCGCTTCGGTGGCGCATGAGCGAGGAGTCGCCCTGATTGAGGACATTACCCATTCGCCGGGGGTGTGGCTGGACGGGCGCCGTACGGGTACCTTCGGCCGGGTAACGATTATGAGCTGCGCACCTACCAAACCGCTGGGCGCGGTCGGTAGTCTGGGCTTGGTTGCGTCCGATGATGTTGACCTGATCCGCCGGTGCCGCCGGTACGCATCCTACGGTTTCAAGCTGTCGAGTCTTGATGCCATCCATAGCGGACGGATCGGAGCGAGGTTCGACTACTCCACCGTAGGGATCAACGGCCTTCCCGATGAGTTGCAGGCCGCTCTTGTCCGGTTGAAGCTGCCTCTTATAGACCGTTGGGCGAAACGGCGGCGGCTCACGGCGGCGCGTTATGACCACTTCTTCGCGCAGGTCGGTCAGGATCACGCTACGCCGGCAGCTAGTCCGGCGGGCGCCCATCCGGCGCCGCGCAGCTACGTGATCCTTGCCGGGGATCGAGACCGGTTGGCGAAGACCCTGGCCGGCCGGGGTATTAGCACATCATTCAACTACGTTCCTTCGCTCCATCGCCAGCGGGTCTTCAGGGCCGGGGGTCCGATCAGCCTGCCCGCAACCGACCATCTGGACGACACGATCCTCGGGCTGCCGAACGCGCCCGAGAACCCGAATACCGCAACCGAGTTGGTACTCGAAGCGCTCCACGAGGGCCTTATGACCTGAGTAGGGGAGTCATTGGCTACTTTGCTAACCGACTCGCATGGCCCCCCTCCGGCTAGGGGTCGAGAACGCGAAAATCGCCGGGACAGTCGCCTGCACGGGGCCCACCCCCGCCACCACCTCCGAGGTCCCCGAACGCGACCCACCGAACCCCCGCAACCGGGGAGAAACGGTCGAATCGTTCGTATTTGATGATCCCTGCCCCGGTTCGTTCGGTACCGAACAGCCCGAACCGGCGGTGCATATGGCTATCTACCATTATGCATCCAGGGTGGGACACTTCCAGATCCCGGCATCCGGAAACCGCGGCCCCCTTCCGGAACACACCCGACGGGTTGGATCAATCCCTATCCCCGAGATCAGCCTTCCCGCAGACAAGCGAACTATCTATTCAGGAAACTAGCCGATCTTCGGCGGTGGTCCGGTAAGCAGTTTCCCCGGCGTGTCGACGGTCATGGTTCGCCAGCGATACTCATCGATCCCGGCCTCGGCGAAACGTTGACGTAGAGTGGTCGGCAGGTGTCCAAGTCCCCAGCCGCCCCATTGACGGGTCATCATCCGGTAGCAGAGATCGTGCGAGAGCAGGATCCGGTTCCCGTGGCCTCGCCGCCACAGGTCGGCTACTTCGTGGATGCGGCGGGTGTCTGAAGGGAGTTGCACGAAGGCGCCGTCACGCATAAAGCCGGTCTCGAAGCCGAACGTGTCGTACTCGAGAATCACGCCCCTGGCCAGAAGGTCGTCCTGGTAACCGCGATCGTCTCCGGATCCGTCCTGGTGGCAGAGCACCAACCGGTCTGGATCACCCCCGGCGGCGAGAAACCGGTCCACTACCGCGATGGTGGACGGTCTGGTTTCCGGGAGAGCGCCGGAGACCACATGAACCCATACAGAAGCGCCGGTTTGCGAAGAGGCAATGGCTGAAGCATCGAGAACCTTGAGCTCGCACGGTTCCAACCCTTCGATTCCGATTTCCCCGATAACCCCGGCGGGCGGATCGCCTTCATCGGTCGGGGTCAGGTCGTCGACCATCATGGTAACGAGCTCATCCAGGGATGCGGAATGGACCCAGTCCGGATGTGAAAGGTGGACGTAAACACCGGTTGACCCGATCACGTTCACTCCGCTCGCGGCAGCTACCAAGGCAAGGGATCGTCGGTCAGGCCCGAGTCCTATCGTGGTGAGATCGACCACCGTGCGTCCACCGGCTTCTATGAACGGTTGGATCTCAAAGACGGCGTCCTCGGGCGATGTGCGCCGAAGGTTGACCTCGTGGTACGCCGGTGAAGCGACCAGCCGCCACCGATCTCCGGGGTCGAACGGCAACCGCACTTCGTCCTCCGATCCGGGTCGGTAACGGCACCTGAAGTCGATGATCAGATGCTCGTGGGGCAGGGTGAACCCCAGGGCAGCGCGGGGTACCGGCCCGAGGACGGTCTGTGCAATACCCGGTTTGATTCCCGGAGCGGATCCTATCGTCATCTGGTAGCCTCCGGTGCGGCTTGGATGTGCGCCTAGCTAGTTGCTGAGCCGTGATGTATCCATGGACCGGAACCCCTTGCAGCAGGGTCAACAAATGTCGATGACGCCTAGCTTTATGAACTGCCCGGTATCCGGCACATTCTGACTACCGTGCTACCGGCAGGTGAGCCAAAGGGTAGCCGCGGCCGGCAGGGTTTCCCGGGTACGTAACAATGTTGGCGCTCTTGCCCGAACCATGAACGGAGGTCTTATAAATGCCTGACCGGGCCCGCATCGCTCTCTCCATATCCACTAGGTCGAACGGAACCGCCCCCACGCTGCCTACCTACCGCGGGTTTATCCTTGGCGTTGAGGACCTCTCCAGGCGTATCGATCCGGGGATGCCGGTGGATTGGGTGCTTCTGGACGACCATGGTGACCCCCGGCAGTCGGCTCTCCTCGCCGAAACCGTTGCTGCCGACCCGAGGTTCATCGGGGTGGTAGGGCCAATGGGTTCATCGGAGGCTTTCGCCAACGCCCCGGTCTTTGACGCAGCCGGCCTCCTGCAGGTCAGTCCGTGCGCTTCTCACCCCGATCTATGCCGGAAAGGGTTCCGTACCTTCCATCGGCTGGTAGCCAACGAAGAGACGCAGGGAGGGGCGTTGGCTCGACTTGCCACCAACCAACTCCAGGCCGCCAAAGTGGCCGTAGTACACGATGCGGACGCGTTCGGCGTTTCCGTCGCCGATAACTTCTCCGCGGCTCTCGAGTCCGCCGGAGGGTCGGTATCGACACGGGTATCGATCAGCAAGACCGGTACCGAGTTCGGGGATCAGGCTAGGGCGGTGGTCGCTTCCAATCCGGAGGTGGTCTTCTTCGGGGTGCATGCAACTGAAGGACTCCTCGTGTCGGCGGCGATCCGGGAGGCGGGTTGCTCGGTACCGTTCCTCGGCACCGACGCTCTGAAGACCTCCTTCTTTCTCGGTGGCGGCGATCCGGGAGAAGAGGCTGTCCACACCCACACCGGGGCCGACTTCCGTCGCCTGGAGTCGGCTGGAGACTTCCGAGATCGGTACGTGGCGGACTATCCGGAGGACAGTACCTACAGTCCCGAAGCCTATGACAGCGTGATGATGATCGGCGAAGCGCTCAAGCGGGCTGGGACCGCGTCACGCTCCGCGGTTCTCCAAGCCTTCAAGAACCTTGCGCCATATGAAGGTATCACCGGTACGGTGTCCTTCGACGAGCAGGGCGAGCGAGTCGACGCTCCCGTCAGTTGGTACCGGGTGGTCCGCCAGGATGGAAAGCGGGTCATGCGCTACCAGGGTGTTGTGGTTTAGCCTTGACGCCGGTTAGCTATATTTCCTGATCAGAAGGCGACTATTCCTCTACTCCATTCATCCGGCAACCCAGATCCATGAAATAGCCGGGACTAGGAATTGCAGGAGTCCCGAATCCCGGTCACCGAAAGGCAGGTAATGGCTAGCAAGAGCATCACGAATATAGAGGTTGTCGACGCCGATGGTGTTGTGGCGACGGTTCCGGTCGGCACGGCGATCGGTGATACCGAAGGCCCCTGTCTAGCGGTTATAGCGGGTGTGCATGGGACCGAGTATGCAGCCCAGGACGGAACGGTCGAGTTCTGGAACGAGATCGACGCGTCACAACTAAGAGGGTCCGTTCGGGTGGTTCTGTGCGCCGATACGCTGGCTCTGGAAGGCCACAGTGCATACGTGAATCCCGTAGACGGCAAGAACCTGAATCGAGTCTGGCCGGGCGACCCGGACGGAACCATCACCGAACGGATCGCTCACGCCATCACGACCCAGGTCATTGCCCATTCGGATGCCGTGATCGATGTCCACGGCGGCGAGTGGGACGAGGACATCGATTGCTTCATCATTACCCACCGAGTCGGGGATGATGACCTCGACCGCCGCACGCTCGAGCTGTCGATGGCGCTGGGTTTCACCTTTGTTGAGGTTACCGATGCGCACGGTCCGATACTCGGTGTCGGGACCGGCTCGGGTGAGGCGATGAAGGCTGGGCGTCCTGCCTTGACTCTCGAAGCCGGTGGGGTCGCCCGGCGGGAGCGTCGTTACATCGACGCCCACAAATACGCCCTCCGGAATGCCCTCCACCATATGGGCATCCTGGCGGGGGATCCGATCATGTGGGATGGCAAGCCAATCCTTCTCGACCACGGCATCCTCATGAAAACCACCAAGGGCGGTATCTACGAGCCGGCGGTCGAGATAGGCCAATGGATCGAGGCAGGTGAGGTGTTCGCCCGGGTTCGCGCCTATTCGGGCGAGGTGATCGAAGAGGTGCCGGCGCCAGAAGCCGGAACGGTTCTCGATGTGATCGTAGCTAGGGCGATCAAGCCCGGTGGTTTCGGAGGCAAGATCGGCGTCCTCTGAGAGGTGTGACATGGGCATACGAGATCGAGTAGCGATCGTTACCGGCGCCGCCGGCGGGATCGGTTTCGGGGTGGCCGATCACCTAGCCGAGTTGGGTGCCCGGGTAGCGATCTTCGATATCAATCCGGCCGGCGCCGAAGCCGCTCAGCGCCTGTCAGAAGCTCACGGGAACGGCGCAGCAACTTCGGCTGTGGTCGACTTGACGGACCGGACCGACGTGGATCGGGCGGTCAACTGCGTCGAGGAGAGGTTCGGGTCGATCGACATCGTGGTCAATAACGCCGGAGTCATCACCCCACCCACCGACATCGACCTGTTGTCCGAGCAGGACTGGGATTGGGTAATGAACACCAACATCAAATCCCAATACCTGCTTTGCGGCGCCACAGTGCCATATATGAAGGCCGCGGGGTTTGGCAGGATCGTGAACATCGCCTCAAGAAGCTGGCTCGGCGGAATCGGGCTGGCCAACTACGCGGCGTCCAAGGCGGCCGTGGTCGGGTTTACACGTAGCTTGGCCATCGAACTCGGACCGGCCGGGATTACCGCTAACTGCGTGTCGCCGACCCTGGTGGTAACGCCGCTGTTTCTCAATATGCCCGAGTCGGATCAGGCTAACGTGCTGGCGCGAGTTGCTCGCCAGCCGATCGCCCGACCCGGCACCGCGCGAGACATTGCCCAAGCGGTGCAGTTCTTCGCGGATGAACACTCCTCCTTCATCACCGGTCAGCATCTATACGTCGGTGGTGGTGGCGACTTGATGTACAGCACGCCGTAGCGTGGTCGTTGATTTCCGTATTCATCCGCCGTTCAAGACGCTTAACGACATCCACTTCTTCCGTCCTCGGCCGGAGGTGGATGATCCGGTCAGCGGCAATCCGTTCGTCCATGGAAGGGAGACCCCGCCCTCGTTCCACGATCGTTCGATGGAGACGTTCCTCGCCGAGATGGACGCGGCGGGAGTGGATCACGGAGTGATCATGGGCCAGCAGGTGGATGCGCGTTGGGGCAGTTCGAGCAATGACGATGTAGCCGAACTGGTTCGGTCGGTCCCGGGGCGGTTTTCAGGATTTGCCGGACTCCAGCCCCATTCCCGTGATCTGCTTGGGGAAGCGAAGCGAGTCGTGCGAGAGTTGGGGCTGGTCGGGATCGCCCTCACGCCGGGATGGGCTGATCCCCCGGTTCGCGACGATCACCGAACGCTGACACCACTTTACCGGTGGTGTTCGGACAACGGAGTTCCCGTGATGATTACGAGTTCCCACTTCATCGGGCCCGACATGCTCCACGCCCACCCCGTACACCTCCAGAGAGTGGCGTTGCGGTTTCCGGACCTGACACTAATAGTGGGGCACGCGTCCTGGCCTTGGACTACTGCCGCCTGCTCCTTGGCGATGCGATGTACCAACGTGTACCTGATGCCTGAGTTCTACATGTACCTTCCGAACATGCCGGGCAGCCGGGACTACGTAGACGCCGCCAACGGGTTTCTCCAACACCGGATGCTGTATTCGTCCTGCTATCCGAGCAACAGCCTCTCAAAGGCACTGGAACACTTCCGGGCGCTCGGACTGACCGAGTCAGCGCAAGAACACCTACTCTCCATCAACGCCTCCCGTCTTCTGGGTCTCAGCCATTGAGTAGGTTGCCGGTTGTTCTGATCACCGGCGGCGCCGGCGACATCCCCCTCGCGGCGGCTGTCAGGCTCGCCGCGTCCGGGAATCGACTCGTGCTGGCCGATGTTTCGGAGGAACGGCTGGACTCGGCCGTTGCGGAGGTCCGCTCTGCGGGCGGTAGGTGCGATCGGAGGATCGTGGACCTGTCATCGGCTGATGCCTGCGTTGCTCTAATCAACGATGTTTGGGACACGATCGGGCCGATCGAAGCTCTGATCAATGCCGCGGCCGTGACCCACCGGGCACTCCTCCACGAGTTCACGCCCGATATGTGGGACCGACTGGTGGCTGTAAACCTGTCGTCGGTGTTCTGGACGTGCCGAACGGTTGTCGGTCGGATGCTAGGTGAGGGGTTGGAAGGGGTGATCGTCAACATCGGTTCTGTTTCCGCAATCCGCGGCATAGCCGGAAGCCCGGCCTATTCGGCCACCAAAGGCGGGGTGGTGGCCCTCTCCCGAGCCCTTGCGTTGGACTATGCGAAGAGTGGTATCCGGATTCACGTCATAAACCCACCGGCGGTCGACACGCGCCTCTATCGAGCCATGTTCGAGTCCGAAGCGGATCCGGTCGGGGCGCGAGCCGATTATGAAGCACAGCAGATTCCGGGCCGGGTGCTAACCGTGGCCGAGATTGCCGCTCTTATCGAATACCTCATCCGGGGGGAAGGACCCGTATATTCCTCCGATCCCCTAGTTTGGTGATTGGCCTCAACTGCCCGTAGCTGTGGGGTACCCAGTTCCACCCGTTTCCTACCGGCGGGTCCCCGGATGTAGCCGGGACAGAGAAGGTCATCATTGGTGTCGATCCATGGCTTACGGGATGTCTGGTGTTTTCGGGGCGATGCGGCCCCATCCGGTGGTTCGCTCCCAGGCGCTCGCCAGTTCTAGAACGGATCGGTCGGCGCGATGTCTTCCGACAATCTGCAAGCCGACGGGGAGGCCGGATCGGGTGAAACCGGCCGGAACGGAGATGGCGGGATGGGTTGTCACGGTGATGTCGCTACAGGACCGCATCCAGTCGATGTAGGTGTCGAGACGGATCCCCTCTATCTCGGTGGGGTATTCGATTTCGATCGGGAACGGGGCCACTTGGGTGACCGGACATGCGAGGAACTCGAAACCACCCTTGCCCGATGACATGAATCTGCCGATCCTTCTGAACAGGTCGGTATGGCGCCTGCATGCTTCGGCGTAATCGGCGATGGTCATCGCCAGACCTTTCTCGATGTTCCACACCAACGTGTCCTTCATCCGGTGGCGATGGTCGGGGAGGAGCATCCCGTAGCTGAGAGCGTACTGCCATGCTCGGCGGGCTTGGAAGATGTGAGGGGCGTCGGAAAGGTCGGGCCAGGCTTCCACCACGTCGCAACCCAGGTCGGAAAGGACATTCGGGACAGTAGCCAGAGTCGCCTGGATGGCCGGCTCGATAGGCAACCCGCCTGCATCCGGAGACCAGGCTACCCGCACCCCGGCAAGATCTCGCTCCAGCGGGCCCGCGAAGGCGTCGGGGGACTCGGTGATCGAGAGCGGGGAGCTAGGGTCCGGTCCGGACATGGCCTGCAGGTAGAGGGCGACATCAGCTACCGTGCGCGCCATCGGACCATCGACCGAGAGCGGGAACCAGGCATCAAGAGCCGTTGTTGACGGAACCCGGCCGGGGGATGGACGGAACCCGACGATATTGCAGAAGGCGGCCGGGTTTCGTAGCGATCCCCCCAGGTCGGAACCGTCGCACAGCGGCAGCATGCGGGTTGCCAGCGCTACCGCCGCCCCACCGCTGCTTCCCCCACAGGTTCGTTCCAGGTCATACGGGTTTAGGGTGGTTCCGAAGACCTGGTTGAAAGTGTGCGACCCGGCCCCGAATTCGGGGGTGTTGGTTTTTCCCACCATCACCGCTCCGGCTAGTCGCTGACGTTCGACTACCAGCGAGTCCGTGTCGGGTACGAAGTTGGCGTAGACCGGAGAACCGAAGGTAGTCCGGACTCCTGCCGTAGCTGCTAGGTCTTTGTGGGCTACCGGAAGTCCGTGAAGCAGGCCCAACGACTCTCCCTCGGCGTGAGTTTGGTCGGCGACGGTTGCCCGTTCCATTGCCGACTCGGGAGTAAGGGTTACCAGCGCGTTGACGGTGGGGTTGACGGATTCGATACGCTCCAGGTGTGCTTGAAGTAGCTCACGAGCGCTGATATCTCCTGTCGATAACAAAGCGGCCATGTCTACGGCCGACAGCGAGCACGGATCCATAGAGTCCATTAGACCACATCATCTACCAGTTGCCGGTCGACAGTCGCACCTTGCATTGTTCAGGTTTCCCACACACCGGGGCATGTACTGCCCAGTTCAACCTGAGCATTACATCGTTCGCTTTCCTCATATATGGGGAAGCAGGTTCTTGGCCATCGTGTGCCATCCCCACTCGAAGGGTTATACTCAACGGTATGACTCATAGGGTTGGCGCCAAGGGCCAGGTGGTGATTCCGAAGGAGATTCGTGACCGGCTCGGTATCCGGGCGGGGGATCTCGTGACTTTCTGGTGCGATGGTGATGCCGTGAGTGTTCGGCGCGTGGCCGAAGTGACCTCGTTGGTCGGTTGCCTATCAGCGGAGGTCGGTTTGGCGGGTGACCTGTTAGCCGAGCGCCGGGCCGATCGTGAGCGGGAAGATCTGGCACACCCGGCGAGCGACTCTCCGTGATGACTAACCGTTCTCGTTAATGCTGGTTGTCTTAGGAGGGTCCTGAAAAACGAATCTTACGGGGTTAGGTGGTCGGCAAACCGCCTGGTCATGGAGTTGTGGGTTAGCAGCTGAACCCCTTTGTACGGGGCTTCTCAGCACCCTCCTAGAGGCGTGGCCCTTGCTGGAGATGCTCGAGGGCGCGGAGCCTGTTTCTACCCGGATGGTGGATCTGATCGAAGACCAGCGACCTACGGTCTCGTGGATCAATCTCGGCGAGGTCTACTACATCGTTCGGCGCAGGCGCGGTGTCCGTACTGCCGACGAGGTGTTGCACCGTCTCTCGGGGGTGGTGGTGGCCGAACTACCGATGGTTGAACGAGTTGTCGAGGCTGCCTCGATCAAGGCCGGGTTTCCGCTTTCCTTCGCGGATGCGTTTGCTGCGGCGACTGCGATCTCCCATAGGGCCGAATTGTGGACCGGCGATCCGGAACTGCTCCGGCCCGATGCTCCTTGGCGCTGGCGCGACCTCCGCCCGTAGAACTGGTCCGCCATGGTCGGCGAGGCGTTCACCATCACGCTTCGTGGCCAACCAGAGCCAAGGACGGCGCCGATCGCCGCGAGCAGGATCGCGACCCTGATCTCCTAACATCATATGTCCGATCTGCTTGGCTCTGCACCGGATGGATTGATGACAGTGGTTACGTAGACGCGGAATCCATCCGTCGTCGTGAAGAAACGGAACCCGGCCCCGGCGGCGATCGAAAGGGTTGACGTGTCCTCATCCAACAAGACGGCAACCGGTGAGCTGAGTCCTGTCTGTAGTCCGTCCGGCCAAGCCAGGTCGAACACGGCGAGGGGTGCTCCGGTCTCTGGCGACGTATACTCATACTCCTTCTTTCCGCTGGGAAGTCCCTGACTAATCACCCAATCGTTGAGGTTGTCGATTTCGGCTCCTTCGTCGCGGTCGGCTATGCCTCCGGGAGCAATCGCGATGCCAGTTTCGGTCGGAACCGGTTTACCTTTCGGGCGGAGCCAGTGGGTGTCTTCATGAAGGAGTTCTTCGAGGATCCGGTTAGTGTCGGCCGCTAGGAGTTCCCGCCGCGCGTCCAGGAATGCAGGATAGTTTCCTATCTTCCACAACTGAGGATCTTCCGGTATCCACTGAGAACGCAAGACGCCGGGGTTCTTGGCCTCTACCCTCGGTAAGTACTCTTCCGGCAGGCGATTGCCAAGATGGAGATTGCATTCGGCGGTCTGGAAACAGAAGTTCGCAAGAGCGTTGACCTCTGGTCGCGAATGACCGACCTTGTAGAGACGTGATTTCGGGAAGATGTGATGCATGTGTAGTTGGAACATCTTGCCCGGCAAGCCCACCTTCAACGGCCATCCGTAGCAGAGATCCCTGGCCTCGCTCCGGCGGGTCAGCATATAGAGGACCGGGTAGAACCTCGCGCCGCGACTCCATCCGGAGAAGTGTTGAGGCTCGACCGTGAGATCGCCGTGCCATAGGCGTAGGTCTTCCAGTAGCCCATCTACCGGATCGGGTGCCGATTCCAGGATCTCCAGGTTACGGTCGATGACCGTCTCGGTCGAACTTGTGAAGCGCCCCCACATCCCCGCCTGCAAGAACCAGAACAGGAGCTTGTCCTGTTCTTCGATGGATGGAGGACCATCCCGCCGATCGAGGTATCTGACTAGGACGGGGATGGCGAACCGCCCGAACAGCGCTCGGTTGTGATCCAGACCGAGCCGCGTGCCGATCATATTCAGCACGAAATTGATGGCCTTTTCTGCCCGCCCGAGGGCGTTCTGGACCTGATCAGCGGTCTTGTTGTGGAGGTACTGAAACCTGGCTTCACCGGTAAGCACGGTGTTGACTGACCGGAGCAACCAGTCGAGGCTAAAGTCATAGCCGTGCTGCTTCCACCCGTCCAGGGCGTCCTTCATGGTCTGGCGGGCCTCGGGCCAGTCGGCGCATATTTTCGACAGTGCAAGGTCGCCCTTGGAGAGTTTGGTCCCTCCGCTGTTGACTCTGTTGAAGATGTCCACCACCACGTCCAATGACATGTCGGATCCTGTGATCTGGGCGACGTGGAGGTCGGTTTGCAGTACGTTCAGGAGTCGCAGTACTCGCTGTACGTGTTCTCCGTACTGTGGCACAGTCGCGTCGAGTTTGCTCACCACCGCGCCGGGGCCATTCCGAAGCACAGCAGTCACGTCTATCCAGTGCGGGTCGTTTCGCATCTTGACGGGCTGGTAGAACGAAAACTCCTCGTTTTCCAAGTGGAAGCGGAGACCAGTGAACATCGCCGCGTTACCGTCGAAAAAGGGGGGTGGTGTTCCCCTTGCCACTGAGTAGACGGTGGTGATTCGTTGCTGGCCGTCGAGCAGCAGGTTGATCATTCCGAGGGGAAGCTCCGCTTCTCCACGTTGGGTAACGGACTCCGACCCGGTAACCCATACCAGCAGGCCACCTATTGGGTGGCCTTTGTACAGGGAGTCGAACAAGCCCCTGATCTGGTTTCTGTTCCATACGTACCCTCGTTGGAACTCAGGTAGTGCTAAGACTCCACTGTCGATGTTGGCAAGTATTGTTGCTATTTGCATGGCATACGATCGTAGCTTCGACGGCTGCAATGTTGATGGTCCTGCGTGAACATGAGTTGCGCGCAGAGATCGCTATTACTCTGAATTGAGAGAGTATCGCGGATGTCGCAGATTAGGCTCGACTCCGGTTTCCTTGAGGTGAAGCCTATCCCATCTCTGGTGTTTGTTCGCCGAGTCGATACCGACCCTGCGCATTCACCCGAACCATCGCAGGACGCCGTCAAGTTCTCACCGCGAAGATCCTCTCCGGCCAGGTGTGGCTCATGGTGTAGGGCTAGTCGTCGTCGATGATTGTGATGACGCCTTCCCCGTCGGCTATCTGGATGTCATCATTGTAGTTATAAGGAATATGGCTGCTTGTGAAAGTAGATCGGGTCATCACAGAGGCAATTGTTCCAATGGGGTATCCGGGTGAAGGGGGAATGTGGTGGTCTTCATGCGCTGTGCAACTCAAGTGGTTCAGATGGCTTCGGAAGGAACTCTCGAACCCGATCCTGATACCGGGCTGCCGTATCCGGCCTGTTAGGAGATGCCGACGGCGCGCGGTTTCAGGTATCTTCCGCAACCCGTTGCGCTACCGGGTGCATAGGCTCGATTTTCGTGATATCTTCTATAGGCCGGTCGGGAGTGGTGTAATCGGCAGCACGACAGGTTCTGGCCCTGTTAGTAGGGGTTCGAGTCCTCTCTCCCGAGCCACCTGGTAGTATTACCGGTACGCAGTGGCCCCGTCGTCTAGGGGCCTAGGACGCCGCCCTCTCAAGGCGGAAACGCCAGTTCAAATCTGGTCGGGGCTGCGTGTGAACGGCCCGGTCGGCTGAATGCACCCGGGCCGTTCGTGTATGGCCGGTCCTCAACGGACCGAGTACCTCAAGCCTAGGTTTTTCCGTACACGGGTATCGACGCTCCCGAAATGAGAGCTGACTCTCCGGTTAGGACGTACTCGGCGACGCCTGCTATCTCATCGGGAGTCGGCCACTTGACGTAGTCGGAGTACGGAAGGGCCGCCCTGGTGGTCGGGGTGTCGATTACCGATGGGAGTATCACGTTCACGGTGATACCGGCGTCCTCGACTTCTAGGGCGGCGGTCTTGGCGAGAGCGATCACACCGGCTTTGGCGATGTTGAAAGCGGCCTGACCCGGCGGGGTATCGACAGCCGCTCTGCTGCCGACCAGTAGTATCCGACCTCCACCAGCCCTTTCCAGGTGCGGGATCGCCGCTCGGACGGTGCAGAAAGCCGAACGAAGGTTCAGGTCGATCATCCGGTCGAAGCGAATGTCATCGGTCGTTGCTACGTCGCGTCCCCCGGCCCAGCCTCCTACCAGCGCCGCCACCGCGTCAATCCTTCCAAAGCGGGCGGCTACCGAGTTCATGAACCCGTCGATCTGGTCGCGCTCCACCGCGTTAACCCGTCGCAGCATCAGCCGGTCCCCGCCGTACGGAAAACGTTCCTCGAGTTCCTCCGCTTCGGAAGGGGTTAGGTAGGTGGCGCCGATCCGGTAACCCTTGGCGAGAATACGCCCGACGACGGCACTACCAAGCCATCCGGTGGCGCCGGTTATGACGGCTACTCGTTCGTTCATCGTTCCTAAGGATAGAGACCCTCGCCGGGCTAATGATCCGGGCTGGACTTGTCGATGATCCACAGATCGGCCACGTTGGTGCCGGTCTTGCCGGTTCGCAGCAAGGCGCCCACGGCTTCGAGATACGGGTATGAGTCGTGACGCTCCAAATGTATGCGGGCGAGTCGAGAATCGGCGACGGAGGCACCGTCCACGCACCCTCCGGCCGCGTCGGTAGGGCCGTCAATTCCATCCGTTCCGACCGCCAGGACCCGATACGGAGATCCGGCCAGTTCGATTCCGGCTATCAGGGCTGCGTGCTGGTTGCGGCCTCCCCGCCCCTTGCCGCTCACTTCAAGAGTGGTTTCTCCGACCAGGACCCGTGCGGTTCCCGCCGAGGTCGAGTTGAGGCCGTCTCGGATCGCCGCGCCGGTCTCTCCCGCTAGCGGCCCCTCATCGAGCCGTGCCGGGATGCCGGTTTGGGCGAGATGGCGGGTGGCAGCCCTCCCGGCGGTGAACCAATCGGCGAGAATCAGCGCCGGGTTGGAGTCGTTCGGGGGAAGTGGCGTTCTGGTAAGGAGCCCGGCTCGCTTCCGGGCACGCCGGGCTGCGGGACCCCTGATCTCGAACTTGTCCAGTACTTTGCCGAGCGGTTTCCCGTCATCGACGGTTGCGACCGTCGGACCGGAGGCCACTAACGACGGGTCGGGTCCGACGTCGGATAAGACGAGGGTGGCGATCCGCCCCGGGCATCGGGCAGCCAGTCGGCCTCCCTTCACCAGAGATAAGGCACGGCGCACCTGGTTGATAGATCCGATCGGAGCGTCCGAGCGGATCAACTGATCGTTGAGGTCTTGGAGGTCCTCCAGGGTTAGTCCATCAGCGGGGGCCTCGAGAATGGCTGATCCGCCACCGGACACCAGCGCTATGAGCAGATCACTCGGCGCCATCGACTCGACTAGGGCAAGGGCGGCATGAGCGCCTTCCATGCTGCCCTGATTCGGGATCGGATGGCTGGCCTCCACCAAGTTCGCCCATGATGGAACCTCGGCAGGTACATCGGTAACCACCAGTCCTCCCTGGATCAGGTCGCCTAGGGCCTCATCCGCCCCGTGGGCCATTTCCGGGGCAGCCTTTCCGAACGCCAGTACCCGAACCTTGCGAGCTGCAAACAGTTCACCACCGATTCGGACCGATCTGTCTTCCCTAGCCAGCGATTCCCGGACCAGACGGCGCGGTTCGACGGCCTCGAGGGCGGCGTCGAAGGCTTCCAGAAGGAGGTGTGTGGCGGAGGGTTGAGCTGTTCGTAAGGTTCCGATCCTTGCCGCGGCGATTCCCATTTAGGGGGTAATCCTCTTGAACCCCTCCGCGGCCCTAAGGCCGACGGGTCGGCCTGCGGCTCTGGCCCGGGCGTGTATTTCCGACCGGAAGGATTCGGTGGACCGGCTGGTTTGGCCTGCTCCGTCCATGGTGGTGGTGGCCTGGCTGGAGTGTTCGAGCAGGGCCGCCACCTTGCAATCCACGAAGCCGTCCACGTCTTCGCGGTGATCCGGACTGTCGGCGGCCCACAGCAGAAGGGTGTCCGGTCGGTGATGTTCCGCACCGTCGGTCAACTGCTCGGGGAAGAACAGGTGGTCACGGGCCGCTACCACTCCATCGACAACGGCCCATCCGGTGGCCCGGTGGTCGGGATGTAGCATGTAGCGTCGCCACGGATCGTGGGAAAGCAGCACGTCAGGCCGGAGTCGGCGAATCCAAGCGCAGAGCTCGGATCGCAGCTCCATGGTGTACTCCAGTTCACCGTCAATGTACCCGAGGTTGAAGGTTTCGGTTGCGCCGAGGGCGGTGATGGCCTGCTGTTGCTCTTCGGATCTGGTACTTGCCAAGTCTTCCGGGGATACGGATGGATCCCACGAGCCCTTGGACCCGTCGGTTAGGACCAGCACCGTCACCCGGGCGCCATCCGCCGCCCACTTGGCGAGGGTGGCGCCGGCGCCGAATTCGACATCGTCGGGGTGAGCTCCTACCGCCAGAACCCGGCGCGGGTGGGGTAGGTCGGTGGTGAAGCGATCCTGTACAGTTCGGTAGTCAACCATTTGCTTGGAAGGATAGACTTCCGATTTACGACTTCCGCTATGGTGCCAATCCACCAACGATATGACTGTAGTGGGATGGGGAAGGGTGGTTGGCGGTCAGACCGCGGTGACCTGGTCGTGGAGGTGCCCTTCGTGCCGTCCTTGGATTCGCGCGATGTTCTTACCGTTGGCTATGACCTCGCGGGCAAGGTCTTGGTGTTGCTTTTCTGCGCGTTCGAATCGTTTGTCAACCTGGTCGAATCGTTTGTCGATCAGATCGAATCGTTTGTCAACCTGGTCGAATCGTTTGTCGATCAGATCGAATTTTCTGGTTTGAGAGCGCCATAGGAACGTTGCGATCGCTAGGAGAGCTGCCGGGTTGATCCAGAGTGTGAGCCATTCCATGTCAAGAGTATAACCTAGCCCGTTTATACTGCCAACCCTCTGATAACCACTGATAACTACCTATGGAAGGATAGCGATCGGCTGGTCCTCGTATTTCGATTCATAGGAGAGTCGACAGGCTGCGAAAGGATGGCGGACGGCGACGCCAAGGCTGTGATTCTCCTTTTTCAAAGTCTCTTGACCCCTTCCTAACGAGTAAGGTTTTCCTACCGTGACTCCCGGACGCGTGTCTCGACCGGGGTATCCGGATGGTGCGTGATATTTGCGTGACGGCTGCCCCGGAGCAGGCCTCCTAGGAGGGTCCTGAAAAACGAATCTTGCGGGGTTAGGTGGTCGGCAAACCGCCTGGTCAGAGAGTTATGGGTTAGCGGGTGAACCCCTTTGTACGGGGTTTCTCAGCACCCTCCTAGAACATGGGTTGCCGCGGTTGTGCCGTCTATGCCCCGAATTGTGAGAGATCGATGAGCAAGAAGTACGTTTTCGGGTTCGATGAAGCCGATCCCCAGGATGTCGACCTCCTTGGTGGTAAAGGCGCCGGGTTGGCGAGGATGGTGGAGATGGGCCTATCGGTGCCTCCGGGGTTCACCATCACTACCGCCGCCTGCCGTTACTTCCTGGAGAATGGTCGAGTTCCTCCCGAGCTCTGGTCGCAGGTGGATGCAGCCCTGGCAACAATCGAGGAGCAGACCGGACGTCACTTCGGGGGGATAGGGGCATCCCCGCTACTCCTGTCGGCCCGCTCAGGCGCCAAGTTCTCCATGCCCGGCATGATGGACACGGTATTGAACCTCGGGGCTAACCATTCGGTGGTTTCCGAACTGACGATGTGGTCTGCCGATGCCCGCTTTGCGTGGGACGCCTACCGGCGGTTGATTCAGACCTATGGGGGAGTCGTCTTGGGGATGGATCGCGATGATTTTGAACGGGTCATGGCCGATCTACGTGACGGACGGAACGTGACCGAGGACTCCAGGCTCCCCATATCCGATCTGGTGGAGGCAGTCCGGCGATTCAGAATGGTTCTGGAGGCTCAGCGCCACGAGATACCGTCAGATCCCCTCGAACAACTGCGAACCTCCATACAAGCGGTGTTCGAGTCTTGGAACTCTCCTCGCGCATACAGCTACCGGCGGCTTAACGATATTTCCCACCACCTGGGTACGGCCTGCAATATCCAGATGATGGTCTTCGGAAACCTCGGCGTCGATTCGGGTACCGGAGTGTTCTTCACCCGTGACCCCGCTACCGGCAAGAAGAGAATGTTCGGGGACTACCTGGCAAATGCCCAGGGTGAGGACGTGGTGGCGGGGATACGCCGGACTCAGCCCATTTCCACCCTCGCCGATACCGATCCTCAGGTGCACGAGGAGCTTAGAGAAGTGGGCGACTTGCTGGAGTCCGCCTACTCGGACATGTGCGATATCGAGTTCACCGTCGAGAGGGGAAAGCTCTGGATTCTCCAGACACGGGTCGGGAAGCGTTCCGCGGCGGCGGCTATCAGGACCGCGGTGGAGATGGTGGATGAGGGCTTGATCGATCGGGACACCGCTCTGATGAGGGTGGAGCCCACCCAATTGGAACAGCTGCTGGTACCGCGTGTCAACGAGGACGAGTCTCCGCCTCCGGTCTTCTTCGGCTTGGAGTCGTCTCCCGGCGCAGCTATGGGGAGAGCCGTTTTCGGCGTCCCGAAGGCGCTGGAATGGGCTGATCAGGGTATTCCCGTGATCCTGGTGAGGTGGGAGACCACCCCCGACGATATTGACGGGATGTTCGCATCCGAGGGAATCCTGACGAGCCACGGCGGCAAGACCAGCCATGCAGCGGTAGTGGCTAGGGCGATGGGAACCCCGGCGGTGACCGGCGCGGTCGGGATGCTCGTCAACGCCGAGCAGGGATTCTTCACCGCGCCGCAGGGTGTACGGGTAATGGAAGGAGACACGATAGCCATCGACGGCACCAATGGCCGGGTCTATATCGGCGAAGTCGAGTTGGTGGCCCCGTCCCCGCCTCCGGAGATGCTGACATTGCTGGAGTGGGCTGACGAAACCCGGCACTTGGGGATATGGGCCAATGCCGACACCGGTAAGGACGCCGCCCGGGCGGCTGAGCTCGGGGCCGAGGGGATCGGCCTGGCCAGAACCGAGCACATGTTTATGGGGGATCGGCTCCCGGTGGTACGGCGCATCATCATGGATCAGGGGGGTCGAGCGGCCTTGAACGAGCTGCAGGATCTGCAGGCCGATGACTATACGGCCCTCCTAGAAGCGATGGACGGCAAGCCGGTGGTGGTTCGGTTGCTGGATCCTCCCCTGCACGAGTTTCTTCCCGATCGTTGGGGCCTCCGCGACCAGTACGACGAGCTTAGGGAAAAGGGCGAATCCACAGCCGAGGTGGAGCGCATGATGGAAGTGGTCGGAAGTTGGGAGGAGGCCAATCCCATGCTGGGTCTCCGGGGAGTTCGACTCGGGCTGATCCGTCCCTCTCTGTATCGGGTGCAGATCCGGGCCGCTCTGAGGGCGATTCGCCGCCGATTGGAGGCGGGGGCGGATCCGATACTCGAGATCATGGTGCCCCTGGTAGTCGATCCGGAGGAAATGGAACGGGTGGCGGTGATGCTTGCCGAGGAGCAGGAGGCATTCGGTATTGACAGGCCGGTGAAGCTGGGGAACATGGTGGAGCTTCCGCGTGCCGCCCTGCTTGCAGGTCAACTGGCGCGTATTTCAGAGTTCTTTTCGTTCGGAACCAACGACCTTACCCAGACCACATTCGGTCTCAGCCGGGATGATGCGGAGGCGCGCTTCCTGAACACCTATCTGGCTGACGGTGTCCTGCCGCGCAATCCCTTCCAGTCGCTGGACGAGGATGGGGTCGGACAGCTGGTCAAATGGGCAACGGAAAGCGGGCGGGCAACCCGCCCCGATCTTACCCTCGGACTGTGTGGTGAGCACGGGGGTGACCCGGACAGCATCGACTTCTGCCACCGGGTAGGGCTCGACTACGTTTCCATGAGCCCTCCGCGCATACCCGGCGCCCGTCTGGCAGCCGCCCAAGCGGCCATCCGCCACGGACCGATCCCGGCCAACGGGAACTGACTCACACCCGAAGCCCTCGGCCCACCAGGCTTGGTCACTCAGGTCAGCCGGGCTCGGGGAGAGCAGAAGGGCCGGATGCGGTGGTATCGGCGGCACGCGGTATCCGATCCACGTCCTCATCCGCTGCTGTATTATCGAACCGATGCTTGCTAGTCAGCCATGTAACGAAGAATCGGCCGGCTAGCTGAACCCCTCGGGAGGATGGATCGATGAAGTTCGGATGGTTGTGCAGTCACGAGTCTTACCAACCCGAGCGGCTGGCCGACCAAGCGGTGCTGGCCGAGCAATCCGGTTTCGATGCGGTCTTCGGTTCAGATCATTTCCACCCGTGGGTCGATGACGAGTCGGCGTCCGCGTTCGTATGGGCTTGGTTGGGGGCGGTGGCGGCCCGGACCGATTCGGTCGAGTTGGCAACCAGCGTCACCTGCCCGCTCTTCCACTACCACCCCGCCCTGGTTGCACAGATGTCCGCCACGGTGGACCGTCTGAGCGACGGTCGTTTCGCCCTCGGTGTGGGGACCGGCGAGAACATCAATGAGGGTCCGATGGGGTTCCGGTTCCCCGGTTACAAGGAGCGAATCGCCAGAATGACCGAGGCTCTCGAGATCATGCACCGGCTACTCGGCGGCGAGAAGCTTGATTTCGAAGGCGACTACTACGTAGCCGACAAAGCCAGGTTATACAGCCCTCCACTTTCCACCGTACCGATCTGGATGGCGGCGGGGGGTCCGAAATCGGCGGCGTTCGCGGGTAAGCACGCCGACGGGCTTATCACGTCGGTGAAGGACCCGTCTGACACTCTTGATCGGATAATCGGTCCTTTCCGGGCAGCTTCGAAGGAGAGACCGGGAGCGCTCCTCACAGTGATGGCGACCCGCTGGTGCATTCTGGCCGCCGACGAAGATGAGGCCTGGGGCGCGGTAGCTTCGATGAGAGGGCTCCGAGCGCCGGGCCGGCTCCAGGCCGTCGATCCGATGACGTTGCGGATCCGGGCAGACGAGTTGGACCGCCAGGAGGTTCTCGGCAAGTACACCATCGTGGATGGGGTGGAGGGGCTCATCGAGACCTACCGACCCCTCGTTCAGGAAATCGGGGCGGACTACGTGTCGATTCAGGTGGCGAGCATGAATCCCGAGAGGACCATCGAGATGATCGGCAAGGAAGTACTGCCCGAGCTGCGTAGTCTCTAACCCCGATTCCTCACCCATCCCCGCCATCGACTCGCGTCAACGATCAAGGCTGCATTATCGGGCCACTGTTGCATAGGTGGAGTCCTTACGTGGGTGTCGAGAAGGTCGCCGAGAACTCTGAACATGCCTCCCGTACCTGTTTATTTGTCAAAAGTTGCCAAGGTTCCGCCGAAGTCCGCCCTGTGGGTGGTATAAGAAGGTAAGGAAACGAGGAGGTCAGTTCGGTGTACCCATCTTCATTCGACTACTCGGCTCCCCGGACGCTCGACGAGGGGCTGGCTACCCTCGCGGAGTTGGGGGACGAGGGTAGGGTTCTTGCCGGAGGCCAAAGCCTCATCCCGATGATGAAGCTTCGGCTGGCCGACCCCGGCCATCTCGTCGACATCAACGGTGTGGCGGAGCTGTCATATATTCGTGAAGAGAACGGCCATCTGGCGGTCGGCGCCCTTGCCAGGCACGCCGACGTGGCCGGTTCGGACCTGGTCGCCCGCAGCAACCACACAATGGCGTCGGCCGCTCCCTGGATTTCGGATCCGCTGGTCCGCAACCGGGGCACGCTATGCGGTTCGGTCGCCCACTGCGATCCCGAAGGCGACTGGAACTCGGTGATGCTGGCGGTAGGGGCCGCGGTGGTAGCCGACTCGGTTTCGGGCCGCAGGATCATCCCCATCGCCGACTTTGTGGTGGACTTCTTTACCAACGCCCTGGAGGAGGGGGAGATGGTCACCGAGGTAAGGGTTCCCAAGTACGGGGGACCGGCCGGAGGGGTCTACCTTAAGCTGGAGCGGAAGATCGGTGACTACGCCACCGTAGGCGTCGCCACCCACCTTGTCCTTGATGATGCAGGGAACATTGCCGAGGCCGGATTGGGGCTTACCGCGGTCCACGGCCACAACCTGAAAGTAACGGAGGCTGAGGCGATGATGGTCGGCCAGGAACCCGGAGCGGGACTGTTCGCCGAGGCGGCTGAGATAGCAGCCCGGACCTGCGATCCCGACAGCAACGTGAGAGGCCCCGCCGAGTACAAGCGGGCGGTGGTCGCCGAATACACCCGGCGGGGCTTCGCTCAAGCCCTGGTACAGGCACGAGGGGAGGGCTGATGGAGATCACCACCACCGTCAACGGGACCAGCGAGATGAGGGACGTAGAGCCCCGCCGCCTGCTGGTTGACTTCATACGCACCGATCTCGGCTTGACCGGGACCCATATCGGGTGTGACACCACTTCGTGCGGGGCCTGCACGGTGTTGTACGACGGCAAGCCGGTCAAGTCCTGCACCATGTTCGCGGTGCAGGCCGACGGGAAGGCTCTGACCACAGTGGAAGGGCTGGCGGACGGGGGGATCCATCCGATCCAGGAGTCGTTCAAGAAACACCATGGCCTCCAATGCGGGTTCTGCACACCGGGAATGATGCTGGTAGGCGTGGCACTGCTGGAGGACAATCCGGACCCCTCCGACGATGACGTCCGCTGGGCCATCTCCGGGAATATCTGTCGCTGCACGGGTTACATGAACATCGTTACCGCCATCCAGGCGGCCGGCGGAGAGGAGAGCTGAGTATGACCGTTGTTCACGAACCACAGACCAGCCCGGAGGTGGGCGGTGTCGGCCATTCCGTTCTGCGTAAGGAAGACGACCGCTTCATCCGGGGGGCAGGAAACTATCTGGATGATCTGACCCTTCCAGGAATGCTCCACATGGCCATACTGCGGTCCCCGGTGGCGCATGCCCGCATCAACTCCATCGACTCTTCGGCGGCCATGGAACTTGACGGAGTGCTGGCGGTGGTCACCGGTGAGGCCTTGGCCGCACATGGCTTGGCCTGGATGCCGACCCTCTCGGGTGACACTCAGGCGGTTCTGGCCACCGACAAGGTCCGTTTTCAGGGGCAGGAAGTAGCGGCGGTCATCGCAACCCACCCCTACATCGCCCGTGATGCGTTGCAGCTGATAGACGTCGACTACGAGATGCTGGAGGCGATCACCACCCCCCAGCAGTCCCTGTCGACCGATACGCTGATCCGCGACGACAAGGAAGACAAGACCGACAATGTCGCATACACCTGGGCAGCGGGAGACCAACACTCCACCGACGCCGCCTTCGCGTCGGCGGCCAGGGTTGTCAGCCTGGACACCCACTACCCGCGTTCCCATCCGGCCCCGCTGGAGACCTGTGGAGTGGTGGCGGATGTCAACTCGATCACCGGTCAGTGCACCATCTACATGACCAGCCAGGCACCCCACGCTATCAGGACCGTTTTCGCTCTAGTGGCCGGGCTGCCCGAGGAGAAGATACGCATCGTCACCCGCGACATCGGAGGTGGTTTTGGCAACAAGGTTCCGGTCTATCCCGGGTACGTAGTGGCCACCGCCGCTTCGCTCCTGATCGGCAAGCCGGTGAAATGGGTCGAGAGCCGTACCGAGAACCTTATTTCCACCGGGTTCGCCCGTGATTTTCATATGCACGCCGAGTTGGCGCTGGACAGCGATAACCGGATAACGGCTATGCGAGCCGACATCCTCTCGGATCAGGGCGCCTTCTTCTCGGATGCGCAGCCCAGCAAGTTCCGGGCCGGTCTGTTCCACATATGTACGGGGAGTTACGACTTCCCGGCCGCCCATGTAACCGCCAAGGGCGCCTACACCAACAAGGCGCCCGGAGGGGTGGCCTACCGGTGCTCGTTCCGGGTGACCGAGGCCTCCTACCTTATCGAGCGGTTGGTTGACAACGCCGCTCACGAGGTGGGCATGGATCCGGCCGACTTCCGGGCCCGTAACTTCATCAAGGCCGACCAGTTCCCGTACCTGTCACCGACCGGGTTCGTGTACGACTCGGGTGATTACCACGGGGCGATGGACGTGGCTAAGGAGATAATCGACTACGACGCGTGGCGGGTTCGCCAGGCGGAACAGAATGCCGATCCGGACGCCGCGAAGCTGATCGGCATCGGGGTAGCCTCCTTCACCGAAGTGGTGGGTGCCGGTAACTCGCGGGAGTTCGACATCCTGGGCCTTAAGATGTTCGACTCGGCCGAGTTACGGGTCCACCCCACCGGCAAGGCCATCCTCAAGCTGGGTGTGCAGACCCAGGGCCAGGGTCACGAGACAACCTTCGCCCAGATCGTTGCCGAGGAACTCGGTATCCCGTACTCGGACATCAAGGTGCAGTACGGCGACACCGACAACACTCCCTACGGTCTCGGCACCTACGCGTCCAGGTCCACACCGGTGGGCGGGGCCGCCACTGCGATGGTCTCCCGCAAACTGCGGGCCAAGGGCGCCAAGCTGGCCGCGCACCTGCTCGAGGCAGCCGAGGAAGATCTCGAATGGGAGCCGGGTAAGTTCACCGTGCGGGGAACCGACCAGAGCGTATCCATTCAGGACGTGGCCTTCGCGGCCTACACCAACCACCCGGAAGGTATGGAGGCCGGGCTCGAAGGGGTGACATATTACGATCCTCCCAACATGACCTACCCTTTCGGTACCTACATCGTGGTGGTGGAAGTGGACACCGGCGACGGAACCTGGAAGGTGCTGGACATGGCCGCGGTGGACGACTGCGGGGTCCGAATCAACCCGATGATCGTGGACGGTCAGATAACGGGTGGTCTCACCGAAGGGTTCGCCAAGGCCAACATGCAGTGGATCACCTTCGACGATGACGGCAACTGTATCGGATCCAACTTCATGGACTACCTGGTGCCGACGGCCTGGGAGACCCCTCGCTACAAGCTGGGCCACACGGTTACCCCTTCCCCGCATCACCCGATCGGGGCCAAAGGGGTTGGCGAGTCGGCTACGGTCGGCTCCCCGGCTGCCTTTACCAACGCAGTGATCGACGCGTTGTGGTCACGGGGGGTCACCAATATCGACATGCCGGTGCTCCCACACCGGGTGTGGGGAGCGCTAAACGGTGTGGACGTAGGTCCCTGAACACGACAGGGTGATTTGAACATCCTCCGGAAGGCGGCGCTTCTCCAGGAGGAGGGTCGGGCCTTTGCTCTGGCTACCGTCACTTGGTCACGGGGGTTGTCATCGGGCAAGGAGGGAGCGAGAGCGATCATCCACCCCGACGGGGAGGTGGAGGGTTGGCTCGGTGGTGCCTGCGCGTCGCCCACCGTGGTCCGTCACGCGCTGGAGGCTCTCGGATCCGGCGCCGCCCGGTTGCTCATGCTGGGGGAGGGTGATCGCCGGCCGGGCGTGACGGACGTGGCGATGGCGTGCGATAGCGATGGAGCGATGGAGGTGTTCGTGGAGCCGGTCCTACCCTCGCCCCATCTGATGGTCGTGGGGAGTTCGCCTATGGCGGAGCGGCTGCAGGGGATCGCCTTGCTTATGGGTTGGCGGGCGGAGCTGGTCACCGAAGTTGGGGCCCTTTCGGAAGCAGGTGATCGTTCCTACATAGTGGTGGCTACCCAAGGACATTTCGACGAACCTGCTCTGGAGGCCGCCCTGGCTACGAGGGCCGCCTACGTGGGTCTGGTTGCTTCCGGGAAACGGGCTTCGTCGGTGCTGGCCTGGATGCGGGAGCGTGGGGTCTGCGAAGGGTCGCTGGCCAGGGTGCATGCGCCGGCCGGGATCGACCTCGGGCCGACTACCCACGAAGAAATCGCCGTTTCGGTAATGGCGGAGTTGGTCGCTTTCAAAGCCGCCGGAGCGGGAGCCCAAGTAGTGGAGGTGGAGATACCGGCCCAGGCGGTCGATCCGGTGTGTGGTATGTCGGTGGACGTATCCGCCGCCCGTTTCGTCGGCCGCCACGAAGGGGCTGATGTCTACTTCTGTGCAGCCGGCTGCCAACGGGCCTTCGAGTCCGACCCCCGTGCATTTCAGACAACCCGATAGGGAGAACGCTGTTCTACCAAGACCCGGACCTCCTACCGATTAGCCCCGATTATTCATGGATGGAGGTTTGGAGGATGAGTGGAGTAGACCATATTCGTGCCCTGACCAGGCAATACAGCTATCGGTGTTTCCCATCCCGGTCCGATTTAGAGATTCACTTGTCGGGTGAACGGTGGGTAGCCCCCAAGACTCGGGTGGAACTGGCGCAACATGCCTCGGTGTGTGGGAAACCTGAATAATCAGGGCTAGTGCGGGGTGGGGATCAGCGTGTCGGCGGCCGAAGCGCACGGCTCAGGTCGCTAGCCAATCATTCGCGCTTCATTCTTCGTGGCGCCGGCCCGGTCATAGGCAGCTTGACGCCGGACCCAAAAACCGGCCGATGACCATCCTGCCTTTTCGAGAAGGGTGGCCATCTCGGCTGAGATTCTCGCCTGGCCGTTCAAGACCCGGGTCAGGGTGCGGCAATCGACACCCAACAATGCCGCGGCTTCGGTCACGCTGAGCCCGAGTGGATCCAGGCAGTTGTGTTTGATGCTGAGACCTGGGTGGGGGGGGTTATTCATGCTCATGAGTCGGATCCCTGCTAGTGATAGTCGATCAGGTCGATGTTATAGGCATCGCCATCCTCGAACCGGAACACGATTCGCCAATTGGCGGAAACTCTTATGCTCCACATCCCTTTCAACCTACCTCTCAGCCTGTGTAGCCGATAACCGGGAAGGTCGAGGTCTCCGACCTTTCGAGCGGAGTCAAGGAGGGTCCTGAAAAACGAATCTTACGGGGTTCGGTGGTTGGCAAACTGCCTGGTCATGGAGTTGTGGGTTAGCGGCTGAACCCCTTTGTGCGGGGTTTCTCAGCACCCTCCTAGGTCCGCAAGAGCGATCGCTATCTTTCTTGCCTGCTCGGGCCGCAACCTACTGAAGTCGCCACGCTCGTAGGCCCGTTTCAAACCCCGATGGCGAATAGTCCGGATCATCTTCTAACTATGTACCGCGTGCAAGTACCCCTTTCAAGAACATCGATTAACTCCGGGCGAAGTGACCTGTGAATCGGCACGAGAAACCCGATCACAGTTGCAGGCGACCCCATCTTGCTTGGAGAGTGCCGAGTAATCCTTCGTTGGCTTGAAGTCCGATGGCAAACTCCCTGGTCAGCAGGCGCAGGGCCCCGCGAAGCCCGTTTTGGTAATATCCAAGAGTTGGTAGGTTGCTTACTCACGCTTGTCCCGGTCTCGTCCTCCGCGTGATCGTTGAAGCGCCCCGGTGGCCGTTATGAGGTCTGGGGGTCTTACGCAGAGAACTGGGTTGTGTCTAAGCGGCTGATTTGTACCGGCGACGGTATGGTTTGATGGGTGGAGCGAACGATCATGGATGTGGGACTATCGGAGCGGTCGGCCGAGGCGGCCAAGGCAGAATCTGTTGTTTGGTTGAGTGAATACCAGGCCATGAGCCGGTTCGCCTGGGAACAAGAGTCGGCGTCCACGATCTCATGTGATCCGCTGACCGGACTGCCGTGCTACGTGATGGCGATGGCAGCGCCTAGCAAGAAAGGCTACCGGCCGGTTCTGGCCCTGACAGTAGGTACCAAGGGGGGTGACCTTGGATACTGGCAGGGATTCTTCCCCGACAAACACGATAAGCCCGACGCTGACACCACCGCCAACCTCGTGCAGTTGGATAGCGTTGTGCGTTTGCTGGTTGCTGCCTGCCGTATTCCGGCATAAGGCTACGCCTTGGTGTTCAGGTCAACCTTCTCAGCCGACAACCTTACGGACGTGATGCTGCGCGTTCGACAGACGGCCGAGGACCACCATGTGCCTGGCTGTCGCCGGCTGTCGATTATGGTGAGAGAACTAGCGGAGAACGTCCTTTACCATTCCGGTAAAGATCACGGCACCTGCACGTTCGGGATGACAAGCCCTGCCGAGTTCGGCATCGAGGTGCGCGACGAGGCAAAGGGATACACGCCAGCATGCTGGGTCGGTATCCGGACATTGACGAAGCTTCCTGCCTGCTAGCGGCCTTCGAGGGAAACGTCTCTTCCATGTCGGCCGAGGACCCTCACCGGGGCCTTGGATTAACGATGATTCGTGACTACACCGAGGCTGGCGCCGGCCTTCTGCTGGAAACCGGTTACCTGGCCTATACGGCTTGCGGAGGGTCGGGACGCCTACTCAGTCGGCGTCCGAATTACATGCCGGGTGTCCGGGCGGTTCTGACCGTGTCGGTTGGCGAATAGCCTTCCTTGGCTCGCCGCTTCCGGCATCCATGCCTACGTGTTGGTCGAGGTACTCAGTCGGCGACTATTCTTCCGGCCAGGACATCCGGCAAGGTGGCCGAAGGGGCATAGTCTTCCGGCCAGTCGGCCAGCTGGATGAGGGTTCCGTGGGCGCTGGAAGGGTAGATGAAACACTCGCTCCATGCACCGGGGATATCGTCCAATCCGACCACCTTCATTCCGGCCTGCTCCGCCCTCTCAGCTGCTTGAGTTACCGACGACACCTTGAAGGTCAGGTGGTGCACGCCCTCGCCCCGTGACCGGAGAAACCGCCGGAGGAAGCAATCGTCCGACACGGGCGCCAGCGCCTCGATCTTTGTGCCTCCGGGCAAGCGGTACTGGATCCATCTGAACCCCCTGGCGAGTTGGTCGGCCCCGGTGATGAAGGAGCCTCCGAGCGTCTCGAAGAGCCGGGTTGCCGACCGCAGGTCGTTCACGGCTAACCCGACATGATCGAAGTAGTCGATTAGGTCGGCAAGTGGTTCCAATTGTTCTGGGAGGTCGGTCATCCTAGTCCGCAGTTCCTCATTCCAGAAAGGTCTGGCGCCTCTTTGTGCAAGAAGCGCCAGACCCGTCATTTTCGGGTCAGGTCCGGTGGGGCCGGACCTGACAAGTTTGTCCCTACTAGTTACAGGCAGGCATTCCCTCGGTCGGTCCGATGTGCCTCTCGTACACCTCGTCGAGCGTTCCTCTCGAGATGTAGTAAGCCAGCCAGCCATTCAGGTACTCAAGCCACACAACTTCGCCGCGGGGAACTGCCCAGGCGCCGTACTCCTCAGCCACGAATGGCGCGTTGGGGTTAAGCACGCTGGTGCTCGGGTTCTCGGCTACGAACGGCAGAGCAAGGTATTCCTCAACGACGATGGCGTCGGCACGTCCGGAAGCGACTTCAAGGAAGGCCGGCGCCTGATCCAACTGGACGAGCTCCGCATTCGGGAAGCGCGTCTCGGTCAGGTTGGCGGCGGTGGAGCCGGTGAGGGCCGTCATCGTCACGCCGTCGCTGTTCAGTTGGTCCATCGAGGTGATACCGGAGTCGTTGTTGACCACTACGACCTGGCGGTAAGGCACGTACGGGCAGGTGAACCAGAGCTGCTCGAGGCGAGCCGGGCGCCCGACTAGGCCTACCGACACCATGTCGTACTGTCCGGCGATCAGCCCGGGAATCATCGCATCGAACTCGAGGTTCTGGATGTCGAGTTCAACCCCGAGATCCTCGGCCAGCATGTTCATCAGGTCCACGTCGTAACCGGCCGGATTCCCGCTGTCGTCAATATACATCTGGGGCTCGAACTGGAGGACCATACCCACTGTGAGGGTGCCGCGGTCCTTGATCTCGTCGAGCAGGTTCCCTGCCACGACGCCTCCTTCGGATGAGCCCATCGACGACTCGATGGCCCCGACCCGACTCTCCAAGGCGGCTATGGCGCTGTTGTTGGCGTCTGATGCGCTATCGCCGTCGTCGTCGGCACAGGCGGCTGCCACCATGCCCAACGCGATAGCTAGCACCAACCATGTAGTGCGATGTTTCATACATCTCCCTTCAATTAGAAACGTGTGTCTCCGGGGCAAGCCTGCCTATGCAAGCCACGACCGGATTGTTGCAATGGGCGAACCCGGATCGAAGACGTACCGATACTAGGTCCGGTCCAATCGATCAGACGATTCGTTGCTCCGGTTTACCCTGACCAGCTCCTGGAGCTTCATCAGTTGCTCGCTCCGGCGCCGCGCGAACGGCGAGCGTACCTTGGAGGTTAGAACATCCACGAGCGCGAACCGCTTCTCAAGGTACTTGACACCGAAGTACACGATGGTAGTGAGGATGAGGTACATGATCACCGTGGCGAGGTAGACCTCGAAGTAACGGAAGGTGCTGTTCGCCAGAAGGTTGCTCACCCGTAACAGTTCGGGGACCCCGATGATGTACACCAAAGAGGAGTCCTTGATCATCCCGATGAACATGTTCCCCATCGGGGGGATCACGATGCGGGTGGCCTGCGGCAGGATCACTCGGAAGAACACTTGGGGCCGGCTCATACCCACCGACATGGCCGCCTGTCGCTGGCCGTCGGAAACGGCTTGGATGCCGCTGCGGAAGATCTCCCCGAGCCACGCCGAGTACTGGAGTGTCAGGGCCAGGATCCCGGCCTGGATGGCGGAGATGGTCAAGTCGAACTGGATGGCGATCCCGTAATAGACGAACAGGACGAAAACCAGGAGGGGAATGGCCCGGAAGATGTTGATGTAGGCGGCCATGATCGGGGTGATGATCCGCGACTTGGACATGCGAAGCAGAGCGACCACCAACCCCAAGATCGTGGCTAGCGTGAAGGCGATGACGGTGATGAACACGGTCAACTGAACACCGTTGAGGAAGACATCCCGGTTGATCCAGATGAACTCGGGTCGGAACCGTGCTTGGGCTAGCAACGGAGCTATCGATAGGAAACTCACAGGATCGCCTTCAAGAAGGCCCGGGTTCGGGGTTCGCGTGCTTCCCGGTAGAGGTTCCGATCACCCATCTCCACCACCACACCTTCGTCCATGAAGATGTTCACATCCCCCGCTTCCCGAGCGAAACCCATCTCGTGGGTGACCACTACCATGGTCATGCCCGATTCCGCCAAGCTGCGCATCACGTTGAGAACTTCACCGACCAACTCCGGGTCCAGCGCGGAGGTGGGCTCATCGAACAGCATCACCTTCGGTTCCATAACCAAGGACCGAGCGATCGCTACCCGCTGCTGCTGGCCTCCGGAAAGCTGGGTGGGATAGGCCCCTACCTTGTCCAGGAGACCTACCTTGTCGAGATAGACAGCGGCTTTCATCTCGGCTTCGGACCGGTTGATCCGTTTCACGCGCCGGAGGGCTAAGGCGACGTTGCCAAGAGCTGTGATGTGCGGGAAGAGGTTGAACTGCTGGAAGACCATCCCGATCTGCTGCCTCAGGTAGCGGGGTTTGCCCTTGGGCAGTTTCTCACCCTTTATTCCAGGACCGTATTCCTTGCCATCGAACCATATCGATCCCGAATCGGGCACCTCGAGAAGGTTGGCGGAGCGGAGCAGAGTCGATTTACCGGATCCGGAGGGTCCGAAAATCACCACATGCTGGCCTTGGCCCACGGTCAGGTCAATACCTCGTAACACATGGTTGGAGCCGAACGACTTGTTTATCTCCCGGAGTTGCAATACGGGCTGGGTCCCGGGGGCGCTGGTGACGCTCATGCGTCGAGAGGAGTGGGTCGAGGTTCGTATTCGTGGCCATGACGACGGAGCAGGTTGGCGAGGGCGTCCTCGGCGAACCGAAGGCCGTCATGCATGCCAAGACGGTAAGCGCTCTGACCCTTCCCGTCGTTGTAATCCAGTTCCTCCCGGACCCGATCGATCAGGTTCTCGATGCCCGCCGCCAGCGTATCCCCTGGTTCCGAGACGCGGCGGCCCTGGTCGGTTTGCAACGAGTTTCCCGGTGGCCGACTCATCTTATGTTCGGTTCCGCGTCGTTTTGGAGTTCGCGGGCCGAGTTTTCGGCTGTTCCGGAGACTGACGGCATTTCACCTTCACTGACAATGCGTGCGCCGCACATGGCTGGTCAGGATCCCACCAGGGCCGTGGAGCGGTATGCACGCACAACCTGATCCAAGCCGTCCGGGTCGAATCCGGTCACCGTCCGGCCTTGGTAGGTGAGGTAAGGCACCATCAGGTTTCCCGTCATGGACAGCAGTTCTTGGCGGGCTTGTTCGTTCTGGCGTATGTTCCGGTCGTCGAACTCGACGGACTTCTCATGCAGGTACTCCCGCACGCGACAGCACTCCTGTCAGGTGGGGGTCCTTGCATCGGTATTCAGACTGTAGAGGATCGGCAGGTCCATTGTTATCACCCTCGCTGAGCTTGACAGTAAGTTCAAGTATCGCATCCGGTGCCCGGTTAGTCATCTCGGTCAGGTTACCTACCGAGAGGAAGGACGGGCCGTGTCGTTACCATTCCGCCAGCGTCCATAGTAGTAAAGGAGATCGATATGGCGGTGGCCTTGGTGACAGGGGCCGGTTCGGGGATTGGCGCGGCGGTAGCCCGCCGGTTGTCCGGCCGGGGTGATCAGGTGGTGTGCGTGGATGTAGACGGGGACCGAGCCGCGCAGGTGGCGGCCGAAATAGAGGGGTCCATGTCGCTGGCGGTCGACGTTACCGACGAGACCCAGTGTGACGCCATGGTCTCGGCGACCCTCGATCGGTTCGGTGATCTGGACTGCGTGGTGACGTGCGCCGGTATCGAAGTGGGTGGCGACTCGATGACCTTCGATATCGACACCTTCCGGAGAGTCGTTGAAGTGAACCTTACCGGTAGCTTCCTGACCGCTCGGGCGGGCGCCAAGGCCATGATGAACAAGGGCCATGGAGGCACGATCGTTCTGATCGGATCGATCAACTCCAAAGTCGTCCTTCCCGGGACCGCGGCCTACGCTTCGTCCAAAGGAGGGGTCCTCCTTCTCGGTCAGGCACTAGCGGTAGACTTTGCCCGCCACGGAATCCGGGTAAATGTTGTCGGACCGGGCGTGACCGACACCCCGATGAGCGCCGACAGCCTTGCCCACCCGGAGCGCCGAGCCAAGCTAATGGGCCGTACCCCCCTGAACCGGCCGGCCCATCCTGATGAGATAGCCAAGGCGGTGGAGTTTCTGACTTCGGACGGGTCCAGCTTCATGACCGGGGCCTTCATACCGGTTGACGGGGGTTGGCTAGCCCAGTAGTCGTCGGTTCAAGCTCGTCAGAAAGGTGACGGTTCCTGCCAACGGCGGATAGATGCTTGGTCTTGCTGTATCCGTCGCTTGGTGGCCTCCGCTTCGCTCCGGGCCCTCTCGGCCTCCTGTGTTAGGGCAGAGGCCGATTTGATCAGGTTAAGCAGAGTGGTCGATAGGGCAGCTTCTCGCTTGCCTCGGTTGTTCCACCAGAGAAAAAAAGATATTGGCGATAAGAGATATCGCCGCGAGCGCGCTGACCATGATCTGCCAAGCCTCACTCATGAGCCACTCAGGATGCTCAGTTCTCGGGACATCACCCGAAAGTCCGCCAGCAACTGCTCCATCTCTTCATCCGACCAGCCGAGGGTTTCCTGAAGCTCGTCACGGGTGACTTCGGGATAACTGCGGATCAATGCGATGAAGTACGCTACCCTCCTCGCCCGGACGCTACCGTTCGGTGGACGCTCTTTTGTTAACGTTGCCATGATCCCTAGTATAGCTGTTTACATTACAATACACGCCTGGTGGGACCGTCATCGTGGTGTGGCCCGATCTGTCGAATGTGCAAAGCGCCGGGGCGCTACGGGATCGCCACGTCGACTACCAGCCGCCTACCGTCCGTTCCTTCCCTGGCGATGCGGTCCAGCGCTTCGGGTACCTGTTCGAGCGGTATGGTGGCCCCGGTGAGCGCGGTCAGGTCCAGATTGCCCCCCGCGTGGAGAGAGGCGCCGACCAGGAAGTCGCGCCGGTCGAAGCCGAACGTCGTGACCATCGAAACCTCTCGTGACAGGAAATCGGCCAGATAGCTGTTGAATACCACCGAGGTCTGACCGTCGCAGATGCCCATCAGCAGAACGGTTCCTCCCCTCCGGACGGTGCGGATGGACAGGTCCACGCTCGATATCCGACCTGCGGCTTCGAAAACCACGTCGGCGCCGTGGCGCGATCCGACCGCTTCAAATACCCTATCGTCTACTTCCCCCGGTTCGAGGCCGGATATGTTGACTGCTCCGTCGATCCACGGTCCCGCCGCCGCGAGGCGTTCGTCGGACACGTCCACCGCCACCACTGTGGTAGCTCCCATAGCCCTGACCACCTGGCAGAGGGTCAGGCCGATACTGCCCACCCCGGTGACGATGACCCGGGAACCGCCCTTTACCGGCGAGCGGCGTGCCGCATGTACCGAGGCGGGAAGAGCTGAACCCAGCATTACGGCTTCGGTGACGGGAGTGTCGGGTGCGATGTCGAAAATATGTGACTCGGGGACGACCACGTAGTCGGCGTAACCCCCGTCGATGTTTATTCCCAGGTGGCGCATCCACGGGCAGATCATCTCGTCTCCGCGTATGCACCATTCGCAAACTCCGCATCCCACCACCGCGTCGACGACCACGGTGGATCCTGGTTGGGGGGCTGCGTCCGAGGCGACTTCGACTACCTCGCCGATGATCTCATGGCCCAGAAGACGGGGGAAGCCGTTGGTGTCGAGCATTCCCGCCGCCATCTGTGATTGGAACAGGCCGGCAGCTGAAGCGATGGTCCGGATCAGCGCCCAGCCGGGTGGTCGTTCGGGTATCGGGACCTCTTCAAGCTCGAACCTTCCACCCTCGTACATCGACAACGCACGCACGAGACTTTGCTTTCCTCAGAGAACGGTAACCGGGTGGCTCAGTGGATCACGCCCTCGGTGTCCAACTCCCAGATGAGTTCGCTGAACTGGTAGCCGCCCGGCACCCAACGCTTGCGCGAGTAGCGGATATTGGGGTTATACGCGAGGGCGATGTGCTCGTCGAGGTCACAGAAGTTCGAGGAGAACTCGACATCGGGAGCGTTGTCGCGCAGGTAGTCGCCGATCGGGCAGTTGAGACGCAGGACGTACTTGACCATGTTGCCCTCATCGTCGAAGTACCGCTCGGTGTCGAACTTGGGCGACCATTGAAAGTAGCTCCAGAACTCCTTGAAGAAGTTGTTGAGATTCAGGGCCTCACCCTTGCTTCGGGTGCTTTCAGCCATATCGGCGCCCATCTTGTCACCTTGACGCTTGCGCGCCCTGGCTACCGCGGCCCGGCCTTCATCCTTCCCGAGTTCGAACTCCATCGCGTCGGCCAGCACGGAGAAAATCTTGGTCTTGGCGTGGAACTCGGCCTCGTTGGCGTCCCAGCCCTGCTGGATGGGGTCGTCGGCCGCCATTTCGCGATACCGCTTCATGTAGCGGAGTTCCCCCTCAAGGTCGGACTTGGCTTTCGTCCTCGCCAGGCGGTCATCCGGCGCGTCATCAATGGAATCCGCCAGTTCTTTGAGTTCCGGTTGGGCGATCTCGACCCGCGCATACTTGCTCATGTGGTTACCTCCGTATCAATCGGCTTCTGATGGGCCGTACCCTCATGCTCCTACCAAGAGGAGCGTTTAACAATCTACCAGGGTAGGACCCTCCCGATAGTCCGGAGTCAACATCCCGCTTGCTGGGACCTGGTAGACCCATTACGGCTAGACACACAACCGGCGGGGATGGACTGAGCTTGGTCCCGGTCCGTGAGCCTTGAGCGGCTCCCCTGCTGGACCATGCAGAACGTGCCTCGCTTCGGCGGGCCACGAACGCGCCTGGAAGGAACGGGAACCCAGAAGCTGTACGTTGGTTTCGTTGACGAATCCTGAACTCACGGCAGCAGCCGCTTTCCGGTCGTGGCATGCCTGATGAATCATGAAGAAGATGTTTAGCCCCAATTATTCATGGATGGGGGTTTGGAGGATGAGTGGAGAAGACCAGATTCGCGCCCTGACCAGGCAGTACGGCTATCAGCGTTTCCCGTTTCGGTCCGGTGTGGAGATCCACCTGTCGGGTGAACGGCGGGTTTATACCCGATACTCGGGTCGAACAGGCGTTACATGCCTCGGTGTGTGGGAAACCTGAATAATCAGGGTTAGCGCCTGCACGAACAGGCAATCGTTCATCTAGCCGACTATTTCCAATCATCACCGGTTTGGAATAGCTCCAGTATCAATCCACCGACCTCACGGGTGTCGAAATAGGCGAATTTGCCTCCGTCGGCCAGGACTGCCTTGGATATCATCCGAAACCCGAGTTCTGTCAGATCCTCTACATCACGGTCGAGGTCGTCGGTGTGTGCACACAGGTGGATGACCCCTTCACCGTGCTTTTCCAGAAACTCCGCCTGGATGGAATCACCCGATACCGGCTGTAACAGTTCGAATTCGACCGATCCCATCTGGGCAATGCTGCCCCTCACCTTAGCGTCGGGGGCGTCCTTGCCGTAGATCTTGCGTTCGAGGGCGTGAGCGGAGGGGCCTTCTACGAAAGGCCCGATACCCAGCCGCTCATAGAAGCGGGCTGCCTTGTCGATATCTCTTACAACCACTCCCACCTGGTACGTTCTTGACCAGAGATCTTTGCGCATCAAGGTTCTCCCAACCGGTCCGAGCGGTCTGGCCTCACGAGCCAGTACCCTCCTAGAGTCGTGTTCCGAAGCGAGAGGATAACAGGATGACTTCGATGATCGATCCGGCGGATCGGGCTTCCATAGAGGAATTGCTTTACGGTTACGCATGGCATTTCGACCGCAACGAGGCCGAGGCGCTGGCAGAGTTGTTCACCGAGGATTGCCTCATCGATTACGGGCCGGAGATGGCGAGTATCGAAGGAAGAAACGCGATCGTGGCTTCCATCCAGCCCGGTCTAAGCACCCTGTTCTCCTCCTCCTCACACCACATAAGCAACGTAATGGTGCAACCGGACGGACCGGACTCGGCCCGAGGCGCGGCTTACATATACGCTTGGCATACTTACCACGAGGGTGGGGATCCCGGCGAGATGTGGGGCCAGTACCACTGCCGGTTCCGTCGAACGGCTGAAGGTTGGAGGATTGCCGAGCTGGTGCTCAAGGTGGTGGGGATGAAGAACTTCCACCGTTCAACGATGCACCCCATCGGACGTCGGTAACGGTAGGCCGGTAACCGGTAGTACGTAGTGAGCACGGTCCTCCTGACCGGGGTAGGCGGTTTGGGCGGATGGGCCCTCGAGTTCCTGGCCCGCGCCCCGGGCGTAGATCGCATCGTGACCATCAAGCGCAGTCCCTGGTCGGGTCCGTCGCGGGTCAGCCTGGCTCGGCTGGGCGCCATGTTTCAAGGCCATGCCAAGCGGTTCGAACATCACATGCTGGACCTGGCCGACGCAGACGCTTCCGCTCGCTTCCTGGCTTCCCTTAAACCCGACGCGGTCCTGCACTCCGCCACCGTCCAGTCGCCCCGCAGGTTCATGAACGCCGACATCGACGATGGGTTGCGGGCGGAGGTGCGGGCCGCCACCTTCAGCCTTTGGCTCCCATGGCATCTCATGCCGGCCACTCAACTGGTCCGCGCTGTCGAGCGGGCCGGAATAGAGACGTTCATTGTCAACACCGCATTTCCCGACGTGGTTAACGCGGCGATCCGGGCCCGTTTCGGTCATGGTCCGGTAGCGGGCGCCGGCAACGTAGAGGTGTCCGCCGCCGCCGTTGCGGGCTACGCGATGGAGGTGTCCGGGGCGGCCGATGAAGATATCGTGGTGCGTCTGGTCGGATCGCATGCTCTGATGGCCTACGGAGCGTCGCTGGTTCCGCACCGGTTCCAACTGATCGTGCGGGGGGAGGATGTGACCGCCGCACATGACCTCGACGCCATCCTCTCGTCATGGCCGGAGGCCATCGCATGGAACCAGACCGACTGTTTCTCGCTGTTCGCGGCGTCGGCTGTCAAGAACGTCTTGGCCTTGCTGGGTTCGACACAGGTCCGGACCCACGTTTCGGGACCTAACGGGCTACCGGGGGGATATCCGGCCAAGGTTGCCGCGGGCCGGATCGAACTCGACCTCCCGGTGGGAGTCTCCCTTGAGGAGGCGGTCGCCACCAATGAGGATGCTGCTCGTTATGACGCCATTGAACGCATAGAAGCTGACGGCGCAGTGGTTTACACTGGTGAGGCACGGGCGGCTATGGAGAGCATCGGTTACCACTGCGAAGCGGTGACGTTCGATGAGTTGGCTCGTCGCTGCCGTTTGTTGCTGGATCTTTTTGGTCGCCTGACGTCAAGGAACTGAAACATATGCCTGAATTCACTCGCAAACCCTTGGAGGGTTTATTCCCCCTGATCCCACTCAGCCTCGACGACGCCCAGGAGATCGACATGGATGGGGTTCGCCGGAGCATCGATCTGGTGGCCGCCTCCGGCGCTCCCGGATGCATCGTGTTCGGATCGATGGGTCAGATGACGAGTGTGTCGGAGCGGGAGTTCGACACGGTGTGCGAGCTGGCGGTTGAGACGGGACACCAGAGCGGGATAGCCGTCGTGGTAGGCAGTACCGCTTCCTACCAGCGGGAGGCGGTCCGCCGTGCCCGGGTGGCGGAGAGATCGGGCGCCGACGGTTCGATGCTGGCCGCCCCTTATGCCCTTCCCGCCACTAGGGACTGGGCCCTGCGGTTCTTCGTTGAGGTGGCCGAGTCGCTAGACGGCGATATGGCGCTCATGCTTTATAACTACTCGCCTCTGAACGGAATGAACTTAACGGCCAAGATGTGGGAGCGGCTTCTCGACCTCGCCAACATCAAGGCCATCAAAGAATCCAACACGGCCTTACCCCACTTCGATGAGATACTGCTGACTATCAGTGACCGGGTCAACGTGTTCAGCGGTAACGACCCGGCCTTTTTCCATGCATCGATGCTGGGAGCAGCGGGCGCCACCGGGATTTTCAGTTGGGCAGGCCTCAAGACGGGAACCCGCTTCATCGAGGAATGTCGCAAGGGCAACCACCATGACCCGTGGGTTCGGAGCGCCTTCGCGGCCCTGCAACGATTCTCGGCGGCTATCCGGCGTCCTGACATGCCTTCGATGCTCAGCTACGAGCACGGGTATCTCAACGCTATTGCCGGTCTCGGCGGTGCTCGTACCGGCGTTCCCCGCAAACCCTACGGTCCCCTCCCGCCGGAGGCCGTCACCGTTGTGGAGCAAGAAGCCGCGGATCTGCTGGCTCTGGAGGCCGATCTGTGACCGGCGATACGCGCCCTCCCGGTGAGATACTGGTGGTGTCGCGGGAGGAAGTGGAGGAACTCCTCGATCCGGCGGCTTGCCTCCAGCGCTGCCTGGACACCTTCCGCTGGGTGGGTGAGGGGGGGGTGGAGCAGACCAATCCGGTGAACCTCTACGTTCATGATCGTCTCGGTCCGGAACCTCCCTTCGGGCACGGCGCTATGCAGGCCTTTCCCGCCATGATCCGGCCTCTCGGGCGGGCGGCGGTCAAGTGGCTGGGCAGCTACCGGCTCAATCCACGTCGTGGGCTTCCCGCCATCTCGGCGTTGGACCTGGTTAGTGACATCGACTCCGGCATGCCTTTGGCGCTGGTCGACGGTACTGCCGTGACCAACATGCGTACCGGGGGCCATTCCACCGTAGGCGCCAAGTATCTGGCGAGACCCGAATCGAGCCGGCTGGCGATCATCGGATGCGGAAACGAAGGCTGGACCCACCTGCTGGCCCTCAACGAAGCCTTCCCACTGAAAGAGGTGGTGGCTTTCGACATCAACCCGGACCAGCTGGAGCGGTTTGCTTCTAGGGTCGAGGAGCGGATCGGGATCGAGGTTACCGCGGCGCCGGACGTGGAGACCGCAGTGGCCGGGGCCGACATCATCTGTATCGTGACGACGGCCGCCCGCCCGGTCTTGATGGAGGAGTGGGTCCCACCCGGCGCCCATTTGTGTGCGGCCACCGGTTTCAGGGATGTGGACCCGAGTTGCGCTACCGCTTTCGACAAGTGGGTAGTCGGTTGGTACGGACGGGATCTGGAGTGGGTCGAAGGCGAGGAGGTGGGCCGGTTGGGCGGATTGCAGCCCGGTGCCCTGTCCCGGTCGGATATCCATGCCGATCTTGCCACCGAGATCGTTTCGGGGACTCGCCCCGGTCGGGAGAGAGCGAGCGAACGCACCGTAATGACTCATATGGGTATGCCCGCCCTTGACGCGGCGGTAGCTTCGCTGGTGTACGACCTGGCCGTGGATGCAGGCGCCGGAACTTGGATCAAAGTCTTCTGAAGATGGTCGGGTCGGTTGAGGTAGAGGCTGCGGTCAAGCACGAAGGTTCGGCGGTCGATCTGAAGGCCCTACAGGAGGCGGTGGACTTTCTGAGGCCGTTGCTCCATGCCGATGGAGGTGACATGGCGCTCCTCGACGTCGATGACGACGGGGTGGTTTCGGTCGAGTTGATGGGAGCGTGCGGAACCTGCCCCCTGTCGGTAGTGACCCTTACCGCCGGAATCGAAGCGCTGTTGTTGCAACGAGTGGACGGGGTGACCGGGGTTGTGGCGAAGACGCCTTCGGTGGAACTTCCTGATAGCTACGACCCCGTCGGATAGTCAGCCTTAATAAACGTCGTAGTATGTCATCTACGGTTGCTAGCCTGAAACAAAGTAAAGAGAATGGTGCAGAGGTCGACTGCATAGGCCGTGTCGGATCAAGGGCGTGAAGTAGATCCGGATGCCTCATGAGGTGTTGAGTTGAGTGCAACGATGGAGTGGCCACGGTCGCTCAAACACAAAACGACCGCGTAGGTGGGACGTATGATTGTCCGAGTTGAGGTCGAGCCTTCGCTGTACAAGTGGGCTGCGGAGCGTTCCAGACATGATCTGGATGATCTCGTCTGTAGGTTTCCGAAACTAAACGAGTGGATGGCCGGTGATCGGGTTCCCACGCTCAAGCAGATCGAAAAGTTCGCACAGGCTACGGGCGTCGCGGTGGGTTACTTCTTTTTGCCCGAACCACCAAACGAGACGATTCCCATTCCTGACCTGCGCACGATGGGAGACCAAGCGAACATCCGACCAAGCGGCGATCTGCTCGACACGATCTACCAGTGCCGGCAACGCCAAGACTGGTATCGGGAGTATGCACGCAGCATGGGGCTCCAGCAGCTTGGGTGGGTTGGTTCGGTGAGAACGAACGTCTCTCCCCTGGAGGCGGCTCGCAAGATCACAACCACCTTGTCCTTCCCTGTCGGGCAAAGAGGTGGCGACTGGGACAAAGCGTTCACCAACCTGCGCACCCGCGCCGAAGAGGTCGGCGTGCTGGTCATGGTTAACGGGGTGGTGGGAAGCAATAACTACCGGAGGCTTAACCCCCGGGAGTTCAGAGGATTCGCCCTCGCAGATATGTTCGCTCCCCTTGTTTTTGTGAACGGCGCTGACACTCGAGCAGTCCGTATATTCACGCTGGTCCACGAACTGGCCCATGTATGGCTCGGACAGAGCGCACTGTCGGATGCCGATCTGAGCGCTCCGGCCACCGACCGTGTAGAAGCCTGGTGCAATCAGGTTGCAGATGAAGTGCTTGTGCCGATGCAAGAAATCCGCCGGGAGTTCGATCTGGACGCAGAGCGAGGAACGGAGTTGTGGCGTCTCGCTCGCAAGTTCAAGTCGAGCACCTTCGTGGTACTCAGGCGCTTACACGAAGCGGGCTACTTCTCATGGGAGGAATACCGGAGGTCATACCGTGACGAATTTGAACGAGCCGTGCGGGGTCGTAGCGGCGGCAGCGGTAACTTCTACAACACCCAAGTCTCACGTGTCGGCAAGACCTTCGCACAAGCTGTCGTCACGAGCACCCTTGAGGGCCACACGTCCTACACGGACGCCTTCCAGATGCTGGGCTTCAAGAAGGCATCAACTTTCTACGAATTGGCTGATCGGCTCGGGGTGACGTGACGACGTATCTACTCGATGCAGACGTCTTCATCCGTGCCAAGAACCAACACTACGGGTTCGACCTCTGTCCTGGATTCTGGAAGTGGATCGACCGTGAGCACGCTGCGGGGAAGGTGTTCAGCATCCAAAGGGTCTACCACGAGTTACTGGCCGCACAGGACAAACTCAGCGCTGGTCGAGGCAGCGGAAGCGAATGTTCCTGAAACCCGACCAATCAGCGATAACCAGCTTCCGACACCTCAGCACTTGGGTCTACGGTGCTGGATACCGGCAGAGTGCTGTGAACGCCTTCATAAAAAAAGCCGATTTCTACCTGGTCGGGCAGGCACACGCAATAGGTCATACGGTGGTCACTTACGAGAAACCGGCGCCGGAATCCACAAGAACGATCAAGATCCCGGACGCCTGCCTTGCGCTGGGAGTCGCCTACCTGACGCCACACGAAATGTTGCGTGCGGAAGGCGCCGTATTCGATCTCCATCAGCCTTAAGAGGTTCCACCGCGCGTACTCTTCGGCAGGCGGACCACCGCGTCGATCTGAACCTTGGCGCCCTTCCAAAGGAAGGCCACGCCGAAGCTGGTACGCGCCGGGTAGGGAAGGGGGAAGCGTTCCCCGTAGATGCCGTTCATGGAGTCGAGGTCGTCCTCGTCGACGAACTGAACGCAGGTGTGGACCACGTCGGACAGCGAAGCACCCACCTCGGCCAGGATACTCTCAAGGTTGGTGATGGCTTGGTGGAACTCGTTCTCGAAGCCCCCGGTCACGAAGCCGTCGGTGGCCGGGTCCCGACCGATCTGGCCGGTAATCCAAGCTAAATCCCCATCGACGCGTATGTGCGGATAGGGACCCCGTGGTTCCGGAGCCTGGTCGCTGGTTACCGCTCTTGTTTGTTGGGACATGTTTCCTCCCTGCCGTCGGGGCGCTCCTGAGATCGCAGGTGTTCTTACGGAACCGAACTGCGGAGAAGGTCTAGAGATGCCTCCACCTTCTCCCGAGAGGACCAGTCGACCGATACGACCACTTCGTTCAGGCCGGCTTCAACCAACTCGGGGAGGCGTTCGGCCAGCGGTGGGGTTGGCCCCGGGGACTGCATGGCCAACCGATCAGGTACTGGACGGCCGACAGATGCCGCTTCCCGCCTTATCGTTTCGATTCCGGTCCGGATTTCTTCCGGGTTGAGTTCTTCGGTGTACTGGAAGGCCATCCAGCCATCGGCATACCGGCCTACTCGCCGGATAGCATGTCGGGACATGCCCCCCACCATGATCGGAATATCTCCCGCAGGTGTGGGGTAGCAGAGGATATCCGGCGGTATCTCCCAATGTCGGTAGCGGCGGGCGGCGGGTCTTCCCGTCCAGCACTCCCGCAGGATCTCCATCCACTCGTCAAGGCGGGTTCCCCGGTCCTCGAACGGTACACCGAGCGCGGCGAACTCCTCGGCCAACCAACCCACCCCGACCCCGAGTGTGAACCTCCCGCCGGTGAGCACGTCAAGGGTGGCCAGTTGCTTGGCAAGGACCACCGGGTTGCGCATAGGGGCGATGAGCACGCACGTACCCAGACCTACCGTGGTGGTTACCGCCCCGGCTGCGGTCAGGGTGATAAGTGCATCGGACATCGGGTGGCGGATGTCCCACCTGATCTTCCCATCGGCGTCGAAAGGGTAGGGGGAGACGGCGCTCTCCACCATCACCACATGATCGCTCATCCACACCGAGTCAAACCCCAACCTCTCCGCGAGGCGGGCAGCATCCGGCGCCGACACCGCCGCGTCGGGGCCGTGAGAGGGGAGCGTTACCCCGATCCGGATTCCGCTCACGTCAACCACCCCCCGTCCACGACTAATACATGGCCGGTTACGTAGGAGGCGCCCGGAGATGATAGGAAGTCAACCGCGGCGCCGATGTCGGACGGCTTTCCGAGGCGGCCCAGCGGGATTAGCGCTCCCGCCTGCCCCGCGGCGCGTGACTCGCCCAGCACGGAGCGCACAAGGTCGGTTTTGACGGTTCCCGGCGCCACCGCATTCACCCGGATTCCGAAAGGGGCCAGTTCCTTCGCGGCAGCGATCGTGAGCATCCTCACCGCACCCTTCGATGTGTCGTAGGGGACCATCGGAGAGGTAGAAGCGGAAAACGCCGAAGTGGAGGCGGTGTTCACGATGCCCCCGGCGCCTCGGGGAATCATCACCTTGGCGGCCGCCTGTATCCCGAAGAACACGGCTCTCAGGTTGATTGCCATCAGCCGGTCGAAGTCCTCGGGTGTCACGTCCATTAGTGGACGGATCCAGCCGATGCCCGCGTTGTTGACCATCGTGGAAAGGGGCGCCTCCCGGTCGATACGCTCAACTGTTTCGGCAAGAGCGTCCACATCGCTCACATCCAACCCGACCGGACGAACGTCCAGTCCTTCAGCGCATAGTTCGTCGGCGGTTGCTCCGTGGCCGGCGATGTCGGCGATGAAGACGGTATCGCCACGCCTTGCGAGCCGTTCCGCTATCCCGCGCCCAATACCTTTTGCGCCTCCGGTGACGAGCGCGTTGCCGGATGATCCCGAATCCACTAATCGCCTCTCTTGCCGCTGGGAGTGGTAACCGGTAACAGGGTAGTCGGATAGCTGGTTGGTTTAGACGAACCCGAGTTCGGCCAGCCACGCGCCTCTGGGATGCCGTACCGCAGCCGCCAGGTCCGGTGGCCGGTCGATGTCCAGGGCGAACCCGAGTGTCGCAACCACCGAAACGAAGTGCCCGGCATGGAGATGGCGGTGGAAACTCCCCATGCCGTAGGAGAAGGGGAAGCCCCCCCGACCTCCCAGAGCGGAGGTGCCCCCGTCATAGGAGAAGGCTATTACCCGGCGGCCGGTTCTTACCAACCTCAAGGCTTGGTCTACCTCTGCGGATGTGAGGCACGGCAGGTCGGAATGAAGGATCAACCACGGCCGATCGCCCGCGTGACCCACCACTTCGGAGGCGGCGCCGTTTAGACCTCCGCCGGCCGGATCAGCCAGTACATCGAGGGACCGATCCTCGGCCCATGCCATCACATCGGGGCCTGATGACACGATCAGGGGTCTCACCCCAGCTGCCGCTATCACGTCCGCAGTGTGGGAAGCCAGCGACCGAGCCAGCAAGGCGCGAGCAGGCGGATCGTAATCGCTCGCCAGCCTCCGGTAGGCATCTTGAAAGGATCGGATCGGCACAGCCACCACAAGTTCGGACCTTGTCGGATTCATGTTTTCGAAGCAAGCGATCCCGCGACGCGACGCAGGGGGCGCTCGTCGATCGGAATGTGGATGAGAGCTGCCGCGAGACCGAGGGCTACCGCCAGCCACCAGACTCGGTCATACGATCCGGTACGGTCGTACAGGTAACCACCCAGCCACACCCCTATGAAGCTGCCGGTCTGGTGCGAAAGGAACACGATCCCGAATAGGGTCGCCAGGTAGCGCACCCCGAAGACCTGCTGGACGATGCCGGTTGTGAGCGGTACGGTCGAAAGCCAGAGGATACCGATCGCTCCGGCAAAGAGGTATATGGTGAGATCGGTCTTGGGGGCGAGCAGCATGAGTGAAATGGCTACTGCTCTCAACGCGTAGATCCCGGTCAGGCCGCGCTTCTTGGACCATCGTTGGCCGAACGCGCCGCTGCTGAAGGAGCCGATGATGTTGAAGGCGCCGATCAGCGAGAGGGAAAAGGCGCCGACCGACGGGGCTAGCCCCAAATCCTGTACGTAGGACGGGAAGTGAACGGTCATGAACGATATCTGGAATCCGCACACGAAGAACCCGATCGTGAGCAGGAGGTAGCCCCGATGCCTACCGGCCTCGCTGAGTGCTTCCCCGAGGGTCTGGTCCTTTGCTGTTGCGACCTTCGCGGCAGCGGTGTTGGGTAGCACGATTGCCAGCGGGATCATTACGAGGGTGAAGGCGCCCACCATCAAGAGGGTCTGGTACCAGCCGACTGCGGTGATGAACCCCTGGCCGATCGGAGTCAGGATCACCTGCCCGAATGAGGAAGCGGCGGTGCCCATCCCGAGCACCAGGGACCGCCGTTCCGGGCCGACCGTTCTGGCCATAGCGGCCAGGACCAGCGAGAAACTGGAGAAGGCGATACCGATCCCCACCATTAAACCTGCGGTCAGCTGTAGCGCCAGGCTGCTGTCCGACAAAGCCATACCCCATGTACCCAGCGCATAGATGACCGCTCCCGCTGACAGTACGTAGCGAGGGCCGTATCGGTCGGCGATAGCCCCCGCCACCGGCATCCCGATACCCCACATCAGGTTCTGGATAGCGAGGGCGAGGGCGAAAGTTTCCCGACTCCAGCCCATGTCCGTTGTTATCGGTGTCAGGAACAACCCGAAGGTGGACCGAACCCCGTATCCTACGGCGGCTATCACGCACCCGGTGATGACGATAACTACAGGGGTTCGCCAGTCTTGCAAACTTGTTCTTGACATAACGCCGGAGAGCCTCAATGGCTGGAACTGTGGGCTTAACCTTGTGGTCGCCCTCCGTCGGACAGGAGCGACCACTACAGGAAGAGCCGAGCAGTCACCGATCCTACCCGTCCGCATCGGGACCTTCGGTCGATCGGTTGCTTGGGGAGATGGCGGGATCCGGTGGTATACAGGGACTGCTTGACTATTGAGGAACGATTTCGCCGCGTAGCGTCAGCGCGGGTGAGGATGGTCGGCGTTCTCGTTATCGGCGGGGTGTTGGCCATCTCCTGGTGGGAGCTGCTCTTTCTACCGCTGGGGGCCAGTCATGACGGACGGATAAACGGTCGGTTCGGCCTTCATGTGCGGAACTTCCTGGAGGCGGGTTTTCAGGGATCAGACTTCCTTGCCTCGATGGAACCGTTTTCCGATGTTCCGTACACACACCATCCCCCGTTGCTGAACCTTCTGCACGCGGTGGTCGGCTCGGTATTCGGGCAGGGCGAGTGGCAGCTGCACCTGATCGGGTATCTGGCCGGTGTGGGAACGGTGGCCGGGCTGGTGTGGTTAGCTCGGGAACTCGAACTCGGGGCGGGCGCCTCGGTGGTTTCCGTGGCACTGGTAGTGACCACACCCATGTTCTGGATCTACGCCCGACTCGGGCTGGGGGTTTCGTTGATGGTGGCGTTCCTAGCCCTGTGGCAGCGACACGTAAGGACCGGTGATCATCATCGGGCACTTCCGCTGGTTGCCGGGATGACCGGATTCGGATCATGGGTGGGGATGCTGTTGGTAGCTTTCCTATCCCTGGGGGGTATTGGAGATGACCGGTTGCGGCGCACTGCGATGCGGACAGGTATCGCCGGGTTGGGGGTAGCAATAGTGGCCTTGGTGTGGGCTTTGGGCGCCGGTCACGTAACGGAGTTGGTCGACCACGTCGGCAACCGGCTGCGATGGCCCGCCTGGTTGGAGATGGTGTCCAACTACCGATGGTTCTATCAGACCCTATTCCCCGGCTGGTTCCGATGGGCGATCCTTCCCTCCCTTGTGTTGTCCGTCGTTGATCGCACCACCCGCACGTCTTCCGCGGCGGTGATGGCGGCACTCGGGATCTGGACTCTGGTCACACCGGATGCGGCGCTCGTACACGATTACTGGACATACCCGCTCCTCGTTCCGGTCTTCCTCGGTTTGGCGGCCGGGCTCGACCGGATACGGAGCTTGCTTACCGATGGACGGATCGTATTGGGGGTGTACGTACTTCTGCTAGTGCTGGCGGCAGCGGGGTTCGCTCGTCTACCTGACTACCGGGATGCCTACTTTCGGGAGCTGTCGGACGCGGGAGGGTTGCTCCGCGAAACCGTTCCCCCTGCCGGCCAGAGGGTGGTTTGGATAGCCGAGGGAGTCGACCCCCTTCCCAGATGGGCGAGTTACTACTGGGACCTCCCGACGATCGAGTTGATCCCCGATAACAGTGGATCCGTAAGTGATACGGACCTTATCCTGGTTCGTCTTGATCGGTGGCCGCACTGGTTTACGACCCCTGAGGTGGTTAGGGAGAAGGGTCGGTACGGGTTGGTTAAAGGCACTGTGATAGGGTAGGTCGCTCTAAGTTCGGGTTTGTGGAGTCGTGTGGGGAGGGAAGGGATGATATTTGAGTTTGACTCGATAAGGGATAAGTCAACCCTCCGTGCCCACTTCGAGTCCGGTGATGTGTATACAGGAGAAAGGCAGGAGGGAACCGGTACGGAGATTACTTATTCGGGTACAGAGATCACATTTGATTATGGAGTTGGTTCTATACACCCTGACTTGTTAGGTCTCCTGTGTCTGATAATCTTCTATCCGTTTATCGGCCAACGTGTTGTATTCCCGATGCCGGTTTCCCCTCGATTAGAAGCTGCGTTTAGACGACCCAGTTTCAAGCGTAGGTTCACTTTCGATAATGTCGATCCCCGTGTAGAAAAGTATTCAGGTTCGAGAATGGCGTTAGCATTCGGAGGGGGAATCGATTCCAGTGCGATTCGAGTGATGTTCCCCGAAGCATTTGTGGTGCACGAAGCCCATATCAGAGATAGAGAACTCGTTCCTTCCTATGCTCATGGTATTGTCCGAAGTCTTGGCCCTGAAGGAGGGAGGCTAGTAACCACCAATCAGCGCTATGTTTCCTCGCCGGGTGGGTGGCATGGGTGGACATGTGGTTTTGCTACATCCTTACTGCTGGCCACTGACTACGACTTCGGTATTATTCTCATGGGGATGATTATGGGAAGTTCCATGTTGAATAACGGCGTTAAGTACTGGGATAAGTTTGCGGCGCGAAGATATCATGGACCTACCGGAAACTTTTGGCAGTCGGCTTTTGATGACATTGGAATACCTGTATTTTCACCGGTCTGTGGCGCCAGTGAGTTCTTGACGATGCAACTCTCGTTGGATCTGGCTCGTAAAGGAGATATTGTCTATTGCATCGAAGGTGATGGTAGTGCCTGCCTTAAGTGTACCAAGTGCTTCCGGAGGGACATGATCCGAGCAGTAATCGATCCTGAGTATCGTCCTAACTGGAAAAACTACGATCGTCAGGAGATTTACGAGTTCCTGGAACGTCGGCCGCTGTATTTTTGCCACATCTTTAGTTTCGCCAAAGATCGTATAAGGAGATTGCCATCGTTCATATCAGGAAGGTTGAAGAACATACCATCGATACGATCTGAATGGCCCATGAGACTGGATAGCCGTACCTTTGAGTTCTGTGATAAGGAATGGCGGTCGCCTATTCATGATCGGGTACTGGAATACTGGGATCCTATGGAACCAGGACACGTTGCAGAGTTGCAAGCTTGGGACGTCACCCGACTACCCGATCCTAAAGGTTGGTGGCGTACCATCCAGCAGGGTAAGGACCTAAAACGTACATGGCTCAGAGGGAGAATCTCCTGAGACGCGTGTCGCCTATGTCGGTACCTGTCGGACCAACGGGTAGCCAGATGGTTGTCAGTTTAAGGGCTCTTCGGATTTTACGGGGGAGTGACCGCGGGGAGTAGGTTCCAGTTGGGTTTCCCGGCGTAGAGGAGTGCCCGTATTCGGTAGTTCGCGAAGTTGCGGAATCCGTAGGCTGTTCGTTTGATGCGTTTGATGAGGTTGTTGAGGGCTTCGGTTGGTCCGTTGGTTACTTTGGCGTGATGCCAGTTGGTGATTTGGGTGGTCCAGCGGCCGATGGTGCGTCCTAGTTTGTTGACCTCGGGTGGGCAGGATTGGTCTTGTAGGTTGCCGGCTAGTTCGATGGTGTATTGGAGGGCTAGGGTGGGGTCGCCGATTTTGTAGATGCCTCGCACGGTTTCTTTGGCGTGCCAGGCGGTGCGTACTTCTCCGTGGGGGTAACCGGCGTCTAAGAGACCGCGGAGGCGGGTGCGGCCCCGGTCGCTGATACGTTGAGCGGCGATTGTCAGGAGCCGTCGTATCCGGTACAGAGGGTCGTTTTTACGGCCCCGGTGGCCTAGGGTTTCGTTCTGGGTTCGGCGGCGTACCTCGTCGAGCCGCTGGTTGGCCAAGCGGACAACGTGGAAGGGGTCTGCTACTTGTGAGGCGTCGGGCAGGGCCCGGTCGTACGCTTTGCGGTAAGGGCCGGACATGTCCAACACCGCCCAGCGGATACCGTCGACCCAATCCTTTGGTTGCGCCCGGAACCAGGCCTCGGCGCTTTTAGCGGTTCTACCGGGTACTATGTCTATCAGTTGGTGGCCTCCCACGTCCACCACAGACGTGGCCCACTGCTTGGTGCGGTACCGGCCCCGCTTCACGAACAACGTCTCATCAATCCCGACAGCCTCGACCTTGCCCACCCGGTCCTTGTCGGCTTCCAGCAACGCTTCACCCCAACGGGCCACCTCGTCGTTGACCGTATGCCAATCACAGCCCAGTTCTTCGGCTACCTCCTTGGCGGAACGGCCATACTTACCGACCTGGGTAGTCGCCCATCTTGCCGCCCTCGATGTCAGCAACGCCCGAGCCGGGCCGATCGTGGCGTCTTGCCCAACGAAGGATCTGATCTCACAGTCGGTGTTCGGACACGTCCAGCGGCGTTTCCGCCACCGCAACCGAACCGGACGACCAAACGCCGGCAGATCAACCAACACAGCTGTCCGATACCCCTTCGACCACACCCGCCCGCCACATGCCCCACAGCACGGACGGGCCTTGCGGGAACGGATCACAACCCGAAGCGGCCCTCCCCCGGCGTCGTCGACACCCACCACATCAACGTCGCCCAGGCCCACCAACTTCTCGCACATGCGCGTAGGATCAACTTCCACAGGGGTCCTCCTGCCTCGGATTTGTTTCTCAACACCCGATTATGGAGGACCCCCCTTCACTACCGGTGGATTCTCGACCCCCACGGATCCCCCCCCACTCCCCCCTAATTTCCGAAGAGCCAGTTTAAGGAGGCAGGCGCAAGTTGGGATAAGGGCGACCATTGTGGGTGAGTGGCGGAGCATAGGGTTCTGAAGCTAACCCTATTACAGACATGTCTCGGAATTACAGACATGTCTCGGAGCAGGTTTAGAATCTAGGAGTATGGAACGGTCTCGTACCACAATTAGGTCGCGTGTTGCTTCAGGGTGGATGTTAGCGACTCTACTCTCTATTGTGGTACTAGCGGTATGGCTGCCCGACCTCCGTCTTCCTTTGGGTGACAGTGATGATGGGCGGATCCTGGCTCGTTTAGGTTTGCAGGCGCGTAACTACTGGGAGTCGGGTGCTGCGGAGACGGGTTATGGCGCGGTCTTCGAACCGTTCATAAGGGCAGAGTACGGTGTGCTACCGGGGGAGGCGCCTCCGGAGGCGGCGGTGACCTATGCCCATCATCCTCCTCTTTCAACTTTTGCAGCCATTCTGTCTGTCGGTTGGTTCGGTGACACGCCGGCCGCGCTCCGCGTGTCGGGATTTCTGATGGGAGCAGCCACGATACTGTTCATGACCGCGTTGCTGCGGGTTCGAGGTATCCCCTGGGTACCGACCCTGCTGGCGGTCTCCGCGATGGTTACAACCGGATTCTTCTTCGTGTACGGCCGCATCGGTGTGGGGTTCTCCCTGATCGTAGCCTCCGCTGCCGCCGTCGCGTATCTGCGGGAGGCATCCGAACCGTCGCGTGGCGTAGTAGGGGCCGCCGCTGTTCTGGCCGGACTCACCGCCATGCAGTCCTGGATAGCGATGGCTGCCATAGCTCTTCTGCTTCTCTGGCTCTTGTCGGCCAAGGGTTGGGTTCCCGTTGTGCGATGGATGGCGGTGGGCGCGCTGGCCGGGGTCCTAATCACTGCTGCGTGGCTGCTCAATTCCACCGACCTGGGCGAACTCGGGAATCGGGTGGCCTTCCGGGTGGACACGAGCCGAGGCGCCTTTGGCGAGTTCTTAGCCAGGCAGTGGGATTTTGCGGGACGCTTCACCCCTATCTGGTTCCGGTTCTTGGCCTTGCCTGCGCTGGTGGCCGGGCTGGCCGACCGTCGGACACGCGTTCCGGTTGCGATCACCCTCGGGGTGGCGGCAGCCTGGACGTTCGGTCTGCAGCAGGGCGCCTGGATCCATCTCCTCTGGAACTTTCCGTGGCTAGCACCGGTGACCATCGGGTTGGGAGCCCTCATCGACGCAGGCCGTCGGGTACTGGTACACAGGGCGGCGCAGGCGATGAGCATCCTGTCGGTAGTCGTTCTTGCTCTTACGCTGTATGGAGTGGCCACCGGCCCAACCCGTGACCGATACTTGACCGTCCCCGCGGACGCCGGGCGGCTCATGGAGCAGCTAGCGATGTCACCGCCACGAGGGAACGTGTGGGTGACGCCCGGAATCGGTACCCCGCGATGGGTTTCCTATTATCTTGACGTTCCGGTATGGACCCTGCGGTCCGAAACGCAGCAGGAACTGATGCCGGAAGATCTGGTACTGGTGCGAACCGATCGGATCCCCGACGACTTCCCGGAAAACTCGCTGGATGACCCGGTGCTGAGCGAGGGCCGGTACTACTTGATAAGGGGGGAGGTACTGGTCCGATGACTCACTCGGGTGCTGCGGAAAAAGGGACGGACCCGGTGGTCAACCCGATGCCGACGGTGGTTCGGGGTAATGATTGGCGGAGGGTGGTGGTTGGGTCGGTTGATGGGTTTGTGCCTGTGTTGCCTGTTTCGGTGGTGGTTCCGTATTTTGAGGCGCCGGAGGCTTTGGAGTTGACGTTGGCGGCTTTGGAGTGTCAGACGTATCCGCGGGATTTGTTTGAGGTGGTGGTGGTGGATGATGGTTCCGCGGTTCCTTTGGAGACTCCGGGGTATACGGATCTTGATGTGAGGGTGGTGCGTCAGGAGGATTTGGGGTTTGGGTTGGCTAGGGCGCGTAATACGGGGGCTCGGGCCGCCTCCTACGGGATCCTCATCTTTTTGGATTGTGACATGATGCCGGAGGCGGGTTGGTTGGCTGCTCATGCTCGTTGGCATCATGTGGTGTCTGATGTTTTGACGCTTGGTTTCCGGGCTCATGTGGAGGTGGGGGGTGTGGATGCGGGTTTGGTGCGGGGCCGGTCGGGTTCTTTGGGGGGGTTGTTTTCTGATCGTCGGTCGGATCGTCCGGAGTGGATTGAGTTTCATATGGCTCGGACTAATGATTTGACGTCGACGGCGGATGATCTGTTTCGGGTGGTTACGGGTGGGAATTTGGGGGTTGGTAGGGCCTTTTTCGAGGAGGTGGGTGGTTTTGACGAGTCGTTCACGCAGTGGGGCGCGGAGGACACAGAGTTCGGTTATCGGGCTTACACGAGGGGTGGTTTGTTGGTGCCCGAGCGTGAGGCGTTCTGCTGGCATCAGGGTGTTGGCGCCACTCCCAGCGAAGAAGAAAAACAAAGCCTGGAAATGCAAAGAGCCAAAACAGCTCATCTGATAGCCAACCAACGGTTCCGAAGTAATGCGCCCGGACGTTCCTTCACGATTCCCCAGGTCGTGGTATCCGTGGAGACCGGTGACACACCGGTGGACCAAGTCTCCGCGGTAATAGAAGACCTCTTGGGGGACCGGCTACACGATCTGGTAATCCGGGTGGAGGATCGCCCGGAGGACGAGAACTTCGAGCTGATTCGCCGTCACTTCGAACCTGATCCCCGGGTCACGTTCGGTCCACCGGACACCGCCTTGGATGAGTACCCGACCGCTTCCTTCCACATGTTCGTGCCTGGCGGGGTAGCGCCGGATCGTGACATCGTTGACATGTTGCGAGCCGCGTCGGGAGGAGCCGTACGGGCGGTCATGACTCTGGCCGACGGCTCACAGGTCTCGATCATTCGTACCTGGGCACTCCACAGGTCTAGGCGTAGTGGTATGAAGGTCGAGGAGATGGGTGTCAGCGTCTCGGTGAAGGCCGGGAGCCTGGTACAGGTGAAGGCCGGAAGAGGACTCAGAGCGTCCTTTGCATCTCTGGCTCGCGGGTACCGGTCCCGTCTGCGAAAGGCCTACTGGATTCTCAGACGCATACGAGCCAGGGTGTTCGGTTTGGCCAAGGCGGTGCTCCGTATCCGCAATCCTCGCCAGGCGTGGCAGTTCCTCGTGTGGCTGGGTGGAGCGGTCCTGAGCCGAGTTCAGGTGTGGTTCCCGACGCTCCCTAAACCATCGAAGAGTGCGGGGAGTGGCCTGCCTTCCGCGGACTACCCGCTCGGGGCGGAGATGGTGGCGCTGGGGGAGCGTGCCGGGGCGGTTCTGGGCGCATCCGGGAGGGTACGTCGCAGCCTTGACGGGCGTCACACCGATCTGGTTCTCGCGGACCGGGCCGAGACAGTGGGAACGGGCCTCGATCCGGACATAGGGCTAGTCCTGCTCACCGAGTGCTCGACCCAACTCTCGGTCCCGGCCTTTGACCCTCGGTCTACCAACCCGATCGGATGGATACGGGAACCCGATTCTCGGATTGGCGCTCTCGGTCCGCTGGAGATGGCGCCGGACGGCATGGTCGCGGATAGCGTTGTGCGACTAGACGATCGTGAGCAGATCCCGGGCCTTCGATATGCCGTCGATGTGGCCGCCTTCCATCCCGATCCGATAAGCCGAGCAGGAACCGTCGCCAAGCTGGCGGCGACCGGGCTGGTGGTGTGGCTGGCCGATTCGGACCCGAGTCTGCGAGAGGCTCTCGGGCCGGAACTCTACGAACTGATGCGTGATGAACGTATCACCCGCGCGGAGCCGGCTGATCGGGAGCGTCTCAGCATCGCCATACGCCGGGAGGCCCTGAAGACCCATTCACTCACCGCTCGGGCTCACCGGATCATCTCCGGCGTTCCCACTCTCGATCCTCCACGGCTGCCTAAGGTAACTGTACTCGCCCTTGCCACCAGTCCCGAGTTGCTGGCCGACCTGCTCGAATCGGTCGCCTCCCAGACCTATCCCCGCCTGGAAACGGTGCTGGTCCTTCAAGATGACGGGTTCGCGCCGGATGACGATCGGATCGTCACCGAACATCCATCAGTCGATCGGGTGGTGCGGGTGAATGCCGCCGAGAGTCTGGGGTCAGCCTTGAACCGGGCAGTTTCCGATTCCCGCGGCACGTTGATCTCCAGGATGGACGACCGGAACCTGTACGGACCCGAACACGTTTGGGACCTGGTACTGGCCCGCGAGTACTCGCAGGCCGAACTGGTAACAAAAGGCTCCGAGTTCTTCTACCTGGTCCAACAAGACCACACGGTGCATCTGCCCACAGGTCCGGGGGAGGAATTCGTTACCTCCACCGACCGTCTGGCGGGTGGAGCAATGCTCGTCGCCCGCCGCGATCTGGAGGAGGCCGGAGGATGGCCCCGGCTTCAAACTGGAATCGGACGGGCGCTCGCCCAGGACATTGCCGCCATAGGCGGCGCCGTGTACAGAACGCACGGCGCCGGGTTTGTGCAGGTCGCCGACGACTCGGGACCGGATGGCCGGGGCGGGAGTGACTCGATCCTCCTCCATGCGGCGGAGGCGTGGGAAGGATGGCGCCCGGAGAGGGTCGGTCTGGATCAGCGGATCCCGCCGGCTCTGGACCGGGGTGGGCGCCCAGGCACTCCCATTCCGATTCCGGGTCAATCCGAACATCAAGCGGCTCGGCCGACGGTGGTTCGGGGTAATGATTGGCGGAGGGTGGTGGTTGGGTCGGTTGATGGGTTTGTGCCTGTGTTGCCTGTTTCGGTGGTGGTTCCGTATTTTGAGGCGCCGGAGGCTTTGGAGTTGACGTTGGCGGCTTTGGAGTGTCAGACGTATCCGCGGGATTTGTTTGAGGTGGTGGTGGTGGATGATGGTTCCGCGGTTCCTTTGGAGACTCCGGGGTATACGGATCTTGATGTGAGGGTGGTGCGTCAGGAGGATTTGGGGTTTGGGTTGGCTAGGGCGCGTAATACGGGGGCTCGGGCCGCCTCCTACGGGATCCTCATCTTTTTGGATTGTGACATGATGCCGGAGGCGGGTTGGTTGGCTGCTCATGCTCGTTGGCATCATGTGGTGTCTGATGTTTTGACGCTTGGTTTCCGGGCTCATGTGGAGGTGGGGGGTGTGGATGCGGGTTTGGTGCGGGGCCGGTCGGGTTCTTTGGGGGGGTTGTTTTCTGATCGTCGGTCGGATCGTCCGGAGTGGATTGAGTTTCATATGGCTCGGACTAATGATTTGACGTCGACGGCGGATGATCTGTTTCGGGTGGTTACGGGTGGGAATTTGGGGGTTGGTAGGGCCTTTTTCGAGGAGGTGGGTGGTTTTGACGAGTCGTTCACGCAGTGGGGCGCGGAGGACACAGAGTTCGGTTATCGGGCTTACACGAGGGGTGGTTTGTTGGTGCCCGAGCGTGAGGCGTTCTGCTGGCATCAGGGTGTTGGCGCCACTCCCAGCGAAGAAGAAAAACAAAGCCTGGAAATGCAAAGAGCCAAGATCTCCCACCTGATTGCCCACTACGGGTTCCGTGGATCTCCTGCCGGGAGAACCTTTACCGTCCCGCAATACGCGGTGACCGTCGAGGCCGGATACGCGCCCGTGGATCAGATTCTGCGCGTGACCGAGCTGATCCTTGCCGACCGGGTGCATGACCTGGTAGTGATCATCGAGGACCGACCCGAAGATGAAGGGTTCGAGTGGTTGCGCCGAGAGTTCGGACCTGATCCCCGGGTAAGATTCGGGTCGCCGCGCACCGCTCTCGATGAGTTCCCTATCTCCTCGTTCCACGTGACCGTTTCTCCCGGCGCCGATGTCGGCGCCAACGTCATCCATACCCTCCGTAATAGGCTCGGCTCGGCGGTCTACGCAACCATGAGCCTCCCGGACGGATCCCGGGTGTCGATAACCCGAACATGGGCCCTTCACCGGGCCCGGCGGGCGGGCAATTCGTTAGCCGCCTGGGGCGCCATGGTTACTACCGAAGCCCAAAAAACAGCGCCCGCATCGTCGATCTCCTACCGTTCCCGCACGGCTCGCCCGGGACTCCGCCGAGCGGGATCGAAGGCCGGACGAGTGCTCGAGGAATTGCGGAAGATTCGTAGCTTCGGCCAAGCCCGTTTGTTTGCCAGATGGTTCGTGGGTGCGGTCGGATGGCGCTTGCGGGGCGCCATCCGCTACCGGCGGTCACGTAACCGTTTCGGAAAGACCGTTCCCGCCGCCACCGGGGAAAAGACCGTTCCCGCCGCCACCGGAGAACTCGAGTCGGGGCAAATGCCATGGTTCGACGGTCCGGCCGCCGGATACCCGCTCGGGGCGGAGATAGTCACCCTCGGTTCACAGGCCGCAGGGGTCTTCGGGGCCTCGATCAGGGTTAACCATCTTCTCGAGAGGAGGCGAGCGGACCTGATCGTGGCCGACTGCCCGCATGTAGCCGAGGAAGACGGGATTCCGGTTGTGTATCTGTCGGAGCATCCCGCCGGTTTCTCGGTACCGGCCTTCGACCCGTTGAGGATCAACCCGATCGGATGGTCGAGAACGTGTGGTAAAGGGATTGGGGCACTGGGCCCGATCCGATTGCTTCCTCCCGGAAGCCGGGCCGATCTCACCGTTGCCCGTGGCGATCGGGACACACTGCGCTCCGTACGGTATGTGGAGGATGTAGCCGCGTTCCACTCTGATGTGACGGCGAGGGCCGCCACCCTGGCGGCCGTAGCCGGTCTGGGAGTGGTAGTTCATCTGGTTGACCAGGATCCGGATCTCGAATCCAGGCTCGGGTCCGAACTCTATCGACTGATGTCCGCATCCGACATCCGAGAGTCGGATCTAGATGAGAGGGAGTCGATCAGCGTCAAGATGCGCCGGGCCGCCCTGCGGGGACACAGCCTACGCTCCCGGGCTCGTCAGGTGATCGCGGCGGGGCTTCCCGACCCGCCGACCCTACCCGAGGTATCGTTACTGGCGGCAACCAAGCGACCCGCAATGGTTAAGGGTCTGCTGGCTTGCGTGTCAGCTCAGACCTACCCGAGGTTGGAACTGGTGCTGGTCCTGCACGGCGACGGGTTCGATACCGGCATCGAAGCGACCGTGGCGGATCTCGACATGTCGGCCCAAGTCCTGCGGGTCGGTAGTGGTCATAACTTCGGATCGGTTCTCAACCGGGCGGTGTCGGCATCGGGTGGTTCTCTCCTCACCAAGATCGATGACGATGATCTGTACTCGGAGGAACACGTTTGGGACCTGGTACTGGCCCACGAATACTCGGGGGCCGAACTGGTGGCGAAGGGGGCCGAGTTCGTCTACCTGGCTCGGTCCGGCCAGACCATCCACCGTTTCTGCGGGAGAGGTGAGGATGCTTCCCGGTTGGTGTCCGTCGCTGGAGGGACGATGCTGATCTCCCGCCACGACCTCGACGCATCCGGTGGTTGGAGGCGGGTTCCCCGCGGCGTCGATGTGTCGCTAATCGAGGACGTGAGACGAGCAGGTGGCCAGGTGTACCGCACCCATGGCTTCGGCTACGTTCTAGTCCGCCATGGGGAAGGCCACACCTGGGAGAACGACGATAGCTATTTCCTCAGGCATGCCGAAGGGACGCGGCCAGGTTGGGCGCCGGAGTTCGCAGGGTTAGCGCCGGATACCCGCCTGCCGGTTCTGGTGTCCTGAGTCGGGGATTCGTTTGTGTTCGGGCGGTTAGCCGAAGTGTACGACTCCAACATCCGTGACGGAGGAGTACGCGTTGACCCACTCTTGCACGACGTGCAGGCGTCGTTTGATGCCGTTGGCAGGTACGTAGCCTGTTTGCATTCTCCTGTTTGCCCCGTAGACACCGACTGGAAGGTTTTGTCTCTCTTTCTCCTACACTGACAGGTCGTGATGAAAAAGCTCCTGCCGTCGACGGTGTTGGCGGTGTTCGTATTGCTCGTCGGTGTTACCGGTATCGACGCGGCGGATGACACCACGTTCCTCTTTGAGGGCGGTGGTTGGGGACACGGTGTCGGTATGAGCCAATGGGGGGCCTACGGACAATCGCTGGCCCATCCGGACCGGTCTGGTGAGGAGATCGCCGCTCACTACTATCCCGGTTCGGAAGTGGCGACTATGAGCGATCTCACCCTCCCCAACGATCTGCTCACGACCCTCGACCGGCCCCTCTGGATAAATCTGGGTTCCCACATCACCCTGCTGGAGTTCACCGCTATCGGAGGACCGCTCGATCTTTGCCTGTTCGGTGATGGAGAGGGTTCGTGTCCGAAGCCGGAGCAGCCGAAGGAAGGGGAGCGTTGGGAGTTCCGCCGGATGGCTCGCAATCAGTGCGGATTCTTCCTTGACGGCGAGCTACAGGGAACTTCCGGTGCTTGCCGTGCGTCGATAGCGTGGCCGGAAGCGGACGGGGTTCAGCTCAGGCATGGCGAGGGAAGGGCCAAGATATGCGCCTCGTCGAAGCGCTACGAGTGTGAATACCGGTATGGCGAGCTAAAGATACGAGACGACCCGGAGGAGGTAGGCTTTCATGTGGTGCTCGCAGTAGCCCTCGAAGACTATCTGAGGGGTATAGCCGAGCTACTGAACGAGTGGGACGCACCCGGTGTCAACGAGGCCCAAGCAGTCACCGCCCGGTCGTACGCAGCCTTCAAGTTCTTCCAGTACGAGACCGAGCCGCGTCCGGAGGACCCGGAAGTAGACCCCGGTATCAGCGCCTCCCGGAGGAACGCGTGCTGGTGCCACATGTATGACAGCACCAGGGACATGAACTACATCGCGTGGGCCAAGGAATCACGATCCGACTCCGGCCCCTGGCTGTCTGCGGTGGAGAAAACCCGGGGACGGGTGCTCACCTATTCCGATGAGGGGTGGGAACGCTACACCAAAGGTGGAATCATCCAGGCCTTCTTTTCCGCATCTTCAGGTGGGGTGACCACCAGCAACCGTTACGGGTTCTTCTCGGCATGGAACGCAAACCCCCCTCGGGCTACGCCGTGGCCATACCTTCGTCCTATAGCGGATCCTTGGGATACAGCCCCCGCTACGGGCAACCCGCATGCTTCATGGGAACGCCGCGTGGAGGCTGCGGCCATCGCTCGTTCCCTGGGGTGGGAGTCGGTTACAGACGCGCGGTTGGAGGTAGCGTCCACTGTTGAGTCGCCGGCGCGAATCCGGTTCGACGGATACCGTGACGGTAGTTCCGTGTCGGTCACGGTGGCCGGCGCTTGGATCCGGATTGCATTAGGTCTCCGGTCGTCCAACATCACTGCCATCGACGGCGAGGTATCGGGGCCTTCAGAACCGGTAGGCACGGATGATCCTCCTCCTCCGCCACCTTTGGACGAAGATCCCACATCGGATGTCGGGAACGAGGGTGGTAGCGATTCCGGAATACCCTACGACCTACTCCCTCCGTTCCCGGATGCGGTCAATACGGCCCATGCGGAGGGTATCCAGGCGATACGGCAGGAGAGCATTACCTTGGGTTGTGGAAACGGGTTGAATTACTGCCCCGACGACGTAGTTACGCGCGGCGCCATGGCTACCTTCCTTCTCAGGGTGCTCAATCTGGATCCGGTGGACGGGAACCGGTTCTCGGATGTCACAGCCGGGCATCGGCATCGTGGAGCCATCAATGCCATTGCCGGCCTCGGCCTGACCAACGGTTGTGGTTCGGGCGACCGGTACTGCCCCAACGATGCGATGACAAGGGAGACCATGGCGATATTCCTGGCACGCGCTCTGGATCTCCGGCCCGGCGCGCCGAACGGTAAGAGGTTCTCCGACGTGCCCGCCGACCATCCCCACAGCGGTGAGATATATGCGATTGCAGACCGAGGCATCACGGTAGGTTGCGGGGACGGAACCAGGTTCTGCCCCGACGATCCGGTCACCAGGGGATCGATGGCCACCTTCCTTGCCAGAGCGTTCATCTGGAAGGGGACCTTACCGCCTACTTCTTAACAGAAGGAAGCCCAGCCCCCAGGCGAGGTGCATGCTAGGGATCACCACCGGTAGCAGGCCCGCGGCGCGGTCGCGTCGTCGGATCGATTCGACAATCGTCGCCGCGCCTAGGAAAGCGGCGTAACCCGACGGGATTACCCACCAGAGAGGGAACCCGGCGACGCCGGTCACGGCCGACAAGACCAGCCCGATCACCAGCAGAGGGGGAGCGGTCTGGCGGGCGGCCAGCGATCCCGGGTTACGCATCAGCATTACCCGCTTCCACTTTCCGTAGTCCAGGTACTGGCGCCACAGCTTGGGAAGCGATGATCGAGGCCGGTACGTAGCCTGGAGTCGGGGGTCGAACCAAACGATTCCCCCGGTCCGGCGTATCCGGTAGTTGAGTTCATAATCCTGATTGCGGATGAGGCCGGTGTCGAAGCCTCCCAACCCGTCTAGGACATCACGGGGGAAGGCGCCGAGGTATACCGTATCGGTAGGACCCGGAACCGAGGAGTATCGAAACCGGGCGTCTCCCACCGCGAACGGTGTGGTCATGGCGATGGCGACAGCCCGTTCCAGCAGCGTGGTCCCTTCGGCCATCTGCCGCCCCCCGACGTTGGCAGCTCCGGTTTGGCGGAGAATCTCGACGGCGAGCCTGACGTAGTCGGGAGGTAACTCCGAATGCCCGTCGCAACGCACCACAACTTCCCCTCGGCACGAGGCGATGGCTCGGTTGAGGCCGCCCGCGGCTGTCCGTTCCGGATTATCTACTACCCGAAGGTCGGGATTCCGGTCTGCACGGTGCCGGAGGAGGTCCGACGTTCCGTCGGTGCTCATCCCGTCCGCTACAACGATCTCGATGTCGCCCGGGTAATCCTGGTTGAGAACCGTGTCCAGCGTAGCTTCGATATACCCGGCCTCGTTCCGGACCGCCATTACTACCGAAACGAGCGGAAACTCATGCCGAGGCTCTGGTATCTGCATTCGGTTCAATTCTAGGAGAGTCCTGAAAAACGAGTCTTTCGGGGTTCGGTCGTTGGTAAAGCGCCTGGTCAGAGGGTTGCGGGTTAACGGCTGAACCCCTTTGTGCGGGGTTTCTCAGCACCCTCCTAGGATTCATATACTGCGTATCCCGTTCGCTTGTTGATGTGTTGAGGTGTGTCATGTGCGAGCGGAACGAAGAAAGTCTGATCGGAGACGGGTCCATGTTCGGGTCGGAAGTTGTATTCAATCCCTCAGGCTTGCTTGCCATGTGGGCGGCGGGGATTCTGGGATCAGGGGCCTTCGTGATATACCGCCGCATCGCCGGGACCGGATACTCATGGCTAACGGTGGGAACGGCCGTCCTCATCGGCGGTGGGGCCTGGTTGTTCGATCCCGGAGTACTCGTGACCTCAGCCCTGTTCATCGGGGTGGCGGCGGGATTGACGGCTCGGAACCCACCGGTAGCCGCCGTCATGATGGGGCTGTCGGCGGGTATTTTCCTCCTGGTGGCCGGGGTAGGGAACCCACCGTTACCGGTACTAACCGGCGCCGTAGCGCTGGGGACGGTCACTTCCGGAATGCTGCTGGGACATTGGTACCTGGTGGATCCCCGCATACCGCGCCGACCGTTGCAGGGTCTGGCGGCAGCCGCGGCGGGAGGCATCGTTCTCGACGCCGTAGTCGTGCTGGTCCCCGTGATTCCGCTCACCGAGAGTGGCGTACCGGCTCTGGTGTCGCCGGTCCTCGCCGCCGTGAGTTGCGTACTGTTGATAGCGGTCTGGTTTTCTCTCCGGTATCCCTCTTATTCGGGGGTGATGGCCGCCACCGGTCTGGGATACCTGGCGATTCTGACTTGCCTCGGTTCTATCACGACCGCGAGGTTGGTGGCGGAAGGCACTCTGGCTCTCCATTAACATTCCGGGGGGCAGTTTCCCGGCTACCCCGTGGACAAGGAGAAATGTGTGGAAATAGGATTCGTTCAATCTCTTTCCGAAGCGACATCCGAGGCCGAGATACTGGGGATGGGTGTCCGTCCCGGCCCCATCCGGCAGGAGGGGGTGATGGACTACGTGTCCTCCCTGGGTCCGGGTTTCGAATCTGCGATGTCCAGGGCCCGGTTCGAGGGTAAGCTGGGTCAGAGTTTCACCTATCAGACGGGAAAATCCCATCCCCATACCGTGATAGTTCTCGGACTGGGCGACGATCCCGACGTCGAGGCATTGCGGCAGGCCGCGGGAACCCTCGGCAGGATGGCTAGCCGGGAAACGACTGTTGCGACGACCCTGATACAGGACGGTTCGGTTTCCACAGTTATCGAGGGTTTCCTTATGTCCCAGTATTCGTTTGATCGGTACTTGAGCAAGCCCGATCCGGCCTTGACCGAGACCCTCATTCTGGTTGGAGATGAGCGATCGAAGGAAGCAAGCGACGGCGTCGTCGTTGCAAAGGCTGTTTGCCTAGCTCGTGACCTGGTAAACACACCTGCTCGGGATAAAGGGCCGGACGATATCCGTCGTCAGGTCGAGGACATGGTCGGCGACTTGGGGATCAGATTGGTAGTCCACGACGAAGCGGCGCTGATCGAGGGAGGCTTCGGGGGGATGCTCGGGGTGGCGGCCGGATCAGACCGTCCTCCTAACCTGCTGGAACTCTGGTACGAACCGGACGGAGCTACCGAACTGATCGCTCTCGTAGGCAAAGGCATCACCTTCGACTCCGGGGGTTTGAGCATCAAGCCTGCCAAGGCGATGGAGACGATGAAGACCGACATGTCGGGCGCCGCGGCGGTGATCGGAGCTATGCAGGCCATCGCTCGTCTCGGTATTCGGGTAAGAGTGTTGGGTCTAGCGGCCCTTACGGACAACTTGGTCGGACCCATGGCGACCAAACCCGGAGATGTGCTCACCACCCGTAACGGTAAGACCATCGAGGTCTTGAATACCGACGCAGAAGGCCGCCTGATCCTGGCCGACGCCTTGGCGTTGGCGGTCGAGCATAACCCTGGCCTGATGGTGGACCTAGCCACGCTGACCGGTGCTTGCAAAGTGGCGCTCGGCGACAAGATCGCCGGGATCATGGGCAACGATGACCATCTGGTGGAACGCATCGTGAAACTGGGGAGGGTCGAAGGTGAGCGGATGTGGCGCCTTCCCCTACCTGACGACTACCGCTCGCAGCTCAAGACACCCATGGCCGATATGAAGAACATCGGAGGGAGATGGGGAGGCGCGCTGACCGCTGCGCTGCTCCTGGAGGAGTTCGTGGCTGACATACCGTGGGCCCACCTGGACATCGCAGGGCCCGCCAGATGGCCCGAGAACGAGCACTACCAGGTCAAAGGGGGTTCCGGGTTCGGGGTGAGGACCTTGGTGGCGCTGGCAGCGGATGTAGCTGAGAACGGGTTATAAGCAGAAGTCGAACCAGGCGTCACCGCGCGCCCTTCGCTCGCGTGCTTCCCCTTCGCGACGGGCTCGGCGCAGGCGATCCGATTGTCGGGAATTGGCCGGCGGAAGGTTCGAACGGTCTGTAACCCACTAGCCTGATCCACAGCCCTCCTAGGTCCACCACGAAGGGAGATAATGCGGCGAAAGTTCTTGTGGGCACAAGCGTGGCTGGACGCTGCGACCCTCACCGTGGCTATCGGTTTGGCGTCCATGGTCAACTTCGGTACACCGTTTCCCTGGCTTTTTGAGTCGCAGGTGCTGTCCATGCTGGCGATCATGTACGGCGCTTTGGCGGTAGCGGAGTGGGCAGGGTCGATGTTGCTGGTGGGCTACGCTCCCCGCCCGAGTTACGGAAGGGCTCTGGCATTGGCCCTTATCGTTCTCGGGATTACCTCCTTGGCCCTTATCGCCACCCGGGTCTATTTCTCCCGACCGATGATCGGCTGGACAATGGCTCTGTTCCTTCTCGGCGCCTTCGGGCATCGGGCGGTCCACCGTCGCCGACCCTGGACGGAGTCGTTAGTGCTGGTCACCGATGAAAAGGGTTTGGTAGATGACCTCCGCGGCACTCCCCATGCCGATGTTGTCTCGGTTCTCGACCCGGGAACGGCGGGCCGGATCGAGCCGCTAGCACCCGGCATGATGTTGGGCGTCGATTTCAAATCGGTACTGTCGGACCGCATGGCACAGTATGTCTCGTCGTGTACCCTGGCCGGTTTCGACGTCCGTCCCATGTCCGATATCTACGAGACGCACACCGGCCGGATGCCGTTGGTGGCGCTCGCGGAAGGTTGGGAGTTATCGGCGCCGGTCCTGCGCACCGCTCCCTACCTGCCGGGGAAGCGGATATTCGACATCGCCGCCGTCCTGGTATCGGCGCCGATCACCTTGGTGGTGGGGGTCGGGGCAGCGCTTGCCATCAGCGTGAGTTCATCAGGCCCGATCATCTTTCGCCAGACCCGGATCGGGCGGGGAGGCGTCCCCTTCACGCAGTACAAGTTCCGCTCGATGTGGGCCGGTTCCGACCACGCAGGGCCGTCCTTCACGCGCAAAGGTGACGAGCGGATCATTCCCATGGGCCGCGTGTTGCGAAGGCTGCGTCTCGACGAGCTTCCCCAACTCTGGAATGTTCTCAGAGGAGACATGAGCCTGGTAGGCCCTCGTCCGGAACAGGCGGAGTTTGCAAAGGGCTTCTCCCGAACCATCCCCTTCTACTCGTACCGGCACATGGTCCGCCCCGGGATGACCGGATGGGCGCAGGTGAACTACGGCTACGCCGACGGCGAAGCCGACACCATCGAAAAGCTCACCTACGACCTCTTCTACCTGAAACACATGAGCCCCTGGCTCGATCTGGAAATCCTGGGCCGGAGCTGCTGGACCATTATCAGCGGTTTCGGCGCCCGGTAGTGTTGGCAGTCGGGTACTACCGGCTTCGTGCCGCGCAGCTTTCGTCGTAGTCCGTCAGGGGTGGAGGGTTTCGAGGATCGCCGCAGGCGGGGCATCCGGGCCGTTTCCCATAACTCAGGGTCTGGAAACCCTGGGAGAGCGCGTCGTAGAGGAGTAACCGTCCGACCAGAGGTTCGCCGATGCCGAGCAGCCACTTGAGGGCCTCGGTAGCCTGTAAAGTCCCGACGACTCCGGGCAGCACCCCCAAGACACCCGCTTCCTCGCAGTTGGGGGCCAGGTCGGGGGAGGGCGGTTGGGGGAAGAGGCAGCGGTAGCAGGGTCCCGAGGCGGGATCGAACAGGCTCACCTGCCCTTCGAACCGGAAGATGGCGCCGTGCACCACCGGGATTCCGGTACGGAGAGAGGCATCGTTAAGAAGATACCGGGTAGGGAAGTTGTCGGCGCCGTCCACTACCAAGTCGTAGCCATCCATCAGTTCGAGAACCGTCGCGGCGTCTAGCCGGACATCATGCGGAACTACGGTGACATCGGGATTCAGCCCGACGATGGTTTCGCGAGCGGAGAGCACTTTCTTGTGGCCCACCGTTCCGACATTGTGCAGTATCTGCCTCTGCAGATTGGTTAGGTCCACCCGGTCATGGTCGACGATTCCGATCGTTCCGACTCCCCCGGCAGCGAGATACAGGGCTGCCGGTGACCCGAGACCACCTGCTCCCACCACGAGTACGCGTGCACCGAGAAGCTCCTCCTGTCCCCGGGCGCCTACCTCCGGAAGGCGGATGTGCCGGTCGTAGCGGGCCTGTTGCTTGGTTGTCAGCCCACCCGGTAGGTCCCAGGCTCCTCCGGCGGCTTTCCATGCTTGGAATCCCCCCGCCAGTGAGCAAGAACCGGAATAGCCCATCATCTCGAGGGTTACAGCGGCCAGAGCGGAGCGGGCGCCGGAAGCGCAGTAGAGGACGATGTTCCGGTCTCCGCTCACGCCGGGGAATCCGGCTACCCGGGGTATGGTTCCTTCCAGGACGCCTCGGGGAATGTGTAATGCTCCCGGGAGCTTACCCTGCTCCCACTCGATCGGTTCTCGCACGTCGATCAGGATGATCCGGTCCGGGTCAAGGGCCGCCAATTCAGTGACCGACACTTCACGGATCTGTCGACGGGCGGCTAGCACCAGATCGGTGTACGAGGCACGCATAGTGATCAGTATCGTACCCCGGCTGGTCCGCTCATCCGGCGAGCAGAGAGACGAGTCTTGCTAGAGCTTCTCCGGCCGGTTGCTCTATCCTGAGGTCGGCCAGGGTGTCGAAGTCGGTGGGGCCCATGTTGATGATCACCAGCGGAGCCCCGCGTCGGGAGGCCGCCAACGGGATATCGGCCGCCGGCCAGACGGAAAGGGTTGTGCCCACTGCGAGCACCGCGTCGGCGTCGCCGGCCATGGCATACGCTCGGTCCATTTCCCAAGCAGGCATGGCTTGGCCGAAGGAGATCACGGCCAACTTGATGATCCCACCGCAGTGGGGACAGTGCGGATCCTCATCACCCTTCTCTACTCGGTCGAATACCTCCTCGGTTGGCCAAGTTGCGGGGCACTTCAGGCAGTGGACGGTCCATACGTTGCCGTGCAGTTCGACCGTTCGCTCGTCCGGTAGTCCGGCAGACTGGTGGAGACCGTCGATATTCTGCGTCACGCAGCCTTCAAGTCGATTCATGCGGTGGAGATCCACGATACCGAGATGGGCGGCGTTGGGTTTGGCGCCGCGTATCGGGGAGGTTGACCACCTGATCCAGCTTCGCTTGCGGACTTCCGACGATGACAGGTACTTCGAGAAGGTGAAATCGTCGGGATCGACCGATTTCCACAGCCCTTCGGGACCGCGGAAATCAGGTATACCCGACTCGGTAGAGATACCTGCTCCGGTGAAGGCCAGAATGTGCCTGGCGCGGTGGAGCAGCGCGGCCGCTTCTTCGATGTGATCCGGCATGGTTGGTGATGGTAGGGGAGTCGGAGCGGTCCGGGCTACGGGGGTGCCTTTATCTCCCCTGTACAGCACGATCCGCGGCCGCCAACTCCGCGGCGTGGCGTTGCTTCAGGCCCGGAGGCAGCAACGCCAGCTGGCGAAGCCCGAGCGGAGGTACCCGGTCCAGAACCCATACGGTTCCCCGGCTGTAGTGGATCAGCCCTTCCCGGCATAACACGGGAAGAAAGAGAGGATGAGGGATCGCAGCCATCCGGTGTGCCGCTGCGATAACCCGGAGCAACTCGGCGACCGGTCCGGGGCCGATAACCGCCGTCCAGAATATGCGCACGTAGGGATGGGAGGGTTCGAACCCGGTGGCGGAAGCGGTAGGCACTAGGCGGGGCGAGATACGGCACCTCTGCTGGCCGGGTATGCGGAGAGCAGCGCCCGGTGACGGCGCGATGTCCGTGGCGACGGGAGGACGATCATTCACACGGACTGTTCCGGGCGCTGCAAACCGCATAAGGTATTTATACCGTATAGAAGGCCGTATATCAATAGGTAAGATAGGTTTGTTTTAGCATTCGCTAAGGTTCGTGAACCGGCTGCTCCTAGGATCCGTCACTTCCTACCAAGATGACGAGCGGTTGGTTCGGGCTCAGAGACGCTCCGGGGCCCGGATTCGTGAACACCACCCGATCTACCTGGTCCGCGTCACCCGTCGGCTCGTAGCGGATTTCGACCGCCAAGTTCGGGTAGCTTCCTTGCCGTATCCCATCGATCAACTCGGTGACCTCATCAATACTCAATCCGATCAGATCCGGGATTAGAAGATTTGCGACCCCCGACGACACCTCTATGAGCACCGTTGCCCCCTGGTCTGTTTCCTCGCCTTGTACGGGCACGGTGGCCAGCACGGTTCCGGCCGGGCTTGATGAGCCGACCCTCACAACTTCGGGAAGTAGGTGCGCCGCGAATACAGCTTCGGTAGCCTGTCTCTCGGTCAATCCCACAACTTCGGGGACCGCGGTGAAAGGCACCTCGTTGTAGATGCTTACACCCAGGCTGCTGGGGAAATCGCCGGATGGATATTTGGCGAGCACGATTTCCATGAACTCCTTCCAGATAGGAGCGGGAACCGAGCCGCCGAATACCCGGGTGTAGGTCTCACCGTTTATGACCACGTCTCTGAGGGCTATCTGTTCGTCTGGGAAACCCACCCAAACGGCGGTCGTGAAGTTCGGAACGTAGCCGACGAACCAGGCGTCCCGGTAGGCTTGATGGGTTCCCGTCTTGCCGGCCTGGGGTACCCCGTCGATGATCGCCCGGCGCGCGGTACCGCAACAGACCACCCTTTCCATCGGCCTACGCACCGCGGCCGCCAGCACGGGGTCAAGGGCCTGGTACGTGCGCACCCCCCGCTGGTAGATCACCGTTCCGTCGCTGTCCACGATCCGGGAGATCAGGTACGGTTCGGCATGGACCCCGTTGGTGGCGAACGTACCGTACGCGGATGCCATTTCGAGGGGGCTGACCGCTCCCGCGCCTAGGGCGAGGGAGTAGACCTCGTCCAGTTCCGATGTGACGCCCAGGTTACGGGCGGTTTGGATTATCGCTTGGGGTCCCAATTCCACCGCCAGTTGCGCATACACGGTGTTGACCGACGACTCGGTCGCCTGGGAAAGAGTTATCAACTCATCAACCCTGCCCGCATTGCGCACTGTCCAGACATAGCCGCCGTCGGGTCCGCAGGGATCGTCGCATTCGATCTCACGGGGGGTTCTCGCATCCCAGTATGACTGGAGACTGCCGCCCTCCTGGAGGTAGGCGGCCAGTACGAAGGGCTTGAAGGCCGATCCCGGGTTCCGTTTCCCCTGGATCGCCAGGTCGAACTGCTCCTGCTCGAAGGGAAGGCCCGAAGACATGGCCAGTACCGCTCCGGTGTGGTTCTCTACCATGGCGATGGCGCCGGTGGGCGTTCCTCGAGCATCGCCGGAACCGTCGGTCGGGAGCGGAAGCCATGACTGGAGTATCCGGTTGGCGGCTTCCTGCATTTCGAGGTCGACCGTCACATAGATCTCCAGTCCTCCCCCACCTTCACAGTCCTGTTCGTGGGCGGGGCAGCCGAATACGGCCTGGCGCCGCTCTTCGTTGGTTTCTCCCAGGTCCCGGAATTCCGGGTCGTTCAGGATCTGGCGGCGGACCTCGGCGACGACATGATCCGCCGGGCTCTCGAACGGAAGGTGTGGCTTGATGACGAACGGTTCCTCCTTGGCGGCGGCGGCCTCCTCGAAGCTGATGAATCCCGATGTGGCCATGGCGTCGATGACGTCATCCCTCCGCTCATGGGCGCGCTCCTCCTGCCGGCGAGGGTCGTAGAGGGAAGGATTGCGTATCGTCACCGCCAGGGTGGCGGATTCGGCGATGGTCAGTTCATCGAGTTCCTTGTCGAAGTACTCACGAGCGGCGGCTCTCACCCCGTACGCCGACCATCCGAAATACACCGAGTTCAGATAGAACTCGAGGATCTGCGGTTTCTCGTATTGTCTTTCCAGTTCGATCGCATACAGCGCTTCGAGGATCTTGCGCTGTATGGTCAACTCGTCTCCCACGATGTTCTGCTTGACGATCTGCTGGGTGATTGTCGACCCACCACGCCGGGAAGTACCGGTCACGTAGTCGCGCATAGCGCTGATGATGGCGGTGAAGTCGATTCCCGTGTGCTCGAAGTAATCCCCATCCTCGGCGGCGAGTACCGCACTCTGGAGCGAATGGGGTATTTCCCATATGTGGGCCGGTTCCGAAACCCGTCCGGCATGCAGTTCAGCGAGCGGTACCCCGTCTTCGGTGTAGACGCGGGACACGCGGGACAGATCGGGAAGGACGAGCCGGGTTGCCTCGGTCTCGGTTTGCGGTAACCATCGGTCTACAAACCGGTCGAAGGTACCGTACGAGGCGTTGACGGCCAGGAAACCGAACAGGCCTATCCAGGTGGCCATAACGAATGTGATCGCTACGCTGAGTACCAGAGCCAGAGACCATCTACGCCCGATCTCGCTCCGTTCTACGTCATGTATGGTGGGTTCGCTCATGAAGCTCGCTAATGGTTGGCGTAGGTGGTCCGAACCTGGTTCGTGCAGGCGTTAGGATTCCGAGTCATCGACTAGTCAGGATACCCAGACCAGTGTCCAATCCATCGCAGTTACCGGTCCGGTCTACTTCGAGCGGATTGGATATCGACGCGGTCTACGGCCCATCCTCACACGGTCTGCTAGGTGAACCAGGCAAGTATCCGTTCACCAGGGGGCCATATCCCACCATGTACCGGGGCCGGCTGTGGACGATGCGCCAGTACGCCGGGTTCGGGACCGCCCGGGAGACCAACGAACGCTTCAAGTCCCTGCTCGCCGCCGGACAGACCGGCCTGTCGGTGGCTTTTGATCTTCCGACCCAGATGGGCTTGGATTCCGACTCCGCTCTAGCGGAGGGAGAGGTGGGCAAGGTGGGCGTGGCTATCGACTCCCTGTCCGACATGAGAACTCTTCTGGATGGGCTTGCCCTGGGAGAGGTCACCACCTCGATGACGATCAATTCCACCGCGCCGATCCTGCTGCTCCTCTACCAGTTGGTCGCCGAGGAACAAGGCGTGCCCTCCGAACGCATCCGGGGAACGGTTCAGAACGACATTCTGAAGGAATACATTGCTCGTGGGACCTATATCTATCCCCCGGAGGCTTCGATGCGGTTGGTCACCGACCTCTTTGCCTACTGTTCTTCCGAGTTGCCCGACTGGAACACCATCTCGATCAGCGGGTACCACATCCGTGAGGCGGGCGCGACCGCGGCGCAGGAGGTTGCCTTCACATTGGCCAACGGTATTGCCTACGTTGAGGCGGCGGTGGGCGCCGGTTTGGACGTGAACCGGTTCGGGCCGCGGCTTTCCTTCTTCTGGAACGCGCACAACCATTTCTTCGAGGAAGCGGCCAAGTTCCGGGCTGCCCGGAGGATGTGGGCGACCATCATGAAGGAACGTTTCGGCGCCACCGAACCGACTGCCCAGCGGATGCGGTTTCACACCCAGACCGCCGGTTCGACCCTCACCGCCCAACAACCGGAGAACAACATCGTGCGCACCACCGTGCAGGCATTGGCCGCCACACTCGGCGGCACCCAGTCGTTGCATACCAACTCGTTCGATGAAGCGCTCGGTCTCCCGACGGAACGTTCGGCCACGATCGCTTTACGGACCCAGCAGATTCTGGGCTCGGAATCAGGGATCGGCGATACCGTGGATCCGCTGGCGGGGTCGTATTATGTGGAGAACCTCACCGATAGGCTCGAGTCGGCCGCTTCCCGGATCATTGAGGAAATGGATCGGCTCGGGGGCGCGGTGGCGGCTATCGAGCAGGGCTTCCCGCAAGGGGAGATCGAGGAGGCTGCTTACCGTGCCTCGCTGCGTAATGAGCGTGGGGAGGATATCGTGGTAGGGGTTAATCGCTATGTTGACGACCACGGACCGGACGTGAGGGCGCTTGCCGTCGATTCCTCGATCGAGCAGGCCCAGCGGGGCAGGCTGGCCCGCCATCGTTCCCTCCGGCACCGCCCATCTGTGGAGAAACGGTTGGCGAAGGTGCAGGAAATAGCGGGCACCAGGAAGAATCTCATGGACCCGATGAAGGAGGCCTTACGTGTCGGCGCAACTCTCGGAGAGGTTTCTGACACCTTGCGGCGGGTGTTCGGTACGTATGTTGCCGGTTGATCGGTTCCTGATCCCGGCTACGCCGATGAGGGTCGGCGTATGAATCACCGGGCAGCACCAATTCGCTTCCTGATCATCGGGGCCGGACCGGCAGGTTGCGCGGCCGCGACCACCGCCTCCAGCATGGGCGCCGAGGTGACGCTTGTGGAGAACTCCGTGGTGGGTGGGGCAGCCCATCTTCGTGATTGCATTCCCTCCAAGACGATGGCTGCCATGTCGGTCAGGATGAGGGCGATCAGCAACGCGGCGGATCTGGGGATCATAGAGGGAGGGGCTGGTGTACATCTGGATCGTCTGGCTGATCGGATACGGAGCATCACCAGGGTCATCTCCGACCGCTCCTTCGAGTTCCTCCATAGCCTGGACATCGAGATAATTCATGGTCGCGGGCGTTTACTCGACTCCAATCTGGCCGTTGCGTCGGTCGAAGGCACCGAGCGGATGCTTCCTTTCGACGCTGCTCTGATCTCGACCGGATCGACTCCGCGGGTGCCTTGTTGGGCGGAGGTTGACGGAGAGCGGATCCTCACGACCCGCCACGTCTACGACCTACCGGCCCCTCCCCGGCATGTGGTAGTGATCGGATCGGGCGTGACGGGCGTGGAGATGGTCCACATCTTCGAGACTCTCGGCTCGAAGGTGTCGCTGCTCGTGAGTCGCCACCATGTGCTCCCGCACCGGGACGCAGAGGTGGCGACCGCTCTGGAGGTCGACTTCCTGGAACGTGGGGTCACCCTTCTGAAGGGCGCCAGAGCGGTAGGTATTGACCGTACGTCGGAAGGGGTGACGGTCCACGTTGGGGATGGCAGGAGCGTGGACGGCAGCCATGCCCTGCTGGCCGTGGGGGCGGTACCGATGACCGGCGGGTTGGGGCTGGAAGAGGTCGGGGTCAAGACCGACCGGGGATTCATTGTGGTGGACGAGTTCCAGCGTACATCGGTACCGCACATCTATGCCGCCGGTGATGTAACCGGCCAGATGCTTCTTTCCTCGGTCGCCAACCAGCAAGGCCATAACCTGGCTCGGCATGTGACCGGCCATCCCGGTAAGTCAATTGATTATTCGAAAGTCGCCCAGGCCATTTTCACGGAGCCGGAGATCGCCTCCGTCGGTCTCGAGGAGGCCGACGCGGCGGCGGAGGGTCGTAAGGTCCGGATTACCAAGGTACCGTTCACCGCTAACCCACGCAGTCTCATTCATGGAAGTACCAAGGGCTTCGCCAAGGTGGTTTCCGATCCGGCTACCCGGGTGGTGTTGGGCGGAACCGTTGTCGGTCACCGAGCATCGGAGTTGATCGGCATCCTTGCTCTAGCCACACGCGCCCGCGTCAAGGTCCAGACCCTGCGGGAAACACTGATGGTCCATCCGACCTTGTCGGAGTCGGTTTCCGACGCCGGTGACTGAGCGCCGGTGGGCGATCACCTTACGATAGCTACCACTTCGTTATTTCGTACGGTGTCACCTGGTTGGACCTTGAGTTCGATCAGTTCCCCGTCGATCGGGCTGGTGATCTCGTTTTCCATCTTCATCGCCTCCAGAACGCAGATCTGGTGTCCGGCCTTCACCCGTTCCCCTGCTTTAGCGGACACCTTGACGATGGTTCCCTGCATCGGTGAAACCACGAATCCCGGCTCGGCGGAAGAAGGCATGGACCGGGCTCCCTTCAAGGACGGTTTGCGAGTAGGACGTTCGCTTCCCGTGCGGGTAGGGGCTTCCGGCGCCCAGTAGGTGACGTCGAACCTACGGCCCCCTACCTCGACAGTCATGGTCTGCCTCGTTGTGGCTGTTTCTTCGGGTAAAGAATCCCCTCGATCGAACGGTTCCGGATCGAGGCTGAGTTCGGTCTCGACGAACCGGGTGTGTACTCCCCCCTCTTCGAATCCGGGGTGGGACAGCACGGCCTTATGGGCTGGAATGGTGGTGGCTACCCCGGCCACATGGAACTCGTCAAGGGCGCGCCTGGCTCGGGCGATGGCCTCTGATCGGTTCCGGCCCCATACGACGAGCTTGGCCAGCAGGTTGTCGTAATACTGGCTGACCGATGTACCGGGCACGATCCATGAATCGACCCTGATTCCGGGCCCTCCCGGTTCCCGGTAGGCGGTCACCGTCCCCGGGGTCGGTCGGAAGTGGTTGCCGGGGTCCTCGGCGTTGATCCGTAACTCGATAGCGTGTCCCCTGGCAGGGGCACTCTCGAAGGAGAGCGGCCGTCCCGCCGCTACCGCCAGCTGTTCAGCCACCAGATCTATACCGGTGACCATTTCGGTTACGGTGTGCTCCACCTGCAACCGGGTATTCATCTCCAGGAAGTAGAAGCTTCCGTCCGGATTGAATAGGAACTCCACCGTGCCGGCGTTGGCATAATCGCAGGCGGCGGCGATAGCCAGTGCTGCTTCACCCAGCGAATGTCGTGCTGTCTCGGAAAAGGCCGGCGCCGGAGATTCCTCGATCAGCTTCTGGTGGCGGCGCTGGACCGAACAATCGCGCTCTCCGAGGAACCTCTTGTTACCGTGCCGATCCAGGATGATCTGGGCTTCGATGTGGCGTGTCCGCTCCATGTATGCCTCTAGGTAGACCGCCGCGTTGCCGAAATAGGCGTCCGCCTCGCGCCTCGCTCCTTCGATCGCCGCCGCCAGCCGCCGCCGACCGGTCGCTACCCGCAGTCCCTTACCGCCACCTCCGTGGGCAGCCTTGACCGCAACGGGGTAGCCGATCCGGTCTGCGACGTGGGCGGCTTCGGCGAAGCTCTCGACCGGTTCCGTAGTTCCGGGTACGGGCGCCACCCCCGCCTTCTCGGCGGTCCTTCTGGAGAGAATCTTGTCCCCCATGAGCTCGATGGCCATAGGTGGGGGCCCTACCCAGGTGATGCCGGACTCGGTAACGAGGCGGGCGAAGGACGCGTTCTCGGCTAGGAATCCGTATCCGGGATGGATGGCTTCGGCGCCGGCCTCGCGGGCGACATCCAGAATCCGATCTGCGTTCAGGTACGAATCGGAAGCAGGCGCTCCGCCGATGTTCCACGATTCATCGGCTAGTTGAACATGAAGTGCGTCGCGATCCAGTTCCGAATACACCGCGATGGTTCGCATACCGAGTTCGCGAGCGGTCCTGATCACCCGAACCGCGATCTCGCCCCGGTTCGCCACCAGCAGGGAGTTCATTACGCCCGTCCCTTCAAAGGGGGATGTTCCCGTGTTTCTTGGGTGGAAGGGTGTCCCGCTTGTTGCGCAGCATCTCGAATGCCTTTACAAGCCGGGCACGGGTCTGGCGCGGTTCGATCACGTTGTCCACGAGGCCCAATTCGGAAGCTACGTACGGGTTGGCGAAGTGTTTCTCGTACTCCTCAACTAGCTCCGCTCGCCTCCGGTCGGGATCGGCGGCGGTCATGATCTCCCGGCGCTGGATGATGTTTACCGCTCCCGGAGCACCCATCACCGCGATCTCGGCTGAGGGCCAGGCATACACGAGATCGGCGCCCACCCCCCGCGCATTCATGACCAGGTAGGCGCCCCCGTAGGCCTTGCGGGTGATAACGGTGACCCGCGGCACGGTGGCTTCGCAGTATGCGTAAAGGAGCTTGGCGCCGTGTCGGATGATTCCCCCGTGTTCCTGCTCTACTCCGGGAAGGAAGCCCGGTACGTCGACGAAGGTGCAGATAGGGATGTTGAAGGCGTCGCACATCCGGACGAAACGGGCTGCCTTCTCCGATGCCTTGATATCGAGGGTTCCGGCCAGATGCGTCGGTTGGTTGGCGACGATACCCATGGAGTAGCCGTTGAGACGCGCCATGCCCACCACGATATTGCCGGCCCAGTGTTCGTGGACCGGATAGAAGTCACCGTCGTCCACCACCGTCTCGATGATCTTCACCATGTCGTAGGGCTGGTTGGGTGAATCAGGGATGATCGAGTCGAGATGGTCGTCCACCCGGTCGGGCGAGTCGTCCGGTGTGAAGTACGGGGGTGGCTCCATGTTGTTCTGAGGGAGGAACGAGAGCAAGTACCGGACCTCTTCCAAGGCTTCGGTTCCGGAACCGCTAACGAAGTGGGTAACCCCGGAGGTGGAGGCATGAGTGTTTGCCCCGCCTAGTTCTTCAAAAGTCACGTCCTCGCCCGTGACGGCCTTGATCACGTCGGGACCGGTGATGAACATGTGGCTGGTTCCATCCACCTGGTATACGAAGTCGGTTATCGCAGGGGAGTAAACCGCGCCCCCGGCGCATGGACCCATAATCACTGAGATCTGGGGGATGACTCCCGAGGCGCGCACGTTCCGGTAGAAAATCCTCCCGTACCCGTCAAGAGCCTGCACCCCCTCCTGGATACGGGCGCCGCCCGAGTCTTTAAGCCCGACCACCGGCGCCCCGACTTTCATGGCCATGTCCATTAACTTGGTGATCTTGTCGGCTACCGCTTTGCCGAGGCTGCCGCCGAATACGGTGAAATCCTCGGCAAAGACGAATACGGTCCTGTGGTCGATAGTTCCGTAACCTGTCACCACCGCATCCCCGAGGGGTCTCCGGTTCTCGATACCGAAACCTCGCGCCTGATGACGAACGAAGGTATCGGTCTCCTGGAAACTGTCCTTGTCCAGGAGTAGAGCGATCCGCTCCCGGGCGGTGAGCTTTCCCTTTTCGTGCTGGCGATCGGCAGCCCTCCGGCTACCGGGTGCCTCGGCCTTTTGGCGGAGTTCCCGGAGTTGTTCGATCCGCTGTTCAGTGCCCACGGACACATCCTCGTGTAGTCGTCATTCTTGCCGGGTGTCTCGGGAACCAACCAAAGCCAACCAACCCGCCCCGGCGCCGTTCGTGCTTCCGGGCGGCTACCCGGTCGTCAGGCACGAACAAGTAGCAAGTGTGGTTCCTGCACCGGGTGTGTCCCAATTTAGACCACCGCGACCGGATGATGGCTACACCACGGAGCCGGAGTATGTCCTCTTTGAGGTGTTCCGGGTCGTTTCGATCACGGGTTACGGTTCGGAGACTTGCTTTGGGGACCGTGCAAAGTCACCGCCGGGGAGCCAGGCGCCTCCCCGGACACCAGATGAGACCAGCAATGCCGGGAAGATAACCCCCCGGATTTCGGCGGAGGATTTGCATAGCGGGCAGATCCAGTGGTTTGCTTTCTCGAGCCGGCATCACGGTGAACGTAGCCGGAACTCGATCGGCCGGCCCGCCTGGTAGATGCGCCTCCACCCAGGCCCCTGCGTGGAGGCGCGAATATCGGGTAGGGGTCTCCCCGGGGTGAGTTTCACGGTAAGTATCACTAGAGATTCCCGGTTTAGTACCCCTAATTTTCACGGTAGAATCACCAAAAGTTTCACGGAAAGGTTGTTAGAGCGGTGGAGTTGATACCGCGTAGGTTGGTGGATATCGCTTCCGGACGCATGGCTGAGGCGCCGGTGGTGTTGTTGCAGGGCCCTCGCTCTGTTGGTAAGTCCACGCTCCTGGGGCTGTTGGCCCGCCGCTACGATGCCGATGTAGTCGATCTGGACGATCCGAGGGTTCGAGCCGCGGTTGATGATGACCCCGGCCTGTTCGTTTCTGGTCGAGGGCCGGTGTTCATCGACGAGTACCAGCGTGCTCCGATCCTCTTGGATTCGATCAAAGCCGAGCTGAATCGAGATGGGTCGCCGGGACGGTTCGTACTTGCCGGGTCTACCCGCTTCGAGGCCCTACCGGCTGCTGCGCAGTCTCTTACCGGTCGACTTCACCGCCTAGAGATACTTCCCCTGTCACAGGGCGAAATTGGCCGGGAAAGGGATAACCTGGTCGAGTTGCTTCTTGACGTTCCCGAGGAAACAGTTTCTCCGGAACCGTCGACCACCAGCCGCGACGAGTATGCAGAGCGGATCTCGGGTGGTGGTTTTCCCATGGCATTGGCGCGAACCGGGGTCGCCCGGTCGCGCTGGTTCGACGACTATCTCGCCCTCAGTTTGGAGCGTGACCTTCTCGAGCCGGGGCGGGTGCGGCGACCCTCTACACTCGCTCCGTTGCTCCGGCGTCTCGCGTCGCAGACCGCCCAAGTCCTCAACATCTCCCGCGCGGGCGCGGCAGTGGGGCTGGCGGCTAGCACTGCTTCCGACCATGTGAAGCTGTTCGAGGCCGCCTTTTTGATTCGGCTGTTACCTGCCTGGGGTAAGACACTCCGGTCGGCGGTAGGGTCACGCCCTAAACTCCACATAGTGGATTCCGGCGTGGCGTCCCGGCTGTTGCGTCTCCCGCCCGGCAAGCTGGCGACCCGCGATCCGGCCGCTCTGCAGCAGTTCGGTCATCTGCTGGAAACCTTCGTGGTCGGCGAAGTGCTAAAGCAGGCATCGTGGATGGAACATCGACCTCACGTTGGCCATTGGCGTACCCATGACGGGGCCGAGGTGGACATCGTTATCGAGGATAGGCGGGACGGTTCGGTGGTGGGGATAGAGGTAAAGGCCGGTTCCAGGATCCTTCCCAGGGATAGAAGAGGCTTGCGGATTCTCCGTGACGCGCTCGGTGAGCGGTTCAAATGCGGGGTAATGCTTTACAGCGGCCCGTACTGCGTTCGCTACAGGGGGACCGACGACAAGATCATCGCCTTACCGGTGGACCGCTTGTGGAGCTAAGCCGGTTGGAATCCACCTAAGGCGGATCAGGCGCCGCTATCAGTTAGGTCGGCAAGATGCGCCGCTCCCGACAGGAGCGTTCAACATGCGACAACCATTCGAGGTGAGCAAGCTCTACCTAGCCCTGATTATTCAGGTTTCCCACACACCGAGGCATGTTACGCCAGTTCCACCCGAGTTTTGGGGGCTACCCACCGTTCACCCGACAGGTGAATCTTTAGATCGGACCGGGATGGGAAACACCGATAGCTGTATTGCCTGGTCAGGGCGCGAATATGGTCTTCTCCACTCATCCTCCAAACCTCCATCCATGAATAATCGGGGCTAGAGTTTCCGGCCCGTAGTTGGTCGGTTGGAAGGGAGTGAAGCTACTGGTTGCAGGTTGGTAACTAAGCTGAGGGGTGATGAGATCGGATGCCGCCAGCGTCGAGGAGTATCTGGATAGCCTGCCGGCGGACCGGAGGGAGGCTATCTCCACGGTGCGCGAGGGGATTCTAGGGGCGCTGCCTGACGGGTATGTGGAGGAGATGCGCTGGGGGATGATTTCCTACGAGGTCCCACTCGCCATCCAGCCGGATACCTACAACGGCAAACCCCTCATGTATGCCGCCCTCGCCTCCCAGAAACGACACATGGCGATCTACCTGTCTGGCGTGTACGCCGATCCCGAGGCCCGAGAGCGCTTCGAAGCGGCTTATCGAGCCACCGGTCGGCGTTTCGACATGGGCAAGAGCTGTGTCCGCTTCCGCCGTCTCGACGACCTGCCGTTAGAGGTGATCGAGGATGCTATCGCCCGCCATCCGGTGGATGATTTCGTCGCCCTGTACCACCGGGGACGCCGCCGCTGATCTGATCCCCGGCGCAACATCCGCGTCCCCGCTGTTACACCGCCGGAACGGTCCCTCCGTCTCGTCGGTGCTGGATTCGGATAATGCAGGAGCCGTTCATCTACAGGGACTATTACGTTTGCGCAGTGGTGAGGAGTTATCGATGTTTCCTTGCAGTGAAGAGCGAGCATCAAAAGCGTCCTCTACCCAACGTCGTAGGCTCTCACCGCTTTTTGGATAGGTCCTGACTCGGGCATATCCCGGGTTGGTTGCCGAACCTAGGTTTAGTTTGAGGCGAGCGGGCATTCTATTCGCATACGAGGAGAGCTTGATTCCCAGCAAACCGCTCCGCTTGTTGTTGGGGTCGTTTCTTAGGGAGGAGGCGATTTCCCAATCCACAAACCTGCGCGTCCAGGTACAACGACCTAACAAAACGATGGTCACTGTGGAGTCGGTCAGGTAATTCTCGCGGATCACCCGTTTTATGTAATCCTCATCGGTGGAGTTGATGAAGGGGTCGGTCTCAGTGACACCGACGGTGCGAGGAATGATGACGTCGCGAAACCGGTTTATGAAGGCTTCCACAGCGCGCCGGTTGGCGTTGTGGTATGAGATGAAGCACTTGTGACGAATTGCCGATTGTGGTCGGTTTATAGCCATTTAGGATCCAAAGTAATCTCTCGGTATTCACGATCGAACACCCTGCGTTGTCAGCATTCAAGTTATGGTTGCGTAGTTCGTTCTTTCTACCATATTGGGCACTATATGGCCCCGTACTCGATTGTATCCGCGGGTCGTATCAACGCGCTCCTGCCCGAGCCGATGACCACGCCCGAGGGGGCAACGGCTACATGATCTCGAAGTCCTGTGCTCCGTACACATTCAGCGATAGCGCCCTTCGCGTCTTGGGGGAACGGGAAAATCGGAATGGTTCGGGCCGCCACCTTTCCAGGGATGATGCTACCTTTCTTTAGAGAGTGGCATCGCGTGATTGCGAGGTGCTGGTAATGACTCTACGGAAAGGCGTCGCAATGGCGATGAATCAGTGGTATCGCTTCAGACCAGAGTTGGTGATCGTCACGGCTTTCCTCCTGTTTGCCGCGGCGTGCGGCGACGATGGTGAAACCCCTGAGACAACAGCCCAATCCCCGGCTACGACTGCGGCGATTCCCGAGACAACTATGGCTGAGGAATCGGCGATGGTTGAGGGTGAGGCGATCAAGTTGGGTTATATCTCGGGTGGTGATGCGGATCCGTTTGTGTTCATTGTTACTGAGAGTATTCGTGATGCGGTTGCGGCGGCTGGGGTGGAGTTGTTTGAGTGTGATGCGAATTTCTCTACGGATACGGCTATTCAGTGTGCGCGGACTTTGGATGCGCAGGGGTTGGACGCGGTGATTAATTGGCAGTTCTTCCCGGATGCTGCGGAGGCGGTTTGTGAGGCGTATGGTGATCTGCCGACGGTGACTATGGACGTGCCTCAGGGTCCGTGTGAGCGGGTGTTTGTGGGTTCGAATGGTTATGAGGCCGGGTTGGTGGCGGGTGCCGGTTTGGGTGGTTTCGCTCAGTCGGAGTTCGGTTGCGAGTTTGATCTGTATGTGTCGATCGAGAATCTGAGTTCGCCTGATATCAATGCTCAGCGGGCCGGCGGGTCGCGTGAGGGTTTCGAGGGTGTGTGTGGGGCGGTTCCGGATTCGATGTTCCGGGTTGTGGACAAGCGTCAGGGCGGCTCGGATGCGTTGGAGAACGTGCGGAGGCAGTTCACGGACATTCTGACGACGGTGCCTGATGCGACGGTGGTTCTGGTGATGTCGAGTTTCGGGGATCCGGATGCGGCTTCTGCGTTCGCGGCGGCGGAGACTCAGGGTCGGGGTGAGCATGTGTTCATCGTGGGTCATGGGGCGGATGCTTCTGCGTGGTCGGACATTCTCAATAATCCGCAGTGGATCGGTGATGTGGCGTATTTCCCGGATCGGTACGGGAGTCTGGCGGTGCCGGCGGCGATAGCGTTGGCGAAGGGTGAGGATCCCGGCCGGGAGATCTTCATTGATCACAAGTTCTTGGACGCTTCCAACCTCACCGACCACTACCCCGAAGCAGCCGGTATGGCTGAGGAGCCGGCGATGGTTGAGGGTGAGGCGATCAAGTTGGGTTATATCTCGGGTGGTGATGCGGATCCGTTTGTGTTCATTGTTACTGAGAGTATTCGTGATGCGGTTGCGGCGGCTGGGGTGGAGTTGTTTGAGTGTGATGCGAATTTCTCTACGGATACGGCTATTCAGTGTGCGCGGACTTTGGATGCGCAGGGGTTGGACGCGGTGATTAATTGGCAGTTCTTCCCGGATGCTGCGGAGGCGGTTTGTGAGGCGTATGGTGATCTGCCGACGGTGACTATGGACGTGCCTCAGGGTCCGTGTGAGCGGGTGTTTGTGGGTTCGAATGGTTATGAGGCCGGGTTGGTGGCGGGTGCCGGTTTGGGTGGTTTCGCTCAGTCGGAGTTCGGTTGCGAGTTTGATCTGTATGTGTCGATCGAGAATCTGAGTTCGCCTGATATCAATGCTCAGCGGGCCGGCGGGTCGCGTGAGGGTTTCGAGGGTGTGTGTGGGGCGGTTCCGGATTCGATGTTCCGGGTTGTGGACAAGCGTCAGGGCGGCTCGGATGCGTTGGAGAACGTGCGGAGGCAGTTCACGGACATTCTGACGACGGTGCCTGATGCGACGGTGGTTCTGGTGATGTCGAGTTTCGGGGATCCGGATGCGGCTTCTGCGTTCGCGGCGGCGGAGACTCAGGGTCGGGGTGAGCATGTGTTCATCGTGGGTCATGGGGCGGATGCTTCTGCGTGGTCGGACATTCTCAATAATCCGCAGTGGATCGGTGATGTGGCGTATTTCCCGGATCGGTACGGGAGTCTGGCGGTGCCGGCGGCGATAGCGTTGGCGAAGGGTGAGGATCCCGGCCGGGAGATCTTCATTGATCACAAGTTCTTGGACGCTTCCAACCTCACCGACCACTACCCCGAAGCAGCCGGGTAGGGAACCAGGCGCCGTCAGGTAGTGAATACCAGAGACTCTGACTCCGGCCGGGGCAATGGGGCGACAGGATCCCCTGGCGCCCGGGCCGGGGGTATCGTGTCGAAGCTGGTCGGGCGGGTGCGGTTCACGGCTATGCAGGCCCGGGTCGGGGTCCTGATCCTGCTGTGCGTCTTCTTCACCATCCGGTCCCCGTTCTTCTTCACCTCCACCAACCTGGTGAACGTTCTGGTCAACGGCGCCGTGATCGGCATCATCGGCAGCGCCATGACGTTGCTGCTGGTGGCCCGCCAGGTCGACGTTTCGGTGGGGTCTGCGATCGGATTCGCGGGCGCCGTGTTCGCGGTGATGGCCCGGGACTACGGGGTGACCTGGGGAATCGTCGGAGCAGTGGTGGCAGCCTTGGCGATCGCCGCAATCAACGCGGTGGCAATCATCAAGTTCCGGGTGAACTCTATCCTCACCACCCTCGCCACCCTGGTTGCCTTCCGCGGGGCCTCCAAGCTCGTCATGGACGGCCGGGCGGTACGTGTCGAAGGGTTCAGGTTCCTGGGACGGACCCGCTTCGATGTGTGGGGTATCGAAGTACCGGTCGCTGTGCTGGTGCTCTTGCTGGTGGTCGCCGCCTTCTTTGTCATCATGCGTCTCACCAAGTACGGCCAGCATATGTACGCCATAGGAGCCAATCCCCAGGCGGCGCGGTTGGCGGGAATTCCCCTCGAACGGCAGGTGGGCATCGCCTTCGTTCTTACGGGGGTAACGGTCGCCATCGCCTCGATGATCGTCGTGTCCCAGGTCGGAGCGGTCTCGCCCACCACCGGTGAGCGGATGGAGTTCCTGGCCCTCACGGGTGTGATCGTCGGCGGGGCCAGCCTCTACGGAGGACGGGGCTCGGTCATCGGTACGCTAGTGGCGATCCTCATCCTGGCAGTGCTGGACAACGGCCTCGTCCTGTTGCAGGTCCAGTCCTTCTGGCAGGAGGTGTCGAGGGGAGTTCTCCTGCTGGGCGCGGTGATCTTCGACCAGCTGGGGCGGCGGGAGGCAGAGGTCAGGATGGAAGTGTGATATACAGGGGAGAGGTACGTCTGCCGGACTCGCGGGCGGCGGGATCATGACGTACGTCACCGTTCCGGGAGCCCCGCTGCTGGAGATCAGGGGCCTGTCCAAGCACTACGGGACCATCCGTGCCCTCGACGATGTGAGCTTCACGCTCGACCGGGACGAGGTAGTAGGGCTCCTCGGCGACAACGGGGCCGGTAAGTCGACACTGGTGAAGTGCCTGGCCGGTGCGATCATCCCCACCGCGGGCGAGGTGTACCTGCACGGTGACCGCAAGGTGTTCTCTACCCCTGCCGAGGCACGGGGCGAGGGTATCGAGACTGTCTACCAGCAGCTGGCTCTGGTGGACATCTTCGACATCCCCTCCAACTTCTATCTGGGACGCGAGGTGGTTCGGGACGGTTGGCGCCGAGCGCTGGGGATCCTGAACCGCAGGGTGATGCGGAAGCGGGCTAGGGCCGCGGTCGAGGCACTTCCTGCGAGGTTCCCCAATCTCGACGCCGATATCGAGACTATGTCGGGTGGTCAGCGCCAAGTGGTGGCCATATCCCGAGCGGGATTCTGGGGAGGCCGACTCCTACTGCTGGACGAGCCGACAGCGGCGCTCGGCGTCAGGGAAGCCGCCGCGGTGCTGGAGATGATCGGCGCAATGGTCTCGTCCGCGGATACCGACATGGGGATGATCGTCATCTCGCACAACATGGAGCACGTCTGGTCGATCTGCACCCGTTTGCTAATACTCCGCCAAGGTCGGCTGGTCGCGGACCTGCCCAAGTCAGAGACTACCCGCCAGGAAGTGGTGGCCCACATCACCGGCGCTACCTAGGAGTTTGTCATACGGCGCCGCCGTCATATAGCTCGACGCGTCGGGTTCTTCTAGCCCACGACCGGATGCGATCATCTCGTGTGAACAGTTCGTGACCGAACCTGATAGCCGTCGCCACGATCAGCTGATCCGCCGGGTCCGTGTGGAAACCGTCGTCGGTCAGTTCAACCGCCTCGATCCACAGGGAACCGGAAACGGGGATTTCTGTGAGTCCGGCGCCGAGGACTGCGGTTCGCAGGTCCGCCGGCGACGGCAGAGAGGGGAGTGTGCCTCGGAACAGCCGTCGCTTCAGGGAGAGTTCCCAGAATGTCGCCGCCGAAACACTCGCTTCTCGTGTGGCCATTGCCGCGTCGATCGCGTCCATGGCCGAGCCTGGGAGCCGCCTCGTGTCGTCGGTCACGGACCACACCAAGATGTGAGTGTCAAGCAGGATCACGATAACCCTGCGCGTCCCCGCCGCCCGAACCGGTGTCAAGTCCGGCCACCATCGAGTTGATGTCGGCTAGATCGACTATTGTTTCTGCAGGGTCATCCCAAAGTCCCTCCAGTTCCGGGAACAATCCCCGAATGCCTGCGTCCGGCTGATCCGCGGGCACCAGCCGCGACACCGGACGGCCCCGCTTGGTGATGATGATCGGCACGCCGGTCTCGTTCACCTCGTCCATGAGCCTTAGGCACTTGGCCTTGAACTCGCCGGCGGGAATTGTCCGGGATTGGGAACTGTCTACGGCCATGCGAATACTCTACCACACCCATGACCATGACACCTGACCATGATGGCCGAGCCGTGGTGGTCAAGGGGGGCTCCAGAATACTAGTTTGGCGTCGTGTTCTTCCTCCGTCACGGCGCCAACGCGCTGGCGCCCAGACCACTCTCTGCCAGGAGTTTGCGTAGGGCTATCGTTTCCTTCACGGTCGACAGCCTCCTACGCCACTTGCCGGACCGTACGCACGCCCGACACCTTGTGCGCCACCTGCCACGATCACCACGCTCTCCCGGAGCGCGCTTACGGCGCGAGCCTCCCTTTTACATACCAACCGGCCCCTGGTTGGCCACGACCGGTCGCCCTGCGACACGACCAAGCTATGTCCGCTTGGCCCGCCCGGCGTGCTGGAGGAGGCGGAGCACTACCGGTGGCGAGATCGGAGTGTGGGTGATCTCCTCGATACCGAATTCCGCCAGCGCGTCCTCCACGGCGGCGGCGATGGCCGGGGCCGGCCCGACGATCCCCGCCTCCCCTACTCCCTTTGCCCCCCACGGGAGCAGGAGCGCGGGGGTCTCGATGTGCTCGATGTGGATGGGGGGCACCTCGGCTGCGGAGGGTAGGTGATAGTCGAGGAACGATGTCGACTGGGGGTTGCCGTATTCGTCGTAGTGGAACTCCTCGAGAATCGCCCCCCCGATGCCTTGGGCAATCCCGCCGGCGATCTGCCCCTCAACTATCAGCGGGTTGATGAGGGTGCCGCAGTCATGGACGATCAGGTAGTCGAGTAGCTCGACATGCCCGGTCCTGATGTCGACCTTGACGACCGCCGCCTGACTGGCGTTGGTGTACGCCGCACAGGCGTTCATCTTCCCGTCGGCGTCCGGAACGTGGTCCAGACCGGGCGGGTCGTAGAATGCCGTAGCTTCGAGACCGGGGTCGACCTCGTCGGGAAGATTCATCACGAGAATGTTGGCGGTGGTCGCCACTTCCTTCCACGTAACCCGGGAGTCGGGGCTGCCTCTGACCCCGAACCCACCGTTCTGGTTCTCGAGGTCGTCGGGGGAGGCCTCGAGCAGATGGGCGGCTATCAAGCGTCCCTTTCCAAGGATCTCCTCCACCGCCTTCTCGAGCGCTCCGGACGCAACGTTGGTGCTCCGGCTCCCCCACGAGCCCAGGCTGTAGGGTGTGCGATCGGTGTCGCCCATCACCACCCGGACGTCAGAGGCAGAGACGCCGAGGGACTCGGCGGTCAGCGTCGTCAGCATGGAGATCAGGCCTTGGCCCATGGCTTGCACACCCACCAAGATGACTACCGATCCGTCCGGGTTCATACGGACGGAGGCTGCGTCCTGCGACGCCCAATGTCCAGTCGTTCCGAAATAGGTGGGTGTGCCCCCCTCGACGTAGTTGGTCGCCGCAGTTCCGATCCGGACCGTCGGAACTCCCTCATACTCCTTCCGCCAACGCGCCACGCTCGCTTCCGCCAACTCGACGAGGCGCTCGAACGCCAATCGATGGCTTCCCGAGTCGTATTCGGACCCAACGGCATTGGTGTAGGGCAAGTCGGATCGTTGAAGGAGATTGCGGCGGCGGACTTCGAGACGGTCCAGGCCGAGCTTGTTCGCTGCTCTGTCCATGAGCCGCTCCATGGCAAATGCCGCCTCGGGGGCGCCGAACCCCCGGTACGCCCCACTGGGGGTCTTGTTGGTGACCACCGACGTGACTCCCACCGCCGACAGCGGGATCTTGTATGGGCCGGTGAGCCCCCCCGCAGTGACATGCGCAGGCGCGAACCCGCTAGGTATCGCTTCACCGCTTCCGGCGTCCTGGTACACCATTCCTCTGAGGGCCAGGAAGCGGCCGCTGCTGTCGACAGCGGCCTCCAACTCCACACTTGTCTCGCGAGCATGCACGCTAGAGACCATGTGCTCCCTTCGATCCTCGATCCAACGCACCGGTCGGCCGAGCCTCATAGCAACCCACGGGATCAACACTTCCTCGGGATAGAACTGGGCCTTGACGCCGAAACCCCCGCCGATGTCGGGGACGACCACCCGGATTGAGTCTTCGGACAGACCTAGCGTGTATGACAGCAGGGTGCGGGCGATGTGGGGAAACTGGGTGGAACTCCACACCGTCAGGCGCCCATCCCTGAACTCGGCGAGCACGCCCCGGGTCTCCATGGGAACGCCGCTATGCCGTTGGAAGCCGTATCGACCGGAAACGACCTGGTGGCCGGCGAGGGCCTTGTCGACCGCATCGGACTGAGGTGCATAGACGGTCAACCGGTTGTCGGCCCACTCCGGGTAGAGGAGCGCCGCACCCGGGGCCAACGCCTCCTCGACCGATGCCACTACCGGTAGGGGATCGATGTCGGCCATGACCTCGTCACGGCCATCCTCGGCCTGGTAACGGTTAGCGGCCACTACCACCGCCAACGGAGTTCCGACGAAACGAACACGTCCCCCGCCCAGCGGGAGGAGTTTCACCGGCTTGACCAGCTCCTCGGGATGAAAGTCGGGGAACGGGCTGACCTCGGTGAGATCGTCCGCCGTGAATACACCGATTACGCCTTCGACGGCCAGCGCCGCGTCAACCTCGATACCGTCCACTATTCCGTGGGCGATGGGACTGCGGACGATGGCGGCCTCCACCATGCCCGGTATCTTGATGTCTGCGACGTAGGCGGCTCCGCCGGCTAGGAGGCGGTCGTCCTCGAGTCGAGGAACGATGGCGCCGATCAGGGACGGTCGTAACACGGTCATCAGATCCTGCCCCACGCTTCTTTGACGGCGTCGACGATTCCCATGTAGCCGGTGCAACGACAGATGTTGCCGCTTAGCAGTTCGCGAATGCTCTCCTCGTCCGGATAGTCGGATGGTTCGACACCGGAAATGGTCATCAGGAATCCGGGCGTGCAGAAACCACACTGCAGCCCATGCTGATTCTTGAAGGCCTCTTGCAGGCGGTTCAGACCGGCATCGCCGGAGATACCCTCGACGGTCAGGACCTCCATCCCGTCGACCTGGGCTGCCAGCATGATACAGGACCTGACCGGATCTCCGTTCACCAGCACCGTGCAAGCTCCACAAACGCCATGCTCGCAACCGAGGTGGGTACCGGTCAGATCAAGTTCGTCGCGCAGGAAGTCGGCGAGCAGCAGGCGGCTGTCGACCGTGGCCTCGGTGGGTACCCCGTTGATCGTCACGCTTACCTGCAAACTGGCGGTAGGTTGACTGACAGGCCTCATCGGGTCATCTCCACGAGGCTACGATACGTGTATTCGCCCACCACCGCCGCACGATACGCGCCGTCGGCGTGTACATCATCGAAGGAGTCGTCAACCGCGGAGCTAGCAAGTTCCATCGCTTCCATGACGATGTCGGGAGTCGGTTCACGACCGCGCACCGCATCCTCGGCTTCCGCCAACCGCAGTGGAACCGCATCGACTCCGAAGGCGACGAGGTCCAGGTCGGCGACCCTCCCTTCCGACAGGGTGAGTTGGCCACATACACCCGCCAGCGCGAAGTCCCCCCTCCGCAAGGAAAGCTCAAGGATGTGGGACCTCGCCGAGGGGATGATCGGGATCCTGATGTCACAGAGCATTTCGCTGTCTCCGAGAGCGGTGGTGAACGGACCGAGGAAGAACTCCTCGGCCGGGATCGAGCGCTCACCGGCGCCGGATCGGACAACCATTGTCGCCCCCAAGCACATCATCACCGCCGGTAATTCCGCGGCCGGGTCGGCATGAACGAGCGAGCCCCCCACGGTCCCCCTGATCCTGTTTTGAAGATGGCCGATGTGAGAAACAGATGCTGAGAGCAACGGCGCGGTTTCCCCCACATCGGAAGACAGCTCCGCCACCCGTTGCCGAACACCGGCGCCTATCGAGAGGGCGCCGTTCTCGATTCTGATGGCCCTGACCTCGTCAACCAATGCGATATCAACCAGAACGGCGGGCTGGGCGAGGCGAAAATTGAGAAGCGGCATCAGGCTTTGGCCACCTGCGAGGATCTTGGCATCCGCTCCGTGCTCGTCGAGAATAGACAGCGTCTCTTCAAGTGTTTCGGGGCGGGCGTAGAGAAACCGGGGAGGCTTCATACCGCAGGCACGGCAAGCGAGCCGAGCATTTGTTGAAGCAAGGTCTTACGCATATCGCCCTATCCGATCAGCCACGAGCCGCCGGCAGTCGAGTGTTTTCCGATCCGGGTCGGCTGAATGTCCCACTCGCACCATACGCTTTCTGGGTTTGGCTGACCGCGCGATCAACATTACCGGTTCTGAACCGTACCGGATTCGCCGGAGTGTGTTCTCCTTGAGTCCAGCTACCGGGGGGCTGGGGCGTGTTCCAGATGGTAGTTGGTCTCCCTCTCGCTTGGGGAATGTGCCCGATCGGTTCGAGCAGTCTCCGACGGTTGAGTCAGGGTGAATCAAACAACCGGTATGAGTGGAATCAGGGCCAAAACCCGAGCATCCCCCAATCGACCTATGGACCCCACCGGCTAGTGTGTTTTTCGACGTTGCGGACAATTCGGTGCGGAGCGATCCAAGAGATGCTCAGGACCGAGAAAGGAAGTCACCATCGTCTGGAACCCGGGTGCCGGCCTCGAAGGGAGGGGGGTAATCGTTACCGGCGCCGCCCAGGGAATCGGCAAGGCTACGGCCGAGGCCTTCGCGGCGGCAGGGGCGCGGGTGTTCGCTGTCGATATCAAAGGTGATGTATTGAGGAGAACGGTGGCCGGGTTGGGAAGTCCCTCCCGGCACCGGGGGAAGCGTTACGACCTACGTGATGTAGCCGGACTCGGCGGCCTAGTGGAGGAGGCATCCGAGTTCCTGGGCGATATCTGGGCGCTTGCCCATGTTGCGGGCGTCCTCAAGCGGCAGCCGCTCGACGAGGTGGGCGAGGAGGAGTGGGATCTGCAACTGGACGTGGATCTCAAAGCCGGGTTCTTCCTGTGCAGGGCCGTCGGCCAAGCCCTCGTCGCCCGGGGACAGGGTGGGAGGATCATCAACTTCTCGTCACCGGGTTTCATCCGGGGTACCAGGCTGGGGGCACATGCCTATGTAGCGGCCAAGGGCGGGGTGGTGTCCATGAGCCGCGACTTCGCCCGTTGGTACGGGCCGCACGGGATCACCGTCAACACCCTCCTTCCCGGACCGATCAATACGCCCATGCAGCATACCGACAACACAGAGGAGGTCGTGGCGGCCGGAGTAGCCGCTTGCCCATTGGGGCGGCTGGGCCAGCCGGAGGAGGTCGCGTCCGTGGTGGTGTTCCTGGCGTCTGATCATGCGAGCTACATAAGCGGCGCAGCGATCAGCGTCACCGGCGGCGCCCTGATGTATTGAATGTCGGTTGTCGGTTGCACCGAGTTACCTTGCCGATCTTGGGATCTGGCTAGCCCTGATTATTCAGGTTTCCCACACACCTCGGCATATAACGCCATTCCAACCCGAGTATTGGGAGAAACCCAACGTTCACCCAACAGGTGAACCCTCACGACGGACCGGGATAGGAAACGCCGATAGCTGTATTTCCTGGTAAGGGTGCGTCTATGGTCTATTCCGCTCATCCTCCAAACCCCCATCCATGAATAATCGGGGCTAAGACTGTCCGGTGCGAACCAGGGGGCACCCCTCCACCCTGGCGAGGCGGCCGTCGAAAGTGTGCAGGGGTAGCGCTTCCGCCCGGCTGGCAGCAGCGAGAATCATCAGATCCGGGAAACCCGGTCCGCCCTGTCGATAGCGCAGTATCGAGCGGACGACATCGTCGGCGGACTCGAATACCAGGCAGTCCGTCGCGAGCAATTCCACCAGCACATCCGCGATCTCGGCTCGTCCGAACCGGTAAACTCGTTCAAGCACCCATACCACCTCGATTGCAACCTCGCGACACACGAAACCGGGGTGTCGCTGCGTCAATCCTTCCAGCAGTGCTCGGGCCGCCTCTGCCTGCTCGGCGTCGTCACGTACGAGGTAGCGCACGAGTACGTTTGTGTCTATGGCCGTCACGCCCGTGTTGCTCCCTCCGCGATGGCGTTATCCATGTCATCAAGCGTCGCCGTGGGACCATGATGCTGAAGCACTCCGTACAACCGCCCGATAGGACGTACTCCGAGTAGCAGTACCTGGCCTTCGTGGACTACATACCGCACACGGTCCCCCGGCTGGACAGACAAGGCCTCTCGCACCGCTTTTGGCAAGGTCGTTTGACCCTTGGCAGTGATAGTGGATTCAATCATTTCATTATCGTTCAGATCCGATAGTCATATATGGTCCTTACTTAGTAGAGGTTAGTAAGGATGTTTTAAGCTAGGAGGGTCCTGAAAAACGAATCTTACGGGGTTCGGTGGTTGGCAAACCGCCTGGTCAGAGAGTTGTGAATTAGCGGGTGAACCCCTTTGTACGGGGTTTCTCAGCACCCTCCTAGCAAGGTGTGGGATCGACCAATTCCCCTCCCAGGGGACAGGACCGATCCGACCCGGTGAGTCAGTGATTTGGAATCTGGAGAACCTGTATCCGGGCGCTTGGGGCACAGGTCATCAGGTGTGCCACAGAGCCGGGTGAGTCCCGCCGGGACACCCCGGTCACGGGGTCGATCAACCTCACCGTCGCATCCGCGCTGGTCCTCTCGCCCAGCGCCTCGGCAGCCCTGGGCTTTTCCTGATCGGGCACTAGCCAGAACTCGGCTCGCTGATCCCTGATGACCCTGATGTTTGCGTCGGCCGGCAGCCCGCCGGTATACCGGGATGTGTAACTGCCCGGGCTGCGCCCTTCGCCGAACAGCACGGTATTCAGCACCCTGAGGACATGGAAGCCGGCGCGCGGATTCGACAACCGGTCGAGCAGCCCGTGCACCACCTTTGTCACCCGATCGAGATCCTGCAACGGATCGAGAAAGATGCGGCAGCCGGGCATCGTGGCGGCTGCGAACAGGGCTTCGGCGACCGCCAGGGCGTTGTCTTCGTCGTCGGCGCCCAGCGGGACCAGGAAGTCGAGACCTCCGACGGAGCGGAGTCGGGAATCGAAGCTTCGAATGTCGCTCCATACCGATTCCGAGTCGTCGACCATGCAGACCGCCCGGTCGAGACGAAGGCCATAGTCGGTCAGTAACTCGTCGAGGTGTGGTAGTTCCCGGGGCCGGTAGCCGGTCCTGCTACGCAGGTGCACCTTGCCGGTGTCCTCCAGCGCGAGCGGCGCCAAGCTGACGCCGACTCCCGCTCCCCGCAACTCGGCCAACGCCCCCAGGTCCTCGCCGTCGGGCAGGATCCGGTTGGTCAGCTGGACCTCGATGTAGTCGGCTTGGGAGGTCTTGCGAGACGCGGCCGTTATATCACCGGACTTCGGACACAAGACGGTCGCGGTCAGTTGCACCCCTTCGCCCTGCAGGACGGCGAGTTGTCCGGCCTGCAGATCCACATCGAGGTCGTGGATCGGGAACCGAACATGGCGGATACCCGCCTCGATGCAGGAGAGCAGCGGGTAGTCGTCACGGATCCGGTGCCTCACATGGTTGGGGTAGGAGATCGCCCCGTCGCTCTTGTTGGTGATGGGCAGGCGCAGGTAGGCGGCCGCGGGAGAATGCGGGAGGTCGACGATGGTGCCACACAGGATGTGGGTTCCGGTCTGGTGGTTGGCGTGGGTCTCCCCGCTGGTGCGGATCAGGTGTACCGAGGTTCCCCTGGTCGTCAACCTCACCAGGAAGAAGCCGAGCTTGGCCGTATCGGTCCAGCCCCTCTCCGGGGGGCGGACGTTGAAAGCCTCGTAGAAGCCCGGCCTAGTCGTCGTGGTAGATGGAAGCGTGTACAGGTGGGTATGGCCGGCCTGGTTGAACACCTGGAAGTGGGTGTGGCCGCTAAACAGGGCTTCGACGTCGTAGCGCCTGCACAGTCCCAGCAGCCATGACCGGTCCGGGTTGTCGAGCACGTCGTAGCTGCCCAGGCCGGGTTCGTTCTCGTCGACCAGGTAGGGGGGAAGGTGCAGGAACATGAAGATCCGGTGCGAGGCGTGGGCGGCGAGGTCGGCCTCCACCCATTCGCGTTGTTCTATCGCCTCGGGCAGCGTGGTGTTCATGATCTGGGAGTTGAGGACGATGAAGTGCGAGTCGCCGACGGTCCGGCTGTAGAACGACTTGCCGAAATCCTCGTCCCAGCGCTTCAGGTATCCCGGTTCCACCCATCCGGCGGGCACAGTGGGGTCCGGCTTGTCACCGATGTCCATGTTGCCGGCCGCGAAGTTGACCGCCAGGCCCGACTCATCGAACTGGGTCACAGCCGCCCGCCGTCCCGTATCGAAGAACTGCGAACCTGGGTATTCCTGGGCCAGGTCCCCCACATGGAAGACCAATGCGGGCTCGGTAGCCTTGGCCAAAGCCAGCGCCCAGTCGCCGCGGTCCGACCACTCGCGGACGATCTCCGGTGTCACCGAGTCGCCCTTTGTCGAGTACATGCCGGGATCCACCAGGTGATGGGTGTCGGCGAGCACCACGAACTCCAGGTCGGCTGGAGGTAAGTCTGTACGGTCGAAGCGGGGCATACCCGGACCTCCTAGGTCTGCATGCGGAGCGGGTTCGGGGACCGGATCCGGTCAGATGATACGCCGGACCGTGCAGCGCCTGTCGAGTATCACTAGCCCTGATTATTCAGGTTTCCCACACGCCAAGGCATGTAACGCCAGATCAACCGGAGTATTAGGAGAATCCTACCGTTCACCGACAGGTGAACCTCTTACACCGGACCAGGACAGGAAACGCCGACAGCTGGATTGCCTGGTCAAGGCGCAACGTTGGTCTACTCCACTCATCCTCCAAACCCCCATCCATGAATAATCGGGGCTAACTTGTCCATGGACAATATCAATGGTGGAGCCCACCCTAGGTCGTGGGTGGTGTCACCAGGGAGGTAAAACCGATGAGCTTTCTTTCGATCGACCACATCGGGGTGGCGGTGACCGATCTGGAGGTATCGGTCCCCTGGTGGACCAGGTTCCTCGAGAAGGAGCCGTTCATGCAGGGCACGTGGATAGCCGCCGATGTCGAGGACTACGTCGGCAAGATCGTCGGGTATCCCAACTGCGATATGTCGGGTGCCTTCTGGGCGCTGCCCGGCGGTTCTGTACTCGAGATGCTCCAGTACCACAACCCTGCGCCCGGCCGGGTTGACATGGCCACTTACAACGCCGGGAACACCCATCTCTGTCTGGAGACCGAGGACATCCACCGGGACTACGAACGGATGCGGGACCATGCCGTGTTCGTATCGCCGGCGCCGGTTCGCTGCGCCTGGGGAAGGTACGAGGGTGCCCTCACCTGCTACCTGCGGGACCCGGACGACATCTCGATCGAGTTGATCCAGTTCGCGGAGGGCGGAAGGCCCTTCGAGGTCGAGAGTCCTTACGTCAATCCCTACGGCTAACCGGCAGGATGGAGTCCGCAAGTCGGGTCCGGGTCGGGATCATAGGCGCCGGCTCCTGGGCGATCGCCAACCACATCCCGATCCTGGCGGCCCGGGATGACGTCGACCTGGTGAGCGCCGTGCGAACCAACCGCGAGGCGTTGGCGTTGGTTCAGGAGAGGTTCGGCTTCGAGCATGTGAGTGATGATTACCGGGACGCCCTGGAACTGGGTCTGGATGCGGTGGTTGTGGGCAGTCCGGCCGGCCTCCACTACGAGCATGCGAAAGCGTCGCTGGAGGCAGGCGCCGACGTTCTATGCGAGAAGCCTTTCACCACGGATCCCGGTCACGCCTGGGACCTCCACGACCTTGCCTTGGAGCGAGGTCGGCATCTGGTTCTCGCCCTCGGATGGAACTACCGTCCCACGGCCATCGAGGCCAAACGGCTCATGGAGGCGCCCGGCGTCGGTGATGTTCAGCACGTCCTGGTAGCGATGGCCTCGGGTTTGCGCGGGCTCCTCCACGGTACGAGCGCATACCGCGGGCAGGATTCCTTTTTCCGGCCCGCCCGCAAGACCTGGATCGATCCCCGGCTGTCGGGCGGAGGGTACGCCCCGGCGGCTCTGAGTCACGCTCTCGGGCTGGCGCTGTGGCTTACCGGCCAGCGCGCCTCCCAGGTCTTCGCCTTCATGAACAACGAGGGGGCGGCAGTCGATCTCCACGACGCGATCAGCGTGCGGTTCCGCTCCGGCGCGACGGGCTCGATCTCCGGTGCGTCCTCGCCACCCGGGGGGAGCGCGGTCGATCAGGAGGACGCTCCGTGGCCCAGGCACCAGCTCCAGGTTCGGGTGTACGGGACGGAAGGCCATCTGGTAGCCGATCTGGAACGGGACTTCCTCTGGCTCTTTCGCGAGGACGGGCGGGATGTCAAGGTCGATCTTCCACCGCGAGCCGGTCTCTACGGATGCGAGGATCCGCCCAACGTGCTGGCCGACCTGGCCCTCGGCAGGGCAGCCGTGAACCGGTCTCCCGCCGATGTGGGGGCTAGGACCGTCGAGCTACTGAGCGCCGCCTACCAGAGCGCGAGCACCGGTTCCGTTTCCCGTATCGCTCCGGAACGGTCCGAGGATCTGTCCGCGAGACCGGAGTAGGTAGTTCTTCGGCAGGAGGCTGATGAAATCAACGGAGGAGACCCGGGACGCAGCGGAGCGGGTGAGGATCGCCTTCTTCGGTGTGGGCAGTGTGGCGACCGCGGCGCTTACCCTGTGCCGGCAGCGGCCCTGGATGGATGTGGTGGGTGCCGCCCGGAGACCGCCGCCGGTGGACGGTGGCCGGCGGCCGCTACCGGACGCGTGGGGAGGCGTCCGTGTGTGGACGGACCCGGAACGCATGCTCGAGGAGGCTCGCCCCGATGTGGTGCTGATAGCGACCCGGTCCGAACTCTCTTCCGTTCTGCCCCTGGTCGAGTTATGTGCCCGAGCGCGTGCTCACCTCATATCCACCAGCGAGGAACTCGCCTGGCCGGATGTCGAACAGCCTGGTGTCGGCGCGTCTCTGCGCGGTGTCGCGAAGGAGTCCGGGGTCGTAATCGCCGCCACCGGCATCAATCCCGGCTTTGCGTTCGACGTACTCCCGCTTGTCCTGGCCGGGACTGCGTGGGATGTATCCAAGATCATCGTTCAACGCACGCTCGACGCATCCGTGTTCGGTAGGGGGGGTACACCGCTCGCTCGGCATCGGCTACCGCGAAGCCGAGTTCCGTAGAGCCGTCCGGTCGCGGAGGGTCCGGGGCCATATCGGCTTCGCGGAGAGCGCCCGCATCATCGCGGACGGGATGGGGTTGCAGATCGAACGGTTCGAAGAGGAGATCGAACCTGTGCTAGCCGACCGTGTTCATATGCTGGCCGGGTACACGATTGAACCTCCCGAGACCGCCGGGGTTGTCCAACTGGCCACGGCAACGGTGGAAGGACGGGAGTGGCTCAGGTTCGAGCTATCCCTGCATGTCGCTCCGGAGGTGGTCGGTTGGCAGACCAGAGACCGTATCCGCATCTCCGGGGAGAACGACCTCGATCTCACGGTGGAACCGGGCATGCCGGCCGTCTACACCACCGCAGCCCTTCTCGTGAATGCCGTTCCCGCCGTCCTGGCGGCCCGTCCCGGTTTCTACCCACCCGGGCGGCTCCTCCCCAGTCCACCTTGGCTGGCAGTACATCGCCCCCCGGGGGCAGGATGATGCTCGTACGGCTTGGGGAGGGTGCGGTTGTTCAGTGAGGCCGGACCTTCGACCACCCGGCAAAGAACCGCCTTTGTCGTTGACGCGGCTCAGAATCACATCTACGAACCACTTCGTCCAGCAGGCGTCCGAGTGGCGTTCCACATGGGCAACTATCCGGGTGTCCTGGCGGAACAGGCTGTAGTTCTTGAGTCCGCCACTCTGGATCGGTTCGACCGAATCGAGTCAGTTCTCCTCGTGACCATGTTCCTTGTTCGTGTTTCAGCGTGTGGTTGTGGGGTGGGGTTCTCCGCTGCCGAGGTTGATGCGGGTGATGTGGTCGCGTATTTCTTGGGTGTGTGCTCTGAGGGTGGCGGCGCTTGCTGGTTCGATCCCGTGGCGGGCGAGCCAGTCGACGGCGGCGGCTGCTACGTCGGCTGCGATGGCGGTGATGGAGGCTGCGAAGGCGGGGGTGGCGATGTCTTGTGCGGTCATGCCTTCGCCGGGGGTTCTGTATGCGCCTTTAGTGCGCCACATGGTTATGTAGCCGGTGGATTTGACCAACCCGGGCGAGGATGCCAACAACGCTGCCATGGCGTCGCGTGTTTCGGGGGGTAGCGCCTCGGCGATGATACCCACGTCATGAGCATGTAGCAGCTTGGCGGCTACCCCGGTGAGCGTCCCCACGGCTTTGAGAGAACCCTCCACCGCCATATGAGCCGCCTCGCACAACCCGATCAACCGGGCAGCCATGAGCTGCTCATGACGGTCCGGATCGCTACCGGCCGCCGCAGCCTCGCGGCGGGTGGGGTCGAGATAGCCGATGATCCTGGTGAGTTGCCCGGCCACGTCGTCGATGCGTTGCCGGGCCAACTGCTCGTTCGACGTGGCCATACTCTGCTCCTTGTCCCAATCCACCTCTGTGGCTGGACGATCCGCCAGCAACGTCAGTTCTCCCCCGATCGCCGCCGCGAACGACGCCGACACCCTCCGCTGCTGAAGGCGCCACTCCGGCCGGTCGGTCACCACCACGTCAACCGCTCGGCCCGCTGCCGACGACGCCACCATCGTCAACTCGGATTCCACCCGCCAACGGTTCCGGTAATCCAGATCATCGAACACCGCCACCAGATCGATATCACTAACAGCCTGTTGGTCGCCCCGCGCCAACGACCCGAACAACCAAACCTGTCCCACCCCCATCGTCATCAACGCCTCAGCCGCCCGCCGAGCCTCCCCCAACGTCGGCGCCCCAACCGTCACCACAGCCATGATCCACCACTCTACCCCTCGTGTTTCAGCGTGTGGTTGTGGGGTGGGGTTCTCCGCTGCCGAGGTTGATGCGGGTGATGTGGTCGCGTATTTCTTGGGTGTGTGCTCTGAGGGTGGCGGCGCTTGCTGGTTCGATCCCGTGGCGGGCGAGCCAGTCGACGGCGGCGGCTGCTACGTCGGCTGCGATGGCGGTGATGGAGGCTGCGAAGGCGGGGGTGGCGATGTCTTGTGCGGTCATGCCTTCGCCGGGGGTTCTGTATGCGCCTTTAGTGCGCCACATGGTTATGTAGCCGGTGGATTTGACCAACCCGGGCGAGGATGCCAACAACGCTGCCATGGCGTCGCGTGTTTCGGGGGGTAGCGCCTCGGCGATGACACCCACGTCATGAGCATGTAGCAGCTTGGCGGCTACCCCGGTGAGCGTCCCCACGGCTTTGAGAGAACCCTCCACCGCCATATGAGCCGCCTCGCACAACCCGATCAACCGGGCAGCCATGAGCTGCTCATGACGGTCCGGATCGCTACCGGCCGCCGCAGCCTCGTCGCGGGACGGCCACCGGAGGCCGATGATCCTGGTGAGTTGCCCGGCCACGTCGTCGATGCGTTGCCGGGCCAACTGCTCGTTCGACGTGGCCATACTCTGCTCCTTGTCCCAATCCACCTCTGTGGCTGGACGATCCGCCAGCAACGTCAGTTCTCCCCCGATCGCCGCCGCGAACGACGCCGACACCCTCCGCTGCTGAAGGCGCCACTCCGGCCGGTCGGTCACCACCACGTCAACCGCTCGGCCCGCTGCCGACGACGCCACCATCGTCAACTCGGATTCCACCCGCCAACGGTTCCGGTAATCCAGATCATCGAACACCGCCACCAGATCGATATCACTAACAGCCTGTTGGTCGCCCCGCGCCAACGACCCGAACAACCAAACCTGTCCCACCCCCATCGTCATCAACGCCTCAGCCGCCCGCCGAGCCTCCCCCAACGTCGGCGCCCCAACCGTCACCACAGCCATGATCCACCACTCTACCCCTCGTGTTTCAGCGTGTGGTTGTGGGGTGGGGTTCTCCGCTGCCGAGGTGCCAGACCTCGTCGGCCCAGTAGAGGTTTCCGTCCTCATCTACGAGGCTAAGGATCACATCCTCGAACCACTTGGACCAGCGGGCGTTCACCTCGGTGCTTCCTATCTTGGCGAAGGCGGGTAGCGACATCCGGATGGGCTTCGACGTAAGCGATGACTTGGGTGCCGCGCCGGAACAGCGTGTAGTTCTTCAGACCGGCTTTCTGGATCTCCTCGACCAGTTCGGGCCAGATTTCGTCGTGGCGCTTCTTGTACTCGTCAGCCTTGTCAGGATGGATTTCGAAGGTGAAACAGGCTCGCTGCATGGGACAAACCTCCAGACGTAGTTGCCTGGCGGACCCTAGCAGCGGTAGGGACGGTGCTCCTGTTCTTCCTGCCGGGCCGGCGCGATTCGGAGGGAGTTCTGCTCTCCATCCGACATCGGTCCTGAACCTACGGCGGGAATGTTGCATCTTGGAGAGATCAGAGCAGGCCGGCCTCGTTCCGGACCGGACGGCCTTGATGGACATGTTCCTGGCTCGGCTCGCGTGCGTGGCCGGGTCTTGCTTTGCCGCGGACAGGTGGCGGCGGGTCGGGAGGGAACCTGAAGGGGAGCGGTGTTCGATCAGCCGGGGAGGTCGGCCAGGCTATTAGTGTCTTGAGGTGTACTCACGACGGTGGATAGGAGGGCTGATGGGTGCGAACGATCGGGTACGGGTGGGCGTGATCGGCGCCGGTTCCTGGGCGGCGGGCAACCACATTCCCGTACTGAAGGAACGGGACGACGTCGAGTTGGTGATCGCGGTGCGCAAGGGTCAGGACGCTCTTGATCTGCTGAAGGACCGGTTCGGGTTCGAGCACATCTCCGAGGACTACCGGGATACCCTAGACTTGGATCTCGACGCGGTGGTGGTTGGTAGCCCCTCCGTTTTCCACCACGAGCACGCCAAGGCGGCCCTCGAGGCCGGGGCCAACGTCCTCTGTGAGAAGCCGGTCACCATCGACCCGGCCGAGGCGTGGGACCTCGATGCAACCGCCAAGGCTTTGGGTCGTCATCTGGTTATCTCCTTCGGTTGGCACTACCGGCATACCGTGGTCGAGGCCAAACGCATCATGACCGAGGCCGGAGGTGTGGGCGATATCGAGCATGTTCTGGTAGCTATGGCATCGGGTACCAGGGAACTCCTCAAAGCCACTGGCTCATACGAAGGCTCGGCGACCGACTTCATGCCCGACTGGGACACCTGGACCGACCCGGCCATGTCGGGAGGTGGTTACGCTCCGGCCCAGTTGAGCCATGCCATGGGCCTCGCCTTCTGGTTGAGCGGCGACCGCGCCAAGGACGTGTTCGCCCTCATGAACAACGTCGGGGCCAGGGTTGATCTGCACGATGCCATCAGCATCCGATACCAATCAGGAGCCACCGGAGTCCTGAGCGGCGCCAGTTGCCCCAGCCAGGCCGGGATGGGTGATATTCCTGACGAGCCATGGCCTCGCCACCAGCTTCAGGTGCGTTTCTACGGTTCGGAGGGGCAGTTGATCGTTGATCTGGAGCGGGACTTCCTGTGGCATTTCCGGGAGGATGGGGTTGACAACAGGGTCGATCTGCCCGACCACGCCGGGTTGTACCAGTGCGACGGTCCCCCCAGCACCCTTATTGACCTGACTAAGGGTCTCGACGTGCCGAACCGGTCACCCGGCGAGGTCGGCGCCAAGTCCGTGGAAGTCGTGGCGGCCGCCTACGAGAGCGTCCGGACGGGAGGATTGGCGAGGGTCGCCGGCGTCGACTGACCAGATTGCGGGTCGGAATCGATTCCTACTCGTACCACCGCTATTTCGGCGAGATACGGGTAGGAGAGGAAGATCCCGGGATACGCTGGACCACCTGGGACTTCCTCGACCGGGCCGCAGAGCTCGGCGTGGACGGCGTCAGCATGGAGACCTGCTACCTGGACCTCCACGACTCGGACAAGCGGGAACGGCTGGTGGACAGCCTGGACAGAACCGGGCTGGACGGTGTCCTGGCCTGGGGCCATCCCGGTGGCTTGGAGATGGGCACCTCCGACCAGCGCCTCAACGATCTCCTCCGGCTGATCGAGATAGCCGCTGGAATGGGCATACCCCTGGTCCGGATCGTGGTGGGTACCTTCACCCATTGGCAGTCCGAGCCCGCCGAGCGATCGGTGAGGAGGCTCGTTCCCCGGGTGCGGAGTGCCTGCCGCCACGCCGAGGAGCGCGGCATCAGACTCGCAATCGAGACCCATACGGCTCTCCCCGTCGCCGCCCTGGCCGAACTTGTAGAACGGGTTGACGCTCCCAACCTGGGATTGGTGCTCGACACGTCCAACGTAGTCCGGGTCGGCAGCGACCTCATGGAGGCCGCCCGCCTGCTTGCCGGTATCACCGAAATGGTGCACATGAAGGACCTAGACCTCTCCGAAGCCGGATTCGGAGACCCGGGAGGTTGGTGGCCGTGCAAGTCTCTGGGCGCCGGTGACCTCGACCTTCAAGGTGTGCTGGAAGAACTCCTCTCGGTCGGATTCACGGGCCTGATATGCGTCGAGTTGGCGACGCTACCCCCCGGGAGCGACGAGGACAGCATGGTCACCGAGAGTGTCGCCTGGCTGCGAGACTCGATCCGGCTCACGGGATAGCATCAAGGCCTAAAGGGTCGCTGTCGGTGTTACCTGGACGCCTTCCCGGTGCTCGAAGGCGTAGCCGGTGGCAGTAATGACCACCAAGGCCGAGGGCTTGCCCGCCTCGGTGTCGATCCTCCTGCGGAGCCGTAGCAGCGGTTTCACGTCCTGCGATCAGCTCCTCGCCGCTAAGCTTGATCTCTACGGCTCCCCATACGACGTTGCTGAGCGTAATCACCGCATGTACTTCCAACGAGGAGCTGTCGCTTTCGGATTCAGTCCAGGGTTCACGCGTTTGCTGGAGCGGGGTCGGTCGGCTGGCGCGGACGGGCCGGGCATCAGCCGACCGGTTCAGGGTGGGGCGCGGTTGGTCGGGGCGTGTAGTGCTCGGAGGATGGCGAGCGTGTGGGGAGCGGGGTCGGGTGGTTGGTAGCCGCAGGTCCTTTCTTTGGCGGTATGAGCCGCCGGCGTCGGGGCGGTGATTGGGATCGATGTGCATTACCACGGCGGTGTACGGCTACGTGGTGGTGCCACCAACATAGGGTGGCGAGATTATCAGCTGCGTATTTCCCGCCTTGGGTTGTGACATAAACACTCGGAAACCATCTCAAAACTCAGAGATATAGAGATACATCTGGGACACTCATACCGGGATTGACCTCACAGAGCGGAACCGTCCCGCGGGCGGATGCACGCTGCCACGGACGCCACGAGAGTCATTGCTCATTGCGCGCCTGCACATTAGGCAAGGACGGGGACGGAATTGAGTATAGAAATGAGACTCATTATCATTCTGGATGAGAGTCGTCTATCGGAAGGAACTGCTACGCCATGGTCAATCTGCGAGCCTTCGAGTCCTCACCCCACCGGGCAATCCGGGTTTGCGCCTTGCTAGTGGTATTGCTTCTTGTGGTATCCGCGTGTGGTGGTGAGGACACGAGCGACCCAACGGAGGAGGCCGCCACTCCGACGACGGAGGCTCCGGCCCCGCCGACTACCACCGCCGCGCCGACCACTACCGAGGCGGCTGCGCCGGCTACCACCACAACCGCCGCGCCGACCACCACCCAGGCGGCGCCGGCTACCACCGAAGCGCCGACGACCACGGCAGCGCCGCCGACTCTCACGGTCACGGACGGAAGCGGACGCGAGATCACCCTCGACAATCCCGCCGAACGGATCCTATGCGTGCAGGACAACTGCACCGACCTCACGTCGGACCTGGGAATAGTGCCTATCGCCCAGCATCGAGGCGATGGGTGGGGCAGTGCCGCTGCCTACTACGGCGACGGAGCTGCTGAGATTCCCGTGCTCGGTGACCGCATGTCGGTGGAGGAAGTCGCACAGTTCGAACCGGACCTCATCATCGGGCGGGTCGGAGAGGAAGAGGTTCGCGATGCGCTCGAGGTCGTAGCACCGGTGTATCTGGTGGACATCGGCCGTGTCAAGACTCTCAAGGAGGGGTGGATTGACGTGGGTGTCCTGACCGGCCGGCAGGAAGAGGCAGCCGCAGCTATCGCCAGGTTCGACTCGAACGTCGCAGCCCTGTCGGCCAATCTTCCTGCCGGTGCGGTTGGTACCAGGGTGGCCGTCGGTTTCGGGGACAGCAACTGGATGATCTGGGACTCCTCCTCCTTCTGCGAGTTCCTCCATTCGGAAGGCGCCGGGACCTGCGCCTTCCCGGACCAGGGTGAATCCGAGTACGGATCCCCGGACAGCGAGTTCGCCTGGGAGTTCATCGTGGAGACGGATCCCGAGGTGTGGGTGATGATCACCTGGCCCGGAAGCGCCCGCTACGACACCGTCACCCAGGAAGTGTGGCTCCAGACCACCGCTCATCGCGAAGGCAGGGTGTGTGAAGAGGACTCGGCGGGTTCCTTCGGTCACGGGCTGCTGATGCTCCAGTGGGCTTACCAGTGCTACCTGAGTGCCGGCTGGCCCGCCATCTACGATCATCCGGGGGACCTGTCGGTGTGGTTGCCGGCGGCATAGGTGGGGTGACCTGGGGGGTTAAGCCGGTAGAGGAGGGTCGCCTGGGCTCGCGATCCTCCTCTACCTGAGGAGCCACTTCGCTCTTCCGGAGCCGGTGGGCGCGAGCGGCCATCGTGGTGGTCGTCATCGCCTGTCTTTGTGCGATGGTGGCGGTGGTGTCACTCATGCGGGGGACACCCAATCTATCGGCCGGGCAGGTACTCGACGCCCTCTTCGGCTCGCCGACATCCGAGGGAAACCAGCAGTTCATCGTGCAGAACCTGCGCCTTCCCAGACTCATAGGCGGACTGTTAGCGGGTGGGATGCTCGGTGTTTCAGGCGCGGTGATACAGGACACGCTCCGGAACCCTCTTGCCGGTCCGGAGTTGATCGGCGTGTCCGCGGGCGCCTCCCTGACAGTCGCCACCATCGTTGCCTTCCGGATCCCGTTAACCGGCATCGCTCTGCCGCTAGCCGCTCTCCTGGCCGGTCTGGTGACGGGAACGATGATCCTGTCGTTGGTGAGCCTAAAGGGCAACCCCATGCGAATGCTGCTGGTGGGAGCGGCATTCACCGCCTTGCTCAACGCGCTGGTGATAGCGGTCATCACGCTCGCGCCCAATTTCGGCGGCGTTTCTGTCATCTACCGTTTCCTGGTCGGGAGCCTCTCCGACGTCCAATGGGAAGAGGTGCGTCTGGTAGCCCCCTGGACGATTGCTCTTCCGGTCGTATTCCTCCTGGCCGGGAGGCCCCTGAACATCCTGAAGTTGGGTGACGAGATGGCCGAGGGCCTGGGTGTCGGTGTCCGGCGCACCAGGGCGCTCTTGTTCGGCGCGTCAGTTCTGCTGGTGGCTCCGGTGATCGCCGTTGCCGGTCCGATCGGATTCATAGCACTCGTGTCGCCCCACATCGTACGCAGGCTGCTGCGGACTTCGGATGCCCGGATCGTCCTCCCTGTTTCTGCCGCGGTAGGCGCGATCCTCGTTGTGGGCGCCGACATGGCCGCCCGGCTCGCCCTTCATCCTCACGAGATAGCGGTCGGTCTGTGGACGGTCGTTCTCGGAGCTCCGGTATTACTGGTGCTCATGCAACGAGGGCTGGTGCGGAGAAGGGCCATCCCGTGACCGCCACCCGGCGCCGGAAAGCTGTCGCCACACCGGAGATCCGGTCGCGGCGGAGGCTCGTGACGCTCGGCGCGTTGCTCCTGGCTGTGATGTTCGCTTACATGATGTTGGGTCCGGTGATCTTCAGTCCCGATCTCGTCGTCGGGGCCCTGTTCGATCGGGCAGAGGAGGTCCATCACCGCATCTCGGTGTGGGAGGTGCGACTTCCCCGCGTCCTGATCGCCGCGCTGGCCGGGTCGATGCTGTCCTCTTCCGGGGCGCTCCTCCAGTCGGTGCTCCGGAACCCTCTGGCTGCTCCCGCAACAGTCGGGGTGACCCAGGGCGCCGTCCTGGGAGCGGTCCTGGCGCTGGTGTTCACGTTCGGATCGGAGGGTTCGCTCAACGATCTGAACGCCCTCGTACCTGTGGCGGCGATCGCGGGTGGTTTGGCGGCCGGTGCCCTCGTCTACATGCTCAGCTACCGCCGCGCCGGCGCCGATCCCATCCGGCTCATCCTGACCGGAGTCGTCGTAGCAGCCGCGGTCTCGTCGGTCACATCGTTCATGGTGCTGATCTCGGGCAGCCACATCGATTCGATCGTACTGTGGCTGGTGGGATCGCTCAGCACTCGGACATGGGACCACCTGGTCTTTCTGGTCCCTGTTGCTGCCCTGGTCCTTCCGCTGGTGGTGGTGGCCATCCCTCTCGCCAATGCGCTGCAGTTGGGAGACAGCGTGTCGGTGAGCCTCGGACTGCGTTCGGAACTCGCCCGTGCATTCATCCTCATGACTGCCGTCGTGCTGGCGGCGGGATCGGTGTCTGTCGTCGGTGGCATCGCTTTCCTGGGTCTCATCGGCCCGCACCTGGCGCGCACCCTGATGGGCTCGGACCTGCGCAGGCTTCTGATCTGCTCGGCTCTGGTAGGGGCCGTCATCCTCGTAGGCGCCGACCTGCTGGCTCGCGTGTTCTCGCTCGACTGGATCCCCTTTGTCGATATCCGGACCGAGAGCGGGAGCCGCGGTCCGGTCGGAGCCTTCGCAGCCCTGTTGGGAGCACCGTTCTTCCTCTACCTCATGCGGGAACGCATGCGATGACCGGCAAGGAGCCGATTGTCAGGGATCCCGCCTTCGTGACCGAGGGCATTTCCACCGGATACGGGGCTCACGTCGTGTCCCAGCACCTCAGCCTAAGCATCGAGAGGGGCAGCAGGACCGCTCTGGTGGGTCCGAACGGATCGGGGAAGAGCACCACCCTGAAGACCCTGGCGCGCCTGATCGCTCCCCTGGCAGGCACCGTGTACCTCAACGGCCAGGACATAAACCGCCTACCGACCCGGCAGGTGGCTCGGCAGATGGCGATCCTCCCGCAGGTGCACGAGATCCCAGCCGAACTCACGGTGCTGGAGCTGGTGGAGCAGGGCCGGTTTCCCCATGTCGGCACGCTCGGGATGCTCCGCCGCCGGGACGATGCGGCAATCGAGGAAGCTATCCGGCTCACTCGCCTCGAGGGCTTCGTCCACCGTCCCATCGACACGCTGTCGGGGGGCGAGCGCCAGCGTGCCTGGATGGCGCTCGCCCTCGCCCAGCGGACCGAGATCTTCCTCCTGGACGAGCCCACCACCTTCCTCGACATCGGGCACCAGCTGGATATGCTGCAGCTGGTGTCACGCCTGAATCGAGATCGGGCAGTAACCCTCGTTATGGTTCTCCACGACCTCAACCATGCGGCCAGGTTCTCGGATCGCATGGTTGCCATGTCAGGCGGTGACGTGGTAGCCGACGGCGTTCCCGACGAGGTGCTGACGCCCGGACTGCTGCGGGACTGCTGCGGGACTGCTTCGGGGTCGAGGCTTCCGTGGTCACCGACCCCAGGACCGGGTCACCGATGTGCATACCCTATTCCCCGATCTTCCAAGATGACGACAGCAGGGAGTGAACGAATGAACCAGATGAGAACCGGGTCCGGCGGCCCGCCTATTCCCCCACCTTCCATCGGTGACGTGCAGGAGGCGGCCGGTCGTATTAGCGACGTGGCCTTGCGCACCCCGCTCCTGAGGTACAGGACCATGGAGCCTGGAGAACCCATCTGGCTCAAGGCGGAATGCCTCCAGCCTGCCGGGTCATTCAAGCTCCGGGGAGTGTTGAACTGGGCCCGATCGCTGTCCGGCGCCGAGCTGGAGAGGGGGCTCAGCACGCAGAGCGCGGGTAATACCGCCCAGGCCCTCGGCTACGTGGCTCGCCTTCTCGGGGTACCGGCAAGGAGCCTCCTGCCGGACAGCGCTCCGCGGGTCAAGGTCGACGGCGTCCGCTCCTACGGCGTCACCCCCGTGCCGGTGCCGTTCTCGGCGTTGATGGACTACGTCTTCGACCGGGGATGGGAGCAGGAGCCGTACAGCTACCTCAACCCGTGGGGTGACCCTTCGATGCTGGCGGGCTCCGGAACGATCGGTCTCGAGATACTCGACGAGCTTCCCGACTTGGCAGCCGTCTACATCCCTGTGGGCGGCGGCGGTCTAGTGGCGGCGATTGGAAGCGTGATCAAGCACCTGCGGCCTGCCGTCGAGGTGGTAGGAGTGCAGAGCACCGCCTGCCCCTCGCTGGGAGCGGCCCTGGAGGCCGGAAGCCCGACATGGGTGCAGGCGGGGGAGACGATCTGCGACGGCACCGCGGTACCGGTGGTGGTCGACGAGATGTACCCGCTCGTGAGGTCGGTGGTCGACAGGGTTGTGCTGGTTCCCGAGAACCGAGTACGCGCCGCTATCGCCCACCTGGCACTGGGCAACAAGCTGGTGGCTGAGGGCTCCGGCGCCATGGCGTTGGCCGCGGCCCTCAAAGACCGGAGAGACGGGCCCGTCGTTTGCATCGTGAGCGGTGGGAGCATCGGCGCCGACCGGCTGGCGAGAATCCTTAGAGAGCAGGCCTGAGAGTGTATGTCACAGATGTGGGCGGTGAGCAGAGGTAGTTACACGCGCATGATCGGTACGGGCCTGCCACGGCGTTTGCCCGGCCACCAACGCGTACAGCCACCTGACCGAGCCGGTTGGTAGCTTATGAAGTGGGTGAGGAAGATCGTCCACACCGTGACGTTTTCCGTTACTTGACAGGGTCTCAATTCACCCTTTTTGCGGCTGTCTTGGAGAACATCGAGATGATATCTTCATCGGATCCGACGATGTCGTCGTGGCACTGCACCTTTCCGGCCCATGCGCCGGGTCGCCGCTCAGGACGTAGGGGTGGCCATGCAATAATTTTCGCGACAGGTTGTCCGTTTCGGGCAACGATGATTTCCCCGCCCTCACGCGCCTTGCGGATCAACTCCGAGAGCCGCGACTTGGCTTCATGAGGACTCACTATCGTGAGGGACATCTCTACTAGCTTAGCCAGACCAGTAGTGAACTACTGCTGGTGGTCGGGGCCGGTATAGTCACGGCGGTGCACCCACGGGAGGTCAGTTTGCGCAGGATGCGGATGAACAAATCCATAGCCGTCGCGTTGGCGGATGAAATGCATTCCGATCCCGATGTGGTGGTCTTCGGCGAGGACATAGCAGCCGCCGAGGGTCCCTTCAAGACCTCGGCCGGGCTCCTGAAGACCTTCGGTCCGTCACGGGTGCGCGACACCCCGATTTCGGAAATGGGCTTCTTGGGAGCGGCAGTCGGATCCGCCGCTACCGGTCTCCGTCCGGTGGCTGAGATCATGTTCATCGAGTTCATCGGCGTGGCTCTCGACCAGTTGGTTACCGAAGCGGCCAAGTTCCACTACTTATCCGGCGGTGCGGTCACGGTGCCGATGACGATCCGAGCGTCGATCGGGGCAGGTCTAGGTTTCGGATGCCAGCACTCCCAGACGTTGGAGAGTTGGATGTACAGCACGCCCGGTGTGAAGCTGGCGGTGGCGTCCGGGCCCCAGAACGCCTACGGGCTCCTCCGTTCCGCCATCCGGGACGACAATCCGGTGGTGTTCCTCGAGCCCCGCGCGCTCTATGCCAAGCGGGCGCCGGTGGAGACCGGCGACGGCGCCATCATCCCGCTCGGGAAGGCGGCCAGAGTCGCCGAAGGTACCGAAGTCACGTTGGTTGCTCTCGGCGCGATGGTCCCGGCTGCGCAGCAAGCCGCCGAACAGGGGTCCTGGTCGGCCGACGTCATCGACCTGCAGACCCTCGTCCCCTACGACCGGGAGACCCTCCTCGAGTCGGTCGCCCGGACCGGCCGATTGGTCACCGTCGAGGAGAACCCGCTGACCGGTGGATGGGGCGGGGAGATAGCAGCCTTTGTCACCTCGGAATTGTTCGGGGATCTCAAAGCGCCACCCATCCGGATCACCTGTCCGGATGTACATGTTCCATTCGGGAAGGATCTCGAGCAGCGATACCTACCGGATCCGAGTTACATCGCCGGTCAGGTAAGCGCTTTGCTGGACACAGGACGCCGCCCGCCGCACTGGTGGGAGCGAGAGGGGGTCGGCAGATGACCACCGTGATGACGTCAATGGAACGCCGGGCGCGGCTCCAGTCGGGTCGCCCGGCCCGCTACGAGGCCATGTGCGAGATAAGGGCTTTCGAAGATCGTGTGCAGGCCATGTTTTTCGAAGGTCTGGTCCACGGCACCACCCACACCTGCCAGGGGCAGGAAGCGGTGGCGGTTGGGATCGCCGCCGCGGCGCGCCCGACCGACCGGGTCACCTGCACCTACCGCGGACACGGTCATGCCCTAGCTCTGGGGATGCACCCCCGGACCGTGCTAGGCGAGATCATGGGCCGCCGGATCGGTTCGATGGGAGGAGTAGGCGGATCGATGCACCTGTGTGACATGTCGGTCGGGTTGCTACCCACCTTTGCCATCATCGGCGCCGGGATACCGGTTGCCGCCGGAGCTGCTCTAACTGCCCAGGTCAGGGGTACTGACGACGCGGCGATCGGGATCTTCGGTGACGGCGCCGCCAATATAGGCGCCTTTCATGAAGGACTGAACCTGGCGGCCATCTGGAAGCTGCCGGTGGTGTTCGTCTGCGAGAACAACCAGTACGGTGAGTACAGCGCCATCCATCTCACCACCCCCATCGAGAATCTTGCCGACCGGGCGGTTTCCTACGGAATACCGGGCCATATAGTCGACGGCCAGGACGTGGACGCGGTGGCGGTTGCTGTCGGTGACGCTCTGGAGGGAGCGCGGGCTGGTCAAGGACCCACCCTGCTTGAAATGAAAACCTATCGGTATGCGGGCCACTCACGAGCCGACACCGCCCCCTACCGGCCGGAGGGCGAGTTTGAGGGTTGGTACGAACGGGATCCGATCAACACTTATCGGGCCCGACTCATCGACGCGGGAGATCTGACCGAGGAGCAGGCCGACGAGATCGAGACACGAGTTGCCAGTCGGCTAGCAGAGGCCGAATCAAACGCCTCCGCCGCCGATCCGGCCACAGTGGACGACATGTTCCGCCACATCTATTCCTCGTGACGTAACCGGCAACCGGTAACCGGCGGTTCAACCCACTCACCAGCCGGCAACTACCAACTGATATCTTGTCCCCTGCCCCTTGATCCAACTAGGGGGGTGCTGAGAAACCCCGGACAAAGGGGTTCACCGATAACCCGCAACTGTCTGACCAGGCGGTTTGCTAACCATCGAACCCCGTAAGATTCGTCTTTCAGGACCCTCCTAGGAGAACCGTGGTCGAGACGGTCGAAGTTGAAGTTACGGTCCCCGGCCGAAGCGATCACCATCGGTTACATCTCCTTGGGTGACGCCGTCCCGTTCGTGAAGCTCCCTGGTAAATTGTCGACCAGCGATTGAGGGAGATGCTTATCCGCGCCACCGTCAGAATGCCCAAGCTCGGAGAGACCGTCGACGAGGTCGTCATAATCGAATGGGCGGTATCGGTGGGCGACGCGGTGTCCGAAGGTGACAAGCTGCTAACGGTCGAGACCGACAAGGTAGAAGCCGATCTCCCTTCTCCGGTATCGGGAGTCGTAACCCGGCTGTTAGTGGATATCGACGACGACGTAGAGGTAGGCGCCCCCGTCTGCACTATCGAAGTGTGAACCCGACCGCGTAACCGGTAACGATTCCGGGAGCCGGGAATGGATTCAGACCGGTCGGGTAGATTCTCGCAGAACCAGCGTTGTCGGTAGCACGATCTTGCATGGGGGAGCGCCGGGGTCGGACAGGCGTTCCAGAGCGAGCCGGGCGCCGGATCTACCGAGTTCCGAGATGTCCCGGTCGATCACGGTGATCGACGGGGTGTGGAGTTCTGATAACGGTATGTCGTCGCAGGAGATAAGGCTCAGGTCCCGGCCGGGTTGCAAACCGAGATGGCGAAGGGCTCGCAGAACCCCGGTCAGGAGGAGATTTCCTCCGGCGATCAGGGCGGTAGGGGGGCAGGGCTTGCTAAGCAGGTCACGCGTGGCCACCTCTCCGAAGCTCGGCTGGAAGCTACCCGATCTGATGAACCTCTGAGGAGACGTAAGACCGTAGGTCCGATGAACGGCGCGGAAGGCTTCCACCCGCTGCGCGGTTGGTCGGACTTGTGGTGGACCGGTTACCAGCGCGATTCGTTCATGCCCATGTTTCACCAGGTGTTCGGTGGCTTGGATCATTCCGTCGCCGTGGTCGGTTTCCACGCTGGAGGCGTTGCGTAGATCGGGTACATGGCGGTCCAGCAGGACGACCGGACCATCAAACCGGTCCAGTTCTTCTATCACCCCGCGGTGTGTTTCGTCGGCCAGCGAAACGATCAGGGCATCAACTTGGCGGAGACGTAGCACCCTGGCCATTTCCTCATCCCGTTTGGCTTCACTGTCGGAGGTGGTGATCACCACCGCGTAGCCCTTCCTGGCCAACTCCCGTTGGGCTGCCGTCACGATGGAGGCGTACAGCGGGTTGCGGAGATCCGCCACGATGAATCCCACCGTGCGGGTGCTTCCGGTGCGAAGCCCCGCTGCCAGCAGGTTGGGTTCGTAGCCCAGTTCCTCGATCGCCTCAAGTACTCGGACCCGCATGTTCTCGCTGACATCGGGATGCTTGTTAAGCACCCGGGATACCGACGACAGCGCTACTCCGGCTCGCTGAGCAACCTCCTTGATGGTGGGCTTTACGTCGGTCCGGTTTCGGGCCAATGGCTGCTCCGGTCGTATGGTGTTTACATCATATGTATCAGGAAGGGTAACTCTTATGGGAGCGCGGTCGCACGTCGCCAAATGAGGCAGCAGCCCGGCGGTCCGCATCCCCAAACCTATTACCGAGCAGTTCATGAGCCCGCGGATCTGCAACGACAAGAGCAGCCTGGCGCTGTTTTGTCCTATCACACCCAGGGTCAAGCGCTGCCCCTTTGAGGTCACCCTCACGGCCAAGGCGAGATCACCGGAGTCGTCCCGTCCGACTAAGTAGAAAGTCCGGACTGGCGCGAGCCAGACGTGTCGCATTCGCGGCGCAGGCCTCCGAGAAGGTTGTGGGCGAAGTCCTAGGAGGGTCCCGAAAAGCGAATCTTACGGGGTTAGGTGGTCGGCAAACCGCCTGGTCATGGAGTTGTGGGTTAGTGGTTGAACCCCTTTGCACGGGGTTTCTCAGCACCCTCTCCTAGGTCATCACCCAGCCGCCGTTTACGTCGATGGTGGCACCGGTGATGAAGGAGGCGCGGTCGCTTACCAGAAAGGCCACCACGTCCGCCACCTCCTCCGGTTGCGACGACCGTCCCACCGGTATCTGGCTCAAGTACCGAGCTCGCAGGTCATCGGGAACGTGGCTGGTCATGAAGCTTTCTACGAATCCGGGCGCCACCGCGTTGGCGGTCACCCCGTAGGGGCCGTAGTTACGGGCGAAGTTCTTGGCCAGCGAGATCAGGGCGGCTTTGGTGGCGTTGTAGACCGCCGAGTCCGATACGCCGCCGGTACGGGCGCCGACGCTGGAAATGTTGATGATGCGTCCCCACCCCCGCTCCGCCATTCCGCCTACCAAGCCCTGGCAGAGCAAGAAGTTGGCCCGCAGGTTCACAGCCATCGTGTGGTCAAAATCCTCGACGGTGAACTCGGGAATGGCCTTGTGGAAGAGGATGGCGGCGTTGTTTACCAACACGTCAACCGGCCCGGCTTCGAGGATCAGCCGCTCGCATTCCGCAGGATCGGACAGGTCCGCCCCGATGATCCGGTCCAGATCCCGGTGTTCATGGTCGATGATGTCGGTTCCGATCACCACCAACCCCTCTTGCCGGAGCGCCCGGCAGATGGCGGCGCCTATCCCGCGGGCCGATCCGGTTACTAGGGCTGTTCTGGTCATTGTCCCTTCACGATCCTCCCAAACAACAACCTGTCAGGCGAACTATCCGGAAAGGGCCGGGCGATGATTAGCCGGGCTGCCCTCCAAGCGGGGGCGGTCAGATCCGGTATACGTTCGACGCGTTGCCTGACATGAGGGCGATCTGTTCCGCCTCGCTGTATCCCGAGATCAACTCACGGTAGGCGGCGATCAACTCCCCGTAGGTGGAGTAATCCTTGTCTACCGGCCAATTGGTGCCGAAGAAGCTCTGCTCCACGCCGAAAACCTCGAGGCACGACTCAACCCACGGTCGGATGGTGTCGATGGTCCACTTGCGGCCTGCCATGTGGTCGCCCATTCCCAGGCCGGAGATCTTCATGTAGACGTTGTCCATGCCCCTGAACTCGGCTATGCCCTTCTGCCAGCTGTAGAAGTACTCGGCGGTCCTGGCCTGCGGGAACCCGGCATGGTCAACCACCAGGATGATGTTGGGGAACTTGGCCGCCATGGCCGCCGCCTTATGCATGTTCTCCCAGAAGACATCCAGGTCGTAAACGAGGTTGTACTTCTCCAGCAGTGCGTAGCCTCGATGGAAGTCCGGGTCCACCAGGTAGTCGCCTTGGGCGAAGTCCCGCATCCCACGGAAGTTGGCGTACTCGACGTGGCGCTCGATCGTCGCTTCCACGTCCGGCTGCTGCATGCGGGCGTCGCCCACGATGGCCAGCGGGTAGCCGGTACGGTCGACCATTTCCTGGAGCCACTTGGTCTCTTCCACCGGGTCCTCGCTACCGATCGCCGCTTGGACATGTACCGCCTTGGATACCCCGACACCTTCGGCTTCCGCCCGGAACTCGTCTACGGCGTACCTCTTCATCGACTTGAGCAGCACTGTGTCACCGAGTTGCGGGTGGATAAAGTCATCCGCTAGCCAGACCCATTCCAAGGTGGGATGGGGCCGGTCCCAAAAGTGGACATGGGTGTCGACGAAGCTGGTATCACTCACGGGTCCCTCCCTGCGTAAACGGTTGTCTAGCATCATGAGCCTAGCCTGATCCACAAGTACCCGGCGAGCGCCAAGGAAGCGGTGCTAGTCTGTCGAAACGATTCCACCCGAACCACCGAGAAGGTGCCGGAGTCGCACTTGTGTAAACACACGCCTATGTAGGAGGACGACCCATGAAGCTTCGATTGTTAGCGCTGCTCGCGGTTCTGGCGCTGGTTGCGGCAGCCTGCGGCGGGGACGAGGACGATGCCGGTCCCACCACGCAGCCGCCGGAAGTTACCGAAACCCCGGCGCCCTCTCCGGATGATGATGCTCCGGCTCCGACGACTGCCGCCGCCGATCTGCCTGAGGTGTGTCAGGGGTATGACGGTTCTGGTGTGACGATTGGTTATGGGGATCTGTCTGCTGGGATTCCGTTTGTTACTCAGGTGTTGGACAATGTGAATGCGGTTGCTGAGGCGTGCAATGTTGAGGTGTTGTACGCGGATAACAATTTGGATGGTGAGACGGCTCTTGAGAATGCTCGTACGTTTACGTTGGCGGGTGTTGATGGGGTGATCGAGTTCCAGATTGATGAGTCGATTGAGGGTGCGATCTGTAACGAGTTGCGGTCTAACAATCCGGATCTTCCGGTGATTGCTATCGATATTGCTCATCCGTCGTGTGCGTTGTTCTTCGGGGCGGATAATGGTTATGCGGGTGAGTTGGCCGGTCAGGCTCTTGGCGAGTGGGCTCAGGAGAACTGGGGTTGTGAGATCGATATGGTGGTGACGATGGAGACCTTCGTGGTCGGCCAGGTGAATATCGCTCGGGCCAATGGCATGGTTCGGGGTATTTCCCAGGTGTGTACCGGTCTTGATTATGGGGGCTTTGAGGATTGGTCTCCGGACCCGACCGGGATTGTTACTCGTATCGACGGTGGTGGTACTACCGATGGCGCGTTCCCGAAGGTGTTGGATACGTTTACGGCTAATCCCGGTAAGCGGATCGCGGTGGTGTCGTTGAACGATGATATGGGTTTGGCGGCTCTGGCTGCGGCTCGGGAGTTGGGCATCGAGGATATGGTTGCGTATGTGAGTCAGGGTGCTGACGCGACTATTCATGATGAGATCCGGAACAACCCGCAGTACATCGGGTCGACCGGGTATTTCCCCGAGTCTTACGGCACGTACGTGATTCCGGCGATCCTGGCCATGCTGGCCGGTGACCCGGTACCGGACCCGTTGTTCGTGGACCATGTGTTGATAAGCGAAGACAACATCGACCAGTTCTACCCCTCCGACGGGAGCACGGCCACCCCGGTTGCGTCAGGCATGCCTGAGGTGTGTCAGGGGTATGACGGTTCTGGTGTGACGATTGGTTATGGGGATCTGTCTGCTGGGATTCCGTTTGTTACTCAGGTGTTGGACAATGTGAATGCGGTTGCTGAGGCGTGCAATGTTGAGATTTTGTACGCGGATAACAATTTGGATGGTGAGACGGCTCTTGAGAATGCTCGTACGTTTACGTTGGCGGGTGTTGATGGGGTGATCGAGTTCCAGATTGATGAGTCGATTGAGGGTGCGATCTGTAACGAGTTGCGGTCTAACAATCCGGATCTTCCGGTGATTGCTATCGATATTGCTCATCCGTCGTGTGCGTTGTTCTTCGGGGCGGATAATGGTTATGCGGGTGAGTTGGCCGGTCAGGCTCTTGGCGAGTGGGCTCAGGAGAACTGGGGTTGTGAGATCGATATGGTGGTGACGATGGAGACCTTCGTGGTCGGCCAGGTGAATATCGCTCGGGCCAATGGCATGGTTCGGGGTATTTCCCAGGTGTGTACCGGTCTTGATTATGGGGGCTTTGAGGATTGGTCTCCGGACCCGACCGGGATTGTTACCCGTATCGACGGTGGTGGTACTACCGATGGCGCGTTCCCGAAGGTGTTGGATACGTTTACGGCTAATCCCGGTAAGCGGATCGCGGTGGTGTCGTTGAACGATGATATGGGTTTGGCGGCTCTGGCTGCGGCTCGGGAGTTGGGCATCGAGGATATGGTTGCGTATGTGAGTCAGGGTGCTGACGCGACTATTCATGATGAGATCCGGAACAACCCGCAGTACATCGGGTCGACCGGGTATTTCCCCGAGTCTTACGGCACGTACGTGATTCCGGCGATCCTGGCCATGCTGGCCGGTGACCCGGTACCGGACCCGTTGTTCGTGGACCATGTGTTGATAAGCGAAGACAACATCGACCAGTTCTATCCGGGCTGATAACAGGGCAGGTAGAGGGGACGTCGCGCCGCAGCATTTGGAGCGACGTCCCCTCAGAACACAAGGAGTTAAGCCTATGAGAGGTCGGTCTTGTCCGATAGGGGCCGTGCTGTGACCGCAACAACATCAACGCGTACCGGCGGCCGGGCCCGCATAAGCCGTTTCTTCGTTGCTATGCCGCCCGAAGTGGTGCTGCTGGTGGTGCTGGTGGTTCTCGGGTTGATCTTCTGGGAGGGCAGCGAGTTCTTCCTGACCACCAGGAACCTGCGCAACGTACTGCTATCGGTATCGGTGCTCGGAATCCTGGCCGCGCCCGGCACCCTGCTGCTCATATCCGGCAACTTCGACCTTTCGGTGGCATCCGCCGCCGCGCTATGCGGGTGCATCGCGGGGGTGGTCGCCGAGGAGAACAGCGCGGCGATGGCGATCATGGCTGCGTTAGGGGTGGGGATTCTTGCCGGCGTCTTCAACGGGATCCTCTCCGCCTATGCCGGGATCGCCTCCATCGTGGTGACGCTCGGAACCTGGCTGGGCTACCGTGGGCTAGCTCGGCTCTTCTCAAACGGTCAGACGATCCGGATGAACGGCAAGGTCGAGTTCATCACCTCCGACATTCTCGCCGTGCCGGCCCAGATAGTGATCTTCTTGCTGATCACCGTACTGGCGTGGTTCGTGGTGCGCTACACCCGGTTCGGACGGTCGGTATATGCGATCGGGAGCAACCCCACCGCCGCCCGCCTGTCGGGGATCCGCCAGAAGCCCACCATCTTCCTGATGTTTATCGTGAGTGGGCTGCTGGCGGCTCTGGCAGGGCTGATTCTCGCCTCGCAGTTGGACGCTGCGTCGGGAAACGCAGCGACCGGCGTGGAGCTCGAGGTGGTGGCGGCCATCATCCTGGGCGGTGCCAGCCTCTCCGGAGGTCGGGGCACCATCCTGGGTACGGTGCTCGGAGTGTTCATCCTGGGCATAATGCAGAACGGTCTCACGCTTCTTGGCATTTCATCGTTCTGGCAGGATGTGGCTACCGGGGTGGTGCTGGTGGCCGCGGTCGGGCTTGACCAAGTGCGGCTGCGCCTGAGCGGATCATGACGACCGGCAACGGGTCGATAACGAAGCGGCTGGAACTCCGAGCGACCGGGCTGCGCAAGAGCTTCGGGGGTGTCGAGGTACTGCACGGGGTAGATGTCTCCGTCAAGGGCGGCGAGGTTCTTGCCCTGCTGGGTGAGAACGGCGCCGGCAAGTCCACCGCAATCAAGATTCTGGCCGGCGACTACAAACGGGATGGCGGCTTGATCGTCATCGACGGGGAGGAAGCGGAGATCAAGAACCCCCGCGATGCCGGAGAGTACGGCCTGCGGGTGATCTACCAGGAGTTTTCCGACGCGCCCGATCTGACGGTGGGCGAGAACCTTTCCCTCGGCAGGCTACCCCTCAGCCGTTTCGGCTTGGTGGACTGGGCCCAGGTCCGGCGCAACGCACGGGATATCCTTGACAAACTCGGTGTGGATCTGCCTATCCGGGCACTGGTCGGTTCTCTAGGAGTGGCCGAACGCCAGGTACTGGAAATCGCTCGCGCCCTGGCCGGCAGCGCCCGCCTGCTAATACTCGACGAGCCCACGTCGGCGCTCACCCTCGAAGAGACCGACGCCCTGTTCGCCTTTATCGAACGGCTCAAGGCTCAGGGAGTTGCCATCATCTACATAACCCACCGCTTGGACGAGGTGGAGCGGATCGCCGACCGCGTGCTGGTCTTCCGAGACGGCGACGCGGTGGCGGAAGGTCCGGTAAGCGAGTTCGGCCGCAAGGAGATGGTGGAGGCGATGGTCGGCCACGAGTTGGTCGAGGAGGTGGCATCGCTGCGGGACGAGCAACACGAGTTCGGCGCACCGGTGCTGGTGCTGGAAAGCGCTACTTGCGAAGGCGCTTTCTCGGATCTGGATCTCCAGGTTCGGGAGGGAGAGATCCTGTCCTTGTTCGGTAGGCTCGGATGCGGCGGCCTCGAGGTTGCCGAAGCAGTGTTCGGCTTGCGGGCGATCAGCGGAGGATCCATGCGGGTGGGGGATACGCCCGGGCAGCCCGCCTCTCCGAAGGACGCTATCTCCAACTTCGGGGTCGGGTTCGTGCCGGTGGACCGCAAGATTGACGGGCTGCTCACCGTGCTCAACGTTGCTGAGAACCTGAGCGTGGCGTCTTGGCCGTGGATGACCAAGGCAGGCCTCTTACCTCCTCGGACGACTGCCAGAGTGTTCGCGAGGTGGCGGGAAGCCCTTGACATACGTGGAAAAGGTGGGGCCGGCCAGATTGTGGACACGCTTTCGGGCGGTAACCAGCAGAAGGTCGTTCTCGGACGCTGGCTGGAGCGGCAATCGAAGGTGCTGGTGTTAGCCGAACCAACCCGAGGGGTGGATGTCGGCGCGAGAGCCCAGATCTACAACGTGTTGCGCCGCTTCGCCGACCAGGGGATAGCCGTGCTCATCGCCTCGTCCGATATCGAAGAGGTAGTACGGATCTCGGATACAATCGTCGTGATGTCTCGTGGTCGGATCGTTGCCCGCCACCAGGCCGGTGCGGTTGACCGGGCTCAACTCATCCGCCAAGCCGCCGAGGACAGCGTCGAGGTTTCCACAGCGGTATAGCGGACCCTCCCCCTGAGGCAATGGATCATTCCCTCCTACTGAAAGGGGGTGTTCCAACCCCGGATCGAGATAGGATCGCAGCCGGAAGCTGTCGACCGCGGATTCAGGAGGCGAGGTGGCGAGGCTCATCCCGGATGGCATGGACCCCCCTTATGGGGTGGAGACTGAGGGCTTCAAGATCCGGCCGATAACGATCCATTACACGATCAAAGACTATGACGCGGTGATGACCAGCGTTGATTACCTCAGGGGCTGCCTCTTCAGCTCTCCGGGTTGGCCGAGCCATGACCTGACGTTGACGCAGGACATGATAGATCTGGCTTGGCACCAGAAGGAGGGCCAACTCCGTCGATCCTTCGCCTTCGTGGTGATGAGCCTCGACGAGAGCGTGCAACTCGGTTGTGTCTATATTGATCCACCATCCAAACAGGGGATGGACGCCGAGGTTTCGATGTGGGTCAGAGCGAGCGAGGCGGACACCGGCTTGGATACGGAACTATACGAGACGGTGCGCCGCTGGGTTGAGGACGAATGGCCGTTCGACCGGGTGGCCTATCCAGGTCGGGAGTACACCCGGGAGGAGTGGGACGCGCTTCCCTGACCTGCTCTCCAGAAGTACTCCGGATGCTCCATGGCCGTGCCCGCCGAGATGCCACCGTGAGACGGTCTGTGATGTCGGGGATCATGCGCTTGTTGCGATCCTTGGAATCCTGGCCCATGAAATAGTCGTAGGGCTCGAACTCATACCGGTGATGGATCGCGACCGGCAGCCGGGCGGCGGGCGTCGCTAGATGGCTATGGATGTCGATCGTCTTCATCGTCCCATGTGCCCCTTGATCCGGCTTCACGCACATAACCGAACAGCCGGCAGCCGGGCCTCGCGAGCAGACTCGTGACGGACCGGATCCCGGTGGACCCGGGTTCCGGTCGTTCTCGCCTAACCCTGATTATTCAGGTTTCCCACACACCGAGGCATGTAACGCCTGTTCAACCCGAGTATTAGGAGAAACCTACCGTTCACCCGACAGGTGAACCTCTTACACCGGACCGGAATGGGAAACGCCGATAGCTGTATTGCCTGGTCAGGGCGACTTTGGTCTTCTCCACTCATCCTCCAAACCCCTATCCATGAATAATCGGGGTTAAAGTTCTCCGGCAAGAGGAGGAACCCCATTGAAAGCGGTACGTCTTGTAGGCCCGGGTGCTGTCGAGATCGCAGACGTGCCCGGACCGGGATCCGACGACGAGTTCGTCGTCCGGGTGAGACAGGTCGGGATCTGTGGGACCGACACGGAGATATTCGCGGGGAGGGTCGGCGTCTCCTACCCACTGATCATGGGTCACGAGATGGCGGGTGAGGTGGTCTCGGCGCCCGCCGGTTCCTTCCACGATGTTGGGACACGGGTGCTGGTCGATCCCGCAGTTTCTTGCGGGTCGTGTGACCTCTGCGTTGTGGGTAGGACCAACTTGTGCCGGAACGGCGGGCTCCTCGGCCGTGACATGGATGGCGTGTTCACCGAATACATCACGGCGCCCGCCAACCGCCTGGTACCGATACCACCCCGGATCTCGGAGAAGTCGTCGGGGCTGCTCCAGGTACTGGGAACCTGCGTCCATGCCGTGACGCGGCTCCGCCCCTTACCGGGTCAGGTTGCGGCGGTGGTGGGGCTCGGCGTGAGCGGCCAGATCCTGGCCCAACTGCTCCGTCTGAAGGGGATGGATGTGATCGGGATCACCCGATCGGAGTGGAAGCGCAACCTTGCTCTCGAGTTGGGGGCCGTCGCGGTAGCCGACCCTTCCGAGGCGGCGGAGGTGGTCTTGAGGCACACAGAGGGGAGAGGCGTCGATCTAGGGGTGGAGGCCGCCGGGTATGAGGCCACCCTTGCCGAAGTTATATCTCTCACGGGCATCGGTGGTCGGATCCTCTCTTATGGAACTGTGGTCAGAGCCGACACGGGTCTCCCTTACTACGACCTCTACTTGAAGGAACTGACCATCCACAACTCCCGTGCGGCGCTCATAAGCGACTACGCCAGTGGAATCGCGCTCACGGCCGCAGGGTCGCTGAGCCTGGAGCAGATCGTCACCCACGAACTTGATCTGAGCGAAGCGGCGCGAGCCTTCGAGATGGCCAAGGGGCCGTCGTCGATGAAGGTTCTGATGAAGGTCTAGAAGTGGTGGACCCCATTAGGAGGGTGCTGAAAAACCCCGTAACAAAGGGGTTCAGCCGCTAACCCGCAACTTTCTGACCAGGGGGTTTTCCGACCACCGAACCCCGTACAAACCGGACTCCGAAGACCGCACTCCTCTCCATATGCTACCATGTAGCACATGGAGAGGATCGGTGTGCGTGAACTGCGGCAGCACGCCAGCAGGTGGCTGCGCCGGGTTGATGAGGGTGAGTGCTACGAGATCACGGTTCGGGGAACTGTGGTGGCGCGGCTCGGGCCGCCCGCGCCGCCTGGGGGGGCCTTGGAGCGGCTCGCCTCGGAAGGATTGGCGGACCCGCCTGCCGAGGACCTCACGGCTGTGCTTGACAGGCTCGGCCTGCCGCTTGAAGGGAGTCCGGTCAGCAAGCGCCTTGCCGAGCTACGCCGGGACGAGCGGTGAATGTGGTTCCTGGATGCTTCGGCCTTTGTCAAGCTGTTGATCGTCGAGCCTGAGTCGGTGGAGCTACGGCAGTGGATACGTGGCCGCGACCTGGCTTCCTCGGATCTGTTACGTACCGAGGCCCGGCGAGCCGTCGCAGGTGAACCTGCCGAGGTACGTCGGAACTGCGAGAGGTTATTGGATGAGATTCCGAAGATCCGGCTCGTTCCCGCCGTACTCGACCGAGCCGGTGGGCTTTCCGGCCATGGGCTCCGCTCCCTCGACGCAATCTATCTGGCTTGCGCGCTGCGACTCGGCGACGACCTCTCGGGGATCATCAGCTACGACGTGCGCCAATTGGCCGCCGCCAAAGAACTCGACATCCCGACTAGCTCACCGGGAGCTTCCTAGGTAGGAACTCGTAGCACCGTGTATAGGAGTTCACTCGCCGACCCCGCAGAACCGGGCGGCTATCCGATCCTCAGGTGGCCTCGGGCGCCGACCTCTAGTACGTCGGCCAGCATGAAGTCAACCACCACCTCGTGCTGCCCCGGTTCGATGCCGGGATCGGGGACGGTGACCATCATCCTCTGATCCCTCCGGACGTAGAAACCGGCCAGCGGACCGAGCCGGTCGACACGGGTATCGGTGTGGCCCTCTCCGACCGAGGGGTTGGCCAGGCCGGCGCCTTCGAGATTGACCTGCTGTTCGTTGATGATCAGCGATCCCACCGCGGTGATGTACTTGGATTGCGGATGCGGGTTGTACAACTCGAAGCGGAGGGCGCCGTCGCTCAGCCTTCCCGAATCGGCCACCACCTCCAGGTCGCCGGACTGGAGCCGGGCGACCAGCTGCCGGAGCATTTCCCAGCTGTCCGCTCGCTCACCGGTGGAAAAGCCTTCGATGATCCCGGCGAGGCGCGTGACGGCGTGGTCAGCCATGGCGCTGCCCCACTCGCGGCTGGCCGTGAACCGGGGGTTGGCCGCGTAGATGCCTACATGCTCGGCCTCCGGGTTGTCCTCCAGGGTGGTCAGATCGACGGTTCGGGGGTAGAACTCCATCATGTAGGAGGTCTCCACCTTGGCGCCGTGATCGTGTATGTCACCTGGCATGGCGGCGTTGAGCTCGTTCCACACGGTGGTTAGGGCGTTGACATCCGGAAACCTCTCCATTAACCGGTCGGTCTCTTCCCGGAGCACATGCAGATGATCCAAGGCGCCATGGCCCGAGAACACGACGATCACCTTGAACCCGCCTTCGGCAAGCTGGCGCAGGATGGGCCGCAAGACGACCCTCATCACGGATGTGTCCACCGTGATTCCGTGCGGAAGCGGCAGAACACCCGACGAAATCCACAGCGGGGGAAGGACCAAACCGCCCGTTATCGCGGCGGTCTGATGGCACAGGACATCGGCAGTCAGCATGTCCACGCCCAGCGGCAGGTGCGGTCCGTGGTACTCGACGCATCCGACCGGGAGGAAGACGATCGGTGTCTCTTCCAGCACCCGGCGGAAGCGGGCCGGCCGGACGAACTCGTAAGCAGTGGGGTCGAGTGAAGGATCCATCCCAAGGCATCGTAGTGAGACATCCGCAACGCGGCGCGCAACCGACCTGCCAAGCACTGACGCCGAGATGAGCCGGTAGCCTCTGTGTTGACACGACTATACACATCTAGGTGTATAGTGGAGGAATGACTCGGACTAACATCGACATAGATGACGAACTCATCGCCCGCGCCATGCGGACCTTCGGATTGCGTACCAAGCGGGAAACCGTTGACTTCGCTCTGCGCCGTCTCGTGGGCGGTGGCCCTATGAGCCTGGACGAACAACTGAGTATGGAGGGTGTGGGCTGGGACGGAGACCTTCACGAGATGCGTTCCGACCGGTTCGTTGACCGGTGAGCCGGTGCTCGTAGCTGACACGTCTGCCTGGATCGAGTTTCTTAGGGGAACTGGATCGATCCCGGCGAGGTATCTGCGGAGCGCAATATCCGAACGAGAGGTGATCGTCGTTGATCCGATCCTGATGGAGGTGATGGCCGGTGCCGACCGCAGGGCGGTCGCGCCCGTGCAGCGACTGCTTGAAGCGCAGCGCCATGAGGCACTGGCCCCGAAACGCGATTGGATGGATGCCGCCACCATGTATCGAGAACTCAGATGGCGCGGCGTTACGATTCGCTCGCAGATGGACGTTCTGATCGCCGCAGTTGCGATCCGACTTGATGTGCCGGTGCTTCACCATGACCGCGATTTCGGTTACATAGCAAGACACACTCAACTCCAGGTTGTCGGGAACTGATCGGATAGTTGTCCCGGCTTATTCGCGTAGAGTGACTTCGACGCCGGACAGGAGAAACGTAGATGGGTCCACGACCACGGGCGATGGTCACCGGAGCAGCCAGCGGGATCGGTCAAGCCGCCGCCCGCCGCCTCCTCGACGAAGGATGCTCGGTGGTGGCTGTCGATGTCAACGAGGCTGGTCTAGAACGGATCGGGACCGAGGGTGCAGAACCGCTGGTGGCCGACCTGGCCCATCTCGAGGACAGGGCGAGGGTCATCGAAGCAGGCCAGGGTATCGACTACCTGGTTAACGCGGCAGGGATCATACGCCTCAAACCGCTATCCGAGTTCACCGTCGAGGACTGGCGGGACATCTTTACTATCAATGCCGAGGCCATCTTCTTCCTTTGCCAGGGTATCGGGCCGACGATGCCGCCCGGCAGCGCGATAGTCAACCTCTCCTCCAGCTCGGCCAAGTTGGCGAACACGGTGGAAGCGGCCATCTACGCGGCTTCCAAGACGACCATCCTGTCGATCACCCGGTCCTTCGCCTACGGTCTGGCCAAGATCCCGGTGCGGGTCAACGCGGTGTGCCCGGCCATCATCGATACTCCGATGCAGGACAAGGTTCTGGAGCAGGTGGCGCCGCAAAGGGGCATGACCGTGGAGGAGTTGGCCGCCATCCGTAACGCCTCCGTGCCGCTCGGCAGGGCCGCATCTCCGGAGGAACTGGCCGGGTTGATATGGTTCCTCCTCAGCGAGAAGCCCGGCTACATGACCGGCCAGGCCGTCAACTACGGGGGCGGCTACGTGACTTGGTGACGGTGCTGCGCCCTCATGCCGAAGTCTCTGTCGGTACGCAGTACGTAGTGAAAGCCTCGACCGGCCCTTACGTCACTGCTGGGGGTTAGGGGTCCCTCTTCTGACAGGGCGTTCAGAATCCTCCCGGCGGTCGAGGTGTGAACGCCCGTCAGATCGGCCAACTCCGTAGACGACACCCGTGATCGGGCCCTCGCCCAATTAAGAGCGAGATCACGGTGGGCCTCCCGACCGGACAGTGGGGCCAGCCGATTAGCGAGTCGGCCTCGGGCCCCGGCGCTGAGCCGGTACGCACGGGTGCCCGATGATGGTATGCCCTTGACCGGTACGACGATCGGTTTTCCATTCATGCTTAGCCGGAGGAGCCGGTCGAGCCGCTCGTCCATTTCGCTCGTTCGACGTTGCAGGGCAGGCGCAGCGGTCGGTGCGTCCACCCAGCCGTAGCGGCAGAGCACATCAAGAAGCATCAGAATCTCGAGATCCTCGGCCAGAGTCGGTGGTTCAACTGACCCGAGGAACTCGATGGTCTCGCGGTCGGGATCGCCTCCGAATAGGGTGACCCGCACGTACGGTCCCTTGATCTCGACGATCACTGGTTTGGAAAGCCCGGAGGCGAGCATGGCGCTGACCATCCGGTCGACTCCTATGCCTTCGCGTTCACCCAAGCCCAGAGCGGCCATCGCTCTCGCCAGGCTGCGGTAGCGCGGCTTGGGCGGATGCGTGATAATGTTCTCCGCGTTGATCCCGCCGATGAACCCACCCGGTGACGACACTATCAGCATGTCATCTATGTGTTCCACCATTGTCGGATCGGCAGAGTGCCAATCCCGGTGCACAACACTATTGACTATGGCCTCGCGTGCTGCTGCCATCGGTAGGGCACGTCGGCGAAGATGCACCACTCCACCCGGTCCGGTATGGACGTGGGAAACCCGGTTGGATCCGTCGATCGCTCGGATCACCTCGTCTACCTGGGTTATCAGGGGGTCGACACTTTCGATGCGACGGACACTGTCGCCACCGACATGGTCGCGCCGGATATAGTCAACACCTACGGCGGGGGTGGTGACGAATAGCAGGGCCCCGGCGTTGGTCAGTCGGCCCTCAACGTCAACGAGGTCCAGACGTTGCATCAGATCTTCGAGGTCGGCCTCGGCCAACTTGACGACATGGGTGTTTTGATTGCTTGCGGTTTGCGCCTCGCGTAGGTACCGGCGAGCGATCTCGACGGCGGACGGCCTTATGTCCCCCAAGCTGTAGCCGGAGGGTTGAGCAGACCAGTCGACACCCCGTCGGCGCATGCTGCTGGTGTGCCAGGTTAGGGCATCGATCTCCACGCAGTTGTCGCTGACCCGCCACTTGATCTTGCCGTTATAGCGAACCGGCTCGAGCGCCTCGGCTGTACTCAACACGAGCATACGCACGCCGTCCATCTCGAACTCGCGGATGGAGGGAGTCACCATGCGCCCGGTCAGTTCATATATCCTGTGGCGTAGCCATTCCACGCGGAGATCGGTGCCGATCCGCCTTCCGCGGTCGGATATGCCCAGGATGATGGCGCCGCCCCCCTCGGTATTGGCGAAGCAGGCCATCTCCTCGGCGAGGTGGGTGGCAGCCGCCTCGTTCTGGGAACCCCCAGGTTCAATTACCCCACTGTGGCCGCGCCGTCCTGCCTCCTCCTTGACGTCCACAAGGCGTTCCTCCACGTCGCGAGGAGCTTCCCCGGCGGCTAGGCGGCCGAGTACTCTGGTAATGGCTGTTTCAACCGGATCCGGGCTGAGGCTTGAGAGAACGATAGCCCTACAGTAGCAAGGTACTGCGAGGTTTCCTTCAGAAACCTCGCGGAGGGGGTGTTTTTGGGATGATATGCGGGGTTTTGCTCTGAAACCTCGCGACAGGGGTTGGTTCTGGTGTGGTACGCGGGGTTTTGCTCTGAAACCTCGCGGCGGCCTTTGTTTTGGTGTGGTGCGCGAGGTTTCCTTCGTGCTAGGCGGTAGGGTCTGAGGAGCTACGGAGGAGGATACGTCACATGGAGATCGAAGACCTCCGGCGTGTCCACCACATCGGTATAACCGTTCGCGACATCGACCGCTCCGTACAGTTCTGGCGTTCGTTCCTGGGAGTCGAGCCGCGCTGGCGACAGGTCCTTGATGCTCCCTACCTCGGGCGGGTGACCGGCTATCCCGGCGTCAACATCGACGCCACCGTTATCGATCTTCCCGGCGGGGTCGTGCTGGAGATACTCAACTACCTGGTCGACGGCAAGTCCCCGAACCCACCGGAGACCGCCAACCCCGGCAACGTGCACATCTGCCTCGAAGTGGAAGATATCGATGGTATGTGGGACCGGGCCGTGAGCGCCGGTGCTACTCCCATAAGCCCCGGTCCGGTGGAGATCACGGCAGGTCCCAACATTGGTGTGAAGGCCTGCTACCTGCGGGATCCCGACGGCATCACGCTGGAGTTGTTCAGACCGGTCGGTTGAGCCTATTCCGGTAGGATCGCTCGCGACCATCGTAGGGCATATTGTCAGGAGAGGCATGAAGGTTGCACGAATCGAAGCCATCCCGGTTAGCTATCCCGAGCCGAACGATTTCAACGCCATCCGGCATCTGTGTCTTGTGAAGCTCACCGCCGACGACGGGACGGTGGGGTGGGGCGAGTCGGTGACCATGTGGCCCGAGTCGAGCTTCGCTACCAAGGCGATCATCGAGGGCATGTCCGACTTGGTGATCGGGAAGAACCCTCTTCACAACGACGCCATCTTCCGTTCATTGAAGGATCGCGCCTGGTGGTACGGATATGAGGGGGGCATCGCCAGTTTCGCCATCGCCGCACTCGACATTGCCCTATGGGACCTGAAGGGTAAGGCCCTCGGTGTCGGCGTCCTGGACCTGCTGGGTGGTCCGGTCCACGAGCGGCTTCCCGCCATCGCTTCCTCCCACGCCCACTACGAGTCGATTCCGGATATGGCCGAGGAGGCCATCGAATGGTTGTCCACCGGCCTCCAGGGCATGAAGGTCGGGTTCGGCAAGCGGGGCGCTGCCAACCTGGGGTTCAAGCACGATCGCGATGTCGAGTACGTTCGGCGGATGCGGGAGGCCATCGGTCCGGACCGGAGCCTGATGATCGATCTGGGCTGGGTGATCAAATGGGATGTGATGACCGCTATCAAGCGTACCCAGGCATTCGACGAATACGACGTGGACTGGATCGAGGAGCCCCTCGGAGACTGGGATCCGGAGGGCTACGCCAACCTGCGGTCCAAAACCAAGACCCTGATCGCCTACGGCGAGAAAGAATGGACGATCCGGGGGTTCGAGCGGATCCTGGCTACGGGAACCGTAGACGTGGTGGGTTGCGATCCTGGTCGGGCGGAGGGGATCACCGGATTCAAGCGCATGGCCGACCGGGTCGAGCAATACCGGCGCCAGGCCAATGCCCACGCTTGGTCGTCGGCGATCGTCACGGCGGCCAGCCTGGCGGTGAGCTTCAGCAGCTCCGCCTGCAAGGTTTTCGAGTTCAAACCTTTGGAAAACCCCATGCAACACGACCTGGTGGCCGAACCGTTCGACCACCGGGCTGGCTGGGTGTATCCGCCATCCGGGATCGGGCTCGGAATCGAGGTGGACGAGATGGTGGTAGACCGCTACCGCACCGAGCGGGTACTGGGCTGAGCGAGCCGGTTAGGAAGGAGAGACTATGGCTTGGAATGTGGCTTCCGGACTGGAAGGGCAAGGTGTGCTCGTTACCGGGGCGGCCGGTGGGATCGGTCGGGCAACCGCCGAGGCGTTCGCTATCGCCGGCGCACGGGTAATGGCGGTTGACCTCCACCAAGCAGCCGCCGATGAGGTAGTGAACGGCATGGAAGGCGATGGACATGTGGCGGTCGGGATGGATCTGACCGATCTGGATGCCCACGAAGGGCTGATTGCCCGCGCCTGTGACGAACTAGGCGGCTTGAAGGCCCTCGCCCACCTCGCCGCGGTGCTTGCCCGCCGCGATTCGGTCGCAGACGTTACCGAGGAGGACTGGGACTTCCAGTTGGACATCAACCTCAAGGCCGGTTTCTTCCTGGCTCGGACGGCTGCCGACGCAATGATCGAAGCGGGCGGCGGAGGAAGCATCACGTTGTTCTCCTCCCAGGGCTGGTGGACCGGCGGCTTCGGCGGCTCCGTTGTCTACTGTGCCTCAAAGGGCGGCATCGTATCCATGACGAGGGGTCTGGCTCGCACCTACGGTCCTGATCAGATCCGGGTCAACGCCATCGCTCCCGGGCTGGTGGACACGCCGATGCTGATGGACGATCTGGCCCCCTCCGTGTTCGAAGCCCTCAAGGCGGCGACCCCGCTCAACCGGGTAGCGGCACCGTCGGAGTTAGCCGGGGTGGTGGTCTTCCTCGCCTCCGACCACGCCTCGTACATAAGCGGCGCCACCCTCAACGTGAGTGGTGGCTTCCTCATGTACTGAACTGAGCTCGGTATATCATTGACCCGCATGCTGAGACGTACGATTCGTCCTGGGTCGCGGGGAACCGGGTAGGGCCATCCAGAGCACCCTCGAATCGGCGAGATTGCGGTCCAGCGTATGTCCTATCGTAAGATAATCATTGGTTGGTGATCAGTAACCTATTAGGAGTACTCTTAGCTCATCAACACTTGCCTGATCAGAAGGAGAATCGCGGTGGGGGCCACATACGTAGATGTAACGGTTCGTAATCCGACTGACCTCGACAAGTCGTGGAGCGGCTCATTCCAAGTGGACCTGGGCGCCTTCGACTCGATGGCGCCCAGGTCCGTTCTGGAGGCGATCGGGATCGAACCGATGTCCACCCGCGAGTACGGACTAGCCGACGGGAGCGTAGTTACCTACGATATCGGCGCCGCGGTGCTTGAGTTTGAGGGCGTACTCATCGGCAACACGGTCATATTCGGCGAGGAGGGAGTCGAGCCGCTGCTCGCGGTGACGGCGCTCAAGTCGGGCGGGTTCGCAGTCGATCCCCGCCGGGAAGAACTGAAGCGGTTGCCGACGGCGCGTCTGTAGCGTGAATCCCCGACGGGGACCACTCACCGCCCTCTACCATAATCGGGGCATAATCCAGCTTCTTAGCGGGGACTACAGGTGATCTCGAGAGGCTTGAATAGCTACCCAACCCTTCTGACCAGGCATGACACAACGAACTGATGTCGACGGCGCCAGAGTACAATGACAGACGATGAGCCAGGCTAGCTGTCCCAATTGCACGTTTCACATCACGAGAGTATGGGCAAGGAACTTTCGTGGTATCGCTGATGTGAGTGTGGACCTAGGTCCGCTTACTGTTTTGGTTGGTCCCAACGCCTCTGGAAAGAGTACCGTCCTGGATATCGTGCGTTTTATTAAGGATTCACTACGATTTGATCTTGATACCGCCGTTTCCCGACGCCACGGTATTGAAAGGCTACTACATCGTCAAGCAAACCATGATGTCGCCGCGAGTGCCGAAATTGAACTAGGGCTTAGTCTAGAGTTATCCGATTACTCGATGGACTACTGCTTTATTATAGCTCGTCATGAGGATCACGGATTTATCGTTAAGAAAGAATGGTTCTTGGTTAGCTATCTTAACGAAGAACCAATTGACCTCACAATAGAAAATGGCGAACCGAGTTCTAGTAAGCTGAGCCTCACACCGAGTAGACTCTATGATGAGATAGATAAGGATCATCTCACTAACAACTATATATTACCGTCTCTATATAATTTCCTTCACTTTGATAAACAGGATCGTCAGAAAGAACAAAAGTCTCGTATACAAAGATGTTTGAAACTTTTTCATGATCGGTTACGTAGCCTTCAGTGCTACCACATTTTTCCCAATCGCCTTAGAAATCCGCAGAGGCCTGCCAATCCTTACCCGCTGGATGAAGTCGGTAGTAACCTAGCATCAGTCTTGAGAGATATGGCTACACGGCAGCCTAACCAAATGGCTAGGCTGGAGGAATCGATAAGCCATTTGATTCAAGGTATCGTCAACGTTCGAGTTGAGGAGATAGGAGGGTTTCTCGTCGTTGAACTAGGACACAGTGACTTAGCAGATGAGTCTACTATTTGGTTCGATTTGTCGCAAGAGTCCGATGGAACGTTGAGAATTATTGGTCTATTGACTGCTATATTCCAGTTTCCTCGTAGTCCCTTTATTGGAATCGAGGAACCGGAGTTCGCCTTGCATCCCGGTGTACTGGCTGCATTAGCAGAACTACTTGTAGAAGCCTCTCAGACTACGCAGTTGGTCATAACTACACACAGCCCAGATCTTATCGATCAGCTATCTGTTGACTGTCTCAGAGTCGTTGACTCAACTACAGGAGTGACCACGATCGGCAAGGTCTCCAAGGGTCAAGTAGAAGCTATCAGGCGAAACCTCTTTTCTCCGGGCGATCTTCATCGTACGGAGGGTTTACAGCTAGCCGAACAGTAAGTAGATTGAGTACGGTGGGCCTCATAACACCTATCGTTGAGGGACCAGGAGATTATAAGGCCGTTCCCGCACTATTGAGAAGGGTCAGTGGGGAGCTATTGTGCCGATATAATGTTACGATCGGACGGCCGAAGATTACGGGAGGGAAGTCTAATCTAATTAGGTATTTAGATCGTTATATTCGATATGCGCTCTTGGATGGTGCAGATGCAGTGATCGTGGTTGTGGATGCTGATACCGACTGTCCGAGAGAACTTGCCACCGACCTAGCCGCAAGGGTAGTCAATCTTAACTTATCCGCTCCAGTTACTATTGTATGCCCAAAGTCTGAATTTGAAGCTTGGATAATAGCGAGCCTCTCGGAGGAACGTGGTGATGAGATCAGGAACAGGCTGTGCATCGAGAACTCTGTCGTAGGTCCTGATGATCCAGAGAATGTTCGTAATGCTAAGAGGTGGCTGAACGATCGTATGCCGCGCGATCGTACCTATAAGCCCACTCAGGACCAAGAGAAGCTAACTTACTATATCTCTTTAGATCTGGTGCATGATAGGTCGAGATCCTTCAGGCGACTGTGTCATGCTATGGAGGAGTTAGCAGAAGCGTTAGATGAGAATAGGAATTATATAACACCGGTATTAGATGATAACAGCATCTGATATTAACTTCGGCTGTGTTATGGCTGGGTATCGTAGTGGTGGTTTGTTGGAGATTGAGAGAAACTCAGCTGGTTTACTCCAAGGGTACGGGAAGATCTGATCTGACCGCCGCCGACCTAGCGTTACAAGCGCAACGCCGACGCGGGTCTGGGAGGGCGCTTCGGTCGGTGGTAAAGAGTTCAGGTCGACCGGACGTGCCGTTACCATGCGTTACCGGTGAAGAAACTCAGCCATCGGTACTCCGCCGCCGGATTGCTTGCGAGGGGTGCCCGGAACAAGACGTGGCCCCGGGTATGGCGGGACGTGCCGTTGCGGAGCAGCTATGACGTGGTCATCATCGGGGGAGGTGTCCACGGGTTGGCCGCGGCCTACTACCTGGCTACCAACCACGGCATTACCGATGTCGCCGTGATCGATAAGGCTTACCTCGGGAGTGGGGGTTCCGGTCGCAATACGGCCATCCTGCGATCCAACTACCTGACTCCGGAGGGGGTCGTCTTCTACGACCGTTCCCTGGATCTCTACAAGAAACTGGCCACCGATCTGAACATGAACGTGATGTTCTCCCAGCGCGGTCACCTAACTCTGGCCCATAGCGACGCCTCGCTGCGGACGATGCACTGGAGGGCCGAGGTCAACAAGCTCCAAGGTGTCAAATCGAGCGTGATCGGACCGGCCGAGATCAAGCGGCTGGCACCCGTTCTCGACACCTCCAGCCATCCCCGCTTCCCGATCCTGGGCGCCCTCTCTCACCCGCCGGGAGGCATTATCCGCCATGACGCAGTGGTGTGGGGCTATGCCCGTGGCGCCGACGCTCTTGGAGTCGAGATGCACCAGAAGACGGAAGCCCTCGACATCATGGTAAGCGGCGGTGACGGACCGGGCGGAAAGGGACCGGGCGGAAAGGTGACCGGGGTTCGCACCAACCGCGGTGACATTTCGGCGCCGGTCGTGCTGAACTGCACCGCCGGATGGGCCACCCTGATCTCCGACATGGCAGGCGTCAAGCTACCTATCACCACCCGTCCCCTCCAGGCGGCGGTGACCGAACCGGTCAAGGTGTTCCTACCGGTGGTGGTGGTGTCCGGAACGCTCCATGTCTACGTCAGCCAGACCGCGAGGGGTGAGTTGGTATTCGGATCGACCGTCGACCCCTACAACACCTACAGCATGCGCGGTTCCCTGGAGTTCATCGAGCAGACGGCGGGACACCTGCTTGAGCTGATGCCGGGTATCTCCCGCATGCGCCTGTTGCGGCAGTGGGCAGGCCTCTGCGACATGACGCCCGACTATTCACCGGTTATGGGATTCACCCCCGTAGAAGGGTTCTTGTGCGATGTCGGTTGGGGAACTTACGGTTTCAAGGCCGGACCCGTGTCGGGCGAGCAGATGGCCGAGGCGATAGCCACGCAGCGAACCCCCGATTTGATCGCTCCGTTCACGCTGTCCCGATTCGAGAGAGATGCCCTGGTTGGAGAAAAGGGCGCCGCCGCGGTGGGACACTAGTTTGGTCTACCCGTGAAACGAGCCGCGCCCTGCGAGCGAGCGACGCCGCTACCTGAGCAGATCATATGCTGATCGTTCCCTGCCCGAATTGCGGTCCTCGGAACGCGTCCGATCTGCGGTACGTCGGCGAGTCCCGTCCTCGGCCCGACCCGAACGTAGCCTCACCCGAGGAGTGGCGCGCCTATCTGTATGAGAGGGCCAACCCGGCGGGAAGGTTGCGCGAGACTTGGTACTGTCGATCCGGTTGCCGCCGCTATTTCGCGCTCGAACGCGACACCGTTACCAACGAGTTCACCAACTCCCCGCTACCCGTTAGCAAGATCGGCAAGGGGCCATGAGCCGGCTTCCTCCCCAGCCGGGAGAGATAATCGACCGGACCCGTTTGGTGGACTTCTCATGGAACGGGCGCCGGGTGTCGGGTTTCGAGGGTGACACGATCGCATCAGCGCTAACCGCTGCCGGGGTCCGCGTCGTGTCGCGGTCGATGAAGTACCGCCGCCCCCGGGGCTACATGACCAACGATTACTGGGATCCGAACGCGCTGGTGCAGGTGGGGGACGAACCCAACGTTCGCTCGGCCCACCGCCTGATCGAGCCGGGCATGGCGGTGGAGGCCCAGAATGTCTGGCCGTCACTCGAACGCGACCTCAGGGCGGTCACTGGGCTGGCCTCGCGGTTCCTGACCCCCGGCTTCTACTACAAGACCTTCATGCGACCGAGGTGGCTCTGGCCGACCTACGAGAAGGCGCTTGCCACATTCTCGCCCGGAGGGAGAATCGATCTCGACACCCCCCACCGGTACCACGACAAGCGTTACACCCATCCGGACGTGGTGGTCGCCGGTGGCGGCCCGGCCGGGATGGCCGCTGCCATCGCCGCGACCGAGGCCGGAGCGAGGGTACTTCTGGTAGAGCACTTCCATCGCCTGGGGGGCCACCTGCTCTGGGGGGACGACTCCGACCGGGCGCTGGCTAGAGAGTTGGTCGCCGGGGTGGCAGACGCCGGGGTGGAAGTCCTCACCGACTCGACCGTGACCGGACGTTACGAGGACAACTGGATCGCAATCGTCCAACGCAGCCATCCGGTCGCGGTCGAGCGTCTGGTTAAGGCGCGCGCCAAGGTTCTGGTCGTTGCTCCCGGGCTGATCGAGCGTCCTTACGTGTTCGCCGGCAACGACAAGCCGGGCGTGATGCTGTCGGGTGCGGTGAGGAGGTTCGTGAACCTGTACGGGGTGAGGCCCGGTGCGGCTGCGGTGGTGTTCACCGCTAACCCCGAAGGGGATGCCGCGGCCGCCGACCTGGAGCGGGCCGAGGCGGACGTGACGGTGCTGGATGCCCGGCGGGGCGAGAACATCGTGCGGGCCCTTGGCAGAGGGAAGTCGATCAAGGCAGTCGAGTTGGCTGACGGCAGAAGGCTGGAGTGTGACCTCCTCGTCACCGCCACCGGCTGGACCGCGCCCACGTCATTGCTGAACATGTCGGGTGACCGGCCGGTGTACGACGAGGTGGCGGCCCGCTTCTTCCCGTCGATTCCGATCGGGAACGTGCTGGTAACCGGCGGGCTGGCAGGGGACGGCGCCCACGAGCAACTCATCGAGCACGCCCGGACGACGGGACGGCTAGCAGCCGCTCGGGCTAGGTCGGTGGCCTACTCCCTCCAGGCTGCAACAGCGCGAGCAAGAGCGGTCAGCCGCGCCAAACCCGGATGGCCGACCGAAACCCGCCGGCGCCTACCGCGCAACCCCCATCCACCCCTCTTCCGGTCAGCTACTCACGGCCTCGTTGACTTCTCCGAGGACGTGAGTTCCAAGGACATGCTGGGCGCGGCGGACGAGGGCTACGACTCCGTTGAGCTACTCAAGCGATATACCACCGCCACGATGGGCCCGAGCCAGGGTAAGTTGGAAACCGTCAACACCGTGGCGGTACTGGCCGAGGCCCTAGGCCGGACCATCGGTGAGGTCGGAACCACCGTGTGGCGACCCCCCTACGCACCGATCACCATGGGGGGGCTCGGCGGACCCATGTACGAACCGGTACGGATCTCGTCAATACAACCCTGGCACGAGGCTAACGGGGCCACTTTTATGCTCGCCGGCCAGTGGATAAGGCCCGACCACTACGGTGACCCGGCCGGCGAGGTACTCAACACCCGCAGGAACGTCGGGATCATGGATGTCACCCCGCTCGGCAAGTTCGACCTGCGGGGACCGGACGTGCCGAAGTTGCTCAACCATCTCTACATCAACAAGTGGATGAAGCTCCCGATCGGCTCAGTGCGGTACGGCATCATGTGCACCGAGGAGGGGGTGATTTTCGACGACGGGGTGACCGCGAGGCTAGGTGACCATCACTACATGATGACCACCACCAGTTCGGGCGCCGCGAGCGTGTGGGAGTGGGCCGAGAACTGGCTCCAGACCGAGTTTCCGGACTGGCAGGTGCACATCACCCCGGTCACATCGGGATTCACCAGCATCAACGTGGCCGGACCGGAGTCACGCACGCTCGTGCGACGGCTGACTAGGGACGTGAATCTCGACCCCGCGGCCTTCAAGTACATGCAGGTGCGGACCGGAACGGTCGCCGGTGTCCCGGATTGCTTCATGTGGCGGATCGGTTTCACCGGGGAACTCTCCTTCGAGATCCATGTGCCGGCCGGTTACGGCCTGCACGTATGGGAGGCGCTCCTCGAAGCCGGAGAGGATCTCGGGGTCAGGCCGTTCGGGGTTGAGGGTCAGCGCATAATGCGGCTCGAAAAAGGACACTTCATCGTGGGCCAGGACACCGACGGCCTTACGAAGCTCCCCGCCCTCGGCATGCCTCACCTCCTCAAGCTCGACAAGCATGACTTTGTCGGCAAGCCCGAACTGCGCTGGGCGTTAGGGGACACGTCGGCGCCGGTCCTGGTGGCCATCCAGCCGACCGATCCGAGCATCGTTCCTGACGAGGCCGGCCAGATCGTAAGGCCCGGGACCGATGAGATCATCGGCCGTATCACCTCTTCGCGCATGTCCCCGACGCTCGGGCGGTCGATCTGCCTCGGCCAAGTGCTACCGGAGGCTTCGAAGGCAGGCTCGGAACTGACCGTCCTCATGACCGACGGACGCCGGATCACCGCTCGGGTGATGGCGCACCACGCCCATTTCGATCCGGAAGGGGAGAGGGTCCGTGGCTGACATCCCTACCTTTGAGAGTCCGGTCCACGCGCCCCACGTTTCCTATTCGGGTGTCCCGATGGAGCCCGGCCGACCTGACTCGCCACTTACCCTCCGGGATGTCTCGTCCGTCACCAAGTCCATCGTCAGGGCCGGGCCCGAAACGAAGGTTTGCCATCGGCTGTCCACACCTTTCGGCGCCGCCAGGACCGAGAATGGTGTGCTCATCATCGGACAGCGGCCTGACGAGTGGGTCCTCATGGGTCATGAATCCGCGATCCGAGCCCTGACCGAGTCGCTCGACCGGACCGGCCACGTCAGCATCATCGACGGTACCCACGGCTCGGCGACGTTCCGCTTGACCGGCGCCGTGGCCGCCTCGGTACTCGAGAAGCTGTGCAGCCTCGACTGGCACGACCTCATGACCCCGGACGGCGCCGCCGTATCCGGATCGGTAGCGCACGTGACCTGCGACATCGTCCGCCACGACCAGGACGGCATCCCCTCATACTTGATCTCCTGCGACCGGTCCTACGGTCAATACCTGTTCGCAGTCATCCTCGACGCCGGACAGGAGTTCGGCATAAGCTCGATGTCTGACCCGCTTGCCTGAGCGTTACCGCGTGCTCCCGGTCGCCGCGAATACAATCTACCGAGAGGATACCGGCAGCCCTACCCTGACAATGAGTTGCCGCAGGGCGGCAAGTAGTGTACGAGACGGGCGGCTGTCCCAATTCGACTAGCCGAGTGAACTCTGAGAAATGGAACGAGGTGGCGTATGAACTGTTTCCCGAGAATCACCCTTGATCCGGCTGTTATGGGTGGCAAGGCATGCGTTCGAGGACTTCGAGTGACCGTTGGAGCGATCTTGGGTCTGCTAGCTGCCGGTCAGTCTCCGGAGGAGATTCTGAGGGCGTATCCCTATCTTGAGCGAGAGGACATAGACGCGTCCTTGGCCTACGCAGCGTGGAGGCTGGAGGAACGTGAGGTTCCACTCCCCGTTTAATTAACCCCGATTATTCATGGATGGGGGTTTGGATGATGAGTGGAGTAGACCATAGCCGGGCCTTGACCAGGCAATACGGCTATCGGCGTTTCCCGTCCCGGTCCGATTTAGAGACACACCTGTCCGGTGAACGGTGGGTTTCGTCCAATACTTGGGTTGAACTGGCGTTACGTGCCACGGTGTGTGGGAAACCTGAATAATCAGGGTTAATGAGCGTGAAGCTCTTGGTCGATATGAATCTGACGAGAGCGGGAGTCGCGTTCGGATTCTGTCGATCTGGTCGGATCCCTCACCCGACTGATCGTTCGGTTCTCGGATGACCATGGCGGTATGATCGTCAGGCGCCGGGTACCACAATCGAAGGATGGGACATGCCACAGCCTGGAATTACCGAGCTACTGAGCCTCAAGGGCAAGTGTGCCGTAGTGACGGGGGCAGCCCAAGGTTTTGGGGCAGCCATAGCACAGCGCCTCGGCGAAGCGGGCGCGACCGTGTTCGTTGCCGATCGCAACCTGAAGGGCGCCGAGCAGTCCGCGGAGGCGTTGAGAAACCTCGGACACGACGCGATCGCTCACCGCGTCGATATCGGCGACAGAGACCAAGTGGAGGCGCTGGTTGACGCCGCGGTGGAACGAACCGGCCGGGTTGACATTCTGGTGAATAACGCCGGGATATATTCCAACTACTACTTTGCGAGCATGCCGCCGCAGGAGTTCGCCGATACGGTCTCGGTCAACGTGGTCGGCACCTTCCAGATGTCCCAGGCGGTGATCCAAAGGATGATCGCGGGACGGGAGGGTGGTTCCATAGTGAACATCGCCTCGGTCGACGCATTCAACACCTCCGCGGAGGGCTTGGCGCACTACACGACCTCGAAACACGCCATCGCCGGAATGACCAAGTCGATGGCTGTCGAGTTGGCCGGGCACGGCATACGGGTCAACGCCGTCTGTCCCGGCGCGGCCATGACCGAGGGGGCGATCGCTCTCGTTACGGCGGGCGCCCCGGAAGGAATCGACGTGGAGGCTCAATGGGACGGTATCAAGGACAGGACGCCGCTTCGCCGCTTATGCGACCCTGACGACGTGGCGAGAGCGGTGCTGTTCCTCGCCTCCGATATGGCTGCTTTCGTTACCGGCGCGTTCCTGGTAGTCGACGGCGGCATCCTCGTCCAGCCTCTCGAAGGATACGTACCTGCGTCGGGTCATTGACCGGGGTCCGGAGTCATTACTTCTTCAGCACAGCTTCGACGGCGGCACTGATCCGGGTGGCGTCCGGGATGTAGGCGTTCTCCAAGGGTGGGCTCAACGGTACCGGCGAATGGGGGGATGTGACCCTCTTGGGGGGTGCAGCGAGCGCGTCGAATGCCTGTTCCGATACCAGGGCGGCAATGTCCGCGGCTATTGAACATCTCGGTGGGCTCTCATCCACCACCACCAACCGTCCGGTTTTGCGGACGGACTCGAGGATGGTTTCCGAGTCGAGTGGCGAAAGGGATCTGGGATCTATCACTTCCGCCTCGATCCCGTCCGACGCCAGAGTGTCGGCGACTTCCAGCGCCAGCTTCGCCATGTAAGAGATTCCGATGATCGTTACGTCCGATCCCGGTCGGGTAACCGAGGCCGAACCCAGGGGAACGGTGTAAGGCTCCTCCGGTACGTCTTGGCGCGTGTTGTAGAGGCGCATGTGCTCGAAGCACAGCACCGGATCGTCGTCCGCGATGGCCTCCAGCAGCAGGCCCTTGGCGTCGTACGGCGTTGTCGGGACCACCACCTTTATTCCCGGCAGGTGCGTATATAAGGAATACAGGGTGTCGGAGTGCTGTCCGGCAGCCCCGAGTCCGGCCCCGATAGCCATGCGCAGCACCAAGGGAACGCTTGCCTGCCCGCCGAACATATAACGCAGCTTGGCAGCCTGGTTGTGGATCTGGTCGAAGGCGAGCGGCGTGAAACTCGACCACATCATGTCGACGACCGGCCGTATCCCGGATGCCGCCGCACCGACTGCGATCCCGACGAGAGCGGCCTCGGAGATCGGAGTGTCCCGGACGCGGGAAGGACCGAACTTGTCGAACAGACCCCTAGTGGCGCCGAAGGTGCCTCCCATCGCCCCTTCGTAGGGTTCGCCGAGACCCGCCCCTCCGACCACGTCCTCGCCGTAGACCACCACGGTTTCATCGGCTTCCATGGCTTGGAACAGGGCCTCGCCGATAGCGTGGATCATGGTGATCGGCCTCCTAGCCACCGGACGCCCCGCTGTATACATAGGCGGTCACATCGCTCACGGTCGGCCACGGGTCGGCCTTGGCCGCCGCTACACCTTGGTCGAGTTCCGCGACGATGCCTGTTCGGATTCTGTCCACGTCTTCGTCGGTGAGCAATCCGGCCGCCGTGAGTTCCGACTGGAAACGCTCCAGCGGGTCTCTCCTCCTAGCCTGCTCGATATCGTCCTTGGTGCGGTATTTCTGGGTGTCTCCGACGTAGTGTGCCGATATCCGGGGGATCTTGGCCTCGATGAACGATGGGCCTTCCCCGCGGCGAGCCCGATCGATCGCCTTGCCTGCGATCCGATAGACATCGACGATATCGGTGCCGTCCACTAGGTGACCCGGAATCCCGAACCCGTCGGCCCGTCGGCTCAGATCAACGACGCTCTGGGAGTAGGACGCCGGGGTGGACTCCGCCCAACCGTTGTTCTCGCACACGTAGATGACCGGGAGCTTCCAGATCGAAGCCAGGTTCATGGACTCGTAGAGGATCCCCTGTCCGGCGCCTCCGTCCCCGAAGAAGCTGACCGCGACGTTCGAAGTGCCTTTGACCTGATGGGCGAGCGCTCCTCCGGTGGCGAGGCCGATGCTCCCGCCTACGATGGCGTTGGCGCCTAGCATCCCGATCTCGAAATCGGCGATGTGCATCGATCCGCCGCGGCCCTTGCACAGGCCGGTCTCCCTCCCGTACAACTCGGCGAGCATGCCAGCTATCGAACATCCCTTGGCAAGGCAGTGCCCATGACCGCGATGGGTGCTGGCGATGAGGTCGCGGTCCGAAAGGTGGGCACACACTGCGGTTGCCACCGCTTCGGCGCCGATGTAGGTGTGAACGAAGCCCGGCATGTCGCCCCGCTGGTACTCGAGCGTAACCCTCTCCTCGAAGAGCCGGATCTTCATCATCGTCTTGAACATTCTGAGCAGCGTCCGGTCAGCGATGTTCATGCGGTTGCCCCGCCCGCGGCCAGGCGCCGGTACTCGGAGTCGTTCTCCGCAATCCAACCGATCACTCTCCCGATCGGGTAGTCCTCGCCGACCGGGGCGCCATGATGCACGATCCCGTCGGCCCCGGCCTCGATCTCCATCTCCACCTTGTTGGTTTCCATAAGGAACAGGGCCTCGCCCTTCCGCACCGCGGCCCCGTCGGCGACCAGCCAGGAGATCAGATGGCAGTCGTCCATGTAGATGCCGGTCTTAGGTATGAAGACCTCATGGGCCATGTCAGGAGTCCGCCTGCGAAGTCGGGAAATCGCATGCCGGGCATGCCATGCTGTCGTTGGGGGAGATCACTTTGGGGGAGATCACTTTAGCTTCAGCCCGGGACCAGCACTTGCTTACCTCTACCCTCCGCGACTCCGGCCCATGCTGAGGCAACCTCGGACAATGGGCTGGTCATGACCGGTAGGGCTAAGTCCCCTGCGGTTGCCAGGTCCACCATGGTCAGGTACGCGGCGACCACCTCGTCGCGAGGAATACCAAAGTTGCTATAACCCTTGATCGTTAACTGCTTGCCCCGCATCAGCCCGGAAGAGATCGTGGCCGCGCCTCCCGCCGACTGTCCGATATGGATAACCCGGGCCCCCGGCGCCGCCGCGGTGAGCGCAGCCTCCAGCGGGGCGCCCCACAGCGGGTCGAACACCACGTTGGCCCCGCTCCCGCAGGCGGTCTGCATGCGGGAGGCCAGATCGTCACCATCCAGGGACACGACGGCATCGGCCATTTCCTCCAAGGCGGCCAGGCGTTCGGGGTTGCGTCCTACCGCTACGACCCTCGCCGCCCCGGCGATACGGGCAGCCTGAACCGCGATGCTCCCCGCCGCTCCTGTGGCACCCAGGACGAGAGCGGTCTCGCCCGGTTGGAGCTTCGCTGCCCGAGTGATGGGAAACCAGCCGGCCAGCGCGGCGGTGCCGAGGGCCGCGGCGGTGGCGGCATCCGCGTCGTCGCCCAAGTCAACCAGGGCGCTTTCGGGCGCGTTGAAGCGTTCCGCAGCGGTCCCGTCGCGGACCACTCCGATTCCTCCGCCCATTACGAACACGCGGCGGTTGCCGTCCTCTACCCGTCCGACCGCCTCGATAGCGGGTACGTACGGCATGGGTGGATGCCCTGCATAGAACCCGCCGGATGCGATAGCCAGATCGACCGGATTCAACGAGGCGGCCTCAAGGGTGACCGTCACCTCGCCTTCGGACGGGGTAGGTGCCTCGCGTTCCTCCACGACGGGCGTGGCGCCGGGTGCGGTGATAAGGGCGGCGTTCATCTAATCTGTCTCCTTCTCGGGCAGGTAACGGTCTGCGTCGGCAAACACGTCGATTCCGCGGTAACCCCCACGGATGCGGGTGATGTGGCTGACCCCGGCGGGGACCGTGTAGGTGTCACCGCGGGTGTATGTGCGGGTTTCCCCTCCGATAGTCATCTCCATCTCTCCTTCGAGTACCACGCCCCACTGGGCGCCATGAACGTGCTCCGGCACATCGACATCTCGGTCGATTTCGTAGAACATCGGCATGCAGTACTCATTGGGGACGATGTGGGCCCGCATGTCGAGCGGGCTGTCCGGCACGGGTAGCGCCTTGATGAAGTCCGGGAAACCGTCGCTCACTGAGTTCTCCTCTCTTTCAATCCGTCGCTGCGAACAGACACCGGCTCACAGCGTTGAGATCAACGCGGCGTAGGAATCCGACAATCCGGCCCGCTCCTCGAACCGGTATACCTGCGGGGTATAGACGTGCGTCTTCTCGAACGGGTGCTTCGTCCTCGGCACGGAGGTGGGGCGCCACGGCGAGACCGTCCGTCCGGCTTTGACGATCGTGCGGATCCTCGACCGATCCTGCAGGATAGTGACGTTCTCGTCCGGGTTGCCCTCCACCACCAGCAGGTCGGCGTACTTGCCCGGTGTAAGGGTTCCGATCCGCTCGGAATGCTGGGGCAGCGTGAGAGCGCTGTTGCGGGTCATCGAGAGCAGGGCCTCGAAGTGGTTCATGCCCAAGAGGTCTACGAAGAGCTCCATCTCCCTAGCGTGCCATTCTCCGTAAGGTGTCATAGCGAAGCCCGATTCCGAGCCCCCGATCAGGGTGGCGCCGTTCCGGTGCGCCTCGCTGAGGATCGCAGCGGCCGCGTCAAGCTCGCGCTTGAAACGGTCCCGTAGCGCGGGGGATAGGTCGGCCCGATTGGCTTCCAGGGTATTGACCAGGAGCGTCATGGCGGGCAGCAGGGGAATGTCCTTCTCCAGGACCATCTCGAGGGTCGGGCGGTCCATGTAGGACGCGTGCATGATCCAGTCGACACCGGCTTTGGCCGCGTACTCGACCGACTGGCGGGACCGGGCATGGATGGTCACGGGACGGCCGAGCCTATGCGCCTCGTCCACGGCCAACTCCAGTTCCTCCAAGCGGAAGGAGGCGTACTCGTCCGACGAGTTACCGGACCCGGCGATCTTGATGACGTTCACGCCATCCTTCACTTCGTTGCGGATCTCCTGCAACAACTCATCGCGGTTGCGTACCAGTGCCCCGAACGATGATTCCGGGACCCCGATCCAGCTGGGGAACCCGTCGGAGATTCCTTGCTGGGTGGTGATCTGCTTACCCGCACAGGCCATGCGCGGTCCCTGGACGAGCCCGGCTTCGATGGCGTCGCGGACGGCGGTCGCCACCAAATAGGGCCCCCCGGGGTCACAACTGGAGGTCACCCCCGCCATAAGCGCCTTCTCCGCATCGACCGAGGCCCGGATAGCCCGGTACTCCGCCGGGGTATAGATCGACAGTTCCTCTTCCGAGGCGGCTTCGCCGAAACTGATGTGCATGTGCCCGTCGACCAGCCCCGGCATCACCGTGGTTCCGGATGTGTCGACCTCCTCGTAGCCGTTCTGCAGGTACTGGTCCGGAACGTCGTCGGAGGCGCCGACCCAGGCGATCCGGTCGTCTTCGACCACCACGCATCCCCGGTCGATGACGGTCTGGTCTTCGCAGGTCAGTACCCGACCCCCGCTGAAACGGTATCCGGTCATGTCTATTCCTTCCCCCCGGATCAGAACGGGACGAGTGGGAAGTACTTGCCGCCGATCGGATCACCGATCTCGATGCCCACCTCTTCGTCGGAGTAGTTGAACTCGTAGCGCCTGCTGCCGAACCACCTGGTGCCGTCGGCTACGAAGCGCACGACGATCGCCCGGCGCGGGATGGTCGAAACGTTCGGCAGCGAGGCGTGCCAGGTAAGGCAATGGTGCATCGAGACCGACCCGGCCGGTACGGTGATCGTCTCCACCGGCAGGCCCACCTCGGCAGGATCGTCGATCGGCCTGACCGTCGGGGGCCGCAGATCCTGGAGGTATGTCGATCCCGTCCCGAAGGCGGCGGGCAAGGTTTCACCCATCACATGGCTCCCCGGCACCATCTGCATCGCTCCGTTCTCGGCGGTCACATCGTCCAGCGCCAGCCAGGCGGTGACAGCGTTCGGCTGGGCGAGCGGCCAGTAGGGATAATCCTGGTGCCACTTGAGGCTGCCACCCTTGCCGGGATCCTTGAAGAGGGCGTTGTCTTCCAGGATACGGACCTCACGGGAGCCGAGCAGTTGGGCCGCCCACGCGGCCAGGACCGGGCTAAAGGAAACGATCCGGATGTCCTTGTCCCACGTCCAGAGATTGAAGAGGAACCCCACCGACTTGCCAGGTTCGGGTGGGAGGACGCTGTCCTCGGGCCAGATTGCGGGATCGAGTAGGTCCCATTCCTCGCCCTTACCTCGTTGGAGGACGCGAGCCCTCTCCACCACGTCCCGGAGCATCTCCACCTGCTCAGCGGTGAACACGCGGCCCGGACGTATAAACCCCTTGTGATGGAATTCGAGCAACTCGTCAGCACTCAACGCCCTCGTACGGATATCGCCCGTGACCGTCTTCATGCTTGTCCTCCTTGGTGTTCGGCAACTACCTGAACGGCTGCTGTTGAGTTCACTCGATTACTTCAACAGATGACGTCTCCACGGTGCACAAGAGCGGCGGATCCACGTCGACGCCGGCCTCGACCGTCCAAGACGCTTCGCTCTGCGCGTCGACCCGGGCTACGGACAGTTCCACCTCGTGATATACCTCGCTCGAGAGGTCGAGCCACATCGCCACCAGTTCCAGCCGCACCGCCACGTCCGAGTCGTTCCGCAGCATGCCACCGACCGACTCCGACGAACATTGGGAGACACTCGCCAGGATGAACGTCTCTACGTCGCGCTGGACCTCGGACCGCGGAAGGTAACAGGCGCCGGCCAGCAACAAGACCGCCATCAATAGCGGCAAGCGGCCGCGGGTCATACGCCTGAACCCTCACGATCCTCGCTGTTGTAGTTGCTGGTTGTAGTAGTCGGTGTAGGACATAACGTCCACACCCTGCTCCAGCGCGTACTCTATCACTCCGCGGGCCCAGCCGGTCCCTACCTCGTTGTAACGAACCATGGCCCACTCGTGGAAGCACGCCCCGTACACCAGGTCCTTCTCGACGATCTCGTCCACCCCCTGCTTGAGGACCTCAAGAAACTCGGCGCCCCGGTCGATGCCGTACTCCTCGAACCAGAATCCGTCCAGCCAGTGCTGGAAAGGCAGTTCCAGGATGTTCGGGAACCCCTGCTCCCGGTACCAGAAGGGCTGAACGTCAAGAGGGGTGGGGTTGTCGTGGTTCGAGTTCCTGCCCCAGGAGCTGACGAACTCGATTCCTACGTCTGCCAGCATCTGGAGTCGGTCGGGGCGGTCGGAGAGTCCCAGGTAGTAACCGTGCGGGGTTCGCAACCCGATACAGTCGACATCGAGGTGTTGCTTGAGCAGAGCCGACGTCGCCTCGAGTTCGTGGTACAAAGCTTCGGTCGGTGACTGCGGGAACAGCCCTCCCCGCCAAGTGTCGTCCTTGAGCAGGATATGGCTGTAGGTGTGTTGCTGGATGTCGAGTAACGGATTGCGGGCGGCCTCCTTGAGGGCGGGAAGGGAATGGAGCAGCGTACGACCGCACACGAACAACGTGCCGGTGACGCCGAGCGCGCCGTGGTAGGCGGCGATGATGTCGAGTCCCGCTTCGGTGGCGTCGTCAGGCAGCGAGCTGTAGAAACTCTCCCCACCGCCTCTCGCCAAGTTCTCGCCGATAGCGTGGTATTCCGTGTCATAGCCCATCAACATCGTTGCCACGGTTCGGTTCCTTTCCTGTGGTCGGTGTGGGTAGTCTCGTTTCCTCGGTGGTGGAAAGCTTGGCTCCGGCCTAAGGACCCGAAACCTTCTGGAAGTGTCAGAGGGGTGTCTCGGTCGAAGTTGTCATTTCCGGACGGGGCGCCGGACCGGAAACCTGTCCGCAGATGTTACTCACAACAGCCGGTCGTGGTTAGGGCCGTGTCTTCTGATGGCGTAGGCCATAAAGTACCCAGGAAAGGATAAGAGACCATGACCACAACCCGACAGAAGACCACGAAGAAATATCACACGTGGGAGGAGGTCAGGGGTGATCTGAGTCCCGAAGAGGAAGCAGAACTCGAAGACCTGCAGGCGGAGGCCGCGAGCGAAGCTGTCGCTTACAGCCTTGGTGAACTCCGACAGGCGCGGGCGATGACCCAGATCGAGCTGGCTGATTGTCTGAAGCGTGCCCAGCCCACCATCTCGGAGATGGAGAACACCGACGACCATCTCATATCCACTGTCCGCTCAGTTGTAGAGAGCCTGGGTGGCCGCCTTGAGATAACGGCAGTGTTCGACGGCGAGCGAATCCCCATCGTCGCTCCGCCTCGCCCCCACGCAGCCGGCTAGCCCTGTTGCCTGCGTCCGGTTAGCCCCGATTATTCATGGATGGGGGTTTGGAGGATGAGTGGAGAAGACCAGATTCGCGCCCTGACCAGGTAGTACAGCTATCGGCGTTTCCCGTTTCGGTCCGGTGTGGAGATTCACCTGTCGGGTGAACGGCGGGTTTATCCTGATACTCGGGTTGAACAGGCGTTATATGCCTCGGTGTGTGGGAAACCTGAATAATCAGGGCTAGGAGGCGGCGAGGAGGGATCCCGGTGGGGAGCGCGATGGGGGTTCCCTTCGGTTGACCCTCGGAGGCTGCTCCTATGTGTCGAGGTGTCGGGCTGTGTCGAGATCGCCGAGTTCCACACCGGTGATCATGTCGACCAGATGGCGTGGGGTGATACCCTCCATATCGCCGAGTTCGCCTATCTTCATGCCGTGGCGGAGGACGATCACCCGATCGCATACCCTGATGACGTCGTGCATGTTGTGGCTCACCAGGAGCACCGCCACTCCCTGCTTCTTGAGCCGTTCGATCAGATCGAGCACCAGGCGCGTTTGCTCGACGCCGAGAGCGGCGGTGGGTTCGTCGAGGACCACGATATGGTTTCCCCAGGCCACTGCCCGACCGACCGCCACCGCTTGGCGCTGGCCTCCCGACAGCTTGTCGACGGGTTGGCGAACCGAGGGGATGTCGATGCTCAGCCGGTCGAGTATCTCCTTGGACTCCTTGTACATCCGGCGGCGGTCCATCCATCCGAGCCAGCCGAAGATTCCCCACCTGAATGTGTGCTCCCGGTTCAGGAAGAGGTTGGTGGCGACGTCGAGGGTGTCCACCAGCGATAGGTCCTGGTGGACCGTTTCGACTCCCAGACTGTGGGCGGCCTGGGGGCTCTCGATGGACACGACGGCACCGTTGATCAGGATCTCTCCCGAGTCCGGCGTGAGTCCACCCGAGATGCAGTTCACCACCGTGGTCTTGCCGGCGCCATTGTCCCCTAATAGGCCCAGCACTTCGCCGCGCCGGATCTCGAAGCTCACCTCCCTGGCTGCGCGGACCGCCCCGAATGACTTCGACAACGACCGGACCTCGAGGGCGACCGATCCATCGGACCGGTCGGGCACGCCCACATCCGAGTCGAGAACGTTCAGATCCTGGGATATCGCCATCGCAAGCTCGCTTGTCGGGAGAGTAGATAGAGTATATCCCTCCTCACGAAAGGAGTCCGAGTGTCCGAATACGTCGTACGCGCCGACACGACGCCCCCGTCCGACCTCTCGGGAACGGCCTTCAGCCATCTCGATGTTCGCTGGTTGGTGAACGGCGAACGAAACGGCGCCGAACTCACCGGAGTGGGCCAGACGATCTATCCGCCACATGGAGGAACCCACGAGATCCACCTTCATCCCAACGCTGAAGAGGTGGTGATCGTCCAGTCCGGGCGGGGCCGGCACCTCGTGGGGGACAGATGGTATGACGTGGGGCCGGGCGACATCATCTTCATCCCGCGCAACACCCTGCACGGCGCCGAGTCGGTAGGCACCGAGGAACTGATCATCTACTGGGTTCTGGGCGGTGCGGCAAGCCTCGAGGACGCCGGCTACGTACCGGCGAGCGACCTCTGATGATAGACCTCTGGAAACACTCGGCTACACAACTAGCCGACGCCTACCGGCGCGGCGCGGTCTCGCCTCTCGAAGTTGTCAAGTCGTCACTCCGGCGGATAGACCATCTCGATCCGTCCATCGGTGCTTTCCGGGAGGTGTTGCACGAGCGCGCCGTCGACGATGCGCGGCGGTGCAGCGACGAACTTGCCAGGGACGAGTGGAGAGGTCCCCTCCACGGCGTGCCCGTCGCCATCAAGGAACTCTTCGACGTTGAGAGAGCGGTGGGTTGTAACGGGTCGACGATCCTGGCGGATCGTGTCGCCGGTTCCGACGCGGCGGCCGTGGCGCGCTGGCGACAGGCAGGGGCGATCATCCTGGGCACTACCCGTTCTCATGAGTTCGGCTGGGGCATCACCACCCAGCACGCGACGCTGGGCAGCACTCGTAACCCCTGGAATAGAGACCGCGTACCGGGCGGTTCCAGCGGAGGTTCGGCGGCGGCGGTAGCCACCGGCATGGTACCTCTGGCGCTCGGGAGCGACACCGGCGGCTCCATACGAATTCCGGCCTGCTTCTGCGGGATCGCAGGGATCAAGCCAACTTACGGTCGTGTAAGCAAGCGGGGCGCGGTGTCACTCGCTCCGTCCCTCGACCACCCGGGCCCGCTGGCGAGGACGGTTCCCGATCTGGCGTTGGGTCTGGGCGCCATGGCCGGATACGACGCTTCAGACCCCGCCACGCTCCGTGACCCACCACCTTCGGGCTCTGTAGCGGCCTCCCTGGCCGGGACTCGGATCGGGTTGGTGGCCGATCTGCATCCCCGGGCTCTCCGGGAGGATCACCAGGCCCGGTTCGATGCGGCAACCCGATCCGTGTCACAGGGAGGCGCTCGTCTCGTCCCTCTGAGCTTCCGGGGAGCGGAGGAGATCCGGCCCACCTTTGCGACGATCCAGATGGCCGAAGCACACCATACGCACTCGTCGGTCATGGGGATCTTCCCCGAGCGGGCGTCGGAATACGGCGCTGATGTCAGAGGACGGCTAGAGATGTCTGCCGATGTCTCCCTGGCGGACTACCTGTCGGCACGGGAGAGGGCGCGGGCACTCGGGCATCGTTTCGCTCGCCTGTTCGACGAGGTTGATGTGGTGATGACTCCGATCACCGCCGGGGGACCGTCCACAATCGCAGAGCCTGACCTTTCGTCCGACGGTTCCGGGAAGGCGCTATTCCGTGATGTCGTGATGGACTACACAGTCGCGCAGGACCTGTTCGGACTACCTGTGTGCGCGATTCCTAACGGTCTGGACCGCGAGGGGCTTCCTCTGGGCATCCAGCTGACCGGTCCGGCCCGGTCGGAGAACGCGGTCATGGACGTAGCCGCCGGTATAGCCGCGGTTCTCCCGGACCCCGGGTTTCCGCCTTCGGCCGGGTTGTAGGGGGTACTGAAAAGCCCGTACAAATGGGTAGCGTCCTGACCACAGAGCATCTACCAGGTAGTTTGCCAGGACTGTGAACCCCGCAAGGTGGATTTGGTACCCTCCCAGGACATATATGGCAGTGATCGTGATCAGGGAGCCTCATGCCGATAGCGAATCTCAGCACAGGCGTTGACCTCTACTACGAATGGCACGGGACCGCCGAAGGCCCACCCGTGGTGTTCGTGCGCGGCACCGGCGCCGACGGATCCCGATGGCTGCCCCAGGTCGAGGAGTACCAGCATCAATACCGGTGCCTGATCTTCGACAATCGCGGATCGGGTCGCAGTTCGGCCCCGTCAGGTCCTTACACCGTCCCGATGATGGTCGATGACACGATCGATCTCTTGGACCATCTCGGAATAGAAACGTGTCACCTGTCCGGCATGTCTCTCGGGGGTGCAATCTCACTCAGACTGGCCATCGACTTCCCTGAGCGCGTGGCCACCCTCCAACTCCATGGCGCCTGGGCGAAGACCCACGGTTACGCCAAGTTGTACCTGTCCTTGCTCAAGGGGTTTCTCGAGAGGGGCGGCCTTGATTTCTACTACGAGGCAGCCCTGCTCTACCTCTTCCCGCCCGACTTCCTGACCAGACAATACGATCTGGCGCTTGAGATCCTCGCTCGGATGAAGGAGAACTCGTCTCCTATCGAAGGACTTGCCGGGCAGCTTGAGGCAAACCTGACTCACAACGAAGCCGACCGATTGGGACTTGTCCGAGCTCCAACGCTCGTAACCGTGGGCGAACTCGACATGTGCCTGCCGCCCTTCTTTAGCCGCGAACTGGCTGACGGGATCCCGGATGCCGAACTTGTGGTGTTCCCCGGCGGGTCGCATCTGTTCGGCATGCAAGATCCCGCAACCTTCAACAGGGTCACGCTCGAGTGGATGGCAGGACGGTAAATGGGGACACCCCAAGGGAGTTTGGCGAGCCCTCCGAGGCGCCGGACGAGACGATAGTTCCATCTCGGCAACCGCATGCGGGAACTGTGCTCGCGCCCGTTTAACCAGGCATTTCCTTGACCGTAACGGGCAGGGTCTCGGCAGGCGGGTTATCATGATTCTCTGCGGATCAGGAGTAGGAGGATCCATGTCACGAAGAAGCAGGGTGGTAAACGCACCTGGGCAACCAAGCCGAAGGTGGAGATTCGTTGTTTTGCTGGCGGCCCTTTCACTGGTCGCGTTCGCGTGCGGTGACGGCGACGACAGCGACGCCGCGGCCGAAGCGGCCGCGGCCCAATCCCAGGCTGCTCAGGCACAGGCCGCCGCAGAGGCTGCTCAGGCCGAAGCGGAGGCGGCGGCGGCAGCGTTGGCCCAGGCTCAGGCCGAACTGGAAGCAGCGCAGGATGCGGCTTCGGTGGCTATGGAGGGGGATGAGGCTTCCCAGATGGCGCTCGCCGAGGCGGAGGCTGCTCTAGCCGACGCCCAGCAGATGGCTTCGGTGGCTATGGAGGGGGATGAGGCTTCCCAGGCGGCGCTCGCCGAGGCGAAGGCTGCTCTAGCCGACGCCCAGCAAATGATCGAGGAGGCGATGGAGCCTGAGATCAGAGGCAAGATCGCGTTCAGCTACGGCAATGAGAGCGCCGGCATCTACCCGATCGTCGCCGACCCGGCGAGGCTGGAGGCCGAGAGGCGTGGTTACGAATGGTTGGAAGGATCCGCGAACGGTGACTGCGAGAAGCAGGTTCAGGACATAGAGGGATTCGTCGCCGCCGGTGTCGACGCTATCGTGTTCCTGCCGCTGTGCGGAGTCGATCCGTATCTACCCGTGGTCCAGTCGGCCAAGGACGCAGGCATAGTGATCGTCGGCTATTCGACATCAATACCCGGTGGCGACTCGTCCATCGTCTACGCGAATATCGCCGGAGCCCGAGCCGTGGCGGCTGAAGCGCTTCGCTGGTTGGAAGAGGACTTCACCGGCGATCCGGAGACCTTCTCCTGGGCGCTCTTCACGTTCGACCAATGTGGCACGGCGTGTACGGACCGCACCGACCCGATCCGCCAGATCATTACCGAGGCGACCGGTGTGGCACCCCTCGAGGCGGAGTCGGTTGCCGAAGGCAGCGGGCTGGAGGCTACCGAGACCTTCCTGCAAGCCGACCCGGGCCTCAACATGGTCATCGGTATCAACGACGCCGGCGCTCTCGGCGCCTACCAGGCGTTCGTGGGCCAGATCGAGTCGGAAGGTAGAGATCCGGGCGAGGTGTTCGTCGGAGGAATGGACGGACAGAACGAAGCTCTGGAGCTACTGGCCGGCGCCGACGAGTACGGTATCTACCGCGTGTCGGGCGCTTTGATCCTCGACCAGTTGGGCAAGGCGGTAGCCGACCTGCCGGCGAACATCCTCGAAGGGCAGCCGCCCACGAGCTTGGTCCTCAACTACGTGGCCATAACGCCGGGTATGGGGGAGTTCGCACAGCAAGTGCTGGACAACTACGCAGAGTTCCTCAGCTAGACGAGCACATCCGAACAAGTAAGGCGGCCGGCAAACGGCGCCCTCAGTGGCGCTATGTCGGCCGCCTCACGTAAGAGGGAGAGCGGCTGGGCGGGTGAGCTAGCTGGAACGTCATGCCCCTCCCATATCCCCCGAGCGCCCGCCCGGCGCTTGTGGAAGATACGCGAGGTACAGAGGCTTGAGTGCGGGCCTGGGACTACCCGATCGGCGCCTACGGGTCGGAGGCCATACTCCAGTTGTGTGACGTATTCAACGCGGAGACCGGCAACGGCTAGGACATGGACCGGTATGGCAAGCTCCTCGCCGCCGCCGTCGGCCATGTCACCCCAGCACACAACCGAATCCAGACCGCCAGCCTCGGCATCGGTGCAAGCCGCGATTTCATCCTGCCGCGCTCTTCGGAGGCACCACGCGCCGCGGCCGGCTTCGAGCTCGTCACCCTGGCTGGTAATCTCGAACCCCTAGTAACATCCTTCGGGATGCCTCAGGAGACCCCAGTGGAAGTGGTTGCAACGCTTCGGCGGGGCCAATTCCGATACGAGTGTCTCGACCGGAGAACCGCAGAGAGTGGCTGACCAGATAACAGTTTCGGTTGATTCCGAGGTGGCCGAGTTATACCGTTCGGCTTCCGCTACCGATCGCCGTAAGCTCGACCTTTTGGTCAACCTACGCTTACACGATATAGCACGCCCCGGGAGGACACTCCAGAAGATCATGTACGAGGTCAGCCGTAACGCGGAAGCTCGCGGTCTGACTCCGGATATCCTGCAATCCATCCTGGATGAGGAATGATCCGATTTGTCTTCGACACCAACACCATCGTCAGTGCCTTACTCTTCGACAATTCCGTGCCCCGACGGGCCTTTGATAGGGCGTTGGATAGTGGGACCATCTTGGTTTCCGACTCTTTGGTAATGGAGTTGAGTCGTGTCCTCGGCCGGGAGAGGTTCGACCAGTATGTCTCCCTTGAAGAACGGAACGAGTTCCTTGTGTCCTTGATACGTGAATCGGACCTGATCGAGATCACCGAATCCGTCCAGGCTTGCAGAGATCCTGATGACGACCGAATCTTGGAACTAGCCGTCAACGGGGCCGCTGCATATATCGTCACCGGCGATTCCGACTTGCTGGTCATGAACCCGTTTCGCGGCGTTGAGATCCTGACGGCGGCCGGGTTCCTCCGCTCATTCGATCCTGCTGCTGACTTCATATGAACGCATCAAGCGATCTCGATCTGCCGGCAGCGACCGGGCCGCCGCCGTGACTTCTCTATTCTCATGACCATCGCTACCGGATTGAGGCGCGATGGTTAGACGTGAGCCGGTGGGTCTCCGATCGAGAGTTGCGTCCTTGCTGGGAGGCAACCAGCAAGAGATCGCCGGAACCTGGGCCAAGATCCTCCGCAACGGGATCGTCGGGGCGCTGGTGGTCGAGATCGTTTTCTTCGCTATCTTCTCCGACCGGTTCTTCACGGTGTCGAACTTCCGCTTGGTCCTGTTGCAGACCGCAGTCATCGCCACCCTCGCCATACCGAGCGCTCTTCTCCTTATGGCCGGATACGTCGACTTCGCGATCGGCTCGATCACGGGCCTGTGCGCGGTTCTCCTCGGAAAACTCCTCGGCGTCATGGGTATCTTGCCTGCCCTGATCATCGTGGTGCTGATCGGCTTGGCGGTGGGGGCCGCGCAGGGGATACTGTCGTCTCCGCTGGGACTGTCCCCGATCGTGGTCACCTTGGGATTCTTCACGGGTGTTCGCGGGCTGGTGTTCGTGGTGAGTGAAGGACGGACCGCCTCGGGGTTCGGTGACACCTTTGCCGTCATCGGTCGAGGCCGGGTCCGGTGGCTGGAGATCCCCGTTCCGGTCGCCATAGCCGCGGTGGCTGTATTGCTCGGCGCCGTCTTCCTCTACAAAACGAGGTGGGGCCGTTACGTCGTAGCTATCGGTGTCAACGCCCGGGCTGCCTTCCGGGCGGGGATCCGGGTCAAGGCCATTCCCGTGTACCTGTACATGGCTACCGGGGCCGGAAGTGCGGTGGGGGCGATGATCCTCGTATCGAGGCTTGACGCGGCGCCGCCGCTCACCGGCGACGGTCTCGAGTTGAACGTCTTGAGCGCGGTGCTACTCGGCGGCGTAGCTTTCGGCGGCGGGCGGGGCTCGCTGATCGGTGTGATAGCCGGTGTCCTGTTTGTCGGGCTTCTGAACAACGGTCTGCTTCTTTTCGGCGTAGCCCCCTTCTGGTTCCGTGTGAGCGCCGGAGCGGCGCTCGTCGTGGCGGCGGGTCTTGACGGAGTAGGGCGACGACTGGAAGGGCGTAGCACGGGTGGCCTAGGAGCCCTTGGGCGTTCGGGGATCTAGCAATCCCATCCCCTTGAGAAGGCGGGGAGCGTAGAAGTCTCCTACACCTACCATCGGGCGCTGTCGGCTTGTGCCGGGTTCGGGCCTACTCGACGGTTGCCATGTCATGGGGGTGGCCCTCGTGTCGTCCCACCATGCGGGCGATACTCTTGCCGTTGGTCACCACTTCACGGTTAATCTCGCGGAGTTGCCGGTCAGTCCGCTCGAAGCGTTTGTCGACCTGGTCGAAGCGTTTGGAAATCTGGTCGAACTTTCTGACCTGGGAGCGCCATAGCAATGTCGTCACACCTACCAGGATTATCGGGTTGATCCAGAACGAAATAGAAGATTCCATATCGGTATGATACATCATTGTCGTGATAGTACAACCCTCCTACCGCCCTGATGGGGGTCCCACCGCTTCTAGCCCGGCCCGATGCAGATCTTGGCCGGCGGGATAATCTGGTTCAGTTGTATTCCCCATACTGTCGGAACTCGCCGGATTCAGTCGGGAGTCTGCGTCCTACTACTTCCGAGGAGTGGTGACCTATTGAGCGTTCCGCTGTCGGCTTTGATCGGCGCCGTCCTCTACGTCGATCTTCCCCGCCCCGTTGGCCGGTCGCTAGGTACCGGCGACTGCTGCACGTTGGACCATTCCCGGTGTTGCTCTGCTCTCCAGAACTCTTCAAGTGTTGGTTTCTAGCGTTCGCGCCTGCCCCCCGGAATCCAGTCGGTGCCGGCGATCGGGACTTGCGCCATGGCGGCTGCCTCGACGGTCAGCGCGGCTAGGTCCTCGGGCTCGAGGTTGGTGATGTGTGACTTGCCACACGCCCGGGCGATCATTTGGGTCTCCAGAGTCAGCACCTGGAGGTAGTTGGCCAATCGGCGACCCGCGATCACCGGGTCGAGGCGGGAGGCCAGCCGGGGGTCCTGGGTGGCGATACCGGCCGGGTCGGTTCCGTCTTGCAGATCGTCCCAATAACCCGCCGCCGAGCCAAGCTTTTGGTACTCGCCGTCGTGGGCCGGGTGGTTGTCGCCGATGGCGATCAGAGCCGCGGTGCCGATCGATACGGCGTCCGCGCCCAGTGCCAACGCCTTGGCGACGTCGGCGCCCGAGCGGATACCACCCGAGGCGATCAGCTTGACCGATTTGCGGTGAACGTCGAGGTCTCGTAGGGCTCGGACCGCCTCCGGTATGGCCGCGATGGTAGGGATACCCACATGCTCGATGAACGCGTCCTGGGTGGCAGCCGTGCCGCCCTGCATACCGTCGACCACCACCGCGTCGGCGCCGGCCTTGACCGCCAGTGCCGTGTCGTAGAAAGGTCGGGCGGCGCCGATCTTGACATAGATCGGAACCTGCCAGTCGACCACCTCCCGCAACTCGTGGATCTTGATCTGGAGGTCGTCCGGCCCGGTCCAGTCGGGATGGCGGCAGGCCGATCTCTGGTCGATTCCCGCAGGCAGAGTGCGCATCCCAGCCACCCGCTCGCTGACTTTCCGGCCCAGGAGAATCCCGCCCCCTCCCGGTTTCGCCCCCTGGCCCACCACCACCTCAATCGCATCGGCGGAGCGCAGGTCGTCGGGATTCTGGCCGTACCTCGACGGAAGATACTGGTAGACGAGCTTCGACGAATGCTCGCGCTCCTCCGGCAGCATCCCGCCGTCCCCGCTGGTAGTCGATGTTCCCATCGTGGTGGCGCCCCGACCTAGAGCCTCCTTCGCTTGGCTGGAGAGCGACCCGAAACTCATCCCGGCGATCGTTACCGGTATTTCGAGCTTGAGAGGTCGAACCGCCCGCTCCTCCCCGATCAGCAGGTCGGTCCCGCACGACTCCCGGTAACCCTCGAGCGGGTATCTGGACATGGACGCCCCCAGGAAGACGAGGTCGTCGAAGGTGGGAAGCTTGCGCTTGGCGCCCCAACCCCGGATGCGGTAGACGCCGGTGTTGGCCGCTCGATGGATCTCGGCGATCACGTTGCGGTCGAAGGTGTAGGACTCTCGCAGATGCCAGTCGGAGGGGTTGGTACTCATCGGCTTCGCCCTGCTACTTCTGCGTCCACATCATCTATACGAAAGTTGTAGAGGTTACGGGCCGACCCGTACCGGGTGAAGTCTTTCGGGTCGGCTTCCATTCCCGCCGCAGCGAGCAGCCGGGAAAGGGTCCGGATGTGTTCGGGACGCATGGTCTTGGACATCGCATCCGCGCCGAGGCTCGCCACTTCGCCCCGGACGTACAGGTCGGCTTCGTAGATCGAGTCGCCGAGATCGGCCCCGGTGTCCCCCAGCACCACCAAGTTCCCGGCCTGGGCCATGAAAGCGCTCATATGGCCGACGTTGCCTCCCACCACGATGTCGACGCCCTTCATCGATATGCCGCACCGGGCGCCGGCATTCCCCTCGATCACCACCAAGCCGCCGTGGCCGGTGGCGCCGGCGGACATGGTGGCGCTACCGGTGATGCGCACGGTTCCCGACATGATATTCTCAGCCAGCCCGGTGCCGGCGTTGCCCTGGACGTGGACCGACCCCTTCTGGTGCATGCCCGCGCAGTAGTAACCGACCGAGCCGAGAATCTCGACTGCGATGTCGTCGTCGATCCCCACGGCCACGCTGTGGGCCCCGCGGGGGTTGAGCACCCGGAACGAACGCTTGCGGGCGTGGTGGAGCATCTGGTTGAGGTCGCGCAGAGATGTCTCCGCCATGTCGATGGTGGTCACAGGATTCGATCCGCTCACGCAGCCCGGGTCCATGTGTAGATGACGCCGGGCGCCGGTTCCCAGACGGCGGCATGGCCGGACTCGGGAAGGTGAACGATGGCCCGGTACTCGGACGACATGGCCACCCAGTCATCGGTCTCGGCGATGATGGCCGGCTTGCAGGCGATGGGATCCCGTAACACGGCGAACCCATCCTGGATTCCGATAGCGAAGGTGAAGAACCCGTCAAGCGCCACCAGGGACCGCTCCAGAGCTTCTTTGATGCCGTCACCCTGGCGGAGGCGCCAAGCAAGGTATCCGGCGGCTACCTCGGAGTCGTTCTCCGTCTGGAAGAGCTCCCCGCGCCGCCGCAGCCGACCGCGGAGATGGTAGTAGTTCGACAGGGAGCCGTTGTGGACGAGGCAGGTGTCGGCACCGGTGGCGAACGGGTGGGAACCGTTGGTAGTGACTGCTGACTCGGTGGCCATCCTCGTGTGGGCGAGGGCATGGGTCCCGGAACGGGAACGCAGGTCGTAGTTGATCGCTACCAGGTCGGGATCGCCGACCGCTTTGTATATCTCGATCTGGGAGCCGTAGCTCAGCACATCGACCTCCGGAACGTTGTCGATGAACCACTGGCGAGCCCGGCTGCCGTCGCCTGCGGTCTCCAGCACGGCATGGTCCCGGATGGTCCGTACCGAAACTCCGGCCTCCAGAACCGGTTCGAGGTCGGCGGCGATCTCACCCCAGTCGGGCCGCTGCCGTTCCGCCAGCACGGTGACACGGGTCATCCCAGCTCGGGCCGGATCGTAGACGGCGAAGCCTGCGCTGTCGGGGCCGCGGTCCCGCATCTCGTGGAGCATGTTGGCGGTGAGTTCTCCCAGCCGCGATTGGAAGCGTTCGGTCTTCAGGAAGAGGCCGACGATGCCGCACATTGTGCTCTCCGATCAGATCACCCTAGGTTGCCGTGGCTAATGTAGTTCCGGATGCTAGTAGTGAAGTCCGATTCTCGGCAGTCGTCGCTCTAGCGTCCTTATCTAGGGGCCCGATTACCGGGAAGTTACGCGAGGAGGAGTTTGACGTGAACTCAGTGGAGGACATCCGGTCCAGGATCGAAGCGGACGGCGTCGAGTTCATCTACGCGATGTTCGTCGAGATGCACGGAAGACCGTGCGCGAAGCTGGTCCCCGTTGAGGCTCTTGACGGTTTGATGTCCGGCGGCGCCGGATTCGCAGGGTTCGCGGCCGGTCCCATGGGTCAGGACCCTTCGAGTCCCGACATTCTCGCCATCCCTGATCCGACTTCCTACACACAGTTGCCCTGGCAGCCGAATGTGGCCGTCATGCAGTGCGACCCGACGGTGGAAGGTGAGTTATGGCCTTACGCTCCCAGGGTCATCTTGCGTCGGTCACTGGATCAACTGGCTCGTCGCAACCTGGTTCTCAAGGCTGGATTCGAGGCTGAATACTCGCTGGTGGTGAGGAACGATGATGGCACCATCCGCGTAGCCGATGAGCGCGACACCGATTCCCGGCCGTGCTACGACGCCCGTGGCCTCACGCGCATGCTTCCCCACCTCACAGCCGTGTCCAAGCACATGAACGCGATGGGCTGGGAAAACTACGCCAACGACCATGAGGACGCCAACGGTCAGTTCGAGCAGAACTGGAAGTATTCCGACGCCATGACCACCGCCGATCGGCTCATCCTGTTCCGCTTGATGGTCCACACCCTGGCCCAGCGGGACGGTCGGTATGCCAGCTTCATGCCTAAACCATTCTCCGACAAGACGGGGAACGGGCTCCACGCCCACATGAGCCTCTGGAGTGAAGACACCGACGATCCTCTCTTCCCGGCTGGCGAGACAGACAGCAAGGGCCTCGGTCTCAGCGAACTCGCCTACCAGTTCACAGCGGGTATCGTGGCCCACGCCCCGGCGCTGGTTGCGGTTGCCTGCCCCATCGTCAACTCCTACAAGCGGATGGGGGTCGGGGCACCCACCTCCGGGGCCACCTGGGCGCCGGCCTATGCCGCTTACGGGGGCAACAACCGGACCCACATGATCCGGGTGCCGGAGCCGGACCGCATCGAGATCCGGTTGCCGGACGGCGCCGCCAATCCCTACCTGCTGTTCGCAGCCATCCTGGCCTGCGGTATCGACGGTGTCGACAAGGGGTTGGATCCAGGTGTGCCGAACAGCGATAACCTCTATACCCTTCCGCCCGAAGAGATCGCTGCCCGAGGCATAGAGACGCTACCGCCCACGCTGCTGCACGCAGCCGACAACCTGGCAGGCAACGATGTGCTGCGGAAGGGCCTCGGCATGACCCCCGGCGGCCCCTACAGCGAGTACTTCGCGGCTGTCAAGCGCCAAGAGTTCCTAGACCACCATCACCAGGTGACCCGCGCCGAGGTCGACCAGTACCTAACGCTCGTCTGAACGAGCCCAAGACCAGTTGCCGCCTGTAGCGGGGCATTGGACTCGCCGAGGATTAGCAAACCCGAACTCCTTTTCATCATGACACGGGTTCAAGTCGCTGACTGCTCATAGTTTCCCCTCCGCGGCTGATGTTGGCTGTGTGGTCCGTACCCGCTCGTGTCTCAGTGCAATTCTCGATGAGTGCCTGCCCGTACTGATTCCAATCGGCACGATCTCACCGTTGACGAGGGGCTGCGTGGGCGGCTACTCTGCAAGTAGATCGATCTAATAGACCGATCTAACAGCTTGGCCAAGAGGTCAGTTCGACAGTGAGAACTGACCAGCAGCCAAGAATGGAGCAGCCATGCGTTACCGACAATTGGGACGATCTGGACTAAGGGTCTCGGTATTCGCCCTCGGTACCCTTCCCTTCGGCGGTCACCAGCGACCTGAGTTTGGACACGTCACCGTCGACGAAGCGCGGCGGTTACTTGACCTGGCACTGGACGCCGGCGTCAACCTCATCGATACCGCCGACGTGTACGGATACGGCCGAGCCGAAGAGACCGTTGGAGAGATAATCAAAGGTAGGCGCGACCGGTTGATCATAGCCACCAAGTGCCGAGCGATCGTTCGCGATGCTCCTAACAATGGCGGAATGTCTCGCCGTCACATCATCTGGGCGGTAGAGCAGAGCCTACGTCGCCTCGGTACCGACTACATCGACTTATACCAAGCTCACGCCTGGGATGGACAGACCCCACTTGAAGAGCAGATCAGCGCTCTCGACCAGCTCGTAACGGACGGAAAGGTTCGATATCTAGGCTGCTCCAACTATTCCGGCTGGCACCTCATGAAGTCACTCGCGGTGGCTGACGGGATCGGGGCCCAACGCTTCGTCAGCCAGCAGATCTATTACACCATCCTCGGCCGGGAGGCCGAACATGAACTCGTGCCAATCTCGATTGACCAGGGGTTGGGCATTCTGGTGTGGAGCCCCCTCGCGGGAGGGCTTCTCGGAGGTGGCTTTCGCCGCGGAATCGATGACCGAAAGCTGGCCCGTTGGAGGGAACCTCCTGTCCCAGATCCCAGCCGGGTCTTTGACATCGTCGATGTTGTCAAGGAGGTTGCAGATACGCACGAGACTACTGCTGCCCAGGTCAGCCTCGCCTACATTCTGAGTAAGCCGGGCGTGACCTCGGCAATCCTGGGTCCGCGCAACGTAGAACATCTCGTAACCGCCCTCGGCGCGTGCGACCTAGTCCTCAGCGCCGAAGATCTCACCCGACTGGACGCCATCAGTGATCAGCCCAAGCCATATCCGTACTGGCACCAGGCCTGGAGCGCCGTCGACCGGCTAAGTCCCGCGGATGCCACCCTCCTTGACCCGAACCGACCGTGACTCGACCGAAGGACGCCACCATGGAGAAGGAAATCCTCCCTTTCATCGACTCGCACATCCACTTCTGGGATCTTCACCGCCCTCCGGTCGACTATGCCTGGCTGGCCCCTGACAGCACTCATCCGATGATCGGCGACATCGATGGTCTCAAGGTTCAGCGCTTCGCAGTGGAAGAGTTCATCTCCCAGTCTCGGTTTCAGAACGTCCCCAAGGCGGTACATGTCGGTGTCTCGACCAATCCCGATCCGGTCACCGAGACCCGCTGGCTGCAATCGCTTGCGGACACCACCGGCTTCCCACACGGCATCGTTGCACGCTGCGATCTGGCCGATTCCGCCGCTGGCGACATGCTCCTACGGCACACCGAGAGTCCCAATGTGCGTGGTGTCCGAGATCATGGCCATCCGGGTTCCTTCGAGAGCCGGGCCTGGCGCGACGGCTATCGCCTCCTTGGCGAGGCGGACCTGGTTTTCTGCCATGAGGTAGGTCTCGATCGCATACCTGAGGCCGTTCAACTGATCAGTGAGGTTCCTGAGGTCCGGTTCAGCCTCGATCACACGGCAATGCCTCGCTCCTGTGATCCTGACTACTTCGAGCGATGGCGTGCCGGTCTGCGCTCCATGGCAGCGTTGCCCAACGTTGTCATGAAGATCTCCGCGCTCGGCCAGTGGGGTCACCGCTGGACCATCGAATCGGTACGGCCATGGGTGATGACATGTATCGAAACCTTCGGTACGCAACGTGCCTACTTCGGGTCCAACTTCCCCGTCGATGGCCTCTTCAGCACGTACAGCGATCTGATCGGGGCCTTCCGTCATCTGATTCGTGAGTTCACCGAGGCAGAACAGCGAGACCTGCTAGCCAACAACGCGGAACGAATCTACCGGCTGTAGCGAATCGGCTCTCCCAACCCGTCGAGGAGCAGAATACACACACCCAACAGCACAGCAAAGGAGAGGTCTCCACAGTGATGGGACCAAGAAAGCGATCAGGAACTGCCGCTAGCCATCGGGCTACCGAGCGGCCACTCCAGCGATGACCCACTTGTACAACGATCCAGCGGACTTCCGAGCCGAGGTAATCGACGGGTTCTCCGTGGCTTACGGCCGCTACGTTGACAGGGTTCCCGATGCCTCCGGCTTCGTGCGACGCGGCGGTGCCCGAGCCGGCAAGGTCAGCCTGATCGTCGGGGGCGGCTCTGGTCACTACCCGTCGTATGCAGGCATAGTCGGCACTGGCCTCGCGGACGGATGCGTCCTCGGAGACATCTTCACTTCACCCTCAACCGAACAGATCTACCGGGTCGCCAAGGCAGCAGACGGTGGTGCCGGTATCGTGCTGTCTTTCGGCAACTACTCCGGCGATCGGCTCAATTTCGGCGCCGCGCGTGAACGACTCGTCGCCGAAGGCATAGATACCCGCATCGTTTACGTCACTGACGATATTGCTTCGGCCGAACCCGCACAGGCGGACCAGAGGCGGGGTATCGCGGGTACGGTCGTTGTCTACAAGGTCGGCGGCTCCGCTGCCGACGCGGGCGCCGATCTCGATACTGTGGAACGCTTGATGCGTGCCGCCAACGATACAACGTTCACCTTCGGGGTTGCTTTCTCTGGGTGCTCCTTCCCGGGCGCTGCCGGACCGCTGTTCACCGTTGAGCCCGGACTCATGGAACTCGGCCTCGGCATTCACGGCGAACCCGGTGTGCGCGCAGAACCGTGGATGAAAGCAGATCGGCTCGCTGCACTTCTGGTAGGCGCCGTACTGAAGGAGCGACCGGCTGGCGCCGGTGCCCGGGCGGCCGTCATCCTGAACGGTCTTGGCGCCACCAAGTACGAGGAATTGTTCGTGCTCTACGGGTCGGTTCATAGGCGGCTCGTCGATGCCGACGTCGAGCCGCTCCTGCCCGAGGTCGGAGAACTGGTTACCAGCCTCGACATGGCGGGATGCTCACTGTCCGTGGCTTGGCTCGATGACGAGTTGGAAGAGTACTGGACCGCACCGGTCAACACTGCCGCCTTCAGGCGCGGCGACACCTCCACCACACCGTCCTTCTCCATCCGGGCCGATTCAGCCGATGCCCCAGCAGCCAGGATCGTTACCGCTCCGGCGTCCGAGGAATCGATCGCTGCAGCGGCGATCATCCGTCGGGTCCTTGCAGCAGCTGAAGTAGCGGTCTCGGGTAGCGAGGCGGAACTCGGACGGCTGGATGCGGTGGCCGGTGACGGTGACCATGGCGCCGGTATGGTCCGTGGTATGGCGGCAGCCGCCGCGGCCGCGAACGGCACCGAAGGGGGGGCCGGAACGGTTCTAACGGCTGCCGGGGACGCCTTCGCTGACAAGGCAGGTGGGACGAGCGGCATGTTATGGGGGGCCTTTCTCCGTGCGATTGGCAGCACTCTCGGAGACTCCGATGAGGTTACGGGGCCGAGGCTTGTGGAAGCTCTTCGCTCAGGTGCCGAGTCCATCCAACGACTCGGTCGGGCTCAGCTCGGCGACAAGACGATGCTCGATGCGCTCTGGCCCTTTGTTGATCGTCTGTGCAAGTCCGTCGGCGATGGCGCCGAAGCAGCTACCGCCTGGCGCAACGCCGCCGCAGTTTCGACCGACGCAGCGGTCAGGACCGCCTCACTGACCCCCAAGGTCGGCAGAGCCAGGCCACTTGCCAGGCGCAGCGTTGGCTCCCCCGATCCTGGGGCCACTTCGATGGCGCTCGTGCTCGCTGCAACCGGTGAGGTACTCGCAGATGTAGGAGAACCCCTATGACCGATCATCCATCGCCAGCACAGCCCTCGATCCGGACGATCATCGGTTCCGACGGTGCCGGGCTCGAGTACAAGGCTGCCATCGCAGCGGATCTGGAGGCCGATCCCAGGGTGGCCGACATCGAAGACTACGGGGTACATTCGGAGGCGCCGGCAGCCCATTCATATGGGGAGATTGCAATTGCCGTCGGCGAAGCCTTAGCCACCGGTAAAGCAGATCGAGGGATTCTCATCTGCGGCACCGGAATCGGCATGGCGATCGCAGCGAACAAGGTTCCTGGTGTCCGGGCCGCCGTTGCCCACGATTCCTTCAGTGCCGAGCGATCCATCCTCTCGAACGACTGCCATATCCTCGCGATGGGCCAGCGGGTAATCGGCGTCGAACTTGCCCGTCGGCTTGTCCAGGAGTGGTTTGGCTACGTCTTCGATCCGTCGACCCCCTCCAATGCCAAGGTCGCCGTGATCGAGAACTACGAGCACAGATGAGACCGAAAGTCAAGGCGCTGTACCTCCATTCTTACGAAATCCGCCGTCCCCGTTACCGGTCCTCGAGGAAGGCGGGAGGCGACTGCTTGCGAAGGGGTCGCTCTTGTGTCACGACGTCCGGAACGGCTATTCGTCGAGCGGCGAACCCCGGGAGATGCTTCTTATCCCGCTGTCCAATGCCCAAGCCAGACAGCGACGCCCCAGCGAGTTAGGAGGACCACCGGAATGCAACTCTACGACCGCCGCTACTTCGGGCTTCTCGGTGAAGTGGTGGACGGTAACCCCACACAAGAAATGATGGAAGCTGCCTTCGCCGCCGCTGGTCTTGCCTGGAAGTACATCTCGATTCCCGTACCCTCCGGTGACTTCCCCCAAGCGTTCGAAGCTACCCGCCGCCTCCGATTCTCGGGACTTCATATCACGAAGCCGTACAAGATAGATGCCGTTGCGGCAGTGGACTACCTTACCCCGGCTGCTGCCAAGATTGGGGCTGTTAACTGCGTCTATACGTCCGGTGCGAGGCTCATCGGCGATAACACCGACGGGCGTGGACTCGTCAACGCCCTATCTGGGCTCTGCCCGCTGGTGGGTGCGTCAGCGGTCGTGCTCGGCGCGGGCGGCGCGGCTCGAGCCATCGCCATCGAACTAAGCCTCGCCGGAGCCGCCGACGTGGTGATAGTGAACCGGACCGAGCGCTCCGGCCTTTCCCTCGTTGAGGCTCTCAAAGAAGCGGGCCAGGCGACCTGCTCGTACCGGCGTTGGTCCGGCTACAAAGTACCAGCCGGCACTGATCTTCTGGTGAACGCCACGTCTATCGGGATGCTCGATCCTCAGCAACGACCGGATGTCGAGATCTCCGCACTGGCGAGCGACACCGTGGTTGCCGACGCGGTCATCGCACCCGAACCTACTGGGTTTCTCGTTGATGCAGGACAGAAGGGCCTCCAGACTGTCGAAGGCACCGAGATGCTGGTCAAGCAGGCTGCGATCAGTTTCAAACTATGGACGGGACGCGACGCCGACGAGGCCGAGTTGAGGATTGCGCTCGCCGAAGCACTGCTGCCCCAGGACGGCTAGCCGCCGCCCCGGGCGCGATGCCGCTGGTGTGCACCGCTGAGCTATCTGTTCGTGAAGGGACCGTACGATGCTAAAAAACATACATCCGATCCTTGGACCCGACCTGCTCGGACACCTGGCCGCGATGGGTCACGGCGACGTGCTGGGCATTGTCGACCGCAACTTCCCGGCAGCGTCCAGCGCCGTACGAATGGTGTCCTTGCGTGGTATCGGTGCTATTCCTGTTGCGCAAGCGATCCTTACAGTCTTCCCGGTCGACACCTTCGTCGAACCAGCTGCTCATTGGATGGGGCCGGTAGGTGACGAGGGCAGGCAGTTGCCGATCCACGATGAGTTCCGCCGCGTACTCGACGAAGCGGAGGGTCGACCGGTGAATGCAACTCCCCTCGATCGATTCGAGTTCTACCGGCGAGCTCGAGAGGCGTACCTCATCGTGGCGACTACCGAGGACCGGTCGTACGGCTGCTTCTTGCTTGCCAAGGGAGTGGTATAGCGCCGGCGCGCCGGTGCTGCGCCGGTCGGAATCCACTCAACTGCGCGTGCTGCTTGACAGGGCCAGGAATCCGGGTGATAATGCTGTATCGATCTACTAGATCGATCTACTAGATCGATCTACTGACCGGAGAGAAGGTCGCTACCGGAACGGTCCGACCTTCACAGAGCTAGGGAGCTTGCAATGACAAGCCGAGTAATCCTTGAAGGACGGGGCCTGCACAAGCAGTTCGCGGGCGTCGTCGCTCTAAGTCGCGGTGACTTCCAGCTCCTCGATTCGGAAGTCCACGCCATCGTCGGCGACAACGGTGCAGGCAAGTCGACTCTTCTCAAGATCTTCGCCGGAGCCCACCAGCCGGACGCGGGCCAGATTCTCATTGATGGTCGCCGGGTGATCATCCATACACCGAAGACGGCGTCCTCGCTGGGTATCTCCACCGTCTACCAGGACCTAGCCCTCGTGAACCATCTCGATGCCGGGAGCAATATGTTTCTGGGACGTGAAATCCTGTACGGCCCACCGGGTTCCTGGTTCGGCATCCTCAACAAGAAGGCGATGCGCAGGCGCGCCGCCCAAGAGGTTGATCGTCTGAAGGTCGGGATCAGTTCGATCGACCAGCTAGTCATGGGGATGTCAGGAGGCCAACGGCAAGCTATCGCGGTGGCTCGGGCCGCCGCCTTTGGAAGCCGTATCGCGCTCCTGGATGAGCCCACAGCGGCTCTCGGTGTCAAGGAGACCGCAGCAACGCTTAAGCTCATCAAGCAACTGCGCGAGGGCGGCCTTGCCGTCATCATGATCAGCCACAGCTTGCCCGACGTCTTCCAGGTTGCCGACCGCATCACCGTGCTGCGGCTCGGCCGCACCATTGCAACCGTCGCTTGTACCGACACCAACCTCACTGAGGTAGTGGCCTTGATGACTGGTGCCCAGGAACGGGCTGGTGTGGTATCCCAGCAGGGGACGCAGAGCGCGCTAGGACCATCCGATGGCTGAGTCGCCAAGCCTTGATCTGACTGCTGGCATCCACTCGACGCTCCAGAAAGTGATCCATACCATACGAATCCGACTGCTCCGCCGAGATCTGCAGCGGCTCCTAGCCAACCTACTCGTGATCATCATCATCGGCTCCGTCGTTCATGTCCGCACCGGGTTGTTCTGGAGAATCTCCAACTGGCAGGCCATCTCGGTGCAGATCGCTGTCGTGACCATATGTGCCTGTGCGATGACGCTGGTCATGATCGCGGGCCACATAGACGTATCGGTGCCCGGTATGGTGGTTCTCGGTGGGATCGTTGCCGGTCTCCTCATCCGCGACTTCGAGTTTCCTGTCTGGCTTGCTTTCGGGTTCGCTGTCGTTGCCGGAGCCATCGTCGGACTGTTCAATGCAGCCCTGGTGCTCGGCGTGGGGATCACCAGCCTGATCGCCACCATCGGCACTCTCTATATGACGCAAGGTGTCGCGAACCTGCTCACCAACGGTCTTCCCATTGCCGGTCTACCCGCAAGCTTCATGACCGTTGGTGGCGGCAGAATCTCGGGAGTCCCGTGGGCTGTGCCGATCATCGTCATTGTCGTCGGCCTGTTTGGGATCATCCAGAGATTCACGTTGCTGGGCCGCTGGATCGTCGCTACTGGAAGCAACCGCCAGTCGGCGTTTCTCAACGGCGTGAACGTGCTGCGCACCACGACAGTTTGTTTCGTTCTTTCGGGAGCGGCATCAGGGTTCGGTGGAGTCTTCTACTCGTCTCGCCTTGGCAACCCCGCCCCACTGCTTGACGACCTTCTGCTGTTCCAGGTCATCGTTGCAATCGTGCTGGGTGGGACGAGCCTGTTCGGAGGCGAAGGCTCGGTCATCGGTACCTTGCTTGGTGCAGTTCTCATCGGGACGGTCAATAACGGTCTCAACCTGATGGGAATATCGACATTCTGGCAGTACATCTCGCTCGGGGTCCTTCTGATCCTGTCCGTTGGCCTTGACACGGTTCTCCGCCGCGAACGCGTGTACCGCTTGATGCGAGATTTGAGGAACCGGATGCGCGGCCGCCATGGCGACCACCCAAAGGACGAACCGTCCCATCCTCACAGGATCCCGTCAGCGCAGTATGCGGCGCCGGATTCTCAAGGAGGTGAAACCGGGACATCGAACAAGTCCATCACGACCTAGCACCCTTACCGAATTGGGTGCGCACGAACGGGAGGAATCAAATGCTGAGAATAGGGAGTCACAAGCGAGTCAGGTCAATGCCCTTGAGACTACTCGCTATGTTCATCGCACTGGTGATGGTCGCGGTCGCGTGCGGTGAAGATGACGAAGTCGCCGAAGCGCCCGAAACGAGTGCGGCAACAACAACCGAAGCTCCGGTCGCTACGTCACCAGCGGCCGCAACCGTTGCTGAGGCGAATGTGCTGGTGGTGCCTTACTGGTTGGATCAGTTCAACACGGCGAATACGAGTTGGATCTCTCGTTTGTTGACGGAGGCAGGTGTGGGCAATGTTGATGTGATCAACCCGGATAAGTCGGCGTCTAAGCAGTTGGACATTATCGAGACTGCGATTGCGAGCGGTAACTACGATGCGATCGCCTGGCAGCCGATCGATGAGACGTTGGCGGTGGCCACTATCCAGAAGATCCAGGATGCCGGGATTGCCCAGGTCGTGTCGTTCTCGAGCTTGGTACCTGGGACGGACGGTCTCGACTTCGCGGGCGCTACGGTTGCGTGGAAGAGCACCTACTTCGAGTCGGGTGTGCAGGCTGCTGGGTTCTTGCTGGAGCATCCTGAGCTCGGTCCTCCACGTATTGCTTATGCGAATATCTTCCCGCCGGAGCAGAAGTGTGATGATCTGTTGACCAGCCTGGTGGCGGGCGTTGAGAGTGTCATTGCCGATGATGTGGTTGTTGTCTACGACGAGGGCTCGACGAGCCAGGCCGAGGCGAACTCGAAGATGACGGACTTCATCGCTCGCGGGATTCCGTTCAATATATATGCCGGCTGTGGCACGACGTTCGATATGGGTGGTTTCAACGCCGTCCGCAACGCCGGTCTGGCCGGGGCTGTCGATAACGTGCCTGTGCAGGTGTATGCGACGTCGTTGGATGCCTCGCCGCCGGAGCTTGAGGTCCTGTGGGATCCGAATCTGTCGATGGCTAACAGCGTCATGTTCGGTCCTAAGAGTGCCGCCGAAGCGGTGGTGGAGTTGGTTCTCGCGCAGCTCACGGGTGAGATCGGGATCGATGAGGCCGCAGAGGCCGAAGCATCGTTGATCACATTGGGTACCGACTGTGCTGCGGGCCAAGCCGCCGTCCTCGAACAGTTCGAAGGCGTCGAAGGCTTCGAGGTGCCTGCCTGCGTGACGGCCGCTGTCCCGGCGGCAACCGTTGCTGAGGCGAATGTGCTGGTGGTGCCTTACTGGTTGGATCAGTTCAACACGGCGAATACGAGTTGGATCTCTCGTTTGTTGACGGAGGCAGGTGTGGGCAATGTTGATGTGATCAACCCGGATAAGTCGGCGTCTAAGCAGTTGGACATTATCGAGACTGCGATTGCGAGCGGTAACTACGATGCGATCGCCTGGCAGCCGATCGATGAGACGTTGGCGGTGGCCACTATCCAGAAGATCCAGGATGCCGGGATTGCCCAGGTCGTGTCGTTCTCGAGCTTGGTACCTGGGACGGACGGTCTCGACTTCGCGGGCGCTACGGTTGCGTGGAAGAGCACCTACTTCGAGTCGGGTGTGCAGGCTGCTGGGTTCTTGCTGGAGCATCCTGAGCTCGGTCCTCCACGTATTGCTTATGCGAATATCTTCCCGCCGGAGCAGAAGTGTGATGATCTGTTGACCAGCCTGGTGGCGGGCGTTGAGAGTGTCATTGCCGATGATGTGGTTGTTGTCTACGACGAGGGCTCGACGAGCCAGGCCGAGGCGAACTCGAAGATGACGGACTTCATCGCTCGCGGGATTCCGTTCAATATATATGCCGGCTGTGGCACGACGTTCGATATGGGTGGTTTCAACGCCGTCCGCAACGCCGGTCTGGCCGGGGCTGTCGATAACGTGCCTGTGCAGGTGTATGCGACGTCGTTGGATGCCTCGCCGCCGGAGCTTGAGGTCCTGTGGGATCCGAATCTGTCGATGGCTAACAGCGTCATGTTCGGTCCTAAGAGTGCCGCCGAAGCGGTGGTGGAGTTGGTTCTCGCGCAGCTCACGGGTGAGATCGGGATCGATGAGGCCGCAGAGGCCGAAGCATCGTTGATCACATTGGGTACCGACTGTGCTGCGGGCCAAGCCGCCGTCCTCGAACAGTTCGAAGGCGTCGAAGGCTTCGAGGTGCCTGCCTGCGCATAGCAGCCTCAGGTGGGATGCGGCTTCCCTGCCGTGGGCCGCATCCCATCTCCGCTCTCCGCGGATTCAAGACAGGAGGTCAGCGGCACGCGACCGTCAGGAGTTGTACGTGACTAACGAATACCAGGTCCACATCTTGCGAAACCCGTACGCCGAAACGATTCCTGATCAGGAATTCGCGGCACTACTCGATTCGGTCATCGAGGTCCGCGCTGCCGACATCGAAGAACGGAACCAGTGCGGCGAGTATCCACGGAACCGGATGTCGTTCACGATACTTGACCCGACCGCTCCGAACAGTGCACCCGCCGATGACATTGTGCTCGCCATCGCCACCATCGGACAAGGCGGGGACTTCTTTGCGCCAAACGCGATGGCCAAGGCCTTTGGGTATCGGGACCATGGCGCCGACGGTGCTGTGATAGTCGGAACCCAGAATCATCGTGTAGCGGATGGGGCATTCCGGTTCGGCGGTGCTGTCGAGATTGCGGGTACGATCGTGGGGGGCAGCGGTCAAACCCCGCTTCAAGACTGCTACCAGAGCACGTTGCTTGCTGCGGATTTCAACTACCGGGTCACAAGGGCGCGGAGCAACTGGGAGAAAGCTCATGGCCCGGGCCGCTGGTACCTCGTGGAACAAACAGTCCCAAGCCGGTTCGCCCGGATTGTGGATGAGGTCCTTCGAACGCGAACAGAGGTCTGACGCCGGGAGTTGTGTCCTGGAACCTGAAGAAAGGAATGGTGCATGATGGCGGACAGCGCCAGATCAGATCCGACTCGAGGTGCCCTCATCACCGGGGGGACTTCCGGAATCGGACTCGGGATCGCTCTGCGCCTTGCGAGAGAGAGGGCACCGATCGTGCTCCTCTCACGGAGCGCCGACACGGTTGCCGCCGATGTTTCGGCGGAATTCGACAAGAGGGCATTTCCGGCCCCGATCTTGAAACAAGCGGACGTATCGGACCGTGATCGCTTGACGCGGATCGCTGACGACCTCAACGGCGCTGAGGTCGACATTGGCGTCGTAGTTGCCTGTGCAGGCACCAACACTCGTGCGATGGCGCTTGATGTCGATGACGCAGCCGTACGCGAGATGATCCAAACCAACCTCTATGGTGTATTCCTGACCTTTACCGTCTTCGCGCCGATCGTGCTGAAAGCTCCTGCAGGCCGGTTCGTGGCAGTGAGTTCTCTCAATGCGATCCATGGCATGCCATTGCGGGTCCCGTACTGCGGAACGAAGGCGGGTGTAGACGGGATGGTACGTGCTCTTGCGTTCGAGTGGGGTCCCCTCGGCGCCACCGTGAACTCCGTGGCGCCGGGACCAACAGAGACCCCACTCACCAGTTCTTACATGGCAGCCAACCCGCATCGAGCCGCGGGTCTCGATGAACACCTCGCTGTGCCGCGTAGAGGAACCGTTGACGATATTGCCAACGCGGTCGCCTTTCTGACCTCGGAGTCGAGTGGCTTCATAACCGGCCAAACGCTGGCTGTCGATGGTGGGCTCTCAATTGGTAGCTCGTGGTGGTAGCTGCCTCCGGCCTGTCTACCAGTAGCCGACCGAACTATGTGCGCAAGCAGCCGGCCACGGTCCATGAAGGGCCCTGGTGAGAACCGAAGCTGCGATACCGAACTTCACCATCACGGGCGCCATGCTTGCGTTCGCGCCTTCCGGCCCGGTTGAGATCGCGAACGCAGGACGGGAGAGGTGGCTCGCCGACCTCCACAGGCTCGGCGGCCTGGGATTTGAGGCTGTTGACATCACCGACTCGTGGCTCCGACCCGGTGACCTCTCCAGTGTTCGACTTGGAGAACTGAGATCCGTGCTCCAGGAGGCCGGACTGAAGGCGCCAGCCATCTCCTCTATCCGTCGGAGCGTGCTTGACCCGGTCGACGGCGATGCCAACCTTGCTTATAGCCATCGGACCATCGAAGCAGCTTCGGCTCTGGGATGCTTAATCGTGAGCGTTGGACTTCACCGACCCCTGCTTCCTCGACAGCGCGAAGCCTTATGGTTTTGGACGGTCGATGGTCCGAAGGACTTCCAGGATCGAGAGACCTATCGGCGCGCCGCTAACCGGCTACGGGAACTCGGACAGCATGGCAAGACGTTGGTGTTCAGATATCGCTGGAACTATACGAGGATACGCTATTGGGAACTGCTGAGTCGGCCGTTCGCCTCCTCGAGGAGATTGACCATCCCAATGTGGGTCTCAATCCGGACATCGGCAACCTCGTACGTCAACAGCGACTGATTGAGCCAATTTATAAGATGCTAAATCTCACGTTACCATATGCTAACTACTGGCATCTCAAGAACTACTTCCGCCTTGAGGACACTACGACCGGTCAAGTTTTTACCACTCCCGCCAGCATGGAGCACGGAGTGATTGACTATCGATCTGCGATAAAATCGGCTGTCGGACTAGGGTTCCGTGGTCCGTTCTGTATTGAGCATTATGGTGGAGACATACTCGGAGTCATGAAGACGAATCTTCAATACACACGCGCGGTTCTTGAGGAAGAGATCTATCCCCAGGAATCGACGGAGATGTAATGAGGGTTACGCTCACCGATGTCGGACAACGTTGTGGGGTCTCCCGCGCAACCGTTTCTCTTGTCCTCCAAGACAGTACACGTGTGTCGCAAGCCACCAAGGACCGGGTCCGCGAGGCAATGGCGGAGATGGGCTACATCTACGACCGACGCGCTGCGAATCTAAGGTCACGGCGTACGTCTGGGTTCGGGTTGATCCTAACCGATATCCACAATCCTGCCTTAGCTGATCTTGCCATGTCCTCAGAAGACGCTGCCAGCGCTGCCAGGTGCAGCATGATGATGGGTTTCACCCGAGATGACCTCGATCGACAGACCCAGATCCTTCAGGCGATGATGGAATACCGGCTAGATGGGCTCGTGCTATCCCCCGCGACGGGAACCACCGTCGACCACCTTACACCGCTGTTCAAGGGCGAGATGCCGGTAGTCTTGGTCACCCGTCGGCTCAGCGGTCTTCAGTGCGATTACGCCGGACCGGACAACACGATGGGCGGACGGCTGATCGCAGATCACCTCGCCTCGATCGGCGCGAAGAGCGTGGCCCTGGTTGGAGGCTCGGTTGGTGTGACCGCCCGGCAAGAAAGGCTCAGAGGTCTGAGCATGCAGTGGAAAAATCTCGGCTTAGTTTGGGATCCCGATCTCGCAATCCCCACCAACGCACTGGAGAGCGGCGGGCGCGAAGGTGTGCGCCGGATCGTCAAGCTTCCTTCGGCACCGGATGCGATCGTCTGCTACAGCGACACGGTAGCCCGTGGGGTGTACACCGAGCTACGTCGCCATGGACTGCGGCCGGGCGAGGACGTGGCGGTAGCTGGCTTCGACAATGACCCGACGGTCCGGCACCTATATCCGCCACTCACCAGTACCGATACGCGCATGGCAGACGTAGGCACCGAAGCGATCCGACTCCTGCTGTCCAAAATTGCTAACCCGCTGAGGGATCCTCAGACTATGCTCCTGCCTTCCCAACTGTATGAACGTGAATCGACAAGGACCTGGACGCCTAGAGAACGGTAGACAACGCTTGTTATTACCACTTGATATACGTTCCCAGACGATCTAGCCCCGACTAACTCCCGAAGCCAGGCTTTCTCTGTTGCTCGCGGTTTACGGATTCAAGTAACACCCCCACCGTGTTTGTTGGCGGTCGAGACTCGCGGGCTGAGATGTGTGACACCTTGGAGACTGCCACCGACGTAATCTCGCGGCGAATACCGGGACTCCAGAGTGCTCACAGCGGAAGCCCCCGGCGAGATGCCTCCAAGGCCTGCTCCCGCTTGGCCGACTAGCCAGTACCTAGTTCGTGTCTGGCCAACTGCTCGAAGGCGTGGACTAACGAGGAATGGTGCTGACCGGCCCCACCCTCGGCGATGCAGGCATTCATCAGGTCCCGGCAAATGGAGGTCATCGGCATCGCCACACCCACGAGCCCCAGACTCCATAAGCGCTAGGTGCAGATCCTTCTGGTGCAGTTCGATCCGGGCTCCTGGTTCGAAAGCACGGTCGATCATCCCGGCCGTGTACCTCGAGGACTCGGGAGGATGCAAAGCCGCCGAGCATGCCTCCCCCACCCGTACCGGATCCAGCCCGGCCTCAACCCCCGCTGCTACTCCCAGGTCACGAAAGAGGGCATCCTCTACGGCCGCGGTGTCGGGAACCATCGTGGACACCACTTCGGATGTCTGGGCCACCTCCATGGCTGAATCTGCAAGTGTGGCGCCCCTATCGAGGAGTTCCTCGGGTTGAGCGGACCGATGCTTGACGATGAATAGTTATAGCCGGTTCGACTGGCGTGGAAAGGGGGTTCGATCGCATGGCTGAGCGTTTCGGGCAGATCGATGTGCGTTTGGACGGGCTCACCGGGATCGTTGTCGACCTAGCCAAGGATGTAGGCGAGGTCAAGGGCCTTCTGGGGATTCCGATACCGATCGAAGCCCCTCTCCAGTCTGGACTGACCTAACCGGTTGCGGGCTCTTCCGATCCGCGGCTGGTTGTCAACACTGACCGGGCCGGCCGCAGCAGCCACTCGGTAGAGAACCGGGTCCAAGGGGGATGGGCGGACCGATCCACCTTCATCCCAGGGCTAGGTGGGCGATGTCCTTCCTTGGGTGTCCTTGTAGACGCGGCCCCCCTTGATCACCGTCACGATCCGGTCGGGATCGGCTAGTACTCCGATCTCGTCGAGTGGGCGACCCTCCACCAGAATCAGGTCCGCTTCCTTGCCCACCTCGATGGTTCCGATCCGGTCCTGGAGATGGAACAGATCGGCGTTGCCGGTGGTGGCGGTGGCGATTGCTTGCGTCGGGCTCATGTATCGGGCCTTGTTGAGCAGCTCCCGACCCCTCCGATCCTGCCGAGGACCGACGATATCGGATCCCGAACCGACCTTCACCCCGGCTTCTCCCATGATCTCGATGCTGCGGCCGACCTCGGCCTCGACCGCTTGAAGTTTGGAGAGCTGGGCCGGGCTGAGGCCTGCCGCCTCCGGATCAGCCAGCAGGTCGTACTTGACCGCCAGGGTGATCACTGCGAAGGCTTTGGACTCCACGAGTCGGTGCGCCGCGTCCTCGTCGAGGATGCTGGCGTGCTCGATCGAGCGGACACCGGCCGATAGAGCCCGGCGAATGGCGTCGGAGGTGTGGCAGTGGGCGAGTACGTAGGTATGCCAATCGGCCGCCGCCTCCACCGCGGCCCGCAATTCCTCATAGCTGAACTGGAGGCTGTCGAAGGGATCGGTTGGGGATAGCACCCCGCCGGAGCTGAAGACCTTGATCTGGGTGGCGCCCTTGCGAAGCTGTTCACGGGCTGCTCGCCGCACCTCGTCGACACCGTCGACCACCTCGGGGGTGGCTGATAGTCCCGGGATGCTCCCCCTGGGATGGACGATGTGATGGGCATGCCGCAGGTCCCCGTGTCCGCCGGTCTGGGACAGCACCGAGCCCGAGGGAAGTATGCGGGGTCCGTCGATCACGCCCCGATCGACCAGGCGGGCCCAGTGGGGATCGAGGCCCCCCGCATCCCTCACGGTGGTGAATCCCTCCTGGAGAGTGTTCTCGATGATACGGCGGACCGCGAAGACGTATTCGATCCAGGGCAGGTCACCGATATCGCCGGCCGCCGAAACCAAGCCCATATGTACGTGAGCGTCGGTTAGTCCGGGCATGAGGGTTAGCCCCGTAGCGTCGATCACCCGATCCGGAGACACACCCACCCCTCGCCCGATGGCGGAAATCGTAGATCCCGACACGGCCACGTCCATGCCGCCCACCGGGTCGGCGCCGGTGCAATCGAGCAGTTCGGCGTTGCGGATTACGAGGCTCGTCATTCGGTACTCTCTCGATAGTCGATCTGTAGTTCGGGCACGACGAAGCTACCCCGATCGATGATCCGGCGGTCGTCCACCCAGATGGAGTGGTTTCTGGTAGGGATGTCGAAATGGAACGGCGCCCGGTTCTCCCCATCGAGACCACGCATGAAGTTGGCGCCGAACGCGATGAGCATGTTGCCGTAATAGCTTTCGGTGTCCATCACGCCCCCCGTTTCCCAGAAGCGAAGACCGGGAGCGTTCCAGTTGGCGCGATGTTCGTACCCCCATCCGATGTGAGAGACCCCATAGGCGCGGCCGTCACGGGCTGACTCGAAATGATCTCGGGCCAGGCGGGCGTCGGTACCTCCTTCAATCGAGACGATGGCGCCTTCCCGGAGCTCCATACGGATCGGAGACATCACGTAGCGACCGAGGTTCAAGAGGCAGTCGCCTTCATCCAGTACCAGGGCGCCCTCGGACGAGTGCTCCAGCGGCGCTACCACTACCTGACCCGATGGCCAGTGATCCCAGCGCCCCGGTGTGTCGGAATATCCGTACTGGACGAGGACGGGGCGTCCTTCGTAGCTGAGGGTCAGGTCGGTCCCGGCCTCCGATTCGATACGAAGCCTGGTCCCGGCCTGCATCAGGGCTTGGCTCACCTCTCCCCGGCGACGAATCTCGGGCAGTGGAAACATGCGGCGGAGCATGTCCTCAGGTTCGATGATCATCAGCGTCCGGGCACCGGCGTCGAGGGCTGCGTTGTGGGCGTCGCTGTAGATCCACTCGGTGGTCAGCATCCCGACCACGAGATCGGATCCCCTCCAGGCGTCGATGATGGCTTGCGATTCCATCCAGCTCTCGTCGGTTGCTACCACGATCTGGAAATAGTCTGCTCCGAGCACCCGAGCCGCCCCGGCCAGCGCAGTGGTGTAGGCGGGGTTGGTCATGGAGTCGGTGAACCCGAGCACTGTTTCGCCCGGCGCGACGTTGCATAGTTTCATATGGTCCCGGAAGAGGGGAACGAGTTCCGCTCCCGCCGCGGCGGCGGTTGGCACTCGGCGCATCAGGCTCTACCTCTCTCGACTGCCGTGAACCGTATACTACGGCTGATGTCGAGGGCTTTCCTACTTCTCCAACATCGCGTCTTGAGGATGTCTTGAGCCTTCGATTCGGTCTGATCGGTACCGGAGGGGGAGGGCGCCTTTTCGCCGGAGCTCTGGCGGGACGGCCCGACGGAGCTCGCCTGGTGTCGGTCTGTTCCCGCAACCGGGACAAAGCCACTGAGTTCGGCGCAGCGTATGGCGTCACCGAGGTGTACACCGACTGGCGCGGCCAACTCCGATCGAACCTTGACGCGGTGTGTATAGCGTCACCCACCGGTGACCACGCCGGCATGACCATCGCGGCCGCCGCCCACGGGCTGCATGTTCTCACCGAGAAGCCCATCGCCACCACCGTCGCCGACGCCGACCGGATGATCGAAGCCTGCGACCAGGCCGGGGTGACGTTGGGCTGCATCTACATGTACCGGTTCCTGGACACCGCTAACCGCATGAAGGAGGCGGTATGTGGAGGACTGATCGGCCGTCCTCTCATGGCGGAAGGCACCGGCCATTTCTACCGTGATCAGCCCTACTACGACTCGGGCGCCTGGCGGGGTAGATGGGAGACGGAGGGCGGGGGGTCGCTGGTCACCCAGACCAGCCACACCCTGGATCTGATGATCTGGATGCTGGGCGATGTGGAAGAGGTTACGGCTTTCTACGCCACTTCTCCGCTCCACCGGATAGAAGTCGAGGACATAACAGTGGCGTTGCTGCGGTTCGCCAATGGAGCTCTTGCCACCCTCCTGAGCACCACCGCCGCGGTCAATCCCCAGCCCCGCACCCTGACTGTGCGGGGAACCCTGGGTACGGTGGGTCTGGTGGATGACAACCTCGCACAGTGGGACGTGCCCGGTGGGTCCTCGCCCGAGATTGCGGCCCTCATGAACTCCGGTCCCGTTGACCGGGGAGACACCTTGACGAAGGCCGGTTATGCCGATTCCAGCCTGCACTTCCTGCAGATGGAGGATTTTGTATCCGCCGTGGAGGAAGGAAGGACGCCACTGGTAGACGGCTGGGAAGGGCGCCGGACCACCGCGGTGATGGAGGCAATCTACGAGTCTGCCCGCCGAGGCGAGGCGGTCACGCCTGGATGAAGAAACCCGACCAGAGACCTAACCCCGATTATTTATGGTGGGGGTTTGGAGGATGAGTGGAGTAGACCATATTCGCGTCCTGACCAGGAAAGACAGCTATCGGCGTTTCCTATCCCGGTCCGGTGTAGAGATTCACCTGTCCGGTGAACGGTGGGTTTCTCCCAATACTCAGGTTGAACTGGCGTTACATGCTTCGGTGTGTGGGAAACCTGAATAATCAGGGCTAAAGTAGACCGCCGAGGAGTTAACTGTGATAGCAAGAATACCTCTGATCCTCCATCCGCAACCAGAGGGTGGATACACGGTCACGTCAACGATGTTGCCTGAGTTGATAACCGAGGGTGACACTCTCGCGGAAGCACTGGCGAACGCCGAGGATGCGTTCGCCGCCGTAGCGGAAATATACGAGGATGGGGGGCGTCCCCTTCCATCTGGAATCTATGTGAAAGATTCTGATGGCCCACTATCTGTTGAGGCGATCGTTGCCGTGGCGTGACATATCGGGATGCTGCTCGGAAGCTGACGAAGCTGGGCTGTTACGAGTTAATGCGGCGTAGTCGCGGCTCTCATCGAAAGTGGCACAATCCCCAAACGCGGAAGGACGCCGTATTACCTGATTGGGGTGGTCGTGACTTGAAGATCGGAACCTTGCGATCGGCGGTCAGGCAGTTAGGTATTGAATGGCAGACGTTTCGGCACTCGTAGGCCCTGACAAAGAGCCGACCGGTGCTCAATGGCCAAAGCTCCGCTAAGACCACGCTTAGCCCGATTATTCATGGATGGAGGTTTGGAGGATGAGTGGAGTAGACCATATTCGCGCCCTGAACAGGCAATACAGCTATCAGTGTTTCCCATCCCGGTCCGATTTAGAGATTCACCTATCGGGTGAACGGTGGGTAGCCCCCAAAACTCGGGTGGAACTGGCGTTACATGCCTCGGTGTGTGGGAAACCTGAATAATCAGGGCTAGGCGACGGCTAGGGCCTTCATCGGCAGGAAAGCCTCCGACATCAGCGCCAGGTCATCGGATTCTATTCCGTCGAGAGAAACTCCGTGACTAACGGCCAAGAACTCATAGGCAAAAACACGGCCGGTCTGATCAAGGTGCGCGACGCGTGTCGCGTCAAGCCGCCGACCCCCGGCTTCCCCTCCGGAAGGGGGGCGCAGGACGACGAACATAGCGTCCGCTTCCGAGTCATAGCGCAGTTGCATGCGAATGGCTCCCTTCACCCATCAACCCAGTAGACGGTTATCACGATAGCGGGCTCCTTGCCGGAGGAGAACACCCGGATGGACCGGATCCTCGGTCTTCAAGCTTTGGTGTCTCCAGCCGCGGGGATGAAGAATCCCTCTCCCAGCGGGTCGTCCCTGTCTAATACCAGCTGGTTGAAGCCCGTGATGTAGGCCGAGCCGGTGATGGTGGGGATGATCGCCTTATGCCCACCGATGATGGTCTCGGCCTCGACCGTGCCGGTAAACATGGTGTTGAGCACGCTCTCATGGACAAAACTGTCTCCCGCACCTAACTCCCCCCTCGCAAAATGCCAAGCCATCCGGGCGCAACTGCCCGTTCCGCATGGTGAGCGGTCAAACCCCAAACCCGTGGAGGTAGCGAGGTTCTGCCCATCGGCGCCGGGGCTGGCGGCCGGCCCCACGTAAAGCAACTGGTCGACCCGTTCCGGGCTACCCTCCGGCAAGCCGGCGCCATTCCGGAGGATTCCGTTCACCTCCAGGCGGATACGGTGGCTGAGAGCCACGAGGCCTGGAACCGATTCCACCGTGATCGGAATACCGGTCTGTTCGATCCTCACCAAGGCGAACCACAGGCCCCCGAACACCAGGTCCACCTCGAAGGAACGCCCGCCGATCTCCACCCGCAGTCCGGTCGACGACACCCAGGACGGAACTCCCTGGAAGGTGACCGAACGAACCTTGGTCCCTTCCACCCGTGCCTCGGCCGCCACCAGACCGCTCAAGGTTTCGACCGTCACCCTGGTTACGGGTTCCACAGCTTCGATCCGCTGCATCTCCACCAAGCTGGTGATGGTTCCGATGAGGGCATGGCCGCACATGGTTAGCGATCCCAGCGCGGACAGGATCAGGATGGAAAGATCGGCTTCCGGGTGCATCGGCGCCAGCGGCGCCACTGCATGCCACGGTGCATGACCCCTCGGCTCTCCCACCAGCATCCTGGCCAGGTCCATGTGGTTGGCGAGGAGATCAGCTTCCATTTCGCGCAGAGTCGCGCCTTCCAATTCCGGGAAGCCTCCGGTCACCATCCGGGTGGGCTCCCCGGCGGTGTGCGAGTCAATGGTGTGCAGTCGGCGTGTGAAAGTCATCGGCGAAGATGGAGGTCGAGGAATCGCATGCTATGTTGCTTGGTTGTCGTCTAGCAATTCGAGCGAGGTAAGAGAACCAATGGGAAAGATCACTTACGCCACGATGTCGGCTGACGATCCGGCTCTCCACCGAGCCTACGAATCGGGATTGGCCGACGCCACCGCCCGGATCGGGCAGACCCATCCACTGATCATCAACGGTGAGAAGCGCTATACCGACCAGACGTTCACAGAGCGGTCTCCTATCGATTCCGATCTGGTGGTGGGCATTTACTCGCAGGCGTCGGATGACGATGTGGATGAGGCTGTAGCGGTGGCCGGATCCTTCCAACCGGAGTGGGAGGCTACTCCTTGGCAGGATCGGGTAGAGATCGTTCGCAGGGCGGCGGAAATCGTGAATGAGGAAACCCCCACTTTGGCTGGTTTCCTGACGCTGGAAATCGGGAAGAACCGGCTCGAAGCGCTCGGCGACACCTCCGAGGCATCGGCTTTCATGGACTATTACTGCGATCACCTCGAGGAGACCGGCGGCTTGTCGACCGCCATGGGACAGTACGGGGTAGGGGACACCAACCATTCCGTTCTCCGACCGTGGGGGGTATGGGCGGTCATCTCACCCTTCAATTTCCCGCTGGCGCTGGTTGCTAGTCCCACCTCGGCGGCGCTCCTGACCGGCAACACCGTGGTTCTCAAGCCTTCCAATACGGGGGCGCTGGGCTCCTTGCTGCTAGCCGATATCTACTTCCGGGCGGGACTGCCCGCCGGGGCTCTGCAGGTGGTTACCGGCGGCGACGAGGCAGGCGACCGGCTTGCCCATCATGACGATGTGGACGGAGTTACCTTCACGGGTTCCTACGACGTGGGTATGTACCTGTACCGGACCGTGGCCAGCGGCCGTCCCAAGCCGGTGGTGTGCGAGATGGGCGGAAAGAACCCGGCGGTGGTGACCGCCACGGCCGACCTCGGTCTGGCGGCCGAAGGGGTGATGCGAGCTGCATTCGGCCTCTCCGGGCAAAAATGTTCCGCCAACTCCCGGGTGTACGTTGAAAGGCCCGCCTACCAGGAGTTCGTCGAGATCCTTTCCGGCAAGACCGATGAGATCCGGTTGGGTGACCCTCGTGATTCCGGGACTTTCCTGGGGCCGGTGATAGACGAGGATGCCGTGAATCGTTTCCGTTCCGCGGTGGAAGCCGTGCGGGAATCCGGGGGTGAGGTCCTCTCCGGTGGAGAAGTGATGACTGATGGTGATCTGGAGAGGGGCAACTTCGTCCAACCGACGGTGGTGACCGCTCCCGAGGACACCTGGATCTGGGAGAAGGAGTTGTTCGTGCCTTTCGTGGCGGTGACCCCGGTGGATTCCCTCGACGAAGGTATCGACAAGGCCAACGACACCATCTTCGGTCTTACCGCCGGGGTGTTCGCCGGCACCGACGAAGAAGTCGATCGGTTCTTCCAGAGGATCGAGGCCGGAGTGGTCTACGCCAACCGCCGGGCCGGGTCCACGACCGGCGCCTGGCCGGACATCCAGCCCTTCGGAGGTTGGAAGGGCTCGGGAACCTCGGGCGCCGGAAGCGGCGGACCATGGTACATGCGTTCCTACGTGCGGGAGCAAGCCCGTACCCTGATTAGGGAGTAATCCGCCAAGCATCGGCGCGCGAACACGGCAATTGCTATCTATGGAGGATTGGAACTACTGAGGTTCATAGGTGCCGACATCTACGTACCGAATCCCATCGGGGTCCTATATACATCCGCCCGCCTTGATGGTGTGGTCCTGCGGGTAAACCATCAAGGATCGGGTCAAGCGTCGATAACCGTCCTAGGAGAGTGCTGAAAAACGAGTCTTTCGGGGTTCGGTGGTTGGCAAACTGCCTGGTCAGAGGGTTGCGGGTTAACGGTCGAACCCCTTTGTGCGGGGTTTTCTCAGGACCCTCCTAATGGGGGTCCACCACTTCTTCTGGTTTGTCTGGGAGGGTGTGGTGGTTGGGCTGGCCGGCCGGTGAGTACTCCACTCTCCGGGAACGCTGATTCCTAGGGCTAGAGCGTACCCCGGCCGGTTAGCGGGAGCTCCTGTAGCGCTCATGGGGTGGCGTGCCGTTAGAGCACTGATCCATTAGGTCGCCGCCGGGGGTTTCTCGACAGCTCAGAGAGAGAGCAGATCCGTCTAGATGGAGGGCGAAGGATGATTTTTGTGGGTAACGACTGGTCCGAGGGTCACCATGATGTGTGTGTCATGGATGAGGAGGGATCCCGGTTGGGGTACGCTCGGCTACCGGAAGGCTTGGCGGGTGTGGCCCGCTTGCATGAGATGGTTTCGGAGCACGTATCCGATCCGGGAGAGGTGGTGGTGGGCATCGAAACCGATCGTGGTCTTGTGGGTCGCTGCACTGGTGGGTGCCGGCTATCAGGTGTATGCGATCAACCCTATGGCTGTGTCCCGTTACCGGGACCCACACAGCCTGGGGGGAGCCAAATCAGACCGTGCCGACGCCAAGCTGTTAGCCGATCTGGTACGCGGCGACCGGCACAACCATCGCCCGGTGGCCGGTGACAGCCCCGGGGCGGAAGGCATCAAGATCATGGCCCGGACGCATCAGAACCTGATCTGGGCACGGACCCGTCACACCAACCAGGTCCGCAACGCCCTACGCGAGTACTACCCGGCGTTCCTGGAAACCTTCGGGGACCTGGCCCATCGCGACGCCTTGGCCGTACTCGGTAAGGCGTCCACCCCCAGCCAAGGCGCCCGCCTGACGCTGCCCCAGATCAGGGCTGCGCTGAAGAAAGGCGGACGTCAACGCAACCTCGACAAGGTGGCCCGTCGGATACAGCAGGGCCTTCGAGGCGCCCACCTAGCCGCACCAAGGCCGGTCGAGGACGCCTACGGTACGACTGTCGCATCACTGTTGAAGATCATCGCCGAAACAAACCACCAGATCAGCCAACTCGAGAAAAGCCTCCAGGACCGTTTTAGAGAACACCCGGACGCCGTCATCTACCACTCCCAGCCAGGACTCGGTACCGTGCTCGGCGCCCGGGCGCTCGCAGAGCATTCGAGGGACGACCCCGAACGCTACACCAGCGCCAAGTCTCGCCGCAACTACGCAGCAACGTCGCCCATCACAGTCGCATCCGGACGCAAACACGCCGTCGTCGCCCGCCACGTCCGTAACCGGCGACTCTACGACGCCCTAGACCAATGGGCGTTCTGTTCCCTCAACAACAGCCCAGGCGCCCGAGCCTTCTACGACCAAAAACGAGCAGCAGGCAACCTCCACCACCAAGCACTACGAACCCTCGCCAACCGACTCGTAGGCATCCTCCACGGCTGCCTCAAACACCGAACCCCCTACAACGAACACACCGCCTGGGCACACCGAACCACCATCGACCAAGCCGCAGCTTGACATTTACACTCCTGGGGTGTCTAGCCCTGATTATTCAGGTTTCCCACACACCGAGGCGCCTAACGCCAGTTCAACCTGAGTATTGGGAGAAACTCACCGTTCACCGGACAGGTGAATCTCTACATCGGACCGGGATAGGAAACGCCGATAGCTGTCTTTCCTGGTCAGGGCGCGAATCTGGTCTTCTCCACTCATCCTCCAAACCCTCATCCATGAATAATCGGGGCTAAATGTGGTCCAGGCTTCTGGCTTCGAAGGTTCGGTCAGGGGTGAACGGTGAACTGCGTATCTGCGAGGTGAGCAGATACGCCAGGATACGTCCCCCCGCCGGGGAACACATGATTCCGTGTCCCGAATAGCCGGTATTCACCCACAACCCGTCGATCGAGGTTCGGCCGATAAGCGGACGGTGATCAGGGGTCATCGTGTACTGCCCGGAATGAACCATCCACGAGAACTCTCCCCGGTTCCAAGCTTCCCCCCAGAAGGGACTGATCCGGGCGGCGGCTTCCGGACGGGAGGGATCCAGCACCCGGAAGGCCATGTCATGGTCGGGGGCGACATCCTCCACCGGTTCCCGGCCCGGTCCCCGGGGGGCGGAGTCCAGCACATGGGCGCCTCCCAGGACCGGCCGCCAGTGGACGCCGGTATCGTCATCGATGGTCATGGGAGCGTCTGGAGGAACCGACGCTAGGCGCGGCACCACCACCTTGTGGCGTGGCTTCACCTCCAGCGGTAGATCGACCCCCGCGAGGGCGGCCAACTTACCTGTGAAGGGTCCGGCGGCTATCACCACCTGGTCCGCATGAAGCGATCCATGATCGGCGCCGACAACGAAACCACCCGAAGGGCTTTCACGGAGGGACACGGCTCGGCACGAGGTGTGCAGCGGGGCTGCCGCGGCCCGCAGCAATCCCAGCGTCAGGGCTCTGGGATCCACGAACCCGTCCTCTGCCCGGTAGCGGGCCTGGACAACATCAGGACTGAGATACGGAAAACGGCGCCGGGCTTGGTCACCGTCAAGGATTTCGATATCGGTCTGCCCCCAGGAATGCTGGAGAACTACCAGGCGCCGCTGCGCCGCCGCCCGCTTTTCCGAAGTAGTCGCCCAGATGTACCCCGGCTGCCGTACCCCCAAGGGTTGGGCGTCCTGGCCGGTCATTTCGGTGAAGTTAAGGATCAGTTCCACCGACTCCCGTACCAGTTCGGTCTCCTCCGGGTTGTCGAACTGCAGGCGAAAGGCCCCGGTCGCGACCGGGGTGGTGAGAGCAGCCGGAACCGGCATGGCTTCCAGTACGACCGGTGACATACCGGCTCGCGATGCCCAGAATGCGGTGGCGGCACCCGCTATCCCGGCGCCGATTATTACCAACTCCGCTCCCGCGGGGAGTGAACGATCGACCTTCGACGTCATCGGCACCAAGGTAGTTCAGGCGCAGCCGAAGCTACAAAGGGGTTGTTGTCCGTAAACGACGTACTGGTGATCACCGCTGTTGGCGCATTGCAGAACAAAGGTACTTGACATGGGGAAGGGTGGCGGACCTCACATGTGGCCGGCCGCGTGCCCTGGTTCTCCGAAGGAGTGTCGCTGCTTCGTCTGCTGTGCCTGCCTTTCCGGTAGGTCGGTTTAGCGAGCGTGCTTGTGATGCTTAGCCCCGATTATTCATGGATGGGGGTTTGGAGGATGAGTGTAGAAGACCAGATTCGCGCCCTGACCAGGCAATACAGCTATCGGCGTTTCCCGTCCCGGTCCGGTGTGGAGATTCACCTGTCGGGTGAACGGCGGGTTTCTCCTGATACTCGGGTTGAACAGGCGTTACATGCCTCGGTGTGTGGGAAACCTGAATAATCAGGGCTAGGACGTAAGGCGCTTGGGTTAGCCCACTCGGTCGATGTAGCCAGATTGCCCGCCACAGTCCCAGTCGCTGTTAGGTACTTTGTGAGGCCGCAACCTTGTATTCCGTTGACTTCTTCGAAACCTTCTCCCACAGTCGTAACAGGTCACCGTGTAGCGCGGAGCCTTCCGCGAAGCCGGTCTCGTCAGGGGTGTACGTCTTCGACTGGAAGACCTCGGCGTTGGAATCGAGCCTGTTTCCGGGAACTCGATCGCATAGCGTGGTGTGAAACGTCTCCAGCACCTCATCCGGCTCGATCGGGCCACTTTCTAGAACGGTAAAGTCGAGATCCTCCGAGAAGCGGTATGTGTCGATGTAGCACTTTTTCAGGCACGTACCACCCTTGAACACCCATGTAGCGCTCAGGAGAGGGTCAGCGCCGATGCCCCAGAGCACCCAACCAAGAACGTAATCCTTCTCTACCACTTCCTCGCGCAGGCCCCACGCCCGGACACGTTCATTCAGTTCGACCTTCCCGATCACTTGGTAACCAGGCTCTCGGAGGCGAGTCGGGTCACGTTCACGCGTAGGTTCCAGCGCGAGACGATCGGACCTGTGGAAGGTCGGTCCGGCTCGATTCTGCTGATGCCCGCGGTGATTCGAGAACGGCAGTCCTCGACAAAGTCAGCGTCGGCCATCCCTCCACGCTCCACGACATAGCCGAGACGCTTGAACACCGTTCCTCGCCCGAGCCGGTCGTCGTACTCCAGCAACCTTGCGGTGTCGACGTACTCGCTCTCGAAGTATGCCTCCACGACTTCGGCCATGTGCAGTGCTCCCCCGCCCGATGCGGGAATGTCGAGAATGTCGATGACTGTGCGATGCGGGTCCGAAACGTTCACGGGCACTTGCCGACGCCACACGCGTCGCGTCCCGAACAAGGTACCCTCGGGCACGGTTCGGATGATGAAGTCAGTCCCTTGGATGGTCTGGCGACGTGGCCTGATCGTTCTGCCGGCAACCACATAGATCGTACGAAAGATCTGGTCGGTCAAGTCCCAGTGCTCCACGGCGCTCCAACCGCCTAGGTATCCCGGAGCGAAGAGCGCCGCCGCTATAACCCAGGGATCCTCGCGCCACTCCGCGGGCTCGGACGCTTCGATCGGCACCAAGATGTACCAACCCCTACGTACGCGGGCGAGCCACCCTCCGTCCGTCAGCGCCGCAAGCAGGCGACGAGTCCGTCTCTTGTCGATCTCTAGTACCGATGCGGCCTGTGCAGCATCGAACGGGCCTGGGAAGGCTCGACTCAGCGCCATCAGAACCTGCCGATTCCGTCCGCTGATTCCGGCAGGCTTAATCTTTGTATGTGCTGGCGAGGGGATCGTATCTTCCGCGGTGTTGAGCATGGCTGCTCTCTTCGGATCTACCAACCGAAGTATATCATACGGTAAAGTTATTCAATACCATAGGTCCAACCTCCCGGATACTATAGCAGTGGACATGTCTAGCCCTGATTGTTCAGGTTTCCAGCACACTGACGGGTTCGTTCAACCTCTGTATTCCGTTCAACCCCAGTATAAGGAGAATCTCGCTGTTCACCCGACGGGTGAGTCTCCACACCGGACCGGGATTGGAGGTGACGAGGGCTGTATTGCCTGGTCACGGCGTGATTTTTCCCCTATTCCTTTCGTCTACCAAACCCCGATACCTAAAGAATCGGGGCTAGAACCCCCAGACTGGCAAACTGCCGTGGGATACGTCCTAACGACAATCCGCTCACCGGAGCAACCATGGCCTGAACCCTTACTACGGACTTGCCGCCATCCTCCTATAGTGTGCCAACCGGGAAGGGCGCGCTACGTCCACCCGTGAGCGAGCGCTTGGAGGGTGCTGGTGCGAGGACAAGGAGGTTGACATGGCTAACGCGCCAACCTGGATGATCGCCGATCTTGCGGCTGAGATCGAACAGGCCATGGCGGAGGGCGGCGCCGGTGATGGAAGACTTGTAGAAGGTCGAGCTACCGCGGTAAAGGCTTCCCCCGTGAAGGGAAACTCCTCCCGGATCGTGATGGGCACCTCCTGTCTCCCACCCGACTTCTCCACCGTTCCCCATTCTCATGAGGCGGAAGAGGTCGCCATTGTCCTAGCCGGGGGCGGGTCGGTGGATATCGACGGAACTCGCAATCCATTGGAGCCGGGGATGGTTCTGTTCACCCCCTCCCATCTCCCTCACCAGACCCATTCCGGCCCCGATGGGTTGACCGTCCTCTGGTTCTATGCACCACCCGGTTCCGAGGCTCGCTGGTTACCGGGCGATGCCGACGAGAACGCGGCTTCGACATAGTTGCCGGTTCGTCTTCCGGGGTGGCCATCGTTACCGGGTCGGCCGGGGGAATCGGCACGGCCGTCGCCGAGCGGTTGCTTGCCACGGATCCGTCTACCCGTGTCGCCGCGGTGGATATGCATACGGGGCACGGGATACCCCTGATCGACCGGCACGGAAACGACCGGATATTCGAAGTGGTCTGTGACGTGGCCGATCCGCAGTCGGTTCACCTAGCGGCTCAGCAGATCGATGACTTGGGTTGGCCCGTCACGTCCCTCGTCAACTGTGCCGGTATCCAGTTAGCGGCCCCCAGCGCGGACTTCCCTCCCCAGGACTGGCAGAAGGTAATCGACATAAACCTATCGGGAACCTTCTACTGGTGTCAGCAAGCCGGGAAGCGGATGATCGCGGCGGGTGGAGGGGCGATCGTCAACTTCTCCTCCGTGGCCGAGTTCTTCGGATGGCCTCTCCGGGCGCCCTACGCCGCCACGAAAGCGGCGATCAGCGCCCTAACCCGAACTCTGGCTACGGAATGGGCTCACCTGGGGGTACGGGTCAACGCGGTTGCTCCGGGATACATCGATACTCCGCTCGCCCGCTCGGCGATCGAGGATGGTCGGCTCTCCAAGCCCGAAGCCGACCGGCTCCATGCCCAGCAGCGTTTCGCCGACCCTTTCGAAGTGGCTGCGGCGGTGGGTTTCCTGCTGTCGGGCGAGGCCGGGTTCATCACAGGTGAGACCCTCAAGGTGGACGGTGGTCTAACCGCCAAGAAACTCGACTGGCCGCAGTAGTAATTGAGGTTAACGTTTGCTATGGTGGGGTAAGCTGCGGTTTAGAGCCAATTCAATGGCACCCGCTAGGCAGAATACCGGAGGCCGTGTGAGCATCCATGCCATCCTAGCCAGACAAGACCGGTTACTACCACCGCTGTTGAGCGGTCCTCACCGTGAGGCAAGCGCTCCGTTATTGGACGGGATGGCACAAACGACGGCCCGGCCCCCTCTGGTTCTGTGCCGGCCAGGCTACTTGGCGGGCCTGACCGCAGGTTTCTGTTCCCTATCGTGAGGAAGGCCATACCATGACCCCAAAGGCGAAGAACAATCCAACGCAAGACCCCGAAACTGTACAGTCTTCGACCTGCCCAGATCAGGAGACTTTCGACAGGATTATGAGGATCGCCCGGCGGGACCCGATCACCGGCCCCGCCCTCAAGTTCACCGCCGACGCGTTCAAGGACAACCCCGTACCGCCGACCCGCGTCACGTTTGCAACCGGCGTGAACGGCCCCTGTATATAGGTGCCTAACTGGGGTGAGATACTCGCAGAACTTCAGGAAACCGCGGCTACCGGCACAATCCAGTTTGATCAGGTCCGGGAACGCTATCTGACCAAGCTACACAAGGTCACGGGGCGACCGGCAATCTTGTACTACACGAACTGGATGACAAGCACACAGCGCAACCCGGCGACGTCCATGCAACCGATTGATCTGCAGGGGTTTATGGGAGCAGTTCATGGTCTTCAGGGCGACCAACTCGACTTGATCCTGCACGTTCCGGGAGGCGACGTCGCGGCCACGGAGTCGATTGTCGAATACTTGCGTTCCAAGTTCTCTCACATCCGGGCCATCGTGCCCCTGGCTGCAATGTCCGCCGGAACGATGCTCGCTCTGGCCTGTGATGAAATAGTGATGGGTGCACACTCAAACCTCGGCCCGATCGACCCGCAAATACCTGTCAACGACCAATACGTGTCTTCCGGAGCTCTTATCGACGATTTCGCTCGGGGCTGACCAGATAGCACAGGACTCGGAGGCCTTCCGGGTGTGGGGTCCGATACTTGCCCAATACCGGCCTGGTCTTATCTCCGACTGCCTGCAAGCTGAAGCGCTCACCAGGGACCTTGCGCGCCGGTGGCTTGCTGCCGGGATGCTCAAAGATCGGAGCGATGAGGCTGAAGACGTCGCAGGCTGGTTCGCCAACGACAACGAACATCTGATCCACAGGCGACCCATAACCCGGCAACAAGCGAGACAGCAAGGGCTGGCGATCCGGTTTCTCGAGGACTCCCAAGAGGAACAGGACGCAGTGCTGAGCGTCCACCACGCAACCTTGTTGTCACTGACCGGCACCGACACGGTGAAGGTCATCGAGAACTATCTCGGCGGGCCATCCCATCGGTTCGTCATATCTCAGCCGGCCACAACGCCCATGCCTTTTCAGAGCCCACCGACCTGACCGGACCGACCGTCAAGCCAATGGTGGCCACCGCTCGGCGGAGATGGTTAGCCCCGATTATTCATGGATGGGGGTTGGAAGGATGAGTGGAGTAGACCAGATTCACACCCTGACCAGGCAATAAAGCTATCAACGTTTCCCGTCCCGGTCCGGTGTGGGGAGGTCACTTGTCGGGTGAAAGGTGGGTTTCTCCTAATACTCGGGTTGAACAGGCGTTACATGCCTCGGTGTGTGGGAAACCTGAATAATCAGGGCTAGGAGCGCCGGATGAGCGGACATTGCGGGAACTAGCCGGCAATTGCTCATTGACGCCGTAGGCGAGCGGCTGGACAACCCACAATCAGCCGGCCGGGCGGGACTAATCTCTGCCTAGTCGATCGGGAGAGTCCTCGTGAGAGTCGGTGTCGGACGCGGGAACATCACGCCGCCCGTCGGTATCGAGCATGCCGGATGGGGCGCCCAAGTACACGAGCGGGCCGAAGGAGTTCATCTCGATCTCTGGGTGACCGTGCTGCTGGTGGAGGGCGAGAGCGACACCTTCGTCTTGCTCGACTATGACCTGATGCTGATCACGGTGGAGGATTCCGACCGGATCCGTTCGGACGTGGCCGGCGTGTTGGGAATCGATCCGGAAAAGGTCCGCGTTTCCTTCACTCACACCCATGCCGGACCGGTGTGGTCGGATTTCCTGGGTGACCGGTCGGGCCGGGCCGGCCATGAACTGGTCCCCGGTTATCGCGAGACGGTTTGGTCCCAGACCTTGGGCGCGGTGCACCAGGCCCGGATCTCGATGCGTCCGGCCAGGATGGCCGCCGACTGGGGCGAGAGCGGCATCGCCGTCAATCGTCGCCTGAGGGGCGCCTAACGGTACGGTTGTGGTAGGCCAAGATCCAGACGGGTTCCGGGACCCGAAGGTAATGGTGGTTCGCTTCGATGACATGGAAGAACAGCCCTTGGCCGCGCTGGTTTGCTATGCGGCTCATCCCATCGTGCTCGCTTACCAGAACCGGTTGATCAGCCCGGACTTCCCCGGTGTGGCAAAACGGGTGGTTGAGCGACTGACCGGCGCCACCTGCCTATACCTGCAGGGCTGCGCAGGCAACATGATGACGACCGAAGCGTTGACCGGCGATCTCGGCGCCGCTGATCGGATGGGTACCAGGCTCGGAGCCGAAGCAGCCAAGGTGTTCACCCGTATCCGGACTCTTCCCACCCGTCGCCGCTTCGACCGGATCGTCGAATCCGGAGCGCCTCTGGGTATATGGGTAGATGATCCACTACCCCGGCGTGAGCCGCTGGTGAGAGTGATCGAGCGCTCCATCAAGATGCCGGTACGCCCCACCACGCCGCCCGGTCAAGCGGAAGCGGAAGCCGAACACCTGTCACGGCGCTTTCTCGATCTCCAAACTTCCGGGGCTGACGAGAGCGAGGTGCTGGATGCTCGTTACCGTGCGCGCAGGGCTCTGATTCGAGCCGCCTGGGCCAAGTTGTGTGGGGGCAGGAGTACTCTGGAGACCAGCCTGCACGGTATCCGGATCGACGATATGGTCTTGATCGGCTTCCCGGGTGAACCTTTCTCAGAGATAGGAGTACGGGTTCGGGAGGCGTCCCCCTTCGCATACACCCACATGGCCGGATACACCAACGGAGTGACCGGGTACGTTCCTACCGCCGATGAGTTCGCCAGAGGAGGGTACGAACCGGAGTGGGCTACGGCGTTCACACCGGAAGCAGCGTCCGTACTGGAGCGAGAAGCGATAGAACTGATAGCCGACCTGGTCGGCGGATGAACTCACGCGTCGATCTCGCCTCCGGAGCCGGTCCGACCGAATCCTCCCCCCTGCTAGCGGTGGATAACCTCTCGGTCTCATTCAGGACCCACCACGGCCTCCTGTCTGCGGTGGAGGAGGTGAGCTTCTCCCTCTATCCGGGTGACATACTGGGGGTGGTTGGTGAGTCGGGCTCCGGCAAGACCGTGACGGTCTCCGCTCTGGTCGGGTTGCTCCCCGACAATGGACGCGTGACCTCCGGAGAGGTCGTCTACGGCGGGAGAAACCTCCTAGAACTCTCCGATCCGGATCTTGAAGGTATCCGAGGCAAGGAGATCGCCATGGTCTTCCAGGATCCGATGACGTCACTTAATCCTGTCATGCGGGTCGGACACCAGATTGCTGAAGCGCTGCACATCCACGGCGCCACCCGTCGCCAAGCCCGGCGGCGAGCCTTCGAGCTGCTGGAACGGGTGGGTATTCCCAACCCTCGAGAACGTTTCCGCCAGTTTCCCCATGAGATGTCGGGCGGTATGCGCCAGAGGGCGGTGATTGCTATCGCCATCGCCAACCAACCGCCTGTTCTGATCGCGGACGAACCCACTACCGCTCTAGACGTTACGATCCAGGCCCAGGTGCTGGAAGTGTTGGCTGCCGGATGCCGCGCCGCAGACACGTCGATGATCCTGGTAACCCACGATCTGGGGGTGATCGCCGAGGTAGCGAACCGGGTAGCGGTCATGTACGCCGGGCGGATCGTGGAGTTCGGAACCGTGGAGTCGATCTTCATCCGGCCTCGCCATCCCTACACCATCGGGCTGTTCGCCGGCCTTCCCCGCCTGGAAGGAGAGCTCGGACGCCTGGCGCCTATCCCCGGCGCCCCTCCCACTCTGGCATCCCGACCTAGCGGATGCACCTTCCACCCTCGTTGCTTCCTTTCGGATGGGAGAGAAGATTGCCGTAGCATGAGGGTTCGCTTGGCCCCTCTCGGGTCTGGTCACTCCGGGGCTTGCCATTTCATATCGGAGACCGCTTGAAAGCCTCGCACTTCGTAAGCTTGAATCGTCTGCCCCTCGCGGGGACGGAGGCTATGTTCGGGTTGGTTGGTGTGCTCGTGCGATAGCGGCGCGAGCGATACGTCAATGTGATGTCCGGCGAGTGATCCGTGCGCGGTCAGCCATGTGCGGGGGTTAGGATCAATCCTGCCAGTTAGACAACCGAGGAGCAACAATGAAAAGACTTGCCCGTAGGCCTCTGATCGCCGTTCTGGTAGTCCTGACGATGCTAGCGGCTGCGTGCGGTGGAGAGGATACGACCGCTGCCGACGAAGCGGCTACTCAAGCTGTCGCCTCAGGCTGCTGAAGCCCAGGCTGAAGCCCAGGCGGCCCAAGCCGAAGCCGATGCCGCGGCGGCTGCGCTAGCCCAAGCCCAGGCTGATCTGGAAGCGGCCCAGCAGGCGGCCGCTGAAGCGATGGAAGGCGACGAAGCGTCTCAGGCGGCCCTAGCCGAGGCCGAAGCGGCCCAGGCCGAAGCAGAGAAGGCCGCGCAGGAAGCCATGATGGTTGCCGAGGAGGCCGAGGAGGCCGCTGACGAGGCTCAGATGACCGCTGACGAGGCCCAGATGCAGGTCGAGGAGTTGATGGGTGGCGGCACCATAGTGTTCGGTACCAATCAGGAGCCTTCCCAGCTTGACGCCTTCGCCGCCACTACCGTCAACGACCAGGCGGTTGTGGCCCAGATATACGAGACGCTGGTGATCCTGGGCCAGGGGATGCAGATCCATCCCGGTCTGGCGACCACCTGGAGCCTCGGTTCAGACGCCATGAGCGTACGTTTCGGTCTCCGCGAGGGTGTCACCTTCCATAACGGGGATCCGTTCAATGCGCAGGTGGTCAAAGAGCACTTCGATCGCCTGAAGGGCGAGGTCTCGGGGTCCCAATCCGCTCTTCTCGCAACCCACTATCAGGACACCGAGGTGATCGACGACTACACGGTGGAGTTGAGCTTCTCGGCGCCGGTGTCCGACATACTCATCGATCTCGCGGCGCCCGGCGCGGCAATCACCAACGCCGCGGCGGTGGAAGCTCTGGGCGCCGATGCCGGACAGATGCCGATCGGGACCGGACCGTTCATCTTCGAGGAATGGGTGGAGGGGAGCCATATTTCCTTGCTGCGCAACCCCGACTGGACGTGGGGTGAGTTTTCCTTCTACGGAACCACCGGCCCGGCTCGGGCCGAGCGCCTGGTCTTCCGCTTCATTCCAGATGATCAGACTCGAACCGCGGCTCTGTCGACGGGCGAGATCGACTTCCTTGATCTAGTGCCCTTCCAGAACATCGCCCCTCTGGAAGAGATCGACGGGATAACCGTGGAGGGGTTCTCCCTACCCGGCTTGCCGCAGGTCAACTACATCAGCCCCGAGATCTCCCCTACCTCCGATATCCGGGTGCGTCAGGCCATCCTGCATGCTGTCGATCAGGACGAGATAGTCAAGCTGGTTTTCTTCGGTAAGGCGCCTCGGGCGTACGGACCGCTCTCTAGCGACTTTGCCGAGTACGACCCCATCGTGGAGACCTACTATCCCTACGATCCACAGCGTTCCGCCGATCTGCTGGATGAGGCCGGATGGACACTGGGCGACGATGGAATACGTCGTAATGCAGACGGCGAAACCCTCCAGGCCCGGATCATCGAGAACCGTAGTTGGAACCCTTGGGTTACATTGCTGCAGGATCAGCTTCGAGAAGTGGGCTTCGACGCCGAGGTGATTACCCTCGAAGGCGGCGGCTACTTCCAGGGAACCGGGGAGACCATCTACGAGCTGGCCTCGATGGGTGACGTGTTCGCCTCGCCGGCCAGCCTGCGGAGGGACTTCCACTCCTCATCTATCGGTCCCGGCAACATCAATGTGGGACACATCAACGATCCGGACCTCGACGCGCTGCTGGACGCCGCGTCGGTAGAGACGAATCTCGGCGCCCGGGCTGAGATCCTGTCCGAGGTTCAGCGTTACATAATGGACCAGGCCTATATCGTCCCGATCATCGAACTCCACTTCTTCACCGCGTTTTCCAATGACCTGAGCGGATTCGCCGTGGACGGAACCGGGTTCTACAAGTACTTCGGAGGAGCGTCGCTGAGCCAGTAGCTAAAAAGTCAGTTGACTACCGGAAACCGAGGACGTATCTCCCTAGCCGAGTTTGATCGGTGCTGAGGTACGTCCTCGGTCGTATGACCCTTACCGTCCCGGTGCTGGTGGGGGCGGCGGTCCTCATCTTCCTGCTCATGCAGCTGGTCCCGGGCGACGCGGTGTCTGCGGTAATGGCGGGCGGGGCGAAGCTAAGCCCCGAACAGCAGATGGAGATGCGGGAAGCGTTCGGTTTGAACCGGCCCGTCTTGGTGCAGCTGGGAGACTATCTCTGGGGTCTTATCCAGGGTGACTTGGGTCGTTCAACCAGATCGGATCGTGCCGTACTCTCTCTGGTCGCCGCTCAGATCCCCTCGACTCTCATACTGGTGGCCGCGGGAATGGTCGTAGCCATCATCGTCGGGGTGCCGCTGGGAGTCCTGGCCGCCCGACGCCGCAACACCTTTGTTGACACTCTGGCCATGGGAACGGCGGTACTGGGGCTGTCCGTACCGCAGTTCTGGTTCGGGCTGATGCTCATACTGCTGTTCGCGGTGAACCTGGGTTGGTTCCCGGCGCTTAGTTCGGGGGGTTTCAACGGGCTGGTGCTGCCGGCGGTAACGCTGGGCATTGCCGAGGCCGCGATACTGGCCCGGTTGGTGCGGAGCAGCCTGATCGAATCGCTCGAGCAGGACTACATAACCACTGCCCGTGCCAAAGGCGCCTCCGATCGGTGGGTTACCTGGCGCCATGGCCTGCGCAACGCACTGATACCGGTGGTTACGATGATCGGGCTTCAGGTGGGAAACCTGCTGGGAGCCGCAGTTGTCATCGAGATGCTGTTCGCCCGCCAAGGTCTTGGACAGCTCGTGGTGAACAGCATCTTGCGGCGGGATCTGCCTGTTCTGCAAGGTTCGATCCTGATTCTGGCTTCCCTGTTTGTGATCATCAACGTGATAGTCGACATCCTCTACAAAGTCCTGGATCCTCGTGTCAAGCTCGGCGCGGCCTGATATCGCCGTGCAGGACGCCGGCGCCGGCCCCGAACTGCTGGAACCGGCGTCCGTCGGTATCTGGCGGAGGTTGGTCTCCCACCGCTCGGTGGTGGTAGGAGGATCGCTCTTCTCGATCATCCTGGCGGCGGCCCTTTTTGCAGGTTGGTTCGCTCCCTACGGCCCGGTGGATACCCAGCCCGATGTCGCCCTGCAGCCACCGAACTGGACCCACCTGATGGGAACGGATCAATTCGGCCGGGATGTGCTGAGCCGGGTTATCCATGGAGCGAGGCCGTCTCTGGTCATGGGGGTAGCTCCCATGCTCATCTCATCGGTGGTTGGTACCACTTTGGGGATGTTGTTCGGATACTATGGCCGGTGGGCGGACCTGCTGTTGACCCGTTTCGTGGACATAGCCTTGGCGTTTCCCCCGATTCTCCTAGCCTTGACGGTGGTGGCGGTGCTAGGCCCGGGTTTGTGGAGCATCGCCCTAGCGCTGGGTCTGTCCGGTATCCCGTTCTACATTCGTATGGCCCGCGGTCAGGTGCTCCAAGCCAAGGAAGCTCCTTTCGTGCAAACGGCTATCGCGATCGGGGCCGGGGACCTACGGATAATGTTCCGCCACATAATCCAGCGCGTCATGCCACCTATCCTGGTGATGATGACCATCCATGTGGCGGGAGCCATTCTGGCCGGAGCGGCGCTCAGCTTCCTGGGTCTGGGTATTCCACCCCCCAGTCCGGAGTGGGGAACCATGATCCAGGACGGCCGCCAGTTCATAGCCCTCTCCTGGTGGATGGCTTTCTTCCCCGGCGTGGCCTTAGCCCTTACCGTCTTCGCCACCAACCTGCTGGGGGATGGTCTGCGAGACGTTCTGAGCCCTAGGTCTAAAGGAGAGCGCATCAGATGACCGAACGAAGGGTGGCGGTGGTGACCGGCGCAGCTTCCGGAATAGGGAGGGGCTGCGCCTTACGGCTGGCTGCTGAAGGCTTCCGCGTAGCAGTCGTGGATATAGATACCGATGAGGGTCACCAAGTTACCGACCGGATAAGGGAGCTAGGGGTTGAAGCGTGTTTTCTGGATGTCGATGTCGGAGACCCGGCGGCTTTTGAGGTTATCGCTTCGGAGGTCGAGGATCGGTGGGGGGCTTTGCATGTGCTGGTCAACAACGCCGGGCTTGATTACAACGAGCCACTTGCCGAGATGACCGTTGAAGCCTGGGACCGGTGTATCGCGGTCGATCTGAGAAGTGTCGCCTTTTCAGCCCAAGCGGTGGCGGGGATCATGGAACGATCGGGGATGGGAAGCATTATCAACATTGCCTCGGTGATGGCGTGGTACACCTTCCCGAACTACTCGGCCTATACAGCCTCCAAAGCCGGGTTGATCGGCCTCACCAAGACCCTCGCCCTCGAGTTGGGTCCACGAGGTATACGGGTGAATGCGATCGCTCCGGGTTTCATCGACACCGCGGCGTGGGAGAGGGTTCTGGCCACCATGGAGAACGCAGAGGAGTTCGCCTCGTCCGTTTCGGATCTCCATCCCCTCGGTCGTCGGGGAAATCCGGATGACATTGCGGCCGCGGTTGCCTTCCTCGCCGACGGGGACGCATCTTTCATTACGGGCCACACCCTGGTCGTCGACGGCGGCTTGACCTGCCAGCTTCGAACACCCTCCTGAGGTTCGATCCAGAGTGTCCACCAAACCGGGGCAACCTCATAGATTTCACAAGGTCACCCCTTGAAGAGGTAGATGACAGTTACTGCTATGAATGGATCATGATTGGGGGGTCTCCAACCATTCTCTCAGCCATTCCTGGGCTCGGCCGGGTGGCGGTAGCAGGTTGGGGTCTGGTGCCCTATACGTGCCCTTAATTCGATGAGGTTCGCTCTTGCGTGTTGACTTCCGGTACTTACGGTTGCGGAGAACTCCTTCCTGAGGCATTCTCAACTCTCCTCTCCGTCGTTGTGGTCGTCCTGCATGATGTCGTCGATTTGGGGGCTGAGGACACGTTCTTGGTACACCTGCATCGCATGTTCGAGTTCGACCAACAGTATCTCCGCCGCTACCGAGGACAGGTATACGCGTTGGACCACAGTTGCCACTGCTTCGTCGGACGATGGTGGTTCGTTGAATCGTGCGAAATCCACACGGAAGTCAAAGGGTGAGACACTAACGAATGCAGCATGCGCATAAACAACGTTACGTTCCTCTTATTCGCTGACTTCAATGTGGAGATCGGGTGTCGAATCGGTCACCGGCACCAGTTGCCTTTCTTCCTCCCGGGGTCGTAGCCGTTCTCCTAAGCATACGATAACCCGACCACATTGCTATATAGGTCGCCTTTCCATGTTTCCCGGATTTGGCGATGATTGGCTGTCCGGATGAGTGTTGTCGGCGTTCCGCTGACTTCGGATGTTCAGGAGAACTGCTATGCGAATAGAGGCTGGCCGGGGATGCCGACGGTCATGACCGAGATGTGCCAGCCTCCCAGGTTGGCAAGGTAGAGATTCTCGAGCCGGGGGCCGCCGAACGCGCAGTTGGTGACACGGTTGATGGTGAGGCCGCGGTCATCCCGAGCGACCAATTCGATCTCGCCGTCGGGTCGGATCCTCTCCAGAGCGCTGGCGCCGAAAGAGGTTACATACAGGTTCTGCTCGGCGTCGAAGGCCAGACCGTCGGGCATGGGAAGGAGGGAGCCGGGTGGACAAACCAGTTCGGGGGCGTCGCCGGAACTGTCCAAGGAAATCCTTACCACATCGTCGGTGGCGGTCTGGGCCACGTAGAGGTATGCACCCGAGCGATCGATAGCCAGACCGTTGGCGTAGTGGAACGGACCGGGGTGGAACACCCCCGCCTTACCCTCCGGGTCGATGCGATATATCTCCCCGGTCGGACCGGGGTAATCCCCGGATCCCGAGACGTACAGGGTCCCATCCGGTCCGAAAGCGGGAAAGTTAGGTGCTCGGAGTGGGCGGCCGTTCACTGATGAGCAGAAAACCTCCCAGGTTCCTTCCGGAGCGATCCGGACCACGGTGTTGTCCTGACTGCACACGTAGCAGGCACCGTTCTTGTCGAAAGCCAGGCCGGCCGCCATCGCGTCCAGTTGGCATGTCACCTCGGGATGGCGGGATTCCGGGTCGATGACATAGATCTGCCCGGCCTCGCCACCCGCCCAGAGGCGACCGTCGGGAGCGACTGCCACACACTCGGGATGGTCGAGACCGGAGCTGTATATCTCGATCTGGTATTTCATGCACACCCGCGCTACTTGCTGTCCGAAAGCAACACTACCAACCACCCGCGGCGGGAGACCCCACCCTTGAGAATGGGAGCCTGGCCTCTTTCCACTGCGGCGGCGAGGCCGTCAGCCGGCCACACGTTGACCGGCTCCACGGCGATGGAACTCAGCCTGCCGAACCAGGGGAAACGGGTTGCGTGGCGGTTGATCCAAACCCAAGCGTACGGGAACGCGTCGGCGCACCACCGCAAGGTGAGCCGGTCCCCGGTATCGGGTCGCAGGATGTGCGCCTCGGTCCTTGCCAACTCGGTCAGGTAGAGGACTCGTTCAGTGGGAAGGTCGGGCATGACGCTAAGATCAAGGCGGGTACCCTCTCGACTCTCCCACCACGGCCATTCTCCTCCACCGCTATCCGGGAGGTCGGCTTCGGGAGTGGCTAGCCCAGGCTCGTTCCGGTAGCGGGCCGGTCCCAATTCCAAGCGGGTGCCGGAGGGGGCTGCGAAGGCGGGGTGATGTCCCCAAGCGTATGGAAAGGGGAGGTCCGACCGGTTTTCTATCGACTCCCTAATGTCCAGGCGAGGCCTTTCCGGGTCCAGCCGCATCGTTCTTGTCAACACCAAAGGAGTGTGGGTGAAGCAACGCAGTGTCAGCTCGTGGCGCCCGGCACGGTCGATAACCTCCCAGGGCGCTACCGAAGCCTCCCCGTGAACCGGATGGGGGACACCTCCGAGGACGCATCCCGCGCCCGCATTCGGAAACATCTCCTGCCATCCACCCCGATGCCCCGATAGCCAGTCGAGATCGGCTGAGTAATAGGCGCCCCCCTCGCCGGCCCGGATCGGCCAGTCGGAGTCGATCCACGCCAAACGGTTCACCCCTCCGGGACGGGCGAGCCGGGTGATCTCCGCCCCGCTGCTTTCGTCTACCTCGACCTCCAAGAACCGGGTCCTCAGGACGATCACTGCCGGAGACTCCGAACGTTCAGCACCTCGGGAAAGTGGCAGGCGCTCGGCCCGCTACCGGGCAAACGTTGTTCGAGGCCGGGCGTCTCGATGCTGCACACATCCCGCGCCTTCCAGCAGCGGGTACGGAACCGGCACGACGAGGGAGGTTCGATCGGGCTCGGCAGCTCTCCGCTAAGCAGTATCCGGGTGCGTTCTCGGCGGGCTACCGGTTCGGGTACCGGCACCGCCGACATCAAAGCCTGGGTGTAGGGGTGGGAAGGGCGCCGGAAGACCTCATTCCGGGTACCCATCTCCATGATCCGGCCCATGTACATCACAGCCACTCGCTCGCACACATGTCTCACCACCGAAAGGTCGTGAGCGATGAACAGGTAGGCCAGTCCCAGTTCCGCTTTCAGCTCGATCAGCAGGTTGATTATCTGTGCCTGGATAGACATGTCCAGCGCGGAGACCGGCTCGTCGAGAACCAGCAGCTTCGGTCGTAGCGCCAGAGCTCGGGCGATACTTATTCGCTGGCGTTGCCCACCGGAGAACTCGTGGGGATACTTACCGGCGTCGCCCCGGTCGAGGCCCACCATCCCGAGTAGCTCGATGATTCGGGATGACTCCGGACGGCGTTCCTCGTGAACCAGCAACGGCTCCGCCACGATGTCCCTGACCTTCATTCCCGGATTCAGGGATGCGAACGGGTCCTGGAAGACGATCTGCATATGGCGCCGGAGCGGGCGCATCGCTCGGCGACCCAGATTCGTAATGTCCTGTCCCAGGAAGACGACGCGGCCACTGGTTGGGGTTACCAACCGCAGGATCAACTTGGCGACAGTCGACTTGCCGCAGCCGGACTCTCCCACCAATCCCAGAGCCTCCCCCTCCCCGATCGAGAAACTGACCCCGTCCACTGCCCGCAGTGCCCGTTTCCGACCCAGTGCCCCCTCCATCCGGATGGGGTAATGCATGGCAACGTTTTCTACCCGTACCAGCCCGTCGCCTAGGTCGTTCGCAGTCATCCCGGTGGAGGGTAGTGCCTTCTCGAGGGGTTGAGCCTGGCCATCGTTGGGTGTATAGCGTCTCCGGTGGGCATGTTTCAGGAATCCGGTACGAACTCCCGTGGCGTACTTTCTCAGGCTGCGGAAGGTGACTCGAACAAGAGGTCCAGAGCCCTGGTCAGGAAAGTGGCCATCTGCTCTCTGGTTACGGTCTGGTCCGGGCAGTATCGCAGCGGACCGGTATCGCATCCGGAGGTGATTCCGGCCGCGGCTAGCGCGTCGATATTTGCTTCATGCGTATGGCCGGCGGTGTCGGCGAAGCCGGCCGCTCCAGCTTTCTCAAGGTCGAACGCCCTGGTCAGGAAGGTGGCCATCTGTCCTCTGGTTACGGTCTGGTCCGGGCAGTATCGCAGCGGGTCGGTATCGCATCCGAGGGTCACACCCGAGTCTGCCAGGCGCTCCACGTGGTTCACCCACCAGGCAGCGGGATCCACATCCGCAAACCGGGTCCCGGAATAATCCCCGGACAGGGGAGACTCACCGAGTGCTCTGGTCAACCACACCGCCATGACCCAGCGCCGGAGGGGTTGGTCCGGGCAGATACGCCGCTCGCCGCATTCCGTGCCTTCCAGAACACCCGCCGCGGCGAGCCGGTTGATGGACGCTTCGTGAACGCCGCCGTCATCGTCGAAGCCGTCCGGCCCGGTGCTGTCTCCCTCATTACCGGGGCCCCCAGTAGGACCATCAGGATCGGTGGCCGCCGGCGGGGACCGCCCATCGATCGCCGTGATGTTGGAGGACCTCAGGCCCAGTCCGGTGCGTAACCCGACCCCGGCCACCGTGGTCGACACGGGCCGGCCGTCCCTGACACCACCGAACATCACCTCCGCCGCCGAAGACACGGATTCTCTGGTTACGAGGGTCGCTTGGGTGACCTCCTCCCATCCCAGCCAATCCGCGATGGCCGAAGCGCTCACCCGTTCTTCCCAGGATCTATTGAGATTGCCGAGCGTCGGGTCGAGGTCCCAGGGATCTGCTACCGGCGCCAGATAGGGCCACATGGTGGACGTAGTGGGCTTGCCATCCCACACCGTGTAGAACCCGTAGATGTTGCTACGTGTGAATCCGCCGGAGGAAGCCGAGAAGAACGACTGTATGATTCCCGCCTTCGTGTACCTCTCCCACCCCTCACCGAAGTAGGTAAGCACCCGATCCGTGGTCGTTTCTATTGCTTCGAGCCAGGGTCGGCTACGCGATCGGGACTCCTTGGTCCATCCGATGTAGTTGATGTCCCGCCAACTATCGTACAGATGGCACCAGCACCTGTCCTTACGGTTGGCGCTGATACCGGGATCGTCGTCGGGATCGGCTGGACGGGTCGCGGTTTCCGACTGGAAGAACTTGTAGGCCGCGTAAGTACGGGCCGCAACGGCCTGAGCCTGGTTGACTCCTGGCGCTGCCCAGTCGTCGGGAAGTTCGGCAATCCCTTTGAGATAGTCCTCGAGCCCCACGGCCAGCACCACATGGAACCCCACCTCTACCGGGTCGTCCCGTATCTTCAGTTCCCCATGACGGTACTCGCATTCCTCGGCGGCCCGAGCGAAGCAGATCTTGTTCCGGTCTGCGCCATAACGGAGCCGGATACCTTGGCCTTCGGGCCATGAAATAGCCGCCCGACATTCACCTGAAGTTCCTTGTAGCTGACCATTGTGGAAGAAGCCGCACTCTTTGCGGTCTAGGCGGCGAAACTCCCACCTCTCGCCCTCCTGCGGATGCACCGGATTAGAGCAGGTTCCCGCATCATCGGACAGGCACAGATCGAGTGCCCCTCCCACCGCTACGAACTCCAGCAGGGTGATCCGGGAACCCAGGTTTACCCATATGGGGTTGTCCAGGGTGTGAAGGAGATCGTTGGGGAGGGAGAGGTCCCCCAGGGAGGCCGGCTTGGAGCCCGGAAAGTAGTAAGCCGCGATGTCCTCTCCCGACTTTCCAGGGTCGGCCAGCGCCTGCCCGTAGGCGCCCCACTGTCCCATTCCTACCCGGTGGCCCGCTCCGGCGCCTTCGAATACGAACCCGGGGGTATGGTGCGCCCGACCGGCGACCGACGGGATCAGTAGCCCGACCAGAACCGCCACAATCGCCAATCTCCTGACCATGCGGAAAGTCTAGGAGGCATCCGCCGAGATTCTGGTCACTCTGGACGGTGGACCCCAAGCCGTCCTGAGCACGATCGCTTCGATGGCGGAGCCCGTTGCATCCCTGACAGCTGTTACACCTTGGCAATGCGGGCAAAGTCTATAAAGAGCCGCCGACCGGACTGCAAGCGATTCCAACCTTATCAAATCATAAGAGTCTTTTTCAGCTGAGGATACGGTTAACGGTCGCGAGAATCCCTGCCCCTGAGCCGCCTGCAACAGCCGAAGACGATCAGCAAGGTAACTGACTCCGGCCGGTAGCGTGATACGGGTCAGGGAGACCTAGCCCCGACTCTCGCAGGCGTCACGCTCGCCTCCACCCGGCAATTCCGGAACCATCTCTCATGCCGTGTCCGGAGGGCGCCCCTAGGAGGGTGCCGAGAAACCCCGTACAAGGGGTTCACCCGCTAACCCGCAACTCTCTGACCAGGCGGTTTGCCAACCACCGAACCCCGTAAGATTCGTTTTTTCAGGACCCTCCTAGTCGTGGGAACGGCAGGGTTGGTACAGTGGTCGAATCCAGGATGGATCGAAGGAGCTTCTCAGACCAATGTCAGCCGGTGCATCGTCCTCTAGGCATATAGCGTTGCTCGTTGATGGTGATAACGCCCAACCCTCCCTTATAGAGCCCATCTTGAGTGAGGTGGCCAAGCACGGTGTCATCACGACTCGGCGAATCTATGGAGACTGGACCGAGCCTCAGATGTCCGGCTGGAAGAAAAGGCTACAAACCTATGCGATTCAGCCTATTCAACAATTCCGCTATACAGTCGGTAAGAACGCTACGGACAGCGCTCTGATAATCGATGCTATGGACTTGTTGCACGCCGGAGCAGTTGACGGATTCTGCATAGTATCCAGCGATAGCGACTACACCCGATTGGCTACTCGGATTCGTGAACAAGGACTCTTTGTCATGGGGATAGGCCGCAGGCAAACACCGAGTTCATTGGTGAACGCATGTGAAGTCTTTGTCTACACCGAGAACCTTGTAACGTCGGAACGGTCTTCGCCCGAGCAGCTAACTTCAAGGCAACTGTCGGAGTGGATTACTACCATTGGCCTTGCCATAGATGCGGTTCTGCAGGAGGACGGTTGGGCGACCCTCAGTGAGGTCGGCGCCCAAATCCGCAAACTAGACCCTGCATTCGATCCCCGTAGCTATGGACAGTCACAATTGTCCCTCCTCGTCAAGTCTCGACCTGACAGGTTCGGAACGGAGGAGAGGATGATCGGCGGGCAGGCACAGATCTATATCAAGAGAGCGTAAGGTAAGGCTGGATAGCGGGCAGGGCATCGGACGAGTGGGTGAAACGGCACCTTCGGATGTGAGGCGCCGGATGGCTGGTTCACAGTCCGATCAAGTCGGCTATGAGCTCTCGAATCTGTTGCAGGGCTACGGGTCCGATGTTCGTGCCAGTCGTGTCGACGACGCGGTCAACGCTGATGGTCGTCGGCAGGTGCGCTTGGGCGACGCCGAAGCCGGTAATGTCAACCTCGCTCAACCATCCCCGCTTCTTGGTCGTGCAGGGTACGACCAAGATCGCGTGTTGCCGGAACTCGAGTACATCATCGGAAGTGACGACGATGGCCGGTCGGACGAACCCCGGCTCGCCCCGCGAGGGCGTTGCGAAGTCACAGCGGACTACATCACCCGCTCGCATCGGCGACATCGCTCGCGGACGCATTGAGCACCGCTTCGTCGTCAGCATCAAGTGGGGTGCTTGCGAGTTGAGCTCCGATGGTACGACGACGTTCCCGTCGCACCAGCTTCGCGATCTGTGCGTCGAAGGTGAGACCCTCACGATCAGCAAGCTTGCGGAGAGCATCCCGAGTATGGACTGAAACCTTGATGGTAGTCGTTCTACGCATACCATGAAGTATACCGTCTACTGGCCAGGCTTTGTGGCATCACCGCGCGGGTCTGTCTTCTGGTCGCTACGGGTCCGGCAATCTTTCGGACATGACGCACGGCGCAGCGTCAGCCAGCCCTGGGCGAATCGTGGTCGCGGAGGCAAATCGTGATCATCCTCACGAACGGGCATGACGAACGAGGTCGGCCAAATGACGGTAGAAGCCGGCTGCTTACGGATCGTTGGCATGGACGAGTACCAGACGGAGTCCGGTCAGGTCGGCTACCTCGAGCTCTTTGAGCAGCGCCGCGGCGAGACTCTTCCCCTGATGCTCCCGGTCCGCGGCGAGCCGGCCGAGGAGCATCGCCGGCAGGGGGTTGGGCTGGTTGCGCGCTGCGCGGACGGTGGCCTCTGCCAGGCGATGACTACTGTGGCGGACGCGTAGTACCCGACCACACGGGTCCCCTCCGTGAACACCCAGGTGCGACTTGATCCCTCCCACTGATTGCGTGCTGCACAGCGGCGCAGCCAGTCATCGAGCGCCCCACCCCCGCGGTCGAACCCCTCCACGTCGTGGGAGTCCCCCAGAGGTTCGGGGACCCTGCCGTGGCCCTACGCGCCGGTCCCGGGCTCCGCCTCGACCTGCATGACGGGAAGGTGCTCGTCGTGACCATCGACAGTCAGGAGAGTTACCGGGCCTGGTGCCCGCTTCGGGTGAAACAAGCTGCTGCATTCCGTCAGCTTCTGACAAGCTTGACTCTGCCGAGCCATCTGAGAACGTTGCGGGAGTGTCGCCGATCCCATAGCCAGTCGAGGCCTAAGAAGGCGAGCGGCGTGGCCGAAGCCTTCGATATTGTTCTGGACGTTGAGGATGAGGCATTGCTCGTGGCCTCCGTTTGCAGGGCCTCGGAGGCATCGTCCAATCATCTGAGAGTAGAGGTTCGGCTGAACGAGCCGGACAGGCCGAAGAACTCGGGCGAGTTGCTAACCCTGAGAACGGCCTTGAACCCGATGCGTATGGTCCCGAACTCAAGGCGGGTTCACATCCGGCATGCCAACGATCGGTCACTCCCCACCGGATCAATCCGGCCGTACGTCTCGATCCAAGGGGAGTGCCGCCATTGATACTGATACCGATACGCGGTACACTCATCAGGTGGTGATCAAGAGCATCCGCCACAGGGGACTCAGGAGGGCACACGAACGTGGAGACTTCCGGAAGGTCCATACTGCTCACCAGACGCGGATCGCGACCGTACTCTCCGACCTCGACGTGGCTGCCAAGGTCTCAGATCTCGATCTGCCCACCTACAAACTCCATCCGCTCAAGGGTGAGTTGGCGGGCTTCTGGAGCGTTTGCGTCTCCCGCAACCGGCGGATCATCTTCAGGTTCGAGCAAGGCGACGCGTACGACGTGAACCTGGTCGACTATCACTAGAGGCAAGGAGCGAAAACAATGTCCATGGATTATCCCACTCATCCCGGGATCAGCATCCGGGAGGGATGTCTGGCGGGGGAACTCACCGTTGCCGAAGCTGCGAGGATGCTGGGTGTAGCTCGACATACCCTCTCACGAGTCCTCAACGGACACGCCGGCATCTCACCGGAGATGGCTATCCGCCTCGAGAAGGTCGGATGGTCCAATGCTGAATTCTGGCTGCGCCGCCAAGCCGCCTATGACCTCGCTCAGGCTCGACTCCGCGAAGACCAGATCACGGTCGGAACTCCGCAATCACGGGTATCGGTGTCCTCCTGAACATTCGCTAGGAGGGTGCGAAAGGCCCCGTACAAAGGGATTTTCCCGCTAGCCCACCCAAGAGTTCTACCCGGGAGGTTAGCCGACCGGCGAACCCCGATGACCTAGATGATTAGTTCCAAGGGGTGGGGGTGTAAATCCGCCGGTTCGGTGTTGAGGGGTCCAATATCCGGGGTGTCAAATCTTCCCCGAACTACACGGGACGGTCGATGACCTGTTGACCGAGTATCCCGAATGGGCGTATGAGCGGCCCAGGGTCGGGATAGCTCCCCGTCTGTCCGACGCCGAGTTGGTCACGCTGGCGGTGATCCAGGTGATGGTAAAGACCAACTCGGGCTCGAACACACGGTGGACGTACCCCAGCCGGTGTCACAGCACGTATGCAAAAAGCATACTCGCCCTCACCACCGTCATCCGGCACAACCAAACCACCAACCAGCCCGGACCAGCCCGCTCACTCATCGCATATGACCACTAAAGGCTTGGAACAGATCATCTAGTGCACGGCCGGGATCGGCATCCAGTCGGACGACCCGGATCGGTTCGGGGATACTTGAATGAGACTGCCCGAGGTTCTTGCCGGGTCATGCAGGAACTGACCGTGTTCAGACGACCCGCAGATACGGGCCCTGGATCAGGAACGGGTTGTTGGCGGCTTCCGTTGCGTATCCGGACATTGCGGCGATTTCGGATGGGGTGAAGCCACGGTCTAGCAACTCGCGCCCGATGTGTGCCGGTAGCCGGGGCCGCTCGGGCGCTAACTCGTCGCTTACCGGCTCGTGGGTTCGCCATCCCAGTGCACTGAACCGCTTGTAGAGGTACGTTCGCCGCTTGGCCGCGAGGGTGCCGAGGTGGTAGGCGCGTTCGATCAAGGCTTGCATGGAAACGCCCCAGTACCGCTTCAGGTCGTGCAAGCGCCCCGTAGTGAGGTTCCGCAACTGGGAACGAATCACCTCCGCGGGCATCAGGAATTCTGATGCGAATGCCGTGGCGTCGGATTCGACATCATCGGGAACTCCCTGGCTGTGAAGGCACAGATGTCCCAACTCGTGGGCGAGGGTCAGCCGTTTGCGGTCGGTCGGCGCCGTCGCGTTGATCATGATGACCGAGTACGTCCGCGCCCATTGGGAGAGCCCGTCCACCCTCCTGGTACCGAAGTCGCTTTCCAACACGAAGCACCCTGCGGCTTCCATCCATCCGATCAGATCGCGCACCGGACCGGCCGGCATGCGCCATTCGGCGCGCAGGAGGCGAGCCGCCGTAGCCGGATCGAACTCGAACGGATCGAACCAGGGAATGCTGATATCGGTATCGAGGTCAACACGGTCGGCAAGCTGCTGGCAATGGAGCCGGGCCAGATTGAGTTGGGCCTCCAGCCGTCTCCATACCGTAGGTCGCGCCGTGGCGCGCCTGCGCATGTGAGCACCGACCGCAAGGGCGCCCTCCATCCTTCCGGCGCTCCGAAGCAACTCAACCGTGACACCTAACGCCGAGGCCAACTCTTCGAGGAGGGTTCCGGACGGAGCGCGGAGGTCGTTCTCGTACCGGGACACTGCGGCCTGGGTCAGGCCGAGTTGCTCGGCGAACTGTATCTGGGTCAACCCACGGGCACGGCGTCCCGTGGCGATCGCCTCACCGAGCCCCATCTAGGAGCCGCGGTCCGCTTCCGTACTGTCGAGGGATAGCCCGATCCGCGGCGGGTCCGGAAGGGAAGGGGGCCGGAGATCGGTCGCGCCGGAACCGCTGGAGCCGGGTCGGTCGAGCTCGATCAGCCAGATGATATTCTTCATGCCGTCGCGCAAGGACAGCACCGTGGATCCGATCTCGTAGGCATCCACTTCCCATCGATAGCCCAGGATAAGGCGCACCTCGAACAGACCGTCGAGGGTTGGTTGGAAGGTCTGTTCCAAGAACTCGAGCGCGCCTTGGGTTGGGTAGGTACTGACATTGCCCACAAGGTCGTGACGCTTGACCCGGATCCGGTAGAGCATGGTTGAACTGCTCACGAAGATCTCCCGTGTCGGGCCGCTCTCGACGACTGACACATGGTCCATCCTCTCGACTGCATTCTGCGCCGATCACCCCCACCGCAGGCCGCTCACCCGACCAGATGAGTGTCTTCGTTTGCTCCAAGAGTGGTTCAGTGGATCAGTGACGGCTTCTGTTTCCCCACGATTCTCTGTATGACGTCTGCGGGGAGGTGCGCCTGTTCCGCTAGATGCGACTCTGAGATTCCGGCTTGGGACATGGCGTGGTTGATATTGCGGGGTACGGGTAGTGGCCGGTCGTCTGAGCCGGGCTCAACCTTCCGCCAGCCGTACGCGCTTTGCTGCTTCATTGCTCGCGTATATAGCGTGTTGTTGATGACGCCGAGGTCCTTGGCCCGTCGGACGAGAGCTGCCATCGACATTCCCCACTCGCGCTTCAGTTCGAGGTAGCGACCCCAGTCGAGACGGCGAGGCAACAGGTTTAGCAAGGGCTGAGCCGGTGCAAGAAACGCGCTAGCGAACCTGTGCGCCTGCGCTTCGACGGTACGCGTGCCGGGAGTGTGGCGGATGCCTCGGTGCATGACGAGGTGTCCTAGTTCGTGGGCCAAGTTGAAGTTGTCACGATCCCAGACCGATTCTTCGCCTCCGTCCAAGACGATGACGGGCAGTTGGCCGACAACTGCGGAATAGGCATCTATGTCCCGGTCGGTCTCCGAATCCCGTACGACGGTGACCCCTCCTGCTTCGAACCGACCGATGAGCTGGGAACCTATAGGTGTGCTCCTTGGAAGACCGAGTTCCGATCTCGTCAACTCAGAAGCCCGCTCAACCTCCTCCGCTACATCTTCGATGCTCTGCTCGGGCCTGATCGGGTGGGTGAACATGAACGGCGCTGGAAACTCGACCCGGTCGCGAAGGATGCTCGCTACGCGTGCCGTCGCCATGACGAACCGTTCTGCCTTCCGCTGCTCGCGAACGGAGGTACGCCGCAGGTGACGGAACTGTGGTTTCATCTCGAGGTCTGGCTCACGGCGTTCGGCAAAAGCATCGGGAGTTACTTCGAAGAATCGGGCGACCTTCACAATGTTGGGAGCTGAGAGCGCCGTTCGGCCTCGCTCGGCTTGGCTCAACGCCGAGGCGGTGATGCCAGCCGCGTTAGCCACGGATGCTTGGGTCATTCCGCGGAGTTCGCGCAAGGCCACCAGCCGCGGCCCCGAGAACACGGGTGCCACGCGACGAGCCGCCGTCTCCACGCCTTCGATCTCCATCTCGGGTGGCACGGTCAACTGGCGTTCATGACGACGCTGCTTCTGACTCATCATCAGACACATAAGTGACCGGGTTGCCAGTCCCCAGCTTGGGGACACGCGATGTGAGACGGCTGAGATGTTCATGAACGGCTGCCACCGAGCAGGTCGCCTTCTCTCGGGATATCATGTGCTAGAGTTAAGTAACGCCGGAACTAAGCAGCCAGAACTTAAGGCGGTGACGGCAGGCCATAGCATTCTGACCAACCATAGCGTTGCCCACTTCGCAGGGTGAACTCCGCATCTCCAGGTACCGAACACTCATCAACGAGCAGTGTAACGCCACCGTTGGCAGTACGAGCGGATCTCCTGGCTGCGGTGCCTGGGCGGAGATGGACTCGTGCCGCTCTAGTGGGGTGAGAGGCAGAAGCAAGCATAAGTACCGGTTGACAAATAGCGACCATGAACCGGGAGGTTCACCAATTGAGTAAGCAAAGCAACCGTCATGTAGTGCCCAACCCCGGTGGGGGGTGGGATGTCAAGGCACCCAACGCCCAACGCTCGTCGGCACACACGCGCGCCCAGGCTGAGGCCGAACAGCGAGCCAAGGAGATCGTGGGCAACCTAGGTGGCGGGGAGGTGGTCATCCATCGACCTGTCGGCACCATTCGCGACAGCGACACCGTTCCGCCCGGCAATGACCCTCATCCGCCTAAGGACAGGCGGTACTGAAGATGGCCCGCCCTGCACGGGGGCACACGCGGTGGGAACCGTTCCGCGGGTGTCGTACACGCTCGTCAGCGTGGGGGTGGCGCTTGGTGTCACACCCCCTAGGCAGAATAGAGCGAGCATGATGTCAGAGTCCACAACCCGTCAACTGCTTGTTCGAAGCGGTGGCCGCTGCGCGCTGTGCTACGGCGAGTTGCTCACCTCGGCGTTTACCAAGCAGCCCGTATACCTAGGCGAACGCGCCCACATCGTCGGCCGGTCCACGAGCACCGGATCGCCGAGAGGAGAGCACGAGCTATCAATCGATCTGAGGGACGACCCCGAAAACCTGCTGCTGCTCTGCCGCTCTTGTCATCGCGAGATCGATACTCCACCCAACATCGACACATTCACAGTCGAGCGCCTACAGGAAGCGAAGCAGCGGCATGAGAATCGCATTTCTCAAATCCTCTCTGTGCCTCCCGGCCAGGACACAACGGTGCTCCGGATGCAGGGAACGATCGGCAACAGCAACGTTGCTTTGGATAGGTCGGTCGCTGCCTCCGCAGTCCTCGCCCAGGGCCGCTGTGCCCGTTTCCCGTTGAGCTACGACGCCACGGGCATCGAGATCGACTTGAGGCGCGTGCCGTCACCAGACATCGGCAGCCGCGAGTACTACGACGCCTGCCGTGAGTCGATGGATCGGGTATTCGACCGCCAAGTCGCACCGGCAGTCGAGGACGGGACTCTCCGGCACCTGAGCGTGTTCGCGCTCGCACGCTGGCCTTCGCTTGTCTATCTCGGCGCGCGCCTGGGGGACAAGCTGGATGTAGACATTTACCAGAGGCACCGTGCGTCGGAGTCGTGGTCCTGGCCGGACCGTCCGACGGAGCAGCAGTTCTCGGTCGAGCCCGTCACCGAAGGGACCCCCGATGGTGATGTTGTGCTCGTTCTGTCGATGTCAGCGGCCGTCCACACGCACGAGGCCCCGAAAGCTCTCAACAACTGTCGGCTCTATCGCATCACGCCCACAGATTGCGCTCCTCATCCTGATGTTGTCGATTCGCCTGCAGCCCTCAAGTCCGCCGAGCGCGCCCTGCGTGACGTTTTTGCTGACATCGAGCAGCACAGTAAGACAGCCCGCCGCCTACACGTTCTCGGGGCCGCTCCTCTTTCGGTGTTTATCGCATTGGGACGGGTGGCGAACCGTGAGATCCACCCCAAGTTGATCCTTTACGACCGCGTGAACGATCAGTACCGACCAGTCATGGAGGTCAATTGACATGCAGCACGCCGAGTATTTCAAGACGTTCTTGAAGGACACCGTCAACATTGACAAAACGCGGCTCAAAAAGCTTGAAGCGCGCGTCGAGGCCGTCTACAAGGCGCTCAAGGCCGACCTCGAGGTTACGGGCAAGTCTCGGCAAGGGTCCTGGGCCCAGCGCACGATCGTCCGGCCGAAGTCCGGCGGCGAATTCGACGCAGACTTCCTATTGCTCATGAAGGAGCAGGCGGGATGGGAGCCGAAGGACTATCTCAACGCGGTCTATAACGTTCTGCACCGTCACTCGACCTACTCCAAGCAGAAGCACGGCCGCAAGTGCCGCTGCGTCTGGCTCGAGTACGCCCCGGAGAACGATATAGGCTGCCATCTCGACATCGTTCCACTGATCACTCTGGCCGACGGTCGCCGGGTCATTGTCAACCGTGACGACAACACATGGGAGCCCAAGTACGGATCGACCAATCCGCAGGGCTTGACTGACTGGGTGAAGCGCCGCGATCAGCTGACTTCGGGGCAGTTCCGGCGCGTAGTTCGACTCATGAAGTACCTACGCAACGAACGTGGAAGCTTCGACGGCGTCAAGTCCGTCATCTTGACCACCGTGCTGGGATTGCAGGTCACGGAAGCCAGCGCGCTAACCCCAAGCGCGTACACCAACATCCCAACTGCACTGGTCAACATTGTCGAGGATCTCGATATGTGGCTTCAAGCCCGGCCGGACAAGCCCACGTTGTCCAACCCGGCGGGTGACGGCACGAACTTCGATCATCGGTGGGCTGATGCTACGTATCGCAACTTTCGAGACCGTATCCACAGCATTGCAGCAGCGATGCGAGACGCCTTCGACGAGCCTGACGCCGCGAAGTCGGCTAAGGCGTGGCGCGACCTGTTCGGGGACAAGTTCAACCCTCCCGCGGGCCGCTCGGACTCCTCAAGGCCTTCGTCCGCCGCCCGGCTATCCGGACTGACTGCTGGCGCGGTCGCTCCTTCAATTGCCTCGCGATCGGGCCGTGCAGGCTGAAGCTCATCGTGCCTGATATAGCCGAGGCTCAACGGTTCGCGATCGAGGAGATGAGGCGATTCACCGAATCCTCAAACCAGATAGACCTGGTCGCTGTGGGTGAATGGCGAGGGTACGCAGCGCTAACCATCGAGATCGATACCACCGGCTTCGCTCGGCGGACCGGAGGACTGCGAGCACAGCCACGCGAGCGCGTGACTGTGCTGATCGCTTCGAATTATCCGACGATGCCACCCCGGGTGGAAGTAGACCACCTACGGTGGGCCGGGTTCCCCCATGTGTTGCAAGGGACAGGGCTGTGTATCTACCTCGACCCAGGTACCGAGTGGGACCCTACCCGAGGCATGCAGGGCTTCCTTTTAAGACTGTGGGAGTGGTTCGAGGATGCTATCGGTGGCCAATTCGACACCGCTACAGCGCTCTACCACCCAGTCGGTGGGGTGCTTCATCGCACCGTGGGTGCTCCGACAGTGGTGGCGGCGCTCTCAATGCCGGGCGACCTTTCCGATGAGGGCTTCGTGCGCCGTATCGGGCTGCAGCCGAGAACCGATCATCGAGTCGATATCGCATCGTGGGCATCTCCGTCCAAGCCCGGCCTGGTGCGCGGCCTGCTTGTCGTCCTCCCTGAGTACCTGCCACTGGGTGGCGGCCATCGTCTGTCGGATCTCTTGGCGATCGTCCGTCAACAACTCGACAGAGATCAGCGACGAGCACTTCAGACGTCCGTGCGCCGCATGATCCGCCGTCTCGAAGCTGATGAGCACCTCCATGTGATCATCGCAGTGCCGAGCCCTGCCGACGACACTGATGGAGAGCGGCACCTCATCGGATGGCGCCTACGCGCGCAGGACACCACCAAGGCTCTCGCCGCTGCGCGGAGCGCTACCTCTCAGGCTTCGAATAGTGACGAGCCATCGGTGGAGTGGACGTACGTAGACGATCAGCGCCCGGAAATCGCTGTGCGCCGTGATATCGACCGACCGGTGGCGGTCTACACCGGATCCAAGGTCGCTGTATGGGGGTCTGGCGCGCTGGGCTCGTGGATAGCCGAACTACTTGTCAGGGCCGGAGCCCGGTACGTGATGCTGCGAGACCCCGGGTTCGTCACCCGTGGCCTTCTGGTCCGGCAGAACTACGCCGAGAACGACGTCGGACGCCCGAAGGCCGAGGCTCTCGCTGACAGGCTCAGGCACCTCTCCGACAACTGCGAGATCGTAGGTGTCGCCGGCTACGCTCAGACAGGACTGTTGGAGGACGCCGACAGCTGCGACTTCATTATCGACACGAGTGTGAACACTGCGGTCAACGCAGCCGTTGACGATGCCCAGAGGCAAGGAACCCTCCGTGTACCGGTCGTCCAGGCATCCACCGATAACCAGACCGCAACCCTTGGAATTGTCACAGTTACCGACGGCACGCCAGCGACGACGACCTCCGATCTTGACCAGGCCCTGCGCAGACGTGCTGAAAGTGACCCGAGCCTGACCGCACATCGCACGTTCTGGGATCACGACGCGCACCCACCACTCACACCAGCCCGGGGCTGCTCGGTCCCGACTTTCCATGGCTCCGGCGCCGACGCGATGGGCATCGCGGCATCCGCCATCAGCGTTGCTGCGATCGCGCTATCTCGTCAGATCGCGGGTGGGTATCTGCTGTCTCTGCCACATTCACCGTTTGACGTCCCCGCTCTCACATGCGTAGAACAATGATCAAAAGATCACCAATGAAGTCACCTTCCTAGCCATAGACCTACGCCCCTGGCCGACGCTCTAGACGCAGAGCCTGCCCCTGAGCCTCCTGAAACCACGCCAAGACGGCCAGCACCAAGCCAACTGGAGCTCTCCCGGACATGGCCGCGTCGTCGTGCCACAACTGATCGACGGATCATCGGGTGGAAGCAGCGGACGGTGCCGTCGCTCGGAAATTGGTGCAGGTGAGCGTTTCGTGATGCCTGTACGATTCGGGATGAAGAAAAGATGCAGATAGGAGTGTATAGATCAATCATGGCCTACGACTACGACACGATACGCCAGGACAACGAACGCCGATATGGAACGGACATTGGCAGAATCGGGCGGATGCTCCTTGCCGACCGGTATGCCGACCGTACGCATTTCATCTATGAGTTGCTTCAGAATGCTGAGGACGCGCTCGTTCGCAGATCGGACTGGCAGGGATCGCGGGCGGTCTCATTCGGGCTCGGCAGGGACAGTCTTCGCGTGTCGCACTTCGGTATCCCGTTTGACGAGGGCGATATCCGAGGGGTGTGTGGGATCGGTGAGAGCACCAAGGACTTAACCGCAATCGGACGGTTCGGGATCGGATTCAAGTCGGTCTACGCGTTCAGCGATCGGCCAGAGGTCCACTCGGGCTCCGAGGCTTTCGCGATCGAGAGTTTTGTGTGGCCGGTAGCGGTGGACCCGGTCGAGCGGGATATGGATGAGACAGTCATCCTTATCCCATTGCAGGAGGCCGACAATGCTGAGAAGGCGGAGATCGCGGCTGGACTCTCGCGGCTGGGCGCTTCCTCGCTGTTGTTCTTGCATGAGATCGACGAGATTAGCTGGAGCGTGGATGGCACGCCGGTGGGCGTCTACCTGCGAGAGGCAACACGGGAAGGCCCGGGTGTCCGTCGGGTGAATGTCGTCGGCAAGGAACAGGGCGAGCCGGAAGTCGACGACGAATGGCTGGTGTTCTCACGGCCGGTTCACACCGAGGACGGGAAGTTGGGCGGCGAAGTGGAACTCGCATGGTTGACCGGGGAGGACGAGAACGGCTGTAGGACGCTCAGAACCGTGCAACAGTCTCCGCTTGTCGTGTTCTTTCCGACGGTGGTAGAGACGCGCCTCGGTTTCCTATTACAGGGGCCCTATCGGACGACACCGAGCCGAGACAACGTGCCCCCTCGGGACGAGTGGAACCGGACCTGCGTCCGGGAGACCGGAGCGCTTTTGATCGAGAGCCTGCGGTGGCTACGCGATCAAGGACTATTGGACGCGACCGCGCTCACCTGCCTCCCGACAGACCCGGCTCGGTTCGAGGGGTCCATGTTCCGTGAGCTGCTGGACGACACGAAGAGAGCGTTGAAGCAAGAGGAGTTACTGCCGGTTCTCGGCAGCACCTACGCAAGGGCTCTAGCCCTGATTATTCATGGGGGTGGGGTTCGGGTTTGGTCGGGGGTGGGGTTTTAGGTTGTTGACCTGGTGTTTTGGGTGGTGTGGTCGGTGTTTTGTGGTGTGGTGGGGTTTCACCTGGTGGGTGAAGGGGTGTGGTTGCGGGAACGGTGTTTGTTCGGGGGTGTTTGACGCGGGTGTGCCCTCCCGGTCTGCGATAATTGAGTGTAAGAAAAAGCCCGTATCGTAGAGGGGAGGGCATCCGCATGATGAAGGTTACCAGCACGACGAAGCGGCTGCGTGTTGAGGTGGACGACTCGGGGGTGGTGGGCCATGTCGGGTTGTGGTTGTTGGGCGGGTTCGCGGATCGTCTGGGGGTGGGTGACGTTTTGTCGGGGGTGTTCGACAGGTCGGGTGTGGTTCATGATCGGGGGAAGGTGTTGGTGCATGCGATGTTGATGCTTGCGGGTGGTGGGGAGTGCTGCACGGATGTGGAGTTCCTGCGTTCTGAGCCGGGGTTGTTCGGTTCGACGGTGTCGGACTCGACGTTGTATCGAACGATGCGCAGCATCGACAAACAAACACGGGTCGGCCTCGCCGGGGCGTTGGCCGGGGTTCGGGAACGGGTGTGGAACAAAGTGGACACCGACCCGACCTCTGCGGTGGTGTTGGACATCGACGCGTCGGTTCATGTGGTTCATTCCGAGAACAAGGAGGGTGCGGCCCCGACGTATAAACGCAGTTACGGGTTTCACCCGATTTATTGTTTCTCCGACCTGACCGGGGAGTGCCTGTCCGTGTTGCTGCGTCCCGGCAACGCCGGAGCGAACACCGTCGCCGATCATGTGCAGGTCCTAGACGAAGCGGTAGCCGCTTTACCCGAACACATAAGGGTGGGACACCGGGAAGGCGACAACGAAAACACGGTTCGGCGGGAGATACGGGTCCGGGCCGACTCGGCGGCCGGTCCCTCATTCGCGAACAAATGCCGGGAACGCAGGGTCGGGTTCAGTTTCGTAGCCCGCAAAACCGGGCCGATACAAGAAGCCATCAACCTCATCGGCGTGGACGACCCACGCTGGGAAGCGGCCGTCCCGAACCGGCCGACCCCGAGCAACAACAGCGAACCCCGCGCTCATGTCGCTGACCTGACCGACCTGGTCGACACCGGGAACTGGCCGCCCGGGGCCCGACTCGTCGTACGACGCGAACCCCGCCACCCCGGCGCGCAGCGTTCCCTCTTCCCCTCAGACGACTACCGCTACTGGGGACACTGGACCGACAACCCCGCCGACGCTGCAGAAGCCGACGCCGACATGCGCGCCCACGCCCGGGTCGAAGACCACATAGCCCGACTCAAAACCAGCGGTGCGCAACGGTTCCCGTTCACCGACTTCGAAACCAACCACGCCTGGCTGGCTCTCGTCACCTGGGCCGACACCCTGGTCCGCTGGTTCCAACACCTCACCCTCGCCGGTACCCGCCTCCGGCGGGCCCGACCCAAAACATTACGCTGGGCACTATGGCACACCCCCGCCAAGCTCATAAACCACGCCCGACAAAAAATCATACGCATCCCACAAACCTGGCCCACCGCACCCCTAATCACCAGCATCCACCAACACCTCCAAACCATCTAACCAACCCCGACACGCCGCACCGAACCGCACACACCCGAACCGAACACGCCCCGAACCGGGAAGCCCAACCGAAACAACACACCACCCCCGCAAACCCGGCACGGTTCAACGCATCAGACCCCCCACCCCGGCGAACACCACCCCAAACACCCCCAAAACCAGCCGAAACCCGCCCCCCAAGTCGCACCGTGAATAATCAGGGCTAGACATCTGCTTGGCCCGTAGCGAAGAGCTACGGAAACTGCTGTCAACCCAGCTGGCCGGCTTGCTACGACACCCAAGGCCATTGCAGTGGCTCGACAGAACGATCTCGCGAGACAGGACACCGGAACTACGTCGGTACCTGGTACGGCAGCTTGGGATCCGCGAGTTCACGCCGGAAGCATTTCTATCGCGCCTGACCGCTGGGTTTCTCGAGAAGCAGACCGACGAGTGGATCCAGGACCTCTACAAGTTCCTCGGCTCTCAGCGAGCTCTTCGCCCGCGGATGGTGTCTAGGCCAATCATCCGGCTGGAGGACGGTTCACACGTCGTTCCCGCGGTCGACGGTGACCCCCAGGCGTTCCTCCCGGGCGCCGCGAAAACCAGCTTTCCCACGGTCCGCGATGCCGTCTGCCGGACTGAGGAAGCGCGAGAGTTCCTGGAGTCCCTGAAACTCACTGAACCCGATCCCGTCGACGACATCATCCGGAATGTCCTCCCAAAGTATCGGGAGGCCGAAGTGATGCATTCGGAGACGGAGTATTCGTCCGATGTAGCCCTGATGCTCGACGCAGCGGCGACGGACTCACGTGGGCAACGGGATAGGCTGGTGACGAGGTTACGAGAAGCGCCTTGGGTGAGAGCAGTTGACGGCGCGGGCCGGCGCGAGCAGTGGGCAAAACCCGGCGACGTGTACTTGGCGACAGGCAGGCTTCGGCGGTTGTTCGAAGGCGTTGGCGACGTACTTCTTGTGGATTCTCATTTCGACTGCCTTAAGGGAGAGGAAGTTCGGGAATTGCTGGAGAGGTCGGGAGCGTCGCGGTACCTCCAAACTAGTCCCGTTCTCTGCGACCTGACCCCGGAGGCCAAAACCTCTATCCGGCGACGTGCCGGACTGGAGCGCTCGACATGGTCGAAAGAAGTCAAAGACCAAACAATCCGAGGGCTGGAGGCTCTGTTCGACAAGCTCGAAACGCTGGACGCGGCAGCGCGTGCCAGCCGCGCACATGATCTCTGGGATGCCTTGGTTGATCTCAACAAGCGCCGCGGCTCGCGGCCCTTCGAGGTCGTGTATGCGTGGGGATACTTTCACGAGAGTAAGACAGCGCTGATTGACGCGGCCTTCCTACGTACGCTCACCAAGCGTCGGTGGGTGCCGGATTCATCGGGCAATTTGTGCCTCCCGGGATCGGTCTCTTTCGAGGAACTCGGGTGGGAACCCAACGGCTTCTTGCAGTCCAAGATTCGCTTCGAGCCGCCCTTGCTGGCGCAGTTGGCTGAGGAGGCGGGGATTGAGCGCGGTGTCCTAGACCTGCTCCAGCAGTTGGGCGTGACGAGCGAAGACGAGTTGCGGAAGCGGCTCGGGGTGAAGTACGAAAACCAAGACAAGTCGGGGAGAGCTGAGGATGACGACGGTCCGCCGAGTCATCAGGGCGAGCGTCTGGAGTCAGCCGCCGAAGACAAGCATGGAGCTGATAGCTATGGGTCAGAATCCAAGAAGTCCGAGACGGAGGAACGATCGACCGAAGGTGCAGCCTCGCGTCCCTTCATCTCGTACGTCGGAGTCGTGTCGGAAGACGAGGCCACGGACCCCGATGGGCTGCAGCATTCGGATCGGCAGGAACTCGAGCGATTGGCGATTCAGATCATCTTGGATTCCGAGCCGGATTGGCAGCAAACACCCCTCAACAACCCGGGCTTCGACCTGTATCGAGGGGCCACCATGGAGACAGCAACCCATTGGTGCGAGGTCAAGGCGATGACCGGTACGCTGGACGATCGTCCGGTCGGGATTTCGCGTACCCAGTTCGAGTGGGCTAAAACCCATCGCGAGAGATACTGGCTATACGTCGTAGAGCGAGGGCGAACGAGTGATGCCAGGGTCGTGCGCATACAGAATCCAGTAGGCAAGGCGAAGACGTTTACATTTGACCGCGGCTGGCGTGCCGCAGCGGAGTGACGATTCCTGACTAGGTTCTCACCGGATGCGGATTCCATGAGCGGGTTTTTGTCGCGACACCCGGCGTGAGCACAGACGCGGACGTCAAGAATGTTCGTGAGAATGCGCTTGACGCCAGTGGCTGCGGCCATGGTTACCCGTCGGCAGCCGGGTGATACAAGGGCGGTGGTTGGGACTCATCAGGTATTGGCCGGATCAACTATCCATGAGGCGAGGGCTAATGATTTCCAGATGCTCGGTCACTAATTGAAAGAGCGTCCTATATTCGGAACGCTATCTCTTCGGCGGCGTGGCGTGTTCATCTGCTTCATCTGCTTCCCGCCACGGACTGGCAACAGCCTCCTCCCGATAACACTTCAGGAGATCGGCTGTCGCCCACCACACCGTGGTTGCAGCGACGTTCGATCTCGGTCACTCTTCCCCCTCAGCCCACCCGTCGAGTATCCCCAGCTATCCGAGATATTGATCCCGTAGCCCATTCCTGCGCCATCGCCTGCTGCCATGCTCGACCGGCTACTCCACCGAAGCGTGGTATTCGCTATTTTCGGGGACAGCGACCTGTCCGCTGCTATTAAGCACGGACGCGCACACAGCGACCGAAAGAAGACCGGAACTGGGCTTACCAACGAGATACTGGCGAACTTGGCTGATCGACTCTGGGGACTTGCACTAATCGCCAACACCCTAGGTCAAGCGTCACCGAAGGCGAGCGGGGAAGTGTCCGAAGTGACGGGTGCGGCGGCGAAGCCTCGGCTTTGTGCCCAGTGGATGGCGCGTGTGCTGGGCATCAGCAGATCTTGACTCGCCGCTCTCTCTCGGAGTTCAAATACGACAACACCCAGTTGTCCGTCTCGCTAAGGATCTCAGGCATGAGCTAGGTGCCTGGGTCGCAAGTACCATTCCCATGTTTAGCTTGCTGCCTTCCTTGACGGACCGTGCCCAAACGGTTCTCAAGTTCTCCTGGGCATTGGCTCTTGGCAGCAGGTTGTGAGCTTCCTCGATGTATACGATGATGTGCCCCTTGGTAGCTCGGTCGGGGTCCGGCGGCAGCGTGGGGTCCTGCGTGGCGGTCGCGGAGCGGAACCTCTGCTGCTGGGCACGGAAGATGTGCCACATGACCCGCTCCGCTGCAGCCTTGTTCTGGTCCGGGTCGCCGGCTGACTGGTCAATGATGACGAGCTTGCCAGCCTGAAGGTCCTCAATGATCGCCTCAGCATAATCAGTGTCCGTGCTCGCGTCGTGCTGTTCGGCAGCGATCTGGAAGGAGCGCGGACCGTTGCGAGATTCGAAGATACGAAGAACCGCTCTGAACCTCGGGTCTGCCCATGACTCACCGGTTCTGCTTCCGCTGATGTAGTCCTGTTCGAACTTTTCGAAATTGCTGCGCTTGTCCTCGATGAAGCGCGCGAGTGCTTCGAATACCGTAACTAGCCCTGATTATTCATGGGTGTGGGGTTCGGGTTTTGGTCGGGGGTGGGGTTTTAGGCTGTTGACCTGGTGTTTTGGGTGGTGTGGTTGGTGTTTTGTGGTGTGGTGGGGTTTCACCTGTTGGGTGAAGGGGTGTGGTTGCGGGAACGGTGTTTGTTCGGGGGTGTTTGACGTGGGTGTGCCCTCCCGGTCTGCGATAATGAAGTGTAAGAAAAAGTCCGTATCGCTGAGGGGAGGGCATCCGCATGATGAAGGTTACCAGCACGACGAAGCGGCTGCGTGTTGAGGTGGACGACTCGGGGGTGGTGGGTCATGTGGGGTTGTGGTTGTTGGGCGGGTTCGCGGATCGTCTGGGGGTGGGTGACGTTTTGTCGGGGGTGTTCGACAGGTCGGGTGTGGTTCATGATCGGGGGAAGGTGTTGGTGCATGCGATGTTGATGCTTGCGGGGGGTGGGGAGTGCTGCACGGATGTGGAGTTCCTGCGTTCTGAGCCGGGGTTGTTCGGTTCGGTGTCGTCGGACTCGACGTTGTATCGAACGATGCGCAGCATCGACAAACAAACGCGGGTCGGCCTCGCCGGGGCGTTGGCCGGGGTTCGGGAACGGGTGTGGAACAAAGTGGACACCGACCCGAAGGATGCGGTGGTGTTGGACATCGACGCGTCGGTTCATGTGGTTCATTCCGAGAACAAGGAGGGCGCGGCGCCGACGTATAAACGCAGCTACGGGTTTCACCCGATTTATTGTTTCTCCGACCTGTCGGGGGAGTGCCTGTCGGTGTTGCTACGTCCCGGCAACGCCGGGGCGAACACCGTAGCGGATCATGTGCAGGTCCTGGACGAGGCGATAGCCGTGTTACCCGAACACATAAGGGTGGGACACCGGGAAGGCGACAACGAAAACACAGTTCGGCGGGAGATACGGGTCCGGGCGGATTCCGCGGCCGGTCCCACGTTCGCGAAGAAATGCCGGGAACGCAGGGTCGGGTTCAGTTTCGTAGCCCGCAAAACCGGGCCGATACAAGAAGCCATCAACCTCATCGACGTGGACGACCCACGCTGGAAACCAGCCGTCCCGAACCGGCCCACCCCGAGCAACAACAGCGAACCCCGAGCTCATGTCGCGGATCTCACCGACCTGGTCGACGCCGGGAACTGGCCGCCCGGGGCCCGACTCGTCGTACGACGCGAACCCCGCCACCCCGGCGCGCAGCGTTCCCTCTTCCCCTCAGACGACTACCGCTACTGGGGACACTGGACCGACAACAAAGCCGACGCAACAGAATCCGACCGCGACATGCGCGCCCACGCCCGGGTAGAAGACCACATCGCCCGACTCAAAACCAGCGGAGCGCAACGGTTCCCGTTCACCGACTACGAAACCAACCACGCCTGGCTCGCGCTCGTCACCTGGGCCGACACCCACCTCCGCTGGTTCCAACACCTCACCCTCGCCGGTACCCGCCTCCGGCGGGCACGACCCAAAACATTACGCTGGGCACTATGGCACACCCCCGCCAAGCTCATACACCACACCCGCAGAATCATCATACGCATCCCACAAACCTGGCCCACCGCACCCCTAATCACCAGCATCCACCAACACCTCCAAACCATCTAACCAACCCCGACACGCCGCACCGAACCGCACACACCCAACCCGAACACGCCCCGAACCGGGAAGCCCGAACCGAAACAACACACCACCCCCGCAAACCCGGCACGGTTCAACGCATCAGACCCCCCACCCCGGCGAACACCACCCCAAACACCCCCAAAACCAGCCGAAACCCGCCCCCCAAGTCGCACCGTGAATAATCAGGGCTAGTTGGTCCCAGGTGATCGCGAGCCCGTTCGCTAACGTTTCTTTAAGAATCTTTGCGGCTTGGTGGTACTGCGTTCGGTTGTTGCTGTGTTGGTTGTTGTCGAGCTTCAACGCTTCGATCAGTTTCTTCGAAAGCAGCGAGCCTTTGACCTACGCTTTCGAATACTCGGGGTCCATGCCGGCGGCTCCAAGCCAGCTGCGGCCAATGCCGACCTGTACGCCAAGATTGCTCGGCAATACCGTGTCTGTGCGCCCACATCGCCGATCGCGGACTGCTCCAAGACGAGGTCGACATCACGGAACGCGGTCGTGTAGCGAGCGGTCTCGTTCGCCATGACCTCCTTGATGATCTCTTTCCCGGCCAACAGTTGTTCGAGTGCCTCTTCGGCGGCGGCTGCTTCAGCCTCGGTCCGCCACGGCAGCGTCAGTGGTTCGCCGAAGAAATTCAGCTTCATCACCGTCCGGTCGTCATCCCACGGCACCGGAATCAGCCCATAGGTGGCTACTTCCTCTTTGCGAGCCAACGAGAGCGTCTCATGTACCCGATGCAGTCCCTTGCCGTCCTGAAAGTTGTCCTGCGCGTACTCGCCGCTGAGATCAAAGATGAGCTGACCGATCCGGAAGGCGGAATTGACCCCCTGAGTCCATATATGCTCTCGGCCACGATCTTGATCCCATTTGACTTCCCTGACCGCGACATCCCGAAATAGGCCGTCCGACGCTTCATTATGTCCGTGGGATCGATCTTGAAGTCGACGTTGACCGCATCGGATGTCTCGGCCGCAGTGAACCGGGTACGGCCGATCTTCACAGCGTGTCGACTGAGCGCCATGTCGTTGGTGCGATGCTGATGGTTCACAATGAGTGTGAGTGTTTTACTTGAGTCCAGCTACCTGGGCTGGTGTGTGGTCACGATAGTAGTCGGCCTCCCTCTCTGTTGGTGGTTTGTCCCCGTTTGGTTCGAGCAGTCTCCGGTGGTTGAACCAGTCGACGTATTCGAGGGTGGCGTATTCGACGTGGTCCCGGTTCCGCCAGGGGGCCTGTTTGTGGATTAGCTCGGTTTTGTATAGTCCGATGACGGATTCGGCTAGGGCGTTGACGCCTCTATAGTCAAATATTGTGGTTCATGGGGTGGGGGCGGTGTGTTGTCGGGCACGGTGGTCTGCCATTACGTGTTGGTAGACCTCGCGGGCGAGGAACCGTTTGAGGCAGCGGATGATGTCTTTCTTGGTGAGGCGTTCGGTGGTGCGGCGAGCGACGTGGTTGATGGTGGGTTGGTGGAATCGCATTCGTACGATGGCGAGTGGGTAGAGCGCAGCGTTGGCTTGTCGGTGCCCGCCTCGGTAGAGGCGGTGCCGGCTGGTTTGTCCTGACGAGGCTGGGATGGGGCAGGTGCCGCAGAGTTTCGCGAAGGCGGCCTCTGAGCGGATCCGCTCTGGGTTGTCGCCGAACACGATGAGGAGCTCCGCCGCGGGGTCGGCTCCGATGCCGTATGCGTCTCGTAGTGTCGGCGACGCCTGGGTTGCGACGTCGTCAAGGACGGCGTCGTAGGTGGCCCACCTCGGTGTCGAGGTGGCTCCAGCGGCGTGCTAACGCTCTCAGTGAGTGCTTGGCCGAGGCTGTGGGGCTGTCCATTGCCGACACCCGGAAGCGGGCGCAACGGTTGATGAGGGCCCGGTTGGTGAGCCCATCGAGGGACTCGCGCAACTCGGCCGGGGCGTTCACGATCAGTGTCTTGAGGGTGATGATCGCCGAAGTTCGGCCCTTGCGGGCGGTGTCTCTAGCTATCTTGGGCTGGCGGATCATTTCCACCAGCCCATCCGCGGTCTTAGGAACCGCAGTCGAGGTCCCCGCAAGGACCGACCGTGCCGCGGTTTCAGCGTCGATAGCGTCTGATTTGCCGTTGCTGCGCCGCGAGCGGCGATCGGGCCGGTTCACCTCCACGACTCGATGCCCGCAGCGTCGCAGGTAGCTGGTGAGCCCAGCGCCGTAGCTGCCGGTGCCCTCGATCCCGAACCGGTCAACCCGACCGAGTTCCTGGGCCCATGCCACCCGGCTGGGCGTAGCCGCCGCTGTCGGCGCTCACCGCGCGGTCGCCCAGGAGGGTTCCGTGCTGGCTGAATTGCTACCGCGACATGGATGTACTTGTGAGTGTCGACCCCGACTATCACCTTGCCCGAACGGAGCATCGGACACGATACTGGCCATGAGTTTCCTCCCTTTAGTGGTGGAACACACACCAGCCGGCCGGGTGGGCGGACAAGACTGTGACGAGTCGGTTTCAAAACCTCAGGCCCCTATTGGGTCACTGCCCTCCCGGACGGCTAACTGTGTATGGGACAAGCCGCCGAGCCGGGCCGACAGATCAACGCAAAGGCACTCTGTGGCCGGTCGTAACAAGAGTCAGACCCGACCCAACGACCCCACCATTCTCGTCACAGTCGTATGCGTCGCCTACGGATCCGACCGAAGGTCGGATCCCGGTTCCGGTGAGACGGTTGGTGTAGCGGATGGACAGGTACCGGTTGCCGGCGTCGGAGTGATGCACCAGCTTCCGGTCGGGGTCAGATGTGTCCGGCCTACGAGCCCAGATGGCTTGTTCGAGAGCGTCGAGGGCTAGGTCGGTTTCCAGACTGTTGGATACCCGCCAGCCGACGATGAACCGTGAGTAGACGTCGATCACGAACGCCGCATACACGAAACCAGACCCGGTGGGAACATACGTGTAGGGGTCGGACCGGGGCGCCCTGTCAGCGTTTCGGCTGGTGGGTTTCCCCGGCCCGCCCTCCGAACCGGACGTGCAACTTCCACTGCATCCGGCTCTCCATGTGTTCATGCCTTTGGTGTAGTGCCCATCGGTGCAGCTTCGTCTGCATCACACGTACCCGCCTCCTGGCCTCCAACGAGGTCAGGAGGCGGTGCGCCGGTATTCACCAGCGACCTCCGTGATCAACACGTCTGCTGCGAACACACTGGACCCCTTCGCCATGTGACCGGCTTTCCCGGTCTCGGACTACTACGGGTCCTCCGCCCTATCCCACCGGCATCAGCCGGCAACGGACCTTCCCGCCGACCAGCAGGACGCTGGCCGGTAAGGGCACCAGCAGGATGGTTCCCACGTTCACTTCCCAACCGTTCGACAGGGTCGGCGCCCAACTATGCCCCTGCAACATCGCCACGGCTACGCCGCAGACCTTCACCATGGCCTCCCGAGTCGACGACCTAAACCGACCAAAGAGTCACCGCACACAACAATTGCTGTGCGGGTGTGCGTTGCTGCGCGGTCCCAATCCGCCAGGTTCGAGCCGCTGGGAATCTTGAGGAGCTTTCAGACGTTGGTTCCTCACGTACGCCTTTCTGTCTCACTTGCCGGACCCGGACCATCTGGCAGTACTGATCCGTCCCGTCGTTGTCAGGGCTGCTTTCCACCCTCACCCCCGTTCCAGAGGTTCAGGCTGCCCTCAGCTTCTCGCGCCCGCTGCGACGGACACGAGGCGGTGGCCTCCCACCACCGCACGATTGGTAAGCGCCTCGTGGCGCTCCAGGTCGGCCACCCAGAGACGGTTCGGACCTTCGGCTTCGAAGTCCCGGTCGACCAGATCAGCGGGCCGGTTTGCGTCCTCGGCGGGGATCGTGGTGCGCTTGGTTTCGCCTCTGACCACGCCTTTCAAGCCTTCGAGGCGCATCAGACGTTCCACCGTGCATCGGGCTACCGCCACTCCTTCACGATGCAGCTGACGCCACACCTTCCGGGTGCCGAACTACTCCCCGAAATTGGATTCCCACACCCGACGAATCCGGATACGAAGTTCGCTATCCCGCCGGCTGCGGGCCGAGCAACGCTGCGGTTCCCGCACCCGCCGTTTGTGCTCATAATAAGTAGACGGGGTGATCGGCAACTCCGCGCAGATCGGCTCGACCCCGAACTCATCCCGGTTCTCGTCCACGAAGGCGGTCATCGTCTCGGTCGGCGGTCGAGCTCCGACAGGGCGAAATACGCGGAAGCCTTCCGCAGGATCTCATTCGCCCGCCGGAACCCACTTACGCAACGTCTCCGACGAACACCCGAACTTCTCCGCTATCGAACAAATCGCCGCCCACCCAACACGGGTAATCCCCCCGATGCTCCGAAACCATCCCCACAGCCCGCTCCCGAACCTCCGGTGAATACATTGTTGGTCTTCCCATACTCCATTATCTCCCAACTAATAGAGTCTCCGGAAAATCCAGGGTGGTTCAACCACCCAGTATGAGTGAGCGTTTTACGTGACACCAGCTAGTAGTGCTGGGGAGGTTCACTCGGAGTGTCCAGGATCTCGGTGGGTTGGAATCTCAGTGTTCTCACCCCGGCGGCCCCGACGCGTTCGCACAGGTCGGGGCTGGGGTGGAATGTGTCCGGGTCGCAGTCGATGGGCTGTCCCGCTGCCATGTCCACCCACTCCAGCATGTTCACGACCGTGCGGAGGTGGGTATCCACTGGGTGTGGCCGATCACTCCCGTGCTGCGGGTGCCAGTGCCGTGGCCACCGAGGACAGCCCGACGGAAGTGGTGGTGGGGAACGGCGCCGTCAGGGCGGCCCGACGATGGCGGCACAGGGTCGCTGCGGCGGGATGAGCGAGTTGCTGATCGCCGAGGCCGTCGACGTTCAGCAGGAGGTAGTTCCGCGCGTGGGGGATCAGCCGGCCAGTTCGGGGCGCAGACCTCGGAACGGGGACCGGCCGGTGAGGTGGATCTCCAGTTCAGCTGCGAGATTCACCGGGTTGGTGCTGTCATAGGCGATAATGCAAGCCTTGCAGGGAGTCAGGACAAGTCACCCTACGACAGGTACACGGTGAGGTTCTCGGGTTGGACGAGGGGGACCGTGGACGACGACCCCATGATCCGTCACCCCGCCGGACCCTGCTCCACCCTGGACGGTGTCGATAGCTAGCTCGTCATCGATCGGGAAGAAGACCCCCTCACCCGAACACATGACATGCATGAGCGGTGCTTCCGGCGATGGATCTCTAGAAGCCAACGGTACGTAGACGGTTGCTTGGGTTGAAGTGGAGGGAGTTGGCCCCGGACCTTCGTTGTTGCCACTACACCCCAACCCACGTTTCACGGCCGGTCGTGTCCTCTGTTCAGCGCTGGTTTCGCGAACAATGTATGCTTCATGCCCCTAGATCTTGAACTCGGTACGTGTCGGAACAGGAGACCACGCCATGGTCTCACGACTGGGATCAATCCCGGAATCGCCAGGGGAAGGCACGCCCGAGGGGGACACGCCCTCTCCGCTTGAGGCGGCTCATTGGGAGACCGAAGCGAAGTTCCTGATCGAAGACGCTGCGCACGTTGGGGATCTGATCGATTCTCTCGACTCGTATGACGTGGAGTCGGCCACGGCCGCGGATATCGTGGATGATTACTGGGATACTCCCGGCTGGCATCTCTTCAGGGCGGGGTGGGCGTATCGATGGCGCGACCGCTCGGGCGACAGGAGCATGACGCTGAAGTCCTACAAGTTGCGGGACCGGGATCGTGCAGAAGCGTCGGGAGGTCGAACGCCGGGTCCCGGCGATTTCCGCAGGACGGCAGTCACCCTCTGGTTGCCGAGCATGTCGCCGACCGATCCGGCGGTCTTCGGTCGAGGGACCTGCGGAAGTTATTCCGCGTGCGAACGCACCGTCGCCTCTTCGACATCCGGCTGCCCGATGGTGCGTTGGTGCAACTGGGGATCGATCAGACGACCATCACCACCGACGGCCCGGTGAAGAAGCCGGCGCCGGGCCGCATGACGTTCGTAGAGTTGGAAATAGAGCTGAAGGAGGGCCGGGAGGAGTCGCTAGGGCAACTGGCCGCGGAAACACAGCAACGATTCGGCTTTCTGGTGGCCCGTCTGAGCAAGTTCGAACGAGGATTGCAGACGGCGGGTCTTTCGCACGCGCGGGCTTCTCGAATGGTGTTGCCGACGAGCACCCCGTTCGTAAAGGCGTTGTGAGAACGGGAGCGCGCGCCGGCCGATCCGGCCATCCACCTGGCTTATGGCCGCTTAATCGAGCAGTTCGAGGAAATGATCGCCCAGGAGCCCAGAGCCTGGGAGGGTCTGGATCCCGAAGGGGTACACAAGATGCGTGTGGCCACGCGCCGTCTCCGTTCCGCGCTTCGAGCCTTCAAGAAGGTACTGCCCGCCTCGATTCGTTCGTTCAATAGCGAGTTCAAGTGGCTCGCGGCCGCTCTCGGCGGTGTGCGGAACATCAATGTCGCCATGGGGAATCTCCCACACTTCCTGTCCGAGCTTCCCCCGGAGGATGCTGCGTACATGGACGACTATCAACAGTATTTGGCCGATCAGTGGCAGGAGATCGCCGCACTTTATCCACCACCTCGCGACACGATAGATCCAGCGACCCGGCTAGCTGCGCTGCCAGATCGGCAACTAGATTCGGATTACGGATCGAAGGCACGAACGCGTCGATTGCAGCGGGAGTTCAAATCAAGGGTTTAGGCTGTACGAGGTCTTGATGTTTGGAGAATCGCGATGAACGACTTGCTGGAGGCTCTTCGGGAGTTCGGTGCTTTACGCGACGGTGAGTTCGGTAACGACGTTGTCCGCCAACGCTCGCTACCTGCGATTGCGCCGGCGTACGCCGGCGCGTCGGTTATTGATCGGCATGTTCCCAGTATGCGAGGAGTGTTACGCAGTTGCGGGATTGAGAGGCTCTATCAACACCAAGCCGACGCCATAGAACAAGCGCTCGCGGGCTCGAACGTAGTCCTGCAAGCTCCGACGGCGAGCGGGAAGACGCTTGCGTTTCAGATTCCCATGCTCGAGTCTTTGAAGAGGTTCGATACCCATGCCCTGATGATCTATCCGAACAAGGCGCTCGCTCTTGACCAGCGCGAGCAACTTAACCGGCTTACTAAGCATATGCGGGGTTCGTCTATCGGGTCGTGGTGGTATGACGGCGACGTCACCTCGGTGGAACGCAAAGTCCTCCGAGACAACCCACCGAGTATCTTGATCACCAACCCGGACATGCTGCACCTGAGTTTCCTGGGCCACGCCGATGTATGGGGCCGATTTTTTAGTGGGTTGAGGTGGGTGATAGTGGATGAGATTCATGAGTACCGTGGTTACTTTGGTTCTAATGTCGCGATGATTCTTCGGAGGTTCTCACATCATCTCTCTTCTCGTGGTGTGAACCCCCAGTTCTTTCTCAGCTCGGCCACGTGCGCCAACGCGAGGGAGCATGCCGAGAACCTTACAGGCCGCCAATTCGTCGAGGTGAACGCCGTTAACAGTATGCGTCCCTATAGGCAGTTCACGTTCGTGCAGCCGAGTATTCCTGACCATATGTACTGGGACGTTCTTCAGTTGCGTGCGGTTGATGCTGGTCTGGCGTGCTTGTCTAGAGGTAAGTCTGTGCTCGTGTTCTGTCCTACGCGAAAGTTCACGGAGGCGTGTCATCGTATAGCGATGCGCAGGGTCGAGGAACTGGACGAGGAGAAACGACGGGGTATAGATCCCGGCTCCATAAAGGTGTTCCGTGGGGGGCTGAGCATGGAGGAACGGCACACTGTGCAGGAGGGCTTGAGAAGCGGTGCGGTTCGGCTGGTGTTTACGACCAACGCGCTCGAGATGGGAATAGATATAGGTGGGCTGGATGGCATAATCATGGCCGGTTTTCCAGACAGCATGATCTCAGCTTGGCAGCGAATAGGACGTGCTGGTCGAAGTTGGGACTCGAATGCCTTCGTTCTGTACTATTCCCGTAACAACCCACTGGATCGCTTCTACGCAGAGAACCTGGATGGATTCTTGGACAAACCACTTGACGATCTGGTAATCAGTGCGGACAACGAAGATCTAGTCGGTAAACACTTGCCGTCACTCCTCTTTGAGACGCCGGGCCGAGTGAGTGAGCACCGATTCTTGGGATCTGCCATGAGTAGGGCGGCGCGCACGAAACTGCGTGGGGGCGCACATCCCGTGACTTCCGGCCGTTGGCGGCCGCACCCCAGTTTGAATATCAGAGGTGGTGGATCGGGCATGTTTGTATTGAAGGAGGGGAACAACGAGATCGGTACGCTGTCCGGACAGCAGCAGTTCCGAGAGGCATACGAGCGTGCTATCTATATGCACGGCGGTCGAAATTATCGCGTTGTGGAGATATCCCACACCGCTGCCGGCGGTGAGATCAGGCTGGGCTCGGTGGATCCGGGATTGAGAACAAACGCCATAACGGCCACCTTTGTTACTGAAAGAGATATCTACGATGGTAAGCGGTGGTTAACTGATGATTCGAGCATCAGTGCGTTCTACGGGAACGTGCTGATCACAGAGGTCTTGAATGCTATTGAGGAAGTCGATGAGCGGACCGGGGAAATAGTTGATCGGTGGACCCCAAGCTTCAACTCTGCGAAGTTTGATAACGCGCACGCCTTCTGGATAGGCGAAGAAGCGGCATCAGGCCTGGCCGCCGACGGCATAGGGGCCTTCCAGCACTTGCTGCGAGTTGGTACGCTGTTTTCGATCCCGCTTGACGCACATGACATCTATGCGCATGCACTGCTCAAAGAGCAAAAGGCGTACCTCGTCGAAAGCTATCCGGGAGGTATCGGAATTGCGAAGAAGGTGCTGGAACGATGGCGCTCGGTACTTGAGGTCGGAATTCGCGTGGCCGAACAGTGCAGATGTCGTAGAGGATGTCCGAATTGCATCGTACCGCCGCGCTCGAGAGTCGATGTAGACAAGACGGCAGGGATCCGACTAGCTCGGCTAGTAATCGTGAGGACCTCAGGTCGTGCCAACTTTGAGTATCGTGGAGGGCTTTGGGAACCTGGACACTGAGACAGTCTCATGTCCACTCCGTGAGTTCTTAGGCGACGCCAGCTTCGCCGAGCCCTGTCCGAGATGGTGGATGAGCTGCGCAGGTGAGGTCGATCAGATCAGAAGAGGGTGGCCTGTTCGGGGCTTGAGCTCTCCTCGTGTTCGGATCGAGGGCTATCGAGGATGGTCTGGAGTTGGGTCACGTCAGTTATGGGAATCGCGCCCATGTCGGAGAGAGCCTCGTTTCCCGGACCTTCGCCGGGGCCTCGCCAGACAACCACCCGGCAGTACCGGCCCTTCATTGCCTCCGTCGCCCCTGACCACGTTCCGCCCGAACCCTCGTCAGCTGCTACCGCCACTGTTACGTCCGAGAGGGCGTAAATGAGCTTGTTCCGGCCCATCGCCTTGCCGACCGAGAACCCGGAGTCCGGTGCGTAGGGTGTACAGATGACTGTCCGACCGTCGTAAACGGCTCTGCGCACACCCGGGGACTTCAGGGTACGGGCCAACGAGTTGGCCGGTACGCCGATCACGTTTCCTCCCGCCGTGAAAGCTGCGTTCATGGCCAGTTGATCCACTCCTCGCGCGGCGCCTGAAATCAGCGGAACATCGAGCAACGCCGTTTGCCTACCGAGATCAGATGCAACATCGGCGCCCTCTTCGCTCACGTTGCGGCTGCCCACTACTCCGACCCCACCTTCTGTCAGGAGTTCCAATGCTCCGGCGGCATAGAGGATCGCCGGCGCCTTGGAACCGAGCCGCGTGCAAAGTCGCTGCGGATAGGAGTCGTCGAACGGCGTGAGCGTGGCTATCCCGGACTGGTCGAGCTTTTCCAACTGGAAGGCCATCGCGGTAGCCCTCGCCAGCAAGCCGACCACCTGACCCGCCATGTCCACCGTCAACCCGGTGTCCACTAGATCGTCCTCGGTCATTCCGAAAAGTCCGCCCGGGTGATCAACCTCCTCGCACAGCTTCCAGTACTGTCGAGCCGTGAGCGGCTTCGTTCCATCGCTCACGATCCGGCTCACGAGGAGGATGGCGGCCAGCGCGTCATCGCTCCTCATAACACCGACCTCCCTGCCGTACTGGCTAGCGCAAAAGGATACACCGGCCCCGCTCCAGCCTCCCGGAGCAACCGACCGACCATTGTCAACGTCCAGCGGGAGTCCACGATGTCATCCACCAGCAACACAGACCCCTTCGGGACCGGTCCGCGGACCGCGAAAGCATCTCGAACGTTGGCGTACTGCTGTTCGCTGTTTTGCATGGTTTTCTGGGGCTCGGATTCCCGCACTTTGGCCACCACGTTCTGGCACGGTAGATGCAGGGACGCGGCTAGCCGCTCTGCCAGATCAGCAACCAGATTCGGATTGCGGATCGATGGTACGAACGTAACCCACTCGATTGGTTCGTCACACCAGCGACCTCGGCGGATCAACCGTGCCGAGGCCTGAACGAGACGATCATCGAATTGTCCGTCTACCTGCTTGCCGCTCCGGACTAGGCCGGACCATCCTCCGTCGCCCCACAGCGATAGGGCACGACCGACTTGCAGTGTCCGATCGGGTTCGATCCTTCCTGAACCTGGGATCATTTTGCGCGGCTCGATCGGGTGCTCCGCGGCCAAGAGGTGTTCCGCTGCCCGTTGTATCTCCACCGGATCAGGGTCGAAGGATCGAGACCACTCGGTGCACATGTCACATATCCCGCACTGGCTCTCTGTGTCGTCATCAAGGTACTCCCTCAGCAGGCTCATGCGGCATCGATCGGCGGATATGTAGTCCTGCATCTGTCTCTGCTCGACCCGCCGCAGAGTGGTCACCGCCGCCACCCGATCACTGTCATACGCCCAAGGACGTAACGTGCGACGCCAACGACTTCCCTCCCGTTCGATGGCGCCGTCAACCTCCAGGACCTTGAGCAACTGATTCAGCTGACTCGTTCGGACGTTGATCTCCCTGCGTAACTCCGTCGTGGACATCGGCTCTGCCCGTTCCTGGAGAAATGCCACCACCTCGGACGCGAGATCGGGGGGTGGAAATGCCCCCTTGATGAAGTAGTCCTGTATCTCCCGGTCTTCGGACCCGTTCAGGAGGATGCCCCATGACATATCCAGTTTTCGACCGGCCCTCCCGACCTGCTGGTAGTAGGCGATGGGCGATCCGGGCGCCTGGTAATGGATGACGAAGGCGAGGTCCGGTTTGTCGAATCCCATGCCGAGCGCCGAAGTAGCCACGACGACCTTCCGCTTGTTGGATAGGAGATCTTGCTCGATCTCGGGCCTTATGTCCCGGTCCGTACCCCCGTTGTAAGCGACCGCGTCGATGCCTCTGGACCGAAGCCACGATGCCAGATTGATGGTGTCGTGAACTGTCAGGCAGTAGATGACACCCGTGCCTTGGAGGCGTGGGACGACCTCGGCGAGCCAGGCCATCCGCTCTGCCTGTGATGGCATCGGGAGCACGTAAAGCTGTAGGCCCTCTCGGCCCAGCGGGCCTCGAAGCGGCAGGAGCCCGGTACCGAGTTGATCTCGTATGTCCTCGACGACTCGGTCATTCGCAGTGGCGGTGCAACAGAGTACAGGCACTCCCCGAGGCAGTAGATCCAAGATCCTGGCGATACGGCGGTAATCGGGCCGGAAGTCATGTCCCCAGTCGGAGATGCAGTGGGCCTCATCCACGACCAGTAGGCCGCCATGTCGACCGACCACGGGTAACACTTCAGTGCGGAACTTCGGATTGGCGAGTCGCTCAGGCGAAATCAGGAGAAGATCGACCTGCCCGGCTGCGATGCCATCTTCGACCTCCTGCCATTCGTCGCGATTGGAGCTGTTGATCGTGGCTGCTCGCACCCCCATACGTTCCGCCGCCTCGATCTGATTACGCATCAGCGCGAGCAGCGGCGAAACCAGCAGGGTCGGCCCAGCCCCCTGATCGCGCAGCAGTCGAGTAGCGATGAAGTACACCGCGCTCTTTCCCCATCCGGTCCGCTGAACTAGCAGTACCCTCTTGCGGTCTTCTACCAATGCCTGGATCGCTTCCAGTTGGTGAGGGCGGAACTCGGCGCCTGCCTCACCGGTGAGCCGGTGGAGCAACGTTAGGGCCTTCTCTTCGATCATCGGCATATGGATGGGTCCTCGTGTCAATCCCCGGTCAACTTAGCGATAGCCTGCGACATGACGGGTGGGTGTAGTTCGAGAGTGGCGCCGCCGCCAGGGTACGGCTTAGCGAGCAGGGAGTTCGAGTTCAACGTACTGGGAGAAGTCCCGGCCTGAGCGACGGTCTCCAAAATCACTGATACCTATTTCAAGACTGATTGATTCCTTGTCTGGTCTATATGTGAAGGCTTTGCTTTCTAGAGCACCTGGCGGACACTTGAGCCAGATCAAGCTGCCGGCCTCCCTCTTGAGGACAATGTGCAGGCGGTTGTTAACTATCTTCCAGGGTATGGTTAGCCACCAGACAGGTACCGTTTTGTTGACGTTAGAGAATCGAGTGTTGCGACGGTTCAGCAACGCATAGCCGATGTGAGCATTGATGCGTGCTATCGCTTCCTGTTTGTCTGACATCGTCTATCGAACACCCTCCTTATTCGGTTGTAGTTTGTTAGCTCAGAGTAATGCATGGTGGGTTTTGCCGGTCTCGGGATTGTCTTCGAGGCTCTCAAAGGACCGATAGTCGCTACGGCTACGTAATCGTGTGTTTATTTAGCGCAGCACTGAGAAATCACGATCACATTGGGAAATCACTACCGTATTACTACGCCCGCATCCCAGCAGGGGTCCGCCTAGCGGCCTCCGAATCGGAGAAACTCAGCAAATCACGGATCTGCGCGGTGCCTTGTGCTGGTACAAGGGTTCCGGAAGTTCAGCGGTTGCCATCTGTTCGAGATACCTCTGGTCCGGCTCAGCTAGATGCTCGGTTCCAAGGGCCGGCGACCAGGAACCCGCCGATCCGGGGTTGGATGGGTCCATGACCGGGGCGAAATTTCCCCCGATCTCGAGGCCGCGGAATGGGCTCCTGTCGGCCGGATGCAGGCAGCGACATCGGGCCCGACTGTCTGTATGGTAGAGTATGAAACAACGTAACAGGGTTTCCGACGGAGGCGTCATGCGGATATCTGAGAGGGGCCAGATCACGATTCCCAAGAAGATGCGGGAGCGATTCGGCCTGAATCACAATGTGGAGGTGGAACTAACCCCCACAGAGGGAGGACTCCTCATCCACAAGCGGACCGCTGCCCGACACCCCGTCGAGCGGGTCTACGCCCTCCTCGACAGCGGCGGGGACGCCGACGACTATATAGAGGAGATCCGAGGACGGTGATCACCGCTGTCGACACCAATGTCCTACTGGATATTCTCCTCGGCGACGATCGCCACGGTCCCGAATCGCTGGAACGGCTTAAGACGGCGTACGACGCCGGTGCCGTAGTCATATGCGACATTGTGTACGCCGAACTCGTTCCGGCGTTCGACGACCGGGCCATCATGGATAACACGCTGCGACAGATAAACGCGTCCTTGTCGCCGATCACCACCGACATCGCCTACGAGGCGGGCTTGCGCTGGCAGCGGTACCGCCGAGCCGGCGGACCACGTCAACGGATCATCACCGACTTTCTGATCGGAGCCCACGCCCTCAGGACGGCCGACGTTTTCCTCACACGCGACCGCGGCTTCTACGCCACATACTTTCCCGAACTCGCTGCGGCCTGATCCTGGCCGTCGAGCCAAAACACGTGCCAGGAGACGAGCCTGACCCCAAGGCGTCGGTCCGAGGGCTGCTGCTGAGGATGTGCTGCATGAGTCGTCTGCAACGTCCCACCCCCGACCTCACCTCGCACCCTGATTGGGAACGGTCGGTTAGACCTAGGCGAGACTTCGGGCGTCGAGCCGGTGGTGTCGTCTCGCGTGGTCGGGGGTGATGTGGCCGTCGGCTGGGCCGTTTAGGACGGCTTGGGGTCGCGGGTCTTGGGGGTTGCCGGAGCGTTCGAACCCAGAGGCTCATCTCGGTGCCGGTGGTCATCTGGTATTCGCGGGATGATGCCGTTGCCGCCTCGCCACTGGCCCGGGTCGGCGGAGTCTTGTCAGTAGCCCATGTGGGTGATCCGGGAGGGGAACTTGGACTCGAAGACTTCGATGGGAATGTCGTGCGGTGGGCGAGCGGAGCGGCCCGCTTCCTAGCACTAGGATTTGGCCATGGGAGAACACTGATCATGTCCGTCGGCAGCATGAGCGAGTCTTACCGTAGGGATGGGTACTACTTTCCTATCTCCGTGCTCTCGGGCGATGAAGCCCGGGAGTGCCGCCGACGCTTGGAGGCCTTCGAGGCCGCCCACGAAGGGTTACCCGAAAGGTACCGCTTCAAGACTTACCTGGTGTGGACCTGGCTCGATAGGCTGATTCGACATCCGCGGATCCTGGATGCTGTCGAAGAAGTCATCGGACCCAACATCTTGTGCTGGTCGACTGACTTCTTTATCAAGGAACCACACGATCCGGGGTTCGTGTCATGGCACCAGGACTTGACCTACTGGGGGCTTGAGCCTCCGGAAGTGGTCACGGCTTGGCTGGGACTCACCGACAGCACTACCGAGAACGGGTGTGTCCGCGTCGTGCCGGGCAGCCACCTGCAGGGCCAGGTTTCGCATCACGACACCTTCGGGGATGACAACATGCTGTCTCGAGGACAGGAGGTGGAGGTGGAAGTCGAGGAGGGCGAGGGCGTCGATCTGAGGCTGTCCGCCGGGGAAATCTCACTCCATCATGTCCTGGCAGTCCATGGATCGCGTCCGAACGCATCGTCCGATCGTCGCATCGGAATCGCCTTCCGCTACCTGCCCACCCATGTGCGCCAGACTGAGGGGATCCGCGAGTCGGCCATGCTCGTGAGAGGACTCGACGAGTACGGGAACTTCGATCTCGAGCCCCGACCGCAGGCCGACTTCGATGAGGCGGCGCTTGCGGCCCATGCCGACGCCACGGAGCGGTTCGAGAGATTCGGAGAGACATAGCTCTCGGCCGCGTTCAGTTGCTTCGCAGCGAACATGCGCCTAATCGGCCAAGGTAAGACCACCCAGGACGCCGATCTGTAGGTCGTCGTTTGCAATATGGGCCACGCTTGGCACCTGGGGGTTGTTCCTGGCTGGAGGATTGGGCCGGTCGGCTACGTCCACAATGTGGAGATCGGCGCCGCGAGTATGCGGTCACCCAGTTCGAAGGTGTCACGGCCCGTGTGCAGCACGACACCGCCCGCGAATCTCTCCTGCATCGTCTCGTCCAGCCACGACAGGTGGCGGGCGTCGGAGCGTCCGACGCTGGCTGCTGCCTTGATCTCCACACCGACGATCCGCCCGCCCGCCAACTCTGCGATCACGTCCACCTCCCGGCGACCGTCGTACTCGCGTAGGTGCGAGAGCCGGTAGCGGGTGCCCGACACAGCCGATTGGGCCTGCAACTGGGCTAAAACGAACGTCTCGATCATCGTGCCGAGGAGGTCGCCGGAGGCCACGACATCGTCGATCCCGACGCGCAGGATTCCCCCGAGCAGGCCGGAATCGACCATGTAGCGCTTGGGCGCCCGAGTGAGGCGCTTGAGCCTGTTGGTCGCCCAGGCCGGCAGTTCGTTCACGACCATCAGGTCCCGCAGTAGCGCATCGTATGCCAGGGCTGTTTTGCGGCTGATGCCGGCTGCGTCGTAGACCGTCTTGTGCGGGACGACCCGACCGGAGTTGATGGCATAGGCCTCCAGATAGCGCTGCAGCCGGTAGGCGTCGGGTTCGGCGCCGTGGGTGCGAGCATCGCTCAGGGCGATCTGGTCGGCGTAGCTCTCGAGCCATGCTCGGGCGCCGCGGTCGCTCAGCTCGATCGCCGGCTCCGGAAACCCGCCTCGCAGAGCGAGCTGCAGATAAGAGCGAAGGTCGACCGGCGCTCCTCCCGCACCTTCCAGTCCATCACCCTGCGCGATGCGGTCTACGAGCGGAGCCACGGACCGATGCTGCTGCTCGGCCACGGTCATAGGGTGCATGCGCAGCATGACGACCCGGCCCGTGAGAGGCCAGAACCGGTCACCAGGGTAGGTGCGGGCAGATCCGGTGATGAGGAATCGTCCGGGCCGCCGGTTTGCGTCAATGGCTCGCTTGACGGCGCCGAGCACGTCCGGCACCATCTGCCATTCGTCGAGCAGCACCGGCTCCGCGCGGTCGCGCAGTGCTGCGTCGGGGCTAGCACGGAATGCGGCCGCCTCGTCGGAGTCCAGGCGGACGACGCTGCTGACGAGCCGGATAGCGGTCGTAGTCTTGCCACAGGCGCGCGGCCCCACGACCATGACGGCCGGAATCTCTTCGATGTACTCCTCTAGGAGCGGGTCGACGAGGCGGGACACGTAGCCCTCCATGAGGGTAGCCTAGCGAATCGAGGCTAGTTCCTGGTTACACACGTAATCGATTCCCGTTTTCACACATGGGAAGGTCCCCGTCCGCGCCCCTGATCAACTCCGGGTTAAGACTCTCGCGGTGCCGGTTGCGCGCAGTACAGGGAGGCTGGGTTATGCTGATGAGTCGACGAATCGGCTCAGGCCTTCCAGTGGAAACGCGTCATTGGTGGCGTGTAGTTTCTGTTTATATGACCGTGTATATGCCGGAGACCTCAATGGCTGCACATTCTGAAGCTCAAAAGACCGAGCCGCTACTGGGGCGGGGTATCTACGATATCGCCGAGGCAGCTCGGATCGTCCGGAGGCACGCCGATACGGTCGCACGTTGGACCCGGGGGACCGATCCCCTGCACCATGTGGAGAGTGACCGGATCATCTCTTTCCTCGACCTGATCAGCCTTTGGGTGATCTCCGAGTTGATCAGGCGTGGGGTCCCGCGATGGGAGATCAGGACAGGAGGCGAGTACGTGGCCACGAACGTCGGTACGAACTACCCCTTCGCTCACCAGGATCTGGCCACCGTAGGCGCCGGTTTCTTCGGCAAGTTCAAGCACTGGGTCGATGTGGGCAAGGGCGGTCAGGGATCCTTCTCGGTAGTGATCGAAGAGTTGCTGAGTCCGATCGAGTTCGGTTCGGACCTACACGCATCCATCTGGCGGCCAGCGACGTGCGTGTGGCTTAATCCCAACGTCCAGGCCGGCGCACCGTGCATTGATGGAACCCGTGTTCCCACCAAAGTGATAGCTGACCTCAAAGCTGTGGGCGACCACATCGAGGACATCGCGGACGACCTGAGCCTGAACACCACACAGGTACGCGCTGCCCTCCAGTATGAGCTCGCTGCCTGAGGATCGACGGCAGCGGCGTAGGCCTCCCCGATCTCGGCTGCTATGCGACGAAAACCTACCTTGGAGGGTGGCTGGCGCGCTGCGCGAACTCGGATACAACGTGAGCTATGTAGGGAATGAAGGAGACGGTGCTCCTTCTCGAGGCTCCTCCGACGAGACGATCCTCAACCATGCCCGAATCACCAACCAGGTAGTGGTTACCTCGAATCACGATATGATTTTGCTCTGCCTCGAACAACCACAGTCCGTGATATGGCTGGATCCCCGCGGGCGCAAGATCACTCTGGAGGAGATGGTCGTGCTCGTGTTTAAAGCGGCGCATACGTGGGAACGAATGTTGCAGAGCGCTACCGGACCGGTTTGCATCCGTGCCCTACGAACCAAGAACCAGAGCTTGTCGGTCGAGCGTGCTGTCCACCTGGTGCAGCAACGCATGAAGCGGATAGCGGCTAAGAAACGAGGAGGACCGAAGCCCAAGCCACTCGGACCACTGTTCGAATCCACCTCCGAGTGAATCGTCTGTATCTAGCGCCCCTCCTGCGATCACGTCCACCACTCAGCGGACGTCGCGCTCCCGCACATGTGAGATCTGGTAGCGGGTGCCCGACACAGCCGATCCCCGGTTATGCACGCGGGGGTTGCCGGAGCGTTCGAACCAGAGGCTCATCTCGGTCCTTTAGTACTTCGGGCTACCGTCATGCTCTCGTCGTGGGCGTCATTGATGGTGGAGTGCTGTCCGGTCTCCGAAGACATCGCGCGACAACATACAGGCAGTAGGCTCTCGCTGTCACGCTTCACGTTATGTTACGCTGCGTGGAGCGTCGCAAACGGTAGTCCTGCCGACGCTGACAGCCGACTTGAATGAGATGCAAGGGTCCGAGAGAACTAGCTAGCTATGAAGACGATGACGGTGGATGACGGCATGTACGGGGCTTTGGAGGCAGCCGCCGATCGCGACGGCAGGCCCGTACAGGAGTTGGTGAACGAGGCCATAGCGTCATGGCTGGCGGATGAGGATGACCGTGCCGCGATCGAGCAGGCCCGCGTCGACGCTGCCGAGCAGGGCGGGGTCGAGTTCGAGCCGTTCTTCGATGATCTACTGGGGAACCACGACTGATTACCGCCTCGTATCGTGTTGAACAGCGCCAGCGGCCCAGCGTCCGGCGCGAAGGATTGCACCCGAGGATGCTCGGAGGATTCGGAACGCGCTGCGCAACCTGGTCATGGATGGGGGTTTGACAGACGAGTCGATTCGCCGTAATCACCCCCTGACCAGGTAATACAGCTATCCGTGTTTCCCATCCCGGGCCGGTGTTGGAGGGTCACCCGCGGGTGAAGGCTGGATTTATCCTGATACTTATGTTGAACTGGCGTTCCATGCGTCGGTCTGTGGGAAACCCGAATAATCAGGGTTAATCACTTCTGAAGGTATGTTGTCAGGTTGGAGCAGATAGGCCTGACGGAAGACCACGCCGTGTGAGTTCTTCGACATCCCCCGCTTCGGGGCGGCTCCACAGCAGGCCGAGTTTGATCCGCAGTAAGCGACGCGCTTCGACCGTCATACGAGCGCGGCGTTTCTCTAATAGTGAGCTGCAATCACCGTGAAACGTTGCGGATCGGTGCAGTTTTGCGACCAAGTATCGACGCCACGCCTGGACTATCGAGGATTCCCACTATTGGCACAATACGAAAATGCTCCAGCACGTACTCTGACAAGGAAGCACCTTTCCACACGGGTTCGGGGTTCAGCAACGCACGAACGTGGTGCTCCTTGAGGCCCCCCAAGAGACCGATAGGCGCTACGGCTACGTAGTCGTTCGCTTCGTTATCGCAGCACTGAGAGATCACAATCACATGGGAAGTCGAAGCCGGTACGGTCGTTGCTTCCTGGTGTCCGAGCGGAAACTGCGGGATCGGTGGGCGGAGATTGGGCAGAGTGATATCAACAAGCAGATCCCCTTGGCGTAGAGGATCATCAGCATCCGGTAGGGTATCCGACCACACCTCTCAAGTCACCCTATTCAATCCTCGAATTCGAGTAACCGGGTTGGCTGCAGCTTTGAGGCGCATGAACTGTATTCTGCCGCCATGCGGACCACCGAGGGCTCCAGCGTCACGACGCGGACTGCGTCCTCGTCGAACAGGCCAGGGTATTCAGTCTCCGCGAAGACCAGCCAGAAATGGCATCGCAGGCTAGAGACGAAATGCGATCTAGCCTCGATTACACGTTTGGCAACCGAGCCCATCGGTTCGCCGAGAACAACGAAGCTACGGTCCTCCAAAGAAGGTACGCTCGCTTCTCGTCGTATTGGTGATGCCAAAGTCGTCACCGGAATAGCCTCCTCGATTTGTCCGTAATCGAAGCTTCGAACACAAGATTCTTCGCGCTCCGGAGTTGCCTGAATGTTGTGTCGAGCTCGTACATGTCGGGCTCGCCCGTAAACTCGATTCTCTGTAGCGGACGGAAAACGTCAATGTCTAATACAAGCTGCAGGCAAGCACTCTCGTCCGTGCTGGTCAGAACGGTCTCAACGATTTGGGCAGTGGCCTCGAGGGCAGGAATCGGAACCTCAAGAGAAAGGTAGAATCCAGATGTTGTCGTCGGCATATCGGGCGAGATCTCTGGACGGGTTCTCAGGTAGTCGTCGACTCTTGCTTCACCTGCAGGCACTTCGATCTGGTTGATGTACCTTAGTGTGACGCGGGTCAAACGTACCCGACCAGCCAAGCTGACGTAAGCTAGCCAAAGACGTCGTGATTCGGTGTAGAAGGCCTTCCAATCTTGATACGGAGCCAAGCGGCTGAATGTGAAGCCGTCACTGCGCATCTGAACGATCTGCTTGCCGTCCTCGGATGTAAACCGGAATCCGTTCATCTTGTGGACAGACCTTGTCCTCATGCCTAGAGGACCGGTCTCGATCTCAGCTCCGGAAAGTACAGTGTCCTCCCGTTGAGGGTAGTCCATATCGACGAACGGCCTGATTCGATCAAGCACCGCAGGGTCAAGGTCTTCGATTCGGATATCGAAGACCGCCTCCGCAATCGGCGCGCGCGGATACCTGACTCCGGTGGTGTGGGACATCAACGGCTCTTGGGCGCGAATGGCATCAACCTCATCCTACAGGCCAGATCGTTAGTCTTGAGCATAGCCAGGGGAGCGCGCCGGCAACTTAGTCTCAATCTTGCCGACTTGACCCAAGTTCCACTTAGCGGCCCGATCTCCCGCCAGGCTCATCTACCAAATTATATGTAAGAGCATGTTCACATGCCTGGTGAGTCTGTGTTCGAGAGTCTAAGGTTACATTTGGTGGTGCTGCTTGGCGTAGTCGGGGGTGATGTGCCCGTCGGCGAGGTCGGCTTGGACGGCTTGGGGATCGCGGTCTGCGGGGTTGCCGTAGCCGCCTCCGCCGCCGGTGTAGCAGCGGACCGTGTCTCCTTCGCGCAGGGGCATGCGGTTGGCCTTGAGGCGGCGGGTCTCTCGGGGGGTTCCCTGGTTGATGATCACTTCGGGGGGTGCTCCGGCTTGGCCGCCGAATAGTCCCCAGGCGGGGTTGCCGGAGCGTTCGAACCAGAGGCTCATCTCGGTGTCGGTGGTCATCCGGTACTCGCGGATGATGCCGTTGCCTCCTCGCCATCGGCCGGGACCGGCGGAGTCCTGGCGGTAGCCGTATTCGGTGATCCGGGCGGGGAACTTGGACTCGAACACTTCGATGGGCATGTCGTGGAAATTGCCCGACAAGGTCCAGATCATCCCATCCTCACCGTCGCGACCGTATGAGGCGCCCCATCCGCCGACATGCGGTTCATTGTCGAGGAAGAGTTCGTCGGTGCGGGGGTTGATACCGGTGAACTGGAAGATCATCCCGTCACCGTAGTGAGCGGCGGGAACCGATTCGGGAAGGGCCGGGGCAAGAGCCGCGCAGATCAAGTCGATCATCAAACCCAACGGCGTGAAGTAGAACTGGCAGGCGGCGGGGGAGCGGGCATCCAGGATCGATCCGGGCCGGGTGGTTACCTCAAGGGGACGGAAAGCGCCTCCGTTGACCGACTGGTGAGAGTTGAACAGGTATTTGAACGCCAGCCGGCAGGCCGAAAGAGTCTGTACGGCGCCGCAGTTAATCGGTCCTCGGCCGGGTCCGTCGGTATCGGTGAGGTCGAACATCAAACGTTCACCTTCCACCATTATCTTGACCTTCATCCGGACCGGGTCGTCGCCCACCCCGTCGGAGTCCAGGAAGCCTTCGGCGGTGTATACCCCATCGGGTATGGCCCGGATGGCTTCCCGGTCGAGTTGCTCGCTCTGGCGGAAGATCTCCTGGGCGGCGGCTTCGACGGTGTCCCTGCCGTACCGATCGAATAGGGCGCCCAGCCGGTGCTCACCTATAGAAGCCACCGCAAACTGGGCCTGCATGTCACCGAGGGCTGATCTGGGGAAGCGAACGTTGCTCTCGATGATCGCCCAGATGTCCTCCACCGGCTCCCCGCCTCGCACCACCTGAGTGGGGGGAAGACGAATCCCTTCCTGGAAGATCTCCACCGAATCCATAGGAACCCCCGGGTCCTTGGCGCCGATATCGAGCCAGTGGGCCCGGGAAGCGGCGAATCCGGCCAGTTCATCCTGGTAGAAGATGGGAGCGAAGACCGTCACGTCGTGCATGTGGGTCCCGGTCAGGTAAGCGTCGTTCATTATCCAGATGTCACCCCGGTTCCACACCGACCTTCCGAACATCTCTTCGGTGGCGAGAGTGCAGGCTTCCAGGTTGCCCAGGAACAGCGGGATACCCGAGGATTGGCCCAGGACTCGGTGCCGACTGTCGATCAGGGCCACCGCGCAGTCCTTTGACTCGTAGATAACCGGGGTATAGGCGGAGCGGATCAGCGCCGCGTTCATCTCCTCGGCGGCCATGATGAAGGCGTTGCGGAGGATCTCGATGGTGATCGGGTCGGGTTTCACTTCTTCGACTGGAATCTCGGTCTAGGGGATGATGGGAGGATACTTCATGCCCGGTCGGGAACAACTGGTGTCTGCCACAGCGCACCGATAGGTAATGCCCACAGCCGGTCGCCGATCCGGAACGGGAACTGTCCGGCGTACAGGACCACGCCGGCATGGAAGCGATCTCCCAGTTGATCGCGCAGCCATATAAGGCTTTTGGCGTCGTGCCGACCCACCCCGGTCGATGACTTCACCTCCAGGCCCACGATCCGGCCTCCCCTCTCGAGTAGACAGTCGACCTCACGTCCGGAACGATCGCGGAAGTGGAACATCTCCGTGGCGGCGGAGACCGCTTCGAGGTGGGGGCGGATCTCGCTCACGATGAAGGTCTCGAACAGCTGTCCTACCAGGGTCGCGTCTCGGGCCAGGGTGTCCTCGTCGGCAGTTAGCCCTGATTATTCAGGTTTCCCACACACCGAGGCGTGTAGAGCCAGTTCAACCCGAGTATTGGGAGAGACTTACCTTTCACCCGACAGGTGAGTCTCTACGCCGGACCGGGATGGGAAACGCCGATAGCTGTATTTCCTGGTCAGGGCGCGAATATGGTCTACCCCACTCATCCTCCAAACCTCCATCCATGAATAATCGGGGTTAGTAGATGTGCGGCGAGACCCGGATCGAGGATATGAACTTTCGGGGATCTGGTAAAGGCGATATAGCCGTTTGGAGTGCCAGGCGGGTGTGCGGGCGACGATCGATAGATCCTCCAGCAGACGCAGATGAGCTTCGGCGGTGCCGGTGGCAACGCCTGCGTCCCGAGCGGTGGCCGCATGGTTGAGCACTTGGCCGGTTCGGGCAGCGCAAGAAGACAGTACGGATCGTAACTTGGTCGGCCTCGGTGCCCCGGCTGCGATCTGAGGCGCGTCGAACTCGGTCAGCTGCTCCACGTAGCTCCCGAACCAGCGTGAGCGGTAACTTCCGGACAGGCGCAAAGCGTCCGGGAAGCGGCCGCTGACGATACGCCGGATGTAGTCCGATCTGGTGAGATCGCAGACACCTCCGACAGGTGGTGATTCGGTACCCGAGAACAATTCCTCGATCGGGTTGTACCCCCGGTCCCCTTCTATTTCGCCTTGAGTCAGTCCCGACATTCGCACCCGTATCAGCCGCCCGGTGCCAGGCCAGGTGGCGGCCTGCCAGGCTGCCCGGACCGATCCTGTGAGAATGAACCGGCCCGCTGCGTGAGACGGGTCACGATCGACCGCCCGCTTGACTGCACCAAGAACCTCCGGCGCTTCCTGCCACTCATCGATCACTACCCTCCCGGGGGAGGCGGCGAGGAGTCCATCAGGATCCTGGCGTGCGGCAAGCCGCGGGCCTGGCATCGAGAGATCGATGATCGTGTCCGCGAATCGGGCAGCCGATGTGGACTTCCCGACGCCGCGAGCCCCAACCAGGAGCACTGCGGGGAAGGTCGGCAACAATTCCTCTTTGAGCAGAAGCTCGACGATTCTCGGGTAACGGTTCGCCATCTTGTATGAGAGACTAGGGGCTGCCTGAACCAAACTATGCGATTTGCGCAACTGAAATTATGTGATTCGCGCTATTGATACTGTATGATCCGCGCACTTGGTAACGTTTCTTCTGGCGGAGCATCAGCTTTGCAGCAAGTCATAATGTGAGATTCCGGTCTGACGCAGAATGCGTCGGAAGGGGAACCCTCTCTTCTTGACCGGAATGCGGGTTGGGGGAGGATCAGCGGGAGTTTCCTACCGGGTTCACTATGTGGAAGTACATTGATTCCCGTATCGGTCATTCCCAGCCGGACCTGCGGAGCTTTCTGACCGGATCACGGTGGCCCACAGCCCGATCAACCAGTACCTCCTCCAAATCTCGGGTGGCCGCACCGGGGGTGGACGCTACCTCTAGCAGCGGGGTTGGCCGGGACGGTAGTGGAATATTCGACAGGATCGCTAGTGTCCTGAATCGTTGTTTCGTTTGTGTTTGGGAGACCGCGTAATCTTTCCGACGGGCGTAACCCGACTTCCGGGAAAATCTGTCACACCTGGTCTGCATACTGGTGGGTAACCGTAAAGCACCGACGGTTGGGTCAGGTACCGACCGGACCGGGGTTGGGATCATCTTGGTTTTTCTTCTGCCTTGCCGCTGTTCGGCCAGGCTAGGGGTTGGCGGGACGCGTTTCGACGCTGAGGAGGCGGCGGTTGGGGGCGGGACCCACCGGCGAGCGATCCATACCGGTAGTTCGGTTTTCGCGGTCTCAACCCGGGTCTGTACCGGAAGCACGCCCGGGTGGTTACCTGCAACCTTCAGCGAACTTCCGACTCGGGACACTAGGGGCTTCTAGTTGGTATGAGAGGTCATCGCCCACGGATCGGGCGATCTTGGTGCTGCCTTTACCGGTAGTTGGTGTTATAGTACCATCCAAAGCTATTAGTGAGATTTTACAAATGGTAGCCTTGGCAAAGAGAATGAAGGCAAGTGGCTCATACATATATCGGGATCTGACCGCTAGGGGGTGTGCAGACCGGTGCTGGCGAGTTCGTACGTTACGCTCGGTCATAAACACAAGCGAAGCCTTCTTCCAACCGCGATCGTCGGATGGTGTTGGACACGGCAAGGAGGTCCGTTGATGGCGCAACTCATTGAAGACCACTTAGATACCCACACCGGAGAGAGCCACGCCCGAACCCTATTGAATATGAAATACGCGATCAGTCGGTGGATGCACCCGGTGCTTGCCGCTATAGGCGTTGCTGTCGCCGCGACGATAGCGGTAGCGGTATGACCGAGGTCCGAACGGAGCGAGACATCCTGCGAAAGGCCCATGCGGTTGTGACCCGCGTATACGGGGACTTGTACGAACTGCTCGACGAGATAGTCTCGCCGACGACAAAACCCCTCCATGCCGATCGGGATGCATCGGCAGTCCTATTGTCGCAGGAGACCATTACCGCGTTCACTGTGGTCAAATCAGCATATGACGCCGTTGAGAACGCCCAGCTACAACTGTCGCGTATCCACCTTGAACGACCGCCGAACGGGAGCGAACGAGGGAGGCGCGCCAACAAGCTACTTACGCTGCTGGAGTATCGGCCGTCGATAACCCGAGACGAGGTGAAGGACCTTCTTGGTTGGGACGATAATGCCGTGGATGCGGCTATCCACGACTTGGCCACGCTGCGTAGCGAGCCCGCGGCCACCCTATGATCGCCGAGATCCCCGCGCACGTAGCCTGGGCCATATGGATCACGGCCGGCGGCACGCTAGCGGACGTAGTGATCCGGTTGATAGGGCACCGGAGTAGGGCAGCCTTGAACTATGCCCAGGCCGACGAGGCATCCTCGCAGGCGGCTGTGAATGAGGCGCAAGTCAAGCTCTTGAGTCAAGAGATCCGTTCGGGAATAGCCGCCGAAGTGCGCGAGATTGCACAGGACCGGCAATAATCTGCCCGCTGCGGTTTGGCGGGACGTCGACCTGGCGTGCGAACTCCGTCGGGGAGACGCCCAATGCTTCCAATTCCTACTGGAGATTATGCCGGGATGTACGGCACGGCTGAGCATGATCTTGGTCTCCCTGTTATCAGTGATAGTCCACTATTTCGACATCCTCAGGTCCCAGAGCGCTGGGCCATGTGAAGCATATAGAGCTCTGAGGGGTTAAGCAGGGAATGGTATATGACCGGCTACAACGGAGGAGCTTCGATCACCAGGCAGCCGTAGGTGTCGACGGTGGCCGAACCACTAGGAGGGATGACGGTGGTGGCGGTGGCTTCCTCGACGATGGCGGGGCCGTTGATGGAGCAGCCGGACGGCAGGTAACCACGATGGTAGCGGGCCGTGTCGTAGGACCCGTCGGCGAAAAGGACGGGTGTCGTTTTGGATGGTGAAACCGACGGCTGTTCAGGTCGGTAACCGGGCCGCAGGAGAGGGCGGCCCACATCGCCGAGGGCGGTGAGCCTGAGGTTGACGGTCTCGAGGGCGGCATCCGGATTGGCGTGGCCGTACCGGGCGCGGTAAGTGTCCTCGAACCTGCGGCGTAGGGCCGATAGCCGGTCGTTCCGGGAAAGGGAAACGAGGTTGGGGAGGGTGACGGTCAGAGTGTGTTCTTGACCCTGGTAGCGCATATCCAGGCGCCGGATAAGGGAGACGCGATCGCGGTCGACACCTTCGCCGAGCAGGCTCGAGAAGGCCTTCTTGCCTAGAGCGGCGAACCGGCCCTCCACGTCGGCGGTGTCCAGGCTGGCGAAGTCCTGGAAGTAGGCCTCGCTAAAGTCCTGGCGCACCGGAGATTGCAGCATGCCCCAGGCCGAGAACCCACCCGGGTCCGGCGGGATGATCACTTCTGAGATGCCGAGTTCCCGGGCGAGCGCCACGGCGTGCATGGGTCCGGCGCCTCCGAAGGCCACCAGGCTGAACTCTCGGGGTTCGATTCCTCGCTCCACGGTTAGAGTCCTGATGGCCTGGGACATCTTGGCGTTGATCACCTCGATGATGCCCAGCGCCAGCCTTTCAGGATCCAGTGCGAGCCGGCTACCCAGTCCTTCGAGAGCCTGGCGGGCTGCCCGCATGTCGAGGGTGAGGGCGCCGCCCAGAAAATACCCGGGGTCGATCCTCCCCAGGTAGAGGTTGGCGTCGGTGACGGTGGGTCGCGTTCCTCCCTGTCCGTAACATGCCGGACCCGGTTGCGCGCCGGCGCTTTCGGGCCCCACCCGCAATCCGCCGGCTTCCAGGTAAGCCAGTGACCCGCCTCCGGCCCCGATGGTGTGGATATCGACCACCGGCATGAGCACCGGTAGGCCCTCCAGCAGAGCGGAGGGAGAACTGTCGGCGTGCCCGGCGGTGATCAGGCTCACGTCGAAGCTGGTACCGCCCAAGTCGATGCAGATCAGGTTGGGCCGGTCCAGCACTTCGGAAAGAGCGACCCCGCCCGCCGCCCCTCCTACGGGGCCGGACAGGAGGGTTTGCAGGGGCCGTTCGGAGGCGGACCGGGCGGAGATGACACCCCCGTTCGACTGCATCACCCGCAGGGGGGTCTCCATTCCTCGGTCGCTCAGGCGGATGGAGAGATCGGCCATGTACCGGGAGACGGAGGGCGCGATATAGGCGTCCATGACCGTGGAGGCGGTCCGTTCGTACTCCCGCCACTCGGCGGCCACCTGATGGGAAAGCGACACGGACACATCGGGGGCAAGCTCCGCAAGTATCCGGGCGGCGGCCAGTTCGTGGTCCGGGTTGACGTAGGAGAACAGGAAGGCGATTGCTACCGACCGCACCTTCTCTGCCCGGATACGCCGGGCGGCTCGTAGCAGGTCGTCATGATCGAGAGGGTGGAGTTCGGCGCCGAGGTAGTCGAGCCGCCCCCTGATGGGGATGATATCGCGGCGTGGAATGAGCGGGATGGGTTTGCGGTAGCGGATGTTGAACATGTCCAAGCGGTTGCCTCGGGCGATGTGGTACACGTCGGCGGCGCCTGCGGTTGCCAGGAGCATCACCCGCTCCCCTTGCCGCTGCAGGAAGGCGTTCAGCCCGACCGTGGAACCATGAACGAAGGACTCGATACGGGACGGGTCGTCGACAACGAGACCGAGGGCGTCGAGTACCCCGGTAGCCAAATCGTCGTTCCGGCTGGACGCCTTGGCCGTGGTGTACCGGCCGGTATCAGAGTCGTACACCACTACATCGGTAAAGGTGCCTCCGATGTCGGTCGCTACCCGAAGCTTCAAGTCCGCTTCCAGCAGGCGACGCGGTGGTCCGAGCCCACCTGAGCCAACTCCTGAGGAGTGTCGGCACAGGCATCCTCGGCGATCGGGCATCTCCCGTAGAGGGGACATCCGGGGGCCCGGTTGAGGGCGGAGGGTTGCTCGCCTACCAGGTAGATGTGGTCGGTTTTGTGAGAGGGATCGGGACGAGGCGCGGCCCTAAGCAACGCCTCGGTGTAGGGATGGCGGGGAGAGGCGAACAATCCGGCAGACGGACCCGACTCCACAACCTTGCCCAGATACATCACGGCTAGGTCGTCGGCGATGTAGCGGACCACCGACAGGTCGTGAGAGATGAACAGGTACGAAATGTTCATTTCCTCCTGAAGCGATTGCAGAAGCAGGAGGATCTGGGACTGGACCGACATGTCCAGCGAGGAGGTGGGTTCGTCCAACACAACCAGGGCGGGTTTGGTCACCATGGCCCTGGCGATCCCTACTCGCTGGGCCTGGCCTCCGGAAAGCTCGTGGGGGTAGCGCCGGGCGTGGGCGGGACTGAGGCCTACCCGTTCCAGCATATCGGCCACCCTCCCGCGAGCCTGTTGTGTGGAAAGGTTCTCGTGCAGGAGCAGCGGCTCGGCTACGGTCCGCCCAACCGTTTGCCACGGGGAGAGCGAGTCGTACGGATCCTGGAAGACGATCTGCATTCGCCCTCGCACTTTCTCCAATTCCGTTCCTTGCATGGAGGTGATGTCGGTGTCCTCAAGGAGCACGGTTCCGTGCGTGGGCTCAAGCAGTCGCAGGATCAGCCGGGCTAGGGTGGTCTTGCCCGATCCCGACTCGCCGACCACCGCCAGGGTCCGTCCGGGTGGAATGGACAGAGTCACGCCGTCGACCGCTTTCAGGTCGGCGTGGCGGAAGCCACCGGTCTTGATCCGGAAGACCTTGGTGAGGTCCCTGATCGCCAGGGTATAGACGCCACCGGTCATGGTGCGCCTGCCTCGGTTTCGATGGGATGGTGGCAGAACGAGATCTGCCCGGCTCGGTCGACCATCGGCGGTTCCTGCTCGAAGCATTCCGATCCGGCTCGGAAGCAGCGTGGGGCGAACGCGCACGCGGGGAGGTTATCGCCCGGGTTGGGAACCCGTCCGGTGATCTCCTGGGGTACTCCACCTGAGTCGAGAGAGGTGGCGATGGAGACCAGCCGGTTGGCGTAGGGATGGAGCGCCTCACGATAGATTCCGGTAGTGGCGCCCACGTTCACCATCCGTCCGGCATACATGACCGCCACCCGGTCACAGACATCGGCTACCACCCCCAAGTCATGGGTGATCAATATCCCGGCCGCGTTGCGCTCCGATATCAGATCGCCCAACAACCTGAGGATCTCGGCCTGGATTGTCACATCGAGCCCGGTGGTCGGCTCGTCGGCAATGATCAGTTCGGGTTGCCCCGCCAAGGCGATGGCGATGCACACTCGCTGGCACATACCTCCCGACAGTTCGTGGGGGAACGACCGGTACACCCGCTCAGGGTCGGTGATACGCACTGAGCGGAGCAGGTCAAGAGCCTCACGGCGGGCTGCGCGCCAGCGCATATTCCTGAGGCGACGGAGGGTGTCGGACAGTTGATGGCCGACTCGGAACACCGGGTTGAGGCTACCCCGGGGCCGTTGCGGTACGAACCCTATCCGGTGTCCACGCGCCTCTTGGCGTGCCTTGGGGGGGATGAAGTCCTGTCCCCCGAATGTGCAGGAGTCGAAGGAAACGGTTGCCGCGGCCGGAAGCAGGTCGAGAATGGAGCGAGCCGTCATGGACTTACCTGCTCCGGTCTCTCCCACCACACCCAGAATCTCCCCCGGCCTGACCTCCATATCCACCCCCCTCAGGATGGGAATGCCCTGGATATCCACTTCCAGGCCGCTGAGTTCCAGGAGAGGGATCATCGTGACTTCCGACGGGTGGGTTCCACCAGGTCAGCGATAGATTCACCGATCAGGCTCAGAGAGAAGACCGTGATGGCTATGGCCATGCCGGGGAACACCGATATCCACCAGCGGCCACCCACCACCATCTCCGACACGCCTTCGGCGATCATGGCTCCCCACTCCGGCTCGGGGAGGGGTACACCTAGGCCTATGAACCCCAGCGCGGCGGTGAGCATGATCGCCCACCCGCAGCTGATCGCGGCCTGAGTGGCGACCGTGCCGATGGTTCCGGGTGCGATGTAGCGGATCAGGATCTTGACCCGTGAATTACCGACTGCCCGGCCCGCTTCCACGTAGGCGTGTTCCCGGAGCGACCGGACTTCGGCTCGGACCAGGCGGACGAAGGTCGGAACGCCGACGATGCCGACCACCAGGATCACGTTCAGTACTCCTTCGCCGAGGGCTGAAAGCACGCCGATGGCCAGCACGAATGCCGGGAAGGCCTGGATGATATCGAGCCCGCGCATCGTGAGTGAGTCGATCCATCCACCGATGTATCCGACAACCAGCCCGATCGGGTGTCCTATCACGATGGAAAGGGCCACCGCCGACACCGCTATGACCAAGTCGTAGCGGGCGGCGTAGACCACCCTGGCGAAGATATCGAAGCCCAGTTTGGCGGTCCCGAACCAGTGCTCGGCCGACGGGGCTAGGAACTGGCGGCCGAAGTCGATTGCCAGTGGATCGTTGCGGGCGATCAGTGGGGCGAACACGGCCACCGCCACCATGAACCCGAACATGACCAGCCCGGTGACTAGGCGAGCATCGTACTTGCGGGCGTTCATTTCAGCCTCACCCGCGGATCGATTGTCGACTGCACCAGGTCGACCACCAGGAAAACCACCATGTAGGTGACTGCCGACAGGAGCACGAAGCCTTGGATAGCCGGGTAGTCGGTGTTCGTCAGCGAGTTGTATGCGTAGAGGCCGATTCCAGGCCAGGAGAACACCCTCTCCACGAGCACGGCCCCCCCGATCATGTACCCGGCGATCAGCCCGGTCATGGTTACTGCCCCGGGCAGCGCATTGCGGAGCACGTATTTCAGGTACAGCGACGCTCCTTTGAGGCCCGAAGCACGGCCGAAGGCTATGTAGTCGGAGTTGAGCACCGACAGGGTGGCGTTGCGGGTGAGCCGCAGGATGGGGGCGATGGCGGGGAAGCCGATTGCCACCATCGGCATGAGCAGATGTTTGACGGCCATCCGTAAGGTCGCCCAGTCACCGGTTACCAGCGAGTCGATCACGAACAGTCCGGTGGGTCCGTCCGGGGATGTTGCGGCGATCTCCAGGCGTCCTACCGGCCCCGGCAGCCAGCCGAGAAACACGAAAAAGACCAGTAAGAGGATCAGACCCAGCCAGAAATCGGGGATGGCTACGCCCATAGTCGAGATGAATCGGCAGAACTTGTCGATCAGTTTGCCTCTTCGTACGGCCGCCCAGACCCCTAAGGGCAGGGCCACCAGCAAGGCAAACAGCATGCCAGACCCCACCATCTCGATGGTGGCCGGGAGCCGGGCCCCGATATCGTCGGCGACCGGGAACCCGGTGCGAATCGACTCGCCCAGTTCCCCCCGGATCAGCCCACCCCCACCTGATTCGCCGATGCAGGTCTCTCCGATCATGTACACGCAGTACTGCTGGTAAAGGGGAAGGTTCAGTCCCAGACGCTCCCGGATGGCTTCGACCTGGGCTTCGGAGGCCTGGATACCGGCATAGAGTCGGGCGGGATCTCCGGGGAGAGCCCTGGAAACGAGGAAGGCGAGCAGCGTGACCCCGATCAGGATCGGGATGAGCGCTACCAGCCTGCGGGTCGCGTAAGCGAGCATCTTCTCCCTAGTCCATACCTATTCGTGTCATGAGGAGGGTACTGAATAATGATCTAGCGGGGTTCGCTGTCCGGCAAACTACCTGGTAAATGGTCTGTCTACCGCGGCCCGAACCCCTTTCGACGGACGTTTTCAGCATCCTCCTATCGGAACCGGCGGCGTACAACCAATCGGGGAGCCGCCGGGCCAGACTACTGACCCGGCGGCTTGCCCACCTGACTTTCGGATTACTTCCGGGTGATCAGGTTGCCTTGGTCACGTAGAAGTAACGGTTGATCTGGTCGGGTCGCCAGATGAACCCCTGCACGTCCACCGAGGACGCCACGATGTGATGCGGCTCGGCCAGCCACACCGCGGGGGCGTCGGCCAGCATCAACGCTTGCACGTCGTGGTAGAGCTGAGTCCTCTCCGGATCGGCCGGGCTCAAGAACTTGGCGGCGTTCAGCTTCTCGGTGACCTCCGGGTTCTCGTAGTTGCTCCGCATGGCGAAGGCGTTCGGCTCCCAGAACAACTCCATGTGGTACTGAGGCTCGTTCACCCACGAACCCGAACCGAAGTAGAACAGGAAGAAGTCCATCGGGTTGATCCGATTGCCGTCCTCGTCCTGGGCGAAGATGTTGTCCCCGAACTGGCCCGAATCCAGCCTCACGATGTTCACGTCGATCCCGATCTGGGCCAGGGAGGCCTGTACCACAATGGCGAGCTCGGGAGCGAAAGCCAGCGTGCCGTCTATATACAGATCGGCGCTGAAGCCGTCTGGATAGCCCGATGCAGCCAGCAACTCGCGCGCTCTATCCAGGTCCTGGGTGTAGAAGGGGGCGTCCGGGTCGAAGGCCGGAGTCGTCGACGGGATCGGCCCGCCACCTCTGCTCGCCGCCCCGAAGTACACGCCGTCGATAACGTCGTCGTACGGGTAGGTATAGGCGATTGCCTGGCGGACGTTCACGTCGTCGAACGGAGCCCTGGTCGGGTTCATGTACATGACGGCCTGGTTGTTGCCACCCACCGTGGTGACCTTCACGCCTTGGTCGCGGAGGTCGGGTATGGCGGTCACCGGCACCGCCTCGGCGAAGTCGATCTCTCCGGCTGTCAGCAGGGCTGCCTGCTGGGCGGCGTCGGGGATCACCCGCAGGATGATCTGCTCCGCTTGGGCCGGGCCGAGGAAGTAGTCGTCATTGCGCTTCAAGACGATCTCGACGCCCGGTTCCAGCTTCTCCAAGTAGAAGGGACCGGTACCCACGTCGTTGGTCTTCAAATACTCATGGGCCCACGGGTCGTCGTCCGTGGCGTTGGCCATCAACACTTCGGAGTCGTAGACCGTGACTCCGGCGTTGGACAGCACATGCAGCGGGAACGGAGTGGGCTTGTTGAAGTCGAAGCGGATGTGATAGTCGTCTATGACGGTGATAGCGGCCTCTATGTCGGACTCCGAGCCGAAGTCGTACAGACCGATCACAGCGTGGTCGAACCAGCCGCCCGCGTCCAGGTAGGCAGCCCGCAGGAAGCTCCACCTTACGTCTTCGGCGGTCATCTCGTTGCCGGTGTGGTGAAACTTCACGCCCTGGCGAAGGGTAAAGATGACTGACGTGCAGTCTTCGTTGAAGTCCCAACCCTCTGCCAGCAGACCCTGGGGACGGGTGGAGTCAGCCACCAGTACCCCGTTCTCGTTCTCTATGAGGTGGAATGTGGTGAGCTGGTCGTACATGTTGGCCACCATCTCGGAAGCGCGCGCTTCGAAATTGCGCCGCGGGTCGATAGTGGATACGTCACCCGATATAGCCCGAACGAGCGTCATCCCGTCAACAGGAGCGACACCTCGGGCAGGGGCGGCCTCGGATTCGGGTGCACAACTTCCCTCGCCTCCGGCCAACTCGGTCCCGGTCAACTGGGTGGTGGTGGTCACCTCTTCCGGCGCTTCGGTGGTCGCGGGGGCTTGGGTCGTGGCAGCAGCGGCTTCGGTGGTCGCGGGGGCTTGGGTCGTGGCAGCTTGGGTAGTAGTCGGGGCGTCCGGTTCGTCGTCCTCGCCACATGCGCCGGCTACAAGCGCAAGCGCCAAGAGCATGGGGGCCCATAGACGTATCTTGGTCATCATATTTCCTCCTCGCCGTCGGTAGCTGGGTCGATGGACCCACCGTATGGAGGGCCATGCCTCCAACCGGAATTATCATACGCGACCAAACGGGTTCATCGGTTGGCCTGTCGGTATTTGTTGGGTCAGGATCGCGCTTGTCCATGACACCGAGATGAGGTTGCTATGAGATGGCAGCGGGTAGGAGAGAGTCATTGTCCGGAAAGGAGGATGGACGAGTGTGTCGTTCCATCGGGAAGCGCCCGCTTTTGTTCGTCGCGGTGGCTTTCCCATCCCTTAACCCTGATTATTCAGGTTTCCCACACACCGAGGCATGTAACGCCAGTTCAACCTGAGTATTGGGAGAAACCCACCGTTCACCGGACAGGTGAATCTCTACACCGGACCGGGATAGGAAACGCCGATAGCTGTCTTCCTGGTCAGAGCACGAATATGGTCTACTCCATTCAGCCTCCAAACCCCCATCCATGAATAATCGGGGTTAGGCGATGAGCTCTCTTGATCCGATAACGGTTCTGGATGGGGTTTGCCCTCTGATGACCGATCCGGACTCATGGGATAGCTGGATCCAGGGAGGGGTCAGCATCGCGGTGCCCACCGTGGCCAACTGGGAGGGCCCGGCGGAGGCGAGGAGCTTGATGGACAAATGGGCGCGGTGGTTGGAGCACGACGACCGGCTGATCGAGATCGATAAGGGATCGGACTTCGATCGGTTCCCTGTTCCTGGTCGGCTGGGAGTGATTATCCACTTCCAGAATACGGTCCCCTTAGCGAATGACCTGGCCAACTACGAACGTTTCCATCTTCTGGGACTACGGATGGTGCAACTGTGCTACAACCGGACCAACCGGGTGGGTGACGGATGCTTGGAACCGGGAGACGGCCCGCTCACCTCGTTCGGGCGTGAGGTAGTCAGGGAGATGAACCGGCTGGGGATGGTGGTGGATCTGTCCCACACCGGGAGACGGACCACCCTGGACGCCATGCGGGTTACTTCCGCCCCGCCCGTGTTCTCGCACTCCAATCCCAGCGGGTTGGTGACAAATCGCCGCAATATCGACGACGAACAGATCAGAGCGGTAGCGGACCTGGGTGGTTTGATCGGGGTGAACGCCTATCCGGCTTTCGTCAAGCAGGGAGGACGAGGAGCTACCGTTTCTGACGTGGTGGATCACATCGACTACCTGGTGAATCTGATCGGGCCTTATCAGGTAGGGCTGGGACTGGACTTCTGCAAACTGAGCCCGGAGATCCATGCTCAAATGATTGCGGCAGGTGAGTGGAGCATCGAGGACTACCCGGACGATTCGGGAACCTACCCGATCGGGTTGGAAACCCCGGCCCGGATCTCCAACATCTACAAGGAGTTGGTGAGCAGGGGTTACCCGTCGGAATCCATCGCCGCCATCCTCGGCGGGAACTGGATCGATCTGTTCAGGAGGGTTTGGTCCGCATAGGGCATTCCGGATAAGCGCCCGACCTGTCACACAGACGTTGTCGTGGTGCGGGGCTCACACTTCGAGTCCTTCGAGGCCGGATTCCATAGATGTCAATAGTTCGGCGGCGCCCACCGCGGTGATGTTTTCGGTAAGGGCAAAGCGATGCTGTCCGGCGTGAACGACCACCAGATGGTCGAGGCTCAGATCGGTGATGGAGTTGTACATGGATTTTGTGGTGGCCGGACGGTCGGTGCGTTTGATCTCGAATCCCATGATCCGTCCCTCGAGTTCCAGCCGAAGGTCCAGTTCTACACCGGAGTGGGTTGCCCAGTAGCTGGAGGTCGCATGTGGGAACCGAGCCAGGATCTGCTCAACAATCATCCCTTCCCAGCTTGCGCCTAGCTTTGGATGCCGTTCGAGGTCGAGCAGGCTTCCGATACCGAGAAGACGATGCAGGAGGCCGGAGTCTCGGATGTACACCTTGGGTGACTTGACCTGACGTTTGCGAAGGTTCACAAACCATGGAGGAAGTTGACGTACCAAGAGAGCATCGGTGAGGGCGTCCACGTATCGTCGCACCGTGGTCTGAGACACGTTGAGGGATCGGGCAATGGCGGCCCCGCTCCATCGTTGTCCGTGGTAGTGGGCTAACATCGTCCAGAATCGCCGCATGGTTGTGGCGGGGAAGCGAAAGCCCAGGCCCGCCAGATCGCGCTCCAGGAATGTCGTGATGTAGTCGTCACGCCAGCGGTTGGAGTCTCGTTCCTGAATGCCGAGAAACGATTCCGGTAAGCCGCCTCGCACCCAGAGATCTTCCAATCGTTCGGCGCCGACATCCGCTAAGCGGAATCCCGATAGCGATACGAATGTCACCCGGCCGGCCAGTGATTCCGATGTCAGACCTACCAGATCGGGTGAGGCGCTCCCCAGGATCACGAACCGTCCCGCTCGCCGGTTCTCGTCTACCAGCACTCGCAGGATCGGGAACAGGTCCGGCTTGTGCTGCGCTTCGTCGATCACGATGGTCTCGCCTCGGTCCCGTAATGCGAGTGTCGGCGTGGCGAGCCGGGCTAGGTCTCGGTAGTCCTCAAGATCGAAGAAGGCGGAAGGGGAAGGTTGAATCACCTGCCGTACCAAGGTGGTTTTTCCGGCCTGCCGAGGTCCGGTCAGTAGCGTCACCGGTGAACGAGCGACGGCATCACGCAACGCACTTTCCTCGTCCGGTCGAGCAATATGTACCACGAGCCCTCGTTATCCTTGAAATCCTGTCATGCCGAGCGAGTATTTCAAGGATATTAGCAACCGCGAGAGCCGTATTCGCACCAAGCGCGTCGGCATCCGCTTGCTAGCGGCTCTACCGTAGAAGCCGTTGGCCTCGCTTGGACTGGTCTACGGGCCGCGGTCACCGAACAGGGTTCATCGCTGCTCTCATCACGGGAGGCGCGGTCATAGCCCTTCTTCTCCCGTAGTTTGGAACTTCACGGGCGATACCGGACCTCGGACGACCCGCAGGATACTCGTAGCATCCATCCGGTTGTGCTCTGTTCGTGACTCGGTCTAACTAAGCCTGAATGTTCAAGGCTCGGATCAGGAACGTGGCCATCTGGTCGCGCCGGACGGGTTGGTCGGGGCAGTAGTTAAGACCCGGGGTTTTCTCGCATCCTTGGGTAATACCCGCGCGGAACATTCCTTCGACAGCCGCCGCGTGGGATGCGTCGGAGGCAACGTCGGCGAACACTCCGTCGGGTGTGTCGAGGGTTATCCTGTCGAAGGTTCTGGCGAAGGATGCGGCCATTTGAGCTCTGGTGACCGGGACGTCGGGTCGGAACGTTCCGTCGGGGTAACCTGAAGTTATTCCCAGGTCAGCGAGGCGTTCCACGTAGGGTCGACGCCAAGCGTCGGCGGGCACGTCGGTGAACCGTGAAGGTCCGGCGGATCTTCGAGTTCCTCTCTCCCCTAAGGCGAGCACGAGGAATTGAGCCATGTGAGCGCGAGTTATGGGCTGATCGCGGGGCAGTACAGTTTCAGATTCGGGTCGCATACGGCGGTGATTCCCCTGTCGACGAGGGACTCGATGCTGTTCTCGTGTACGTTTCCCTCGTCGTCGGCGAACGTTCCCTTGTACGGGTTGCCCACCCATACCCTGAACCGGCCCGAGACCCGCTCGGTGACTTCTACCCGGAATCCCTCGACGGTGAGCCCGTCGCCGGGCCCGTATACATGGTCTGTAAGTTCATCGGTATCCCGGTCGTCGTCGGAGGGCGGGGGAACCTGTTGGGTTCGACGGTCGAGGCCGGTGCATGTGGGGGGGAGCAGCGTCCTAGATATAATTGTAATTCAGACAAAATCTTATCCCGGCGCGCCGCGCCGAGTACGATACGGCCCTAGCCGAGAAGGAGAACCCCATTGCGTAGAGTCCCCACCACAGCTGCCGCCGGCGCCGAGCTGGTACCGATGTTCAAGGACCACATGGAGTTGTGCGGGGTCGGTCCCGGACAGACCGTGATGGCCTTCACCAACACCCAGAGCAACCCGGCCTACATCACCGCCCTGATGGGAGCGGTGCGAGTTCTGGGAGGGGACTTCTTCCAGATCATGGTGGCCGCCGACGACTCGTGGATGAAGTCGCGCACCATCGTTGATGCGTGGAAAGGATGCGACATGGTGGTCGGTTTCCTGGCCAGCATGGGATCGCACTGGATCTACTCCGACGCCCACAACGAGGCCTTGGAAGCGGGGGTGCGATCCTTGATGATCGAAGAGCCGGAGGATCATCTACGACGACTCTTCCCCATCCCGGTGATCCGTGAGCGGGGAGAAGCGAGTGTGCGGTACATGGGTATGTCGGACATCATGCGGGTCTGGTCGGAAGCGGGAACAGACCTTACCGTCCGGTATACGGGTCGACCACTGGGTTGCCAGTACGGGTATACGGACGAGCCGGGGCGTTGGGACCATTGGCCGTCGGGTCAGTGTGGGGTGGCGCCGCTGGAGGACTCGGCCGAGGGTACCTTGGTTGTTGACGCCGGTGATGCGTTGCTCCCCATGGGTAAGTATGTGGAAAAACCGATACGGATGGAGATAAGAGAGGGGAGCATCATCTCCATCGACGGGGGCGCGGATGCCCGACTGCTCAAGGACTTCTTCGAGCTCCCCAAAGACAAGCGGGCCTATGGGGTTTCCCATATCGGTTGGGGATACGAACACCGAGCCAACTGGAACGCTCTGGGTCTCCGCTTCTGGGAAGGCGGGGGAGTCATGGACACCGAGAGCTACTACGGCAACATGCTGATAGCGTTCGGCGCTAATTTCTTCCGCAAGCTGGGCGGTGAGAACCGGGCCGACTTCCACTTCGACATCCCGACTCGCAACCACTCCATTTGGATCGGAGACACCCAGATCATCGACAGAGGCAGCTTCGTCGTGCCCGGGTTTGAACTGGAATAGGCGGGTAGTCGATCATGCGACTCAAGGACAAGGTGGCGGTAGTTACCGGCTCCTCCCGTTCCATCGGCAGGGCTATCGCGCTCGGGTACGGGCGAGAAGGGGCCAAGCTGGTGGTCAACTACCGGAACGACGAAGGAGCGGCCCGCTCGGTGGTGGCCGAGCTAGAGTCGATGGGTTCCGAAGCTATCGCAGTGCGGGCCGACACGTCGGTGGCCTCGGATGTGGGTGAGTTGATGAACGCCGCCGTCGATAGGTTCGGGCGGATCGACATCCTGGTCAACAACGCCGCCATCCTGATCCGGACTCCCTTCCTGGAGATCGCGGAATCCGAATGGGACAGGATCATCGAAGTGAACCTCAAGGGGTTCTTTCTGTGCTCGCAATCAGCCGCCCGCCAGATGGTTAGCCAGGGTGATGGCGGGGTGATCATCAACATGTCGTCGGCGGGAGAAACCCTTGCAGGGCGGGATCTCGCCCACTACTGCGTGGCCAAGGGAGGGGTGAGAATGCTCACGCGGCAGTTGGCCTTCGAGTTGGCGCCCTACAAGATTCGCGCCAATGCCATCGCACCGGGATTGATCGAGACCGACATGAACCGGTCGGATCTGGCACAGCCGGAGTTCCGCGAGTACCGGCTCTCCATGATACCGCTCGGGATCATCGGGGTACCCGAGGACATCGTGGGCGCCGCGGTTTTCCTCGCGTCAGACGATTCCAGGATGGCCACCGGTTCCACCATCTACCTCGACGCCGGCCAAACCATCGCCTGATATTCCCGGTTCCCTCCGCTCGAACCGCCCCCTCTTGTCACGGCCTAAGCGGGAAGAACCGCCAACATAGTGTGAAAAGGTAGGCTAGGTGTGAAAAAGTAGCGTAAGCGAGAAAAAGTAGGATAGCTCGTGACCGGCCCAGGCGATTACCAGCCGCGGATCGTCGACGCTCAATTACGGGAGATGATGGACTCGCTGCCCGCCATCAGCGTCGAGGGTCCTCGGGCGGTGGGCAAGACTCGGACCGCTCTCGGCTACGCCAACACGGTCTACGACCTCGATGACCCGGACGTTCTCAGGGCCGTTAGCGTCGATCCGAAGATGCTCGCTCATGGGGAGCCGCCCATCCTGATCGACGAATGGCAGCGGTACCCGCCTTCATGGGATATCGTCCGGCGCGCGGTGGACCAGGACTTCAGACCGGGGAGGTTCCTACTCACCGGATCGTCCAGGCCTTCCACCCTTCCGGTCCACTCCGGCGCGGGTCGTATCGTAACGGTGCGCATGTGGACTACCACACTTGCGGAACGGTTGCAGCCGTACAAGTGTCCCACGGTCAGCCTGCACACGCTGCTGTCCGGAGACCGCCCCGACATCGGGGGGATAACTGATCTGACCGCGGACGACTATGCACGGGAGATCGTGGCCGGCGGCTTTCCCGGCTGGTCCAACGTAGCGCAAAGATCTCGCCATCTCCTCCTCGACGGCTACTTGCACCGTGTTTTCGAACATGATTTCCCGCTCGCCGGCCATCGAGTTCGTAATACAGCAGCCCTCCGCCGGTGGTTGACCGCGTACGCCGCCGCGACTGCGACCACCGCGTCGTATGAAACCATCCGTGACGCCGCCACCCCGGGCGTAGGGCAGAAATCGGCCAAGACCACAACTCAGGCCTACCGCGACACTCTGGAGGCGATGTGGATGCTGGAACCGTTAGCGGCCTGGCTTCCGGTCGGGAGTCATTTGAGCAGGCTAAAGCGGGGCCCGAAGCACCATCTGGCCGATACTGCGCTAGGAGGGTGCTGAGAAACCCCGTACAAAGGGGTTCGCCCGCTAACCCATAACTCTCTGACCAGGCGCTTTGCCAATCACCGAACCCCGAAAGACTCGTTTTTCAGGACCCTCCTAGTGGCGCGACTGTTGAACATCACCGCTGGCTCGCTATTGAGTCCGGGTTCTGTGCTTCCCGCCGGGAGAATCGGGGGGTCGGGCGGCAATCTGATGGGTGCACTCTTCGAGTCGTTGGTCACGCACGACCTGCGCGTGTACGCCCACGCCGCAGACGCTCGAGTGTTCCATATGCGCACCTGGAATGACCAGCGTGAGGTGGATGTCATTATCGAATACGAGGGGCGGGTCATTCCGGTGGAGGTCAAACTCGGTAGGGAGGTAGCCCGTAGGGATACGCGGCACCTTCGTTGGTTGCGTGACCGGCTCGGTCCTGGACTCATCGATGCGATGGTTATAACCACCGGTAGGCGTTCTTATCGTGATGAGGACGGCATCGCCATAGTGCCTGCAGGCCTGTTGGGACCTTGACAGGGGGGCCACAACAGCCGGAAGGAATGATCCGGGTTAGACGCACACCGCCGCAGGTGTCGACTCGGTTGCTTGGTAAGTCAGCCCGCCCAGAATCCTTTGCGGTGGGAGATGCTCAATGCCTTCCCGCAGGAAGGGCAGGCGTAGATGTAGCGCTTCCCGAACCGGATCTGGGCGCCGCCTCCCTTTCCGACATCCATCGGGCGCGCATCGACCGTGTTCAGCGGTGCTTCGCAATGTGGGCAAAGGGGCACGAGGTCGAGAGATTCCTTAATGGTTGTCATGGCAGGGGTCCTCACGGTCGGGGCGGCAAAAGCGCCTGACGCCACTATAGGCTTCGGTTCCGACGATGTAGCCCGAGTTAGCGAGACGGGGTTTTGCTAGCTCTGATTACTCCTCCAAACCCCCATCCATGAGGAATCGGGACTGACCGGATGCTGTCGGTCAGGTCCTGATCCGGGGCCAGGGTTGTCCGGTAGTGGCGTGCTGGGCCCAAGCCGATACGACTCGGATGATCACCCGGGTGGCCCGATGCATGTCCTCCGCGTCCACCCACTCGTTGGGACCGTAGAAGTTACCGGCTCGGGCGCCGAACCCCACCGTAGGGGCGCCCAGGCAGCGAATCGGGAAGCGGATGTCCGAAGCCACATGGGCCGGGTACAAGCCTGGTTCTGTCCCGGCCTCAGCGGCGATGGCCCGGGTGGTGTCGGTTACCAGAGGATGGCTGGGAGGGATCTCGGCCGGGTTGGACCGGATACCGAACAGATCGGTTGAAAGAGCGCCGGCACCCTGAGCGGCGCGGTGGAGGCTCTGGTACGTGTCATCGACGGTTCCCCGGCGGAACCACACGGCGCCCTCCGCGACCGCCCTCTCCGGCAAGACAATCGGGTTGTCGCCGGCCGCCACGCGGTTGACCGAGCAGAGCAGGCCGTCCCGGTCAGCCCAACGGTCCAGGGCGTCGAGGACTTCTCGTAGGCGGCTGAAGGCGTTGACACCTTGTCGGGGATCCTCGGAATTGGGGGTTCGAATCTCTACCGGCTCCGGCCTCCGTCCCGCCGCCTCGATTCGAAAGTTGAAATACCCGCGGGTGGCGGTCTTGAAATGTGTCATCCCTTGGCCGGTCTCCGCGGGATGGCAGTAGATGGCGCAATCGATATGGCCCACCCTGGTCATCATGGGTAGGGTTCCCAGCCCTCCGCCCAGCTTCCCATGGACTAAACCCACCACCACTCTCACTCCCTGCAGGCGGGGAAGCAACGCTCGGACGGCGGCCAGCACCGACACCACACCCGCCTTGTCGTCGGCCGTGCCCAAACCATGGATCCGGCCATCCAAGGTCGTGGCCTGGAACGGGTTCGTGTCCCACTCATGGCGCGGATCGGGATCTTCCGTGTCGATGTGGGCGAATAGCAAGATCCCCGGTCCTTCCCCCCAGGAGCCCAGCACGCTCACCATCCGTTCAGGATCCTGGCCGGGCGGGTCGGGAGGGCACCATTCCGGATGTCTCTCGAGTTCCGCCAGGAGGGGGACGACCAGTTCCACCTCTATTCCCAGCTGTTCCAATTCTCGGGCGCACAACTCATGTATATCCGAGACCTCAGCGCGCACGCTGGGGCGGGACACGAGCGATGCGAGCAACCGCCGCTCATATCCGCGTAGTTGCTCGGCTGTGTCGAGAGCAGCGTTCAGATCGACCGAAATTGAAGACACATTAGGGCTCCTGATACGGGGTAGGCAGCGACTATGTTACGGGTTCCGAGGGGGTGTTCCTCTCCGGTTCTGCTCGGAACAGTATGGTTGCGCGGGGCCGGTATTTCTCCCCGAAGTGTCGGCCTGAGTGCTTGGATCGTGATGGGGAAACCTCTCGGTTCCGGTATCAGGGGAGCAGTGATACGAACGGTAGGTTTGCCGGGTCTTGAACCCGCCCACCGAGTTAGCCGAAATGGAGGCCGAAGATGTGGTTGACCGACGCGAGGGTGGTTGACGTTGTTACCGGAGAGGTCCGGGACGGGGTGAGCGTAGAGATCGCCGACGGCCGGATCGGCGCCATCAGCAAGCAGCCGGGTTCCGGGGAGCGGATGAGCCTCGGTGGCCGCTACCTGGTTCCGGGGCTGATTTCCGTCCACACTCACCTGTCGGTGGTCTACCCATTCTCCTCCACTGATGAAAACGAGAATCCCGGTCTGACGGTGATGCGCGCCTACGGGCGAGCGCAAGATGCGCTGCGGGCGGGAATCACCACTATCCGCTGCGTCCACGAGTTGAACCGGGCCGATCTGCTGCTCGCCGAAGCGGCCCGTGCGGGATGGGCCGACGTGCCGAGGATAGTAGGAGCTGGTCGAGCGATCGGCACTCCGGGTGGTCACGGGGAGGGGCATGGGAGCGTCATCGCGGACGGACCGGAGGCCTTCCGGGAGGCGGCGCTTGCCGAACTGGATGCGGGCTGTTCACACATCAAGGTGTTCATAACCGGCGGCATAGCCAACCTCGGGGAGACCTTCGACCATCCTGAGATGAACAAGGCTGAGATGCAGGCCACCGTCGACGCGGCGTCCGAGAGGGAAACCTACGTGGTGGCCCACGCTGCTTCGTCGCTGGCTATCAACTGGGCACTGGATGCCGGTATCCGCTCGTTCGAGCATGCCTACGACCTGGATGAGGAAACGGCGGGCCGGATGGCTGCCAAGGGGGTGTTCCTTACTCCCACGCTGTGCGTTACCCGTTCCCAGGAGTGGATGCGGTGGAAGGGTTTCGAGGAGTTCCAGATCGAAACGTCACTGGAAGTAGGGCCGATGCATCTGGCCAGTATCCGCAGAGCGGTGGCGGCCGGAGTCACGATGGTGAACGGCACCGACTACCCGCCGGGTGACCCCATCGACGGGACTTCGGTGGCGGTGCACGAGATGGGTCTCATGCAAGGCGCCGGACTTCGCCCACAACTGGCGCTGGCGGGCGCCACTTACAACGCGGCGCGGCTCTTGGGAATGGAGTCCGAGATCGGTACGATTTCCTCCGGCAAGGTCGCCGACCTGGTGGCGGTGGAGGAGAACCCGCTTTCCGACGTGGCTGCCATGAGAGAGATCTCCTTCGTCATGCAGTCAGGCCGCGTGGTACGGGACGACCGCCCGGCCGCCTGATAGTAGCCACCCTGCCGGGGGCTCGGGCATGAACATCCGGTCTCGCGGTGGAAGGGGCTGACCGATTAGCCGGATGGGGAATATGGTGGGGTTCCGGGTAGATGGGTCCCGCCGTGGGCCCGGGGTAACCGGTCGGTACTCTGGAGGTCTGGCTGGCTAGAGTCACTTCAGGCGTCAGATGGAAGCCCGTTGCTTACCAAGCTCACCGTTCGCAATTTCAAACGGTTTGAGGCAGTCGAGGTGGAGCTCGGCGGTCCCGTAGTCTTTGTCGGGCCGAATAACTCCGGCAAGACGTCGGCCATGCAGGCATTGGCTTTGTGGGACGTGGGTTTACGAAGTTGGAAGGCCAGGTACCCGGCCACGACGGAAGCCGGAAAAAGACCGGGTGTCGCGGTGAACCGACGAGACTTGGTATCGGTTCCTGTAACAGGGGCGAAGCTTCTCTGGCGGGCGCTTGGGGTGCGTAACGTTCAGAGGGTTAAGGGGAAACCTCGAACCAGCAATATCCGGATAGACGTGATCGTGGACGGTATCCACGAAGGTCGAAGGTGGCGCTGCGGGTTGGAGTTCGATTACGCCAATGAAGAATCGATCTACTGCCGTCCTATACGCCTTAACGAGAATGCGGAAGAACGCATGTCTGTTCCGAGCGCCGCCGGACAGATACCTATAGCCTTTCTGCCACCCATGTCCGGACTCGCAACGCATGAAGTACTTCTCGGCGACGGGGCTTTGAGCGGACTGATCGGCCAGGGTCGCACCGCCGAGGTGTTGAGGAACCTCTGCCTCCGCGTGCATCAGAGGCATCCCGAGCGGTGGGAGAGTCTTGCCCGCCATATCCGCGAGCTGTTCGGTACTGAACTCGAACCACCGGATCACTCGATCGCAAGTGATGAAATCACCATGATGTATCGAGAGCGAGGAATGAGGCTTGATATCTCCTCCAGCGGGCGAGGCCTCCACCAAACCCTGCTGATTCTTTCCTATATGTACGCGAATCCGGGAGCTGTGTTGTTGCTGGACGAACCGGATGCTCATCTGGAGATCTTGCGGCAGCGACAGATGTACAGGTTGATGACCGATGTTGCATCACAGGGCGGCAACCAAGTGATCCTTGCCACCCATTCCGAAGTTCTCTTGTCAGAGGCGGTCGGCAAGCACCTCGTTGTAGCGTTCCTAGGCGTCCCCCACCGGGTGGACGATCGGGGAAGCGAGGTACACAAGGCTCTTCGCGAGATACCGTTTGAACACTACTTTCAAGCGGAACAGACCGGATGGGTGTTGTTCCTGGAGGGTTCAACCGACTTGGATGTGCTCCGGGCGTTTGCCCGCCGATCAGGACATGACCGGGCAGTCCGAGCTCTGGAGCGACCCTACGTCCACTACGTCGGCAATCAGCCCGAGGTAGCCTGGCGTCACTTTGCAGGCCTCCGGGAGGCTCTACCCGATTTGAAGGGCATAGCGGTTTTTGATCGGCTTGACAGGGGAGTGCAGGGTAATGGCTTGCACATGTTGATGTGGAAGCGGAGAGAGATAGAGAACTATCTTTGCACGCCGACAACGTTGGAACGGTTTGCCGGCCGGACCGGGAGGGCGGAGGCGCTGGGTCCGCTGTTTGTGGAGTCCGAGGCACAAGCCCGTCTTGATGCTATGCAAGAGTCGATCCGAGAAATCCGGAATGCTATGGGGGTTCTGGAACAAGGTTCGCCCTGGGATTCTGATACGAAGGTCAGCGACGTATTCCTGAAGCCACTGTTCAAGACCTATTACCGGAAACTCGGCTTGCCGAACCTCATGAACAAGAGATCGTTCTATGAACTAGCCGACTATGTCCCGACCGCAGAGATCGACGCGGAGATCACCCGAAAACTCGATGAGATCGCCGATGTAGCCGATAGCGCGGCGCCAAGGTTGTAGTCCTCTGACCACCGGGGCCGGGCACCGCCCACAACGCGGCTCTTGGGAATGGAGTCCGAGATCGGTACGATTCCTCCGGCAAGGTCGCCGACTTGGTGGCGGTGGATGAGAACCCGCTTTCCGGCGTGGCTGCTATTGAGAGAGATCTCCTTTGTCATGCAGTCAGGCCGCGTGGTACGGGATGACCGCCCGGCCGCCTGATAACGCAGAAGCAACCCCGATAAAGAGAGCATGAACGAACGCAGATACCGCTTAGCAGTGGACATCGGTGGGACCTTCGTAGATGCCGTCGCCTTCGACGAGCGGAGTGGGGAGGTCACGGTCCGCAAGTCACCCACCACCCCGGCGGCTCCTGCGGACGGCGTGATCGCCGCCACCCACGCCACGAATGTGTCCTTGGACGAGGCTTCGGTCTTTACCCACGGCACCACGCTGGGCCTCAATGCAATTCTGGAACGTAAAGGCTCGGTGACCGGCATCATTACCAATGCCGGATTCCGGGATATCTTCGAGATAGCCCGGGGCGATCTACCCCGAGGGTCGATGTATGACTTCCAATATCAGCGGCCACCTGCCTTAGTCCAACGCCGCCACACCGTCGGGGTTCCCGGACGCGTTGACCATCGGGGCAAGGTGGTGGAGGAACTCGGCCGAGATGCGGTGATCGAAGCCGGGCATTACCTCTCGGAGCGGGGAGTCGAGTCGGTGGCGGTCTGCTTTCTCCATTCCTACGCCAACAGCGAGCATGAGGAGGCCGCCAAGGGCATACTCTCCGATACCGTTCCGGAGCTATCGGTTTCCGTGTCCGTGGACCTGGTAAGGGAGTACCGCGAATACGAGCGGACCTCAACCACGGTTGCCGATGCCTACATCCGTCCCATACTGGGCAGGTACCTCACCGATCTGGAGGAGCGTCTTCGTAAGGGGGGTTTTGACGGTTCCTTCCTGGTCATGCGATCGGCGGGGGGCGCCATGACGTCGGAGATCGCTCGGATGTCACCCCTGCTCACGGTCTTCTCCGGTCCGGCGGGGGGTATAGCCGGGACGATCGGTTTGGGCGAAGCTACCGGCCGGTCTTCCCTCATCTCCTTTGACGTAGGCGGTACCAGCCTCGACGCATGTGTGATCGTCGATGGCGCCCCCACCGAGGTATACGAAGCCGAGATCGAAAGCCTGCCGATCCGTATTCCTGTCTTTGATATCCGCACGATCGGGGCCGGGGGCGGGTCTATCGCCTGGATGGACAAAGGGCTCCTGCGCGTGGGTCCCCAGAGCGCCGGCGCGGTTCCCGGACCGATCTGCTACGGAAGAGGCGCCACCCGACCGACCGTGACGGACGCTTCCCTCTGCCTCGGATACCTGGCGGCGGATGAGTTTCTGGGTGGTGACATGCGTTTGGATGAGGAAGCCGCTCTTCGAGGTGTTGGAGAGAAACTGGCGGCGCCGCTCGGTATGTCCACCCGGCGGGCCGCCGCGTCCGTTTTCGATGTGCTGCTGGCCCGCACCGTCGGCGCCATCCGGGAGATCACGGTAGAGAGAGGTCTTGATCCGAGAGAGTTCTCATTGGTGGCTTTCGGTGGGGCGGGGCCGATGCTGGCGCCGCTTCTGGCCCGGGAGATGGAACTGCCCGAGGTCGTCGTACCGGCCGCCCCCGCCGTGTTTTCCGCTTGGGGAATGCTCATGTCGGATCTTGAATACGACCTGGGACAAACGGTCCTGACCATGCTGGACAGCACGGCCCTTACCCAAATCGAAGGAGTTTTCGCCGAACTCGAACGGGAAGCCGTCCAAGTGCTCGCTGCCCAATCCGTACCCCCGGAAAACCGGACATTTCTAAGGCGCCTGGATCTGCGTTACAACGGACAGGAGCACACCCTGTCGGTTGACGTGGAGAAGGGTGACAACAGTGACGCGGTCATCGACCGGTTTCACCACCGCCATGTTGAACGCTACGGGCACCGATTGACCGAACAAGTCGAGATCCTTACCGTTCGGGTGAGGGCAATCGGCCGCTTGGAGAAACCACCCACCCACGTTGTGGGCGCCCGACACGGGACCGGAGACCGGCGAAACGCCCGGGTCGGCGAACGTTATGCCTTCGATTTCGCGACTCGGGAAACGCGCCGCTTTCCCGTCTACGAGCGAAGCCGACTCGAAGCAGGCGTGGAAATCAACGGCCCCGCCATCATCCGCGAACCCACCTCGGTCACCATCATCCACGGTGACCAGAAGGTTGCTCCCGATCATCTCGGCAACCTGATGGTTCGTATGCAGGACGGGTTGGCGTAGCATGTCGAGAATTGTTACCACTTGCCGGACTCGCACCCTCGGCCCTCGACCGGTGATCCGATGAGCGGATCACCAGCCCTCGACGGCGCCAGTGTGGAAGTAATCCGTCATTACCTGAACTCCACCTCCGAGCAGATGCGGCGCACTCTGGTGCGGACGGCCTTCAATCCGGTCATCTACGAGGTGCTCGACTTCGGCATCTCGATGTACGATCAGGATCGTCGGCTGATCTCGGAGTCGACCGGGATACTCACCTTCCTGGGGGCTAACGACTACGCCATTCACAAGGGGGTCGAAAAAGTAGGGGTCGAGAACCTCCACCCGGGGGATGTGGTGATGATCAACTATCCCTACTGGAGCGGCGCCCACGTATCCGACGCCATGCTGTTCGCCCCCGTATTCTGCGCGGGAAGCGAACTACCCGACGCCTACCTGGCGGTCCGGGCACACTGGATGGACTTGGGGGCCAAGGATCCGGGTTACGTTCTGGACTCCACCTCCATGCATCAGGAGGGCCTGATAATGCCGGGTGTGAAGCTGGTTCGGCGGGGCGAGTTAGACGAGCAGATCATGGCCATCCTGCGTTATAACTCGAGAATGCCCGAGACCATCATCGGGGATTTCCATGCCCAGATATCCGCCATCAGGGTGGGGGAGCGGCGTCTCCACCAGATCTGGGACAAGTTCGGGCTGTCCAGGGTTGAGGAGGCCATCGACCGGATCATCGACCATGGGGCCCGGACGGCTGCCGACGCGGTTCGTGCTATGCCCGACGGGACCTGGTCGGCCCATGACTGGCTCGATGATGATGGAATCTCCCACGATCTGATCAGGATGGCGGTGACGGTAACCATCGAGGGAGATCGGTTCACGGTCGACTACGGTGACTCCGACGGCGCCGTTCCTGGGCCGGTGAATATGCCCTTCGGCAAGACCATGAGCCTGGCGAAGTCGGTTTTCAAGTCCCTTACCACCCCCGACACTCCGGCCAACCACGGTCACTTCCTACCACTCACCGTATCGTGTCCACCGGGGAACCTCTTTCATGCTGTCTACCCCGCGGCGACATTCACGCTCTGGACGGGTATGGCGGCCTTCGAGTTGATCAACAAGGCGCTAGCGCAGGGGATGGATCAGATCAACGCTTCATCCGGCTCCGACGAACCGGGTTTCATGGCGGTCGGCACGCATCCCCATACCGGGGAGATGTATGCGGTAAGCAATAACGAGGGAATCGGTTGGGGCGCCACGCCCACCCACGACGGGGCCACGGCCCTGCAACACCCTTCGACCACCGCGGTGCGCAACACGTCGATGGAGGTTCTCGAACACAAGTCACCCATCTTTCACGAACGCCTCGAGCTGCGCCAAGACTCCGGAGGCGCCGGAGAGTGGCGAGGCGGGCTGGGGATCTGGCGTGAGGTCAGGTTTCTCGCGACCGGCGAGATGCTATCCATGAAGAAGAAAACCAAGACCAAACCCTGGGCGTTGCGTGGTGGACACGAGCCGGAGACCAACGGCATGATCGTATGGCCTGACACTGACCGAGCCCGCTCGGCGCGGATGGAGCGGTTCACGATGGAGCCCGGTGACCGGTTCAGGAACTTCTCGGCGGGTGGCGGAGGTTGGGGGGATCCTCTCGATCGTCCCATCGAGTTGGTCCGCGAAGACGTCCTCGACGGTTACGTCTCGCCGGAACAGGCTGAACGGGTCTACGGGGTCAAGGTCAACGCGGAAGGGATCGCGACCCCCGTTGACGCCCGCTTGGATCGTCAGCAGTCGGGGAGGAACGTCGCAGGTCGGTAGTCACGTCGTCGGACCGTGACTGAAGACATTTCTTGCGGTTTCCGGATGGTAGGGGTTGAGGGAGGTGCGATCAGTGAAGCTCCTGCTCGCGCCCGATCCTACTGGTTGAGGACCACCGTGATGATGAGGCCGCCGACGAGGGTGACCCAGCCGACTACCCAAAGCGTGTGCTGGTTGATTCGGCGTTCCAAGGCCGCTACGGCTCGTTCGATCTTCGATTCTAGGCGCGCCTCAACCGTCGCATCCTTGGCGTCCACTAGGGACTCGCTGACAGTCATCGCCGTACCGCGCTAATAGTGGTCAGGGCGAAGTCGATTCCGAACATCCACCTCGACCGGGAAGCGAACCTAGTCTTGATCTCGTGAAGCGCCAGAGTGGGATCGTCCCGACTCCCATCCTTGCGGTAGCTATCACTCATCTCACCTTCTCCAGAGTATCGACAAGCTCTAATATAGTCGTTATTTGCCGGATCGTCTATCCCTAAATATACCGTTGTCCAACGGTGCCATTTCGTAACACTTGGTAATCCATCTACCAGTTACCGCTTCATTAGCTCTTCCTCCATCTGAGACGACCGGGCTTTCATGACGGCGGTGCTACGGTCGGTTCCCTCATGGTTGAGCAGTCTTTGACCAGCGTGGTGTGACAACCATGCGAGTCCCTTCGACCACTTTTCTCGCTCAACCCCGGATCGACTGCCAACCTAAAGTGACCACGAAATGAGAACCGATTGGAGCCTGGGCGCCGGCCTCGAAGGACAGGCGGTCCTGGTAACCGGCGCCGCGAGCGGAATCGGCGAGGCGACCGCGATCACTCTGGCTGCCCTGGGCGCCCGGGTGGCGGCGCTGGATGTTCAGGAAGCTGTCCGGGAGGTGGTAGCCGATCTGGACGGTCCGGGGCCTCACATGCCCTTGGTGTTCGACCTTTCCGGCATTGCCGCCATCCCCGCCGTGGTGGCCCGGGTGGAGAATCAGCTGGGCCCGATCTGGGCGCTGGCTCACGCGGCGGCCTATCTGCGGCGGAAGGAACTGCATGAGGTGACCGAAGCGGACTGGGATTCCCAACTCGACGTGAATCTCAAGGCCTCCTTCTTCCTGAACAAAGCGGTGGGGGAGGCCATGATTGCTACCGGGCGAGGTGGGCGGATCATTAACTTCACTTCCGGCGCCTGGTTGACCGGGCCGTCGCACGGGAGCCACGCATATGTGGCCGGCAAGGGCGGGGTGGTCACCATGACTAGAGGGTTCGCTCGGACTTACGGTCCCCATAACATCCTTGTGAACTGTGTGTCACCCGGCCAGGTCGACACGCCCATGCAGCATCTCGACAACAGTCCCGAAATGGTGGCGGCTGCAATGGCTCAATGCCCGCTGGGAAGGATGGGTCGTCCCGAGGAACTGGCCCGGGTGGTAGCGTTCCTGGCGTCCGAGCATGCCGGCTTCATAAGCGGCGCCACCATCAACGTCAGCGGCGCCCTGCTGATGTATTAGCCCCGATCCATGAGCATCCGGGGCCAAAGGGTGAGAATCGGGGATTGGTGGATCCGGGGCTCAGGACGATTGCCATAGCTCCCAAACCTCCTTGGCGATCAGGCTCCTAGGCTTGCCATCCGTTGGAACGTCGGCGTGGCTAGCTTCCCGGTAGAGGTGTTTGCGAGATTCCCAGATCTCGGTGTAGCGGGCTCCTAGGTCAGCGTGACCCAGCAGGAGGGGACGGTTACGGGTCTTGCCCCTGGCGATAAGGGCGTCGAGGGAAGGTTTCAGCAAGACCACCAGTCCCGTCTCGCGCATCAGGCGGCGATTGGTTTCATCGAGTATCACGCCTCCCCCGGTGGCGATCACCATTCGATGGGGTCCGCCGGCGATGCGCGCCACCTCTTCGGACTCCATGGTCCGGAAAGCCGGCTCGCCCCGGGTAGCGAAAATATCAGGAATGCTCATCCCCGCTCGCTCCACGATTTCGTCGTCGGTGTCAACGAGGGGATGGCCGCTGAGGCGGGAAACCTTCTTACCTACTTTGGTCTTGCCCGAACTCATCATCCCGATCAACCACAGCTTGGGAGTCACAACCGATTTGCCTTTCCATCCAGACTGGGACAAATCATACTTCTGATCGCGGAGGGTACTGAAACGTGATATAGGCGGAAGTCGCGCGAAGAGAGGTCTCAGAGGAGGTTGGTCTGGTCCTAGGAGGGTGCTGAGAAACCCCGTACAAAGGGGTTCAGACGCTAACCCGCAACTCCATGACCAGGCGGTTTGCCGACCACCTAACCCCGTAAGATTCGTTTTTCAGGACCCTCCTAGTGTCCTGAATCGTTGTTTCGCTTGTGTTCGGGAGACCGCGAAATCTTTCCGGCGGGCGTAACCCGACATCCGGGGGAATCTGTCACACCCGGTCTGCATACTGGTGGGTAACCGTAAAGCACCGACGGTTGGGTCAGGTACCGACCGGACCGGGGTTGGGATCATCTTGGTTTTTCTTCTGCCTCTGTTTGGCCAGGCTAGAGGGGTTGGCGGGACGCGTTTCGACGCTGAGGAGGCGGCGGCTGGGGGTGGGACCCACCGGCGAGCGATCCATACCGGTAGTTCGGTTTTCGCGGTCTCAACCCGGGTCTGTACCGGAAGCACACCGGGTGGTTACCTACAATCTTCAGCGAACTTCCGACTCGGGACACTAGGAGGGGTACTAGGGTGCTGCATTTGGTAACGTCTTAATGGGTCGATTTCGTTTTGCCGCGAGGGGCTGGCCGAGGGTCCGATCCATCTCCCAGCCCACCCCGGTATTGGAAACGGGAGGTGATGTTTTGACTGATTCGATGTTCGCTGAGTTCCGTCGCCGCTTCTGGATGCCTCCACGAGCTCACGGTGAGATTATCGAGGATCGGTCGGTCTCATTCCTCGAGCTTTTCTACGACTTGGTCTACGTGGTGGTGATCGCCCGGGCTGCCCATACCCTGGCCAAGGAGATCACCTGGCAAAGCGTCGGCGAGTTCGTCGTGATTTTTTCTCTTATCTGGATCGCGTGGATTAACGGAACCTTTCACCACGAGCTTCACGGGCGTGAGGACGGGCGTACCCGCGTGTACGTGTTCATCCAGATGATTTCTCTCACTCTTCTGGCGGTGTTTACCGGCGACGCGGCAGGAGGCTCCGGGACGCAGTTCGCAGTTGTATACATCCTGCACCTGGCTGTTGTGTCATGGCTCTGGTATACGGTGCGACGCCATGATGCCGAGGAATACATGGAGGTAACCCGTCGATACCTCGCCGCACTGCTGGTTTCCATCGGGTTGATGGCGATCAGCATCGCGGTCCCCGGCGAGTTCCGGGTTGTCGTCTGGGCGCTGCTCATCGTGACGTCGGTCGGCTTCGGATTAAGACTTTCCCGCGTCGAAGCCATGGAGTCGGGAGTCACCGTAACCCATTCCATGGTCGAGCGGTTCGGCCTGTTCGTCATCATCGTTCTCGGTGAGGTGGTGGTCGGGGTTGTTGATGGGCTGTCCGAGGCCGAGGACAATGTCCGCTCGATCATGACAGGAGTGGTCGGCTTGTGTGTCGGATTTGCGTACTGGTGGACATACTTCGATTTTGCGGGCCAACGGCTACCGATCGATACGGCCCGGACCCGGGCGAGATGGACCTTTCTCCATCTCCCGGTTACCTTGTCGATCGCCGCGGCCGGAGCGGCCATGGTGAGCCTGATCGAACACGCGGCTGATGCCCGTACCCCCGCGGTAACGGCGTGGCTCCTTTCCGGGTCGGTGGTGATCGGGCTGTGGGCACTTGTCTTCAAAATCAGGACTCTGATCGATTACCATCGATCCCCGACCATCTATAAGTCGGTGATACGCTTGATGATGGCAGCGTCAGGAGTCACGGTTGTCGCTGCGCTGTGGGCACCGGCGCCTTGGTTGTTTGCCCTCAGCCTTGTGGTGGTTCTGTCACTGGTGTGGGTGATCTCCGTATTTCTGTGGTTACGGATTGACGACGCGGATTCTCTACCGCAGATGGGTAGCCCGTAACCTGTGGTCGAGGCCGGTCCTCTCGATCCTCAGTCTCGGTTCCATCCATCCCAGTGCGTGAACTCCTCGGCCGGGATCCTGGTGACCGGTTTGAAGTCATCGGCGGGATACCCCAAGGGAATCAAGGCTATGATCTGGGTTTCCTCCGGCATCCCGAGCGCGATCTTGGCATCTTCTTCCAGGATGGTGATAGCGGTCGTCAGGCAGGTACCGAGGCCCAGGCTGCGAGCCGCCAGCATCAGGTTCTGGACGCAGGGCATGATCGAGGTGTAGGTAGCCTCGGCTCGGATGGACTTGAGAGCTCCGAAGCGCGGCAGGTTGTCCTTGTTCTTGTTCATGGCGACCACGATGAGAACCGGGCTCTCCTCGAGGTTATCGCGCAGGTGCTGCGACTTCCGGAGCATCGTGTTGAAGAAGGTGCGCGGGTCGGGTTCCCGGTAACCCTGCCGCCGAGGGTGATCCAGCAGGAACTGGAGACCCTCCCGGTAGATGTCGGCGATCGTCTTCTTCAGGTCCGGGTTCCTGATGACTATGAACTCCCAAGGTTGGGCGTTAGTGCCGTTAGGCGCCCACGTAGCGGCAGTCAGGACGGTCCGGATGTCATCGTCGGACACCGGGTCAGGCTTGAATCGCTTGACGCTCCGCTGCGTTCGCATCAGGTCGAGCACATCCACTTGCACTCCTCTCACGTCAGTACCTCGAAGGGTACCAAGAGAAGATCGAGTGTTCACGGTGAGCAACCCCCGGTAGATCCGGCGCCAGCAGGGCGATTGAATCTCCCACTACAGGCCTTGTGTACTCTCCTTAGGCCTTGTGTACTCTCCTTGCAAGGCCACCAACCGAGCCGAAGATCACGCTTCGAGTGCACCAAAGTGGAGGCAACCGCCGAGACGACAGCTAATGTATGTGACACGTCAACCAGATGATCTGCGGAGGGATACGGTGTCCATCATGACCGTCGACGAGATGACCGATCTGCGTTCCGTTTATCGGCCGCCTGCGCCACGTGCGGCTCAGAAGGTGCTTGACCATCTTGATGTCCACTCCCGGAACTTCATTGCGATGTCACCGCTGTGCGTTCTGAGTTCCAGCAATGCCGACGGCCAGGCCGACGCCTCCCCTAGGGGTGACCCGCCCGGGTTCGTACATGTAGTGGACGACAAGACCTTGCTGTTGCCGGACCGTCCGGGTAACAACCAGGTGGATTCCTTGCAGAACATCGTGATGAATCCCGGCGTGGGATTGCTATTCCTCGTACCGGGCATGAACGAGACGCTGCGAGTAAAGGGCAAGGCCGAAATCACCACCGATCCCGACTTGCTGACACCTTTGGCAGTCTCCCGGCGTGCTCCGGTCTCAGCACTGAAGATTACGGTGGAGGAGGTGTTCCTTCATTGTGGCCGAGCCTTGATCCGTAGTCGCATCTGGGATCCGGACAACCGGATTGACCGGTCGACCTATCCCACCTATGGCCAGGTACTCGCCGATCAGATTGCCGGAGCGAATGCCCGGGCCATCGACGCCGATGAGGACGAGGCCAACCGTGAACGGCTGTATTGATTCGGTGCGGGGCTGATTACCGAACCCATACAGAGCCCGATCCGGTTTTGGAGACCACCTGCCGGGTGAACGGTGGTTCCTACCAAGACTCAGGTTGAATTGACGTAGTTCGCCGCCGGTGTGCGGGAAACTTGAACGATCAGGGCTAATCGACGGTCCAGGTTCCCAGGCTGGTGAGTAACTTGCCAAGGTCTCCGGCGCCGCGTGCGGTTTGGGAACGGACCACCGCTTCCTGGAGCGCATCGTCGTAGACCGGGCGGTACACGTCGCGGAAGACACCCAGCGGAGTCGGACCATAGGGACCATGCGCCAGTCTCGAAAGAGCGAATGCCTGGGAAGAGTCCTCGGCATGGGCGTCGTGGACGATTATCGCTCCGGGGTTCACAGAGGCGCGATCGACGATTACCGCCTGTCCACCCCTCCATACCAAGGCTTTCTCTTTACGAGCGCCGAACACGATCGGCCGGCCGTGCACTAGGTCGATCCGGTTGGCGTGCCGCTCCTGCTTGCCGGTCAACTGGATGAAGGCCTTGTCGTTGAACACGTTGCAGTTCTGGTAGATCTCGATCAGCGCTGACCCGCGATGGGCGTGCGCGGCTTTGAGAATGGCGGTGGTGTGCTTGCGGTCCATATCCAGGGTACGCGCCACGAAGGTGGCTTCCGCGCCTAGCGCCAGGCTTACCGGGTTGAACGGGTAATCGATCGACCCCGCCGGAGAGGATTTGGTGGTCTTTCCCGGTTCGGATGTTGGAGAGTACTGACCCTTGGTGAGTCCATAGATCTGGTTGTTGAACAGCAGGATCGTCATGTCGATGTTACGTCTCAAGGCATGGATCAGGTGGTTGCCGCCAATCGAGAGGAGATCCCCGTCGCCTCCGACCACCCACACCGACAATGCCGGGTTGGCGACAGCTACGCCGGTGGCGATAGCCGGAGCTCGACCGTGAATCGAATGCATACCGTAGGTGTTCATGTAATAGGGGAACCGGGCGGCGCAGCCGATTCCCGAGACGAACACCACGTTTTCCCGCTTGATGTCGAGCCCCGCAAAGAAGTTCTGGACCGCGGCGAGTATGGTGTAGTCGCCGCAGCCGGGGCACCAGCGGACCTCCTGATCGGTTTGGAAGTCGACCCGGGTGTAGCTCATGGCGCCACCAATTCCATTATCTTCTCGTGTATCTCGCCTGATGTGAAAGGGACTCCGGCCACCTTGTTGTAGGAAACGACGGGCCGCACGAACTCGGCCTTGATCAGCCGGGATAGTTGTCCGTTGTTCAACTCGGGAACCAGAACGTGCTCGTAGCTGCTTAGCAGGGTGGGCATGTTGGGCGGGAAAGGACACAGGTGCCGGATCCGGCCATAGGCGACCTTGGCGCCGTTTCGGCGAGCGTTCCCCACCCCGGCCCTCACCGCCGCGGAGGTCGATCCCCAACTGAGCACCAGCAGGTCCGCTCCGTCGGGGTCATCCACCTCGATCTCGGGGATGTCGTTCGCTATGTTCGCTACTTTCCAGGCCCTGATGTCTGTCATCAACTGATGGTTGGAGGGGTCGTAGGAGACGTCTCCGGTCGCCTCCTCCTTCTCCAATCCCCCGATGCGGTGTTCCAGCCCCGGCATGCCGGGTATCGCCCAGCTTCTGGCCATCGTCTTCAGATCCCGCACGTAGGGCAGGAACCGATCCTGCGTGTTCGGCCCGGTAGCGTAGGGCACGTCGATAGGGGGGAGGGATTCGACATCCGGCAGTTTCCACGGTTCAGAACCGGTAGCAATGTAACCGTCAGACAGGAGGATGACCGGGGTCATGTACTTGACAGCAATGCGGGCGGCTTCGATTGCTACCTCGAAGGCGTCGGATGCCGATGAGGCGGCCACCACCGGGAGAGGCGATTCGCCGTGCCGTCCCCACGCGGCCAGGAACAGGTCGGACTGTTCCGGTTTGGTGGGAAGGCCGGTAGAAGGTCCCCCGCGCTGCACGTCGACGATGATCAGCGGCAGCTCGGCGATCATAGCCAGGCTGATCGTTTCCCCCTTGAGAGAGAGGCCGGGGCCACTGGTTCCGGTAATCGACAAGCACCCGGCAAAAGCCGCTCCGAGCGCCGCTCCGGCGGCCGCGATCTCATCTTCCGCCTGGAAGGTCTTGGCGCCGAAGTTACGGTGGCGCACCAATTCGTGGAGGATTTCCGAGGCCGGTGTGATGGGGTAGGAGGCATAGAAAAGCGGAAGACCCGACAGCTGCGACGCAGCTATCAGCCCCCACGAGAGAGCCGTGTTCCCGTTCACGTTGGTGTAGGTGCCCGGAGGAAGCGACGCCGGCTTTACTTCGATCTGATGAGCGAAACTCTCGGTGGTTATCCCGTAGTTGTACCCGGCTTTGAGAGCGGCGAGGTTGGCGTTCATGACCGGCTCGATACGTCCGAACTTTTTCTTCACCCATTCGGCCGTGACCTTGGTGTCGCGTCCGAATATCCACAGGAGCAGACCCAACGCCAGAAAGTTCTTGGATCGGAGCACAGCCCGACCACTCACCCCGGAACCCTTAACCGCTGCCTTGGTAAGAGTTTCCATCGGTACCTTGTGAACGTTGTAACGGAGCAGGGTGTCGTCGTCGAGGGGGTTGTGTTTGAAGCCCGCCTTGTAGAGGTTCCGCTCGTCGAAGGCTTCCTCGTTGATGATCAGGATTCCGTCCTCCCGGAGGTCCTTCAGGTGAACCTTTAGGGCGGCGGGATTCATGGCAACCAGCACCCCGGGCCGATCTCCGGGGGTAAGGATGTCCCAATCGGCAATCTGCAGCTGGAAGGAGGAAACTCCGGGGAGGGTACCGGCCGGCGCCCGAATCTCCGCAGGAAATGTGGGGAGGGTGGACAGGTCATTCCCGAAGTTGGCGGCTGCATCCGTGAACCGGTTGCCGGCCAACTGCATTCCGTCTCCCGAGTCGCCGGCGAAGCGGATCACCATCCGATCCTGATTGACGATTTGAACGTTTCCGTTCGACTCCAGGGTCACAGGTTGTGGCCCGTTGGAGTTTGGGGTGTGGGTCTCGCTTTCCATGGCTATTGCTCTCTTGACGCGGGCAAGCTCTTACCAGAGGGTGTTATGGGTTTAAAGATACTCATCTGCCTTCCTGAACACGGCAGGACGTGACCTTGATTCTACCCGGTCGGTCCCGGTTCGGGTATTCCAATCGAGCCGGACGGTACCGGCGGTTTCCCCGATGTGACGAGCCCCGACCGTTCCAGCGCTGCGCTCACCTCGAGAAGAAGTTCCTCACTCCACCATGGGCCGATGATCTGCACCCCCGGCGGCGGCTTTCCTTCGCCGGCAACCGGCAGGGACATCGCCGGGCAACCCAATACGTTGACCAAGGCGGTATAGCCGCTCAGCACCAGCCGGTAGAAGGCCGGGGCACCATCGATGTCGATGGTGTCAACCCCGATCTTCTTTCCGGGATCCCCCACGGTTGGGACAAGGAGCAGGTCGTAACGGGCGAACAGTTCCCTTGCCGCCTGGATCATGGCGGCTCGCCACCGAACGGCCTCCAGGTATTCGGCGGCGGTGGTATCCATGGCTTGAGCCAAGCGTTTACGGACGTCCGGTCCGTAAGTCTTGGTGTGGTCCGAGAACCACTTCCTATGGACCTCGGCGGCCTCCGTTCCGACCAGGGTAAAGAGGATGGGTTCGGGCGCCAGAACGGGACGGGTCACCGGATCGACGTTGACGCCGAGATCCCTGAGCCGATCGCAAAACGCATCGAAACTGCTCCTCGTTGCGCTGGAAGTCTCTACTCGATCGAGCCATCGGAGCGGTACCCCCACCCGAAGGCGACCAACGTCGGGGACGTGTGGATCGGACGGGGCTGCGGGGACTGACCAGGGGTCTCCCCGGTCGAATCCCTTCATGGTCTCGTAGAGCAGGCGGATATCGGCGGTCGTCAAGGCCAGCGGCCCTACCGTGTCGAGAGAACCGGCCAGGGGAAATATCCCGGTGAGGGGGATGCGTCCGTGGGTTACCTTGAGTCCGACTATCCCGCACAGGGCGGCAGGTACGCGAACCGATCCGCCGGTGTCGGTCCCTAGGGCGGCCGGTACCATTCCGGCCGCTACCGCCACCGCCGAGCCACCCGAGGATCCGCCCGGTGATAATTCGAGGTCCCAGGGGTTTCTCACCGGCCCGTACCAGGGGTTTTCCGAGGAGAAACCGAAGGCGAACTCATGAAGCCCGGTCCGGCCCATGATAACGGCGCCGGCATCCCGCAACCGGTCAACCACCGTAGCCGAGACCGTGGGTTTGAAACGGTAGAAGGCAGAGCCGGCGGTGGTGATGTGACCGGCGTGGTCGATGAGGTCCTTGAGGGCGATCGGAACGCCCGCCAGTCGACCGGTCCGGGGCCCGCGATCGACCGACTCCGCCTGCCGTAGCGCCCCTTCGGCGTCGAGTTCGATGAAGGCGTTTAGGTGCGGGTTCCGGTCGCGGGCAATCTCGAGATACTCGTTGACTACTTCCCGGGCGGTGCGGGTGCCTGCTCGGACCTCCTTGGCGATGGATTCAACCGGTCCCGACACTTCAACCCCTTTACCAGGTCACGTCTTCCGTATCGGGGTAGATAATTATCCAGGGTCTCCCGGCCGGTACGGTGATCTCTTCACCGGATTGGTCGGTGATCACGAACCAGTCAGCGGCCCGGTCGCGGCGCCAGTTACCCTCGACGTAGCTTCCTTCCGCGAACACGATGGCTCGGTTCTCGCCCACCGTGTCCCAAGCCGGCACGCAGGAACCTTCCCCCTGAGGGCAAGCCGTGTAGCCCTCGGCCATCAGGACTACCAGAACGTCCGCCGATATCTGGTCGGTCTGCTCACCTTCACGGGATCGCCACTCGTGGGGTTCCTCGGCGGCCAGCCTGACGTATCGCTCGCCGTTCCAGAGCCATGACACGTCCACCACGGATGACCAATCGAAGAAGATGTGGTCGGCGGTCGCACCTTCGGGACTGTTAAGGGGACCTCGCTTGAATAGCGCCGGAGGCGGAGGCCGGTCGATACCGCGTTCGTCCACCACCCGTCGGCCCTGGTAGGTGTCGACGTACAGGTTGTGCGGCGCCGCTCTCTGTCCCCACCTGGCGGTGAGCGGAGGGCCGGAGTCCCCGATCAGAGGCACGTTGTTGTTGGTTATCCGTCGGGTGATCCACGGCTGGGCGCCGCTGATCAGCATGGTACCGCTGAGTGGTTGTAGCAGCGTCCAGTCGGTGGGTCGGGCAGAGCGCATCGGCCCTACCCAGTCCGAGTCTGAATGGTGGAACAATGCGATGAACCTGGTTAGTCCCCCTTCCACCATCACCTCGTAGACGGCCTCAGCCTGCTCGATCCCCGATTGCGGTCGGGCGGCCGGATGGTTGTCTACCTTGACTGCGAGAACATTCCGGTTGAGGAGCTCCGGGTCCTGGACCGGGAGGCCGGTGATCGGCGAAACCGGGCCCGAGTAGATGGTGGTGGTCGGAGCGTCGTCCGGCGGTGGGGGCTGGTCAACGACAGTGGTTTCGGAGACGGATGTCTCGGTTTGGCTCGGCTCCGGGTCCGACGTTTCCGTGTTCGGATCATCCGCCGTCGACGTGCCGGTTTCCGGATCCGGTTCCGGGTTGGTTTCCGCCTCGGTACTGGCGGGTGCTGTGGTCGTGACCGTTCCCTCTTCGCTAGGGGTGTCGGTCGAAGACGGGACGGTATCTTCGCTTCCACAGGCAACGGCCGTGAGAAGCCAGATAGTCAGGACTGCTAGGGATTTGCGCGATATAGACATATAGGTGAAGTGTCTCAGAAAGCATGGTCCGAATGCAACGACCCTAATAGGTGTAGGCCGCCGAATGGATCAGCTAATGGCTACGGAAGGCGACGGATTCGTTTGATCGGACGGTAACGGGCGACGGCGACAGAGTGGAGATCGCCGGTTCGAACCGGGCCGGTTGAGCGGCTATCGGCGGCCGAACGGGGGCGATTGTCGCCCAACACGAACCAGGAGTCTGCCGGGACCGTCCAGACCCCGTCAGGGCGGGTGGCCCCGGACCACCACGGTTCGGAGAAGGTCTTGCCGTCGATCAAGAGTATCCCGCCGTCGATCGTGACGCTTTCTTCCGGGAGGCCGATCACGCGCTTGATCAGGTAGCGATCATCGTCGCGGTATATCACCAGGTTCCCGCGGCGGGGAACGACGCCGGGTCTTAGCAGGCGGGTGAACAGATGGTCGCCCGGCACAAGGACGGGCGACATGGAGTGGTCGACCACCACGAAGCGGTCGAAGCGTTTTCCGAGCCGGGCGAATGGCGCTGATGCGGAGATGATGGTGTGGGCTCCGTGGGGAATGTTCGGACAGGCATCGGGCCGACGTCCGCGGTGGGCGGTGGTGAGTGTATTCTGAACCCGGTACGCGAAGCTAATCCCGAAGGAGACCATAGATGGGGATTCTCAAGCCGTTGAAGGTGGCTCACGCCCACTGCGACCTGTTCTGCGGGGTGTACGACCCGGCCCAGGCACGGATCGAGGCCGAGTCGGTACTTCAGGCAGCCAAGAAGTACCACGGCAGCGATGACGAGGTTTTCCGGTCGCGCTGCATCTCGGTTAAGGAGTCACAGGCGGAGTTGGTGAAGCATCACCTTTCCGTACTGTGGACGGACTTTTTCAAGCCACACCATGTTGAGAGGTTCCCCGAGCTGCACGGCATGTTCTGGAACGCTATCAAGGCAGCGGGAGACGCCAAGAAGTCGACCGATCCGGGCGTGGCCGAGGATCTGATCGCCCAGATCGACGCCATCGCCGGCGTGTTCTGGCAGACCGACGAGTCGGCCAACGTGGGTCTATACCCCCCGTCCTGACCAACCGTAAGACAATCCGACCAGGGCTGGTCGGCGGATGGGTACCCGCTACCCGGTTACTCGCCGACCAGGTCTCGGTTGCGTAGCACCATTCCGGTAACGACGACCGATACCAAGGCCATAACCAGAACCTTGGCGATCGCGCCTCCGGTTCCGGTGGCCACCCGGCCTAGGGCGAAGGCGACTCCGTCGTAGGTATCGGGGCTCATATCGGCCAGGTCGGCCCAAGCTGAGAGAACGATCCGGTAGACCGACGAGGCCTGGATTCCTGATATCAACCCGGCGAGTATTCCCTCCCAGAGAAACAGGTAGCCGAGCCCCACCAACGTAGCCCGGTTGAGAATCAGGCCGAGAGGGACGAACAGAGCTGCCGATGCCACGCTCTGGATCGCCACCGCGACAGTGGTAGCGCCTCCTATGGACCACTCGCCGGTCATTACACCGGTGACCGCCCACGTCGCTATGACACCGGCTTCCAGGATTATGAAGGAGGAAACCGCCGCGGCTATCAAGCCGCCCAGGGCGATTACCCACCTCGATACCGGTTTCAGCAGCAGGAAAGGGAGGGTGTGGGCTTTTCGTTCCTCTCCGAGAGCGGCGGTCGAGATCACGAGGGCGACCACCGGGTAGAGGATTGCGATTGCCAGGGTGGCCGTGATGTTGTTGTACATCTCAGTTATGAAGTGCTCTGGTCGGCCCAATCCGATCAGGAGAATCAGCGGCGTCGGGGCGGCCGCCAGCAGGAACATGGCTATTGAACGCCGGAGGTTCATTAACCGACCGGTGATGGATCCGATGATCAGCAGGAGGGCTCTCATAAGTACTCTCTTATCCCACCAAGTAGCGGAACACGCTGTCTAGCGAATCGTCCTCGGGAGATACGGAGGTGATCCTCGCATCGGACCGCCGGGCCGCGACGGCAATATGGCGACCCAAGGAGAGAGCGTCGTCGGTCCTGACCTCGATGCTCTCCGAAGTCACCCGCACCGCCTCTACCCAGTCGCCTACCAGCAACTCCCGTGCCAGCGGGCGAGGCCGGTCGGTGTCGATCCTGATCAGCCGCGGCGTATCGGACATCGCATCCCTAAGGGCTGCCACCGTCCCGGCCGCCGCCACCCGTCCGTCGACCATGGCCACCACCCTTCCGGCCATGCGCTCAACCTCGGCGAGAACATGGGAAGAGACGATGATGGTGCGACCTTGCTGTCCGAGTTCCAGGAACAGATCGATCAAGCGAGCCCGCTGTATAGGATCCGCCCCGTTCAGCGGTTCGTCAAGCAGCAGCACCGTCGGATCATGTACCAGGGCGGCGGCGACCTTGGCTCGCTGTCTCATACCTTTCGAATAGGTCGCCAGGGTTCGATGCGCTTCCTTGGTGAGGCGGACCGTTTCCAGCGCCCGGTTCGCATCTTCCGTCGGGTTGCCCGTGCCGGATAGAGCGGCGCTCCAACTCACAAAACGGCGGGCGGTCATATGGTCGTAAACCGCTTCGTCCTCCGGAACGAACCCTACGTCGCGGTACACGTCGGGTTTCTTCCTGGGTGAACGATCAAGAATCGTAACCTGCCCTGACGAGGGCGCCAGGAGTCCGGCCGCCACTCTCAGGAATGTGGTCTTGCCCGCTCCGTTGGGACCTAACAATCCGGTGACCCCGGGCCCGAACGAGCAGTCCAGCTCCGACACCGCCACTTTGGGGCCGTACCATTTCGATAGTTTGGTAGCTACGACGGTGGCGTTAGCGACATGGAGGGCGTCTACGGTCCGTTTATCTCCGGTCATGTCAGCCTCCGGTAGCGCCAGCCGACCAGCATCGCGCTTACCACCGCCAGTCCGATCACTACGGCAAGGGACACCTCCGGTCCGTATCCGGCCTGAGCCGGTATCCATTCCGCGCCTTCGTGGACCCCGAAGATCCAGTCTCTTACGTATCGGGGGTGCTGTTCGGTAGCGAGCAACGCCGTCCATCGGGTTCCGTTCGTCTCCTCAATCGCCTCCTGGAATAAAACTGCTACCAGGTTGAGTCCCAATGAGCCGGCCAGGAAGGCTGATGCGGCGCCTCCCACCCGGTTGATAAAGGAAGCCGCCACGAAAATCAGCGAGGCGTGCAGGACGAAATAGACCAAGGCGGCAAGTGGGACCCTCCATAGGATGTCGGTCGTTTCTCCAAGGTAGGAAAGGAAGCCTTCAGGCGAGAGAGTCGCCAATCCCAGATGGAGCAGAGCCTGGGGGACCAGCCAGAAGCTGAGGATCACGGCCGCGTAGGCTAGGAGTTTGGCCGAGAGATAGTCACGCAGGGTGAGTGGTCGGGAGAAGTAGACGTTGAGAACCCCGTAGGACCTGTCGGGGACCAGGAGTTGGGCTCCCGCGTAGGCGGCGAACAGAAGGGCCACCACCGAGATGAAGTCGAAGTAACCGCGATATCGGGGCACCAGTTCCGCAGCTGTGTCCGGGGTGGGGAGTTGCGATTCGAACCATGCAATGGTTACCAGGATGACAACTGAAGCCAGCGCCAGAGCTATCAGTGTCCAGGGCAGCAACTTTCTTCGCGCCTTGCGGCGGAGACCGGTCACCCTCCGGAACCCATCCCGCATGATGGCCCGGATAGCGCCCCGCCTTCCCGTTCGGGTCCCCTCGAAGTGGCGGTAGCCGCGATCGACGATGATGGCTTCTTCACGAGCCTCTGCCGGGGGTAGATCAGCCATTGGATTCTCGCGCGGCGGCTAAGAGTACGTCTTCCAAGCGGCTCAGGCTGGTACCCATCCTGCGGACCGACGCATCGGAACTCTCGAGAGCCTCCCTGAGCAGCAGGAACACGTCGCCGGAGCGGCTCGAGACCATGAGCACCCGATTGTCGACTGTCACGTCGGCGCCCTGGTCGCGCAGAGCGGTCACCAGGGGAGTCGGATCGCCGAATACCTCTACCGATATGTGGCCATCTTCGCCGGGGGGTTCGAGCGGCCCGGCGTGGATCAACCGTCCGGCGTCCAGCATGACCACCTGGTCACAGGTTCGCTCGATGTCGTCGAGGATATGAGTCGAGAACACCACGTTCATCTCGAATCGGCGGAAACGACCGATCAGTTCCAGCATCTGATCCCTGCCCTCCGGGTCGAGTCCCGACGCAGGTTCATCGAGTAGGACCAAGTCCGGATCGTGGACGATGCTCTGGGCCAGCTTGACCCGTTGCTGCATACCGGTGGAGAAGTCCCCCAGGTAGCGGAACCGTTCCTCGTGGAGCCCGACTAGAAAGAGGGTTTCCGAAGCGCGCCGCCGGGATTCAGAGGACGGTATACCGGCCAACTCCGCCGCATAGGCCACGAAATCGGCGGCTGTCTGGTCCAGGGGGAGGCACTTTCCCTCGGGCATGTATCCCATGCGGGCACGTAGCCCGGCCGGATCGTCGGCTACCGGCGTACCGAATACCGATACCTCGCCGTAGGTGGGCGGGATCAGACCTAGCAGGAGCCTTATCAGGGTGGTCTTGCCGGCGCCGTTGGCACCGATCAGGCCGGTCACGCCGGGGGGAACTTGCAGGTCGATTTGCTCGAGTGCTCTGACCTTACCGTAGTGCTTGTACAGACCGGTGGTTTCGATGATCGGTGACTCGGAGCGGCTTGGTCTCCGTTGACTAGCCACCTTCCTCCTCTCCGGTAACATCCGATCCTGATCCGAACTCTAGCCTTCCGGTATTCCTACCTCGGTCCTGACGATCCTTCACCCATTGCCGGAGTCTGGAGAGAAGGCGCTGCGCCCAGGGAAACTCGGTGGACCAGAGGAGCAATCCCGCCCCGAGGAACACCATTCCCGGTATGACCGGAAGGGCGGTTCCCAGTATGCCCAGGAGAACCAAGAAGGCGCCGCCGACCGCCACGAGTATCCGGCGAAGGTTGCGGAGCACGGTCATAGCCCGTGACACCGGCAGGATGGAGTAGAAGCCGTCACTGGTCGTCCGCCGTTTCTTTCGAGTTAGTTAGTCGCGTTTCTCAACCTTACGATACAACGGTTTGACGTCGCCCAATCTGGTTCCGGCAGGTACCGGTTGACCTACCCAGCCCTGCTCGGTGACAGTTCCGGATAGGCCCAGCATGGAGTGGAGTCGGTTCGTGGTGATGGGCAGGTAGGGGGCTAAGGCGACCTTCAGGTTGTTGATGGCGTCCAGGCTGGTTTTGAGAATTGTGGCAGTCCTGGCCGGATCTGTTTTGGCCGTCTTCCACGGCTCGGTTGCGTTTAGGTAGGCGTTGAGCTGTCCGGCCATCTCCATGGCTATCCGGAGTCCGGCCCGGAGCTCTACCCTTTCGATCCGGTCACCCACCCGGTCGAGCAACCGGTCCGCTGCGGTCCGGACGGCAGCGTCCTCGGGATATTCCGGTCCTGGTTCCGGAACCGCGCCGTCGAAGTTGGATCGGGTCATCGAAAGCACCCGGTTGACCAGGTTGCCCCAGGTGGCGACCAACTCGTCGTTGATGCGGCGGTCGATCTCTTCCTCGGTCATTTCGGTGTCGCTGCTCTCCGGCAGGTTGGCCGCCAGAGCGTAACGAAGTGAATCCACTTCATATATCTCCAGCGCGCCGTCGATGGTAAGGCCGATCCCTCGACTTGCGGATGCTTTGCCTCCCCGGAAGGTCACGTACTGGTTGGCGGGCACGTTGGTGGGCAGTTCCAAACCTCCGTAGCCGAGCAGCATGGCAGGCCAGATGATGGTGTGGAACGGGATGTTGTCCTTACCGATAAAGTAGTAGTGCTCGGCCTTGGGGTTCTGCCACCAGTCCTTCCAAGCGTCCGGTTCCCCTCGGATAAGCGACCATTCCTTGGATGCCGACAGGTAGCCGATCACCGCATCGAACCACACGTATATCTTCTTGCCCGGCCCGAGCCCTTCGACCGGTATGTCCACTCCCCAGTCGATGTCTCGGGTAATGGCCCGGTCCTGCAGGCCCTCCTCTATCCAGCCGAGCGAGAAGTTGAGGACGTGCTTGCGCCATCCCTGCCGTGACCGGAGCCATTCCTCCAACCGGTCGGAGAAGTCGGGAAGTTTCAGGTAGAAGTGGTCGGTTTTCCGGCTGACCGGGGTGGCGCCGGATAGCTTGGAGCGGGCGTCGATAAGGTCTATCGGATCGAGGGTCCGGCCACAACTGTCGCACTGGTCACCCCTGGCCTCTCCGTAGGAGCAGTGCGGACAGGTTCCCTCCACGTACCGGTCAGGGAGGAAGCGCCTGGATTCGGGATCATAAAACTGTTCGGAGGTACGCCGGTCGATGAAGCCGTTCTCGTGTAGCATCCGGAAGATGTCCCGGGTGACCTCGTGGTGGTTGCGCGTCCCTGTCATGGTGAACAGTTCCCACTGGATCGCCAGGTCCTTCCAGTTGGACACGAACTCGGCATGATACCGATCGACGATCTCCTGGGGGGATACGCCCTCCTGGTCGGCTCGGACGGTGATGGGCGTACCGTATACGTCGCTACCCGACACCATCAAAACACGGTCGCCGGCTAGCCGGTGATATCGGGCGAAGATGTCTGCGGGTAGGTAGGCGCCGGCCAGGTGCCCGAGGTGGCGGGAACCTGATGCGTACGGCCATGCGACGGAGACCAGGATGTGTCGGTTCATATTCCAAGGGTACCGGAGTCGGAGCGATGCGACCTAACTGCCGGGAGATAACTCCGTAGGGCCGCGTACGCCTACCATGCAGACCCATGAGAGTGACAGTGGCCCTTGCGGCGGCGGTGGTCGCCACCCTCTTCTTTGCCGACCTGGTTTCAAGGTATCGGGTGTCACCACGGCCCCATACAGCCGCCTATGCAGCCGGGGTAGGTTTCTTTGCGCTCGCCACGTGGGCGCTGTTTATGGGGGCGGCCACCGGCTGGACGTCGGCGAGTTACCGCGCTTTCTTCCTTTTCGGCGCCATCGTCAATATCCCGGTACTTGCGCTGGGTTCGATGTTTCTGGTGGTGGGCAAACGGGCGGGCCACGTTATGTTGTTACTTCTTTTTCCCTTCTTCGCTATCGCTATCCCGATGACGGTGGCACAGCCCTTCGACTTCGCTCCTCTTCCGGCACACGGTGTGCCCGGTGGGAGGGAACTGTGGGCGGAGATGTTCGGACCCCGCTTGTGGGCCGCTATCGGCGGCGGAATGGGCGCGACCATCATCATCGTACTGGCGCTCGTGTCGGCGGTGCGTTTCTGGAACCGGAACCGGCGGCTGGTGCTCGGGAATGTTGTCATCGTGGCGGGTACTCTGGCGGCTTCTACCGGAGGGACCATTCTGGCCTTCGGGATCGACTGGGGATTCTCCGCTTCCCTGCTGGTAGCCGCGACCCTCATCTGGACCGGATTTTGTATCGCGGTGGGGGCCCGCCGAACGATGCCTACATCATCAACCGGCGCCGAGCCGACTGCTGATCGGTGCGACTCGAACGCCGACCAGCAGTCCTCCGGCGTGTCCTGACCAGTTCAGGGGGTTGGTGTGTAGGTCGTTGCGTATTGGACGGCCTCCGCGATGCCTTCCCAGTGGGGGTTGTCCTGGGGCATGGTGCGGCGGTCGGTTGCTTCTTTCACTCCGACCTCGTGACCGAAGCGGAGGCCGACTGGCGGGAGGAGGCGATGCGGCTCCGCGCGGCGCTTGATGCGGCTGTCGTGACGCTGGCCGCCCGCACCGACACCCAACGGAGTTGACCCTGGCGCGGGTGGAAGAGCGCGGTAAGGCCACGGAGGCCCGGGCAGCGATCGCGGAGCTCGCCAAGCGGATAGCTGCCCTTGAGGAGACAGTAAACGGGGCTGTCTACCGCCTGTACCGCCGCCGTGCCCGGCAGCTACCGGGCGGCGTGTCGGGTTGGACGTCGCAGGGTCCTCTGACTTTGCCGGATGCGATGTTCTTGTCTTGGTCCGGGTAGCCGTAGAACCTTACGGTGCGGATGGTTATGGCCTGCCATTTGGTGTTGTCGTTCGTGTGGCAGTTCCTCGAGAGGAGGCCGGTGATGGTTTCGCCCTCGCCGCCCCTGTCGTTGGCGTGGGTGACGAACGTCCAGAAGGGCCAGACGAGCCACCGTCTGAGGCTGGCGGCGAACCGGTGCGATCGCACGTCGTCCCCGTGGCAGGTTTGGCGGATCTTCGACGAGGCTGACGAGGTGTTGACTCGGGCCGTTGCGTCTAGGAGAGTGCTGAGAAACCCCGTACAAAGGGGTTCAGCCACTGAGCCGTAACTCCCTGACCAGGCGCTTTACCAACCACCGAACCCCGAAAGACTCGTTTTTAAGGACTCTCCTAGGAGGGTGCTGAGAAACCCCGTACAAAGGGGTTCAGCCACTGAGCCGCAACCCTCTGACCAGGCGCTTTACCAACCACCGAACCCCGAAAGACTCGTTTTTAAGGACTCTCCTAGGTGCCGCAGGAGTAGTCCGGGCCGCCGTCGCCCATGAACGCTACCGATGGTCCGCCGGTTTGGTCGGTGTCGAGCAGACCGGCGTCTTGCATGGCTTCCCTCACCTGGTCCCAGTCGCGGATCCCTTCCTGGTGGTCGTACACGTCGACGCCGTTGACGGTGATGACGAGCCCGTCGCCTTCGTGGATGTCCGGTATCTGTCCGTCGAAGGCTGGTCCGACGTAGCCGGGGGTGTCAACGATCTGGTCTCGTTGTCCGGGCCCGCTGCTTCCGCTTTGCGGTTGGGCTCCGACAGTTGCGGCGGCGATGGTCAGGAAAGCGACCAGCGTTCCGGTTGCTTTCCATCGTCTGGTTCTCATTATGGGTGGCCTCCCTGCTGACTTTAGGTTATCGCTTTGTGATGGCGTGTTAAGGCGGTTGGGGGTCGATTCAGCCCGGCGGGCCGCCGAAGCTGCTACCCGCCGCCTCGATCCATGTGTAGACGGTGGCGCGGGTCACCTCGAGGGTGTGGGCGATGTCGGCTTCGGTGGAGGCGAGCACCTCGGCGGCGGTTTCGAGGGCGGCGACCCGCTCAGCCCGGAACGGCAGCCGACCGTTGTAGCACCAGCCGAGCAGCTGGCGGACGGTGGGGGTGAGTGTCTGTGCGATGTGGTGGGAGCGGTGGTCCTGGTGGACGGTGGGGGTGAGTGTCTGTGCGATGTGGTGGGAGCGGTGGTCCTGGTGGACGCCGAGCTGGCCTTCGAGGAGGATCCGGAACGGCAGCGGCCCGGCCCGGCCTGCCTGAGTGATGGCCCGTCCGGCGCTGAGGGTGTACAGGCTGGCGGGGAGGCACGGCTCGTCGTCTCAGCCGGACTCGGTGAGTGACAGCTGCCCGACGGCGGGTTGCAGGGCGGGGAGTATCCCGGCGTTTGCCTGCCGTTTCGCCTCGGTAAGCCACTGGTCGGGCAGGATCAGCGCGGCGTGGCGGTGCTGCTGCAGTCGTCGGCTGGTGACGACACGCCAAACGGCTACCAGCGGCGCCAGCGGGTAGACAAGGCTCGGGTTGATTCAGGGTCCGGCTGGTTTCGCCGGGTGGCTTCCCCTTACTCAAACACGGGGGCGGCGCCGGCGACGTCGTCTAACCCCGATTATTCATGGATGGGGGTTTGGGCGATAAGTGGAGAAGACCATATTCGCACTCCGACCAGGAAATACAGCTATCGGCGTTTTCTGTCCCGGTCCGGTGTAGAGATTCACCTGCCGGGTGAAACGGTGGGTCTATCCCAATACTCGGGTGGGACTGGCGTTACATACCTCGGTGTGCGGGAAACCTGAATAATCAGGGCTAAGGCTTCAACCTCCGGAAGCGATTCGGGGCCTTGGTATGGCTGGTTAGCCACCTTGTGCCGGTTGAACATTGCCCTGGTCGAGGGGTTCGATTCCAAGGCGAACAGCCGGGCTGGACGGTGGTGAAGCATCGCCTGTTCCAGCAATTTTCGTTTCACCTTGGCAGCGTATTTGCCCGAGATGCCGGTGTCGTTGAACCAGGAACCGTCAGGGACGAACCCCGTTCGGGTTTCCAGGTTGCGGAGGGTGTCATCTCTCCACTCAGCCTTCCGTACGGTGAACAACTCCACCGCCCACCCGGCCTGTTGAGCCTGCTGGAGCCACTCGACGAGTTCCGGGCGGTACACCTCCACCTGCTTGATGGCTTCGCCGAACGTCTTATAGGTACGGCGCCGCGCAAAGACCTGCCGCATGTTGCTGGAAAGAGCCATGTTGAGATCACAGAGGATGAGGTTCATGGTCGATTCCGTACTGTTGTCGAAACGCCGAGGTCTGATGTGCATGTCCGGTCGTAAGCCGTGGGTAGGTCGATCATCTCGCCGCCCGGTGCGGGATAGGTGTGACCGTTGCGTCGTTTCCTACCCCTTCCAGTGTTGCTTGGCCGGCGTGGTTCTTGAGTTCTTCGATGCGGTCCAACTGCCTTTCCAGCTGGTTCCTCCGGGTGGTGGATAGATCATTGAACGCCGAGTTGAGCCGCCTTAGGTGCCCTTCCACCTTGTCGTACTGTTTGACGTAGCGACTCCACTGGTCGGCGAATGTGGATAGATGTTCGAGAATCTCTTGGGACGATCTTTCTATGGCCAGGGTGTCGATAGCCTGACGGATCAGCGCCAGCATGGCGAAGAGGGTGGATGGAGAGCAGATGACCACCCGACGCTCCAGCGCTTGATCGAATGCATCCTGATGATGTTCGTGTATGAAGGCGTACACCCCGTCGTTGGGAATGAACATCAACACGTAACCGACAGTGCCGGTCGGGTCCATGTAGTCCTCCCGGCGCGCAAGGGCTTTGACATGGCCCTTGACGGCGACGCCGAAGTCCTTAAGCGCCTTCTTCCGCTCGAGATCTGATGAGGTGTTCATGTAGCGGGCGTAGGCCTCGAGGGGAAACTTGACATCCATGTTCAACTGCCGGCCGTCGGGAAGCGGGAACGTGAAGTCAGGCCGGGTACCGCTGGTGGTGGTCTTCTGCTTGTAGTAGTTGACGCCTTCCAACATTCCTGCCGCTCGCAAGATGTCATCGGCCATTCGTTCCCCCCATTGGCCTCGTGCCTGGCGATTGATCAGGATGTCGTTGAGTTTCCGGGTGGAGCGGATCAGCAGATCTTGCTGCTGGCCGGTCTTGAGTAGGTTCTCGGTGAGTCCGGCGTGTTGGGCAGCCCGCTCCTTTTGCAGGTCTGTAACCAGCTTGCGGAGCCCCGACAGTTCATCGTTCATCTTGGACGTGACCCCATCCCACTTCTGGTCGATCATCTCCTTCTGGTGTACGAGTTGGGCTCTACCGGTTTCCAGGTGGTTACGAAAGGTGCTGTCGGCCATCGCCACCATCTGGTGCATGAGGGCTTCCGGGTTGACCGGCGGGTGAGCGCGCCGTTCCCGGCCCCATGCCAGAGCGAACCCGGCGGCGGACAGAACGGATATGGCTAGAGCTGAGATCAGAGCAATGGTTTCCATGTGGGTGATAGTACGGAGGGGGTGTGACACATTTGGGGATCTAGCTTGTCCGATCGGTGAATTGCAGCGATGATGACTTTCTGTCAGCCTCTGTATTCGGATACTCTTTAGCCCATGACGGTTCTTCCAGTCCCCGCTTCGGCCTCCCCGGTACTGGGCGCCTCTGTCTCCAAGGCAGCAGTCGAGTCCTTCCTCCGTTCCGTTCCGCCTGTCGATGAGGTAGGGGTAACCGAGCGAGCGGCTTCCCTATCAACCAGGTCGGTGAAGCGGGAGTCCAAGCTGGCCGCCCTGGAGATGGCCATACGCATGTGCGACCTCACCACTCTCGAGGGACGCGATACGCCCGGCAAGACCATCCAGTTGGCTGCGAAGGCGGTCCGTCCCGATCCCACCGATCCCACCATTCCCCCGGTGGCTGCCCTGTGTGTCTACCCCAACATGGTTCCATTTGCGGTCCAGGCGCTCCAGGGAAGCGACGTTGCGGTGGCGTCGGTGGCTACCTACTTCCCTTCGGGGCAGGCCCCTATCTCGGTGAAGGTCGAAGACGTGGCTTGGGCGGTCGCCGAAGGCGCCGATGAGATAGACATGGTCATCAACCGAGGGGCGTTCCTGGCCGGTGATTACCGAGTGGTTCACGACGAGATAGTGGCTGTGAAGGAGGCCTGCCGGACAGCCCATCTGAAGGTGATCCTCGAGACGGGCGAACTCGGCCCTTACGACAACGTCCGCAGGGCGTCGATGCTGGCTATGGCCGCCGGCGCCGATTTCATCAAGACCTCCACCGGCAAGACTGCCTCCAATGCGACCCTACCCGTCACCCTGGTGATGCTCGAGGCGATCCGGGACTTCTACCGGTCCACCGGTCGGGCGGTGGGTATGAAGCCGGCCGGAGGAATAAGTACCGCCAAGGTCGCCATCCGCTACCTGGTCCTTCTCTCCGAGACCCTAGGGCGGGACTGGCTTACCCCGGCCCGGTTCCGTTTCGGGGCGTCCAGCCTTCTCAACGATCTTCTGATGCAGATCCGCTGGATACGCGAGGGTCGGTACCAGTCGCCTGATTACTTCACAAAGGACTGACAGATGGATCTTCCAGCTCCCACCGATGGCCAGAAGCCGGAGATCGTTCCCGCCGGGCTCGATTATGTGGCCTCACTCGAGTCAACCGACGTGGTTTCCATAGATGAAGGCTACGAGCTGTGGATCGACGGCAAGCCGTCCGAGCCGGTCACCGACCGCTACTTTCCCACCGTTAACCCGGCCACCGAAGAGACCCTCAGCCGGGTGGCCGAAGCGGGGGCCGAGGATGTGGACCGGGCGGTCAAGGCGGCTCGAAAGGCTTACAGTGGCGTCTGGAGCCGGATCGGGGGTGGCGAGAGAGCCAAGTATCTATACCGGCTGGCTCGGATGCTCCAGGAACGGTCCCGCGAGTTTGCAGTGCTCGAAACCCTCGACGGAGGCAAACCCATCACGGAATCGAGGGACATCGACCTTCCGCTGGCCGCCGCTCATTTCTTCTACTACGCAGGGTGGGCCGACAAGCTGGAATACGCTTTCCCGGGTCTCGACACCCGCCCGTTGGGAGTGGTCGGGCAGGTTATCCCCTGGAACTTTCCGATGCTGATGCTCGCCTGGAAGGTGGCGCCTGCGCTTGCCACCGGAAACACGGTGGTTCTGAAGCCGGCCGAGACCACCTCGCTGACCGCGCTTGCGTTCGCCCGTCTCGCTGATGAAGCCGGCTTGCCTCCCGGAGCGCTGAACATCGTTACCGGAGACGGGGAGACCGGGGCGGAGGTGGTATCCCATCCGGGGGTTGACAAGGTGGCTTTCACCGGGTCCACCGAGGTGGGTAGGAGAATCCAGGGAACCTTGGCCGGCACCCGCAAACGGTTGACGCTGGAACTCGGCGGCAAGGCCCCTCATGTCATCTTCGACGACGCCCCCATCGACCAGGCCATCGAAGGGGTGATCAACGGGATCTTCTTCAATCAGGGCCACGTTTGCTGTGCGGGGAGCCGCCTCCTGGTGCAAGAGTCGCTATACGACGGCTTCATAGACAGGCTCAAGGTCCGGCTGGCGACCCTCCGCGTGGGAGATCCGCTCGACAAGAACACCGACGTCGGGGCGATCAATAGCCGGGCCCAACTCGACAGGATTGCCGAACTGGTGGATACGGGCGTGGCTGAAGGAGCTGAGATGTACCAGCTTCCTTGCGCCCTGCCCGACCGTGGTTACTGGTTCGCGCCCACCTTGTTCATGGGAGTTTCGCAGAGCCACCGGATTGCTCAGGAGGAGATATTCGGACCGGTCCTCTCGATCATGACCTTCCGTACCCCCGCGGAGGCTGTAGAGAAGGCCAACAACACCCCATACGGTCTCTCGGCAGGGGTTTGGACATCCAAGGGATCACGGATCCTCTGGATGGCGGACCGGCTCAAGGCCGGCGTGGTGTGGGCCAATACCTACAACAAGTTCGATCCGAGTTCCCCGTTCGGTGGATATCAGGAGTCCGGGTTCGGTCGTGAGGGAGGCCGCCATGGGCTCCTTCCCTACGTTAAGGGCGGAATGTGAGCAGGCTTAAGGTACGGAAGACCTACAAACTCTACGTCGACGGGGACTTTCCCCGCTCCGAGTCGGGTCGTTCCTATCCGGCATACGATTATCGGGGGGAGGTCATCGCCCGCGTGGCGGCCGGAACTCGCAAGGACCTGCGTCATGCGGTGCGCTGCGCTAGAAAGGCACAGCCCGGATGGGCGAAGCGCACCGGGTATAACCGAGGCCAGATACTGTACCGGATTGCCGAGATGGTTGAAGACCGAGCGGAGGCGTTCGTCGAAGGGATCCGCGCTACCGGAGCGAGTGCGGGCAAGTCCCGCCGGGAGGTAGGCAAGGCTGTCGACCGCCTGGTGTGGTATGCCGGGTGGGCCGACAAGTACCAGCAAGTTGTCGGCAATCTGAACCCGGTCTCTGGTCCGTTCTTCAACATCTCGGTAGCGGAGCCCACCGGCGTGGTGGGGATAATCGCTCCGGAGGAGTCGGCCTTGCTCGGTCTGGTGTCCAGGTTGGCGCCGGTAATGGTTTCGGGAAACACCGCGGTGATAATTGCCTCGGAAAGCCGGCCGGTGCCGGCCATCACCTTCTCGGAAGCCATGGCTACTGCGGACGTTCCGCGAGGGGTGGTGAACGTGCTGACCGGATCGAGAGGCGGAATGGTTCCCTACCTTGCTTCACACCTTGATGTGAACGCTCTGGACGCTTGCGGGGTCGAGCCGAGTTCGCTGGTCGAGTTGGAACAGGAGGCGGCAGGGGGAATAAAGCGGGTGGTGCGCCCGCCGGAGAACCCCATAGACTGGAACGACGACCGGGTTGCCCAGAGCCCTTACCTCATTTCGGCCTTCACCGAGATCAAGACCGTGTGGCACCCTAAGGGCCTTTGAAGGAGGACTACACAGATGACCGGTTTGCCGGCGCGAGACGGTCCAGGACCTTGGTGAGGTAGGTGGCCATTTGCCCTCGGGTGATGGGTTGGTCGGGGCAGTATCGGTGGTTGTCGCAGCCTTGGGTGATGCCGGTTGCGGCGAGGCTGTTTATGTTGTTTTCGTGGGTGGTTCCGTTGTCGTCGGTGAAGTGGTCGAGGTCGGTGGCGGGGAGGTCTAGGAGCCTGGTGAGGTAGGTGGCCGTCTGCCCTCGGGTGATGGGTTGGTCGGGGCAGTATCGGTGGTTGTCGCAGCCTTGGGTGATGCCGGTTGCGGCGAGGCTGTTTATGTTGTTTTCGTGGGTGGTTCCGTTGTCGTCGGTGAAGTGGTCGAGGTCGGTGGCGGGGAGGTCTAGGAGCCTGGTGAGGTAGGTGGCCATCTGGCCACGGGTCACCGGATCGTCCGGACAGAACCGTCCGCTATCCGCATTCCCGCAGCCTTCAGCGATGGCAGCCGCGGTGATGGTCTCGATGCCGGCGCGATGCGGCGAAGCGGCGATATCGACGAAGGCGGGGTGGTCGTCGGGCCTATCCCGGCTCGATCCGCTAACCAGTTGCGTGGGGTCCGGAGCGGTGGCCTCATGAGAGAGGTTTGCGTCCAGTCCGCCCGGGAGCTGGATGTTCGCTCTTCCGGTGAATAGAGAGTCGGGCTCAACGGTGATTCCGTCCTCGTCGTTGTCGTTCTCGGTTACCAGGTATTCGAAGACCAGCCGGGATGTTCCGCTTCCCGCCCGGTAGAGAGCGGATCGGTTGCTTTCTCCGATCCGGAGTTCGAGCTGTGGCGTTGCTCCGTTAGCCACGACCACCACCGGGGATGTAAAGGACACGGCCAGCTTCACCGGCTCGCCCGCCGCGTAGCCTGCCCTGCGTTGGGGGGTGCTGGTGATCGCCACGCCGGTAACTCGGGGTCGGATAGCGGAGACAGCCCTCCTGGCCACCTCGGCAGGCGGCAGGCAGGAAGGCAGTTCCATAGCCACGTCCGGCTCGAATCCGCCATCGGCGCTACGGGAGTCGGGAGTTAACCACCGGATCGTGGTCAAGTGAATCACGCCAACCGTCTCATCTTCCAGATGCAGCCGGTAGGAGGACTGGCCCGTGTTCTTGCCGTAGGTCCGTTCACCCACCGTGGTGACCCTTCCGTGGTCGTGAAGGGCGCCGGTGACCAACTCCGACGCCGACGCACTGCCATTGTCGGTGACCACCACCATGGGCAGGAGTATCGGATCCGGATAGAGTTCCTTGCCGCGGGCGCCGATGGACTCGACCTGCTCCCTGCTCACTAAGTGGACGACCGTGGTCAAGTTCGGGAGGAAAAGGCCCGCCACTCCGACAGCCGAATCTACGTAACCACCCGGATTCCCCCTGAGGTCGAACACCAAGGCGCTAGTCCCGGTATCGGTTAGCCTTTCGAGAACCTCCCTCACGTCCTGGCCGGCCGAGCTACCGAACGAATCGAGACGCAGCAACCCGATTTCATCGTCCACGAGGCGCCCTCGCGCAGCGGGTATAGCAAGGTCGGCGGCGGTGATCGTCGTTGAAACGGTTTCGGTTCCCCGCCTCACCGTGATGGCGACGCCCGTACCCGCCGGGAACCTATCGAGACCGGGCACCGCAGAACACTTCAGGTCGGCGGGGAAGACGTTTCCGAGTTTCTCGAGCACATCGCCAACCGCCAGCCCTGCCTCATGAGCCGGCGTTCCCTCGTAGACTTCGCTGACTACCGGCACGCAGGAGGTCGAAACCTCGAAGCAGGCTTCGCCGTCATCGGTCAGAGCAAAGGCCAATCCGAGGCCGGTGATTCCCCGATTCTCGATGGCTTCCAGGAATCGGTCGTACTGGGCCGCGGTCAGGAAGTACGAGTTCTCGTCCAGCGCCCGTACCATTCCTCTCATGGCCATCTCGACGGCCATCGCGGTGTCTTCGACCCTATTGATCTCCCGGCACACCTTCTCGAATTCCGGCGCCGGCAGCGGGCACGGAGGAGGCGTTCCCTCCGTTCGCTCGGCCAGCTTCGCTTCCCGTATCCGCTTCACCGCTTCCCCGGCCAAGTCGGCGTCGTCGACCGGATCGATATGGTTGTCGCTAATGACCTCGTAAGCGACACACAGCAGCTGGAACACGACAACGGCTTCCTCGCAGGTAGCCCGTCCAGATTCCAGATCCTGGTTCGGATGATCGTGGCTTCCTGATTGGGCAACAGCCGGGGAGGAGAAGAAGGTGGTTAGCGACATCGCCAAGGCGAATACCAGAGCAGCCGGACGGATCCGGGGTCGCGGGCGGGAAGGCTCGCAGGTAGGCGAGGGTTCCAACCTCTGCAAGCGCATGGATCTCCTAGCCGGTCGGTGATGCGAACCGTACGTTAGCCCTGCTGGGAGGGCGCCCGTTGTATCCGGCCGGTACGGGGCGGATCCTGATTGCTGCCTGTCCAGGGACTGTTACCTTGAAGGCCATGCAATCCCCACCGGGATCCCGGTCCATCACCCTTACCCGTCCGTTGGACCTGCGCGCCACCCTAGCGGTGTCCGGCCTCAAGGGACCGTCGCTGGCGCTCCGACCTGATGGGTTATGGAAAGCTACCCGCACGCCGTGCGGTCCGGCGACGGTAAGGATGCGCTTGGAGAACCGGCGCCTGATCGTTGATGCCTGGGGAACAGGGTCCGAGTGGGCAATAGAGCGGATTCCGGAGTGGGTGGGGGAGTATGACGATCCGGGTGAGCTGATTCCAAGTCACCCGGCCGTCGAGCGGGCCGTCCGGAAAGGTAAAGGCATGCGGATGGCGGCGGTGGGCGGGATGGTAGAGGTGCTGGTACCCACGATCCTCGCCCAGAAAGTTACCGGGGTGGAAGCCGGACGGAGCTACCGGCGCCTGGTGGCTCGCTACGGGGAGCCGGCGCCGGGACCCGGAGATCCGGTGAGGTTGCCCCCCCGCCCCGACCACCTGGCCGAGCTTCGCTACTTCCATTTTCACCCCCTGGGAGTGGAGCGTCGCCGGGCGGAAACGATCATCGGCGCGTGCAGGGTGGCGGATCGTATCGAGGCGACTAACAACCAGGACTTAGCTACCTCCTACCGGTTTCTGCACCAACTTCGGGGAATCGGTCCGTGGACCAGCGCTTCGGTCATGAGGGTGGTGCGGGGTGATCCCGACGCAGTTCCGGTTGGCGACTTCCATCTGCCGAACACGGTGGCGTGGGCGCTGGCCGGAGAAGCCAGAGGTGATGACGATCGGATGCTCGAATTGCTCGCTCCTTACGAAGGTCAGCGGGGTAGGGTGATCCGGCTGCTGGAACGCTACGAGGGAAGTGCGCCGGCCTACGGACCACGGTTCGCTCCTCGAGATTTCCGGCGCTTCTGACCGTAGGAGGGTCCCGAAAAACGAGTCTTACGGGGTTCGGTGGTCGGCAAACCGCCTGGTCAGAGGGTTGTGGGTCAGCGGGTGAACCCCTTTGTGCGGGGTTTCTCGGCACCCTCCTAGATCAGGACAAGGCGGGATACTTCCACTCGTCCGGAAGGAAGCAAGCCGCCGCCCGATCCGCCAGCCACGTCACCGCCGCCGGACCATCCATGAGTCGTCGAGCCGGTAGCACCCACCCGCCCACCGGGTTCAGCGACTTCGCCAGGGCGGCTGCCTTGCCGGCCCCTGAAACGAGGACGTAGATCTGCCTTGCTCGATGGACGAGGGGAAGGGTGGCGGTGAGTCTCCAGGGATGCTTGGTCTCAACCCGGTCGGCTACATACCAGCGATCGGTTATATCGAGGGTCGGTGAATGAGGGAACAACGAAAGGGTATGGCCGTCATCGCCTATCCCCACTAGCACAAGGTCGGGGTGAGGTCCATCCGCTCCGGCGGCCATGACCGAGAGCAGATCCTTCTCGTAGATGGCGGCTGCCTGGTGGGCCGAACGTCCTTCCTCCCAAGGGATCTTCAGGAATCGAGCGTCGGTTCCGTCCAGCAGAAGCCGGGAGATCATGCCGCCATTGCTATCCGGATGGTCGGGGGGGAGGTAGCGCTCGTCTCCCACCCAGGCACACACCCGATCCCACGGGACATCCATACCCGCTAGATGCCGATAGGTGGCAATAGGGGTGGATCCTCCGGCCATGGCGACGGTGACCGGACGGTTGCTAGCGTGCTCCTTGATGAATCCGGCGATGAGTCCGGCCGCGCCGGAGGCCAAAGCGGTAGGGTCGGCAAACACCGATATGTCGGGGGGTGGGTATGGATATGAGGATGGCGCCATCGGCGAATACCTTACAGGCTCCGGTGTGAGAAACGAGCCGGAACGGGTAACGATCGGATGGGAAGACCGGTCCGTGTCGGGTCGTTGGGTCTGTCCGGACGATACAACGGGAACCGCCGTGCTTCTCGCTCACGGCGCCGGAGCAGGCCAAGACCACCCCGGTGTCATCGCTATCCGGGACGGCCTAGCCGAGAGAGGTCATCCGGTGCTTACCTTCAACTACCCCTACATGGAAGCGGGCCGCAGGTTTCCCGACCGCCATCCCCTGCTGCTTGCCTGCCATCGGGCGGCGGCCGCTTGGCTGCGGGAGCGGTTCCCCCATCTGGTGATGGCGGGCCGATCGATGGGAGGAAGGATGGCTTCCTACCTGGCCGCGGACAGGGAGCCATGTGAAGGGCTGGTGTTCTACGGCTACCCGCTGCATCCCGCCGGGCGACCGGACCGTATCAGGGCCGACCACCTTCCGCAGGTTCCGGTCCGGATGCTGTTTCTCACCGGTAGCCGGGATGCGCTGGCTCTTCCTGAACAGGTGGATCGATGGCTGGTTCCGTTGGAAGGGGCCACTATCGAGATCATTCCTCACGCCGACCACGGGTTTCGGGTTCTCAAGCGAAGCGGCCGGACCCAGGAGGAGTTGATGGCTTGGATGGTGGATCGCACTTCGGAGTGGATTTCGGGCCTTCCGCAGCGCGTGGGTTGATCGGTACACAACGATATACCACGCAAGTAGTAACTGGTAACTGGAAACCGGCTCAGCGGGTTGCTTCCATCTCCTCTATCTTCGATAGGCGCCGAACATGGCGAGCGTCCCCGGAGAAACCGGCCTTCAGGAAGGCTCGCACCAGTTCGGTGGCGGTGTCTTGGCCGATGACCCGGCCGCCTAGGCACAGGATGTTGGCGTTGTCGTGCTCCACAGCCTGGTGAGCGGTGTAGTGGTCGTGAGCCAGCACGGCCCGTATCCCGGTCAGTTTGTTGGCGGCGATCGCCGCTCCGGCGCCCGATCCGCACACGATGATGCCTCGTTTGACCTCCCCGGTTCTCACAGCCTCCCCCACGGCAGCGGCGAAGTCCGGATAATCCACCGAGTCGGTCGAATGGGTCCCGAGGTCGACGAAATGGTGCTCGCCCGCCATGACCCGGGTGAGGTAGTCCTTCAACGGGTAACCCGCATGGTCCGAACCGATGGCAACTCTCGTAACGTCCTCCTTCCCTGAGAGAATAGCCTTCACGAATCCGTGCCGGACCGGATGCCCGGTGGGTGTGACGCCGTATTACCGATAGGATGGGTTCGTGGACATGCTGCAACTCCGTCCGATGACCATCGGGGAGATTCTCGGAACCTCGTTCAAGGTCTACCGCAAGAGGTGGGGGACCTTGATTGCCGTCGCCGGGGTTCTCATCCTCCCGTACGCGGTTCTCTACCCCATCCTGATGGAATCACCACCCTCTCTAACTGCTGCCGCCACCGTTGAAGAACTCCAGCAGGTGCTGTCGGCGATGGCGCCCTGGCTGATCATCCGCTTGTTGATCATTGCCATCATTCTGTCGGCGATATCCAGAACGGTGGTGGAGGCCTACGTGGGGGTGGAGTCGCCCTGGCGTCAGCACGCGGCCGCGGCGATAAGCAGGATGGTCGCCATCGCCGTGGTATCGATCTTGTTCTGGGCGGCGGTGACAGCGGGATCCGCCCTGTTCGTTGTGCCTGGTCTCTATATGCTGGTGGCCTTGTGCGCCTGCCTACCGGTGCTGATGGTCGAGGGCGGCGGTCCTCTCCCCGCTATGTCCCGTTCCTGGAGGCTGACCTCGGGTAGGCGTTGGGGTGTATTCGGTGTTCTCCTGATCTCCACAGCGCTCGTGTTGTTTGTGGAGATTGCCGGGGGATTGCTCCTTGGAATGGTCACGGTACCTCTACTCGGTGATTTCGGGTTTTGGGTGGCGTCCGAGATCGCGTGGCTGGTAGCTCAGCCTTTCATCGGGGTAGTTTTAGCGGTCACGTACTTGGACCTTCGGGTACGCAAGGAAGATCTTGATACGGGTTATCTATCCCTCCAACTTTCGGCTACCGCGTTCGACCCTTAGCCCACATAATCGCTACGGTGACAGAGCGCTTGGCCCTCGGCGAGCAGGATAGCCACAATCACGGGACCGGAGGGCTGGTCAGGCCGGAACTCGCAATGTGTGTATATCTAGCCTCATGCAACCCTAGCCGTCACGACGTTGGCAACGCTGGAACCGGCCGCACCTGCGTCTGGGGGGCAAACCTGAAACTCTATCGGAGAAGCACAGGGTATCTCTGTACCCATTCTCCTTCAGCGACGAGCAGTCGCACAAGCCTAGATGTTTGTGTTGATCTTGGGCGTATCAAGTAGTACGTTGGCGATATGTCCCTTAACATAGATGTCGCCAATGTCGGTCCCATTCGCCACGCTCGATTGTCGCTCGGCAAATTGAATGTACTAATCGGTACGAATGATACCGGCAAGACCTTCTTTACGACCGTCGTACATCGCCTACTTGCTTCGCGCTCTGAAGCCTACTTTCCAAACAGAGATCCCGCAGACATGATCCCGGATAACATAGTCGAGTCTGTCGAGACAATTCTAACCTCCTTAGGCAGATATGAAGGCCAACCTACAGACGTGGATTTGCGTATTGACGATAACCTAAGAGCATGGGCTAATGATATAAACAAGACGACACTCCAGCGCTACGGCCAGGCATCTCGCCGCGGGATAGCCTACGCGTACGGACTACCTATCGAGAGGCTCCGCCGACAGCCAGTCTCATATTCGAAACACGAATCCTATGTATCCGTCGAGAATCTGTATCCCCGATGGAGCGTCACAATCCCAATGGATGTAGATATTGATTGTATCTTAACCTGCCCAGACCCCGACGATTGGATTCGTTCCGTCTTCAGTCCCAAGAATGTTCAGCAGTTTTCTTCATACCCATCATACTCCGACCCACGATTGATCGACAGGGATGGTGACATTACTCCCAGACAACGAGTAAGAGAGCTGTGTGGGCAAATACTCTACTTCTTAGGAGATACAACGCTATTTGGTGGTTGGCCCGGTGAATGCCTACATCTACCTTCCGAACGAGGTGGCATTATGCAGAGTTACCGTGCCATCACAAGTGCAGCATTGCGTAAGATAACCGTGGCCGGAATTGAACCGATCGACATAGACCCTCTTGATGGCACAGCTAGGGATTTCTTATCCTTCGTGATCTCACCTGAGAGTGAAAGAAGGTTCAGCCGGACGGCTGCCGAAGTGTTTGTCGGTCTGGCATCAGAAATCGAAGACAAGTTACGAGCAGAGATCAGTATTATTAGGAGTCCGACTGGGATTGATCGAGTCGTCGTGACCACGCCCGAAGGTCAATTTCAACTCAATCAGTCATCATCGATGGTCTCAGAGATCTCAGCATTGGTACTGGCATTAAAACACCGTGTACGTGCCGAAGATCTGCTTACAATTGATGAACCGGAGGCACATCTACATCCGGAAATGCAAATCGAGATAGCTAAGTTATTGGTTAGTCTAGCTTCAGCAGACCTAAGTATATGTCTCACAACACACTCCGATTACTTTGTGGAGCAGATCAACAATGCGATTCGCAGTAGTGAACTGATGACTGATAATAGTGAAAGTGTTTTATCACTTAGTTCACAAATTAGCTATGATGATGTTAGAGCGTTGTTGTTTGTTCGTAGCGACGATGGATGTCTTGCGGATGACGCTATGGGTGATAGGATTGATCCAATACAGGAAGACACATTCACTACCGTGAGTCGGCGCCAATACGACGAATCCGTTCCGCTCATAAAGCGACTCCTTGAGCGTTCAAGAACCGCACGCGAACTGGCTGAGTAATCGTTACTATGAGCACGTCAAGATACTGTGATCGAGGTTGTCAAGTCTGCCAGTTCCACCAAGTCTTGGTTGGTCTGGGTGCACAATACCACGAGACAGATCATCTGATCGAGAATGAATGCAAGGTTACGGTTAGTGTGCCTTCCGGTGCTTTGTGTGTGACCAAGCTTAAGATGGATATAGATGATGCGCGATATCGTGAGAGGCTGGGGTCAAGAACGATGACGAGAATGTGCGATTTCGCCGTGGTTCTGGCTATCGAAGGAGTAGCGCGATATTGCGCTATCGAGTTGAAGTCGAGGGAGCCGTATCTGCTTGATGCAGCGGAGCAACTTAGAGAGGGACTCCGCGCTATCGTGGACTATCTAGTCGATGGACCTCTGCGACCAACATTAAGGGCTATCTTGGTGGTGGGTGTTATGAGCCCAAGGTTGATGAGGATCGCTCGCAGTCCGGAGGGCCGGTTGTCCATTTCGGGACGCCAGATACTGATCGAACTCGCTGACTGCGGCAGGCCGCTCGAGATCTGAAGTGACAGACGTGCCAAGTTGCATGCTTAACCTATAATTCTTCGAACCCCCTAAAATCATTATCAACTGCCTACCGACGGGAGTCAACCGGCCATGGCCGTATCGGAGACTGTTGTAACCATCAAGCGGCCGCGGCCTGCCGGGGAGTCTGGCGAGGTCGATCGTGACCTGCTCGATTCCACGCTCGAATACATTCGACCGGCCCTCCAGCATGACGGTGGCGATCTGGTCCTGATCGGGGTGGATGATGACGGGACTGTGAACCTCGACCTGGTCGGAGCGTGCAGTGGGTGCCCCATGTCGATGATGACCCTCACCGCCGGAATCGAGCGCATACTCACGGATCGGGTTCCGGGAGTCACCGCCGTAAATGCCACTTGAGCCCGGACCACGTTCGTTGCACTGCCAACCGCTAGCCGGCTGAGCGGGATGGATCGGCCTTCGGTCCGCTCGCATGACCTGACTGGATTGGTCCAGAGAGCGAGATCGGGCGACCGCCGCGCTCTGGCCAAGGCGATCACCGCGGTCGAGGATGGATCGCCGGATGGCCCAGCTCTCGTGGAAGGATTCTCGTCCTGTTCCCGGAACGTACCCAGAATCGGTGTTACCGGTGCGCCCGGGGTGGGGAAGAGTACCCTCTTGTCCCTACTGATCTCCCATATCCGGGAGATTGGTCACACGGTGGCGGTGATCGCGGTCGATCCTTCCAGTCCGTTCAGTGGAGGAGCCATTCTGGGCGATCGCATCCGGATGCAGGACCACATCGTCGATCCGGGGGTGTACCTTCGGTCGATGGCCGGACGGGGTCACCTCGGTGGGCTTGCGGCGGCCGTGCCGGACGTAGCTCGTCTGCTCGACGGGGCCGGTTTCGAGTTCATCCTTATCGAAACGGTAGGGGTCGGCCAGTCCGAAGTTGAGGTCATGCACCATGTGGACACCACCTTGGTAGTGGTAACACCGGGTTGGGGTGACAGCGTGCAAGCGGGTAAGGCCGGATTGATGGAGATCGGGGATGTGTTCGTGGTTAACAAAGCGGACCGTCCGGGGGCCGCTCGGGCCAGGAGAGATCTGGAAGCGATGCTTACCATGGGCCCTCGACAGTCCTGGTTACCACCGGTGGTCGAGACGGTAGCCACCAAAGGGAAAGGGATTGAGGAGTTGTGGAGGGCTCTCGAATCCCATGCCGCCCATCTGTCCGAAACCGGCTCATCCATCTAACCTTTGGTCGCGCTCAGGAGGAGAGAAAACGTGGAACTGGTGTCCTACACAATCGAGGGCGCGGTCGGTGTCATCGAGTTGAACCGCCCGCCGTTCAATGCCCTTTCAACGCAGTTGGTCGAGGACATCGACGAAGCTGTCGGACATGCATCGGATTCCAACATCCGGGCGGTCGTTATTACCGGGCGTCCGCACTTCGCGGCCGGGGCCGACATCAACCTTTTCAAAGATGCCCACGAAGGGGGTGCGAAGGGTCTGGATGAACTTCGGATCGGTACGGTCATCAGAAGGTTGGAGCAGCTACCGAAACCGGTGATCGCGGCGGTGTTCGGGTATGCCCTCGGGGGCGGATGCGAGCTGGCGCTAGGCGCCGACTTTCGCTACCTGGCCGAAGATGCCCAGGTCGGCCAGCCGGAGATCCGGCTGGGGATCATCCCCGGCGCCGGAGGAACCCAACGGCTTCCCCGGTTGGTCGGTCTCAACCGGGCTCGCGAACTGGTCTACTCCGGTCGCCACATCGGGGCGGAAGAGGCCCTGGCTATCGGTCTGGCCGACAAGGTGTTTCCCGCCGACGAGTTGCTCGCTGCGGCGATGGCCGACGCCACCCGCTACGCGACCGGCCCGTCCGTAGCTCTCTCCATGGCTAAGCGGGCGCTTAATGAAGGATGGGGGCGGCCGATCGACGAGGCGCTGGCGGTCGAAGCCGACGTTTTCGACGAGACGTTCGCTAGCGACGACGCCAAAGAAGGCGTTTCCGCCTTTCTAGAGAAACGCAAGGCGAGTTTCACCGGGACATGAGACTGCTCAACCTCGCGCCGCCGGCGGCGATCGTGCTGCTCTTGGTTGTGGCGTGTGGTTCTTCCGAGAGTCCGGAGGGGTTCGACGGAGCTATCGACTGCTCCGAGGCGGCTTGGTCGGTGACGATCCCGTACCTATGGGACCATGAAGGTGAGATGACCCCGTTTGACGCGATGGTGGATTGGTCGACCACCTACGACTCCCACCAGCCCTCCGTTCATGTGGACAGCGCCCGGACCGGGACGGTGGTAATAGACGGTTCCGAAGTTGCCGTCATGCAGGTTATCGAGCTTCCTACCGAGACTTTCGAGGTGATCGAGGCGGAGGGATGCGCGGGATTCGAGCCAACTCCATGAGCGTGGCCCCAGCCAGGCCAGTTACCCTAAACCTGAATCGGCCGATTGGCTTGTCGGGTTCCCGTTTGGCCTGATTGGGGGTGTGACCTTTCTTTTCGACGTTTGCGTTCGGGTTCCGGAACTTCGCGAACTACCGAATACGGGCACCCCTGTATGCGGGGAAACCCAACTGGGACCTACTCCCCGCGGTCACTCCCCGTCGTGAAAGTACCCTGAGGATATTCGTCTGTGATTCCGATTGAAATTACACTCTGTCAAGTGATAATGCAATTGCCGAGGGCAGTAGACCAAGGAAGTAGGTCCGACTCCTCTCCGGACGGAGAGCGGTCGGACTTACGCTTTTCTAGGAAACCTTGATGTTCTTGATCTCGGTTATTAGGTGTCCTGATCCGCCACCGGATCCTGGCCTCTGGCGTTGCCAACCAATCCCAAGCCCTCATCGACAACAGACACCTGCGACATCTCCCGACGTCCTGACGCTCAGCGGCGTTCGGACATGATATCTGTCACCCGTGTTCATCGGCAAGGACGAGCGAGTCCGAAGGGCCAAATTCCCTGATCCTTGATCCCGGCTCGGTGCACCGCCATGAGCGGGTGCAGTGACCGGCAACCCTAACTGGTTGTACGTCCCGCCTGGGCCCAGGTCTATGATCCTCTTTCGGCTTCTTCTCGGAGGGCTCTGCTCTTGGACACATTGAGTCTGGCGATCGCATTACTGGCCCAATGTCGGATTTCGAGCGGTTCTTCCAGATCTTGTCTCCATGACTCGAGCCGATCAATCTGTCGCTTGATATGGTCTGACTCGTTTCCTACCCGTAGGCCACTCTGTAGTTTGTAGAACAGCATCTGTGAGACCTCTTCATCCTGACCGAAGTTGGTGAGAAGGTAACGGACGATGTCTGTCGGACTATCTTCCCCTGTTGGTGTGATGTCGGCTACGATTCTGGCTCGGTATCTATCGTTCCCAACCCACGTCTGGACCAGATTGGGCTTGATTCCTGCTAGCAGACGCCAATGCTCTGCATAGTTGACGAGGCGCGATGACCCCTTTTCCATACGCTCCCCGAATAGTTGCCAGACCGCCTCTAGTCTCTGCTCCAGCGCCAATACGAGCAGTTCGGATACTTCGGTGCTGCCGAGAGTGACGACACGGTCGGGGTTCTCGATCATGTCTAGGACCAGTTCGGCTATGGCTTCCTCATTCCCTGGAAGCACAGCCTTGGCAAGGTGACGCCACTTCCATGACGACTCGTTTCCTATTCTCGGAAACTCCCGACGACGGAGCACAAGTTCCAAGATACGATCACCGAACTCCCCGAGAACAGAGTCATTAGACCTCAACTCGTGACTAACGCGGTTGACAGCCATGTTGTAGTCCTGCTGTGTCTCCAATCGTGCCATCCAACGATCAAGCATCTCCGGGAGGTCCTCAATGGTGACTCGAATACGCACCGCACTGTCGGCCACGGGTAGTCGGTTGACGAGTTCATCGATGATTTCGCGAATCCGTTCCGTCGGCTGGCCGACCCTTGCGATCTCGAGTCGTGCAACTTCAGCCATGCTTCTGCCGAGGTCGCTGTCCAGAAAGGTCTCGACAGCCTGTGGATCGGTCTCTGTTTTGCGGTGGAAGTAGCCGATCAGGGCTTCGGGGTTCACCTCGTACACATTCACAAGTCTTGCGAGGGCGGCGTCTTGCCGGACCGGGAGTGATACGAGACCGACACCGAACTCTACTGCATTTGGCTGCTTTGTCGCAAGGAACTCGAACAGTTCTACGTTGTTGTGGTCACTGAGGAAGCCAGCCATCGCGTCGACAACCACACTCTCTATCCGATCTGGATGATCCCATCGGGGCAGGCTCAGTGCTAACTGAAGGGTATCGCGGCTGTCTTGGTCTGGGAGCCGCCTCTTGAGCGAAGCGAGGGCCTCCATGCTTAGCCGATGTCTCTGTTCCCTCTCATCGGAGTCATCGACAACGTCGGCTCTATTGTAAAGAGACTCATAACTCTGCAGCTTGTGTCGGACCCTGCCGTGCAAGTTCGGGGTCCGAGTCAACACATCCTCGAGGGCCTCCCAAGGCCTGCCGGATCCGGCCAGAGGATTGATAGCTTCGATCAAGCAATCCTCGGCGGCGGATCGAACCTGCGGGTGCGGGTCGGCGACCAGACGCTCGAGTTCGTTGATCGCCGCGATCTGATACTCCCATGCTTCTCCCCAAGTTTGTGGGGTTCCCCGAGCCTCGACCGACGCACCGCCCTGTAACTCTCCGGACACCATGACTGATTCCCAAACAGCGATGGCGTCTTGGAACGCCACGACCGCAAGGGCCCGCTCCCGTGCATCATCCGACCGTGCGACGTTGATCAAGTACGCCATGCGAGTGTTCGGGCCCGCCGCGGTTGCAGGAAGCATCGTCCCGAACAGACTGATCCACTTCTCGGTTGCCCCCGTTTTCAACTGAGACGATATGTAATTAGCTCTGGGATCGTTCCCGATCGTGGGTTCGGCCAGCGCTAACCGGAGAAGTGACGCTGCGGCCAGGCAGAAGGTATCGGTGTGCCAGGCGAGCTTCTGGAGAGCCCAGGCCAGTTCGCGACATACCGCTGGCTGGTTCCGTAGTTCCTCTTCGGACTCGTTTTCTAGGAGTTCGTGAACGTGCAGAGCGACCTCCTTGGGAAGGACGATCGCGAGTTGAGTAATCCGCGCAGCCCTTCCCGATGCCTGCAACTGTTCAAGGGAACCGAACGGCCCGTGGGGGGCCAGGAGAGGTGCCATAGCCCCTCTTGCCGGCTCGTACCTGCCGAGGTCCGCCAAACGTCGGAAGAGTGCATACGCCGTCGGCTCCTCCAGCTTATCCAGCAGCTCGCCGACGATCCGGTCGCCATCCTGTTCCCACATGCGAGAAGCGAGGTAGACCGCGAGTCGCTGCGCAGCTATCGCCCGGTAGCGACCCCGAACAGCTAACCAACCAGCCTGCTCGAGTTTCCAACCTGCTGTCTGTATCTCGGACATCGGTATCTTGAGGAACCGCGCCAACTTGTCGCGCTGGCCGATAACGTCGCCTTCCCAACCCAGCTTCTCGAACAAGGAGATCGCTTCCGCTACACGCAAGGCACTACCGCCTGGTGGTTGGTCCACAATGAACTGGCGAACCTCCGCCTCGGTGACCAGATCTGCAGCCTGCAACTGGCTCTCCGAGTCCAGAATCCGCCGTGCGAACACCTCCGCCAATTGTGGACAACCATCCGAGTTGTCCACAACAAAACGGCGGGACTCGTTTGAAAGCTCGGAGAAGTTACGACAGAGAATATCGTCTATGGCTTCGCTCGACAACGGCTCCACGACTACTACGGGGCTTCGAGTGACCGCATAACCACGGGGTCCGATCGTGACGAGCTTGACTCCCGGATTGTTAGTGAGCCGCTCAGCAAAGCTCCCATGCCGATCCGCAGGGCAGCGGTCGACGACCAGCACAACGCAGCGCCTGCTGCTGACAAGATGGTGGAACATCTCGCCGGTCATCTCGGCCTCGTCAGCTATGCACGCGACAAGGGGTGCCAACTGTTCATGCCGCAGCGCCTCCAGGACTAGGCGCGACTTGCCCACTCCGGAGGTACCTTCGACGCGGAGATCGACACTTGCTGGTCGGGACAGTGCTGACCGGATGGCCTCAATAGTGTCCAGCCGTGCTTCGTCCGGTACCCACTCCATCTGGCCAACGCGTGACTCTGCCCACGCCGCGAAGTCAATCGCAGATGAGCCCGGGCCGCCCATGACTCTTGAGACCGCCAGCGACGGGTACAAGGATATCCAGCGGGCCAGAGCGTTGGCGTCGTATACGCGCAGCCAGTCTCCGCCAATGTTGAGGCCGAGGTCCTCGGCCTTTTGGAGGATGGCAACTCGCCGCTTCGCCAGTAACTTGGGCGAAAGCGAAACGCCGAGCGCCATCACGTAGGAGCTACCTGCCCGTACCTTCTGCTGCGCCCAACCTGCCCTACCGAACTCCTCCGCGCATTCTTTCGGGTACAGGTTCGAACGTTTGAACTGCCAGACAGAATGACCCTCGGGAATCCACTCACCACCGGCCGGGGCATCCGTGATTTCCGCATCTACCCCTCCATCGGGAATCGTTTCCACCCGGTTCAGCAGCAATGAACTGCCAGCCATCTCGGTGGCATGTGCCTCGGCTTGCAGGAGCCGATTGACAGCATCAGTGAACCCGGTGCCCAATAGGGCGACATCCTCAGGAGCGATCTCGAAAGGGCCCAGCATCAACTACGCGGCTGCAGAATGGGGCGACACACCAAAGCAAGTCTACAAGTTACGACGACCCAGACCGCTCGATCGCGCGAAGCCACCGACGGCTGCACACCTCGGACACCGAGAACTGTCACGTCTACGGGAACGGCCATCCGGTGTCCCAGAAGCCGTGATTGTGCATGTCGGCGTGTATGCGGTTCGCTTCCCGAGGCGTGATGTGACCTTCGTGAACTGCTCGGATTAGCAGCTTGCGTATGCGTTTGTAGCTGAAGCCCTGATTGTGGTGCAGTCTTCTGAGTGCTTTGAGGGCGTCGTTATCGTCGGTGGCGATGGTCCATCCTCGGTGGTAGGAGATCGCAATACAGGCAGCCTCGCCGGCGCCTAACGGGACGCTGAGACCATAGTCAGCGACCTCGGAGCTCTGGAGCCTGGCCGCGAGGAGTCGCTCGTCCGGTGTCATCGGTACAGGAACGAGGGCGCCATGGTCGTAGAGCGTGTCGACGTATCCGACTCTTACGGCCAGCGGATTGGGAGGGCCGTCCGAGGTTGCGGCGTTTTCGTAGTGCCTGATCGATTGGCGCATCTCGGAGAGGAGATCGGATCTGCGGAGGGCGGAGGACGGGAGTGTTCGGTCTTCCGGGTCGTACACGGCGAGGGGAACTTTGAGGGGCCTCCCGAGGAGTGTGCATAGGAGGTCTGTTTCCTTAACGAGGAGGAAGTAGAGCAGGACGACGGTGTCGATGATGTAGTTGCTGCTAGATGACACCTGTTTCCTCGAACTCGTTGAATTCCGTTTGCAGGTGCGGCGGTTCGTCCGTTCCGCTCCCGGTGGGTTGGCCTAGGACGTTTACGATGTCGGGGATCCCGATCCCGGCGAACGAGGCTGCTGTAGGCGGTGACATCGCCTCTGTGTTGACAGCATGGCGAAGCAGCCTCAAGAACGGCCGCGGGAAGCGATGGATTCGCCACCGTCCTGCATCCGGGTTGTACTCCTCGGGGTCGACTACGTAACCGAGGCATCGAGCGAGGGATACCGGCCTGACGGAGTGCCTGAGATTCTGGTACGTGTCGACGTTCATGGCGTTCATCTGCCGTAGGCGGATGAGCGCTGTAGGCCACGAGACCCGAAAGTATCGCTGGATGTGGATAACGTCTACCGCGTCCACGATGCGTGGACGCATCCCCAACTCCTCCATGAACCTCCTTACGCCTTCGCTCGGTATCAGGAACTCGCCGGCGAACGCGTCAGCGAAGCTCTCGCGTGGGCTAGTGCCTAGGGATAGCGTGTGACTCGTGTCGTTGCTATGGAACAGAGCATGGGCCAGTTCATGTGCAACGGTGAACCGTCGCCGGCCCAGCGTCATGTCTAGATTGACCAAGATCGAGAAGCCCACGTCGGGGTGCTTGACGAACGCTCCAGAAGGTGCCTTGCTGAGATCCGACCCCAGGGGCGCCCGGTAGACGGTGATTCCGAGCATCTCACACACGGGGTCAAGATCTGATATGGGTCCCGTTCCTATACCCAGGTAGGCGCGGACTTCTTCAGCCTTGCGGCGTATGTCGTCCTTCTGAGTGAACTTCGACCGGTACAGGAACGGGCTCTGGTTGAGACCCCGGATCGGCACGTGGAGAAGTCGAGCAAGCTCGGCATAGCGGTCGAGGAACTGAACGAACTCCCGTATGCCGGGCGCCGTACCCGGGTTGATTCCACCATCCGCTCGCAGCAGCATCCCGGCCAGGTCAACACCTGCGGGCTCAAGCTTGCGTCCAGCGACGAGATCTGACAGTTGGACCCCGTACAGCCGGGCCATGGCGGACAGCTGCCGATCGTTGGGTGCCCGCGAGCCCACCTCCCAGTAGGAGATCATCACCCGGCTCACCCCCAACGCTGCACCTACGTCGTCCTGTGAATAGCCGGCCCGCTCTCGCGCGTGGCCGAGCACCTCGTGGAGGTTGCTCATCCCGATCCTTCTCCCCAGCTCGCCTGTTACGAATCTAGTGGTATCGCGACGCAGATCGCAACAGGTGTGTTACACTGTCCACTACGTTACCGGATATTCCGAAACAAAGGAGAGAAAATGACTAACAATCCTACGTCCGAGACCGGGCTGGTGATCGACGTATACGTTCACATCGAGGGCGCAGAGGACCCTCACCTCTTGAGTGTTGACGCCCATGGCCGGATCGGTGACCTGCTCGGGGCAGGTGATTCGACCGGAGTCGAGGAGGCTATCTGGGTGGATAGTCACGACGGTCCGCTCAACCGGGACAGTGTGCTGTCCGAAGTCGGGGTCACCGACCGGTCCGATGTCTACCGGGGTCGTTGTTCAGAGGTCAAGGTCCTGGTTCGCTACAACGGGGAACTACTAGAACGTCTCTTCGGTCCTGCATCTCGTGTCCGTCGAGTACTGGACTGGGCGACAGGGCCTAGCGGCTTCAAGCTTCCTGTCGAGCAGATCCCCAAGCATGCGCTACTCGTTCCGGGTTCAGATCACTTCCTTGGGCCAGCGGTGCATATTGGGTCGCTCGTTGACGGTGACCGTGGTGTCGTGACCCTCGACCTCCTGCCGAAGGAGCGATTCGCGGGATGACACCTGCAGAGGCAGTCCCACCCGACGAGCGCGCTGTGCGCGCCGCTCTGGGTTCTGTACGGTTCCAGGCCGGCTTGGACGCCCGCATGTGGCGGCTGATCTGGCTGGAGTGGCCGGCCGGCGTCTTCACCGTAACCGCAGCTGAGCGGGACACAGCACCGGCGAAGTATACCCTCCGCATAGATCTCAGCGGTTATCCGCAGCAGGCTCCTACAGCGACGCCATGGGATCTCGATCGCTGCGCTCCGCTCAACGCGGAGGACCGGCCGAAAGGAGAGAGAGTCGGTCATGTGTTCCGGTGTAACTGGAACGACGGAGAGGCCCTCTATGCCCCATGGGACCGAGCCGGACTGATAGCACATCCGGACTGGGCATCGACGTACAGCACCTACGCATGGCATCCCGGTCGGGATCTGGCCTTCTTCCTGACCTGTGTCCATGACCTGCTCAACGATGATGACTATCTGGGCATCTAGACGGCGCCGCCGCCCCCTGGTCAGACTGAGGCGTCGACAGTGGCGTGTACTGATCGCTCAGCTTGGCGTGAGAAGCGAAGGCCGACGCGAATCCGGCGCCTTTCTGTTAGCGCCCATTGGCGGCAGCCGTAGCGTTTCCCACGTTGAGTACTTCGATGACCTGGGTGCGAATTGCCAGGGTGGGCACATCCATCTCGACGGTCGAGCGCTCAGCAGGGTGTGGGACACTTGCGCGGAGAGAGGCCTGCGGGTTGTTGCCGACGTGCACACACATCCTGACGGAAATGTACGGCAGAGTCCCACTGACCAGGACAACCCGATGGTTGCGAGTGTCGGTCATGTCGCCTTGATCGTTCCTCATCTGGCCGTATCGCGAGTTCGGCCAAGAGATGTCGGGGTCCATGAATACAGGGGCGACACCGGATGGAGATCCTGGTACGGCCGGGATGCCGCCTCCCGCCTGTCGGTCAGGAGATGGCTATGAACCCGCTAACCCGGGACACCCTTCACCGTACGGTCAAGGTCCTTCTCGATCAGGAACAGGCGACCGATGTCCGGGGCGGCTACCGCTTCCTCGAAGGACTCGCTTTGCAGATACAAGTGGGGGCCCGAATCGATCACGATCTCGCCGCCCAAGCTGGTCTGCTAACTGCGATTAGCACGGGCAAACGCTCCATGCTGGGAGGGGTGCGTGTGATTGTCGAGGACAACCCGAGGCTCTCACTGCCCTGGGCGAAGCGACAGAAGCTCACCGAAGCGATTACGAGGTACGGAGGTGTCGTCGCCGACGAGACCGACCCCGACCTGCCGGTCCTCAGGGTCGGGAGACCTTCGACCACCCTGCCGGTCAGCCGCCAAGTACAACTTGACGCATGCTGGTGCGGGTGGAGCGGTGGGGTGGCAGTAGCTCCCAACAGGGATTGGACCGGCCCGGCGATGCCGCTCGCCGGTGTGGTAGCCGGTGCGTTGGGAGTGTCCGAGCTATTTCAACACTTCCTCGGGTCGCCTACCGCCGCCCGCCGCGATGTCGGTCTGTCCCTGTGGCGTCCCGACCTCGACTGGCGAGTCCCCGAAGCGATCGGACCAGCCCTTCAGTATCTCCCCACCGGCCTCTGGCTGCTCGGTCTCGGCCATATCGGTCAAGCGAACGCCTGGAGCTTGGGATGTCTGCCCTATGACCACCCGGACCATCTCGAAGTGTTCCTTGTCGATTTCGACAAGGTTGTCGACGCCAATCGCTCTACGGGGGTCCTGACTGAAGGAGGAGACATCGGTCGTTACAAGACACGGGTGGTGGCCGACCAACTCCAGAACCTCGGCTGTCGGACTCGGCTCATCGAGCGCGCATTCAACGACCACCTGACTCCCGAACCGCGGGAACCGACCCTCGCGGTGTCCGGTTTCGACAAGCCTGAACCTCGCCGCGTTCTAGGCGACAAGTTCGGCCAAGTTGTCGACGCGGGGCTCGGTGCAGGACCGACCGACTATCTAGACATACTCATCCACACCTTCCCATCTCAACTCACACCCGGGACTGCGTTCCCACTAACTACGCGTAGAGAGTCGTCCCTACCCACGCCTTATGAGACCGAGATCGAGCGCATGGTCAGCGAAGGGATCGATCCAGGAACTGCCCGTTGCGGGATCATCGACGTGGTCGGAGCGACTGCCGCCGCGGCGTTTGTGGGCGCTACTGCCGGGGCGCTCAGCGTGGCCGACCACCTGCGCAGTCTCCATGGAGGTCGGCGATACGCGGTTATCGGGGTTGATCTTCGTAGCCCATCCGACATCACGGCCGCCCCGGCGCTCGGCAGCGACCCACCGCCAAACCCGGGCTATACACATGTAAGACCTGAGCCCGGGCTGAGACACGCAAGGTAGTCACGACCACAGGAGGTCTCCGAAATGAACAACGCAGGAATGGTGCACGCGACCCCGTTGCGAGTAGAGGGCGCCGTCGGATGTGTGTCAGCACTTCTGGGTATCGGGACTGGAATGGTCTGGTGGGGTGATCGCAACTGGGCCTGGTTCTGGGCAGCCTTCGGGTTACTCGCCCTGGGTTCAGTGCTCTGCTGGATCGGATACCGACGCGCGGTGAGCGTCGCAGACTACGTTGTGTCCCTTGCAGGGTTAGTAGTCTCCGTTGTCGGCCTTATCGTCTTGGTCGTGGCTGCTGTCTTGGTCGCTGCGGACGAGGACGACTCGGACAATACGACCACAGAGTCACGGCGCAGGTACCAAGGACGGGGAAGGCGCCGCTACGCGCGGCGACGTCGACGTAGGTGCCGAAGCAGACGTTAGCCATCGCACACAGTATTGGTGTAACGTAATCAGGACTCAGGTCCGAGTCTCGACCGCCTCACCGTAGAGTCCCGAATTCCTTGGGCAACCCTCCGCGGTTAGTGAGCCAGCACAGGCTTGCGGTCGCTTCATGACCTGCCCAGCGCAGATCGTGGACCGTCATCTGGGCTCCGGGTACTGCCCACTCTGCCACAGACGATCACTGCCGAAATGTGGCAGTAGTAACTCACATATCGGAGCTAAGCGGAGGGCTGTCCTAGCGGGTCTCCTCCAAGCGGTCGATCTTGGAGAGACGCCGGACATGGCGGGCGTCCCCGGAGAAACTGGCCTGCAGGAAGGCTCGTACCAGTTCGGTGGCTACGTCCTGCCCGACGACCCGGCCGCCCAGGCAGAGGACGTTGGCGTCGTCGTGCTCCACCGACTGGTGGGCCGTGTAATGGTCGTGGGCCATAGCGGCGCGTATCCCGGTCAGCTTGTTGGCGGCGATCGCGGCGCCGGCTCCTGATCCGCACACGATGATGCCCCGCTCGGCCTCGCCGTTTCGCACCGCCATGCCCACCGCCGCGGCATAGTCCGGATAGTCGACCGTATCCGTCGAGTCGGTTCCCAGGTCGACGAGGTCGTTCGTCCGCGAGAACCCCGGCCAGGTACTCCTTCAACGGGTAACCGGCGTGATCGGCCCCTATGGCAACTCTCGTGGCATCCTCCCTTTCTCGGCAGGATAGTTGCCCACACACCTTCCCGGTCTCGGCGTCATAGGGTGGGGCTGCTTGGGGGATAGGATTGGGTCCATGACCCAGCTGCAACTCCGCTCGATGACCCCAGGCCAGATACTCGCGAAGTCCTTCGCGATATACAGGAAGAGGTGCAGAATCATCTCCTTGCCGAACTGACCCGGCTAGCTCGTCGCACGACCCTTGTAGATCTTGTCGCCAGAGTTGAGACCAATGAAGGAGGAAGGGTCGGCTTGACCCAAGCCGTGGAAGACCTGGATCAACTGCGCTCGGCATCCGAGTTAGGGCCCGACCGAGCTAGCTAGCTAGCTGGCTCGGGGTTCTGCTCGATCCGGTTCTTCAGTGTGGCCAGGTTGGACTGCCACACCCTGGCCAGCATCTTTGTTCCTAGCCAGGCGCCGAGCTGACCACCGAAGTACCAGGGGAACCGGATGCATTCGCGCCAGGAGAAACGGGTCCGGCCAGGAGCGAGTTCCGATAGCTCGAAGGTTCCCTCACCGGTGAACAGTCCGAGATGACGCCCGGCCACCCGGCGCATCGGCTCAACTTCGGTGATCTCGAATCGGTCGACCGTGCGGAGCGGTCCTACCCGGGTTTCAATGAGCAGCACCGTACCGGCCCCTCGGCGTTGCTCTCCCTCGAAGCGGATGGAGTGGGCATCCTTCATCCACTCGACATGGGAGGCATAGTCGATCGCCTCCGCCCACACCCGTTTCAAGGGTGCCTTGATGTCGATCGAGACAAGATTCTCCATATCTCCGGATTATGGTCGCCAGCCGAGCGGATTGGGGCTGATGGGCGACCTGGCTTAACAGAGTGCTGGGTATCCGAAGGGCGTGTCGAATACAGTCGTATTGTTGGATACTCAAGCCGATCGGGATGGCTGGATGGAGTTAACCAAACATGCTGCTCAAGTAATGACCGAGCGTGTGATCGCTCTCGAGTGGGTTGAAAAGGCAGTGACAGAACCCGAGTTACGTATACCGGACCCTAACGAGCCGGATCTGGAACCCCTTCTTTCGGCGCGTGCCGGAGCGCGGAGACAAAGTCCTCCGGGTGGTCGTGAATACTCATGCTGTACCCTGGCGAGTAATCACCACATTCTTCGATCGGACAATGAGAGGAGGCACCTCATGAGGCTTAGCGTCGATAAAGAATCCGATGCTCTCTACCTGCGCATTGACGACTCGTTGATCGTCGAATCCGAGGAGGTCTCCCCCGGAGTGGTTCTGGACTTCAACAAGCGGAACGAGGTGGTCGGGGTGGAAATGCTGAACCTCTCCGAACGTTCATCCGATCTCGACCTTGCCTCCCTGCACTTCGAGACGGTGTGAGAGCCACTTTGGTCTGCTGATCCAGTATCGCTGGCCAACTCTGCCACAATCTGACCCATGCTCTACCTCGACCACGCCGCGTCGTCGCCCTTGCGTCCGGAAGCCTGGGAGGCGATGGCGCCGTTCCGATCGGATGACTACGGCAACCCCTCCGGCGGCCATGCCATATCACGGCGCGCCAAGAACGCTCTCGAGGACGCCCGCGACCTGATTGCCGAACTCCTGAACGCCGATCCGCTGGAGGTCGTCTTCACGGGTGGCGGTACCGAGGCCGACAACCTGGCGGTCAAAGGATCGGCGTTCGGCAGGGGAAGACGGGGCGGGATCGTCACCACGCCCATCGAACACGACGCGGTGCTCAGCAGTGCTTCGTTCGCGGAAGCCGTGGGATGCCCGCTCAACATCGTGAAGGTCGACCCGGACGGCTTGGTCGATCCTGCCGAGGTGGCTTCCCATGTGACCCCTACCACCGCGGTGGTCTCGGTCATGATGGGAAACAACGAGACCGGAGTACGGGAGCCGATCCACGAAATGGTCGAGGCCGTGAAGGCGACCCACCCCTCGGTTGCCTTTCATACCGACGCGGTCCAGGGATACGTGTCCGAGCGGATAGACGTCCGGGCGTTAAGGGTGGACCTGCTGTCCCTAGCCGCCCACAAGTTCGGAGGTCCGAAAGGGGTAGGACTGCTGTACGTCCGTTCGGGGGTCCGGCTGGAGCCGCTCATCCACGGGGGAGGGCAGGAATTGGGCCGTCGCTCCGGCACCCACAACGTGATGGCGGTGGTCGGGATGGCCGCGGCGATGCAGGCATTGGAGGCCGAGCGGGAGACTTTCCGGATGCGGGTAGCGTCGGAGCGGGATGGATTCGAGGCCGGCCTGGCTCGCCTTCTCGGTGACGTGGTGATCACCGCCGCCGGGTCACCACGGATGGTCCAGACCAGCCACGTTCGCATCCCCGGGATTCGCAACGAGGTACTCCTGGCCCGGCTGGATATGGCGGGTATGGCCGCCTCGGCGGCGTCCGCATGCCAGTCGGGGGCGGCTACCGTTTCCCATGTGTTGGAAGCGATGGGTATGACCCCGGCCGAGGCGCGGGAGTGTCTGAGGTTTTCCTTCGGGTGGTCGACGGCTGAAGGAGAGGGCTCCGAGGCGGCTCGGGTGGTGGCTAGAGAAGCGGCGCCGCTCAGATGAGGGCTCTCGTAGCCATGTCCGGCGGGGTGGACTCATCCGTGGCGGCTGCCCTGGTCAAGGATGCCGGATGGGATGTACTCGGGGTCACGATGAAGCTCTGGAAGGGGCCCGACGGGGAAGCTCCTACCACCGGGTGTTGCACGGTGTCGGACGCGGAGGACGCCCGCCGGGTGGCCGCTCACCTCGACATCCCCTACTACGTGTGGGACTACACGGCCGAGTTCATGTCCGGGGTGGTGGACGGCTTCATTGACGATTACATTTCCGGGAAGACCCCCAACCCATGTGTCGAGTGCAACCGGACCGTCAAGTTCTCCCGCCTGCTCGCTCACGCCGACGCTCTCGACTGCGACACCGTCGTCACCGGTCACTACGCCCGCATCGAAGCCGACGGGGACCGCTATCGGCTACGGCGCGGTGTCGACCCGGCCAAGGACCAGTCCTACGTGGTGTCGATGCTCGGCCAGGAACAGCTCGCCAGACTCTGGTTCCCGGTTGGGGAACTCACCAAGGCCGAGACCAGGCGTATTGCCTCCGACCTGGGAATCCGGACGGCGGACAAGGCCGACAGCCAGGACATCTGCTTTGTGGGCCAAGGTGATTATCGCAAGTTCCTGACCGCGCAGGGGGTGAACCCTCTCCCCGGCCCGATCATTGACCGGGATGGCGCCATGCTCGGGTTTCACCGCGGGATAACCAACTTCACCGTCGGCCAGCGGCGCGGTTTGGGGGTGGCGGTGGGCGAACCCCGCTACGTAATCGGAATCGATCCGGTTACCTCCACGATTACGGTCGGACGGAAGGAAGATCTGGCGGTGCGCCAGGTCGTCCTTACCGACATGAGTTGGGTATACCGGCCGGCCACCGGGTCTTTGGCCGCCCAGTACCGGGCGCACGGGAAGGCGGTGGAGGCGGAGGTGCGGCAGGGGCCGGGGGGGGTGCTGGTCCGGTTCGACGAGCCCCAGCCGGCGGTGGCGCAAGGCCAGACCATGGCCCTGTACCGTGGCGACGAGGTGGTCGGCGGGGGGATCATCCACACCGCATCCTGAACCCGCAGGCACCCGGAGATTGCGGTCGCCGGCAACTACCCTCGGTCGGCATGGACCACACCGATGCCACCTCCCGGGTCGAGGAACTCAGAACCGCCGTCAGGTATCACGACCATCGGTACTACGGGCTCGAAGACCCGGAGATACCCGACGCCGACTACGACGCTCTGCGGCGCGAGTTGGTGTCGCTCGAGGAAGCCCACCCGCACCTGGTCACCCCTGATTCACCAACGCAGCGAGTGGGGATCTCCCCGTCCGGCTTGTTCTCCCCGGTCCGGCATCGGGAGCGGATGTTCTCGCTCGACAACGCCGAAACCCCGGCCGAGTTGGAGGGCTGGTTGGCTCGTGTGGAACGCCAACTCGGACGCCCGCCCGGAGACCTGGTCTGCGAGTTGAAGATCGACGGACTGGCCGTGTCCCTCACCTACGAGCAGGGATTGCTGACCCGCTCCGCCACCCGGGGGGACGGCGTGATAGGGGAAGATGTGACCGCCAACATCAGGACCATCCCGGCGGTCCCCCTGCGACTGATCGGGGAGGCGCCGGCCTTCATGGAGGTTCGAGGAGAGGTGTACATGCCGCTCCCCGCTTTCGAGGACCTGAATGCCCGCCAGGAGGAGAAAGGGGAGCGCCTTTTCGCCAACGCCCGCAACGCGGCGGCGGGATCGGTGCGCCAGAAGGACCCGGCAGTGACGGCGGGACGAAACCTCTCCATATGGGTTTACCAGGTGGGTTACACGGAGGGGGGTCCTTCGCTCGAAACCCATGCGGAGACCCTCGACCTGCTCCGTGGACTCGGGCTGCGGGTGAATCCCGCCGGCACGGTAGTGCCTGATGCCGCAGCCGCAGCAGACTACATACGGCAGGTAGAAGTGGATCGGGACCATCTTCCGTACCAGACCGACGGGGTGGTTATCAAGGTCAACGGATTGTCCGATCAGGATGAACTGGGTCATACCGCTCGGGCGCCTAGGTGGGCAGTCGCCTACAAGTTCCCGGCCGAGGAACGCATTACCCGGCTCAAGGGGATCGAGATCAACGTCGGGCGGACCGGGGCCGCCACACCGTTCGCCATTCTGGAGACGGTGTTCGTGGGCGGCGCAAATGTGGAGAGGGCCACTCTGCACAACGAGGATGAGGTGCGACGCAAAGACGTCCGGGTGGGTGACCAGGTGGTGGTTCGCCGGGCGGGCGACGTGATTCCCGAGGTGGTCGGTCCGGTATTAGAGCGACGCTCCGGGGAGGAACGGGCCTGGTCGATGCCTTCCCGATGCCCGTTCTGCGACGCTCCGATCGTGAGGCCCGAAGGTGAGAAGGTGGCGCGCTGCACACGGGGCCTTACCTGTCCCTCCCGATTGCGTGAGTGGCTATTCCACTTCGCCGGTCGCGGGGGGATGGACATCGAGGGTATGGGTTACAAGACCATCGACTTCCTGCTCGAAAAGGGTCTGATCGAAGGTCCGGCCGACATCTTCTTCCTCACACCCCGACACTTCATCCAGCCTGAGGACGACCCCAGCCCCCGCGCCGCCAAATCGCCCTACTACATGGGGTGGGGTGAGATTTCGGTTCGGAACCTGATGAACGGTATCGAGTCGGCTCGGGATCATCCCATCGCCCGGTTGCTCGTAGGTCTGGGTATCCGCCATGTGGGGGGAACGGTGGCTCACCTGCTGGCCGCGGAGACGGGAAGCATGTCGAAGCTTCAGGACGCCGATCCCGATACGCTGGCGGCCATCGAAGGGGTGGGTCCGATCATCGCGGAGTCGGTGGTGGAATGGTTCTCCGACGATGCCAACCGGCGGTTGGTGGCCCGGCTCGGCGACGGCGGGGTCCGGCTGGCGGATCCCGAACCGGAGGTAGGTCCGTCACAGGTGCTGGCGGGAGTGACCCTGGTCCTATCCGGCGGCCTCGAAGCCATGACCAGGCCCGCGGCCAAGGCAGCGATCGAGGAGCGAGGCGGGAAGGTCACGTCGTCGGTATCGAGGAATACCACCGCCCTGGTGGCCGGGGCCAAGGCGGGCTCCAAGCTGGCCAAGGCCGAGTCGCTCGGTGTGCCGGTGCTGGACGAAACCGGGTTCCTCCGCATGCTCGAGGAGGGTCCGGCAGTTCTCGAAGGAAGCCTGACGACGACCGATGAGGCTTCCGGGGATCGTGAAACGGGCCGGGAGACCGGAGCCGATGGTGCCTGAATATCTATCAAGGGTGGAGGGTCGACCACCCTCGCCCAACGGCGCCTCTTCCTTCCATTTGTGGTGGGTGGTGCCCGAGGCGCCTCTGGCGAGGGTGTCGGTGGTGCTCGAGATCCTGACTCCGCCACGGGTATCGAGCTTGGCCTTCTTCGCCATCCAGGCCTCCTTCTGGTCGAGGACCAACCACGAAGGCGGCGCCCACGCCGGGCTCCAATGGAATCCCCTCCATCCAGGTAGCCGGGCCGCCAACTGGGGTGGATACGACGAACGGGGGTCGATCCTTTCCGGTACGGCTTCCTCCTTGCCTTCGGCGCCCGATGATCCGAACACCCGGGACTTCGGGTGGGAGATCGGCGCCCGTTACCGTCTGACGATCGGGCCTCGCCTCCCCGGATTCCGCAATCCGAGCCGTTGGCCGGCCCGCATCGAAGGTCTGGATACCGGCGAAGACGTTGTGATCCGGCACCTCCTCTGTCCCGGCGACCATCTGCGCGCACCGGTCGTCTGGTCCGAACTCTTCGCCGGATGTGACGATCCCCCGATCGAGGTTCGCTGGAGCGAGCCGCAAGCGGTGGATCCGGAAGGCGCCACCCTCCGGATCGACAGGGCGCGGGTCACCTACCAGGGATTCGACCAGGGAGGGTGTACGAACACCACGGTGGAGACCGATCCGGATGGCCTGGTCCAGCGATCAGGGACCCAACGCCTCGTACCCCATGAGGCCATTATCGGTTGGCCGAGATGACTGGTACGCCGTATGTGGTCATGACGATCGGGGGCAGCGATTCGGGCGCCGGCGCCGGGATCCAGGCCGACCTGAAGACACTGGCGGCGCATGGCGTCTACGCCACCACGGTGGTGACGATGGTTACCGCTCAGAACACCATGGGTGTGGAGTCCACCGTACGTGTCTCCCCAGGTCAGGTGGGTAAACAGTTGGAAGCGCTACTTGGTGATATTTTTCCCGACGCTACCAAGACCGGGTTGCTGGGGAGCCGGGAAACGGTCCGGTTGGTAGCTGATCATGCCTCCCTCTTACCCAATCTGGTGGTGGATCCGGTACTGGTCGATCGAACCGGTCGGGTGCTGGTTGACGAGTCCACCATCGACGCCTACCGAGAAGCTCTCATTCCTGCGGCCGCGGTTGTTACCCCGAACCATCGGGAGGCTGCTCTGCTGGTAGGCAGACCGATACGTAACCAAGCCGACCAGGAGAACGCGGCGCGAGAGTTATCCCGAACCTGCAATGTTCCGGTTCTCGTGACGGGAGGCCGGACGGGTGGGGCGCATCCGGTTGACGTACTCTCCGATGGCATCGACACCTTCACGTTGACCGGTCACCGCGTGCGAACCAGGAACGTGCACGGCACCGGTGACGCCCTGTCGGCATCCATTGCCGCCCGTCTGGCCCACGGAAGCGGATTGGCAGTGGCGGTCGGTGAAGCCAAAGCCTGGGTGGCGAGAGCAATTGCCGGTGCGGTCGATTGGAACCTGGGGAAGGGTGAAGGACCCATTGACCACTTCGGGTGGGTTGGTGGCCGACAGTTGGAGACTTTGTAGCGCGTACAGTGAGATGACCGTCCGTTGATGTTCCGGGTGGAAGTCGCAAAACCCCGGAGCGACGGTCCGAGGACCTGTCCGCTGTTACGCGGTCAGGGCTTCCACCACGAAGTCGGGAACCCGGACCGGGCGGCCGGAACGGTCGGTCATCGCGGCCCGCACCTCGGCCGTGAACAGTACCTGGCCGTCACGTTCGATACTGTGACGCCAGTCGTGGCCCGCCCTGCGCACCTTCACCACCCGGGTTATCACATCCAGGCGGTCTCCCGCTACCGCAGGGCCGAGGAACCTGGCGACCAGGTCGACCACGATGACGCGATAGCCTCGCCTGTCGAGTTCCTGCATGCTGATCCCCCTCCGATCGAGGGCCTCGATCCGGCCCACTTCGCAGTAGGAAAGGTAGACGCTGTGGTTGAGATGGTTATAAGGGTCCAGTTCGTAGAAGCGAACCTCGACGGTCGAGCGGCTATGAAGCATCTAGAAACCTCCTCCGGCTCCAAGATCGAGAAGGAGCCGATTGTTCCGGCAGGATCCGTGGTCCCTTCCCGGACGTTCCATCCGGGGATGGCGCCCGGATCATCGGACGTCGTCCCCGGTTACGCTTTGGCGCATGTATGCATGGATTCTCAACGAGACCAACGGACCTAACTCTTACACGCTAGGTCAAGTAAACACTCCCGAGCCCGGTCCGGACGAGGTGCGGGTAAAGCCGGCCATGTCGGCTCTGAACCGTCTTGATCTCTGGATGTCCATGGGTTTGCCTGCCCCTAGGAGCTTCCCCCATGTGGCGGGAGGTGACGGGGCGGGCACGGTTGATGCCGTGGGCGAGGGTGTGGGCCGTTTCACGGTTGGTGACGAGGTAGTGATCAATCCCGGCCTCGGATACGCCCCGACCACGGATCACATACCTTTCAGCGGTCGCCTGGGGGTACTAGGAGAGCACACATGGGGCACTCTGGCCGAGTACGTCGTGGTTCCGGTTTCCAACCTGACTCCCAAAGCATCCCATCTCGACTGGGAGCATGCCGCGGCCTACGGCCTAGCCTACGGAACCGCCTACCGGATGCTCCGGAGAGCCCGACTCCAGCCTGCTGACCTGCTCCTCGTGGTGGGGGTAGGGGGTGGGGTGAGTTCCGCCGGCATGCTGCTGGGCCAACTGATGGGGGCCGAGGTTTACGTAACGTCCCGTAGCTCCGCCAAGATCGAGCGGGCTATGGAAATGGGCGCCGCCGGGGGGTTCTTGTCAACAGGAGAGTTCTCCAAAGAACTCAAAGCGGCAGCCGGGAGGCAGGCCGATGTGGTCTTCGAGAATGTCGGTCCCGCTACCTGGAGCCAATCGATGCGGTCGCTCCGTCCGGGCGGCCGGGTAGTCACCTGCGGATCTACGAGCGGTCCCAAGGTGGAGGTAAGCGTTCCTCCGCTGTTCTTCCGGCATCTCGAGATCATCGGTTCCACGATGTTCGATCACGAGGACTTTGCCCAGGTCAGCCGATGGGTGGCCAACGGCGACCTACCGGTGATCGTGGATCGGGTCTACGACTTCGAAGAACTACCGGCGGCGCTGTCCCGCATGAAGGTGGGTGACCACCACGGCAAGTTGGTTATCAGGAGGAGGGAACCATGAACCGCAAGCCTCGTATCGGTTGGGTCGGTACCGGAGTTATGGGCGCGGCCATGTGCGGCCATGTTCTCGACGCCGGCTACCCCGTGACACTGACCACTCGTACCGAGGCCAAGGCACGCGATCTGGTGAGAAGGGGAGCGGTGTGGGCGAACACCCCTGCCGAGGTCGCGGCCGCTTCGGAAATCACCTGTGCCATCGTTGGCTTCCCCGAGGATGTTCGGGAGGTGTTTCTGGGCGCGACCGGTCTGGTCGCGGGGGCATCACCCGGCGACGTGGTGGTGGATATGACCACTTCCGAACCCGCACTGGCTATCGAGATCGCCGACCGGGCCGCCGAAGCAGGTGTAGCGGCTATCGATGCCCCGGTAAGCGGCGGGGATATCGGTGCGCGCAACGGAGCTCTCTCGATAATGATCGGGGGCGAGGAAAGCGCGGTGGACCGGGTGCGTCCCGTCTTCGAGACCATGGGGAAGACGATCGTCCGTCAAGGAGGGCCGGGGGCCGGGCAGCACACCAAGGCAGTGAACCAGATACTCATCGCCACTCTCATGATCGGGCTGTCGGAAGCGTTGCTGTACGGCCAGGAGGCCGGACTCGATCTGGACACGGTGATGGAGTCGGTTAGTGGAGGAGCGGCCGGTTCGTGGTCCCTGTCCAACTATGGTCCGAGGATCCTGAGCAGCGACTTCGAGCCCGGTTTCTTCGTCGATCATTTCGTCAAGGACATGGGGATCGCCCTGCGGGAGGCTGCGACTATGAAGCTTCCCGTGCCCGGATTGGCCCTGGCTCACGAACTGTACGTTTCTCTTCAGGCTCGAGGGCTCGGGAGAAAGGGGACCCAGTCTTTGATTCTCGCCCTCGCTCGTCTCGGAGCAGTGGAATGGCGTCCTTCCCAACCTGAATCTTGACGGACCACTCGAGACCCGGGATCGAACAGGAGCGGCGCCCACCGGCGGCATCCCGGCCGCGTGAGGTGCATGATGTGCTTCGGTGTGCCGGAACCGTTAACAGTCGGGGCTGTTAGACCGAATGGCGCCCGGCTCATCGCACGAGATCCGTGAGCCTCCGGAAGTTCCCAACGTGCTGGCTTCTCGATATGCTTCCAAGTCGATAAGAGACCTCTGGTCGCCGCAAACGCGGGTGATCTTGGAGCGTGAACTGTGGGTGGCGATTCTCGAGGTGCAGGCCGAACTGGGGTTGGCGGTACCTGACGGGGTGGTGGAGGCTTACCGGGCCGCCATTCCGAACGTGAATCTGCAATCCATCCGCGCCCGTGAGGAGGTTACGCGCCACGATCTCAAGGCCCGCATCGATGAGTTCTGCGCCCTGGCGGGCCATGAGTACATACATCGTGGTCTGACATCCCGAGACGTGACCGAGAACGTCGAGCAGCTCCTGATCAAGCGGTCACTCCAGGAACTCACTACCAAGACTGCGGCGGTCTTGGTGCGTTTGACGGCTCTCGCCACCGAATACAGGGATACCGTGCTAGTGGGTCGCACCCACAACGTGCCGGCCCAGCCCACCACACTCGGCAAACGGTTCGCCGATGCGGCACAAGAAACACTGCTGGCGCTCCGGAGACTCGAACACCTGGCGAGCGAGTACCCCTTCCGCGGTCTGAAAGGCGCGGTCGGAACCCAGCAGGATCTTCTGGACCTTTTCGGCGGGGACCAAGCCAAGGTCGATCGTTTGGAACAACTGGTTGCGGAACGATCGGGCTTGACGCCCACCCTGACCTCGGTGGCGCAGGTATACCCGAGGTCTCTCGATCTGGATCTGGTGAGCGCTCTCGTCCGGTTGGCGGCAGGACCGTCCAGTTTGGCGACCACCCTCCGCCTTATGGCGGGTAACGATCTTGTTACCGAGGGTTTCTTGCCCGGCCAGGTTGGTTCCTCGGCAATGCCCCACAAGCGGAACATGCGCACTTGCGAACGAATCGGGGGTCTGGCGACTGTGCTGAGCGGATACTTGGCGATGGCGGGTGGTCTGGCCGGGCGGCGTTGGAACGAGGGAGACGTAAGCGATTCGGTGGTAAGGCGGGTGATGATTCCCGATTCCTTCTACGCCTGTGACGGGCTGCTCGAAGCCACCCTGCATGTGCTTGACGGCTTCGCGGCCTTCCCGGGGCGTATCGAGGCGGAGTTGGCCGCCGAACTTCCCTACCTGTCCACGACAAGGGTGTTGATGGCGGCGATCAAGGAAGGTCTCGGTCGCGAACGGGGCCACTCGCTGATCCGTCGCCGTACCCTCGCCGCAGCCGACGCCCGCCGGGCCGGGGCCGAGCATGACCTATGGGCGGCCTTGGGTGATGACCCGGCCTTCCCGCTGGACACCGAGCAGATTCATAAAGCCGCCGCTTCGGGCGCCGCGGCGGGGCGAGCGCACGCACTGGTGGACGCCATGGCGGAAGAAGTGCTCCGCCTGACAGAGACATATCCAGACGCGGCCTCCTACCAGCCTGAGAGGCTGCTGTAGTCCGGGGAGCGACGGTCGATTCGCACGTTAGGATTCTTGCTGTGCCGCAGGTGGTGATTGTCAAGAACTCCACGGCATCCCTGGGTCGGCTGGCCGAGCGCCTCACGGATTCCGGACTGGGGTGGGAAGAGGTTAAGCCCCTCGAGGGTGATCCGTTGCCTCCGGCGCGGGAGATCGAGACTCTGGTGCTCATGGGCGGAACCATGGGCGCGTACGAGACCGACGAGTATCCCTTTCTTATGGCAGAGATGAAGGCAGTACGTGAGATGGTTGGTTACGGTAGGCCGGTTCTCGGTATCTGTCTGGGATCGCAACTACTGGCCGCGGCGCTGGGGGGTAGAGCGTATCTTGCCGATCGACCGGAAGTCGGTCCGGTGGCCACCGAACTCACACCATCCGGTAAGCGACATCCGGTCGTTTCCCAGGTTGGAGGACGGAGGGTTTTCGCCATGCACCAGGACACCTTCGATTTACCGCCGGACAGCGTGCTGTTGGCCGAGTCCGATCGATTCCCACAAGCCTTCGAATACGGATCGGCGCTGGCGATCCAGTTCCATCCCGAGACACGTAACGCAGAGGCCAACCAGTGGGCACGGAATGAGTCGGACATGGTGGAAAGGGCCGGAAGTAGCCTCGATATCTTCGAGGTCGGGATGGAGGATGCACGCCGAGACTTGGCTGTGGGCTCGTTCGGACTCTTCGACGCTTGGATCGGTAGTTTGAATGGCTGACCGCGGAGGGCCGCGATCGGGTGGACGGCGACCGTTGGTTGCCCGGGGGCGACGGGATGGGTTCAGGGCGACGGGATGGTTCAAGCTGCTCTTGATGGCAGCCGGAGGGCTGGTGGCGGTCCTGCTGGCGGTGTTCGGGGCCTTCCTCGTTTTTGGTTCGTTCCAGGATGAGACTCCACTAGACCCGGAAATGGCCGAGGAGGTGCTGGGGAATCGTACGGCTGAGGAGGTGGCGGCCGGTCGGGAACAGGTCGAAGAGTTCGACAGGCTGCTGGTGGATGAGCTCACCCGGTCGGACGGGAACGCGGAGTTACCCGCACCGGAGTCGTCGACGATCACGGAACCGGATTCGGTTACCTCGACCGCAAGCACGCACAGCGAGGCGGCCGTTCCCGACGCGGTTGCCAACACCCACAGCCCCGGTTTGCCTGATGATATGTTCGATGCGATCGTATTGATCGGGGCTGACGCCAGCGGCTTCCTAGCCGACAGCATCATCCTTCTCCTCTTCCCCGAGGGCGGGTCGGCCCCTGCGATGGTTTCCATACCGCGTGATCTCTATCTTCTGAACCACTGTTCGCAGGACTACCGGCGGGTGAACGCCAGTCTGGGAGGGTGTCCGGGTTACGCAAACGGCTCGGAGCTACTAGCCCTCGCCCTCCGCGAGTTCACAGGTGTTGAGGTGGACCACTACGTGAGGGTGGACTTCGACGGCTTCGTGGAACTGGTCGACGGTCTGGGTGGGGTGGGGATCTGCATTGAGCATCCGACCTACGACGAGCGGGCCGGGTTGGACATACCGGCCCCTACCTGCCATCTGGACGGCAAGACCGCTCTTGCCTACGCCCGTTCACGCGGCGCTACCCAGCTCATCGAGGGTGAATGGCGGACGGCTTGGTCGTCCGACTTCGCTCGTCAGGCGCATCAGAGGGAACTGCTACTCCAACTGGCCGGTCAGGTAAGGACCGCTTCGTTCGGCGCCATCTTCTCGACCCTGCAAGGACTATCGCACACCGTGCGGCTGGACAGCGGTTGGTCGCTCGCCGAGGCGGTGGAGTGGGTTTGGCGCTACCGTGACTTCGAGCCCTCCCAAGTGACCCAGGTCACGATTCCGGTGCAGGATTATCGAACACCGGGAGGGGCACAGGTTCTTATCCCTACGCGACCTTTCAACGATATCCTGTCAGGTTGGTGGGGACCGGCACAGCGATAGCCGGGGGAGGCCCCCGTCACCGTGCGGTCAGGACTTGATTTCGAGGCCCCCGAACACGCAGATACCGGTGATCACTACCTGATTAGCCCCGATTATTCATGGATGGGGGTGTGGAGGATGAGTGGAGTAGATGAAGAATCGACCCCCTGATCAGGCAAAACAGGTATCGGCGTTTCCCGTCCCAGTTCCGGTGTGGGAGACTCACCTGTCAGGTGAACGGTGGGTTTCTCATAATACTCGGGTTGGTCTGGCGTTATATGCCTCGGTGTGGGGGAAACCTGAATAATCAGGGTTAGCGGTTTCCGTCGGCTGGCCGGAGCGATTATCTTGAGCGCCGCCCAAGATGTTGGTCGTACGCACGTCCACCGCCCAGTCGGATGGAACTTGCAGTTCAACGCCGCCGAAGATAGCGGTAACATCGATCGTCGCTTCTCCTCCGGCTAGAACGGCGTCACGCATGTCCAGACTTGCCCCTCCGAAGACCGCGGTAATCCGACCGCCTGAGAATGACGACCCGGCTACTCGTTGCTCGGTACCGCCGAAGATGGCGCTGATATCCACCTCACTCGACGTGGTGTCTGTCACCGGTCCGCTCGACGAGGAAAGGGGCGCGCCGTTGCGTCTTCTCCGCCTGAAAAGGATCCGTACCCCCACCAGGATCAGGATTAGCGGCCACAACCTCCAGACGTCCCCCATGTCGAGGGACCAGATTCCGAGGACGTTAAGCAGCGGAACGCCTCCTATGACAACCAGGACGCCACCCACCCAACGAGAGCCTCTTCGGAAGAGTAAAACCAAACCGAGGGCCAACGGGAATATGGGCCATAGCGCCCCGCTCGGGAAATCCCAATCGGTGTAGCTGTCGACCAGGAACACCGCCCCGATTAGGAGCAGGAAGACCCCGATAAGTATCCGCCCTCCTTGTCCGCTGGCTTTCATCTGTCCTCCATGTTTCCGGCGCCGGTCATGCGGCGCCAACTGATCTCGGCTGCGATAGCGTACAGCACCTTCACGGCCATAGACAAGCCGCGCCGAGCACGCCGCCCGAGTCGCCATGACGGTTTGCGACCAGACGGGTGGCCACGCCGTCGGAGAATATCCATTCAGACCACCTACGGGGAACGGTTCGGTAGAGTTCATCAATGTTGGATAAGCCACCACCTAGCACAACCACCTCGGGATCCACAATGTTGATGACCACGGCCAGCGCTCTGGCGAGCCGGGTGGCATAACGGGCGAGCACGATACGAGCGGCTTGATCTTCGTCGGTCCGAGCCATTACCTGTTCGGCGCTGAGCTCCAACCCCGTGCCTCGACCGTATTCACGGGCGAGAGCCGGTCCAGAGAGGTAGAGTTCTATACAATTCTCACGCCCGCAGTAGCACTCTCGCTGTTCGGTTGCACCCGGCATGGGATTGTGACCCCACTCGCCGGTGATCCGGTTGGGTCCCGCAAGGAGCCGCCCTCCGGCCACCAGACCGCCCCCCACTCCGGTGCCGAGGATCACCCCGAACACGACATCAGCGTCCTCCCCGGCGCCGTTGACTGTTTCGGCGAGAGCGAAGCAGTCGGCGTCGTTCGCCAATCGCACCGGCCGGCCCAACTCCGTCTCAAGATCCCGATATAGCGGCTTACCGTTAAGGACTATCGAGTTCGAGTTGCGCATGAGTCCGGTAAACGGAGAGATGGACCCGGGTGTTCCCACCCCGACGGTAGCCTGCTCACCGAGCGTGGATTCGAACTCTTCGACCAGCCCGGCAATGGCGGCCAGGATTCCTGCGTAATTCCCCGCCGGAGTAGGTACCCGCCGACGGGTAAGGATGCCCCCCGACTCGTCGAGCGCCACCCCTTCGATCTTGGTTCCCCCCAAGTCTATTCCGATACGCATCGATGCAACCTAACAAATAGCTGTTTCATGGTTCCAGTCAAGGCTGCTCCGGTCCTCTTCGGGTTACCCGTCCGACGCCGACCTGCATCAGGAAGGCGATCATGGTGGCTACCTGGAGCCAATCACCCCAGCGCACGTACAGGGTGGGGCCGGCTGCCCGGGCCGAGACGGTCCCGTCGGTGGTGGTGGTTTCGAATAAGCCGGTCAAACCCGCTACGCGCCCGTCGGCATGGACGAAGGCTGACCGGCCGGTGACCGCCGCGTGGACTATATCGACCCCGAGTTCGGCGGCTCGTACCCTGCTGATGGCGATGAACTGATCGCTGGCGGAGGATTCCCCGAAGGACGCCTCGTTGGTAGCCACCACAATGAAGTCGGCGCCGGACCGAACCGCCTGACGTTCGTAGCGGGCGTAGCTGCCTTCGTAGCTGATCACCGAACCGACGGTAACCCCTTGAAGGTCGAAGAGGGTCTGCTCATCACCCCTAATCATGTCGCGGGGTACCCGGTCGAGGGCCGGTATCCGCTCGAAGATTGGCCGCAGTGGCACGTACTCGCCGAAAGGTACCGGGTGGCGCTTGCGATATACATCGATGATGGTTCCGTCGGTCCCGAAGATCATGTTCATGTTCTCGAAGTGGTCCGGGCCTGCATCGAGGTCTCCGCCAACCAGGAGCAGGGCATCAAGCCTTACGGCCTCGTTTCCGATCGCCGCGGCTACCAACGGGTTCCTAAGCGGATCAGCCCGACCTCCGGTGGCGCTTTCCGGCCACACGATCAGGTCGGCGCCGGGAGCCATGTTTCGAGTCAGCGCCAAGTGGCTTTCAAAGATAAGATGCCGCTCATCGGGGCAGCGGACACCGGGGCAGGGAGAGTTGCCCTGCACTATGGTTACTTGCCTCGGTTCCCCGTCGGGGATAGCCGGCCAGAGGTTACCGGCTAGTGCGACCAAGCAGATACCCGCCACAGCAACTGCCGGGACTTTCCAGGTGAGCCGTTTCCGGGCCACCAGCGCGACCACCGCTGCCAGAGCCATCAGGACCACGCCCCACCCGGTTGCTCCCAGCCACTGCACCGATGGTCGTAGAGGGGTGGCGCCTACGGTGACACCTACCGAACCCCAAGGGAAGCCCCCGAACGGCCAGCGCACTCGTAGGAACTCCGCCAAGGCGTAGGCCCCGGCGGTAGCTAGCACGAAGGCCCAGGATGGTCGGTCCCGGTAGGCAAAAGTGGCGGCGGCCACGACCAGGAAAACCAGGGCCTGGACCATCACCAAGGGGTAATAAGCGATCAACTCGACCTCGGTCATCCACCACAGAATGACCCCGAAGTAGCCCAATCCGAACAGGTATCCGGACCAGAGCGCCATACGCCTGCCGGAAGCGCCGGCGGTAAAGAACACCAGGCCCGCCAAGCCGATCCACGCGGTCGTGGTCCATTCAAAGGGCGGGTATCCGGTGGCTAGCAGGACACCGGACAGCACCGCTCCGAGAACGCGCAGCGCTTTCATCATCCGAGACACGGGTGGGATTCTACGTTCGGATCCTTCCCGGTAGGTATTCCCATTACCCGGCGATTGCGTGCTGAGCCCTTAGGATGAACCCGTAATGCATGCCCTGAGCCGAGTGAGCATATCGGTCGACTCAAGGTAGCTACCCAGAATCCTTCAACGTGAACCCAGGAAACTGCTGCCATGACCGCACCTGAAACGAGACGCCACCCGGCAACCGATCGCGAAGTGGCTATAGATGCGGCCCGAGCAGGGGCGGATGTTATCCGGAGAACTTTCGGGAACGTGGTGGTTCCCGAGATGAAGGGATCGGTAGACCCGGTGACTGAAGTCGATCGGGCTGCGGAACGAGCCGTCCTCGGGGTAATCGAGTCGGTTCGTCCCGAGGACGCCATCCTCTCGGAGGAGCAAGGAGGCCAGACCGAAGCGGTGGGACGTCGATGGATCGTTGATCCGCTGGACGGCACCGTCAATTTTGTTCACGGCATTCCCCAGGTTTCCGTGTCCGTCGGGCTGTGGGACGGAGACACACCCTTGGCAGGCGCGGTGATCGATGTTACGAGAGGCGAGGTATTCAGTGCCGCTAGGGGTGAGGGCGCCCATCTTGGCGACAACCCTATTCAGGTCTCGATGCGGGAGAATCTGGACGAGTGTGTGATCGCCACCGGTTTCCCCTACGACCGGGATATCCACGCGCGTGCTTACACCTCGGTGATGGGACAGGTAATGGAGCGGGCTCGCGACGTGCGCCGTTTCGGATCGGCGGCGCTCGATCTTGCTTGGGTAGCCTGTGGCCGTGTCGAAGGCTTCTGGGAGTACGGCCTGTATCCATGGGATGTGGCGGCCGGTCTCCTGCTGGTGGATGAAGCGGGAGGCAGGTCGGCCGATCTGGCAACCGAACCGGCCACGGTCAGTTCCACCAACTTCATCATTGCTGCTCCGGGGATAGCCGAGCAGTTGATTGATCTGATCCGGAAGGTCGCTCCTCGCCATGTTCGGGCCGCTGGTTGAACGCCGCCCGGCCCTTCGGAGGGTGCCACGAGTGAGCAGTGGGGCGATTACCGAGTTCTGGCGGGCGTGGCCGCGGTTGGCGCATGTCTTGGACCGTGAGATAGCGGACAACCACTACGGCGTGGGGACCGAACTCCTTACCGATCTGGTGGAGTCGATCGATCCGGCATTGGAATGGGACCTGCTGCCCGGTTTAGAAGCAAGACACGCCCTGTGTCTTAGCTCATCGGCGGATATGGCGTTGCGGCCGCTTACCGAGCGTTGGTTCCGGGCTGCTCCCTCCGCAACCGATGAATGGGAATACCATCCTGCTCGCATTCCGGTGGAACCGACCTTGGTACAGGTGGGAGATGTTGGAATCCACCCCCTAGACGTGACTGTTGTGAGCAAGGTCCGTCACTCGACCGAGGAACTTGATCTGACCATCGGCCATCCCAGCTTCGGTTTGATCGATGAAGCCTTACAGCTCCAGATGGCCTTCCGCATGATCGATGACTTGATCGGAGAGGACGGACTCGAGACCTGGGTGGGTTCGGTTGATGTGGTACCTCATCCGCTCCCGTGGGGAATACCGTTCGTCGATCTGGTCGGCGAAGTCGAGCGTCTTTCTACGTCCGCGACCGGCAAGCAGTGGGAGTTGCTGGACCGGGAGGATCGAGAGTTGGGCCCGTCGCAGGTGTTCATCAACCGGGCTCTGAAGCGTCTCCATTTTCTGGAGATGGAGAACGTGGTCATCTTGAGCATAGAGACCTCCGTGCACGACGATCCGCTCCTGCGAGAGGTGGAGGAGGATCTGGCGGCAACCCTCCACTCGAGTGGAGTGATTTTCGCTCATCGGGTGTTCGAAGCCTTCACGGAGATCTACGGTTACGCCGCGCCCGGAAAGAAGGAGGCGATAGCGGAACTGGCCGATCGCTGGAGGCCGGTCGTGTATAACTCGGTCTTCGATCCTGATCCCGCATGGGATATGTTCGAGGACCTTAGGTAGCGGTCTGAGGTCCTGGCGAGGTGTGCTGGATCGTTGGTTCGTTTGTCTTGCGGGAGAGTTCGTTCCGAGGATAGGGACTTGATCCACGTATGTGTGGGTCCGTTTAGGTACTTCACATACGGATCACGTTCCTTATTAGAATGCCTCCATGCTCTTCGACTACTCGTCAATCACCATCGACACGGTTTCCGAGGCGGTGGATACGGCCATCGAGCGGGGCGAGTCGCTGATCTCCGCCCTCCTGACCGTTTCCGGTGACAGAACCTTCAAAAACACTCTCCGGCCGCTTGATCAAGTGACTCGGGTGGCTGCCGTGGCCTACGGGCATGGGCCTTTCCTCGGGCAGGTATCGACTGACGAGCAGGTTCGGGTTGCTGCTCGAGAAGCCGAAGAACGCCTGAACAAGTGGAGCCTTGATCTGATTTCTCGCCGTGACCTGTACGAAGCGGTGCGGGCCTTTGCGGATACCGAAGAAGCGGGCGGGCTCGGCGGGGAGCAAGCCAGGATGCTCGAGCACACCTTGAGGGACTTCCGGCTGGCCGGGCACGAACTTGAGGAAGGATCGCGAAGGCGTGTCCGGGAATTACGTACCCGGCTGGTGGAATTGCAGGTGGCGTTCTCCGCCAACCTTGCCGAGTACGAAGACGCCTTGGAAGTGGGTACCGACGACCTCGAAGGTCTACCCGACTCCTATGTGGCGCGCCTGGCCAAGGGCCCGGCCGACGATACATACCGGATCACGATGGCCTATCCCGATGTGATCCCCTTTTTGGAGAACTCTCCTCGCCGACCTCTCAGGGAGGCTTTGTCGTACAGATTCGGGAATCGGGCTCGGGAGACCAACGCTCCCATACTGGAGGAGGCCCTTCGGATCAGGGCGGAAATCGCTCGGATCTTCGGTGCGAGGTCGTGGGCTCACCACTCGATGCGCACCAAGATGGCCAAATGTCCGGAAGCGGTGATCGAGTTCTACGAGTCGCTGTCGGGGCCGTTGGAAGAAGCGGGCATGCGGGAGTTGGCTGCGATGGGTGACCTGCTCGAATCCGAAGGGGAGGATCTTCCGGTTCGTCGTTGGGACAGCGCCTATTGCCATACCCGCCAGATGAAATGCGATTATGGGGTGGACCCGATCGAAGTGGCGGCATATTTTCCGCTCGACCGGGTGATCCAGGGTCTCTTTGACCTGACCCAGGTGGTTTTCGGTCTTACATACGAGCCGGTAGAGGCCCCGTCGTGGCATCCGGAAGTTCGAGCCTATCGGATGACCGACTCGGCGTCCGGGGACCTGTTGGCCCACTTCTACATGGACCTTCATCCCAGAGACGGGAAGTTCAGCCATGCCGCCGCTTTCCCTCTGGTTCCTAGTGGCACCGACCTTGCGGGAGTCGAACACCGGCCGGTTAGCGCCATCGTGGCCAACCTCACCCGTCCCCATGGTGATGAACCGGCCCTGCTTCTTCACGACGAGGTGGTCACTCTGTTCCACGAGTTCGGCCATATTCTCCATAACTCCCTATCCCAAGCAACCATTGCCCGTTTCAGTGGAACCCGGACCGAGTGGGATTTCGTGGAGGCGCCGTCCCAGATAATGGAGAACTGGTGCTGGAACCCCATGGTGCTCCGGACCTTCGCTCGTCACCATGAGACAGGGGAGCCTATCTCGGAGGATCTGGTAGGACGCCTCGCCGATGCCAGGAATCTCAATGTCGCACTGTTCAACCTCAGACAGATGATGCTCGGACAGATCGATCTGGATTTGCACACCACTCTCGAATCGGTCGACACCATGAGTGTTCTGAGGCGTCGGGCCGAGACGGGTTTGCTCCCCCACCACGAGGGAACGTACATGCTCGCTTCGTTCGGCCATCTCCTAGGTGGATATGACGCCGGTTATTACGGATACCTCTGGGCCGAGGTTTTTGGCCAGGATATGTTCAGCAGGTTTGCTGGGGAAGGTTTGCTTTCTCCGAAGGTGGGGATGGATTATCGGCGGAAGGTGTTGCAACCCGGTGGCACGATGGATGCATACGATCTGTTGCGGGACTTCCTGGGCAGGGAGCCCCGCAACGACGCTTTCCTGAGAAAGTTGGGTATCGAAGGCTAATGCAACGCCAAGCCTGTGAGGCGCCTTCCCGGCTCCTCACAGGCGCGTGACCCAAGTAGATGGTCTACTTGAGGGGTGGCCGGATTGTCGGCTTTTGCCGCCATCCTGGCCTCCGCCGCAAGGTCACGACGGAGAGATAACCCTCACGTCTTGGCGATGATGTGGCCTCGTACCCTGGGGAAGTGAATGGGAGCATGTGCGTTGCAGTACTCCCTGCGGTTGTAGATAGAGATTTTGGTGGAGCAGCCGCGCTTCCGGCAGACCCTACCGGCAGCGTAGGCACGGGAAGGACGAACACGTCCGCGCAGCTTAGAGCCCCCGAGTGTGTCAACCACGAGCACCCCTTTCGATTACTATCCTATACAACACTCGACGCCTCCTCCTTGTTCCCTATACTTAAGTGTTTGTGCCACATGCGGACGATCCGCAACCCGGTGTGGAGCGTTATGAATGGCTGTCGGTTCTTGCGATCGGAGGTTTGTATGAGATGGCGGAAGAAGCGACCCTCCCCACGTAGTGACCCTCGGGTTGCTCACTTCAATGTGACCGGAATGTCGTGCGGTTCGTGCGTGGCCCGGATCGAGCAGGTATTGGCCGGCCAGGACGGCGTTGATGACGCGAGCGTCGATCTGGAATCCGGTGAGGCCAGAGTCGGGGTTAGTTCCGCAGCCTCCATTGACGATCTCATCGCGGCCGTGGCAGAGGCCGGCTATACCATGACTCCCCGGGCCTAGCCCTGATTATTCACGGTGCGACTTGGGGGGCGGGTTTCGGCTGGTTTTGGGGGTGTTTGGGGTGGTGTTCGCCGGGGTGGGGGGTCTGATGCGTTGAACCGTGCCGGGTTTGCGGGGGTGGTGTGTTGTTTCGGTTGGGCTTCCCGGTTCGGGGCGTGTTCGGGTTGGGTGTGTGCGGTTCGGTGCGGCGTGTCGGGGTTGGTTAGATGGTTTGGAGGTGTTGGTGGATGCTGGTGATTAGGGGTGCGGTGGGCCAGGTTTGTGGGATGCGTATGATTTTTTGTCGGGCGTGGTTTATGAGCTTGGCGGGGGTGTGCCATAGTGCCCAGCGTAATGTTTTGGGTCGGGCCCGCCGGAGGCGGGTACCGGCGAGGGTGAGGTGTTGGAACCAGCGGACCAGGGTGTCGGCCCAGGTGACGAGAGCCAGCCAGGCGTGGTTGGTTTCGAGGTCGGTGAACGGGAACCGTTGCGCACCGCTGGTTTTGAGTCGGGCTATGTGGTCTTCGACCCGGGCGTGGGCGCGCATGTCGGCGTCGGCTTCTGCAGCGTCGGCGGGGTTGTCGGTCCAGTGTCCCCAGTAGCGGTAGTCGTCTGAGGGGAAGAGGGAACGCTGCGCGCCGGGGTGGCGGGGTTCGCGTCGTACGACGAGTCGGGCCCCCGGCGGCCAGTTCCCGGCTTCGACCAAGTCGGTCAGGTCCGCGACATGAGCTCGGGGTTCGCTGTTGTTGCTTGTGGTCGGCCGGTTCGGGACGGCTGGTTTCCAGCGGGGGTCGTCCACGTCGATGAGGTTGATGGCTTCCTGTATCCGCCCGGTTTTGCGGGCTACGAAACTGAACCCGACCCTGCGTTCCCGGCATTTCTTCGCGAATGAGGGACCGGCCGCCGAATCCGCACGGACCCTTATCTCCCGCCGGGCTGTGTTTTCGTTGTCGCCGGGTCGGTGCCCCACCCTTATGTGTTCGGGCAACGCTTCGATAGCCTGGTCCAGGACCTGCACATGATCCGCGACGGTGTTCGCCCCGGCGTTGCCGGGACGCAGCAACACCGACAGGCACTCCCCCGACAAATCGGAGAAACAATAAATCGGATGAAACCCGTAGCTGCGTTTATACGTCGGCGCCGCACCCTCCTTGTTCTCGGAATGAACCACATGAACCGACGCGTCGATGTCCAACACCACCGCAGAGGTCGGGTCGGTGTCCACTTTGTTCCATACCCGTTCCCGAACCCCGGCCAACGCCCCGGCGAGGCCGACCCGCCTTTGTTTGTCGATGCTGCGCATCGTCCGGTACAACGTCGAGTCCGACACCGTCGAACCGAACAACCCCGGCTCAGAACGCAGGAACTCCACATCCGTGCAGCACTCCCCACCCCCCGCAAGCATCAACATCGCATGCACCAACACCTTCCCCCGATCATGAACCACACCCGACCTGTCGAACACCCCCGACAAAACGTCACCCACCCCCAGACGATCCGCGAACCCGCCCAATAACCACAACCCGACATGGCCCACCACCCCCGAGTCGTCCACCTCAACACGCAGCCGCTTCGTCGTGCTGGTAACCTTCATCATGCGGATGCCCTCCCCTCAGCGATACGGGCTTTTTCTTACACTCAATTATCGCAGACCGGGAGGGCACACCCGCGTCAAACACCCCCGAACAAACACCGTTCCCCCCACCACACCCCTTCACCCACCAGGTGAAACCCCACAACACCACAAAACACCAACCACAACACCCAAAACACCAGGTCAACAGCCTAAAACCCCACCCCCGACCAAACCCGAACCCCACACCCATGAATAATCAGGGCTAGGGCTGATCGGCGAACCCGGCGGAGGCCGGCCGGGCCTCTGCGGATCCGTCGCCGGTCTAGCAAGGTATGGACCGCAATCTCCGCCATTGACGCCGCCTATCCGCCCGCTTGATCGGCGAAGCGCCAGAAACGGGTGGCTCCGGAGGCGAGAATCAGATCTCGCTCCTCGGAGTCATCATCAGACCGGTAACGAACGGTCAGTGACCATTCCCAGACACCGGGGAACGGGAACCCCCATACGCAGTCTCGCGCAGGTATGTCACCCGGTCGGCATGCCTTACCCACCCACTTCCGATCCTCCGGAGTTCCCAGCCCGACCCTACGCAGTACCCGCCGGGCTGTAGCTTCGGCTTCCTTCCGCTGTGCAGATGTCGCTGCCTGCCACTGCTTGTACATTGCCGGGGCAGCTTGGCGGATGGTGCCCAGGCCATCTCCGAACCATGGGAAAACCGGCCGGGCGGCCGAGACGACCCTGGTCATACGCCACTGGCAGCCGGTTGTATCGGTCGCCGTCAGGGCGTCGTCGGACGACCACCAGGGCCAGATACGAGGACTCCCCCCAGCCACGCCGGGATCCCCGGTAGTGAACATGTAGGCGTGCCCACCCGGAAGGTCGGTGGCGCCGCTCGTCCGAGACAGGTCAGAATGCCACTCGATCTCGTCACGGATACGGAGAAGCTCCGAAGCCGGCAGGGTCAACGAGCATTGCACCGGGTTCGGTCCGGGGAGGACCTCGAACGAGCACTCCAGGTTGTCCACCCCGTCCGGACGTGGACTGCTCGGGACCACGGTTCCTCCCCAGATTCCCTCCGTAGTCGGTTGTCCAGACAGTTGCTGTGCCCGGATACTCCCTGACCGGACGATCCGCATCCTCATCCCGTCGGGGACGTTTCCCACCCAACGATGGATAGTGGCGCCTTCCGCCACCGGCAGGAGACGGGTGTAGGAATACCCCACCGTGAACGTCCAGTCACAGGCTCCCGACCAGCTCGACAGGTCTCGAGACTCCACATTGAATGTGCAGGTAATGCGAGGGCGGGTCGATACGTTGTCGATCACTGCGGTCCACGAAACCGACCAAGTCCCACCGGTCGTGGGCGTTCCGATTACTCGAGTACCAGAGGATGACAGGCCCGGCGGCAGGCCACCGGATGCGTAGTAGCGATCAACCCGTATTCCCGAGTAGCGCGGCATCGTCAGGTTGTAGGTTTTGCCTTCTTCGAGAAAGAACTGGCAGGCAGATGGATTCCATGTACCGCCTCTCACCACGATCAGGCAGTCTTGGGTAGATAGACGTTTACGGCCTTTCCAGGCAGTTACCCGACCCTTGAAGGCACCCTCCTTCGACGGGGTACCGAACAGGTATGCCTCACCTTCGATCCGGGTGTGGCTAACGCCGGGTGGCCGACGCCCCGAGTAACGCACCTGGTCCGCTCCCCGGTACCAGGGCAGAGGTTCTTCCGGCTCGAGTCTGGTGCCGTAGCTCTCGCCGAGCTGCATCGTTACGTAACAAGTGCTCAGCCAGCCGGGTTCCCGGGTAGGGCGCGGCGTGGTGGTGGTTGTTGGTTCTGGACGACCCGACACCCGGAAGGTGCAGGACAGGGTGGCGTCCTCTCCCCCTGATAGGCGTGCTCGAAGAGAACCCGAGAAGGTTCCGAGCTCGGTCGGCGCTCCGATTAACTTCGGTGGAGACCCTCGCACGGCCATCCCATCCGGCACGGCGCCCGAGTAGGAGTAGCCCGACACCCGATCGCCCGAATAGGTAGGGAGGCGTTCCGAATACGAACGACCCAGCTCGAGCGAGAACGAGCAAGTCCCTTTCCATGCTCCGCTACGCGCCGGGGTGGTGGTTGTCGTTGGCGCCGTACGAGCCGGATGCGGGCGTGCGCTCGACCAATAACCACAACGGGCGGGCGTGCCTCGGCTCGGGAAGGTACGTGACGATTTGTAGACCGTCCATTTCCCGCCCGGTGGAGAAGTATCCGTCGATGTGGCCGCCGACTGGATTCCGGTTATCGGCAGCCGGCAGCGGAGGGGCCCCGTGGTGCGGTCGATCTCAGTGCGCTTGGTCTCGTGGCTCGTGAATATCCATCTGGAGATGCCCTCGTAGTACGTGCCGTGGCGATTGCAGGTTGACCGGCTGGGCGGGTCAGGTTCCTGTTGGTTGCGGTTGGCGTCGAGTTCGGCTACCACCCATTGGGGCCGGGCCGCACAGCTGTCCTCTGATCGGGTTCGGGTTATTTCTGTATTGACCCAGTGCGCACAGTCGCGTTGGAACCGCTCATGGCGACCACAGCGCTGTTTCTTGTAGGTGTTGTAATGCCAGAACCGATAGCGCAGCAGTCGCTCCGTCGTCCCACGGTTCCAAGTGAACTCCCACAGATCCTCGTCGTGACCCTCGTGGGCGGCGGTTTCCGATTCCGTGCCCACCAACACCAGGCAGACGGCCAGGGTGATCACGATAGCGAACCAGAGGATAGGGGAGGTCGAGAGTCGGCGTACCAAGGGATTCCTCCTTCCGCTCTTACCAGCCGGGGGTCAGGTTGACTTCGGTACGGGTGGGATCGTCGGTGGGGTCGTAGGCCGCGTATATGTATTCCAGCTCGACGATCTGCGGGCGGGGGTCAGGGGGGCACGGGTTGGCCGTCCCACCGAATTCCTGCACCGACTCGATGGAGGCCTCGACGAACCGGCAGAAACCCTGGTAGCTGATCTTCCATTGGCCGTCGACGTAGGTGAAGGGCACTACGTTCCACGCCCAGGCGAAGCTGCCGTCCGCCATCACGGTGCGTATCCGGACGTCGATCCGATCATGGTCGACCCACTGTGCCCCGTACAGATCCACCCGCCGGGTGCTGCGGTTGTCGACGTCCGCGTACATGCTGGTCCAGGTGGAGAGGTCGTTGGCTGCTTCCTTCCCGAAGTAAAGCTCGGCGGCGGCTTGCGACTCGGCGAACACCTCTTCCAGCAGATAGCCGTCGCGGATGGATTCCAAGCGTTGCTGGTGGCTACCGGCGTCGAAAGCAAGAAACTCCTTCCTTACCTCCCCCAGCACGCATTCGTCACGGACCATGAACCACTGGTGGAAGTTGCCCGGGCAGTCCCCGCTCGCTGACGGGTCGGGAGCGGTTGTAGTCGGGAACTCCTCGGGATGGCATTCCGGAGTCACGGCGTGGCTGTGGATGTGGCAGTTGTCTCCGCTAGGTGTTCCCTCGTCGTGATGATCGTGGTCACTCTCCTCGGCGGGAGGGGCGAGATTCTCGACGGCAGTTTCGGGTGCCAGGGTGGTGGTTGTTTCGGGCGCCACAGTGGTGACCGGTCCGAAAGTGGTTCCCCGCGCCGTTGTGGACGTGATGGGGATTGTGGTCGGTTCGCTGATGTGTGGTTCTGCCGCGACCGTCCCTGCCGGCGCTAGGGTCGTGACCGTCTCGGCTCTCCCCGGCGAGGGAACCGTCACCGTCCGGGTCGGAAGGGTCACGGTCGGATCTGTCCTGGTGACCGATGTCGTTGCGATGGTGGAAGCCGCGACCACCTCGGTAGTTTCAGCAACTGCCGCCAGAGTGGTGGTCGATGGTTGGGCGGTAGTCGGCGCGCTTGCCGCCATAGCCCAGAGTCCGATGCCTGCCAGGGCTAGCGCTCCGGCGGTACCCCATATCCAGAAGCGTCTTCTGGAGGATGTCGTGTGGTCGGTCATGGATGTCCTCCTTGGAATCCGGTTAACAGGTCGGTTGGTTGTGATATCTCGTCGGGTGTTTGCTGCTTACGCTCAGTCATGGGCCGCACTGCTTCAGCGCGCTTGTGTCGATGCCGATCGACCCGGCGTCGAAGTAGACGGACGCGTCGGCGTTCGCTGATCCGAGGGGGAACCGTCGGCGTGGGCCAAGGTCGGCGTGTACCTCAACAACGTCGTTGGGGTGCCGGCAGGCGGTTGCCGGCGGCTGGTTGCACACCAGATCTTCCCCGCAGTCCGCCATCAGGCTCCGCAGATCGTGGGATGCAATCTCGTATGCCAGTTCCCGGTCATTGGTCCATACGGCGAAGTCGGCCAGGAACACCATTACCGTGACGATCATGCTCACGAGAAACCCGGAACTCAGAGCAAACCTCATCGTTCTTCCTGGAGCCGATCAGTAACCGGTTGAGACTCCGGTGCTTCTTCAACGGCCTGCGCTCGCGGCGTGAGTGGCTTCCGAGACGTGCTGGTAACAGGGGAGGTCGTGGCTGGTAGCGGACCCGGCAGTGGCAGGCACGTCACCGATACCCGCACCGAGTCCAGCTGCGGGGAGGCGCCCGCCCATTTCAGGTTCCCCTGGTATCGGGCCGGATCCATCCAGCCTCCGATCCGCCGGTCGCGGTACTCGACCACCACGGTTGGAAGGTCGGCGCACACGGTTGACGCGGCGGTAACAGCTGAGGAGCCGGCTACCACACCTGCCCTTACTTCTTGAGGAGTCGCGTCGGATGGAACCGCGATAGCGGCCGCGGTTGCCCCTCGGTGGGCAAACAGATAGAGCTGCCTGCGCCGGTCGGCGCCTTCGACGGTGCTGACCGTTAGCAGTATTCCCAACAGGATGGTGGGTACCGCAATCAGCGCGGCCACTACCTCGTCCATGTCACCCTTCCTGCCCGCACACGGTCCGGAGACCCAGACCTACACCGGCGAAGGTGGGTGCGCAGCCAACGGTATGGATGGTTCCCATCCACCATCCGAAGGTCACGGGCAACACCTCGATGGAGGCCAGAACGGTACAGGTGGCGGTGTCGGACGCCAGGGAGAAACCGACCATCCGCAACCGCTCGTTCCCCCGGAGGCGGTCACCGGATGCGGTAGCCGCCGCGTTGGTAGCGGCGGTCCACTCGCTGCCGGACTCCGTGCAGTTCCAATCGGTTCCCGACAGCGAGGCAGCAGCCGCGTAGGCGGCGGACCGAGCCGCCGAACGGGCTTCAATGGCGCCGGTGTAGGACATCATCACCGACACGACCATCAGCACAGTGGTCAGCCAAACAGTCCCGAGCTTGGCGAGCGCTACTGCGGTCTCCACCGGCGTCGCTCACTCGTTGCACTGCTTCTTGGATCCGTCCCAGGTACCTCCGGCGGCCTCGCAAACTGTTTGGTTGCTTATGCCTCGGTACGGGCTGAGGTCGTCGATGTCCTCCTGGGCGTTGGTGATCTGGGCCCACATGATGGCGCCGACCGCCGCCATGGCCGCGACCACGAGCACCACGCTTATTGCCAGTGCAATTGGTTTATCCATTGCTTCCTCCTTTAGGGTCTTGAAATCACGGCGCAGGGCCGCTGTTGATCGATACGGCCACTCCCAGCATGAGGACCATCACGCCGAAGGCGACCACGATGGTTCCGAGAGTGCCGGTAGTACGTCCGAGCCGGTCCGTACGTTCCGCGGCGGCGGCGCCGTACACGGTTATGGCCCGGTCCACCAAATGGTCGATTAGCCGGGTTGCGGCGGCGCCGGTTCTCTCCACTGTCTCGACAGTTCCCAGGAGTGTCTCGGCGCCCGAGCCGCGGACCCGCTGAGTGGCCGCAATCAGTGGATCCCGGCCGCCCTCGAGAGCTACAGCTATGGCGCTGGCAACAGGGGTGAAGGCTCGTTCCGTGGTTTGGTGAGCGGCGTTAACCACCGCATCGCGCATGGGTAATCCCACCGCGGTGTACAGGCGGACCCGCCTAAGCCACGAGTGCAGCGCACCTGCCTGCCGGCGGTCATGACCGCGAAGGATGGCTTGCCGGAGTCGGGAAGGAAGCGCGACCGGGGCCCACGCAACTATCGCGATCCCGACCGCAGGAGCGGCGCGGGCTCCGGTGAGCAGCGCTAGTCCGAGGAACACTGTTAGGGCGCCGGCTATCCCCAATACCCAAGCAACGGCCGAGACCTTCAACGGGGTCCAGCCCGCCGCTGCCAAGTCCTCCGCATCGTGGTATTCGGGAGGATCTGTCGCCACCAGGAAGACCGCGAGAGAGATCAAGGAACCGACTGCAACCCAGATCATGTGCTCACCATCGCTCTAGCCAGGGCGAATACGGGAGCACATATTGCGACACATGCCACGGACGCGCCCAGAGCTACGAGTTGCCCACCGGGGCTGACCAGCCAGATACCGTAGGCCGGCATCCACATTGCCATGCCGACGACGGTCGCTATGGAGAGGGAAAGGGCGATCACGAGGGGCGTCATCTGAGCGGCAACCCGTCGATGGAAGTAACGGGCGGAATCGGCCTCGGCCGTCGCCAGATTCTCCAGCGTGGTCATGACCTCTGAGACCCGGCTGCCTCCCTTTCCGGCGACAGCCAGCATGTCGGTTAGCCAGATCGAGGAGGTCACCGGTACCGCTTGGACGAACTCCCGAGCCGAGTTGGCCAGGGTGCCTTGTGCGTATCCGGCCGCCAGTTTTCGGGCAGCTACGCCGACACTGCCGGTCACCAGCGGAGCTGCTCTGGTTAGTGCTTCTCCTAATGTGGTGGCTGTAATCGCTTGGTTGGCGAGCACCACCGCGAAGCGTGCCATTCGTTCGGTGTGGGTAGCGCGTCGCGAGCTGCGGGCTCGGATCGAGAGAGCCCAGGCAGCAAGGCCGTAAAGGGTCGCCGCGGCTACGCCGAGAGCTGGTCCCCATCGGATCGCCAGCAACAAGCCGACGCCGGTACCGCCAAGTGGTCCTAACACCGTCCCCGGGTGGACCTCTCTTACGGCTCGGCGTGCCCGAGCGGCCCTGAGCGTGAGCAAAGTCGGGACGGGTCTTGCGTCGGGTACCAGTACCAAGGCGACCAAGGCCGGGACCGTGGCGACGATTATCCACCCTGTCGAGTTCATCCTGTCCCTCCGGCGTCAATGACCCTGAGATCCCGGTCCCCGAACTCGGCTACGTCGTCGAGATGGATGGATACTTCCTTATAAAGGGCGACTACAAACGGGTTTCTCGGGAATGCGACCGGCCGTGCCCACCGTTCTTGTTCGATTAGTTGCCAGAGGCAGCGGGTGCGGATCCGGTTGCGAACCTCGTCCATATCCAAGATCTCGGTTACGTTGGCGATCACCCGTTCGTTACGGTCGTTTCGTCCCAGCCATACCAAGAGGTGAACCCCGGTGGCGATCTGCCTGCGCGCGTAATCGCCGCTCGCTCCTTCCGACGCCGCGTAGGCGACCAGTTTCTCGAGGACACCGGGGCCGGGCGGGGAGTGCAGGGTTGCCAGGCAGCCGTTCATACCGCTGCTCATTGCATCGAACAACGCCAGCGTGCCTTCCCCCCGAACCTCGCCGACCACGATCTTGCCGGCGTTGCCGCGCTTGGCGTCGCGTATGTGGTCGGTCATCGTTAGCTTGCCGACCCCGTCGGCATTGGGGTCGCGGGTCAGCCGCTCGAAGGTGAAACTATGCAGTCCGTAGTGCGCAAGGCGCAACTCCGGCGTGTCCTCGATAGTGTCCACCCGTTCGTGAGGCGGGGTGTGCGCCAGCAGCGCCTGGAGTAGGGTTGTCTTGCCGCCGCTCATCGTGGCGGCAACGATCACGTTGGCCCTGTTGATACCCGCCACCGCGCCGACGAGCAGGTTGTTGAGCCTCGTTTCGGCGAATCCGAGTTCCGCCAATGACTTGCGCCCACCCATGTTGGCCCTCAGCGCCAGATACATCGGTCTTACTACGAAGCCTTCGGCGTGGAGCCGCCAGCGTTCCTTGAGGTTCATGTCCAGCCTGGGTGACTGCTCATCGAAGCGATGAGGTCTGTCACCACCGAATGTGGCGAGGAACTTGATCGCTTCCTCAAGGCTGGAGTCGGTCGGAAACGGACTGGCATGATCCTCCCGCCGACCGCCCGAGTATTGGACCTGCATGCGGCCACCGCCGAATATCTGGTATTCCTCCACCTGATCGTTGGACAGGAGCTCACCGAGGATCTGTTCTGCTTGCTGCCGCGCTCCCGCGCGGTGTACAGCCGCGTCGGATGCTTCGAATCGGCGTGGCAATACCGCGTAGGGGGCCACTTGCCGACCGAGCCTCCTCAGGATGCGTAATGACTTGCGGTCCGGCGTCGGGCGAACACAGAGCATCCGGCTGACCCCCGCGGTAGCAGCCAGCAGGTCGAGGTTGGCCAAGGGCTTGTCGGCCACGACAACGATCACGATCGGTATCTTGTAGCCGGCGCCCGAATCGAGCTGGAGCCAGGGTCGCACACCCTGGGCGGTGCCTTCGGTAATGAGGATTACCGCTCCGGCCCCGGCTGCCGCCGCCAGAAGCCTCCGGTACTCGGTGTCGGAACGGACCGTCACGACCTGTCCCTTGGATGTACGGAGTGCTTCGTCTCCTAACGATTCGACCGCAACCACACCGGATTCCCTGGTTCGCACTCCCGCGGTTGTGGTTCGGGTTATCCATTCACGTACGTCCGGAGCAAGTCGCCGGTCCTGGATCAGCATCAACATCTACAAGGTCTCGCACTGTTGGGTGTCCGGGTTCCATGTCCTACCGGCCCCTATGCAGGCCGAGGCGCTTCCTGCGGGAACCGCGGCGGTCACGGTCTCGACCGGAACGTCGTCGCAGTAAGGCCAGGTTCCCTCGGTGGTGGGGGACCAAACCGCCAGTAGCGGTTCGGCCATGAGACGAGCCGCAACCTCCGGGTTGGCAGCCAGTGTGATGGACACGCCATCGGCGCGTAGCAGGTTGGTGACAATCCATGCGCAACCGCTGCCTGATGGTCCGATGACGGCCAAGTCTCCATCTGCGGGTCCGGGTGTCGGCCAATAAGCCATGTCGACCTGTAGACGCACCGGCGCAAGGCCAACCGGTAGTTCGGGTTCACAGGCCGGCCAGACCGCGGAGCCGGGGGGCCAGACTGCGAGATCTCCGGCCGGTACTAACCGGGCCGCGGTTTGCGGGGTGACGGCGATCGTTACGTTACCGCCGCCATCTGAGTCGAGAACACGGGTAACGGTGACCGAGCAGGCACGGGCTATCGGGCCGAAGGCGCCGAGGTCACCGGGTACGGGTCCTGGCGCCGGCCACCGATCCGTGTTGACCGCCAAGCGCAGCCGAGATGTTCCCCTTGGTGTTTCCAGTATGGGCGGTAGACCCACCGGGAGGCACTGCGGCCAGGTCGTTCCGGCCGGAGGCCAGACTGCCAGGTCTCCGGCGGAGAGGAGCTGTCTGGCGGTGACGGGGTCAACGGCGATGGTGACAGCGCCACCCTCCGCATCAACATCTAGGAGTTCGGTGACGGCCAGAGCACAGGAGGAGCCGGTGTTTCCGATGACGGCCAGATCACCGCCAAAGGGTCCCGGGAACGGCCAGAGTTCGTCCCTCACCGCCAAGCGAAGCCTGGTGAGGCCGCCATCGCCGTCCCTGTCGAGTCCGGGCGGGCGGAGCATATCCGGAGTGAGAAACGTGTTGGCGGGGATATCGATCGCAGCTACTCGGTCGCCGATGTCATCGGGGGCAACCAGAAGGGGAGCGAGTCTCTCGGGCACCTCGAGAATGACCGACGCTGCAGAGCTACCACGGGGCCACGGTTCCGAAGCGAACAAGACTCCTGCCGTGACTGGTGGGGTGGATCGCCCGAACAGAGCTACCAGAATCACCGCCACCACTACCAGCGCGGTCGCGATGACGATCCGTTCCGTTCTACTAGAGAACATTGTCACGAGGTTGTCTTTGGATATCTCCTGTTAGCAAGAGATGTATCTTTGTAGCCTTCATTGTAGAAACTATATAGAGGCTAAAAATGTTAAACAATTAATACCAACCACTACCTTCATGAACTCGTATGCCTAAGGAGAGGTGGTCAGGGTTGCCTTCGAGAGGTCGGCATACACTCGTTTACCTGGGGTTTTGGGCATCTAGCCATTGCGAGCCGGGAATCGAAGCCGGAGTTGTCATCAGTGCAGATCTCTTTAGTGTGCTAAAAAAATCTACTTCGCATTGCTACCTGTCGTTAGTAGTACTAAGCAACTAGCTTCCGATCCGCAACCTCTTGGAACGGCTCCGTCACATCAACCGAGGAGAACTCAAGTGACAACTGCTATCTATCCCCGAGTCGGGGATAGACTTGCCCAACGGGGCGGGGCCTGTTCCTGTCTCGAATACCCGGGAGATATGCATGGAGACGATGACCACGGATACGTTGAGAGACTCCGGAGAACGTGAGGTGGTATTCAAGGTCACCGGAATGACCTGCGGTTCCTGCGTGGCTCGCATAGAACAGGTGCTCGCCGGTCAGGAGGGCGTGAGCCAAGCGGTGGTCGACCTCGCATCCAACCAAGCGCGGATCACCTTCACCGACGCCGGTTCCGAGGAGTCGGTGACGCGAGCCGTGAGTGACATCGGCTACGGCGTGACGATCCTAGAGCCGGATACTCCGAGAGATGCCGAAGCAGATGATGCGGAGGAACGTAGGATCGGATGGCGTCGCTTTCTTCTGGCGGCTGTAGGGGCGGTACCAACCATCGTCCTAGGGATGGTTGGTCCTGATGCGGAATGGAATGCCATAACGCAGGCGGTCCTGTCAACCGTGGTGGTGGTTTGGGCAGGACGTAGTTTCCATCAGGTGGCATGGAAGCGGCTACGTCACGGCGCTGCCAGCATGGACACACTGATCAGCCTCGGCACCCTGTCGTCCTGGCTGTATTCACTATGGGCTCTCGGGGCCGATCGGGCTTTGTTCTTCGAAACCGCGGCCGCCATCATCATGTTCGTGCTGCTGGGTCGCTACCTGGAGGTAAGGGCGAAGGGGAAGGCCTCCCGGGCTGTTTCCAAGCTCCTTGAACTCAGCGCTCGCGAGGCGAGGGTACTCAAGGACGGGACCTGGACAACCGTTCCGATCGAGGACCTGGTAGTTGGTGACCATGTGGAGGTGGTACCCGGGGGTAAGACACCGGTCGATGGGGTGGTAATCGAAGGTGTTAGCACGGTTGACGAGTCGATGATCACGGGTGAGTCAATGCCGGTCAGGCGCCAACCGGGAGATCGGGTGGTAGGGGGCACCGTAAACCAGACCGGTAGGTTGGTCGTCCAAGTCTCACACGTCGGTGAGGACACCCTGCTTGCTGAAGTGGTCCGTATCGTCGAGGCCGCTCGCGCGTCTAAGGCTCCGATCCAGAGGCTGGCCGACCGGGTATCCGGCGTCTTCGTCCCTGTCGTTGTGATAGTTGCAGTGGCAACGTTGATCGGATGGATGGTCATCAGCGGCGATATGACCACAGCGCTCCGGAACGCGGTGGCCGTCCTGATCATCGCCTGCCCTTGTGCTCTCGGTCTGGCCACCCCGACAGCTATCGCAGTAGGGGCCGGAAGGGCTGCTGAATTGGGAGTTGTGTTCCGCTCGGCCGAGGTGTTCGAGCGTATCGAGAAGCTGCGCCGCGTTGCCTTCGACAAGACCGGAACGTTGACCACCGGCCAGATGAGCCTTGTTCATGTAGAAGCGGAGGAGCCACGATTCTTGCCTCGGGTAGCGGGCGTGGAGGGTGGTACCGGCCATCCACTCGGCGAAGCTGTGGAACGAGGGGCTCGATCTCTCGGGGTGAGCCCCGCCCGAGCAAGCAGGGTGGTGGTCTTCCCCGGTATGGGCGCCGAAGGGGTGGTGGATGGAGCCATGGTTACCGTAGGCACCACCGAACTCATGGAGCAGCGAGGGATCACCCTGGGATCTCGGTGGGAGGAGGAGCTCGGCTCGGCGCGCGCCAAGGGTCTGACCGCCTTTTGCGGGGCATGGGATGGCCGTGTCCGGGGTGTGGTCGCGGTGGCGGACACGGTAAGACCTACCGCAGCTGAAGCGGTAGGCGCCATAGTCCGCCGAGATCTAGCCACTGCCATGCTGACCGGTGACCACGAAGGTCCCGCATATGCGGTTGGGGAAGAACTCGGCATGGTTGAGATTCATGCTCGGTTGCTGCCTCAAGAGAAGGCTTCTCTTATCCACTCGTGGCAGGAGGAGGGAGAGCCGACCGCCTTTGTGGGCGACGGTGTGAACGATTCTCCCGCCCTGGCGACCGCCCATGTGGGAATGGGTACGGGCACCGGAAGCGATCTAGCGATCGAGACGGCCGACGTCACGCTGATGTCGGGTAACCCGCTCCTAGCGGTCACGGCGATCGATCTGGCTCGACGTACCTTGCGCGGGATTCGCCAGAACCTGTGGTGGGCGTTCATGTATAACGTGGCCGCCATTCCGCTAGCTGTTGCCGGGCTGCTCGATCCGATGATCGCATCGGCGGCGATGGCTCTGTCCAGCGTATCGGTTGTTTCGAACAGCCTCCGTATCCGGCGATGGAATCCGGGCGAGCCGTCCGGCCGGTCGGCCGATAGAGAAGAGTCCTCGTGAAGTCCGCTACCCTGGGGTGTGGTGAACGATATCGAATGGGTTGATGACCCGGACCTGAGAGAACCGGTTGCGGTACTGGCTTTTGAAGGCTGGAACGATGCGGGGGATGCCGCGTCTCGGGTTCTCTATTACCTCATGGAGCAGCACGGCGAGAGCCGGATAGCACAACTGGATCTGGAAGACTACATCAGCTACCAGGTGACTCGTCCGCTGGTAGCCATCGATAGGACGGTCCGACGTATCCACTGGCCGGCTACCGGGTTTTTCGGTATCAGGCTCCCACGGCATGTTCACGATCTGGTGTTGGTGCTGGGGGAGGAACCCCACCTCCGATGGAGGCAGTACTGCGCGCAGGTTGTCGAGGTGTTACGTCGCCTGCGAGTCAGCCGGGCGGTTTCTTTGGGGGCTTTCGTCGGGCAGATCCCTCACACGTTGCCCGTTCCGGTATTCGGGAGTTCGGACGATCCCGATTTCGCGCTACGGATGGGTATCAACGTTTCGACGTACGAAGGGCCGACGGGGATAACCGGGGTCTTGACCTCGGCGCTGTCAGACGAAGGTTTCGAGGCCGCCGGCATCTGGGCCGGCTTGCCCCACTATCTGGCCGGAAGCCCCAGCCCTATCGGCGCGAGGGCGCTCCTGTATGCCCTTGGCGATCTGATCGGATGGCGATTCGATGTGACCTCGCTGGAGGAGGAAGTAGTGGGCTACGAGGAGCAGGTCCGGGCAGCCGTCTCAGACTCCAAGGAATTGCTGGAGTATGTACGGCGGCTGGAGCAGGAGTCCGAGAGCCAGGCGATAACCAGAGGGGACAGCCGTCGCATGGTCGAGGACATAGAGCGCTTTCTCAGGAATCCGAACTGACGATCACGCGGCTGCGTCTTGTACATAACCGGATTCACCCTGGATGGTCATAGTTTGAACGATGTCCTAACTACCATCGGAGGGGGCCCCGATTCGCGGTCACGGCAAGTGCTTGGAGGTAGACAATGGAAGCGTTATTGATTATCGGACGGATTCTCTTCTCGCTCATATTCCTAGGAGCCGGGATCGGGCACCTCATGAGGCCGGAGGAGACAGCAGCCTACGCAGCGGTACGGGGGATGCCCGCCGCCCAGTGGCGTGTTCGTATCTCCGGAATACTGATCGCCGCCGGTGGACTCGGGGTGATTCTGGGTGTCTGGATGGACCTGGCTGCTCTCGGTTTGACGGCCTACGTACTGATAGCCGCTTCCCTCATCCACCACTTCTGGACCGACGAAGAACCCACCAGGAGTATGGAGATGGCCATGTTCATGAAGAATCTGGCGATTGCCGACGCCGGACTGATCATCTTCACCATGTCGGCAACGGGTGCGGACATGGGCTGGGAACTAGGGTCCAGCGCCTTCAATCTTTGAACCGTGGGTTACGGGTGGTCCCACGACTCCTGAGTAGGTACGATCTGGATCGTGGCTGCGGCTGAGAGGATTCCCGCAGCACGGCGCCGGTCGGGCATCTCGCTTCCGGCGCTCGCTCAGCGAGCGGGCCTCCCGAAAGCTCTGTTAGGCGCCTACGAATCCGCAGGGCGTACTCCCGATCCCGAGACCCTCGACTGGATCGTGACTTGTGCCTCCTTCGATCCATGTGAGGAGTTGGAGGCCGTGCTTGAGCTTGTTGAACATCTGCCAACCCGACACAGTCCAACCCTCGAATACCCCGTGTTCGGTCGATGAAACTCGTCGACCGCATAGTTACTATCCATAGGGCGTTGGATTCCGGCGGAATACCGCACGCCTTCGGTGGTGCTCTGGCGCTCGCATGGTGCGTCCCCCATCCCCGGGCGATCATCAGGGACGGTCGGTACGGCTCCGGTGGGATACAACGCCTGTCGACGTGTTCTTCGACACCACGTCCTTCCATGGTGAAGTGGCGCAGCGGGTTCGCAAGGAGCGCTTTGGTGGATCGTGGGTCCCGTTCCTCGCCTGTCGAGATCTAGCGGTCTTCAAGGCTTTCTTCAACCGGACCCAGGACTGGGCGGACCTTGAGAATATGGTCGTGTCTCGGTCTTTCGATGTAGAAGTGGCGGCGGATACGCTTGCCTACTACGTCGGCGCCGACGATCCAAGGGTCCATCGTCTGCGCCGGTTACCCGCAACTTCGTCGGTGGATCCAGGTAGCTGGCCGAGTTTCGGATGAGCGCCGATCCATTATCGCGTTAATCCGATAGCTTGGGCATTTCCTATTTATGACATAATCCTTCAACCGTTCAAGAGTTGGGATATGAGAATGTCAAATCCCATGTTTATTCCCGGAGCCGCGTTGAGGCGGCCGCTGAACTTACCGCGGAAGAGTTCGAGGCGAAGTTTCCCGACGAGGGTGAACAAGCTAGTCCCTCCGATTCCAATCTGTAGGATAGATTCTGTCCAATCTGTAGGATGGATTCTGTCCAATCTGTAGGATATGGTCGGAACAACTCGCACGGGACAGGAATTGGTAATGAATGAGACCCTCTCACCTCAGGGTTACCTTCCCCGGATCGTGGATCAAGAGGTTCGGACCGCGCTCAGCACTTCCGCCGCGGTCCTCGTCGACGGTCCTAAGAGTTGCGGGAAGACATGGACCGGACTAAGACACTCACGCAGTGCCGTGATGCTCGATCGTGATCCCGATGCGCGCTTATCCGCATCGGTAAACCCGCGCCGCTTACTGGAGGGGCCGTACCCTCGATTGCTGGACGAATGGCAAACCGCGCCGGATCTATGGAACGTGGTTAGAGGCGCTTGTGACGACGGAACCGGCCCGGGCCGCTATATCCTCACCGGTTCAGCTGTTCCTCCCGACGACACCACCAGGCACTCAGGAGCAGGGCGGGTCCGGCGGGTTCGGATGCGACCAATGTCATTGCTGGAGTCGGGTGAGTCGACAGGCCGGGTGTCGGTCGGCGCCCTGATGGATGGGGGATCATGTGACGCGGGTCGATCCGCTCTTGCCTTCTCCGGTGTTGTAGATGTGGTTTGTCGGGGAGGGTGGCCACGCCTGCTGGACTTCACGCCGGCGGAGGCTCAAGCCGAGATCCGGGCCTATCTCGACGAGCTATGCCGAACCGACATCTCAGCGGTCGATACGACACGGCGAGATCCGGTGGGGGTTAGCAGGCTGCTGGCTTCCCTGGCGCGCAATGTGGCCACCGAGGCGTCGTGCTCCAAATTGGCAGCCGATACCGGGGGTGACCGTCCCGTCAACCGCACCACCGTTAAGTCGTACCTCCAGGCTCTGGAACGCCTATTCGTTGTAGAGGATGTTCCTCGCTGGCCAATCCATCTCCGGTCGCGCAAGCCGTTGAGAGGCGCCCCTAAACGCCACCTGGTCGACCCTTCTGTGGCTGCTGCGAGGCTGAGGGCCGCGCCCCGCCGATTGGAGGCTGACTTGCGCGCTTTCGGTTTCCTGTTCGAGTCCTTGGTAATACGCGACCTCCGCATCTACGGGCAGTTCCAGGACTGTTCTGTCTGGCACTATCGAGATGGTGACGGACTCGAAGTCGATGCGATCGTCGAGGCGGGGGACGGTCGATGGATAGCGGTGGAGGTCAAGTTGGGGGGTGGCCAAGCGATCGAGGCCGCGGCGTCCTCGCTGTTGAAACTGCGGGCCAAGGCGGTTGCCGAGCAGATTCTTCCCCCCGCCAAACTCTTGGTTGTCACAGCCACCGGGTTCGGCTACGAGCGTCGTGATGGCGTCGCGGTCGCGCCCATAACCGCGCTGGGTCCCTGAGAACGTACAGCCCGGATGTTATGGGCAGGTGCGAAAGTCGTGTGCCCTGCGGTGTGCCGGAAGCTACCGAAACAGAGGTTCCAATAGAGATCGAACTCTTGGCAGAAAGCTTCTTACCGTCGCCGCATCCACCAACTTCGTTTCGGGCGGAGGGGTCGGCCGAGGAACTCTTCCAGGCTTTTTCGGTGTAGGACGGTGCGGTTGCCTGCGCTCGCAGCTTCGTCGATCAGCGTCGAAGGCAGATCGGTCCAGTCGAATCCGCTCCTACCGAACGCGTCGCGCTGCTCCCATACGACGATGTTGCTTCCTTCGATGGTCCAGCCGTTGGCCGTGTCGCCCTCCCTCTTGACGTAGGCAGGCTGTCGCAACAGGGCGCGTACCCGGTTCCTAACCCGGTCGTACCGTTTGTCGGCGTATCCGAGCCAACGCGCTTGCCGGCACCAAGCGGGCGGGTGCGCCTCCGACGACTCCGCCAGGATCGTGCTCAGGACGCTCGATGATGTGGCCAGCCAGTCCTCCGGGAGGGGATCGTCTTCCAGCAGGTCCATGACCTCGACCAGGTAGCGGCGGTAGAGGTGGCCGGTGACCTCGCCTCGGATCTGCTGGATACGGGTCTGCAAGCGTTGCCGCAGTTGCTCATCGTGGGCGGGCAGGGCGGTGGTCGTGTAGATGGTCAGGCTGCGTTTGACGATTTCATCGGGGAAGGAGTGTGGTTCCGCGTTCATGGAAAGCACGAACCCCGGATACTCTTCGATCTGCGGCGGGTACTCATCCTTTATCAGATCCTTGCCGTGCCTGTTGAAGGCCGGGCGACCGATGTCGTCGAATACCACCGGATGTCGCTTGTAGGCGTGTTGGAGCGCACGTAACCGCGCCGCGGTGAAGCTCTGCTTTTCCACGGTGTGGGCGCGACCGAACATCGAGGTCATGAGCGTGTCCACCAGACTGGTCTTCCCGCAGTTGGACTTCCCGAAGATGATTGCAAAGGTCGGGTAGCGGATCACGTCGCTGTCGCTCAGGTAGGCGATTGAGCGTAGATCGCAGATGAAGGGTGAGAAGTAGAGCCAGGCCATGAAGGTGAAGTAGTCACGCTGTAACATCGCCACGTCCCCTTCGAATGCGCCCTGGTAGTTGCTGAAATAGTCCAGCAGCAAGTTCGCGTCCCGCTCCACGCATTCCGGCTCCCACTCAAGGGGGAATGGCTCGCCTGAAATCACCGCGGTGCGGTTCAACCGGTCGATGGATAGGTAACGGCTAACCGCCTCGTCGGTGGTCTTTACTAGGCGGATCCGGCTCAATTCTCGTTTGATAGTGGGCGTGATCCTCTGCTTGCCTCCTCGCATCGGTGGGTTAGCCGCCGACAGTCGTGGTTTGAGTACCGCGGCCACCTTCTCGATCCGCTTCACTTGCATGGGCGCCGACACCTCGGCCTCGGTCGCGGGAGAGCGTGTGATGATTACTGTGGAGGATGTCTCGGACAGCACAGGCGTTTCAGGCACTTCGATTTCCGCACGGGTGATGCGTTCCTCCGGAAGCGGGACTTCGTCCGACCCGGAGTCGCGTATCGCGTCGAACATGCGGCTGTAGTGATTCCATGCGGCTTCGTCATCGTCGAAAACCACCAGCGTTTCGGGCTGCCGTCCCGAGAAGGCGCGCTCTGACAGGTTGGCGGAGCCCACGATGACGCGGGTCCTACCGCCGTTAGCCAGCAGATAAAGCTTGGCATGGGCCACAGATGACCGCAGCACCCGGAATCCGGCCTGACCGGAGGCAATCTTCTGCAGGATGCTCCGGTGCCGCTCGTCTTTGAGGCCCATGATTGCGGCTCGGGTCTCCTCGACAACGACCTTCTGGAATGCCAGCACATCGACCAAGTTGCCAAGAGTCGCTTCGCAGCCGAAGACACACTCGAATTCATCGAACGAGAAGTCGTCCAACATCTTGACGATGGCTACGGCGCTGGCCGAGTAGGTGAGGACCTTCAGACTGCTGAATCCTCCGAACAGGGACCAATCGAACTGGTCTTCGCCGATAAACCTGGCCTTGACCACCCGCAGCCCGGAACCGTCGTCCAACCCCAGAGTGACCATCCCGGGCTGCTCCGGACGCGGCATTCGCTCAGTTGTTATCGACTCGAGGACGAGGAGATCGCGCCGCGCCTCGTTGTCGAGGGCGGCGCGGAGATCAGAAATATCCGGTTGGTCACCTTGGTTCAGGATCCAGTTGCCGGCGCCATCGTTGTGTCGGTAGACGCCAACCCCGCCGGTGCGTCTTCTGACGGAACCCCGAGGAGCGGTTGCAACTCGAAGACCATCTGAACTCGGGATGTGACCACGTCGGTGCCCCCGAACACCGGTGTGGGGGCGGCTAGTGAATCCTCAGCCGCGGAGTCAGCCGCACGCAGAGTTTCGTCGAACTGCGCACCGTACGGGTCGAAGATGGAGCCAGGTGTCAACCGGACGATCCGCACGATCCTGTACCCCATGTGATCAGCAATGGTCTCGGCTGTCTGCCTGGCGTCGTCGATGGCGTCTAGCATCGCGAGCCGTTCGAACTCGGCGCGCCGGGAGACGGTGAAATTCAAACTTTCGAACCGTACGCTGTTGCCTCCGGCGGTGATCACCATGTCTACCAGCCCTCCGGCGAAACCCGTCCCTCTGATGGAGATCTGTAGCTGGTTCTCGTAACGGAATCCCTTCGAGATACGTCCCTGTTCAGTCCAGTCGTACTCCTCCTGGATACGGATGCCCACCGTCTGTAACCCACTGGGAGAGATGCAGGTAGGGGCCGTGGTGTGGTCGGCATCCTCCGGTTCCCCCTCGGTGCAGTTCGTTGCTACCGCATTGGATATTGCTTGTACCGCCGTGTTGCCATCCGATACGGCGTCGATAAGGGAATCGCTCAGCACGCTCACCGTGAACCTACCGGTAGCGCCGTCGTAGTTGACGCTGCGGGAACCGGTGCCCACCACCATGAGTTCGGTCAGGTTGTCGGAGGCGGCTTCTACCCGATCGGGCATCGAGGCGGCGTCGTTCTGTGCTTGCTGCGCCCCGGCCGGCTGGTTAGGCAGGAATGTCGCCACCACCGCCAGCACGACCAACCCCACAAGGCCGAACCGCGCTACTAGGCGAACGTTCGTAGTATTTGTGCCTTCCCTCATATTGTTACTCCTTTTGCTTGTACGGTCGGTTCCAGAGTCCCGAATGTCGTTTCGCGGCTAGTTCGGGCATCGGATACCGGCCAACGGTGCGTGTAGGTGTGACGGTTCATGTACTGCATGCGGTTCCGGATAACCGGTGACCTCTCGCTTAGGACATTGAGAAGTGTACTGATGAGGTGATCATACGCCGTTGGTCACGACCCGGCATCGCCCTCAATACGATTCCCGCGGAGCGTACTCCCCCCTTGCCACCGGAATCTCGAGGTCCTCGGCTCGGTCTGCCTGCTGGAGATGTGGCAACATCAGGCCCTGATGGGAGAATCCGGTCGGATGGATCAGAGCAGCAGGCAGGAGGGTCGTCGTGGCTGACGCGTTCGAGTCGCTTGCCGGACGCTTGCTGGTAGCTGTACCCGGGATGATGGATCCGAACTTCGCTCGAACGGTGGTGTTGATGTTCGAACACACCCCGGAGGGCGCCCTGGGCCTGGTGCTCAACCGGCCTACCGAGGCTGATCTACTTGACCACCTCCCGGGATGGTGGTCGGCGGCCGTCAATCCTAGGGTGGTGTTTGTCGGTGGACCGGTCGGCGAGGGAGGCGGAGTTGGCTTGGCTCGAGGAGAGGGGTCTGCACCGCTTGACGGATGGCCGGAGGTGCTGGGGGTGAGGGGGGTAGATCTGATGGCTGAGCCCGGTCCGGATTCCGGACTGGAGGCTCGCGTATTTACAGGGTATAGCGGGTGGGGTCCGGGACAACTCGAGTCGGAGCTTGCGTCCAACGGATGGTTCGTGGTCGACGCAGAGGCCGAGGACGTGTTCAATCCCCATCCGGAGCGCCTCTGGGAGGAAGTGCTGAGACGCGCCGGTGGTCGTTACACCTGGTTCGCAACCTATCCGCTTGATCCGCGCCTGAACTAGTTAGTTGCTGGTTGCTAAGAATGGTTAGCGACGAGATCAGATCAGTTGCCCATGAGAGTACCCGTCTACGTGGCGTCGGCGTATGCCTCTTGTCCCGATCCGACTCCTCCGGTTACACCGAGCCGGAGAGAGAAATCAGTCCGCGTCGGGAACCAAGTCCGGTGGTCCAAGCGTCATATTGGATAAGAGCGATGGAAACGCTCAGCCGTTGAGATCTTGGATAGGAGGCGGGAAATGCTTATCCCCATAAGGACGGGACCGGGAGTCGGTCGATGGTTCGCACGAGGGCGCGTCGGCAAGCAGGCTTTGGTTACCGTTACCCTGGGTTGGTTGCTGGTGGTGAGTCTGGCGGCGTGCGGCGGAGACGACTACGAGACATCCACCACCTCTGCGGGTACTTATGCACCGGCCACCACTTCGATGGCGCAGAGCGCGTCGGGAACCGCGGTTCCCGACCGAAGGAGCACTTCCTCGGCGGCGGCGACCACAATGGTGAGTCGCGCAGCGGAGGTGGTTACCGATACCGAGGCCGGAGTAGAGGTGGAGGAGGCCATGGCGGAGGCGGAGGCGGCCATGGCTGCAGCGGAGGCGGCAGCGAGTATGGCCCCGGATGAGGGGTTGTTGGATGCCTCCTATGCAACTGCAACTACGGGCAACGCAAACTCTTTGGTGCTTCCGTCGGACACCACCTTCAAGGACTACCAGCAGTCCGAGTTCGTGTTGGCCTCCGTAGACAGTATCTCGACTTTCAGCCTGGATACCGATCGGACCTCCTACCAGCTGGCCTTGGCCTGGGCTTATGCGGGATACGATGTGGATCCCGACTCGGTTCGAGCCGAGGAGTGGATTAACGCCTTTGACTACGGTTACCGGCACCCGAGTGACTTTGACAGCTTCGCTATCTTGACCGACCTGGTCAGGCATCCGTTGGACGACCGCAAGTATCTGGCCCGGATCGGTTTCCAAGCCCCTGAGTTCCGTGACGACCGGCCCGTGAACGTTACGCTGGTGGTCGACGCATCGGGTTCGATGACAGAAGGTAATCGGATTGACATCGCCCGCGAAGCCGCGGAGACTATCAGGCGGGGTTTGACCGATCGGGACCGGATCGCCGTGGTCCACTTCACCGAAGAGGTGATCCACGAATACACGGTAGAGCACAGCCACCCGGACGATCGTCGGGTGGGAGAATCGATCCAACGCCTCGCTCCGCATGGCAGCACCAACGTGCAGGCGGGCCTCGACTTGGGGGTCATGCTTGCCGACGAAGCCCGCCGCAACCGCCCGGAGGCCTATAACTACGTGATCCTGCTGTCTGACGGGGTAGCGAATGTGGATGCTACCGATCCCTTCGCGATACTCGAGTCCGCCTACGACAACGACAGCTCTAATCCGCTGCGCCTGATCACTATCGGGGTGGGGATCAGCAACTACAACGACTATCTGCTTGAGCAACTCGCGCAGTACGGAAACGGCTGGTATCGCTATCTGAATGATGTGCACCAGGCCCGATCCACCTTCAGCCGGGACAACTGGCTCGCCCTGTCGACGCCGTTCGCCGACCAGACAAGAGCCCAGGTCATATGGAATGATGAAGTTGTGGAGTCATGGAGGATGATCGGCTACGAGAACAGGATTACTTCCGACGAGTCCTTTGCCGAGGACCGCAGAGAATTCGCGGAGATTCCGGTTGGCGCAGCGACCACCGTGTTCTACGAGCTGAATATGCGCTACGGGGTCGGTCTAAACTCGGACCGGACGGTTGAACTGGCGGACATAAACCTACGATGGGTGACCCCGACGAGTGGACGTTCTAACCGGCAGTCCACCACAATGTGGTCAAGCGTCGACGCGGACTTTCTATCGGCCGACGAACTGCTGCAATTCGGGTCGATCGTGGCCCTGGCTGCCGACCGCTACGGTAGCTTGCCATATGTAGATGTTTTCACCGACATAGGCTGGGACCTGAGGGTGTTGGAGGACCGGGTGGGTCAGCTAGCTCCGCACCTGGGTGGGTTGGACTCCTTTGCAGACTTTGCTTTCCTCCTGGATCTAATGATCGGCGCCGTTCCATTTGAAGATTCCGGAGGCAGCGGCTACAGCCGGTAAACCTCCGATTAGCGTCAAATTGTGGGGGTCTGACGGGTGGGTGACGCAGCCCGGGCACCGGCCCGGGCTGCGTTTCAGTTCCGGATCAGGAGATCGGGAATATCATGCCCGTTTCAACGTTGCTCGGCGACCCTCCTAGGGTAGGCGTATGCGACGAGTCGATCCGGATCTTCTGAAGGACTATGCCCTCAAGGTATGGCAATACAAGCAGGGTGAGGTCGTGAGCCTCATGATCCACTTGGGTGATCGCCTCGGTTTGTACAAGGCGATGGCCGGGGGCGAGGAGATGACTTCTGATGAGCTGGCCGATCGGACCGGCTATTCGGAGCGCTGGATCCGTGAGTGGCTGCTCGGCCAGGCTGCGGCAGGTTTGGTGACTCGTAGCGCCGATGCAACATATTCGATGGCGCCGGAAGCCGAACAAGTTCTGGTCGAGGAGAACGCACTCCCCTTCGCGGCCGGAGCTTTCATAGGGGGCTTCCCTCCCGAGCGGATCGACGAGATGGTGAAGGCCTTTACCAGCGGTATCGGGGTGACCTACGAGGATCTGGGTCTTCCGGTCGCCCGCCAGATGGACCGTATGAACAAACCCTGGGTAGGGGACTACTTGATTTCGAAGGTTCTGCCCTTGGTCGACGGGTTGGTCGGAAAGCTGGAGAGGGGCGCCGAAGTGGCGGATGTCGGGTGTGGCGGTGGTATCTCGGTTCGGGCCGTGGCTGAGTGGTTCCCGGCTTCCACCATCGTCGGATACGAACCGTCGGGCCATGCCGTTGCTCGTGCCCGGCGTCGGGTGGCCGGACTAGCCAACGCGACCATCAGGCAGGCGCTAGGGGAGGAACTACCGGTTGGCGCAAGTTACGATCTGGTTATCACGCTGGATTGCATGCACGACGTTCCCTTCCCGGACCGGGTCGCCGCCGCTATCCGCCGATGCTTGAGAGATGACGGTGTTTGGCTGATCAAGGATATGAAGTGCTCGGAGGATTTCGAGAAGAATCTCAGGAACCCCGTACTAGCCATGCAGTACGGCTACAGTATCTCGGCGTGTCTCCTGTCAGCCGCTTCGGTGGAAGGGGCGGCCGCCTTGGGAACGCTCGGGTTCTCACCAGAGGTAGCGGAACGCATCACCCGAGCAGCCGGGTTCAGTTCGTTCAAGGTCATCCGACTGGAGGACGACCCAACCCATCTGTATTACGAGGTACGCCCCTGAGACCTCTCGGACGGGTCAGGGGAGTTTCTCCGCCGTACCGGTTCGCGAGTTAGGCGGTATATCGCCATGGCTCTAGACCTTGCCGGTTTCGTAACCGACATGAAATCTCATGCTGTCGAACACGGATTCCACGTACATGCAGAGCGCCATTTCATCGAATCCTACTCGTTGGGCCAGGCTTGGGAGGTGGATCTGCACCCGGAGCAAGCCTGCGAAGGTCCACTGGAGATGCTGATGTCGCTGGAAGTGGATCCGAGGGTGATTCTCGCCTTCGGTGACCTTATAGCGGAGCAAGCCGAGATTGATGAGGAGCAAAACGAGAAACTCCAACTCCCGCTGTTCTTCAAGTGGTCACTTCCGCCGCTGCCGAATCCTCCCGATCTACTCATCCTTGCCACCGAATTGGCAGGGGTCTCCGGTACCACCCTCCCCGTGGAGGTGTCGGCCACCGACACCTACATGTCCGTTACCGATGCGCCCACTCGTAGTCTGTCGTTGGTGGGTCGCTTGGACTTGCCGCTTCGCGACATGTTCATGCGCGACCTCAAGACGTGCGACGTTCTCGAGTGCGCCCACGGGGTGAGCATGTGGCTGCTCGGTCAGGCCGACATATGGCTGGAAGATGGACCTGAAGGACTCCTCAAGGGCCCCGATCAGTAGCTCTAATCCTTCATGGGGTCGCGGTTCGGCGATGAATGGATCAGACCCCTGACCAGGTAATACAGCCGTTGGAATCTCCTATTCCGGTCCGGTGTGGAGATTCATCCGCCGGGTGAGCAGTGAGATGCTCGTTCTGCTGAGGTTGAACTGGAATGATATCCGTCGGTGTGCTGGAAACCTGAGCGATCAGGGCTAGTGTCCTGAATCGTTGTTTCGCTTGTGTTTGCGAGATCGCGAAATCTTTCGGGCGGGCGTAACCCGACATCCGGGGAATCTGTCATACCCGGTCTGCATACTGGTTGGTAACCGTAAAGCACCGACGGTTGGGTCAGGTACCGACCGGACCGGGTTGGGATCATCTTGTTTTTTCTTCTGCCTTGCCTATGTTCGGCCAGGCTAGGGGTTGGCGGGACGCGTTTCGACGCTGAGGAGGCGGCGGCCGGGGGTGTGTTCCTGTCTTGTTGTCAAGCCGCGTCGGGTAGTTTTTGGGGTTGTGTGCGTGGTTGGTAGGGGGTTCGGGTTTTGAGCATGGCGAGGATGATGTTGCAGCGTCGGCGGGCGACGCAGATGACCGCGGCGTTGTGTTTTTTGCCTTGGGCCCGTTTGTGTTGGTAGTAAGCGCGGGCGTCGGGGTCGTGTCGGGTAGCTACGAACGCGGCGATGAACATGGCGTCTTTGAGTCGGTGGTTACCTCCTCGTGACCGCCGGGTGGTGTGGCTGCGGCCTGATTGGCGGTCTACGGGTGCTAGGCCTGCGTAGGCGGCTAGCCGTCCGGGGTTAGCGAAACGGTTGGGGTCGCCTATCTCGGCGAGGGTTCGGGATCCGGTGCGGGGCCCGAACCCGCTCATCGTGTTTAAGACTTTTCCCAGGGGATGTTCCATGAACGCGTCTTCGATGTGGGAAGCGAGTTCGTCTCGCTGTGTGATGATCCGGTCCAGGTCGGATGTGAGGTCGGAGATGGTTTCTCCCCAGGTCGCTTCGGCCGCTACCGTGACGGTCTGGGCGCCTAGCGCAGCCCAGATGCGGTCGACGACCCTTTCAGCGGTTCGTCCGGACCGCTTCGACATGAGCGTCCGGACCCGGGTTTTCCCGGCGGTCCGCAACGCGGTGGGCGTGGGGTATTTCACCAGTGTGTCTCTGAGGCCGGGTGTTGACATCAGCCTGTCGCCGACAGCCCTCTCCAGGGTCGGGGACACGGCTAACAGGGCGTCACGCAGGCGGTTCACACACCTGGTAGCGTCGGCGGCGAGGTCTGTGTCCCGACCGTTGAGGACCCGCAGACGAACCAGCAACTCGTCGCCGACGGTAGTCCAGGTCAGCCGATCCGCGTTACGCCAAGCGAAGTCGGCCAACACCCGGGCGTCTTTAGGATCGGTCTTGGCCGCACCCGCGTACAGATCCGCGGCTCGGCGCATCGCGAGGCCGGACACGTAAGCCACCGGAATTGACATCTCCGCAGCGACCGACAGCACAAGCGCAGCCGCCGACGAGGTCATATCAACCACCAACGCCGGACGGCCATGACCTCCGGCGTTGCTGATCATTTCCCGGATGGCCGCCTCATTGTTGGGAACCCGGCGAGAAAACAACGCTTCACCACCCGACGATATCGCACAGGCGTAATGTTTGTCCTTGGCGATGTCCACACCGACGAACACCTCCGGAACAGGACTAAGAATATCACCCATCAGACGGTTCCCCTCTCTGATCGAAAACACGTTACATCAGCTACCCGGGGTACCACACGCCTCAACCACTTTACGACCAGCCCCCACACGGTGCATGTTCCTGCCCATACGGTGCATGTTCCTGTAAGAGGTCGCAAGGCACCCGACCACGGCAGGCGGCACCACACCCCAGGCCATCTACCTGACAGGACCCAAGAACCCTACCCACCGTGGCGAGTAACCAACCCCAATGCTCACACACCGGAGCTACCCAACACGGTAAAGGGACCCACCGGCGAGCGATCCATACCGGTAGTTCGGTTTTCGCGGTCTCAACCCGGGTCTGTACCGGAAGCACGCCGGGTGGTTACCCGCAACCTTCAGCGAACTTCCGACTCGGGACACTAGGAGGATCCTGAAAAACGAGTCTTTCGGGGTTCGGTGATTGGTAAAGCGCCTGGTCAGAGAGTTATGGGTTAGCGGGTGAACCCCTTTGTACGGGGTTTCTCAGCACCTCCTAGCGCATTGGGCGCCGCCGCTCCGATCGGACCGAGGTCAGGAAGGTCGGTTCAGTCTGCGGGAGTCTGTACCGCTTCCCTCCGCTGATGCCACTTGGCCCACAGAATCAGCATCGACGGCAACACCAGTACGGCGGTGAGGCTGGCAAGCAGGATCGTGTAGGCGGTGACGAACCCGAACTGGCGGAACGGGATGGTGGTTGAAGTCACCAGGATGCCGAATCCGGCCACGGTGGTAAGGGCGGATCCCATGAGGGCTCCCCCGGTGTGGCTGAGGGTGGACTCGATCGCCGTCCCCAGGTCCGGATAACGGCCCCGGTCTTCCAGGAATCGATGCGTGATATGGATCATGTACGGAATACCGATCCCTATCGCCAGCGCTGAGATAGTGGCGGTTACCGGCCCGAAGGGTATACCGAATCCGGCCATGAGTCCGAACGACCACAGAACCACAAGCACCACGGGAAGGGTGGTGACTACTCCAAGCATCGGGCGTCGAGCCTCAAACCAGAAGTTCGTCACCAGGAGCACGAGAGCTGCGGCAAGGGTTAGAAACAGCGATGAGACCTGCGAGTTACGGAGGGTGGTAACCACCACATCCTGGATGATCTCGTCCGAAGTTCCGATGGCGGAAAGCCCGAGGTCGGTTACCGGCCCGAAGTCCTCGACCAGGTCCGAGCGTAGTTGTCCGGCCTGGGATTCTCCCGCTTGAGTGGTGAAGTCGAAGAGGGCTGCGTCGTAACCGTTAGCGGTTCGATACAGGACCTGCCTGGTTAGTTCGGGTGCTTCCTCCCACGCCGTGTCGAAGACCACACTCATATCGGCATTCGGAGGCACCAGGCGGGTGGTCGGGTTCCCCCCGGCAGCCATGAAGGCTTCGCTCACTGCGGGCGAGTAGGTCGGAGCGGGAGGCGCAGACAACTGCCCGATTAACGCAACCGGGGAAGTTCCGCTGGGTTGGTTACCGAACGTGAGGATGTTGGGGGTGTCCACCGCAGCTTGGTTGGCGGTGACCATTGCGTTCCAGGCTGCTCCGGTAGCCACATCACCTTCGATCAGTACTTGGGTGGTCTCGCCGAACCCTCCCCCGAAGTCGGTTACCAGTCCCTCGAAGGTGGCGCGCAGGGGAGATGTAACGGGTATGAAGTCAAGGAAAGAGAACTTGGTCTCCAACTGCGTCCATCCCCAGGCACCGATACCACCCAAAATGATGGACAGAACCACGGCCGCGCCGGCCGCTCGGTTGGCGATCCCCGCCGTTCGTCCGATGAACCGACCTAGGGCCGGAGCCTCTCCCGCTTGGCGATGTCCTGGTTCCGGGATTCCCCTACGCATCCCCCTCCGGCTGAGGACCAGTCGCACCGCCGGAACGAAGGTCAGCTTCAGCAGGAACGAGGCAACGATCCCGATGGCCGCCAGAGCGCCGAACTCCCTCAGAGCAGGGATATCATTGAACAAGTTGGTCAGGAAACCTACCGCGGTCGTGATAGTGGCCAGCACCAGAGCCACCCCCACGGTTCGGATCGCTCTCCTAACCGATCTGTCGACACCGGCGCCTGCTGCGACTTCCTCCCGGTAGCGTGATGTCACATGGATCGAGTAGTCCACTCCGAGTCCGATCAACAAGATGGGCAGTATCTGCGCCATCGGGCTCTGATCCTGGAACAGGAGGTATCCGATCCCGTTCATCCAGGAAATGGCAAAGAAGATGGCGATAAGGGTCAGGACGGTGTCGCCGGTGGTTCGCCGGAGGTTTCGGTCGATAAAGGTCCATGCCAGGAACATGACCAGCATTGCTAGGCCGGCAACGGCGAACAGCGTGTTACCGGGCCAATCCTTCAGGAAGTCGGGGAAGACGCTGTCGAGAATGATGCCGAGCGTGGGGAGGACAACCAGCACAATCGCCACCGCCACCGTAAGGATACCCACCCGCATCACAATGCGGCCGAGCGCTTTACGGGGACGTATCAGGTAGACGAGGGCCAGCACTAGGGCGATGATCAAGCCGGCGGTTCCGAAAAGGCGACCGATCTCGCTCTGGAACTCGTCGGTGCCGGAGAAGAGTAGTTCGAAGGAGAACGGTTCCGCGGTGATGCCGGCCGGCAGAGCGGTGGCTCGGATCTGGTCGGCGGCCGTCGCGCTCTCTTCAGCGAACCGGTCGAAGTCGGCACCTTCCTCGGCGCCGCGCATGAACACCACTATCAGGCCTTGGTCGGATTCCGGAGCGGATAGGTCGGCGTAAGTGGGCACCATACCTTGCACGAATCCGGCAAAGTTGGGTGGCAACGCAGCCAGTCCTTCGGAAAAGGCCTGTTGCACCTCGCCGTCGGTAGCCGGAGGGGGACCGGCGGCGCCCGGACCGGCCAGTACCGGGGTCATGAAGCTGGCTATGGGATCCCGATCACTTACCAGACGATCCGCCAACACTCCTTCCGTGATAGTGCGCCTAAGGCTGTTCACGGCGGTCAGCCCGTCGGCGCTGAAGATATTGCCGTTCTCCGCTTTGACAATGACCTGCATAACGCTTGCGGAGGTCTCCTCGCCGAAGAGGTCCGAGATCCGTTCGGCGGCGGCCAACTCCGGAGCGTCGGGAGCAAACGCCTCGTTGCTCTCCTCCTGGGGGGTGAAGTTTCCGGAAAGGCCCCCGAAGGCGAGAGAAAGGAGTACGGTGACCGCGATCACCAGCCAGGGCCATCTCTGAACTGCGGTCGAAAGGCCGTTGACTAATGTCTTCATGGTGCTCCTCCCGAGCTCAGGCCGGGGGTAGGCGCGTTCGGTGGCTCCTGATCAACAAGGTTCCCGGCTCGCGTTAGAGAATATGCAGCCGTGGTGGCTACCGGTAATCGGCTGTCCCTTACGGGCTTGGAGAAATGAGTTGTCTCATCGCTCTCTCCGAGTGACGTCCAGGTCGGCGATGAACCGGCGATTTTCTTCGGGACTGCCGACCGAGACACGGGTCCACTCCTCGGTACCGCTGCGGATGATCGTGCCCCGCTCGAGAAGAGACTGGATAACCGTGGGAGTTTCCGGTCCGAACCGAGTCCATACGAAGTTGGCTTGGGTCGGGATGAAGTGGATTTCCCGTTCGGTGAAGGCCGCTTCGAGGTAGGCAACACCCTGGCGATTCATCTCGAAGCGCTCGACGATCCGTTCGGGATACTGCAAGGCCGTGATGGCCGCGGTTTGGGCGAGGGAGTTCACTACGAACGGGATCTGGGCTTTCCGGAGTTGATTAAGGGTGTCGGGCAGGCCGATCAGGTAGCCGATTCGTAGGCCGGCCAATCCGTAGATCTTGGAAAAGGTACGAGCCACGATAACGTTGGGGTTCTCCATCGCCAACGGGATGGCAGTGGGGTGATCTTCTGTGGCGACGTATTCGCCGTAAGCCTCGTCTACTACCACCAGGGTGTCTTCCGGCGACTCCTCCACGAATCCGCGGATCTCGGCCCGGGTCAGATAGGTTCCTGTCGGGTTATTCGGGTTGCACAGATACACCAATGTGGTGTCATCTCTCACGGCGCTTTCCAGGGCTTGCAGGTCGATGGCCATGCCGCCGTCCAAGGGGACCGTGACGCTTTCCGCGCTCGCCAGGGTGGAGTTGATTCTGTACATGGCAAACGATGGCCATGGATACACGAAACTGCGGCCTGGCCCGCCCAGCGCTACCGCCAACGTGACCAGGAGTTCCGAACTCCCGGCGCCGAACCAGAGATGATCATCGGGCACTCCTAGCGCTTCTCCGAGCGCAGCGGCCAGGTTTGATGAATTGGCGTCGGGGTAACGGTTGAGGCCCGCCGCCGCGGCCACGATCGCTTTCTGAACTTCGGGAAACGGAGGTAGCGGATTCTCGTTGGTACCGAGTTTGACTATGTTCCGTACCCCGTACCGTCGAGTGATCTCCTCGGAACTCGGGCTACCCTTGTACGGCTTCAGGGAATCGATGTCGGGCCGGATGCGGATCATCAGGCAACGTTAACATCGGTTTAGGCGGGGTCTATCCGCCTTGAGCCACGGATCGTACAGCTACAGACAGGCGGTACCCTGTCCGATACCATCATTGCTTTCGACCCGGACAAGCGGCCCGAGAGGGCGGTTCTAAAATGGCGTGTGAGACCAAGTTGGGAGGTAGGACCGGTGCTGCAGATCTTGGATAACTCCGGGCGACTGGTCAGGCCGCTACCCGATCTGGACGGCAAGGACCTAGTCGAGATGTACCGGTTGATGGCGTTGGGTAGAAGGTTCGATCGGCGGGCCATGAACCTGCAACGGCAGGGTCGGTTGGGAACCTTCCCGCCTGCCGAAGGCCAGGAGGCTGCGCAGATCGGTTCGGCCTACGCCATCGGGCCGGAGGATTGGGTCTATCCCAGCTACCGGGAGCACGCTGTCCAGCTTGCCAGAGGCGTGCCACCCCTCGTGATGCTCTCCTACTATCGCGGACTACCTAACGAGGGCTGGGATGTATCACGCTACCGCATGAACATCCACACCATTCCGATCGCCACCCAGTTACCCCATGCGGTCGGGCATGCGTACCGGGCCCGGCTCGCCGGGGAGAACCTGATCACCATGGTCTACTTCGGGGATGGGGCCACGTCCGAGAGCGACTTCCACTCGGCGATGAACTTCGCCGGTTTGTGGAAGACGCCCACTGTGTTCTTGTGCTCCAACAACGGATGGGCCATCTCCATGCCGGTCAGCAATCAGACGGCGGCCGCCACGTTGGCGGATAAGGCAGCCGGATACGGGATGCCCGGGGTGCGGGTAGACGGCATGGATGTGTTAGCGGTGTACAGCGCCACAAGGGATGCGGTGGAACGAGCCCGCAACGGTGATGGCCCTACTCTCATAGAGGCGGTTACCTACCGATTCGGACCGCATGCCACCGCGGACGATCCGACCCTCTACCGAAGTACAGAGGAGGTCGATACGTGGCGGGCCCGCGATCCGATCCCTCGGTTCAAGAACTTCCTCGTGGGGGAGGGCCTGTGGTCGGACGACATCGATGAGCAGGTTGTAGGCGAGGCGTCGAAGTTCGATGAGGCCTTGACGGAGATCGAGGGTTGGGAGGCGCCTCCCCGGGAGGAGGTCGTTCGGCAAGTTTACGAGCGTATCCCCGAGAGTTTGGATCACCAGTTCCGCACCGTTCTGGAGAGGGAGGGCAGCCCGCCATCGCGGATCGATAGGGCGGAGTTGTGGAGGGTTGGCCGCGATGCTCTCCCCGGCGGCCCGACCAGCAGATGGACCATGGCTCAGGCGATCAACGCCGCGATGGGCGAGATCATGGATCGCTACGACGAAGCTGTAGTCATGGGCGAAGACGTCGGAAGGACCGGCGGCGTTTTCCGGATAACCGAAGGACTCCTGGACCGCTTCGGTCCTGAGCGTGTGATCGACACCCCGCTGTGCGAAACGGGCATCGCCGGCACGGCGGTGGGTATGGCCATCGGTGGTGCTCGTCCGCTGGTGGAGATCCAGTTCGATGGTTTCGTTTATCCGGCCTTCGATCAGATTGTGAGCCATATGGCCCGGTTCCGCTTCCGCACGCGGGGAAACGTATCCCTGCCGATCGTGGTCAGGTGGCCGAACGGGGGTGGGATCGCTCCCCACGAGTTCCATGCAGACAGTCCCGAGGCGTACTTCGTGCACACTCCGGGCCTGACGGTGGTGATCCCGTCAACCGCGGTGGACGCCAAAGGGTTGCTCGCCGCGGCGGCAGAGAGTGCTGATCCGGTTCTGTTTCTCGAGCCGAAGGTGCTGTACCGGGCGTTCAGGGAGGAGGTTCCCACCCGCTACTACACGCTCCCGATCGGCCGCGCCCGGATCCGTCGCCCGGGGAACGATGTCACGGTGGTGACCTACGGGGGAATGGTGCGGGTGGCCCTCGAGGCGGCCGAGGATCTCTCAGCTACCGGTATCGGATGTGAGGTGATCGACCTGAGAACCTTGAAGCCCTGGGATCGTGAGACGGTGCTTGATTCTGTCGCCAAGACGGGGCGTTTGGTTCTGGTGCAGGAACCTCCCAAGACGGCGGGAATGGCCGCGGAGGTGGCGGCAACGGTGGCGGAGGAAGCTCTCTACGACCTGGAGGCCCCTATCGTTCGGGTAGCCGGATTCGATGCGCCCTGGCCCCAGTTCGGAGTGGAGCACCATGCCATCATCACCGCCCGTCGGGTTATGTCCGCGGTGAAAGAGGTGGTAGCCGGCTAGCCGCCGAAAGCTCTGTTCACGGTCTCACGCTAGTTCTGCGGTCGCGAACACCACCCGGAACGGCACGCAGTAGATCACGAGGGTTAGCTCATCCGGGATCCGGTAGTCGGCCGGTACCGGGTAGTTCTGCGAACCGATGTTCCCTTTGAGGGGACCGAGGTCGATGTAACCGGCTGCCTGCAGGTCGTCACGGCTTCCAAGCCCGTGAATCGGGGTTAGCAAGACGTGCAAATCAGGTCCGTTGGTCACCTCGATCTCGTCGAGACGTACGACATGGGTTTGATCCTCCAAGCGGTAAAGGGTTACCTGTCCCGAACCTTTGTGGAAGGAGTCACCATCCATGAGAGGTCCTGTGACCAGTGGGACCGGCGCCCTAGGTTGAGGTTCAGGGTCCGCCTCGGCCGCCGATGTGGTTGTTGAAGGATCGGCGGATTCAATAGGCTCCTCTTCGGGCGCCGCCGATGTGGTTGTTGATGAATCGTCGGCTTCGGCGGGATCTTGCTCAGCCGGCGCCTCAGTACTTCCGGTGGTGGATGTAGCGGTGGTAGGAGGTGCAAGGGTGGTCGCGGTGGCGGACACCTCCGGCATGTTCTCGTAGGCGGGTACATCGACGGTTTCGGCCTCGATCATGGCCTGCTCGACCTCATCGGCGGTCATGTCATCGGGGATAACCGCCATGGCTGCTCGCGGGAACGGTTCGTTCACCACGTCGTCGATCAACAATGGGGATCCCAGCCACCATGCCAGCACCAGCGCGGGGATTGCCAGAATTGCTGCGCCGATCTGTACAGGACGGCGCTTGTAGATTGCAGGCCGTTTGCTCAACTTGAGCCTCCTTCGTTTCGCTCCGGATTCTTCATGTTCCGACGCACCCCTAACATCAGGATGTGCGACCCATAGTTGGCGATGACCTCCGTTCATCCGGCTTCGAATTCGCGTGGTGGCCGCTGATCGTACAAGACCGAGTCCGGACCTGAAGCATTCCGGCTTCCACTACCTCGAAGACCACGATACTGAGGAATCCGGCCTGAACGGATCCGTCAACCGGCCATCTCGGGGACCTGCCTGTGCAATGGGTGGTCTCCGACATCCCTCCCCTCGTGTACGCTGGATGCTTCATGGGTGACATGGTGGTAGCCGTATTCGGCTCGTCAAGGGCGGTTCCAGGTGACGGAACATACGAACAGGGTATCGAGTTGGGCCGTCTCCTGGGTGAGCGCGGTCTCGGGGTGGTCAACGGGGGCTACTCGGGGTTGATGGAGGCTGTTTCAGTCGGAGCGACGAGCGTGGGAGCACGAGCCGTCGGGGTGACCGTGCCTTCCCTGTTTCCGGGCCGGATAGGCGGTAACCGATTTCTCACCAGGGAGATTCAGGCCGGCGGTCTGCTCGAACGGATCCGGATCATGATGGAGATGGCATGCGCCTCGATCGTGATGCCGGGGAGTATCGGGACCTTGGCTGAACTGGTAGTGGCCTGGAACGACGTCTACCTTGCGGATATGCGCGGCGCACCGGCGGATCCGGTTATTGCCTTCCGGGGAGCGTGGGAAAACATCGTCTCCGGATTGATACACGAGTTGAGGACAACCCCGGGCTTGATCACGATGGTGGATACCCCATCCGAGGCCGTGCAGGCCTTAACCATGGCCGTACCGGGTTGTAGCTCTGAGCATCTCTCTTGAGAGAAGCTACCCGGACGGCTCGTTTCTAGTATTCGACAATATGGCCCATTCTTCTCACCGTTACCCGATGACAATCAGTACCGCAGCCGAGATGGCCGCGGGCGGGGTCGTCTGGCGGCGCGGAGAAGCCGGAACAGAGGTTCTACTTGTCCATCGCCCCAAGTACGGGGACTGGAGTTTCCCGAAAGGGAAGGTCGAGAACGGCGAAAGCCTGCTCGAGTGCGCCGTCAGGGAGGTATGGGAAGAGGCCGGCGCCGGCACGGTCGTCGGTCGATATTTGGGTAGCCTTTCCTACCGCAAACCGAATAGGCGTTCCAAGGAAGTTCACTATTGGGTCATGCGGGCGGAGGAGGTGGCCTTCGTTCCATCGTCCGAGGTGGACAGGATTCGCTGGGTGCCGCGGCGGTCCCTTGCCGAGGAGGTGTCCTACTCCACCGACCGTACGATCGCCGACCGATTGAGGCCTGGCTGGACCAGACCGGCGGACCGGCTATTGCTTGCCCGTCACGCAATTGCCGGAGTTCGCGGACAATTCGGGCCTGAAGATCTGGCTCGGCCTCTTTCAGAGCGGGGAAGGCGACAGGCCGACGCTCTCGCCGGCCAACTCGGATGTTTCGATGTCAACCTGATTCTCAGCAGTCGGGCCGTCAGATGTCTGGAGACCGTAGCTCCGTTGGCCGAGGCTCGGGGATTGATTCCCGAGGTTGCCGGAGGGCTCTGGGAAGAGGCAACGTCCGCCGAGATCAATGCGGTGATTGACGATCGACCCGCCGGAACCAGTTTGTTCTGCTCGCACCGTCCGATCGTCGGGGCGGTCTTGCGGCGGTTTCTGGGCGACCGTGGATCCCTTCTGCCGCTGGCTAAGGGTTCCACTTGGGTCTTTGACTTCGAGGAGTCGCGGCTCGCGGGCGCTAACTACCTAGCCCCGCCGATATGAAGCCCTGGGTTCACCGGTGTACGGGGATGGTGGAGACCCCGATCCATGGATTGTTTCCGCATAGTCTCGGATAGGGAATGTCCGCCGACAGGCAGAGACCTGACCGGTTCATGACGACTAGGTTGGGGAACCCGGCTAGGTTGGGGACTATGCTCCAACGTACCCGAACCGGCTGGAAGACCCGACTCATTTCGATGTTCTTAGTCCTGTCGCCGCTGTCTCTACTGGCTGTTTCCTGCGGTGAGACCGGGACTGAGAGTCCCGCATCCGTTCCGGCCACATCGGCAGTCGGGACGGAACCATCGGTGGCCACGACCATCGCGCCCGACGCCCTTCCTGAAGCGACGTTGCCGCCGGCTAGTTCGACGAGCGAGGTCGAGACGGTTCCCTCACAGGTCGAGGCGTCCTCCACGACCGCCGCCGGCGTCTCGGTAGAGGACGATTCCCACTTGGACCGACTGGACCCGCTGGTCAGGCAGGTAACGGCCTCCTGGCCAACTGACTGGAGGATGAGTTCCATCAATATCGGTGAACTCTTGCTCGGGATACAGGTAATCGATCCGCGAGATGTCATTCCTCCGATTGACGATCCGGTGTTCGAATCCATTGCGGCAGCGTCCGAATGGCTGGAGGACCGGGTGCCGGGCGTTGTGGTGCTGGTAGGTGGAGAGAAACGGTTCTATCCACTGGGCATCCTGCACCGTCATGAGATCGTCAATGACGAGATCGGAGGGGTGCCTGTTGCAGTCACCTACTGCCCGCTCTGCAACACCGCGCTTGCCTTTGATCGCAGGGTTGAAGGCGAGGTGCTCCGGTTCGGAGTGTCAGGTCTGCTACGTAACTCCGACCTCGTCATGTGGGACAACCGGACCGTTTCGTTATGGCAGCAGGTTACCGGCGAAGCCATCGTCGGTTCCGCCACGGGAACGGTTCTTATCCCATTACCGACAGCTATCGTCTCCTTCGGCGAGTTTGCCGAGTCCTACCCTGCGGGAGTTTCGCTGGCCCGGGAGAGCGGCGCCGGTATTCCCTACATCTCCAATCCCTACGTTGGTTATACAAGCCGAGCGGTTCCCTATCCCTTCTATACCGGGGAGATCGACCCTCGGTACCGGGCGCTGGATCGAGTGGTGGGGGTCGCTGAAGGAGGGGGCGCCACCGCTTATCCGTTCCCGCTCCTATCCAAGGTGGGCGTGGTTAACGACGCGGTGGGCGGGGTTCCGGTGGCGGTCTTTTGGGGTGGTGATACCGCCGACGCCCTCGATACCGGACGGGTGAGCGAAGGCAGAACTGTGGGCACCGGCATCGCGTATCTGCGAACGGTGGCGGGTAGTGAGCTTACCTTCACCAAGGAAGGTGATCTCTTTAAGGACAGCAAGACCTCGTCGGAGTGGACGCTCCTCGGCGAGGCGATCAGCGGACCGCTTGCAGGTAACCGGCTTGAGTTGGCGATCCACCGCAACGAGTTCTGGTTCGCGTGGGGCGCCTTCTTCCCGGACGGGGTTGTCTACGAGGGGTAATTGCCCGCGTGACCGCACCAATCGGGTGGGCCGGTGGCTGCTTAACGATGAAACCAGGGGTGTGGTTTCTAGGCTTCAATTAGCAGAGTGGGCTAGATAAGATCCTGCTCGCGTATTCCGAATGATGGATGCCGGAGGCGGCAGAGAGCCAGTTTCTCCAACTGGCGGATGCGCTCGCGGGTGAGGTTGAACTCCTCCCCGATTTCTTCAAGAGTTCTAGGCACCCCATCGAGAAATCCATAGCGAAGCGCCAGAATTCGTCCTTCTCGGCTGGGCAGTCGGCGTATGGACCGACGGAGGCTTTCGGACACGTCGAGTTCCTCGGTGACGCGTACCGGATCGGCGGCGTCTTGGTCCTCTATGAAGTCGCCGAGTTGGGCGCCGTCTTCACCGACCGGTTTCTCCAGAGAGGCGGTGTCGGAGACGCTAAGGGCAAGTTCTACTTTGTCCAGCATGACCCCGGCTTCCTCCGCGATCTCGGCCGGTTTCGGGTCCCTACCCAACTCAGCCTTCAGGCTTGCCTGAGCCGCTCTCACCGCGGCAAGGGTGTCATGGAGGTGGACCGGAATGCGGACGGTACGGGACTTGTCCGCGATCGCCCGGGTGATCGCCTGGCGGATCCACCAGGTTGCGTAGGTGGAGAACTTGAAGCCCTTTCTCCAGTCGAATTTCTCCACAGCTCGGATCAGACCCAGGTTTCCTTCCTGGATGAGGTCGAGGAAGTCGATCCCATTGGTGTTGGCATACTTGCGAGCATTCGCCACCACCAGTCGAAGGTTAGCGGTGAGGAAGTCATCCTTGGCCTGCCTCCCCTGCACCATCTTTCTTTCGAGGGTGAACTGTTCCTTGAAACCCTCGAAGTCACCTTCCTCCAGACGAAGCGCCGCTTCCTGTCCGGTTTCGATCTTCTGGGCCAACTCGACTTCCTGCTCGGCGGTGAGCAGTTCGTATTCTCCGATAGCGGCCAGGTACTGGCTCACTAGATCGGTGGTAAGACGCCCTCGGTCGTCGGTTAGCTTGCTGCGGCCGCGATCTCGAGCCTTCCGGGCGCGAGCGTCTAAGGCTCCTAGGGGCTTTTTCCTAGTCCGTTTTTTAGTAGCAACCATTGGGATCCTTCCAGTTCCCTGAGCAAGTGTTCACTATCACCGGCAGTGCTTTCCTAAAGATAGCCCACCCGAGGCGATATTCCGCGCATCTGTTCGGTTCCCACCAACCTGCCGACACCTCGGATTCCGCTGTCACACCACCACCGCCTCTCACCGTGCTTACACCGTCCCCCGGAAACTCTCATGCGTGGGACGGTGACCCAGCGCCTCCACTACAAACTACGCATCGACTAACCCGGATAACCCGATAATCGGGGATTTTCTTCCCGATTTCTTCGTAGGTTCACCTTGGAGGGCATCGGCTCGCGCCAAGATGGCACAGCCGGAGCGAGGCCGTATGATGAGGTCATCGATCGAGAGGTACCGATCTACTACCCGACGGGGAACATGTGTCCTTGCTGAGAAACCTGGACTTGGCGGGCTTGTCACCTTATCTGATCCAGCACCGGGACAACCCCGTGGACTGGTATCCGTGGGGTGAGGAGGCCTTCGAGGTCGCCCGCCGTACCGAACGTCCCGTTCTTCTGTCCGTCGGTTACGCAACGTGTCACTGGTGCCACGTAATGGAGCGGGAGTCTTTCCACGACCAAGAGACGGCGCGGTTCATGAATCACAACTTCGTGAGCGTGAAGGTGGATCGCGAGGAGCGTCCCGATATCGATTCGATATACATGGACGCGGTTCACGCCATGACCGGTCGCGGCGGATGGCCGATGACGGTGTTTCTCACGCCGGACGGAAGCCCGTTCTTTGCCGGAACCTATTTCCCGGATGTCGAACGCCATGGCATGCCGAGCTTCCGGCGAGTACTGGAAGCCATCAGCCATGCCTGGCACAATCGCCGGTCGGAGGTACAGACCCAGGCCGGCGAACTGACACGGAGAATCGGGCAGACCCTGCCGCCGGCGGAACATCTTCCCGGCCATGACCGGGTTGTGGGCGCCTATCAGACATTGGCGGGCCACTTCGACGCCGAGCACGGTGGATTGGGAGGTGCTCCCAAGTTCCCCCAAGCTCCGGTCCTGGAGTTCCTGACCCGCATCGCGGGATCGGATTGGGCTACCGGGGCGCAAACCATCCTCACCACCACCCTCAAGAGGATGGCCTCAGGAGGGATTCGGGATCACCTGGGAGGAGGTTTCTCCCGCTACGCGGTGGACCGTACCTGGCTGGTTCCCCATTTCGAGAAGATGCTCTATGACAACGCCGACCTAGCCCGCCTCTACTTGCGGACATCCCAATTGACCGGTGAGACCCTGTACCGGCGGGTGGCGGTCGAGACCATCGAGTACTTGTTGCGAGACATGACGCATCCGGGAGGCGGTTTCTTCGCCGCCGAGGATGCCGACTCCGAAGGCGTGGAAGGTAAGTTCTACGTATTCGGCCATGACGAGTTCCACGAGGTGGTGGGCAGCGAGGACGGACCGGCGGCGGCCGCCTACTTCGGGGTAACCCCGGCAGGAAACTTTGAGGGGTCCAACGTTCTGCACGAGGCCGTCCCGGCGGAAGTGGTAGGCGAAGAGTTCGGGATGGCGCCCCACGAGATGGAGGCGGTGCTGGCCAGGGCAAGGGAAAGGCTCCTCGCACGGAGGGCCGGCCGCATCAGGCCCGGACTGGACCACAAGATAATCACTGCCTGGAACGGGCTGGCTGTGCGGTCCTTAGCTGTCGCCGGCGCTGTACTGGGCGAACCCCGCTACCTCGACGCGGCTCGGGCCAATGCCCGGTTCATACTGGGTGAAATGCGCCGCCCCGATGGGCTGCTTGCTCGTACATGGAGCAACGGGCTGTCGCCGGTGGTCGGGTTCTTGGAGGATCACGCCGCCTACGCTCTCGGGCTGCTGGAACTCTATCAGGCTACCGGTGAGGCTGAATGGTTCCACACGGCCGGAGAACTGATCGATCTACTGGAAGACCACTTCGGCGGACCTCAAGGGGTGGTTTTCGCAAGCGCTTCCGGAGTCGCCGGCCTAGTGGTCAGACCGCCGGATCAGCAAGACAACCCGAGCGCATCGGGAGCATCCCTAGCCGCCGAGTGCTACCTCTTGATGGGCCACCTCACCGGGGACTTCAGCTACCACGACCGCTTCGAGCAGATCATCCGCTCCGGTGATCGTCTGGTCGAGGCAGCGCCCAGTGCGGTGGGCCACCTCCTCGCGGTCCTCGCCACGGCGAACATAGGCTACCGCGAGGTGGCCATCACCGGCCTTGACGCCCTGCAATGGGCGGGAAAGCTCGCTGCCCGGTATCACCCGAACGTCGTGGTGGCGCCCGCGTCCCGCCCCGAGGATACAGTTCCCCTTTTGGCGGGTCGCTACCGGGAAGGCCGGACCCTCGCCTACGTCTGCGAGCGCGGGGTGTGCCGGACCCCCGCATCCTCCGCACAGGGGATGTTGGCCCTGCTTTAGCCCCGATTATTCATGGATGGGGGTTTGGAGGATGGTGGAGTCGACCATAGTCGCACCTTGACCCGAAAATACAGCTACCAGCATTTCCTATCCCGGTCCGGTGTAGAGATTCACCGGTCGGGTGAGTGGTTGGGTTTTCCCCAATACTCGGTGGAACTGGCGCTACATGCCCCGGTGTGTGGGAAACCTGAATAATCAGGGCTAGCAGGGTACTGACGAGTACGTACCTGGATCGCAGTCCGACAAACTGCGTGGCCTCTGTCTGCGTATCAGGCCCGACCCACCACTGCGGACTCTTGGAACGTCCTCCGAGAGGTGTCGGGTGATGGCCTATTGTCCGCTACGATCCGAACAGTGATACACGAGAGCGCCATTGACGCGGTGGGAGGCACCCCGCTGGTACGGCTGTCCCGGATGCACGCGCCGGGAAACCTCGTTGCCAAGGTCGATTACATGAACCCGGCCGGTTCCGTTAAGGAGCGGATAGCGGTGAACATGATCGATCGCGCCGAGGAGATGGGCCTGCTGGGCGAGGGTGGAACGATAATCGAGCCCACATCCGGAAATACCGGGGCCGGTTTAGCGATGGTGGGAGCCGTCCGGGGCTACCGCGTGATCTGTACCGTTCCCGACAAGGTTGCCCCTGAGAAGATCGACCTCCTGCGAGCCTACGGCGCCGAGGTCATCGTTACCCCGACCGAGCTGCTACCCGAGGATCCCGACTCTTACTACGGGGTGGCGCGCCGTCTGACAGACGAGATAGAAGGCGCCTACAGCCCGGACCAGTACTCGAACCGCTTCAACCCGGAGGCCCATTACCTGACCACCGGGCCGGAGATCTGGCAGCAAACCGGCGGGGCGGTGGATGTATTCGTGGCCGGGGTAGGTACCGGAGGGACGATCAGCGGAGTGGGCCGTTACCTGCGGGAGAGAAAGCCCGGTGTGGGGCTGGTAGGAGCGGATCCCGAGGGATCCATCTACACAGCTCCCTCCGAGGAGGCGATCCACCAGTACCGGGTCGAAGGTGTGGGAGAGGATTTCTGGCCCGAAACCCTGGATAGGAAACTGGTCGACCGCTACATCATGGTCGATGATCACCAGTCATTCGATACGGCTCGTCGCTTGGCTCGAACGGAGGGCCTCCTGGTGGGAGGTTCAGGGGGGATGGCGGTCCAAGCCGCTCTAGAGGTTGCCGCCGAGGATTCCTCCCGGCTGGTCGTGGTTCTGATCCCGGACTCCGGCCGCGGTTACCTGTCCAAGATTTGGAACGACCGGTGGATGGCCGACCACGGCTTCGAGATCTGATCCCGAGCGATAGCGGTCTGGTTAGCCCCATCCGAGGGCTGTTGTTGGTTCCCGTTTCAGGGCACACGCGAGTCGGGGAGCCTCGATTGAGCCTCCCCGACCATGATAGAAATCGTTGCTGACCGCCTATCCGTACTTCATCTTAGGGTTCCTGTTCCCATCAACGATGCCGCATGAGGACCAGCATGCGGACGAATAGACTCGGTGGTCCGAGTTGAAGTCGCCACCTGCCCGAGAACTTCCTTAAGGATAATTCCCGGAAGCGACCCCCGAGGCCGCTAGCGCTCGGCCACCTCCAGAGTCCTACACGAACTGTCTAACAAGCCGGACCACCTCCTTTCTCTGGTAGGAGGAACTCTAGCCGAGGATCGACGAGTTTGAAACCCGAACGTGCCTACAGGGCACCGGTCAGAGCGGTCCACAGATCAGTTACGGCGGCGCTGAGTCCGGTTATCGACCAACGCAGTATCAGGGCCAGCACGATGATTCCGGCTACCGTGAATACCATCCGTAGCCGGTAGGTGACTATCTGTTGGGGGTCCTCCATATATGAGGGCTGGGTGGTTTGTAGCCGGGCTGTTCTGCGCCGTCTCCCCATGGACTGCCGAAGTTCGGTGAACAGGTTGCTTACAGAGTCAAGTATCACGGTGAAGATCTTGCGGCCGATACCCGCGGAGTCATGGTCGGATGCTCCGGGGTTCACACCGTCGAGCGTTGTCTCCTCCGTCATCGGAGGTGCTTCGATGCTTGAAGGTCCGTCCTCGGTAGGCGGATCGAAAGCGGAAGTATCCTGCCGGTGCGCGCCAACCCTACGAACCGCTTCCAACATGAGGGGCTTGGGCAACCTCAGGATCTCAGCGAGTCTGGATATCTCATCCGGGTCGGGAACTGCGTCACCTCGCTCCCATGCCACGACCACTTCGATCGGACGACCGGTTCTGGTCGCTAGATCGACTACGGAAAGGTCGAGATCTTTCCGTCGTTGCGAGAACAGGCGGGCGAAAGCCAGCCCTTCGTTCCCGTTCATCAGTGGGTGAGTACCTCCGGGAGGCTGTCCGGTTCGGGTCCCTCCGTGACCTTCAGCCGACCCAGTCCCTTTACGTTCCAGCAAAGGGTCATGCCGCCGGGCACCAAGAGGCGGATTGGGTCCGGCTGCCCACCTGGTGCATCCACATGTAGCTCGCCCTTCAAGAGAGCTTCATGGAGCGGGATAGATGCGGTGTAGGTTCCGTCGACGCTGGCTGCGGTGACGTGGGTGGCTCTGCGGTCTGGAAGGGCCTCCTCCAGCAGCGGTTTGAGGGGGACTACTACCGGATCAGAATCGTCTGCGGGTCGTCCCGAGGCCCGGAGTTGCTCCGCGGTGTAGCGTTCCGGTCGAGCTACCAGGCCGCTCAGTACAAGTGAGTGATTATCGGAGAGCATGTCGGTCATGGGTTCACGGTAGCGGATCCTACTGTTGAGCAGCCCGAGCTGTCGCGATGGTCGTTTCCGAGGTGGAGGACGTGACGATGGTGGTGGAGGGTGGTGTGTAGCTGTCGGGTGGGGGTAGCACTGTCTTGTTGTCGCCTTCGTAGACGGCGCCGGAGGCTAGGTAGAGGTCTTTGAGTTTGTTCGCGTCGGTGACGATCATCGGCCGGGGTGTGTTGGAGTCCGAGGCTGCGGCGGTGTCGAGGGTGACGATCAGCCGTCCTCCAGCGATACGGTCACGTTCCGCGGCGGCGCGTTTGATGTCGGCTACCGGTTCGGCTCGCAGAAGATCCAGCTTGTTGCACGCGACCCGGCTTCGCCTGGCGACGAATGCCAGCGCTCTCCGCTACAAACCCAGGGTTCGTCACCGATTCCTTTATAACAGTGCACAGCAGTGGCGGAGGCGGACGGGAATCGAACCCGCCGGGGCACTCTCGTACCCCCACTGGTTTTGAAGACCAGGGAGCCCACCAGGCGCTCGGTCGCCTCCATGACAGAGGATACCCGTCCCGGACGACCGGCGTTTCTATTGCGGCTGGTCGGGCGCCCCTTATGAGTTGGGCTGCTGACACTACTACCCTCGCGTGACCCGATCAGGTGAGTATGGCCTCCAACAACATCACGCAACACGATTCGAACGGTTACCGCATCCTGCCGGGCTGGCGGGTCGGGCACCTTATGGAACAATCGGCGACCCGATCAGGACTGCTGGTACCGGCGGGCACCGAATCCACCAGCGACGCGTTGTCCCTGGTGGACATCCGCACCGGTCTGCGGTTCTGGGCGGTTCCCACCGGTGCTTGGCGCTTCCTGTGGCCGGAGAACAACCAGCTGGCGGTTGCCGTTCGTGAGTCCCAGATCATCGCAGAGGAGCAGGAGGACTCGCCCGCCGGGGAGAGTTCCTACCTATGAGGGCAGAACTCTGATCGCGCTCCATTCGGTGCTAGTGGTGGCAAGTGGCCGGAAGCTTGCCGCCCCCGGCGAGTGGAGAGTCGCTTGACGACCGAGGGACGAAGTAGTCGTCGGCTCACCGCTACGGTCACCGACCTTGAGGTAGATCGCCAGAAGGCCCTCCTAGTCGGCCTTGACTTTGACGGTTCGGGGATTGACGATCCGGATCGTTCGCTCGACGAGCTCCGGCTGCTTACCGACACCGCGGGGTCCACTCCGGTCGAGACGGTCAAGTTCAAGCGACGGCGGCCGAACCCGGCCACGTTTGTCGGTTCCGGCCAGGTCGAGGATCTACTTGATGATGTGGAAAGGCTTGATGTTGATGTGGTGGTGTTCGACAACGACCTCACTCCCGGCCAGCAGCGCAACCTTCAGGAGAAGCTGGGGTGCGACGTGGTCGATCGAGTGGCGCTGATCTTGGATATCTTTGCTCAGCACGCCACCAGCCGGGAAGGGATGTTGCAGGTGGAGTTAGCCCTGCTTCGCTATCACCTGCCTCGCTTGCGGGGCCGGGGCGTCGAGTTGAGCCGGTTAGGCGGCGGGATCGGAACCAGGGGGCCGGGCGAAACAAAGCTGGAGACGGACCGGAGGCGGATCAGTCGACGGATTTCCTATGTTGAACGCCGCTTGGGGGAAGTCCACCAAGCACGGCAGGGACAACGAAAATCGAGGAATGTTTCCTCGGCGCCTCTCGTTTCGCTGGTCGGCTATACAAACGCCGGTAAGTCGACGCTTATGAACGCACTCACCGGCGCGGATGTGTTGACGGAGGATCGCCTATTCTCAACCCTCGACTCGACAACCCGACGCTTCAAGCTGCCTAACGGAAGGTTCCTGTTGCTGTCGGACACGGTGGGTTTCGTCCGACGGCTCCCCCACCAGTTGGTCGAGGCCTTCCGCTCCACCTTGCAGGAGACGGTGGAGGCCGATCTCCTAATCCACGTTGTGGACGCTTCCGAGCCATCCGCTCCGGAGCGGATGGCGGCGGTGCGAGAAGTCATCCGCTCGATCGGCTCCGGCCACGTTCCCGAGATGCTCGTTCTTAACAAGGCTGACTTGGCGGACCGTGTCACTCTGGTACGCCTGCAAGAACTGTACCCACATGCGGTGACCGTTTCGTCTGTGGATGGCTTCGGGTTGGATCGATTCTCGGAGCGATTGGCGCAGCTACTCGCCGAGGGTACCCAACAGGTGACGCTGATGGTTCCGTACGAGGAAGGCCAGGAGGTGGGGCGGCTCCGCCGCGAAGGTGAGGTGCTATCCCAGCAGTACGGCGCCGAAGGAACGCTGGTCGACGTTCGCCTTCCGAAGGGCCAGGTGAACCGCTACCGGAGCTTCCTGGTTACTCGGGCGGCCGACGAGTCGGGGCTGGTCTGAACCTAGTTTCTGCAACAGGTCGACTGCTCAAGGTCCGACAGACAGGGCAGCCCCCACGATCCCCGCGTCGTTGCGCAGCATTGCCGGAACGACCTCCGCCCGGGCTCGCAAGAGAGGGCCGAACTTGGAGAATCGTTTCGAGATCCCTCCTCCGATGACCACTAGATCGGGGGAGAACACGCGGTCGAGGTGGGCGATGTATTCGTTCAGGCGTTCCGCCCACTCCTCGAAGGAGAGCTTCTCCGCCTTTCTTACCCGGTTCGAGGCGGTGTTTTCGACCACCTGCCCTGCTAGGTGCAGGTGACCGAGTTCGGTGTTAGGTACCAGCCGACCATTGTGGAGCAATGCGGAGCCGATGCCGGTTCCCAGGGTGAGGACTATCACCACCCCCATCCGGTTAGCGGCCGCTCCAAAACGAGCCTCGGCCAAACCGGCGGCGTCGGCGTCGTTTATCACCGAGACCGGGCGGTTGCATTCGTCCGAGAAAATGGAAGCCGCATCGGCGCCTATCCAGTCGTTATCGAGGTTGGCTGCCGAAAGAGTCCGGCCGTCGATCACAATGGCGGGAAACGCACAACCGATGGGCCCGGTCACCTCGGGAAATGACTCCACCAGGCGGCGAAGGGTCATCGAGACCGCCTCCGGATTCGATGGTTGAGGGGTCTTGAAACGGACCCTCTTGCGGGAGAAGACTCCCGAATCCAGATCCACCGGGGCACCCTTCATCCCACTTCCGCCGATGTCGATCCCCAGCCGAGTAGTCATCTTGATGAACTTTAGCCCTTCTTGTCGGGATGCAGTCGCCGGGTGCCGGGGTGGGCTCTGGTCCTGCTTCGATACCTGTTGGAGGCGGAGTGACCGGACTCGGCGACCCACCGGATTCCCCAGCCGCTAACATGGAGCCACCTTGACCACTGCTGATATCGGATTGATAGGTCTGGCCGTGATGGGCCAGAACCTGGTATTGAACATGGACGACCACGGTTACACGGTTGCCGTGTTCAACCGGACCGCGGCTCGAACCACCGAGTTCATGGCCGGGCCGGCTCGCGGAACCAAGGTGATCGGTACCTATGGAATCGAGGAGTTCGTGGCCAAGCTCCGGTCGCCTCGCAAGGTCATGCTGATGGTTAAGGCCGGGCGGCCGGTAGACGCCACTATCGGGCAGTTGGTTCCCTTTCTGGAAGCGGGGGACATAATCATTGATGGGGGCAATTCCCATTTCGAGGACTCGGCTAGGCGAACCGCGCAACTGGGAGAGCGGGGCCTGAGGTTTATAGGCGCCGGGATATCCGGGGGTGAGGAAGGGGCTCGTCACGGGCCGTCGATCATGCCGGGCGGGGAACCGTCCGCCTGGTCCCAGGTGCAGGGAATCCTGCAGGCCATTGCGGCCCAGGTGGCTGACGGAACCCCCTGCTGCGACTGGGTAGGTTCGGGTGGCGCCGGTCACTATACGAAGATGGTCCATAACGGAATCGAATACGGGGACATGCAGGTGATAGCCGAGGCGTACCACCTGATGAGGGTCGGGTTGGGTATGCCATACCCCGAGATGGCGTCGGTCTTCCGTCGTTGGGATGCGGGCTTGCTCGACTCCTATCTAATAGAAATAACCGCTGACATACTTGACCATGTCGACGATCACGGGGATCCGACGGTGGAATCTATCCTGGACGCGGCCGGCCAGAAAGGGACCGGCAAGTGGACGGTGATTTCCTCGCTGGACCTCGGGTATCCGATGACCCTGGTGGCTGAGGCCGTGTACGCCCGGGTGGTGTCGGCGCTGGTTGATCAGCGCATGGAGGCCTCCCGCGTGCTCGGCCCGGGCCCACAGTCCCGTGGTTCGGACGGCTACCAGGGTGGGGACGGCTTCGTGGACGACATACACGATGCGCTGTACGCGTCGAAGATCGTGTCCTACGCCCAGGGGTTCATGGTCCTCGAAGCGGCAGCCGAGGAGTACGGATGGGACCTCGACTACGGGCGGATCGCTCAGTTGTGGCGGGAGGGTTGCATCATCAGGGCTGCTTTCCTGGACGATATTTCCGGCGCTTTCGAACGGCGACCCGATCTGCCTAGCCTCCTGCTGGACGAGTTCTTTGCCGGCGCGCTTCGCAAGGCGGAGGGCGGTTGGCGGCGAGTGGTGGCCATGGCGGTCGGCAAAGGGATTCCGGTACCCGCCTACTCTTCTGCGCTGGCGTTCTACGACGCGTACCGTTGCGAACGCCTCCCCGCCAACCTCGTGCAAGCCCAACGGGACTACTTCGGGGCTCATACCTACGAGCGGGTGGACCGCCCGCGTGGAGAGTTCTTCCATACCGATTGGACCGGAACCGGAGGCGCCGCCACTTCAGGCAGCTATCAGGCTTAGATCTTCCACAGCCTTGATCTGGTGTGCCATGCCCCAGGTATAGATCAGCAACTCACTTGCCAAACCACTCCTGCAGTACTGCTTTCAATTCCAAGAAGGCCGGATCTTCGCATCGGGACAAGGAAACTCGTTCAGCGAGTTGCCGATACAATGAGGCGCTACGCGGCGTTCGCGTATGGCGTAGAATTGCTTGGAGAGCTTCTTTCGGCCGGTCGGGCTTTGCTTGGCTTTCACCAAGCCAGTCGTGGTCGGATAGCCACATCCGGAGCGGTGTGGCCTGGTTCCCCCATCGAAGAACGGCGTCAACCTCCGGCGAATCGCTCCAGACCCACGCTTCCAACTCCGGTTCGATCACGATTGCCTTTGCTCGTTCCTCCCAAGTTGTGCTGGCGAATTCGGAATTCAGGACCTGTTGGAGCGTGTTGCGCTCCACTAGTTCTTTCCCGCTTCCTTCATGATCGAACACCAGCAGACCGTGCTCGTATCGGTCGGCATAGCGTGACAGAAACTCGACTCCATGTGACGCGCATCCCGGATCACGCCCCGGGTGCCGCACGATTCTGGCAGTTATCCTGCGAATGGCTAGGGAGTGGAACCTTTCTAGCAGACCCTCGATGGCATTCTTCATGTCAAGGTCAGCTGTTAGAACTATCAGGTCGCTCACGCTCAACCCAGTATGCCGGAAGCAAGTAGCAAACCTAAATCCGCATCTTGCCAGTTACGAAGGTCCGGGTGTTCGGAACCAAGGACTATATCAGTGGCTCCCTGCGGGTCCTTAGCAAAACACAGCACTTCATTCATTCGAGCAGTACTTAGTATTACGGGTGAATGGGAAGCCATAAGTACTTGTGCGTCGTATAATGACGAAAGTGAATCATACACGGCTGCTACCGCAGTCGGATGGATACCATTCTCGGGTTCTTCGACCAGAAATATCCCGGTCAGATTGGGAACGTAAGCTAGAAGGGTTAGGGCCGTTAGCCTCAAGGTTCCATCGGAGACCATCCAAGATGGCAATACCAGCCCATTGTTGTATTCATATATCATGTATCGATGTCGATCCTCCGTACGCTCGATAGTAGTTATGTTATGTAAGTCAGGAAGCACGGTTCTCAAGTGTTGGATCCATGCAGAATGATGTTCTCTTTGGTCCTGATAGAGCCTATCGATAACCCAAGGTAGATTCGAGCCATCGAGGGATAGACCTTTAGCTTTGCTTGGTGGGCTAGACTTTCGAATGTGATGACTGTTCAAGGTAAGTCCTTGTACACCATCGATTAGGAATTGTTGGAACCATAAGGCAACAGGAAACGATCTGTCATCGGCAGGCATATTCCCAAAGGCTGATCTGGTGGGTCCCAACTTAAACGAAGGGGCCCAACCTTTTCCGGATTGAGAATAGACTTCACTATAGTAATTGTCATTACCTTCAGGTACTTTATTGATAATATATTTGGTATCTGTTCGAGGAATCGCGAGAGAACTAGGGGCTTGTCGGGTTGTTGGGAATAGCGCTTGCTGAGCAGTCGGTTGATCATCTGTCCGTTTCAACAGCAAGCGTTCAGCTTTGAACTCTAATGATCGTAAAGTCTCGTCAAACCCAAGAGCCACCTCATAACGTATAGTGTCGAATAGTGGACGCGAGGTCAGCTCGCGTAATTTAGATGGTATTGTTGCTTCTACAGCTAACTCGAATCGGCTACCGCTATGCTGAAACAATAGCTCAAGCGGATTGGAAGTCTGACGAGAAATGGCATGGTCTAGACCGTACTGGAGTAGGTCACCCAAGAAGGTTATGACGTTCATGAAGGTGGTCTTGCCAGAAGCGTTCGAGCCGACCAGTACGTGGAATGGCTGTAGCGGTCGTCGAGTATACTTCAGGCAGCGATAGTTGAGAGCCTCAACGAGTGTGATCATCGTTAGCTTCCCTTATGTACGTCGGCAAGATCGTCTTCTTGGATTGCGTATCGGTAGCCGTAACGGCGAAATTACATCTTAAGCGCGATATAGACTCCCCCACGGCCCGGACGTTGTGGATCCTGCGTACGGCGGCAGGGGGCACTACAACCCGATCTCAAGAAGCGATGCCGTTCCGATGGCTTGCACGACGGTGCATTCACTTGTCTGTGCAGGCATAAGAACTGTCGACCACGGTTCAAGCCGCAGGTGATCGTCGCCGCTACTCAACATTGCACGACCGCAGGTTAACGTCAGTACCCTCAACTCGGGAACCATCTGCAGGATTATGGGCCGCGCTGTCGCCCGGTGCTCTCGGATCCAGTAATAGGGGGTGCGGACGAGCAGGCGATCCCCGCCCTCGGCCATGGCCGGTAGCGATACAGCATCCGGTACGTGGAGGGACAAGGCTTCGAGGGCGTCGGAGAGGTGGAGGCCGCGGATCGGGCGTTGGTGTTCATCGGCCCAGTCGTACAGACGGAAGGTGGTGTCGGAGGGGGTCTGGACTTCGGCAACGGTAACGCCGGCGCCGAGGGCGTGTACCGTCCCGGCCGGGATGTGGTGGAAGTCACCTCTCCGGACGGGGACCTCCTGCATCAGGCCGACCAGAGCGGGTGTTCCGGCCGCCTTCCGAACATCTTCCATCCGAACACCAGGTCGGAAGCCCTTAAGGATGGTCGCCCCCGGTTCAGCGTCGAGCACGTACCACGACTCGGTCTTCGCGAACCAATCACTCCGTTCGGAGGCGAAATGCCGGTCGGGATGGACCTGGATCGAAAGATATTCGGCGGTATCGAGCAGTTTGAACAGCAGCGGGAAGTCACCTGCCGGGGTGGGTGAGGCGGAACCCAGCAGTGTCGATCCCAACTCGGCGATAAGGCGGCGGAGGCTCTTGCCGCGGTGGGGACCTCCCGCCACCAATGTACGGCCCGTCGGTGAGGCAGACAGGGCATGGTCCGGGAGGTCGGCTACCTCCCAAGACTCACCGTAGGGTGCGGTCGTCGCCGGGTCCGCGTCGGCTAGCTTGCCCGATCTCGGTAACCGCTTCCCACCCCATGGCTTGGGCACCAGGATGGGTTCGAGGGTTAGGGGGCCGGGGTTCTTCATCCCCGGCCTCGACGGCGCCGCACCAGGTGATGTGCGACAAGGGGATAAGACGTGAATATCATGCAAAGGTTGTGTACGAGCCCCATTGGATCGGATGCTATTCCGTCCCGCTGTTCATATCCGGCTATTCCCGAGTATTGGAGCCAGAATGACCGAAGATCCCCACCGGCTGCCCCGAATCGCTGTGCCGCATCATTACCGGATACGCATCGAACCTGATCTGGCGGAAGCGACTTTCGAGGGAACCGAGCAGATTACCGTCGAGTTCACCGAACCAACCGATCGCGTGGTTCTCAACGCCATCGAACTCGATCTTCACGAAGCGTGGCTGGTCGGGGAATCGAACAGGCGGGTCGAGGCGGAGGTGGAGTACTACGAGGAGACCCAGAGGGTGTTGCTCAGGTTCCCTCGATTGATTCCCTCCGGGTCGTGGAAGCTCCATTGCCGGTTCAGTGGAGTCCTTAACGATCAATTGCGCGGCTTCTATCGCTCCACTTTTGTCGACTTGGAAGGACGTGAACAAGTCATAGCCACTACCCAATTCGAGGCTACCGATGCTCGCCGAGCCTTCCCTTGCTGGGATGAGCCCGATTCCAAGGCCACCTTCGGTATCACGCTGGTGGTGCCGGACGACTTGGTGGCGGTCTCGAACGGGGGAGAAGTCTCTAGGAAACCGGCCGGTGACGGCAAGGTGGCGGTTACCTTTGCCGATACCATCCGGATGTCCACCTATCTGGTGGCGTTCGTGGTGGGCCCGTTCGAGGTTACCGAACCGGTAGACGTGGACGGGGTACCGCTGCGGATCGTGGCTCCGAGAGGCAAGATGCACTTGGCCGGCTATGCGTTGGAATGCAGCCGCTTCTGCCTCGAATATCTGGCGGCCTACTACGGAATCCCGTATCCGGGTGACAAAGTCGACATGGTGGCCATCCCCGACTTCGCGTTCGGGGCCATGGAGAACCTCGGCTGCATCACCTACCGAGAGTCGGCCCTGCTGGTTGACGAGGCGACCGCTACATCATCCGAGAAGATGCGGGTGCTGGATGTGATCGGTCACGAGTTGGCTCACATGTGGTTCGGGGATCTGGTCACGATGAAGTGGTGGAACGGTATCTGGCTCAACGAGGCCTTCGCAACATTTCTGGAAATGAAGGCTACCGATGCCCATCGTCCGGAGTGGAAACGGTGGCTGGAGTTTGCCGCGGTCGAGAGACCGTGGGCGTTCAAGGTGGACGAGTTGGCCGGTACCCGCCCGGTTGAGTTCGAGGTGCGCTCGCCCCACGATGCGGAGGCAATGTTCGATGCTCTCACCTACGGCAAAGGCTCGGCCGTCCTCCGGATGATGGAGCAATACATAGGTGAGCAACCCTTCCGGGAAGGGGTTGGCGCATACCTCCGCTCCCATGCCTATGACAACACCGAGACTGCTGACCTATGGCGTGCCCTCGATGAGGCCTCCGGGATGCCGGTCGGGGAGGTAATGGACACTTGGATCCTGCAGGGTGGGTACCCGCAGGTGGTGGTGAAGGCGGAGGATGGGCACGTTTCCTTCGAGCAGCAACGCTTCCTGCTCATACCTAGCCCGGACGATCCCAGCGTGTGGAAAGCGCCTATTCAGATTCGGGGCGTGGCCGGAGGGGCGCCGCTGCGGGCCAAGTTCCTCCTGGATTCCTCGCCGACGGTGCTGCCCGTTGAGGGACCGGTCGAATGGGTGGTCGCCAATGCCGGTGGACACGGGTTCTACCGAACCTTTTACGATCCGCCCTTGCGGGAGGCCCTGGTCGAAAGGCTCGATGAACTCGATCCCGTGGAGCGGTTCACGCTGGTGGACGATACCTGGGCCTTTGTCGAGTCGGGTCAGATGGGGGTCGCATCCTTCCTGCGATTGGCGCCCGCTCTCGCGCAAGAGACCGAGCAGGCTGTTTGGGGCGCCATCCTGGGTGGGGTCTCGGCGATCGGGCATCACCTGATAACCGACGCCGCTCGCCCACGATACGAGGGGTGGGTGTCCGAGATGCTGGCGTCTCTGGCGGGGCGACTGGGCTGGTCACCCGAGGATGGTGAAAGTGATCTCACACGGCGCTTGCGTGGTCGGGTTATCAACGCGCTGGGGAGTCTTGCCAATGATCCGGAAACCATCGAAGAGGCCCGAGCCACAAGCGAGCGAGCGGTGGCCGACCCTTCCAGAGTGGACCCGGAGGTGGCTACGGCGGCTCTCTATGTATGCGCCGCCCACGGCGATGCAAAGACCTACCGGGATTATCTCCACCGCCATACCAACGCCGCAAACCCCCAGGATGCTATGAAGTATCTGAGGGCGCTGGCAACGTTCGACGATGCCGAGGCGGTGGACCGGACCTTCGATCTGATCCAGGACGGGACCATTCGTAATCAGGACACCTCCTGGGTGCTGGCTCGCATGCTCACCAACCGGAGATCCGGGCCCTTCGCGTGGTCCAGGTTGCGTGAGGTCTGGCCGGGACTGGCTGGAGAACTACCGCCGATGACCCACTCCAGGATGGTGGAAGGACTTCCCGCGTTATCCGATCCGGACACGGCCACGGACGTGGAAGCCTTCTTTGCCGAGCATCCCCTTCCCACGGCCGACAAGGCTCTCCGGCAAAAGCTGGAGCGCCTGAGGGCGTTGGTAATGATGAGGGAGCGAGAAACGGGCGCCGTGACGAAGGCCTTGGCCGGCTAGCCGGGTCACCAACTGCGGGTAGGTAGTTTGTGGATCCTTCCCAGGCTACCCTCCGTACATATAGGGAAAGGATCGCTGTGAGAATCTCGTTTTGGGTTGACCCGATCTGACCGTGGTGCTGGGTGACGGCCAGGTGGGTCGTCGATGAGGTTGCACCGGTTAGGGACTTGACCGTCGAGTGGGAGCCGATAAGCCTCCTGCTCAAGAACCGACCTACACCGGGAACGGACCAGTTTGTGTCGTCGGTCCGGACCCATAACCTGTTGAGGGTGATGGAGTCCGTCCGCCGGGATTACGGGAACGAGGGTGTCTTCCGTTCCTACTGGAGCTTCGCCACCGTGATCCATCACGACAGGAGACTCTTCGACTTCGATGTCGGCGGGGTTCTGGCCGGTTGCGGGTTGGATCCGGCGCATGCCGAGGCGTTTGATGATGACGCGTGGGATACCGAGATCCGGCAGCGGATGGACGTAGGTTTGGGGTTGGTAGGTCAGGATGTCGGTACTCCGATCATCGCGATGGAAGACGGCCGCGGTGGCCGAGTGGGCATTTTCGGCCCTGTTATCACCAGCGTTCCCCCTAGAGAACAATCCTTGCGACTATGGGACATAGTGGTGGAGGCCACCCGTACCCCGAGCTTCTGGGAACTGAAGCGGACCCGTACCGCGCCGCCGGAGTTCGGTCTACGTCCGGACGGGGTTCCCGAGGCGCCGGATTGACGCATCCCGTATCCCGTCAAGAGCCGTCGCTAGAGGATCTGTCGTGAAACATAAGGTTCGCATCGCCTTGCAGATCCGTCCCCAGCACGGCGAATACCGCTCGATACGCGCTGCGGCGATTAGGGCTGAGGAGGCGGGTGTCGACATTATCTACAACTGGGATCACTTCTACCCGCTGTACGGCCGTCAAGACAGCCTTCACTTCGAGTGCTGGACGATGCTGGCGGCATGGGCCGAGGTGACCGAGCGAGTCGAGATCGGCCCGCTGGTCTCCTGCTACTCCTACCGGAATGCTCATCTACTGGCCGACATGGCCCGTACGGTTGACCATATCAGTGAGGGTCGGTTGATTCTCGGCCTTGGCGCCGGGTGGTATGAGAGGGACTACCGGGAGTACGAGTATCCGTTCGGAACGGCGGGAGGCCGCCTTCGTGACTTCGAGGCCGGCCTCTACCGGATCAACTACCGGTTGCGACGCCTCAATCCGCCTCCGGTTCGGGCCATACCGATCATGATCGGCGGCGGAGGCGAGAAACAAACCCTGCGCATAGCAGGGCGACATGCGGACATCTGGCATGGATTCGGCGGTCCGGATGTGATGCGCCGCAAGAATCGGATCCTCGACGAGTGGTGTAGGGTCGCCGGACGGGATCCCGCCTTGATCGAGCGAGCGGTCGAGGGTCGGCTTGATGACATAGGGCAGGCCGATCACCTGCTAGCAGCCGGGATTACCCAGATAGCCCTGTTCAGTGACGGCCCTTCATACCGGATGGATGGCATGGACGAATGGATCGCTTGGAGGGACGAGAAGAACTCCTGAAGACGGGGGTCTCGGCCGCCGACACATTGTGCTACGGCAACACATCAAACTCACTACCGGGCTAGCCTCCTAGTATGCTCTGGCTCGGGTTGATTCTGATCGCGGTCGGGATTGCAATCCTCTGGATGTCGGCCGACCCGTTCGTTGATGCGGCGGCCCGTTTGGCCAGGATATGGGGTGTTTCCCCTGTCCTCGTCGGTGCCCTGGTCATCGGTTTCGGAACGTCCGCTCCCGAATTGGTAGTGAGCGGACTGGCCGCGGCTCGGGGCGAGTTGGCGTCGTCAATGGGGAACGTGGTCGGTTCCAACGCCGCCAATCTTTCCTTGGTGTTGGGGTTCAGCGCGGTGATATCCCCGGTTGTCGGCCAAAGCCGGATCATCCTGCGTGAGGGGATACTGACCTTCCTGGCGATGGGCGCCGTGGTGGCGGTTGCCTGGGACGATGCCCTGCACCGGGTGGAGGGGATCATTTTGGTAATCGGGATGGCGGTCGCCTCGGTATTCCTGGTCCGGTGGTCGCGCCGGGATGCGCGAGACGGTTTGGCGGGTATTGAGGATTCCGCCGGTGTCGAAGATCTGCGGATGGCCCGTGAGCTGGCTAGAGCGTTCGCCGCACTGGTGGGAATCGTGCTGGGCGCGGGATTGCTGGTGGAGGGAGGCGGTCGGATAGCCGAATATTATGGCTTGGCAGGTGGGTTCGTGGGGGCCACGATCTTCGCATTGGGGACGAGCCTGCCCGAGTTGGTAACAGCCGGGGCGGCCGCGCGGCGGAAGGCGAACGAGTTGGTTATCGGCAACCTGTTGGGTTCAAACCTGTTCAACTCGCTCTTGGTGGTTGGCGGCGCGGGTGTTATCGGCGCCGGGGCTATCGGAGAGCGCCGGGTAATCGAGCACGTCATCATGATATTGATCGGCTTGCTGGTTGGCGTATTGGCCATCACCCGACGTCGACTGGGGAGGATGGAGGGCGTGGCGCTCTTGGTGTGCTTCGCCATTTTCCTGGCTGTCGTGTCGCAGAACGCTATCGGCTAGCAAGTACCTATGGAGGCGCAGAGCTTTTTCAGCTAAATGGGTTGTGATCCCTCCGCAGGGGCCGGAACTCTCCGGATTCCCATTCGAGGTGGGTAGCCATTACGGGACCGTTCGCGAGATCGGATGAGGCGGTAGCTTCCCGATCATTGCCGTCGACGGTACGGACGGGACCGTTTCTCAAGGCTTTCCTTTCTATAAGCTCCGCTACCTCCGGTCGTTTCGGGTAGGATTCCGGGGGCACAGTCGGTGGAAGGAGACCCGATTGAACGACTCGGCATCGGGTGCCGTCAATTCGATTGCGGCAGTCACGGACAGGGCGGCAGAGATCGTGGTGCGGACCGCGGACATGCTTACGGAAGCGTCGGGTTGGTTAGCCCGTTTGATGGTCTACATTCTCATCCCGGTGGGGTTCCTTAACGTATTCCTCCGCTACGTCGGCCGTTATACGGAAGCCCAACTGGTCAACAACACCTGGATCGAAGCGCAGTGGTACCTCTATGGGGTGTTGTTCTTGATGATGTTTCCTTACCTGCTTCGCCATGACGGGAACGTTCGGGTTGACTTCTGGTACGCAGAGCGTTCCCCACGGGTGAAGGCGGTCATCGACCTGATCGGCCACATGGTGGGGTTGGTACCGTTTACCGCCCTTGCCCTTTGGGTTTCCTGGAAGCCGGTTCGTGAGTCATGGAGAATCTGGGAGCAGTCTCCCGATCCCGGTGGCCTTCCCCGGGCCCCTCTGAAGGCGATGATCCTGGTGGCTTTCATCTTGCTCGGCATCCAAGCGCTAGCCACGCTCATCCGCTTGTCGGCCTTCTTGACCGGTCGTGAGAGAATGCTCGTTCTCGGCGAGCGCGAAGCGCCGATGAGGATTGAATGATGGGTATCGAATGGCTCGCCATAATCATGTTCGCCATCTTTTTGGTGCTATTGCTTATCGGATACCCGGTCGCGTTTTCCTTTGCGGGAACAGCCATCGTGTTCGGCGCCATAGGCCTTCTGCTGGGCGAGTTTGACTTCAACCGCTTCATCATCCTGTTCAGTCGCTGGTTCAAGGCGGTAGACAACTTCACCCTGCTGGCGGTTCCCTTCTTCGTCTTCATGGGCGCCATACTCGAGAAGTCGGGCTTGGCGGAGAGGATGCTTACCACCATCGGCGTGGCGCTCGGTCGTCTCAAAGGTGGGCTGGGTCTGACCGTGGTTATCGTGGGCGCCATGCTCGCTGCCGCTACCGGGGTGGTGGCGGCCACCGTCATCGTTATGGGCCTTCTGTCCCTGCCTACCATGGTCCGGTACGGCTATGACCACCGGCTTGCCACCGGGCTGATCACGGCCTCCGGCACGCTAGCTCAGCTTCTGCCCCCTTCCCTGGTGCTGATTCTCCTCGCTCAGGTTGTCGGGGTCTCGGTCGGGGATCTGTTCCTGGGAGCGATGATCCCCGGTTTCATGCTGGCGGCGCTGTACGGCCTTTACTGCCTGTACCGGGCTTACACGAAGGAAGGGCAAGCACCTGCTCTGCCGGAGGAGGCCCGGACGTTTCACGGAATGCGTCTCGTCAGGGAACTCTTGGTGGCAGTACTCCCGATCATCCTCTTGATACTGGCGGTTCTCGGGACGATTTTCGCGGGAATCGCCACCCCTACCGAGGCGGGAGCGGTCGGAGCGGTCGCCGCGATGGCGCTGGCCGCCGGGAACCGCAACCTCAGGCGTTCGGTGCTTGCGGGAGCGGCTCGGTCAACCGCCAACATCACGGGGTTGGTTCTGATGATCCTGTTCTGTTCGACCTTCTTCCAGCTCGTCTTCGACCAGTTGGGAGGGCAGAGGTTGGCTCAGGAAATATTGACCGGCTTACCCGGTGGTTTCTGGGGGTTCATCATCATCGCCAATATCGCGGTCTTCCTGCTGGGTATCAACCTGGAGTTCATCGAGATCACGTTCATAGCCATGCCTATTTTCGTTCCGGCGGTCCGGGTGCTGTTCGAGACCGGGGTGACGCCGTTCGACACCCTGCCGGCTCTGATGGTCTGGTTCACGGTTATGATCGCCATCAACCTGAACATGGCCTTCATCTCCCCTCCGGTCGGGTTTTCGCTGTTCTACCTGCAAAGTGTGGCGCCACCTGAGGTGAAGACAATCGATATCCACCGTGGGGCCTTGCCGTTCATGGTCCTGCAAGGCGTGGCCCTGCTGCTGGTGATGGCCTTCCCGGCTACCGTTACCTGGCTTCCTGAAGTGATCACAGCCTGAGGTTGCACAGCGGGTCCGGCTATCGGGGTTGCGGTGCGATGCAATAACCTCAGGACCGCTTAGTTGTCCGTCCGTGGTTATGCAGGTCGGCGAATAGCTCCGGCGGTTGGTTGACCTTCGCTGAGGATTCCGGCTCGGCATGCCAAGTCTGCTGGTGTTCAAGCAATCCAAGGCAACCGAATCCACGTTTCCGAGCGAGGTCCGCCTTATCTGTTCTCCGGATATGTCAGGAGGGCGGGCACCGGGCCCGCCCTCCTGAATTGCTTCCTGGTCTCTTGCCTTCCGAACGCGCGGTCTGAGCCGGCGACGGAAGGGCTGCTTAATGCCTACCGGTCCAGCTCACCATCTCCGTCTCGGCAAGACCGTGCCATTGCGTGATCCCGTCGCGGAAGGCATTCCAGGCCTCGAAAATCGTTGCGAAGTCGCTGTTTTCTGCAGCCCGTTCGTCGAACAATTCGAAGGCCGCCTCCTCGGATGCTTCCATTACATCTTCGGGGAAGGGTCGCAGTTCGATGTCCGATTGGATGATCGTGGCCAGAGCCGCCGGATTCTTGGCGTCGTAACGAGCCATCATCGTGGCATTGGCGCCGAAAGCGGCTGATTCGACAATCGCCTGATACTCCTCGGGAAGGGCGTTCCACTCCGAGAGCGGCATGAAAACATCCAACTCGGGACCTGGCTCCCACCAACCCGGGTAGTAGTAGTAGGTGGAAACGTCATGGAATCCCATCGTGGTGTCGTCATACGGTCCGACCCATTCAGTCGCGTCAATGGCGCCTGTCTGGAGGGCCTGGAAGATCTCACCACCCGGAAGTACCTGTACCGTCACGCCCAGTCTTTCCATGACCTGACCTCCCAGACCCGGGATACGCATCCGCAGGCCCTCGAGGTCCGCTCGGGAGTTGATCTCCTTGTTGAACCATCCCCCCATCTGCACGCCTGTGTTGCCTGCCGGGAAGTTGATCACGCCGAAGCGATCCGCGTAGAACTCCCGCATCATCTCCAGGCCACCACCCTCATACATCCAGGCGTTCTGCTGGCGGTAGGTGAACCCGAACGGCAGGGCGGTATTGAAAGCAGTAGCGGGGCTGAGACCTACGTAGTAGTAGGACGCCGAATGGCCGAGCGGGATGGCGTTCTGTTGCACGTTTTGCAGGACTTCCAAACCGGGCACCAACTCGCCTGCCGCCCTAGGGGTGATCCTGAATCGGCCACCGGTCATTGCAGCAACCCGATCGGCGAAGTCCTGAGCACCACCGTAGATGGTGTCGAGGGAGAGCGGCCAACTGGTACCCATCTCCCATTCGATCTCCGGACCGCCTTGAGACATCACTATCTCTACAGCATCTTGAGACGTACTGGTCGTGGCGTCCCCTGCGCTGCCGGCCGATGTGTCCGGGCCGACAGCGGGTTCGGCGTCGTCGCTCCCGCACGCAACTACCGCAGAAAGCACACCACCAGCCGCGATAGTCATCCCTGCTTTCTTCAGGAAGTCCCTTCGATCGACTTTAGTCTCCAGGGTTTCTTCTAGGGAAGGCCCTGATTTGTCGGTTGCCATACCGCCTCCTCTCTTGTCTGGCCCCGCATGGACTTATCCCTGCCTTGATAGGAAGGTGCGAAAACATTTCCGTAGAACGGGACGCGCCGCATACACAGAGTCTAAACCCGGTAGGCGGCCACGCTGCGAACCCGCAATAGCGTTTCCCCGGACCCTCCTCGGATAGGGCCGACCAACTATATATAAACCGAAGGTTCTCCGCTGCGAATACAACAAGTAGCGCGCCCGGTTGCCAGAGTCTCAGTCCGTCCGGACCCAGGATCGAGTCCTTTCTTGCTCTTGTGAGTTGCGGGATTGCTCCAGTACGAGCAGGAATATCCGTTCGACCTCTTCGGGGTCCAGCCCGCAGAGGGCGGCTTCTTCCCGGATGACGGAAAGAAGTTCTTCCTCACGGTCAGGTACCTGAACCGGCATCCCTCGCTGCGCCTTTATCCGGCCGATTTCCATGGCCATTCGGTGTCGTCGAGCGAGTAGCCGCACCAAGTCTCGATCGATCATGTCGATCTTCATGCGGATCCTATTGACGCCGAGTGCTTCCATCAACTGTTCAAATGAGGCGAGGGTGATGTGATGGGAAACACTGGTACGTGACGTTCTGGGATCGGGATGCACTTCGATCATCAGGCCGTCCGCTCCCACCCCCTGTGCCGCTAGAGCAAGCGGTTGGATTCGCGCCGGAGATCCCGCCGCTGCCGACGGGGCAGCGATAACCGGTAGATGGCTCTTTTCCTTGAGCACCGGTATGGAGCTCAGATCCAGGGTCGCCCGAGTGGAGGTTTCGAAGGTGCGGATGCCTGCCTCGCATAGGACAACCTGGTCGTTCCCTTCCGCGAGGATGTACTCGGCGGCCCACAACCATTCGTCGATAGTGGCGGATCCCCCTCTCTCCAGAAGGACTGGTTTCCCCGAACTCCCGATCACCCTCAGTAACTCGAAGTTCTGCATCGAACCGGGGTCTACGTAGATCATGTCGACATGCTCGGCAACCAGATCGACATCTTTCGGTTCGAGCGCCTTGGTCATGGTGGGGAGTTCGACCTCCCACCCTGCCTGCTGGAGAAGTTTGAGGGCGGGTTTCCCTAACCCCGGAAAACCATAGGGGGAGGGGCTGGACTCGAACACGCCTCCCCTTAATACAGCCGCCCCGGCCTTGGATACAGATCGGGCCACCCGCATGATCTGGTCCTCCGATTCGATTGCTCGAGGCCCGGCAATGACCGGGAACAGGTCATGACCGAATCTGGTCGAACCAACGTGGACGATCGTTTTGGCATCCGATCCGTTGCGTATTGCTTTTCTCTCCATGGACACTCCTCTGGTTATCGCCCCGGGGACAAAAGAAACCCGGAGCGGTTACTCCGGGCCTATTCCTTGCGATAGTTTGAGGTGCTACGTACAGAACCTGGCCCGGGTGGCGGGCCCGGTAAAGGCGAAGCTATAACGTAGCACTTCTTGTCTCATATCGATCAGGCTACCCGACTACTCACAGAGGGGCAACCCGGTCGGAGGTCTGCGCTCCGGGGTTCGGATATCTGCCACCGTTGTGTTCGGCGGCCTTTCCGTCCGGCCTCCCCGCTTGAAGGAGAGAAGCGCTCCTTAACCGGATGTATTGTTGTCTACGTGTATATATGCTTATGTGTATGTAGAAACGAGTGTACGAATCGATAAGGCAACACATCAGGAACTAACCCACATCGCCTTACAACTAGGCGCCACGATGGGAGAGACGGCGGCTCTGTTAGTGCGCGGGTTTCGCCAGGAACTGATTGCAAAGAGTTGGTTCATGTCGTTCCTCTCACAACTGCGATTCGTGGGTTCGGATCCGAGGTTGAAGTGGAGCCGGATGCTCGTAACGGTCTGCAGCAAGCTATCTGTTGCCCAATGCCACCAGATCCGAGGCCGTTGCGTCTGCGCGAATCAAGACCGTCGCGGGAATGTGGGATTGGCTTGTATTGACACGGGTCAGGGAGACCTTCGGATTGATACTTGACGCCCCGTTGTGACTTCACTGTGGGAGATTCGGCCGATTCGAGCAAGACCACATCGGGGGTTTGGAAACGTGGTCGGTCAGCCGGTGGCCGCGCTATAACGCCTATCGTTTTCGGCGCTCACCGGGGGATTGCGTCTAGCCAGCCACAGCAATCCGATAAGCCCGGCAATCCCCGTTGCGAGACCGCTCCACTGGCTCCAGGTGAGGGCGCCGAGGGTGCTGTCCCCATTCACATCGAGGGCGAGGCGGGTGAAGTCGATAAGTAAGCGCTGGAAGCCGTACCAGCCCAACCATACCGCGAATAGCTGACCGTATCGGAGATCCATCGGGGAGCGGTTAGCTAGCCAGTAGAGAAAACCGAACAGTAGGGCGGCTCCGATCATGTCGTATAGGGCGGCGTGATGGTATATCCCGCAATACTCGCCCAACCGGGCCACGGTGCATTCGAGACGATCGTGTTGCGGCGCCACGTCGTATCCCGGTCGGATACCGTACCCGAGAAAGAATCGGGTAGGTCCGCCCAGGTGCTCGACGATGGCCAGGTCGCCGATACGTCCCACAATCGTTCCGATCGCAAGCCCGAACGCGGCCACATCCAGGGTCGGCCAGATCTGTAGCCGGAGGCGGTGAGCTCTCCACAGGCCTACCGCTATCCCACCCGCGAAGCCTCCGAGGATCGAGTAGTTGCCACTGACATTGACCATCTCCCCGATGTCAAAGCCGTTCTCGACCCAGTAAGCGGGAAGGGTCAGCCAGCGGGCGCCCAGCAGCGCGCCGACCAGAGCCCAGCTAAGGACGGATTGGAACCGGTCAGTGTCGAACCCTCGCTCGTGGAATTTGCGGATGCCGTAGTAGGCGCCGGCTAGGAAGCCGACCCCCGCGAACACCCCGTGCAGAGAGAGGCGCAGGGGGCCGACATCGAAGATAGGAATCGGCGGGTAGGTGATTACGGCTAGTGGATCCACTAGCTGGTCAGGAGGGTAGGCAAGAACGACGGCCGCGAGCGTTCGAAATGGGTGATTGCCTCCACGTTGCGCATGGTGAGCCCGATGTCATCCAACCCCTCAAGGAGCCGGTACTTGGTGAATGGATCGATATCGAAGCCGGTCCGGGCGCCTCCGGACGAAAAAGATTGGGTCTCCAGATCGATGGTCACGGACATTTCCGGGTCTTCGGTGGCCATATCCATTAAGCGGGTGACCTCGTCCTCCGGGAGCCGTACGGGAAGCAGGCCGATCTTGGTGCAGTTGTTATAGAAGATGTCGGCAAACGAAGGAGCGATCACCGCTTCGAATCCCCAGTCCTGGATGCCCCATGGGGCATGTTCACGCGAAGAGCCGGACCCGAAATTGGGGCCGCTTACCAATACCTTGGCGTGGCGGTATTCAGGGCGGTTCAGGACGAAGTTCGAATCGAGTTCACCATCGGATGTCCGGGCCCAATCATGAAACAGGAACTTTCCGTATCCGGTTCGCTCCACCCGCTTGAGGAACTGCTTGGGCATTATCTGGTCGGTGTCGACATTGCTCCGCGGGAGGGGCGCCATCGTTCCGCTGATCAACCGGACCTTATTCATGGGCGATCCCACCCTCGCACATCCACGAAATGACCCGTCACCGCGGCGGCGGCGGCCATTTCAGGACTGACTAGATGGGTTCGGCCCCTAGCGCCCTGCCTGCCCTCGAAGTTGCGGTTGGAGGTTGAGGCGCAGCGCTCTCCGGGAGCGAGGATGTCATCGTTCATGGCCAGGCACATAGAGCACCCTGCATCCCGCCACTCGAAGCCGGCTTCCTTGAAGATCCGGTCCAGTCCTTCTTCCTCGGCTTGGAGCTTCACCAGGCCCGATCCCGGAACGACCATGGCATGGACCCGGCGATTTACCCGGTACCCCTTAAGGATCGACGCCGCGGCGCGCAGGTCCTCGATACGGGCGTTGGTGCAGGACCCGAGAAAAACACGGTCAATGCCGATATCGGTTATCGGGGTACCCGGTGACAGGTCCATGTAACGGAGAGCTCGCTCGCATCCCTCCCGGTTTAGAGGATCGTCGTAGTCGTCCGGATGGGGAATGTGAGAGCTGACAGGCGCAGTCTGCGCAGGGTTGGTGCCCCATGAGACATGAGGCTCGAGTGAAGACGCGTCGATCTCTACTTCGGTGTCGAAGGCAGCTCCGGCGTCGGTGGGAAGGGTTCGCCAGTAGTCCAAGGCCTGCTCCCAGGCTTGGGGGGCGTGTGGCCTGCCTTCGAGGTAGGCGTAGGTGGTGTCATCCGGCGCCACCATTCCTGCCCGGGCGCCGCCTTCGATGGACATATTGCAGATGGTCATCCTTCCTGCCATCGACAGGGCTCTGATGGTGGATCCCCGGTACTCGATTACGTGACCGGTGCCACCCGCAACTCCTATCCGGGCGATGATGGCCAGGATGATGTCTTTGGCGGTTACTCCGGTCGGTAGATCGCCTTCAACAGTAACCGCCATGGATTTGGGTTTGATCTGGGGGAGGGTCTGGGTAGCGAGTACGTGTTCCGCTTCGGAGGTTCCGATGCCGAACGCCAAGGCGCCGAAGGCTCCGTGGGTGGCGGTATGGGAGTCACCGCACACGATGGTCATCCCGGGTTGGGTGAGCCCTTGCTCGGGGCCGATTATGTGGACGATCCCTTGGCGAGGATCATCGAGCCCGTAGAGGGTGATCCCGAACTCCGAGCAGTTCTGTATGAGCGTGTCGATCTGTTTCTTCGACAGCGGATCCCGGATACCGAGACTCCGGTTGGCTGTGGGGACCCCATGGTCGATGGTGGCCAGGGTGAGGTCCGGCCTGCGTACCCCCCGCCCGGCTAAACGAAGGCTATCGAAGGCCTGGGGGCTGGTTACCTCGTGGACCAGGTGGAGGTCTATATAAAGGAGTGAGGGCTCGCCCGGCGCTTCGTGCGCCACATGGGCGTCCCAAACTTTGTGGAACAGGGTTTTCGGTGTGGTGGTCATCGTATGTACGTCCCATAGTACTCGACCGTCCGACCAATCCATGCGCAGTTGCAGGCATGGTTTCTTCACCCATACGGGACTACCGGGCTTACTATTGCCCGAGCTAATGGTTCGGTTGGACAGACCCATACTCCGAGCCTCATCACTCGATATATGTACCGTTCGTAGCCGACCGGCTAGGATTCTTGCGACCCGTTGCGTTCCATGCAACTACCAGACTGCTGTACGCACATCCACTCCCGGTCTGCGAGTAACGAGCTACGACGACATGACCCCTGACGATTTCCGGCGACACGGTTATGCAATGATCGACTGGCTGGCCGACTATATGGAGCGGGTGGATGACATCGCGGTCCAGTCCGGCGTGGAACCGGGTTGGATACGTGACAACCTGGCTGATCAGGCACCGGAGGATCCGGAGGATTTCGAGGCGATAGCCGACGATCTGGATCGGATCGTGCTGCCGGGGTTAACCAACTGGAGCGCCCCCGGTTGGTTCGCCTACTTTCCATGTTCCACGTCCGGCCCGGGGATGCTGGGTGAGTTGGTGGCGGCCGGTTTGGGCCAGCAGGGGATGTTGTGGGCCACCAGCCCGGTGTGCACCGAGATGGAAACGGTGGTTGTCGACTGGATGGTCGACCTGCTCGGACTTCCCCATTGGTGGAAAACCACCGATCGAGGCGGCGGAGTGATCCAGCAGACCGCTTCCGACGCGGCGCATGTGGCTCTGGTGGTGGCTCGTGATCTGGCGCAGCGCCGGGGGGTCGGAGTAGAGCAGTGCGTTGCTTATGCCTCTTCCCAGGCGCACTCTTCCATAGAGAAGGGAGCGCGGGTGGCGGGCTACCCGCATATCAGTCTGGTGGAGGTGGACGATTCATATGCCATGCGTACCGATGCCCTCGAGGAAGCGGTGAGCCGTGATCTGGCAAACGGTCTGACGCCAGCCTTCGTCTGTTCCACGGTGGGTACCACCGCCACCACGGCAGTGGACCCGGTGCGATCTGTCGGTGAGCTATCCCGCAGGCACGGGATGTGGCATCACGTAGATGCCGCCTTTGCAGGCAACGCCATGTTCTGCGAGGAGTTCAGGCACCATCAAGATGGTCTGGAACTGGTGGATAGCTACACGGTCAACCCTTACAAATGGACCCCGATGACCTTCGATGGTTCGCTCTTCTACGTGGCCGACCGGGCGCCGTTGATCCGGTCCCTATCCATCCTTCCCGAGTACCTGCGTAATGAGGCGTCCGAGAGTGGTCAGGTCATCGACTATTGCGACTGGCATGTGGCGCTGGGGCGTCGGTTTCGCTCCTTGAAACTGTGGTTCGTCCTCCGCTACTACGGGGCATCGGGCATCCGTGACAGTATCAGGGCACATGTGAAGTGGGCGAGGGAACTCGGCGCCCGGATCGATGCCGATCGGCGCCTGGAGTTGGTAGCGCCTGTGCCGTTCTCCCTGGTGTGCTTCCGTCATCGAGCCGGCAATGAGGCAACAGAAGCTCTTGCCGCGGCGGTCAACCGGTCCGGGCACTCCTTTCTGACATCCTCTCGCGTCGACGGCGTGTCCTTCCTGCGCGTATCCATCGGTCAGGTCACCACCCGCAAGGAGCATGTGGAGCGGTTGTGGCGGTGTGTCGACCGAGCGGCACTTTCCGTCTCCTAGAAGGGTGCTGCAAAACGAATCTTACGGGGTTCGGTGGTCGGAAAACCGCCTGGTCAGAGACTTAAGGGTTAGCATGTGAACCCCTTTGTACGGGGTTTCTCAGCACCCTCCTAGAATGTTCGGTACCGATAGGGGAAGGTTCTGATGGAGCATTGGACGCCGGGAGACATACGATGGGAGCGGGCACCCGCTGAGAACTTCACCGGTGAGGTGCTGTTCGGGCCGGTGAGACACGACGAGAAACTCAACATCCTGGCGGTCAGCTTCTCGCCCGGGGCTCGCACCGACTGGCATCATCATCCTGAGGGGCAGGTGTTGTACGTGACGGACGGCGCGGGCCTGGTTAAGAACGAACACGGTTCCACCGTGCGGATCTCTACCGGCGACCTCGTCCACGCGCCTCCCGGCGAGATTCACTGGCACGGCGCCCTCCCGGACTCGCCGATGACCCATCTGTCCCATACAACGGGCGCCGCCACTGTCTGGGAGAACCGGAAGGTAAGCGAGGAGGAGTACGACTCGGGCCGCGACCACACCTCGTGAACCATGCTTACGGCGAGCGGAGGGCAGCCACTCTGCCGTGCTGGAAGTGCAGCATTGTCAAGCCGGATAGCCGACAGATCCGTTTCGCGAGCGAGTACGGTTTCGACTGACCGGTAGCGCTCTCTCGACTTCGATCTTTGACCACATCGGCGCCGTGATACTCCCGGTGATACACGACAGGCGTCATCGGAGCTTCGATGGGCAGTGCTACCCGCTGATGGCTGGAATTACCGCTTCCCCGTAAGCTTCCAGGGTCGGCTCTCGGTTGTCGTGCATCAGGTATACCCCAAAGTGGTCCATTCCGAGACTCCTCAGCTCGTTCAGCTTGGAAATATGATCCTCGGCAGTTCCCAGCACGCAGAAGCGATCGATGATCGCATCGGGCACGAAGTCGGTGGAAGGGTTGCCGGTTCTTCCGTGATGTGAATAGTCGTAGCCTTCCCTGGTTTCGATGTAATCGGCTAGGACCTGTGGCACCATCTCCGGGTTGTCGGAGCCGTAACGAAGAACCAAGTCATGGACGTGATTGCCGACCATGCCTCCGAACCAGCGGAGTTGCTCCCGCTGGTGTTCGATGTTGTCCCCGATATAGGCCGGGGCCACCACGCAGATCGCGATCTCGCCGGGGTCTCTACCGGCTTCCACGGCAGCCGTGCGCACAGCCGCCACCGTCCACTCCAGGATCTGCGGATCGGCGAGTTGCAGGATGAAGCCGTCGGCATGCCTTCCTATCGTCGCCAAGGCCTTCGGTCCGTAGCCGGCCACCCACATAGGCAGGTCCCAACCTTCCGAGATCCAAGGTATGCGGAGCGGGATGTCGCCGTAGGTCACTTCCTCTCCCGCCACCAGACCCTTGATGACTTGCATCGATTCGACCATGGTGGCCAGAGTACGCGGCTTGCGTCCGATGTAGCGGAGCGCCGAGTCGCCCCGGCCCATCCCGCAGACGGTCCGGTCGCCGTACATCTCATTGAGGGTGGCGAACAGGGAAGCCAGCACCGTCCAGTCACGGGTGCCGGGGTTGGTGACCATAGGACCGACGGTCATGCGCTCTGTCTCGGCGAGTATCCGCGAGTAGATGACGAACGGTTCCTGCCAGAGGACGTGGGAGTCGAAGGTCCAAGCGTGGGTGAACCCGTTTTTCTCGGCTATTCGGGTGAGTTCGATCAACCGAGAGGCAGGCGGGTCCGTTTGTAGAACTACACCGAAGTCCATGATGGATGATCCTTTGCCGACTCTTGTATCCGATCTAACCCTATCCGTGCTGGGGGAATCCGAGATCCACCCCTCTATGAATAGGATCCGACCATCTGGTGATCATTACTTTAGGTCGGGTGTAGAAGTGCACCCCCTCCGGACCGTAAATGGAATGGTCCCCGAAGATCGAGTCCTTCCAACCCCCGAAGGAGTAGAAAGCCAGCGGCACCGGGATCGGGACGTTGATGCCCACCATGCCTACTTCGACTTCCGCCTGGAACTTGCGCGCTGCACCCCCGTCATTGGTGAAGATGGCCGTTCCGTTCCCGTAAGGGTTGGCGTTTATCAAATCGATGGCCTCCTGATAGGAGCCGGTGCGTACCACCCCGAGGACCGGCCCGAAGATCTCGTCTCGATATATCGTCATGTCGGCCGTTACTTGATCGAACAGGGTGGGCCCGAAGAAGAATCCGCTCTCGTTGCCCTCGCAGGTGAACCCACGCCCGTCCTCGAGGAGGTGAGCACCCTCGGACTCACCCGCGTTTACGTAGCCCGCCACCCGTTCCCGGTGCTGGGCCGTTACGAGCGGACCCATTTGGACACCTTCGGCATCCCCCGGCCCAACCACCAAATCGGCGATTCGTTCCCTGAGTTCGGGTAGTAATCGGTCGGCGGCGTCACCCACTGTGACGACTACCGAGATGGCCATGCACCGTTCACCGGCAGACCCGTAGCCGGCGGACACCGCCGCGTCGGCCGCCAGTTCCATATCAGCGTCAGGGAGCACGATCATGTGGTTCTTGGCGCCGCCTAATGCCTGCACTCGCTTGCCGTTACGGGTGCCCTGCTCGTATATGTAGCGGGCGATCGGGGTGGAGCCCACGAACGAGACGGCCGCGATGTCCGGATGGGCCAGGATGGCGTCCACCGCCTCTTTGTCGCCGTGAACCACATTGAACACCCCGTTCGGTAGTCCTGCCTTGGCCAGGAGTTCGGCTGCCAGGATGGAGACGGAAGGATCCTTTTCCGATGGCTTCAACACGAACGTATTACCGCAAGCGATGGCGATGGGGAACATCCACATCGGGACCATGGCCGGAAAGTTGAACGGGGTTATCCCGGCCGCCACTCCCAGAGGTTGGCGAACCGTGTAGGTGTCTACGGACCTGCTCACCTGCTCCGAGAAATCGCCCTTCAGGAGATGGGCGATGTTGCAGGCGAACTCCACAACCTCGAGGCCCCGCTGCACTTCCCCGAGGGCGTCGTCCAGCGTCTTACCATGTTCCGCGGTTAGCAGTCGGGCCAGATCCATACGATGCCGGGTGATGAGTTCCCGGTAGGCGAACATGATGTTCTGCCGACTGGTGAGCGGCGTCACCCGCCAGTCCTCGAAGGCCTTATGGGCTGCCCCTACCGCTTCGGCTACCACCTCGGCTGTGGCGAAAGCCACCTCGGCCGCCTGCTCTCCGGTAGCCGGGTTGAACACCGGCCCCGCCCGCTCCGGCTCACCTGACCAAGACTTGCCATCTATCCAATGGGATATGGTTTTCATCGTCCCAACCCTCGCGCTGTGGGTATACCTTCGTTCACGGTAGCGTAGCTATTCGAGCCAATTGCCCATCCCTCCCGAGTAGCGCGGTTCAGCGCAACAACATGCTGGTACCGCGCCGCAGGTATTCTCCGTCACCCTTCCTTCCGTGATAGGCGCCGCCCGAGATGACGGTCTTGCCTTTCGAAAGGACGGTTTCCACTTTGCCGGTGAGTTCCCGACCTTCGTAGGCCGAGTAATCGACATCCATATGGTGGGTTTCGACCGAAATGGTGTGGGAAAGGTCGGGATCCAGGATCACGATGTCCGCATCGCTCCCGGGCGCGATGGTCCCCTTCTTGGGGAACAGGCCGAACATCTTGGCCGGCGCCGTGGCGGTAATCTCGACGAAGCGGTTCAGGTTTATCCGACCTGCCGATACTCCGGAATCGAAGATCAACTCCATCCGGTTCTCGACCCCGGGAATCCCGTTGGGAATGGCCGCGAAGTTGTCCCTGCCTAGTTGCTTCTGGACACCGAAAGTATGGTGGTCACCCATGCAAAACGGGCAATGGTCGGTCGATACGACTTGCAGGTCGTCCGTCTTGAGGCCCCGCCACAGATGCTCCTGGTGTCCTGCCGCTCGGTCGCGCAACGGCGGGGAGCACACATACTTGGCGCCCTCGAAGCCATCCCCGAGATGATCCAGATCCAGGAGAAGGTACTGGGGGCAGGTCTCGGCGAACACGTTGCGTCCCTTGTCCCTCGCCCGCGTTACCTGTTCGAGTGCTTCGAGAGCCGACAGATGCACGAAATAGACAGGAGCGCCGGTCACCTCCGCCAAGCGGATGGCCCGGTGGGTCGCTTCGCCTTCCAGGATGGACTTGCGCACCATTCCGTGATAGATGGGGTCGGTCTCCCCCCGCTGAAGGGCCTGGCCGACGAACACGTCGATGGCGATCCCGTTCTCGGCGTGCATGGCGATGACCGATCCATTCTCGGCGGCCTTCTGCATAGCCAGAACTATCTCGCCGTCATCGGAGTAGAAGACGCCCGGATAGGCCATGAACATCTTGAAGGAAGTGACACCCTCCTCCACCAGCATGTCCATCTCCTTAAGCGTCTGTTCGTTGATGTCGCCGGTAATCATGTGGAATCCGTAATCTATGGCGCATTCGCCCTCGGCCTTTTCCATCCACTTCTCGAAGCCGTCCATGGCCGATTCCCCTTTGGCCTGAACGGCGAAGTCGACGATGGTGGTGGTGCCCCCCCAAGCGGCCGCTCGGGTGCCGGTCTCGAAGGTGTCGGCTGCGAAGGTACCTCCGAACGGCAGTTCCATATGGGTATGTACGTCGATACCGCCCGGTAGAACCAGCTTTCCCGAGGCGTCAATGGTGTGGTCCGCCACCAGGCCTAGGTCAACCTTGGCGGTCGCAACGATGGCAACGATCTTGGAGCCATCAATCAACACGTCGGCCTGCATCGTCTCGGTGGCGGTCACGACGGTCCCGTTCTTGATAAGTGTGGTTGCCATGAATCTCTCCGAGTATCGGTTCTATCGCCTTTCAGGAGGCGCTTGCACTGCTTATGGCGGTTTCGAGTATTGCCAAGCCTTCGTCGCACTCGGCTTCGTTAAGGGAAAGGGGAGGAGCGATCCTCAATACGTTTCCGTAGAGTCCGCCCTTGCCGATCAGGAGACCTTCGGACTTGGCCTGCTCCATTATCCCGACGGTTAGATCGGGATCGGGTTGTCCGGTCGCCGGATCGGACAGTTCCACCCCCAGCATCAACCCCTTGCCCCTTACCTCGGTGATTTCCGCTGTTTTGTCGGCCAGGTACTCGAGCCCGTTCCGCAGTCGTCTTCCCACCTTGTAGGCGTTGGACTGCAGATCTTCTTCCTGGAGGTAATCCAAGGTTGCAAGAGCGGCTGAGGCTGCCATCGGGTTGCCCCCGAAAGTTGAGATGGCGTTGGCCGGGTAGCAGTCCATAACCTCGGGACGACCAACCACCCCACCGATTGCCATGCCGTTACCGAGTCCTTTGGCAAAAGTCATCAGGTCAGGGACGATCCCGTGCGCTTCGTATCCCCAGAAATTCTCACCGGTGCGGCCCCATCCGGTTTGCACCTCGTCGGAAATGAACAGTATCCCCCGCTCGTCCAACACCTCCTTCATGCCTCCGAACAAACCGTCGGGAGGAGTAATGAAGCCCCCAACCCCCTGGATAGGCTCCGCGATCATGGCCGCTACGTCGCCTGCGGTGGCGACATCGAGCAGGTCGCGCAGATCATCCACGCACCTTTCGATGAACTGGTCGTCGGGTAGGTGCCCGAAGGGGGATCGCGCCTTGTAGCCGCCGTGTACATAGGTCACCTGGAAGGGACTGAAGGTTGTGCCGGACCAGGCTGCGTTACCGGTCACCCCGATGGTGCTGTGGGATTTGCCGTGATAGCTACCCCGTATCGCCAAGACCTGGTTCGACTTGCGGTATTGGGTGGCGAGCATCAGCGCCGTGTCGTTGGCCTCGGTGCCCGAGTTGGCGAAGAACACTTTGGCGTCGGGAATCCCGGACAGTTCCGCCACCTTCTCCGCCAACTCGATGTGGGACTCCATCAGGTAAAGGGTCGAGGAGTGCAGGAGGCGGTCGGCTTGGCTCTTGATAGCCTCGACGATGCCGGGGATGGCATGGCCGGCGATCGTCACCAGGATTCCGCCGAAGAAGTCAAGGTAACGGTTGCCCTCGGCGTCCACCACATGACGACCGGCGCCATCCACCAAAGAGATGGGCTCTTCGTAGTAGAGACCGACCCACGGGGGGATAACCGCCTGGTGTCGTCTCAGCAGGTCGGCATGGGTTTCCACCTGTGGGCTCCCTTCGTAGATATGATCCTGCAGGATACCTTCCTGTCGGCGTTGATGATCCCCGCCCGCCCGGTTATCCGAGCCATTGCCTACCCATCCTCGGGCAAGTAGGTTGATCGACAACACCTGGGACCAACCTTACGAGAGGCTGCGATGATCTGTGTTTGCCGGAATACGGCAGGCAAATGAGATCGTTGCGTGTCCGTTGAGGTGCGAGGCGATGAAGAGCAAACTTCCAATCGGAATACAAACGTTCAGGACGATCCGCGAGGGCGGTTACTACTACGTAGATAAGACAAGGTACGTGCGGCGGTTGCTGGATGAAGGCAGTTACTACTTCCTGTCCCGTCCCCGCCGCTTCGGGAAGAGCCTGCTGGTCGACACGCTGAAGGAACTCCTTGAGGGCAACGAGCCTCTGTTTAGAGGGCTGGATATCCATCATCATTGGGATTGGTCGGCGCCCCGCCCGGTTATCCGGCTGAGTTTCGGATCGGGCGAGTTCCGGGACTCGGACGGACTCGGCGGGAGCTTGGATATCCAATTCGACGAACTCGAAGAGGACGGAGGTATCGAGCGGCGCTACGACACGGGGCCGGCTCGGCTCCGCCACCTCATCCGGTCGCTGCATCGCCGATCCGGTAGGCGGGTGGCTGTCCTGGTGGACGAATACGACAAGCCGATCCTGGACGCGCTCGCGATTCCCGATGTAGCCCGCGCCAACCGCGACCATTTGAGCGATCTCTACTCGGTCATCAAGGACTGCGACGCACATGTGAGGTTCGCCTTTCTGACCGGCGTTAGCAAGTTCTCCAAGGTGAGTCTGTTCTCCGGTTTGAACAACCTGGATGACATAACCCTGGATTCGCGCTACTCGGCAGTGTGTGGTTACACCGAATCGGACCTCGACGAGACATTCGGGCCGGAGTTAGCCGGCCTGGACCGCGCCGAGGTTCGAGATTGGTACAACGGCTACCACTGGTTGGGTGACGAGAATGTCTACAACCCTTTCGACGTACTGCTGCTGTTTCGACACCGCCGTTTCGGCGCTTGGTGGTTCGAGACCGGAACCCCGACCTTCCTCGTGGAGACGATGTCGAGACGTGGAATGGCTTCCGTTGACCTGGAAAACCTAAGCGGGACCGAGACGCTGCTGTCCTCCTTTGATGTGGATGCAATCGAGCCGGAAGCGCTGCTCTTCCAGACCGGGTACCTCACCATCGCCGGGGTGGAGGATATGGGAGGTACGCCGCTGTTCCGGCTTGGCTACCCGAATCGAGAGGTGCGCCAGAGCCTCAACGAGCACCTCCTCAGGGTGATGACGCCGCGGGAAGGCAGGCACTCGGATGCCGGTCTCCGGCTGCGGGACCTGCTCGCGGCCAACGACTTTGGCGGGATTGAAACCCTGTTCCGGGGTCTCTTCTCGAGTATTCCCTACGAGTGGCATACTCGAAACGAGTTAGCCCGATTCGAGGGTTATTACGCGAGCGTTTTCTATTCCCACTTCGCCGCCGCCGGGTTGGACGTGATTGTGGAGGACAGCACCGGCCACGGCAGGGTCGACATGGCGGTGCGGTTCAAGGGAAACATCTATTTGTTCGAGTTCAAGGTGGTCGGCTCGGTACCGGAGGGCAAAGCGTTGCGGCAGATGAAGGAGAGGCGGTACGCAGACAATTACCGGCATCTGGGTTGGCCCATCCATCTGGTGGGAGTGGAGTTCAGCCGCGAGTCGCGCAATCTGGCCGCTGTGACCGTCGAACGGGTCTGACACAGAATGGTGGAGATTCCTGCCTTGCGGCGAGCGGCTTGCTTAACTCCGCAGCTCGTCAACCCCTTGATGTAGTCATCTGCCTTTTCTAGAGTGACTACATGGAGATCGGAATACGAGAACTAAAGACGCATCTATCCGCGTATGTGCGGCGAGCGGCGGAAGAATCGTCGTAACCGATCGCGGTCGACCGGTTGCCAGGTTGGTCGGTCTCGGAGGAACGGCGTTGGTAGATCGGGGAATCTCCGAAGGTTGGATCACACCCCCTTCGCGTGCCGGGCTGCCGCCCTCTGTTCACTGTAGGTCGTCTCTCAGCACCACGGAGGTCATCGAAGAGGACCGGGGATGACACTGTATGTGGATACAAGCGCTCGGTAAGAACGGTATGCCTACGAGGAGGACGATGGGATCTCACCCGACTCCTCGACGGGAATGGTTACTCCAGCACACATTGTGTTACGGTATATACTCTTCGTTATCATAGGAACGTCCGCGAAGGAGGTATCCTTCCCAATGTCTGTAATGCCACTTGATACGCAAGCCGGAGTCCGCAAACTACGCTCAGCCGGGATGGAGGAGCAGGCGGCGGAGAGAGTTGTCGAGGTTGTTGGTGAGGCAATGAGTGGCCTGGTGACGCGGGATGTGCTCAGGACCGAATTGGCCGACGTACGAGCGGACCTGGCCGAGTTCAGGGCGGACATCTACCGAGCTCTGTGGATACAGGGTGCCGGGATCGTTGCGGTGGTGGGCGGCATCGTTGCGATCCTAGAGGTGCTTGGTTAACGAGAATTAGCCAAGCCTACGGCCCAGAATAACGTGGCGTAGCGAAACCCAGGTCACCGCCCGGGTGACGAGGGGGCATAGGGCGATGCTCCGCTCCTGCACCGTCGCGGTCTCCGTCGGTAGGGAGCTACCAGAGGATCGCGATAGATATAGACACCGATCCGTCCGACCGCAGTGCCGAAACCGGATGGCCGAGGTTCCGGTGGCGGTTGTCGAATCGTCAGTCGATCGGTAGTTTCACCGGTATGGATACCGTGACTGCGCCCCAAGAGTTCAAGCTGATCGATATCCGCGAGGTGTGGCCGGGCGAGGCGAGTGACTTCACCCCATGGCTGGCGGATAATCTCGATGCTCTGTCGAACCATCTGGAAATCGGGGAGTTGGAGTTGGATCGCACAGAGGTCGAGGTCCCTGGAGGCCGGCGTCTCGACATTCTGGCCAAGGACGGCGATGGGGGCAATTGGGCGGTCGAGAACCAATACGGAGAGGCTGACCACGATCATCTGACCCGCGCCCTGGCCTACGCTGTCGGTCTCGAGTGCCGTGCTGTGATCGTTGTCGCGGAGTCCCACCGCGACGAGTTCGTAGCAGTGGCAGATGAGTGGAACCGCTATTCGGAGGCCTACGGCCCTGATGGGATCCGACTGTTCCTTGTCGCTATCGAAGCAGGACGCATAGGCGACTCACGTCCTGGTTTCCGCTTCCGGCTGGTTGCCGGCCCGAACGAGTGGAAGTCGGCGGCCGCGACAGGAACGGGTGAGCGTTCGGAAGCAGATCAGGTACGTGATAGGGAGAGAAGCAAGTTCTGGTCAGAGCTTCGGAAGATGATGACGCAAAAGGGTAATCTCACTTGGTCTACAACGGGTCGTAGGGTGTACCAATATATAACGGTCTGGCGTAAGAAACCCTTTGACGTCAACGTCGTGGCCTTGGCTGATAAGTGCCGCGTGGAACTGTATATGGACACCGGTGATAAGGAAGAGAATGATCGGCTGTTTGACGAGCTTGCGGCTGACCAAGAGGAAATCGACCGAGAGCTAGGTATCGCCTTGGAATGGCTTAACAAACCAGGAGTTCGCTCAAGCAAGGTCTATTGGGAGCCAGAGGGGGTTGGCGGTTACCGATCGCCGAGCCAGGAACGCCAAGCCGGGCATAAGGTTCTGGCGGATGCCATCTACCGGTTCCACGGCATCCTCATTCCCTATGTGGAACGCCTCGTCTAGCTAGATCTTTCACGATCGAGAGCCGCGTAGTGAGCCACGCCTCTGTGAGCATCCGTGGAAGGAAACTGTGCTACCTGATTGACCGCTATTGCTCGAGGCTATGGGTGGCACGACAGAAGCAAACTGTGTTGCGGCATGTTCAGCGAACGCCCGGCCGAGGCCGATGACCGGGCTGTGGGCGGCGCGTTGGCGACCAAGCGAGAGGTTCGCAAGCTTCGCTACATGCTGCAGCATAAGGATCAGACTGACGAGATCCAGAAGTTCGTAAAGCTCATCTTCGCGGAGCAGGATGACGGTATCGCCACATATCGCGAGTCGGAGATCAACGAGTACGGCGGGATGTCGGAGGACTGGCCCGACGGGTTGCTGGGTATCAGTGCCAAGACCCCCAAGACTTGGTTCGCTATGGCTTGCGGAAGTGGAGGGGCCGTAATCCCCGGCCAGGCGAGGCGGACTAGGTCTCATTCAGAGGGGACCAAGGAGTCGCGGGTTACCGGAGGACGGTAATGACGATACCGGCGACTCCTATGCCTACCCCGATGATGAGTCCCGCAAGCCACAGTGTCATCGCCGTTACGCGTTTCTCCACTGCTAGAAGAGCGTTGGCGATGTCAGTACGTACCTCAGCTTGACGCGCCTCGTCCTTCGCGTCTACGAGAGGTTCGGTAACCATCGTGAACATCTCGATTCCTCCTAGTGGCCTAGGTCATATCAATCATAGATAGTCTCATAATACGATAACTGGTGCATACCAGTGTGGTATTAAGAAAAACGGTATCCGCGAGCACCCCGCTTTACTCAAGGAGCTACCAGCGGGTCGTAGGCGTCGGGGCGGCGGTCTCTGTAGAAGGCCCAGGTCTTCCGCACTTCGTCGATCATGTCCATCTCGAGGTCTCTGATGACCAGTTCCTCTTCGACATCTGAGCCTGGTTCGCCTACTAGCTGACCTCTGGGATCCACGAAGTAGGAGGATCCGTAGAAGTCGTTGTCACCGTGGGGCTCCTTGCCTACCCGGTTGATGGTGCCGATGAAGTACTCGTTGGCCACCGCCGAGGCCGGTTGTTCCAGGTTCCACAAGTACATCGACAGTCCGCGGCTGGTGGCGGAGGGGTTGAAGACGATCTTGGCGCCGGCTAGGCCCAACGCTCTCCACCCCTCCGGAAAATGCCGGTCGTAGCAGATGTAGACACCAACCCGCCCCACCGCGGTGTCGAAAATCGGATAGCCGAGGTTCCCGGGTCGGAAGTAGAACTTCTCCCAGAACCCGCTCAAGTGAGGGATATGGGTTTTCCGGTATTTCCCGAGGTAGCTACCGTCCGCGTCGATCACCGCCGCGGTGTTGTACAGGAAACCGTCATCCTCCTTCTCGTACAGCGGTACGATCAGCACCATCTCGGTTTCTCGAGCGACCTCGATCATCCGCCGTATGCTGGGTCCGTCGGGTACCGACTCGGCCGTGTCCTTGAAGTCATCGTTCTGGACCTGGCAGAAGTACGGGCCGTTGAAGAGTTCCTGGAAGCACAAGACCCGGGCACCCCGGTCCGCCGCCTCGTAGGCGTAATGGGCGCCCTTCTCGACCATTGACTCCCGGTCACCCGTCCAGGTGGCCTGAAGCAGCGCGGCCCTTATCACTCCTGCCATGTTCTCCTCCTGTTTATTAACCCTGATTATTCAGGTTTCCCACACACCTAAGCATGTATCGCCAGTTCAACCCGAGTATGGGAGAACCCACTGTTCACCCGACAGGTGAATCTCTACACCGGACCGGGATGGGGGGATGCCGATAGCTGTTTTGCCTGGTCAGGGTGCGAATATAGTCTACTTCACTCATCCTCCAAACCTCCGTCCATGAATAATCGGGGTTAAGCGGCCCGGTGTCTTGCCCTGATAGCCCAAAGAGCTATGGCGCCGGCTACCACCGTGGCGATTGCTGTCCCGGATACCAGCGGGTTCAGTTTCGGGAGGGCAGCGACGCGGGAGCGTAACGCTACCGGACTGTCGAAGCGGACCATCTTCCATCCTCGTTCCGAGGCTGTCTGTTTCAGTATCCGATCAGGGTTGACGACTACGGGATTGCCGACCATCTCCAACATCGGAAGGTCGGTATGGCTGTCGGAGTATGCGTAGCACCGATCGAGATCCAGATCCCATTCGCTAGCCAAGCTACAGATGGCCTCAGCCTTGCCGGGCCCGCTTGCGTAGAAGTCGAGACGCCCCGTGTAGCGGCCGTCCGCATCGACCGCCGCACGGGTGGCGATGACGTTTTCGATCCCCAGATAGCCGGCGAGAGGCTTCACGACCTCCTGGGGGGAAACCGATACGATGATTATCTCCCTTCCTTCCCGGCGATGTTGTTCAATGAGCGCCAACGCCTCCGCGAAAACAACGGGCGAGATGATCTGGTCGACCGTCTCCTGGACTAAGCGTCGCACCCGGTCGGATTCCCAACCCTTGGTCAATCCGACCAGTTGGTCTCGGACCCGGTCCAACTTCATCTGGTCCGCGCCGATGGTCCGGTAGATGACCTGGGCAACCGCAGCCTTCAGCAGGATGCGCTGCTTGAGGAGGCCCGCGGAATGCATCGGCCGGATGAAGGCCAGGGTCGATGATTTCGCGATCACTGTCCGGTCGAGGTCCAGGAACACCGCCTGTCTCCGGGAGCTCGGGATTGTCGAGGTCATGCCGTTAATTGTAAGGGGTACCTGGGCCATAGAAATGCCTTGGGTGGGGGGTTGCGTCGCCGCTGGAAGTCAAAAACTCTGGAGGAATCGATGATGAGGGGGTTCCCAACACCGATCCTAATCTATATTGTGTTGAGCATGTTAACGATGTTTAACAACTACACCTATTGCTACCTCTTCAAGCGGAGGGGCAAGTGATGGTAGCTCTAGCTGTTCATACCGTCCACGATGACCTGCTCGGGCTGGTCGTACCCATCGCCTTGGCGGCGGTGCATCGTACGGCGCTGGTGATTGACCTCGATGTCCAGGGCATTCCTCTGCCCGGTAACCGTTCCTTGGCCGGGATGGTAGATGATGGCCCGACGCTCGACGAACTCGTTCCGTCCCGGAGAGGGCTGGCGGTCCTGTCCCACGGTGGGGTCGATAGTGCTGTCTCCACAGAGGTGGTAGGCGCGCTCGTCAAGTCGTGGCCGTGCGTCGTGGTCCGCACTCGGACCCCGCTGCCGGATATTCCGTTTGCGGAAGTGTCGCCTTTGATACCCGGAGTAGTGACACGAACCAAGCCACGAATCTGGGTCCGGACCGGAATAGGCAAGGTAGAGCCGGGTCCCGGTCCGGTCGTTGCCAGCCCCGGTCGTTCTGCGTTGGCCTCGGTGTTGGCTGGGCGTATCCCGGCCGGGCGGTGGATTCGTTCCTGGGCCGCCGTATGGAGATGGCCGTGGCCGTAGTAGATCGTGTGCTCAAGCGTGTGCTCGAATCGGATGTCGAGCTGAGACGTGAAGAAGCGGAGGCGGAAGTACGCCGGATACTCTCTATCGAGTCACCGCTGGCCTCCCCGAACATGGTGGAAGTTGTCGTGGACACGTTGGTGGGCATGGGCCCCATAGAGCCGTTGTTCCGAGACCCGACAATCTCGGATGTCTTTGTCAACGGTCCGGGCGAAGTGTGGGTGGAGCGAGCCGGGGTGCTCGAACCTACGGGTATCTCGTTTGCGGACGATGCGGCTGTTCTGGCGGCTGTCGAAAGGACAATCGCTCCTCTCGGTCTACGCCTTGACCGGGCCAGCCCGTTGCTGAGCGCTCGCCTGCCCGACGGGAGTCGCCTTCATGCGGTGATCCCGCCGGTCTCCGTTGGTGGACCGGTGGTGGCTATCCGGCGCTTTACCACCGTCATGCCCGACCTCAACACCTTCGTCGATTGGGGTTCGATGACTTCGGGCCAGCGTTCCCTGCTGGAACAGGCCGTCATCGATAGGAAGAACATTGTCGTCAGCGGAGGCACCGGAACCGGAAAGACCACCCTTCTCAACGCTCTGGCGGGTTCCGTTCCGAGCGGGGAACGCATTATCACCATTGAAGACACCGCGGAACTGCGGTTCTCAGGCCATGTGGTTCGCCTTGAAGCCCGGCCACCCAATGCCGAAGGCCAAGGTCGCATAACGCTCGCGGACCTCGTACGCACCGCACTCCGGATGCGACCGGACCGGATCATCGTTGGGGAAGTACGGGGGGCAGAGGCTCTGGACATGATCGCGGCCATGAACACCGGACATGACGGGAGTCTGTCCACTGTTCATGCCAATGGCCCTGAAGATGCGCTGTGGCGTCTGGAGACGCTGGCATTGTCGGGCGAGGTGGTAGGTGAGATAGCGGTACGGCGTCAGCTTCGTTCCGGAGTGGATCTCATCGTGCACTTGACAAGACGTAATGGCCACCGGAGGGTCGAATCGATTGCCGCAGTTGACCAAGAAGGGTGCCGGGAGTTGTCGTGCTTCTGATCGTGCTGGTGGCGATAGGGATCGCATTGCGGCCGGAGCGGTTCTGGGAACCCCTGGCTCTTGGCGCCGCAGTCTTACTTCCATGGTGGCTGAGCGCAGCCGGAATCGGAATCGCCATGTTGATCATCCGCCGAACCCAGCGAACGGACCCCTACCAGGAAGTTGCCTACCTTCAGGCGGTAAGCGCCGAGTTGCGGGCCGGACGGAGCCTCCGTCACGCCTTGGTAGAGGCAACGGTTCGAGCACCGGGGCTCGACCTGAAGCGCGTGATCCGTCTGGCTCGGTCAGGTCGTCCTATGGAAGAAGTCGCTCAGGTCGCATGCGAAAGCCTACCCGGCACCGGGCGGCTGGCCGCGGCGGCCATGCGGATCGGCGCCGGAAGCGGCGGGCAAGTTGCGTCTGCCTTCGCCACCTTGTCGGCTATCCAGGCTGACCGTATCGAGATGGCCAGAGAGACGAGGGCGGCCGGAGCAATGGCACGGGCTTCGGTGGTTGTTCTGAGCGTGGTGCCGGTCCTCGGTATAGGCCTCGCTCTCGCAACCGGTTCCTTGTTCGAACTGATGGCTATGGGTCGGATCGGACCGCTACTGGTTGCGGTCGGGTCACTGCTCTTGGTAACGGGTGGCGTGGTGACGCTAGTGCTCGGTCGGAGCCTCTCATGACCTTGTTCACCATGGTGTCGATAGGACTGCTGGTCTACGGGGTGATGCAACTCCGTCCTCAGGCAACTCGGGTACTAGCCGGTGTCGTCAGCGTCGTAGCCCTGATGAACCCATTTGCCGGTGGTGGTATGGGGCTTGCCTGGTACTCATTGCGTCGCCGCCGAGTGCTGCGTGAGCGGCGTCTGGCCCGTGAAGAAGCGGAGGGCGAGATCGAGTTGCTGACGCACTCCTTGCTGATCGGGCTTTCCGGAGGCTTATCACCGGCAGCCACCCTGAAGGTATCACGCCAGATGCTGGGTTCCGGGCTCGGAGCGGAAGTGGACACGATCCTACGCAACTCCGTCCGGCAAGGACTGGCCTCCGCCCTCTTGAATGCGACCGGGGTAGGAGGCCGGCTTTTCCGCCAGGTGGGGGCTGCGCACCTCTCCGGCGCCCCTTTGAGCCTTGCGCTGACCGCCCTGGCGACGGAACACCGTGCGGCGGCCCGCGCCAAAGCTATGGAAGCATCCCGTCGCCTTCCCGTGAAGATGATGGTTCCGATAACTCTGCTGATGCTGCCCGGCCTGCTCATCCTGATGGTCGGTCCTCTAGTCCTCCCCGCAGTGGCGCGGCTGCTGGGGCCGGTCATGTCGATCTGAAATGTCACTTCCCCCCGTACCGGCCGGAAGCCGGTTTACCCGCCGAGGCGGGAGAAAGGAGACTCATAATGAGTTACGTAACAAAACTGGTCCGTCGTGCGCTAGCCGCGGTTGCCGGCGAAGAAGGAGCGGCCACCGTCGAGTACACGCTGGTAGGGGTATGCGCCGCGGGAATGGCTTCCATACTCTTGGCCTGGATCAACAAGACCAGTCTGATCGGGAAGTTGTTCAGCACGGCCTTGAGCGGCATCATTCGGCTCCTCGGCTGAGTCAGGATCGAGGTTCCATCACGATCGAGTTCGTTCTTGTCCTACCGCTGGTTCTCCTGCTCATAGTCGGGCTGGCTGAGATCACAGTGATTGCGAGAACTTCGCTCCAAGTAGCGGCGGCGTCACGCGAGGGTGCTCGTGTGGCTGCCGCCGTTCCCGATCCGGCTCGGGCTATCGAGGCCGCTCGACGTGTGATGGGAGATGAACTCGGCCGGCGTGCGAGGATTAAGGTCCTCCGCCCACCGGTGGTCGGAAAGCCCGCTCGGGTTACGGTTACGGTTAGCCATGCTGTCCTGCCGATACTGGGAGGATTTCGTATCCCGCTCGAGTCGACCACCACGATGCGGGTTGAGGTCTGAAGCATGATCTTGAGGTCGGAACGCGGCTCGATGAGCGTTGTCGTGGCTGCCGTTCTGGTGCTTGGGTCCGTTCTGGTGGTCGCGACTGCCGGGCTAGGACAGGTCGTGCTGGCCAGGGAACGGGCCATCGTCGCCGCCGAGGCCGGGGCTCTGGCTGCTGCGCCCGTGACCTTCCGGCCCTTCGGCGCCTCCGGATCTGCGACGGATGAAGCGGACCGGTTGGTGCGCGCTAACGGCGCGGTGCTGGTTCGGTGCGATTGTAAGCACGATTCTCGATACACACCAAGGACGGTCATGGTCACCGCTAGGTTGACCGTGGCCGTCCTCGGCATCCGGGAGATCGATATCGAGCACACGGCTGCTGCTGAGTTTCGCCCAGTCGACCTCATGGCCGGAGACGGTCCGATCGGGTAGGTGGTGTCCGTGGATCAAGAGAGGTATCGATCGGATAGGACAGTGCCGAGGCGGGCTCTTGGTTGGCCTTGCGTTCGCTGACCAGGGAGTTTGCCACCGAACGTCGGGCTAACTGAAGGTTTCCCGCCACCCTCCTAAACACGGACGGCGCGAACTCGGGTCCCCTCTCCACGTAGGGCAGCCGAGAATTGGTTCGGTCACCGGCTAGACAGACTTCCGAACCGTGCTATATTTCGATTCTTATTCTCAATATAGGGAGAAAAAGTGCCTGTTCGTCGTTATCCCCTCATCTGCTCTCTCTTTGCGCTCGTGCTGGTACTGGCGTCTTGCGGTACGGATAGCGGGGATACTTCGTCTACGACCGTGGCAGCGGCGTCCGGCGGCGAAAGTCCTCAAGAACAGGCAAGCCCTTCCCAAACCTCCGCCGATCCGCTACTCATCGTGGCTACGACAACGATTCTGGGTGACATAGTCATGAACCTGGTCGGCTCTGACGCGGAACTCGTGGTACTACTCCCCGTTGGAGCGGACCCTCATGACTATCGGGCATCCTCCGCTCAAGTCACTCTGTTGCATGATGCTGATCTGGTGGTAGCGAACGGGCTTGGACTTGAGGAGGGTCTGATCGATGTTCTGGAAACCGCCGAAGCTGATGGCGTCAACCTTCTAGAGGTAGGGGAATTCCTTGATCTTATCCAGATTGAAGAGGAGGGCCATGAGGATCATGAGGATGAGGGCCATGAGGATGAGGGCCATGAGGATGAGGGCCATGAGGATGAGGGCCATGAGGATGAGGATCATGAGGATGAGGATCATGAGGATGAGGGCCATGAGGGCCACGCCCACACCGGTTCCGACCCCCACTTCTGGCTTGATCCCCTCCGGGTTGTTGAGGCTGCAAAACTGATAGCCAACGAGTTGGCTGCTATTGATCCGTCAATCGACTGGGCGGAACGAGCCGCGGCCTACGCATCTGAGTTGGAGAGTCTCCATTCCGAAATAGAGTCGATACTCGCCACCATCCCTCCGGATGACCGCAAGCTGGTAAGCAATCATGAAGCACTCAGATACTTTGCCGCCCGCTACGGCTTCGAGGTGGTGGGTACCGTGATTCCAGGCGGAGCCACTCTGGCAGATCCCAGCTCCGCAGAGTTGGCAGCGCTCGTAGAGACGATAAGGGAGGAGGGTGTTACAGCCATCTTCGCTGAAACCATCGAGTCCAGTGATCTGGCAGAAGCCATCGCTGCTGAAGCAGGAGCCGACGTCAAGGTAGTGGATCTGTATACCGGATCGCTGGGGGAGACAGGGTCGGGAGCTGACACGCTCATAGGCATGCTGCGCGTGAACGCAGAAAGGATTGCCGACGCCCTCTGAGCGGTCCAAACCCGACCATGTGGTCGTTTTCGGCTCGGATGGCCGACCAGGCGGTCATGTGTCGACCTAACATTCGATCGAAGGAGCGCTGGTAATGACTACTGTTTCCATTTCATGGAGTGGTTGACGGAACCATTCGAACTGGGGTTCCAGCAGCGAGCCGCGGTGGGTGGAGCGCTTGCGGCGATATCCGGTTCGGTGGTCGGTACCTGGGTAGTGATCCGGGGGATGAGCTTTTTAGGTGATGCGTTGATCCACGGTGTCATTCCCGGTATCGCTTTGGCCATCCTTCTTGATTTCAATATCTTCATCGGAGCGGCTCTGGCAGCTCTGGTGATGATCGCCGGGATCAACTTGGTGCACCGCCAGACGGTGTTTTCGGAGGACACCGGGATCGGTCTGCTATTCGTTGGAATGCTCGGTTTAGGGGTGATCTTCATTTCGAGGACCCCTTCCTACAGCGGCAGCCTGGCCTCGATCCTGTTCGGCGACACTCTTGGGGTGACGATCGGCGATGTGCTGCTGTTGGCAGTGGTCACCGCGGTGGTAGTTGCTGTTACAGCCATCTTCTACCGAGGATTCCTTGTCTTGTCATTCAACGAGGAGAAGGCAAGGCTTCTAGGTCTGCGTCCGGGATTCACAAATGCAGCCCTTCTGGCGTTGATAACGATGGCGATCATCGGGTCGTTCCGCACGGTCGGTACCCTTCTGGCGTTGGGGTTACTGGTTGGACCCCCCGCGACTGCTGCGCTGCTCGTTCGCAGAGTACCGACCATGATCTTCATGAGCGCTGCGGTCGGGGTGTTCAGTGTTGTGGCCGGGCTGGTGATCAGCTTCCACGCCAACACCTCGGGCTCCGCGACGATGGCGGTTATACCCGTTGCTCTTTTCTTCGTGGTGCTTACGGTCTCCAACATCCGTGCCAACCTGGCTAAGTAGTTTGCAGGGCCGCCCTTATCGGAGCCCGATGCGACCGTCGTGTGATCTGGCCTTGTCTAGTCGAGTCCGTACCACTCCACGGCTTCAGGTGTGAGGAAGTCACGCACGCCGTTGACAATTGACAGGTGTCCGATGTCGTGGAAGCCTTGTACCCCTGCAACGTCACCGCTTATAGGTGTTCCTCTAGCGAACACCGTCAGGATCAGGAAGTCATCTCCTTCCTGGGAGCGGGCGGTTTCGAGCCGTCCGTACAACCTTCCCACGCTCTTACCGTCGCTGCCGGGAATTACGTACTGGGTAATGATCCGCATCGCCTCGAGATCCGGAAGGTTGGCGGCGGATCGACCCGAGAACATGCGCGCCACCCTGTTCAGATCTCCGGGGCCGTCCCACAAACCCCCGGACGGGAGTTGGAACCGGTAGCTGATCTCGCACTGGAGCGGATTGAACCGGCCCAGTTCGGCGTCAGTCACGAACTCGATAAAGCTGTCCAGTGACTTGACGAAGTCCAAGCGAACCGATCCATAACCCGGATAGGGCGAAGGTGTTCCGACCGCAGCGCCGACGACTCGCCAGTTACGCGCGAACCAGTTTCTCTGAACCTGTAACAGTCGGCTCCCGTCCTCGTTGCTGAACCAGCGCCGGATGTTGGTTATCGGGCTGGCAGATGGGAGAGCGGCTAGGCCTCCGTCCTGATCTTCGATAAACGGCTTGTGTGGAGCCTTCTCCTCGTCGTTGGGGAACTGGTCCACGTATTTGGTCTTGTGCAGATCGTCCAGTTCGTACCTGAGCAGCCGGTGGAACTCCTCGAAACCGGCGCTGAGCGCCACCTCGACCAGCGCCGTGGTAGAAGTTTCCTTGAAATCAACGGGCACAGGGACTCCCCGAATGGCGAAACAAGTGCATGAAGAGATTACCAGAGCGGCTGGTCGTGTGGCCGGTGATGGATCGAGGTTGACCACGCGCTCCCGGCCTGACAGCGGTTAGGCTGGCAGCGTCTATAGGTGCTTCTTTAGGGTTCCGGTTGTTGATCATTCCCCTATCCGGGCCCAGAGCAGTTGATGAAGTCACAGGAGAGCAGGAGGCCGAACATGGGCTTGTCCGGTCGTGTCGCAGTGGTCACCGGGGCGGCTTCGGGACAGGGTCGAGCCACGGCCCTGCGGTTGGCAGGCGAGGGCGCCTTGGTGGGTGCGCTGGATATCGATACCGGCGGCTTGGACGGCCTCGTCGAAGAGATAAGCTCCTCGGGAGGTACGTGCCGCGGCTTGCAGGTCGACGTGTCGGATGCGCAAGCCGTTAAGTCCGCGTTCTCGCAGATTGAGAGCGAGTTGGGTCGTTCCTACGTTCTAGCGGCAGCCGCGGCGATCTATCCTAAGGCGTCTCTGTTACACCTGCGGGATCCGGCCCAGACAGCAAGAGTCTTCGACGTGAACCTCATGGGAGTGATCCACTGTACGAGTGCGGCGACCACGCAGATGATCGAGGAAGGCTGCGGGGGGCGGATCATTCTGTGGTCATCAATCGGTGCCGGGGCCGCCATAGCCGGTCACGCGGCCTACTGCGCGGGCAAAGCGGCTATCGAAGGACTGGGCCGGGCCCTGGCAGCCGAGTTGGGGTCGTACGATATCACTGTCAACACAATCGCACCCGGAGCTATCGATACCCCGATGATCGCCGACCTACCGCCCGACCCGGAGTACTACGAGATCCTGCCTGCTGGCAGACCGGGCACGCCTGACGAGGTGGCTCACCTGGTCAGCTACCTGTGTTCGGATATGTCGGGGTTCATGACCGGCGCGGTGCTGGCTCTCGACGGGGGCCTGAGCGGAATCAACGGGGCGGTTAGACCCGAGGTGTGACGTATGGTTGTCGAGATTCCGGGGGAAACCGCAGCCCATAAGAGAACGGAGGTGAACTCATGAAGAACGCGGTGACGGTTACCGGTCTCATACCCGCTGACCGGATAGGACGCACTCTTCCCCACGAGCACCTCTTCGCGACCATGACCTACGCCTACCCGGCCGCCGACGAGGAGGCCTACCGGCCGATAACCATCGACCGCCTCGGGGACATCCGCTCCGATCTGATGACCAACGTCAACAACATCCACCTCGACAGCTCCTGCGGCCAAGCCCTCGAACTCAAGAAGGCTGCCGACGCCGGCATCGACACCTTGGTCGAGCTGACCACCGAGCCCATCGGCAGGAACCCCGAGAGGATGGTCGAGGTTTCCGAGTTCACCGGTGTGAACGTGATCTCCGGCACCGGCCAGTACCTGGCCCACCACCAGCGTCCTTGGGCCCTGGCAGCCAGCCGGGAGGAGTTGGCCGAGTTGATGATCCGGGAGTTGACGGAGGGTATCGGCGATACCGGAATCCGAACCGGAGTGATCGGGGAGATAGGACTGTACGAGCCGGTCCGACCCGAGGAGTTGAAGGTACTGAAAGCGGCGGTCCTCGCCCAGCGGGCCACGGGTGCCCCGCTCTGGGTGCACCTGATGAACGTTCCGGTAGTTGACGATGCATTGGCGGTCTTCGACGAGTACGAGCCGATCTGGCACAAGACCGCCTTCTGTCATATGGACTTCGATATCCGAGATCTGACCTGGCACGAGCGAGCGATGGATCGCGGTATCTCGGTGGAGTTCGATTTCTTCGGATCGGTCTGGCTACCCATCGACCATTACATCCACTGCCCGACCGACCCGCAAAGGCTGGCGGTACTGGCCGACTGGTCTGAAAAGGGCTACCAGGACCGGTTGCTCATCAGCCACGACGTGTGCAGCAGGGTGCAGTTCACCTCCCACGGGGGTTACGGGTACGCCTACATTCCGACGATCGTTCCCAAGCTTATGGACCAGATGGGTATAGACAAGGAGCTATTGGACATATGGATGGTCGACACTCCTCGCCGCCTGCTGGCCTGGGCGGATTCGTAGCCGCACCACCACATGGCCAACTTGATACCATCGGGAGCGGACCGTCGTCGAGGTCGAGGAGGCTCTACGGTATGTTCAAGGGGGTCGGGATACCAATGGCCGCTCAGAATGCCTGATACCGCCCGCGACCGGGAAGACTGGCTCGACGAAATAGCTAGCGAGCAGCGGTACAGGTGGACTCGCCCCACCCCGACGCTGCTCGAAGCCATGCTGCGGCCTGACCTTGCCTGCCGCGTAAGGCAGTCATACGTCGGGAGCCGTCCCGTCCTCCACGTAGCGATCGGCACGAACGGCACCCACAACTACTGGCAATGGGCCACCCTGGATCGGGTGACGTCCGAACCTTCGCCGAAGGAGGAGGCCATAGCAGGCCTCATGAAGATCATCGACCTGACGATGATCACGTCCAAGAGCAGCGTCATCCCCAAACTACTGAACGCATGACGTTGGTAGACAACATCCCGATAACTTCTCCTAGAGACGTAGCCCGCCGCGCTGTCGCGTTGGTTTCGGCTCCCCACAACGATTTGAAGGCGTTGGAGACCGTTGTATTCGAGTTGTGCCTGAACGTCATGCAATGGGCCGATGCGGCCGGGAGCGTTCTGGTCGAAGAGGACGAAAGCCACGTTGTTGTCACCGTGCAGGATGATGGAGTGGGAATTCCCGCCAGCATGAAAAGAGCCTTCCCGGAGTTGGACAACGAAGAAGCAGTCGTTCGGGCTTTGGCGGCGGGAGGTACTTCATCCGGACAAGGATGGCGCGGTTTCGGGTTGGCAGAAGCGATAGACATGTCCAACAGGGAGGGTTTTAGCGTCTACTTGGAATCTGAGGACGTGGCAGTGTGGTCTGTTGACGGTGTCCTGAACTTCGGCTACAAGAGCGGCGGCGCCATAGCGGGAACGAGGATCCAGATCATCTATTCGATCCTTAGTAGGCCTCGCAATGCCTTCCCCGCTGGAACTGATCGTTCTTGCGGTGTGGAACAGAAACTTTCAGCGCCAGTCGAGTAGGACCCCGATCATGTCGCGTTCGGCGGCGGCGAGGTCGGCGAACGCGACGTCTATATCCGTGGCGGGATAGGTGTCGGTATGCATGGCTTCCAGGGGGAGCCTTCCCCTGAGGCGGAGCTCAAAGAGGTAGGACACGTTGTCGCCGCAGGTGAATCGGGAAAGCCGTTTGGCAGGATCTTCGTAGGGAGCATTGCTGGTGCCGAGGATGGAAGCCTGCTTGTTGTAGAAGTCGGACGAGAGGAGAGATCCCACATCCTCGGGGTGCAGGGCGATGGCCACCATGCGGCCCTGGTCGTCGAGAATGCGCATCCCCAAATCCAGCGGAGCCGAACCAACCGCCGCTTCGATCACGACGTCGATCCCGAAGGGCTGGAAACGGTCCATCAGCGCATCCTCGAAGCCTTTCCGGGTGGGGTCGAGGATTAGCGCTCTCGGAAGCGCGTCCGCCGCCCGCCGACGCCGAACCGGACTGATCTCGAAACACGCCAGGTAGGCGCCGATGGCGTCGGCCACGAGCGCGGCCCCGAAGCCGATCAGGCCGAGGCCGATCACCGCCACGTTGAGACCCGGGGTGAAACCGCCCCGGCGGAGGGCATGCAGCCCCAGGGTCGGTAGGTAACCGAAGGCGGCGGCTTCGGTCGCAACGCCCTCCGGCACCTTGACGGCCTGCCATTCCCGGATGTCGAAGATGGGTTGGTGCCTGGCCAGGGCGAAGACCCGGTCGCCCTCGGCTGGCGAACGTACTCCCGCGCCGACCTCGACCACCTCGCCGATGAGGTTGTATCCGCAGTTGACCGGGTACTTGGCGCTCGAGGGTTGGTTGCGGCCGGTGATGCGGTATTCGGGTATCACTCCCATTCCCTCGGTGGTGACCGCATCAATGTCGGCAAAGCAGTCCCACACCTCATCAACCATGGGATCCCCGCGGTAGAGGCGTAGCTCCGTCCCCGGGCTGATCAGGCTGACCAGGGTACGGATGCGAACCTTCCCGGGCTCCACGGCGTCGGGGATCGTGACCGGAGCCCAGTCGAAGCTGCGGGGCGCCACGATGAGTGGCCGGTCGACCTTCATCTCCCTACCCCTCCACTACCACGGGGTCTTCGGGGAAGTAGCAATGCACCTCGTGACCGTCGACCGGCCACTCGGCGCGGGGGAACACTTCCGAACAAACCTCTTCGGCTTTCCAGCAGCGAGTGGTGAAAGGACATCCGCTCGGAGGATGTCGCGGATCCGGAAGAGCACCTTCCAGGATTATCCTTTCGCTGTGCTTCGTGATCATCGGACTGGCGGATAGCAGTGCCCGGGTATACGGGTGGCGACGGTGGTCCCTTACCTCGGCGACAGGTCCTTCCTCGACCTTTCGCCCCAGATACATGACCGCCACACGGTCGACCAACCAGGAGACGGCCTGGATGTTGTGACTTATCAGGATGATTGAGAGGTTGAGGGCATTGCGGAGTTCCGCCAGCAGATTGAGGATCTGGTTCTGGACGCTGACGTCGAGGGCCGAGGTCGGCTCGTCGGCCACCAGCAGGGAAGGGTTCAGCGAGAGGGCACGGGCGATCGCCACCCGCTGGCGTTGGCCCCCGGACAGCTCTGAGGGGAGCTTGTCGGCGGCGTCACGGGGAAGATGAACCATGTCGAGTAGCTCTTGCACTCGAGCGTTGCGGGCAGCCTTGTCGCCCATACCGTGGATAATCAGCGGGTCGGCAAGGGTGTCCCGCACCTTCAGGCGGGGGTTCAGGCTCGATGTCGGGTCCTGGAAGACGATGGCCACTTGCCGGGCGAAGTTGCGGCGGCGCCACCTGGCCGGCTGGGCCCACACATCGGTCCCGTCGTAGATGATCCGTCCTCCGGTGGGCCGGATCAGCCCGACCACGCAGCGAGCAACCGTGGACTTGCCGCATCCCGACTCGCCTACCAGTCCCAGAGCCTCGCCAGGCGCCACCGTCAGCGAGAGATCCTCCACAGCGTGGACCCGCTGCCGTCTGGGAGCCCGGTAGTGGTGGACGAGATTCTCCAACCGGAGCAGGACGTCAGGACCCGTGGTTGCCCGCTCATGGCCGGCAGGGGCGGCGACAGTGGGAGCGGGCCCGGATGTCATCCGGCGGCTCCGGTGGTTACCGCGGTTCCTCCGACCGGGAAGTAGCAGGCCAGGTCGTGGCGATCGCCTACATACTCCAGGGGCGGGGGAGTCTCGGCACATCGGTCGCCGGCATTGGCGCAGCGCTCGACGAACCGGCACCCGGGCGAGAACTCGAGCGGGCTTGGAACCACCCCTTCGATCGAACGGGCGGGCCGCTCTTTCGCTTCCAGGCTCACGATCGAACCCAGCAGCCCCGCCGCGTACGGGTGCCGGGGGTTGCGGACTAGCTCCTCGGTGTGGGCGACCTCGACCAGTTGGCCGGCGTACATGACCATGGTGCGCTCGCACAGTTCCTTCACCAGCGCCAGGTTGTGGGTGATGAGGATGGTCGTGAACGACAACTCGGCCTGCAGGGACCTCAGCAGCTCTACGATCTGGGCTTGGACGGTCTCGTCGAGGGCAGTTGTGGGCTCGTCACCGATCAGGATGGACGGTCGCCGGGCCAGCGCCATAGCGATCAGTACCCGCTGGCGTTGCCCGCCCGACAACTGGAAGGGATACGCGTCGGCCATGGCTTTCGGATTGGGTAGGTGAACCAGTTCTAGGAGATCATACGTCCGGCGACCCTTATGTTCTCCGTCTAGGCGCAACGCTTGCTGTAGCTGAGCCTTGACCGTCATTCCCGGGTTGAGGCTCAAGAGCGGATCCTGGTACACCATGCCGATCTCCCGGCCCATCAGGTTGCGCCGCTCGGTGGGGGACAACTCAAGCACATCCTGGCCCTTCCAGCGGATGGAACCCGTTGCCTCCACCAGACGCGGCAGCAATCCGATGATGGACAGACCGGTAAGGGTCTTGCCGCACCCCGACTCGCCCACGATTCCCAGGTTCTCGCCCTCCAGCACTGTGAACGACACCCCCGACACGACTGGAGTGTTCCCGTACGCGTGACGGATGTGGATGCTGAGGTTCTCGACCTCCAGGATCGGGTTAGCGGCCGGTGCGTTCATCACTGTCCCATCAGGTGCCGTCTACCGCCGAGGCGGTCCGCCATGCTCTCCGCCACCGTATTGAGCGCCAGCACCGTGAGGAAGATGGCAAGACCGGGGAAAGTCGTGTACCACCAGGTGCCTGCTATGAGGTACTGGGAGCCCCCGTAGACGAGATTTCCCCAGGTGGGAGCAGGGGGAGGAAGACCGGCTCCGAGGAAACTGATGGAAGCTTCCAGTATGACCGCGTCCGCCGCCACCAGCGTGAAGAACACCAGCAGCGGCGTGGCGATGTTCAGGGACACGTGGCGCAGCAGGATGCGGAGTTGGGAACTCCCCATGGCCCTGAGCGCTGAGACGTAGTCCTCGGCCAACTGGTCGAGCACCGCAGCGCGGATGTAGCGGGCCATGATCGGCGTGTAAACGACGGTCAGGACCAGCAGTAGGGTGCGGAATGACTGGCCGAACGCCGACGACACCACTACCGCCAGCACCACGGCCGGGAACGCGAACTGGACGTCCACCAGGCGCATCAGCACGTCGTTGATCCACCTGAGTCTTCGATTCCGGGATGTGGAGGCGGCCACCATCCCGATCGTTCCTCCCAGGATCAAGGCCAGCACGGGGGTCATGACGGCCACGAGAGCCGACATCCTTGATCCGTGGATCACTCTGGACAGGATGTCCCGTGCGATCTCGTCGGACCCGAAGATGTGCTCCGGCCAGTCGGGGCCAGTGTTGGGAGAGGTCAGGCCCACCGTGTAGGGATCGTACGGAGACAGCCAATGGGCGAAGATCGCTACCAATACCACTAACAAGACCCAACTCAAGCCGAGCTTGGCGCGGAACGGCAACCTCCCCATCTTCACCGGACCGGCGGGAGCGGCTTTCATCGCAGCTTCCACCGACTTGGGGCCTAACCTGATCCGCGGCCGGCGATCAGCGCTGGGGTCGCGTGCCTCGCTCACGTTACGAACTCTCGCGGGCGCTCGGTTTGAAGATGAGGAACGCCACGTCGGCGGCCAGGTTGGAGAGGACGAACATCAGCGCGCCGACCATCGCGATCCCGGTGACGATGTTGAAGTCGCCGGTTGTGGCGGAGTCGATCATCTTCCAGCCCAGGCCGCGGAGGTTGAAGACCCTCTCGACCAGCACCACGCCGCCCAAGATGTAGCCGGCCTGCAATCCAAGCACGGTCAGCGGAGCCACCAGGGCGTTGCGGAGCACGTTCTTACGGACGATCACCCGGTCTCGCAGGCCCACTCCGCGCGCCGTGCGTACGTAGTCCTTCTCCAACTCGTCCAGCACCGAAGATCGCACCACGCGGGTCAGGAATCCACCGACGGGAAGGGCTATCGATAATGAGGGGAGGGTGAGGGATCTCAGCCATCCGATTTTGTCCTCGGCGAAGGGCACCCAACTGCCGGCGGGGAACCAGGTGAACCCAATGGGGTTCGCTAAGGCGAATGTCAGAATCAATAGCAGAGCCAGCCAGAAGATAGGCATCGAGAGCACTCCCAGCGTCACCGCCCTTACGGACGAGTCCCACCAGCCGCCCGCGAAATAGGCGGAGCTCACTCCCAGCACGAAAGCGATAAGGGTGGCGAGGACCAACGAAATCCCGGCCACCGATAGCGAGATCCCGATGCCCTCCTTGAGGATGTTCAAGACGGGCCGGTCGCCATAGACACTCAAACCGAAGTCGCCGCCGGCAAGGTCTCCCAGGTACCGCCCGTAGCGGACGAGTACCGGATCGTTGAGCCCGAACTCCTCGGCGAGTTGCTCTCGCGCCTCGTCGCTGGCGTACAGCCCCAGGCCCGCGTAACGGGCGTCGACCGGAGAGAACTCCAGCATCACGAACACGTAGAACGTGATGCCGATGATGACCGGTAGGGCTTGGAGGAGACGTTGCAGGATAAGCCTGCCCACCGCTCCCATCAGGCCCTAGCGGCCTTCACCGATTCCAACCCGATATCGGCTCGGTTGCTACTCGATCTGCCGATCCGGCCGGCTACTCGCCGGACGGATGTACGCCGAACAGTGTCATGCCCAGCGTCTGTGGCATCTGGTAACCGGCCACGGACTTGTGCCAGGCGTGGGCTATCGGCTGGAAAAGGATCGGAACAGCACCGGCCTCGGTCACGAGTAGCTCGTTGGCCTGGGCGTACAGATCGTTCTGCTTGTCGAAGTCCGGCTCCGCCAGCGCCTGGTCGAGAAGATCGTTGAGCGTCGACGGCACGTTTTCTGTGGCGAAGCTGGCGTCCTTGGCCCAGCCGCCCCACCAGCCCCGGAACAGATTGTCCGCATCATAGGCGAACACCTCGAAGCCGAGGGTGGCCACCCAGGCGTCATACCGGGCAGGGCCACCGTCCTCGGGCCGCATGATATCGGACACCCAGCGGGCGTCGATATCGGCGACCAGCAGCAGCGGGTCGAAACCACCCTTCTGCATTCTCAGCTGGAGGATGGGCGCCTGGGGATATACGTATGCCCACTCGACTACGCCGAGTTGGAACCGCAGCGGATCCTCGACAGACCTCGTTCCGTCGTCGTTGACGGTGACGTCACTGATAGCGCCGGCCTCGAGCAGCAGATCGATGGATTTCTCGGGGTCGAATTCGTACTGCATCTGCGGTTCCCGGTACCGGTCGCTCTCCGGAGGAAGCGGTGAGCGGGCGATCCGGCCCTCACCCTGCAAGCCGAGTTCGATCAGTTCCGGCGCATTGATGGAGTACATCACGGCCTGGCGCACCAGTTGGTTGTCGAATGGGGGCTTGGTGGTGTTGAAGAATATCACCTCGACGAACGTCGTCTCCCGGGCAATGCCCAACTCGAGATTCGGCGAGTCCTCGATGGACCGGTAGAACTGCGGTGACACACCGTCCAGGATCTGTACCTGGCCGGCCTCTGCCTGGGCGATCCGGCCCGACAGTTCGGGGATGACGAGATAGGTGATGTCCTTGGCCGCCAGCGGCAGGGGACCTTCGTAGCCGTCATACCGCTTGAACATGTTGATCTCGGTGTCGAATGGCGCCACAACCATCATCGAACCCGATGAAGGTGTAGGTGCGAAAGAGTACTCCTCGCCGCCCATTGCCTCCACCACGGCCTCCGGATAGGCGTTGATAGCGGACATCCGATGGAACAGGACGTCCTCCGGAACCTTCTGGCCCAGGTTTATTTGGAGCTCATCATCGGCCACGACCTCGACCGATTCAATGAAAGAGGTGTACGACGTGAAGGGTGATTTCAACTCCTTTTCCGGCGCAAGCCGGGAGAACCCGTACGCGATGTCGGAGGCCTTGATCGGGGAGCCGTCGGTGAACGTCCGGTCGGTGCGCACCTTCACGCGGTAGGTGAGATCGTCCACCTTGGTGGGCATCTCCGCCGCCAGCGCGGGGATTAGCGTCCGATCGGGGAGCTTGGTCAGCAGCCCCTCGAAGGTGTGCTGGCCCGAGGCGAGCGCGCCACCGGTGGTCCGGTTGTTGTCGAGCGATATCCAGCCACCCACCTGCGATAGCGTGATGCTCTCGAACTCCGCAGGAGCGTCGTCCATCATTGCGGTGGTCGTGGTCTCCTCGGTTGCCGCCGGGGCGGTGGTGTCCGGAGCTGCCGGGGAAGTAGTTGCCGGGGTAGTAGTTGTCGGCTCGTCATTCCCCCCGCAGGCGGCAAGTACGGTCGGAGCGACCGCCCCAACCCCAATGATGAGTCCACTTCGCTTGAGAAATTTTCTGCGGTCCATCGGCTCGGTCATGGCCTAATCCTCCTCCCGAGCGAATACAAATGGCCGCGCGGGGCATCACGGGCGACCCGACTAGAAGTGGAGTTTATTCATCCAAGGACAAACCGGCAAGTGGTTTCGGCAGATACATACCGATAATCGCATGTTCCAGCCTGTCTTGGCTGACCTCATCCTGGTGTACGGCCCGCCTCAAACAGCCCTTTCCAAGCTCGCTGTGAACAATTTGATTCCTGTTGTGTTACCGAGGTTGATACTCGTTACTCGACGAGAACTCTCGCTAGGAATGAAGCCATCTGGTCGCGGCGCACCGGGTCATCGGGACAGTATGCCGGAGGGTCGGATGCGCAGCCTTGGGTGATTCCGGCAGCTAACAGACCCTCGACGGCGCCCGCGTACCACGCGTCGGTGGGTACGTCATGGAATACGCCTGCCGGTGAAACCTCTCGGACGGCTTCAAATGCGCCCACGATCCACACTGCCATCTCTAACCGGGTCAGTGCCTCGTTGGGGCGGAAAGGCCCACCGGGTTGGTCCGGAAACACTCCTAACCGTGCAAGGCGTTCGACGGATGGCTGGTACCAGGCATTGTCCGGTATGTCGGAGAATAGGCTCACATTGGTGTCGGATTCCGATCCCTCATCAAGCGCTCGGTCGAGGAAGGCAGCCATCTGAGCCCTCGTTACGGGTCGGTTGGGACAGAATCGATCGTTATCCGGTGGGTTGCAACCTAGGGTAATGCCGAGGGCTGCAATCACTTCGATATTGAGCTCGTGGGTGTTGCCGTCGTCATCCACGAAGCGGTTGGCTGGTTCTTCGTCAACTACGCTATCGCTGATTTCCACCAGGAAACTGTCTCCAATACGACTGATCTGCTTTACGGTATGCCCTTCCCATGTGTAGTCGGTGCCCACATCAGCGTATAGACGGGTAGATCGTTCGGTACCCCAGCATGCGAGATAGTCGGGGTAGTTGAAGCAGTCTTCCGGCTCCTGGTCAATCAAATAAGACTCCACACCTTCAAACGGTATACTGGTATCGTAACCCTCTTTGACTCTAGCCCCCAAAGTCATAAAGCTACTACCATGTGACCGAAGTACTAGCATTTGTGTTCCCTCATTACCTATGGGATTTAGCAAATATCTTGCTCGCCCACCTTCGTGTATCTTTACCTGTGATGGTGCGATCCATCCGGCGGCATACCGGTTAATAGCTATGGTACCGAGTTGTACACCTGTAACGTTGTCTGACATACTCATAATGTCCATGGGATTGTCGTAATCAGTATTACGAATAGAGTGAGGAAACCCTATCGCGTGGCCCATTTCATGGGCTATTGTAGCCAGATGAGGAAGTGGGCCAAGTACGAAGTTGTGCGGAGGTAAGGTTCCAGGCTGAGCGAGGGATTCCCCGCTTGTGTATACATCCCTTATGTTATCGGGAAAGCTAGTTGCTCCAAGGTATACTTCAGTCGGGGATGGTGTACTCCATCCACCAATACCACCAAAACTGGCTCCCGTTACCATGTTGACAATTATGAGGGCACCCTCTGGTTGGTTCAGCGGATCCATTTTATTTGAAAGTTCATATACTGGAGTATTGCATCCTCCCCAATTATCAAACGAGTCCGCTTCTATCGAGCCGCCTACCCGGAACTTAGGACGGTACCGGCCTTCAGACAGCCAATCGAAGTAATCGCCAACCTCGGTGTTGAGAGTTTTGACAGCTTCTTCCGGAGAGAACTCCAGAGTTCCTTCAGGCACTTCACAAATCCACACATCCCACAAATCATCCCGATCCAAGCTATAAAAGGTTGTGATATTGTAACCGGCAATCAGACCGAGTGGGTCGTCATCGTATACTGTTGCATCTTGAGCGAAAGCCGGGATTGAAGACAATAAGATCAATAGGAGAACAGCACAAGTATATTGAATCCTAGAAGAGGTTATCGAGCGGCGGACAGGAAGACGTGTATCAATCTCGACAGAGTATTGGAGTTTCATACCCATCCTCCTTTATAAGGACCTATTGTATTCCTCGCAAAGATAACAAGGTGTCGCGAGGTACGTCAAGCACAGTAAGTCAGGGACTCTCCGAATGCGAGTCTCGCATCCCATGCCCGAAATCGCCTATGCTAGCTCTCGTCGAAGCGAACCGGTAAGGATGGCATGGTCCGATCATCGGATATGACTTTGGTTGACGATCTGGTGGTACGAGTGGGCGTCGATATCGGCGGCACGTTCACCGATCTATTGCTGGTGGACGAAGTGGGTGAAGTCGTGATCGGCAAGGTGCTCACCACTTCCGATCCCTCCAAAGGTGTTGAGGAAGTGCTGGTCCAGACCCTGACACGCTTGAGTCGTCCTACCGGGTCAGTCCGCCACCTCGTTCATGGCACCACCCTGGTGACGAATGCCATCATCGAACGCAAGGGTGCGCGCACCGCGCTCCTCACCACCACCGGGTTCCGCGACTCCATAGAGATCGGTCGGGAGCATCGTTACGAGCTCTACGATCTCAACCTGGAGCACCCCAAGCCGCTGGCGCCGCGCCATCTCCGTTTCGCGGTTCCCGAGCGAACCTTGGCCGACGGGACCCAGGCCATCGAACTCGACGACGAACATGTGGCTCGTCTGGCTAGGGAACTGGCGGATGCCGGGATCGAGGCGGTGGCGGTCTGCTTCCTGCACTCCTTTACCAATCCCGATTCGGAAGAGCGAGCCAGGTCGGTGATCGAGAAGGTGGCGCCCGAGTTGCGGGTTTCGCTTTCCTCCGAGGTGGTTCCCGAAATAGGGGAGTTCGAGAGGGCGTCCACCACCATTGCCAACGTGTACGTCCAGCCTCTGGTCGAGCGCTACCTGTTCGGGCTCAGGCAGCGGCTGGAGAGCATGGGCTTCGAGGGGAAGCTGTTCGTGATGCTTTCCAGTGGTGGGGTGGCGACGCTCGATACGTGTGCCAAATTCCCGATCCGCCTCCTCGAGTCAGGTCCCGCCGCCGGGGCTCTGGCAGCGGCTGCGGTCGGCGATGCGATGGGTAGGGACTCGTTGCTCTCGTTCGATATGGGGGGCACTACCGCCAAGCTGAGTGTGGTGGACGGAGGAGAGCCCCTAGTTACCCATGACTTCGAGGTGGACCGCCGCTATCGATTCAAGAAAGGATCCGGCCTCCCGGTCCGGGTGCCTGTGATCGAGATGATCGAGATCGGCGCGGGCGGGGGATCGATCGCTCGGGTGGACTCGCTGGGGTTGCTAAAGGTTGGACCCGACTCGGCAGGGGCCGATCCGGGACCTGCTTGCTATTCGAGAGGTGGTCGGCTTCCCACCGTGACCGACGCCGATCTGGTGCTCGGCTACCTCGATCCCGACTACTTCCTGGGCGGAGCGATGAGGCTGGATGTGACCGCGAGCCGAGCAGCGCTGTCGGAGCATGTGGGTGAGCACCTCGGTATGTCGGCGGTCGAGGCGGCGTGGGGTGTTCACCAGGTTGTCAACGAAGCCATGGCAAATGCCGCTCGGGTCCACGTCGTGGAACGGGGAAAGAGCCCGAGTGCCCTGCCGCTGGTGGCTTTCGGAGGCGCCGGTCCGGTCCACGGTTACGGTGTCGCCGAGTTGCTGGGCACTAGCGAGCTGGTTCTGCCTTACGGCGCCGGGGTGACCAGCGCGATGGGGCTCCTGGTAGCGCCCCTCGCCTTCGACTTCGTCCGTTCCTACTACGGGCGGCTCGACGAGTTGGACTGGGACGAGGTGAGCGGCATCTTCGAAGAGATGGAGCAGCTCGGAACCGAGCTCCTGGTCGACTCGGGCACCGGGCCCGATGATATCGACCACGCAAGGTCTGCGGATATTCGTTACGTGGGTCAGGGTCACGAGATAAGGGTTCTGATCCCTGCGGGAACCCTATCCGTCGAGCACCGGGAAACTATTTACGAGGAGTTCGATCGCGTTTACCAGAGCCTCTATGGCAGGGAAGGACCGCCGGTCGGTCTGGAAGCCCTTACCTGGAGGGTCGTCAGCCGGGGACCCCGACCGGCGATGGTTGGCGGCGGGACGGAGGTGGTGACCGGTGGGGTGTCGGCGGCCCGCAAGGGTGAACGCCGGGCATTCTTCGCCTCGGAAGCGGGATTCGTCTCGACGCCCGTGTATGACCGCTACTCGTTGAGTCCCGGTTCGACCATGACCGGCCCCGCGATCATCGAGGAGCGAGAATCGACGGTGATCATCGGACCCGGCGGCCGGGTTCAGGTGGATGAAGGACTCAACATCGTGGTTGGGATAGGAGGGGGTAGATGACCGGCAACGGCAAACTTGATCCGGTTCTGATCGAGGTGCTCTGGAGCAGGGTGCTCTCGGTTGTCAACGAACAGCAGGTGGCGCTACAACGGACCGCGTTCAGCACCATCGTGCGAGAGACCCAGGACCTCGCCTGTGGGGTGTTCGACACCAACGGCTGGATGATGGCGCAGTCGGTCACCGGAACGCCCGGCCACATAAACGCAATGGCCACGGGCGTCCATCACTTCTTGACGGCGTACCCGCCCGGCACGCTGGCGCCCGGGGATGTGTTGATAACCAACGATCCCTGGATGACCGCCGGACAGATCAACGACATCACGGTGCTCACGCCGGTCTTCAAGAAGGGTGTTGAAGTGGCGTACTTCGCCAACACCTGCCACGCCGCCGATATAGGGGGACGGATCCTCTCCGCCGAGGCCCGCGAGGTGTACGAAGAGGGTCTCCGCATCCCGATAATGAAACTGTACGACCGTGGGGTCATCAACCGTGACCTGATCTCGATTATCAGAGCCAACGTGCGGACCCCGGACGAAACGGTGGGTGACCTGTACGCCCAGACCTCGTGTAACGACGTGGGCGCCAGGGCTCTACTCGGTTTCATGGACGAGTTCGACCTCGACTCCATCGATCCGCTCTCCTACGAGATCATCAGCCGCTCCGAAGAGGCGATGCGGAGCGCCATACGCGAGATTCCCAATGGTGTCCACCAGCACGAGACGTGGAGCGACGGTTTCGAGGAACCCATCCTGATCAAGACGACCGTCACCGTCGAGGACGAGGACATCTACATCGACTTCGCCGGTTCGTCACCCGAAAGCGTTCGGGGTATCAACGTCGTCTTCAATTACACGCATGCATATGCGTCGTTCGCGATGAAAGCCGCGATCAGTCCCGACGTTCCTCATAACGATGGGGCCTTTCGCCCCGTGCATGTTTCGGCGCCGCCCGGGTCGATCCTCAACTGCCTTGAGCCGGCCGCGGTGGCGTCCCGGCATCTCATCGGTCACTTTCTCCCGGGTGTGGTGTTCGGAGCCCTGGCGGAAGCGCTGCCTGATCGTCTGATGGCGCCCGGTTCGGACCCGATATGGATCTCTATCTGGAGGGGTAGGGCAAGGCAATCGTCCGACCGGTTCACCTTCAGTTTGTTCCAGTGTGGAGGAGCGGGCGCCCGGGCAGCGAAGGACGGCTTGAACACGACGGGTTTCCCCAGCGGGGTGGCGGGGGTGCCCGCCGAGTCCGTCGAAACCCTTACCTCCATGGTGCAGCTCAGGCGTGAGCTGCGCACCGACTCCGGGGGCGCCGGCAGGTTCAGGGGTGGCCTCGGGCAGTGGACCGAGATGAGTTGCCGCACCGAAGAACCCTGGACCGTGTCGGCCATGGTTGATCGGATTTCCTACCCTCCCGAGGGGTTGCTGGGAGGAGCGTCCGGGGCTTCCGGAGAGTTCATGATCGACGGGGCCCGGGAGGGGGAGCCGAAGCGGCTGCTGGTGCTCGATCCAGGAACGAGGGTTCAACTCAACCTTCCAGGAGGGGGGGGTTACGGCGATCCTTTCAGCCGTGATCCCGACGCTGTCCTCTGGGACGTTATCGACGGGTACGTCTCGATCAAGGCCGCTCAGCGGGATTATGGAGTGGTGATCGAGTACTTGGGTGATGAGGGGCAACTCGTCCGGCTCCCCGCCGACTACCGGCTTGATCCAGAAGCGACGGCCCAGGCTCGGCAGGTAGGTTGCACCAACACATCGTGAGGATACGGGCCTCGCCGCGATAGAGCCTTCTTGATGTGGATCAGGCTCTCGGCACCCCTACTATACCGATACCTTGTATCTTAGCGTTATGTAGTGTATCTGTAGTGATATCAGAGTCGACCTTCCGGCCGGCACATGAGTTGACTAATGTGTAAAGGGTGCTGATGGAACAGATAATCGTAAGCCTTGTCAGCCTCATCCTTGCGGTGGTTCTATACCAGGAGCGGGCTCGCCGCGCCGATACCGCCGCGCTTCGACGAGAGATGGCGGTGTTGCGGGATGAGTTGAAGCGTGAGATGGATCTCGGGTTTGCCCGTTTGGATAGGCGCATAGATGACGTTCGGGGTGAGATGGCGGCGTTGCGGGATGAGGTTAAGGCGGATATGGCGGTGTTGCGGGATGAGATGAAGGGTGAGATGGCGGTGTTGCGGGATGAGGTTAAGGCGGATCTTACGGCGTCCCGGAAGGAATCGAAGACGGATGTTACGGCGGCCAGGGACGAATCGAAGAGCGAGATGAGCCTGGGGTTCGCACGCATTGCCCGGCAAATAGATGGTCTCACCAGGCGAATGGATGATCTCACCAACAGTATGATCGCTCTGGCTGGACGGGTCGGTCAGGCTAAGGGACGGACCGAAGTCCTCGTCACGGCCGACTGATGTCGGGAAGGTAACCAACCCCCGTCTACCTAGGAGGGTGCTGAGAAACCCCTTACAAAGGGGTTCACCCGCTAACCCATAACTCTCTGACCAGGCGCTTTCCAATCACCGAACCCCGAAAGACTCGTTTTTCAGGACCCTCCTAGCCCTGATTATTCAGGTTTCCCACACACCGAGGCGCCTAACGCCAGTTCAACCTGAGTATTGGGAGAAACTCACCGTTCACCGGACAGGTGAATCTCTACACCGGACCGGGATAGGAAACGCCGATAGCTGTCTTTCCTGGTCAGGGCGCGAATCTGGTCTTCTCCACTCATCCTCCAAACCCCCATCCATGAATAATCGGGGCTCATCCGGACGCCGCGATTATCCCGAGATTTCGGACAACCGCTAACCCCCGTGGTTGGTAGTCTGTCCTAGGCGTCGGTGCGGAAGCTGGTGGATGGCTCGGTCATTCAGCACCCCCTCTCGGGTACAACCCGGATGAGGGACCGGTCGCCCTACAACCAACCTGCCCCTGTGATAGTGAAGGTTTTTGTGCAGTTGAGAGCGCCTTTTGTTGAACCCGATTACAGTTCCGTTCTCCAGCTGGAGGTGGTGAAGCCTTACCGCGTGGTCGTTTCGGGTGATGGCGCGTGGGTGGAGGACTCCACCGGCAAGCGCTACCTCGACGCCATGAGCGGTGGTTCGATGGCGGCGACCCTGGGGCATGGCCGCCGCGATTTGATCGATCTGGTGTGGGAACAGTCCCGCCGAATCGGCTACCTGGACAATAATCGCCTAACCAATCCCTGGCAGGAGGCTCTGGCGGCCAAGTTGGTGACCCTGGCGCCTCCAGGGTTCTCCAGAGCACGGTTCGTTACCGGTGGTTCCGAAGCGAATGAGGCCGCCATCAGAGCGGCGCGAATGTTCCACGTTGCCAGGGGCGAACCTCGGCGGTGGCAGATCATCTCGCCGGCGCAGTCCTATCACGGTCCCACTATGCAGACCCTCGCCTTGACCGGCCGGCCGGGACTGCATGGCGCCTTCGGCCCCTACCTCAGCCGGCACCGGCACATACCTCCGGCCACCCGGCGATTCGACGCCGGCGGGCAGCAGGCCCTTGACGCCCTTGACGAAGCGCTGGAGCAGGTAGGTCCGGAGAATGTCTCCGCCTTCTTCTGCGAACCTATCAGCGCCGCGTCGCTTCCGGCGTACTCGCCGCCTGAGCTCTTTTGGGAGGGCTTAGCGGAGCGGCGCGAGCAGCACGGTTTTCTGGTGTGCTTCGACGAGGTGGTCACCGGCATCGGTAGGACGGGGGCCTGGTTCGCGGCGAATGACCTTCCGATCGTTCCAGATATCATCGCTACCGCCAAGGGACTCGGCGCCGGATATGTTGCCATCGGAGCGGTCCTTTATGCCGACCGCGTCTACGAAGCCATCGCCGGAGCGACCGAGGCGTTCACGTTGGGACACACATGGGACGGCTCCCCTCTGCCTTGTGCGATCGGCCTGGCCGTACTGAGGATTCTTGAATCGGAAGGCTGGGTCGATCATGTGGCGGTCCGAGGTCCGTCGCTTCGTGACGAGTTGGCGGAGTCCTTGGTGGGAAACGACCTGGTCGGCGAAGTGCGCGGACGGGGTTACCTGCTCGGTATCGACTACGTGGACCCGCGTGACGGTGTTTCCTTCCTTCCTCCGGAGTTGGGAGTGGCAGGCCGGATCGAGCGGGCCGCGGCCCGCAACGGTCTTCTTGTCCTCGGTACCATGCCGACCAGGGACGGATTCGCGGGAGACCAGCACCTGTTCGCGCCGCCCTTCACTACTCCGGACTCCGACCTGGAGGCGATGGTGGAACGCATGGCTACCGCGGTGTCAGAGGTAGCCTCCGAGGTTAGAGGGGAGTTGGGCTCGACAGCGTCTCCGGGTAACCGCCGATCCGTGTTAAAGGCCCTGATCGTTCAGCATGAGGCGCCGACCCCGGCCGGGTTGGTCCACGAGTGGTTGGAGGACCGGGGTGCGGAGGTCGAAACCTATCGCATCGATCTGGACGATCGCCGCATCGACCCAACCCGCTATGACCTCATCGTTTCGCTAGGGTCGGAATTCGCCGCCTTCGACGACTCGATTCCCTGGATCGACCGGGAGAAGGATTTATTGATCGAAGCCCACGGCGCTGACGTTCCGATTCTGGGGCTGTGTTTCGGAGGCCAGTTGCTCGCCAGAGTGCTCGGTGGTGATTCGTACCGGGGGGAGCGGTCCGAGGTCGGATGGTTACCCGTACGGAGCCGCGATGAGGATCTAATACCTCGAGGACCGTGGTTCCAATGGCACTTCGACACCTTTTCGGTACCACCCGGGGGTGAGCTAATCGCCGACAGCGAAGCCGGCCCTCAGGCCTTTATCGCCGGGCGTAGCCTCGGGGTTCAGTTTCACCCGGAGGTTACCGACGAGATCATGGACGGTTGGGTGAGTGCCTACTGCCACGAACTCGATGAAGAAGGCGTGGACCCCGACGAATTGCTCCGGGAGACCAAGGATCTTGCTGCTAGTTCGCGGGCCGTAGCGATCCAGTTGTTGGAGCGCTTTTCGAGCGACATCGCCGGCTTGGCGCTACCGAGGGCAGAGTGACGCAGATCATAGATAACCGGATGAGGTAGCAACGTGAACGGAGAAGCAAGGTGAACATCGATGCTGCGTCAACGAGCGTCTTCCCCAAGCATCTGAATCGGAGCTATCCGAGCATAGATCATGGCCGCGGAGTGTGGCTCCACAAGGTGGGCGGCGGTCGGATACTGGATGCCTGTTCGGGTGGGGCGATGGTGGCGGGTCTGGGCCACGGGCTGGGTGACATCGCAGATACCGCGGCGAGCGCGATGGGAGACATCGTTTACTACTACGCCCATCACTTCACCAACCTTCCCCAGGAGAGGCTGGCGGCTCGCTTGGTGGAAGTAGCGCCCGAAATGGCCCGGGTGCGTTTTCTCAGCGGTGGTTCCGAAGCCAACGAGACTGCCCTGCGACTCGCCCGCCAGTACCATGTCGATCGGGGTGAGAGTGGACGCTGGCAGATTATCTCCCCTGCTCAGGCATATCACGGCGCTACCATGGCCACCCTCGCGCTGGTGGGCCGGTCCGATCTGCGAGTGCCCTACGGCCCGTACCTGTCCCGGCACCTACACATCCCACCCTCTACGTCGCGGTTCGACCCCACCGGCCAGGCGGCCCTCGATGCATTGGACGAAGCGCTGGAGCAGGCCGGTCCCGACCAGGTGTCCGCCTTCTTCTGCGAGCCGATCAGCGCGGCATCCCTGCCCGGATACTCGCCTCCTACGCTGTTCTGGGAGGGACTGTCCGAGCGACGGGATCGGTACGGTTTCCTGGTCGTATTCGACGAGGTGGTGACCGGGATGGGGCGCACCGGTCACTGGTTCGCCCACCAGGGGCTACCGATCGTCCCCGACATCGTCACTGTCGGCAAGATGTTGGGAGGTGGGTACTTCCCGCTCGCAGCCACGATGTGTCGGGAACCCGTATTCCAGGCACTGGCGACCGGTTCGCAGGACTTCGACCTGGGCCATACCTGGGATGGCGCCCCTCTCAGTTGCGCGGTGGGACTTGCCGTGCTCGACTACGTTGCAGGCCAGGATCTGGTGGCACGCGTGGCGAGGCGCGGGCCTGCCTTGCTCGGAGAGTTGCGAAGAGCTGTGGAAGGCTACGAGATTGTGGGGGACGTGCGGGGCCGGGGGTTCTTGCTGGGTGTCGAGTATGTGGATCCGCGTGATGGCTGCTCGATCCCACCCGAGTCTCTGAATATTGCCGCGCAGATCGACTCCCGCGCTCTCGACCACGACCTGCTGGTCATGTCGACACACCCCAATGTCGACGGTTACGCCGGCGATCAGACTGTATTCGCGCCGGCGTTCACCAGTACGGATGCGGAACTGGCCGAGATGGTGGAGCGGTTGGCACATGCCGTCGGGTCGGTGGATCGTAACGTCAAGGATGCATTGGTGAATGGAGGAACGACATGACGTGGAAACCTTCTGAAGACGGTTTCGTAATGCTCGGCATGCCGGATGTGCATGGTTCCATCCGGGGTAAAGCGTTCAGACCCGATGCCTTCCGGTCAGCGGTGGAGAAGGGAACGGTCATGACCGATCTCTGGCTCGGTCTGGACCCCGTCGACATGCCGATCGCGGACTACAAGGAGTACGGCATCAATACCGGTGCTCCCGATCTGCTCTTGCAACCCGATCCCGGCACCCTCCGGCCGCTGTCGTGGAGATCGGGCTGGGGCATCTGCCTGGCCGATCCGAGTTGGCCTGATGGATCCGGATGCAGGCTGGCTTCTCGTGAAGTTCTCCGTGACATGCTGGCCGACCTGGCGGACCTCGGATACGAGGTGATGGCCGGTTTCGAGTACGAGGTACGGATCCGGGACGAACAGGGGGCGCCGATGTCTTCGGGTATCAGCTACAGCTTGGGGGAGATCGGCCGGTTCGATCACTTCCTCGAGGTGCTGGTACCCGCTCTCGAGGGTCTCGGGGTCAACCTTGAGGCAGTTCATACCGAGGCAGGTCCGGGTCTGCTGGAGTTGAATATCTCCGCTCGTCGGGGGTTGCGAGCCGCCGATGATGCTGCGCTGCTCAAGTTTGCGGTCAAGGACGTGGCGGCCTCTCTAGGTCTGACGGCCAGCTTCCTGGCTAAGACCATGCCCCTCGAAGAGGGATCGAGCGGCCATGTCCACATGTCGTTCTGGCACGGTGAGGCGGGGCGGGATAACGCCTTCGCTCCTGATGGGGACGGGATCTTTCCAGATGTGTGCATGGCGGCGCTCGGGGGCATTCTCGACCATCTTCCGGCTACGTCGCTATTGATCAACCCGACGATCAACTCGTACAAGCGCGTGGTTCCGGGCTATTTCGCGCCGGTTAACGTAAGCTGGGGTTACGAGAACCGTTCCACGTCGGTCCGAGCCATCCGCGGCGCTCGGCCGGCCCGCTCACGGTTGGAGTGCCGTCGGCCCGGCGCTGACGCCAATCCGTATCTGGCCCTGTCAGCGCTGCTCGCCTCGGCCATGATCGGGATCCGGGACGGAGCGGTTCCACCGCCGCCCGAGACAAGGGACGTTTCCGAGCGGACCGATCTTCCGCCGCTGCCCAACTCGTTGGAGAGTGCTTTGCGAGCCTTCCGCGCCGATACGACACTTAGGGATGCGTTGGGGACGGAGTTCAGCGATTACTACGAGATATCTCGGGCGTGGGAGCTGCGCGCCTGGCAGGAGAGCGTCAGTGACTGGGAGCGGGACCGCTATACCAGGGCTGTCTAGCCCTGATTATTCAGGTTTCCAACAGACCGACGCACATAACACCAGTTCGACCTCATAATAAGGAGAATCTCACTGTTCACCCGGCAGGTGAATCTCCACACCGGACCGGGATAGGAGATATCGATAGCTGTATCGCCTGGTCAGGGCGCTATTACGGCCCCACTCCACCCATCCTCCAAACCCCCATCCATGAATAATCGGGGCTAACCTCGAGTCGACCGAAGGAGGTCACCCATGACCGCTATGCGCCGTAGCTTGGGTGCCGGAAGCGAGGGTGCGGCGTCGTCGGTGCGGATTCCGACCACCATCTGGTTGTACAAGCAGGCTTCTACGTAACCCTGGGGTTGGCCATCTGGTTCTTCACCCTATGGTTCCGCCGCCTAGCGCTCGCGGACGGTGAACCCGTCCCGGATCCAGACACCGTCATTTGGTTCTTCGTCTCAGCCCTGATCCCGATGGTGCTCGGCGCCAACGGTGCCTTGCTCTGGAAGTCCAGCAGGCCCTGAAGCGAAGATGCCAGAGGGAGAAGGCTGCGGATGGTCCATCCGGTCACCCCGTTGTCCCCCACTTGGCGTGAACTGCGCGGGGGAGGGGTTATGAGTTCCGGTCAACGTAACTACTGTAATTGACGTAATTACTGTAATTACTGCCACTATCATGTGGGATCGAAGGCGGATGATCGGGTGCTCAAAGTGAGGGTGCGGGAAGTGAAACTGATCCGGATCGGCAACTCGAGGGGGATACGGATACCGAAGGCCCTAATCGACCGCTATGGCTGGGAGGATTCGCTGGTCTTGGAGGAGGCGGAGAATAGTGTTGTCCTGCGGGGCAACGCGACCGGAAAGCTGTCCTGGGAGCAAACCTACCGTGCTATGGCCGCCGAGCGGGAGGACTGGAGCGACTTCGATGCAGCCGCCCCCGACGGATTGGACTGATGGCGGACTTCCCCGAGAGGTACGCGGTCTACTTCGCCGATCTCAACCCCACAATCGGGAGTGAAATCCACAAGGTTCGTCCTGTCGTGATAGTCAGCCGCAACGAGATGAACAGGTTGGTAAGCACTGTCGTTGTCTGCCCGCTCACCTCTGCCCTGCATCCTCGCTGGCGTGGTCGGCTCCAGATCCAGTGTGCGGGCATGGACGCCGAGATTGCCGTGGATCAGATCCGAGCCATCGACAAGCAGCGCCTCCGGAGGAGGATCGACCGGCTGTCCGCAGATGACGCGCGCCTCCTTCGCCGTACGATCACCGAGATGTACGGGCAGTAGCAGCGCCATGCTCTCCCTTTACGGAACTGGAAGTTGCGGTGGCCGTTACTCGTGTTTCTCGTGCGTCCTGGGTGGATGGAGCCGGGCGCGGCCTGGATGATCGAAGGCCGTCCTCCTTAACTCACGAGTAGGGGGTTGTGCTGGTTCCGGGAGACTTGACGAGTTGGCCGGCCTTCCAGACCATTGTGACCTGAGAAGACCTCCCGAGGACGGCAATGTCATCCAGCGGGTTGGAGGCTATCGCGATAACGTCGGCATCATAGCCCGCGGCCAGCAATCCGGCCTTGGGTGCCCGGGGACCGAGCGTCGCCGGACCGTTGGCCGTGGCCGCTTCGATGGCCTGGAGGGGGGTCATCCCGGCCTTGACGAGCGCGGCGAGTTCTAGGCCGTTGGTACCCCATGGCCCGCCGCTGACCATGATGTCGGCCCCCACGGCGATGGGGATCCCGGATGCTATGGCGAGTCGCATCGCGGCGGCGTGGGTCCTCTCCACCTTCGCTTGAGCCTGCCAGGCCCAATCAGGAATCTTACCCTTTAGTGACACGAGGTACTCGACGGCGTGGCGGGTCGGGACCACCATGGTACCCATTTCGAGCATCAATTCCGCGGTGGCCTGGTCAAGGGTGCTGCAATGTTCGACGGTCCTGACACCTGCTCGAGCGGCTGCTGCAACGCCTTCCAGCCCGTGGCAGTGAGCACCCACCGCCATCCTGGCCATAGCGGCCTCCTCGACGATGGCCCGCAGTTCCTTGTCGTTGAACTGCCGGTGGTCCGGATGGTCGAAATGGCTCATCGTGCCGCCGGTGGCGTTGACCTTGATCACGCCGGCGCCCACCCGGATCTGTCGTCGAACCGCCTTTATGCACTCCTCGATCCCGTCACACACCGCTACCCACCCTACGCCCGAGGCGGCGAGGTCGTCGCGCCATGACTCGGGCATCCAGTGGATGTCGCTATGCCCGGCGGTAGGGCCGAGCGCAGCCCCTGCGCCGTAGATAGTGGGGCCCTTGAGCGTCCCTTCGGCAACCAGGCGGGCAAGGTGGACTCCGAGACCACCCATCTCGCGCGTGCTCGTGAAGCCCGCCATCAGGAGCGTGTGCGCGTCGCGGGCCGCCCGGACCGCCAGCATGGGGAGGGGAGTGGTGGCGAGTTGCGTCAAGTCGGCCGATTCGGTCCCGAAGAAGTGGGAGTGGCAGCCTCCAGCTCAGGTTGAGAGCGGTGGGGTCCCACATACCCGGCATCACCACCGGTGTCTTGTACGTTGCACATCCCGGAGTCTCGGGTGCGTGATCGGCGCTTCCGGAGTACGTGATGGTCTTGCCCTCGATGATCAGACACCCATTCGGCACCGGGTCGCCGCGACCCGGAATCAGCAACCCTGCTTCGATGCGTGCGCTAGTTATTGCTAACCCGTTCGTCATCATGAGCCTGACCGAACATCATCCGGTTACGTTTTGTTAGAACAGCTCCAAGTACTCGTTAGTCTCCCAGGCGCTGATCTCGTCGGTGCGCTGCGAGTCCGGATCGTCGTTCTCCTCCGCGGCGTATCGCGCCAGCTCATAGCGACGCACCGCGAGGAAGGCGTCCTTGAAGTCTTGGCCGAAGAATCTGGAAGTGGCGGCGTCGGCTTCGAAATGGTCGAGGGCCTCGCCCAGGGTGCCGGGGAGTTTTTCGAGCGACTCATTGTCCTCGGCCGGCTCGCCGCTCCGCGATGGGGGCGGGGGGGCCAATCCCTTCTCGATCCCGTCCAGACCGGCCGCGAGGATGGCTGCTGAGGCCAGATACGGGTTCATGAGGGCGCTGGGGGACCGAGTTTCGATCCGGGTGGCGTCACCCGCGGCCTTTACCCTCAAAAAGGCCGAGCGATCCTCCAAACCCCAAGAGATATTGGTCGGGCTGAATGTGTGGGTGCGGCGACGGCGACGGCAGTTAACCGTCGGAGCTAGGAGAGCGTCGATAGCGTTGGCGTGGGTGATGAGGCCGGCTACAAAGCGAAGACCTACCTCGCTGAGTCCCTGGGGGTGAGACTCATCAGCCATTACGTTGTGACCTTTGTCCGTGTCGACCAGCGACATGTGGATATGGCAACCGTTCCCGGCGTGCCCTGCCCACGGCTTGGTCATGAAGGTGGCCAGGTAGCCGTCCTGGTGGGCGATCTGCTTCACCCCGTTCTTGAACGTGAAGGCTTTGTCAGGGCCATCGAGTCCGCGCCCGGGTGTGAAGTTGATCTCCCACTGAGATCCGGCGTATTCGCAATTGGCGGTGATGATGTCAATTCCTGCTCCCGGCATCAGATCGACGATCCTGTTGATCGTCGGAACCCATTCGTTACGGACGACGTTGAAGATGTGGTAACCCTCGAAAAGGCGTTCGTGGGTTTGCCCGTCTAGGAGGTAGAACTCGAACTCGCATCCGGTCATCGGGTCGAAACCCATCCTGCGTGCCTTTTCCAGCACACGCCGGTAGACGGCCCGCGGGGTCGCTTCCAAGGTGTTTCCGCCGTACCACTCCGCATCGCAGATCAGGCGGGCCGTGTCCGGCGCCCACGGTACGATTGCGGCCGTGGCGGGATCCGGAAACAGCAACTGGTCTCCGTAGCCCACTTCCTCGTTGTAAAGGCTTCCGGGCACCACATCGGAGCGGGTATCAAGGACCGCCGCGCCGCCGTACATGTTGAGACCGTTGCGGGCGAATGAGCGGGCAGCCTGGAGAGGAACGACCTTGGCGCGGGAGGTGCCGTGCAGGTCGGGCAACTCGAACCGGACCCGCTTGATTCCTTCCTCTTCCCAGTCATCGAAGATTCTGTCGAACTCGGACACCTTACCGACCTCCTTGTGGCGGTCCGCCGCTCAAAGCACGACGATCACCGATCCTTGTGCCCGGATAATTATAGGAGGGCTGGTGGAATGGGAGGTATGCAATTGTGCAACATCATTTCCATGCTGCGTCGCGCTCGAATAGCCGAGTATCACGCTACGCGCCGCCTCTTCATAGGAGGGTGTTCCGGCCTCTGGCGCGGTATAGTCGGCCTATGTCGGCATCGCGTTCCCAAACCTCGGCGGTTTTCTACCGCGTTCCCGATGATGAGTACCCCACCATGGTCCGTGCGTCGGGCTTTCATCTGTGGGACTCGGCCGGAAAGCGGTACCTCGATCTGTCCAGCGGTATATCCGCAACCGCAGGTATAGGACAGGGCCGGTCCGAGATAGCGGATGCTATGGCGGCTCAGGCCCGGAAACTGTCATTCGTTCACAACTCGCGGGTCACCAACGATCAGCAAGAACTGTTGGCCGCCCGGCTTGCGGACCTGGCGCCCGAAGGGGTCGGCAAGGTGATGTTCACCTCCGGCGGTTCGGAGGCCAACGAACTTTCGATCCGGATAGCTCGCCAGTACCACCTAGCCCGAGGTGACTGGGAGAGGACCAAGATCGTGGCGCTGGCGCCCAGCTATCACGGCGCCACGATGGGCGCCTTGTCAATGACCGGACGATGGGATGTGAACCGGTCCTACGACCCTCACCTTATGCACACCGTCAAGGTGACGGCGCCGGTGAACTACCGGGGGCCGTTCGCCGGTTTGGAGGGAGAGATACTTGCCGAGCGGGCGGCATCGGCTCTGGATGCCGCCATAGAAGCCACCGGACCGCACACCGTGTCAGCGCTTGTGGCCGAGCCGGTTTCTCCCTCGGCCGGTATGTCGGTACCCCCCGCATCCTACTGGCGGAAGGTGCGTGAGATCTGCGATCGGCGCGGGATCCTTCTCATAACCGACGAGATCGTAAGCGGCGCCGGTAGGACGGGTGAGTTCCTTGCCATGGAACACTTCGGGGTGGTAGCCGATCTGTGCAACCTGGCCAAGGGTCTGGGCGGTGGCTACACGCCTCTGGGCGCGACCCTGGTCAAGACCGAGATCGTTGACGAGATCGCGGTGCAGCGGCGCAATATGGCCGAGGTCCACACCTTCAGCGGGGCGCCGATTTCCTGCGCGGTGGGTCTGGCGGTCCTTGAAGTGATACTCCGCGAAGGCCTGATAGAACGGGCGGCCAAGAGGGGCGCCTTCCTCCGGTCACTGCTTGAGGACGAGTTGGGCCACCTTCCGGTGGTTGGTGAGATTCGTGGTATCGGCCTCATGCATATGATCGAATACGTAAGGTCACGAGACAGGCGAGAGAAGTTCCCACCCGAGTCGAAGGTAGCCGCCTCGCTCACCGCAGCTATGTTCCGCCGAGGGGTCGTGCTGAATACACTCGCCTCGCAGAGTGCTCTGGTAGGGGATTGCACGGTCTTCTTCCCGGCGTTGACAATCGGCGAGTCGGATCTAGAACAAGGGGTGGCGGTGCTCCGAGACGTGTTGGAGGATCAGCATGGCCGGTGGTGAGATCACGCTAGAGAAGATCATCAACGCATATGATCGGATGGCGCCGCCGGTCCGGGTGACTCCTATCCTCCCCGTTGCCCGTTCCTCCGCCGAGGTAGGGCAGGAACGTCTCTTTCTCAAGGCCGAGCATCTGCAGGTAACCGGGTCCTACAAGGCCCGCGCCGCCTTTCACATCCTTCGATCTCTCGACGGAGAGAGCCGTCGCAAAGGCATCGTTATGTCCTCGTCGGGGAACTTCGCCCAAGCGTTCGCATACGCGGGACCGGTGGTCGGGTCGCCGGTGGCCATCGTGATGCCCGACTACACGGCCGATGTAAAGATCCAGTCCACCAGGGACTACGGAGCGCAGGTGATTCTGTGTCCGACGTTCGCCGATCGGGACCCTACGGTCGAGCGGGTAGCGGGGGCTCAGGGTATGTTCGCTCTGCACTCGTTCGAGCACCCGGAAGTGCCGATCGGCCATTCGGGCATCGGTTTGGAGATTCTCGAGCAGGTACCCGATGTTGAGACCGTCTTGATACCTGTTTCGAGTGGCGGGTTGGCGGCCGGTATCGCGGTGGCGATCAAGGAGAACCGCCCGGATGTGGAGGTGTTGGGTGTCCAACCGGAGGGCGGCGCCGCGGCTTACCGGTCATGGCAGGCCGGCGAGGTTCGCACAATCGAGAACTGGGATTCGATGGCGGACGCTCTTTCGGGTCGGCGGCCCGGAGAACTCCCTTTCCGCTACCTTCAGAGATACCTTGATGACATTCTCCTGGTAAGCGAAGAAGCCATCGCGGAGTCGGTGAGGACTATTCTGTTCCGCACCAAAACCCTGGCCGAGCCCGGTGGCGCAACCGCCGCGGCCGCCTTCCTTGACGGCTTGGTCGACAACGATCGGTTGACCGTGGCAATCGCCTCCGGGGGCAACATCCAACCCTCCGTGCTGGGGAAGATCCTGTCCGGAGATGCCGGATCCTGAACCGATGATCGGATGTGTGAGATCAGCGAACCTCGACCTCGAGTAGGGATCGTCGGTTTCGGCTTGATCGGTTCTTACATATATGAGCAGATCACCACCAGACCGGAGTTGGGGCTCGGGGTGGCGTTCGTTTACAACCGCAGCCCGGAGAAGGTGGCGCATCTTCCGCAGCACCTGATACTGGATGATCTTGGGGATTTCGCGGAGCGTGAAACCGATCTGGTGGTCGAATTGGCCCATCCGTCCGTGACGGTCGGCTTTGGGACACGGTTCCTGAGCCACACCGACTACATGCCGCTTTCCCTCACCGCGTTGGCGGATGCCGACCTCGAACGCGCTCTCGTGGATTCTGCGCACGTCCACGGCACTCGGCTGTACATACCCCACGGGGCTGTCGTAGGTCTGGAGGCCATTGCCGAGGGACGTAACCAGTGGAGGGAGGTCACCATGGTGATGCGCAAGGGCCTCTCCAGTATCGACTTTCGGGATCACCCTACTCTTACCGCGGACGCCATAGCCGGCGACACGGTTATCTACGACGGGCCTACCAGGGGCATCTGTCCCCTGTTTCCCCGCAACGTGAACTCGCATGCGGCGCTGGCGCTGGGAGGCATCGGGTTTGACCGTACCCGGTCGGTGCTCGTCGCGATGGCAGATTCCCACACCTCCGACATCGAGATCATCGCCCGCGGCGACACCGCCGACCTGACCATCAGGCGGGTCAGCCCGATGAAAGGGGTGAGCGGGATGTTCACTCTCATCTCAGCGCTCGGAAGTGTGCTACGCGCCAAGGGCCCGGGTTCCGGAATTCAGATCTGCTGAGCGTTGCGGTAGGTGTCGGCTACGACTCGTACCAGCCGACACACCCGGGGTAAACGTGGCCTCTCGCCGGCACCATTCGGTGGGTGAACCAATCGCTGTCCTTACCGGTGTAGGTGCAGCGCCCGCTGAAGTAGATCGTCACCAGACCGCGCCGAGAGTGGTCCGACACATTGGGACCGCTCCGGTGGATTATCTCGCAGTGGTGTATGCAGGCATCACCGGCCTCTAGCTCGACCGGGACGAAATCGAGTTGGTCGGCGTCCAGGTCCGGGACCGCACCTCCGAAGAGGGCGTCCTTGCTGAAGTCCCGATCGTGCTGCAATATTTCGCGATGGCTGCCGGGAACGAACTGGGTACAGCCCCGCTCCAAGGTGGAATCGTCCAGCGCCAACCAAACCGAGAGCTTGCCCTTTCCTGACCAGAAGACATCCCAATAGGCGTTGTCCTGGTGAGCCGGCGCCCCGCTCCCACCAGGTGGCTTGAGAAAAGTCTGGTCGGTGTAGTAGACGATGTCAGGACCGATGAGGTCTTCCACCACGTCGAGTGTCCTGGGCCGCAGGGTGTAGCTATCGAGGAGCTCGCGGCTGGCGTGGGCGGCGTGCATCAGCGCTCGAAACTTCTTGGTCCTCGGAATGTCGCTCCGGTTTTCCAGAGCCGGGTCGATGTCCACATGGACATTGCGGTCGGGCGGATCCTGTTCGACAAGACCATCCATGATCCTGCGGATTTCTGTGAGCTCTTGAGCGTCGACGAACTTTCCGACCTTGAGAAATCCATTGCGTTCCCATTCACCGATCTGCTCTACGGTCAGCGCTTTCATATCGACCTTGTTTCCCTTCTTGCGGACATGCGATCGCTGCCAAGCGGAAACGACCACAGAGATCTTCCGTGACGGTTCCCTTTTTCTCCTGCTGTGACTATGTACTCCCCGGCAATCCGGCCGACATCTCCGCCCGACACTTGAATCCTATTGGCCTTGTGTGAGCCTACCGGGACGCGGTTGACTCCTTCCGAAGGCTTATTGAAACGTGATCTAGTGTCCCGAGTCGGAAGTTCCGTGCATATTGCAAGTAACCACCCGGCCGGCTTCCTGTACAGACCCGGGTTAAGACCGCGAAAACCGAACTACCCGGGTGGGACCCCTTTCAGTGGGACCCACCCCCGGCCGCCGCCTCCTCAGCGTCGAAACGCGTCCCGCTATCCCCTCGCCTGGCCAAACAGAGGCCAGGCAGAAGAAAACAAGCAAGATGATCCCAACCCCGGTCCGGTCGGTACCTGACCCAACCGTCGGTGCTTTACGGTTACCCACCAGTATGCAGACCGGGTGTGACAGATTCCCCCGGATGTCGGGTTACGCCCGCCACAAAGATTTCGCGGTCTCCCGAACACAAGCGAAACAACGATTCACGACACTAGCCTGAAGGTCCGATATGATTCCGGTTTTTCGAAACGTGACGTAGCGCACAATCGGTAACGTGTGGCTAATCGAAGTGGAGAATCGTGACTTCCAGACCAGACCGTCTCGTATGAGTGAACAATCGTGGTAGCTGTCGAGGTCGCCGTCAGGGCCGGAGCGCTCTTGGGCGAGTGCCCGCTGTGGAGCCCGGACGAGTCGGTGCTCTACTGGGAAGACATCGATGGTCGTGTCGTGCACCGCTTTGACCCTGTTACCGGTGTGGATGAGACTCGTGAGATCCCGGGACGGCCCGGTTCGATGGTTCGGACGTCGAAGCCCGGACGGCTGCTCATCGCGGCGGAGACCGAACTGGTTTGGTTCGATTGGGAGACCGGCAATTCGACCCCGTGGGTGACGCTGGAGCCTCCCGGAAGGGGGAATCGGATGAACGACGGCCGCACGGATCCTGCTGGACGCTACTGGGTGGGATCGATGTACGAACGTGCCGCCGATGAGCGCTATACGGGCAGCCTGTACCGGATCGAATCAGACGGGTCCTTCTCGGTCACCCGCGAGAGGGTGGGCGTTCCCAACGCCTTGGCCTTCGACACGGAGCGGAACCGGATGTATTGGGCGGACTCGTTTTCCCGAACGGTCTTGTGCTACGACTACGACCTTGAGACGGGAACGGCCCGGAACGAATCTCTGTTCGTGGACTTCGGTGGCCTGCCGGGTCGGCCGGACGGAGCGTGTGTGGATGTCGAGGGTTGCTACTGGGTGGCGGCTGTCCACGGCTCGGCCGTGCTGCGTTTCACTCCCGATGGTGACCTCGACCGCAAAATCGACTTGCCTGCCAGCAAGCCTTCGATGACGGCTTTCGGCGGATCCGGAATGGCCACATTGTTCGTGACGTCGATCGGTGGCGGGGGTAGCCACGCGAGGAGAGACGACGAGCCGCGGGGCGGCGACCTGTTCGCTCTCGCCCCAGGCGTCACAGGGGTTCCGGATGTTCCGTTTGCCGGCAGTGAGCCGCAGGTTCGCTGAGGTACATCGTTGACGGTCCATGATCCGGGTAACGTTCTGGATCGTCACCCGGCCGCTATGGCCGCTGATGGGAGGTATGACATGGAGATTGTTGGATACGCGGACAAGCTGCGCGCCCAACCCGGCGAAACCATAAGCTTCATGGTTAGTTGCCAAGCACCCAGATTCAAGGCTCAACTGGTTCGTGTCGCCCACGGGGACGACAATCCAGCCGGCCCGGGATCGAAGATCTACGATCTCGACTCGACCGCGAACGGTGAGTATCCGGGAAGGCGCCAGGAACTCAATCCCGGTTCATTCGTGTGCGTTCCTGACGATTACCGCCTCCGGCTTGACGGGAGCTTCACGATCGCGGCTTGGATCTACCCGACCACGGTGGACAAGGGCCTGCAAGGGGTCGTGACCAAATGGAACTGCCCCTCCGGAACCGGATACGGGCTGTTCGTCGACGAGGACGGGGCAGCCTCGGTACGGATCGGTGACGGCGAGACGACCTCCACAGCCGGTACCGGGGTAGCGATGCAAAGCTCTAAGTGGTACTTCGTGGCCGGAACCTACGATGCTGACGACGGTTTGCTAAGGGTATACCAGACTCCCCTCGATCACTGGCCCGTCGGCGACACCGCGGCCGAAGCCCGTGCAAGCGCATCCGGGGGACCCGGCCGGACGGGAGCGGCGCTGGTCATGGCCGCCGCTAGCCGCGGTGAGGATTCCGGACTCGGAGCGGTGGGCTGTTTCTACAACGGCAAGATCGACAATCCGACTCTGATCGGGCGAGCACTCGACGCCGACGAGATCGCTGAGTTGAGAGGAGATCGAACGTCGATAGCCGCTGACGACGCTTTGATTGCTTCCTGGGATTTCGGTCGGGACTTCGCTACCGACATCGCTACCGATATCTCCACCAACGGTCTCCACGGGACGGTTTTCAACATGCCGGGTCGGGCCGTTACGGGCCACAACTGGGATGGACGGGTGATTGATTTCAAGCAGGCGCCCGACCAGTACGCCGCTATTCGCTTCAACGACGACGACCTTGACGACGCCCGATGGGAAGTGGACTTCGACTACACGGTGCCCGAGGACCTGGCGAGTGCTATTTATGCCTTCCGGTTGACCACCGACGACGCCGAGGACTATATCCCGTTCGCGGTAAGGCCCCGGAGTGGGGCGCCGACTGCCAAGATCGCCTTCCTGCTCGGGACCTACACCTTTCTCGCCTACGCCAACGAGCATATGGCCAACAATCCCGTGCTCATCGAATACCTGGAGGGGAAGGGGATGGAGGTGGATTTCCCGATCCTCCCACACGAGCACTATATGGTCGACAACAAGCTGGGTGGTCTGTACGACCTGCACACCGACGGGAGTGGGATTTGTTACTCGAGCAGCCGCAAGCCGATTGTCAACTTCCGGCCCGACAACAAGCAGCGGACGGTCGGCGCCGACATGGGTGGACCGGTTCTGCTGTCTGCCGACCTGCACCAGATGGACTGGATGGAGAGCCAGGGATTTGCTTTCGACGTCATAACGGACGAGGACATCCACTTCGATGGGATGGACCTACTCTCCGGCTACAACGTGGTGGTGTCGGATGCTCATCCCGAGTACTGGACCGAGGACATGCTGATCGCGTTGGAAGCCTACCTCAACTCGGGTGGCCGGTTCATGTATCTGGGGGGCAACGGGCTCTACTGGATCACATCGGTCGATCCCGAGCGGCCCCATGTCATCGAGGTGCGCCGCTGGAACGGTACCGGTTCGTGGCGAACCGACTTCGCGGAAAGCCATCACAGCACCACCGGCGAGCCGGGCGGTCTGTGGAGGTTCCGCGGCTGGGCGCCCCAGCGTTTGGTGGGAGTCGGTATGACAGCCCAAGGGGGATCGGGCACCAACTCGTCGTACCGGCGATTGCCGGACAGTTTCGATCCGCGAGCTGCGTTTATCTTCGAAGGAATAGGTGACGACGAGGAGATCGGTGGTTTCGACACCCTAAACCTCGGCTGGGGAGTGGCAGGTTACGAGATGGATCGGGCGGATCCGGCACTAGGCACTCCTGCCCACGCTCTGGTAGTGGCCTCGGCTATCGACTTCGATGACAGCTTCCACCACGTTGTCGAGGAAGTAATGCATATGAACTCTGAGCAGACAGGCACCACCAATGACATGGTACGCGCCGATATGGTCTACTTCGAGTATCCCAACGGGGGAGCGGTGTTCTCGACCGGCTCGATTGCGTGGAGCGCCGGCCTGTCCTACAACAACTACCGGAACAACGTCTCGCGGATAACTGCCAACGTTCTCCGTCGGTTCGCTTCCGACGACCCACTGCCGTGACCTCCCGATAGTCGCGGATTTCAATCTCTTTTTCAGGACCGCTGACTGCTGGAAGGGAGGGGTCTTCCCGGAGAGCGACACCGGGGACCATCGTGTCTGTGTAGTGTGCATTCATGACTGATTGGCTTGCAGAAAGACCTGCCCCCGCCCGGACGAGACCCGATGTTCGTATTCCAATGCGTGATGGGGTCGAGCTTTCCGCCGATTTGTTCTATCCGGACTCGGATGAGCCCGCTCCGGTAATCATCAAGTACTACCCGTACCGCAAGGATGATCTTCTGCGGGCCCTGACCGTTGAGCGCGCCAACTACTTCGCCGCCCACGGTTACATCACCGCTCTGCTCGACGTGCGGGGTACCGGCGCCTCGGCGGGCGTATGCGACCGGATGTTGCGTCTCCAGGAGTGGGAGGACGGCTACGACGCGGTGGAATGGCTGGCCGCCCAGCCGTGGTGTACTGGTTCGATAGGCATGACCGGGGTTTCCTACGGTGGTTACTCGGCTCTGCTCACCGCAGCGCAGGCGCCTCCCAGCTTGGGCGCCATCGCCCCGATTTACGCCGGGTGGGATCATTACGGGAACAGCCATCAGGGTGGGATGTGGCAAACATCCATATGGTCGGGGGCCTACAACGCTATGATGATCGCCCTTTCGGGAGCGCCTCCCGCGGCCGACCCGGAGGGTGCCTGGCTCGAGATATGGGAGGAGCATCTTAGGGGTAGCAGACCGTGGCTCGATACGTGGCTCCGCAACCAGGTGGACGGGCCCGTGTGGCGCGAGGGCTCGGTCCGCTACGGGCTGGGAGAGATAAGGGCAGCTACCTACTTAATCGGCGGGTGGCACGACATCTTTGTTTCCGACCCTTTCTACATGTACATGAACCTGAGTCCCGACACCCCGAAGAAGTTGATGATGGGCCCTTACCTGCACATCGCTCCCAACATCGGGGCGCCGGGGGAACGGGTAGACCATCTTCACGAGATCGTGCGCTGGTTCGATCTGTACTTGAAGGGGGAGGACACGGGAATATCGGAGGAGCCGCCGATCAGCTTGTGGGTGCGGGGTTATGACAGGCCGCAGGTCCGCCGGAAAAGCGCCGCAGGCTACTGGCGTTCCGAGGCCGATTGGCCGCTCACCCGTGCCGCAAACGAGACCCTCTACTTCCATCCGGGCGGTCGGCTCGCCGACGACGCACCGGAGAGCGGGGATGGCGGGAGCGTCTCCTACGTCTACGACCCGGCGGTGGGTGTCTCCACCATGGGTCTCATAACCGGGTTCGGCGCCGATGTCGGTTTGCCCTTGGATCAACGCCGGGACGCGGGCGGCTCCCTGGCGTTCCTCGGAGAACCGCTTGAGGACGATGTCGAAGTCACCGGTTTCCCCGTAGCCACCCTGTACGTTTCTTCGACTGCGGAGGTGACCGCCTTCTCGGTCAAGTTGATCGATGTCCACCCGGACGGTCCCTGGGCGCTGGTATCGAGGATCATCCGGAACACCGGCCACCGTAACTCGATGACCGATCCCGAACCACTGGTACCGGGCCGGGTGACCGAGCTCACCATCGAGTTGGAGGCAACCTCCTACGTCTTCGAGGCCGGCCACCGGATCGGGATCATGATCTCGAGTTCCGACTTCCCCCTGATGTGGCCATTACCGCAGAACGCCACCAACACCATCCACATGGACGGAGACCACCACTCGCGGATGACCCTTCCGGTAGTGAGCACCGGCTCCGGTCTTGTCCCACCCCGATACCGGCCCGCTCATCCACTACCCGAGTCGCTAGGGGATTCCGAACCGCTACGGTGGGACTTGGTGGAAGACCTCGCCGGGACCGAAGTGAGTGTCGTGATATCGATGGGCGGTGACGCCACCAACGACAACGGATCCCATGTCTACACCCATCTGGACTTCAAGGCCACTACCGACCGGGCCAACCCCGCTCTTTCAAGCGTCGAGGCCGGTTACCGCTTCGACGTCGACCACGGCGGCGCGATCACCAGTGCAAATAGCACCAGCCGGGTAACAGGGGATCCCGAAGCGTTCCACGCCGTCACCACGCTGGAAGTACGCACCGACGGAGTGCCGAGTTTCTCCCGCACCTGGCGCGCATCGATGCCGCGAGGGTTCCTATGAGTATTGACGCAGCCTTCGTGAGGTCCGGGCGACGAATCTCGGGGTGAGTCTCGGGCAGGTGACCGTTACCGGATGACCCGGACCGCTCGCAGGCGGAGGACAGGGAACCAACGGTACAGACTGCCGATGGCCTTGCCGGTGGGACTCGCAGCCGACCCCTACCAGTTGTCGTAGGCGTCCACCGGCCAGATATCCACCAACGTGTCGCCCCGCACCACATGGAAGTAGCGGTAGAGGACCGTCGTCTGGTAGCAGTGAGGGGGGAGGATCTCGACCGCCTCACCTACTTCGAGGCGGTCCTTACCGGGCTCGGCGAACCTGATCCTACCCATGTCGTCGCCGGCCACCTCGTATACGGCGCCGGGAGGAGCGCCGCGCAGGATGACCGGGTTGTTGATGCCGAAGATCACATCCACTTCCTTGATGCCGGCGTCCGTTATGGCGAACTCCGCTTGGCAGCTGCTGATTACCGTCGTACGCACGAAAAGGGCCGGCCCGAAGGGGTGGGCTTCGTCGCGCCGCATCTCGACGTTGTAATAGTTGGTATCCATGAGGACGTAGGTTCCGGCCTGGATCTCGGTGAAGACACCTATCTCGTGGTCGATGTCATGGGTACCGGTACCTCCTCCCGAGATAATCTCGGGTTCGAGACCCTCCGCACGCAGACGTTCTACCGCCCGCGCTACCGGCGCCACCACCTCGAGCCCTCGCTCTCGCCGGGCTTCGAAGCCGAGCGTGTTCATGTGATCGCCGGTGTATCCCTGCACCCCGGCATATTCGAGTCCTTCAGTGTCAACGATCAGGCGAGCCAACGCCACAGCGGCCTCTTCGCCGACCAGTCCGGTGCGATAGCTACCGGTCTCCAGATCTACCAGTACCTTGAGCGGTCGTCCCGACCGTCGGGCCGCTTCCCCGAGTTGGACGACGTTGCCGGCGTGGTCCGCGCACACTATGAAGTCCTCGGCTCGCGCGTTCAGCTCGGCAATCCGCTCCAGCTTGGGAGCCGTCACGACCGAGGTGAACAACATCACATCGCGAAAGCCGGCGTCGACGAATACCTCGGCTTCGGCGAGGGTGGCGCAGCACGGTCCCCGCCCACCTGCATCCACCTGCCGGCGGGTGATCTCGATCGACTTGTGAATCTTGCCGACCGGACGCACCTCGTAGTCGTGAGCGGCGGCGTGTTTAGCCAGCGAAGCGATGTTGGCATCCATGATCTCGGCATCGATCACGAGGGAGGGTGTGCCCAACTGATGGCGAGAACCCGGCACACCGATGAGATGTTCGTTCGGTCCCCTGACGCCTGTGGCCATCCGGCAACCTCCTTCCAAGCTGGGTATGTCGAGTATTGGGTATGTCGAGTATATGGTCTCCCGCTCCTCACCGCGGGAACGGGGTCGGACGGCGCCAGGGACTAGCCTCGTACCAACCGGATATTTGGTGAGGTGGCATGTTTGCCGTAGGACTGCGCTGCGTGGCGTGTGAGCTGGAGACCGACTTGGGCGGTCACTTCTTCGGTTGCCGCGAGTGCGGGGCGGCCCTCGAGACGGTGTATGACGAGTCCCGGGTAGCCGCCGCTGTCACGCTGGACGATTGGAGAACGCGGCGTGATCGGTCGATCTGGCGTTTCCGGGAGCTGCTGCCCGTGGCCGATGAGTCGGCGGTCATCACGCTAGGCGAGGGAAACGTTCCGATGATCCGATTGCCGGAGTCCGTGGTGAGCCCTCTCTCGGATCTTTGGGTGCAGAACGAGTCTGTTAACCCCACCTACTCGTTCAAAGACCGATTCCACTCGAGCGCCCAGTCGATGGCTCGCCAGCTCAGCTACGACCGGATCGCCTGCTCGACCACCGGAAACCACGGGATGAGCGCCGCCGCTTATGCGGCCAAAGGAGGTCTCCGCTGCGTGATCCTGGTCGATCCCAGGGCCCCGGTAGTTCAGCGCCAATGGATGCAGCTGTTCGGCGCCACGGTAGTCGTCGAGATGAAGCGACAGCCCCCGTTGGAGTACTTCGTCCGGAACCACGGTTGGTATCCGTCCACATACATGAGTCCCAACCCGGTAGCGACACCCTACGGCATGGAGGGCTACAAGACCATGGCCTACGACGCCACTCTGGCGCTCGGTCGGGTACCCGACCATTTCATCGTGCCCATTGCCGCCGGGGATGGACTGTACGGTCCCTGGAAGGGATTCAGCGAGATGGCGCGGATGGGTTGGACCGATTCGATTCCCAAACTGCACGGTGTCCAACCGGTGGCGGCCAACCCGATCGTGCGTTCCTTTCGTGACGGGTCGGACACGGTGCCCTACATACCGGAACCGGAAACCATCGCGCTGTCGATCGGTGACCCCACCGGAGGCGCCATGACGTTGCGCGCCATCCGAGAGTCGGGAGGGCGGGCCATCGACGTTAGTGACGAGGCGATAGTGGCCGCCACCCGTTACGCGGCGGCCCAGGGCCTGAGCCCCGAGCCGTCCTCTGCCGCTTCGCTGGCCGCGGCCTGGGTGCTGGCCTCCGATGGTGTGATAAAGGCTGATGAGACCGTCGTTTGCCTGTTCACCGGGGCTGGACCCAAGTGGCCGGAAACCACCGGACAGCTGGTCGAGGGAAAAGAGATAGTAAGTCCGAGCGCTGATCGGCTCGAGAACTTAGCTTCGGCCGGGTAAGCCTTGAAGGGAAGAAGGGGCTACGCATGGATGATCGGAACCTTAGGGACAGATTCGATCTGATCCTTGCCGAGGCGTACCGCCGGATCATGCGTACTTGCGGGGGTGAGATCTGGGAAGCCGACGGCGTGGTTTCGTGGGCTTGCTCGCTACCGGAGGCCACGCCGATCCATGCGAACGGGGTGATGCGTCTCAACCGGCTGATGTCCGGGCAGCAGGTACTCGGGATAACCGCCGGGTTCTTCCGGGCCAGGGGCCACCGCCACGCCGTGATGGCGAGGGCGGATGACCGAGCGCTGATCGTGGAGTTAGAGCGGGCTGGATGGAGGATGGACCAAGAGCACGCGGCGCTCTTGCTTTACGACTTGCCTTCCGCCAGGGAATCGGTAATCGATATCCGTCAGGTCAAGGATCCTTCGGGAATGCTCGATTTCGCCGCCACGGTGGTCGCGGGATGGGGTGCGGGATCCGGCATCCATCCGTTCGCAAACCTTCTGTTGCGGCGCGCCGATTTCTTCAGGGCATCCGCCAATGCGGCATTTCTGGGCTACGACCGGGGGAGGCCTATCGCCTCGACCCTAACGATGGTCATCGACGGCGTGGTGTTCGTCGACTGGATATCCACCAGACCTGAGCACCGCTGCCGAGGGTTCGCGTCGTCTGTCGCCGTTTCGGCGATCAAGGCCGGCTTTGACCGAGGTGCTTCGGTGGCGGCGGTGCTGAGTCCGGTTTCGTTATTTCCGATGTTCGATCGCATGGGATTCCACGAAGTGGGGGGCTACCTCGAATACGGATTCCCGCAGCCGCATTGAACTCGACGGGTCTACCGGGACAGCGATTAACCCTGATTGTTCAGGTTTCCTACAGACCGGACGCACATAACGCCGGTTCAACCTCATATTAAGGAGAACCTCACTGTTCACCCGCCGGGTGAATCTCCACCCGGATCGGGATAGGAGATGCCGATAGCTGTATTGCCTGGTCAGGGTGCTATTATGGCCCTACTCCAGCCATCCTCCAGATCCCCATCCTGAAGAATCGGGTTAACCCGGACCGTCCCTCCGCCGGGCTGTCGGTACCTCATGTACGGTTGGGGGTGTCCTCGCTGTTCCTATCAGTTCCTCTCAGGTCTCGCTCGGTTGCGAACCGGACAATGCTGTTGAGAGGAGCCGGATCGCTCCGGTTTTGGATAGGGGTTCGTTGAAGTTGCCACACTTTGGTGACTGAACACACGAGGGACATCCGACCGAGCACGGGCAACGATCCAGAGTCTCCAAGGTCGCCGCCAGCAAGTCCGTGCCCCTCGCGTAGGCGGCCGGCGCGATACCCGTTCCCCCCCGGTAGCCGTCGTGAACGAAGATAGACGCCTCGCCGGTGTCGGGATGCTTATGGGTCGATAGGCCGCCTATGTCGGACCGATCGCAGATGGCGAAGAGAGGAAGCATCGCGATGAGGGTGTGTTCGGCGGCATGAAGAGCCCCGGGTGCGGTGGTCTGATCGAAACCCACCCTCCGCATCAGGCTTTCAGGCGCCGTTAGCCAGAAGGCCTGGGTTTCGATCTCGACCGGGGGCAGGTCGAGTCGGTTCAGCTTCTGCTCACGCCCTCCGGCGCCTCTCGCATACTTGCGCCGGAACCCGATCACATGAGACATAACCTGTACTCGTCCCAGGCTGTGTCCTAGCTGACCGACGACCCCCGAGATGTCGATGCCTCTAATCCTGAGATCCTTGCTGATGAAGGGCTCGGTGAAATATCCGACCCTGGTCGGCTTGACCAGTATTTCCAGATGATCGAGGTCCATCCGTTCTACGAGGTAACTCCGGCCTTGGTGGAGGTACACCGCGCCCTCGTGCGCATCCGCGAAGGCCCGGTCCCATTCGAGCTTCCCAAGAGTTTTGCGACTCTTGGTGTTGTAGAGCGTGAACGTCCGGTTGTCGGAGGATCTCAAACTGGTTCCATGCGCCGGCGACCTCGAGCGCGTCCAGACGAGTTTCCTATTCCGGAATTGCAAGTGCCCTTCATCGACGAGCCGGGGAACGGCTTCTTCCAGTTCTTGACCGAAGTATTCCCTGTCAGCGAGGGTCAGAGGCAATTCGTGGGCGGCGCAGGACACATGTAGATCCAGCACCTGCTGGTTGTCCGGATTGATGACCGCCGCTTCCGCCGCCCGGTCGAAGAGCTCATCGGGATGGTGCATGAAATACTGGTCGAGCGCATCATCGCCCGCGATTAGAACCACCAGCGACATGTGGCCGGCGCGTCCCGCTCTCCCGGACTGTTGGCGGTAAGACGATATGGTACCCGGGAAGGTACAGAGCAACGCCGCATCGAGACCCCCCACGTCAATTCCCAACTCGAGAGCGTTAGTGGCGGTGATGCCCAGCAGTCGCCCTCCAAAAAGGTCGCCTTCGATTTCCCTGCGATCTTTCGCCGTGTAGCCGGCTCGGTAAGGGGATATACGGTCGGCGAGTTCGCCAAGTCTCTGTCCCGCGTTCATGTGGACCAACTCGGTCGCCTTACGGCTCCTGCAGAAAGCAATCGTGTGGACTCCCTTACGAATAAGATCGACGTACAAGTCGGTGGTTTCGTAGAGTGGGGAACGTCGGATCCCTCGTTCCCGATCTTCAAGGGGGGGATTCCACAAGGCGACGATCCGCTCCCCGGACGGAGACGCATCTCCCTCTACTAAGGATACGTCCAAGCCGGATAGCCGCCTGGCCAGTTCCGCAGGGTTGCCGATAGTCGCAGATGTGAATACAAAGGTCGGTTGCGAACCGTAATGGGCTGCCAGCCGTCTGAGCCTTCTGAGAATCTGGGCGCTATGGCTGCCGAACATGCCTCGCAGGTAGTGCATCTCGTCGATCACCACGAAGGAGAGCCTGGACAGGAAGGATGCCCAAAGTCGATGATTGGGGAGGATTCCGTAATGGAGCATGTCCGGGTTGGTCAGGATGACGTTGGATCGGGTCCTGACCCGGCTTCTAAGGTTCGTGGGTAGGTCGCCGTCGTAGGTGGAGGCAACCAGCCCGGGTAGTTGCAGGTGCTCCAGCGACCCGAGTTGGTCCTGAGCGAGCGCCTTGGTGGGGTACATCAGGAGGGAGGTCGACTTCCGATGATGGAGTATCCGCTCCACAATCGGAACCTGGTAACACAGAGTCTTGCCGGAAGCCGTACCGGACACGAGTACCACATGGACCCCTGAGCGGATCTGCTGGATGGCCGAAGCCTGGTGGCGGAAAAAGCGGGTTATTCCCTTGCGGGCGAGGCTTGCGCGCAACGCCTCGGATAGAGGGGGATCCAGGTTCTGGTAGCGGGCTTCACGCGCAGGAATCATGCGCCGGTGGACGAGTTCCCCGCCGAAGAACGAACTCCGTGCCCAGCGTTCGACAAGGCCGGGGAAGTCGTTTCCGGGCATTAGCTCGCTCTCCCTAACTTAACAAGATCCGGCGGGAGTTTCAGTCCTTCAACCGTCAGGAAGGTGCGGTAGGCCGTCTGGGAAGCATCGAATGGAGGCCTTCCTCGTCGATCTCGATGATCCGGTCGGCTAACTCCAACATTTCTCTGGCAACGGAATAACGGTCCGGGGTGGCTACCACGACCCGGCAACCGCTTTCCTGGACATTCTGTACCGCCGGGGCCAGATCGCGATCCCCGGAGATCACCACCGCCGTGTCGAACACCTGACGGCATGCCAGGCGGACCATGTCCATCGTCATCAACGCATCGACGCCTTTCTGCCTTCGCTCGGGTCGGAAGGTCCAGTGCTGGTCGAACTCATCCATCATCAGATCGGCATCCAGGTTCATTCCCACCGCGGTGCGCCGGATCGCCTCCCTTATCCCGGGTTCGAACCAGGGCCGGTGCTCGATGATGCGGCCTAGTCGAAGTTGGACACCTGGAGTCTGGCTGAGGGCGATGAAGAACCTACGCTGGCCTTCGGCGTACTCGTGTCCGGAATCGAATCTTGCGTCGTACCAGTAGGCTCGAAGAAACCGCTGGTCGGTTTCGTAGGCGAAAGCCTCGAACCATGTCGCCACGGCTTCCGCGTCAAGACGCAGACCTCGGGGGTTCTCGCCCAAGGCCCTGGCTCCCTCCGCCCTTAGAAAACCTGTGTCTATAAACCCTGCAAGAGTAGAATGCACCATTACTAACACCTCCAAAACATGCACCGGAGTCCGGCAACGCAGCCGACCGATCACATTTCGTAGACGTTAGCGGCCCGTAAGACCCAACATGAAACAGATGCACATCTGCGGCGATGATCCGAATCGGAAGGCTCGATGGGAGTTGCACATGATTGTCCAATCCGGAGAGGCTAGCCCTGATTATTCAGGTTTCCCACACACCGAGGCATGTAACGTCTGTTCGACCCGAGTATCGGGTATAAACCCGCCGTTCACCCGACAGGTGGATCTCCACACCGGACCGAAACGGGAAACGCTGATAGCTGTACTGCCTGGTCAGGGCGCGAATCCGGTCTTCTCCACTCATCCTCCAAACCCCCATCCATGAATAATCGGGGCTACAGGTTGGGCCTGCCTCACCCTACGATGATTCTGTGGTGAGCGTCATTGGAAGGGTGGTGAGTTCCAAGAGAGCTCGAGCGGCGAAGGTAGCGGAAGGTATTGCCACGGGAATCGGAGGGGCGGCCCTGGCATGGTTTGCACTGGCCCCACTCGACGGCCTAGTTCAGGCCCTCCCGACAGCGGGGGCCGGCGTGGCAGGTCTCAACGGCCTCGTTTCGGGTTTGGGAGGCATCTACTCATGGCGTCGTGCACGAGGCTGGGGATGTTTCCTGCTGGACTCGACCTGGGGGTTGGTAGGTGTGTCGTCGGGATTGATACTTCATGCCGCCAATCGGTTCCATCCCGATCCCGGCTACCACACTGGAATGAGCCGGCGTTCGAACAGGCACGTTTACGAGGGTGGCTTCAGTGTTCGCGCCGGGTTCGCTCTGGCTATGGGAAATGTTGTCTCGGCGGGTGGTGGTGCTGCAGGTCTGCGCGGAGACTCTCCGGCGGCGGTTCGCCGCAGACGCTTGGTGGATGTTCACGAGGGAACCCACCTGCTGCAGAACCGCATCCTGGGTCCCGTATTCTCGATCGTCTATCCGGGTTGGATGCTCCTGGCGGGCGCGGTGGGGATGGTGGCCGGGCTCCTAACCGACAGGGGGCAATTATGGAGGGTCATGGAGACCTTTGCCTACTACAACAACCCGTTCGAGTACTGGGCCTATCGCAAGGACAGCTACTGGCCACCGCATGGAGCGTATGCGAGATACGCGTGGAGATCCCGCCGAGCCGCAACGCCTACTGATGGTTCCGGCCTACACCGGTCTGATTCTCGGGTCGAGAGTTGACCGAATACCGGCGAGAACCGGGCGAGTCCGGATCCGCTTCAACGGTTCCGTGGTATGCGAGCCAAGGCGATTCGATCTGATCGTGGGTTGATTACGGGTCGGCAGGATAGGGCTAGGATCCTGGGCCATGGGAATGATAACGACGATGCGTTCGGTAGTCCGGTTTCGGGCATTCGAACCCGATCCGGATATTCGCCGGATGCAGTCGGCTGCGAACATTCAGGACCTTCGGGCTATCGCTCGTCGGCGCCTTCCCAGAGCCGTGTTCGATTATGTAGATGGAGGGGCTGAGGACGAGGTCACCTATCGGAGAAACGCGCAGGACTTCCACAAATGGGAGTTCGTTCCCACGGTTATGCGCGATGTGAGCAACATTGACACTTCGGCGGAGATTCTCGGGAAGCCGACACCCATTCCCCTGATACTGGCGCCCACCGGTTTCACCCGGATTGTCGACCCGCTCGGAGAACTGTCGGTGGCTCGTGTCGCGATGGAACGGGCTATACCCTACTCCCTATCGACCCTCGGCACTCGATCCATCGAAGAGGTGGCGGAAGCCGGATCCGGTGGCCGTAACTGGTTCCAGGTATATGTGTGGAAAGATCGAGGACTCGTTCGGAACATGATCGAACGTGCCAAAGAGTCGGGTTACGAGGCATTATGTATAACGGTCGATCTGGTGGTGACGGGTCGGCGCGAACGAGATGTTCGCAACGGGCTGACGCTACCCCCCAAGCTCGGCCTCGACATGATCCTCCATGGGGCCCTCAAGCCCGGATGGACATGGCGATTCCTGAACGCTGAACCGATTACCTTCGCCAACGTGGCCGGTTTTCACGAAGCGGACGGTTCCACGGCCGTCGCCCTCTCCTCGCTGGTCCATGACCAATTCGACGCCGGCCTTTCGTGGAAGGATATCGAATGGATCAGATCGCTCTGGGACGGTCCGATTGTCATCAAGGGAATCCAGTCGGTGGCGGACGCTCGTCGAGCTGTCCAACACGGTATCCAAGCCATCTGTGTCTCGAATCACGGGGGAAGGCAACTCGAAGGTGCTCCGACGGCTATCGAATTGATCGAACCGATCGCCCGGGCGGTGGGTGACGACGTGGAGATCATATGTGACGGTGGGATACGGCGGGGCGCCGACATAGTTAAGGCGATAGCACTCGGCGCCGATTCAGCTATGGTGGGTCGGCCCTACCTCTACGGACTGGGGGCAGCGGGCGCCAAGGGTGTCGAGTGGGTGCTGGACTTCTTCGAGGACGGAATGCGACGAACCATGGCGTTGACCGGCGTGCGTTCCGTTGCGGAAGTAACTCGGGATCTCGTTCGTCGTCGTAACGGATAAGGATCAACGTTGAGCAGTACATCTCAGAGCTTTACGATCGAAGACCTGACGATCGATATCGAGTTGTTCCGGTTTATTTCCGACGAGGTCTTGCCCGGTAGCGGTGTGAACCCCGAGACCTTCTGGGAGGGCTTGGCGTCCCTCATCCACGAGTACGGTCCCATCAACCGCAAGCTCCTCGATCGTCGAGCCGAGCTTCAAGCCGGTATCAACGCCTGGCATCGGCAGTCCGCGGGCGTTCCCATCGACAAGAAGCTCTATCGAGAGTTCCTCGAGGAGATCGGCTACATCGAATCGGAAGGGGACGACTTCAACATCGATACCGCCGACGTCGACGCAGAGATATGCTCGGTATCCGGACCTCAGTTGGTTGTACCGCTCACCAATGCCCGATTCGCTACCAATGCCGCCAACGCCCGGTGGGGGTCCCTCTATGACGCCCTTTACGGTACCGACGCCCTTGGGGATTCGCCCCCTCGAACGGGTTCCTACGATCCCGAGAGGGGCGAGCGAGTCATTGCCTGGTCCAGCCGGTTCCTCGACGACGTGGCGCCGCTCAAGGTCGGAGCCCACGGTGACGCCACCGGTTACTGGGTCAAGGACGGAAAGCTGGTTGTCCAGCAGGTAATCCGTCCCAGGACGACCCTCGCCCAACCCTCCCAGTTGGCGGGTTATACCGGGGATCCGATGATGCCGGACTCGATCCTGCTTCGAAATAACGGGCTACACATCGAGATCGTGATCAACCGGCGCCATCCGGTCGGATCATCGGACCCGGCCGGAGTTGCTGATGTTGTGCTGGAGTCCGCAATAACCACCATACTGGACCTTGAAGACTCGGTTGCGACAGTTGACGCGGCTGACAAGGTTATGGCTTATCGGAACCTGCTCGGCCTGCTGAAAGGCGACCTGACGGCGCAAGTGACGAAAGGCGGGCGTACCTTCACGAGGAGGTTGGCCGACGACCGCTCCTATGCCGATGCGGGCGGAAAGCCTTTCACCCTCCCCGGTCGCTCCCTTCTCCTGGTTCGCAATGTCGGACATCTCATGACGACCCCGGCGATCATTGATCGGACAGGTAGTGAGGCTTTCGAGGGTCTGGCAGATACCATCGTCACGGCGCTCATCGCCTGCCACGACCTGCGGGGTGACGCTCCGAAGCGCAATAGCAAGGCGGGGTCGTTCTACATTGTGAAGCCCAAGATGCACGGGTCGGCGGAGGTTGCTTTCACCGTCAAGGTGTTCGAACGGGTCGAGGAGATACTGGGTCTTGAGCGCAACACCCTCAAGCTGGGCTTGATGGACGAGGAGCGGCGGACCACCCTCAACCTGAAGGAATGCATCCGGGCGGCTAGGTCGAGGTTGGTCTTCATCAACACCGGTTTTCTTGATCGGACGGGTGATGAGATCCACACGTCAATGGAGGCCGGGCCGATGGTTCCCAAAACCCTTATGAAAGACCAAGTCTGGATCGACGCCTACGAGGACCGCAACGTAGATGTCGGTTTGGCCTGCGGGCTACGGGGACGGGCACAGATCGGCAAGGGAATGTGGGCGGCGCCGGACCTCATGTCCGCCATGCTCGACCAGAAGATCGGTCATCTTCAGGCCGGGGCCGGTTGCGCCTGGGTGCCTTCACCAACCGCCGCCACCCTTCACGCCACTCACTACCACCGGGTGGATGTCGCCCGGCGCCAGGCGGAAATCGCGGACCGAACGCCCCGTCCCATAGACGACCTGCTCGCAATACCGGTGATGGAAACAAGTGATGATCTGACCCCCGAGTTGATCAACACCGAACTCGAGAACAACGCCCAGGGCATTCTCGGCTACGTGGTGCGCTGGATCAGCCAGGGGATTGGATGTTCGAAGGTTCCCGACATCAACGATGTTGGTCTTATGGAGGATCGGGCCACATGCCGGATCTCCTCCCAGCATATCGCTAATTGGCTCCATCACGGAGTGGTTGACGAGGAACGGGTTATGGAGACCATGAAGAAGATGGCCGCGGTGGTTGACCGGCAGAACGCCGGAGACGCGACGTACCGGCCGATGGGTCCGGGATTCGATGGACCGGCGTTCAGGGCAGCCTGCGATCTGGTGCTCAAGGGCATCTCGCAACCATCGGGCTACACCGAACCTTTGTTACACGCCTGGCGGGCGGAGTACAAGAAGCTATCCGGGTAGCACCCATTCTTCATCTACCGGTTTGCCCGGATAAGGCGCCAACCTGGCTGGTATCGGCACGGCGGCCGACCTTCCCGGGTCGGTGCGCAGTTTTCGGAGGTTCCGCGAGGAGGTGAAACGGCCGGGCTGTCCAACAGCCGCCATATACTCAAGCCCACCCGATCCAAGGAAGGTCCGAATCATGTCTTCAGACGCTGTACTGGTGATAGCGTTGCTCGCCGGACTGGCGGCGCTCGCTCTTGCTTTCTATTACGCGAAGGTGGTCCTAGCCGCCGATCCGGGCAATGATCGGATGCGCGAGCTGTCGGCAGCTATCCGCGAGGGCGCCAACACCTTTATGAAGCGCGAGTACACATGGGTAGCTGTCTTCGTAGTAGTGCTGGCGATTCTGATCTCCGTGATCTTGCCGTGGGGAGCTCCCTGGGGTTCGATCGCCTACGTCTTCGGAGCGGTTCTCTCGGCCGGAGCCGGATTTGTGGGCATGAGGATCGCAACCTCCGCCAACTCACGTACCGCGGAGGCCGCTCGACTCGGTGGGGTCAAGCAGGCGTTGCCGGTGGCCTTCCGGGGGGGTGCCGTGATGGGATTCAGCGTGGCGGGGCTGGGACTGCTGGGCGTGACAATCGGATACCTCCTGTTCGTGAACGTCCTCGACATCGCCGACGCGGATCAGTACAACATCATCGCCGCTATCGGGTTGGGTGGCTCATCGATCGCGCTGTTCGCACGCGTCGGGGGTGGAATCTATACCAAGGCCGCCGATGTGGGCGCCGACCTGGTAGGCAAGGTAGAGGCGGGGATTCCCGAAGATGATCCCCGCAATCCGGCGGTGATCGCAGACAATGTAGGCGACAATGTAGGCGACGTAGCGGGTATGGGGGCCGACCTGTTCGAGTCCTACGTGGGTTCCATCGTTGCCCCGATCGCCTACGCGGCCATCGTCTTCGCTTCTAGTTCCTTCGTGGTGGAGGCCATCGTCTTCCCACTGGCGGTAGCGGCCGTAGGAATGTTCGCGGCCATCATCGGATCCTTCTTCGTGCGGGTAACGGGGGACAACCTGGCGAAGGCATTGCATCGAGGAAGCAACGTAGCGGTGGTGTTGACGGTCATCGGTACCCTGATACTGACCTTCGTGATTTTCGGTGACGGAAGCGGAGTATCGAATCCCCTCGGTTTGGCGTTGGCGGTTCTGGTCGGCCTGGTCGTAGGTATTGCGGTGGGGAAGATATCGGAGGTTTTCACGTCCGACCACTACAAAACAGTTAAGGAGATTGCCCGGCAGTCCGAAACCGGTCCAGCCACCGTGGTTCTCGCGGGGATTGCCGAGGGAATGCGTTCCGCCGCGTATTCGGTGGTTGTGGTGGCCGCGGGCATCGCCGGTGCGTACGCGGCGGGGGATTGGGCGATCGGTGAGGGTGGAGGAATCTACGGGGTGGCGATCGCCGCAATCGGCGTGCTCTCGACGCTCGGTATCACGGTGGCGGTCGACGCGTACGGCCCGATCGCCGACAACGCCGGGGGGATAGCCGAGATGGCGCACCTGCCTCCCGAAGTAAGGGAAGCAACGGATGAATTGGACGCTCTGGGGAATACCACGGCTGCTCTGGGGAAGGGATTCGCGATCGGTTCGGCGGCGGTTACCGCTCTCGCGCTGTTCGCAGCCTTCACTCAAGCGGTGGGGCTCGAGTCGATCGATATAACCAACGTGGGCACCATCGTCGGATTGTTCCTGGGGGCGATGTTCCCGTTCCTCTTTGCGTCGCTAACCATCAACGCGGTAGGTCGGGCCGCCTTCCGGATGATCGAGGAGGTCAGGCGGCAGTTCCGTGAGATTCCCGGCCTTCTCGCGGGTGATCCGAACGCCCGGCCCGATTATGCCAAGGCGGTAGACATTGCTACCGGTTCGGCTCTGCGAGAGATGATCATCCCGGGCGCTCTTGCCGTGGCGTTGCCGCTGGTTGTGGGGTTCGTGGATGTGGAGGCATTAGGAGGCCTGCTGGCCGGCGCCCTGGTTACCGGTTTCCTGCTGGCCATTTTCATGGCCAACGCCGGTGGAGCTTGGGACAACGCCAAGAAGCTGATCGAATCGGGCGCCTTCGGAGGTAAGGGATCGGATCAACACAAGGCGGCGGTGATAGGCGACACGATAGGCGACCCTTTCAAAGACACCTCGGGCCCGGCTATGAACATCGTCATCAAGGTGATGACGATCGTTTCGCTGATCTTCGCGGCGGCCTTCATCTGATCATCAGACTCCTCGAGGGAAGTTCGAAAAACCCGATGAACAAGGCTCACTCGACTAGACCTGCCGGTAGGTATGGGAAGCGCGGTCGTTACGTGGTCGAAGCGGGAAGAGGCAGATGGCAAGACATGTGATACTCATGCGCCACGGCGAATCCGAGGCCAATGCCCGCCGCATATTCCAGGGTTCCGGAAGCAGTCCGATGACGGCGCGAGGCCACTCCCAAGCCAGGAAGGCCGGACAGAGGCTGTCGAAACGACGGATCGCCTTGGTCGAGTCTTCAGATCTAGAGCGGTCGGTGGACACCGCCTTTGAAGCTGGATTCGAGCCCCGCCGGAAGGTCAGGTGGAGAGAAGGTGACATCGGTGAGTGGGAAGGCCTGCCTGACACTGTGGTGCTGGAGCGTCATGCCGAAGATCTGGAACGTCTGAACCGGGACTTCGACATGCCCATGGGGGTGACGGGTGAATCACCCCGACAGGTGGCCGATCGGGGCTGTGGGGCCCTCGAGGATCTGGTTGCTCGCATGGACGACGGGGAAACAGCCTTGGTAGTTACCCATGGTGGTCTGATCGGCGCGGTGCTGTGGCGACTGCTGGACCTTCCGGTAGGGCGCCGCCGTCTGGCCTTCCTGACCAACACTTCCTTTTGCGAGTTGGCGTTTCACGACTACGGCCACACCCTTCAGCGTTATAACGATGCGGGCCATCTCGGCCCGTTAGTCGGCTGGCCCGCCTACTTGGGCGACCAAGGCGCCGTCATAGTTGACCTGATCCGTCACGGAGTAACGCAGGCCAATCTCGACCGGCGAGTCCAAGGCCGCTTGGACGATGGTCTTCATGCGGAAGGACGAGCCCAGGCCCGGAAGCTGCGCGGCTGGATCGGGGAGGTTGACGAGGTGTACTCATCGTCGCTCGGCCGAGCTAGGTCCACGGCGGAGATTGTCTTCGAGCGGCCGGCGATTGCGGTTGATCAGATGGTCGAGATCAGCTTGGGCGAATGGGAAGGTAAGATGTGGGCCGATCTGGAGGCAGCCGGAGAGTTGGGCGGCTACCCGACCGATGGCAACGATATCCGGCGAGGTCATACCGGCGAGACCTGGATCGATGTACAGCAGAGGGTTTCGGGGTTTGTTGACCGTCTCCAGCCGAGACACCCGGGTGGTCGGGTAGCCGTCGTATCCCATGGGGGAGCGATACGCGCCTACGCCGGCGCCGTGCTCGGATTCGGGTTTGACAAAGCCCGGCTGATCGGACCGCTAGCTAACACCTCCGTAACCCAGGTGGCTGTATCAGCCGACGGCACGCCGGTCATCGGTACCTACAACCTCTCCACTCACCTGGAGCCGGTCAGATAGCCGAGGATCGATGTCACCCGGGCAGGTGCGTAATGGTCGGCCTCGAACCAGGGCGCGTAATCCGCTGCCGAATCGACGGCTAATCTAGTGATGCCGGTTCCGCATTTCACACGGTGGTTTGTGCGGCGCCGCAAACATCCCACCCATGTATAGGAGAAGCGAATGGCACGTACGGCTCTAAAGGGCAATGCCGTCAATACGAGCGGGGACCTTCCGGCAATCGGTTCGGCGGCGCCCGCTTTCAGTCTCACCACCAAGGATCTCGGCTCGGTATCGTCGGAGGAACTGATGGGGAGACGAGTGGTACTCAATATTTTCCCCTCGGTGGACACCGGTACTTGCGCAGCTAGCGTCCGCGCCTTCAACGGACTCGCGTCCGGGCTTGACAACACCACAGTGGTATGCGTTTCGGCTGATCTTCCCTTTGCCGCCGGACGATTCTGCGGGGCGGAAGGGCTTGAAAACGTCGTGACCGGCTCGGTGTTCCGCAACCGGGAGTTCATGGATGACTACGGTGTCGGCATCATCGACGGGCCTCTAGCGGGCTTGTGCGCCAGAGCTGTAGTGGTCCTCGATACCGACGGTACTGTCCTGCATTCCCACCTGGTCCCGGAGATCGTCGACGAACCCGACTACGACTCTGCGATAGCTGCCCTGGGCTGAGTCACTCGCGCCGGACTGGTCGTCATGCCCTCCGGGGAGTGGATTCCCGTTAAGGTAACCGCCGATGAGGACTGAGCAGGACATTACTTCAGGGAAGGTCAGCCCGGTCTCATCGCTTTTTGGGTGACCGGCACAAACGCCGCGCTCTGGTCACGGTGACACGCCAGGCCCGAATTCCGGTCTACGACCCTCGGACCCTATCCGACACACAGTTGGATCAATCCGGGCGCCTGTATGAAGAACTGAAAGCGGTTAGTTTCCTGCCCGCCAACCAGGCGGATCAAGACGCCGCTCGGCATCGACTAGATGCAGCGGTCCTACGCGACCTTCTCCGACTTCACGAACAGGCTGACGCTACCGCCGACGACTTCACGAACGCGTTGGCGGTGTTGCGAACCGCCTGGTGCAGCGAACCGCACATCGCCGCGCAGGGCCGCACGATCGAGCCCGTTACCGATTGAACCAGACTATCAACGAGGCCCAGCTGTCGACGGTATGGTCTTGCATGTAGTTCTCCAGTACGCCTCGCACTTCGAACCCGTTCTCGATCTGGAAGGTGAGGGTTCGGTCGTAGAGTTCGCCGGCGGCCACCTTTTCAACGTATTGCGCCGCGGTCATGGAGTGCTTATGTTCGGCATAACCGGGAATCACCCCACCGGCGATGATGCCTCGCAGACCCAGGTCACGGCACACTGCCTTCCGTAGTTCGTAGAGGCGACTGCCGATCCCGCGCCGCCGGTACCGCCGGTCTACCGTGATGGAGGTCCCGTAGTACCACTCTCCAGCAGGATTGTGTCCGGCTTTCCCGCCTTGTGCAATCAGGTCCTTCATCCGATGCTGCGGGTGTTCGAGATCGAAGTCGACCAGCACCCCTAGACCCATGGCTACGGGTTCGTCACCATCGAGTACCACGAAGTTACCCTCCGGGAATGCTTCGGCCAGATCCGCCAACTTCTCGGAGTTGTATAGGTCGGCCGGATCAACACTCGGGAAGGCCCTTAGTTCCAGGCCGGCCAGCTTGTAGACCCACTCCGGCCGGATGTGGCGGTAACGCAGATCTTGGCTCACCACCCGATCATATACTTCACGTCGATGGTGGACTACACGAACCTGTCCCTCTGGTTGGCAACCTTCCCGGGAAGCCTTGAATCCCGTTCTCCACTCGACGGTGATTGTGATGCCGATGTGGTAATCGTCGGGGGTGGCTTTACCGGTCTTTGGACGGCGTATTACTTAGCTGAACGAGATCCGTCACGGTCCATACTGGTGGTTGAACGTGAGATATGTGGTTTCGGGGCTTCCGGACGCAACGGAGGATGGTGTGTCGGCGAGTTAGCAACGGGTGTGGCGGGCTATGCACGGCATAGTAACCACGAGGCGGCGCTGCGACTGATGGATTACGTGCATGGTTCGGTCGATGAGGTAGGGAGGGTGATTGAGGCGGAGTCGATTGATTGTGGTTTCGCCAAGGGAGGTGTCATCCGCTTCGCCCGTAACCGAGCCCAGGCGGAGCGTCAGGTAGCTGAGGTCGAGGAAAACCGTTCCCATGGAATCGGCGAGGACGTCATACGGCTGCTCACTCCCGATGAGGTACGTCGGTACGCCCGGCCTACCAACCTGCACGGGGGTATCTTCTACGCGCCCTGTGCGGCCCTCGACCCGGCCCGGCTGGTCCGGGGATTGGGCGTCGCGGTCGAGCGGCGAGGGGTCCGGATAGTCGAGCAGACCGCCGTGACATCCATCCGGGAGGGTGGAGTCACCACCCCTCGAGGAACTGTCTCGGCTCCGGTGGTGATCAGAGCCACCGAGGCGTACACCCGTGATCTACCGGGCAGGCGTCGGGAAGTCGCGCCGCTGTACTCGCTGATGGTTGCCACCGAACCACTGGATGAGGCGATGTGGACCGAAATCGGCCTCGAAACCAGGCCCACCTTCGCCGATGACCGCTACGCGGTTATATATGGACAGCGGACTAAGGACGATCGGATCGCATTCGGAGGACGGGCAGTACCGTACCTGTACGGGTCCCGGATCAACCCCGCTACTGAACGGAACCGGCGAGCCCATGAAATGATCCGGCGAGTGTTGGTGGACATCTTTCCGGTGCTGGCCGAGGTCAAGATAACCCATTGCTGGGGCGGGGTGCTAGGTGCGCCCCGCAACTGGATTCCGTCCGTCCGCTTCGATCTGAAACGTGGGTTCGGATCTGCGGGAGGCTACGTAGGGGAGGGGGTAGCTCCCTCCAATCTAGCCGGTCGCACTCTTGCCGATCTGGTAACCGGTACCGATTCCGAGTTGGCCCATCTTGCATGGGTAGGGATCGAGTCGCGCCGCTGGGAGCCGGAGCCCTTGCGCTGGCTGGGGATCAGAGGTACCAGGGCCGTGATGGGCTGGGCGGACCGCAAGGAGTTCAGGAGTGGTAGGCGATCCCGGATGGGAGAGATCGCCTACCGGCTGCTCCGACACTGAGTCGCCGCCCGACAAGGCTGCCGTTTAGGCGCCCAACCTCACTCCGGCCGGGTCGGGAAAACGCGCGGAGAAGCGATGTCCAACTACCTCGGTAATAGACAAGCCGGGCCGCCGGCTCGGCGGCTATCCTTTCGGGAAGAGCAAAACCGATGTGGGGTAAGGCATGAAGGTTGGTTCCGTCAACAGGTTCGAGGCATGGTCGCTGATCATAGGGCCGATTCTGGCCCTGTTATTCTTCCTACTCCAACCGGGCGGTATGTTGATTGACAGCGCTGTTTCGACCGACTCCATCGGGAGGATCCGGGCCCTGGCTTCCAACGCCGCCTTAGCCCATGGCGCGGGCCTGATGGTTCCGATCGGCCTGCTCATAATGATTTACGGGTTGACCGGTCTCAACCGGCTGATCGTTCTTGTGGAGGATGACTCCGCCTCCGCCCTATCCAGATTCGGTATTCTCAGCGCGACCGTGGGTGGGTTCGGATGGATCATGTCCTACGGACTGATTCACATCCTTGCCGAGGTCCCGATCGAAAGCGCTGTCGCGGTCCAGGCGGCGGTACCGGTCGAGCAGGCGAGCGCGGGTATTACTTTCATTTCGAGCCTTGCAGTGTCGTTGGGGATAATGGCGTTGAGCCTCGGTCTGTCGTTTAGGGATCCGGTGGGTTTTAACAAGATCGCCGCCCTAGTGATTTTCGTAGTGTCCGTCGTCGCCGTGGTGGCGCTCATCATCGGGCAGACCGGTCCCAGCGAGAGCATGGTTACGCTGGCCAGGCTTTGCTACTTCCCCTGGGTACTCTGGAGCATCACCCTTGGAATGAGGTTTCTTAAAGTTGGGTAAGCTTACGGACGGCGACAGGTTGTAGGACACCTCGGGGGTGTCTGACACGCCGGATCCGGAGAGAGCATCCCTTGAGCAATGTCGGCAGTCAGGGCTAAGGGAGACATGGCCGTAACCGCTGACCTCTTGGCAGACATAGGACGACAAGCCGGTTTGCGCGCGGTGGGTGTCTGCCGAGCCGAGCCCTTCTCGAAATCCAGGAAGATACTTGAAGAGCGCAAGCGTCAAGGGTTGAACGGTGAAATGCAGTTCACCTACCGGAATCCGCAGCGCTCCACAGACCCGGCTCGGGTGCTCCCGGGCGCCGCAAGCCTGGTAGTGGGAGCTCTCGATTTCGGGCATGCCGAACCCGCTCGACCGGATGACGGGATACCCTACGGTCGGGTCGCCGCGTACGCCCGATCCGACCACTACGCGGCGTTGAGAACCGCGCTCGAATCGGTAGCCGAACCGCTGCGCTCCGACGGGCATCGAGCGGTAGTGGTAGCCGACGAGAACCATCTTGTGGACCGCGCCGCCGCCTACCGCGCCGGAATCGGCTGGTGGGGGAAGAGCTCCAACATACTGATACAAGGCTTGGGTAGCCTGGTTGTCCTGGGAGCGGTGGTGACCGACGCCGAGCTTTGCGACTCGGATCCCGAACCGGTCCCTGACGGATGCGGGCCATGCAGGCAGTGCCTCGACGGGTGCCCGACCGGCGCCATTATCGCTCCCGGCACCGTCGATGCCCGACGTTGTCTGGCTTGGCTCGTCCAGCAAGCCGGGGTGTTTCCTCCCGAGTTCCGGGTTGCCCTGGGGGACCGCATCTACGGGTGTGACGACTGTGCCGACGTTTGTCCTCCTAACCGGGTTAGGTTCCGGCGTTCCACCCGCAATGCTGTCCGAGATAGTCGAGGTCACCGGTGGTCCACGCACGAGGGGAATCACAACCAGGCTTGGGTTTCGCTGCTGGAGATACTCGATGCATCGGACGATGAATTGATGGAGAGGTTCGGTCGCTGGTACATACCCCGTCGACAACCTCGCTATCTGCGGCGTAACGCTCTGGTAGCTCTCGGAAATGTGGGCGATCCTTCGAGCCCACGCGTTCGTTCAGCGGTGAACAATGCCCTGGCCGATCCCGACGAGTTGGTACGGGCACACGCCGTGTGGTGTGCCCGCCGCCTCGGCATGTCGCTGCAACCACTCGAGAAGGCCGACGATCCGCTGGTGCAGGCCGAGCTTGAACGGCGAGTACCTGTGGCGAGCCGTCGCGGGAAGTCAACTATCCACTCACCGCGTGTGTCATCAGGCTACGAAGGACACCTGTTAGTGGTCAGTTGCTGCGGGTCTCCGGGACGCGCCATATGACCAGTTTTATTCTGAGATGCCTTTCTCCGGCGAGGTGGGTGGATCCAGAACCTCTGCTGGGGAACACGCGGCGGTAGCTCGTGCAAGCGTCTTCCAGAGATGCAGGGGCCGGCTTACGAAGGGCTCGGTTGCGGCACATTTCAACGAGTTGGTCGACCATCGGTTGGCAATTGCGGGGTCTGTCCATTTTGGGGTATTGGGCATTGGTTTCGTCAACCGTTTTACCCTCGAGATAAGCCAGCCATGTCTCGATGTTCCAGGACGGTACACATATGACTACGTTGTCGGCGTCGCCAGGCGGTGTTACTCCTAGCCCCGATTATTCATGGATGGGGGTTTGGAGGAGGAGTGGAGTAGACCATCTTCGCGCCCTGACCAGGAAATACAGCTATCGGCGTTTCCTATCCCGGTCCGGCGTAGAGATTCACCTGTCGGGTGAACGGTGGGTTTCTCCCAATACTCGGGCGGAACTGGCATGACGTGCCTCGGTGTGTGGGAAACCTGAATATTCAGGGCTAGTTGGTGGCAGGCGGCGCTGAGCGAGGCCTTTCTTTTGGAGACGCCGGCCGCGTCTCCATCGACCATGACTATCAGGTAAACCCGCTCGCCGCCTTTGGAGCGTAACCACTGAAGCTCACGAGGGAACCGGTCCCGTACGTAATGCTCCGCCGACCCTCGACCCGTAGGCGATTGTTCGATTCGGAGATCACGCGGCTTCCAGCCGAGCCGATGGATCAAACGGGTAACAAAGGCACGGTGTTGCTTGTCTTCGCAGAGTAGAACCACTCTGATTTTCCTGCTCACGCGTCTCCCCGCGCCGCCAACTCGGACAGCTTGAGGGAGCCCGTCAAGGCTGGTTGGCTGATCGGTTGCGCGGTGGCGCTACCGGAGGCGTTACGGCGCAGAATCAATCCATAATCCGGCCCGAGGAAGTCGATCATCTCCGGATGGTGCGAACATATAACGGCTTGCGAGGGTGTCTCCTCACATAACTCGAGCAACTCCATCAGCCAGGGTTGGATTTCAGGAAGAGCCACGTAGTTATCCGGTTCGTCCAGCAGCATCAATACGCCGTCCCCGCCGTGCAGATGCAGCAACCCGTAGAGAACCACCAGTGCGCGCTGCCCGTCGGAAATCTCGTCAAGCCGGAGCCAGTACCTGTCGGCGCTGCCGTCGCCGTTTACGCTAGAGAAGTGGAGCTTTAGCTCCCGTGTGTCGGCGCCAATCCGCTCAAGGCGAAAACTTTCGAAACCGTCTATTACGACCTGTAGAGCTTCTTCATGAGAGCGAGCCGACCCGGGACTATCGAGGACGGCATTGCGGTACCAAGCCACAAAGTTATCGGCGTAACGGCCGAGCCGGTGGCCCCCTCGGGCTGCTACCGAGCGGATGGTATGCGGCCGGACAGTACAGACCACTGCGCCGCGAACAGCGTTCAGGAAGGAGGTGAGCCGCGTGTTGGCCGGCTGCTCAACTACACGTGCCAGGGCGGACTCGCCCCAGTCTGTTCTATAGGTTGGCCCCTCCGAACCATCGTCACGATAAAGCTGTACCTCGCCCATATTGCAATCGAACAACACCGTCTTGTCTTCACCGACCAGCTTCTCACGGGTTACACGGGAAGCACCGATGCCGGGATCGTGTTCTACTTGGAGCCTGTAGAGGAAGCTCTCGCTCTCCAGCCTCACCTGGAGTTCGAACTGCTGTTCGTGACAGGTTTGCCAACGGGTGAGCGTGGAAGAAGGGAACGCTACGGGGTCCGTGATCTTGACTTCTCCTGCCAAGAGTTGGCGGAGTCCATAAACCACATCGAGGACGGCTGTCTTTCCGGAACCGTTATCCCCAAGAAGAAGTGTGGTCTCTTGCAGTTGAAGGTTGAAGTCCGCGAGGCACTTGTAGTTTTTGATGTAGATACGTTCCAGCACGAGAATCATGATACATCTGCACATCGTGATTGGCCATCAGGAGCTTGTCAGTACGGTGTTGGAATGGGCGCCATAGTAGGGCCGTGTGGATCAGGATGTGTCCATTATTCGGATGGCTCGTCTGCCCTGGGAAGGCTGTGGTTCCCTAGGGCAGACGAGCCGTTTCGGTCGTTGCGTGTACCGTCAGGCGATAGCGACGGCTATCCCACCGCCTCGATAAAGGCGTCGGTGAAGCTGATCTCGAAATCACCCGTATCCTGGATCGACTCCAATGACTCCACTCCGCCCGGAATCACGCTCGGGTCGTTGACGAAGTCCAGCAAATCCTCGTCCAGCCCGTCAAGCGCTGCGCTGTTGGGGGTCGAGTAGTAGTTCCAGTTGGAGAGCGCCGCGCCGTTCTCCCCATCGAGGATCCAGTTGATGAAGGCATGCGCGGAACATGGGTTGGGGGCGTCATGTGGGATCGCCATATTATCGATCCAACGGGTCCCGCCCTCCACCGGCACGAAATAGACATACCGAGACGGATCCTCGGTTTCCAGGAACTGGGTGAACATGTCGCCGGAGTAGCCGTGGGCTATCGCTGTCTCTCCGGTGGTGAGCAACTCGTCAGCCTGATCGGTGTCGAATGCCGCTACCCGTCCACGGGCCTCGGCTACCAGATCCTTCGCTTCGTCCAACTCTCCCTGGTCTGTGGTGTTGAGGGAGTAGCCGAGATACTTCAGGGCCGCCCCCAAGGTTTCCCGCGGGTCGTTCAGCAGCGAGATACGACCGGCGTAGGCGTCGGCGATACCCGCATCGAAGATGATCGACCAGGACCTCGGAAAGTCGGTCCCCACCACCGCGGTATCGACCGCGATTCCGGTAGTTCCCCATTGGTAGGGAATGGAGTAGGCGCCATCCGGGTCGTAGATCAGGTTTTCGAAGTCCGGCGAGACATTGGCGGCGTTCGGGATGGCGTCCTTGTCGAGAGGCTGGATGTCCTCTCCGGCAATAAGGATGGCCACCATGTAGTCGGACGGTACGATCAAGTCGTAGCCGGAGTTCCCGGCAGAGATGATAGGTTGCATGGCTTCGTTGGAGTCATAGGCGTCGATCGTCACCTCGACTCCGAACTCCGCGGCGAACGCGTCCAACATTTCGGGATCGATGTATTCGGCCCAGTTGAAGATATTCAGATCACCGTCGGTCTGGCCTACTTCGCAGTCGGCCGCCGATGGCCCGTCACCGTCCTCGTCCGCACAGGCGATGGTGAGCAGCGCCATGCTCAGGACTGCGACTAGCCACTTTCTCCTACTGATCACCCGCATGGGTTAACTCCCTCCCGAAGAACTGCCGGGTTTGACCACATCGGTGGCCTTCCAGAGTGGATTCTAGAGGTTTGGCAGTGTAACCAACGCAGGAAGTTTCCGCTTGTTTGGATAGGAGCGGACGGAGTCAGGTTGGCGGGTGATAGCTTCGGATCCCGCCGATTCCTACTCGATATCGGTCGTGGCGCGCCGGGCTGATTCTCCGGAACGGACTCGTTGGACTATCAGAGACAGGAAAACAAGGAATACCGACGCGACCAGCATGATCACGGATACTGCGTTTATGAGGGGCGTAACTCCTCTACGAATCATTCCGAAAACAAATACCGGGAGGGTGGTCGATCCCGGTCCCGAGGCGAACTGGGTCACCACCACGTCATCCAGCGAGAGGGTGAGGGCGAGAAGGGCGCCGCCGGCGATACCGGGGGCGATCTGGGGGAAGGTGACGTACCGGAAGCTCTTCCACCTAGTCGCATACAGGTCCAGAGCCGCTTCCTCCAGATTCTCGTCCATACCGGATAGGCGGGCCCGGACCACCACCGAAACGAAGCTGATGTTGAAGGCGATGTGGCTGATCGTGATCGTTGTGAAGCCCTTGGACAGTTCAAACCCCAGCAGCGCTTCCCCCACTCGTATCGCTTCGGAGAAAAACAGCAGCATCATTACCGCCATGGTGACGTCCGGGATGATGATGGGTAGGTAGAGAAGGGCATCGAACACTCGTTTCCCCCGGAAACGAAAACGTTCCAGGGCTAGCGCCGACAGCGTACCGAGTACCACCGAGATGATGGTGGACAGGATCGCGACCCGGATCGAAACCCAGAGGGAGTTCTGGAGTTGGGCGTGTTGGATGAAATCCTCGTACCAGGAAAGGGTGAAACCGCCCCAGCGGCCCACATTGCGGTCGTCGCTGAACGAAAACACCACCAACAGGACTATCGGCGCGTAGAAGAACGTGTACACCAGCCAGGCACCGCCGGTGAGGGCGACTCTGGTGGCGCCACGGGGTCTGATCGCTCCACTGCTCACAGGTTCCGACCCCCGGTCCGGAAGTAGATCAGGGTGGCGGCCAGCATCACGGTCATCAGGACAAAGGAGAGTGAGGCGCCCAAGGGCCAGTTCCGCGCGGTGAGGAACTGGACCACGATGTACGATCCCAGCATGGTCGACTTGCCGCCGCCCAGGATCTGGGGGGTTACGTAGGCGCCGAGGCTGGGCACGAACACCAGGATGGAGCCCGCCACCACGCCCGGCATCGACAACGGCAAGAGCACCCTGCGGAAGGATTGGGTCCCGGTGGCGTACAGGTCACGGCTTGCCTCGATAAGACTGTGGTCGATGCGCTCGATAGCCGCGTACAGGGGCAAGATCATGAAGGGGAGGAAACCGTAGACGAGGCCGAGGATCACCGCTGTATGCGTGAAAAGGATCTCCTGGGGACCTAATCCCAGCGCCTCGCTGACCGTGTTCAGCGGTCCGTCCGTACCCAGAATCACTCGCCACGCGTAGTTACGCACCAAGAAGTTGGTCCAGAAGGGAATCATTACGAATACCAGCATGAGGTTGCGGACGGTTGCCGAACGGGTCGACACGAAATAGGAGAAGGGGTAGGCAACCACCAGACAGATCACGGTGGTCAGCAGGGCGATCCACACAGAACGGAAGAGAATGTCCCGCACGATCGGTTCGCCGAGCCTCCGGTAGGACTCCAGATTCCATCCGGTCAGGTCGGTGCCGCCGATCCGGTTACGGGTTGCGAAGGAATAGATGATGACGATGCCGAACGGGATTGCAAAGAACAAGACGAGGTAGACATACGCGGGAAGCGACAGGAGGAATCCCCGTCGAGAAGCGGCTCGGTCGGCGGCCTTTTCGAACTCCGGGGTTACCGGTAGGTTGTCGGGACCCGGCGTACCGGTCCCGGAACCCGAGGATAGAGACGATCCGGTCACCGTGGTCACCTGTTCAGTCCTCAACTACCGTCATAGCGCCGGGTTCCCACGACACCGTCACCTGGTCACCCACGCCCGCATGCTGCGCTCCCGGCCGGTTCTCGACGCGGACATCCAGGTTGATCCATTCGAACACCACCGTGTAAACCAGAGCGTTGCCTTGATAAGTGATCTGTTCGATCCGGCCGTCTACCGATGTGTGATGTGGCGGCGCCCCGCCCAACCGGTGCAAGATGGCCTGTTCCGGCCTCAGGCTGACGTTGACCCTGGCGCCGGGAGCGACCGGTGACGCAGCCGGGATGCGGATTCCGTTGGCCAGCGTCACCGTTTCGCGGTCAATGACCATCGCGTCCAGCAGGTTCGTCTGGCCGATAAAGTCCGCCACGAAACGGTTGGACGGTTGCGAGTAGATCTCTTCAGGCGTACCCACCTGAAGAAGGCGGCCCCCGTCCATTACGCCGATTCGGTCGCTCATCGCCAATGCCTCGCCCTGGTCATGAGTCACGAAGACGAAGGTGATCCCGACCTCTCGCTGAAGGCCCTTCAGTTCGGTTTGCATGGCTTGGCGAAGTTTGAGATCGAGCGCTCCGAGGGGTTCGTCGAGCAGCAGAACCTTGGGGCTGTTTACAAGGGCCCGGGCCAAGGCGACCCGTTGCTGCTGCCCTCCGGATAGCTGGCGGGACCGGCGGTGTTCCAGACCATCCAGATGCACCAGACCGATAGCGTCACTAACCCGGGAGCCGATCCGATTCTTGGAGACCCCCTGCATCCGGAGCCCGAATCCGACGTTTTCCTCAACAGTCATGTGCGGGAACAATGCGTAGTTCTGGAATACGGTGTTGACCGGACGCTTGTTAGGCGGGAGTGTCCCCACCTCATCACCGAAGATCTGCAGACTTCCCTCGGTCGGGAATTCGAGGCCCGCAATCAGGCGCAGAGTGGTGGTCTTGCCGCACCCGGAGGGACCGAGCAACGCGAAGAACTCCCCGTCGACTATCTCGAGGTCCATTCGGTCCACGGCGGTTACCGACCCGAACCGCTTGGTAATGCCATACAGGCCAACTGCCGGCGTCACCGCTGGCATGATTCCTCCCGTTCCTGCCGTACTGCCCGGCCGCTAGGACGGGACGCCTCCCATGCAGAATAGCCCCCGATTGCCGCTGTTCAGTTCCGGAATCCGATCTTCACGTAATCGTTCATGCTGGGCAGTCCCCATACTGCCCAAAACTCTCCGGTTTTCGGTTGCATTACCGCACCTCCCGACGATTCGAGGTGGTACGGGGGGCGGGGAACCTGGCAGACCTTGGTCCGGGTCAGATCGATCAGATCGTCCCGCGAGATGTCGTGGCTGTCGAGATGATCCACCGCGGCGATCATGCGCCTCCGGGAGTTTTCTTGCAGGTCCGGCGGTCTAACACCCTGGACGGCGCTGGTTTCTTTCGTCGTGGTGTGGTTGGTATGGACCAGAGCGCTCCTTCGCAGGCGGGTGACAGGCCGTGCGGTGGGCATCGCCTCGATGTTGAAGCCGGCGCCTTCGGAGTCGAAAACCAGGTAGTTGTGACCTCCGGCCAGATCGGCTGACAGGATCACGTCCTTGGCTTCGTCGGCTGTTTCCGCCATCAGGGCATGGCGAACCACCGTCGGCCAAGTGACGCCGGTGGTTCCATCGACGGCGGTGAGGTTATTGACGCCTACACAGACACCGAGCTCGTTCATCCCGAGCTGACCCAGGCAGCCGGTGGTGGTGAACACCAGCGCAGCCGGACCTTCCTCCGGTCGGGTTCGCAACATGATTACGTGGTCGGTGGCTGACGCATGCATGTCCCAAGTCTGGCCGAGGAATCCTGCGCCGTTCGCCCGATGATCAGGAACTATGAAGGCTGTACAGGTATCTTCGACGAATCGCGCAGGATCGGTTTCCCCCTTCTGTACCCGGACGGTATCGACGAAGTCTGTAAACCCCCCCACCACCACCGCTTCGGTAAGGGAAATACCGGCTGCCTCGGCCATGGCCGCCATTTCCTCGTACAAGGGAGGCGAGTGGCGTTCATGAGCTTCGAGGCAAGCTTCAGCTACCTCGAGTACCTCGCGGCGGCTTAGCGGTCTCCCGGTCCAGAGACCCTCCATTACCAGCTCGACGCGCTCATTCGTGTAGGAGCGGATCTCGTCGGCGTAGGTAGAACCGTGCATGCGGCCCATTGATTGGGGAGTCCCCACAACATCGAGAATGCGGATGGGTGGACGCTTCATCCGGTGATCGTACCCGAGACGATCCTGTACCGGTTTGAGGATGGTCGTCACCTCGGGCATTTTCGATCAGGTACCGTCGGGATGTGCGCGCCCTTCTGGTAACCAATGACTACCCCCCTAAGTCGGGCGGTATCCAGCAGTACCTGACCAATCTGGTGGCCCATTCGTCGGTCGAGTTTCGGGTGTTGGGACCCCGCCATCTCGGTTCCCCGCCCTTGCCTGATGTCATACGTGGACGGTCTTCATACATGATTCCCACCAAGGCCGTCTACCGATGGGTGTCGGCCCACATAAGGGAGTTCGATCCCGACCTGCTCGTGTTCGGCGCACCCCATCCGTTGGCCCAGATGGGACCGAGACTTGGCGCCTCCTTCGGTATTCCCTACGTGGTGATGGCTCACGGGGCGGAGGTGACCATCCCGGCTGCGGCGCCCGTGCTGCGCCAAGTGCTCCGATGGACCTTTCGCGAGGCGGGTTTGGTGCTGACCGTCTCCTCCTTTACCGCCGGGAAGGTGGCGGATCTGGGCGGGGGGGAGGCGGAAGTCCTAGGTGCGGGGGTAGACCTATCCGCGTTCCGTCCCGTAGAGGATTCGGGTGATCGACAACCGACCCGGAGGTTGGTGATCGGTTGTATCTCTCGTTTCATTCCTCGGAAAGGTCACCTCCGGGTTCTCGCGGCGGTGGAACGGCTCCATGAGGAGGGAATGGGAGTGGAGGTTCTCCTGGCGGGAAACGGGCGTCTCGAAGCACGAATAAGGCAGGCGGCGGCGCGAGCGCGCGTTCCGGTGCAGGTCGAGTCCGACGTGCCCTGGGAGGACCTACCTGATCTATACCGCCGTTGCGATGTGTTCGTCATGCCCGCCCGCTCTCGCTGGCTTGGCCTGGAGGCCGAAGGTTTGGGTATCGTATATCTGGAAGCTTCCGCTTCCGGGGTTCCGGTCGTCGCGGGGACCTCGGGAGGGGCGCCCGAAACCGTGGTCCCCGGAATCACCGGGTATGTGGCGGCATCGGTATCCGAGATCGTGGAGGCTCTTCGACTGATTCTCGGTCGACGGCGGGAGATGGGCGTTGCGGCACGCGCTCGCGCGGAGGAAATGTACTCTTGGCAGTCGGTAGGGAGGCGTTTCGACTCGGCGCTGTCACGGGTTAATCGGCGCTAGGAGGGTCCTGAAAAACGAGTCTTTCGGGGTTCGGTGATTGGTAAAGCGCCTGGTCAGAGAGTTATGGGTTAGCGGGTGAACCCCTTTGTACGGGGTTTCTCAGCACCCTCCTAGCGTAGCTCGGATGGATAGATCGTAGGGAGGCATGTCGATGCGGGCAGTTGTCATCCGCCGGAATGGTGGGCCGGAGGTGTTGGAGGTCGAACAGGTCGAGGAGCCGGTTCCAGGGACCGGTGAGGTGGTCGTTGAGGTGGAGTCCGCCGGATTGAACTTCATAGACACCTACCATCGCAGCGGCTTGTATCCGGTGGCCCTACCTTTCACGCCGGGGTTGGAGGCCGCGGGCCGAGTCGTTTCCGTCGGTTCCGAGGTCACCGAAGCCGGCCCCGGAGATCGGGTGGCCTTCTGTTCCAGGCTCGGCGCCTACGCTGAGCGGGTGCTGGTTCCCTCTACGGATCTGGTACCGGTCCCGGAAGCGGTCTCGTCCGATACAGCCGCAGCCTCCATGCTGCAGGGGCTGACAGCTCTTTACCTGGCGACCGCCACCTATCCATTGTCAGCGGGCGCCACCTGCTTGATCCACGCCGGCGCCGGCGGTGTAGGGCTACTCTTGATCCAGATCGCCAAACGCCTCGGAGCAACCGTATTCACGACTGTCGGCAGCGACGACAAGGCGGAGATCGCCCGTTCGGCAGGCGCCGATCATGTGATCGAGTACCGGCGAGAGGACTTCGCCGAGCGGATCAGGGAGATTGCGGGCAATCGCCCCCTCGACGTTGTTTATGACGGGGTGGGCAAGGCTACGGTCCCGGCCGGGTTGGGTCTTCTCCGCCGTTTCGGCCTGATGGTGGCGTTCGGCAATGCTTCGGGTGCGGTCGACCCGGTTGACCCGCTCGTATTGACAGCCAACGGTTCCCTGTTCTTCACCCGACCTACCCTGTTTGATCACGTAGCCGACCGCGAGTCGCTGCTAGCCCGATCCGAACAACTCTTCGCCCTAATCGAGGACGGTCTGAATGTCCGGATCGGCGGCCGGTACCGCTTGGAGGATGCATCGGAATCCCATAGGGCCATCGAGAGCCGTTCCACTTCCGGAAAGGTTCTCATATACCCGTAATACGGACGATACAACCTGAACCGTGTTGCTGTTCCCGCTAGCGAGATACGCGGAGAATCGGGGTTCGGACAGTATCCTTGATACCGGATGGCAGAGATCTTCGGAGCCCGACAATGGTATGGAAAGGTTGGAGAGCGAACCCGTGACGCCGCACTTATTGGGCGGTTGTTGTCAGCCGCGTTGGTTCTAGCCCTGTTAGCGGCATGTACCGACTCGTCCGATAGCCCGTTACCAACCCTCGGCGAACCAATTCTCGAACTTGTCGAGGGTCCAACCGAGTCCGTTCTCCACGAGACCGTCGAGGCGGCGCCGATCGTGTTACCGGAACCGGCTTCTGCAACGGAACAGAGTGGCGCCGACAACCAACCTCAGATCAAGCCTCCGGGGAACGAGCCGACGGTCCTCTCTGAACCGGTGCTTCCGTCGGGCGAAGCTAACGAGCGGTTGGCGGAGGTAACGGCGCCGGACCCGGGCGTTGTGGAAGGCCCCTCGTCAGAAGGAACCGATCAGGTGGAGTCAACCCTGATCGAAGTCCGGCCGGTGAGCGGTCCCGACCGGGTTGCAAGCTATCCGGGTCCTCCCGTCGGAGGATCAGCGGTCCCGGCCAACATTCGGATTTCTTCTTCCTACCGCCCGGATACCAACGTGCGGGTCGATGGCGAAGTGATCCAAGCCGTGGTATTCGGAACTGTCAACGACCGGTCACAGGTATACGCGCTTCCAGGAGGTGTTGACCAGAAACTGGAAGCAGTTCTCCTCGCTCCCCCGGGGGTGACTCTCGAGGTTCGTCACGGCGACGAAGTCCTGCGAGCGGATCAGGGCGTAGCTCAACGGCTGGAGACCACGTTGACTCGGGACGGTGAACTGTTCGTGAGTGTGATTCCCTCAGGGGAGCAATCCGCAGATTTCGAGTTATTGCTCCGAATCGGTTTCCCCGAACCGGAGCCTGTTCCGCCGCCGCCGGTGACCCGTCAGGTCCCGAGCCGACCGCGTATCGGCCCCGGTGACGTTGTTTATCTCACCTTCGACGATGGTCCTAATCCCCGACACACCCCGGAAGTATTGGACCTCCTGGCTCGTTACGGCGCGAGGGCTACCTTCTTCGTGGTCGGATCCCTGGTGGAGAAGTATCCGGATATTTTCCAGAGGATCGTCTCCGAGGGCCACACAGTCGCCAACCACACATGGCGACACGAAAACCTCGCCGGCCTTAACAAGGCGGAGTTCGATGAAACCATAAGCAGGACGGAGGAGATTCTCGGCGAGCATGCCACTCCGTGCTTGCGACCCCCCTATGCGGCTACCGGTAGTCGAACTCGGGAGTGGTCAGCCGAATACGGCCTCGAGCTTCATCTTTGGACGGTCAGCGCTAACGATTGGCTCGGCCTTACCGGTGAAGAGATAGCTGACCGGATCGTGTCACAGGTCACCTACGGGTCGGTCGTCTTGATGCACGACGGGGGTGGCAACCGGACCCAGACCGTTCGGGGCCTTTCCATGCTCCTCGACCGTCTTGCCGACCTTAACCTGCGCTACGAACCCCTGTGCCGGTGACAATTCCCACCGAGCGGCATTTGCGAGAGTCCTCCGGTACATGGTGATTCCCGCAACAGCCACCGCATCGATACACGACGTCGGGCGTTGCCGCGGTCGACAGGTCCGAGAGTATCCGCATCCTGACCAGGCAATAGGAGGGTGCTGAAAAACGAGTCTTTCGGGGTTCGGTGATTGGTAAACCGCCTGGTCAGAGAGTTATGGGTTAGCGGGTGAACCCCTTTGTACGGGGTTTCTCAGCACCCTCCTAGAACTATCGGCGTTTCCCGCCACGTAGAATCGTTGGCTTAACAACCTGGTCGTCGTGAGGAGCCGATGGCATTTTCGATTGTCAGAACAGTGGAGCGATGTGCAACCCGGCGAGTAACGGTGGCGGCGCTGGCGTTGAGTTACGACGTCGCACGCTGACCACGGAAATCCACTCTTGCCCATGCCCTGCGACCCCCGATCCGACCTGCCGTAGCTAGCCTCCTGCCGTTCAGGTGAGCGCTATAATGGTCGACATGTGGCCATCTGCCGGGACCAGGGGGACGAGCAGCGAGTTCGGCCACCGGACTTCACACCCCGACAAGCTACTGCACAGGCACATCGCCTCGCTGTCGGCGCTCCTCTTGGTAGCGCTCGTCGGTCTGCCGACCACCCACGCGGCAGCGCAGTCCCCGTCTCCCGCGCCGCCGCAGGACAGCGTCGTCATCGAGGGCGGGACCGCCACCGGCGGCGGGCTTGAGGACGCCGATCTCGATGGCGCCGGCCTCGGCGAGGAGACCGGGGAGTTCGGCGTGGCGGACCTGCTCGGTCCCGACGGCATCTACCACCTGCAAGACGGCGAGGGCACGATCCCGTTGCGTTTGTTGGATACGGACGAAGGGACGCCGGCGGCCGCACAGGCGGCGACCGGATCGGGGGCCGCAAATCTGTCGGGGCTTGCCGTGTCGGCCGCCAGTGCGTACGCGCCGGTGAGCGGGTCAGGCGCACAGGAGGCTTCCCCGAGCAATTGGCTGGTTTCCGACAGCGGTCAGATGTTCCTCTTGGTCGGCGGCGTGAACGTCGTATTCGAGTCACACCTGGACCAGAGCGAGATCTGGGCCATTCTGGCCAGCCACGATGTCGCGCCCTGGCACGTCTCCCCGGTGGGCGAGCTTCCCAACGCCTACCTTGTCCAGACGGTCTCTGATGTGGAATCACTGCGCTTGGCCGACGCGCTGTCAACACAGAGCGGGGTCGACTTTGCGGTTCCCAACCTGTTCACGCCGCAGTCGAGCGGGCAGAATCCGATATCAGCATGGTATCGGTCGGGTACAAGAGCCACGAAGCAGCGGTGCAAACGGTACACGAAGCCGTGGACCGACCAGTTATCGAGCTGCCTGTGGCACCTGAATGCTGACACCGACTTCCGCTACAAAGCCGGTGGGCGCGTGGACAATCCGACCACCGACATCAACCTGGGCGATGTCTGGGACACGACGATGGGCGCGGGGGTGACGGTGGCGGTGGTGGACCGCACCTGGGAGGCGACCCATGAAGACATCAAAGACAACGCCGACACCAAGCGAAGCAAACTCTGGGGCGGCTTTACCGGCGAGAATCCGCTGTCGCCTTATCCCCCTCACGGCACAGCGGTGGCCGGGGTTATCGGCGCTCGCGACAACAACGTCGGCGGGCGCGGCGTAGCGCCCCGGGCCACACTGCTGAACTACAACTTCTTGGATCATCAGTCCTTCGGTATCGAAGCCACGGCGCTGACACTGAACAAGGAGACCGTGGCCGTCTACAACATGAGCTATGGCGCACTGGATAGCAAGGCGCCTTTGCGTGAAAGCAGTTTGGTGTGGCGGGCAGTGGAGGAAGGTATTAGCTCGGGCTTCGGAGGCAAAGGATCCTCTTACGTGAACAGCGCCGGCAACGGTGCAGAATTGTCAGGCAAAAACTGGGCAGGATTGGACGAGATGATCAATCATCGGGGCGTCATTGCGGTCTGCGCGGTGGATTCGCAGGGACGCTCGTCAAAGTATTCCGAGGACGGTCCCAGCCTGTGGGTCTGCGCTCCTTCGGATAGCAAATGGCGGCAGGCAGGAATCGTGGCGCCCATGGGGCTGAACAGCTACACCGATCGGTTCGGCGGCACCAGCGCGGCGGCGCCGATCGTTTCGGGTGTGATTGCCTTGATGCGCAGCGTCAACGCGAATCTCACTTGGCGCGACGTGAAGGTCATTTTGGCCAACACGGCGCAAAAGAACGACCCTTCCGGCAGCAGCTGGATGAGCGGCGCCACCAAGTATGGATCAAGCACCGATTCGTACTCGTTCAGCAACGAGTACGGCTTCGGTACGGTTGATGCCAAAGCCGCCGTCGTCGCTGCGTCCAATTGGCCGCTCTTGCCGGCGATGCTGTCGGCCGAGGCAGCCTCGGGAACTGACGTCTCCCTGCCAACGCCGGGCAACGAAATCGTTATGTCTCTGGACATTTCATCGACCATGGATTTTGTCGAGCATGTGCGGATCGACATCGACATGGACACCTATGACATTCGCGATTATTCGTGGACGCTCGTGTCGCCGTCGGGCACGGAGTCACTTTTATCACCGGAGTTCCCAGCGTGTGGGGGCCACTGCAGAATGCGGGGCGATTTTCGCTTCGGGTCGTCTCGCCATCTCGGTGAGAGCCCGTTGGGCACTTGGAAGCTAAAAGTTCGGCGGCACGCGCCAGAGGTGACGCACTGCGGGAACAGCAGCACGTTCGATGATCTCTGCCGCAATATCCTGTCTTTCGGGGAGTACATCAAGAACTGGAAGATCATGGTCACCGGGCATGCCGGCCAGTCGACGCAGCCGGTGAGTTTGTCGGTTTCGCCTCAGTCGGTGACCGAGGGCGACGAGGTGGATGTGAGTGTCACGGTGGGTGGCGCAGCGCCGTCCCAGGATTTGGTGGTCCCGTTGACCCTCACCGCCGGTACTGCCACGGGTGCGGGTCTGTCGGGCGCTGATTATGCGGTGTTGGGGTCGGTCACGGTTCCTGCTGGGTCGTCGTCGGCGTCGGCCAAGTTGGCCACTGTGGAGGACGGCGTCGATGAGGTTGATGAGACGTTTACTGTGGGTCTTGGCGTGTTGCCGTCTGGGTATCACGCTACGGGAGGGGCGGCGACGGTGACGATTGTGGATGACGAGCCTCTGCCCACGATCATCTTGAGCACCGACAGTGCCACTGTTGCTGAGGGGGGTTCGGTGACGATCACTGCCGATCTCAGCGGTCCGTCGTCCGAGGATGTGGCTCTCGACGTCGGCGCTTCGGCGGTGGCTCCGGCGGTGGCGGGGGATGGTTCGCTTAGTGCGTCGACCACGCTCACCATCGCGGCGGGTTCGACCGCCGGGACCGGCGCGGTGACGTTCACAGCCTCGCAGAACGACCTCTACGAGCTCAGCAGCGCGACAGCCAAGACGTTCAAGGTTTCCGCGGCGGCGACCGGCGGTAACGGGGTCGCCGATCCCGCCGCGATCACGATCACGATCTCCGACGACGAGTCACCCCCGGAGGTCAGCATCTCTTCTGGCGGTGATGTGGCGGAGGGGGCCGACGCCGTATTCACGCTGACCGCGAGCCCGGCGCCGGCCTCTGATCTTGATGTAAAGGTGACGGTGGCGGTGGATGGCGATTTCGGTGTGTCTCCCGGGTCTCGGACAGTGACGATCCCCTCCTCGGGCAGCGCCACACTGACGTTGGCGACTACCGGCGACGACACCGATGAGTCCGACGGTTCGGTCACCGTCACAATCGGACCAGGTGTCGATTACACCCCGGATTCGGTATCTTCGGCGAGTATTGCTGTGGCCGATGATGACGATCCGGCGCCTGTGGTGGCGCCGGTGGTGAGTGTCACCGCTGGTAACGATGTCGCGGAGGGTTCTGCCGCGCGGTTCACAGTTACCGCGGTTCCGGCGCCTGCTGCTGATCTTGATGTGAGCGTGACCGTCACCACCGCAGGCGAATATGGTGTCACTACAGGACGGCGGACGGTCACTGTCACCGCGGGCACCGGTTCGGCCACTCTCACCCTGCCCACTGCCGAGGATTTAATTGACGAACCGGACGGTTCGGTTACTGCAACGGTGAATACTGATAGTGGTTACACCATTTCGAACTCCGCGGGTGTCGCAACCGTGAAAGTTTCTGACAATGACGACCCGCTCCCAACGGATGGGTCACTGTTGCTGTTGCTGTCGGCGGATTCGGGGTGGGTCGCGGAAGACGGCGGCGAGGTGAGGATCACCATCTCGCTCAGCCGAGCGCTGCGCAATGACAAAAGGGAGGCCGAATGGTTGAGGGTGCCGCTTGAAGTGAGCGGCGGTGTGGAGGGGGTCCACTGGAGGCTGGAAATGCGCCACCGCGACAATCCTGTTGGGGGTATTCAGTTCAGGCGTAACGGCGCGCAGCCGAGCCTTTTGCTCTACAGCGGCACCCAGACCGCCAACCTGGTGCTGACCGTGCCGCCCAACACTGACAGTCGGACGATCACGGTGGGAGTGGGTGCAGGATTACGAGCGCCGAGCCTGGGTAGCACGGGCAACAGTAACCCTAGTGTTCGGGTGGTTGTCGATTCGGTGAGTGTGGATGTCGGCGATGACTACCCAGACCTGCCGTTGGTGTCGGTCTCAGGCGGCGACACGGTAAGCGAGGGCGGTGACGCGGTGTTCACCTTGTCGGCGTCGCCGGCGCCGTCGGCTGGGTTGCCGGTGTCGGTGCTGGTGGGCCAGGTAGGCAATTTCGGCGCCTCCGAGGGAGTACGAACGGTGACGATCCCCACGTCGGGTTCGGTGTCGTTCTCGGTGGGTACCGTCGATGACACGGCTGACGAGCTGGACGGTTCGGTGGTGGCGACAGTGAACGCAGGCAGTGGCTACACGGTGGGCTCGCCGAGGAGAGCGTCGGTGACGGTGACAGACGACGAACCCACACCCGTAGCCGATCCGGTGGTCAGCGTGGCGGCCGGTAGTGATGTTACGGAGGGTTCTGACGCTGAGTTCACTGTGTCGGCGTCTCCCGCTCCGATTGCTGATCTTGATGTGAGTGTGACGATTAGCGAGGTAGGAGACTACGGTGTCACCGTCGGGCAGCGGACGGTCACCATCCCCACAACAGGTTCGGCGTCATTCTCGGTCACCACCGCCGGGGACTCCGCTGACGAGCCGGATGGGTCGGTTACCGCTACGGTGAACACCGGCAGTGGTTACACGGTTTCGAACATCGCGAGCACCGCAACTGTGACTGTTTCGGACGATGATGATCCGCCTGTGATTCCGGTGGTCAGCGTGGTGGCCGGTAGTGATGTTTCGGAGGGTTCTGACGCTGAGTTCACTGTGTCGGCGTCTCCCGCTCCGATTGCTGATCTTGATGTGAGTGTGACGGTTACCGAGGTAGGAGACTACGGTGTCACCGTTGGGCAGCGGACGGTCACCATCCCCGCAGGTACCAACACGGCAACACTCACCCTGCCCACCACCAACGACACAGCTGACGAACTCAACGGCACAGTCACCACCACCCTCAACACCGGCAGTGGTTACACGGTTTCGAACATCGCGAGCACCGCAACTGTGACTGTTTCGGACGATGATGATCCGCCTGTGATTCCGGTGGTCAGCGTGGTGGCCGGTAGTGATGTTTCGGAGGGTTCTGACGCTGAGTTCACTGTGTCGGCGTCTCCTGCGCCAACCACCGATCTTGATGTGAGTGTGACGGTTACCACCGTGGGCGACTATGGGGCGGTGACCGGGCTGCGGACCGTCACCATCCCGCCGTCGGGCAGCGTTACACTCACAGTCAACACCACCGGAGACCAGGCCGACGAACCCGACGGATCAGTCACCGTGACACTCGTCGATGGGACCGACTATGACCTCGGTTCACCCAGCGCGGCCACGGTCGGTGTGGCCGACGACGACATCCCTGAGATCTCTATCAGCGCCGGCGGCGATATCACCGAAGGTACCGCCGCCGCCTTCACGATCACCGCCAACCCCACCCCGGCAGCCAACTTGGACGTGAGCGTGACTATCACCTCCGCAGGCGATTACGGCGCGGTGACCGGGCTGCGGACGGTCACCATCCCGCCGTCGGGCAGCGTTACACTCACAGTCAACACCACCGGAGACCAGGCCGACGAACCCGACGGCTCGGTCACCGCCACGGTCAACACCGGCAGCGGTTACACCGTCTCGACCACCAACGGCACAGCAACGGTGACCGTTTCCGATGATGATGATCCGCCGGTGGAGCCGGATAAGGATGATGAGATAACCGTCACCGTGGAGGACGCCTCGGCGACGGAGACCGACGTGCTGGTGTTCCGGATACTCCTTTCCAAGGCCTTGACTGAGGAATTCGAGGTACGCTGGTTCGCTGGGCCCGCCTACCACCTGCTGGATAATCGGGCGCATTCATCCGACTACCAGGCGATGTCCGAGGTGATGGTGTTCGCTCCGGGAGTAACCGCACTGACCGCAGACGTCTGGCTGGTACAGGACAGCAAAGACGAACCGGACGAATACTTCGCGGTGGAGGCCTTCCTCCCCGGAGAGTGGTTCACACCCGCGGCCGTGGGAACCATGACCATCATAGACGACGACTAGGAGCCTGCTGTTTATAGGGGTTGTGATGTTTGGACCGTCAGCGTGTTTGGGGTGGTGGGGTGCGTTTTGGGGGTTGGGGCGGGGTGCGGATGCGGGTTTTGGGGTTCGGAGCGGGGTTCCGGCGGTGGGCCGGTGTGGTCCGGGCTGGTTTATGCGGGGTTGAGGGTCCAGTGGGTGTTTGTGTGGGTGAGTCCGAGGTTGGTGAGGCGTTGTAGGTTGACGGCGGCTGCTCTGGTGGTGAGCCATTGTTTGTTGCGTTTGATTCCTCGGTATGGGACGCGTCTGGCTTTGCCTCTGGTGAGCCAGGCGATGGTTCGTTCCACGAGCGGACGTCGGGTGCGGTAGGTGGTTTGGTTTTCGGGTTTCTTGAAGCGTATCTTGTTGGCTTCCCGCCGGTCGTGGTGTTCTTCGACTCTTACGGTGCGTCCGTTCTTGGCGGTGGTGCACCGGGCGCGTAGGGGGCATCCGTTGCATCGTTTCCCGAAGGGGGCGGTGTTGCCGGGGCGTAGGCGGGCGGTGTGCCCGGCGGGGCATGTCACGGTTCGGGCCCCGGTGTCGATACCGAAATCGTCGCGGTCGAACCCGCCTTTGATGCGGGTTTTGGGGATGAGCGGTTTGACTATGGGGATATGGCCGGACTCCTCGAACGTTTCGAGCGCCGGACCCGACGCGTACGCGGAGTCGGCGAGTATCACAGTTTCGGGGGGTTCTTCGGCCACGAGATCGGCGATGCTGTCGGCGTCTGTGCTGTTAGCCGCGGTGAGATCCGTTTCGGTGACCAACCCGGTTTCGGGTTCCACCGCAACATGGGCTTTGTAACCGTCCCGCTTCGCGGACCGGGTTTTGTGACCATGCCGAGCTTTAGGGTCCACCACCGAAATCGTCCGGTCCTTCGCGACCCGCCGTGCTATCCGCCATCGGCCTTCCCGCCCCGGGTCCGGTTCCACGTCCTGGCCTGTGACTACTCCCAACAAACGCAGCGCGTCGGACTGCTCCGAATCCATCTTTACGCCCTCGACAGCTTCGATCAGCCTCAACCCGTCTGTGACCAAACCGTTGATCAGCTCGGAACGGGACTCCGGATCGGACCAATCGCAGGACGGTTTCGCTTTCGATTCGTAATCATGCGCCACCAACACCAGACCGGCGGCTTCGGGTATCAGACGGCGGCAACGCCGTATCTGAGCGGAGATCATCGTTACCGTGTCCTGGGTAGCAACCGCATCATCCAAAATCGTGGAATCCAAAGCCCGACGATCCTTACCCGCCAACACCCCGGACTCGGTGACCACTTCCCGCACCGCGTCGAAGATACGCTCAGGCCGCTTACTCGCCCTCAGCCTCGCCCGCCACCGCACCAACACCGTCGGATGAAATCCCTCATCCACCAACGACAAACCCGCCGCGGCTTTCCACGCGATGTCACGACGCAGCCGCTGAACCGCTTCCCGATCCGACAGGCACTCCAACGACTGCAACACCAACACAGTCGCAATCACCGAACCCGGAACAGACGGGCGACCCCGCCCACTCCCGAACAAATCAGAAAACATCCCGTCGGGAAACAAACGGAGGCGATGCTCAGCCAGAAACCGGTACACCGAACCCTCCGGCACCAAATCCCCGCACAACCCCATCGTATCCAACAACTCACGATCTAAACGTTCAACACCCTGCATACCACCCACAATAACACCACCAAACAAAAAACGCGAACACCCCCACCCCGACCAGCGAATAAAACAGCAGACTCCTAGGAGAGTGCTGAAAAACGAGTCTTTCGGGGTTCGGTGGTCGGCAACCCCCCTGGTCAGAGACTTAAAGGGTTAGTACGTGAACCCCTTTGTACGGGGTTTCTCAGCACCCTCCTAGTGTCCTGATTTCTTCTCATGTTTCCCGTCACACCCACCGTGAAATCAAAGTATCGAAAACGGGTGTGAGGTACCATCTCGCGGTCTACTACATACAAACGAACCATCTTTCCCGAGGGGCGTGCCGAACTGCCTGAAGGATCTGTGTCTCACCTCCTCCGTATACTGGTGGGTAACCGTTAGCACCCGACCTCTCCGAACGGGTAGCGAACCAGCCGCCGATCACAAGAAAGCGGTACCGAAGTAACGGTTACCCACACAGATACCAGCCCGTTTGCAGCTACCTGTGTGGACCATGGTTCCCTCCGTCCGGGGGCAGGTCCAACAGCGGTTCGGTAGCGGCGAGTTCCCCGACCACGCGACGGGCATCGACCAATTGTCTGTGAGGAAAATGGTCGATGCTGTCTGCGCCCGGCCGGGGCTCCCCACAGCGGTCTGCCACGACCGCCTGCGCTTATGTAAATGGATCGCTTTCTCGACTACGCCTTTGCGGTTCGGCTGTCCCGGCACCCGACAGCGGAAGGAGCACCCTGGTCGGGTTTGAACGTCGCAAATGCGCCAATTGGAGAGATTGTGATGTCGAATCTGGTCCGGGCAAGATGTGATCGGGGCGCAGCAGGCCTTCGGCGAGCCTCCACATTCAAGTGTATTTACCGGTACCTGTTCTGTATCGACCTAATAAACCACAACCCCCTTTCGGGGGCTGTGGTATGTCTGCATCGTGTGGGTCGAAGGAGCGGGGTCAGCGATTGGTGAGCCGACCCAACCCAAAGCCCTGGAGGAGGGGGATGGAACCGTTGACCGGGTTTTCGAGTTCGACGTAGATCCGGTCGTTGTGTTCGACCGGCGCCCACGGGCTGATATGCACGTCAAGCACGGCTTGGCGCTCCCCAGGTGCGAACTCAATGGTGCCGCTTATCCCGTCATCGTCGTCATAGAAGTCCGTTTCAGGCAAGAGCTGCCAAGCGAGGGTTCCTATCTTGTAATCCACGCTGACCGTGTCCTCCGAGGGTGTGTTCAGGGTGATCACGAATTCGAGTTTTCCTCCTGCTTTCGCTTTGTCTAGGGGGTCGTCAATCTGGATACGAGGCCCCGGAGAGGGGTCGTCATCCCTGATGGTAAGGGTTTTTGAACCCGGCGGGATAATTTGGATATTGCTGTTCGGCTGCACGGTGACCGTAACCGACCCATTGGGTTCATGGACAAGGTCGGGCGTGGGAGTGATGAAGAACGAAGTACCGGACGACCCGGCCGGGAGGCTCAGTTGCCTGGTGCCAGTCGGGATTCCGAACTCGCCCGTGGCGGTCACCGCCACGGAGACCGTTATGTCCTGGTAGGAAACCGGATTCACGGCGACGGTGTATTTCGCTGCGCCGTTCTCCTTGATCCAGCCGCTGGGCCCATAGAGACGGACCTTTGCCAGGTCGTTGTCAGAGACGGTGACGCTGGCCTTATATGGGTCTCCCAACGTGTAGCCGGTCCCTGGCTTGAGGAAGGCAGAGAGGGTCGCGTCGGGTTCGTCAAACTCGTTTTCGTCGCTCCACCGAGTGAACGTGTGAGTCGCCCCAGTCATCGAGAATGTCGTAGGTAAAGTGATGAGCCCCGGCACGTCGAAGCCGACGTTGACGTCGAGCGTTTGGCCGGTCGGCACCGGAGGCGTCGCGGTGATAGTGAAACTGGCAGATTCGCCTTCGTTGATGTCAGCGCCGGCGGCGAGGGTGAGCACGGGGTTGCCGCTGAGCGTCGCTTCGTCATCGGCAACGCTGAGGCTGGCTGACGACGGGGTCCCCACCCGGTAACCGGTTCCGGTTTTGACCGTCACCTCGATCGTGCCGTCCGACTCGTCAAATGAGTCGTCGGTCGTGCCTACGGTGTACGTAGCGGAGCCGCTGGACGGGATGAAGACAGTCTTATTGCCAGTGCTCACGCCAAAGTCTCCGGTGGCCGCAACCGCCAGGTTCACCGTCACGCCATTGGACGTGGGCGGGGTGGCGGTGAGAGTGAAGGTAGCGTCTGTGCCTTCCGTAACGTCACCGCCGGCCGTGATGGTTACTTCGGGGCCGTCGTTATCGGCCACGTCAACCCTGGCCGCGGACGACCGGCCCACGGCGTAACCGCTGCCGTCCCGGACCGTCGCGGTGACCCAGCCGCCGAACGGTGCATGGAAGCTGTCGTCAGTTGTGCCGATGGTGAAGGTCGCGGAGCCGCTGGTCGGGAGGCTGACTGTTCGAGCGCCATTATTTACGCCGGATACACCTGAGGACGAAATGTTCACCGTCACCGACAGCGATTGGTATGGGGTGGGGCTGGCGGTCAGGGTGAAGGTCGCGTCTTCGCCTTCCGTGACATCAGCGCCGGCGCTGATGTTAACTTGGGGGGTATCGTTGTCCACCACGGTGATGGTTGAGGAATCCGGGTTGCCGACGGCGTAGTCGCTGCCCGCCTGCACCGTCGCGGTGACGGTGCCGTTCGGTTCATTGACGCGGTCATTAATAAAGGGCAGGGAGAAAAGCACCGTGCCGTTGTTCGTCGATGGGACGACGACGGTGTGCGCACCGGTTGGCACGTCGTAATCGCCCGTGGCCGCGACGTTCAGGTTGACGGTGATCGCATCCTGAGGCACCGGGCTCGCAGTAACCTTGAAAGTCACCTGCGTACCATCCTCGCTGACACGCGAAAGCCACGGCCTGATGCTGACTTGAGGAACGGGATTATCGTCGTCCGACACGACTACCGTGCTGTAGGGGGCCGTCGCGTCCACGCGGTACCCGGAGGTGGTTGTGGGCGTATCTATCACGGCGGTGATCATGCCGCGGGGCTCCGCGGTGGAATCATTATCCGTGCCGACGTTCAGAATGGCCGTCGTTTGGCCGGCGGGTATGGTGACTGATCTCGCCCCGGTCTGACCTATGGCCGCGACGCTGCCTTGGGGCGGATATTCATGCACGGTGATGGGAATCGTCATATCGGACAGGGGGGCGCGGGCCGCCGTGACAGTGAACACCGCGCTCTGTCCCTCGGTAACGTCGGCCTGGGAATCAATGCCGACTCTAGGGGGAGGGTCTTGCTGCGCGTCGACCACGTCAGCAGCATACCAAAGCGACAGCGCGGTCACTACGGCGATGCTCAAGAGGATGAGCCAACGCTTTTTGTCCGATTTGTTCAACAAGTATGTCATGTATGTCATGCCAGGATCTCCATAACGGCCTATAGATTCCGTCCAGCCGGACCAATGCCCTAACCAATAAGTGGCTATTGAACGCCTCCGGTCGTAACGGTTTGTGAACAATCGTTATCGACCAATACGCTTATGCGTAGCACCAGTCACCTGTGAACGATACCCTATATATAGTATCCGCAGTTAGCGCAGTTATCAAGCACTAATCGTCGTTCACTAATGGGTCATGGCTCCCACGCCCGCGGGCGTGAAGAACTCTCCGGGGACGAACGCCTCCACCGCGAAGTACTCTTCCGGCTCCTCCGCGTCGTCCTGCTTCAGCCAGACTTCTCCCGTCATCTCGGTTGCTCCCGGCGCGAACACCCATCCCCCCGGACATGGCCCAGTAGTCGGATGGACGCGCCCGGTCGTCCAGCAGGTGGTAGGCGAGCCCAGCATATCGGCGTACCTCGAATTCCTCAGTCAAGGCCTTGGAGAGGAGTATCCGGAACACCACCACGTCGCCCTCCGTTCCCGAGGTGTCCTCCACGGTTGACGCTCAATTCCGGTGTTGACTGTGGCCGTGACCGAACCGTCGGCCTCATCGACCTCATCGTTTGGTGGCGCCTATGGTGAGCGTGGCGCTGCCGGTGGTGGGGATGGTCACCGTCTGCTGGCCGGTGGTGGCGCCGTAGTCGCCGCTCTGCGACACCTGATCATGGGTCGGATGTTGTTCGCGATGCAGCCAGTAGCGGAATATCGATTTCTCGGGGATCCAGCCCGCCGTGGTAACCCACCAAACGTTTGTCCATGTGGCCCGGCAGCAGTACCCGGCCCTGATGGGCGAGCAATGCGCCGTCCGGTTCGATGAACGGGGTGACGGCAGCAGGGTTATCCGCCGCCGAACCGGAACCCCATAGAGTCCGGAGATCAGACCTTGTGAGCCGTTCGGCGGGAACCCGGGCGGCCAACTCCTCGATGAGTTCCTGCGGGCCATTCACGTATAGGGAGCGAGGATCCCCGAACAGTTCCAAACCTCTGGTCTGTTTACTCACCAGGCGATGTTTGCCTTTAGCGGTGACGGGGATTACCCCGTGGTCGGCGGTACCGATCATGGTGACGTTACCGGGGAGCCCCGCCGCCATCCGCTCCCACGCGTTGGCTACATCCGCCAGGGCGTTCCGATAGGCGGGGCTCTTAAGGCCCTTCATGTGGGCCGCGATATCGACCGCCGGGTAGTAGCTGAAGATCAACCGCCCCGGCTCCTGCGCCAAGTCCAGGGAAGCACGGGCCCATTCTCGGGTTGTCGCTGCTCCTTCGAATCGACATCCTCTATAGAGCGTCCGGGTGAGTGGGCTTCCCTCGAAACCGGCCGGCTGCACGGTGATCGGCTCGATACCGGATGTGCGGAGTCTCTCCCACAGGTTCGGGGCGATTAACAGTCCACGCCCGTCAGGGTGGACCGCGTGGCCTGCTGAATCAACCCAGCGGAGGGTATTTACCGGTCTGGGGTGATTCGCCGGCAGAAGAAAATGCCCGACCCATCCGTGCTCGCCGGGGGGCTCTGCGGTAGCAACCGTAGCCAGGCTGACGGTGGTGGTCGTCGGGAACGGGGCGTGGATGGTTGCACGCTGAGCGTCGGCCAGCGGTCCGGCCGCCGGATGGTGCAGCTGGTGGGCGCCGAGGCCGTCAATCAAGACCAGCAAGTAGGTTGCCGCGGGCGGAATCTCCGCCGCTAGCGCCGAATGCAAGGGAATACCGGGGCAGGCACCGGTGAGGCGCAACTCCAACTCGGCCATGAGGTTGCTCAGCGATCCTCCCGAATAATCCGGGACTCGGGTGAAGGATGCGCCGACCATGTACAAGACGCTAGCCCCGATTCATGAGATCGGAGTTCGGCGATGAATGGATCAGACCACTGAACAGGCAATGTCGCCATCAGTGGTTCCCTTCCGGGATAGGAAACGCCGATAGCTGTCTTTCCTGGTCAGGGCACGAATATGGTCTACTCCACTCAGCCTACAAACCCCCATCCATGAATAATCGAGGCTAATACTCGCGTCGAGTCGGCGCTATGCTGCCGCTTCGTTGCGGGGCATCGGCATCTTGAGATGCATATGATGGCGCTTGACGTTGTGTGTTCTAGTCAAAGACGCGCTGATAGTCGACGCAGGTTTCCACCAACGATGCAGGTGTTGGCTCACGCAGGCTTCCCTTGTTGCACATATTGACCAACTTGTTTACCAATGGAGCACAGTCCCGTGCTCTAGACAGTCGGGGATACCCCTTGTTGGTTTCATCGACCCCCTCGCCTCCGAGGTATGCCAGCCACGTCTCGATGTTCCATGTGGGAACGCAGATAAGCACATGGTCACGGCTGCCTGGTGGAGCCACGTCCCGTTCCTCGCAGGCGGTGCCAAGCGAGGCCTTGCGCTTGCCTACGCCATCGGCGTCGCCGTCGACCATTACGATGACGTAGGCCTGCTCGCCCCTCTTGGAACGTACCAACTGGAGTTCGTCAGGGAAACGGTCGCGTACGAAGTACTCAGCTGATCCTCGCCCCGACGGTGCCCGCTCAACTCTGAGATCTCGCACGGTCCAAGGGCCTCTTTTGAGGAAGCGTCTGGCAAAGGCCTCGTGCTGCTGATCCTCGCAGAGCAGGACAATACGGACGTTCCTGCTCAATTGTCCCAGCCCCGAGCTACTAATTCCGATAGCTTGTGCCTGCTCCCAGCCGGCGGCGGGTCAAGAGAGTGCGGCGTGACCGCTCCGGACGCGTTGCGGCGCAGTACTCGTCCGCGGGCTATTCCAAAGTAGTCGATCAACTCCGGATGGTGGGAGCAGATGACCGCCTGAGAAGGGGTTTCCTCACACAACTCGACCAACTCCAGCAGCCATGGCTGGATCTCGGGAAGTGCCACGTAGTTGTCGGGTTCATCCAGGAATAACACGATGCCTCCGGCGCCGCGGCTCAGATGAACTAGTCCATAAAGCACCACCAGTGCCCGCTGTCCGTCGGCGATCTCGCTGAAACGAAGGCGGTAGGTTTTCTCGTCGTCGGCGCTGAACCTGAGCATGAGTGCCCTGCTGTCTAGTCCCGCCTGCCGCACCTGGAGATCGTTGAAACCATCCAGCACCGGTCGGAGAGCGTCTACATGAGGGAGAGCCCGTCTCGGGTTCTCTTGGATGGCGTGGCGGTACCAGTCCACAAAGTTGGTTGCAGCACGATCCAGGATCGGGTCCTCCCGGGTCGACTCGGTGCGAAGCCTGTCCGGTCGGATAGTGCAGACCACGGTCCTTCGGATAGCTTTAAGAAAGGATGTGAGTCGCGTGTTAGTGGGATGCTCCACCACCCGTGCTAAGGCTGATTCATGCCAGTCCGTCAAGAAAGCAGGACCCGTGGAGCCATCATCACGGTAGAGCTGAACCTCCCCCATCTTACAATCGAACAGAACCGTTCTGTCCTGCCCGAGCAGCCTCTCCCGAGTTATACGGGATTTCGAACCGCCCTCTTCGTGCTCCACCCGGAGGGCGTAGGTAAAGGACTCATCAACCACCCGAATCCGAAGCCTGAACTGCTGGTGCCTATGAGTTTGCCAACGAGTGAGCGAAGACGCGGGGAAAGCGACGGGATCCGCGACCTTGGCTTCGCCGGTAAGCAGCTTGCGGAGGCCGTACACCACATCCAGTACGGCCGTCTTGCCTGTGCCGTTAGCTCCGAGGAGTAGCGTGGTGTCGTCTAGGTGGAGGGCGAAGTCGACCAGGCACTTGTAGTTCTCAATGTAGATACGCTCAAACACATAACTAATCGTACCCTACGGCGTTCACGGTGAAACCCCAGAAAGAGGCCGCCTAGTGTCTTGAGTATTCAGTTTGTGGACGGTGACTACGACAGGCCGTGTCCGCCGATCGAATTTATCGGTTCGAGCTCGGCACCTATAATCTCCATAGTTCAGGTATCCGGGAGATGACCGGAAGAACCCGAAGAACCCGAAGGTGTGGAAACGGATTCCACCCACCGGATCAAGCGACCGAGAATTGATGGCGGAGCGACCGTGAGTGAATATTTCCAGGATTACATCGCCGTAGCCGCGTTTGCCGCCTTCGGCGTGGTGCTGGTAGCCGTTACATTGGGCGCCACATACCTGGTCCGTCCTTCCAACCCCGGAAAGGAGAAACTCACCACCTACGAGTGTGGGGTGGATCCGGTGGGGGGAGGATGGAGCCAGACGTTCGTCCGTTATTACATCTTCGGTCTTCTCTTCGTACTGTTCGACGTGGAGGCGGTTTTCATCTTCCCGTGGGCCATCGTGGCCGAGGAACTCGGTATCGGGGGTGTGGTAGCTATCGTCATCTTCATGCTGACCCTTCTGGAAGGGCTGCTGTACGCAGTCCGTAAGGGGGTGCTCCAATGGGAGTAGAGGAGCGGGAGACAGCGGCATGAGCGTAGTAGCGGAGCGCTTCGGCGGGCTCAAGCCTGTTTCCTGGCTGCTCAACTGGTCCCGGCGCTATTCCCTCTGGTTGTTCCAGTTCGGTCTTGCCTGCTGCGCGATCGAGATGATGGCCGCATCAGGTCCGCGGTATGACTTCATGCGTTTCGGGATCATCCCCCTACCGGCTTCGCCCAGGCAGGCGGATCTCATGGTGGTGGCAGGTACCGTTACAGACAAGATGGCGCCGGCCGTCAAGCGGCTTTACGAGCAGATGCCTGATCCCAAATACGTCATATCCATGGGGTCCTGCTCGAATTGCGGAGGGCCCTATTGGGATTCCTATTCGGTTACCAAGGGAGTCGACCAGATTATTCCGGTCGATGTGTACGTACCCGGTTGCCCTCCCCGCCCGGAGGCCCTGATGGACGGGATCGTCCTCCTGCAACAAAAGATCGCAAAGGAAGACGTACGAGAGAAGTGGAAGCAGCGTGACCGCAGGCCCGTCTGAGATCGCCACGACCGGGGAGCCGTCAGGGCCCGACCAACTCGCCGGGTCGCTGGCCGACATGGTGAGCGGAACCGTGGAGATCGCCCACGGAACAGCCAAGGTGCGGGTGGCCGCAGCACGCTGGAAGGAAGCGGTTAAGGTCGCTCGGGACGAACTCGGGCTCGTATTCTTGTCCTGGATCTCGGCGATTGACTGGCGGAACGATGTGGAGGTGGGGGACCAACCGGCTGAAGCGGTCGAGGAACGTTACGAGATGCTCTGCGCGGTATCCGACGTGACTCATGGAAACCTGCTGGTCATCTCCGCCGACGTAGACCATGAGGCGCCATCCATCGCCAGCCTGTGCGATCTGTTCCCAGGAGCTAACTGGCACGAGCGCGAAGCAGCGGAAATGTTCGGGATCGATTTCATCGGTCATCCCGATCTCAGCAAGCTCTATCTTCCGGACGGGTTCGAGGGCCATCCGCTAAGGAAGAGCTATCCGCTTCTAAGCCGTGAGGTAAAGCCCTGGCCGGGCAAGGTGGACGTTGAGGAAATGCCGGAGAACGGCGCGGCCCCCTCTACCAGCAATCCGGGGTCATAGTGGTTTATTCGAGTATCTCGACCCACCCGACGGTTACCCACTTCCGGTGTCCCGCGATGCGACAGTTTCCACAATCGATGACCTTAAGGGCGGTGGTCTGATGGACCGGTCGATGGTCCACCATCTGTCGGAGGTTGCGGTCTCGGTGGAGATCGAGACCGAGGGAATGACCCTCAATATCGGTCCCCAACACCCCTCCACCCACGGAGTTCTTCGCTTGGTGGCTACCGTTGACGGGGAGCGAGCCACCAACATACGACCGGTCATCGGTTACATGCACCGAGGTTACGAAAAACTGTCCGAAGTCCGCACCTACCCGCAGATCACAACCATCATCAACCGCATCGACTGGGTGTCCGGCTTTGCCAACGAGGTACCGTTCATCGTCGCCGCCGAGCGCCTGATGGGCGTGGAGGCGCCGCCGCGGGCGCAATGGATACGGCTGGTGCTCACCGAGATGGCCCGCATATCCTCCCACCTGGTGTTCATGGCCTCGTACCCGTTGGAGTTGGGCGCCGCAACGCCGCTTTTCTTTGCCCTCCGGGAAAGGGAACGGGTGCTGGATCTGCTGGAGTCGGTGACCGGCGGGCGCTTCCATCCCAACTTCAATCGAATCGGCGGAGTTAAGCCGGTTTACGCGGCCGGTCCCACAACGAAGAAGGCCGGCATGGATATCCCGTCCGGGTTCCTGGCCGAGACCCGCGACGCCATGGACAGGGTGGTGGCCACCTGCGATGAAATAGAGAAACTGGTGGCCGGCAACGAGGTGTTCCTGGCCCGTACCAAGGGAGTGGGTTTGATGCCTGTAGATGTGGCGGTCTCCTACGGTGTGTCCGGGCCTAACCTGCGGGCCTCGGGGCGCCGCTTCGACCTGCGCAAGGTATCCGAATACCTGCCTTACAGCGAGTTCGACTTCGACATCCCGGTCGGCGAGAACGGTGACTGCTGGGATCGATGGTGGGTGCGCCTTGAGGAGATCCGCCAGTCAACTCGCATAATCCGCCAAGCCATCGACAGCGTTCCGCCAGGTCCTCTTCAGGCCAAGGTTCCCAGAATTATCAAGGTCCCGCCCGGCGAGACCTACGTGCGGGCCGAGAATCCGAAGGGGGAAATGGGCTACCATCTGGTCTCTCTGGGTGGGCTTGGCCCCTACCGGCTAAAGATCCGTTCGGCGTCCTTCTCCAACCTCTCCATCCTGCCTTGGATACTCGAGAATGCGCTGGTTCCCGACTTCATCGCCATTATGGGATCGCTCGACTTTGTCCTGGGAGATGTTGACCGATGACGCTCGGTTTGGTCTTCTGGTTGGACCTGGGAATCAAGCTGGTGGTCGTCGCGGCTGTCGTGCCGCTCATCGGGATGGTGATCGGCTACGGCGAGATGAAGTTGTCGGCCCACATGCAGAGTCGGGTTGGTCCCTACTTCGCGGGTGGCCGCTACGGGTGGGCGCAGCTGATCGCCGACGGTGTCAAGTTCATCCAGAAGGAGGACATCGTCCCGGCTGAAGCCGATCGTCCGGTGTTCAAATGGGCGCCCGCGCTGGTCTTCATGGGGACGATGTCCTTGCTGGTCATCATCCCCCTGCACCCCTCGACGAACGGAATAGTGCGTGATCTCGATGTCGGTATCTTCTACGCCCTAGCCATTTCGTCGGTTAGCACTATCGGAGTGCTGATGGCGGGATGGTCTTCCGCCAACAAGTACTCCATGATCGGAGGCCTGCGAGCCGCCGGTCAGTTGATCGCCTACGAGTTACCCCTCGTGCTGGCAACGGTCGGAGTGGTGATCCAGGCCGGCACGATGTCCATGCAGGGCATCGTGCAGGCACAAGTTGCCCAGGGATGGCCCTTCCTGCTGACCCAGTTCATCGGCTTTGCAATCTTCATGATCGCCGCCCTCGCCGAGCTGACCAGGCTTCCGTTCGACATGCCCATCGCCGAGTCGGAGTTGGTGATGGGATACGTCACCGAATACTCGGGCTTTCGTTTTCTGTTCTTCTTCCTGGCCGAGTTCACCAACATGTTCTCCATGTCGGCTATCGCAGCCACCCTCTTCCTCGGTGGGTACGCTTTCTGGGGCCTTGACCCTTCGACCCTGCTCTCGCCGATAATCCTGTTCGCAAAGGTAGGGGTGCTGCTGTTCTTGATGATCTGGATTCGATGGACGCTTCCCCGCCTCCGCGAGGATCAGCTCCAGACTCTGGCTTGGAAGTGGCTGATCCCGATCTCGATCGTAAATATCATCGTTACCGCGGTTCTGAAGGTGGTGGTCTAGGTGAAAATTCGTGGCCTGCGCAATCTCGCCAAGGCGTCCAAGCTGGGAATGCTCACCGGCATGCGGGTTACCTTCGTCACCATGTTACGAACCTGGGCCTTCAACCTGAGCGGCGGCAAGGTAGGTCTGAGAGCAACGGTGAATTACCCGGTTGTCAAAGAGGAGCCGGTACCTCGAGCACGAGGTGTGATTGCCCTCGATCAGGAGGCTTGCACGGTGTGCATGCTGTGCGCGCGCTCCTGTCCCGACTGGTGCATATATATAGAAGGTCATAAGGAACTCAAACCCCCCACCCGGCCCGGTGGCCGTGCCCGAGCTCGAGCCACCCTCGACCGCTTCGACATCGATTACGCACTATGCATGTACTGCGGTATCTGTGTGGAAGTATGCCCGTTCGACGCCCTATTCTGGACACCCGAATACGAGTATTCGGAGTACGACATGGGCCCCATGATGCACGACATGGACCGGTTGCAGGACTGGATGAAGACGGTGCCCGCCGGTTTAGGCGCCCAATCGTGATCGAACGGGCCGGTAACCCGATGCCTTGGAAGGTAGGCGTCCGTGACCTTCTCTGATTGGTTGGCCGAGCCCGCTAACTGGGCTTTTCTGGCGATCGCGATCCCGATGGTGCTGGCCGCCCTGCGGGTGGTAACCAGCCGTAACGTGGTGCACGCCGCCCTCTTCCTCGTGCTGACCCTGGCGGCTTCCGCGGCCCTGTTCATCCTATTGTCGGCCGAGTTCGTGGCGTGGGTGCTGGTACTCGTCTACATAGGCGCGGTGGTGGTGCTGTTCCTTTTCGGCATCATGATCACCCGGGCGCCGATCGGGCGGGAGACCAACCTGAGCCACACCACCCGTTGGCCCGCGGCGGCGGCTTCGGCGGCTGTGCTGGCGGTGACCGTTTGGTCGGTCCTAGCCCTCTCTCAAGGCGGGGATGGTTTCTCCGACCCTCTCCCCGCGGTCGGCGCCGCGACGGACACCGCCGTCCTCGGCGAAGGATTCATCACGAGGTACCTGATTCCATTCGAAGCGGTCGGATTCGTTCTCTTGGCCGCTCTGATAGGTGGTATAACGCTGGCCCGGAAGGATCTGACCCCGGCCGAGGAAGACGAGGGCGATCAGGTATGAGGCGGCCGGATGCAAGTATCAGGGGCGGCTGAATGGTATTGACACAGTTTCTGGTTCTCGGGGCGATCCTCTTCGCTCTTGGCGTCTACGGGCTGCTGTCGCGGCGCAACGCGGTGACAGTTCTGCTATCGGTGGAGTTGATGCTTGCGGCGGTGAACATCAATCTGGTGGCTTTTGAAGCATTCTGGAACACGGCCGCCGCCCACGGACAGATCTTCGCGATCTTCGTGATTACCATCGCCGCCGCCGAGGTGGGTATCGGCCTGGCCATTATCTTGCTGGTGTTCCGTAACCGAGCGTCCAGCAACATCGACGAGTTGGATTTGATGAGATGGTAGGAATCCGATGTTGAGTTTCGCGGCTTCCGCCTCGTTCATACTCGCCGCCGAGTCCGATGGGTACGGTCCGGATCTCTCGGCAGGTGGGTTCTTCGCCGAGACCGCCTGGATCATGCTGGTCCTTCCGTTCGCGGCCTTCCTGATGATCGTTCTGGTGGGTAAACGGATGAGGGGCCAGGGCGCCGAACTGGCTGTAGGCGCGATGGGTGTCAACCTGGTCTGGGCATCGGCCTTGTTTGTCCAGAACATGGTGGAAGGCATCTATCGCGAAGTGAACCTTGTGATCGGTGAGATCGGGACCTTGGGGGGTGTTCACCTCTCCTTCGAACTCGGTTTCGTTGTGGACGGCCTGTCGATAATGATGTACTGGGTTGTAGCTTTCGTCGGGTTCCTGGTATTCCTTTACGCGGTCGGCTACATGAAGGGGGATGTCCGGGTTTCGTGGTTCTTCGCCTCGTTATCCCTCTTTGCCGGATCGATGCTGGTGCTGGTGGGGGCGCCAAACCTGATCCAGCTAATCATCGGCTGGGAAGGGGTGGGTCTGGCTAGCTACCTGCTCATCGGGCACTACTGGGAGCATAAAGAGAACAGCGACGCAGCTGTTAAGGCCTTCCTAACCAACAAGGTGGCCGATGTCGGTCTGATTCTCGGAACCATCCTGGTCGGGGTGACCCTCGGTTCCTTCCGGTTCTCGGCTCTCAACGAGGCAGCAGCCGAACACAGCGAAACTCTGGGCGGTGTGGCCCTGGCGGCCGGTCTGCTCTTGTTCTTCGGAGCGATGGGCAAATCGGCCCAGTTTCCCTTGCACGTATGGCTTCCTGACGCCATGGCCGGTCCAACCCCTGTGTCGGCCCTGATGCACGCCGCCACCATGGTTACGGCCGGTATCTACCTGATGGCGCGGACGTTTCCTCTGTACCACGAGTTGGCGACCGACGCCAGACCGCTAATGGTCACCATCGCGGTCATCACCCTGTTCGTCCTGGGTTTCCTGGCCTTGGTATCGGATGACCTGAAGCGGGTGCTGGCCTACTCGACTGTCTCCCAGCTCGGATATATGATGGCGGCGGTCGCGGTCGGGGGGTATACGGCCGGGCTGTTCCACCTATTCACCCACGCCTTCTTCAAAGCACTGCTGTTCCTCGGCGCCGGGTCGGTAATACACGCCGTCCACTCCAACAACATGAGCGACATGGGAGGCTTGCGCCGCAAGATGCCCATCACTTTCTGGACCTTCGTTATCGGATCGGTTTCTCTGGCGGGAGTGATTCCGCTGGCCGGTTTCTGGTCCAAGGACGAGATTCTCGCCACCCTCGGGCACGAGGGCTATACCGGTTTCATGTGGGTAGCGATCGCCGGCGCCTTCGTGACCGCCTTCTACATGACCAGGGCGGTGAGCCTGACCTTCTTCGGTACCTACAAGGGTCACGGCCATCCACACGAATCGCCCGGGTTGATGACGGGACCTCTCATTGTTCTGGCGATACCCAGCGTTGTCGCCGGAGTTCTGAATATCCCGGGCGTCTCGTGGGGATCGATACGAAACTTCACCGATTGGGTGGGGGCTCGGATCGTGCCGATGGGCGACTACCATCCGTCAGCCATCGCATGGGACTTGGCGGCCTACGGCTTGCTGGCGGCGCTGGCGGGAATCGTTCTAGGATGGCTGCTGTACTCACCTGAGGCAGAGACCCAGGCGGCCCGCGATCGGCTTGAGATACCGGTGCTTTACCCGCTCCTGCGCCGCAAGTACTACCTCGACGACTTGTACATGAAAGGGGTGGTCAACCCGATCAAAGGTCCTCTCGCCAGGGGAGTGGATTGGGTGAACGGATATGTTATCGATGGAGTCGTCAACGGCGTCGGCAACATCGTGGCCTGGCTGGGCGCCTTCGTATACGGACGCCTAGACCAGCGGGGGATCGATCTGATACTGAATGCGGCGGCGGGCGGTACCAGGGGCGCGGGCAAGCGGCTCGGCTTGGTTCAGACCGGCAAGGTGCAGCAGTACGCGGGCGCCTTCGTGCTTGGCGCCGTGCTGCTGGTAGTCATTCTCGTGATCAGCACCTAGAACAAACATAAGAAGGACAGAAGGAAGACAGAGGAAGGACACGAATGGCTTGGTTCGAATCCGCGGGGCTCAGCCTCATCGTATTCCTGCCTGCGCTTGGAGCGCTGGCTCTGTTCGCCCTCCCCAAGGCAAACGAGGTCGCTCAAAAGTGGACGGGGTTGCTAATCACCGGGGGAACCGGCGCCCTCTCGGTAATGGCCGCTCTCTTGTTCGATTATCAGGCCGCCGAGCGTTTCCAGTTCGAGGTGATAGAGAGTTGGATACCTGCTATCGGCGCCAACTATCACATCGGTGTGGACGGCATCAGCCTTCCGCTTCTGGTGCTGTCCTCGGTGGTGACATTCCTGGCGGTGATCTACTCCTGGAATCATTGGGAGGAGCCCAGAAACGTCCGGGCCTTCCTTGCTCTGATGTTGCTGCTGCTCACGGGTATGAACGGCACGTTCGTAGCGCTCGACCTGGTCCTGTTTTTTATATTCTTCGAACTCGTTCTGTTGCCCATGTACTTCATGATCGGCATCTGGGGAGACAGCGCGGAACGGCGCATCCCGGTGCTGGGCCGGACCGTGACCATGCGCCTGTACGCCTCCATCAAGTTCTTCCTGTTTACCCTGTTCGGCTCGGCCTTCATGCTGTTGGGATTCCTGGCCCTGTACTTCCGGTCGGGCGATTTCCTCAGGGAGAACACCTTCGACATTCCGGCGCTCATCGCCCTCGGATCCGAGAACGCCTTCGGAAGCGGGACCTTCGCCTTCCTGGTGTTCGGGGCCATGTTCCTGGGTTTCGCGGTGAAGGTGCCGATGTGGCCGTTCCATACCTGGTTGCCCGATGCGCATACCGCAGCCCCGACCGTGGGTTCCGTACTTCTGGCGGCCATCCTCCTGAAGCTGGGTTCCTACGCCTTCCTGCGCATCTCGATCCCGATCCTTCCCGAAATGGCCCGCGAATGGGCGCCCTTCATCGGTTTGCTGGCGGTGATCGGGATCATCTACGGTTCGCTGGCCTGTTTGGCCCAGACCGACGTGAAGCGCCTCATTGCCTTCTCATCCGTGGGCCACATGGGTTTCGTGATGTTGGGAATCGCCACCATGACCGATGTGGGTTTCAACGCCTCCCTGATCGGGATGGTGGCACACGGCCTCATAACCGGTCTGCTCTTCTTTGTGGCCGGATCGATGCATCATCGCTACCACACACGGGACATTTCCCGCCTCGGCGGGAACCAGAAACTCATGCCCTGGATGGGTGGCATCCTGGCGTTCACCGCTATGGCGTCGCTCGGTCTGCCCGGCCTGGCAGGATTCTGGGGCGAGTTCATGTCGCTGGTCGGCGCCTACCAGCCTCTGGCCGGGCTTAGCGTGAACCAATTCCAGACCTATATGGTTATCGGAGCTATCGGCACCGTTCTCACCGCCGGGTACATGCTTTGGATGCTCCAGCGGGTCAACCTGGGTGAGCCGAAAGATGAGTGGTCAGGCCACGAGTTCGCCGATGTCGGCGCCTCCGAGTGGCTGGCTTGGGCGCCGATTATGGTGGCCATCGTAGCCATCGGCGTGTATCCGAGGATCGTCTTCGGGGCGACCACGGATGCGGTAGTCAACCTGGCTCGCACCGCGTTCGGGGGCTGATCCGGTGGACCTCGACTACCACGCCCTAGCGCCGGAGATCGTCGTAGCCGTCACGATCCTCGTCGTGCTGGCTCTGGATGTCGTCCTACCCCGGTCACGCAAGTACTGGACGGCTTTCATAGGCGTGCTCGGCTTGGCGGCCGCCGCGATCCCGCTGGTCACGTTGGCGTTCGGGGGTGGCTCAAGCACCCGGTCCATGCTCGGCGGCGCTTACATAGTGGATGACTTCGCTCTGGTGCTCAAAGCGGTCTTCATCGTGGGCGGGTACTTGGTTCTTCTCATGTCGGTGTCCTACATCGAGAGCGACCGCTACTACCAGGGGGAGTACTACCTTCTCCTCCTCACGTCGATCTTGGGTTCCCTCATCATGGCCTCCTCACGCGACCTGATTACCTTGTTCGTGGGTCTCGAGTTGGTGACCGGGCCTCTGTTCCTGCTGGCAGGTTGGCGAAAGGGTGATCCCAAGTCGAACGAGGCGTCGCTCAAGTTCTTCATTATGGGGGTGCTGTCCACCGCCATCCTCCTGTACGGCATGTCGTTCCTGTACGGATTGACGGGTTCGGTTACCTACGACGGCATCCGCACCGCGGGCGCCGATCTCCTCGACAGCGGCGCCTTCCGACTAGCGGTCTTGTTCACCCTGGTGGGGTTCGGTTTCAAGATCACAGCGGTACCTTTCCACTTCTGGGCGCCCGACACGTACGAGGGTTCCCCCACCCCTGTAACCGCCTACCTTTCGGTCGGCTCCAAGGTGGCCGGCTTCGTGGGACTGTTGCTGCTTTGCTACAAGGCCTTCCCGTCGGTCACCGAGATCTGGGGCCCGGCCCTGTGGGTATTGGCCGCCGTTTCGATGACCCTCGGAAACCTGACGGCCCTCCGCCAGGACAACATCGTAAGGATGCTGGCCTACTCGTCGATCGCTCAGGGTGGTTTCATCCTGGTTCCGTTCGCAGCCGCGGCGGTCACCAGCGACGGAAACGTCATCCGGGAAGCCGCTTCGGCCACCATCGTGTACGTGATCATCTATGCCTTCATGAACCTGGGAGCGTTCGCGGTGGTAATAGCCGCCGCTCGTCTCACCGGCACCACGATGATCGATGGATGGGCGGGTATGTGGCGCTACTCGCCTCGCTTAGCAATCCTGGCCGCCATCTTCTTCTTTTCCCTGGCCGGAATCCCACCCCTGGCCGGGTGGTACGCCAAGTTCGCCATGTTCCTGGCCATCCTGCGGCCTGCCAACCCGTGGGCTACCGCTCTGGCGGTTATAGCGGCGGTCAACGCGGTGATCGCGCTGGTTTACTACGCAAGGGTCGGCAAGACCATGTGGATGGATCCCCTTCCGGAGGATCCACCCAACGTCGAGCTTCGCTCCCGCCCCCTCAGCGGTTCCCTCGCCTTGGCGTTGGGCATCTCCGTGCTGTTCGTGATAGTGGCCGGCATCCTCCCCTTCCAGCTCGCCGGTATTTTTGCCGAAGCCGCCAAGGTGGTCACCGTCGGCATCTAACCCTGATTATTCAGGTTTCCCGCACATGAGGCGTGTAACGCCAGTCCAACCCGAGTATTGAGAGCAACCCAACGTTCACCCGACAGGTGAATCTTCACACCGGACCGGTATGGGAAACGTTGATAGCTGTATTGCCGGGTCAGGGCGTGGATTCTGGTCTACGCTACTCATCCTCCAAACCCCCATCCATGAATAATCGGGGTTAACGTCTGGGGCCTCGAAAAAGAAGATCTCACACGTCGATCTTGGCCGGACTCAACCAGCGTGTCGCTCTTGCGCGGGCCTACTCGTTTATGGGGGCGGATCGATGCAGTAAATGAGGTAGACGAACACGATGCTGTGGTGCCGCTTGCGTCGACGTAGGATGGTGCGGACCAACGACATCCTAGGTCCTCGACATTACCGTTGACGGTTGTTTGTAATGCCTAGGATACGGCCGGGGCTTGGAGGGAGCGGAGCATGGCACTAACGGCCGATCATTTTAAGGCTCTAATCCGTCGCCATATGGAAGGTGATGAAGACGGCTTCTACTCCGTCGCGCTTCAGGTTGCTGCGAGAGCGGCCAAGCAAGGGAAGAACCGGTTCGCCCGGGATCTTCGGGAGTTGATCGATTCCGCGAAAGGGGAGCGTGCGGCCTCGGCATTGCGTCCCGTGCCGCTGTTGCAGCCGCGGGGGGAACTGGCGGGCTTGATGGCGGTGAGCTATCCGGATGTGTCTCTTGACATGATGACCCTGCTGCCTGAGGTTCTGGCGAAGCTTCAGCGCATTCTGACCGAACAGCGTCGCTCGGACCTCCTAGCCGCCCACGGTCTGGATCCCATACACCGTGTTCTCCTTCTGGGCCCGCCGGGTACAGGCAAGAGCATGTCAGCCGCCGCGCTAGCCCATAGCCTGGAACGGCCCCTGTTCACCATCCAACTCGATGTTTTGATCAGCAAGTACATGGGGGAAACGGCAGCTCAACTACGCCTCATTTTCGATGCGGTAGCTTCGACAAGGGCCGTCTACCTGTTTGACGAGTTTGATGCTTTGGGGGCCGAAAGAGGTATGTCCAATGATGTGGGCGAGGCTAGGCGAGTGCTCAACTCCTTCCTGCAATTCCTGGAAAGCGCATCCCCGGTGAGTGTGGTCGTGGCGGCAACCAACCATCCCAAGTTGCTGGACAAGGCGTTGTATCGCAGATTCGACCAAGTGATCGAGTATCGGCTGCCTGAGCCCGAGGCAGCGGTGGCCGTGATGAAGAAACGGCTGGCGATGCTCGACACGGAGGGTGTTGACTGGGACACCCTTGCCTGTCAAACAGACGGCCTTAGCCATGCGGACCTTGTCCGCGTCGCCGAGGCCGCAGCCAAGCAGACCGTGCTGGCAGGAGAGAAGAGGATCACAGAGGATTCACTTAAGTCGGCGTTGCGCGAACGGCACCCGAACAGCGGCTGACGAGACAGGCTCATGACCTACGAACTGCCGCACATCGTAGTTCCTGCTGTACCGTCGACGGACCCATTCCAGAGACGTGGCGGTGGAGACAGTGAAGGGAATACGCAACAGATCCGCGATAGGCGGGCGCACGCCGGTGCACTGCGCGAAGGGCTTGAGGAGGCGGTAAGGGCAGGACATGACGCTCGGGACCGCTGGCCTGCGTCGCTGACGGCGGAAGGGATAATCCTCTCGGTCGTGGGTTGGCCGGAGGGCTTCGAGCTAGCCTTGGAAAGCCTAGATCTCCGCGGGTCTGGGATCGAGTTACTCTCGGTGAAACTGCCCGCCGGCGATGCTTCATCGGCCGAGGTTGCGACGGTCTTCGTTCCAGACTCTAAGGTCGGACAGTTCTTCTCACGGCTTGACCGATACGCCAATGAGCAAACCCCAAAGGGTGCGCCGCTCCACCAAAAGCTGGTCGCCAACATCGCCGCGCTTCAGCATGCGACCTTGGAGCAGATGTGGACGGATCATCGTCCTTATCCGCGTGAGGGCACGGGGTGGTGGGAGATCTGGCTCCGCCGCACGGGACAAGAGTTGGATACGTTGGCCGAGGTAGCGGCAAGCGCCGAGTGGGATCTGGCTGCAAGAGCGGTTGAGTTCCCGGTGCGTACGGTCACGGCTGTCCGGGCCGACTTGTCATCAGTCGGTAGTTCTCTGTCATCGCGACTACCCATTGCGGAGATCCGTTACGCGAGCTTGGCCGACTCTCCGGCCCAACTCCCTCATACGACCCAGCAGTCATGGGTGCGGGAAGCACTCGGGCGCATCGTTGCAGCCCCCGAGCGGGCCCCGACCGTTTGTCTGCTTGACACCGGAATCTACCAGCACTCCCTATTCGGAGGATCGCTCGACAATCGAGACATCCACTATGTCATCGGCCCAGACGGATATGACCGCGACGGACACGGAACGGAGATGGCGGGTCTAACCCTCTTCGGTGATGTCACCGACATCCTTACCTCGGCGTTGGATGTGCGACTCCTTCACCGTCTCGAGTCGGTGAAGGTCTTACCTGATCCTGGAGCTACGCCCAATCCACCCGAGACTTACGGAGCGGTGACAGCAGCGGGCGTGTCCGTACCAGAGGTGTCGAGGCCTAGACGACGACGTTCGTTCTGTCTCACCATCAGTGATCCTGACTCCCGATCCGATGGCCGCCCTACATTGTGGTCCGCGACGATCGATGCCCTGAGCTTCGGCACGGACGTTGCCACAACCGAATCCGGTCTACAGTTGCTCACCCGACCGGATCCCGATTCCAGTCGCCTACTTATCGTTTCTGCCGGGAACGTCCGCGACGGCTACACAACGGATTTCCTGGACGTATGTGACACTTCCGTAGTAGAAGATCCTGGACAGGCTTGGAATGCACTGACCGTCGGGGCGTTCACGAACCTGGCGGTTACGCCGCGGCATCCAGACTTTGATGGGTATACCCCGTTGGCATCACCGGGCGAACTCTCTCCCTTCAGCCGGACATCCGTCGCCTTTGCTCAGCCCTGGCCGTTCAAGCCCGACATCGTGATGGAAGGAGGCAACCTTCTGCAATCACCGGATGCCACCCACTTTGATCAGCATGACGTGGTCTCGATTGCGACGACCTCCCGCCGCGAACCGCAAGGGCGGCCGCTCGCGAGCGCGAACGCTACGAGCGCTGCGGCAGCTCAAGCAGCACGTCTCGCTGCCCGGGTTGCGGCCAACTATCCCGACCTTTGGCCTGAGACCGTCCGCGGACTGCTCGTGCATGCTGCCGAATGGACACCGCCGATGGAGGCCACCATCAATGGGGCACGGAACTTAACTGTGCGCAGACAACTACTCAAGCGCTACGGATTCGGGGTCCCGACGGATGAGCGGGTGTCGCGGAGTGCTTCCAATGCCGTAACGTTGATCGCCCAGTCGACTATCCAGCCGTTCGAGCAAGTCAGTTCAAGTCAGACTCGCCTTCGTGAGATGCACCGTCACGATCTTCCATGGCCCCGGGAACAGCTTCTCGATCTTGGTGAAGTTCCTGTGCGGCTTCGGGTGACACTCAGCTACTTCATCGAGCCTAACCCCTCGAGCCGTGGTTGGAGAGGTCGCTACGTGTATCCGTCACATGGTCTGAGATTCGACATCCGGAGGCCTACGGAGACGACTGGAGAGTTCGAACGTCGCCTGAATAAACTCGCTGAGGCCGAGAAAGGCGGGACACAGAAGAGTTCGGCGCCGGAGCCAAAGTGGCTCGTAGGACCCAAGGGACGACATGTCGGGTCGTTGCATGCAGACCTGTGGGAAGGCACGGCCGCCGACCTGGCCGATTGCGGTGTACTGGGAGTGTTCCCCGTTGGTGGATGGTGGAAGAACAACAACCGTGCAGACCGCACTGGCTTGTCTGTCCGTTATGCCCTCTTAGTATCGCTCTTCACCCCAGAGATAGAGATCGACCTCTACACACCGATCGCTACTCAGATAGGAATCCCGGTAACGATCGAGACCTGAACCTTGCAGTATGCACTCCAGCGGTTACCGGGAGTTCGTTTCTACACATGCTTGAATACATAAAATGCAGGAACGCACAAGAAGTCTTGATCCGCCCAGGTTTGAAGATCCCTTGTACACTGTCGCCGAGGCCGCCCGGATAATCGATGTACCGGTGTCGACGCTCTCGACTTGGGCACGAGGATACGTGAGGCGACCACCAAACCGTCCCGAGGTCAGGGGAAGGCCCCTAGTCACTCATCGAGAGGTCTATGGACCGAGACGCCCATCCATCCCTTTCGTCGGACTCATTGAGGCGACGGTTCTAGCCGCTATCCGCAACAGCGGTGTCCCGATGCAACGTATCCGACCGGCACTGAGGGAGTTGGAGAGGGGACTCGGTATCCATCACGCCTTGGCTTCCCGGAAGCTGTACACGGATGGCGCGGAACTGCTCTACGACTATGCAGAGCGTCACCCGGATGTGAAAGCTGCCCGAGCAGCACGACGATTGGTGGTAATTCGGAGTGGACAGCGGGTGTTTGCGGAGGTAATCGAGGAGTACCTTCGCGGGTTCCGGTATGCGTCGGATGGCTATGTTGAACTCCTCCGGGTACCTGCCTACCGTCAGGCCGAGGTAGTTGTCGACCCGACTCGATCATCCGGCGCACCCATCTTCGCTCGGGGCGGATGCCGGGTGGAGGATGTGCTCCAGCGGTTCCAGGCCGGGGAATCGCTCAAGGAACTTACTGTCGAGTTCAGCGTTCCGGCCACTCATCTGGAGGATGCAATACGTGTCGCATCCAGACGGGCTGCCTAGGCTCTTTCTCGATCGTAGCCTGGGCTCGATCAAGGTCCCCGGAATCCTCCGCCAGGCTGGTTTGTGTCTGGTTACGTTGGCCGAACACTACGGAATGCCACGAGACGAAACAGTTGCCGATCCCGAATGGCTAGCACTCGTTGGTGAGAACGACTGGATTGCGTTAACCAAGGACAAGCGAATTCGCCTAGCCCGCGAGAACTATCAAGCGTTGATCACCCACCGAGTTCGTTGCTTCTATATCTCGAACCAGGGTGTCACCGGAGACGAGATGGCCGCAAGATACCTGCGGAATCTCTCACGAATCACCAAGGCTTGTGCACGATCAGGACCGTTCATCTTTGCGGTCCACAAGGACCGGATCATTGAGATGCCAATCGCAGGCTGGTGACGAGGAGACCGAGACCGAACTCAATCTCCTTGAACGGCTCGGTCATGTGGTTGCTGTCCATGGCGAGGCGCAGGACATTGGTGTCCAGCAGCCAGCTCACCGGAGGAGGAACTCAGGGGTAGGCACCGTCTTTCAGGACAAGTTCCGGATGGGCGAGCATTTCCCAGTCCTCGGCCGGGATAGCGGGCTCGCGGTCTATGTCGGTGATAATCCGCAACTGACCGCTACACGATCCAACCAGCTTCGGATGCTCGTCGCGGGATGGGCTTACTTTCACAACCGGTCGGCGGTGCTTGGTCACGATTATTACTGTTCCCGTTTCCTGTACCTCGTCCATCAGGCGGAGGCAATTGGTCTTGAAATCCCCGGCGGGCATTGAGCGTTCTCCCGAAGGGCTGGTATGAGTAGACGTTTCACAATAATAGTCATGTTTCTTTGACCATACCCAGACACAGCGAAATGACGGAAGCTTCCGGAATGATGACCTCTCGGGCCGAAGTCTTAGGGTATGGGTATTTCGTTTACTTAGCTATAAGAGCGCTATATAGTGTGTAGTAGTGCCAATCGAACTAGTCGTCCGACGAGAGGTACCACCGCCGTCCACGATGCTCGTGGTTCATTTCGGGTCCGGGCTGAGCGCCATCGATCAAATCATCAGCAACAGCATCGGCAACTATCGCGCCTATGGAGCCGTGTTGGCAGAGTTGGGGAGAAGTGGGGCTGGCTCGCTCACTCTATCCGTATACGCGGCTCGAGGGACGATGACCGTCGATGATCTGATTGACGGTCCGGGTGCTTGATGGCCACTATTCGGAACGACCATTGTGTCTGCGGTCGAGGCGGCAGGGTTCGAGTTGTGGCCCACTACCCTCGTCAGGGACGGGGAGCCGCTTCCGTACTCCGAAAATCATTTCGACATCCCGCTTCCCGGCTGTGATTCCAAGACTGCCGACGGGTACAGGTCGCTGAGTCGTAGTGAACGGCGGGCGGTGCGTCATTGTCTCCGAGGACCGTTTGAGGTATTACTCGGTCTGTTCGAACCGCGCGAGTCGTCCGACTTTGCGACGGATAGAACGTAGGATGGTGTCATGTTGGGTCCGTTGATCGTCAACTTCGATCATGCAACACGGGATGGTGTTGTGGAAGGAAGCCTCGCAGTGTCTGATCTGGACGAGGTTGAGGTCAGTGTGGGGGCCACTATCGGCGTCATGGACAGCGGCGCCGGTCCGTACGAGGCGGAAGTGATCGAAGCGAACGGCGACCGGATCCGGGCGCGCTCCCCGGCTCTTAGCGTGCCACGCTCTAGGCCCGGGCTCGCCGACGCGGAGGATATCGAGAGATGGGCTGGTGCCCACAGAGCTAGGACCGAACTTCCGAAACTTGTCCGGAGGCTGCTGGCTGACACCCCCGGCGTTACCGATCTGTCGATCCGCGCCGGACGAGGTGTGGATTTCTCCGGTTGGGATGGACGAGTGGATGGTGGTTCGGGCACGGCCTACGTACCTGTTGGGTTGTCTTGCTGGGAGATGAGCACTTCGCGGGATCCCAAAAGGCAAGCTCATGCGAATTACCGGAAGCGCACCGAGGATCCGAAAGGAGTGGACCCGACCGAAACAACATTTGTGTTCCTTACGCCTCGTCGATGGCCGGAGAAGGGTACGTGGGAGCAGGCCAAACGAGCCGATGGCACATGGTGGAACGTGAGGGTGTTGGACGCAGACGATCTCGCGGGGTGGTTGGAGTCACGGTATGGGGTTCACGTCTGGTTCTCGGAACTTCTCGGTCTGCGTCCGGGTGATGTGGAGACGCTTGCAGGTTGGTGGTCTCGTTGGTCGGCTGCCACCGATCCACCTATACCCGAAGCCCTGCTGATTGCGGGTAGAAGCGATGAGGCAAGACAGCTCCAGGCCGAACTGGACGGAAACCCCTCCGTTACGGGGATACGGGCCGGATCGCGGGGCGAAGCCACGGCCTTCGTGGCCGTGGCTCTCGACACATCGGAAGACACCGACCAACTGGGCAGGTCGTTCGTTGTGACTTCCGCGACGGCATGGGACCACAGCGTGTCGACGCACGGGCGCTCGGTTCTAATACCGACCTTCGATGGCGCCGACGTGCGCGCCGCCTTAAGTGCCGGGCACCATGTGGCGGTTCCGATGGGGGTTGAAGACCGGGGACAGGCCATCGACCTCCCCCGGATCGAGCGTTCCGAAGCCCGAGCAGCCTTTGAGGACGTCGGTATCGACCAGGACAGGGCGGACCGTTACGCAGTGCGAGCCCGGCGGAGCCTGACCTCCCTTTGGCGTGGTCTATCTCTGGATCCGCGTACGGCGCGTCCCGGATGGGCGCAGGGTTCTGACGGCGACATGCTGGGTGTGCCGGTGCTTGTGGGTGCGTGGTCCGACAACCGAGATACTGATCGGAAGATGGTCTCCGAGATTGTAAATAGCGACTACAAGTTGGTCGAGCGTCTGCTACGCAAATGGGAGCACACTGCGGATCCTCCGTTCCGCCGGTCAGGCGGTTTTTGGCGGCTGTGCAATCCTGAAGATGCGTGGACCCTGCTGAGCCACCGTGTCATCCGAGACGACTTGGAGCGTTGGCGCAACGCGGTGCTCCAAGTGTTGGGAACTCGTGATTCGTATCTCGATTTGGATACACAAGGTCGCTTCATGGCATCCGTCCGAGGAGACGAGCAGCGGTGGTCGTTCGACCTGCGATTGGGTCTGGCTCAGGGCGTAGCGATGTTGGCGGCTTTGGATATACCGCAACCCGTCGGAGGCCGGACCGGGCCCGATCACGCCGAATCTCTGGTCCGGGATCTGTTGGGTCAGGCCGGAGAAGATAACACGGGCAAGCTATGGCAGCAGCTTTCGGATGTTCTTCCCCTGCTGGCTGAAGCAGCGCCCGACGTGTTCCTAAAGGCTGTTCAGAGGGACACGGCGGGAGAAACACCGGTGCTTCGTAAGATGTTCACGGATACCCTTGAAAGGGGGACGCCTTGGAACGAGGCCTCTGCCCATACTGGCCTTCTGTGGGCATTGGAAACCGTATCCTGGTCGTCGGATTACCTACCCGAAGCGCTCGAAGTATTGGTGCGTTTGGTCGAGATCGACCCAGGAGGCCGTCTCGCCAATCGTCCCATCGACATTGCCGCGAACGTGCTGCTCCCGTGGCGCCCACAAACTGGTGTACCCCTTGACCGTCGCCTGAGGGTTTTGGGCGGTCTCTTGCAGCGTCACGAATCAGTTGGGCAGGACTTGTCGTTTGCTCTCCTGTCTCGGGATTCGGTGAGCTTGAGTGCCGCTAAGCCGCGCTTTAGGGATTGGGTACCGGATCTATCCCAAGTAACTACGGATGAGTTTCTGCAAGCGGTATGGGAAATCGCTCGGCGAGCCCTAGCAGTTGTCAAACACGATCCACACAGGCTGGTGACATGGATCGATGAGTTACCCCATCTATACCCCGAGGTACAGAAGATGGTCATCGATCTGCTTCAGAAGGTTGATACAGGAGACCTGAGCGAGAATGACCGCCGCGTCCTGTGGGAAGCCCTAGACCGCTTGTCGGAGTACTCGGATCGGGACATCCTACAGAAGTGGATGGTTGACGGCTTTGTCCAGGCCTTGGACGATCTTCTTATCAGACTGAGACCAGACGACGCGGGTATTCAACCGAGCGTCGAGACAGCGGAGAAGGTGCGCCTGTTCGGTTGGGACCCGGCTTGTAAGGACGCGCGACAAGAAGCTATCCGTTCGCTATACGATTCGGGATCGCTGAGCGCACTCCTCGATCTGACTGAGCGTGCTGAGAACACTGGGCTAGTGGGTATCACGGCGGCTGATGTCCTTAAAGATTCGGAGTTATTCGCTCTCCTACAACTGTTGAACACTTCAAACTGTAACCCTGAACTCGCAATGAGCTGGATACGGCACCAAGCCGATAATAAGGGCACACCTTGGATAAAGAAGATGGTCGGTAGCGTCGAGTGTCTACAGGATGAAGTACGTGCGTTGTTCTTCCGTTCTCTCAGTCCGGGCTCTGATGTCTGGAAACTCGTAGATCGTCAGGAGCGAGCAGTTCGTGAGATGTATTGGGGCTCGGTCAACGATTTCAGCGTTTCATCCGGTGACATTTCCACTTATATTTCGTATCTGCTCGACTACAACCGACCCTGGCTTGCTGTACGAACGGTTACATACGGACTAAAGATGGGTGATAATCCTTCGGTATCGACCGAACAGGTCGAAGATATTCTCATCAGACTGATCGAGAAAAGATCCAAGCAGGTGCTGAGCACAACGCATATATTCCATGTTGGAAAGCTGCTGGACTATCTCACGAGGGAGAAGCCTGATTCGACAGTCCTTATTGCTGCCGAGCTGGCCCTGTTTAAATCACTTACGAGAGCCGGATACTCCCCGAGAGCCGTCTACCAGGGGCTCGAAGCCGACCCGTGTTTATTTGTTGATCTCGTTTGTTTCATCAACTCCAACTCGAATGTGGGGGAAGAGATTGCTACTGTGTCTCAGAATGTGGCTTGGGCCGTTGTGCATCAGGGGAAGTTTCTCCCGGGTCGGGAAGTAGGTACCAGTCGCATCAACTATGAGAAGTTACAAGATTGGGTGGTTAAGTCCCGCCGTTTGTTCAGCGAGCGGGAGATAGCAGAACTTGGAGACCAGTACCTCGGTGAACTCCTAGCTCGGAGCCCGGTAGGGATCGACGATGTGTGGCCAACGGAGGAAGTACGTCGGCTTTTGGAGAAGGCGGGTACCGAGCAGATGGGCAAAGGCATGGTCACGGGTGCCTTCAACAGGAGAGGTGTGGTCGTTCGAGATCCGCTTGAGGGTGGCCGACAGGAGCGCGATCTCGCTAGGCAGTACTCGGCTTGGGCGACAAAGGTTGATGCTGAGTATCCAAGTAGCGGCCGAGTATTGCGCCAACTGGCCAAGTTGTACTTACATCAGGCCGATCTTGAAGATGAACAGGCCGAACGTTTGGGAGACCTGGATTAGATAACCGCGGATTCTTCCAATTCTTGCATTGGATTCTCCAGTTGATGAGTTTGATCGTGTGAATTGGGCTTTTGGTTGGCCCTGCGTCCACTGACCAGGGAGTTCGCCATCGGACTTCGGGCCATTAAGGGGATTCTCAGCACCCTCCTAATGGGGTCAACCTCATCTGCTAGGCCGATACGAGATGAGTGTTGGCTTGGGGGCTGGGGGGACGGGGTCTCCATTCTCACGTAGTATCTTGATGTGATAGCCGACAGCTTCACGGATCAGTGCCTCCGTCTCCTCGAGAGTGTCGCCTGCCGCAACGCATCCAGGCAGGTCAGGTACGTAGGCGCCGAAGCCGTTGTCCGTCCTTTCGATGACCGCGACATAGCTTGTCATAAGGTACCTTTCTTGAGCCCGGCCTGTTTGGTGATGCTGGCCCGCATCCCCGGCGAGAGGTCCTTGCTAGGCCTCCCGGCTATCGTAACCGTGCCCGGCTTGTGTGGATGGTGAAAGTGCCGGTGACTCCCACGGGTACGCGCCAAGTACCACCCGTCCCGCTCCACCAGCCGGATTGCGTCCCCGGAATCCCCCGGGTTCTCTGGAAACTCTGATGATGACCGCGTTTTGTGGAGTCAATTCACTTGGATCAGCGGCGCGCCGGTTGGGTTGCAGCGTGGTTACTTGGCTTTGGACTTGTTCTTGGGGCGTCTGGGGGGTGGGTCAACAGCTGGTCGGCTTGGGAAGTTCAGCCGTGAGGTGTCTGCTTTTTTGTCGGTGGTGTATCCTCCGCGGTACTCCATTCTTCTTGGTTTGTGGTCTCGTGCTCGGCGTTCACGGGCCATTGGTGTCCTCCGGTAGTTTTTCGAAATCTAGGAACGGGATGTCTTCGCCGCGTAACAGGACACCTACATCGAACTCCACTGGGTGGTTGTTGTCGTCCGTGAGTATCTCGCCTGTGTCGGGTCGATCCAAATCATTGTGGGTAGGTACAGTTCTTGCGGGTCAGGATGTCCAGAAGCGTATGGACTGCTGCCGTGTTGTTCGTCGAAGATGCATGCTATCCACGTTCCGCATTTTAGTTTGCAGCGTATCGCACCGGTGGTTCGGTCTTGGGATAGGTGGTCCCAAGCACTGGGTGCTCTGTCTTTCGATGAGGAGTTGTAACCGGCTACCCCCCTCATACGCGAAGAGCAGTAAGACACTCACTCATACTGGGTAGTGCCCTGTTTTTGGGGGCTGCTGCGGTTATGCGGGGTGGTCCCCTGTGACCGGGGGTGGGTCTGGCTCTAAAACACTCTGGCATGTGTGTTGCCTTTTCGGAGATCTGTCGGCCTTTCCCCCGGTCCCGGGGTGGGGTTCGGCTTCGGAGCGGATGTGTGTTGATAGACACCCCAGGAGCGTAAATGTCAAGCTGCGGCTTGGTCGATGGTGGTTCGGTGTGCCCAGGCGGTGTGTTCGTTGTAGGGGGTTCGGTGTTTGAGGCAGCCGTGGAGGATGCCGACGAGTCGGTTGGCGAGGGCTCGTAGGGCTTGGTGGTGGACGTCGCCTGCTGCTTTTCGTTGGTCGTAGAAGGCTCGTGCTCCTGGACTGTTGTTGAGGGAACAGAACCACCTATTGGTCGAGAGCGTTGGGGAGTCGCCGGTTGCGGACGTGGCGGGCAACGACGGCGTGTTTGCGGCCTGATGCGATGGTGACGGGCGACGTGCCGGCGTAGTTTCTGGGGGACTTGACGCTGGTGTAGCGTTGATGGCGATCACTGAAATTCCCCAGGGTTGATCATCGAAATTCCCCACCCTGGGTGTGTTGGTGAGTCTAGCTGGCGGCTCCTTTCGGTCGGTGTTTTCTGGCTTGGGCTTGGTAGGCGCGTAGCCGGTAGCTGTCTCCTGTGATGGTGAACACGACGCTTCGGTGGAGTAGTCGGTCGAGCATGGCTGCGGCGATTGTGGTGTCGGAGAAGATGTCTCCCCAGGAGGCGACGTTGCGGTTGGTGGTCAGGATTACGGAGCCTTTCTGGTATCTGCGGGAGATGACCTGGAACAGGGAGGCTGCGTCTTCGGATGGCATGGGCAGATAGCCCAATTCGTCGATTATGAGGACTGCGGGTCCGGAGAAGAACCGCATGGTTGGGGCCCATCGTCCTTCGAGGGCTGCTTTGCGGCATCGGGCTGCTAGGTCGGCTGCGGTGGTGTAGTAGACCCTGTGCCCACTGTCGACCGCGGCGCGACCCAGGATGGTCGCGAGCATGGTTTTGCCGACACCGGGCGGGCCTATGAGCAGCACGTTGGTCGCGTCGGCGAGGTAGGCGCCTGCGACTAGCTCTCTGACAAGGGTTTGGTCGATGCTGGGCTGGGCGGAGAAGTCGAAGTCGTCGAGTTGCCAGGGGGTGGGGAAGTTCGCGAACCGCATCCGGCTGTTCCACCTGCGCTGCTCGGTGGCTTCGACCTCGACCCGAAGTAGACCCTCTAGGAACTCGGTGTGTCCAAGCCGGCTCTGGCGGGCTGCTTCGAGGTGGCCTGGTAGCGCCTCGGCAGCGGCTGCCAGCTTGAGGTAGGCGAGATGGCTCCGCAACTGCTGGTAGATGCTGTCTCGGCTCATCGCCGACCCCGGTGTTGTTGGTCGATGTGACGTTGGTAGACGGCGAGGTCGATGACCGGCTCGTCGTGTTCCACTCCGGCGGCGAGGTCGGCGGCGATCGCTCTGGCTGCTGCCGATGGTGGCCGGTTCGGTTTGGGTTTGCAGGGCCGGGCTGTGGTGAACGCGCCGAGCACGACCTTCTCGAGGGCTGCGGTATGTTCGGGGAGGCGAACCACCCGTCCTTGACCTCGGGGGACCTTGCGGTGTGTGGCGACCAGCCGCCCGGAACCCGAGGTCACATCGAAGGTTGGTTCACCCAGCCGCCAACGAAGCGTGACTTCTGTTCCGATCACAGAAGGCGGCACCGAATACCGGTTGCCCCACACCGCGACCAGCCCGTTGGCGGCCACTTTGCGGACCATGGTTCCCTCCGCCGGATACGGCACCGGGGGCAGGTCCAGCAGCGGTTCCGTATCGGCTAGCTCCCCAACAGTGCTCCCGGCCCGCCGGCGGGCATCCCCAACCCTTTCGCAGAACTCATCAAGGCTGTTCTGCGCTTCGGACACCGTTGCCACCGCAGCCGTGCGCCACCACCGCTGAGCTATGTAATGGATCGCCTTCTCCACTACGCCTTTGCGGTTCGGCCGCCGGGGCGGACACGGATCAACCCCGACACCGTAGTGCTTGGCGACTCCCACGAACGAGGCCTGTATCCGATCCGTGCCCGGCACCACCACTGTGGCCATCCGATCCACCCGCCACCTCCGGGCCGTCCCGCCGAGGCGGCGTAGCACCTCGTCGATGCCTTCCACCAGATGAGCCTGGTCCTGGGATGGGCTCACCCACGCCCGGAACCTGCCCGAATGCGACAGGACACCCACCAGCACGGACACCCGAGATCCCCACGGTGGGTCCCGCAACTCCAACCAGTCCCACTGGCATTCCTCGCCCGCGGGATGGTCGATCACCGCCACGGCCTGGCCCCGTGTTCCCGAACACGCCCCACAAGACGGTCTCAATTGCCGGTTTCGGATCTTGCGGACGAACGTCACATAGCTCTGCCCATAGCCCAGGGCCTTGGCTTCGTCGAACAGCGCCGTCGCCCAAAGGTGGGGATCCTCGGCCAGCCGCTGACGAACATAAGCCTCGACCACATCGAACGGGTCCGGCTCCGCTGCTGCCCGCTGCCCCGGCACCCGTTCCCCAGAAAGGTGCGCTCGTACTGTCTTTCGGTCTCTTCCCACATGGCGGGCAATAGCCGAAATCGACCATCCCCTCCGCTTCAACGCGTGTACTTCCACGTATTCCTCCTGTGCCAACATCAGCGGTGGGCTCCCTCTCCTCGCTGCCAGACCTAGCAGTCAGCAGCTTGGAGAGGACCCCACTCAACGTCTGGTATTTGCCGTCACAAGATGGGGAATTTCAGTGATCGAGAGTGGGGAGTTTCAACGATCGTCAACAGCGTTCGGGGTCGAACCTCGAACACTCACCGAGCGCCCGGGCGCCGAGCACGGTACCGAGTCGGGGCTGGGAGTGGTAGATGACGGCGTCCGGGTGTTCTCCAAAACGGGCCTCGAGGGTTTCTTCGAGGTCGGCGATCCGGCGGTTGGTTTCGACAATGATGTTGACCAGCGATGCAACTGTTGTCCCGAAGGCGTCCGCGACCGGCCCGGGTGCTGTGAGGTGGGCACCTCTGAGGCCTTTCTGGATGCGGCGGGCAACCTTGTCGAGGTTGCGTTTCCGTCCGGCTCTCTGGAGCGCTGCTCGGATCTGGGGCAGTGTCAGGCGGGCGCCCCGGGTGGGGGTGGGTGCCCGACCGAGTATGGCCAGAGCGTCGCGATGGGCCAGGTCCCCAAACGTTTCCAGCGCTGCGGGATAGTACTCGCGCAGCGCGTTGCGCATCTGGTTGGTGTGACGCACCCGAGCCCAGATCAGGTTCTGATGCGCTCTGGACATGATCTTGATACCTTCTGATTCGGGGCTGTCACCGGCGACGGGACGGTGGTTGTGACGGTCGGTTCGTACCAGATCGGCTAACACCTTGGCGTCACCGCGGTCTGATTTGGCTCCGCCCAGGCTGTGACGGTCCCGCCAACCGGGACACCGCCTTGGGATTGATCGCATACACCTGATAGCCCGCTCCGATGAGGGCACCAACCCACAGGCCACGGTCACACTCGATGCCTACCACCACCTCGGCCGGCTCCGATGCGTGTTTGGCGACCATCTCATGCAAGCCGTCAATCCCCTTGATCCCTTCCGGGAAACGAGCGAAACCCAGGCGGGCTCCGTCGTCGTCCATCACATACACATCGTGATGTGCCTCAGCCCACACACCTCCCACAAAGAACCTTCCTTCGCCTCCATCTAGACGGATCTGCTCTCAGCTGAGCTGTAGAGGAAACGCCTGGCGGCGACCTAATGGATCAGTGCTCTGCGGCACGCCACCCCATGAGCGCTACAAGCGGCCCTCGCGACCGGTCCGGGGCACGCTCTATCAACAGGAATCAACGTTCCAGGAGCCTGGAGTACTCACCGGCCAGCCAGCTCAACCACCACACCCTGAACCAGAAGAAGTGGTGGACCCCCATTAGGAGCCTTGTGGAAGGTCCGCACCGTGAGTGTACTGTCCGCCGCTTTTCGGTCGGTGACCCATGGTTGTAACGGTAGTCGCCGGGGAGGTGGTTCGTGTCGGTGGATCGGGTTGATGTTTTCGGTGGGGTTGACACCCATCGGGATTTCCATGTCGGGGCGGTGGTAGACGGTGTCGGCCGGGTGGTCGGGTCTGAGTCTTTCACCGCGGACGAACCGGGATATCGGCGGATGGTCGCCTGGATGCAAGCCAAGGGACGGCTGGTTCGGGTCGGGGTGGAAGGCACGGGTAGTTACGGCGCCGGGCTGGCCCGCTATTTGTCTGGGGCGGGTGTCGAGGTGGTGGAGGTAAACCGGCCTAACCGGCAACTACGCCGCCGGAGAGGCGGCAAATCCGACAGCGTCGACGCCGAGGCGGCGGCTCGGGCAGCTGCCTCGGGTCAAGCTACCGCAGTTCCCAAATCCGGTGTGGGGCCGGTTCGGGTGCCTGCGTATGCTGCCTGGTGGCTCGCCGCTCGGCTACCAAGGCCCGCACCCAGGCCGCCAACCAGATCCATTCTGTGACCGTCACCGCCCCCGAGCAGGTAAAACACCGGCTCAAAGGCCTCAAACCCAAGGCCCGGGTCGGGGTCTGCGCCCGCTGGCGTCCCGGCCGTGCACAAACCACAACCGCCTACGCGAAGACGGCTCTACGTCACCCGGCCCGCCGATACCAGGCCCTCGATACGGAGATCGGCGAACTCGACGACGAGATCCGTCGCCTCTGCGCCGAGGCAAACCCGGCGCTGCCGGGCGCCAAAGGTGTCGGCCCGGACACAGCCTCGGTGCTGCTGGTCGCCGCCGGCGACAACCCCGGACGGATGAAACCGGAGCGCTCCTTCACTGCGCTGTGCGGTACCAGCCCCGTCCAGGCGTCATCCGGCCAGACAGTTCGGCATCGCCTCAACCGGGGAGGCAACCGCCAAGCCAACAACGCGCTGTGGCCGATGCGCTACCACCCGGATACGCACCGACGCGGCCACCAAAGAATATGAACCGTACCGGGTTTGCCGGAGAGTGTTTTACTTGAGTCCAGCTACCTGGGCTGGTGTGTGGTCACGATAGTAGTCGGTCTCCTTTTCTGTTGGTGGTATGTCCCCGATCGGTTCGAGCAGTCTTCGGTGGTTGAACCAGTCCACGTATTCGAGGGTGGCGTACTCGACCTGGTCACGGTTACGCCATGGGGCCCGTTTGTGGATGAGTTCGGTTTTGTATAGGCCGATCACGGATTCGGCTAGGGCGTTGTCGTACGAGTCGCCTACGGATCCGACCGAAGGTCGGATCCCGGTTTCCGTTAAACGGTTTGTGTAGCGGATGGACAGGTACTGGGCGCCGGCGTCGGAGTGATGCACCAGCCTGTGTCCCGTCTCAGCTGTGTCCGGCCTACGGGCCCAGAGTGCCTGCTCGAGGGCGTCGAGGGCCAGATCGGTGCGCAGCGAGTCTGATACCCGCCAGCCGGCGATGAACCGGGAGTAGACGTCGATCACGAACGCCGCGTAGACGAACCCCGCCCGGGTCGGAACGTAGGTGATATCCGCGACCCACAGACGGTTCGGGCCTTCCGTTTCGAAGTCCCGGTCCACCAGATCGGCGGGACGGTTTGCGTCCTCGTCGGGTATCGTGGTGCGCTTGGTTTCGCCTCTGACCACGCCTTTCAACCCTTCGAGGCGCATCAGACGCTCCACCGTGCAGCGGGCCGCCTTGGTGCCTTCACGATGCAGCTGACGCCATACCTTGCGGGCGCCGTACACCCCGAAATTCGACTCCCAAACACGGCGAATCAGCGGCCGCAGCTCAGCGTCTCGCCGGGACCGGGCCGAGCAACGCTGCGGTTCCCGCACCCGCCGTTTGTGCTCGTAATAAGTAGACGGGGCGATCGGCACCTCGGCGCAGATCGGCTCGACCCCGAACTCCTGGCGGTTCTCGTCCACGAAAGCGGTCATCGTCTCGGTCGGCGGTCGAGCTCCGCCAGGGCGAAATACGCAGACGCCTTCCGCAAAATCTCATTCGCCCGCCGAAGTTCACGGCACTCCCGCCGGAGTTGCTTCAGCTCGGCCATCTGCTCCGAAGTCAACCCGGCCCGGACACCCTGATCCGTCTCAGCCCGCCGAACCCACTTACGCAACGTCTCGGACGAACACCCGAACTTCTCCGCTATCGAACAAATCGCCGCCCACTCAGACGGGTAATCCACCCGATGCTCCGACACCATCCGAACAGCCCGCTCCCGAACCTCCGGTGAATACATTGTTGGTCTTCCCATACTCCATTATCTCCCAACTAATAGAGTCTCCGGAAAACCCGGGGTGATTCAATACGTCACCAGACGACAAGCAGAGGGCAAGAACCGAAAGGAGATAATCCGCTGCCTGAAACGGCACATCACCCGCGAGATCTACCACCTACTAACCAACCCGCCCCCAACCCCGAACTGCAACAAGCTACGCAGCCGACGGCAACAAGCCGGCATCACCCTCACCCAGGCCGCCCAAGCCCTCCGAACCCACCCAGCCCGTATCTCAGCACTCGAACACGGCCGGGACCACAACCACCACCCCACCACCCGATACCAACACTGGCTCAACACCCACCACCCGGCCCTACCACCGACTTGACAAACATAGGAGCATCACCGGCAAACCGGTACGGTTCACCCATTCCCGAAGAGCCACTGGAATCCGATGAGCCCCTATGCGGAGCTATTCAGGTAACAGATCGGAGCGATTGTGCTGGTCAGAGAGTCGTGGCATGCGGGGGTGAGTCAACTCGCCGATTCGTGATTGCTCGTTGGTTGGACAGTATCTTGCTCGTTCTCGTCTGATCTCTCTGCGATCCACTCAATCTTCGACCGGGCTGTTCCATCTGGTGAGGTAGCGGTAATGGTGATCACCGTGTCTTCGCCTTCGGGCGCTGCTACAACATGGCCTTCTCGGTTGGGATCGCTGTCGGGCGGATCGATTTCCACAGTCGCGTCCGGATTCATGGTCTCGACATGAATGGACAACCGGTCCTGTCGCACGCGCCTCCTGCCGTTTCCAGAGAGCCCATCGCGAATGCCGTGCATTTTGAATATTGCGCCGGGGCCGCCGTCAACAACGAGTTTGGTAATCCGGGCATCGTCGGGGCGTGGTTCTATTTCGGAATTGGCTGTGTCGATCTCGGCTTCATCAACATCTGATATCTCACAGACGGTTCGTCGATGAATCTGATCAGTGTGTACGGTCTGTACATCCGGGCGTTCATCGCCCGGAATCACAATGGGTGGAAGCATGGGTATATGCCCCGCCTTGACTGCCGCCTCACAGGTGTACAGGCCAAGCTCCTGCAAGTCCTTCACGAGTACCTCTGAGGCCACAGCCACATCCTCGCACATCACATGGTCATACCCCTGACCACTGGTGATCTTGTATTGAACTGAGCCCTGCGGCCCGATTGCGATCGATACGGTCGTGTTGCTATCAACTGGCGTTTTGATATCAAGTATGACTTCACTCTCGCTCCAGCTAATCCGATAGATAGGGTCGACAAAACCAAGCAGCAACCTGCTCGCCACTCGTTCAGCGTGAAATAACGCCGCAGCTAGACCCTTCGAGAGGTCATTCTCGTTTGCCAGGCTGTGGAAGAGGTAATGCAAGGCATGAGCACGAGCATTGCGGGCGCTCGGCACAATGCTCAACTCAGCTGCGAAGTTGTGATTTCCCTTCAATGGATAGCGGGAGGTGTGCACCGTGACGGTGTGCACCTTGCTTATGGCCTCCACAATCTTGCCAGCTGGCACATGATCATGATGGACCATCTGAACTTTGCGTGAAGTATCCGTTGTCTCCGTCTCGGTGAAAACAACGCGCATCGGCATCGCTACAGGCGATGGGTCTTCGGCAAAGTCCACAGGAATGCTAAGTCGTTTTGCCTTATCTATGCCAACGGGGGCATTTGGAGCGGCACTGGCAGAGCGGGCATCATGAGTGTCGCTCGGTGCCTCCTGCCTGCTGTGTGCATCAATGCTGTCAGGTTCTACTTGAGCCAGAATCTCGGGGGTCGCCAGTAGATCTACGACGAGTTCATCGGGTTTAGTATCTGCCCAGACCACAAAACGATACTCACGCTGTGATGCGTAGTCTGAGTGTTTGAAGAATGCTGCTCGCAATGTGCGCTGGAAATCGTTCGCTCCTTGGGCGACATAGTCGTGCGGGTTGTCCACATAGGCAACAGGCCCATGAAATACATACTGGCTGTCGTGCTCAGTCGTAGCCTTTCTGTACGGATGATTCCACACTATGGGCGATCCCCTCGCTCCTAGTTGCTCCGCGACTGCGGCGGCAAGGGCGCGCGCGAATGTCCTGGGATTGCGAATAATGTTTATACAGTCATAATCGTCACCCAATGACTGCATCCATGAGTCACGCTCCGTGTCGGTCCGTGGAGGGATGGATGTACACCAAATCCAGCAGTTCTTCCCGTAGGTGTGCGTCGTCTTGGTAGAGCTTCTTACGTGACTTGTTGCTATCTGCTGCTCCACTTGAAGCATTGAACCACCACGGCGCATTTCGTCGTCTATCTCGGCGGCTCTGTCCAAATCGAACGCACCGTCAACTTGAACGATCTCTCGGTTAGTGATGCCCTCATTGGGATCGCTGATCAAGGTCTCACCGTGCTCGCGGAAGTTCTCAGGCTTGCTTAGGTGCACGGTGGCACCGTTCGTTATCGCATATCGGCTTGGAGAGCCTCTTACAAGGAGAGGTAGTTCATGTGGCCAACGGAACTCAGGCGCTGACTCTAGGTTCACAAAGTACGTGGAAATGCTAATGCCACTATCTGTGATCAGTCGGCCTTCGTCAAGAATGCGGTCGTTTGTTGCGTTTGGTGTTGGTATTGGTGAGATACTATTAACTAGTGTACATTTAAACGGATATTCCATTGTAATTTCTTGTCTAACAGTTCGTTAGGATAGCAGGGTCCACGATTGACCCGAAATAGTGATGACCGCGCGAGTCCTAACCCTTATCTAGCTAGTGTTATCGACTGTCAGGGTTCCCGCGAAGTCTCCAATTCATGGTCGTAGGAGATAACGGCCGCCTGCCGGTCGCCGCGCAAATCCGTTGCGCAAGTAACCCGTTACGAGTTCTCCGCCGGAGGCCCTGATGAGCCACTTAATGGCCGATATGTACTGACTTGTCGCGCTTCGGCCAGGCGCAGCATCTGGGTGGCTTTCTCCTCTATCTGAGTATTCGTGTAGTGGCGGGTCCCCCGTAGGAGGCGTTTGATGTCGCGCCGCATGATCCGTTTGGTTTCCGGGTTGGTTTGCCAATCGACAACCTGGACTCCCTCCTCAATGACGTCCTCAATGTTGCGGGACAGATCCTTGGCCTCCTCGTCGGCCTGATCGAGTAGTCCGTAAACGGCGAAGGAGATATCGCTGAGCCCAAGCCGTGCAGCCACATCCCCCTCGGTACTTTCCTGGTGAATAAGGTCAGCCATTCGTCGACAGGCTTCGGCCGCATCGATCAACCGGTTGCGGAGTTCTTCGATGATGCGGTCCAGATGCTGCGATAGCTTCTGGTAGAAAGCCGGGTTTCCGCTCTTCCGCGCTTTGATCCGGGCCCTGACAGCCTTCTCCATCACGCTGGCCCGTGCTTTATCGTCCGGTATATGGGCAATCTTGTACCGGAAGTTCTCATCGAGGATAGAGAGAGGCGCCATAAGGTCTCTAACCTCGGTTGCGCCTATCCGCTGGTCCACTAGGTGTTTGACTTTCGCTCCGATACCGGTCCAGTCGACGCTTGCGTTTTCCCGCAGGTATTGGGCACGAACGCAAGCTCGTATCCGGGTCAGCCTGGCCAGCCGGTCAACGAAGGCGAGGGCTTTAGGGTCCGGTAGGTACTGATCCATGATGCGCGAGAAGGCCCGGTAGTCGGTATCGAAGGCCGCGTACAGGTCGGCGTTGAGGTTGTCTTCGGTGTGGGCATCCGGAGCGAAGATCAGGACACATGACCATAGATCGTCAAGGTCGAGGTCGTCGAAGTGTGCTTCTGCTTTTCCGGCTGCCGCCTCAACCAGAGGGCCGGGATCCTCGGCCAACTCTCGCATGGCCTCCTGAACGTCGGCGGTGTCGAAGGTACGGAGCGCCTCTTCCAGGTTGGCTGACACCCCGTGGTAGTCCACCACCAAGCCGTGGGTCTTCTCGGTGGTGGTGCCGTTACGTTTATGCGAGAAACGCCGGTTGACCCGGGCGATGGCTTGAAGCAGGCCATGGTCTCGGAGGTTGCGGTCCAGGTAGAGAACCTGTTCTACCGGAGCGTCGAATCCGGTTAGCAACATGTCCACCACTACCAGGATTTGCGGCTCACCCTCCGGGTCTCGGAAGGCGGAGATGATCTGGTCTTGGTTCAGTTCACGGGCCGGACCGAACTCCGGGCCGTCCTTGGCATCGGTGGTGATGATCGGATACGTACTCACTCCGAAGTCGTTAAGGCAGCCGGCGTATCTGATGGCCGCCAACCTGCTTGGCGCCACTACCTGAGCCTTGAAACCATTCGGCCGGACATGGGCCTTGAAGTGGTCCGCAATATTGAGGGCGATCATCTCGATACGTCGTTCCGCTTCGGACACGGTTTCCTTGTTGGCGTACCGCCTTCTGATCTCCTGCTGTACATCGTCCGGTTGGTTCTCGAACATGGTGTCGAACAGTTTGTCCAGCGTGGCGGGACCCTCAATCGCCAACTCAGGCATCCGAGCCTGGTAATGGATAGGGACAGTCACGCCGTCCGCTACCGATTGGGGAATCGTGTAGGAGTCGATCAGCGGTCCGAACCGCCCGATCGTGCTGCGCTTGTAGTCCTTTTCGATCGGCGTTCCGGTAAACCCGATGAGTGTGGCCTTCGGGAGGGCTTGGGACATGCGCCCCCCCAGGAGTCCGTACTGGGTGCGGTGGGCTTCATCAACCATCACGACTACGTTTTCCGACGAGTCGAGAGGTTCCGATTCGCCCTCGGGGGTGGCCATAGCTTCGTCGAACTTGAAGATGGTGGTCATCACGGTGCGTCCTTGCCCGGCGGTGAGCATCCTTCGGAGGTGGCGGCCGTCGCGAGCCTGCTCGGGTGCTTGAAACCCGCACCGACTGAACGTGTTGGTGATTTGGGAGTCCAGTTGGATACGGTCGGTGACCACCACGATGGTCGGGTTGCTGAGAACAGCCTCCCGCCGTAGCTTGGTAGCCAGCCAGAGCATGGTGAGTGACTTCCCCGACCCTTGCGTATGCCACACCACCCCTCCCCGATCAGTCGGCTCGCTGCCTGACCGGATGCGCTCGATAGCTGAGGTGACGGCCCGGTACTGCTGGTAGCGAGGAAGTTTCTTGATGATCCGACCCTGTTCCGGTTCGTAGACGACGTAGTCACGCAGGATGTCAAGCACGGTGGCCGGCGTGAGTAAGCCGACGATCAGGCGGGTCTGCGCCGTGGGATTTGCTTCGAACCTACGCTCGACCTCCGCCTCGGTGTAAGGGGCTAGTGACTTCCAACCGACGTAGTACTCTTCGGGCGCGTTTATTGCGCCGAACGCCGCATCCGCCCCGCAATGCGCCACGTTCAACAGGTTGTAGTGGAATAGTTCCGGGTGATATTTCTGGTAGCGGAGGAGTTGGTTGACTGCCTCGGTCTTCCATCCGAGCAGTGAGGGAGCCTTGGCCTCCATAACCACTAGGGGGATGCCGTTAACGAACAGGACCAGATCGGGGATGATGGTCTTGCCACTACCTGCGACCCGGAACTGGGTGGTTACCACCAAGTCGTTCAGGCCGGTGTCGGGATGATCGAAGTCGAAGAACCGCACGTTGCGGGTCATCCGGCTAGTGGGGCTGTCGACGGCAAGTGGCTTTCCGTAGGTCAGGTACTCGTGTACCAGCTGGTTCCGGGCCATCCCGAGTCCATCAAGGTGCTCTAGATCGAAGATCACCCGATCCGCCTGCTCCGCAGTCATCCACTCGTTCAGTCGAAGCAGTGCCTTCCGGAGGCGTCCCCTAAGGATCACCTCCCGTTCAAATCCTCGTTCTCCGGCCAGGACACCGGACGGCACGAAGGACCAGCCGAGCTTCTCTAGGAGGACCCGAGCCGGTTCTTCCGCCAGGGTGAACTCATCAGCTTTCGTTGTGGTCATCCACCGACTCCGACTCGTAGCCGGCCTGACAACAACACGGCAGCCAACGATTCCTTCAACTCGACCAGAGCCGCCCGTTCTGCACGGGTTCGTTCTATAGCTTGGTCGACGGAGTCGAGTATTTTGGCGATCCGTTGTTGTTCCTCGAGGGGTGGCAGGGGTACTGGTAATCCGCTTAGGGCGGGCCAGGAAGTGCGTGGCATTCGGGTGCCGGTGGCGGTACGAATCGCTCTGCGTTGTACGGAATCGCTGCGCATTAAGGCCGAAAGGTATCCTGCGGTCGCTTGATTCGACGGGAACATTGCGATTATGTCTGTGGAACACACGCCCCCGAACATCACCCGGACTGTCTTCCGCAGATTCGGACGGAGCTTACCGAAGAGAGTATCGCCCGACTGAAATACGACCTTCGCGCTCCGGGTATCGCCTGCTCTTCCGTGGCCTAGAAGTGGACCTCGGGATGCTATATGTTCTAATCCGATATAAGGGAGGTTGTCAGTATGCTTGGGAGTTATTTGCGTTTTTCGGATAAAACTAACATCACCGAGTCGGACCATACGCCAACCGTCGGGGAGATCGGTGGGGGCACCGGACGATCGGAAAGAAGTTCTCGGTGACCTTTCACCGCTCAGTAGGTGGTGTAGCAGAGCATCCCGCAGGCCTTCGGATGCGCCAATTACTGCATCCGTCCGTTCTATAGCTTGGTCGACGGAGTCGAGTATTTTGGCGATCCGTTGTTGTTCCTCGAGGGGTGGCAGGGGTACTGGTAATCCGCTTAGGGCGGGCCAGGAAGTGCGTGGCATTCGGGTGCCGGTGGCGGTACGAATCGCTCTGCGTTGTACGGAATCGCTGCGCATTAAGGCCGAAAGGTATCCTGCGGTCGCTTGATTCGACGGGAACATTGCGATTATGTCTGTGGAACACACGCCCCCGAACATCACCCGGACTGTCTTCCGCAGATTCGGACGGAGCTTACCGAAGAGAGTATCGCCCGACTGAAATACGACCTTCGCGCTCCGGGTATCGCCTGCTCTTCCGTGGCCTAGAAGTGGACCTCGGGATGCTATATGTTCTAATCCGATATAAGGGAGGTTGTCAGTATGCTTGGGAGTTATTTGCGTTTTTCGGATAAAACTAACATCACCGAGTCGGGCCATACGCCAACCGTCGGGTAGACAGGTTTCTTTCACGCGGGCGGTCATCAACGCTCTCTACACCTTTGTAGCGTGAACTTCTGCAATGTGACGGCTGGGTTTCTGTTGAATCGTCTCCGGTGAGGTTTCGACCTCGACAATCTCCACTATGGCCGTCGGTTCGGGAAGTTGTTCACCCATTTCTTCGTACATTTCCAAGAGGCCGTGGTTATGTAGTTCGAGGGCTTCTTGTAGAGAGGTTCTAGGCTTTGGGACGGGTTCACCATCCTCCATGATGAGTTCGATGTGGAGGGTCATGGCTTGTCTCATGTTCTCGCGCGCTTCCCCAAGGGTGTGTCCAACGCTTACGCAACCAGGCAGGTCGGGCGCGTATGTCGAGAGATTGTTCGGGCCGTTCTCGAAAACCACTGAAAATGCTCTACTCACTGTCGCTCCTTGGAGATTCCCGCCTGATTCGCAATGGTGTTCCACGTCTTGGGGTGGAGCACCGTGTTGAGGTTGCCTGCTATGGTGACCGTTCCCGGTTTGGTCGGATGGTGATACTGCCGATGGCTACCGCGGGTGCGAACCAGGAACCACCCATCATTCTCTACCATGCGGATAGCCTCCCGTACCTTAAGCCTTACCGGCATACCCTAGTTCCGCTAGCAGATCGTCCATTCTGGCAACCGCCTCATGGCGTATCCGCTCGGCTTCCCGGAGTCGAGCCAGAGCGTCTTCCACGCTCAAGACCTCGATCGGTTCGGTGGTATCGACGTAGCGGCCGATGTTGAGGTTGAAGTCGTTACCGGCGATTTCGTCGAGGTCGGCAACGTGGGCGAACCGCTCCACCTCCTTGAAAGCGTGGAAGGCCGCGGCTATCTCTTCGATGTGTTCGCGGTCCAGGAAGTTGCGGGCTTTGGCTGCCCGGAAGTAACCCTCCTGGTTGGCGTCGATGAACAGCACCTTCCCCTTGCGAGATTCGGGTTTGGCGCGGTTGAGGACGCAGATAGCTACAGGGATGCTGGCCCCGGAGAAGAGGTTGGGAGCGAGACCGATAACCGCTTCGAACAGGTCGTCTTCGAGGATCCCTTTGCGGATCTTCCCTTCGGCGCCGCTTCGGAACAGCACCCCGTGGGGCATTACCACACCCACCATCCCGTCAGCGTTGGTGACCGCCAGCATATGCAGGAGAAAAGCCATGTCACCTCTGGTCTTGGGTGGGATGGCCCCGTAGCGGTCGAAGCGGTGATGAGGATCGCTGGGGGCGAAATCGCGGCCCCAGTTCTTGAGGCTGAAGGGTGGATTGGCGATCACCCGGTCATAGGTGAGCAGCCGCCCGCGGTTATCCAATAGGTGCGGGTCGGCGATCACATCTCCGGCCTCCAGCCTCCCGGCGCGAAGGCCATGCAGCAGCAGGTTCAGCTTTCCGATGGCCAAGGTACCTAGATTCCGTTCCTGTCCATGAAGAGCCAGGTTCTTCCGATTGCCGCCGTGTTCCTGAACGTACTGGGCGGCGTAGATGAGCATTCCGCCCGATCCTGCGGTGGGATCGCAGATCCGCATCGCTTCTTCGGGTTTCAGCAACTCCACTATGAGGCGAACCACCGGACGAGGCGTGTAGAACTCCCCACCCTTTCTTCCCGCGTCATCTGCGAAACGGTTGATCAGGTATTCGTAGGCGTCGCCCAGCACGTTGCCCCCTCCAGAGGCATCTACCCGCAGGCTGTCGTCGCGCAGGTCTAGGTCACCGAAATGGTTGAGAAGGCTACGGATGATCCGTTCCCGGTTGGCGGGAGTGCCCAGCTTCGATTCATCCTGCCAGTTGGTGGAGGTCAACACACCGTCCAGGCGAGGCGTGTTGGCTTCCTCAACCACCAGGCCGGCGGCGTTAATCACTTCCCCCAGGTTCATTCCCGCACGGTTGATGGCCGTCCAGCGGGCGTCCTCGGGCACGAAGAACTCATGCTCGTCCGGGTCCGTCAACGCCACCTGGCGCGGAACTCCGGCATCCACAGCCGCGTTTACCTCCTCATCGAACCGGTCGGACAGTCGCTTCAGGAAGAGAATCGAGAAGATGTAGTGTTTGTAGTCAGCCGAGTCGATCTGGCCCCGCAGGATGTCGGCCGCCTGCCATAGTTTCGATTCCAACTCTTGTCGTGTGAGAGGCATGCGGGATGCTCCTTTAGGTGTTCGGCACCATACGACGAACGATGTCGCCCACCAGCGCGTCTCTCAATACTTCTCTGCGCAGTCGTGCGGCCTCTGCGCTCGCCGCGTAGGCGGCCTCCGCCGCATCAACGAGCCGGGCCATCGCCGCTACCTCGGTCGCTGCCGGCACGGGTACCTGTAACTCAGCCAGTCTCCTTCTGGACAGCCAAGTGAGACTTCCACCCTGGGTCCGATGTCGGCTCAACTGTGCCCTTCCATAAGCCGAGGTCAGGTAATACCACAGCCAGTAGCTGATCCCGGTCTCCGGGCGATGAGGTCGAACCACCAGCAAGGTGGCGCCTGCTACCGACCTTGAAATGTCGGTTGGTACGAGAGTGATCCTGGGTGCCCCGGCGCGGGCGGTTAGGAGCAGGTCGAGAGGTCGCAGCAGGTGGCGTTCAGTGCGAATGTTGCGTGCGAACCCGTCTTCCCGAAGGCTATCGAGATCAAGCCATCCGTCGTCTGAAACGTTTCCGCTTTCCACGATGTGGAGACGCCAATCGCCCCGCCGGGCACCGGCTCCTCGCCCTGACCGGGCGATACCATCCCTAATAATGGCGATGTCAGTCAGTAGCATCGTATATAGCATACACCAAGCCGTAGTGTGTGTACAAGTCTAGCTATCAGCGTGTAGACTTTTGGGTTCTGGAGGTAATCTCATCCCCACAACCCGGCGATCGGCACTGCCTCGATGTTTTCCGCCAGGTGGTAACGGTGGGGGCCGGTATGGAAGACAACACCCCCGGCGAACCGTTCGGGCGGTAGTTGCTGACGGAGCCAGACGATATGGCGGCCATCGCGGGGGCGCGGCGCGCTTGATGGCTTGATCTCGAATGCCGCGACACGTCGACCAAACTCGACGATCAGATCGATCTCGTGCTCACCCCCTTGGGTTCGTAGGTGGTACATGGCCACCTGTCCGGTCGATGCTTCGACCTCCGTTCTCAGCTGCGCTAGGACGTAGGTCTCCATTATGCGCCCGCGAGCGTCGGTGTCACGTCTAAGGGCTTCCCGGTCCACACCCAGCAACCAAGCGGCGAGTCCTGAATCGGTCAAGCAACGCTTGGGCATCGAGGTGAGGCGCTTCAGGCGGTTCGAGTGCCAGGCAGGGATGTCCACCACCAGGCGAAGCACGGTCAGTATCTCGTGATACATGGATGCGGTGCGGCGGTTCAGGCCTGCCGTCTGGGACAGTCCGGTGTCGGGAACCACGCCTGCGGTGTGGAGAGCGTACGTTCGAAGGTATCTACGCAAGGTTTCGGGGCTTCGTCTCCTGCCGTTACCCACGTAGAACCCACCGAGGTCGCGGGAGGCGGTCATGTCCACATAGACACGCATCCAATGCTGCCTGTCGGTGATCGACATCACAGTTATTGAATACCCATGGAGAAGTCCGTATTCATACACGGATTCACAGCTAGTTTGTGTACAAATTCACGCTTCCAGTGTCCCGCTCAACTGGACTTGCACGGTCCGTACGGCAAAGGCTCGGATTTATGAGTGTGATCAACTTCAAACCCGGTGTCCGATTCCGACCACTTTATTCGGGTGAGGTTTGCCTTATCGGTAGCCGGGCGGCGATGGTTTCTTGATCCTCCTAGAACACTCTGAAGGTCCAGCTGTGCTCCCCTTCGTCCGGTAAGCCGCTCAGCTTTCGCCATCGGACCGAGACGGTGTGGGGTCCGGGACCCCAGGCGATGGTTGACGAGCGGGTGGGTCTCCAGGAGTGGACGCCGGTTCCCTCCACGAAACGTACTTCGGAATCCGGAATCCGGAAACCATCGACGAACATCTCGACTCGGTAGCCCACCGGCATGTCCACTTCGATGGGTGATTGCAGGGGTACCTGGCTTCCCGGTAGCGGCGAGATCTCCTCGATGACCGCCGGTAGGCTCTCCTGGCGCGCCTCCGGCGATCCGAAGAGGAATGCCAGGACCACCACCCCCACGGCCACCGAGCCGAGGGCTAGGAACACGAATAGGTACATCCGGTCGCTCATGATCGTATGGATTGTACGAGGGGGATGGATTCAATCCATTCCGAACGGAACCACACGGCGGATATCGGTGGAACGGGTACTTCCCGGGGCTTAACTTCAAGGTCCCAAGTTCCGGAGCACAGGTGACGCTTGATACTGGTTGGGCTAGCCTCAAACCCGTGCGTGTGAATCCGGTACTGGACCAGATCGGTTCCAATGCCATGTCCGCTATTCAGGACCGCGCCCGAAACCTGAGGGACGCCGGTCGGCCATTGGTGGACTTCTCCATAGGGGATCCACGAGAGCCCACCGCGCCTTTCATTCCGGAGGCGCTGAAGGCAGCGATTCCGGCGGTATCCCAGTACCCGACCGTTCTCGGGCTACCCGGACTGCGCCAAGCCATCGCCGCCTACATCGAGAGACGCTTCGGCGTGACGGTCGATCCCGATTCCGAGGTGTTGCCGACCACCGGCTCCAAGGAATCGATATTCTCCACGCCGTTGGCTTTTATAGACCGGGCGGCAGGTGACGGGGTGGTTTGGGCGACTCCCGGTTACACGATTTACGAACGCGGAGGACGCTTGGCCGGTGCGGTCCCGTTTCCGATCACCCTGTCCGGGGATTTCGTGTTTCGAGCGGCCGACATTCCCCCCGAGATCTGGAAGCGGGCTCGTATGGTGTGGCTCTGTAACCCTCACAACCCGTCGGGTTCGGTCACTCCACTCGACGAACTGGCCGCCTTCCGTGATCAGGCGGCTCGCCACGGAGTGTTGCTGTGCTCCGATGAATGCTATGTGGACCTTTACGATGATGAGCCGCCCCCCTCCATTCTCGAAACGGGAGGAACCGAAGGCGTGATCGTCTATTTGAGTTTGTCCAAGCGCAGCGGCATGACCGGGTACCGGAGTGGGGCGATGGTAGGGGATAGCCGAGCGATCAGCGCTCTGAAGTCCCTGCGTACGGGGACCGGAACCGCGCCCCCCGAGTTCACGCAGGCGGCTGCCATAGCGGCCTGGAATGACGACCGTCACGTCGCCGAGCGCCGTGAGGTGTTCAAGCGGAAGCGGGAGATACTCACCGCCGGGTTCGCCGATCTCGGATACCGGGCGGTAGCTTCCCGAGCCGGTCTGTACATATGGCTTAAGGTGAACGATGATTTGGATATCGCTGCCCGGCTACTCGAACATGGGGTGGTCGTTTCGCCGGGCCGGGTATTCGGTCAGGGCGGCGAGGGATACATCCGCTTGGCGATGGTGCCGACGGTGGACGAATGCGAGGAGGCAGTAGAGGTGGTGAGGAATTGTCTGAACAGCAACTGATCGAGACCGCCTACCGCGATCTGGACGCGCTTCAAGACGCCGGAGCGGCGGTCTTGAATACGATCGAGCGTTTGGATGCCGGAGAGATCCGGGTAGCGGAGAAGCTCGACGGCGCCTGGGTGGTGAACGAATGGATCAAACAAGCCATCCTGCTGTACTTCGGCCTCACCGACATGGGGGTCATGCAGGCGGGACCGCTCCAATTCCACGACAAGATCCCTACCAAACAGAATCTGGCTGAGGTAGGTGTAAGGGTCGTGCCGCCCGGAGTGGTTCGCTACGGGGCTTTCTGCGAACCGGGCGTGATCGTGATGCCGGGTTACGTGAACATCGGCGCCTATGTGGCATCCGGGTCCATGGTGGACACATGGGCCACCGTCGGCTCGTGCGCTCAGATAGGTTCCGGCGTTCATCTTGCGGGTGGAGTGGGAATCGGTGGGGTCCTCGAGCCTCCCAACGCCCGCCCGGTGATCGTGGAGGACGATGCTTTCATCGGGAGTCGCTGCATAGTCACGGAAGGGGCTCTGGTCGAAGAAGGGGCGGTGCTGGCCGCCAACGTCACCATTACCGCTTCGACGCCGATCATCGACCTCACCGGTGAGGAAAGGGTCGAGTACCGAGGCCGGGTTCCGGCCCGCTCGGTGGTGGTACCGGGAACCAGACCCAGAGAGTTTCCGGGTGGCACGGCCCAGCTCGCCTGCGCCTACATCATCGGTCGCCGCTCGGCTCAGACCGATTCCCGGACTTCCCTTAACCATGTGCTCCGCGAATTCGAGGTTTCCGTGTGACGCTGCTGGACACCCTTGTCTGGCTGGTTGACATACCTTCGGTCATAGGGGAGGAAGGTCCTCTATGCGAGGCGTTGGCGGATAGGTTCGGCGCTACCTACCGGAAGGAAAACATCCGCCGGTTACGCAACAGCTTGGTAGTTGGATCGCGCTCCGATCGTCCCTTGGTCTTGTTGGTGGGCCACATAGACACCGTTCCGGAGCAGGGGCAGGGTTCGGCGCGGGTTGATGGAGAAAGGCTCTTCGGTCTAGGAGCGTCAGACATGAAGTCCGGGGTGGCCGTGATGGTCCACCTGCTCGAGGATCCGGCTGTGCGCGACGGCCCCTACGACGTGATCGGCGTGTTCTACGATTCCGAGGAGGGGCCTGATGCTCAGAATGGCCTGGAGCCGGTATTACAGCACTTCTCCTGGTTGGCCGAGGCAGGTTTCGCCGTGGTGGCCGAACCCACCGACCTCGAATTGCAGTTGGGTTGTCAGGGGGTGATCAACGCCACCGTTCGGTTCGAAGGTACGGCAGCCCACAGCGCTCGACCATGGCTGGGTGAGAACGCGGTGACCAAGGCCGGTAGCTGGCTGGCGGACCTCCATCAAAGGTCCCCGGAACCATTCGAGATTGCCGGTCTGACGTTCTATGAGGTGTTCTCGGTGACCAGGGCCGCGGCAGGAGTGGCCAACAACGTGATCCCGGCCACTTTCGATCTTCACCTCAACTACCGATTCCCACCGCACCGCACCGGGGCTGAAGCAGTGGCAAGGTTGGAGGAGGTTACCTTTGCGGCTGACGCGCTCGAGATTCATGAGTGCGTGGATGGGGCGCCGGTTCCCGAGGGGAATCCGTACCTGGACCGCCTCATAGAGATTTCCCGAGCGCCGGTAACTCCTAAGCAAGCTTGGACTGATGTGGCCCGCCTGGCGCGATACGGCATCCCGGCGGTCAACTACGGTCCGGGAGAGACGTCACAGGCCCATCGGGCCGATGAAAGTGTCCTCCTCGCCAATGTCGATCCTGCCTTCGATGCCTTGAGGCGATTCTTGATCGGAGGCTGACGTGGGGGAATCCGTCCTGTACCGCAATAGGCAGCGCACCAGGTTGACGGTGGCGGTGCCCTTGTACTATGGGTGGATGGTGGTTGTTGGCGCCATATTATGGGTTTCGGGTAATGACTTCAGTGAGTCGGTGCGGATACTGACCGTTCTGCTGTTCCCGGTAGTGGTCGTCACGTTGTTCTTCTTCGGCTATAGGAGCCTTTTGGTTTCGGTTACCTCGACGTATGTCGAGTTGTCGTATTTCTTCGGCTGGCCTCGGAAGCGGATCGATAGAGCCGACATTGTCTCGGTCGATGTTTTTCGCATCCCGTGGTGGTACGGCTTGGGTATCCGAGCGACGCCCAAGGGTTGGATGTGGAGTATCTGGGGTCGGGACACGGTGTTGCTGACTCGCGCTAACGGGAAGGGTTTCCTGATTGGTACCGATGATCCGGACGGGCTTGGGGTGGTACTTTCCGGTCCGTAGGCATAACGGTTGTGTTCGTTCATCGTGATTCCTTTTCCAAGTTGTCTATTGCCTTGATCACCTGTCGTACCTACCCTCCGAGTGACCGGTAAACGTTGAGGTAGTGTTCGGATGCGCGGTCCCAGGAGAAGTCGGTAGACATCCCTCTGCGCTGTAGCCTTCGCCAGGTGTCCGGATGGTGGGTAAGTATCCGTCCGGCCCGCCGGATGGTCTTCACCAAGCTAGCCGGGGCGAAGGAGCGGAACCCGAATCCGGTTGCCCGCCCAGGGTCTTCGTCGAGATCAATGACCGTGTCGGCCAGTCCTCCGGTTAGCCGGACCACCGGAACCGCTCCGTAACGCATGGCGTACATCTGACCCAAGCCGCACGGCTCGAAGCGGGAAGGCATCAGGAAGGTGTCGGCACCGGCGGATACCAGACGGGCCAGTTCCTCCGTATAGGGGGCGTGCCAGACCGCATCGGGATGCCGCCTCGCCCAACCGTCGACCATAGCGTCGAGATCGCCGTTCCCGACTATCGCAAAGCGGTACCCTTCTTCGACCAGCTGGTCGATCAACGGTTCTAACAGGGCTATGCCTTTCTGTTCGGTCAGGCGGGTGACCATCCCCGACAGCATGCGACCCCGGTCCAGACCCGAACGTTTCCGTAATGCATTCCGGGCCTTCGCCCTGCCCGCAAGCCGGGATTCCGAGAACGGGGCGGGGAGGGACGGATCGGCGACCGGATCCCAAGCACCGACTTCGATCCCGTTGAGAATGCCGCTGATGGGCCGTGCTAAGGCCTTGATCACCCCGTCAAGCCCACCGGACAACGAAGGGTCGGCTACCAGCCGGCGGGCGAAGGTGGGGCTAACAGTGGTGACAGCGTCAGCCCCGGCTATACCGGCTTTCAGGAAGTGGGCCTGCCCGTACCATTCGAGGGCGCCGCCCGGCGTCACGTCTTCGGCGCTTGCGTCCACGAGCTTCGCCGTTCGGGGGAGGGGGCCGAGGATCGGGTACAACGCGTTGTGGATGGTGAACACCGTCGGTACGGGGGCATGCAGAGCGGCGGGTCCGGTATGGGCGTCGTGCAGGTGTAGTAGATCGTAATCCGCGGCCAAGGTTCGTATTGCGGCCGAGAATCGCCCGAACCGGCGCCATTGGTCTTCGTATCCCGAGCCGGGACTCGGTCCGTAGATTCCCGCCCGGTCGAACGACTCGGGATCGTCCACCAGAAGGACCGGGAAGTCGCCGTCGGTGATACTCCACAAGACCCCGTTGGGGGAGGTGCCCCGCTGTTTGGTACCGAGACCGACCAGGCGCCGGTAGCGGGGAATCACGACCGTGACGTCGATCCCGGTCCTGGCGATTGCCCCGGCTAGACCTGCTACCGCTTCTCCGAGGCCGCCGGTGCGGGCCAGCGGTGAGCACTCAGTCGCCGCTACCAATACCCTCATCCGGTCCCTTCCATTCCGATCGGTGCTTGACCGACGCCCCGACGACTCCTTATCCTATGGCCGTTCTACAGTTCTTTCATCGCTCTGAAGCGCTTGAATACTCTGCCGGAGTATGGCCGAGCTAACTATATGATTGACCAGTCAATGGAGGAACTCACTACGCGCACAGTCAACGTTCACGAGGCGAAGACCCACCTCTCGCGCCTGCTGGCGCTAGTGGAGGCCGGCGAGGAGGTATTGATCGCCCGCAACGGCAAACCTGTCGCCAGGCTCATGGGGTGCAGGGTCTTGCCGGAACGCCGTTTCGGCGCCCTGGCCGGAAGACTGACGGTTGACGATAGTTTCTTCGATCCCCTCCCAGAGGAAGAGTTGTCTGCCTGGGAGAGGTAAGCAGATGCTCATCGCCCAGGTCCCTGCTGCGTAATCTGGTAGTGGTCACGATCAAGGCACCTTCGACTCCTACGGCGTGAGTCACCTTTGGTGAACCTTCCGATCGGCTGACGTGAACCGCCGAATATGAACAGCTAACTGCGGGGCTAGGATTCCGAGCATGCCTGTCGATATCGATATTGCTCATGTGGCGCGCCTGGCCCGGCTCCGGCTCTCACGCGACGAACTAGCTCTCTACGGCAAGCAATGCCGGGAACTCTTGACCCACGTTGCCCGGATACAGGGGGTGGACACCGAAGGGGTAGAGCCCACATCGCATCCCTTGCCGATGACCAACCGATTCCGCGAGGACCAGGTCACGCCTGACACGGTGCTCGACCGTGATGAGGTTCTAGATCAGGCCCCCAGCGTAAGTGGGGAGTTCTTCCGGGTACCTCCCGCGCTCGAGAGCAGCTGATGGGGTCCTTCTCGATCATTGCGGCAGGTCGGGAGTTGCGGGAGGGAACCACCACCTCAGTCCGGCTTGCCGAGCAGGTCTTGGAACGTTCGGCGATGGTGGAGGCGCAGGTCCACGCCTACCTCACCCTGGACTCCGATGGTCTTATCAAAGCCGCCCACGAAGCTGACCAAGCACTGGCGGCCGGTGACGACCGGGGGCCGCTGCACGGTATCCCGATCGCTCTCAAAGACAACATGGTTACCAGGGGAATGGAAACCACCGCCGGATCGAGGCTGCTAGCCGGCTACATCCCTCCCTACGACGCCACGGTGGTGACGCGCCTCCGCCGATCGGGGGCTCTGATCGTCGGCAAGACCAACCTCGACGAGTTCGCGATGGGATCCTCTACCGAGAACTCGGCCTTCGGTCCGACCCGCAACCCGTGGAACACGGATCGGGTTCCCGGTGGCTCGTCGGGTGGGAGTGCGGCGGCGGTAGCCGCTCGGATGGCCTTTGGAGCACTCGGCTCGGATACCGGAGGATCGATCCGCCAGCCCGCTTCGCTCTGCGGTGTGGTGGGGTGCAAGCCCACCTACGGCGCGGTGAGTCGCTACGGTCTGATAGCTTTCGCTTCCTCTCTCGACCAGATCGGCCCCCTGACGCATACCGTGGAGGATGCCGCCCTCCTGCTAGATGCCATTAGCGGTCACGATCCTCTTGATGCCACGTCCTATCCCGGTCAGATGGCGCCATCCCGATCAAGGCTCGGCAGAGGACTGGATGGCGTCCGGGTCGGAGTAGTACCTGACATGGGAGGGGCGGAGGGGGTAGCTCCCGACGTCGAGGCTTCCTTCACAGGGATGGTCGCCGCGATGGAACAGGCGGGGGCGGAACTAGTCGAGGTGTCGCTACCCACCACCTCCGAGGGCCTGTCCTCCTATTACCTGATCGCTCCCGCCGAGTGCTCGGCCAATCTGGCTCGCTTCGACGGTGTTCGTTACGGATACCGGGTGGATGGGGCGACCACCGAAGAGATGATGTCCGCCAGCCGCGCCGAGGGTTTCGGGCCGGAGGTGACACGACGAGTGTTGTTGGGCACCTTCGCTCTTTCCGCCGGATATCACGAGGCTTTCTACGGCCAGGCACAGAAGGTTCGCACCCTTATCCGCCAGGACTTCGCTCGTGCCTACCGGCGCTGCGATGTCCTCGTGTCACCTACCAGTCCGACTACGGCGTTTCTCCTGGGGGACCGCACCTCGGATCCCCTGTCCATGTATGTGAGCGATGTGTGCACGATCCCTTCCAATCTGGCCGGCCACCCATCGATCAGCGTTCCGGTGGGCACTGACAGGAACGACCTTCCGATCGGCTTCCAGGTGATGGCCCCGGCGCTCCGGGAACCCATAATGTTTCAAGTAGCCGAGGCCGTCGAAACCCTCGCGGGATTCGACACCACCGTACCCTTCGACTCCGGGGTCGGGCTGAGGGGAGGTGTGCGATGAACCGGGAGGCGGTTATCGGTCTGGAGACCCATGTGGAGCTTTCCACGCGCTCCAAGATGTTCTGCGGATGCCCGGCCCGTTTCGACGCTTCTCCGAACACCAACGTATGTCCGGTTTGTCTGGGGCTTCCCGGCGCCCTACCGGTACCTAATCGCGAGGCCATCAACCGGATCATGCTGATAGGCCTGGCACTCGACTGCTCGATAACTCCCCGCCCGATATTCCATCGTAAGAATTACTTCTACGCCGACCTACCCAAGAACTACCAGATCTCCCAGTTCGATTTGCCTGTGTGTGTGAACGGCTATCTCGATGTGGGGGGTGACCATGGAGGTAGGGTGAGGATCGAGCGGGTTCACCAGGAGGAGGACACCGGCAAGAGCACCCATGTGGGTGGAGACGGTCGGATCACCGCAGCCGACTTCTCGCTGCTCGATTTCAACCGTTCGGGTGTGCCTCTCGTTGAGATCGTTACCCGACCCGATATTCGTTCGGCGGCCCAGGCCCGCGCCTACGCTCAGGAATTGCGCCTGCTGGTAGAGGCGCTCGGTGTTTCCGACGCCCGACTCGAAGAGGGTTCCATCCGCTTTGACGCCAACGTGTCGGTTCGGTCCGGTCCCGAGGCGCCTCTCGGTACCAAGGTTGAGGTCAAGAACATGAACTCCTTCCGTTCGCTGGAGCGGGCCGTGGCGTACGAGATCCACCGCCAAACCGCCCGATTGGCAACCGGAGAGCGCATCATCATGGAGACTCGGCACTGGGATGAGGAAGTCGGAGTGACACGGGGTGGCCGGGTGAAGGAGGGGAGTTCGGATTACCGGTACTTCCCCGATCCGGACCTCGTACCGTTGGAGATCGATCAAGCCTGGACGGAAGAGATAGCCGCCCGACTCCCCGAATTGCCTGCCCAGCGGCGTTCCCGTTACGAGGGGCTGGGAGTCGATCCGGCTCAGGCGGCCAGCCTGGCCGGGGCCGGCGCCCCCCTCCGGAAGCTCTTCGAAGAAGCGATAGAGGCCGGCGCCGCTCCTGTGCAGGCCGGCAACTGGGTTACCGGAGAGGTGGTAGCCACCTTGAGAAGGACCGGTCAAGGCGCCGGTGACATATCCCTCACCGGCAAGCAGTTGGCGGAACTACTCTCGATGATCGGGCGGTCGGCGGTGTCGGCGTCGGCAGCCCGTGAGGTGTTGGCAGGAGTGATGTCAGGTGAGGGGGACCCGGAGAAGGTAGCTGCTTCCCGGGACCTCCTCCAGATATCGGATACCAGCGTCCTGGAGACGGCATTGGCAAACGTGATCGATGCCCATCCGACCGAGTTTGCCCGTCTCCGGAACGGGGAGAAGAAGTTGATCGGGTTCTTTGTCGGAAGGGTCATGAGGGAAACCCGCGGCAAGGCCGATCCCAAGCTGGCAAGTCGCCTTATCCGTGACCGGGCCGGGCTGTAGGTAGGGGTGGCCTCGTTTTCTCTTAGTCCGGGTCGTATTGAGGGTCCCCGGCTATTCGGCCAAGTAGACATCGATAATCTGATCGACGGCGCGCTTTCTCTGATCGAGCCGTATAGCGAGCTGATCCCATCCGACGTGGTGTTGACGGTGGCGGTGGCGGCCACGGTGATGGTTGGTTGGTGGTTGATCAGGAAGTTGACACGGCTGGCGCTGTACGCCGCGGTCGTCGGGGCCGCTGCCTGGCTGTGGTACTTCGGCCTTCCCGAATGAAGCGGGTCCTGTGCGTCAGCCTATTGCGGCTTGGGTGATCCAAGCCGCGGCCAGACCCCATAGTCCGGCTACCAGATCATCGGCGGTGATACCGTAACCGCTCGGCAGTTTCTCGGCCTGCCTCACCAGCGGGAAACTCTTGGTGATGTCGGCGATTCTGAATACCGCGAAACCCACCAGAGCCGGACCGACCGACACTCCGATGGTGGCGATAAACGTTCCGGCCGCTTCGTCTATGACTATCCAACCGGGATCACCCTCCTCGGCGAAACGCGAACTAGCCCAAACCGAGACCGTCGTGACCGCCAGGGCGGCGCCAAGTTGGGCAACCCAACCCGTTTGAGCGAGCAGCAGGGCCGGTACCAACGCCACCAACCCTCCCACTGTGCCCGACCCGGCGTCCGATCCCCGCAGGCGACCTAGGATCAGCCCGGATCCGAACCACGAAGCTAGAAGTCTGTCCACTTTGAAAGAGGCTAGCTCCGGATTTCTGCTTGATCGGCGGTTGGCGCATGGATGGAGTCGAGACTTGGTCGCACCCGATCAGGCATTACAGCTTCCGGTGCTTCTCAACCCGTTCCGGCGTGGAGATTCACCTGCCGGGTGAACGGTGATATCCGCCCGATATTCGGGTTGACCGGGCGTTGTATGCCTCGGACGGTGTGGGAAGCACGCACACTCAGGGCAAACGTACGCCCGAAATCAAGTCGAGGAGGTCTTGGCCGTAGCGGTCGAGTTTGGCAGGCCCGATGCCGTATACCTTCTTTATGTCCTCGATCTGGCGCGGTCGGGATGATGCCAGTTCTTTAAGCGTTCGATCAGTGAGGATTGTGTAGGCGGGGTTGCCGTCTTCTCTTGCCTTCGAGGTCCGCCACGCCTTGAGGATCCGAAGCAGTTCCTCATCAGACTGCTTTGAGGAGGGCGGGCTGGTGGATCGACCTACGTGGACTTTCTCCTGATCTGCCGGAGTGAGTTCGGATCGGTCTCGCGGTGGCTCGGTAGCCCCTGCGGGATCTGTCGATGTCTTGGTATCGAGTGGAACCCAAAGCCAACTCGGTTCTCCCTTGCGCTCAGCAACCGGAAGGGGACGCATCTCCGGATGTCGCCACTTCAAGGGGTCGGGAGTGTTGCCCTTTGCACGGTTGCAGTACTCATGCGCCACCTGCAGGTTGTCAGGATGATGCAATCTGGACCGCCATTCCCTACCTGCGACCGCCCGGCGGCCCCGTCGGTTGCTCTTGAAGTCGAACAAGCCGAACTTCTTCGGTACGACATGTTCGATCTGAGCGTCGGGTCCGGCGAGCTTCAGGGCGCAGAGGCCGCAACGGCGATCATCCCGCCACCGCAGGTAGGCCACCACGCGTTCCCGGTCTTTGGGATCCCATTTACCGGTCGAGCCGTCGGGTCGCTTTCCTTTCACGAACCATCGCTGCGCCTTACGGAATCGCGTATGCGGGTGGCTTAGTAGGTACTCATCTGCCATGTTCGGTTCACCCTACCGTCCCGCCGAGTGACGCCAAAGCGTGGCCCAAGTTGGTGTGTGCGTAAGCGGATAGCTGGTTCAGGTTGAAGGACCGGACGGGGACTGCGGAAACCCCCAACATCATTCATGGCTACGCTCGGATGTCATGCAGCCCAGCGACATACCCCTCATCAAACACATTTCGGATCCTCGGATCCATCCGGACGGCCACCGTATCGCCTTTGTCGTTACCTCTATCGACATGGAAGGAGACCGCTACACGAGTTCTATCCGGCTGTGGGAGGGAGCGGCTCGACAGCTGACCTACGGACTCCATGATTCAGCCCCTCGTTGGTCACCTGACGGTCGCAGCCTTGCCTTCATCAGGAAGGGAACCGGCAAGACCGACCATCCGCAGCTGGCGGTCATGCCCGCCGACGGTGGGGAAGCCAGAGTGGTGACCTCATTCGAGTTGGGAGTGCGGGATCCGGCCTGGGCGCCGGATGGTTTATCGATTCTCGTGCTCGGTACGAGTTGGTACGGAGAGTGGAGCGGCCTTGATGAGAGCGAACGGGCTCGCAAGCCGCGCCGTGTCAGCGGATTCGATGCGCGCCTCGATGACTCGGGCTGGTTGCACGACCGCCGAACCTACGCGTACCTGATCGATCCCGCCGGCGAGGCCGAACCCCGGAGGGTGGGATGCTCCGACGAGAGTGAGTCTGATCCGGTTTGGTCTCCCGACGGTGAGAAGGTAACCGTCGTGACCAGTCGTGACAACGCGCGGTTTATCGAGGGAGGCGCCGAATTGGTCGAGATAGAGGTGTCTGGGGGCGATGAGGAGGTTAGGGCATGGCGATCCGGTTTCTTCCTGGCCGATTATGACCCATCCGGCAACCTCTACGGCATCGGGAGCCCCTCTCCCGACTATCCCTACGTCTGTTCCCTCTGGAGGCTGGACCGACCGCCGGTGGATGTTACCGGACATACCGACCGGAGCATTGGCGGTATGGCGGCCTCCGCCACCTTGGAGAAACCCATCTGGCTGGACGACGGTTTCCTGGCCGGGATGGTGGACCGGGGTCGGGCGCCGGTGGTGACATTCCATCGGGATGGCAAGGCAAGCCGGGTCCTCGACGGCGACCGTTACATAACGGGCCTGTCCAGGTCGTACACCGGCCGTTTGGCCTTCACCGCCACCACACCCACATGTCCGGGCGAGCTTTACGAGGTGACCCCCGACGGGGACGAGCGATGCCTAACCGACTTCAACCAGGGAATTCGCTCTACCGGAGCGCTGGTGGATCCCGAGTTCTTTCGAGTAGAGACCGTCCCGGGCGTGGAGGTGGACACCTGGGTCTATCAACCCGACGGAGAGGGTCCCTTCCCGGTGCTTCTCAACATTCACGGGGGTCCCGCCTCCGAGTACGGGTTCTACTTCTTCGACGAGTTTCAGGTCTATGTCTCGGCCGGATACGCGGTGGTGGCGTCCAACCCGAGGGGATCGGAAGGGCAGGGTCACGACTGGCTGCGAGCCGTAACAGGCGAGGGATGGGGGAAGGTGGATATGGAGGACATCACCGCCGTTATCGAGGATGCCCTCCGGAGATACCCACGACTCGACCCGGAGCGGATCGGCATCATGGGAGGCTCCTACGGGGGGTTCCTGACTGCATGGGTGATCGCTCGAGACCACCGTTACCGCTCGGCGATCGTGGAACGAGCTCTAACTGATTGGGAGTCATTCAGCGGAACGTCCGACATCAACCGCGATTTCTCAGGTCTATATTTGGACCCGACCGCGGCAGATGACCATGAGGAATTATGGAAGGTCAGCCCGTTGGCCTATGCCGATCAGATCACCACACCCACACTGATCATCCACTCGGAGTCGGACCTGCGCTGCCCGATCGGCCAGGGTGAGCAGTTGTTCACGGCGCTGCTACGTAAGGGTATCGACGTGGAGATGATTCGATTCCCGGACGAAGGTCACGAACTGAGCCGCAGCGGGTCGCCCCGTCACCGAGTTGAACGCTTCGAGTACATCCTGGACTGGCATGCTCGGTGCCTGAGGCCCACTTCGAGTCATTGATCGACCGGAGATCTCGGACCCGAAAAGGTGTCCATCGGAGTTGAGCCTGTCCTAGTGGCGGGCTAGATTACATTGTTGTAACCTAGCCGTCCGGCGCGGCGGGAAGTCTGTCGCCACAACGGAACGGGTTGCCGTAGCGTTCGAGAGAGTACCCGCCTCCTGTGGCCCCTGGCAGGAGCGACCAAGAGGGGGGTTGTGAGCCGGCCTAAGCAGAAGAAGCGGCCTAAACGCCAAGAGCAGCGCATTCGGAGCAAGCGGCGGTCCACGCGGAACGGGTACCGCCCGGAGACGTGCGGGCGCTCGGCGTGCGGATGTGATGATCTCTATCCGCCAGAACCACTTCCACCCAAAACTCCCTCCGAGGATACTGTTCCCTCCTCGTCCGGCCGGGCGACCTGGGTTCCGCAAGACGGAAGAATCTTCGTGCAGGGTCGTTGGATAAGTGGCGGGATGGTCTACGTGGGGTCCTACGCTGAGTCGGCGAACGGACACTGGACGGAGCCTAGCTTGGTCGACCCCGACCTTCCGGTTGATTGGAAACGTGCGGACTGGGCCGGAGAGACGATCGACGATTGGCCTTCCTACGTGCACCTTGATCCTCGCGCCCGCGCCGCGTACCTGGGTTGGCTGGCCGGAGGTCGAAAAGATGAGTATGTCCACACTGGTTACGTGGAGCTGTTCCTTTACGGACTGGAGCGGCGACTGCTTCTGGACATCGGCACAGACACAGACCACCCCGATATGCAACCGCTTATCAACGAGCTGTTCCACCTAATAGAGATATATAACTATGATCAACGGTTCTTTGAGTATGCAACGAATCTGCTTGAGTTCATAGAGACGTTGTTTTGTCTGGAAATGGAGTATGAGCCCATCCCGCGAGTTCCCGACCAGAAGGCCTCGCAAGTTCCGATCGCCGTACGGATCGGTATCGGAAAGTACCTGGCGGGAGGAGCCAACATACCCGCCGAGTGGGCGCTCAGCTACCTGCACCATAATAGTGGGCACCGCTTACGTACCCCCGCCCACCGTTGCCCGGACGAGTTCGACGAGTTGTTCGCCATACGGTATCGAGAACGGTTCCCCGACGGTATGAAGGTCCGTCGACCTGCGGGCCGGGTTGATTTGTCATACACCGCCGTATCGCCGGGCTTTTCGCAGATTATCTATTTCCCCGGGTGGGAACCCGCCCCGGAGTTGGCCTTCGGTCCGGGCCTTACGCGCGGCGCCAACGCAGGTACGGCGTCCGTCACGTCGTTCAACATCCCGGACATCACATGGACAGATCAATGGAGCCACTCGCCGATCGACAAGCTGCGGAAACTAGCCAGGCAGTGTACGGACGAATTGGAAGCGTACAGCCGGTTTGTCGGGAAGCATTCCGACCGAGCGCAAACCGCGGCAGCGATCTCGCTACTGCCGGATGCCCTCCTCGATTCTCGTGGAGGGCCGCTCCTCAACGAACTGCGCGGTTGGATAGAGAAGGCATTGGCGGGCAGGTCTACCAGGGTTGTCGCGTTGGCGGACATGGTTCAGAAGTGGTCCCCCGGTCACCCCGGCAAGCTGACCGGGGGCGAAGCCAAGTCCCTCTCGGCGTGGCTGGGAAAGCTCGGCGTGGGCATCGAACCGGACGTAAGGTTCGGGTCGCCACCTCCAAAACCGGATAGCTCGGCCGTACTGTTCCCGCTACCGGACGGGGCCGACGACGGACCCTCTCCCGCTTACAAGGCGGCGAAGCCCCTCCTTCACCTGGCTGCGGTTGTCGCCGGAGCGGATGGGAGGATAGGCCGGAACCAACGAAGGTCGGCGGTCGATCATATTGCCGAAGTTCACAACCTCGACCTTGCCGAACGTCGCCGAGCAGGGGCGTATCTGGAGTTCCTAGCCACCGGCCGCCTTGGCATGTATGGAGTCAAGAATATGGTGAAGGGCATCCCGACGGAGGACCGGGCGGGAGTGGGCGGATTCCTGATAGCGCTCGCCGCCGCTGACGGCGCAGCTAGCCACAAGCAGGTGACCGCTCTGGAAAAGGTGTTCGGCTACCTCGGATTGGAAGACGGGGAAGTATACCGGCAGCTACATAGATTGGATCTCGACGACCTGGGCCCGGTGATGGTTCGGAACCCCCAAGACACCGCGCGCCGTCCCATTCCACACTTGGAGGCGCCTGCAGGACAGGGTTCCTCGGTGAGCTTGGATTACGGGAAGGTGCAGGCCCGTCTCGCCGATACCGAACGCGTCTCGGCTCTTCTCTCGGACATCTTCGTCGAAGAGACCCCCGCCGAGCCGGCCACGCCGCCAACCGATCCGGAAATGGGGGCAACCATAGAGGGCCTCGACAGACCGCACCTGCGCCTCTTGTCCAGTCTGACTACCCGTTCAGAATGGCGCCGCCGCTCTGCCGAGGAGATGGCCGAATCGTTCGGTTTGCCGTTCCTCGAAGGCGCACTCGACGTGATTAACGAAGTTTCCATGGACACCTGCGGCGAACCGGTTGTCGAGGGCTTCGATCCTGTAGTACTCAATAAGTATGCCGTAAAGGAGCTGTGTTGAAATCCCTGACCCATCCAGCGACCCGTATCCGCCCTCGAGAGCGCGACGCGATCATCCAGTCGTTGCGCGCCGGGGTGGTGCCCAGAGTCGGCCAGCAGCACATCCAGGTCGGACGCGCCGGTGAGGTGACCGCTCTCGTCGATGACATCGATCGGGTCGCTGACGGCGGTGCGGCGTTCCGGCTGGTTATCGGCGAATACGGGGCGGGCAAGTCCTTCTTCCTGAACCTGGTTCGTTCGATCGCGCTCGAACGTAAGCTCGTCACTGTCAACGCCGACCTATCGCCCGAGCGTCGCCTCCAGGCCACCGGCGGTCAGGCGAGAGGTCTGTACGCAGAGTTGATGCGCAACCTGTCGACGCGCGCGAAGCCGGAGGGAGGCGCCATGTCGTCGGTGGTCGAACGGTTCATCACCTCCAGCCTCAACGTGGCCCGCACCCGGAATCGCAGCCCGGAATCGGTTATCCGTCAACGGCTCGCCGATCTCCAGGAGATGGTCGGCGGTTACGACTTCGCCGAGGTGATAGCCGCCTATTGGCGTGCACACGACACGGGAAACGATCAGTTGCGCGCTGATGTGGTGCGCTGGCTGAGGGGAGAGTTCTCTACCCGGACCGACTCGCGCCACGCCCTCGGAGTGCGTACCATCATCGACGACCGGACCTTCTACGATCACCTAAAGCTGTTCGCCCGGTTCGTGCGTCTGGCCGGATTCTCCGGGCTGCTGGTGTGCCTGGACGAGATGGTGAACCTCTACAAGATGTCGCACACCCGGGCCCGCAACTCGAACTACGAACAGGTTCTGCGCATCCTCAACGACTGCCTGCAGGGCTCGACAGTCGGGCTGGGATTCGTATTCGGCGGCACCCCTGACATGTTGCTCGACACCCGCCGCGGCCTCTACTCCTACCCGGCCCTCCAGTCGCGCCTCGCGGAGAACGCCTTCGCCCGTAAAGGCCTGGTTGATTTCTCGGGGCCGGTGATGCGCTTGGCCAACCTGTCGCCGGAGGACATGTACGTTCTGCTGACCAAGCTGCGGCACGTATTCGCCAGTGGAGACCCGAACGCCTACCTTCTGCCGGACGAGGCGCTGGAGGCTTTCATGAAGCACTGCTCCTCGCGGATCGGCGACGCCTACTTCCGTACGCCACGCACGACCGTAAAGGAGTTCGTGAATCTGCTCGCGGTGCTCGACCAGAACCCCGGTGTCAAGTGGTCGGATCTGATCGACCGGGTCGACATCGAGGCGGAAACCAATCCGGATCTGGTCGAGAGCGGCAGCGGGCCCTCACCGAGCGTCCCGACGGCGACCGCTGATGACAACCTCATCCACTTCCGTCTCTGAAGCGACCGCGTCGGCGGCTTTTCCCCGGCTGCATCCACGCCTACAACGCTGGGTTTACGATCAAGGCTGGATTTCGCTGCACGACGCGCAGGAACGCGCCGCTGGCCCCATACTCGACGGTGACAACGATGTGATCATCGCAGCGGCGACCGCCGCCGGAAAGACCGAAGCCGCCTTCTTGCCGATACTGTCGAACCTGGCGGGCGCGGCTGGGGAACACCGGTCGGATGGCTCGGATGTTCGGCGGTCGTCGGAAATGAAGGTGGGATCGGTACCGAAAGGTGGAATACAGGTCGGGGTACAGGTGCTCTACATCTCACCACTCAAGGCCCTGATCAACGATCAGTACGAGCGCCTTCGAGATCTCTGCGAGCGTGTGGATGTGCATGTGAATCGTTGGCATGGTGACGTGTCGGCGTCTAACAAGCAGAAGTTGGTGGCTGAACCTTCCGGAGTGTTGCTGATCACCCCTGAATCCCTGGAAGCCATCTTCGTGAACCGCGGTCCGGTCGTTACCCGCTTGTTCCACGGGTTGCGCTACGTGGTGATCGACGAGCTTCATTCCTTCCTTGCCACCCAACGGGGCGCCCAACTGCAGTCCCTTATGCACCGGGTCGAGTTGGCTATCCGGCGGCGGCCGCCCCGCACCGGGCTGTCCGCAACCCTAGGGGACATCAGCCGGGCCGCCGCCTTCCTACGTCCGGACCACCCGGAGAAGGTGTCGATAGTGGAGTCGAAATCGGACGGGCGGGGGTTGATGCTGCAGCTACGCGGTTACACGGCTGCACCGGCGGATCCTGCTCGACCGGGCGGTACCGGAGGCGGAGGAGAAAAGACAAACGAAGGGAAGGCGGTCGGGGACGAGACTGCCCGGTTCGACATAGCCGCCCATCTCTTCGGAGTTCTGCGAGGCCGGGACAACCTGGTGTTCACCAATTCGCGTAACGACGTGGAGATCTACGCGGATCTACTTGCCCGCCGTAGTCGGATCGCGAAGGTCCCCAACGAGTTCGTACCCCATCACGGCAACCTGTCCAAGGACCTTCGGAAGGCGACCGAGGAACAGCTCAAGGACCCTACCCGGCCGGCAACCGCCGTCTCCACATCGACCCTCGAGTTGGGGATCGATATCGGATCGGTAGCAAGCGTCGCACAGATAGGTCCGCCACCCTCGGTCGCCTCGCTATGGCAGCGCCTGGGCCGGTCGGGACGGCGGGACACCCCGGCCGTGCTGCGCCTCTACATAACCGAACGATCCCTCCATACTCGCTCCCTCCCGACCGACCTGCTGCGCTGCGGAGTCGTGCAAACGACCGCCATGGTTCTCCTCATGCTCGACCGCTGGCTTGAATCATCCGACGATCCCGGCTTCAACTACTCGACGCTGGTCCAGCAGGTGATGTCGCTGATCGCCCAACACGGTGGCGCTACCGCAGCCGACCTGTACGGAGCCCTCTGCCGGCCCGGGCCGTTCCGGCTCGTGGACCAAGAGCGTTTCGTGCGGTTGCTCCGGGCGATGGCTTCTCATGACCTCCTGACCCAGAGTTCCGAAGGGCTTTTGCTGCACGGACGGGCCGGTGAACGGCTGGTGAATCACTTCCGGTTCTACGTCGCCTTCCACACGGCCGATGAGTGGCGGATCGTGACCCGCGGCAGGACGCTTGGTACTATCCCCATCTACCAGCCCCTCCGCCAAGGCGCGTTGTTGATCTTTGCCGGAAAGCCCTGGAAGGTGGTCGATGTGGACAAATCGGGGCGGGTTGTCGAGGTCGAGAGGGCCGACGGGGGCGCTCCTCACTTCCACGGGGGCAGTGCCCCGGCCGTGTCGGATCGGGTCCGTTCGGAGATGGTCGCTATCTACCGGTCCACCGAAATGCCCGCATGGCTTGATCGGAACGCGCAGCGGTTGCTCTCCGAAGGTCGGGCCGCCTACCGCCGTTTCGGACTGGACCAGACGACGGTAGTTCCCGGTGCGTCGGGAGTTCGGTTGTTTCCCTGGACCGGAGACCGTGCTCTATCCACCGCCGCGCTAGCGCTATCGGGTGAGGGTATTCGAGCCAACGTGGAAGGTCCCGCTATTCGTATCGACGGGGCGGATACCGAGGAAGTCGCCGCTGCGATCAACCGCCTGCTCGCCGGACCGCGCCCTACCCCGGCCGAGTTGGGGAAGGCGATCAAGAACCCGGAGATCGACAAATGGGACTGGGTGCTGGACGAGACGCTCACTTACGAGTCGGCAGGCGCCCGGCTCCTTGACGTTGAAGGCGCTTGGAAGATGCTCTGGAAGGTTGCCCAGGATCTTCGCCGGATCTGAGCGACTGTTCGATCCGGAAGGGATAGGGCTGCGACGGAAGCCTACCGGGCGTGTCGGCGGACGAGGTCATCTGCGGTCAATACCTCTGCCGGGAGGATACCAAAAAAGGTCCAGTTGGCCCCGTAGCTGACAGCAAAACCCCAGGTCAAGGGCATCGCAGCCCAGCCCATCCCCGTCTTTTTCAGCACCCTCCCAGGGTGAGCCACACACACCGAGCCTCCGCAAGATTGCCATTCGCCCGGCCGTCGCTTGCAGCATTCCGCGTCATGCTCAGAATCCAGGCGCCCAACCCGATGTGGCATTGCAGCAAAGGCACGACACCCCCCCTAATAGAACCCGATTAGAACGAGAATAGAACTGGATAGTAGAGAAACCCCAGGTCAGAGCCATTTGGATTTGACCGGAATAGAACGAGAATAGGCTGTACGGTCGCTGACCGACTCTTCGAACCAGTCTCCGAATACTCGCTCGAAGAGCGGGGCAACCATTCCCACGGTATCTTTGGCGTGCCCTCGCTAATCTGAGACCGATCTGTCAAACCAACACTGTTCATCCCGCACCAATACATGATCAAGATCCTCGCCGCGGGCGGCGAGTCGGAGAACACGGAGTTCAAGACGACCACCGGTCAGCGTCATGACGCCGCGCGAACGCTGTCAGCAATGCTGAACGGACACGGCGGTTCGGTGATATTCGGTGTTTGCTCCGACGGTAAGGTGGTCGGTCAACAGGTTGCCGACAGTACTCTGGAAAAGGTTACCGCCGCTTGTGGCGAAACCATTTACCCCAGGTTTCCGCCTTCGATCAAACGGATCGAAATACCCGGAACCGGCGGGCGTCAAGTACTCGTGGCGAGCGTACCGTCGGGGAACATGAAGCCGTATACGTACAGAGGTAGGTATTTCTTGCGTTCGGGAGCAGCGACGGTAGAGATGCCGCCGGAGACGCAGCTCCGGATGGTGATGGAGACGGCCCACACGTTCGATCGGTGGGAAACGAGGGAGTCACGACGAGATCTGAATGCTATAGATGGCGGAGCAGTACGTGCATTTTGCGATGATGTGACCTCTGCAGGTCGGGGTAGGTTCGAATCGAGTGCCTCGGTGCCGGAGATACTCGGGGCTCTGAACCTGCTTGACGGGAGTGGCCTTCCGAACAGGGGCGCGATTGCGTTGTTCGGCCGACCTGAGTCTTTCGGTAGCGAGTACCCGGTCCTCGGATGCCATCTCGCCGCCGTGGACGGTGTCGACCTCGGTGAAGACCTACGGGATGTTCGGATCGTCGAGGACAACATCTTCGTGTCTCTGACTCGGGCGGTGGATTTCTGCCAGGACCACCTTCATCGTCCACTTCATATCAACGGGCTCCAAGCCCGGCGGAGAGTGGAGATCCCGGTAGAAGTCCTGCGTGAGGCATTGGCCAACGCCTTCGCCCATCGAAACTACGCTGTCGCAGGTCGGGTACAAGTCCGCATCTACTCGGATCGGTTGGAAGTCGTATCACCTGGTGGATTACCTTTCGGGCTCAACCCGGCCGACCTGTACGTGCCCCACGGTTCCCGCCCGTGGAACCCGAACATCATGGCATGTATGTTCCGGCGGGGAGTCGTGGAGCAACTCGGGTCGGGTACATTGCGGATGATCCGGTTATGTGCCGAAGCGGGTCTCGGAAAGCCGGTTTTCAGCACAATCGGAAGCGAGGTCATCTGCAGCGTTCCCCGCTACGGATATTGGCTGGCACCGGACGGCACGGGTGTTGGACTGAGTACCAGCCAGGCGACGATCCTCCGCATACTCGGGGAAAGACCTGCACAACGCGGTGAGTTGGCGGACTTTCTCGGCCTAGATTCAGCTGCGATACGAGATATGCTCACGCAACTGCGAGGTGACGGCTTGGTGCATGTGAGAGGACACGGGCGAGGTGCCTACTGGTTTCCGGGTACCCCCCCCCCTAATAGAACCCCATTAGAACGAGAATAGAACTGGATAGTATGGAAACCCCAGGTCAGGGCCATTTAGATTTGACCGGAATAGAACGAGAATAGGATTCTTGGTTGGTGCTTTCCGGGTCGGGATAGTCCTCATGTTCGCCTAATCGACGGTTTTGGAGAGCAATCGAGTGAGGTCTGTCGGTCATGAGGCGGTGCAGGTTCACATCATCGGTCTGGTTTGACCAGACTTCGTGTGAAGGGTTCGCGAGCAGACCTTCGACATTTGTCTTGGTGTGCCGACCACCCTCCGAGATCGGAAGGCCTCCCGAGGGTTGTATGGGATGGTCGCGTAACTCGCGGTAGGCTCCTGCCTGTATAATCCTATTTCATATAAATCGACTTATACTAGAACCGGTCGTATGGAGGTCTCATATTGAAGCACGGTGTGATCGAGAGACCGCCGAGTCTGCACGACCGGGAGATCGAGTGGGACGACTTGGCCGGGTTGGTGACCGGGCCGGGTCCACGGCTGCGGTTGGGCATCCTCTACGGACGCCGCCGCTACGGTAAGACATTCCTGCTTCGACGGTTGGTGGAATCGGTGGGAGGGGTGTACCACCTAGCCCTTCAGGAGGAGCGCCGGTCGGCGTTGGACCGATTTGCATCCACCCTGAGCCGCCGGCAGACCGGGACGCCGCCGTTGCGCTTCGAGGATTGGAGCGGAGCGTTGAGCTACGCCGTGAACATGCTGGGCGAACGCCGGGCGGGACCGCAAGTAATGGTCCTCGACGAGTATCCCTACCTACGCCAAAGCAGCCCTGAACTGGACTCGACCATCCAGGCCCTCATGGACGAGGCGACCGGAGGGGATTTAGGGGCGGAGTGGCCGTCATCGGTGACCATTATCGTCTGCGGCTCGGCCACGTCGGTGATGACCGGTATCCTCAGCGGTACGTCACCAATGCGGGGCCGGGCTGCACTGGATCTGCCGCTGGCGGCGTTCGACTACCGTCAAGCTCGCGGGTTCTGGGATATCGACGATCCGGCAGCGGCGTTCGCCGTCGACTCCATCGTGGGAGGGGCCGCCGGATACAAGGACCTGACCGCCGGAGTTGCTCCACCATCGCATCCCGAGGATCTGGCCCGGTGGTTGGGCGCCACCGTGCTAAACCCGTCTCACGCCCTGTTTCGCGAGGACGAGTACCTGCTGCGGGAGGACCCGCGCATCACCGCTGAGGCGCCCTACTATTCCCTGTTACAGGCCATTGCCGCCGGGCGGACATCCCAGGGTCGGATTGCCTCAACCGTAGGCCGGGCGCCCGGTGACGTTGTCTACCACCTCAAGGTTATGACCACCGCAGGATTCTTGGTCCGCGACCATGATCTACTGACTAACCGTCGTCCAAAATACCGGATAGCGGATCCGATCGTGCGCTTCCATCATCTGGTCACCCGGCGGCACATGGCGCTGCTCGAAGACCGCCGGGCTGACGAGGTGTGGTCACGCTCGTTCGCTACCTACCGATCGAACGTGGTCGGGCCTCACTTCGAGTCGATCTGCCGCCGTTGGGTGAACCGCTACGCATCTGCCGAAACTCTGGGCGGACCGACCGGTCCGGCCCATCGCTTACAGGTCAATGATCGCGACCGTCGGCGGTCCTTCGAGTTGGACATAGCCACAGCCGCGTCCCAATCCGCAGAGGACGGCCGACACGACGGTAGCGCCGTTTTGCAAGTTATCGGGGAGGCCAAGGCAACCCGGTTGAGCACCGCCGACCTAGCCCGCCTCGACCGTATCGCTGACCTGCTCGCCGGCCACAAACGGATATCCCCGGCTACCAACATCAAACGCCTGCTCTTCTCGTTGCAGGGATTCACCGTCGGCCTCTCCGCGTCCGCCCGCCGCCGTGCGAATGTCGAGTTAATCGATCTCGAACGCCTATACCACGGTACGTAACGACGGACACACACAGTCGGGGAAGAATCCATACTGCTTACCGGAAGGCGAAGGCGCGATGTTCCGGATCAGTGCCGGGTGGTCCAGAGCATGCTGATAGGGCGGAGGTGGAGTCGGTCCGCGATGGTGAGGACTTGCGGTCCGGTGTGGAGCAGTATCCCGGCTCGGAAGGTTCCCGGTGCTGCGGAGTCCAGCTTGTCATCGAGGGCTTGGTCGAGGCGGTGGCGTAGATGGCGGGCGATCAACATGAACTCAATCTAATCCACAGTTTCTCATGAAACTACTCCACAATCTACCTAAGCACTAGTCCCTACTCTCGTGAATATGGCTCCGTATTTCGCTACCGAACCATCTATAATGACTTCGATGACCGTTGATGCAGCACCCCGGACACCTTCCGGAGTTGCCACAAGATATGCCTGCCTCCGATAGGAGGCGAGGGGGTAGTGAGTTCCGGGTTGCCCCGATGCGTGGCAGAAGGTTCTATCATGGTGGGTTATGGATACGGCAAAATACATCTGGATGGACGGTCGACTGGTCGATTTCGAGGATGCCACCGTCCATGTACTCACCCACGCGCTGCATTACGGGACCGGGGTCTTTGAGGGGATCCGGGCCTACGAGGCGGCGGGGGGAACCGCCGTATTCCGCCTTCGGGAACATATTGACCGCATGATCCGCTCCGCCAAGGCCTACCAGATGAATATCGGTTACACCGCGGACGAGATGGTCGAGGCCTGCAAGAGTGTGGTTCGCGCCAACGGATTCGAGTCCGCCTACATCCGCCCGATCGTCTTCCTCGGCTTGGGCGCCCTCGGCCTGGATCCGAGAAATGCCCAGGTCCAAGCTGCCATCATCACCTGGCAGTGGGGGGCTTACCTGGGTGAGGAGGGCATACTTAACGGTATCCGGGTGAAGGTTTCTTCATGGCGGCGCTTCTCGCACGATGCCTTCCCGAATGCCAAGGCCACCGGAACCTATATCAATTCCATCCTGGCCAAACGCGATGCGGTCGCTGACGGCTACGACGAGGCGTTGATGCTCAATGCCGACGGGGCCGTTTCGGAGGGCTCGGGTGAGAACCTGTTCCTCATACGCGACGGGGTAATCTATACGCCCCCGCTGTCGGCCGGATGTCTCGACGGGGTTACACGGAACGCGGTCATGACCTTGCTTTCGGACGACGGTTACCCGATCGTAGAGAAGGTGGTCCACCGTTCCGACCTCTACTATTGCGATGAGCTCTTCATGACCGGTACGGCCGCCGAGGTGACCCCGATCCGAGAGGTGGACAACCGACCGGTCGGTCCCGGCCATCCCGGGCCGATAACCCGCCGAGCCCAGCAGATCTACGCCGACGCATATACCGGCAAACTCGATGCGTACGCCCACTGGCTTTCCTACATCTAACAGGATGGTGGAACGGGCTCGCCCCATGACGAACGGGAGTCGTTGACCGATGGGCCGGCAGCCGAACATAGAGTTAGTGGAGGCAGAGCGCCCGGTGAAGAAACTCACCCGCGCCGCCGAGCCGCGCTGGACTCAACGACGACCGGGGGAAATCACCTCACCCTCCGAGATGCCGTCCGGCGGTTCCTTCGGTCGTCCCGGACCCGATACCGGCTGGGGTCTCAGAATGATCCGGTCGGCGTCATTCGATCGGGGTCGGCGACCCCGGAATCTAGAGAAGTTGCTGTGTGCTCTCGTGGGGGCCCGCGCCTCCCATGCCCGCCGGGGACCGGCTCTCCAGGATGTCGAAGTGGCTCTGTCCCTGCTCGGCCTTCATGAGGCTTACCAGGTTCACGACCCGGCGCCGGAGGAGGTCGGTAGATGCCGTGAGAAATGGTTGGATGCGTTGTCCCCACGAACCCTGGCCCGGCCGGTCCGCGTTGGCGGCGATCCCGGTCGATCTACTGCTGGATACACCTGAGGGTGTCCGTTCTCGCCTTCTCGCTGATCCGTCATCGATCGGTTGATGATTCGATGGCGGGGAAAACCAGCGTCTCCAAGCGGGGCGGTAATCGAAACTGGCCCAGGAGGATTGAGATGGTCTGGACTGCGTGCCGGGTTATCACGGTCGGAGTAGCTACATGAAGATCGTTCGCATGCAGACAGACGAGGGGATCCGTTACGGGGGAGTAGAACCCGAAGGCATCCGCATCTACGACGGTACTCCCTTGGTCGCGTGGCAACCGACCGAGGTGATGGTCGATTTCGACCAGGCGCGATTGTTGGCGCCTGTTTTCCCTACCAAGGTGGTCGGAGTGGGAAGCAACTACGTCCTCCATGCCGAGGAGATGGGGAAGAAACTACCCAGCACTCCGATAATCTTTTTGAAGCCATCAACTGCGGTGATCGGTCCCGGTCGGCCCATTGTTCTTCCGGCTCTCTCGGACGAGGTCCATCACGAAGCCGAGTTGGTGGTGGTGATCGGCAAGGTGGCCCGCAAGGTTCCGGTCGAGGACGCCTCCAGCGTGGTTCTGGGCTACACGGCCGGTAACGATGTGACAGCCCGTGACTTGCAGAGAGAGGACGGCCAGTTCGCAAGAGCCAAGGGGTTCGACAGCTTCTGCCCGCTTGGTCCCGCTATTGAAACGGAATACGATCCTCTGGAGGACTTCTCGCTGGAGTGTAGGGTGAACGGCGAGATCCGGCAGGGTAGTTCCATCAACGACCTGGTTTTCGGGGTTGCGGAACTGATAGCCTTCGTGACCTCGGTCATGACCCTGCTGCCTGGTGACGTAATAATGACCGGCACCCCTTCGGGCGTCGGACCTCTGCAGAACGGCGACTTGGTCGAGGTTACGCTGGAAGGAGTTGGTACCTTGTCGAACCCGGTTGTGTCCGAGTGAAATCCGGCCCGGTTCGTCTTCGGATCGCTCCGTCACCCACCGGTTACCTCCATGTGGGGAATGTCCGCTCCGCCCTGTTCAACTGGCTGTACGCCAGGAGGAACGGGGGTGTGTTCATGATCCGGATCGACGATACCGACCTGGCCCGGTCCGACGACCGGTACGTCGAAGACATCGTGGAGGGATTTCGTTGGTTGGGTCTCGATTGGGACGAGGGGATCGAGGTGGGCGGTCCCCACGGCACCTACCGGCAGTCTGATCGATTCGAGCGCTATCGGGAGATAGCGGAGGTGTTGGTTGATTCCGGGCGCGCCTATTACGACTTCCGGTCGGCGGACGAACTGGAGGCGCTCCGGGCTAGGGCGCGCCGGGAGAGGAAAGCGCCCGGCTACTACATCCGCCGTCCCTCTGACAGTACTTCCCGCAGCCGCCTAGCCGCCGGGGAACGAGGGGTGGTGCGCTTCTCGACACCGGATCGGCCGGTGGAGTTCCGCGATCTGGTCAGGGGGGAGGTACGGTTTGACGCCGACGCTATCGACGATTTCGTCATGTTGCGCTCGGACGGATCGCCCACCTACCACCTAGCTTCCACCGTGGACGATATCGACTACCGCATTTCCCATGTCGCTAGAGGGGAGGACCTACTCTCATCCACTCCTAAACACATCCTCTTAACCGAAGCGCTGGGGGCTGAGCATCCGGTGTATGCCCACCTGCCGCTGCTGTTCGGGCCGGACGGACGAAAGTTGTCCAAACGTCATGGCGACACCGCCTTACGGTCTTACCGGGAGGCGGGATACCTGCCTGAGGCGGTATTCAACTACATGAGCCTGCTCGGATGGTCGCTGGATCCCGATACCGAGATATTCGGACAGGAAGACGCCATCCAGGCGTTCGATCTCATTGATGTTCAGAAGAGTCCGGCAGTCTTCAATCCTGAGAAGTTGGCTTGGATGAACGGTGTCTACATCCGGTCGATGAATTCCGATGACTTCGGTGCAATGGCCGTGGACGCGGTAGAGGCGGATCTCGGGCGGGTTCTGGACGCTGCTGAGCGAGGGCGTCTAGCCGTACTGGCGCCTCTGTTGCAGGAACGGACCCGGCTGATCACCGATATCGGGCTGGCGGCCCGCTTCCTCTTTTCCGGTATTACCTACGACGAGAAGGCGTGGAGAAAGGTTATGAAACCGGCCGCTGCGCGAGCGCTCGATGCGGCCCGAACGGTGCTGGAGGAGGTGGAGGCATGGACGACGGAGAACATCGAAGTGGCCTTGCGGGGCATGCTCGCATCCGAAGGGCTCAACCCTCGCAAAGGCTGGCAACCGGTAAGGGTGGCGATTACCGGGTCCAACGTCTCACCTCCGTTGTTCGAGAGCCTGGAGGCCTTGCCGCGAGGGGTGGTTATGACCCGGATCGCCGCCGCGCAGCAGAGAATTGCCCGGTTAGCCACCTGACCTGGCAGACGATTACATCTGACCCGCGTGGTGCGGTTCAGCCGAGAGCCCGGTCGAGGGCATCGACCAGCCGGTTGATTTCCGCTTCGGTGGTGTAGTGGATGAAGGACAACCTCAGTACGCCCGGGGAGGTGGCTATCCCCATTTCCTCGAGCACGCGGGGTGCATAGAAGTCCCCCACCCCGACCATCATCTTGCTCTGTAACAGTGATGCCGCCACTTCGGCGACCGGTCGCTTGAGGGGAAGAATCGATACGGTAGGAGTTCGAAGGGTGGCCTCGACGGGTCCCGCTATACGGAGATCGTTCCGGTCGGCCAGGTAATCGAGTAGCCGACCCGCCAGGATGGTTTCATGGGCCCGGAACGCGTCATGTATTTGCCTGCCCCGCTCCGCAGGCGTTGCATCCCGACCCTCATGATGGCGATAGATGTCGTCAAGGTAGTCGATGATCCCGGCGCAGGCCGCTACCTGGGCATAATCGGCCCCGGCCGGAATTAGCTTGCTGCGGGGCTTGTCGGCATGGAAGTAATGACCCTCGTTTCCCAGCCGCTCTACGAGGTCCCGGCGGATATACATGATCCCTTGGTGGGGACCCCACGTCTTGTAGGCGGAGAACAGATAGACGTCGACTCCCAGCCTGCCGATATCGGGCAAGCCGTGGGGAGCGTAGGAGACCCCGTCGACTAGCACTCTGGCGCCAACCTCGGACGCCCGCTTGACCACCTCGGTTACCGGGTTGATCGCGCCCACCACGTTGGAGGCGTGAGGGAAGCAGACCAGCCGGGTGCGTTCGGTGATCAATCTGTCTAGGTCTTCGATATTCAGGGTTCCCGAACCGGGGTCCACCCTCCACTCCTTCACGTTGATACCGGTGGTTCCCAGCCGTCTCCACACCCCGGCGTTGGCTTCATGGTCCTGGGTAGAAGCGACGATCTCGTCTCCTTCGCTCCACATGGACCGGAAAGCCCGGGCCAGGACGTAGGTATTTTGGGACGTAGAAGGCCCGAAGTGGATCTCATCCGTTTCTACCCCTGTCCAGCCGGCTATCCGCCGGTAGGAGCGCTCCATGGCCTTCGCGGCCTTCTTCGAGAGAGGGAAGGGGTAGTCAGGCTGGGCATTGGTATGGCGGTAGAAGTCGGTCAGCCGGTTGATCACCTGGTGACAAACATAAGATCCTCCGGCGTTCTCGAAGTGCGACCACCCTTCGAGGTCAGGGTCGGCAAAGGCCGGGAATTGGTTCCGGGAATACGTCACGTCGAAGGGTTTCAACAAATCCTCCTCTCTGGCAGGGAGTCCTCAGGTCGGCCGGATCAGTATGAGGCGGTGCGAGCGTGGCAGAAGTCCATGACCAACCAAGCTGGAACAATCGGATACTGCCGGCCTTCTACTCAGATGTGCTCGAGGACCACAACCGGGATCAATCGAGACGTCTTGGACTCGTAGTCCTCGAACTGGGGGTAGTCCCTCTTCTGGCGATCCCAGATCCGCTCCCTTTCCTCGCCTACGGCGATTCGGGCGTGGACATACGTTTTCTCCTCGCCGACCTCCACCTCCGTTCGAGGATTGGCCACGAGGTTGTGGTACCAGTCAGGGTTGGTGTCGGCGCCCGCCTTGGAAGCAAAGACTGCATACCCCCCAGGAAGTTGCTGGTACATGAGCGGGGTGATCCGCTTGATGCCGGTTCTTGCGCCTGTGTGATGGACGAGCAGAAGTGGCTTGCCCTCGAACATACCCCCCACCCGACCATCGTTGGCGCGAAACTCGTCTATTACGGTCTGATTCCAGTCATTTACGGCGGACATTCCATTCTCCTTTTTGTCTTCCCCGCGGGGCACGGCCGGGTTCATTACCGATCATGGCAGGGTGGTGAGGTAAGCCAAGGTGGGCAACAGAATGCAAGTCAGGAGCTAGGATGAGTCCTTGGACATGGTAGAGCGGCTATTTTGGACTTGACCAACCGGGGAGGACCGGCCGATGAGCCTACCTATCGATGACGGACTGATGGTGGTGGTCAAGGACGACTGCGATACTTGCCACTTCGTGGTGCCTGTTCTGGCCGAACTTGCCGGTGGAGGGTCACCATTAACCCTGGTTTCCCAGGATCGGGCCGACTTTCCGGCCGGGTTCGAGGTGATCCACGACCGGGAACTGGATATTTCCTGGCTTCTCCGAACCGATACCACCCCCACCATTTACCGGATCGAGTCCGGCAACGTGGTCGATCAGCAGGCCGGATGGCTCAGGACCGGATGGGAACGCGTAGCAGGGAGGACCGGTCTGGGGGAAGGGCTCCCGGAGCATCGTCCCGGGTGCGGTTCGGATACCATGCAGCCCGAAACCTACCAGCGACTCCTTCTCCGCCATTCGCCATACCCGATGTCCTCCCGGAGGGTGGAGTTAGGCGACGCGGAGGATCCTTTCGAAGCTACCTATGCTCGGGGATGGACGGACGGGTTGCCGGTCGTCCCTCCTACCGAGGAGCGGGTTGCGAGAATGCTGGAGGGCGCCGGCCTCCCTCCCGAGCATGTGCTCTGCGACCTTCCACCCGACCTGGCCGAGTGTTCCGTCGAGAAGGTGGCGATCAACGCGGTCATGGCCGGTTGCCGACCGGAATACCTGCCGGTGGTGCTGGCAGCCGTGAAGGGAGCCGCCGGGAGTGGTTTCAACATCCATGGAGTCTCGGCCACTACCTATTTCTCCGGGCCGGTGCTGATAGTCAACGGGCCGGTCCGCAGAATGATCGGCATGAACTCGGGGATCAACCTATTTGGGCAGGACAACCGCGCAAACCTGACTATCGGCCGGGCCCTCAATCTGGTGGTTCGCAACGTCGGGGGTTCCCGACCCGGAGGAGTGGATCAGGCCACCTTCGGGAGTCCCGGAAAGCTGTCCTTCTGCTTTGCCGAGGACGAGGAAGGCTCCCCGTGGGAGTCGTTGGCGGTCGAGCGGGGTTTCTCATCAGGCGAATCTACGGTAACTCTGTTCGCCGGGCACGGACCCATCGAGATCATCGATCAGAAGGCTCGCACCCCCGAGGCGCTGGCTAGAACCTTCGCCCGCCAGCTTCGCATGGTGGCCCATCCGAAGCTGGCGGGATTGTCCGAGGCGATCGTGGTGATCTCTCCGGAGCATGCCCGGGTGTTCATGGAAGCGGAATGGGCGAAGGACCGGATCCGCGAGGAGATACACTCACTTCTCACCCTCCCCACCGCAGAGATGGTGGCCGGGGCCGGTGGGGTGGCCGAAGGTATGCCGCCCGGGTTGCTGGAAAAGAAGGAGATTCCGAAGTTCGGCCCCGGAGGGCTCTGGCTTATCCATGCCGGCGGCGATGCGGGGATGTTCTCGGCGATCATCTCCGGCTGGGTCGGGGGGAGGACCGGCTCGGAGATGACCACCGTGGCGATAGACATTGAGAGGTGATGCGCTCATGACGGTATTGTTGGACCCGACCACCGAAAGAACTCCTTCTGTACGTCCGCTCAGTCCCCGGCTCTCCGACCTTGCCTTGGGCACGGTCGCCCTGCTTGATATTTCCAAACCGCGTGGTGACGTGTTCATAAAGCGGTTGGAGGAGCTGCTGACCCAGAGGGGGGTTACGGTACGGCATTACCGGAAACCCACCTTCACCAAACCGGCGCCGCTAGACCTGAGACGCCGGATCGCGTCCGAATGCGGGGCGGTCATCGAAGCTTTAGCTGACTGAGGGTCCTGCGCGTCGTGCAGTGTGCACGACATAGTCGATCTGGAGGATCGCGGCATCCCGGGTGTCTTCATTGCCTCAGACCGCTTTGCGCAGGCGGCGGACACCCAGGGTCGTGCCTTGGGAATGCGACCCCACCGGGTGCTTACCGCCCATCCGATCCAGGACCGTAGCGACGACGAGATGCAGGCTCTGGCCGAGGCCGCCTTTCCCGAAATACTCGCAGCGTTGACGGTCTAGCGCTCACGAGGTCGGGCACCCGATGCTGATCCTGGTGATCAACTGCGGCAGCTCCTCGATCAAATACAAGCTATACGGCCGGGGGTCGGAGGATGCTCTCGCGGCAGGGGTCATCGAAGGTATCGGCGGAGGTCGGTCTACGCACCGTCACCGTGTCGGCGATCTGGATGTGACTTCCGAGGTGGAGGTCCGCGACTACCACTACGGGGTGGCCCAGGTTGTTGCGGCCCTTACGGAGTGGGGTTCATCCCCGCCTGTTGGCGATCCGGCTGAGATATCAGGGGTTGGCCACCGGGTCGTGCACGGCGGTGATCTTTTCCCGGAGGCCACGGTGATCGACCGCTCGGTGATGGAGGCGATCAGGTCCCTCGAGGGTCTGGCTCCGCTCCACAATCCGGCCAACCTGGCGGGCATCCGGGCGGCGCGCCGACTCCTGCCCGGTGCGGTCGGGGTGGCGGTCTTCGACACCGCATTCTTCTCGACCCTTCCTCCGGCCGCCTACCGCTATGCGGTCCCAACCCGCTGGTGGAAGGAGTTCGGGGTGCGGCGCTACGGCTTCCACGGCATAAGCCACCGGTACCTGGCTTATCGGGCCGCTGAACTGATGGACGAACCACGACCCAACCTGGTGACCCTCCACCTCGGAGCGGGGGCTTCCGCCTGCGCGGTCCGGGATGGGCTAGCCGTCGACACCTCGATGGGGATGACACCATTGGAGGGCTTGGTGATGGGCACTCGCAGCGGGGATATCGACCCGGCGGTGGTGTTCCACCTGCTGGACTCCGGATTGCCGGCATCCCGGATCCGCCAAGGCCTGGAAAGGGAGGGAGGGCTGCTGGGTCTGAGTGCCGACTCCTCGGACTTCCGGCGCGTAACCGAGCGCGCCCGATCCGGCGATCCATCGGCCATCCTGGCCGTGGAGACCTTCGTCCACCGAGTTCGTCGCTATCTGGGCGCTTTCCTGGTCCAGGTGGCGCCGTGTGACGGCGTGATCTTCGCGGGCGGGATCGGGGAGAACAGTCCCGAGGTCCGGGAAGCCATTATGGTCGGTCTCGAGAGCTTCGGTCTGGTCGTGGACCCCTCCCGCAACCGAGGCGTAGGGGAGAGGCGCATCTCGGCCACCGGGAGCGCAACAGACATCCGGGTGATTCCCACCGACGAGGAACTGCTCATAGCGCGCGACACGGCTCTGCTGATCGATTGGTCTGTGGGGAAACCTGAATAATCAGGGCTAGCGGGCGCCGAGGCAGGTTCCGCTCAACCTTCGCCGGCCGGGGGAGTGGAATCTGCCGCGTCGTAGCGGATGATCGCTTCCAGAGCGATCATGATCGCGTTCTCCCAGGCCCTGACAAGCCGCGGGTTGCCATGTTCCCCCCGGTCGTAGTCGAGGTCGGGCGCTACCAGGTTCCCGGAGACGCCACACACCATCGCTGCGTGAACTCCCCGGAGCTGCGCCACCGTGAAGATGGCCGAGCTTTCCATCTCGATGTTCAGTAGTCCGAGCCGGGCGTGGCGTTCGATCCACTCGGGTGTTTCGGCGTAGAAGGCGTCATCGCAGGCGCCCAAGCCGATATGCAAACCGAATCCTCTCTCCTGCTGCCGATGGCGGGCAGCTTTGATGAGGGCGTGGACTAGGAAGTGATCGGCAACGGCCGGGTAGTTGTCCGGTACGTAGGCGCGCGTGGTTCCATCGTTGCGCAGGGTCCCGGTGTTTATGACTATGTCCCCCGTTCTGATCTCGGGCTGGAGAGCCGCTGTGCTGCCTACCCTGATGAAGTGGGTGGCCCCGGCGTTGGTCAACTCCTCGACCGCGATGGAAGCCGACGGGCACCCTACCCCGGTGGACATGGCGCTGACTACGATGCCCTGGTACGACCCGGTAATGGTCTGGAACTCCCGGTTGTGGGCCACCAACTCGGCGTTGGCCAGGTGGCTCGCGATCCGATCCACACGGGCCGGATCCCCTGGCAGCAGCACGTAACCGCCCACGTCGCCCCGCTTGATCCGGGTGGCGTATTGCAGCGCATCCTTGTCGATAGCCGCCTTGTCGAATGCCTCCATGGATCCTCCGTAACCGGGTTCGGGTGAGGTTCCTTTTCCGGACGGCGCCGAAGGAACTCCGAGCCCAAACGTTAATCCCCATTCTTGATGCCCGGGGGTTGCCCCGAGCCGTTGCCAGACTCCGACCTAGTGTCTTGAATCGTTGTTTCGCTTGTGTTTGCGAGATCGCGAAATCTTTGTGGCGGGCGCGACCTGATATCCGGGGAAATCTGTCACACGCGGTCTGCATACTGGTGGGTAACCGTAAGCACCGACGGTTGGGTCAGGTACCGACCGGACCGGGGTTGGGATCATCTTGCTTGTTTTCTTCTGCCTTGCCTCTGTTTGGCCAGGAGAGGGGTTAGCGGGACGCGTTTCGACGCTGAGGAGGCGGCGGTTGGGGGTGGGTCCCACCGGGAGGGTCCCATCCGGGTAGGTCGGTTTTCGCGGTCTTAACCGGGTCTGTGCGGAGGCGGGCCGGGTGTTACCTGCAATCTTCATGGAACTTCCGACTCGGGATACTCGGAGGGTCGTAGAAACCCTGTACAAGGGGTTCAGCCGCTTAAGCCACAACTCTCTGACCAGGCTCATCCTCCGAACCTCCGTCCATAAACAATCGGGGTTCATGGGGTGGGTGTGTCGGGAATCACGAAGGATCAGGGTTAACAACTATCCGGGTTCAGGGTTTCCTCGGAACGGGCCCAGGTATCGAACCCTTCCAGAAGGGACGACCGGAGTTCGGGTTCGCACAGGGCCGAGCTGAAGGCATTTCGAGCGATGCGGGCCAAGCCGGACTCGTCGTAGCCGAACCGGTTGGCTAGGAGCCGGTATTCATCGTTGAGGGTGGTCCCGAACAATGGGGGGTCGTCGCTGTTAACGGTAACCGTCACCCCCATTAGATCGAGGTGTCGGAGTGGATGGAGGGCTTGGCGCTCGCACACCCGGGTCCTCAGGTTGCTGGTGGGGCAAACCTCCAAGGGTATGGCCCGGTCCACCAGGAGAGCTAGGAGATGTGGATCCCGGATGGCCCCGATGCCGTGCCCGATGCGGTCCGCTTCCAACGATTCGATCGATCCCCTGACGTGGTCGGCCCCCCATCGCCTCAGGGACTCGCCGGCGTGGGGCAGGCTCTTGAGGCCTGCTCGCTTCGCTTTCCGGAAAGTGTGGGCGAAGGGCTCGGGCGGACGACCTTCCTCGTCGCCTCCGATACCCAGCCCGATGACGCCATGCTCCTGCCCGGCTAGGGCTTGGCGCAGGGTGACCTCCGCCGGTTCGGGATCGTAGCGGCCGCCGGGGCCGGAGAAGCTGAAGTTCCGGGACACGTCGAACACCCACCGGATCTCCACACCGAAGTCGGAGCGTGCGCTCCGGCGTCCCTCGTCCAGGCCTTGGAGAATGTCACCGATGGTCAACCCCTTGTCATAGATGTGGGTGTGGTTGTAGGGGGTGACGGTGAGCTCGCGGTAGCGGATGTTCTGTTCGGCCATGTCGATGCCTGCCTCGTAGGTCACCAGAGCGAAGTCATCCGGTGTGCGGATCAGGTTCTGGATGTTCCGTATCACCCGGATGAAGTCCTTGAAGTCCCTGAACACGAACCAATCGGCGAGGCGGTCGGGATCGGCGGTGGGGAGCGTGTTCTCGAGCCGGTGCCGTCTGGCGAGCTTCACCGCGGTGGCGGCTTTTACGCTCCCTTCGAGATGTACATGCAACTCGGCCTTGGGCATGGCCGCGATGAGGCGGTCTGGATCGGGCGTCGAAGGTTCGTCGGGCATGTTCCGGGAGCCTACTCGGGCCGGGTTCAACCGGGAGACGTAGGATGCCTGCCCGCCGACTTTACGTTGATAGTCAGGTTCGGTTCCATTCACCGCCGCTATGGGATTACGGTCGGATGTGGAGGGCCCGGGCCAGGAAAGTGGCTATCTGGTCTCGACGTACCGGTCGGTCGGGGCAGTAGTTTCGTTCGGGTGTCCGGGTGCATCCGTCTGTTATCCCGGCGACGAGGATGCCTTCGACTGCGGCGGCGTAGGATGCTTGGGGCGCCACATCGGCGAATGCCCCGGCGGGAACCGTTACCGGAGAGATGGTATCGAAAGCGCGGGTGAGGAACACCGCCATCTGGCCGCGGGTAACCGCAGCGGCGGGTCGGAAGGTTCCGTCCGGGAAGCCGGAGGTGATGCCGAGTTCAGCTAGCCGTTCCACGTAGGGCTGGTACCAGGCATCGTCCGCCACGTCGGAGAACTTCGACGTGGCGGTGGCGCCGACCCCGGTTTCGTCAAGAGCCAGCACGAGGAACCGGGCCATCTCGGCGCGGGTGAGCGGCTGATCCGGGCAGTACAGCTTGAGATCCGGATCGCACCCTTGGGTGATTCCTCGATCGACCAGAGTTTCGATGTTTCGCTCGTGGAGGTTCCCTTCGTCGTCGGCGAAGGTTCCTCGGTAGGGGTTACCGACCCACACTTTGAAACGACCCGAGGAGCGTCTGATGACCTCGATCCTGAAACCCTCGACGGTCAGACTATCGCCCGGACCGTACACATGATCCGTTAGTTCGTTCGAGCGCCGGTCGTCGTCCGATGGTGGCGGGATCTGTTGGGTGCGCCGGTCTAGGCCGGTACAGGTGAGCTGAGCCGGATCAGGTGGAGAGACATTTCCGCTACAGGCCGTGGCGCGCTGGTCGACCCGGTAGATCTCCACCCCTGCGGCGGGAATCCCGGCGTCGTAGCCGTTGGCTGCCCGAGCCCCCAGGGAGATGAAGTGTCCGGATTCTCCCGTTGGTAGTACCAGCATCTGGATGCCGGATCCACCAATCGGGGCTAGCAGGTAGCTTCCGTACGGGTCTTCGTGGATAGCTACGTCGTCAGGGTCGATCCAACCCGCCGCATACCGGTTGGGAGCGATCGTCCCGGCCACCAGACCATGCATTTTCAGGCGCCACTCCGGGGAGCTTCCGCTAAGCATGTCCATCGGGTTGTCGTACTCATTGACCTCACGGATAACCTGGTCGTCATGGACAAGGGGTCGGTTGCCACCGTAGGAGTGCGGCCACCGCAGCGCGTGGCCGATCTCATGCGCCACGGTCGATAGATCCACATGGTCCGGATAGCGGCAATTGCCGCAATAGGCTGATACAGGTAGCACCGCATTAGCACTGACCTCTACGAGGCGCGAGCTCTCCGGAAAGGGTAGAGCAACCAAGCGGGAGGTACCGTTAACGGTTTCGATATCGTAGATGCCCGGACCGCCCCGGCTGGTGCGAACGATCTTGTCCAGAACGATCAGAGCTCCGTCGTTTTCCCCCTCGGTAGTTCGCTCGACCGCGGCGGCACACTCGTAGTCGGCCACATCCTCGGAAGGTTCATCCTGATCAGGCTCGACCAACCCGCCTGCCACGAAATGAGGGCGGTATCTCCTACCGGATAGCCAGGAGAAGTAGGGGGGCATCTCCTCGTTGAGCAAGGAAACCACCTTATGTAGATCGATGCGCAGGTGGCCGTCGGATGCGTCGCATATCCATACTTCCCAGGTGTCGGTCCCGAGGGTGTTCAGCCGGGCGGATTGGTGATCGGCGATCAAGCCGAGCGGATCGAGGTAGCCGTTCGCCGTGCCGGTCAGCTCGCGTGAGAACAATCCCCGTCCGGCTTCGTTTACCGCCGCCACGATCAGGGTGTATTCTTCAAAGTCCAACCCATCCACGACGCGCCGGCGGGCGTCGCCGCCCAGCAGGCCGCCGGACCTCGCCCACCGGATCATTCCGGCTTCGTCCGAGCTGTTGCTCTCCCGATCAGCCGACGGCAAGTACCACACCTCGTATCCGGTCACGACCGAACCACCACCATCCATGGGGGGTTCCCAAGCCAACGTCACCGACCCGTTTCCCTCGGTCACCAACTGTACATCGGCCGGCCGGCCAGGCGGTCGAGTGGTTGGTTGGTGGCTACCGGGCCGTACCAACACAGAGCCCGCGGACCATTCCAAACCGCCATCGTGAACCGCCGCCACGGTTACCTCGTACCAGACATCGTTCTTCAGGCCGATAAGCCGCGCCCGGCGTTCCTCAGGTCCTGTGTCCGTTTCCGGCGAGAAGGACCACCATATCGCCACTGCCGGTTGCGAGCCCGGTTCGGTAGCGGTGGGGCGGTAATAGATCCGGTAACCGGTGGGCGGTGGACGGCCTTCGTCGGGCACCTCCCATTCCACCTCTATCGAACCCTCCGCCTCGGCCACAACCGATACCTCCACGGGCGCCGAAGGTGTGCTTTCATCGTCCGACTGCGCCGACGCGGCCACTGCGGCACCGACCACTATGACAGCAACCGTGAGCGTCACAGCCGGCCACAACAGGAAACGAAGGGCTGTAGGTCTTGTAGGAGGTGGGGCGTTGTTGCTTCTATCGGTAAACATCGGTGCCTGTTATCTCATTCGTAATATCCCGAAGCGTGACGATCAAGGCGACGGCGGGCAACTCTGCCGACAGTGCTTGCAGTTCGTCAATAATACGACAGGGAATCATCCTTGCAATTACGGAGTCTATTGCCGTAATTGCAAGGTTCAACATCTATGTGCCGGGGTGTGGAGTTCTCCGGCGCCGACACCGGGAAACGGGAAACATACGTAGGATGTTCCTATCGCTATAGGTGTAACAATCGGAGGGCACTTGTGAAGGATCAGACCGCTTCCCGCATGACCTTTACCCACTGGGGCGCCTACGAGGTAGAGGTTTCAGATGGGTCGATCCGTGCGGTGCGACCCTTTAGCGGCGATCCTGATCCGTCCCCGATCGGCGATTCCATGGTCGATGTCGAACGATGCCGAGTCCGGCGGCCATCGATAAGGAAGAGCTGGCTTGAAGGCGGTCCGGGCGCCGCGCCCGAACTAAGGGGGAGAGAGGGCTTCGTGGAGGTCGATTGGGATCTCGCCTTGGATAGGGTGGCCGAGGAGTTGGATCGAGTGAGAAACCGGCACGGAAACGAGGCGATATACGCCGGATCCTACGGCTGGGCAAGCGCGGGTCGGTTCCACCACGCTCCAACCCAACTCCATCGTTTCATGCACGTCATCGGCGGGTACACCGGTTCGGTCAACACCTACAGTCTCGCCGCGGCGGAGGTCATAGTGCCCCACGTTCTGGGAATGGGGTGGTGGAGATTCCAGAATGCCCACACATCCTGGGATGTGATCGCGGAACAGACCGATCTGATGGTCGCGTTCGGAGGAGTACCCCTGAAAAACAGCCAGATCAACTACGGAGGGGTGGGTAGGCACGAACTCCGCGGCTGGCTGCATCGCTGGGCGGAACGAGGAACCCGTTTCGTGAATGTGTCGCCAATTGCGGATGACCTGGACGCATCACTCCAGCCGGACTGGATTCCGATCCGGCCGGGAACCGATATCGCTCTGATGCTGGCATTGATACATACATTGATCGCCGAGGGAACATACGACCGCGATTTCGTTAACAGGTATTGCACGGGTTGGGACAAGCTTTCCTCCTACATCACCGGGCAGGATGATGGAGTCGCCAAGGACGCTAATTGGGCCTCCACGATCACCACGATCAACCCATCCGCGATCAGATCCCTGGCCCGGTCGATGGTGGAGGGAAGGTCGATGATCAACGTCAGTTGGTCACTGCAACGATCGCACCATGGCGAGCATGTGATATGGGCCGCGATCGCCCTAGCGGCGGCGATCGGGCAGATCGGTCGTCCCGGCGGGGGTTTCGGCATCGGTTACGGCGCCGTCGCATCGGTCGGCAACGGCGCCGGTACGTCCTGGCTTCCGTTCCTAGACCGGGGTAGGCCGCCCACCTCGTTCATACCGGTAGCGCGCATCTCCGACATGCTGCTGCGGCCCGGAGAAGACTTCACCTACAACGGCGGCGTCTATACGTATCCCGACATTCGTTTCGTCTACTGGTCGGGAGGTAACCCCTTCCACCATCATCAGGATCTCAACCGACTCAGAAGGGCATGGCGCCGACCCGACACAGTGGTAGTAAACGAACCGTTCTGGACGGCGACAGCCAAGCATGCAGATGTGGTTTTCCCCACCACCACCGCACTCGAGCGGGACGACTTCGGGGGTGCTCCCAACGATAACCTGCTGTTCGCGATGCATCAGGCCATCGACCCGGTGGGCGGCGCCAGAGATGACTACGAGATATTTTGCGGGTTGGCGGACCGGCTCGGAGTCAGGGAGAGTTTCTCCGAAGGTCGGACCGCTCAACAGTGGGTTCGACATCTATACGGGAAACTCCAGCAGCGGGAACCGGGTTGCCCCTCGTTCGACGAGTTCTGGAAGAAAGGGTTCCTTGATCGGCGATTGGCCGGAGATGAATCGAAGCTCGTCCTGCTGGATGATTTTCGGGAGAGTCCTGACCGGAATCCGCTGGCTACCCCGTCGGGGATGATCGAACTCTACTCGGAGGTGATCGCCGGATTCGGATACAAGGATTGTTCACCCCATCCCGCCTGGATGCCGCCCCGGGAGTGGCTGGGAGAAGCCGAACCAGGTCTCGATCTCCACCTCGTTTCCAACCAGCCCAAGACCCGGCTGCACAGCCAGTGGGACCATGGATCAACGAGCGCCGTCGCCAAGGTCCGTGGATTGGAAGCGGTTCGTATCCATCCCCATGACGCAGATCGGCGTGGAATCCGATCCGGGGATGCAGTGAGGGTCTTCAATAATCGAGGAGCGTGTCTGGCCGGCGCCTTGGTCACTGACCGGGTGCGGAAGGGTGTGGTGCAACTCTCCACCGGCGCTTGGTTCTCGCCAGGCGCCGGATCCGGACTCGAAGAAACCTGCTTGCACGGAAATCCGAACACCCTGACTTCCGACCGGGGGACTTCAAGTCTGGCCCAAGGGCCTGCAGCCTTTACCTGCCTGGTACGCGTCGAGAAGTGGCTCGACGATGTTCCGGCCCACACCGCCTTCGATCCCCCTATTGATATGTAGATGAGCCTAGGAGGGTGCTGAGAAACCCCGCACAAACGGGTTCAGCAGTTAACCCACAACTCTCTGACCAGGCGGTTTACCGATCACCGAACCTCGAAAGACTCGGTTTTGGCAATGTCCTCGATACGTAGAGGGCTTCTCTACTTCTCCAAGAGCGGCTGGAGGGGTGTTGAGTAGCGCCATTCATCGGAATCGCCCGCACGCTAACCAGGGACTTGGGGTGTGCGACCAACCGATTAATGCAACCCGATACCCCTCCGTTTTGCCGCTGCAAAGCCGGGAGAAGGCCGAGGAGGTGGCCTGCTATTCCCGGCTGACCGCTCTCCGACCGCGCGAGGGTCATTGAGCGACTCTGGTGGGTTCCGCCGAGCGAGTCTCCGCCCTGCGGATTCCACGTCTTTCCTATTTTTGCGAGGCGCCATCGAAACCTCTGTTCACGAACTGCCGATGAAGGTTTCGACCGCCTCCCGCGCCGCATCATCACGCATCTGTTGAGGCGGTGACTTCATGAAGTAGGCGCTTGCCTCGAAGAGAGGGCCGGAAATACCTCGGTCCAGACCCAACTTGGCGCACCGGAGCGCATCAATGACGACCCCGGCCGAGTTGGGGCTATCCCATACTTCGAGTTTCAACTCGGCGTTGAGCGGCGTACCGCCGAAGCCGGTTCCTTCCAGGCGGATGTGAGCCCACTTACGATCGGTGAGCCAAGGTACATGGTCGGATGGTCCGATATGGACGTCCTCAACCTGGACCCTGGACTCGAGTTGGCTGGTAACGGCCTTGGTTTTGGATTCCTTCTTCGACACCAACCGGCTCCGCTCCAACATGTTCAGGAAGTCGGTGTTGCCGCCGAAGTTCAACTGGTAGGTGCGATCGACCTTGACCCCTCGATCCTGGAAAAGGTTGACCAACGTGCGATGCAGGATCGTAGCTCCGACCTGGGACTTTATATCGTCTCCGACGATGGGGAGGCCTGCCTTCCGGAAGCGCTCGGCCCATCTTGCGGTACGGGCGATAAAGACGGGTATGCAGTTGACGAAGGCGCAACCGGCCTCCAGCGCCTGCTCGACATAGAACTCGGTTGCCTCCTGTGACCCTACCGGTAGGTAGGACACCACGACATCCACCCGGGCCTTGCGCAGTTCCTCTGCGACGTCGACCACCGGTGTGGCGGATTCTTCCACCACGTCCGATATGTAGGAACCTATTCCATCCAGCGTGGGGCCTCGCTGCACGGTGACATCGAGATGAGGCACCTCGGCGAACGAGATAGTGTTGTTGGGACCTGCCGCCACCGCCTTGGAAATATCCTGGCCGACCTTGGCCGCGTCAACGTCGAATGCGGCCACGAAGCGTATATCGCCAATGTGGTACCCACCTAGCACCGGATGCATCAGTCCGGGGATCATCTCGTCGGCGGGGGCGCTCCGGTAGAACTCGACCCCCTGGATGAGGGACGACGCACAGTTGCCTACGCCAACGACGGCCGCTCGGATTTCCTGCACCACTGCTTCCTCTCGGTCTCTCGAACAAGGAGATTCGACACTTGAAATACTTAAGTCAAATAGATAGGACTATCCTTATTCATAAGGAATACTGATGAATATGTTTCCTCCACTCAACTTCAGAAGCCTCCAGTACCTGCAGGCGGTGGAAAGATGCGGATCCTTTACGGACGCGGCATGGGAACTCGGAGTCAGCCAACCGGCTCTCTCGCATTCCCTGGCCGAGCTGTCCAAGCGGCTGGGCGCTCCCCTCTTCAGAAAGGATGGGCGTCGGCGTGTGTTAACGGAGGCCGGTGAACGCGTTGTCCGTTACGCGGATCAGGTTCTCGGCCAGACCTCCGACCTGCTCCGCTGGCTCGACCACTGGGAAAAAGGAGAGGTGGGGACTCTCCGGGTAGGAATGATCGACACGGTGGGTCTGTACACCATCCCATCGGGCTTGTTCCGGATGCAGGAGGAACACTCCGCGATAGAGATGCAACTGGTGGTTGCCGAGTCGGGAGAATTGCTCTCGATGCTGGACGACCATCGACTGGATATGGCGTTCGTGGTAGGTCCTGCCGGACCTCGTTACGACGCCCTTCCGATTGCCACCGAGCGTATGCACATCTATTCCCGGCCTGGTTCGTCACCGGTCAGAACGGCGCGAGATGGTAGGCACGCCGCGGAGGCAGACGCCTGGGCATTCTACCCTCCAGGCTCGCGGACCAGGCTTCTCGTGGATCAGGGGCTCGCCCGGCTGGGGATTCCGCACCAGGTGGCCTTGGAGTCCGGCAATCCGTCGGTCCTCCGGCAGATGGCGGTTCTGGGATATGCCCGAACCGTTCTGCCCGGACATGTGGGCGCAGCAGGTGAGGGGACTCCCGACCTTGAGGAGGGCGCCCAGGTGGCTGTACGCCGGATCGAAGCGGTGTGGCGATCCGATACCGAACTTGACCCGCGAGCCGACAAGCTGGTGCGGCTGGTCAGGGCGGACGTAGCGTCGGTTCCCGGTTAGCCGGTTCCGGTCTCTGTGTTTGGGAACCCGTGAGTCCCGGGCATGGGCGGTCAGTTCTGAGCGGTGGTGAGGTCCAGGAGCCGGGCGAAGCGTTTCCGGGCGGCTACGAGGGCGATCAGGGTCACTACGAACGGGAGAGCGTCGGTTCCCGGTTAGCCGGTTCCGGTCTCTGTGTTTGGGAACCCGTGAGTCCCGGGCATGGGCGGTCAGTTCTGAGCGGTGGTGAGGTCCAGGAGCCGGGCGAAGCGTTTCCGGGCGGCTACGAGGGCGATCAGGGTCACTACGAACGGGAGAGCGTCGGTTATCTGCACCGGAAGCCCGTTCCCTTGCAGCCGGAACCCCAGACCTTCGGCGAAAGCGAACAGCAGGCTGGCTCCGAAGACCGCGAAGGGATGGGCTCGACCCAACATCACCGCCACCACCGCCACCCAGCCGCGTCCTGCCGACATGCCTTCGGCGAACAGCACGAGGTTGCCCAACGCCAGCTGGGCTCCGGCTAGCCCCGACAGGACACCCGAAGCGATCACCGCCCCGTACTTGTAGGCGGTGGGGCTGACACCCAATGACTCGGCCGCCAGCGGGCGCTCACCCACTCCCCGAAGGCGCAGACCCAGCGGCGTGCGGAACAGGACGAGCCAGATAGCCGGCACCAGAAGGAAGGCCAGGTAGCCGAGAATGGTCTGGTTGAAGAGGACCGACCCGATCCACGGGATCTCGGATAGTCCCGGAATAGCCAGTCGATCCAGCCCGTCGATGCGTTCGTGGCGGAACGTACCGCGAACGCCGAAGATCTGCGGGAGCAGGAATCCGGTGAGCCCCAGCGCCATGAGGTTGAGAGCTATACCGAGAACGATGGGATCCCCCTTCCGGCTGACGGTGCCGAAGGCCAGCATCAGAGACACCAGCACTCCGGCGGTCACTCCGAACACCACCCCCAAGCCGCTGGACACGGCCAGGTATGAGCCGGCCATCGCCGCGAAGGCCCCGGCGAGCATCATCCCTTCCATCGCGATCTGGAAAACGCCGGCGCGCTCGCAGATCATCCCGCCAAGGGCGGCCAGCAGGATCGGGACCATCGCCCTGATCACCGACTCCAGAAGGGCGGCGTCGAACAATTGATCGAACATCACACTTCTCCCACGGCGGCCGATTCGAGCTCGCTGCTGGTGGGGCTCCTTCGCCGTCGCCTGAACAAATCGAAGCCGAGGCGGCTAGCCACCGCGACGATCACCAGTGCCTGGAGCACTTGGGCCAGGCGCCATGACACATCGGCGTTGCGCTGCATGGCCAAACCCCCGATCTGGAGGCCCGAGAACAGGAGCCCGGCCATCAGGATCATCGGTGGATGGTTGGCCGCCAGCAGCGCAACCAGCAACCCGGTCCAGGCCAGTCCGCTCACCACCAACTCCCCATCGATGAAGCGGTAGGCGTCGCCGATGATCATGTGGGTTCCGATTACCCCGCCGATGGCGCCGGCCACCACCATCACTCCAACGGTTTGGCGTTCCACCTGGATTCCCCCGTAGCGGGCGAACCGTCCGTTGAAGCCGGCCATCTGCGTCTCGTAACCGGGTACGGTCCGTCGATAGACCACCCACGCGATCGCCACTGCCAGGATGACCAGCACCAGCGACAGGGTCACTCCTCCGAACACCGGCACCTTGGGCATTCGTGCAGTCTCGGGAACCTGGCGGGTGGAGGTCAGAGTTACCGAGTCGTCCAGGAAGTGGAAGCGCACCAGGTATCCGGTCACGGCTCTGGCCACGTAGTTGAGCAGCAGGCTTGTGATAAGAATGGGTAGGCGGAGGCGGGTTTGCCCGAAGGCGGGCAGTATCGCCCACATTGCCCCGGTCAATCCCCCGGCGACCATCGCCATTGGAATAACGATCTCGCCCGGTCCCGGTGTGTAGATCGCCACCAGGCTTCCGGCCAGGCCCCCCATGACCATCTGGCCTTCCCCGCCCAGGTTGATGACCCCGGCCCGGAATGCAACCGACACCGCCAGGGCCATCCCGATGATCGGAACAGATCTTCCGAGGGTATTGCGTAGCCCGGATCCGGTGACCGCCCCGTCGAACATCTCCCGGTACGCGAAGCCGGGGTCGTTCCCGGTCAGGTTCACGATCACCCATCCCAGCACGAATGCGAAGACCAGCGAGAAGAGAAGCGGATGGGACAGTATCGCCTCGACTCTGGGGCTGACACCTCGGCGCTGGATCGGTTGGCTGTCAGCCATCCGAGTGCTCCCGGTGCGCTCCGGTCATGTACAGGCCGATACCGGTCTCGGTAACCTCGGCAGGGTCCAGCTCGACGACGATCCGTCCTTCGAACATGACCAGGATCCGGGTGCTGAGAGCAAGTATCTCGGACAACTCGGCCGACACCATCAACACCGCTCCGCCCTTGTCCCGGAACCGTATCAGGCGGTTGTGTATGAACTCGATCGCAGCGATGTCGAGCCCTCTGGTGGGTTGCTCTGCGATGAGCAAAGGAGCTCCGTGCGACATCTCGCGCGCTACTACGACTTTCTGGAGGTTACCGCCCGACAGAGTGGAGACGGGACTGCCGATCGCACCCGATCGGATGTCGTAGGCGTCGATGAGGCTGCGGGCATGGTTTCGGATAGCCCGCAGGCTGAACCATCCTCTGCGCTGGAACGCCGGTCCGCGCTGGTGACTCATCAGCATGTTGGCCCATACCGAGGCCCGGTGGCTGGTCCCCACCCCGTGGCGGTCCTCCGGTACGTAGGCCATGCCGGCGGACCGGCGGGCCGCCACCTCTGCGTGGGTGATGTCAACGCCGTTGAGGCGGATCAAGCCTGTGTCCGGTGTCCGTAACCCGGCAATCACCTCGATGAGCTCACTCTGGCCGTTGCCTGCAACCCCTGCTACCCCGACGATCTCGCCTGAACGAACCTCCAACGACGCCTTATGGACGGTCCGACGCCCGTGTTCCCCGGTCGCGCTGAGGTCCGATACGGCCAGCACCGTTCTCCCAGGGCTGTGTCCCGGCGCCCGCCGGTCCAGATAGACATCGCGCCCGGTCATGTACCGAGCGATCTCTCCTGGGCTCGTGTCAGCGGTGGTGAGATGGGCTACCGACCTGCCGTCCCGGAGAACCGTGACCCGATCCGACAGAGACATCACCTCGCCGAGCTTGTGGGTGATGAACAGGATCGTGCGTCCGGAGTCCCTAAGTAGCCTGATCACCTCGAACAGCTTGTCCCGTTCCTGGGGGGTCAGCACCGCGGTCGGTTCGTCCAGGATGAGGATCTGTGCATCCCGGTAGAGGGCCTTGAGGATCTCCACCCTCTGCAACACTCCTACCGGGAGAGTCTCGACCGACGCGGTCGGGTCGACCGCCAATCCATATCGGTCCGCGACATCTCTCACCTGCCGGATGCTTTCGGACCGGTCCACCAGGTACCTACGGGTGGGCTCCTCCCGGAATACCACGTTGTCAGCTACGGACAGCGTGGGGAAGAGCCGGAAGGCCTGATGCACCATCCCGAGTCCGGCGCGTATAGCGTCCAGAGCGGATGTGAACCGCGCCGGTTGACCATCCACCAGGATGTGGCCGGCGTCGGCCGGGAACAGGCCGAACAGGATCGACATCAGGGTCGTCTTGCCCGCCCCGTTCTCTCCGACCACCGCGTGTATCTCTCCGGCGTGCACCGTCATGTCGACTGCGTCGTTGGCAAGCACTCCCGGGAACCGCTTCGTTACTCCCCGGAACTCGAGGGCCGGTGTCACGGCATATCAGCCGTTGTCACGGTTTTCCTAGAAAGCCGACGATTCCCGATCAGCCGAACAAGGGATCGGTGACCACGATCGAGCCGTCGATGATTCCATCCGCTACGGCGCGGACCTCCTCAACGATCTCGGGGTAGTCGGCGATCACGCACTGACTGTCAGCCAGGTCCGGTTGCAGAGCCATCACTCCGGTGCCGCCTTCGGCTAGGCCGAAGGACACCACGGGACCGGCAGTTCCGTCGAGTACCTGGTCGAGGAGTTGCTCGACCACCGCATCGACCACCTTCAGGTTGTTGTCGACGATGTAACCGGGCGCGCTAGGGCACTCGTTGACGTCCACACCGTACGAGAGGAATCCGGCTTCTTCGGCGGCTTCGAACACACCACCATTGGACCCGGCGCCTACCGCGAAGATATGGTCGGGACCCTGCGCCGCCAGCGACAGAGCCAGTTCCTTAGCGCGGGCGGGGTCGGAGAAGGGGTTGTCGCCGGCGATGAACACCACCGAGTTGGCGATATCGGGATCAACCGACTGTGCTCCCTCGGCAAAGCTCTGCCACCACCGCTTGAAGAACGGGATGTCGAGCGCCGCAACCGACCCGACCTGCTTGGCCTCGGAGAGATGCCCGGCCATCACTCCGAGTAGGAAGGCGCCCTCATGCTCCCGGAAGACTCCGCAGTGCAGGTTGGGAGCCGGCTCGTCGGGGCAGGCGTCAATGATAATGAACTTCTGGTCGGGATTGGCCTTGGAGTACTCGTCTGCCATCTCGACGAGCGTGAACGTGGTCAGAACAATGACATCCGGCGCCTCGTCAATGGCCGCTTCGATGTTGGCACGCCGGGTGGAATCGTCCACCGACTCGAAGGTTTTTGAGGATCCTCCGCGCCGCTCGGCCACCCGCTGGGTGCCGACCTCGCCCAAGATCAGGAAGTTGTTCACGCCCAACGGGTTGGGGCTGACGTAGATCAGGCTGACGGGTTCGGCAGCCGCAGTAGTGGTGGTCGCCTCCGTGACTGGAGTGGCGGTCGTCACGGGGGCAGCCGCAGTGGTTGCGGGTTCCTCCTCCGGCTCCGAATCACCGCAAGCCGCGCCGACCAAGGCGAGGGCGAGGGTGAGGATGAGGATTCTCCAAGGTTGCTTCATTGTTCGGTCCTCCCTTTCATCTGGTCGTAGCGACAAGCTGTTCCCGGCCGAGGGGAGACCGGGTGCTCGCTTTAACTTCGTTAGCCCGTTGTGCGGGGCCTACGCAGGTTCCCTAGCGGAATGGAATCCAGGCTATCACCCCTATCCAAGCGAACCACCCGGCGATCGGTCACAATCGCGGTAATCAACGAGGCCGGTGTTATGTCAAAGGCCGGGTTGGCTGCCCGGGTGTTCTCGGGCGCAGTGGCTGCGGTTCTCACCGCGACCACTTCATCCCGACTGCGGTCCTCGATGGGTATGGAATCACCGTCAGGGGTGTCGAAGTCCAGAGTCGATTCGGGTGCCACGACGATGAAGGGAACCCCGGAGTTGCGAGCCCCCAGAGCGAGTGAGAAGGTCCCGATCTTGTTAGCGGTATCACCGTTGGCCGCGACCCGGTCGGCCCCGGTGAGAACCACGTCAGCCTGGCGTCTGGCCAGCATGAACGGGGCGGCGGAATCGACGAGGAGCCTGTGCGGGGCGCCCATCCGGCCCAGTTCCCACGTGGTCAGGCGGGCACCCTGGAGGAGAGGCCTGGTTTCCAGGGCAAGCGCTTCGGCAAGCGCTCCTCGTTCATGCAGCGTTTGGATCACGGCGAGGGCAGTCCCGCGTTCGATAGTGGCCAAACCCCCCGTGTTGCAAATGGTCATGGCTCGGGCGGAGGGTTCGTTGATGAGCTCCAAGACCAGGTCAGCCCCGTACTCGCCCATGGATATGGACGCGGCGATCTCCTCGTCCCGTATACGCAGGGCTTCTTCCAAGGCCCGGCCCCGGCCCTGCCCGGCGACTGCCGCAACCCGATCCACCATGCGGGCGAGGTTGACCGCAGTGGGGCGGGCTTGGCGGAGTGAAGCTATCGCTGAGTCGAGAGCCTCACCTGATGTTCCGTGAGCTTGAATGGCCAGTACCACTCCCAATGCCCCCGCCACTCCGATCGCGGGAGCGCCCCGGACGGAGAGGCGGCGAATAGCGCCCACCATCTCGGGTACGGATTGGATTCTTAGGGTTTCGTACGAGTCCGGGAGACGGGTTTGATCGACCATGAGAACGGCCCCGTCAATCCAGTCCAGTGAGCGGCCTGCAAGCGTCGGCATGTCCATATCCTAGCTAGGGGAAGGGCGATGACTCATAGGGGGTGGGGGTCGTGGTTACGGCGTTTGGCGGTGGGGAGAGTCCGTTCGCGTGGGTCGGCAAGGTATGGAGGCTATTGTCCTGCAACCACGGGTAATCTGTAGACGCAGCGATTAGAGGAGTCTCGTGGAGGCTAGGCAATTCTCGGTAACGGTGATTGCGCATCTAGATGGCGGCTTCACAACTACTGATAGCGACATAGTAGGACTCCACCTGTCGACAGACGACCTTCAGTATGCGCGATGAACTTATCCGTGTGGGATCCCGCCTGCTGCGTTCAAACCACGATCTGACCGTTAAGGATCTCGAAGACACGTCGATAACGGTGTATGTCAAGCTTGAAGAAGCGGAACGGATATCAAAGCATAAAGGGCTGAGGCTGACATACGGCGACTGGACAAGCGTGCCGTTGACTGCCTGAGAGTTCATGGCAGGTACGAGCGTCGGGTTAGGAAGCTTATCAAGGAGGCCGGCTTCCAGCAGGTGAGACGCCCCAGAGGAAGTCACGACATCTGGAGCAACGGCCGCCTCGAATTGTCGGCGCCGAGGAAAATCCGCAAACCGCACACAGCCAACGGAATCCTGAAGGTTGGGTCTACTCAGTGGACGGACCCTCTCTCGCAAGGCGACAGGATCGGGCTCTTCGCAGGTTCCGAACGGCTCTCTCTGTACGTCCGGTCGAACCAACGCAGCGCCTCGCCGCAAAGAACTGCCCGGACGCAGGGGTATTCCAGGATAATCCGCGAGCAGATGAATGATCAGTCGCTCGGTCCAGATGCTGATAAGGCGAGCGCTGATGGCAGATCTATTTCCGAGGTTCGGTGACTTGTTGTCGTCTACGATCAGAACCGAGTCTGGCCTGGGATGGTGCGGCGGCGGGTGACCTTCCACTTTAGGCGGGACAGATGAAGTGATACCTATTCCTAGCTGGAGACCCCGATGGATCGTTACGAGGCCGACTTACTACTGACGATGTCGGGGGACCAGGCTCCGGTACCCGACGGGGTGGTGGATGTAGAAGATGGGCGGGTGGTCTGGTCGGGTCCTGCATCCGAGGCGCCTGACCCTGGCGATGCAAGGGTTCATCGCATTGACGGCATCCTGATGCCCGGGATGGTCAACATCCATTGCCACACGCCGATGGTTCTGCTCAGAGGGGCAGGGGAGGGTTTGCCCGTGGACCGCTGGCTTCACGAGGTCATGTGGCCTAGGGAAGCGCGACTGACCCCGGAGGATGTGCGGGTCGGGATGCAGGCCGGGGCTGTTGAGATGCTTGCCAACGGCATCACCACCTCGGTGGAGATGTACTTTCACGGGGACTCGGTGGCGGCCGGCGCCGCCGATGCAGGCCTTCGATGCTTGGTGACCGCGCCGATTATCGAGGACGCGCAACTCGAACGATTCGGTGGTTGGGAGTCGCAGCTCGAGGAGATGGTGGCTACTCGGGAGCGTTGGGAGTCGAACGACCTGATCGAGGTGGGTTTGGGTCCTCACGCGGCCTACTCTCTCTCCGAAGAGTGCCTGCGCCGGATAGGTGTCATCGCCTCCGAAACCGGCATGCTGGTGCATATCCACGTGGCGGAGCAGGAGTGGGAGGACGGTGCGGTGCGAGGCCGATCCGGTCTGTCCGCGCCGACCTATCTCGAATCGCTGGGGCTGCTGGAGGGCCGGGCTCTGGCCGCCCATGGGGTGTGGATGCCGGACGATGACATCGAGGTTCTAGCCAGGAACGGGGTGGCGGTAGCTCACTGTCCATGTTCTAACGCCAAGCACGGTTCCGGGGTGGCGAGAGTTTTGGATATGGTCGAGGCCGGTGTCCGGGTGGGCCTTGGTACGGACGGACCGGCTTCGCACCATCGGCTGGACCTTTTCGAGGAGATGCGGATGGCGATCAGACTGGCACGCGTGAAGGCGGGAGACGCCGGTGTCTTCCCCGCCCACCAAGCCTTGCACATGGCTACCGCCGGTGCGGCGGACTGCGTCGACCGGCCTGACCTCGGTCGGCTTAGTCCCGGCGCGAGGGCTGACATGGTGGCGATTTCCGGTTCCGAGCCTGCTTTGAATCCGGTCATCCCCTCCGAAGATGATCCCATCTCCAGGATTGTCTGGTCAGGATCACCGGCCGCGGTCCGGACGGTATGGGTGGGCGGACGCCAAGTAGTGGAGAACGGGCGGGTGACCTCGATCGACCGGGCGGAGATGTATCGGCGGGCTGAGCGGCTGGCGCGATGACCGCTGCCGAGGTGATCGCGTATCTCAACCTGGCACCCCTTCCGGTAGAAGGAAGAGATCTCACTATCGGGCCGTTCTAGCCTGGACAATCCATTTGACTAAAATAAGTTGGTCGAGTACTTTTAGTATCAACAGTAACTTTTCTTCCGGGACAGCATCCATGACACAACCTGAGTTCAGGAATCCATATCGACCGGGCGCCGGGCACATGCCCCCACACTTAGCAGGAAGGGCGGATGCATTCGCAGAGTTCAAGAAGCTCTTAGACCAAGACGTGATCCTTGATAACATGGTCTTAACGGGATTGCGCGGTGTCGGCAAGACCGTTTTGCTTGACACGTTCAAGCCGCGGGCGATCAAGGCCGGATGGCTATGGGTGGGGACCGATCTCTCAGAAACAGCAAGCCTGAAAGAGTCGAATCTGGCTGGCCGCATGTTGGCGGACTTGTCGGTTGTTACGTCGTCATTCACGGTACCGGAGACCCCTCAGGTCGGATTTCGTCCCGATAACGACGAATCGCAGGCTCGAGTCCCTCTTGACTATTCCACGCTGGAAAGGCGCTACTTGGACACGCCCGGACTACCCACGGACAAGCTGAAGGCAGTTCTCGAATATGTTTCGGTGGTGCTTGCCGAGCGTGGACGTAGCCGGGTGGTCTTCGCCTACGACGAGGCACAGAATCTGTCGGATCACGCAGCGCACAACGAATTCCCACTGTCCCTGTTACTTGACGTATTCCAATCAATACAAAAGAGAGATATCCGGTTCATGCTGGTTCTGACCGGTTTGCCAACCTTGCTTCCGAAGCTAGTAGACGCGAGAACCTTTTCGGAGCGAATGTTTCGTGTAGTGACTCTTGGTCGCCTGAACGACCTTGATAGCAGGGAGGCCATTACGAAGCCGCTAGATGTTGCCGAATGCCCGGTGCGTTTTACCGAGTCGTCGGTCGACACGATTATAGACCAGGCCGGCGGTTACCCATTCTTTATTCAGTTCATTTGCCGGGAAGTATTCGATATCTTCATCCAGCAGATAACAAACGATAAAGATGCAGGAGTACCCGTCGAGTCCATCCAGCGGAAGCTTGACACGGACTTCTTTTCCGGTCGGTGGGCGCGAGCGACCGACCGACAACAACAACTTCTCTGGGTGATTGCCAACCTTGACAACGCGGATGGCCAGTTCACTATCTCAGAGCTTGTAGAGAAATCAAAGATCCTACTAAAAAAGGGTTTCTCACCAAGCCATGCCGGCCAGATGCTTCTAACGCTTATGGATCGCGGGCTTATCTATAAACATCGCTTCGGAAAGTACTCGTTTGCAGTGCCCTTGATGGCGAGTTTTATTCGTCGGAACTATGACGATACCGCAGCTGCTTAGAGGCTAGGGACTCGCTTGAAGGGGATTTTCCTGGTGGATCGCCTTTCGCTCGGAATGTCGACGTCCATCCCGCGCGGAGCGTTCTCTATCAATCACTTCCCCGGAGGCTGGGGAGGGGTTGCCTTCTTACGCCACATAGCCACCGGAAGTACTAGAGAGGACCGCCGGACACCTATGTGTTGCGGTCCCTCCTTCTCTGCGAGGCGCAGGATCTCGGAGAGACGTGTCTTGGCCTCGGCGACAGTCCGGATTCGCGTTGGTCTGGTACCTCTCACGGATCTCGTTTCTCCTGTAAATGACTGGTCTACATTAGACGACCTAGGTTTGAATTAGGCGATGGCGCACTTCGAGGAGATGGTGGCTACTCGGGAGCGTTGGGAGTCGAACGACCTGATCGAGGGGGGTTTGGGTCCTCACGCGGCCTACTCTCTCTCCGAAGAGTGCCTGCGCCGCATAGGTGTCATCCCCTCCGAAGATGATCCCATCTCCAGGATTGTCTGGTCAGGATCACCGGCCGCGGTCCGGACGGTATGGGTGGGCGGACGCCGAGTAGTGGAGAACGGGCAGGTAACTTCGATCGACCGGGCGGAGGTCCGGTCGGAGATGTATCGGCGGGCTCAGCGGCTGGCGCGATGACCGCTGCCGAGGTGATCGCGCAGCTCAACCTGGCGCCCCTTCCGGTAGAAGGAGGGATGTGGGCGCGTACCTGGAAGGATGAACATGGGAGCGGTATCTACTACCTGCTCCGTCCGGGTGACTTCTCGGCCCTTCACAGGCTGGACTCGCCGGAGTTGTGGCACCACTACGTTGGTGATCCTGTGCAGATGTTGTTGCTGGAAGCGGAAGGCGGGGTGCAGGAACCGGTGCTCGGCGGTGACCTGGCGGCCGGGCAGCGACCCTGCGTGCCGGTAGGCGCCGGGGTGTGGATGGGGGCGCGTACTCTGGGGGAGTGGTCGCTGGTAGGCGCCACGATGGCCCCGCCCTATCGAGAGGAGGGTTTCGAGTTGGGCAAGGCTTCTGAACTGGTGCGCAGGTACCCGACCGCCGCCGACCGGATTCCCCGATACGCCAAGTGCTAATAGAGTCCGATGTACAAAGCATGGCGAGTTGAGGAGAGGGACGCCAATGAACGATCTGCCCGCACCCGCCGAGATGATCGATCTTGCCGGCCAGGTTGTGGTGGTGACGGGCGCGGGAGGCAACATCGGGTCCGGAATCGTGCGCCGGATGGTGGAGGCAGGCGCCACAGGGGTGGCTCATACCCGTTCCTCTCCGGTAGCTCACCTGCATGATCGTTCCGGTCAACCCCTGGCCGCGGTGGTGGCCGACCTCACCACGTCCGGCGGTCCACAACTCCTCGTGGATGCGGTACTGCGTGAATTCGGTCGCTTGGACGCACTGGTAAACAACGCCGGCATCCAACCGGTGACGCCTTTCGAGGACCTTACCGACGACCAATGGTCGGAGATGATCGATACCAACCTGACCGCTGTTCACCGCCTCACCCAAGCCGCAGCCGCCGCGATGAGCATCCGAGGAGAAGGCGGATCGATCATCCACATTTCTTCGATAGAGGGAATCAACCCGGCGCCGGGCCACGGTCACTACTCGGTCTCGAAGGCCGGCCTCATCATGCACGCCCGGGCAGCGGCATCGGCGTATGGTCCGTCCGGTATCAGGGTGAACACGGTCTCCCCCGGCCTGATAGCCCGTCCGGGTATTACCTCGGGTTGGCCGGAGGGGGTACGGCGCTGGAAGGAAGCGTGTCCGATGAAGAGGCTCGGAACACCCGAGGACATCGGGGATGTCTGCGTGTTCCTCTGTTCCGGCCTGGCTCGCTGGGTCACCGGGACCAACCTGGTAGTGGATGGCGGGGTGCTTACCCGACCCACCTGGTGAGAGGAATGCGATGAGTGGCAACAGACTTGATAGCGGGGTCTACCTGGTAACAGGCGCCGCGGGAGGCATAGGGGGAGGCATCGCGCAGGCGATCGTGGCCGAGGGCGGCCTGGTGGCACTGATGGATCTGGATCGTGAACGAGCGGTCATGGTGGCTGAGCGGGTCGACCCGGATGGTTCTTCGACCAGCGTCTTCAGAGGCGATGTCACTTCAGCTGATGAGGTCGACGCGGTGGTTGCAGGGGTGCTGGACCGTTTGGGCCGCCTTGACGGGGCTGTCAACAACGCCGGGGTGGTGATGCTGGATGAGGCGTGGGATGCCCGTGCCGCCGATTGGAACCGCCAACTCGAAGTGAACGTGACCGGGTCGTTCCTGGTGGCGAAGGCCGTCGGATCGCACCTGCGGGCCACCGGAGGGGGAGCGATTGTAAATGTATCGTCCAACTGCGGGAAGGTCGGCTATCGCAACATGGCCGCCTATAACGCATCCAAGGCCGCGGTGATCGGACTCACCCGGTCCCTGTCCATGGAGTGGGCCGAACATGGCATCAACGTGAATGCGGTCTGCCCCGGAGGGGTGGACACTCCCATGTTGCGCGGGGTTGCCGAGTGGCTTTCCCCCCGGCTGGGCCTGCCGGCGGACCGCCTTCTTTCGAGTATGGGTCCGGAGCAGTTGGGCCGCCGGGTCAGCCCGCTGGAGGTGGGCAAGGTGATTGCCTTTCTATTATCGGATGATGCTCGGATCATCAGGGGTCAGGCCATCAACGTCGACGGTGGCGATACACCGTACTGATCGTGACCCGGACCTCCCCCGGTCTCGATAGTCTGTTACCCGCTGGATAGCCGGGAGATCATTATGGAGAACAGATGGCGGGCCACCGAGGCTGCCGCATTTGAAGGTCCCCTGGGTGGGTGCGTCTACGGGTCCCGGTTGCTGGGCGCCAACCCCTACCTGGTTCTTCACGGAGGTGGAAACACTTCGATAAAGGCGCCATTCGAGGACATCACCGGACGGAGCATCGACGCACTGTATGTGAAGGGGTCCGGATGGGATCTAGCGACTATCGAGGCACCGGGATTCACGCCCCTGCCCCTTGATCGCCTCCATGAGTTGCTAGCTCTTGAGAGACTGTCCGATCCGGACATGATGCGTGAGCTGTCGGCTGCCCGGCTCGATCCCGCCGCTCCCCAGCCCTCGGTCGAGACCCTGCTACATGCCTTCATTCCGCACCGGGCGGTCCAGCACAGCCACGCCGACGTGGTAGTCACCCTCACCAATCTTGCGGATGGTGAAGCCTGTGTCAGGGAGGTATTCGGTGATGCGGTGCTGGTGGTTCCCTATGTCATGCCGGGGTTCGACCTTGCCCGGATGGTGGTGAACATATGGGAGCAACACCATGGGGACGACACCATCGGTCTCGTTCTTCTCAACCACGGCCTGTTCACCTTCGGATCCACCACCAAGACCGCTTACGACCGCCATATCCGGCTGATCACCACAGCGGAGCAATGGCTCGAAGAACACGCTCCCCGATCTGATCCTGCCATTGATGACCTACCGTCCGCGTGTCCGCAGGAATTGGCCGGTTTGCGACGCCGGATCTCGGAAGCGGCCGGAAAGCCGATGATCATGGCTCGCCACACCGACCGGACCGTCGTCAGGTTCGTCCGCCGATCCGATCTCGACAGCTTGGCGACCCGGGGTCCGCTCACCCCTGATCATGTGATCAGGACCAAGCGTCTTCCGATGGTCGGCACCGACGTCGACCGTTACGTAAAGGGCTACCGGAAGTACTTCGAGGAGAACCGTCACCGAGGTCGAACCGAACTAACCATGCTCGACCCCGCCCCTCGAATCGTGGTGGACCCGAAACTGGGATTGTTGACGATCGGCGAAACTGCCAAGGCTTCCCGGGTAGCGTACGACATATACCACCACACCATGGCGGTCCTAGAGCGTTCGGAAGACCGGCTAGGCGGCTACGTCGCTCTGGGCGCCGGCGATCTGTTCGAGGTCGAGTACTGGGATCTCGAACAGGCCAAGCTCCGCCGGGCAGGACAACCGCCTGCCTTCGCCGGGATGGTGGCGGTGGTGACCGGCGCCGCTTCGGGAATCGGGCGAGCCTGTGCGGAACAACTCCTTGCCGGGGGGTGTGCAGTGGCCGGACTCGATCTGAACCCCTCGGTGCGGGGCACGTTCGAGGCTTCGACATGGTTGGGGATGGAAGTTGACGTGGCCGACTCGAAGGCTCAACAGTCGGCGCTAGAGCGCGTAGCGGAACGGTTCGGAGGCATCGACATAGTGGTGGCGGCTGCCGGTATCTTCGGCCAACCCTTCGCCATCCATGATCTTGATACCGAAGGGTGGAGATCGATAATGGCCGTCAATACAGAGTCAGTAGCGAGCCTGCTGGCGTCCGTCCACCCGGTTCTGGCCCTGTCTCCGGTAGGGGGTCGGGTGGTGGTGATAGGATCGAAGAACGTGCCGGCGCCGGGTCGCGGGGCGGGTGCCTATTCCGCTTCCAAGGCGGCGGTGACCCAACTAGCGAGGGTTGCGGCTCTCGAATGGGCGCCGGATGGTATCCGTGTGAATGTGGTTCATCCGGATGGTGTGTTCGATACGGGACTGTGGAGCGATGAACTCATCGCGGAGCGAGCGGTTGCTTATGGGATGACCGCCCATGAGTACCGGACCCGGAACCTCCTGGGAACCGAGGTGAGTTCCGATCGGGTGGCCGCGGTGGTGGTTGAATTGTGCGGAGAGAGGTTCGCGGCGACTACCGGTGCTCAGATCCCGGTTGACGGTGGCAGCGAGTGGGTGGTCTGAGGTGAGTCTTGTAAATGGAGGGCTCGCTGATGGACCGCGGAATAGACGAATCGCCCGAGGAGGTGTGTGATGGCGGAGAGGACTCCGATACTGAGGGTGGATCCGGATGAGCTCCCCGAACGGGTGCTGGTGATGGGAGATCCGGCTCGCGCCGAGTTGGCTTCCCGACAACTGGAGGGCGTCCGGCTGCTGGGCCGGTTTCGTGAGTACGTCACCTTCGGTGGTGTCCACGACGGGGTGGAGGTGGCGGTCTCGTCGCACGGGGTTGGGGCGCCGGGCGCCGTTATCACGTTCGAGGAACTGAGCCGAGCCGGGGCGAGACGGATCATCCGTACCGGAACCTGTGGCGGGCTCAAGGCCGAAGTCAAGGACGGGGATCTGGTGATCGTGACCGGCGCCATCCGGGAGGATGGCGTGACGAATGCCATGGTACCCCCGTCGTTTCCCGCCGCAGCCTCGGTAGATGTCGTGACAGCGCTCCGGCGGGCGTGTGCGAGACGGGGCAGGCCCGTACATGAAGGGGTGGTGTATACCCACGCCCTGTTCTATCCGGGGAAGGTGCTCGGAGGAGACCTGGAGTTCTGGCATCGGGCCGGGGCGACTGCGGTCGAGATGGAGTGTGCCGCACTGTTCGTCAACGGCGCCCTCAACTCGATCGAGACCGGGGCGGTGCTGGCGGTAGACGGCAATCCCCTGCATGGGGAAGAGGTCTACGATCCCCACCGTACGGTGGTCTACGAAGCGGTCGAGGCGATGATCGGGATCGGCCTGGATGCTTTGGTCGATGACGGATCCCCGCAAGCGGATAGATGAGGTAGTCCATGAACGATCTCTACGAGCGCCTTACGGAGGCATCCGGAACAATCGCTCGGCTAACCGGTCGGGATCGTCATGATGTGGTGGTGGTGCTCGGGTCGGGCCTGGGTGGTTACCCCGACACGCTAGCGGGATCGATGGCCATTCCATACGCCGATATTCCCGGGTTCCCGCAACCCGGCGCCGTGGGCCATTCGGGGATTGCGTATTCGGTCGAGTGCGGCACCAACCGCGTGCTGCTGCTTTCAGGAAGGGTTCACGCCTACGAGGGATACTCGGCGGACGTGATCACCTTCGCGGTGCGAGCGGCGATCATGGCCGGATGCCGGACCGTCGCTCTCACCAATGCTTCAGGGGGATGTGCGGAGGGCATCGAGCCCGGTGACCTGGTTCTCATCACCGACCATATAAACCTGGCCGGGGTGAGTCCGCTGCGGGGTGACAACGACGAGCGGCTCGGCCCCCGGTTCCCGGACATGACCGATGTGTACACCCCGGCCCTCCGGCGCAAGGCTCATGTAGCAGCGGCCGAGGTGGGTGTGAGCCTTCTGGAGGGGGTTTACCTATGGTGGCATGGCCCGATGTTCGAGACCCCCGCCGAGATCCGGATGGCCATAACCTTGGGTGCATCGCTGGTCGGAATGTCCACCGTGCCCGAAGCCACCGCCGCCCGCCATATGGGCGCCGATGTACTGGCCATCTCGCTTTGCACCAACCGGGCTGCCGGCCTGGCAGGCCGGCAGATCACGGCGGAGGAGGTAATCGAGTGCGCGAACGCGGCCGCCGATCGTTTTGCAGCACTGTTCACGGCGTTGCTGCCACGGTTATAGATGGTTACGTTCGCCTATTCGGATAGGAACTCCGAAATGGCTTCACTCATCACCGGCGAAGACTGCGAACTCTTAGCCGAGGGTCGCCATACCCGGCTATACCAGCGGCTGGGTTCCCGACCTATCCGGAAGCGTGATGGGGACGGCGCCGGTTTCGCCACCTGGGCCCCACAGGCCCGAGCGGTTTCGGTGATCGGCGAGTTCAACAACTGGGATCCGGGTTCCGATCCCATGTACCCACTCGGGGAGAGCGGCATCTGGGAAGGGTATGTCGCCACGGCCCGGCGAGGTGATCTCTACAAGTACCGCATCACGTCGCAGAGTGGGGGCGAATTCGACAAGGCCGACCCCCTGGCAGGGTGGTCGGAGTCACGCCCCGGCACTGCTTCCCGGGTGTGGGCTCCGTCATACGAATGGAAGGACCGAGCGTGGATGGAGGATCGGGGGTCACGTATCTCCCCGGAGGCGCCGGTTTCCATCTACGAGATACATCTAGGTTCGTGGCGAAGCATGCGTACCGAGCCACGTAACCGGTCCGGCTACCGGCAGATGGCCGAGACGCTGCCCGCGTATCTGGTGGACCTCGGGTTTACTCATGTGGAGTTCATGCCGCTAACCGAATACCCCTACGGGGCTTCATGGGGCTACCAGGCCACCGGCTACTTCTGTCCCACCGCCCGCTACGGTGACCCCGAGGATCTGATGTTCCTGATAGATACCCTGCACCAGCAGGGCATCGGGGTGATTCTGGACTGGGTTCCCGCCCACTTCGCTACCGATCCACATGGCTTGGCGGCTTTCGACGGCCATCCCCTCTACGAGCATGGTGATCCCCGCCGGGGAATCCATCCCGATTGGGGATCAGCCATATTCGACTACGAACGCCCCGAGGTTCGGAGTTTCCTGCTGTCAAGCGCCATGTCCTGGTTGGACCGATATCACATCGATGGGCTTAGGGTGGACGCCGTTGCTTCCATGCTCTACCTGGATTACTCACGGCATGACGGCGAATGGATCCCCAATGAGTTCGGAGGCCGGGAAAACCTAGGAGCGGTGCGTTTCCTCCGGGACCTCAACACAGCCATACACCAGTCTTTCCCCGATGTTCGGACCTTCGCCGAGGAATCCACCGCCTGGCCGGGGATTACTCACCCGGTTGCGGAAGAAGGGATCGGGTTCGGGTACAAGTGGGATATGGGCTGGATGCACGACACGCTTTCCTATCTGGCGCGCGATCCCATTCACCGACCTCACCATCATGACGAGTTGACTTTCAGAAGCGTGTATGCGAGCACCGAGACCTTCGTGCTACCCCTCAGCCACGACGAGGTTGTTCACGGAAAGGGATCCCTTCTCTCCAGGATGTGGGGGGATACCTGGCAATCCTTCGCCAACCTACGCCTCCTCTACACGTATATGTTCACCGCGCCCGGGAAGAAACTGCTCTTCATGGGTGACGAACTGGCCCAGGTTGATGAATGGCGCCACACCGGATCGATCGACTGGGATCTCCTCGCGGCGCCGCCTCATAGAGGGGTTCATCAACTGGTATCGGACCTGGCCTCCGCCTACCGATCCGAACCGCCGCTACATCGGGGAGACCATGATCCTCACGGGTTCAGGTGGGTGAGCGCGGAGGATCCGTCCCGCAGCGTCATGTCATATCTGCGGGTGGACCCCGGCAGTGACGACGCGGCGCTGGTGGTCCTCAATTTCACACCCGTGGTCCGCCACGGATACCAGGTCCCGGCGCCGCGGCACGGATTTTGGCGGGAGCTGATCAATAGCGATGGTCATGAATACGGCGGCAGCGGAATAGGAAACCTGGGAGGGGTTAACACCTCGCCGAGCGCCGATGATCCTTCCGCAGCTGTCCTAAGCCTTATCCTGCCCCCGCTGGGAGGGCTGGTCCTAGCCGCTCCGTCGAGTGGGTGAGCAACTGACCTCCGCCATCGAGGCGCTGATCACTCGAGAGGGCCCGATTCCTTTCGAACGATTCATGTCCTTGGCTCTTTACGATCCCCGTCGAGGGTATTTCGCCGCCGGCCCGCTCCGTTCCCATTCGGGAGGGGACTTCCTGACCAGCCCGGAGGTGAGCCCCGAGTTCGGGGCCGCTCTGGCCCGATACGTAGAGGACGAGTATCTAAGGCTGGGCGCGCCGGCCGACTTCACGGTCGTGGAAGTAGGGGCCGGATCGGGGTCCCTTCTGGAACCGCTGCTCGGGAAACTGTCCTCCTTCACACCGAAGTCAGTAGCGATCGAGGTTTCAGGCGCCGCTCGGAAGGCTATCCGGACCCGGCTACCCCGGGTTGAGGTAGTCCCACCGGAGGAGGCGCCGGTTCGGCTGCGCGGGGTGGTGATAGCAAACGAACTGGTGGACAACCTACCGATGGCGCTTGCGGTCCGGAGAGCCGACGCTTGGAAGGAGCGCCGGGTGGATGTCGACGCCGGCAAGCTGGGTCTGGTAGAGGTACGGGCTCGGCCGGAGGTTGCGGCCTGGCTGGACGCATTTGCGAGGGATACGCCCGATGGTGGCTTGGTGGAGTGCCAGCTCGAGTCGTCGGCTTGGTTCTCCGGGTGGATAGACCGGGTGGAATCCGGTTCGATCCTGGTGATCGACTACGGAGACACATCTGAAGGATTGCGGGAACGGTACCGGGAGGGAACCCTCAGGACCTATCGCTCCCACCATCTCGGTCCCCACCCGCTCGCCGATCCCGGGGAGACCGATCTCACCGCTGATGTGAACTTCTCGGCGTTGCTGGAGGTGGCAATCGGTCGGGGATTGGAATGTCAGCTGGTGCGGCAGCGAGCATTGCTCAATAGCCTCGGGTTGGGTGATCGACTGCAGGAAGTCAGGCGGCGGGAGCTTCAATTGGCCCGAACCGGGACATGGCAAGACCGTCTTCGGCTGCGGAGCAAGGTCAAGGAGATCGAGACATTGCTCCATCCGAGAGGGCTGGGCGACTTCATGGCGCTGTCGGTGAAATGCTGATCTCGATTCCGATGCCCCTTGTGATTTAGGAACAGGTGTGGGGTAGCATTCCAGCATGAACAACCTAAAGACAGTCGCTTTGCTCAGCCTCATGACCGCCCTGGTCTGGTGGCTCGGGCTCGTTCTCTTCGGTGGATCCCAGGGCATGATGATCGGCTTGGGCTTCGCTGTGCTGCTGAATGTCGGCGCCTACTTCTTCTCCGCCAAGCTGGCGTTGTCGATGAGTAAGGCCAAACCTGTCACCGAGCAGGAACTACCGCAGGTCTACGGTATGGTGCGCCGTCTGGCCGCCAAGTCGGACATGCCGGTACCGTCGATCCACCTTATCGACTCCCCGCAGCCCAATGCCTTCGCCACGGGACGTAACCCCAAACACGCCGCGGTGGCGGTTACCACCGGCATCCTCCAGATCATGCGAGATGACGAACTCGAAGGCGTCCTGGCTCACGAACTCTCCCATGTGCGGAATCGAGACATCCTGATCTCTTCGATAGCAGCCATGCTGGCGGCGGTGCTCACTATCTTCTCCCGGATCGCTTTCTGGTTCGGTGGGGGACGGGATCGGAACAACCCGGCGGGTTTGGTGATCACCCTGGCGGCGATGATCCTGGCGCCCATCGCCGGCATGATCATAAAGATGGCCATCTCAAGGGCGCGTGAATACCAGGCGGACGCCTCCGGCGCCGAGATGACCGGCCAGCCGCTTAGTTTGGCTCGAGCGCTAGACAAGATCGACAGCTCGAGTGGACGGATACCCATGGATGTGAACCCCGCGGTCAGCCAGTTATTCATTTCCGATCCTCTCAAGGCATTCGGTAGAAGGGGAGGCGGCGGGAGGAGCCTGTTCTCGACCCATCCGCCTATCAAGGAGCGAATCAGGCGGTTGGAAGATATGTACTACCGTGTTTGAGGGTCTCGCTCCGGTCCGGGAGCGGGTTAAGGGTGTGAACCGGCTAAGATCGCGGCTTTGACTCCGATCGGTAGCGGCTAGGATTCCGTCCGCTGCGCTATCGGCGCCAATGACAACAATGCCGGGATGCCCGAGCGGCCAAAGGGAGCAGACTGTAAATCTGCCGGTTGATGCCTACGGAGGTTCGAATCCTTCTCCCGGCACCCGTCGGTGAGCGGAGAAACGCTCATCGAGTACGCCCCCTTAGCTCAGTAGGCCAGAGCGCCTCCATGGTAAGGAGGAGGTCTCCGGTTCGAATCCGGAAGGGGGCTCGACCAGGTTGGTCTCGCGAGTTCGCCGGGCCAACCCGTCTCGGGGCGGCGTAGCTCAGTCGGTAAGAGCGCTCGACTCATAATCGAGAGGTCGGCAGTTCAAGTCTGCCCGCCGCTACGACCTGTTGGCCGCGATATGCTCGCGCCAATTGGTTACAACCTTATGAATTACCAGCAACGATCAAGAGGAGAACGACACCATGGCGAAGGCTAGGTTTGAGCGGGTTAAGCCGCATTTGAATGTTGGGACTATGGGTCATATTGATCATGGTAAGACGACGTTGACTGCTGCGATTACTCGGGTGTTGTCTGAGCGGGTTTCTGGGAATGTGTTTACGGTGTTTGATGAGATTGATAAGGCTCCTGAGGAGCGGGAGCGGGGTATTACGATTGCGATTGCGCATGTGGAGTATGAGACGGAGTTGCGTCATTATGCGCATGTGGATATGCCTGGTCATGCGGATTATATTAAGAATATGATTACGGGGGCTGCTCAGGTGGATGGGGCTATTTTGGTGGTGTCGGCGGCTGATGGTCCGATGCCGCAGACGCGTGAGCATGTGTTGTTGGCTCGCCAGGTGGGGGTGCCGTGTGTGGTGGTGGCTTTGAATAAGGTTGATTTGGTGGATGATGAGGAGTTGTTGGAGTTGGTGGAGTTGGAGGTTCGGGAGTTGTTGGATGATTATGGTTTTCCGGGGGATGATGTGCCGGTGGTTCCGGTGTCGGCGTTGGCGGCGTTGGAGGGTGACGGTGCTGCGGCTGGGGGTGTGTTGGAGTTGATGGGGGCGGTTGATTCGTATGTGCCGGTGCCGGATCGTCCGGTGGATCGTCCGTTTTTGATGCCGATTGAGGATGTGTTTTCGATTACGGGTCGGGGGACTGTGGTGACGGGGAAGGTGGAGGCGGGGGTGGTTCGGGTTGGTGATTCGGTTGAGGTGGTGGGTATTCGGGATACTCGCCGGTCGGTGGCTACTGGGGTGGAGATGTTTCGTAAGTTGTTGGATGAGGGTTTGGCTGGGGATAATGTGGGGGTTTTGTTGAGGGGGGTTCGTAAGACGGAGGTGGAGCGTGGCCAAGTGTTGGCTGCTCCGGGGTCGATTACGCCGCATACGGTGTTCGAGGCGCAGGTGTATGTGTTGACGAAGGATGAGGGTGGTCGGCATAACCCGTTTTTTGCTGGTTATCAGCCGCAGTTTTATTTTCGGACTACTGATGTTACTGGTCGGGTTGAGTTGTTGGGGGGTGTTGAGATGGTGATGCCTGGTGATAATACGGTGATGCGGGTGGAGTTGGGGTCGCCGATTGCTATGGATGAGGGGTTGCGGTTTGCTATTCGTGAGGGTGGCCGGACGGTGGGTGCGGGTACGGTCACCAAGATTGTTAGGTGAGTGGTGGTTGGTTAACAACTCACCCCACCAAAACCAGCGGGAAAGGTGCTATGGCTAAGAAAAAGGGCAACCGTATCAAGATCACGCTCGAATGTACCGAGGCACGGGGTGAAGGTATGCCCCCCTCCCGATATATAACTACCAAGAATCGCAACAATACCCGTGGAAGGCTCCAACTCAAGAAATACAATCCGTTTCTCCGTCGGCATACACTGCACCGCGAGACCCGGTAGGAGCGTGTGGAAAACGGGCGAGGTAGCTCGCCCTGATCGGATCGTTACCGAATAGTCGCATGTTCACGTCGGGACGAGTAAACGTGTTGGAAGATTCTCTAAGGCCATCTGCGTGACGCCACTGTCCGATCTTGTCGGTAGATCATACGGACCGTTCTCTTTCCGTGTTAGTTCGTGGCAGGTGGCGTCGTACGTCGAGGCAACCGGTGACGATCCGAACCGATGGACCGACTATGCCCCGCCGTCCTTTGCCGGTGCGGTGCTGTTCAAGGTGGCGCCGGCCTTTTTCGCGGATCCCGACATTTCCTCTCGCGCCAAGTTGCTCATTCACGGAGAACAGGTCTTCACGTGGAAGCTCCCTTGGCGGATCGGGTCAGCCCATACCATCGCGGCGAGGATCGAGCGTTTGCGGGAGCGGCGCGGGGTTGCATTCGTGACCTTTACGGCGGACGTGACAGATGACCGAGGCTCGACGGTCGTGCAGTCCCGCTCGCTCTTCTTGATGTCATCGAGCGAACCACCGGCCGGCGGCGTACCCGATCGAGAAGAGCCTGGTCCAGAGGCTCGCAACACCGTTGAACGAGCCCGACCCATGGCTTTGGCTGAGGTGGGTTCGTCACTGCCGCCCCTTCACAAGTCCGCCTCCCGCGCCGACCTGATCCGGTACGCAGCGGCTAGCGAGGACTTCAATCCGGTGCACTGGGACCACGGTAGAGGAACCGCCTCCGGGGTCGGCGGGGTTATCTGCCACGGATTGCTGCTGGCGGCGTGGGCTACCCAACCGGCCGCTTCGACGGTGAAGAGGAATGATCCTTTAGCCACGGGACGCTTCCGTTTCCGTCTCCCCCTGTGCCCGGAGACCGCGGCGAAGGTCAACACGCGAGTCGTAGAGAAGGCTGATGGTCGTTCCACAATGTCGGCCGAGGTGGTATCCGAGGCAGGTCGTCACGTTGTTGCTACGATCTCGGTTAGGACCGGCGGGTGAAACCGTATGTAAAGACATCGCAAGAATGTCTAGTTCAAATAATTCCGCCGCCGGGTCGCATCCGGGAGAGTTCTTTCTACGTGAGATCCGCCCGGCATTAACTGAAGCTCGGGGAGGAGAGGTTCGTTTACTCCGCCTCAGGGCCGGGAGGTTGTAACCGTATGTCAGGTGAGCGGGTCGAAATCGATGTCACTGAATTGGTGGAACGCTCACGTCAAGGTGATCGCAACGCGTTCGGTGAGCTAGCCCGAATTCACCAGCATGAGGTTTATACATTGGCGGTTCGCTTGGTCGGGGATCGAACCCTCGCGGCAGATGTCACCCAGGAAGCGTTGGTGCGCGCCTGGAGAGCTATAGGCCGGTTCCGCGGTGACGCCAAGTTCGGTACGTGGCTCTACCGGATCACGGCCAACGTTGCATGGACTCTAAAGGGAAGGGCGGCACGCCATGCAACCTACGATCTTGACCAACTCATTCGCCAGCCCCCTGCCGATCGCAGCGGGGACCCCGAGATCGCCGGTGAGCGAGCGGAGTTGCGGGCAAGCCTTACCGAGGCACTTTCCCGGCTACCGAAGCACCAGCGTTCGATCGTGATCCTGAAGGACGTTTACGGCTGGACTCACAAGGAGATCGCCGACACCTTGTCGATTTCGGTCACCGCCTCCAAGGTGCGCCTTCATCGGGCCCACTTGAAGCTGCGCGGTTTCCTGGAGGGAGTGAAATGAACGGAGTTCGTGCCATGATCGGGATTCCCCGCACCCCCAGAAGCGCCGCATGCGGCATGGCCCGCTATCTCCTGTATGGAGTCGAGTCCGGTGTGTTCAATGGACCGGTATCGCTGGAGCGTCACAGAGCAGGGTGTCTGGTCTGCCAGGCGGCTTCCGTTCGCCGGCGAAAGATAATGCGGGAGCTCGCGTCGCTCCGCTACCGACTTGAGCCCTTACCCTATGACATCGCCGCCGGGTTGGAGGAAACACCGGGGATGGCTATTCCCGGTACCCCCGATCACCGCTGGTGGAACAATCGGCCGGGGGTGGTCACAACGTCAGTAGTCTCGGTGGCGGCGATCAGCGCGCTGGTGTTCGCAGGTCGTCGTATTCGGTCTCTGGCCGGTGGCGGGTAGTATGGTTTTCGGCGGTATCAAAGCTGATTGACACTCGAGTCCGGGAACACCGGATGGATAGTTCCGATCAGCGGTTTACACTGAGGCCGACCTGTTCATATACTCCCCCTCTCAAGCCGAGGGGCGTAGCTCGAATTGGTTAGAGCGCCGGTCTCCAAAACCGGAGGTTGGGGGTTCGAGTCCCTCCGCCCCTGCAAAAGGCTCGGTGACCGAGAACCTACTTCAGGAACCATGTAAGGACGACAGGAAGAACGATGAATCGCGAAATGCGCCGGATGGCCGAACGTGAGGAGCGGCGCACCAAGCAGAGAGATAACCGCGGGCGCCGGTCTCCGATAGGAGGCCCGAAGGGACCTGCGGGACTGTCGGGGAGCCGATGGTCCCGCCTAGTGCAGTTCCTCAGAGAAGTGCGGGTTGAACTCAGCCGGGTGGGTTGGCCCAGCCGTGAACAGATGATCGCATTCACGGCCGTCACTGTGATCACTGCGGGAGTTTTGACCGGATACGTGTTCCTGGTCGATCTCGGTTTCAGTCGATCGGTGCTGGTTTTCATCCGGGCATTGGCGGGGTGAAACTGATGGACCGCGATACTGAAGTCGCTACACGGAAACCCGATGATGGGGATGAGGGAGAGGATTCGGTGGGTTCACTGGGGGCTGCCCTGTTATCTGCCGGTTTCGGTTCCGACGGGACGTTACCTGAATTGGAGGCAGACCAGTCGATCGATGATGATTCGAAAATCGAACCGGAGCCGGCGCCTACTCCGGCGGCTAAGCCCGTCAAACCGTCGCAGACGAGAAAGCGAGCAGGCCAGAAGGTCCAGGGTGGCCCTGCCACTGTTCAGGATACGACCGCCGGTCCGGTGGAGTTGTTTGAGGAAGACCCGATCAGCCCTTACGACAAGCCGGGGGCATGGTACGTGATCCACGCATATTCCGGTCACGAGAAAAAGGTCAAGGCCAACCTCGCCACCCGCACATCCTCGATGCACATGCAGGATCGGATCTTCGAAGTGGTCATTCCAACCGAGAAGGTGGTCGAGATAAAGGCGGGGCGCAAGGTGGAAGTGGAGAAACGCATGTTTCCCGGCTACCTGCTCATCCGGATGTACCTCGACGATGATTCCTGGCATGCCGTGCGGAACACGCCGGGGGTCACTTCGTTTGTGGGTATGGGAACCGGGAACAAACCCACATCCTTGTCGAAACGTGAAGTCGAGAGGTTCCTGGGTCTCAAGAGGGAATCGGCGAAGAAGGCTCCCCGGTTCCGTCCGGCCTGGGCTATTGGTGAGACCGTTCGTGTATCAGCCGGACCGTTCGCCGACTTCAACGGAGTGGTCGAGGATATCAACGTCGACCAGCAAAAGGTGACCGTACTGGTGGAGATCTTCGGTAGGGACACTCCGATGGAGCTCGGCTTCGAGCAAATCCAGAAGCAGTAATCCGAGAGGCGGGCACGGTAACCGTTCTCCTCTCACCGACTAATCAAGAAATCAAAGGACAGCCAGCAATATGGGTAGGAAGCGGATTACAGCCATCCTAAAACTGCAGATTCCGGCAGGTGAAGCCAGCCCTGCGCCCCCGGTGGGTCCCGCGCTGGGCCAGTACGGCATCAACATCATGGAGTTCGTCAGATCGTACAACGATACGACCAGGTCCCAGATAGGGACGATCATTCCGGTGGAGGTGACCGTATACGGTGACCGATCCTTCACATTCATAACCAAGACCCCCCCGACCGCAGTCTTGCTTCGCCAGGCGGCCCGGGTGGAGAAGGGTGCCTCGGAACCGAACAACGAGACGGTGGCGACACTGCCCAGGGACGAACTGAGGCGGATAGCGGAGACGAAGTTACCGGATCTCAACACAGCAGACATCGAAGCGGCAATGAACATCGTCGCGGGGACGGCGCGGTCGATGGGAATCGCTATCTCAGGTTGAGTTAGCGTATTTCCGGAGCAGGCAAGCGGACAGAAAAAGCAGTTGGGAGAACCGCCGGAAGGCGGTTCGTTAGAACCACAAGGAGGAACGATGGTCCGTAGAGGCAAGCGGTACAACCAGATGGCCGCGACATTCGATAAGTACCAGGTATACCCACCCGCGGAGGCGATCCGAATGGTGAAAGCCATGGCGTCGGCCCGCTTCGACGAGACGGTGGAGACGGTCATGAAGCTGGGAATCGATCCCCGCCGCGCCGACCAGTTGGTCAGGGGAACCGTCACCCTTCCGCATGGAACGGGAAAAGAGGTGCGGGTGGCTGTCTTTACCGGAGGCGACAAGCACGTCGAGGCTGAACAGGCGGGCGCCGAGGTGGTGGGAGGCCAGGATCTGGTCGACTTACTGGCGTCAGGGGGGGACATCAATTTCGATGTGGCGATCGCCACACCGGACATGATGCCCAGGGTTGGACGCTTGGGCCGATTGCTCGGCCCCCGCGGCCTGATGCCCAATCCGAAGGCAGGCACGATCACCATGGATGTCGCCACGGCTGTGCGTGAGTTCAAGGCCGGCAAAATCGAGTACCGAAATGACCGTTACGGTAATATCGCGGCGCCGATCGGCAAGGCCTCCTTCGCCGAGGAACCCTTGCACGATAACCTTTCAATCCTGGTATCCGAGATAGTCAGGGTCAAGCCGGCCGCCTCCAAGGGAACCTACCTCAGAAGTCTTTTCCTCTCTTCGACCATGGGTCCGGGAGTCCGAGTTGACGTGTCCCGGACTGACCGTCTGTTGAGCGTCGGACGTTAGCCCGAGGAGAGTGCCGGATACGGGCTCTTGGTTGGCCCTGCGTCCACTGACCGGGGAGTTACCATCAGACTTCGGGCCAACGAGAGGTTTCTCAGCACTCTCCCGATATCTTCCTTAGTCCCGCCCGCCTACGACGTCTAGGCGGATCCTTAAAACGAATCTTACGGGGTTCGGTGGTCGGCAAACTGCCTGGTCATGGAGTTGCGGGTTAGCGGCTGAACCCCTTTGTACGGGTTTCTCAGCACATTCCTAGGCCAATTCCACCGTCGGTTCCGGACCGACGGTGGAACCATTTTCGGGCCGCGGACCCGCGGGGGCGCCTACGAGGGCTCAGCACAACGGCATTGGCGTCCGGCCGGCTTGGCGTTCGCAATGCGGCCCGTATATGCTGGCGTCGGTTCCGGTTTGTGACCGGAGCGACGGGCCGCAGACAGCCGGTTACAAGCGGGTACGGAGAAGGAGAGTCGTATCCGTGGTATAAGCGATTCCTAGAGGATCCGCCTGCCGAGGTCGATTCGAGGCGATTGCCTCCTTCCCTCGCGGCATCCATGTGATCGGCGCTCGCCCCGACGCGCGGGCCATCAGGACCCGAGCCGGGAAGACAGCGGAGGACGGAGACAATGCCAAGACCCGAAAAGGTCCAAGCAGTTGCAGAGATCAAGCAGTATTTCGAGGAATCACCGGCCGCGTTCCTGACGGAGTTGCGGGGAGTCAAGGTAGAGCACCAGCAGGAACTCCGGAGAGTTCTTCGTGAGGCGGACGTACGATACAAGGTGTTGAAGATGACCCTCACCCGGAGGGCATTGAACGAACTGGGCCACACCGGCCTTGACGAGTGGCTTAACGGACCGACTGCCATCGCTTTCGCAGCCGGTGATCCGATACCCGCTGCCAAGGCCCTCCTAGATTTCAGCAAACAACATGAGGGCTTGGTTATCAAGGCCGGACTCTTGAAGGATCGGGTGATTGAACCTGAGCAAGTGGCTGAGGTCGCCGCGATCGAGAGTCTGGCGGCTGTGCTCGGGAAGATAGCCGGGGTGCTGAAGAGTCCCATGTCCAAGGCGGCGTTCCTTTTCGGTTCGATGACCCGGGATGCTGCCTCGGTTTTCTCGCAATTGCTCGAGAAAAAGGAGGAGGGCGCCGCGGCTCCTTCGTGAGCTAGCCCAAGACCAACCATACGATTATGAATCCATTCCTCCGGGCTGCATGGCGCGGGGGAGCTGATCCCAGGAGGATATGCAACATGGCAAGTATGAGCACCAAGGACCTGCTCAGCGTATTTGAGGAGATGACGGTTCTCGAACTCAAGGAGTTCCTTGACGCATTCGAAAACCATTTCGACGTGACCGCGGCGGCTCCGATGGCGATGGGCATGGCGATGGCTGGGGGTGACGAGGCCGGTGCCCCGGTCGAGGAGGAGCAGACGGAGTTCGACCTGATCCTTACTTCTTCGGGCACCAAGAAGATCCAGGTGATCAAGGAAGTGCGTGCCCTCACCCAGTTGGGCCTCAAGGAAGCCAAGGCCGTAGTCGACGGCTTACCCAGCGCGGTACTCGAAGCAGTGTCAAAGGATGACGCAGAGGCTGCCAAGGCCAAGATCGAGGCGGTCGGGGGCTCGGTGGAGATACGCTGAGAGACTTGGTGGTCGGACGGGGGAAGGTCCGGGTCGGTCGGAGAATTCCTTGACGTCGTCGTACCTGCCCGGCTACAGTGGTGGTTGTAGTGGACGGTTTTACCCGGAGGGAAATGCGACGGGAGTCCGTCAATCGAAGTTAATGCATGATAGATCCCGAGAGGTGGGATAGCCGCGCGCTGTCCTGCCTGTTTGGGTGTGCAGCGCCGTCCACCTGCAATCGGGGTAGAAGGCGCTGGACATTGAGGTGGGTCCGCTCTCACAGTGACAGAGCGGGGCAGTTCTGAGGCCGGACCATCGGATTAGCGAAAGCAGAAATCCGGGGTCAAGGCACCGCAAAGCCGGATCGATTCCGGTCAGGAGTTCAAGGAGGAACCTTGGTCATTGCTCAAACCATGGAGCGCGTTTCGTTTTCCAAGATTGACGAGGTACTACCTCTCCCGGATCTGATCGCTGTGCAGCGTGAGTCTTTTGCATGGTTCCTGGAGGAGGGGTTGAGCAGCATTCTCCGTCGCCTGTCCCCGATCGAGGACTTTGCCGGTTCGCTTGCTCTGGATCTGAGCGATCACTACTTCGGCGAACCTCTGATGACTATGGAGGAAGCCAAGGAACGAGATCAAAGCTACTCGCGGCCTTTACATGTGATCGCCCGTTTCGTAAACCGGACCACGGGCGAAATCAAGGAACAAAAGGTATTCCTGGGTGACTTTCCGATGATGACCGAGAACGGCACCTTCATCATCAACGGGACTGAGCGCGTGGTGGTCAGCCAGCTGGTCCGCTCACCCGGTGTCTACTTTGATCGGTCTATCGACACTGCGTCGGACAAGGACATATTCGGGGCCAAGGTCATTCCCGGTCAGGGGGCTTGGATGCAGTTCGATGCCGACAAGCGCGCCACGATCGGGGTTCGAGTCGACCGTAAGCGGCGTCAATACATCACCTCGTTCATTCGGGCTCTGGGTATCGCCGATACAGATCAGAAGATCCTCGCCTTGTTCAACGGAGCGGATGTCATCCAGAACACCCTTAACGCGGATACGGTTGAAGTGGTGGGGAATCCGGAAAAGGATGTAGAAGAAGCCCAACTCGACCTGTACAAGAAGCAGCGTCCCGGCGAACCGGCGTCGGTGGAGTCGGCACGCGGGCTCATTCAAGCTATTTTCAGGAATCCGAAGCGCTACGACCTCACCGCGGTCGGTCGCTACAAAGTGAACCAGAAGTTCCGGAATCCCGAAGGTCATGCTTCGGAAAACGGACTGCTGACCGACGACGATCTGATCGACACGATTCGTTATCTGGTCCATCTCCACACAGGCGACAGCGTCATGACCACCGCTCTCGGCACTGAGATTCCGGTTCGCACCGACGACACAGACCACTTCGGTAACCGGCGAGTTCGTACCGTGGGCGAGTTGGTGCAGAACCAGATCAGGGTTGGTCTCAGCCGGATGGAGCGGCAGGTCAGGGAGCGGATGACCACCCAAGATCCGGATGCCATCACCCCTACCAGCCTGATCAATATCCGGCCGGTGGTCGGTTCGATCAAGGAGTTCTTCGGATCGAGCCAGTTGAGTCAGTTCATGGATCAGCCGAACCCTCTGGCGGGTCTTACCCACCGGCGGCGCCTTTCAGCCCTGGGTCCGGGGGGTGTTTCCAGGGAACGAGCCGGGTTTGAGGTCCGGGATGTGCATCCGTCCCACTACGGACGCATGTGTCCCATCGAGACTCCGGAGGGGCCGAATATCGGACTTATCGGGTCACTGGCGAGCTACGCCAGAGTTAACCGGTTCGGTTTCATCGAGACCCCCTATCGCAAGGTCGAGCAGAGCAGGGTCACCGATACCATCGTCTATCTCACCGCTTCCGAGGAGGAACGCCACGTTATAGCCCAGGCAAACTCACCCTTGAGTCCGGACGGTGAGTTCCAGGCGGAAAGGGTGCTGGTGCGAAGGGCGGGTGGCGAGATCGACTGGGTGCCGGCCGACCAGGTTGACTACATGGACGTGTCACCCAAACAGATCGTTTCGGTGGCCACCTCCTTGATTCCCTTCCTGGAACATGATGACGCCAATCGGGCGTTGATGGGTTCCAACATGCAGCGCCAAGCCGTCCCGCTTCTGCATTCGGAGGCACCCTTGGTAGGAACGGGCGTTGAGACCAGGGCTGCGCGGGATTCCGGGGATCTGATCATGGCATCCGCTGATGGCGTGGTTACCACCGTTACCGGTGATGAGATCGTCGTATCACAAAACGGCGAAGAGCAGCGTTACCCCTTGCGCAAGTTCGAACGATCCAACCAGGGAACTTCTATCAACCAGAAGCCCGTGGTCTCAGTAGGCCAGGAAGTCATAAAGGGGACGGTCATCGCGGACGGTCCGTCCACCGAAGACGGTGAGTTGGCGCTAGGCAAGAACCTATTGGCAGCCTTCATGCCCTGGAAAGGCCATAACTTTGAAGACGCAATCGTTGTCAGCGAGCGGTTGGTCAAGGAGGATGTGCTCACCTCGATCCACATCGAAGAACATGAAATCGACGCTCGCGATACCAAACTCGGCGCTGAGGAAATCACTCGTGACATACCTAACGTTGCCGAGGAGGTACTGAAGGATCTTGACGACGAGGGAATCATCCGGGTAGGGGCCGAGGTAGGCCCTGGTGACTACCTGGTGGGGAAGGTGACTCCCAAGGGCGAAACCGAGATGACACCCGAGGAGCGGTTGCTGCGGGCGATATTCGGGGAGAAGGCGCGCGAAGTGCGTGATTCGTCGCTCAAGGTTCCCCACGGAGAGTCCGGGAAGGTCATCGATGTCAAGGTCTTCAGGCGTTCTGAAGGCTTTGACGATCTCCAGTCCGGAGTGAACGACCTGGTAAGAGTCTACGTGGCCAGCCAGCGTAGGGTCGCAGAGGGCGACAAGCTAGCCGGTCGTCACGGCAATAAAGGTGTGATAGCTAAGATCCTCCCCGTAGAGGATATGCCTTTCCTCGCCGATGGTACCCCCGTTGACATCGTTCTCTCCCCGCTCGGAGTCCCGTCACGGATGAACCTGGGCCAGGTGCTGGAGACCCATCTCGGGTGGGCTGCTTCCCAGGGATGGGCGCCCCTCAAGAAAGATGGGCCGATCTCCGGAGGACTGGGTCCATGGTCACGGGTAGCGACTCCGGTATTCGATGGGGCACGTGAGCAAGAGATCGCCGACGTCCTGGCCAATAGCCTTCCTAACCGTGACGGCGAGCGCCTCGTGAACGACGATGGTAAGGCGATTCTCTACGACGGGCGCACCGGGTTGCCGTTCGATACTCCGATCACGGTCGGTTATCTCTACATCCTGAAGCTGGTGCACCTGGTTGATGACAAACTGCACGCTCGGTCGACCGGTCCCTACTCCATGATCACCCAGCAACCACTAGGTGGTAAAGCCCAATTCGGGGGACAACGTTTCGGTGAGATGGAGGTATGGGCCTTGGAAGCCTACGGCGCCGCCTACGCGCTGCAGGAGCTATTGACGATCAAATCGGACGACGTGCTAGGGCGGGTCAAGGTCTACGAATCCATAGTAAAGGGTGACAATATTCCCGAGCCCGGCGTTCCGGAATCGTTCAAGGTACTCATCAAGGAAATGCAGAGCCTGTGCCTGAACGTGGAGTTGTTATCGGCAGGTGAGGAGATCCAGTTCAGAGACTTGGATGAAGACCTCTATCGCGCCACTGAGTCACTTGGCATCGATCTTTCGCGCCCCGAGCGCAGGGAAGAGGGTTGATAATGGTTGATTGGGCATCCAGAAGCGAGCGGTTCGACCAATACTCGAGGGTTCGGTCGTATGCGGGGACTCCCACCCGGGATATGTTCGATGAACTCAAGATAGGTCTCGCTTCCTCCGACCAGATTCTTTCCTGGTCGTTCGGCGAAGTCAAGAAACCGGAGACCATCAACTACCGGACACTCAAGCCCGAGAAAGAGGGCTTGTTCGACGAACGGATCTTCGGTCCCCAAAAGGACTGGGAGTGCGCCTGCGGCAAGTACAAGCGGGTCCGCTACCGGGGGATAAAGTGCGAGAAGTGCAACGTGGAGGTCACGCGAAGCAAGGTCCGCCGGGAACGCATGGGCCACATCGAACTCGCTGCTCCGGTGACCCACATCTGGTTCTTCAAAGGGGTTCCCTCTCGCCTCGGATACCTGTTGGACATGTCCCCGAAGAACCTAGAGAAGGTTATCTATTTCGCTGCTTACTTGATCACCGACCTTGACGAGAAAAAGCGTCTTACCGATCTTCCCGACCTCGAACGCAAAATGGAAGTCAAGATCGAGATCGTCAACGAGGAATTCGACGAATGGCACGCTTCCCGTCTTGAGCGGTTCGAGCAAGAGGTGGCCAGGATGGAGGAGGGGGGCGCCAAACCACAGGAGATCGCCACTCGCCGTCGGGAGGTCGACCGCGAGGTCAAGGAACGTCAAGATCGAGCCAATCGCGAGTGCGAATTGATCCGAGAGGCCTTCCACGCGTTCCGCTCGCTCAAGACGAAGATGCTTGTCGAGTCGGAGCAACTCTGGCGGGAGCTCAACGCCGGTTATGAGGGATACTTCAGCGGCGGGATGGGCGCCGAGGCGGTCAGAGACCTTCTGTCCCGCCTGGATCTCGATGCCGAAATGGAGTTGCTGAAGGAAAACCTGGTCGCAAAGTCCGCTCAGCGGCGTCACCGGGCAACCCAACGAATAAAGGTCGTGAAGCCTTTCTGGGAGGGTAGGCACACGCCCAAGAGCATGATAATCGAGGCGGTACCGGTTATCCCTCCGGACCTCCGTCCGATGGTTCAGCTGGACGGTGGACGCTTCGCCACATCGGACCTGAACGATCTATACCGGAGGGTTATCAACCGTAACAACAGGCTCAAGAGGCTGCTGGATCTGAATGCCCCGGAAATAATCGTCAACAACGAAAAGCGAATGCTCCAGGAGGCCGTCGACGCACTGTTTGACAACGGGCGGCGGGGTAAGGCAGTGACTGGCCAGGGCAACCGGGCACTCAAGTCTCTGTCCGACATGCTCAAAGGCAAGCAGGGCAGGTTCCGCCAGAACTTGCTGGGCAAGCGGGTCGACTATTCGGCCCGTTCGGTGATCGTTGTCGGCCCTCAACTCAAGTTGCATCAATGCGGTCTTCCCAAAGTCATGGCGCTGGAGCTATTCAAGCCCTTCGTTATGAAGCGGTTGGTGGATCGGGATCTCGCCCAGAACATCAAGTCCGCCAAGCGGATGGTGGAGCGCCAACGGCCCCACGTCTGGGATGTCTTGAGGGAAGTGATCCAGGAGCATCCGGTGCTCCTGAACCGGGCACCCACCCTTCACAGGCTCGGGATCCAGGCCTTCGAGCCTATCCTGGTGGAAGGGAAGGCCATCCAGATACATCCACTTGTCTGTGAGGCTTTCAATGCTGATTTCGATGGAGATCAGATGGCGGTGCACCTGCCTTTGTCCGCCGAGGCCCAAGCGGAAGCTCGGATACTCATGATGTCCACCAACAACGTGCTATCGCCGGCGAGCGGTAGGCCGATCGTGACACCGTCCCAGGACATGGTGATCGGCATCTATTACCTGTCGGAGAAGGTTCCTGGCACCAAAGGCGCCGGCAGGTCTTTCGGGGACTTGGACGAAGCATTGATGGCTTACGATCTCGGGGAACTAGCCCTGCACGCACCGATCATGATGCGCTTAGGCGATATTGCCGGTGACCCTGCACTGCATGCCGAGCTGAAGCACTTCATTCCCAACCTGATCACCGATGAACCGGTAAGCGGGGACGAATTGGTGGAGACTACGCTCGGGCGCGCCTTGCTGAGCAAAGCGCTACCGCCCGGGTTTCCGGTGCTGGACGCCAAGATACTCAAGAGCGACGTGCGTGATCTGATCCGGGAGATCATCGAGCGGTACGACAAGAACGTCGTACAGCGCACGCTGGATGGGATCAAGGAACTGGGGTTCGAATTCTCGACCAAGGCGGGTCTCACCATTGGCTTGGGTGATGTGCTTACCCCATCGAACAAGCAGGCCCTCCTGAACCGCTTCCAGAAACGAGCCGACAAGGTCGATTTCCAGTACCAGCGAGGGATAATCACCTACGACGAGCGCCGCCAGGAACTCATCGAGATTTGGACGGAGGCCACCGAAGAGGTTACGAAGTCGATGAAGAAGTCGCTGGAGAAGGGCCTGTTCAATCCGATTGACATGATGGTGACCTCGGGTGCCCGGGGCAATATGATGCAGGTACGCCAGATCGCCGGGATGCGTGGTCTGGTCGCCAACCCCCGTGGGGACATCATTCCCCGTCCCATTACCTCGAACTTCCGGGAAGGCTTGTCGGTGCTCGAGTATTTCATCTCGACACACGGGGCTCGTAAGGGCTTGGCGGATACCGCCCTGCGAACGGCTGATTCAGGGTACCTAACCCGTCGCCTTGTGGACGTGTCCCAGGAGATAATCGTTCAGGATGAAGACTCGGAAGATCGCGGAATCGTGATCGAGATCCGTGAGAACGGTGAGCCGATCCGCAACCTGTGGAACCGGGTATTCGGAAGGGTGCTGGTCGATGATGTCACTATGAACGGCGAGCCGATTCGCACCAGGGATGGGCGAACCCTCGTGGCCGGTGAAGTGATAGATCGCTACGGGATGGTGGCACTCGCTACTTCGCCTGAAGTTACCGAAGTACGGGTGCGTTCCCCGCTGACAGACGAGATACGCCATGGAATCAGCCAGAAGTCATACGGGCTCAGCATGGCAACCGGAAAGATGGTCGAACCCGGCGAGGCGGTTGGCATCATGGCTGCTCAGTCCATCGGAGAGCCGGGAACCCAGTTGACGATGCGTACCTTCCACACCGGAGGAGTGGCAGGCCAGGACATAACCCACGGGCTTCCACGCGTGGTTGAGTTGTTCGAGGCCCGGTCCCCTAAGGGTAAAGCGGTGCTTTCGGAGGTGGGTGGCCGGGTGAGAATCGAAGACGGTGATACCGGTAGGGTCATCGTGATCGAATCTTCCGATGGTGAAAAGACCTACGACGTATCGCGTCGAGCCCGGCTCAGGGTACGCACCACAGATGTGATAAAGGCGGGTTCTCCTCTCACCGAGGGTCCTCTGAGTCCCAAGGAAATATGTGAGTTGAAAGGGGTGAAGGCCTGCCAGAACTACTTGGTGAAAGAGGTGCAGGACGTCTACCGATCCCAGGGAGTGGATATCCACGACAAGCATATCGAGCTGATCGTCCGCCAGATGCTGAAGAAAGTTCGGGTGGTCAGCGCCAACGACTCGGAATTCTTACCGCACCAACTTGTGGATTACGGGGAGTTCCGGGATGTCAATCGTGAACTCGTTCGCGAGGGCAAGCGTCCGACCGAGGGTCGCCGCGAGTTGATGGGGATAACCAAGGCTTCGCTGGCCACCGATTCATGGTTATCGGCCGCCTCATTCCAGGAAACCACCAGGGTGCTGACCGAGGCTGCTATCAACGGACGCTCGGACTATCTGCGCGGCCTGAAGGAGAACGTGATCATCGGCAAGCTGATCCCCGCCGGGACCGGAGCTGCCCGTTATCAGGGGATCGAGCCGGACCTTCCCGGCGCCGACTCTCTCCCCGCCAACCTAGGCGCCGACTGGCTGGCTTCCCTGCAAATGCCCGGCCTTGAGGACGATCCGGCTCCGGAGTTCGGTGAATTGCAGAACGATCCGGTTGGGACTGAGACGGTATAGGAGGGTGCTTAAAAGGTCTGTGGCAAGGAGTTCGCTCTGTGTACACACAGCATCTACCAGGGAGCATGCCGGACGGTGAACCCCCGCTAGGAGGGTCCTGAAAAACGAATCTTACGGGGTTAGGTGGTCGGCAAACCGCCTGGTCATGGAGTTGTGGGTTAGCGGCTGAACCCCTTTGTAAGGGGTTTCTCAGCACCCTCCTAGATGATTAGTTCCTCTTCGGTACCTTCCTGGTGTCGCGAATCGTTGTTGCGCGCGTGTTTGGGAGACCGCGAAATCTTTGTGGCGGGCGCGACCCGACATCCTGGGAAATCTGTCACACGCGGTCTGCATACTGGTTGGTAACCGTGAAGCACCGACGGTTGGGTCAGGTACCGGCCGGACCGGGGTTGGGATCATCTTGCTTGTTTTCTTCTGCCTTGCCTCTGTTTGGCCGGGCGAGGGGTTGGCGGGACGCGTTTCGACGCTGAGGAGGCGGCGGCCGGGGGTGGGTCCCACTGAGAGGGGTCCCATCCGGGTAGTTCGGTTTTCGCGGTCTTAACCCGGGTCTGTGCCGGAAGCATGCCGGGTGGTTACTTGCGATGTGCGCGGAACTTCCGACTCGGGACACTAGGAGGGTCGTCAAGAACGTTTCTTACGGGGTCCGGTCGTCGGCAAACCGCCTGGTCAGAGAGTTGCGCGGTAAGAGGCTGAACCGCTTTGTACGGGGTTTCCCACCACCTTCCTAGGGGCGCAACGGTGGTTCCCCCGGCTCCGATCGGAACTCTCGAGCCGCCTCCTTGACGGCCTGAGCGTGGTCCATCCCGGAAACCAGGATCGCGTCACCGGCGTCGACCACTATTACCCGATCGAGTCCGATCAATACCACCGGTCGATCCCGCGCCCTTACGTAACTGGATGAAACGTTATACAGGTGGGCGGCGCCCGAGACCACGTTGGCCCGGCCATCCTTGGATCCCGTTTCCCATAGAGCCGCCCATGTTCCGATATCATTCCAACCTGCCATCAGCGGCACCACCGCTCCCCGTTGTGTTCGCTCCATCACGGTCCGGTCGATTGAGCCGTTGGGGGACTTCAGGAAGGAGTCATGGTCCAGCATCCTCGCTTGCGGGCCGTCTGACCGGGTCCCTTGGTTTCCGGACTGCTGAACCGCAGCCTCGACATGGACGAGTATCTCCGGCTCGAACTCTCGCAGTTCATCTCTAAGGGTTCCGGCTTTGAACAGGAACATCCCGCTGTTCCACCAGTAGTGGCCGCTCTCCAGGTATTCGATCGCAGTGGCACGATCAGGCTTCTCCCGGAAGGATGCAATGCAGTAGGTACCGGTCAGTCCCTTGATCGGGCTTCCCCGTTCGATATATCCGTAGCCAGTTTCGGGGTGGTCGGGCGTGACACCGAATGTAACCAGCCAACCTGCTCGGGCAGCGGCGGCGGCCAAGCCGACTGCGGAGATGAAGTCGTCGGTATCCTCGATCATGTGATCGGCGGGCATTACCAGAAGAAGATCATCAGGGTCACTTACCACAGCCGCGGCGGCTGCGGCAGGGGCGGTCCCTCGACCGGCCGGTTCCTGGAGAGTGAGATACTCGTCAAGGCATAACTCCTCCATCTGCCGGGCTACCGACGGGTGATGGGCTACACCGCATACGATCACCGGCCGGCCCGAATCAGGTATGGCGGCTGCTCGCCTGACGGTTTGCTGGATCATCGACAGGGGTCCGTCAAGCCGGATCAGAGGCTTGGGAGTATCCGGGCGGGAAAGGGGCCATAGGCGAGAGCCGAGCCCACCCGCCAGGATCACGGGAATGATCATGACAACCGTGTCCCACCCATCGCCGAGGGAATCATCGGCCTCCCTCCTAACTGCAATGTTCGGTGTGGACGCGCAGGGCGTATCGATCGGTCATTCCCGCGACATAGTCGACGGCCATTTGGAGGCGAGAGCTACCGTGCTCGAAACCATCCGGAGGTTCGACCTTGCGGTTCTCGACGTGGCGTACCAAGTCCTGGACGATCTGTATTGCTTTTGATCGATGTCGGTTGGTTTCCGGTCGTAGGTAGACCCGTTCGAACATAAAGTTCCTCAACTCGTCCATCGCTTCGGCGATGTCCGGGTCCATGGTCACCCTTCCGGCTGCTGTCGATCCATCTACCACTGCGTGGACCATCGCCGTCACCCATCTGCCATGTCGATCTCCGAGCAGAGCTTGAGCTCGGAAGGGGAGTTGGCGGTATTCGATTATCTCGGCGCGCATGGCGTCTATGAGGTCATGGCTTAGGTAGGCGATCCGGTCTGCAAAGCGGCACAACAAACCTTCCGGGGTAGCTGGAGGAGTTTCTACCTTCCACGGGTGAGCCCGGATACCGTCAAGTACCTCCCAGGAGAGGTTTAGCGGCTCCAACACCGACAGAACCCGGACGGAGTGTTCCGAGTGCATCCAACCGTCGGCCAGGATCTCGGCCAAGGCGTCCTCACCGGTATGCCCGAACGGTGCATGCCCTATGTCGTGTCCCAGGCAGATCGCCTCGGTCAGTGTCTCGTTGAGCCCGAGGGCGACCGCCATCGCTCGTCCGATCTGGGCCACCTGGAGGGTATGGGTTAGTCGGGTTACGAAATGGTCGTTTTCGGGGTCGATGAACACTTGGGTCTTGCGGGCCAGGCGCCGGAGAGCGTTGCAATGCACGATGCGGTCCCTATCCCGTTCGAAGGCAGTCCGTAGCGGATCGGGCTCCTCCGGATGTTCCCGCCCTCGGGAATCCCCCGATTTGGTGGCGAGCGGGGCAAGGACGGTTTGTTCCCGCCTCTCCCGTTCCTGCCGGTCTACCCAATTCAATCCGTCCATTGACCACCTGCCCGACTAGCCCTGGATGATCTGTAAGAGCCTGGAATGCTCTTCATGGGTTCTTCCCTAACGCAACGTTGTGTGTCTATGAGCCGACCTGGCGGTTAGTACCAGCTATCTGGAAAGGATAGAAGAAATCATGGTGGTCGTCGGATTCGATCGCACAAGGACACTCGGGTCGGTTCTGGTAGAGACGTTCAGAGCCGGGCATTAGTAATCCAAGTTACGTCCACTTCATAGCCATCGGTATGTCCCGGTTCAGCGAGTCTCTGATGGATGCCAAGGACGCGGGAGATGGTGAGCGCGCAGGCGTGGAAAGCGCTACGGGGGAGAGATGAGGCTTTGCTTGACTACCCGTATCAAAGCTCGCGGCGACCCGTTAGCGCCCGTCCGAGGGTAATCTCGTCCGCATAATCCATATCGCCGCCGACGGGCAGCCCGCTGGCGGGCCGGGTTACCGACACTCCCAGCGGTTTGAACCGTCGAGCCAAGTACATAGCGGTGGTGTCTCCTTCGATAGTCGGATTGGTTGCGACTATCACCTCGGTGATCGCTTCCGCTCCGATGCGATTCCAGAGTTCGTCGATCCTTAACTGGGAGGGTCCTATTCCGTCGATGGGAGACAGGGCTCCACCAAGTACGTGGTACCGCCCGTCGAACTCACGGGTCCGCTCGATGACTGCTATGTCCTGTGCCCGTTCAACCACACAGACCATGGCCGAATTACGGTGTTCATCCAGGCAGATCGAGCACTCCAACCCCGACGTGACGTTGTAACACCGCGTGCATAATGCTGTCTGCTCCCGCAGGTCCACGATTGCTCGGGCTAGGCCGCGTGCATACGATTCTTCAGCATTGAGAAGATGGAAGGCCAGACGCTGGGCGGACTTACGACCGATACCGGGCAGTCTGGTCAACTCATCGATTAGTTTCTGAACGGGCTTCTCGAACACGCCAAGTAAGCGTAGCCTCCGCACCGGCGAGGATCGTGTCAAGGCAATAGGAGCTTCCAACCCGTAAGCCCCTGTCGGGCAGTGCGGAAGAACGGGCTCTTGGTTGACCCTGCGTCTGCTGACCAGGGCAAAGTGTCCTGAATCCTTAGTTCGCTTGTCTACCGGAGAGGCGCGTCATAGAGATTTGATCCAACCAGTCTGTGTGTTCCGGTAGTGGCCGTTGGTTTCCGGGGTGTCGGGGTCTGGAAGTGTCCCACCCTGGTTGCATAATGGTAGATAGCCTTAAACACCACCGGTTCGGGTTGTTCGGTACCGAACGAACCGGGGCAGGGATCATCAAAATACGGACAGTTTCGACCGTCTCCCCCGACCACGGGGTGCGGCGGATCGCGTTCGGGGACCTCGGAGGTGGAGGCGGGGGCGGGCCCCATGCCGACAACCGTTCCGGCGTTTTTCGCGCTCTCGGACCCTCTAGCCTGCCGGTGCACCCGAATGGTTACCCCAATCTTCAACGCAACCCCGGTTCGGGACACCAGACGCTGTTAGCACCCGGCTATCGGTCGGGGAATATGAACGAACGGTGGTAGCGGCCCAAGTGGCTGTGCGTGGCCGAAATCCTAGGTCTCGGTCTCCTCCACGACCCACGCGCCGAAGGTCTGTTCGAGGAGGGATTGGGGATCGATAGTGGAGGGTGGCGCCTCTGCAAGCCTGTCCTTGTCGGGTAGCGGTTCCGTCGGCATCGCCTCGGTGGCGCCCGTGTCCCTACCCGTTGCCGGAGCGTCCGCGGAGCGGAAGGAGATGGAAACGCGCACACCGAGCAGTTTCTCCGCCAGTCCGGCCAGATGGCGATGGAGTTGCGCATCTGCGGACAGCGTTTCCAGGTGGAATTCGTGCCCGGCCGGAAGTAGGAAGACAAGCGTGGTACCTTCCACCCCTCCCGGCATAGCCTCCCGGAAGACAGCGCCTAGCCTCACGCTCATGTCCCGCGTCACGCTCGCTACCAGTTGCGGCCAGATGCGCTCGAAGTCGGCCGAGGTCGGCGGTCCTGTGGCCGTACGTTCCGCGGGCTCTGACTTCAATCGGGTCTCCAGGACCGGTTCTGATTCTCGGACCGGAGTCATCGACCCGAAGGTTGCTTCACTCGCATCCGGTTTAGCACGATGTTCGGGTTCCGATCCGGGAGCGGGATCATCTGATGATTCTCGGCTACGACGAGGGGGCGGTTGGTCGCCTGGTCTTGTCGATGAGGTTGCCGAGGTCCCAGGCGCCGCCCTGACACCGGAGAGGCCTCTCTCCAGCCTCTCGATACGGTTGAGTAATGCTTCCGGGCTGCTGTCCAGTTCAGGTCGGACCAGTTTCAGGATCGACAACTCCAGCATCATCCGCTCTTCACGACCTTCTCGGAGCTTGACGAGAGCTTCGCCGAGGATGTCGATCGCTCTCATCACGCTTGAGGTCGGCAGCCTTTGGGAGGCTGCTTCCCATGCGGCGATGACTTCTGCCGGTGTTTCGGTGATGCGCTGAACCTTCGACGTGTACATGCACAGGAACACACCGCGGAAGAAAGCGATTGCGTCGCCTGCGAACCTACGTAAGTCCACCCCGCGTGCAGCCAGTTCGGCAACCAACTCGAGAGCGGCCCTGGCGTCGGACGCTACGAGCGACTCGACGAGGGTCGACATTGCTTCGGGGCCGGCCAACCCTTTGGCAGCCCGGATACCCTGTCGGGTGACGGACCCGTCCCGCGCCGCTACCTGTTCGAGCAGGCTGAGGGCATCCCGAACCGACCCGGTCGCCTGGTGGGCTACCTCTAACAGAGCCTGCTTGGAAGCGCGATAGCCTTCTTCTTTACATATCCGGTCGAGATGATCGGCTATCAACTCGGAATTGACCAGCTGGAAGTCGAACTGCTGGCTACGTGACCGGATCGTGTCGAGCAAACGGTAGGGCTCGGTAGTGGCCAGAACGAAGTGGACATGTTCGGGGGGTTCTTCGAGGGTCTTGAGCAGTGCATTGCCGGCTGACTTGGTGAGCATGTGGGCTTCGTCGAGAATGAAGATCCGCTTCGCTCCACCTATCGAGGCCACCGTCGACACGCTGGTTCGGAGGTCCCGGATGTCTTCCACCTTGTTGTGCGAAGCGGCGTCGAGCTCCATCACATCCATCGACGAGGAGCCGGCCACCTCGGAACAGGATGAGCAGTTGTCGCAAGGTTCACCGGAACCATCTCGGGAGGGGCAGTTCAGAGCTTTGGCGAAAATACGAGCTGTGGTGGTCTTTCCCGTTCCTCGAGGACCTGCGAACAGGTAGGCGTGAGCTATTCGCCCCTCAACGATCTCCCTTGCCAGGGTCTCGGTTACATGTTGCTGACCGATTACCTGATCGAAGCGTTGCGGCCGGTACTTCCTGTAAAGCGCCTGGTACTCCACAACGTTGATCGTACTCTGTCTCCGACGATGAGAAGCTCGAACCGGTATGCGCCCGTACTTGTCACGGACGTATCCGGGGTCCTGAGCCAGACATGGATCGGGACACCCGGAATCCTTGATATCGTTATAGGTCCCAGCAAACACGGAAGGGACATGGAGACAGGAGTAGGGCGGGTCGAGACCCGATTCTTTACCTTCGGAAGCGAGTCAGACCCGTTCGTGCTCGAGAGCGGCGCCACGTTGCCCGAAACCACGATTGCCTATGAGATATATGGCGACCTGAACGAGGAACGAGATAACGCCATCCTGCTATTCCATGCCCTCACGGGTAGCCACCACGCAGCCGGCTACAACCCACACGTTCCGGGTACTGTCGGGCGGTGGGTCGAACAGATGCATGTCGGGTGGTGGGATGCCTTCATCGGTCCCCGTCGCTCCCTGAACACCGATAAGTTCGCGGTGATCTGCGCCAACTGGGTGGGCCATTGTTACGGTTCCACCGGTCCGGCCAGCATTGACCCGGTCACTATGAAGCCTTTCGGGGGTTCCTTCCCCCGCGTCTCGGTCGGAGACACGGTGCGGGCTCACTTCCGGTTGCTCGACGAACTAGGAATCGGTCGTCTGCATGCGGTTGTGGGAGGGAGCGTGGGCGGCATGATGTGCCTCGACGTGGCAACCCGCTATCCGGATCGGGTTCGTTTTGTGGTTCCGATCGCTGCCGGGCTCCGGGCTACCGCTTTGCATGTGATCCACGACTTCGAGCAAATCAACGCCATTTACAATGATCCGAACTTCAAGGGAGGCGACTATTACGACGGCCCCCCCCCGGATGCGGGGCTTGCTCTGGCGCGGATGATCGGGCATAAGACCTTTGTATCCCTCGAACAGATGGAGGAGCGAGCGCGAGGCGAGGTGGTACCCGAGGCAGGGGATAGGGTCCGGCTACCCCTTGAGAGCTACATGTGGCACCAAGGTCAGAAGTTCGTGAAGCGTTTTGATGCCAACGCGTACCTTCGAACCATGTGGGCCTGGCAGGATTTCGACCTGTACGCCGAGGCTGCTCGTAGGGGGGTTCCCCTGCCGGAGATGCTGTCCGGCGGTCCCCACGAGTATCTGGTGTTCTCCATCGACTCCGACGTGTGTTACTACCGGGAGGAACAGGAGGAACTGACAGAAGTGTTGAAACAGGCCGGCGTCCGCTTCGACTGGATAACCGTGCACTCCGAGAAGGGTCATGACGCCTTCCTGCTTGAGCCGCACCTGTTCGAGCCCCATCTGCGTTATCATCTAGAATCCGAGTGGGGGTTCCCCTGTTAACAACACCGTCGGTTAGGTGGCCATGAGCAAGCACACTTTCGGGTTTGACACGCGTTCTATCCATGCCGGCCAGCGGCCGGACCCGGAGACAGGCGCCCGCGCCATGCCTATCTACCAGACCACCTCCTATGTATTCGACGATCCCGAGTACGCAGCGGACCTGTTCGCGCTGCAGAGCTTCGGTAACATCTACACACGCATCGGGAACCCCACCAACGCGGCGTTCGAGGAACGGGTGGCCTCGCTCGAAGGCGGGCTCGGTGGTCTGGCTACCGCATCGGGAATGTCAGCCCAACTTCTCGCCATCCTTACCGTGTGCGAGGCGGGAGACCATATCATCGCCAATCGGGCGCTCTATGGAGGGACCTTTACTCAGTTTGACGTGACGCTGCGTCGGATGGGCATCGAGACCACCTTCGTAGACACGAACGACACCGATGCGATGGAAGCCGCGATCAACGGGCGGACCCGCCTGATCTACGGCGAGACGATCGGGAATCCCGGTGCTGATGTCTTGGACCTGTCATCGATCTCGGATCTTGCGCACTCCTATGGGCTGCCGCTGGTGGTAGACAACACTTTTGCCTCCCCGGCCCTATGCCGCCCGATCGAGTACGGTGCTGATGTGGTGGTTCATTCCGCAACGAAGTTCATCAGTGGGCACGGAACCGTCATTGCGGGCGTCATAGTCGAAAGTGGTCAATTCCCCTGGGACAACGGACGGTTCCCCGCGATCGTCGAGCCGTCACCCGCTTACCACAACCTCCGGTTCTGGGAGAACTTTCGAGAGTACGCTTACCTGATGAAGGCGCGCACCGAACTGATGCGCGACGTGGGTGCGTCGCTTTCACCGGTCAGTTCCTTCTTGTTGCTGATCGGTCTGGAGACTCTTAGTCTCCGTATGGAACGCCATGTCGCTAACGCGCAAGCAGTGGCGGAGTTCCTCGATAACGACTCCCGTATCTCCTGGGTGTCATATCCGGGACTCCGGTCCCATCCCTCCTACGATCTGGCTCGCAAGTACACCCCGGACGGACCGGGGGCTGTTTTCACTTTCGGTATCGCAGGTGGATACGAGGCGGGCATCTCGTTTATTAAGGGAGTGGAGCTTGCCAGCCACCTGGCTAACGTGGGTGATGCCAAGACGCTGGTCATCCATCCGGCCAGCACGACCCACCAGCAGGTCCCCCAGGAGGCGCGCGATGCGGCCGGTGTAGGGGACGACATGATCCGGATCTCGGTGGGACTCGAGAATATCGAGGACATAATCTGGGATCTCGACCAGGCATTGGGGAGCAACTGATGACTAGAACGCTAGAGGCGGATCCCAAGACCCGGCTTCGGATTATCCGGGAAGCCGAGTCGGTGGCACTGGTTGGAGTGTCGGGCAACGTGCTGCGGGCTTCCAACTTCGTCGCGGCTTACATCGCTCGGACCCATTTGAGGGTCTATCCGGTCAACCCCATGTACGACGAGATTCTCGGATTGAAGTGTTACCCGTCTTTGGCCGATCTTCCTGAGGTCCCCGATATCGTGGACATCTTCCGCAAGCATTCCGCACTGCCCGGGGTGGTGGACGAGGCGATCTCCATCGGTGCCAAGGTGGTGTGGTTCCAGCTCGGATTGCGACACGACGAGGCTGCTCTGACCGCAATCAATGCCGGACTCGAGGTAGTGCAGGATCGGTGCCTTAAGATCGAGCATGCCCGCTTTTCGGGTCGCCTCAACCTGGCGGGTTTCGATACCGGGGTTGTTTCCAGCCGTCGCCACCGGGAGATCTGAGTTTCACGTCTCGACGCCGCCCCAATCACCGACGCCTGACAAAGATATGAGTAGGTCCATCCAGGTCTGCTTGTTTCCTTGTCTCGATAAGGTCCGGGCGTGAATCGATAAGCTCCGATAACTTGGCATGACCGTACCGGTTGGTGTCAAATGCGGGCGCAAGCCTCCGTATACTATTGCCAACGTCCGGTAAGTAGGCCCATCCATCGGGACGTGTGGCTGACCTTATCGCATCCAGTACAAGGATGGTCCAATCATGAGAGGACATTGGCTGAGAGCGGCTGAGCGTACCGGAAGTTGACGATCCTACGGTACGTGCCATCAGTTCATTCAGAGCTACCGCGAGGGACTGATCAAGCAGTTCGTATAGCTCGGCAGCCCGATCTTCAACCTCCTCGTTGTGTGAGAACGTGAAAGCGTCCCAGGAAGTGGCAATGAAGGTATCCGAATGGCTGGGTGCTACTTCAGCCTGATCTCGGATATCCCCGAAGGTTGTTACCGCCATGATGCCGGTGCTTAAGCTGCCTACGTGATGAATGGATGCGACGAAACGAAGTGAGAGGCCGTCAACCGCCAAGCCGAGCAGGGTCCACCATCGATCTCCCGACATGTGGGCAAAGTGTTCGGCACGCCTGGCGGATTGGATGATCTGGGAGTGCCACCACCGGGAGCGTTGCTGCGGATCGTCGGGATCGGCGGCAACTGTCCGTGATTTCACATCGTGCCCTGAACTCAGGAAATCGGCTCGTAGATCTTCACTTGCGTTGTCGAACCAAGCACCAATCTGGCCATGGATCTGCTGGGCACGGATATGGACGGCAGCCTCTCGACGTTTGATCTCCTCTTGTTTCGAACGCTCCAGAGATTTGGCGAAAGCGCGGGCTACTGCCCGGGCTGTTTGAGGAACCGGCTTCGGAATCGGTTCTTCCAGTTCTCGACGGATGGATCGCATTGCCAGCTTCGAGAAGAGCCTTCCCAACGGGATCAGGTCTCCATCATTGGCTCGGTCCAAGGCTTCGATGTACGGGTTGCGCCTGTGTCGATCGACCACCATCGGTGGGTACTTGTTACGTTCCAGAGACAGCAGGGTAAGGGCTCTCGCAACCCGGCCGTTACCGTCCTGGAACGGATGGATTTGAACGAAACGATGATGGAGCCAGGCAGCCGATACGACGATCCCGGACCCGTTCATCGGGTCAGTGTCGAGCCCACCTTCTCCAACGTCAACTGGTTCCCATTGTATGCGGGCTTCGTGCACGAATCGGCTAACGTGGCAGCGGCACGAACACTTCACGTAGAGGAGTAATGGATATCGTCGAGTGGCACTTTCTGTTGGATGGACATATACCTTCCCGACCAGGATCGGGGCAAAGCCTTTTACGGGGGCCTCTTCGGTTGGGATTGGACAGACGTTCCGATGGGTGATTCAGGGATGCTCTATACAGTGTTCAACCTGAACGGGAAGAGCGTGGGTGCGCTTGGGCCGGAGATGCCGGGAATGTTGCCGGAAGGGGTTCCTCCACACTGGTTTTCCTACCTTGCTACCGATGATCTTGACAGCACCGCGGAGTTGGCGGGGTCGCTGGGGGCGACCTTCGTGATGGGCCCGGCTGATGTGGGTAACGGGCGGGTGGCGCTGATGCAGGATCCGTCCGGAGCTTCCGTATTCTTATGGCAAGCCCTTGACTTCGGTGGGGCGGAGGTCATCCGTAGCCCCGGCGCCTTTGCCTGGAACGAGTTGTACACGCGTGACCTCGAAGCCACCCGGAGCTTTTACAGCGACCTGTTCGGTTGGGAGTGGAGCAGCATGCCGATACCCGAGGGCGGGGACTACCACCTGGCCGCCATCGGGGATTTCATGGTGTGCGGGGTACTGGAAATGAACGAGCAGTGGGGCGAGATACCACCCCACTGGATGGTCTATATCCAGGTAGAGGATGCCGACGCCGCGGCGGCCAGGGTGACCGCGCTGGGTGGGGATGTCTGCGTTCCCGTGACCGACATATTGGTCGGACGGTTCGCGGTGGTCAACGACGACCAGAAGGGCACCTTTACGATTTTCGAGCCCCGCTGATCGGTACCCCTACACGGTCCGGATCAACCTGGAAGGTCTTGTTCTCGGCCATCTGCTGATCAGCCGGTTCCCACGGCTCAGGTCTGCAAAGGGGTGAGCATTCGGGCGTCGACCCGGTCTATGTAATCCATGGGGTTGAACGTCATCTCGCCTCTGCGGGGATCGGCGTAGTAGCGCTGGTCCGCCACCTCGAAACCTTCGGGACCGTCGTAGTGGACTACCCACGCGTACTGGTAGGTTTCCTCGACGATCCAAGGACCGCATCGCGTGAAGCCGTGGTCCATGCGGATGGGAATCAGTTCATCCTCCACCTTCGTCGCGAACTCCTCCATCATGCCCGGCTTGATGTCATATATTCGAAGTTGAGACGTAATGCGTTGAGAAGCCATAACCCACATAGTACCCCACCGATACGTAACTGTTGGAGTAGGAGCGCAGGCCTGCGCCGAGTCTCTAAGGGACTATTCCGTGAGCCTCCGATGTGGGTTCCCTCCCCATCAGAGACGACATGGCCTCATGAACCGTCTGCCCCTCATAGACCATCCCGCCCACCGCTTCGGCAATCGGCATCTCCACCCGATACCGGGCTGCCAGGTCCAGCACTGCCCGGGTTGTCTTTACTCCTTCCGCCACCATGTTCATTTCCGAGACGATCGTCCGGATGGACTGGCCTCGTCCCAGCCGGTAGCCGACCCGGTTATTTCGACTGCGCGGGCTTCCACAGGTCGCCATGAGGTCGCCGACACCGGCCAGACCTCCGAACGTGATCGGTTCGGCCCCGAGGGCCAGCCCGAGTCTGGTCATCTCCGCAAGACCGCGCGTCACCAGAGTCGACATGGTGTTCATTCCGAAACCAAGCCCGGTGCAGGCGCCGGCGGCGATTGCGATGACGTTCTTGACTGCTCCGGCCAACTCAACCCCCGTTACATCCGGGTTGGTGTAGACGCGGAACTGTGGCGTGGTAAACACCGGTTGGATCGATTCGGCGATTCTCGGGTCACCCGTGGCGATCACGGTGGCGGCCGGTTGGCCTTCCATGATCTCCACCGCCAGGTTGGGTCCCGACATTACCCCCACTGTCTCAGGGTCATGACCATCGAGGACCTGAGCGGTCACCTGCGACATGCGTAGCCCGGTATCGACCTCGATCCCTTTCGTGAGGCTGATCACCGGAGTCGAGCGCGTGATGAGGTGCTTGGCCCGATCAAGGACCGACCGGTAACCATGGGACGGGACCGCTATCACCACTAGATCGGCGGCATTGAGGGCGTCTGTGAGGTGCGAGGTTGCGACCAGGTCCGGTGGTAGGAGGTGGCCCGGCAGATAGTCGTCGTTGGCGTGCTCACGATTGATGTGCTCCGCCAGACCGGGTCGTCTCGCCCACAGGATCACGTCGGCGTTCTGCGTGGCAAGGGTCGCCACGGTGGTACCCCACGACCCGGATCCGATCACTGCCAGTCTCACGGGATTAATCGTAGGTTATGAATTGTAGGTCTCATACATGTGTGCTCATCCGAAGTCCGATATCTCGAGCCTGATATCCGGAACCTGACATCCAACCTACCGTCGGAAGTTTGTGCGGCTAGCCTTCCGGGCGGATGACCCGCATCGCGTTACTTGGTTTTGCCAACTCCGGTAAGACAACTCTGTTCAATGTATTAACAGGTTTGGAGGCTGCGACGGCTCCCCATCCACATACAACTACCGAATCCAACATCGGGGTGTTGAAGCTGGATGATCCGCTACTGGACCGAGTGGCGGACCTGGAACGGTCCCGGAAGGTTACCCGGGCGGGGATCGATCTTCACGACCTTCCGGCCGTCCGTTCCGGATCGGTACGACGTTTGGGGGCGGGGAAGGAACCCGGCGCCCTCCTAGTGGTGCTGAGGGGGTTCGGTTCCGAAATGGCGCCAACCGGAGATCACGGCGCCGATCCGGTCGAGCAGGCGGAAGAACTACTCGTCGAGTTGGCGGTATCCGACTTTGAGGTTTTCGATCGTCGCCGGATCCGGATCGCCAAGGAGGCGTCTGCCGAACCGGGTTTGCGACCGGCGGCCGAGGCCATAGCCCGCGCTTCCGAACTGCTGGCCGAGGGTAAACCTCTCCGGATGAGCGCTTGGTCGGAGCCGGAACTGGCGGCCTTCCGGGATCTGGCGCCGCTCAGCCTGCTGCCTTGTATCTGGGTTGTCAATACCGGCGATGTTGGTTATGACGGTGCTGGAGATAGCGGGGATGTGACTGGTCGGCGCCAACCCGCCCAAAGACTCAAAGAGGTCGTTCCACCCACGGATCCGGTCCTGGGTGTATGCGCGCTCCTCGAAGAGGAACTGATGCAACTCGATCCGGACGACCGGGCAGAGCTATCTGAAGGATTAGGTATCGGAGAGGGGGCGAGACCCAAGGTGGTACGAGCGATCATGGCGGCGCTTGGCCTGATCACGTTCTACACGATGAACCCCCGAGAATCCCGCGCCTGGATGGTTGACCAAGGCGCCACTGCCCGCCAGGCCGCAGGCAAGATACATTCCGACCTGGAACGAGGGTTTATCCGCGCTGAGGTAGCCCCGATCGAAGAAGTGATTCGTCACGGTGGGTGGACACGCGCCCGGTCGACCGGTGGTGTCGTACGGGTCGAGGGCAAGGATTACCTGGTTCAGGACGGCGATGTGTTGCTGGTACGGTTCTCGGTGTAGGAAGATGATCAAGAGTCCCGCAAAAAAAGGGGTTCAATATCTCTGAGTTGACAATGACCCTCTCTAAAACGTCCCCAAGGGACACGTCATTGGTCTGGCCCCGACTGAGAACATCAACAGTTCAGTTCTTTCTACCTGCCAAAACACTGCCACAACTCCTCTTCACTGAGGCTCGCAGCAGAACTGGCAACCGGCGGAATACCACAAATCAACCTCAACATCAGTTCCGGCCACAACGGAATGCCGCTCGCAACGGGTCGACACTGTGCCGTCAATCTGTGTTTTCGCGGATCGCTTTCTCAATGCTCTCGCGGGACTGCTGTAGCCTGCCAGCGGACACGTCACGCTCAACTAGATCGAGTACAGTCTCAGACTCGTTCTCTACCGAGCGTTCCTCAACCGTCTGGATTTGCTCTGTAGACACAGCGACATCTAGCTCCTGCTGTAACTGTTCGGCACGCGCATCGTTGCCCTCTTCCTGGGCTTTGCGGATCTCCTCGCGAAGCCCTTTTATTTCTTCAATACGCATCCCTGTTTTCCTGATAGCCGGATAAGTCACAGTTGACCGCCGTCGTCCAATTCACAGGCTATGGCGAGAAGCTGCTTCTTGGTTTCGAACAGTTTGGTTTTCCACCCATCTTTTTTGAGGTCACGAGCCAAATCCCGTGCGCCGTCACCCAAGTTACAGACAGCGATCACCACTGATTCCGGTTCACGGGGTTTGATTGTTTCTTCAACGTCGCTTTTCGGCGTCTCTGCCAAGCATGTGATGCAACCCGCGATCACACCATTGCTGAACGCTTGAAGCTCACGGCATTGTACCTGGCTCGTCTCAGCGGTCCCTCCTACCACTACCAGCGTTATATTCTGACTAGAAGATTTTTGCATGTCCCTGAGCATATACGAAGGGGATTGCCGCGTCGTCTCCTAGCTCACGCCGAGTTTGCGGTACGCATCCACAACCCTACCCCAGACTGAACCGTGCCGGGTTTTGCCGGACCTTTAGGTGATACCCCCGTTTTCCGAAATTGGCATGTTTGGATTGGTGGTGTGTTGAGCTGCATGGAGGGGTTTCATGCCGTAATGGGTATTCACCGGGGTTCCGCCGCAGGGTCCTGGGTCTTTTGGCTGCTGGCAGGTTGGTGTCGTCCTTGTCTGCTGATCTTGGTGTTGTTTTGGATCAGACAATCTATAGCCGGCGGCGCCGGGGGACGCTGTTGACCGAGGGCTTGAGCTGGGACTGGCCTTCGGGGAGAAGGAGGAACTGAGAGCCGCCCCGGGTCACCGGGCTGGAGGGACAGGGTTGGCTGTGACCAAGCGGAGCCAACGAGTTGCTGGGAGCCCGGGTGGTGACCGCAGGGGACGGTTTGAAGCGATCCAGAATTATGAGGGGGTGAGGGGCAGCGCAGCCGGGGTGGCGTGCCGGGTGCTCGGGGGAGTCGGGTTTCTACGAGTGGAGAGTTCGCCCACCCTCGACTCGGGTCATCCGCCACGCTTGGTTGGCGGATATCGAGCGCCACGAGGCGTTTTCTAACCGTGCGGTGGTGAAAGGACACCGCTTCGTGCTTGTCGCAGAGGGCACGTTGAAGCTGAGGGCAGCCTGAACCCTGCGGAACGGGGGGTTTGGGTGGACAGCAGCCCTGACAAAGACGGGACGGATCAGCACCGCCAGATGGTCCGGGTCCGGCTAGCAAGACAGAAAGGCGTACGTGAGGAACCAGCGACGGAAAGCTCCTCAAGACAACCAGCGGCTCGAACCTGGCGGATCGGGGCCGCGCAGCAACGCACACCGCTACACCAATTGTTGTGTGCGGTGACTCTTTGGTCGGTTGATGTCGCCGACCGGGAGGCCACGGTGAATGCCTGCGGCGTAGCCGTGGCGATGTTGCAGGGGCATAGCTGGGCGCCGACCCTGTCAAACGGTTGGAAAGTGAACGTGGGAACCATCCCCCCGGTTCCCTTACCGGCCAGCATCTGGCTGGTCGGCGGGAAGGCTTGTTGCCGGCTGATGCCGGTGGGATGGGGCGGAGGACCCGTAGTAGTCGGAGGCCGGGAAAGCCGGTCACATGGCGAAGGGGTCCAGTGTGTTCGCAGCCGAACTGTTGATCACGGAGGTCGCTGGTGAATACCGGCGCACCGCTACCCGACCTCGGAGAGGCTGGGCGGCGGGTACGTGTGATGCAGACACAGGCTGAACCACTAGTAGTGGCATGAGCACATGGAGAGCCGGATGCAGTGGAAGTTGCACGTCCGGTTCGGAGGGCGGGCCGGGGAAACCCACCAGCCGAAAAGCTGACAGGGCGCCCCGGTCCGACCCCTACACTCCGCACGCATCTGCCAACAGTCCCGCGGGACGTATGGAGCACCGAGGGTGCATGCTGAGCTGAGGCTCGGCTATAGGGGTATGGGTGGGCCGTAATACGGAGGGGGATGCTCATGAGACGAGCCGGCCTGGCTGACCTGAGCGGGAGCCGAGACCCCAAACGGCGGCGAATCATACCCGCAGATACCCCAGCAGATCTAGTCGACCCATAATTGGTCCGCCATCAACCGAACCAATTATGGGTGACCGGCCTACACCGAGCATCCGACCCCGGGAAGGCAAGGTGTACTGCGCGGTCGTGCTAGACACCTTCAGCCGCCGCATCGTGGGCTGGTCCATAGACCGCTCCGTCACCGCCGGGCCGCTCACCTCCGCCCCTGGGTATAGCGAATCAGCAACCGCCAACCCGACTCGGGAACGGTCATACACTCGGACCAGGGCACCCCCTTACAGCTCCCGGGTGTCCGGTGACCGGGCCAGCCAGTCCGGGCTCGTTCCATCGACCGGTGTCCGTCGGGGACTGTTTTGATAACGCCGTCGATGGAAGCGTCCTTAGGTTTCGGATGCAGGTCGAACTCTTGAACCGCCCGGGATGTCGCACCCGGATTGAATTGACCAACACCATATCGAATACCTCAAGACCTCTTCCACAACCGACAACAACGCCACACCACCTCGAGACGCGAACACCAATCGACTACGAAAGAACCCACCACCATAACAACCCAACCGGCGCGCCGCTCAACCAAGTGAACTAACTCCAAAAACCCGGTCACCATCACTCCGGCAAACCCGGGGGCGGTTCAAACAGACCGAATCCGAACCCACCAACCCGCCCCCATCTCCAACTTGACAAACATAGGAGCGTCTGGTGGCTACTCGCCACAATTACCCCCCACTAATACGCGATGAGCCATTTTTTGCCCGGCGGGTGAACTTCACGCCGGACCCGGATAGGAGATACCAATAGCTGTAGTGCTTGGTCAGAGTGCGATCTATTGTCTTTCCATGGTCTGCCAAGTCCATCTACGAAGAATCGGGCCTCAAGTCCATCAGGTCTTGACGGGAGAACGCCCGGCGATGCGGACCGTCCGCGTTCCAGTGGTGGGGAAATCCCCGGAAGTTTAGGAACTTTGACGTAGGCTAGGGGAGGTGCGAGAGCATCCATCCGCAGGGTGTCGGAATCGCGACGGGTTCAGCGATGAAACATCCAGGGTTCATGTGGTCGATTGGAGGAGCTGCGAATGAGAAAGTTGGTCCCTCTGCTAGTCGTCGTGATGCTGGTAGCGGCGTGTGGCGGGGATGACGATCCGGTTGATTCGACTACGACTACAGCCCGGTCCGCCATTACCACCACCGAACCATCCACAGTCGTCTCCCTTTCCAGCACCACCACCAGCACAGCATCTCAGAGCGTGACCACCGTTGCTGACACCCAGCCGGAAGGCGACGAAGTATCGGTGACATCCACCACGGAACCCGTCCAGGCTACCCAAATCGATGCAGTCGCCACGCTTCGGGCGGTCGGCCCGTTGCGGATCGGAATGACGGTTGCCGAAGCATCAGCTGAGGGCGGCGTTACCCTCCGTCGGGACTTGGGTCGTCAGAGCACCGATAGCTGCCATTACGTGACTCCGGGCGCCGTGATGCGGGGGGTTTCGGTAATGGTCGTTGATGACCGTATTGCACGTGTCGAGATCGATTTGCCCAGCGAGATAGCTACCCGATCAGGGGTACGGATCGGGACGACGGCTTCGAACCTGCGTACTGTCTACCCCGACAACATACAGCAGGCCAATCAAGCGACCCTTGAGGGCGAGGCGATGGCCTTCGTGCCCAATGACGACTTCGATGCCGACTACCGGATCTACTTCGAAATCGAGAACGGTGCGGTGGCTCGCTACCGGGTGGGTGTCAAGCCCGCGGTGGACTACCTAAGAGGGTGCCAGGGCGAGTAGTTATTTCTCAGCCCGATCTATTCCATCCCCAGGCGGATCGGTTGAGACCGGACAACAAGCGGCTAATCGACATGCCGGTACCAGTCCACATGTTCCGGCGGTAGCTGCTGGTTCCCGAGGATCATGTCGGCTGCCCGTTCCGCGATCATCATGACCGGTGCGTAGATATTCCCATTGGTGATGTTGGGCATTACCGAGGCGTCCACCACTCGAAGCCCTCGGATTCCGTGAACCTTTAGTGTGTCCGGAGCGACTACCGACTCCGAATCGACTCCCATCTTTGCTGTTCCGCAGGGATGGAGAGCGGTCTCGGCGTCTTGAGCCACCCAGGCGAGGATTTCTTCGTCGGTGCGTACCTCGGGGCCTGGTGACAGTTCTCCGTCGTTGAACGGCTCGAAGGCGGGTTGGTTGAGAACGTGGCGAACGAATCGCACCGCCTCCACCCATTCACGGCGGTCGGACGATGTGGAAAGGTAGTTGAATCGTAATTCCGGTTTGTCGAACGGGTTGGAGGACTTGAGCAATAGAGAACCGCGCGCATCGGAGTACATGGGCCCCACATGCACCTGGTATCCGTGACCTCCGGACGGCACCGATCCGTCGTAGCGGATCGCGATGGGAAGAAAGTGGAGCATCAGATTCGGATAGGTCACCTCGACGTTACTGCGAACGAACCCACCTGCTTCGAAGTGGTTGCTGGTACCGGGGCCACGGCGCCGTAACCATTGCCATCCGATCAACGGCTTCCTCCACCACGCCAGGTGGGGCTGAAGAGACACGGGTTGCTTGCAGGCGTACTGTATGTATACTTCGAGGTGGTCCTGCAGATTCCGGCCGACGCCCGGTAGATCGGCTACCACTTGTATCCCCGAATCCTCTAGGTGTTCGGCAGGGCCTACCCCGGACAACATGAGCAACTGTGGCGTGTTGATGGCCCCTCCGCAGGCGATCACGTCGGCGGCCATGGCCGTGTGCGTGGCCCGACCCTTGCGATATTCGACTCCGACGGCCCGGTTCCGCTCGAATATGACCCTGGTGGCGTGAGCTCTAGTGATGATCGTGAGGTTCGGTCGACCCGTTACCGGATGCAAATAGGCGCGAGCGGCACTGAGCCGCCGACCCCGATGGCGGTTGGCGTCAAACGCTGCGAACCCTTCCTGCCGGTAGCCGTTCACGTCCGGGGTACGCGGTATTCCGGCCTGTTCGCCGGCTTCGAAGAAGGCTCGAAACAGAGGGTTGTCCGCTGAACCCCTTTCCAGTACAAGGGGGCCCGATCCGCCCCGGTACTGGTCTCTTCCCGCCAGGGTGGTCTCGAGTCGTTTGAAATAGGGTAGGCAATGGGGGTAGTCCCACGTTTCCATGCCGGGCGACGATGCCCATTTCTCGTAGTCCATGGGATTACCCCGCTGGAAGATCATTCCGTTGATCGAACTCGACCCTCCTAGAACCTTGCCGCGTGCGTGGTAGATGCGACGCCCTGACAGGTGAGGTTCCGGTTCCGACTCGTATTTCCAGTCATAGAACCGGGATCCGATGGGATAGGTGAGCGCGGCCGGCATGTGGATGAAGACGTCCCAGCGATAGTCGGGCCGCCCTGCTTCCAGCACCAAGACCCTGTTGGTCGGGTCCTCGCTCAGTCGGGCGGCCAGGGCGCACCCGGCGGATCCGCCGCCGACGATCAGGAAGTCGTAGGAGTTCATGTTGCCGTATCGGAGTGTGAGGGTTGTTCGGCAGGCCGGTTGCCGGCCCGGCGCGCTCGCCGGGCTGCGTACAGGATGATCGTGCCCGCCCGACCTGGAATCATGGTGAAAGCGCGGCGCTGCCTGACCGGTACTCCTTCGTGGGTGAGGACCCGGAGAAGGGTGAAGGCCGCGATTGCCGAGTAGACGATGCCCACAAACACGAACAAACCGCCTGCCCCGAAGGTGTCCATAACCGCTGCGCCACCCACCGGACCGAGGATGGCGCCCACCCCCGTAGCGAGAGACACCAGCCCGCTAACCCCCACGGCCGAACCCGGTGGAACACGGTCGTTTATGTGGCTCAACGCCAGCGGGTACATGGTCATGGCCAATCCTCCGACCACGAAAGAGGCGAGCAGGGCTGCCCAACCCATCGGTTCGAGCACGACGACCAGGGCGCATACGCCTGCACAAAGTAGCGCAACCGACAGCATGACGCGGCGCCTTCCGGCGTAATCGGATAGAACGCCGATCGGTCCTTGCAACACGACGCTACCAAGGACCGCCAACGCCAAGAACAGCGCGGTGCCGTCGACACTCATACCGGTTCTCACACCGTAAAGGGCTGCCAGGCTGAGGAGGGCTGCCACCCCCGTTCCCTGCCCTAAGGCGGCCGCCAGACCCACGGGCGCACACTGCCAAACCTGGCTGATGGGCAGGTTGGACGATAGTACGAATCGTGGTCCGGGAGCGGTGGAAAGGGTGATCGGTATAACCGCCAGGGAAATAGCGACCGATGCGGCGATGAAGAGACCGATCCCGGACGGTTCGGCGAAGATCAGGAGCAACTGGCCCAAAGCCAGCCCACCCATCAGCACGACCATATAGGCAGCCAGGAGCCGGCCTCGAGTCCGGTTGGTAGTGGCGTCGTTGAGCCAACTTTCCGCCACTATGACCAAGCCGGACATGGCGAACCCGGTGATCAGACGGGCGCCTGCCCAAATGAGGGCGGAGGAGTTGACGATGTAGACGAGGGTCGAGGTTGAGGCCAGGGAAGCCAATGCGGCGTAGACTCGGATATGCCCGACGTTGACCACCATGCGGGGGGTGAGCCAGGCGCCTACCAGGAACCCGACGTAGTAGAAACTCAGGACGAGTCCGGTGGTGGTGGTCGAGAACCCTCGTAACTCGGCATTGAGACCTATTAACGGGTTCAAGACTCCGCTTCCGATCATCACTAGAAGGATGGCCACGAATAGTCCCCAGGAACTCAGCAACGCGTGGGATGTGGTACCGAGAGTAGGGATACGCGAGGGCGCGGACGATGACATCATTGAAATACCACCTGTGTCTGCGGGTGCATGTGGGGGCAGGCCAACGAGTTGATACTCGTGCGAAAGAAGGTAAGGTCGAGGCCCACCCCGTCCGATGGTCCGTCAGTTTAGCAGGCCGGGAGACCAATCTCAGCATCCCTTCCAGACGGGGGAGCGTCGCTCGGAGAAGGCTAGCACCCCTTCGCGTGCATCCTCGGAGTTCAGCATACGGCGGTAGGATTCGACCTCGCCGGATCGTAGAAGGGATAGTCCTTCCCGGATGGTGAGGTTCTCGGTCCGTCGGCGAGTTTCGAGTATGGCTGCTATCGCCAGTGGCGCCTGTCGGGTGATCCGATCAGCTAATGCATGAGCGGCGTCGAGCAGTTCGTGGGTGTCCACCACCTTGTTGGCGAGCCCGTAGTGCAGAGCTTCAGATGCATCAAGACGTTTGCCGGCAATCAGCACTTCAGCCGCCACGGCGGGTGGGAGTTGTTTGGGAAGCCGTACCGCCCCGACATCGGGGATCATGCCCACCGCAGGTTCCGGCAGGAAGAAGGTGGCGTGCGATGCCGCTACCACTAGATCGGCCGACATGACCAACTCGAATCCACCCCCGACCGCCAACCCGTTCACCGCCGCGATGACCGGCTTGTTGAGATCGGGTAGTTCGGGAAAACCACCGAAACCACCGGGTCCGTAGTCGCTTTCGTAGGATTCACCTTCCTCAGCCGCCGTTAGGTCCCATCCGGCGGAAAAGAATCTCTCTCCGGCGCCGGTGAGGATTGCCACCCGGAGCTCGGGATCATCTCGGAAGTAAGTGAACACCTCGCCCAGCAGGCGGCTGGTTGCTGAGTCGATAGCGTTGGCCTTGGGCCGGTCGAGAGTTATCTCGAGAACCTCCGACTCCCGGTTGACCCTCACCACGTCGCTCCCTACCTCCCTCATGAAATGGGATCCATTCGTACCGTTACCAGCGCATCCACCGCCCACGCCGAGTCGGAGGTGAGAACCAAGGGGTTGATCTCCACCTCGACCAGGTCGGGCATAGTCTCGATGAGGTCGGTGAGCCACTCGACCACTGTGACCAAGGCTTCGATGGTTGGACTCTTTTTTGCACCCAACGCCTGCTTGCCGACCCTCAGCCCGGCGAGCCGGCGGATGAGATTGTCGGATGTGATCGGCAGCAGCATGGTGGTGGTATCGGCAAACAACTCGACGTGGATTCCGCCCGCCCCGATGGTTAACACCTGTCCCAACGGATACTCCTGGCGGACCGATACCAGCAACTCCGCCACCACATCGGTTATCTGTTCCTCGATTAGCACGGGGTGACCGCCCTCCGCCAACCGCTTGACGGCCGCAGCCAGATCGCGGCCGGATCGGATGCCGGTCACCACGCCGTTGCGGAGGCTCTTGTGATCGGGACCGACGATCTTGGCGACCAGCGGGAACCGAAGGCATCCGGGGGGCGAGAAATGTGGTCGGGGAGTTTTCAGCACCGCCCCTTCGGGTATCGGGACCCCCGCGTTCTGCAGCAGCGCCTTGGATGAGGGTTCGTCGAGGGTTTGTAGGCGAGTGCTCCCGTCCGGCCCGGTCGGGCCGGTAACCGGGTTGTGCAGGGGGGGAGGTGGTCTTCTGAACCATTGCCCGACGGCTCCTGCGGAAGCTGCCGCAGCGAGGGCTTCATCAATCGAGTGGGAAACGGCGAGACCATGGCGGGTTGCATGTCTCCTGACCTGGTCAGGCAGGCTTTCCGGAAGGGTCGCCAGCACGATTCCGGGAGTGCCGGTGGTGACGGTAGCGGTTTCGAAGGCACGTAGGGTGGGCCACCAGTCGGTGTCGTCTATACCCTGGGCCGGCCAGTCGATCACCAGCAATGCCGCGTCGAACGGGCCTGCCAATACCTCCTCGAAACACCGTTCGAGAGCGATCCGATCACCCCAAATGAAGGTGTGATAGTCGACCGGGTTGGTGGGGGTCGAGAATGTCGGCATGGTCGCTTCCACTCGGGCGGCGTGGTCGGACTCGAAGGGCTCGAATACCACCGGATGGTGGGCTGCCCGGTCGGCTACCAGTGCCGCCTCTCCTCCCGAACAGGATAACGACACCAGCCGGTTTCCCGGCAAGGGACCGATCGTATGTAACAATCCGAGGATGGTGACCATTTCGGCCGGAGTATCGGTGACGATCACGCCGTAGCGTTCGAAGAGGGCATCGTAAGCCTGCGAGGCCGAACTCAGTGCCCCGGTATGGGAAGCGGTTATCCGCTCCGAACGCTCGGTTCGCCCCGCCTTCAACATAACGACCGGGGTCCGGGTCCGGCGGCAAGCAAGCGCAGCCCGTCCGAAGGCCATCGGATCGATGATCGACTCCAGATAGAGACCGACCGCGGTTACCTCGGGTTTGGCCGCCATATACATCAAGCATTGCTCGGCGGTGACTGAGGACTGGTTGCCGAGCGATATGACGTGGCTGAACCGGACTCCCCGGCGATTCATGGTGAGGTTCAAGGCGATGTTTCCCGACTGGCTGATCAGCGCCGGTCCGGAGTCCACCCTGCTACATCCCTGGACGTCGGGCCATAGGACCGCACCGCTCAAGGCGTTGATGGTTCCGTAGCAGTTGGGTCCCACCAAAGGCATGTCGTGGGTGGAGGTGAGCCGCTCCTGGAGTTTGGTTCCTTCCGGTCCGGCCTCTGCGAAACCGGAGGCGTAGAGCACTGCGCCGCCACAACCCATCTCGGCGAGAAGATGGACCATTTCCAGCGTGAGGTTCCGGTTGACCGCCACGAACGCCGCGTCGGGTACACCGGGGAGTTCTTCCAGCGATCGGTAAACGGTACGGCCGGCTATGGATTGCCGTGTGGGGTGAAGCGGCCATATTTCACCGTCGAATCGGAGCCGATCGGATTGGTGGATGGCCTGGCCGGCCTGATGTCCGCCGATCGCTACCACGGTGCGCGGGTCGAGCAGGCGCCCGAGGTCGGGAGGCCTTTCAGTTCTAATCATTCCTATTGTTTTTCGTTCATGCCTGCTTATCCATCCCCCTACATCATCCCCCCAACGGCCGCAGCATGGACCGGGATATGATGTGGCGCTGGATCTCGGATGTGCCGTCCCATATCCGGTCCACCCGGGTGTCACGCCAAAGACGCTCGAGAGGGAGTTCGTCCATCAGGCCCATACCTCCGAAGATCTGGATGGCCTCGTCGGTGACGAATTGACACATCTCGCTCGCGTAAACCTTGGCCATCGCGGCGTCGGCATCGGTCATGGTTCCCCGGCTATCCTTCCAGGCTGCGCGGAGGGTGAGGAGTTCAGCGGCGTCGTATCGGGTCTGCATGTCCGCCAGCTTGAAAGAAACCCCTTGGAACTTTCCGATCCGCTGTCCGAACTGGGTCCGATCGACCGCCCACTGCGACGCTAGTTGCAGTGCACGACGGGCTCGTCCTAGGCAGACGGCGGCTACTTGAAGCCGGGTCGAACCCAGCCATTGATTGGCTACTTCGAAACCGTGGTGTTCCTCACCGAGGATCGCCGATTCGGGAACCCGGCAGTTATCGAAGTTGAGGATAAAGTTGTGATAACCCCGGTTTGATACCGCCCGGTATCCGGGTAGGACTTCGAAGCCGGGAGTTCCCATATCCACCAGGAAGGCGGTGATCCTCTTGCGAGGGCCACGGGGGCCGGGCTCCTCCCCGGTGGCGGCGAACAGGATTACGTAATCCGCCAGATCGGCGTGGCTGATGAAGTGTTTGACGCCGTTGATCACGAAATGTTTGCCATAGCGGACTGCGCTGCATTTCATGCCCCGCAGGTCGGAACCCGCATCGGGTTCGCTCATGGCCAGGCACTCGACTCGCTCGCCCCTGACAGTGGGTAGCAGGTACCGGCCGATCTGCTCATCACGGCAAGCCTGGAGGATGTTGGAAGGACGGGCCACGATGTACTGCAATGCGTAGGATGCGGCCCCGAGTTCCCGTTCCACGAGAGCCAGCGTGAGGGGGTCAAGGCCGGACCCTCCGTATTCCATCGGCATGTTGGCGGCGTAGATCCCGGCATTGATGGAACGGGATCTGATCTGTTCCACCAAGTCCGGCGGAACCCGACCGGTTCGCTCCACGCGGTCCTCGTAAGGGAACAGTTCTCTCTCGGTGAACTGTCCGGTCACCGCGACTATCAATTGCTGATCCCCGGTCAGTGCGAAATCCATGACAGCCTCTTTTCTCTCCACGGCCACATTGCTGCCTGAATCCCCTGCCCTGCCTTTATGTTCGGGGAGGTCGTCACCCGCCGAAGCCGGATCCCTACCTTTCCGACCTCGCCAAAACGCACCTCTTCTACTTACCCTTCAGGGTCATTACCCGGCCCATGTATCGGGGACCAGGCTGGTCTTGGTGAGCGGATCGGATGGCTTCAAGCGCCAATCTAGGGGTGCCTTCGATCGGTGCAGGTCTACCCGTTTTCGTGTCCATGTGGAGCAACATCTGTTCGGTTGCCGCAACCATGGTGGCAGAGGTGGTGTCGAACATCTCGTGGTAGATGTTTAGCCGCTTATCGTCGAGACCCACTACGGTGGTCGTGAAGCGGAGCGATGCGTTACCCTTGACTTCCCGCAGGTAGTTGATGTGAGTTTCGACCGTGTAAAAGGAGTAACCTGCCGCCCGGTACTCTTCGCTGTCTCCGATGTAACGGAACAGGGCGTCCGACGCCCATCCGAATGCCGTCAGGTAGGCGGCTTCGGTCATATGGTTGTTGTAATCGACCCAATCCGGTTCGACATCGCACCTAAACAGCCCGAGCGGGGAGGAGATCTCAACGCCCGGGGACCAGGTTAGGGCCTGCTGCGCGTAGCGGCGGTCCTCCCTTCTCGCGAGAAGCTTGCCTGCTCCTACCCCCACCGAGCGGAGGGCTCTCATGACGGCGATCAGATAATCGTCTCGTAACCGCTCCAGATCCTCGACCGGCCTCCCACCCGCCTGTTCAGCGGTTCCCGCCACCATGTCGGCAATGAGGGAATCGGTTAGTTCGGGTGCCTTGAGCTTCGTCCATGGGAGACGGAGGGCGGGCCCGAATTGTTCGAGCATGTGTCGCATACCGTCCAGACCGCCCGCTAGGTGGAAGCTCAGATTGGTGCCCATCCCGGCCCAGCGCAGGCCGGGACCGTAGACGATGGCGTCGTCGAGTTCCCCGGTGGTAGCCGTTCCATCATTAACCAGATGGAGTATCTCCCTCCACAGCGCCTCCTGGAGTCGGTCGGATAGGTATCCGGGGACCTCGTTGCGGACCACAAGTGGGTACATATCCAGGTAGTCGTAGACGCGGGTTGCCTCGTCGACGGTATCGGCTGAGGTCTGCCGACCGGGAACCACCTCGCAAAGGGGAAGCAGGTAGACAGGGTTGAAAGGGTGTCCGATTATTACCCGCTCCGGGTATCGGCATTCCGATGCAATACGGGTTGGCAATAGTCCGGACGAACTGGATGCGATGGTTACCTCCCGTCCGCTAGCGGCATCCAGTCGAGCCAGCAGAGTTCGTTTGAGGTGCTCGTCCTCCGGTGCCGATTCCTGTATGAAGTCGGCGGTTTTACAGACTTCTTCGGGGCTCCCGGCGAAGGTAACCCGATCGCGTCGTGCATCGGGATAGAGACCGAGCCGTTGCACGGAGGGCCAAGCCCGGTCGATGGATTGCTCCAGATAGTCCTCCGCATCGGGTGCCGGATCCCAGGCCACCACGTCACAGCCCCGGCTCAATGCCCGGACGGCCCAGCCGCTACCGATGACACCGGTCCCTACGAGCCCGATCACCTGTGGGGGAGAGGTCACCCTGATTCCAGCCTGAGAACGAGCCCAGAGCGCGAAAAACCCCCTGACACACGATCACTGCTCGGGCCCACCCCCACCGCCACCATTCCTTGGTTCGGAGCGCGTTCTGATAGTTGCCTACCGGGTCGGCGCCACGCAATATGATTCCTGCTCCGGACCGCTCGACGTCGTAAGCAATCCGGTGGTGATTTACGGCTACCATCCAATATGCCTGAGGGTGGTGACATTTTCAACCCCCTGTGGTGGTCCAGCCCGGTGTTTCCCGAGTGCTCCGCACGGAGAGGACGATGACTCTCAACTCGTTGCACGGTGACGTTTCCGCACATAATGCAAGCCGGCCGGCGGGGAGTTAGAAGGCAACCTGATGGAGACCCTTCAGCGCGAGACGCTCTCTCGTCTCGGTGGGTGTGGCGGGTTTACGGGACAGTTCCCGCAGGATGCGCACGATCTTCGCCACCTGTTCGGCATTTGACTCGGCGAGCCTACCCTTCCGAAGGTAAATGCCGTCCTCGAGGCCCACCCGTACGTTGCCACCCATCGTGGCTCCGGCTGTCACTATGTCGAACTGGAAGCGACCCCCTCCCAGAATCGACCACTCCAAGTCGTGTCCGAACAAGCGGTTGGCCACGGTCTTCATAGCCACCACGTTCTCGATGTCGGGTCCGATGCCTCCGAACGTTCCCATAACGAACTGGACGAAAATGGGTGGCTGGACCAACCCTAGGTCCACGAAGTAGGCCAGGGTGTAAAGATGGCCTATGTCGTATGCCTCGAACTCGAAACGGCACCCGGTGCGAGAGGCTAGGACGGTGAGCATGTACTCGATGTCGGCGAACGTGTTGACGAACGGTTCCCGCTTGGTGCTTTCCAGGTACGGCTCTTCCCAGTCATACTTCCATCGGCCCTCGTAACGGGGGATCATTTGAAAGAGGCCGTAGTTCATGGTCCCCAGATTGCAGGTGGCAAGTTCAGGCTTGAGCACCTCGATCACCCTCAGGCGTTCCCGGATAGTCTGACCCGTGGCTCCCCCGGTGGTTATCGAGATAACCGCGTCGCACTCGGACTTGATCCCCGAGCAGTACTCCCGGAATATGCCGGGATCGGACACAGGGCGGCCATCCAGCGGATCACGGGCATGGATATGTATGACACTTGCTCCCTCACGGGCGGCGGCTACCGATTGGTCGATATGCTCCTCAATGGTTACCGGGATATCGCTGTTCATCGTGGGTGTATGTGAGGAGCCGGTAACCGCGCATGTGACGATCACTCCGTTCATTGATCCTTTCCCTTGCCCTTCCTTGCCGTATCCTTTTTCTAATGGTTTTCCATTATATGGAACGTTCTGCTTTATGGAACACAGATGTTACCCTGATTCGAAACCAGGTGTCAATCAGTTGGGTTTCTATGGGTCAGTCGCCGAATATCCAGTCTGTTGAACGTGCTTTTGCCGTGCTGCGGGCCCTCAGTCCACACGGCAAAGTGGTCTCGTTGGCGACCATCGCGACCCGCACCGGTTTGCCTAAGAGCACTACCAGCCGCTTGCTTTCCACAATGGCGGGTATAGGGGTGGTCGAGAAAGTATCCGAGGCGGGATACATGGTGGGCCGGGAGTTACGCACTATCGCCCATCCGGGGGTCGGCCCGTTGGAACTCGTCGGTGTGTCGGCCACCTATCTTCGGGATATCGTCGGCCGCTTGGGCGAGGACGCCGCGTTGGCTATGCCGGACGGCAACCAAGTTCTATATATCGACCAAGTGCAGAAGAGGCGACCTGTCCAGGTCCAGAACTGGACAGGTGAGCGATTCCCGCTCCACACCACTGCGGCGGGTTACGTTTTCCTGGCGTCCTGGAGTGACGATGAACTCAGCGCTTACTTGGCTCAGGATCTCGACAAGTTAAGCCCCGCCACTGTGACGGACCCTGCTCGCTTGAGCGCGATGATCATGGAGACAAGAAGCAGGGGATACGCCTGGAGTTACGAGGTATGGGCGGAGGGAGTCAACGGAGCTGCGGCGCCTATAGCGGACGGCAAGGGTGAGGTGGTGGGCGCCGTCACCGTGTTCGGGCCGGCTTACCGATTTCCGGGAGAGCGGGATTTGGCCACCATCGGGCGGTGCCTCGTCGAGGCGGCTTCCCATGTTTCGCGCTATCTCAGGAAGGTGTAGGTAATTACTCCTTAACCTCGACGACGACGGCTTGCTGGAAATAGCTCAACATGATCCGGTTGGCTTATTGGCCGACCTCCGCCGCCCCGTTGTGATTGACGAGGTACAGCGGGCGGGTGATTCGCTGGTGCGTGCAGCCAAGATGATCGTCGACCGGGAGCGGATGCCCAGTGGTTTCTTCTTACGGGATCGGCAGACTTCCCGACGGTTCCCGGTGTCAGCGAGTCGCTGGCGGGGAGGTTGGCGGTTTTCGAGCTGTTCCCTTTCTCGCACGGAGCTCCAGGGTCCGCGGGGAGAGCTTCCTTTACCGGGTGTTTCACGAACCCGGATCCCTCCTGTCGGTGCCGACATCGGAGATAGCGTTTCGGATACGCGCATCGCGTCGGCACAGGAGGGTATCCGGCCTTGGGGATGGATCAAAGGAACCGGCGCAGGTGGTGTGTCTCGGCCCGGCATGTCACACCCTCCCGTTACCTTGGGTCCATGAAGCAACACCCCAACACTCAACACATACCGAGAGATCTCAGTGAGCTGCCCCGACCCGGTGCGATGACGGTGGAGGAAGGACGCTGGGTGCCGACGGTTGATGGAGAGTCCCTGTCGTTCGCAGAGTTCGCTTGGGATGGTGAGTACAACTACTTCACAACCCGAGAGGAAGCGTGGACGGAGGCGATCCGGTGGGTCAAAGTCAAGGCCGGTCTGAGTTTCGTGATCGAATTGGAGGATCAGAGCGGCTGCTTAGTCTATCCGAGGCCTCCCCTACTGGTCGAGACGGTCGCCGAAGCGCGTGAGGCGATACTGCGCTTCGCTATAGAGATGGCCAGCGAGGATCAGGAACGGCATCCCTCGCCGCTTCTCCGGGAACGAGGCGGCGAGGGTCCCACCTGGGAGGATCTGGCCCGGTTGGAATACTACCGACGCTATGACCCCCGTGATCCGGACGCCCGGATGAGCTGCTCATACTCGCTATACCAACAGGGGGGATTGGAAGGAGTTGGTGGAGTGATGTGGACCTACGTGATCGAGGTGACCGCCACAGGGCCTCCCGAAGTCTGGGACCATCCGGCGGACCGGCCATGTGGTCTAGATCCCTACGAAGAGTGACTCTGCATGTGAGCCCGTGCCTACTGCCGATACCCCTTGGTCACTTGATCGAGTAGGCGCGGATTTCGCGCGAGAGGATCAGCAGGAAGTCGTGTTTGACCAACATCCTACGTAGCCGGTTTAGGTTCCTCAGGACGCGGACTTTGGCCTCGATCGGGTCCTAGCCTCGACGGCTATCAGTGCAACACCTAGATCGGAGGCGAACTCAAGTAGACGGGGCTGTTGCAGGGAGTCCCGTTCGATGAGCAACACACCACGATAGCCGCCATGAGCGGCCGCTCTAATAAGCTCGGTGTCCGGCACGTCTTCACCGACCCAGCGATTTCGACACAGGTGCCCGGCCCGGCATTGCCAATAGAGATGGTTCTCGTCGGTGGTGGCGGGAGATGGCAACTAATGGCTCCAAGAGGCCGCCTCGCTCCGGACGAATCCGGCAACCCGGATCATCAACCACGGCTTGAATTAATTCCCTGGCGTGCCTGCGCGACTGTATCAAACATGTAACCGGAGAGCAGTAAGGAACCACGGGTCGGCGTGGTGTTGGTCCGGTACGCCCATTCCGAGGGTCACGGTGTCGGTGGTCATGGGTCCGGGTCGGTCCGTGGCCGGGCTCGGTATCCGTCGGGGGTTCTTCGAACTTGGAGGTCTTGGGTTTCCAACCACTTGTGGTGGCGGCGGCACACAGCGACGAGATTGTCGATGTCGGTCGGTCCTTGGTCGCGATGCCATTCCTGGATGTGGTGGAGCTCGCATCTGTGCATGGGAGCCCCACATTCGAAGCATCCGCCATCGCGAACTGCTACGGCAAGGCGTTGGGCGGCATTGCCGAGTCGTTGGTTGCGGCCTAACCAGAGGGGGCGACCGGCCCGGTCGAAAATCATGCCGGCCAGCTCGGTGTCCGGTGTCAGCGATGCAAGGATGCTTCGGGGTACGGGTCCGACGCCCCTAATCTCTACCGGGCTGCCGGGAAGGGTTCCGTCCACCACTCCGAGGGGAGCGGTAACGATCAGCTGAGTAGCGGCCTTGGCTTTGATGCCTGACGCTTCGTTAATGAGCTCTCCGGTGTGGGTGTCGCGGTTGGTTAGAAGTTCGAACACCACGTCGGCGAGTCTTTGTTTCGGGGTGCGGACCCCATCGGGATCACGATCTCCGGCGCCATCCCGGCGTAGACTATGCATGTAGTGGTTGTCGACCGCCTGGCGGAGTTGCTCATACTGCGGACGGGGGAGTTTGGCCATCAGCACTCCCAGTCCGGTCTCCTTCTCTACCCATAGTTTGGCTTCCCGGGCCCGCCGCTGACGCTCCAGCGGGTCTAGACCGGCTTCGATCAGCTTCCGTTCCGACCATCTCCGGGCCAACCGGTTGAAGGAGTCGGGTGATAGTCGATCGGCTGCGTCGAGCAAGTTCTGGTCGCTGTCTACCACTTCGGGGCTTACCTTCTCCGCGGTGTTGGCCAACGTGTCGGCGTGAGCGGGGGTGATGCCACCGGTTGCTAACCGTTCCCTGACCTTGGGCATTCGGGACAGCTGTCTGGCTGTGTTCGCAATCCGCTTCGATTCCCGAGTTGGTAGGCGGGCGCTCTGGCGGAGCACTTCGGCCGGATCCATATCGGTATCGGAGTCGGCAACCCGCCGAGTCACTTCATGTATCAGCGACGTGACCACCGCCTGCGCCTGGCTCAGTAGCCCGAGCGTTTCGTCGGCGGAGGTCGCGGACATGGGTCCTATCGTGACCCGGCTGAGTTCCCCAAGCGCTGCTCTGATTCTTGTACCGGCATCGCCGCTGTTTCCTGCCGTCAACCCGGTGTCCGACGCGCCGGAGCGAGACGTTCCCGGATGGGTAGCGAACCTATGTTCGTTGCTCATGAGTACAGTAATACCATACCCATATGACAAGTAGAGCACCCATATCCTGACAATCATTAAAGAGTGAAAACAATTCTAAGCTAGGCACCACCGGACAACTGAGGAGCCGCGTTCGGGCTAGGTAGGGACGACCTACCGCCGCACGCCCATGTTGTTCCGGTTTCCGTGGCGTTGATACTGTTTGGTAGGCGAGCCGCAGTCAGGCATCGTTACGTGGATGTTATGGTCGGGGGGTGACTATTACGGGAGATGGGTGTTTGTGTAATGGTGCTGGGGGCATCGTTACGTGGATGTTATGGTCGGGGGGTGACTATAACGCGAACCAGCCATTTCCGTTATAGTCGTAGTAGCGTAGGGTGGCGATGGATCCCCAGCGGTATAAAGACAACACCTTCGGCGAGGTGCGGTTGGTTCCCGGCATGGGATACAGGGCTTACTACCCGAACCCCCTGCCTTCTGTGGTTGAACTGCGCCCCGCGACTGTTACGCGTTTGGCCGATGCGGAGGCGGCTTTGGGTCGGTTGGCGGGGCGGGCCGCTTGCTTCCGAATCCACACTTACTCATCCGTCCCTATCTGTTGCGGGAAGCTCTGGCCTCGGCTCGGATCGAAGGTACCCAAGCCAGCCTTCTGGGTGTTCTCGAAGCGGAAGCGGAAGCGGATGAGACCGGGTACGCGCCGGACATCGAGGAGGTGCTCAACTACGTAGCCGCGATGGAACAGGGTTTGGCTCGACTCGAGAGCCTTCCGTTCAGCCTCCGCTTGATACGTGACATGCACGCGGTCCTCTTGAGTGGCGTACGTGGTCGGGAGCGACTACCGGGAGAGTTCCGAACATCCCAGAACTGGATCGGACCGCCTGGCTCTGCGATCAACACAGCCCTATTCGTGCCCCCGCCCCCCGACGCACTGGGTCGACTCCTCTCCGACTGGGAGCGTTTCGTTCACGAGAACCGGTCCATCTCGGTCCTCGTACAGAGCGGACTGCTTCACTACCAATTTGAAACCATCCATCCGTTCCTGGACGGGAATGGCCGGATGGGTCGGTTGCTTGTCGTGTTCCATCTGGTACTGCGCAAACGGCTGCCGCCTCCCCTGCTGTACCTTTCCTCCTATCTGGAGCGCCACCGCGAGACGTACTACGCCAAACTCCAGGCCGTGCGGGAAAGTGGGGATCTCGACGGGTGGCTTCGCTTCTATTTGCGAGGGATCGAAACCCAGGCGAATAGCGCTGTGGAAAGAGCGGAGCGGCTGGTAGACATGCGGGAGTCTTATCGAAGCCGAGTTATCGAGGCAACTCGTGGCCAAGCAATCGCCTTGGTCGATTCCCTGTTCGCCAACCCGGTCATCACCGCCCCGCGGGTCGAGAGCATCTTGGACGTTACCCGACCGACCAGCTTACGGATACTGGATCGGCTGGAGAAGCTGGGGATACTAACCGAGACCGGCCCCGGCCCTCGTAGGCAGCGACGCTTCCTGCCGCGGAGATCCTGCATGTCTTGCAGGACGAAGAACTCCCGCAGTCTTCCGAATGGGAGTCATAGGTCAGCGGATCAACACGCGGCGGTGAGAGTGGGTGGATCGCCTATCACAATCTGGTCGTAGGCTTCGAGAACGTATCGTTGGGTGCGGTACTCGCCGAATTGTTTCAGCTCCTTGCGCTTCAGGGTGGGGAAGGAGGCACTAGGGGGTGGGGCGTCGAGGATGTGTTCGAGGTCGGAGCGGTCAAGCCGGTACATGTTGGGTGTAGATGGCGTCGAGTTCGCATTTGACCCGGTGGCGGCGGTTCTCATCCCATACGAACGGCGGTCCGTCGTAGCCGAGGTCACGGGCGAAGGGTTCCATCTCCCAAGAGGTATAGGTGAGTTCCAGCGATCGGGGAACTATCGCCTCCACGTAGGTGAGGTCTGGTATCAGTTCTTCCAGGTAGGGCTCGGGAGGCAGGACCGGAAACTGCTTTACCAGGTAGAAGTTCATATTTACTCCGCCTACCGACAACCGGGCCGTCCAATCGAGGGGGAGGCTGTTCATGTTGGCCATCACCAGGGTCGAAGCAATGGCTCGAGCCGTTGCGTACTCCATGACGGGAGCGCTGTTTCCCACGCCGCTCCCCGGTAACAGGTCGGTAATGACGGTGCGTTCGTCGGTGGATCGGGTGATGTTACGAAAGGCTTGCAGCCAACGGTGGGGATCGATTTTCAGGAGGGGTGCCTTGTTGCTCACCGCGACCCCGGGGATGATCGCGAGGATCGAGGTCCTGATATTGGTGGAGTTGGTGATGTCTCGGAAGGCCAGCCACCAACCGAGATCATGGCGCCTGAGTGACCCAAGCCGACCAGCGGTATCATGCTGAGCACTCCTGTTCTCTCGTCGGTGGATCTGGTGATCTGTCTGACAGCGATTTGCGTGCCAGGCGAGCCAGCGTGTCGAAGTGTCGAAGTGTCGAAGTGTGCTACACTGCGTTGTTTCACTTCTCTGCGCGGTACCCAGTAGCGGGGGAGGGACACTGCTCCCGGATCCGCTTTTTCTTTGGGAGTCATCGGCCGGGCCTTGCCGGTTCGGAGTTCTTTGGCTGATGCCCCCTCGAACGTGGCGAAGCGGTGGTCGTACTGGTGGAACAGCTTCGCCTCATGAAGTGGTAAGTAGATTTCTGCATCTTTGAAGAAACTGTTGCCGCGGAGCTCCCAGCCATCGGATTCCAACTGGGTCCGAGTCCGAAAGAGGTGGGCGTCGTTGGCCATGTCGAACATTCGTTGGAACGACACACCCCACGGATTCGATTCCAGCTGGTCACCCCGTGCTTCCCTCCACAGGACCTCGGCTCGTTCGTACATCTTCCGGGCGGTTTCCATGTCTTTCCGAGTCCGGAAGACCGGGCAGGTGCGGGTGTTGGGATTGAACAGGGCGAAGTCTTCCCGAGACATGGGAAATGCCCGGTCGGGGTCGGCCGCCGCCTCGGGACGCTGCAGGAAGAAAGCGAAGCGGGCTTGGGCGCTCGACACATTCGCGCCGCCCACTGGAATGCCTCGTACATCTCGGGATCGTCATGTCGCATCTGTTCGATGAGCTTGAGGCGCGCCGCCTTGTTCTGCGCGGCCGCAATCTCCGGCTCTCGGGAGGAGAACCACTCTTTTTGCAAGAGCTTGACCTTCTCCCATGGCGGGTTACCCAGCACCGCGTCGAAGCCCCCGCGCTCTTCGACATCGGGAAACACCAGATGTAAGTGGAGGAACTGGTACTGGTCCGCCAATTGCCGGACTCTTCTCACCACCTCGGGCACCACGTCGTGGCCCTCGCCGATGGCGCGCACGGTGGAATCGGTTATGACCGGCTCGCCCTGTTGCTTGGGGTTGACGAACGCGGCGCACCAGGCATCGGCGGCCAGCTTGCTCCGCTCGTAAGTGTCGGAGTGTTGGTACTCATCGTACATTTCGGCCTTGGCGGCCTCGTCCCGCGCAGTTTCTCCCGCCCGAGGCATGAGTACCTGCACGTCCTCCGCCAAGGCCGCCACGTCGTCTCGTGGAGACCACTCGAGGGGGATCAGGCCCTGATCGCGCTGCTTGCGTTCGGCCCGGTTGGTCTTACGCAGTTGGTTAACCCTCTTCTTGTCGTCGCCGGTGAGGGCTTTGAAGGCCTCGTTCGGTAGGCCGCTAGCCAACAGCGCGGGGGTGGTACCCAGCAGGCTGTTGCCGCACACGATGTGGTGATCGAGGAACCCGAGCGGCCGACCCGGTGTGTTGGCCACCAGCCACAGGCTCACCTTGCACAGCTCAACCGCCATGGGGTTGATGTCGATCCCGTACAGGCACCGGCCCACCACGTCGCGCAACGCCGCCTGGAGATCTGCGGGTGACGGTTCGACCCCTCCCGGTCCGATGGCTGGCGAGTCTCCCGGCGATACGGTGGGCGGCCTCCACCAGGAAGTGTCCGGAACCGCAGGCGGGGTCCAGCACTCTCAAGTCAAGTAGCGAATTCTCGGGATCGGCCGAGCCCTCCGCCTCGTCGAGGATGGGATCGAGGGCCTCGTCAAGCAGCCGTTCGATTAGGGCGGAGGGGGTATAGAACGAGCCGGAAGTCTTCCTTTCGTTCCCGCGGACACTGGCCAAGACGAAGCTGCGGGCCTCGACGTTCATCTCGGGATGGAGCTCCAGCAGGGACTCGAACACCGATCCGAGCTCCCTGGGGCCCAGGTTCCGGTAGTCCACCGCTCTATACACTTTGGCTTCCGCGTCCCGTACCAGAGTCAGATGCCGCACGGCGGCCAGCAGGTGGCGGTGCTCTATGGAGGCATCGACCAGGTCCGGTACCGAATCGGGCGACCACAGGAAGCTGCCGAGGGGGACCAAACCCAGTTCCGGGATGCCGGGATGCCGGGCGTCCAGCGCCTTCATGGTGACCATCAAGCCTCGCCACAGATCTCCATGGGCTGTACCGCGCCGACTCTGCGCCAGGAACCGCAACCGATCCACCGAATAGAACCGCCGGTAACGAATGCGAGCCGTTTCGTCAGCAGCAGGATCGAGCACCAGATCCTTCGATTCTGCTACCAGCAGGAACAGCATCCGGTACACGATGCGTAGCAATTGGCGCAGGAACTCGTCCCCCTCCAGTGCGCCGGAGCGGATCCGCTGCCGCAGCGCTGCATTCTGTCGGGCAGCCAGGAATCCCTCTCCGAGCGAGACGATAGCGTTCTCCACCCCTACCCGCAGCCGGTCCAGCGCCCTGGTTCCTGCCGCGGCGGCCTCGGTGCTCCATTGCTCAAGCAAACATTTCTCGGGCGGGTCGCCTTCGAAGCGGGAGCGGTGGCAGACCATCCATAACATCACGAAGTCGCTGTAGGCCTCGCCGTCGAAGATGGCGGCCAAGTCGAACTCCAGATAGGCGGCTCTGGTGAGCGAGGCGTTGTCCCGCAGCATTCGCAACAGCAGACCGTTGGATACGATGGCCCACAAGTGATCCTCGAAGCGGTTCAGATACTCCTGGGCCAGAGCGTGGGGCGACAAGCGAGCCGCTCCGGATACGCCAGGGGGTGCGACGATCGACCGGAACCCTGCATCCCAGCAAGTGAATCGGAACGCTGGTTCCCCATTGGTGGCTGATCGGATACGCCTTTCCGCCGATCTTCGTGGAACGGCCTGCGGGGAGACCGGCGAAGCCGAGTTCGTCGAACAACGGACGCAGCCATCGGTGCCTGGTCATCGAGGTGGCAGTGCGATCCGCCTCTGACAACCCGGCCTCGGCCCTTCGGAACGCTGCCCACAAACCCGCCAGGCGATTCCACGACCGGGTAATGGCATCGCGCAGACGCTCACCCGGTGCTACCCATAATCAGTGGGATCGAGCCCGCTCAGGGTCATATCCCCTGCGCTGATCCGATCCAGCAGGTCACGGGGCAATAACCCACCTACGGAGCTGATGGTTCGATCCCTCATCCTGCCAACAATACGCGGAGAATCGCAGCGTGATGGCGGCGATGCTTACCGGAATCGTGATCCTTGGTACGACCTGCTGCCTAGATAGGATGGGTCCATTATGATACAGATACCAGTTATCATGATGTAATGATTCGAACCCAGATCTCGCTCACTGCCGAACAGGCCGACCGGTTGCGACATCTAGCGGCCTCTCGGAACGTCTCTCAGTCGTCGCTGGTTCGTCAGGCGGTGGAAGATCTTCTTGAAAGTGAGAATCGGGCAACGCGGTTGCGGCAAGCCAGGGAAGTCATAGGTGCTCACCGATCGGAATACACGTCCACCGCCACCCATCACGACGAGGCTCTGGACGAGGCCTTCTCTGCATGAGAAGGCCTGTATTCATCGACACGTCAGCTCTATATGGCGTGCTTGATGCGGGCGATGCTGTTCACCCGAGGGCGGCGGATGCGTGGCGCCGCTTACTCGACGGGATCGAACAGGGCCGGTACTCGGCTCTCACCCACAATGCCGTAGTCGTCGAGGCGAGCGCGCTCGTCCAGCGTAGGCTCGGCCTAGCGGGGCTACGCGATCTCTACGCCGGGCTGCTTGGATCGGTCGAAATCGTGTGGATCGACGAGGCCATACATCGTCGAGCGGTTAGCGCGCTGCTCGCCGCCGGGCGCAGGGGTGTCTCCCTGGTGGACTGGCTATCCTTTGAACTCATGCGTGAACGCGGTATCGAATCCGCATTTGCTTTCGACCGCGACTTCGCTAACCAGGGTTTCGCACTGTTCCGGTGATTCTGTAGGGGCATGCTTTTCCTTGCTGAGGTCGACAGCGACCGATCATGACATGGCTTGACGAAGCCCGGATGGTCTTGAAGGAGACGAGCCTGCAAGAGATATAGCTTCAGTAAGCGTGTATCCTTCTAATACCCATTACGATTGCTAAACTAATGATCTGATGATTCCGGCGGGGCAGTTGGACTCTTGAAGGATCCCATTGGAGGAAAAGGATATGCCCGAGGTCACGTTTCTGGTTGAGTCGCCGGAGGGAACCGGCGTTCGCGACGCCATGCTGCTCGTGGCCTATCCCAACCAGACCTACCGAACCGGCCCTACCGATAGAAACGGCAAGCGCTCCTTCAGGCTGTATCGAACGGATCAGGAGATGATTGTTCTCGGGGCGACAAAGGGATATCTACCCCTCCGCGAAACGGTGGTGCCAGGGTCCGCCGAGACGATCCACCTGACGATGCAACCCTCCGAAAGCGGGCGGAGCGCAGTACTGTTCACGAGCGCTACCGGCTACATACCCGGAATTGAGGGAAGGCTCAATCCCATCAACGACGGGGGTAGAACCTATGTGTATGCGGACAACATCGCCGTCGACGGGGGACCGGCCAACCCGGCGACCTTCGAGATAGGCCAGACCTTGCACCTGATCGATGTCTGCGGGATGGAGACCGAGATCCGATTTCTACTGGTGGCCGCCCGGTTTTCGCTGATCGAGTACACCGATCCGCGACCATGGGGGAGTTAAGAATGGCCACCGCACAGCGACACTTGGACATCAGCGACATGTTCCTCGATCACGCCGAAGAGGAGTTCCGCAAGGGCGACCTGTTGCAGGCGGCGGAGAAGGCGTGGGGAGCGGTCGCCCATTGCGTGAACGGAATTGCCCGAAAGAATAGCTGGCCGCTTGGAACACACCAGCGTCTCAGGGAGAACCTTCGCAGGCTGATCAGCAGGGACATGCAGAAGTTCGAGCGCAGAAGGTTGTTGTTCATTTCCGCGGAGTCTCTCCACGCCAACTTCTACCAGGAGTTCATGCCGCCCGAGTCGGTGCGACAGGGTATCGATGATGCTCGGGAGTTGGTGTCGGCGCTGAAGGTTCTGGCAGATCATTCGGGCTGACCCGTTGTAGTGATTGGGTCTTGGCATTCCAGCGGTCGGGCGAATATGGGCCTCGTTCTTCCTGGTTACAGCGCGAATATGGTCTACTCCACTCATCCCCCAAACCTCCATCCAAGATCAGGACGGTTTAGCGCCATTATCATGCCAGGCCGAGATCGCGAAAACCGAACTACCGGTATGGATCGCTCGCCGGTGGGTCCCTTTACCGTGTTGGGTAGCTCCGGTGTGTGAGCATTGGGGTTGGTTACTCGCCACGGTGGGTAGGGTTCTTGGGTCCTGTCAGGTAGATGGCCTGGGGTGTGGTGCCGCTTGCCGTGGTCGGGTGCCTTGCGACCTCTTACAGGAACATGCACCGTGTGGGCAGGAACATGCACCGTGTGGGGGCTGGTCGTAAAGTGGTTGAGGCGTGTGGCGCCCTCGGGTAGCTGATGTAACGTGTTTTCGATCAGAGAGGGGAACCGTCTGATGGGTGATATTCTTAGTCCTGTTCCGGAGGTGTTCGTCGGTGTGGACATCGCCAAGGACAAACATTACGCCTGTGCGATATCGTCGGGTGGTGAAGCGTTGTTTTCTCGCCGGGTTCCCAACAATGAGGCGGCCATCCGGGAAATGATCAGCAACGCCGGAGGTCATGGCCGTCCGGCGTTGGTGGTTGATATGACCTCGTCGGCGGCTGCGCTTGTGCTGTCGGTCGCTGCGGAGATGTCAATTCCGGTGGCTTACGTGTCCGGCCTCGCGATGCGCCGAGCCGCGGATCTGTACGCGGGTGCGGCCAAGACCGATCCTAAAGACGCCCGGGTGTTGGCCGACTTCGCTTGGCGTAACGCGGATCGGCTGACCTGGACTACCGTCGGCGACGAGTTGCTGGTTCGTCTGCGGGTCCTCAACGGTCGGGACACAGACCTCGCCGCCGACGCTACCAGGTGTGTGAACCGCCTGCGTGACGCCCTGTTAGCCGTGTCCCCGACCCTGGAGAGGGCTGTCGGCGACAGGCTGATGTCAACACCCGGCCTCAGAGACACACTGGTGAAATACCCCACGCCCACCGCGTTGCGGACCGCCGGGAAAACCCGGGTCCGGACGCTCATGTCGAAGCGGTCCGGACGAACCGCTGAAAGGGTCGTCGACCGCATCTGGGCTGCGCTAGGCGCCCAGACCGTCACGGTAGCGGCCGAAGCGACCTGGGGAGAAACCATCTCCGACCTCACATCCGACCTGGACCGGATCATCACACAGCGAGACGAACTCGCTTCCCACATCGAAGACGCGTTCATGGAACATCCCCTGGGAAAAGTCTTAAACACGATGAGCGGGTTCGGGCCCCGCACCGGATCCCGAACCCTCGCCGAGATAGGCGACCCCAACCGTTTCGCTAACCCCGGACGGCTAGCCGCCTACGCAGGCCTAGCACCCGTAGACCGCCAATCAGGCCGCAGCCACACCACCCGGCGGTCACGAGGAGGTAACCACCGACTCAAAGACGCCATGTTCATCGCCGCGTTCGTAGCTACCCGACACGACCCCGACGCCCGCGCTTACTACCAACACAAACGGGCCCAAGGCAAAAAACACAACGCCGCGGTCATCTGCGTCGCCCGCCGACGCTGCAACATCATCCTCGCCATGCTCAAAACCCGAACCCCCTACCAACCACGCACACAACCCCAAAAACTACCCGACGCGGCTTGACAACAAGACAGGAACACACCCCCGGCCGCCGCCTCCTCAGCGTCGAAACGCGACCCACCATACCCGAACAGGGGTTGAACGAAACGACATGATCCCGGCCTCGGTCCGGTCGGTACCGCTATACACGGACCGATCGGTGCTTGCGGTTACCCACCATCATGGACTGGAGGTAGGACAGAATCCGATCTGATACAGATAGCGATCTTTACTGATTGTTTTAAACTTAATACAAGACACTAGGCATATCGAGTGACCTCATCCAGTCCGTGCACTAGTCGCCCATACGTAGCAGTTACGCTACGCTCGTCGCATGAGAGAGATTGCCTCGCGTCAGCTGCGCAACCACACCAGGGCGGTACTGGACTCATTGGAGCACGATGGTCCGATAGTCATAACCGTTCACGGACGTCCCGTTGCCCGGTTGACCAACTACTCCGGCCGGAGGAGATGGATTCCTCGACGGCGATTCCTCAGTGAGATACTTGCCCATCAGGCCGATCCGGGGCTTGCCAAAGATCTTGCCCAACTAGCCGACGAAACGACTGACGACCTACCTTGGAAGTAAGCCGGGGTGTCGCCGATACTTCCCTCTTTATCGCTCGAGAAACCGGGCGCAGGGTGATGGAGGAGCTTGTGCCACAGGAGTTGGCTATCTCCGTCATCACTATAGGTGAGCTAAGGGCCGGAGTGTTGGCCGCACAGGATACGGAGACGAGAGACAAACGGCTTAATACGCTTCAGGCTGCTCTAAGCGTAGAGGCGATCCCGATCACTGTGGCGGTCGCCGCCGCATGGGCTCGTCTCCGGCTGGTTCTTCGCGAGAACGGACGGAGAATGCCGGTCAACGACTCGTGGATAGCAGCCACCGCCATCTCCTTTGGGCATACCGGTCGTCACGCAGGACCGGGGCCTCCGGCCAGTAGACGGCCTCGAGGTTATAACCGTCTGAGGGAGTCAATGCGGCGAGCCTCCGGGTCCGAATATCGCTCTGTTCTCCCGGATTAACGCATCCCAGTCGTCACGATGGCCGAAGCGGAGCACCCCGTATCCTAGGTCTCGCATGGCGCGGCCCGCTCGGCGGTTGCGCCTGGCCCGCTCGGGGTAGTCATGGATGGGTCCGTCCACGTATACAGCAGCGCACGCTTCGTCGTACACGAAGTCGGGACGGGTGGAAGCCGACGGGAATAAGACCTGGGATCGTCCGGGAGTCGGTAGCCTCCTTTCTCCAAGCGGGCTATGAAAGCCTTTTCGAGAGAGGAGTCGGGCTGGGGTGGTGAGTCGCCCGGCAGCAATGTCAACTCGGCGTTACGTAGCTTGGCGAGAAGGTCCTTGATAGCGTCACGGTCCAGCAGCTGGTGATCCGGCTGGTTCTGGTAGGTCATCAGGCAGTCGTAACAGGCAGCCTCGCAGCGCCCTTCCCCCTTGGTGGTGTCGGCTAGCGTGACCGGATCGAGGTGGCAGCGCCGCAATGCCTCGTCGGCGATCCGTCCCCAAGTCTCAGGTTCGCGGATCAGTCGGCGTAGCGCGCCGGCGCCCCCTCCGCCGGCTCGTAGAATAGGAGTATCCGGCGGTCGTCTGCCGAGGGCAACGGTTCGGCGGCCAACTCGTTCGATTCCAGCTGGAACACGACCTCGATAGCGGCCTTGAGGGCTGCTGCCAACGAGGCTTGGTGACCGTCATCGATCTGGACCTTCGATTCGAGAAGTAGCACGTTGCGGGTGTCGGTAACGAACGGCACGACCCGCCGGGTACGGGGTGACATGGGATCGTCGGGGTCGTCCGAGTCATCACGCTTTCCCCAATACCCCCGCTCCACGTCGATAACGAAGCCGCGCTGCGTCTTTTCCTTACGTCTTCGCCATCCGAGGTTTAGCCGCCAGAGGGTGGCGGTTGAGGCATACGAGATGTCGAACAGCGGTTCACTGATGGCGTCGGTCGAACCCACCCGACCAAGGAGCCTGCGCCTTATCACATCAGAACGTCCCGAACGCGAAGCGAACTCCACTCCCGAGATCATCTCGTAACCAACCCGGTAGTGTTCCTCCTCATCGGATGTGATGCGATCCCGACGCACGGTTGATACGTTGCGCATCTGTAGCAGGTTGGTCCAAGCCGCCCCCAGCGCGACGGCGCATCCGGAGCAGACATCAGGCCCCGGCGGCTCGTCGATCAGATGCATGTAACCGCATCCTGAGCAGCGTTTAACGCTTTGGGTGATCAATCCTCCGCCGGTTGGCTTTCCCGACCCATCCATCTCTGGATCGAGCATTACGCGGTTTATCCGGTACCGGGCTCCTTCGTGGTACAGGTAGGTCTGCGGACCGAACTCGCTGATCGCCAGGAAGCGAGGCCGCTGCAAGTACTCGCCCTCATCGCGTCCCCGCCTTCCCCTCCCGGGAATGAAGGCGGACAGCGGCAGGCGAGGGAAGGAGTAGCCGGGCAGGAAATCTTCCGAGGCGAAGTAGCGATAGGTGTAGAAGTCCGATTGGCGTTGCGCATCGGAGGATGCCCGCAAGATATCGAGCTGCCTCTCGGCCTCGTCACGCAGCCGACGGGCTTGGCGACGGTCGTCCTTGCTGCGAGTGGGGGACCGGGCGATCCTGCCCTGCTCCGTTGCCTGGGTAAGGGCGGCGGCGTACAGGGACCGCCACCGTTCCAGAGCCTTCTCAAAACGGGCGGGAATCCTGTTGAGCGTGTTGTCCAGCCAGGTCGGTGACCACCAGGTCGTGCTGGATAGGTGTGGAATCAGGTCGGCAAGCACCGTTTCGACCCGCTCTCGAGCTCGATTCCTGGTGATTCTGTTTTTAGGTGGTCCCGAACGAGCGAGTTCAACTCCGGCCTGAGCACTCCGTCGGCCAAGTCGAGTATGTCTCCCATCGCACTGCCCAGACTGAGCCCGCTCTCTGCGAGCCAGACTAAATGGACGTGGGCCCTCACCAGGTTCTCGTTGGCCAGATCCACTCGAGGCGCCTCCACCTGTCCTGAAATCATGCGTTCCTGATGGTGGAAGAAGTACTGATCGTGGCTGCTACCCACGGAACAGTAGGTAAACACGAGCGCCGGCTGCCCGCCTCGTCCGGCCCGGCCCGAACGTTGCGCATGTTCACGACGTTGAGTTGTGAGATGTCGACACCGAGTTCCATGGTCGGCGAGCAGTAGAGAACCGGCAGGTCGGCTGCTCGGAAACGCCTTTCCCGTTCGATGCGCTCATCATTGGAGACCTGAGCGGTGTGTTCCCGAGCTTCGATACCGACAAGTTCCTGCCCGGCAGTCCGGTACAGGTCAACAAACTGGTTGGCGGGCAGTACATCAGGTGGGTTGGGTATGCGAATGTGGTCACGCCTCAATGTTTCGCCGATCACGTTGTCAGGAAGAACCTCGGCGCCGAACAAGCGGGATCCCACCTCCGCCAGGCGGTCTTGGCGCTCGGAATGACCACCTTCGGTGGAAAGCGTTGCCGAGGTGCCTACGCAGCGGAGCGAAGCGGACCCGGACGCCTCCCGTACTCGACGGACGAGGAGAGCTACGTCGGCGCCCTGGCGTTCCCGGTAGCTGTGCAGCTCGTCCAGCACCAGGAACCGTAAGTCGCCGAGGGCCCTCACCAGGTTGCGATCTCGGTGGCGGGTGAGGATCAATTCCATCATCACGTAGTTGGTGAGGAGGATGTCGGGAGGTTGGCTCAGAATCATCTCTCGAGTTTCAAGGTCCTCCTGGCCGGTGTAGCGCTCGAAGGTGACCGGGCGCTCGGCCCAAGGTCCGTGGTCGAGGAACTTGGAGAGCTCTTCCTTCTGGCTGTTGGCCAGGGCGTTCATCGGATAGACGATTATGGCCTTCACCCCGGTTCCGGAACCACTCCTGAGCACATGGTTCACAATCGGGATTATGTAGGCGAGGCTCTTGCCCGAACCGGTCCCGGTGGTGAGTACGTAGTTGCGGTCGGCGGTCGCCGATCGGATAGCCTCCTCCTGGTGGCGGTACAGCTGGAGGGGTTTTCCTACTGCGTCATCACCGGACTTACCGGCGCGGAAGATGTCCTTGTTACCTGAATGCAACAGTCGGCGACCAGATCATCAATGGTTCTATCTGACTCGAAAGCCGGGTTCAACCCGATCTTTGGATGGGGCCAGAGCTTTCCCGAATCCAATGCTTCCTCAACATACGTCCGGATACGTTCGTCACGAAAGCGCATAAAGCTGGTGGCGTACCGCCGGTAATCGTCGAGAAGCCGGTTACGGAACTGAAAAACATCCATCATGTGAACCCTACAACCCCGGTGTGACCCTTATCGAGTATCGGTGGCGATGATGCACGATTTGTCGGTGAGCAGGTAAGGGTGGGGACCATCCCAACCGGATAATGAAACCGAGAATCGGCTGACAGTTACCGTCGCCTGTGCTGGGCAGAGCCTGATTACTCGTGTATTAGCCTATAGCTACTAGCTGCGCGAAGATGACATCTAATGCTGCGCGATATCTACATCGGAGAGTGCGCAGTTACTACATTGTAATGTCAGGAGCCGCTAACCTGAATATCGCGCATGCAACGGTACCTCAATAGATTTGTCGACCCATGGATTGCCGAGGTGCTCGACGCCGCACCGGCGGTGATGATTACCGGTCCACGGGCCTCGGGAAAGACCACAACGGCATTCCGCTACGCAGCTACCGTCATCCGCCTTGATAACCCCAGGCAGGCCGCCGCCTTTCGCGCGGATCCGGACGCAGCCTTGCGAAACCATGCCGAACCCGTACTTCTCGACGAGTGGCAGGCCTGCCCCGGTGTACTGGGCGCCGTGAAACGAGCTGTAGACACGGATCGCCGTCCTGGGCGGTTCATCCTAACGGGATCGGCTAGAGCGGATGTCGACCAAGCGCTGTGGCCGGGAACGGGCCGCCTAATCCGTATAGAGATGCATCCGATGGCGGTGCGGGAGCAACTCTCGAAGCCGTACCGTCCGTTGCTAAAAAGCATTCTCCATAACGAACTTCCTGTCCTGCCCGACGATCCTCCTGACCTACTCGGATATGTGGAGATCGCCCTTCGGGGGGGTTTCCCCGAGCCTGCCCTTGAACTCGAAGGACGGGTACGAGATGGCTGGTTGAGCAGCTATGTGGATCAATTGATCACTCACGAGCTAGCAGATGGACGGCGAGCGGACCCGGCCCGCTTGGCAGGCTACTTCCAAGCGTATGCGCTCAACTCGTCCGGGGTGGTGAATGATTCCACGCTCTCGGACACGGCCGGAATCGACAGTCGTACCGCCCGGTCCTACGTCCGCATGCTGAGCGAAGTAAATGTTATCGTCGAGTTGCCGGCTTGGAGTACCAATCGTTTGAAGCGCCTGGCCCGCAAACCCAAACGGTACGTTGCCGATACAGGGCTCTGGGGAGCGGCCGTAGCAGCGGACGCGGCCCTCGTCATGAGCGACGGTCACCTGCTTGGCCGGTTGATCGACACATTCGTAACCAATCAACTCCGAGCCGAGGTCGCGGTGGATACGATCCGGTCCCGGATCCACCATTTGCGAGACCGGGACGGTCGCCATGAGGTGGATCTGCTTGTGGATCTCGGCGCACGAGGCGTCGTCGGTTTGGAGATCAAAGCCCATAGCGCGCCGACACGGGCACATGCCCGACATCTGTTCTGGTTGCGAGACCGTTTGGGCGACCGTTTCAAGGGAGGCGCCGTACTGCATACCGGCCCTGCCGGATTCCGGCTCGGTGAGCGGGTCATGGCCGTTCCCATCTGTGCACTCTGGGGATAGGGGTACGAAGAGTCTCCTAGCGTTCTGAGTCAGGGATTCAAAAACCAAGGCTTCGGGCACACTGGCTAATCCTTGTATCCGCAAGGTCAAGTACCGCCCGACCGGGTTTCAAAGCTTCCCAGGACCGGGGCGAGGGCCTTGCTGGGATCACCGTTGTGGAGCACCACCAGCACGTCTCTGGCTCTTGTCATGGCGACGAAAAGCGCTGAGAGGTCAAGGTTATAGAGTTCTTCGGCTTCCTCCGGGCTCATGCCTTTCTTAGGGCGCCGGGGGAACATTCCCAGGTTCAAATAGGGGAGGAACACCGCTTTGAACTCAAGGCCCTTGGCGCGATGAAAAGTACCGACCTTGATCTTGGTGGTCGGTCGGCCGTCGTAGTTGTCGAGTTTCTGAACCTCGAGACCATGCCCTTTGAGTTCCTTCTGGATCTTGTTGACCTGGTTGTTCCAGGGGGCCAGTACCGCGGTGTCACCTGGCAGGATCGGGTCCTTCCATGCGGCCATTTTCTGGATCATTCCGGCAATCTTGGCGATCTGGTCGTCGGGGTCACGCGCTCGGATGAGGCGGGGTCTCGGACCCTGGCGCGCAACCTCGGCGAGTTGATCCCCTCGCCGGTATGCCTCGCTGAGGTCTTCTATGTCGACTCCTCCCGCCACCGCCATGGCTGTGTCGATAATGTGGTCCGTGTTGCGGTAGTTAACGTTGAGTAGAGTGGTGCGACCGCGTACCTCGACCCCGGCCTGTCGCAGGGTGAAACCTCCGGGGTAGATGCGCTGGGCGCCGTCACCCAACACGAGCAAGCCGTTGGGGCGATCCTGGTCGGGGTGGGGAGCATTCACCAGGGCGCGCAAGAACCGGAGTCCGGCCATGGTCAGGTCCTGCGCCTCGTCGACGATGATCGCCGAGTATCGAGGTTCATCCAACTGGCGGGCAAGGTGGAGCGCCTTGAGGATAACGTCGGGAAAGTCGACCACTCCCCGCTGGGTCATTTCCTCGTCCCAGGCTTCCCGTAGCTCCCATATTTGGGCTCTCTGGCGGCGTCCCAACGGTACCTTGCGTCCGGTTCGAGCGACTGCCAGATACTCCTCTACGGTTTTAAGTGCCCGGCCCTTGATCACCGCGGTGACCTCGTCGCGCAGGTATTGCTTGCTCAGGCCTTTGTCGCCTAGTGGGGTGCCCTTGACGATGATCTGATCGTAAGCAGCCGAAAAGGCCTTGTTGACCTTCCGTGGGCCGAGTTGGGTGATCACCCCCGACTTGAAGCAGAAACGGCGTGCGAGGCGGTCCACATGACCGAACTCGACCTCACCCGCCCGAGCGCCCGGCATCCGCAGGTAAAGGGCTTCGAGTACGGGTGGCAAGCTCTTTATGAAGGTTGTAAAGAGAATCGGCCTGACCTTCTCCGCGGTCCCGAACAGTTGGGTTTGCTGTGCCTGCTTTAACTGCTGGTTCCGTCTGGCCATCCACACCGCTCGATGAAGACCTACGACGGTCTTGCCGGTGCCCGCCGAACCCCGGATCCGAGCCGGGCCGGCGTAGCGCCGCCGCACCGCGTTTCGTTGATCCGGATGGAGGAAGATCATCCAATCCTCGATCGGGCGATCCATGATCTCGGCCAGGAACTCCGGTTCGGTCCGGGTGAACCAGGGCGCCATCGTCTCTTCCTGCAGGTGGCGCTCGACCTCGCGATCCTCTTCGGTCACTTCGGGTTGGACCGGATCCGCTTCAAGTTCCCCGATCAGCGAGGCCACAGCCAGGGCGCCGTCCGGGTGACCGTGTGCTACCAGGTTGTAGGAACGCTCGAAGTTATCGTCTCCGAGTTCGTGTGCCAACTCCAGCAGATCGTCATCCGAATCGAGCCTCCGCAGGACTGTCACTGTGGGGTCAGGGAATCCGAAGGATTGGAGCTCGTTGTCGGTCCAGGCCATGAACAGCTTGCCTACCCGGTCCCGGTCCCGGTGATAGACCAAATCGACGCCGGAGTCGGCTTCTTGCTCGACGATGGTGTAATTGTGTGCGTCCGTATCGAACTCAACCCTCATGCGCTTGGCCCGGTCATACACCTTGTGGGTTCCGTAGAGGAGCAGGACCATCGTCCGATTGAAGATCTGCCATACCACCCGGCGATCACCCCTCCCGCTCTTGCCGCTGCCGACATCGGAGGCATAGATCTTCTTGCCGTTGCGGGCTTCCCCCACCCCGTGGGTATTCAGTTTGGAATTATTGAAGGGTTTGCGTCGTAGCTCGGAGAGGGTATCTATCAGGGCGGCCTTGTTCTTGGTGTTATCCCGCCGCATGGCGTGAAAGCTGTCCCAGAATGACTGTGCCTCGACCACCTGATAATGCATCTTCACCTCTCCGAATCGCGTTGCAACCAGAACATCAAGGAGGCTAGCGGCTCGTTATGACGGGTTGCAGGGCACCGACCGGTCCCTCATCGACGGAGCGACGCGATGTCACCCGACCCTACGAAAGTAGCGATGCGGAAAAGGGGCGATCGGGGTGCTTTTGGAGAGACGGCTAACCCTCGATTGTCAAACTTTCTTACGGGACAAAAGCACCTTTGGTGATCGCTTGGGCCGGGTGGTTAGGAAAAAGCGTCCCGGAGGGCCTCGGTTTCGATGGTACGCCAGCGCTTGCTCAACGGAGCATCCGGCAAGAAAAAGTGTGTTCCATGTACGGCCCCCGGCATGACATGGAGTTCGGTGGGTACTCCCGCCTCGGTGAGTCGCTTGGCGTAGTCGATGCACTCGTCGACGAAGAGGTCGAGCTCCCCGACAATTATGAAGGCCGGCGCCAGCCCCGACAGATCCTCGGCTCTGGCGGGTGCGGCGTAGGGCGAGACTCCATCCGATCCGGCCGGTTTGCCCAGCAGCGCGGTCCATCCGGCCAGGTTGGCCTGGCGATTCCATACCTTGGGATGGGTTACATAGTGGCTGGAGCGGGTGGTGTTCCGGTCGTCCAGCATGGGGAAGATGAGCTGCTGATGGATGATTCCAACTCCCCGGTCCCTCGCCAGAAGGGCGACCGCCGCCGCCAGTCCTCCTCCTGCTGAGCCTCCACCTACCGCGATGCGCTCCGGATCGACACCCAGGTTCCCGGCGTTGGAAGCGAGCCAGGCCAGACCGGCGAAACAGTCCTCGACCGGCGCCGGATGGGGATGCTCGGGCGCCAGGCGATATTCTACGGACGCCACCACGCAACCGTGAGTCACCGCCATACCCTTGCAGCTGAGATCGTCCATGGCGACGTCGCCCAGGACCATCCCTCCTCCGTGTATCCAGAGAAGTCCGGGCGCATCCGACCCTGCGGAGGTTGGTGTGTAGACCCGAACCATTACATCCGGATCCCCGGCCGGTCCGGGAACCCAATGATCCTCCACATCCACCCCGGGGATGTCGGGAGCGTCCGCGGTCATCGCTTCCATCAGTCCGCTAACCATTGCCCTGGCAGTGGGGATGTCTGAGAGATCCAGCATATCTTCCGGCAACATCTCCAGTACAGCTTTGTGAGCCTCGTCGAGGCGATCGGCAAAGTCCATTTCTTTCGCCCTCCGTGTCGTTCATGCCCGGTGGTCGGAGTCCGCTTCATCGTCCACGATGTAGAGCTTATGACCTGGGGATCCGGCTATGGCCACCCATGCTACAAGGTAATTGATGCCGGTGACGTTCATTCGTTGGAGGTTTGAACGTCCCGAGGCCCCCGGTCATCGACTTCAGCTGTCAATGGGGTGGCTGGGACTCGCCGGCGGGCCGCGGTGGCCGCTGTCAAAGCGATCACCGCGAAAACCATGGTCACCACGCCGTAGGATCGGGGAGTGCCGTCATTGAAGAGTCCAACGGCGGCGGTTCCGGCCGCCCCCAGGGAGAAACGTACGAAGGATGCGAATCCCGAAGCACTGCCCGCCAGGTGGGGGAATCCTTCCAGCACCCCGGTAAGCGTTCCAGGAGCTATCAGGTGCGATATCGATACGGTGAGCACGGCGGCTGTAACCACTCCTGCCAGACCACCGTAACCGGTTTGGGTGACCCCCAGGAGCATGACCGCCATACCGACCAGCAGGACCGAGCCGGTCCTTACCATTCTGCCGTAGCCGATCGTCTGTACGTAGCGGATGTTGAATACCTGAGCGATCCAGGCCCCCACCACCGAGATGCCGAACAGGACGCCGAACCATTGCTCGTCGAATCCGTAGTAATCGATGTAGATAAATGGGCTGGCGGCCAGGTAGGAGAACAGCACGGCCGCCGCCGCGCCGCCGGCGATGGCGTAGGCGACCGCGGTACGTGAACCGGCGATGCTCAGGTACCCGCACACGATGGAGGACATGTCCAATGCTCGCCGCCGCTCCGGGGGAAGGGTTTCCGGAAGCCACCGCCATGCAGCTAGGAACATCAGCGTTGCGATGGCGGCCAGAACTATGAAGATCGACCTCCAACCCCAGAACAGCAGCAGGACACCCCCGACGAAGGGGGCCACGATGGGCGCCCCGAGAAGTATCGTCATCAGGATTGACATGGCCCGGGCCATCGCGTTCCCGGACAGAAGATCCCGAATCATGCTCCGCACCAGGGACATGGAAGTGCCGCCACATATCGCTTGGGCGACTCGCAAGCCGATCATCATCTCCACCGAAACCGACACCGCCAGAAGCAGGCTGACCAGGGAGTAAACAACCAGCGAGACGAGGATCGGCAATCGCCGTCCTATCGCGTCGGAAACCGGACCGAAGACCAAGGGTCCGAACATCAGGCCGATCAGGAAGGCGGTGATTGTCATTTGCATGGTGCCGGGAGAGGCATCCAAGGATGCGCCTATCTCCGGTAGCGCCGGAAGGTACATGTCTATCGAGAACGGACCCAAACCGGCCAGCACGCCCAAGATGAGGTAGAGGCCACGTCTGATCCGGGGAGGAGGCCCATCGTCGGGGACGGTCATATCCGGTTGCGCATCCCCGCTCTACCGGACCGCGCGTCGGTGACGATTCGACGTCAGGGAACCGGTTACCAGCGGGTTCCCTGACCGGTTAGCTCTTCGGGGGCCAGTTTTATGGGGTAACGGCCGCGGAGCCACTCATCCCGAGCCCGGCTGACATGGGTGGGGAAGTGGGTCCTCATCACGTTGCGGACGTGCTCGTGGGCGCGCTCGGCGGCGTTGGTGGCGCCCTGGTCTCTCCAGTCGTCGGGACTGTTACGGTCACCGATCAACGGATAGACATATTCTCGCTGCATCAGATGGAGGGTCTGCTCGCTCCCCAGGAAATGTCCCGGACCGTAGATGGTGTCGTGGATCACCTGGGCGGATAGGGAGGAGCGGTCGATGTCTATGCCCCGGATCGTGCGGTTGACGGAGCCGAGCATGTCGTTATCGATCACCGCGGCATCCAGCGAGAAGGCCAGCAGCGAAGCCAGCATTCCGGCCGACTCGTATACCAGGTTGGCGCCCGCCTGCCCGGCGAGAAGAGTGGTTATGCCCTTCTCGTAGCCGGATTGGTTGTCGGGGAGTTTGGAGTCGGCTATTCCGGCGGCCACTCCGGAGGGCAAACCCAGCCAGTTGGCGACCTGAGCCGCCGCGGCGTTGAGGACGGCCTCCTCGCCCGAGCCGCCGCTCATGGCGCCGGTCCGCAGGTCTGACACGAACGGCCACAGGCCCATCACGCATGGATGTCCGGGCTGTATCAGGTTCACGCTGGTGATGGCCGCCAAGCATTCCGCCAGCGCCTGGACCAGGGAACCCGCCAGGGCGGCGGGAGAGGTGGCGCCCGCCTGGCCCGCCGAAAGCAGGTTGATCGGCATACCGGTGCGGATCTGGGCGATCATGCATTCGGTGGACTCGTATGCGAAACGAAGTGGGGGAACGACGAACGTGTTGTTGGCTACCACGAAGGGGCGACGGCGGAACTCCCCCTCGCCTCCCAGGACATGGTCGTACATCTCGACCACCTCGTAGACATGCTCGGGTCGGAAGAACGAGGTCCCTTGGGGCTTGCTGGTGCCCATCATGGTGGCGTAGGCCGTGTTGATGTCCACCTCGCGGGATGATTCGAGTTCCCTGGTAACCACGGTACGCACGAAGAAGTGAACGTGCTCCAGGGTGTCGATGAGCCGAGCCGCGTCGTAGAGGTCTGCGGTCGTCGAGGGACGGAACTCCCTGCTGTGGTAGTCGAGCATCAGGACGGCAGCCCCGGAGGTGCCGAAATGGACCTTGCGGTCCGACAACTCGATGCTGCGGTCCTCGTCGATCCCGTGCCATACCCACGACTTGGCGGCTACATCCTCCACCACCCGTTGAACGACCGCCCTCGGGTAATGGAGCCTCTCGTTGCTGTCTAGATGGCCGCCGGCGCCCGTGACCGCTTCGATGAACTCCGGGATGGGATCCCCCATACCGATCTCCTCGAGAAGATCGAGAGCCGTGTCGTAGACCCGCTGCATATCCGATTCGGTCAGCGGGGTGTAGGCGCCTCCCTGGAAGCCGGGACGTACCGCCCGCTCGTCTTTGCTCGGTCCGGCCGCTCGGGCTGCCACGCGGGCGGCCCGGCCCCCGGCTCGTCTTCGCCGCGCCATCTCAGGCCCGCAGCCTGGTACTGCGAGGATCCCATACCGGTTCGGCGAGAACGGTCGCGGTGCGACGCCTGTCCATGACATCGATATCGAAGGTGGAACCGGACGCTTCGAACTGTGGGTCCACGTAGGCGAACAGGATGCTGCGACCTACCGAGTGAGCCCAAGTTCCGCTGGTGGTGATGCCCATTATCCGGTCGCCGTCGTAGGTGGGTTCGTTGCCCAGACAGTCGGCGTCTCCGTCGTCGAGTTCGGCGTACACCAAAACCATGCTGAGCGGTTCGTTCTGGTCGCGGCGGGCAATCGTGGCCTCCTTCCCCTGGAAATCCTTCCCGTAGTGGACGAAGCGATCCAGCCGAGCTTCCACCGGGGTGATCTCGGTGGTGAGTTCCGAGCCGAACGCCTTGTAAGCCTTCTCGATGCGCATGACGTTCATGGCTCGGCTGCCGAAGTCCACGATCCCGAATGGGGCGCCGGCCTTCCGGATGGCTTGATAGGCGTCCACCATGTGTTCCAAGGGCATATGAAGCTCCCAACCTAGTTCCCCCACGTAGGAAACCCGCAACGCGCGGCAGGGCGCTCCGGCTATCTCCATCTCCTGGCCGGTGAGCCACGGGAAGGCCCGGTTGGTGAGGTCGGCTGAGGTCAATCCGGCCAGCACGTCGCGCGCCCGCGGTCCCGTCACAGCCAGGATTCCGGTGCGGTCGGTCACGTCGGTAACCGTTACATCCTCGCCTTCCCGGATGTGGAAGGTGAGCCAGTCGAGGTCGTGTTGCTGGCCGACCACCGCCGAGTTGAGGTAGAAGCGATCGGGGGCCAGGCGGGTGACGGTCATCTCGGTTTCGATACCCCCCAAGGTGGTCAGCATGTGAACCAGCCGGATCCCCCCGTCCCGCACCGGGAGACGGTTGGCGGACAGACGATCGAGCAGCGCAGCCGAATCGGCGCCCGTTACCTCGAACTTGGCAAAAGCCGTCAGATCGGCCACCCCGACCCGATTCCGGACAGCTCGCACCTCGGCGCCCACCTCGTCGTGGGCGGAAGAACGGCGGAAGGAGTAGATCTCCGGATCGGGTGAGAAGTACATGGCGCGCTCCCAGCCCCACACCTCCTGCCAGCGCGCTCCCTTGGCGTCGAGGATGTCGTACAGGGGGGTCTTCTTCATCGGCCGGCCGGCGTCGCGGTACTCGTTGGGCATCCGCACCTGGTACATCTCGTGGAACTCGTCAATGGACCGCTCATGGGTGTACCGGCCGGGAGCGTAGGGGCCGAACCGCCTCGGGTCCATGTTGGCTACGTTGATCTCCGTCTGGCCATGCACCATCCACTGTGCCAGGTACTTCCCGGCGCCGGGACCCTGGGTGATACCGATCGAGGCCCCCGCGCAGTACCAGTAGTTCCGGAGACCGGGCGCCGGTCCCATGAGGAACCCGGCGTCAGGGGTGTGGGTGATCGGTCCCGAGACGACTTGCTTGATGCCGGCCCCGGCGAAGCAGGGAAGGCGCTGAGCGGCCAACTCCAGCCAGGGAATCAGCCGATCCATCTCCACCGGTGTTAGATGGAAGGTAAGTTCCCAGTTGATGCCTCCCACACCGTATTCCTGGGCGTCTTCCCGCTCGTAGGGTCCGATGATGAGTCCGTCATGCTCTTGGCGGTAGTAACAGGACGCCCGAGGATCGCGGACTACCGGGTGCTCTCTATCCAGAGCGGCCACCTCCGGGATACGCTCCGTAACCAGGTACTGGTGGACGACGGACTCGATCGGGACCTCCAGACCCACCATCGCACCGACCTGGGGAGCGTAGGAACCGGCCGCGTTAACCACATGTTCGGCCACCACCCTGCCCTGGTCGGTGATCACCTCCCAGCGTCCGTCCGGCAGTTGGTTGATGGCCGTTACCCGGTTCTTGCGGCTGATCCCGGCACCGAGGTTGCGGGCGCCGGTCGCCATGCTGTTGGTGGCGGCAGAGGGGTCGGTCCAGCCGTCGCCGGGAGTCCAGAACCCGAGCTTCACGTCAGGTTCGACATCAAGGAGGGGCGCCACCTCGTTGATCTCCGAGGGTCCGAGGATGTGGCACTCCACCCCGACCGAGCGGAGCATCCCCTTCACGTAGTAGAACCAGTCGACCTCGTTGTCGTTGCGGGCCAGCCGCACCGCGCCGCAGCCGTGCCATCCGGGGTGCTGGCCGGTTTCCTGCTCGATCACCTTGTACAGATCGACGGTGTCCCGATGCACCTTGGCCATGTTGAGGTCACCGATGAAGTGGGGGATCAGCCCGGCGGCGTGCCAGGTGGATCCGGAGGTCAGCTCGTCCTTCTCGATGAGGAGGGTATCGGTCCAGCCTTCGTGGGCGAGATAGTAGAGGAGGCCGACACCCATAGCGCCGCCACCCACGATCGCCACCCGGACCTCATCGCGCATAATCGTCCTCCGGCGAATCGGTTGTAAAGCCGGGGCTGTTTGTTCGAAGGGGTTAACCGGTTCAACGAGCAGCCCACCAAACAGTATAGTCCCGATTCCAAGGTCTCAGAGAGTCCTGAAAAAGCCCCTCAATGGGGTTTGCGCCCTGGTCCACAGCGGGGCTACCAGGCAGTTTGCAGGCTTGCTAACCCCGTTACCGTGGTTTTAGCACACTCATATGGCTTCACGCTGGGAGCTGTCAAGGAAGTGTGTAACTAGAGCACAAATAATCAGGTCTCATATAATAATATGTTGCTTAAGTTAGCATATGACGGAGCACTAATACAATCTACTATAGTTCTATATTTGCGGCCCTAGTGGTTAGAGGACTCTCCGGGTCTGGCCTGCTAGCGTTGATCGGAGAGGACGGCACAATCCATGGACATGAGCACAATCGGGATTCTCGGCGGCATGCTGACCTTGATCGTGACGATTATGTTGACCGTCACGATCTACTTGGATCGAGTACGGCGCTCCGACATCGCTGCGGTAGTCGCCGCTATCGACAAGCGGTTCGAGCGGAGCGATAGGCGGTTCGAGCAGGTAGACAAAAAGCTCGACGAATTAACCAGAATCATGGTTGCCTTGGCCAAGGATGTCGGCGAGATGAAAGGCCGTTTGGGAATCTCGGTACCGGTCGAGCCCTACTCTGCTGTGGACTGATCACGCAGATAGTTACCCGGTAGGCCGGCGCCCTGCTCAAGGTGACGACGGCGAAACGTCGACATGATGGACCTCTCCTCCGCCTCCTTCCGCCTCCTTCCGCCTCCTTCCGCCAACCTAATGGTTGCAGGCCAGCAGCGACCATCATTATATGGCGTCCTTCTGTATCAGGGGGCTAGTGTCCTGAATCGTTGTTTCGCTTGTGTTTGCGAGACTGCGAAATCTTTCCGGCGGGCGTAACCCGACATCCGGGGGAATCTGTCACACCCGGTCTGCATACTGGTTGGTAACCGTGAAGCACCGACGGTTGGGTCAGGTACCGACCGGACCGGGTTGGGATCATCTTGGTTTTTCTTCTGCCTTGCCTATGTTTGGCCAGGCTAGGGGTTGGCGGGACGCGTTTCGACGCTGAGGAGGCGGCGGTTGGGGGTGGGACCCACCGGCGAGCGATCCATGCCGGTAGTTTGGTTTTCGCGGTCTTAACCCGGGTCTGTACCGGAAGCACGCCGGGTGGTTACCTGCAACCTTCAGCGAACTTCCGACTCGGGACACTAGGCCCCTACAGCCTAGACAAAAGGTATTGGGCGGCCATGAGGTCCAAGTGGCCACCGCCGGCGTTCTTGAACAGAGTGATCTCGTTTGCATGCGTCCGGCCATGAATGACCCCCGTAGCGAGTTCGTACAGGTCACCCGACACATCATGACTCCCGATCACGCCGTTGCTGATCGGGATGGCTATCTCGCCGGTGTCGAAGGCGGACTCGCGGAAGTCCACGAACACCCGAGAGCAGTTGATAGTGTCGTCATCCGCCTCGCGCATGTGAGGCAGGTAGGAACCGACCAGGTCGAGGTGAGTGCCTCGACGTAGCCAGGCCCCCTTGACTAGCGGCTCCACCGCCATGGTGGCGCACGATACGATGTCGGCTCGCTCGACCGCCGCACGGAGGTCGGTGCTGACCTCCGCTCCGAGATCCGCCAGGGTGGTGGCCAGGGCTTCCGCCCGGGCAGCGGTACGGTTCCAGATGACTACCTCTCGGATGGAGGGGCAGGCCGCCATATGGGCCCTGATCAGGTGGGGCGCCATCGCGCCTGCGCCCACCATCAGGAGGCGGGTAGCATCCGGCCGGGCGAGGTAGCGGGCGGCCAGGGCGGAGTCACAGGCGGTCTTGAACCAGGTAAGGGCGTTCCCGATGATCACCGCCCGTTCCTGTCCGGTGGTCGGATCGAATGCGACGTACACGGTGTGGACCGACGGGAGTTTGCTATTGGTAGGGAAAATGGTTGCCAGCTTGATGCCGAGCCCGGCGCCGGGCGCGAATCCGGCTCTGGCCAGCAAGCCGTTCCCGCTGCCGTCGCCGGTATAGACATCGCCTACCTGCGCCGGAGGTTGGCGATGGCAGGCCTCGAAATAGTCGATCAGCGGCAGGTAGTCCATCAACCCGATGGTCTCTTGATGGGGTACCACATGCATGACCCACCACGCTAGCCGGAGTCGGGTCGGAGCCGTGAACGTGGCGAACTGTAGACCCGGCCCTTCTAAGGATGCCGGGGGTATCGGCGGGGACGTTTCCTACCCGGTGTTGCGCATGCCGGCGGCTATACCACTCATGGTCAGCAGCAAGCCACGCTGGTGTGTCTCGGGGTCGCCCGACCGGGAGCGTTGTAGCAACTCCACCTGCAACACGTTAAGCGGGTCCAGGTATGCGTCCCGCACTGCGATGGTACGACGCAGGAGTGGTCGATCGGCGAGCAGGTCGGTACGGGTGACCTGTCGCAGCGTGGCGAGGGTGCGGGAGTATTCGTCGGCGATCATGTCCAGCAGGCCTCGACATCGGGCGGGTACGAGGTGATCCACGTAATGGCGGGCTATCGAGAGGTCGGTCTTGGCTAGGGTCATCTCCACGTTGGAGACGAAGGTCCGGAAGAAGGGCCATTCACGGTACATCCGGCGCAGTTCCTCACTGTCACCGGCCCTTAACACCGCCTTGAAACCGGTGCCTACCCCGTACCAACCGGGCACGATCTGGCGTGACTGGGTCCATCCGAACACCCAAGGGATAGCTCTCAGGTTGCTCAAGTCGATCTCCTCGGGGCTCCTCTTGGAGGGGCGGGAACCGATGTTGAGGAGGCTTAACTCCTCCACCGGGGTCGAGGTCGTGAAGTATTCCGCCATGCCGGGATTCTCGACGAGGTTCCGGTAGGCCTCGTAGGAAGCGGAAGACATGACATCCATCACTCGGTACCAGCGCTGAACGTCCTCGATCGCATGATCGGGGGTCAGGCGGGCGAGGGAGGCCTCCACCAGCGCCGAAAGCGCCAGTTCGAGATTCTGGGTGGCGAGGCCCGCTAGAGCGTACTTGTCAGCGATCACCTCACCCTGTTCGGTTATCTTTATGACTCCGTCGAGGGTTCCGTAGGGCTGGCTCAGGATGGCGGCGTGGGTGGGACCTCCTCCCCGTCCGATGGAGCCGCCTCTGCCGTGGAACACCTCGATCCGGATTCCGGTGCGGAGGGAAAGGTTGCGGATGGTAAGAAGCGCTTTGTGGATCTCCCACTGCGAAGTTGTTATCCCACCGTCCTTGTTCGAGTCGGAATACCCGACCATGACTTCCTGGGTGTCACCCCGAAGTTCGAGTAGCCGCCGATAGCCGGGCACCTGGAACAGGTCCCCGAGGATGGGTCCGATCGACCGCAAATCTTCGATCGTCTCGAACAGAGGAACGAAGCCGAGCCGAGCTACATTCCGAGCCGGATCCACCAGACCTACCTCGCGGGCCAGTAGCACCGGCGCCAGGATGTCGTCTATCCCGCGGGTCATCGAGATTATGTACGACTCCACGACCTGATCCCCGTGTTCGTACAATACCTCGCGCAGCAGCCGGAACAGCTTCAGCGTCCGGTTGTCGGAGTAGTCGTTCGGGGGCGCCATCGGACGAGATCCGGACAGTTCACCGGCAAGGAACTCGGTCCGCTCCGCCCGATCGAGATCGGTGTACTCGATGCCGAGGCAACGGGTGAGGATGGCGATGGCCTGATGGTGCTGATCGGTGTGCTCCCTGATATCGAGAGTGGCGAGATGGAATCCGATGGTCGCTACCAGACCCCTGATCCGAGCCAGCCGCCCCCGGGCCATACGCATCCCGCGGTTTTCGCAGAGGGAAGATCCGAGCAGAGCGAGGTCATCCTGCAGCTGCTCCGGATCCCCATATGCACGGGGCCCGGAATGGAGCGTCTCAGTAAGGCGGGTACGGATGATTGTCAAGGCCTGCCGGTACGGTTCCATGTCGGTGGTGTTTCCGAGCGAGTCTCGATAGGCCTCACGAGACGTCTCTATGAAGTCGATGAGGTCGTCCGAAGCGTTCGCTACGTCGCGGCTGACACTCAACTCCGCGGCAAGGGTGGCGGTCTCGGTGATGAGGATGTCCAAGGCCGCCGTTCGTTGCTGATCGAGCACGGTCCGGGTCATAGCCGGTGTGACGTTCGGGTTCCCGTCCCGGTCTCCTCCCACCCAGGAACCGAACCGGATGGGGCTGTGGTCCACATCGAATTCGCTTCCAATAGAACGCACTGCGGCCGCAAGATCATCCAGCAATACCGGTATTGCTTCTCGGACGGTCTTGTCGAGGTAGTGGCGGACGAAGCGGGCTTCGTCGATCGGATCCGGTCGTTCGTCGCGTATCTCATCGGTCTGCCAGATGGCTTCTATCAACTCGGCGACCCGCCGATCGATCCGTGACCGGTCGGACACGGAGGCCCGTGGGTCGCTGCGCAGGGCTGTAACCTGGGCGATCTCGGTCAGCTTCTCAAGAATCGTTCGCCGCGTGGCTTCAGTGGGGTGGGCCGTGAATACCGGCTTGAGCATCGCTCGGTTGATCAACGACGCAATTTCGCCGGGTGCGATCCCACTCTCGACGAGGGTAACGAGGCAGTCCTCGATTCCTCGTTCCGGAGTATGCCCTTCCACTCGCAGGTCCTCGACGCGATGTACCTGCTCAATGATGTTGGCCAGATGGAAGTAGACGGTGAAGGCCCGCACCACCTGTACGGCGAACTCGAGATCCATCTGCCGCAGAAGTCCAGCCAATTGCCGGGATACCGCTAGCTTTTCGATGCGCAAACGGCGCGACAGGGCGCGAATCCGTTCTACGGTGTCCAGAAGTTCCTCGCCGTGCTTGCGGACCAGCGTATTCCCCAGCTGCCGACCGAGTCGACGAATGTCGGCACGCAGACCGGCATCCACAGCATCCATGAGGCTCTCTTCAGGCATGTCTCGTACGGTGGGCCCGGTTGATCAAGGACACCACGTCGTCCGGTGAGATGCCCCATCGACTAGCGCTATCAGGCAGTCTTCGATTCCCCGCTCACCGGCACGTCCTTCCACTCGCAGGTCCTCGACGCGGTGTACCTGCTTGATGATGTTTGCCGGGTGGAAGTAGACGGTGAAGGCCCGAACCACTTGCACGGCTAATTCGCCATCCATCCGGCGCAGAAGCCCTGCCAACTCATGGGACACTTCCGCCTGCTCGTTACGCAAACGGCGTGACAGTGTCCGGATCCGTTCTACGGTGTCCAGCAATCCGTCGCCGTGCTTGCGGACCAGCGTGTCTCCCAACTGCTTGCCAAGCCGGATGTCGGCGCGCAGACCGGCGTCGATATCACTCAGGGGATCGACACGAGCATCACCATCCGGCATGGTCATGACCTCTTGACTTCTCGCCCGATACAATTCGAGGGCCTGGCTGGACGGTGAGTCTTCCACCATCGGGCCTATGGTTCGGGTCCACGTCAGTCTTCAACTCAGTGTATTCCGGCCTTACAGGCATACAGTCAAACCGGGATCGGTAGCCCTTGGCCGTGCCAACACGCCCTTGGAGGGTGCTGAACAATGACGATTGCTCGGGCCTGCCGCCCGCCGACCCAGGAATCATGCCAGCGATTGGCAGGCCACTGGGTGGATTGCTCAGCACCCTCCTTGGCACACAGGGGACGGTTGATCCCTGTCGAAATAGTAGGAGGGCACCTGGCAGGCGCCCTCCTATATGGTTCTGCTGCTTAGGCGTTGGGACTAGGCAGCAGTTTTCGCTTCGGCGAGCCATCTATCCACCATGTCGCGGTTGTTGGCGATCCATTCAGCAGCTAGTTCGTTGATGTCTTCTTCGGAATCGCGTCCTGATGCCTGCTCGACCTGGGCGATCGAAACATCGACGATCGGCAGGTTCATCATCGTCAGCAACTTGGCTGCGACCGGGTTCGCCTCCATGAAGTCCCTATTCGCAGTCACAGTGATGTCGGCAGGTATCCAGCCGAGTTGGCAGCCAGCATCGGTAGCAGCCGGGCATTGCTCCGTACCGATGGCAACGATGCCAGGTCGTTGGTCGTGCTGTTCGCCACCATCCTGGTTGGTGGGATTGGAGTCATCCAGGACGGCTTCCATACCTGCCCAGTAGACGTTGACACCTGGGATCAGTTGGGTGATATACGAACTCGGCGTCCAAGTGTAGATCACCATCGGCTCACCGCGGTCTGCCTTCGTCGTCGCCTCGGCAAACATGGCATCGTAACCGGCGATCACCTGCTCGATGTTCTCCCATTCGGAGAAGGCGATCTGGCTGGTGATTATGTTGTCACAGGTCCAGCTTTCCTGGCAGCCGTAGATGTCGGCCTTGCCGTTCCCTGGTACAGGATCGGCAGCGTCGTAGGCTGCCAAAGCCTCCGGATTGCGGTCCAACTCGTCCAAGGTGTAGACGCCATACTCGTCGGCGAATTCCTTGGTGATCAGGAAACCCTGCAGTCCACCTGCGGCGAACACCGGAGCCGGAATGACCAGGTGATCTCCGACGACCGACCCGTCTGGCAACTCCGGCTCCCACCAACTCCGGTGTCCCGGATACCAGCTATTGACCCAGAAGTCGATGTCGCCCTCTGCCATCGCCAGATAGGCCAGCGACGGTCCCAGTTCACGGTCAGCCGGATCGGTCACGTCGTAACCCAGTTCCTCGAGTATCTGACGGTACACGGCCGCCTGGAAGTAACCGGTGGCCCAGTCTGCCCTGGCCATGTTGATGGTGTTGTCTTCTTCCGCTATCGCTTGGGTGGTCGGGGCGGCGGTTGTAGCAGGAGCCTGCGTTGTTGTCGGCGTTTCCTCCTCGGCACCGCACGCCGCGGCCAGCAGTGCAAGCACTGCGAGGACCGAGAGGATCCTCAGCCTGTTTCTTAACATCCTTCTTTCCTCCTTTACTTGTTTCTGTTGTTTCGTTGACACCTCAATTAAGTGCAACACCCGAAAGGTCTGCTTCATGGTACCCCCGTAGCGGTGGTTCACGAGTCTCGGTTCGCTGCGGTGACATCGGTTTCGCTGTAGACATGTGCACGCCGGAACTCCTTCAGTACCGGCATCGCGGACGCGACAATGAAAGCGCCGGCGCAGAGGGCTAGGAAGGCTCCTACCCCCGAGAAGTAGTTGGGATCGGCCGATCTCGCATGCGTAGCTATCCATCCAACGGCTATTCCAGCAAGCCCGGTACCGACACCGGCCGTTACGGTGCTCCATCGCCATCTGAGAAGCTCGTCTATCCCGAAAAGGCCTATCGCGGGAAGGGTGGTCAGTAGGGCAAGAACGCCGCCGGCAAGTACCAGTAACCCGAGTCCGCTGCTCTCGTTCCCGATACCGTCGGTTACGATCACCTTCGTGTGGCTTGCCTCCGCCATCAACGCTGAGATCTGGGCGGAAATCGCACCGGCGTCCTCAGGTCGCTCCTGCGCCTCCTTGCGCAGCCTCTCGAGCTCGGCATCTATCTCAACTGTTATCACGACGTCGGCCCGCTCATCGAAGCTCCAACCTGACACCATGCCTACTACCAGGATTGAGACTGCTACCGCTACCCCGGCCAGTCGGGACCATGATATGTTTGCCCGGAGCGGATGGAGCGGCGCGTGAGGTGCTGTTCGAATCCACAGAATCGCGCCAACCATTGCTACCACTGCACTGGCTATGGCGACGGGTGATCCTGCTCCGATTACGGGGTCTATGGCGCCGGCTGAAGCCGTACCGGTTGCCGTTACCGGGCGGGCCAGCAGGAAAGCGAGACTTACGAGGAGCGTTCCCATCGCTCCGATCAGCGCGCCCTCGGCGGTCAGCCATCGTGCTGCCCGTCCCGGGAACCAAGCCGATCCCGCAATGGAGAGCACGACGAGTACACCGAACAGGAGCACCACGATACCGAACCAAGAACCTCCTGATGCGTGCAAGCCGTTGAAAGACAGTCCCTCCAGGTTCTCGTCCAACCGCCTTCCGTACGCGCTGATCTTTCCCGAGTCTGAGCTCCAGATAAGGAAGACGGATGCGATCCCGGCCAAACCTCCGGCAAGTGTCAACACCATCGGCAGGCGTTCCGAGGCCGTGAGTGGGGCGAAGCGCTCTTCGTCCTTCTCGTATGCGATGACTGCAGACGTATCGGGATCAGGTATCAAGGCTTCTGGATCGCGCCGATGTGCCCAGGCACGAGAAATCCTGCGCAGCAGGTTCTCCGAGTCGGACTCCTCTCTCTGGGACATCCGGTCGAGAACGACGGCCACAAGGAAGAACGCTAGGCCGGCTGACGCTGCCAGGGCTACATCCTGGTTGGAGAGGGCGCGGAACAAGAGCCGTCCGAGTCCGCCGGCACCCATGATGGCGGCGATGCCGAGCATGGATATGGATAGGAGAAGGGTTTGGTTTATCCCGGTCATGATGGCGGGCCGGGCGAGGGGGATCTGTACGTCGCGGAGTACTCGCCATTCGGATGCTCCGTAGGCGCGGCTTGCTTCGACTACGTCGGCGGGGACTTGTCTTATGCCGAGGTTGGTGAGGCGTATCAACGGTGGTAGAGCGAACACCATGGTCACCATCGTTGCCGATACTTCACCTATTCCCCAGAAGAAGATGAAAGGCAGCATGTAAACGAACGAATGGACGACTTGCATTGCATCAAGGATCGGTCGGACGACTTGCCAAGCCGTATCGACCCTTCCGCAGAGCACGCCGATCGGTATGCCGATGATCACGCATAGAAATACGGAAACGCCGATAAATCCGATTGTGCGGGCTGTCTCCACCCAGTAGGCGCCTCCTAACAGACCGCAGAGTGTGAGAGCACCGGCTACGAATACCCCCACCTTCAGGTTCCTCGTAAGGGCGGCGATCAGGAACATGACCAGAACAACCCATATCCAGGAGACTTCGGACAACAGGTCGCGAACCAGGAACTCGATCAGGGTCTTGAACGGCCACTCGACGACGGCTAGAAAGACCTCAAGGTTGACCGATATCCAATCGACCGCTTGGTCCGCCCACTCGCCGAAGGGGATCTCCCATTCATCGAGGACGAGATTGTCGTAGATGCTCTTGGTGTTCGATCCGCCGGTCTCGGCTTGGGCGAGGATGTTGGTGGTGTGGGTTAGGGGGTTCATCGGTAGGTTTCCCGCTTGAAGCCGTCGATGAGTTGCTCGACTCGTCCCATTTCTTCCATGATGAGACGGGGGTCGAGGTCTCCTACGAGTTTGCCGGCTTTGTCGACGACGGCGATGGGGAGGCCTTTGCCGACTGCTACGTAGACTTCGTTGAGTTGCGCTCCGGGGGTGGTTGTGTCGAAGTCGGTTCGTAGAGCGGCGGAGATGGTGGCTGACCCGAGGCGGGCTACGCGTATGCAGTCCCCGATGGTGAGCAGCCCGGTGGGTCTTCCCTGGTTGTCGCAGACGAACGCGCCGACTCGGTCACCGATGTGGGTGAGGGCTTCGTCGAGGGGGATGTCGGCGTTGACGGGTTGGGAGGGCATCATTACTTCGTGGCATTCGATGACCCGTACCTGGCCGACGTCTTGGACGAATTCGGCGACGTAGGCGGTGGCGGGTTCGGTGAGGATTTCTTCGGGGGTGCCGATCTGGATGACTGCCCCGTCGCGCATGATGCATACCCGGTCGCCGATGCGGAGCGCTTCGTTGAGGTCGTGGGTGATGAACAGGATTGTCTTCTGGACTTCGTTCTGGATGTCGATCAACTCGTCCTGCATCTGGCGGCGGATGAGAGGGTCGAGCGCTGAGAAGGCCTCGTCCATCAGCAGGATGTCGGGATCGGAAGCCGGAGCGCGGGCTAGGCCGACCAGTTGCTGCATTCCTCCCGAGAGTTCCCGGGGCAGGTTGCGTGCGTAGGGTTGGAGACCTACCAGCGACAGGGCCTTGAGGGCCGCTTGGTCGCGTTCTTCCTTGTCGACTCCCTGCACTTTGAGTCCGAAGCAGACGTTGTCGATCACGTTGCGGTGGGGGAAGAGAGCAAAGTGTTGGAACACCATGCCCATTTTCTGGCGGCGGAAGGCTTGGAGTACGGCGCCGTGGAGGGTTGCACGTCGGTTCCGTCAACCCACACATGGCCGCCGGTGGCCTCGAACAGTTTGTTCACGTTGTTCACGGTTCGAAGGGCGGTGGATTTGCCTGATCCTGAGAGGCCCATCACCACGAATATCTCACCGCGGGACACGGAGAAGTTCACATCCCGGACTCGGATCACATGGCCGGATTGGCGCAGCACCTCGTTCCTTGCTTACCGTGGCCCTGACGAGATCGAACGACCGGCCATGCGGATGCGGACCGAAGATCTTGTCTACGCCCTCCAGGCGTATCAATTCATGACCTGCCTTCGCCACCGTTCTCCTCCCTGTAGCCGTGTCCGATGGTGCGCCGCTCCCCCAGGAACTATGTCCGCGCAAGCGCCTTCCTGTTGAACCCGATAGCGACTAGGAGACACGAATAAACCAACTGCAGCAGCCTGTGTACGATACGGCACAGAGCCGTATCGTAGCACATCGGACACGGTTGTGACTGTGTGATCGTCCTCCAAATCACTCTACGCAACTCCTATCAGCAAGACCCCTTGATCCACGTCGGGACTTGAGATCACCCAAGCAAGCGGGTGCATGACGGATAGACATGATGCGTCCGCATGGGGGAATGAAGGGAGGGGTGCCTTCACAGGCACCCCTCCGTCTTAATGTGTTGTCGTGTTCGTCCGGTCAGCCGATCAAGCGTGCTGCGCGGAGCCACGAATCCGCGAGATCACGGTTGTCGGCGATCCATTCGGCGGCGTGGCGTTTGATGTCGTCCTCGCTGTTTTCGCCGGTCTGCATGCGGACGTTTTGTAGGGCTACATCGACCGGGTTGATGGTGACCAACTCGAACAGCCTGGCCGCGGCCGGGTTGGCTGCCAGGAAGTCGTTGTTGGAGATCACCGCTATGTCGGCAGCGTCCCAGCCCAGCAGGCACGGGTCGGTAGTGCACCGGTCACCGATAGACGTTGGGCCTTCTATCTGCGTGGGCGAGATGGACGGGTCATCGTGGATGGAGACCCATACCGCGTTGTCGCCGGGACGCAGATCGCTGACGTAGTGAGAGGGCGCCCAGGTGTAGACCAGGTAAGGTTCCCCGTTCTCGTCCCTGGAGATAGCGTCGGCGATCATGGCCTCGTAGCCACCGATGTCGAACTGCTCGACGTTGTCCCACCCGGCGTTCTCGATCCAGGAGTTGATGTTGACGTGGCATCCCCATCCTTCCGGGCAGCCGTATATCTGGAGCACGCCGTCGCCCGGCGACGGGTCAGCCGCCTCATACACCGCAAACTGGTCGGGATCGGTTAGCAGAGCATCGAGAGTGGTAACCCCGTTCTGATCGGCGAAGGCCTTGTTGGTGATCAGCCCCTGCACGCCGGATCTGGCCATCTCCCGGCCCAAGCGGGTGACATGGTCACTCACCAAAGAACCATCCGGCATCGTGGCTGCCAGGAACTGGTCGTGGTTCGGGAGCCACGAGTTGGCCCAGAAGTCGAACTCACCGGTGGCCATCGACACGTAGGCGTTGGACGGCGCCAACTCCAAGTCGGCGGGATCGCTCACCTCATAACCCAACTCCGCCAGCAACGCCGCATAGATAGCAGCCTGCATATAGCCCGTCGACCAGTTAGCCCGCGCCATCGTCACCGAAACCCCCGAACCAGGCGTCTCGTCAACAGGCACTCGTGCTATCGCCAGCCACACGTCGACGGTGGGGCGGTTGTCGGCGATCCATTCGGCGGCGTGGCGTTTGATGTCGTCCTCGCTGTTTTCGCCGGTCTGCATGCGGACGTTTTGTAGGGCTACATCGACCGGGTTGATGGTGACCAACTCGAACAGCCTGGCCGCGGCCGGGTTGGCTGCCAGGAAGTCGTTGTTGGAGATCACCGCTATGTCGGCAGCGTCCCAGCCCAGCAGGCACGGGTCGGTAGTGCACCGGTCACCGATAGACGTTGGGCCTTCTATCTGCGTGGGCGAGATGGACGGGTCATCGTGGATGGAGACCCATACCGCGTTGTCGCCGGGACGCAGATCGCTGACGTAGTGAGAGGGCGCCCAGGTGTAGACCAGGTAAGGTTCCCCGTTCTCGTCCCTGGAGATAGCGTCGGCGATCATGGCCTCGTAGCCACCGATGTCGAACTGCTCGACGTTGTCCCACCCGGCGTTCTCGATCCAGGAGTTGATGTTGACGTGGCATCCCCATCCTTCCGGGCAGCCGTATATCTGGAGCACGCCGTCGCCCGGCGACGGGTCAGCCGCCTCATACACCGCAAACTGGTCGGGATCGGTTAGCAGAGCATCGAGAGTGGTAACCCCGTTCTGATCGGCGAAGGCCTTGTTGGTGATCAGCCCCTGCACGCCGGATCTGGCCATCTCCCGGCCCAAGCGGGTGACATGGTCACTCACCAAAGAACCATCCGGCATCGTGGCTGCCAGGAACTGGTCGTGGTTCGGGAGCCACGAGTTGGCCCAGAAGTCGAACTCACCGGTGGCCATCGACACGTAGGCGTTGGACGGCGCCAACTCCAAGTCGGCGGGATCGCTCACCTCATAACCCAACTCCGCCAGCAACGCCGCATAGATAGCAGCCTGCATATAGCCCGTCGACCAGTTAGCCCGCGCCATCGTCACCGAAACCCCGGCCCCGGGGCCCATGGCAGCCTCTTCCAGTGCCATCTGAGCCTCTTCAGCGGACTTCAGGGCCTCTTCCGCGGTCTTCTGAGCTTCCTCCAGCCCCGTTTGAGCTTCCTCCGCAGCTTTCTGAGCCTCTTCGAGTGCCATTTGAGCTTCTTCGCCACCCTCCGCAGCGGACGCTTCGGCTTCAGCCAGCGCGGCCTGGGCGGCCTCGAGCTCGGCTTCGGCTTCGGCCAGCGCGGCCTGGGCGGCCTCTTGGGCCGCGGTGTCGATGACAGTGGCCGGAGGCTGTGTCTCTGTAGGAGCCTCCGGTTCGTCGTCCCCGCACGCCACAGCCAGCAATGCGAATACCGCAATCAGCGCTAACGCTCTTCTCGTTCTAGTCATTCTGGACCTCCTTTCGTTCCCCCCGGTTTCTGGATGTTATCCCCGTCTGCCTGGCACGCGGACTCAGTTATCGAGTCATCGGGCAACCAACTCGTCGACGCCGGTCTTCGGCAGAGGTGTGAGGCTTGGTCGATCAGAATCATGTTCCCCGTCGTATACCGTCGCCCTCCGGAACTCCCTCAGTACACCGCGCGAGGATGCGAAGAGCAAGAACCCGGCCAGCAGGCACAGGAACGAGCCAGGCCCGCTGACGAATTCGGAGTCGGAGACCCGAACGAGCGACGCGATCCATCCGGCCGACACCAGCATCACACCTACCCCGAGGGCAGCGACCGCCACACTCCACCTCCAGCGCAGTCGCTCGTCTCTGCCGAACAGCCCGGCTGCGGGTAGGGTGAGCAGAAGACCGCCGACGCCCAGCCACAAAGTCAGGTATCCGAGGCCGGGCCCCGCCCCGGCGAAGCCGTCGGTACGCACCGGATTCCTTTCTTGCGCTCTGGCGGACACTGCGGCGATTTGGGTGGCGTTCTCCGCAGCTTTGGAGGGATCTTCCCTTGCTTCTTGTTCCAGGCGGTCGATCTCGGCCTGCAATTCGGCCGTGATGATCACCGCCACCCGTTTGTCGACCGACCAAGACGACAACCCGGCCACTACCAGGATCCCGACAATCCCCGTCGCGATGAGGATGCGAGTGATGGACACGGTGGATCTCAGTGGACGCAGCGGACTGTAAGGGGCGTTTCGGATCCATACGACGGTCCCGGCAACGGCGATGATCCCGCTACCCAGAGCCACCCAGGCACCGATGCCGTGACTGTAGGACGCGACGTCAGCCGGCGAATCGATCCACAGGTAGCCGATTGCCGACGCCAGCAGGCCGACGGCGGATATCAGGGCGCCGTCGGCGCCGAACCAGCGGGCCATCCTACCCGGTCTGGTGAGCGTGGTCAGCGCCGAGCCCAGAATCACCACGCTGGCGGCGAGCACGGCGAGCCCGAAGAAACTACCCCCCTCGGCGTCCAAGCCGTTGAAGCTCAACCCGCCCAGGTCCAAGTCGGCCGCCCGTCCGTACGCCGAGACGTGGCCAGAGTCGTGTCCCCACGGTAGGAATACCGAGACCAGCGCCAGCACGGACGCGCCAAGGCCGACAAGTCCCCCCGTTCGCTCCGCGGTCCCCACCGGCGCCGGGGTTCCTTCCGTGTCCGTATCGGTGGCTATGTCCTCTGCATCGGTGGCCACATCCTTGCCGGGGATCCCCTCCAGCAATGCCTCCGGATCCCGCAGGTGCGTCCAAGCCGCGCGGATGCGGGCGAACAGGTTCGTACTCTCTCCCGCCTCGGTTTGGGTGAGGCGGTCCAAGACCACCGCCACGATGAACAGAGCGAGCCCGGCGGAGGTCGATAGTGGAGTGTCGAGGTTCAGAACTGCCCTGTACACCAGCAGGCCCAGCCCGCTGGCACCCATGATTGCGGCGATACCGATCATCGAGATGGCGAGGAGGAGGGTTTGGTTGAGGCCGGTCATGATTGCGGTGCGGGCCAGCGGTATCTGGACGTCGATAAGCACTCGCAACTCCGAGGCGCCGTAGGCGCGTGACGCTTCGATCACGTCGGCGGGCACTTGGCGTATCCCCAGGTTGGTCAGCCGGATCAGTGCAGGAACTGCGAACACCATCGTCACTATCGTGGCCGGTTCGGGTCCGAGGCCGAAGAGGAAGATGAAGGGGATCAGGTAGACGAAGGCGTGGACGACCTGCATGGCGTCGAGGGCGGGGCGCACCACTTTCCACACGCCGTCGAAGCGACCGCACAGAATCCCCAGGGGAATCCCGAATAATGCGCAGATCACCACCGAGACCACGATCAGCCCGATGGTGGTGGTGGTTTCCTCCCAGAACTCGTTGCCCAGCAGTCCGCATATGGCTAGCAACAGGGCTAGACCCAATCCCACCCGCAGGTTGCGGGTGATCATTCCCACCACTAGCACCCCTCCGCACACCAGCACCCAGGACATGTCCGTGAGCTCCCACCACGGGTGGTATTCGGGTCCGTCCACGAAGTTGCGGAACAGGAGCGAGAACGGCCACTCGATGATGTCGAACAGGGTTCCCAAGTTTTCGATGACCCAGTTGATTATCTCGTTCATCCAGGACCCGAAAGGGATCTCCCACGCATCCAGAACGCGGTTGTCCCAGAACGGGATCGTTTCGTCGCCGGAAGCGCCTTGGGCGAGGAAAGTTGCGGAGTGGACGATAAACGTCATAGATAGGTTTGTCGTTCGAAGCCGTCGATAAGCTGTTCGACCCTTCCCATTTCCTCCATTATGAGGCGGGGATCGAGGTTTCCAACGAGTTTGCCGTTGTTGTCGACAACGGCGATGGGTAATCCCCGCCCGGCTGCTGCGTATACGTCGTTGAGGGTGGTGTCGGGAGTGGTCGTGTCGAAGTCGGTGCGGAGAGCGACCGACATGTTGACCGAGCCCATGCCCGCCACCCGTACGCAGTCGGCGATGGTGAGCAAACCCGTGGGCCGTCCTCCCCGGTCGCAGGCGAAAGCCCCGGCCCGGTCGCCGATGCTGTCTAGGGCTTCGGCTAACGACATATCAGGATCGACCGGCCTCGGAGGCAACATGACTTCTCGGCACTCGATGACGCGGCCTTGGTCCACATCCTGGACGAACTCGGCGACGTAGGCGGTGGCGGGCTCGGTGAGGATCTCATCCGGGGCGCCGATCTGGACCACTGCCCCGTCGCGCATGATGCATACCCGATCTCCGATGCGTAGGGCTTCGTTGAGGTCGTGGGTAATAAACAGGATCGTCTTCTGTACTTCGTTCTGGATGTCGATCAACTCGTCCTGCATCTGGCGGCGGATAAGCGGGTCGAGAGCGGAGAAAGCCTCGTCCATGAGCAGGATGTCGGGGTCCGACGCCAGCGCTCTAGCCAGGCCTACCCGCTGCTGCATTCCTCCCGACAGTTCTCGAGGCAGGTTGCGGGCGTAGGGATGGAGGCCGACGAGGGATAGGGCCTTAAGGGAGGCTTGGTCGCGTTCCTCCTTGTCAACTCCCTGCACCTTGAGTCCGTATCCGACGTTGTCGATCACGTTGCGGTGCGGAAACAGGGCGAAATGCTGGAACACCATTCCCATTTTCTCACGGCGAAACGACTGAAGTTCGGCGCCATTGAGGTCTTGTACATCGGTTCCGTCTACCCAAACGTGGCCGGAAGTAGCATCGAACAGTTTGTTAACGGTGCGGAGAGCGGTGGACTTGCCCGACCCCGAAAGGCCCATGACTACGAATATCTCACCCTGGGACACGGAGAAGTTCACGTCTCGGATACCGATCACATGACCCGACTGGCGTTGTACGTCGTCCTTGCTCACCCCGGCTTTCGCCAAGTCGAAGGCCCGACCGTGTGGTTGGGGACCGAAGATCTTGTAAACGCCTTCCAGGCGTATCAATTCATGACCTGCCTCCGCCACCATTCTCCTCCCCATAGCCGAAAGTCCGAACCGCTACCAAAGTCTACCGACCCGAAATCTCTAGGCTGTACCACGATACGGAACCGTACCGCATCGTAGCACCGAGGCGGGTAGGATAAAAGCTAGGGCGGATTGGTTGTTTGAACGGCTCCGGGTTTTTCCGAGTCCCTATTGGTTGGGAGGTAATGGGGTATGGGAAGACCAGCAATACCCCGAGAACCGGTCGGAGCGACGACGCCTTCGTTTGGTGGTACGCCGCACCGTCTCGTTGGTTCCCAAGCCGCGCTGTTCCCCGACTGGTTGTACCACGCGTTCATGACCGACACCGACAATAGTTGCCATCCTACGGTTCGAAGCCGATCGGTACCACCGCTGGGGCACGCCACGCGGCCCCGATCCGCCAGGTTCGAGCCGCTGGGTCTCTTGAGAAGCTTTTCAGACGCTGGTTCCTCACGTTTACCTTTCTGTCTCGCTAGCCGGACCCGGGCCATCTGGCAGTACTGGTCCGTTCCGTCGTTGTCAAGGCTGCTGTCCACCTAAACCCCCCGTTCCCGAGGTTCAGGCTGCCCTCAGCTTCAACATGTCCGATGCGACAAACACGAGGCGGTGGCCTCCCACCACCGCACTATTGGTAAGCGCCTCGTGGCGCTCCAAGTCGGCTAGCCATAAGCGGTTCGGGCCCTTGCCACAAAGCTGCGATCTAATACCTCGAAGTTCGACTCCCAACCACGGCGTATCACAGGTTCGTAACTCCGCATGACGTCGGGACCGGGCCGAACACGGTCCGGTCCCTGTTCCCGGCGTAATTGGACCGTGTGATCGGCAACCCAACGCAGACCGGCTCGACCCCCGAACCTCCTGGCGTGCTCATCCAGGAACGCGGTCGTCTGCGTCCTCCACAGACGACCAAACCCAAGGTCACCTTTCGCCCGCCACAACTAACGACACTCCCGCCGCCGCTCCGTTAACTCAGTCAACTGATCCGTGGTCAAACCAGGCCCCGCAGGCCTTGATCCGTCTGAACTCGCCGAACCCATTTACGCAGCGTCCCGACGAAGCCCGAACAGTCTCTGGAAAGGTACCGTGGGGTCGATTCATTTGTCGGTAATGGTTCCAATGCCGATGGGTTTCTTGATGGTGGCGCCGCTGGGTTGTGAGATAGTGAGTTGGAAGGTTTCGGTTCCTTCGGCTTTGTTGTCGTCGCGGATGTACACTTTTACGGTTTTGAAGGTGTCAAAGGGACCGAAGATGAATGTTCCGCTTGGTGCGATGTAGTCGCTACCGGATTCGGCGGTTACGTTGCGGGTTTGGTAGTTGACGACCACCATCGTGCCGAGGGGTTCGGTGTTCAACAAAACCGTGAACACCATGGTTTCACCTTCGGTGGCGGTAGCGTCGGACACGGATAGGGTCAGTCCTGGTGCCGTGGTGGTGGTTGTTGTTGGTGTGGTGGTTGTTGTTGGTGTGGTGGTTGTTGTTGGTGTGGTGGTTGTTGTTGGTGTGGTGGTTGTTGTTGGTGTGGTGGTTGTTGTTGGTGTGGTGGTTGTTGTTGGTGTGGTGGTTGTTGTTGGTGTGGTGGTTGTGGGGCAATCGTTCCTAGTGGAACCTTTCCATCGCCGCGTACCACAGACGGCGAAATGAACATGACCTAGGTGGTCGGTGTTCGTAAAGAAGCCGCTGCTGTTGAGCCCATCAAAGTAGGCGAGTGTTTTGGTATTCCACGCAGAACCTACCTCTATCGGACGATAGGTGTTGGAGGTATCGAGGGAAGCGAGAGCGGCGACAAGTTCTCTGGCATCAAGGTTGTTTCGACTGGCGGTATCGCCAACCTGCACAAGGTCAACGGCTCGGTGTTGCCAATGATGGGACTCTCGGCAATCTGGATCTTTTAGCGTGAGCCTTCGGTCACCTATACACTGAGAATGCTCTTCGCCATCGAACGTATCGAAATGAAGTCCTATGTCGGATAGCATGTACGATTGTGCGTAGTTCAATAACCCCCACGTGATACGTACGATTCGTTCATCAAGGGCCTTGGTTTTTGTAGTGGATATTTGACTCTCCCTTGTGACTGAAAAGCGATCGTGCCGAGTGATGGCTTCATAGAGAACCGATGTAGTGGAGGAACCATTATAGGGAGTATACATAGACAAGAGCAGTCGATATCGCAGAGCAGTATTACGTATGTCTTGAGCTTCGTTTGATTGATAGCCTGCGAGTGCGTCCTGGAACTCCGCAAGGGTTCTGACGGTAGTCGCGCTACCATTACAAAGGTACAATGCCATAGTCTTTGCTGCATCGTAAATATTTTGTCGGTCCTTCTTGCCATCGCCATTGCCATCTGATGCCCACGCGTCCCATATTGAAGAGGTTATGGCTAGGGGACCCTGCCGTTTACCGGAGTCTAAGACGATTGGTGGCGAGGCAGTACCGCCTACACCGTTGATATGTCCATCACCGTGTCTAGAGGCTTGCCAGCCTATGGAAGCCAAATCTTCCGGATTCAGATCGCAGCCAAGTTCCGTATATGCCACAGCGGCTGCTTTGTTGTAGGCTATGGCCGCGACCTCTGGTATTCCTATGTAGGTCACCATGGGTTTTGAACATCCTGAGGGTGGGTGACAGACGTGGAACGTTTCGTTTCTGACTACTAAGCTGATCGGCTGTGATGGTGGGGATTCACCGCTCTCGTTTTTGGAAATGATAGAAAACTGGATGGTTTGACCGTCTTGATCTTTACTGAGTCCGTATTCGTAGCGTTCGTAATGGAACCTATGGGCTGAAGGGGGTGCGGTACTCTCTAGTTCGGTAACCTGCTGCCAATTATTGTCGCTTCGTGATGGCCATCTGACTCGCACGATGTAACTGGTGGGGCTGCTGCCCTTCGTGTTGCCATCTGAAGGATGCTTCCAGCCGATGCTTACTCGCCTGTTGTCGTTAGCAAATGTACCGAGGACCCAAGCATGGAGATCGTCAACTGGTGGAGGGCACTTCGAAGAGTCAACGCAGGAAGCGGGAACGGTGGTGGTGGTTGTTGGTGTGGTGGTTGTTGGTGTGGTGGTTGTTGGTGTGGTGGTTGTTGGTGTGGTGGTTGTTGGGGTCGTGGTCGTTGGTGTGGTGGTTGTTGGTGTGGTTTTGGTGTAGTTGCAGGTGGTGCCGGTTCGGTTCTTGTATGTGTAGCCGGAGGGTGTTCCTGGGCATGTGTAGCTTGTGGTTTTGGGTTGTGGACTGCTTGTGGTGGTGGTTTTGGTGTAGTTGCAGGTGGTGCCGGTTCGGTTCTTGTATGTGTAGCCGGAGGGTGCTCCTGGGCATGTGTAGCTTGTGGTTTTGGGTTGTGGACTGCTTGTGGTGGTGGTTTTGGTGTAGTTGCAGGTGGTGCCGGTTCGGTTCTTGTATGTGTAGCCGGAGGGTGCTCCTGGGCATGTGTAGCTTGTGGTTTTGGGTTGTGGACTGCTTGTGGTGGTGGTTTTGGTGTAGTTGCAGGTGGTGCCGGTTCGGTTCTTGTATGTGTAGCCGGAGGGTGTTCCTGGGCATGTGTAGCTTGTGGTTTTGGGTTGTGGACTGCTTGTGGTGGTGGTTTTGGTGTAGTTGCAGGTGGTGCCGGTTCGGTTCTTGTATGTGTAGCCGGAGGGTGCTCCTGGGCATCTGTAACTATTGAATTGAGGGACGTATTGGGCGGTTCGGGTAGTAGTCAAGACCCGGCTGTAGTGGCATCTTTTGTTGCGTTCTCTGGTTAGTTTGTATCCGCCGGGTTGTGTGGAGGGGCAGGAGTCGTAGGTGGTTGTGGTTTGGGCTGGTCTTGTAGTTGGGGTGGTTTTGCTGTAGTGGCATCTTTTGTTGCGTTCTCTGGTTAGTTTGTATCCGCCGGGTTGTGTGGAGGGGCAGGAGTCGTAGGTGGTTGTGGTTTGGGCTGGTCTTGTAGTTGGGGTGGTTTTGCTGTAGTGGCATCTTTTGTTGCGTTCTCTGGTTAGTTTGTATCCGCCGGGTTGTGTGGAGGGGCAGGAGTCGTAGGTGGTTGTGGTTTGGGCTGGTCTTGTAGTTGGGGTGGTTTTGCTGTAGTGGCATCTTTTGTTGCGTTCTCTGGTTAGTTTGTATCCGCCGGGTTGTGTGGAGGGGCAGGAGTCGTAGGTGGTTGTGGTTTGGACTGGCAGAGTAAGCGTGTCATCGCTTGAGGAGGATTGCGCACCTGCTAGTGGGAAGTCCAAAGGGAAGAGGCCGACTACCAAGCAAAGGGCGAGTACCGTATGAGTCCATGTTGAGGGCTGTAGAGCGTTTGGATTGCTTCCTGTTAAGAGGGACGGGCGAGGTGCATGGCGGAAGTTGCGTAGGAATCTCATTTAGGTCTACCTCCCTTGACCGTGGGGAGAGCGGTGGACTTGCCCGACCCCGAAAGGCCCATAACTACGAATATCTCACCCTGGGAAACGGAGAAGTTCACGTCCCGGATACCGATCACATGACCCGACTGGCGTTGGACGTCGTCCTTGCTCACCCCGGCTTTCGCCAAGTCGAAGGCCCGACCGTGTGGCTGGGGACCGAAGATCTTGTAAACGCCTTCCAGGCGTATCAACTCACGCCCTGCCTCCGCCACCATTCTCCTCCCCATAGCCGAAGGTTCGAACCGCTACCAAAAGTCTACCGACCAGAACCCCATAGCCTGTACCACGATACGGAACCGTACCGCATCGTAGCACCGAGGCGGGTAGGATAAGCTTGAATCCCTTACTTTTCTGGAGAGTCCATGCCTTCGACCAGCAGATACCGTTCGGACCTCGAGATCGCCCAGGCGGCAACCCCTAAGCCGATTACCGAGATTGCTCGGTCGATCGGCATTCGGGGTGAGGAACTGATTCCCTACGGTTCCACGAAGGCAAAGGTCCATCTGGACATCCTCAAGCGGATCGGGACAAGACCTACCGGTAAATACGTCGATGTCACCGCGGTCACGCCCACCCCGTTGGGCGAGGGCAAGACAACCACCGCTATCGGGCTGGTGCAGGGTCTCGGGAGGCTCGGCAAGAAGGCCATCGCCACGATCCGCCAGCCCTCGATGGGCCCTACTTTCGGGATCAAGGGGGGCGCCGCCGGAGGAGGATATAGCCAGGTCATCCCCATGGACGAGTTCAACCTGCACCTCACCGGGGATATGCACGCCCTGAGCGTGGCCCACAACCTAGCAGCGGCGGCTCTTGACGCCCGCTGGTATCACGAGCGGCGGATGAGCGACGCGCAACTCGGGGCGGTCGGTCTCGAACGGCTCGGCATAGATGTCTACCGCACCCGGTGGCGTCGGGTGGTCGATGTCAACGATCGGGCGTTGCGGAACGTGATCGTCGGGTTGGGTAGCCGCATCGACGGGCGGCCTCGGGAGACCGGTTACGACATAACGGTCGCCTCCGAGTTGATGGCTATTCTGGCATTGACCGACGGTGACGACTACGCGTCGGCTCTCCAGAACCTGCGTCGCCGTTGCTCGCGCGTGGTGGTGGGGAACGCCAATGACGGCAAGCCGATCACCCTGGAGGATCTGAGTGTGGCCGGAGCGGTTACGGTGCTGATGCGCGACACCCTCCACCCGAATCTCATGCAGACGCTGGAGGGCCAGGCAGCGTTCGTTCATGCCGGCCCCTTCGCCAACATCGCCCATGGCAACTCATCCATCTTGGCCGACCGGGTGGCTCTTCACTTAGGTGATTACGTGATCACCGAATCCGGATTCGGCTCGGATATGGGCATGGAGAAGTTCATGAACATCAAGTGCCGCGTGTCGGGCCTGGTTCCCGACGCGGTGGTGCTGGTGGCCACCATCCGGGCGCTCAAGACCCACGGGGGCGGTCCGAAGGTGGTACCCGGTCGACCGCTCGACGAAGCATATACGGGCGAAAACCTGCCCCTGCTGGAGGCCGGGCTCATCAACCTGGTAGCTCATATCGAAGGGGTTCGCCGCTTCGGGATGCAGCCGGTGGTGGTGGTGAACGCGTTCCCGACTGACACAAGAGCCGAAATCGAGGCCGTAAGGCAGGCCGCCGCCGAAGCCGGCGCCTCCCATGTAGCCACCTCCACTCATTGGGCCGACGGAGGGGCCGGGGCGGTGGAGTTGGCGCGAGCGGTGATAGAGGCTTGCGAGGAGCCCAACGACTTCCGGCTTCTCTACCCCGTCGAGCAATCGGTCAAGGCCAAGATCGAGACAATCGCCTCCGAGTTGTACGGCGCGGACGGTGTGGACTACTCCATACAGGCCGAGCGGGATATCGCCGGCTACGAGCGGGACGGTTTCGGGCATCTTCCGGTCTGCATGGCCAAAACGCCGCTCTCGCTGTCTCATGATCCACAGCTAAAAGGTCGCCCCACCGGTTTCCGGATTCCGGTACGAGAGGTTCGCTCCTCGGTCGGGGCCGGTTTCCTGGTACCGATCCTCGGATCGATCAACACCATGCCGGGACTGGGTTCTCGCCCTGCTTTCATGAACGTCGATATCGACGAACAAGGCAAGATAGTTGGCCTATTCTGAGCTGTGAATGTGGGATCCCACCGGGATGAGTTCAGGGTGAGCCGTCCCCGGTCGGATCAGCCCGCCCACCCCCACCACAGGGCGGCGGAGAGTGGACGCTCCTCCGAGAGCTGGGAAAGGAAGTGATCTAATGCCGAAGAGGATACAACCCCGCCTCACCACGCCATACGTGCGGCGCAACGGCAAGTTGGCGCCGACTTCCTGGGACGAGGCCCTCGACGTGGCTGCGGCAGGGCTTTCCGCTCACCGCGCCAACTCTTTCGGGATGTTCTCGTGTTCCAAAGCGACGAACGAGACCAATTTCCTGGCTCAGAAGTTCGCCCGCTTGGCTATGGGTTCCAACAATATCGATTCCTGCAACCGAACCTGACACGCCCCTTCCGTCGCCGGTCTGGCGGCAGTTTTCGGGCTAGGGGGCGGTACCTGTTCGTATGAAGAGATCGAGACCACCGATGTAATTCTCCTGTGGGGCTCCAACGCCCGGGAAGCGCACCCGATCTTCTTCCATCACCTTATGAAAGGGATCCGTAACGGCGCGACCATGTACACGATAGATCCTCGCCGTACCACTTCCGCTATGTGGGCGGATGTCTGGCTGGGTATCGATGTGGGCGCCGACATCGCTCTGGCCAACACGGTGGGGCGGGAAGTCATCGCGTCCGGTTTGCATAACCGGGGCTTCGTCGAACATGCGACGGTGGGCTTTGAGGGCTACGCGACCGCGGTCGAGTCCTGGACCCTGGAGCGGGGCGCCGAGGTGACCGGTGTTCCCGCTGAGGTTATCCGGAGGATGGCGCATGATTATGCGACCGCGGAGCGGGCGCAGATCTGCTGGACGCTCGGTATCACCGAACACCACAATGCCACGGATAACGTGCTGGCGCTTATCAACCTTGCCTTGCTGACCGGCCACGTCGGTCGCTACGGTTCCGGTCTCGTTCCCATCCGTGGCCAGAACAACGTCCAGGGCGGCGGAGACATGGGGGCGCTACCCAACAAGCTTCCGGGTTTCCAGGATGTGGAAGATCCGGTCGCCAGGGGCAAGTTCGAAGCGCGGTGGGGTCGCCGGGTACCGGACCGCAAGGGCAAGCACCTTTCCCTGATGCTTGAGGCCATGGAGCGGGGAGAGATCACCGCCCTGTACGTGTTGGGGGAGAACCCCGCCCAGTCCGAGGCCCGTTCGGATCATGTGAGGGAGATCCTGTCGGGTCTGGACTTCATGCTGGTTCAGGACATGTTCATGACCCGCACCGCCGCCCTGGCGGATGTGGTGCTCCCGGCGGCGGCCGGTTGGGCCGAGTCGGATGGCACCGTCACCTCCTCCGAACGGCGGGTTCAGAGGGTCCGCAAGGCGCTTGATCCTCCGGGGGAGGCATGGGACGATCTGGATATTCTCTCCGCTATCGCCGAACGGATGGGCTACGGGTGGGGTTATCCCACCGCCGAGGAGTTATGGGATGAACTTCGGAGCCTGTCACCTTTGCACGGTGGGATGTCGTACCACCGTCTTGATGAGGCAGGTGGTATTCCATGGCCTTGCCCCGATGAAGACCACCCGGGAACGCAGTTCCTGCATGGGGGCCTCTGGGATGATCCGATCAGCCGGGAGCAGGTGCCCTTCATACCAACACCCTGGACGCCGCCGGTCGATGAGCTGACCTCGGAATACCCGATCCGTCTGACCACCGGTCGGCGCCTGGATTCCTACAACACAGGGGTCCAGTCGAGCGGCTACCGATCCCCGCTCCGGGTGGGTGCCGCTATCGAGATTGCGCCGGAAGATGGGGCCGCACTCGGGCTTACCGATGGTGAGGTGGTGAAGGTCACCTCCCGGCGTGGGAACCTCGACGTTCCGGTGTTCTTCGAACCATCACTGCGGCAGGGGTTGGCCTTCATGTCCGTCCATAACCCGGACGAGGCGGATGTGAACGTGCTCACCATCGACGCGTGGGATCCGAAGTCTGGAACCGCAGAGTTCAAGGCCACCGCGGTCCGGATAGAAGCCGTCGTGTAGTGATGGCCGATCTAGTGATGGTCCTTTCCTGATGGGGGACTCCCACGGGAGAGCACGGGCGTCGCCGGGGAGGGTTACGGGTGCTCTATATTGGACCTGATCTATGGTTGACCGGCTAACCGCTGCTTCGGTCTTCCAGTTGCTCATGTTTGAGTCGGAGAGACTGGTTCAAGACATTCCAAGGAGGCTGCCATCGACCTGCGGTTGATGCCGGAAGCGCCTACGGGCGACGAGCGAGACGCGGTGGACTGTCTGCTGGGTCCGCCCGCTTCGTCCTGGAAGGGTGAGCCGGACCGCTCGCTAGACGGCCGGGTAGCGGTGGGCGGTTATCACCATTCGGCTCGTATGCGACGCTTGCTCCTACCGGCCCTCCATGCCGTACAGGATCGAATCGGTTGGATAAGCAAGGGCGCGCTCAACTACGTGTGCGAGCGGTTGGGAGTACCTCCGGCCGAAGCTTACGGGGTGGCCGGGTTCTACGCCCTGCTTGCTCTGGAGGAGCGTCCTCCCCGGGTAGCGCATGTGTGCGATGATGTGGCCTGCCGGAAACTCGGGGGAGAACGGATCCTCCATGATCTTGCCGACCGACCCGATGTCCATCCGAGCCCCTGCCTGGGTCAGTGTGACCGCGGCCCGGCGGTGTTCTTCCAGCGGGCGGGTGAGCAACATTGTGTTGTGGTCGACGCTACGCCCGGCAGGGTCCGCGCTTGCCTCGAAGGCGCCGAGGTAGAGGGTGCGGAGGTCTCGGTACCTCAAGTAGGAGATACGTCTTTGCGGCTGCTCAAGCGGGTGGGAGTAGTCGATCCGCTGTCGCTGGACGAATACCGGGCGTCGGGAGGCTACCGGGCCCTGACCAAGACCATCGACATGGGCGCGGACCGGGTCATCGCCGAGATCAAGGCATCCAACCTGAGGGGGCGGGGCGGTGCTGCCTTTCCGATGGGCATCAAGTGGGATGCGGTGGCCCGTTCCGGGGTCACGCCCCGTTACCTCATATGTAACGCCGACGAGTCCGAACCCGGCACCTTCAAGGACCGGGTCCTGATGGAGGGTGACCCGTTCGCGCTCGTCGAATCGATGACCATTGCCGGGCTGACGATCGGCGCCGAGTTGGGTTACCTGTATATCCGTGCGGAGTACCCGCGGTCGGTAGCCCGACTGGAGCACGCAATCGACGCGGCTCGCGGCGCGGGGTTGCTCGGCAAGGACGTAGCGGGTTGTGGCCGAAGTTTTGAGATCGAGATCAGGCGGGGCGGCGGCGCATATATATGCGGTGAGGAGACCGCTTTGATGAACTCCATCGAGGGGAAGCGGGGTGAGCCGCGCAACAAACCTCCCTTCCCTACCCAGCATGGTCTTTTCGGGTGTCCCACGGTCATAAACAACGTCGAGACGCTGGTCAACGTGCCCGAGATCATCCTCGGTGGTGGGGATGCGTACTCGAAGATCGGTACCGAACAGTCCAGCGGTCCGAAACTGTTCTGCCTCTCCGGAGACGTCGCGGCGCCGGGAGTGTACGAGGTGGAGTTCGGGGAGACTCTCCACAACCTCGTCCAACTTGCCGGTGGAATTACCGGAACGGGACGGCTCGGGGCGGTGATGCTGGGCGGAGCGGCGGGGATCTTCGTAGGGGAGGAGCACCTCGACATGCCGTTGACCTTCGAGGACGCCCAGGCGAGCGATGCGACGCTCGGTTCGGGAGTGGTGATGGTGTTTGACGACGCCACCGACTTCCGCGCCACTGCTCGCCGCATCGCCCGTTTCTTCCGGGACGAGTCATGTGGACAGTGCGTGCCGTGCCGGGTAGGTACCGTTCGTCAGGAGGAACTGCTGTCCCGTCACCTTTGTGGGGGCCCATTCGAGGAGGAGTTGTTCAACGACCTGGCCAGAGTGATGATGGACGCTTCGATATGCGGCCTCGGCCACACCGCATCCACCGCTATCCGGTCGGCTGCCGATCTGGGTTTGCTGGGAGGTGACAATGGCTGAGGTTTCCCTCACGATCGATGGTTCCGAGGTTGCGATCCCGGCCGGGTCCACCATTCTCGACGCCTGCCGGGCGATGGGGAACGATCAGCCCACCCTGTGCTACCTCGACAACCTCACCCCGGTCAACGTATGCCGGGTGTGCGTGGTGGAGGTGCAGGGGAGCCGGACCCTCGTGCCTTCCTGTAGCCGGGCCGCTGAGCCGGGGATGGTGGTATCGACCGTCTCCGACCGGGTACGCCACTCCCGCAAGCTGGTCTACGAGTTCCTGGCCTCCTCGGTAGATATGGGGTTGGTGGATGACCAGACCGAAAGATGGATGGAGGAGTACGGATGTGATCCGGACCGCTTCGGTACTCCGGCGCCGCCCGACGGTGATAGGGATGAGCGGGTCGTCGGCCATCACCACATCGGTGACGGGGCAGCTGCTGAGACGGTGAGCCAGCCGGTCAAAGTCGACAACGAACTGTACATCCGTGACTACTCCCGCTGCATCCTGTGTTACAAGTGCGTTGAGGCATGTGGTGAAGATGCCCAGAACACTTTTGCCATCGCCGTCGCGGGCCGGGGATTCGACGCCCGGATCTCCACCGAGTACAACGTCGGCCTTACCGACTCGGCGTGCGTATTCTGCGGGAACTGCATCGGGGTGTGCCCGACCGGAGCGCTCATGTTTCGTAGCGAGTTCGAGTTGCGGAAGGCCGGGCTCTGGGATGATGATCGCCAGACGGTCACCCGCACTGTCTGTTCCTACTGCGGGGTCGGTTGCAACCTGGAGTTGCACGTTCAGGACAACCGGATCGTCAAGGTGACCTCTCCGATGGACCACTCAGTAACCTCGGGCCACCTCTGTATCAAGGGTCGCTTCGGCTACGAATACGTCCAGCAACTCGGAGACATGGCGGTTACCCCCATCGATCAGGTACTACGGAGGGCGCGTAAACGCGACGAAGATAGCTCGGCGCGTTGAAGTGGCGCCAGGGTGGTTCACCCCCCACGCCGCCGACCACCGACCGTTACCGGAGGGCGATAGCGACCGCCCCGCTGTTCGGGATGGCGATTCTGGTTACCCACGGCTTCGGGAACAGCCTGGTACCGGCCATGCTGCCCCGCATCGCCGAGTCCTTCGAAGCGGGTTACGGGGTTCTCGGTCTAGCGGTAGCCACCGGGCTCCTGTCCTATGGCTTGGGTGCGCTGGTGGGGATAGCAATACTGGACCGGGTGCCTCCTCGCGGTTTGCTGGCCGCTTGCCTAGCGGTCTGCGCGGCGGGCTTCCTGGCGGTGTCGCGAGCCGGGTCGCCGGGCATGCTGGCCCTATCCGTGGTAGCGGTCGGCCTAGCCTCGCCTATCAGCTGGTCGGCGACGGTTCATCTAGTCGGCCAGGTTGTCCGGCCTTCCTCGCATGGCCGGGTCCTCTCGATGTCCTCGGTGGGGGCGGGTATCGGAAGCGGGGTGAATGGGATGTTCGTCCAGGTGTTCGCCGACGCCGATGAATGGAGGTGGGCATTTGTCATTGCCGGTAGCGTCTCCCTCCTAACTTTGGCCGCCACCTACCTGGTTCTCCGGAATCCGATCGATCGCCCGGACCGCCCGGTACGAGTGGTCGGGCAGGTTCCCGTATGGAGGCGGATCTGGTCGGTCCCGACCGGGAGGGTCGTCATCGTGCTGAGCATGTTTGCCGGAATCGGTGGGTTCACCTTTGCTAGTTACCTGTCGGAAATAGCGGTGGACGAACTCATGGTGAGTCCCCTGGCGGCGGGGTTTCCTTGGTGGTTGGCTTCGGCGGTCGGTCTGATACTGGGTCTACCTCTGGGCGCCCTGGCTGACCGCAAAGCCCCGCTGGGGGTCATCTCGCTGATGGTTCTAACCTACGCCCTCTGCCTCATGGTGCTCGCATTCACCTGGTCGTACCAGGGGCTGTTAGTCGCCTCGGCCGGGTTTGCCGTGCTCAACTATCCACTCTGGGGACTCTTGGGATTGCTAGCTCACCGGGGTCTTCCCCGTGAACTCGCTCCGCGTACCGTGTCGTTGGGGCTGGTAGCCGGGGCCTGGTTCGCGACACTGGGCGTCACCATCGCCGGTCTATGGATAGACCGGAGCGGAAGCTTCCGGGGAGGGGTTGTCGTATTGGCGACTATGGCGACGGTGGTCGCCGTGTGGCTTGGTTCCAAGTCCTTGAAGGAGACGAATCGGGCGTTCTAGAAGGGTCCCAAAAACGAGTCTTACGGGGTTAAGTGGTCGGCAAACCGCCTGTTCAGAGAGTTGCGGGTTAGCGGGTGAATCCCTTTGTGCGGGGTTTCTCAGCACTCTCCTAATGGGTCCACCACTTCTAGATGCACCCGGAGACCGAACTTCGGGGACTACCAACCCACCACATCGGCGCCGTGCGTATCCTTACGTGTGATCGGCGCTTTTAACCTTGATCACGATGGCGCCCACATGCTCCTTCCGGAGGAAGGCTTCCTGCGCCGCGCGGAGCCGCTCGAGTGGGTACACGGCAGCGACTAAGGGCTTGATCCGACCGGTTTCGATGTAGCGGACCAGATTGGCGAAGACGTGTGGTGTGGTCACGGTGCAGCCGTGCATAGTGATATCCCGGAGGTAAAGGGTGCGCAGGTCGAGCTCCACTTTCGGTCCGGCGACGGCGCCGGCGATCGTGTAGTGCCCACCCCTCCGGATGGTGTCGAAGAGGTCGGCGAATAGGGGACCGCCGACGACATCGGCCACGACGTCCACCTCGCCGACAATCTTGCGAATCCGCTCGGCTATCCGGTTCGAGCGCCGGTCGATCACATGGTGCGCTCCGGTGAGACGTCGAACCGATTCGATCTTGGCGCTCGACGAGATGGCGACCGTTGTCGCATCCCGCCGCCGGGCCAGTTGGATCAGGGCGGCGCCCACCCCGCCCGACGCGCCTGTGATGACCACCCGGTCCCCTTCCTTGACCCCGGCCCTCTCGATCATGTGCTCGGCGGTTGAGTATGAACAGGCGAACGAGGCGAGTTCGACATCGGTCAGGCGGCTCTCGATGGGATGTGCATTGGCGGACGGGACGGCCACGTACTCCGCATATCCCCCGTGCCGTTCAGAACCCAGGTATCCGGCGCGTTTGAGGTCACCGCCGGGATCTCGCACCCACGGGTCGATCATCACCCGCCTCCCGAGAAGATCCGGGTCGACGGCTGCTCCCGACTGTACGACTCGGCCGACCGGATCAGCGCCTTGGACGAGAGGGAACCCGATCCCGCCGGTCCACGAGCCGTCCGCATCGGAGGTGGTTACCTCCTCTCCGGTGGCTGAACTCACCGACTTCGAGTACCAACCGGTCCGAGTGTTTACATCAGTGTTGTTCAGACCGCACGCGGCGACTTCGACCAGCACCTCATCCCGATCCGGGACGGGACGCGGGAAGTCGGTCACGTATTCGAGTTGGTCGATGCCGCCATGACCTCGGAGCACCACCGCCGTCATACGAGTTGGTCGCCTCTTGGTAGCCATGGGGTTCACTCCGATGTGCGGTTCGGTCCACCCAACCGGGTCGACTTCATCGGAAACCGGGTGGGTTCAAACCACCTTTCGTGGGCACGGTTGGGTGGCATTCACGACCTGCACATCCTGTTCGGGCCACTATTCGATGTCCCTCACCGTAGAGCCGGCCGACACGATAGTCCAAACGTATGTACTAATATCGTTCTGATTAGAAGACAGATTCACAGTTTTCTGCCTAAAGCTCACGTTTGTAGAGGTCGAATGACTACGCGGATCGCCAGACCTCCGGAACTATCCGGTCTCCTCATGGGCCTCCAGCCTGAAATGTTCGTACGGGTGGTGAACGTGGGCCCGACATTGGAGGACGGACGGTATCTTCACTGGAATGACATCCGTCGGAGGGAGCCTCCAGAGGGTCTCACGGTCGAGCAATGGTGGGCCGGCATGCGCCTTGCCCGAGGTCAGTCATCCCGACCTACCGAATTGGTTGACACAGGCGGAGTGCCGTTTTCCTACAGCCTGGTTGATCCGGTCCTCAAGAGCCTCCATCGGCTGGATCTTCGGGCCACCGGCCGGTCTGCCGCGCCCGCGGCTGTCGTGGATCGAACTACGCGGAACCGCTACAAGGTAAGGGGCCTCATCGAAGAAGCTCTTTCATCGTCACAACTTGAGGGGGCCTCCACAACTCGTGTTGTAGCCAAGCAGATGCTCCGGTCAGGTCGGAACCCTCGAGACAAGTCCGAACGCATGATCTTCAACAACCACCGAGCAATCAGCCACATCAAGGAAGCGGCCTCGGAGGACCTCACTCCGGAACTACTCCTGGAGATGCACGCCTTGCTCACCGACGGCACGTTGGAACACTCGAGGGACTACGGCCGTTTCCAGCACCCGGATGAAACGAGGGTGTCTGTTGTCGCCTGGCACAGCGACGAGGTTATTTTTACGCCGCCGCCAGCCGAACAGATCCCGGAACGTATCGAACGAATGTGTAACTTCGCCAACGATGGGGCGGACTCGTTTACCCATCCGCTGGTCAAAGCCATCTTGCTCCACTTCTGGTTGGCTTATATTCATCCATTCGTCGACGGGAACGGTCGAGCGGCTCGCGCCTTGTTCTACTGGTCCGCTCTGCGGGCCGGGTACTGGCTTACCGAGTATGTCTCGATTTCCGAGATCGTCCTGAAGGCGCCGGCGAAGTACGCTCGCGCCTTCCTCCATACAGAAACGGACGGCAACGACCTGACGTACTTTCTGATCCACCAACTAGATGTCTTGAGAAGGGCTTTCGAGGAATTGGCGGCCTACGTCGACGAGACCCTCAAGAGTATGCAAACCGCGGAACGCCTAGCCAGGGATCTGCCTGGTCTCAACCACAGACAACGAGCCCTACTAGGACACGCCCTACGGCATCCGGGGTTTCGCTACACGTACCGGAGCCACGCCAACAGCCATAGTGTTGTTCTGCAAACGGCTCGTACGGATCTAATCGACCTGACATCACATGGACTGCTACTGGACGTCGGCCTTGAGGGTCGGCGACGAGTCTTCATCTCTCCTGATGACCTGGGCGTGAGGCTCAGGGGCTTGTGATGTTGTCGCTGGGTTCTAATTTAGAAGAAACTAGAAGCTAATTATATAGTTGGGCAACGTTCAACCCCCTCTATCACCACCGAGAATCTCATGGAGACGGTGTGCGTACCCTCCGGCGTGGGTGTCTCGGCTATCGAGGTTGGTCAAGCCGGTGGCGGAGCATCCACTCGTAGGCCGGTTCGGCTCTCATATCGGCGGGCGTTGCCGCCGGTAGACCCCGGCGGTCCAGGGTGAGCAGTCGTTTGGTCACCGACGGGAAGGCGCCTCCCGCCGAGGCTAGGGCTCGCAACTCCCGGTGTGCGGTTGCCGGATCGGTGGCGTCGGCGCATACCTGGATCAGTTCGGCGGTTCCGTTGTCGTGGCGGGCAAGAAAGTCGACCTCGTATCCGTCGGGTGTCCGAACATAGGTGCTACGGCATCCGCGCCGTTCCAGCTCTATGAGCACCGCCGTCTCCAAAGCGTGACCGGTGTTTGCCTGCCCGGTACGGTCGAACAAGGGGATGAGACCGGTATCGATGGGGTATACCTTGCGAGGATTCACCATTCGCTGCCTTTCCGAACGTGTTTCCATCCACACCGTCCTCACCAGAAAGCAGTCTTCGAGGTAAGCGAGGTGTTTGTGCACGGTATCGCGAGCGATGGCGATGCCTTGGGACCGAAGGGTACGGTGGAACTTCTCCACGCTGAACCGTGATCCGGCATTCCCGAGCAAGTGGCGGACCATCCATCGAAGCCCTACCACGTTGCTTATCCGGCGCCGGTCAACGACGTCTCTCAGTATGGCCACGTCTACGTAGTCGGTGAGCAGCCGTCGTCGAGTGGCCATGTCCAGTCCTTGGGCTTCCGGGAAGCCGCCTCCGGTCAGCCACACTGTGAACAGTTTCTCCATCTCCATGCGTTCTCGACGACCTAACGATCCTGGGGCGCCGGGTAGGGCGACTCCCTGGTGGCGTACGGCTTCGTCGAAGGCGAACGGGTGTATAAGCACTCGCCAGCCTCGGCCCCTCAGCGCGGTCGCAATCTCGCGTGATAGCAGCGCGGCCGATGATCCGGAGACAAACACCTCCTCGCCGCCGTCGAGTAGACGACGTACCAGCCGCTCCCAACCTTCGACAATCTGTATCTCGTCCAGAAACCAGACCAACCGACGCCGACTCGAAGCGGCGACGTACCGCTGGTCCGCGTACTCGTCGACCAGGGTGCCGAGTTGGGCGGAGGTGACGCTTGCGAGTCGCTCGTCTTCCAGTGACAGGATCGGCAAGCATTCAACGGGTGTTCCGGTCCTGGCCCGATCGGCTCTGATCTGGTGAAGGAAGGTAGTCTTGCCCGCTCGGCGCACCCCGATCACCGCGGTGGCCTTACCCGGAAACGACACCACGCCTTGTGTCCGCCGGGGTGTGAAGCCCTTTAACGGTTCACGGGTTTCTGACAACTGCTCGAAGAAAACCCTCCGCAGCGCTGGATCCACTCGAATCCTCCTAAGTTCTCCCTATTGGAAGGATAACTTAGCGGATAGTTCTCCTTATTGGAAGGAGAACTATAAACAGATGGTATGAGACCGGGGTTAAGAGGGTGCCGAAGAAACGAATCTTACGGGGTTCGGTGGTCGGTAACCGCCTGGTCAGAGAGTTGCGGGTTAGGGGGTGAACCCCTTTGTACGGGGGTTCTCGGTACCCTCTTAGGCGCCTTCGCGGGCGAGGCCGCGGCGGCGGGTGATCTCGGCGCAGATTGCGGGTACCACCTCGTGCAGGTCACCGATGACCGCCCAATCTGCCTTGGTCACCATGGGAGCATCGGGGTCGACGTTGATAGCCAACACATGCTTGGCGTTCATCATCCCCACCCAATGCTGGATCGCTCCCGAAATCCCGCAGGCAACGTACAGATCAGGGGCCACCACGGTCCCGGTCTGGCCCACCTGGAACTTGTGGTTCTTCCAGCCGTTGTTGGTGACCACCCGGGAACATCCCACCGCGCCACCCAGCAGGTCGGCCAATTCCTCGATGATGGCGAACCCTTCCTCGCTGCCGACGCCCCTCCCGCCGCTGACCACCACCGGGGCGGTTGCCAGGGTTATTCCCTCCGATACCGTGACCCGGTCCCTGACCATGGTGATGGCGGCTGAGTCGTCCAGTTCCGGAACGAACTCGGAAAAGGCGACGACGCCGGGTTCCGAGGTAGGGGCCGCTTCGGTGGTGTGCGGGGCGAGGGTAACCAGCTTGGTGGGCGCCGCCAGCCTGGCCTGTTCATGCAGGCTTCCGCCCCAACGAACCCGAGTCATCAGCCAGTCGTCCCCGTCGGATCCGATCTCCAGGCAGTTGGCGACCATCGCCAAGTCCATCCGGGCGCCGACATGGGCCATCACTTCGTTTCCCCGGTCGCTTCCTGTTGCGATGATCGCTACCGCTCCGATGGAGCGGGCCAACTGTACGAGGCTGCCGGCCCATGCGTCAGGTCCGTAGTCGGTGAGCAGGTTGTGGCGTACCAGGTGGATCCGCTCTCCGGCGAAATCGCGTGCTGCCGCGGCCGCCTCATCGGCTCCCTCTCCGATTGCTGCGAAGTGGAGATGAGCACCCATCGCTTCGGCCAATTGCCGTGCTCCGGTGAGGCCGCCGAGGGTGGTCTCCTCGATCAGGCCCCGGTCATGTTCCAAAAGATAGAGAAACACGCTCATACCAACCCCAACTCTTCCATGATGTCGACGATGGCGGACGCCGTCTCGGCGCCTTCACCTAGGACCTGCACCTTCGCGCCCGAGGTCGGCGGGTTGGCCAGCACGACCTTGGACTGCCCGCCGGTGCCGGATGTCTCCGGCTCGATTCGAGCAACAGCCGCTCGCCGAGCCGCCATGCGTCCCCTGAGAGTGGGGTATCGGGGGAGGTTGATCCCTTCCTTCACCCCCACCACCGCGGGGAGGGGCAGATGGTACACCTCGGATCCTTGGGAGGTTTCCCGCCGGGCGGTGATCGACCCGTCGTTCACGTCGATGCCTTTGAGTCCGCTCACCATGGGGCGGCCGAGCGCGCCGGCCACCCGGATGCCCACCTGGTACCCGCCGGAGTCTGCCGATTCGTTGCCGAACATTATTAGATCGAAGGGGTTTCCATCGTCGTTCTCCATAGTTGTGATGGCCGCACTGAGGGCTTTGGCCGTCGAGACCGGATCCCAATCCGGAATACCGGTAGGCAGGAGAACTCCGCTGGTTGCCCCTACCGCCACCGCCGAGCGGAGTTGTTCCTCGGCTTCCGGGGGACCCAGGGTCATGACGGTTACCGAACCACCTTGACGCTCGACGATCCGGACCGCCTCTTCCACCGCACACTCTTCGTGAGGGCTGATAGTGAAGCCCAGCAGGGTGGCGTCGATGTCCTGCCTATCCGGGGTGAGGACTATCTTCGCTCCCGGCGCGGGAACCCGCTTGACGCAAACCAGGATATGCACGTTATTCGACCATCCTTGTTGCGGGACGGACGAAGCCGGATTCCGGATTCGTCATCGTTTCATCCGCAGGTCATCCGGATCGAACAGCGGTCGGGCGCCGACCCGGGCTACTTTCACCGGGAACAACTCGTTCTGGTACATGATCCGAAGGTTCCGCCCTTCCTGAGCCAGGTCGGCGGGAAGAAAGCCGAGCAGGACGTATGAGTTGAGGGAAGGGGCAGCGCCTGCCGAGGTGACTCGGGACTCCCGACCCCTGTCGTCCACGATCCGGTCTCCTTCCGGGGTGAGGATCGGTTCGTTTCCGCCCATGGGGAACCTAGGGATTCCCGAGTCCGACACATGACTTTCCATGGTAAGCGTGCAGCAATGGGCGACCGTCTCTCCGGCTCGGGCGGCCAGGTAGGCGTCCTTGCCGATGAAGTCTGCTTTCTTGACCCGAGGCCGGGCGAGACCGGCTTCCATCGGGTTGTATTCCGACTCGAGTTCCGCCCCCATGAGGCGGTAGCCCTTTTCGAGGCGGGCGGTGGTTCCGTATACACCTGCCCCGACCGGCAACACCCCGAACTCCTGGCCCGCCTCCCGGAGCGTGTTCCACAGCATCGGGGCATGTTCCATGTTCGTGTAGATCTCCCATCCGAGTTCGCCCACATATGAAATGCGGAACATGGTTACCGGGATCGACCCGATGAGGGCGTTCCGGAAGCTTCCGTAGGGGAATGCTTGGTGGGAGACATCTTGAACGGTGACCTTCTCCGCGAGTGCACGCGCCTGCGGTCCCCATACTCCGATCGTGGAGAGGGCGGAGGTGAGGTCGGTGAAGATCACCGACCCGTCGTCGGGTAGCCACTTGCGGAACCAGTAGGCGTCGCGGGCCCCGTCGAAGCCTCCCGTAACCACCCTGAAATGATCGTCAGCCAGGCGCAGCACGGTGAGGTCCGATCGGAAGCCACCATCCTCGGTGAGCAGCGGCGTGTACACCCCCCTTCCCGGCCGGTAGTCGATTTGGTTCACGGTCATTTTCTGCATATAGGGGAGAGATCCGGGCCCCTTGATATCGAAGATGGCAAACGCGGTCAGGTCGACCATCCCCACCCGATCACGCATTGCCAGATGCTCGGCGTTCTGGATGGGCGACCACCAGCGTGAGTCCCACTCATGGGGACGATCGGGAATCCGGTCCCCGAACTCTTCCAGCAGCGGAGCGTTGGACTCGTACCAATGAGGCCGTTCCCAACCACCCGCCTCGAAGTAGACGGCCTCGAGAGCGGAGGTGGCGGCATGCAATGTGCTTACCCTGCTGTTGCGCTTCGTCTCCCACTGCTCCCTCGGGTGAACGATCCCGTAGGTCTTGTTGAAGTGCTCCGCGCATCGGGAGAGTACGTGGTTCTCGGTCTTCATGTAAGGGTAGAACCGGGCGATGTCGGAAGCGTGAGGATCGATCTCGGGATACCCTTGGGTCATCCATTCGGCCAGCGCTCGGCCCGTGCCGGGACCCTCCTTGATCCAGATCGCCGCGCAGGACCATAGGTTCTTGACCTCCGGGGTTTCACCCACCAGGGGCATGGCGTCCGGTGTCAGCGATAGGAGCCCGTTTATGCCGTATTTGATCTCGGCGTCGCCCAGAAACGGCATCAACTCCATGGCCTGTTCCAGCTGCGGGTCGAAGTCGTCCATGGTCAGAGGAAGCTCGGTAGGAGACAAGCGGGATTCCTCGATCGAAGGGATCGTGTCGGGATGATGGAAGATCGGCCGGTGGGCGTACGATCCCACCTCCATCGATCCTCCGGTTTGCCGCTCGTAGCAGAACGTGTCCATATCGCGGACGATCGGGTACCCGATCTCGTTGTTGGTGGCTTGGAGCACATCCAAGGGCCCCACGTCGATCATCTGGTGAACCGCCGGAGTGAGCGGGATGGAGGCGCCCGCCATGCTCGCCATCCGGGGAGACCATACCCCGCAAGCGATTACCACGTACTCGCAGGTGATCCTTCCCTTGTCGGTAACCACCGCGCTTATGCGTCCCTGCTTGGTTTCGATGTCGAGGACCTCGGTGAGGGGATGTACGGACAGTCCGCCCGTCCGTTGGGCGTATTCGCGCATCAGGGTTCCGGCCCGCAGGGAATCCACCACCGAGACGCTAGGCGAGTACCAGCCGCCCAGGATGACCGACTCGTCGATGAACGGAACCAGTTCCTTTACTTCGGCGGGGCTCACCAGCCAACTGTCGATTCCCCAGCTCTTTGCCGAGGTCATGCGACGGTTGAGCTCGTGGAGCCGTTCCCGTGTCCGGGCCACTTCGAGGCCACCGGAGGTGACGCTTACCTGCATCTCCTCGTACTGCTTCTGGCTGTCGAGGGTGAGGTGCGCCATTTCCTTGTTGTGGTCAACCGGGAATATGAAGTTGGAGGCGTGGCCGGTGGATCCCCCCGGGTTCGGTAGAGGCCCCTTGTCCAGCTGCACGATGTCATTCCACCCGAGGGCGGCGAGATGACGGACTACCGAGTTTCCGACGATTCCGGCGCCGATGACAACAACCTGGGCATTGGTTGGGAGATCGCTCATTACCTGGCTCCTCTTCCTCCCCGCTGTTCCGCGATGCGGAACTTTCCTACGATGCGGAACAGCATACCTTCGAGCGCGTTAGATGTCATGGGATGGTCATTTGCAGAATGGGGATTTCCGGACCTACTTGGTAGGTGAGGCAGGGAAGACCTCCAGAAAGTCCTCTGAAGTCTCGCATGGCGTGGCTGTTTTGCTGTATTCTGTTCCACCATGTAGTACAGTTCCGCATCACGGAACCATAACCCGGCCTTCGTCAACAAATATGGAGAGGCTCGATGGCTTTTAGCGCCGTACCTGACGACGACCTTGATCTCCGGCTGCTTCCAGATGACGAACTTGTCGAGCAGATGCATGACGATCTCTATGACGGGTTAGCCGAGGAGATCGACGAGGGGACCCGTATCCTCCTCGAACGGGGCTGGGGCCCCTCCGAGGTGCTCAACGACGCGCTGGTGGAGGGGATGCGCATCGTGGGAATCGACTTCCGGGACGGCATACTTTTCGTTCCCGAGGTGCTACTGGCCGCCAACGCGATGAAGGCGGGGATGGGAGTACTCCGCCCCCTTCTGGCAGAGACCGGCGCCGAGACTGTCGGCAAGGTCGTGATCGGCACCGTCAAGGGAGACATCCACGACATCGGCAAGAACCTGGTGGCCATGATGATGGAGGGCGCCGGTTTCGAGGTAATCGATCTGGGAATCAACACCGACGTGGAGGACTTTCTAGGAGCCTTGGAAGAGCATTCCCCGGACATCCTCGGTATGTCGGCTCTTCTGACGACCACCATGCCGTACATGAAGGTGGTCGTCGATACTCTGATCGCCAAACAACTACGAGACGATTACATCGTCATGGTGGGGGGCGCCCCGCTCAACGAGGAGTTCGGGAAGGCGGTAGGCGCCGACGCTTACTGCCGTGACGCTGCCGTGGCGGCCGAGACGGCCAAGGATCTGGTGGTTCGCCGCCGGATACTGATGAGCGAGCATGTCTGAGTCTGTAGTTCACATCCAGGCTCGCAAGGATCAGGAGAAGGACCCATCCGTCCGATATGGTGACAGCGACCAGCGCCGGCTGCTGGTGTTGGCGTGCGGCGCGCTAGCCGGCGAGATCCGTTACTCCATCAAGCTCAATGGATGGGACCACATCACGCTTGCTTGCCTCCCTGCCCGCTTCCACAACACTCCCGATCGGATCGTCCCGGAATTGGAATCCCGCCTCCGGCAGGTCGCAAGTCAGTACGACCGGGTGTTGATCGGCTACGCCGACTGCGGAACCGGGGGACACCTGGACTTCCTGGTTGATCGGTGGGAGAACGTCGAAAGACTTCCCGGTGCTCACTGCTACGAGTTCTTTGCCGGCTCGCCCCGCTTCATGGAACTTCACGAGGCCGAACCGGGGAGTTTCTACCTCACGGACTTTCTGGCTCGCCACTTCGATCGTCTGGTTTGGGAGTCGTTGGGTCTCGACCGCCATCCCCAGCTGAGGGACATGTACTTCGGTAACTACCGACGGCTTGTCTACCTCTCCCAGTTCGACAACCAGGCGTTGCTTGAGCAGGCCAAGCGCGCCGCACACCGTCTCGGGCTGGATTTCCAGCATCACCGAGTCGGGCTTGGAGAATTGGCCGTCGGTCTAGAGCGGTTCGCCGCGGCAGGCTGAACACGGGTCATGGACACCGGGCGGGTGAACAGCGCCGGGGGTAGCCGATGACGGTGGAACGCTCTCGAAGCCGCGCTCTGCGAGGGCGTTCCGAGCTGATCACCATCCTATGGCGTGACATCCCCGCACAGGTCACCGCCCGCTCGGGACGGAAGAAAAAGGCCGTGGAGTTGCCGGGACGGTTCCAGACCGCCATCGATCGGGCCGCCATGGTGGCCGACAAGCAGACCTACGATCAGTACATCGGAGAATGGCGCCGCACGGCGCGGGCCTGCGGAGAGGATGTGGAGGCGGAGGCGACTGCCGAAGCCGCCCGTTTGGATCGCGAGTATCCACTGGATCGACTCGCGCACATGGCCGCCGCCGGGGGATTTCACCCGGTAGCGGAAAACCTTCGGGGCGAACAGGGACAGGGTAGCGGAAATGACTAGGACGGTGGTCAGTTCCCCCACCCGCGAGGTGGTAATCGGCCCGGACCTCCCGTTCGTCATCATCGGGGAGAGGATCAACCCGACCGGCCGCAAGCTGCTGGCCGCCGAGATGAGGGAAGGTGACTATCACCGTGTCGAGGCGGACGCGGTAGCCCAAGTAGCCGCCGGCGCCCACATGCTCGACGTCAACGCGGGAATCCCGCTCGCGGACGAGCCCGCGATCCTGGCCGAGGTCATCCGGATGGTCCAAGGGTTGGTGGAAGTACCGCTCGCCATCGACTCTTCCATCGTCGAGGCGCTGGAGGCGGGCTTGTCCGTATATAAGGGTAAGGCTCTGGTCAACTCCGTCACCGGGGAGGAGGAACGGCTTGAGCGGGTCTTGCCTCTGGTAGCCCGATACGGAGCGGCGGTAGTAGCGATTTCCAACGACGAGTCAGGAATATCGGAGGATCCTGACGTGCGTTTCGAGGTAGCCGCGAAGATCGTCAGGCGAGCCGCCGATTACGGGATACCCCCGGAGGATGTGGTGGTCGATCCGCTGGTGATGCCGATCGGGGCGCTCCGCTACGCGGGTGTCCAGGTGTTCCGGATCCTGCGGCGGCTACGGGATGAGCTGGGAGTGAACTCAACGTGCGGCGCTTCCAATATCAGCTTCGGACTCCCCAACCGCCACGGTATAAACAGCGCCTTCCTGTCCATGGCGATCGCCAATGGCCTCACCTCGGCGATAACCAATCCCCTCGAAAAAGAGATCATCCATTCGATCAAGGCCGCCGATGTTCTGATGGGGAACGACCGTGACTGCACGGACTGGATACGGACCTTCAGGAAACCGGGACAGGCCGCCGCTCGGAGCCGCCGTCGCACCGGTCGGCGCCGGGCCGCCGGGGGCCGGTAGGCCGCCCGTGATGGGATCGACACCGGTACGGGTTGTGTTCACGCCTTCCGGGCGGCGAGGGACGGTTCCGGAAGGAACGACGGTCCTGGAAGCGGCCCGAGGCCTGGGTGTGGACATCGATTCCGTTTGCGGAGGTCGGGGTATCTGCGGTCGTTGCCAGGTTACCCAGGGCAGCGCGGTGGGCATTCCGGTGTCCGATGGACGACTTTCAGCCCCTTCGACCGTCGAGGTCGGATACCGTAGCCGCCGTCGGCCCCTTAGGGATGGGCACCGCCTCGCCTGCGCAGCCCGCCTGCAGGGCAACGCTGTCATAGACGTCCCCCCCTACAGCCAGGTCCGGAGGCAGGTGGTACGCAAACGGGCCGAGGTAATCGACATCGCGGTCGATCCGGTGGTGCGCCTCCACTACATAGAAGTCGAACCACCGGACATGTACCGCCAAGCTTCGGATCTCGCCCGGGTGCTCGAGGCGCTCGAGGAGCAGTGGGGCGTTGCGGTCCGGTCCGTGGATCACCATGTCCTCATCGATCTTCAAGACGCCCTCCGTGAAGGCGATTGGACAGCCACCGTAGGGGTCCATGACGGGGATACGCTCACCGCGGTGTGGCCGGGTTTCCACGATGGTCCGGTGGGGGTGGCGATCGACGTAGGCTCCACCACCGTCGCCGGGCATCTGTGCGATCTCTCCACCGGTAGGGTGCTTGCATCCTCGGGCATCATGAACCCCCAGATCCGGTTCGGCGAAGACCTGATGAGCCGGGTGTCGTACGTGATGATGAACGAGGGAGGGGAGGCCGATCTCACCGCGGCCATCCGTGCGGCCCTCGATCAACTGGTAGGTGACCTGCTGGCCGAGGCCGGGCTGGACCGGAGGTCATTGCTCGAGGTGACTCTGGTCGGCAATCCCATAATGCACCACTTGGTGCTCGGCATCGATCCTAGGAGGTTGGGTGTAGCGCCGTTCGCTCTGGCTACCGATGGTCCGATCCGCATCAAGGCTGCGGCAATCGGTATCGACGCCAATCCCGGCGCTCGGCTATATGTGCTCCCTTGCGTGGCGGGCCACGTCGGGGCCGATGCAGCCGGAGCGGTGCTCTCCGAAGGACCCCATCGAGGCCACGAGATCCAGCTACTGGTCGATGTCGGAACCAACGCCGAGATCGTGCTCGGGAGCGCCGGCCGCCTGCTGGCTGCTTCCAGCCCGACCGGGCCGGCTTTCGAGGGCGCCGAGATCAGCGCCGGCCAGAGGGCTACTCCGGGCGCTATCGAACGGGTCCGGATCGACCGCGCCACGCTCGAACCGCGGTTCAAGGTGATAGGGACCGACTCGTGGTCGGACAGCGAGGGTTTCGAGAATGCGCCGGCCGGCGTCGGGGTGATCGGGATCTGCGGATCAGGCATTATCGAGGCGGTAGCCGAACTGGTGCTGGCGGGGGTAGTGACTTCCGACGGCCTCATCGTAGACTCCCGTCGGAGCGAACGGGTCAGCTTCGACGGCCGGACCGGGCGCTATCTGTTGCACGATGGTTCCATCGGGAATGGCAACCCCATATACATAACCCAGAACGACATCCGGGCCGTGCAGCTTGCTAAAGCCGCGCTGCGGGCGGGGATCAGGCTTCTAATGGACCACTTGGGGGTTGACCGGGTGGATGCGATACGGCTGGCCGGTGCTTTCGGGAGCCACATCGACCCGATCTACGCGATGGTATTGGGCATGATCCCGGACTGCGATCCGGATCGGGTCTCGGCGGCCGGCAACGCGGCCGGTACCGGGGCCATCATGGCCCTCCTCAGCGGCGCCGCCCGTGACGAAATCGAGAACCTGGTCCGCAAGATCGAGAAGATCGAGACGGCTGTCGAGCCGTCTTTCCAGCAGTACTTCGTCGAGGCGATGGCTATTCCCCATGCGACCGAGCCTCTAAACAACCTGGCGGGAAGGGTGAACCTGTCAGGGATCGTTACCTCCCCGGCCGGTCCCGGAGGACGGCGCAGGGGCAGATCTCGTAGAGGAAGGTCCCGGCGGAGAACAGGAAGGAGATCCGCATGAACGCTGGTCGTCGACGGCGTGGACGGCGAGGAGGGGGTCGGGCAGCCCGGCAAGCCCTCCGCACCGCCAAGGTGATAGAACAGCAGCCTTTCCTCACTCGCAAGCTCGGACGTACTGAAGTCTTATCCGAAGAGGGCTTGGAGCTGATCGAGCACAACGCCGATACCTTGCTCGAGAAGGTGGGTGTCGAGCTGATGAACTTCCCGGAGGCCTTGGAGGTGTACGCCGGAGCGGGTGCAGAAGTCGAAGGCACCCGAGCCCGCTTCCCCAGGGGATTGTGCCGCCAGATCATCACCGCCTCTGCGCCGAGTTCGTTCGTCCAGCACGCTCGCAACCCCGCCCGTTCGGTCACAATCGGGGACCCTCATGTGGTGTTCGCTCCCGCCTACGGCTCTCCCTTCGTCAGGGACGCCGACGCGGGTCGTCGCTACGCCACCATCGAGGATTTCCGGAACTTCGCCAAGCTGGTTCACATGAGCCCCGCCCTGCATCATGGGGGCGGGACTCTCTGCGAGCCGGTCGACCTTCCGGTCAACAAGCGGCATCTGGACATGATCCACTCCCATGTGCTGTACCACGACAAACCCTTCATGTCGTCGGTAACCAAGCCCGAGCGTGCCCAGGATTCGGTCGATATCACCAAGATCGTGTTCGGTGAGGATTTCGTGGCGAAAAACACCGTGCTGATGGGTCTCTGCAACGCCAACTCCCCGATGACATGGGACCGCGCCATGCTCGGATCCGCCAAGGTCCTGGCCGAGAACAACCAATGTTCCCTGATAACCCCGTTCATCATCGTGGGCGCTATGGCGCCGGTCACCGTGGCGGCGGCGGTGACGCAAACGCTTGCGGAGGCGATGGCGGGTATCGCTTTCACCCAGTTGATCCGTCCGGGCGCTCCGGTGATCTTCGGCTCGTTCGCCGCGTCGATGTCGATGCAGAGCGGCGCTCCGATATTCGGAACTCCCGAACCGACCCTGGTGCTTCAGGCGGTGGCCCAGTTGGCGGCCCGCCTCGGCGTGCCTTTCCGGTCGGGCGGCAACCTGACCGCCTCGAAGATTCCCGACGCCCAGGCCGCCTACGAGAGCGCCACGACCTTCCTGCCCGCGCTTGCGGCCGGGGTCAACTTCGTTCTTCACACCGCCGGATGGCTGGAGGGCGGCCTGACCATGGGTTACGAGAAGTTCGTTCTGGACGCCGACCAGGCTTTGATGATGGACCGTATGGTGGGCGGCGTCGACCTGAGCGAGAACGGCCAGGCGATGACTTCGCTCCTCACGAACGCCCCCGGCAAGCACCATTTGGGGACCGCTCACACCATGGCCAACTTCGAGAACGCGCTGTGGGTCTCGAACCAGGCCGATATGGATAGCTACGAACAGTGGGAGTTGAACGGGTCCCTCGACTCGGTGAGCCGGGCCAATGCGGAGTGGAAACGACTCCTCGCCGAATATGAACCTCCTGCGATCGATGACGCGGTCGCCGAGGCGGTTGCCGAATGGATCAGGGCTCGCAAGGCGTCCTTCCCGGATTCCGACGTGTGAGGTGTTCATGAACGAGAAGGGCGCCGGTCCCGACCTTCACCCCGATCCGGTAGGAGGCGTGGCGATCCGGGATCTGCTGCGGCATCCCAAGTTCGAGGTGTTGCCTCTCAAGAACGTTCTCGCCCAGGTGGGTTACCTTCCCTCCGGGGCGACGGTATCGGTGACGGCGTCTCCAACGAAGACGCTCGAGGACACGGTGAGCCTGGCCGGTGAGTTACAATCTCGAGGCTTCGATGTGGTTCCCCACCTGTCAGCCCGGATGACCCACGACAAGGCCCATCTAGCCGCGTTGCTGGAGCGATTGCAGGAGTTGGAGATTTCCCGAGCTTTCGTGGTGGGAGGTGACGCGCCACAGAGAGGGGTATTCCCCGATGGGTATTCTCTCCTTTCAGCGATGGATGATCTCGGCCATCATCTAACCGAGATCGGAATACCTTCGTACCCGGAGGGCCACGCCGTGATTCCCGACGCCAACCTCCGCACGGCTCTCCACGACAAGGCGCCCTACGCCTCCTACATGACCACCCAGATGTGCTTCGATGCCGGAGCAATTATGGACTTCGTGGCCGGATGCCGTGAGGATGGCATCTCGCTTCCGGTCCAGATCGGGATTCCCGGAGTGGCTGACCGTTTGAAGCTCGTCAAGATCTCGACCCGTATAGGGGTTGGGCAATCCGTGCGTTTTCTCTCCAAGCACCGAGGCTTGGTGAGCCGGTTCATCAAACCCGGTGGGTACGCGCCGGAGGCGCTGCTTGAGGGCCTGGTCGGCGGGTTAGGCGCTCCGGGGGCTCGGATCGGCGGTGTGCATATCTACACGTTCAACCAATGTGAGACCACCGAACGTTGGCGTCAGGAATACTTGGAGACCATGTAGAGAGGGTCCGCCGTGGCGATGAGTTGGATTCACAGCCGATGGGCAGGCGTTCGCCATCAACAACCATCCCGTGAGCGTTCGAAGGGGACCGCCTTTCCTTCCATTACGGGCTCGGTAAATGAGTGCGGATCGCAAAGGGGTTGAATATGTCATCGCTGCGTTGCATAGTGGTGGGTAGCTACAAACACCTCCGGTGGGCTTTGGCGTCGAGCCGGCCGTGAATGGGATCATGTTATTCGAGCCGACTTGGATCGGGGATGCCCGACCCTGCTCGAAACCCAGGCAAGGTGGTGGCGGGGGCGGGCCCTGCTTGGAGGTAACCGTTCCGGCGTTTTTCGCGTTCTCGGGACTTGGTAGGGCCCCCAGGAACCCGTCTTCGGGAGTCGCTCGCTACGCTCGCCTCGCCGCCGGTGCTGCCCCGGTGGGAGGGCAAGGCCGGGGCCGCGCCGATGCGAGCGTCCTGAAGGGGGCTACGCAGAAGGGGCAGCCACTCCAGGGATGAAGGATCGCGACCATCCTGGAGATTCACCGCTCGGCGTGGTAACCGCCCGGTTCGATGACCTGCGAGGCGAACCGGTTTCCCTTGATCTGAGGGATCCCTACATGGTGTTGGCAACTTCGAAACCGGAGGAAGTCCGGATTGTCATCGAGAGCGCCGAGCGGGAAGCCCGGTCAGGTGGATGGGTGGCCGGCTTCGTAGCCTATGAGGCGGCGCCTGCCTTCGATGATGCGCTAATGGTCAGGGAGGCCCGGCCGGGCCTACCGCTGGTCTGGTTCGCAGCCTTCCGTGATGCGGTTCCGGGACCGCTACCGATGAGGGAAGGCAACCGTGTGGCTTCATTGCGTCCCGAGGTGTCCGTTAAGGAGTATCGCCGGCATTTCGAGAAGATTCAAGAGTCGATCACCCTCGGCGACACCTACCAGACGAACTACACGCTGCGCCTCAGGGGACGTTTCAACGGTTCCCCCGGATCGCTGTATGCCGACCTGTCGGCGACCCAACGAGGGGCTTATCACGCCTTGCTGACCACCGGTCGTCATACGGTTGTCTCCGCCTCTCCCGAACTGTTCTTCCGATGGGACGGGCGCCGGATCGAGACCCGGCCCATGAAGGGAACCATCCCTCGAGGGCGATGGGAGGACGAGGATCGCTGTGAGCGGGATCGGTTGGCCCTCTCGGCCAAGGACCGAGCCGAGAACGTGATGATCGTCGATCTGGTGCGTAACGACCTCGGCAGGGTGGCCCGGTTCGGTAGCGTCGAGGTCGAGAGGCTCTTCGACATCGAGCGTTTCGAAACGGTATGGCAGATGACCTCCACGGTGGTGGCCGGAACCCGTGCGGGGGTGCGGCTGTTCGACATCTTTGCGGCCATGTTTCCCTGCGGGTCGGTGACCGGGGCGCCCAAGGCGCGGACCATGGAGATAATAAGGTCCCTGGAGGTCTCCCCGCGTGGTATCTACTGCGGGGCTATCGGGTTGCTGGCGCCGCCCGGATCGGGAAGGCCCCGCGCCGAATTCTCGGTGGCCATCCGAACCCTCGTCATCGATGAGGAGGACTGCTCGGCCGAGTACGGGGTGGGTGGAGGAGTGGTCCACGAGTCGAGCGTCGCCGACGAATATCGGGAAGCGATGCTCAAGGCGAGGGTTCTATATGTCCGGAATGCGCCGGTGACCCTTCTGGAGACTATGCGATGGGAGCCCGGAAAAGGGATATGGTTGCTCGAACATCACTTGGACAGGCTCCGTTCCTCGGCCCGGTATTTCGGCATTGTCATTCCGGAAGCGGAGATCGGGGAGTTGCTGGACACGGTGGGCGGTGACGGCCCGCTCCGGGTCCGCCTGTTGCTTACCGAACAGGGTCGGGTTTCGATCGAGAGTACTGCCCTGGTCACCGGTTCCCCGGTGGTTGGTCTGGTCATGGACACGGTGGCGGTCGACCGATCCGATGCCCTCCGGTACCACAAGACCCTCTGGAGGGCGCCCTACGAGGAAGCCTCCGCTCGTTATCCGGATGTTGACGATGTGGTCTTGGTGAACGATTGCGGGGAGGCGGTCGAGACGACGATCGCCAACCTTGCGGTCCGGATAGGAGACCTATGGTTCACCCCTCCGATCGAGGCCGGATGCCTCCCCGGTACCTACCGTCGGGAACTCCTCGAACAGGGTGTGCTCCACGAGCGTAGGCTGCCGATAGCCGAGGTAATCAAGGCCGACGAGTTAGCGGTGATCAACTCCGTTCAGGGCTGGCGTCCCGCCAAGCTGCTCAATGGCCTGAGTCGAGCAGGTCGCAGGAATCCGAGGCGTAGACCCTGACGGCTATTCCGGCATTCAATCGTTGCCAAACCCTGCGTGCTCATGGTGACGTAAGGAAACGGCCTTCTTGGCGGTCCGGCAATCCCGCTGACGTTTCGTGTTGCGTGCCCATCGGGGAGCGCTACCAGGGCCGTTGGATTTCTGTTTGCATACTGGTCACTTCCTCGGATGCGGTGAACAAGGGAAGGTGTAGGTGTTCGGCCAGGATCGAAGCCGACCATGAGTCGAAGCTGTCGACAGCCCCCAGGCCGGCACGAGCGAGGGTGTCTGCGACGATGGGCCGGACCGGGAACCGTTCGTTCACCGCGGCGAGGGCCAGTCCGACTTCGATTCTTATCGTTTCAGCGGTGACCTTCGTACCTGGTTGCCACGAAGCGTCCTACGGTAATCGTGGACCAGTCAAGAGCGACGAATTCAGCGTCGGTCGGTGCGATACCTTCGATTGCTCCCGACGCCACGAGTATTCCTCCGGCGTCGCAAACAACGCTACCAAGCATCCATCTTGCGCAGTCGGCGCCTGACCGAAAGGAACTCTTCGCGGGTCATGGGGTTGTGCCGGCGGGTGAACTCCGAAGGGGAGAGACGCGAAGCGATTCGGGTCAGTTCGGTGCGCAGGTATTGTTGCATGGAAGGCCCGGCCGCCGCTGCTTGGTCACGCAGCCGGCCGTAAACGTTGTCGTCGAGGTTCCTAATGTTCAGGTCCATCCGACCATTATGTCAAAATGGTATCGCATTAAGAAGGGTAGCGATCCGTCGGCAACGTGAGGTACTTTTCGATAGCCGCCGCGACATGAAAATCCCGATGAGTGTCAACCCCACCGAAAACATCCCCGTTTCTTTCCGACACAAAACCACCTCCCCGACCACTACCGTTACAACCATGGGTCACCGACCGAAAAGCGACGGACAGTACACCACGGTGTGGACTTTGCCACAAGGCTCCTAGCCCTGATTATTCAGGTTTCCCACACACCGAGGCATGTAACGCCTGTTCGACCCGAGTATCGGGTATAAACCCGCCGTTCACCCGACAGGTGGATCTCTACACCGGACCGAAACGGGAAACGCCGATAGCTGTACTGCCTGGTCAGGGCGCGAATCTGGTCTTCTCCACTCATCCTCCAAACCCCCATCCATGAATAATCGGGGCTAATGGGGGGCCACCACATCATCGCAGCAGCCCCCAACAACAGGGCAACAACCAGTATGAGTGAATCGGGGCTAATCATCTAGGAGGGTGCTGAGAAACCCCGCACAAAGGGGTTCAGCCGCTAACCTACAACTCCATGACCAGGCAGTTTGCCAACCACCGAACCCCGTAAGATTCGTTTTTCAGGACCCTCCTAGCGGTTCGCCTGTACCGAGGTCGGTGCCGGTTATGTGGTTGCGTATCTGCTGGACGGCTGTCTTGAAGTGGGTGAGGCTCGGAGGTTGGATCCCTTGTTGAGCGGCCCGGTTCATGGCGGCTACGGCTACTTCTACGGCGATGCGGAGCATCGCGGCGGCGAACTGTGGTGTTGCTATTTCTTGGGCGGTCAAGCCTTCGGTCGAGGAGGTGTAGGTGCCTTTGGTGCGCCACATCGTGATGTAGTCCGTTGTCTTGACCAGCCCGGGTTCGGCGCCCATCAGAGCGAGCATGGCGGTTCGTTCTTCGAGGGGTAGAGAGTCGGCGATGGCTTCGACGTTGTGTTGGTGTAAGACTCCGGCTTGTACGCCGGTAAGCGTGCCGAGCGCTTTGAGGGAGCATTCCACGACAAGATGCGCCGCCTCGCACAACCCGATCAGCCGAGCACCCTTCAACCATTCACGCTCATGGCGGTGGATGGCTGCCGCTTCCCGAGCGGTCGGGTCTAGACCACCGAGGATTCTGGCGAGTTGCCCGATCATATCGCTGATGCGTTGCTCCGCCAGCTGCTCGTTCGAGGTGACCATCCTCTGCTCCTTCCGCCAATTGACCCTTGCTACGGGTGGGCGATCCGCCAGCAACGTGAGGTCCTTCTCGATAGCCGCCGCGAAAGATGCCGATACCTGCTGTGTCTGTATTCTCCATTCAGGCCGGTCGGTCACCAACACATCCACGGGCCTTCCCGCTGCGGCGGACGCTGTGTTCTCCAACTCGTTCTTGATCTCCGGCCGGTTTCTGTAATCCAGATCGTCGAACACCGCCACCAGATCGATATCGCTCACGGCCCCTTCTTCGCCTCGTGACAACGACCCGAACAGCCACACCTGCCCGACACCTGCCGCTACCAAAGCCTCCCCGGCCCGACGAGCATCCTCCAACTTCGGTGTATCCACCGCAACCACAACCATGCCCGACCATTCTACGGCCCACTCCGAGCCGATAGTATCGTGAGATCGATACAACCGGCCATGTTTACCCCCTCCGGCCCCGAGAACGAGCCGGCGTGATTGGCTAGCCCTGGTTCTTCATGTTTCTAGACACACCCACCCATAAACCGCTAGGTCAAGCTCGTTTTATGTGCTCCATTCGCATACAGCTCATGGGTGACGGTCGCGGTCAACCCGATGAGCCTGTCAAGTCCACCGTAATCCCAGGTCAGGAGCCTATTCAGGCTGCCAAATCGCCGGGGCAAACGCCTCGCATGAAAAATCGAGGCTAGTCGGGTCGGTTGATGAGATGGGTGGCGGCGTTGTCGAAGTGGTCGAGCAGCAGCGAGCGTATCTCGCCGGGGAGCGGGCGCCCGGAACCGTCCGATACTATTGCAGTGTCAAGGGAGGCCGTCATGTGTGCCATCCAGGCGTCACGTTCAGATCGACCGATCGAAAAGCCGAGGTGGCGCATCCTCAAGCGGGGGTGTCCTCGCTCCCGGCTGTAGTCAGAGGGTCCGCCCCAGTATTGAATCAGGAAATCGGCCAGCCGCTCCCGGGAAGGCTGCAAGTCCTTCGGGTACATGGGCCGCAGGAGCGGGTCGTTCTCCACGCGGTCGTAGAAGCGGCCGACGAGATCGTCGAAAAAGGTCCGGCCCCCCACAGACTCGTAGACGGTTAGAGGCGCTTTCATGGCGTCCCTGAGTGAACCACGCAATATCAGCTGAGTTTGGGTGCCTTCGGTTCCGGAACCTCGTGTGTCGCTCACGCCGCTCATGCTAGATGATAAGTTCCTAGGAGAGTGCTGAGAAACCCCGCACAAAGGGGTTCAGCCGTTAACCCGCAACCCTCTGACCAGGCGCTTTACCGACCACTGAACCCTGAAAGACTCGTTTTCAGGACTCTCCTATCCGGTAGGCGCCAGTTGGTAATCGTGGGTTAGAGTCACTCTCGGCATCCTAAACGAGCGCCGTAGCGGCTAATTGAGGATTCGCAAGCCCTCCTTTTCGGCGGCGATTTCAAGCCGGTGATCCAGACTCACGAACGGCAGAGCGAAAGGTAGTTGTTCGTTGACCAGTAGTGCGGCGCCCAACTGTGCTGCGTCGGATGCTCGCAATGGATGACGGGCCAGGAGGGCAGCCGCGCGGGTTCTGACGGCCAGTATCTCGGTTACTTCGTTCCATGTGTCGGCAAAGGCGTCGAGGTGATGGAGAACGTTTCGCCTTTGTACCCGTGAGAGGGACCCTTCACGGGTACGTCGTTCGATGGCGCCTGTCACCTCGGTTCGCGTCCATGCCCAAGTAACCACGGTACGGTCTTCGGACAGCCACGTACGTGCGGAGTCGCTACCCTTTTCCGCGACGATCAGTGGAACGATTGCCGAAGCGTCCCAATACCTCACACTCGATCGGCCCGCTCTTCTTCCAATGCTTCGCCGATGCTCACCGGAAGCTCGATGGGTGGGTGATCCAGGATCTGAGCCGGGTCACCCCGTCCGGGCTTGACAAGACCCAAGGTGACTAACCGGTCCAGATCGTCGCCGCCATCGGTTACGGCGGGAAGCAACCTGGCGATCGGTCGACCTCGCTCGAGAACTTCGATCTCACCACCACGTTTAACCTCTCGAAGGTAACGAGAGAGATTTGCTTTGAGTTCGGAAATGGATGCTACAGCCATGTGACTACTGTGGTCTCATACGCCTGACTATTCAAGTCTGTTGGGCTTGGTACCCTTGTTCAGCACCATCGGCAGTCGCGTCCACCGTCCTCAAAGTTTGGGGGATATCCTCCCGCTTGCTGGCTAGTTAACAATCAACTACCGAGGAACCCCATGGAGCAGATCACACGAGGCTCCTTTCCGGAACTCTGTGGGTCCGGGTAGGCGCACAGCATCTTTTCCTTGTGCAGATCCACGATGAGAGCGGCGAGGTCGGGTGTCCGGCGTTCTCGCAGGGCGCGGGCGAGCCGTTGCGAGGCGCTTTCCCGCAGCGGGAACCGGCGCAGGTCCTCCAATGCCCTGTCGAGGTCGTCGGCCGAGGTGAACAGGTCGAGCTGGGCCTGGTCGGCGTGGTCCTTGAGCTTGTTGTAGCAGCGGCCTCTTACCCCGGTGGGAACCACCGCCACCTTTTGCGGTGGGGCAACCAGGGGACCTTTGAATGCGGCGGCCACCAGGTCGTGGTGATCGGGACGCGGGGGAACGGGCGGTGTGTCGGGATCACATTCGGCGGTTCGTAGCGCCTCTTGGGGGCTGATCCAGCGGGCTTTCTCCGTGGCATGAACGAACGCGAAGGTATCGGAGCCGGTGACGGTCTGGGAATGCACCACCACTCCAGATGGTTGCGGGTCATGCCCGTCCGACCGGGACGGCAATGTGGCGTACACCACATCGGGCAACTCTTCCGCCCGCTTCGCCAGATCAGGGTTGTCCCGTTCCGCCCCCCGCCAGATCTCGTAGGCCATCGATACGGGATCGACGTCCTCCGAGGCGCCCATATCCCATTCGGAATGCTCGTCGTACATGCCGGTGACGACCTCCCGCTCGCGGTCATCCCCGAAGAACTGTTCATCCGATCCGAGTAGCCGGGCGTTGTCACCCAGCCGATCGCGGATACGTTTCCGCAGGGTGATCTCGTCCTCGACAGAGGCGGCGGGCATCAGGCTGTACAGGATCACCCGGTCGGCTTCCTGCCCGATCCGGTCCACCCGCCCGGCCCGTTGCACCAACTTCACGATCGCCCATGGCAGGTCATAGTTCACCACGATCCGGGCATCCTGCAGGTTCTGGCCCTCGGAGAGGACATCGGTGGAGATCAGCACATGTAGCTCGTCAACCCTGGTAGAAGGTCCGATCGGATGGGAGCCGGGGGAGAACCGCCGGGCCAACTCCGTGGCGTTGCCCTCCTGGCCGGTTGCCACCGCCAGATGCTCTATTCCCCGCTGCTGCAAGGCTGAAAAGACGTAGTCGGCGGTGTCGCTGTACTCGGTGAATACCAGGACCTTCTCGCCGGCGTGACGCTCCTGTATCAGCTCCTCGAGGGTATTGATCTTCCCGTCGCCGGCTTGGTTCCAATTACCGAACCGGGCCAGCATTCCGTTGATCGATTCGATGTCTGCGGTTAGGGCTTCCGCGAAAGCCGGTGTCAGATGACGGGTATCGAGCCACCTGATCTTCTTGGGTGGCTGATCCCTGAGCATCCGGTAGGCCGCGGCGGGTTCGAAGTCAAGCCCTCCATCCCCGAAGAGCCCGTCGTCCTCGGTTCCCAACTCCTGGTCCCATACCGCCTTGTCGATGTCCCCGATGGGGACGGGGAGGTCGTTCTCCATCGCATGGAGCGTCACCCGGTCCCGGAGCAGATGCCTTTTCAACGTGAGGAGGAACGCCGGACCGGATGAGGTTAGGCGCTTGAACATCAACACCCGGTTGAACCCGGCCACCGATCCCCGCGCCCGCTTCAAGTCCTCCAGGAGGCTTCGCTCCGCTTCATCGGCCGGTGGAAGGCCGCTCAGGTAGGAGGCGAAGGAGTAGCGAGGCCGCCGGAGCGACTTGACGGCGTTCAACGTCTCGTCGGATGTCATGGCCGTGGCGGGATCGTCGGGTCGCATCCGCCGCTCAATAGGTCGAGCCACCCGCTCCGGAAAGTAGAACCGGCTGCGGTTGCGTCTCCCGAAGGTCAGGTACTTGCGCCCGCTTCGATCCTTCTCGGCGTAGTTGTCCTCTATGAACCGTCGGGTTCGTCGCACCATGAACTGGGACATCAGGGTCTGCCAGTCCTCCAGATGTTCGGACCGTCGGAAGGCCGCCAGCGAAGAAGTGCGACCTTCGCAGTCTATGGAGAACAAGTCCTCTCCTCGTTCGGTGATGGCCTGTTGGGGGCGAATCCCGAGGTCAACGGTGTCGTCGAGGAACAGCGAGAGTTGGCCTTCGAGGTCGTGAACGCTCGTGTTGTAGGGAGTAGCCGACAGGAGCAGTACTCGCGAGTCATTGTCGCGGATGTAACGGGTCAGGGCCTTATGGTCTTTGCGGTTGCGGTTACGGAGGTTGTGGGACTCGTCCACGATTATCAGTCGATGCCGCGGCATGGAGCCCAGCTTCCTGGTCACCATCGACAGCGACAGCACTTCTCCATGGAGCTTGTACTCGCGGCGGTAGTCCTCCCACATCGGTACCAGGTTCTTGGGGCAGACGATGAGGGTTTCCCAGTTCTGGTCCTCTTGGAGGAGGCGGGCGATGGCGGTGGCTACCATAGTCTTGCCCAAGCCCACCACGTCACCGATCATCGCCCCGCCCCGGTCTATCACGATACGGGCCGCGATCTTCACCGCCGCCGCCTGGAACTCCAGCAGCTTCCGGGACATGGAGGTGGGGAGACCGAAGCGGATCAGCCCTTCCCGAGCCTCTCGGGACAGGTGGTAGGCCATCTTCAGGTAGACGAGGTAGGGATCGAGCAGGCCTTCTCCCGCCCATGACTCGTCCAGTATCTCCACCAACTCGGGGTTGGCCTCGACGGTGAAAGGGTCGTTCCATAGGTCATCGAACCAGCGGGCTAGCTGTTCGGTGGCGGTGATGTCGGTGACGTCCACGTTCAGCTCGCCCTGCTCCCGCAGACCGGCCCCGGTGAGGTTGGACGACCCGACGTATCCGATCCGTGGAACCGGTACGTCGTCGCGATGGGCCAAGTACAGCTTGGCGTGGAGCCGATGGGCGAGGAATACGCGCAGATCGACATCGCCGGTGTGTAGTTGGCTGCGCAACCTACGCAATGCCTGTTCATCTGCTTGGGTCGGGAGGCCGACCTCAAGCTGGGTACGAAACTCATCGAGGGTCTTGGCGGAAAGCTCCGCAACCGTGTCACCGTCAACGGGGGGCAGTGGTCTGGTGCGTACCAGCCGACGCATCTCCGCTTTCGGATCCTCGGTCATGCCGACCAGCACCCGCGCCTTGGTCCCATCCGACCGACCAGGCAGGGCGGTCACCATATCGGAGATCAGGCCCCAGCCGCGCAGGTTGAAGTATCCCACCGCCGCGTCGAGAGAGCGGGCGGTTCCCAGCGTCTCCAGCAGGGAGGACTCCATCTGGGTGTCGGCGCCGGGGGAGAGGTTGTCGAGGATGCGCGGCATAGCGCCTACCCCTTATTCCCGAACGTCATCCGGTCCCGCAGGTTGCCCGCCGCCTCGTATTCCTCACGGGTGAGGCCCCAAGCTTGGGCCAGCAGCCAGTCAGCCTCGTCGGTGATGTGGCGACACTTGCTGAGGTCGAATCCGCCAATCAGCCATTGCCGACCTATTTGTCCTCTTCGACTACGCGTCACATGACGTCGAGACTCTACGGTCAGATCGTCAGCGAACCTGTGAATCCGGTCCTTCCCACCAGCAGAAAGACCTACGGAGCTCACGGAATCAGGGAAAGAAGAAAAAGTCTGTTTGGTGACATGGAATCCGTCCCCAAACGTGAGCCACCAAAGATACCCCCAGCGACCTGCAAACACCAGGTAGGCCAGATCTCTCCGTAGTTTGGAAGAAAAAACGATACTCTTGTTGCTACGCGGTTGAGCAGGGTTTCCTTCGGGATTGACACTATTTGGGGGTCTAGTCCAGCACTGTATTTGATCATCTGCTGTATCGCGATAGCCGAGTATCGCCGCTACCGGGTGAGTGATAATATGGTGACCGAGCGTCGTGTGTGTTGAAACTAACTTGGAAAATATCTGCTGTAGAACAGAATCGTTGATGAACGGCCACAGTGTGGAGCTATAGACAGTTGTCAATTCCGAAGCATTCTGGAGGTAGTTCAATGACGAGAAGAGATAAGATCGTTGACTGGCTAGCCAGCGATAAAGACATGTAGTATATAAATACTTTGGCCCCGTGGTCGAGCCAACGACTATGGAGTTACGTACCTTTGCTGATCCCGAGAATAGGCTGTCACTCCAGCGATCGTAAGAAGAAACCCAGAGAGTGTTTAGATTATGTGACAAGTTACTTCGTAATGCATCGAAGTCTCTACTAAAGCAAAGGTTATGCATGACGATGATAGCTATACGTCCGGTCGCGTTGAGTAGTGCTACTGCGCGCTCTACACACAACGTGTATAAGTTGGGGCAACCGTTAGTTGTGTAGCCTATCCATTCGTATTCGGTTACTTGTCTCTTATCAATATAGGGGGGATTGCCGACGATCACGTCGAAGCCGCCCTGCTGCCACACTGAGGGAAACTCGGCGAACCAGTGGAAGGGTTGGTGCGAGTCTTTCCACAACTCGAAGGGCATCGTCTCGGTTCGCATCTTGTGCAGCGCATCATCGGCCTGAGAGGTTGCTTCCCCGATCCGTGCTGAGAGGCGGTGCTTGTCGACGACGCGCCCAGCACCGGTTTGGGATAGCTGCGCGGAGGCGAACTGCCGGTAGGCCGCCGCAGCTTGACCGGCTGCCTGTTCGGCTGACTTCAGACCCTCGATAGCCAGCATTGACCCTTCAAACCGACGTTGTGCATCGTCCATGTCGGCGATACCTACCAGCAGGTTGCCCGACTTTATGTTGAAGTCCAGGTCGGGGAGGGGTTCCACTTGGGAGACGTTGTCGAGTTGGGCGATCAGCTTGAGGAACAGCCGCAGCCGTGCGATCTCGGTGGCCTCGCCCATGATGTCGAGGCCGTACAGGTTGTTCAGGCAGATCGTCTTAAGCAGCCAGTAGCGCTCGTTGGGGTGCGACCATGATTCGGCCAAGAATGAAGGACCTGACCTGACCTGACCTGACCTGACCTGACCTGACCTGACCTGACCTGACCTGACCTGACCTGATTATTAGAATAGATTTCTTGGGCTCGTTCGAACACCGCGGTGTACATCGGGTCGAGAACATCCAGCGCGGAGAGCAGGAAGGCGCCCGACCCGCAGGTCGGATCGCACACCTTGAGATCCCGCAGCACCTCGAAGGCGACCGAGCACTCATCGACGTTCAACAGGCTCAGATAGTCCTCCATCAAACCGGCTATGTCGAGGTTGGCGGTGATGGCGTCATCAATGGTCGTGATCTCCCCACTGCCCACCTTGGCCACCAGCTTCCGGTAGCGCTCGCGCCGGTGCGTCACGTCGCACCAACGTTCCCCGGGCAGCGCCAATTGCAAGGACCCGTCGGGGTGCTCGCCGGGTGGCAGGTCGCCGTCCGGAAGTTCACGATCCATGCCATAGCCGAGGCTGGCGTGCAGGTAATGGTCTCCGGAGCCCGGCAACAGGACGCACGGATCCTCCAAACCCGCCTCCACCAGGCGGTCCACTACGGCGGGGATAACCGTGTAGGTGGTCATGTAGCCGGTGACGTCGGGTTTGGTGTAGTAGGCCCCCTTGTCCCGCTGTCCCTTCTCGGTATAGATCACGTACTGCTCGAAGATGAACCCCAGGATGTCGGGGTTGATCTCGTTGTGCGATTCCAAAGGCCGCTCGTCCAGGTGCCAGCGCCACTGGTCGAAGAAGTCGAAGATGTCCTCGAACACGGAGTCGGGAATCCGGATGTCGTATGCGTCTTCGAGGTGGTGGCGCTCGAAGATACCACCGTCCACATAGGGAACGTCGCCGATGATGGCGGCTATGCGCGGCTCATCCCATGTCCGCAAGGCGGGAGGGGTACCCAAACCGGTGTGGAACAGCGGCAGCAGGAACTCGCGGAAGAAGGCGTAGAACTTGTCCGGTCCGAAGGCTTCCCTGACTCGTTGCAACCCCGTCCGCAAGTAGTTGCGATCATTGTTCAGGAACTCCTTCCGCTGGATGAAGTAGATGAACATGAGGCGGTTCATCAGCACGGAGGCGTACCAGCGACGCTCCCGGTCGCGCCGGTCGGGAATGCCTTTGATGTGTTCGGCCAAAGCCTGGTGGTACTTCCTGAACTCTCGATAGAACTTCTTCGTGACCTTGTCCACGTTGAAGGACCGCCGCACCCGATCCAGGACTTTCGGCCCGGTCAGGGATTTGAGTTCCTTGATGCTGAAGCGGACCCCTTCAAGTCGTTGCAGTAGAGCGTCGTTACCCTCGCCGCGACGGTAACTGTGCTCTACCAGCCGCCATCCGGTGCCGGAGGGTCGTTGCTCGGGCCACAGCCATCGCTGCTCGGCGCCGGTCGTGAACACCAGCAGGTGGTCGGAAGATCGCTTGCGCAACTCTCTCGAGATCCGCCGCTGCCGAGCCGGCGCCGGGAGCGCGGGGCACTCCACCACCCATACCATCACCCCCCGCATCTCGGCTACACCTCGTGCGTCCAAGAGCTCCGTCGACTCTTCGGGGTCATTCTCAAGAGGAACCATCGTCGAGCCTTCGGGAGGATTTCCCCATAACAACCGGCGACGGAACAACTCTTCGAAAGCGCCTTGGTCTAGGAGGTGTCGCAGTTCGTCGTTGCCCGTCATGCCTCGGATCCTTCGATTGGTTCGAGACTCTACCCCATCCGGCTATTTGGCGACCGCCTGACGCCCAAGAATCATCACCCGAGGCTTCCGACAAGGGTCATCGCGGTCAGCCGACGGTTACGAGAACCACTAGGGCCACGAGAGCGGCGGCCAGCATCACCGATCCGAGGCAGCCTCCCGGTCTGAACCGTCGCTTTCCGACGGAACTTTCATCCGGGCCAGGGGTCTGGGTGTCAGGATCGGGGGCGTGCTCACGAAGGACCGCCGCGGTCCGGTTTTCGAGATCCATCCGCTCGGCATCCGCCTGATCGGCCTGATTGCGGAGTTCGGCAAGCTCCTTCCTCTGTGTCTCGGTCAGCCACCGAGCCTGAACCTTGTCCAGTTCGGCGGCGGCCTTGGCGGTGTCGAGCAGGACGAGCGCGGCGGCGGCTTGCTTCATATGGCGTCTAGCGGCTGAGCGGAAGCGGGCCTGGCGGCGGGTGGCGCCGTCGAGATGGAGCCGGGCGCCGCGATGCAACTCGGTGGAGAGTAGCGAGAGCAGCCGCTCGGTGGTGGGGTCAGAGTCCAGAGCCAGCAGGCCCTCGTAGTGGTCGGCGCGAGCCAGGAATTGGATCCGGGCGGCCAGCTTCTCGGCGCGATCGGTTGCTTCCATCCGTGCAGTCCTGATCCGGTCTCGCATCCGGATCCGTTGCGATCCGGTCTCGAGTTCGGCCAGTTCACGGGCGCGTCCAAAATCAAGTCTGGCGAGTGCTTCCTCGAACTCGCTGTTATGTTCACGATCCTGCGCCGACATCTGCATCAGGGTACTTCAGAATCTCTGCTGTGGTGTAGTCTCGAATACGGCCTACCAAGGAGAGACGATGGCGTTGACCCTCCAATCGAGTGACTTCGAAGACGGCGATTACCTCGGCGCTGACCATGTACTTGCCGAGGAGTACGGATTTGGCTGTGCCGGGGGCAATCGGTCGCCCCAACTCGCCTGGTCGGGAGCCCCTGCGGGGACTAAGAGCTTTACGATCACTTGTTACGACCCCGACGCTCCCACCGGGTCCGGCTTCTGGCACTGGGTGGTCGTGAATATCCCAGCCTCCACCACCCAGTTGGCCACCGGCGCCGGGGACGGATCGGGCATTCCGGAAGGTGCACTACAGACCCGGACCGATTTCGGTCAGCCCGGCTACGGTGGTGCGTGCCCTCCAGAGGGGGACCATCCCCACCGGTACGTGTTCACGGTTCACGCGGTAGGAGTCGATGCCCTGCCGGTCGACGCCGACACGTCCGCGGCGGTGGTGGGGTTCATGCTGCACTTCAACACCCTCGAAAAGGCGACGCTGATGGGGCTGTACAAGCGGCGCTGACCTACTTGTGCGCCGTTCTGTTTATGGGTCGTCGAACCTCCTTGTACGGACCTCCCCTAGTGTTCCGGGGCTATACCCTCAAGAGGCTGGTCTAGAAGTAGTGTGATCCGGGATGCGCTCTGGCTGTTTTGCGAGCTACTCGTGCTGTTCGTGGGGGTATCCTTCGGGCTCACGCTGGTCCGGCGTCGCCTCGGTGACGAACGCCTTCGATCTCTCATGGGCGCCTCACCGCTTCGGGCTGCCCTGCGCGGGATCGCAGTCGGGTTCATCACCCCCTTTTGCACGTACTCGGCCATTCCGGTCCTAGTCTCACTCCGCCAGGCCGGAGTATCCCCGGCCGGGTATGTGGCTTTCATCGTGGCGGCACCGGTGCTCGACCCCATTCTGTTCGGGGCTCTGGTCATAATCGTGGGCCTGCCCGCCGCGTCCATCTACCTGGGAGTTGCTTTTGTGGCGGCGCTGGCTCTGGCCATGCTGGCCGAGAAGGTCGGACTGGAACGCTTCATGAGGCCTCTCGACGGCATCGGTGGCGCAGTGTCTCCGGACTCGGGGACAGGCTCGGTACCGTGGAGGGGACTCCGGCGCGAGTGGCGACCGGCGATGCGGTCATCGCAAAGCCTGTTGCGGACCATGCTTCCGCTCTTGGTGCTGGGTGTTGGTATCGGGATAGCCATCACCGCTTTCCTTCCCGCTGAGACCGTGGCTCGGGTACCGGGTCTGTCGGGTGCGGCCGCCATACCCGCGGCTGCGGCGCTAGGAACTCTGTTCTACATCAACACCGAACTGTTCGTTCCCATCGCCGACGCGCTGCGGTCCGCCGGCGTCGGTGTAGGGGTTGTGGTCGCTCTGACCATCGCCGGCGCCGCGGCCAACGTTCCCGAGTTCGTGATCCTGTCCCGAATTACCACGCCTCGGGTCCTAGCCGTTTTCGCGGCCTTCGTTTTCGTGGTGGCGATTTCCGGTGGGGTGTTGGTCCAGCTAATGGTGTTTTGACGGCTACCCTGTATTGAGTTGGCGAAAGGTGAACTGATGGAATCTGCCAGGTCAGGGCGGGTGGTTTTCGGAACCGGTGAGGAGCGTGAACTGGCCAGGCTCGGCAGACGTCTCGGAGCACGGATCATAGACATTATCATTGTTGGCATTGTCGAAGCGAGTATCGTCGGCTTCTTCTGGATCAGCGTGGGCGGCATCGTGTGGTCGTCACTGTTGGACGACGACGACGTCCTTTTTGTTATCGTTGCGCTCGGCTTCGGCGCGATCCTGTTGTTCCTGCTGGTGGCCCTCCTGTACGAGGTGGCCATGATTGCCCTGCGGGGCCAGACGCTCGGCAAGATGGTCACCTGTGTCCGGGTTGTACGCGTCGACAACGGCGGGATACCCGGATGGGGAAAGTCGGTCGGCCGATGGCTGATCCTGACTCTCCCGGCCGGTATACCAACCGTCGGTTGGCTGGCCGTTCTTCTGGTGTACGCATCACCAACATGGGATAAGCGCCGCCAAGGCTGGCACGACAAGGTTGTTTCCACCGTGGTGGTCAGGGCATAGAAGGCGACGATGCCACTGGCTCGTTGCCATTCCACCTAAACCGGTGACAACTACTCTCCTTGTCGCCACAGATCCAATGCTTGGAGTAAGTACTTGTCTAGCCAGGTCGCAAACCGCATCTCTACGGCTTCCAAGGATTCCAGGTAATTGATCTGGAAGAGCTCCTTGCTGACCGTGCGCCGGCCCTCGATCATCGAGTGACCCTCGTCGGTTTCAGGCTTGCGGTAGATGGAGAGGGACGCACCTAGAAGGCCCCGATACTCTCGCCCTATTCCATGGAAAGTTAGGACGATTTCGGAACGCCCTGCCTCAGTTTCCAGCACGATCCTTCGCCAAGCGCTGTACTCACCGATGTTCGCGTAGTAGCCGAGATCTTTGGCTGCGGCGATTATCTGGGCGCGATGCCACCGTCGGCGGTAACTGGTGTCACCGGGAGCGCAATCGTCGTCGAATACCTGGCGCTCGGACAGAGCACCGATCGCTTCACTCAACTGTCCAGATATCTTCGAGAACGTAACCCCCGCCTGATTCCAGAGGGCTTGGGCGTGGTCTTTGGCTTGGATCATATTCCTTGCCAAAGCTTCGTCCCGCTTCTGGAAGTGGTCACCGATTGCAGCCACCATCTGGTCGAGATGTTCGCTGGCGCGAAGGACCTCGCGGGCTATCCCTAGGGCGTTAACGAAGGCCTGACGTTGGATAGCTGCGAACATTCCTATGAGGGGTTCGAGGTTGTCCTGATCGGCTGCCTCCAGCGCGTTGATGTAGGCGCCGCGTTGGTCACGGTGCACCACGAGAGGAAACCAGCCCGCCCTCAGTAGCACGAGAGTGGCGAGCGCCCGGGCTACCCGACCGTTTCCGTCCTGGAAGGGATGTATCTGCGTGAAGCGGTGGTGTAGCCATGCCGCCAGTACTTCCGGTGGGACGTTATCTTCTAGGTAACGATCATGGAGGTCGACAAGCCGTTCCATCTCGATCGTGACCTGCTCGGGAGGGCAGTACCGGTGTACCGAGCCATCTGCCCGAGTCGGGTTGTTGGGTCGCACCTTGTAGGCGCCGCGCAAGAGATCCACTTCAACTCTGTGGCCGAATTGATCGATACCCGTGGCAGTCCTCTGGCTGCGGGTGATCAGCGCATGGAGTTCCTTGATAAACGACTCGGAGAAGGGACGTTCATCCTTGACGAACTCGAAGAGCCAGTCCACAGTTTCCTTGTGGTCACGTAGATGGGCGGCGACCTGGGCGACGGGCCGGTCGGTAGTGCCGTGGGCGATCAGCGACTCATCAAGGCCGCGCTGGATGAGCAGGGTGGTGATACCGCGGTCAAGGGTGTAGAGACCTTCGAGAATCCCGGTCTCGATCGCCCACTCCCTAGCCAGTCGTTCGTTGAACTGCGCAAGGCTTTCGGTATCAAGCAGCGATTCGCGCTGTTCGGACCACACCGCGATCAGCGGTGGGAGTTCTTTGCTGGCAAGATCTTGCCAGTGGTGTCCCAGGCCCGTGATAGGTTTCCAAGCCATTTATGGTAGTCAATTCCCTATTTGTGATCTAGTACGTGTGGTGACGTTAGCAGACTCTTGCCACTACTACTCCCCTCGCTAGTTAGTTCCCGACGAGTTACTCGTTGTCACACCCCGATCAGAATCAAGGGGAGGGGATGCTTGTTGTAATCGATGAGTTCGGTGAAGCTCAGCTACATCCGGTGGTGTCTCCACAGGTGAGGCAGACATAGCAGGAGCCGTTGCGAATCGTCATGTGGCCACACGAGGAGCAGGGCGGGGCGTCACCCATCAGCCCGCCGGTTACCTGGCTGGTGTCCAGCAAGGTGGCTTGCGATGAAGAACTACCGACCTTCCGGGCGCCGTTGCCGCTTACCGGTACAGGTGCACGTCGGGGGGCGCCGATGTTGGGGGGAGGACCGGTTGCGTCGGCGAAGGCCGCGGCGGTGGACTGCGCTTCGATGTCCCTCTCCTTGATCGATTCCATTAGCTCCAGCTGGTAGCCGGCTTCAGCGGCCTTACCTTTCGGGGGCTCCGGTAGATCGCTGGCCGAGCGGTCCGGGGGGACCTGAACCAACTCGTCGCGGTGCAGGTACTCCACCCCGAGCGCCCTGAAGATGTAGTCGATGATCGAATTGGCCATCTTTATGTTGGGATGGCCCTCAACCATGCCGCGCGGCTCGAAGGTCTGGAAGATGAAGGTGTCGACGAACTCCTCGAGAGGAACGCCGTACTGCAGGCCCTTGCTAACCGCGATGGCGAAGCTAGCCAGGATGCCGCGCAGCGTGGCGCCTTCCTTGGCCAGGTCCAGGAATATCTCTCCGAGGGTTCCGTCATCGTACTCACCGGTGCGCAGGAAAACCTTGTGGCCACCCACCCGCGCTTCCTGCGTCCAGCCGGCCCGGCGGGCGGGCAGCAGGAACCGCGGCCGTGGATGGTTGGCGTAGGCCTGGGTGGGGGAAGTCCCCGCCGGTAGGCGACCCCACGCCAGCCCGGCCTCATGCTCGAGCGCTTCGGCCACCTTGTCGTCGGTTTCCTCGGACTCACCGTCGTCGGACGACACCGACAGCGGTTGGGATGCCTTCGATCCGTCTCGGTAGAGGGCCATAGCCTTGAGTCCCAACTCCCAAGACATCATGTAGGCGTCGGCCACATCCTCGGTGGTCACCTCTGTGGGCATGTTGATGGTCTTCGAGATGGCGCCGGAGATGAACGGCTGGGTGGCTGCCAGCATCTTTATGTGGCCGGTGTGGTGGATGAACCGCTTGCCGTACTTGCCGTTACGGTTGGCGCAGTCGAAAACAGCTAGATGTTCGTCCCGAAGATGGGGGGCGCCTTCGATCGTCTGGCGTCCGCATATGTAGTCGTTGGCGCGGCGTATCTCCAGCGCGCTGAACTCCAGAGCGGCGGCCAGATCGAAGTCGGGATCGTTGTATTCCTCTTCCGAGAATCCGAGCCGTCGCATGGCATCCGCACCCAGCACGAAGGGGTTGAGAGCATGGGCCAACTCGAAGGCGCCGGGAAGGGCTGCTTCGATCCCGGCCAGGTCACTTGTCGTGAATCCGAGCTTCCCTAGCGACCGCCGGTTGATGTGGGGAGCTCCTTCCAGGGAAGAGGCGCCCACTACGTAGCCGATGATCTCTTGGATCTGGCCGGGGTTATAGCCGAGCCGTCGCAAGGCGGGCGCCACCGACTGGTTGGCTATCTTGAAGTAGCCGCCGCCGGCCAACTTCTTGAACTTCACCAGGGCGAAATCGGGCTCGACCCCGGTCGTGTCGCAATCCATCACCAGCCCGATGGTGTTGTGTGATACGAAGCCGTTGGCCACGTAGGTCACGTTGTCGGGAACAGACAGGTCGTAGGTCCACTGCTCCTCGCCGAGTTCGGCGCTGCTGACGCGGTCGTAAAAGTAGTTGAGCAGCCGTGCCAGTTCAGCGTCGCCGGTTCGCTTCAAGAGTTCCAGCGCAGATCGGCGTGACACCATACCGTGCCTGGCTAGGGATGCCGGCATGGTGCGACGCAGGGGGCCGTTATCCGGAATCAACCGATCGACAAGGGAGCGAGAAACCGGAATGCGATCATGGCGACCGGCTTGGGCGATGGTGGTTGACGCCAAGGCGGACTGCTTGTGTCCGCTCATGAATCCTATTTCGTCAGCAAAACCCTTCGAGTAGGAGAGGTCGAGGGTACGCAATACGGCCAAGGGAGAGCGTCCCCAACCGGTCCGGTCCATTTTCCGGGTTGTGGGATATCCGATTGCCAGCAACAGTGACTGGACGTCGTGGCCGAACGTGATCGATGTGGTGGACCAGGTTGGGTAACCATTCGTGACGGTCCCGTCGGCCTCGAAGAGTCCCCGCACGAACGCCCGGTAGGTTTCCGGGTCGTTGGAGGCGAGTATCGCGTCGGGTAGGTGTGGGCGCCGGTCCTTGCCGGTGTGGCCCTGTGCCGGGGCGGTTTTCGCGAAACCGCACGCTTCCCACCACGCGTTTAGCGGTACCGAGTGAAACGCGACCTCAAAGTAGCCGACTTTCTCAGTGACGTGGGCTTCGAGATTGAATAGATCCTTCCCGAGCATACGAAGCCGTTCCACTACGTCAAAGTCGCCGGCCGTTACACACAACCTCAGTCCCTTGGCGTGGAGTGACCCGTCTCCCATGAAGTAGCCCACCAGTTCCGCTAGCTCCGGACTCATGGTTCGCGGAGCGGTTGTGGTGTGGTCGCCCGTCCAGTACATCTCACCTAATGAGGGCAGGGTCACCTTGCGGGGAGTTCCCACCAGTTGGTTCAGTTGAAGAGGTACGAGGTCTCCGGCTTTGATGTCTCCGAAACGTTTCCAGACCCAGTCGCCGCTCGGCGCATCGACAACCTTTATACGGTGGGTGGGTGTTCCCTGGATATGGTATCCACGATCAGTTTCGACCAACACCACCGGCTCAACCCCATTTACATAGAAATGGGATGCGGTACGAGGACCCTGGTCTGTTCCGACCGAGATACCGAGATCCTGCCATTGATCGCCTTCCGGGGCGCCGAGCGACCGGAGCCGTACCAGTCCACGCTCGGTAGGGATGAGTGATCCCCCTACCAGGCATCCGGTAGGAGCGAGAACGGTGGCTTGGGCGTTGCGGTAGCCATACCGCTCACCCCCGGACAAGGCCCGGTCCCAGGCGCCCCGGGCCGCAGCCAAGAGATCGGGCGGGCAATGATGCGGATCTATCGCCAGAACCTCGGTCGTAACGCCTTCGTAGTCGGTGGCGCCGTAGGAAGCCTGCCGATGGTTGCGGATCACCCGGAGCATGTGCTCGCGGTTCTCCTCGAACCGGGGGAACGGGCCCAAGACGTCGGCCATCATCGCGGAGGTGGCATAAGCTTCGCCGGTGAGGATGGCGGTGAGGGAGCCGGCGATGGCCCGACCCCGGTCCGAGTCGTAGGGGATGCCCGAGCGCATCAACAGACTGCCGAGGTTCGCATAGCCCAGACCCAGGGTTCGGTAGTCGTACGAACCTTGGGCGATCGGCTTCGAGGGGAAGTGCGCCATAGTGACCGAGATCTCAAGGACGATGGTCCACACCCGTATGGCGTGGAGGTAGTCGTCAATATCGAACGCACCGGTCTGTTTGTCGAGGAAGGCTACGAGGTTGACGCTGGCGAGGTTGCAGGCCGTATCGTCGAGGAACATGTATTCGGAACAGGGATTGGAGGCGCGAATCTCACCTCCGGCCGGGCTGGTATGCCACTCGTTGATCGTGGAGTGATACTGCATGCCCGGATCGGCACAGGCCCACGCGGCCTCCGCGATCCGGCGCCACAGGTCCGAGGCTTTGACCGTGCCTGCGACCTTGCCGTCCACCCGGTTGATAAGGCGCCAGTCGCCGTCGTCTCGTACGGCTTGTATGAACCGGTTGTCGACCCGGACCGAATTGTTGGAGTTCTGACCAGAGACGGTTGCGTAGGCTTCACCGTTGAAATCAGCCGGGAATCCCCCATGTTCGATGAGGAGGCGCGCCTTCTCCTCCTCCATGTGTTTCCAGTCGATAAAGTCGGCGATGTCGGGGTGATCCACATCAAGGATGACCATCTTGGCGGCTCGCCTTGTGGTTCCGCCCGACTTGATGGCGCCGGCGGCCCGGTCGCCGATCTTCAGGAAGGACATGAGTCCCGAACTCTTTCCGCCTCCCGCCAGCGGCTCACCCTCGGCGCGGATGCTGGAGAAGTTCGAGCCGGTTCCCGAGCCCATCTTGAACAGTCGCGCCTCCCTGACCCAGAGGTCCATGATGCCACCGTCGTTGACCAGGTCGTCTGCCACCGACTGGATGAAGCAAGCGTGGGGAGCGGGCCTGGAATAGGCATCCGGGGATGGTGACACCTCTCCTGTTTCCTCGTCCACGAACCAGAACCCCTGCTTCGTGCCGGTGATGCCGTACTTGTGAGCCAATCCGGTATTGAACCACTGCGGGCTGTTGGGAGCTGCCATCTGGTTGGCGAGCATGTACTTGAGTTCGTCCTCGAAGGCTTGTGCATCATCCGAAGTAGCGAAGTATCCGTAGGATTCCCCCCAGTGCCTCCATGTTTCGGCCATCCGGTCGAACACATCTTTGGCCGAATGCTCGGTTCCGAGAACAGGATCACCGTTTCCGTCGGTGAGAGGTTCGCCGTGTTCGTCGATCTGAGGCACGCCCGCCTTGCGGAAGTACTTGGAAACGATGATGTCTGTCGCCACCGTCGACCAACCGGTTGGAACTTCGGCGTTCTTCATCTCGAACACAACCGACCCGTCCGGGTTGGTTATCCGTGACTCACGGCGGCTCCACGCGATGCCATCGTACGGATCCCGGGCCCCCTTGGTGAACCGACGTTCGATACGCAGTCCTCGATCCGTGGATGTCATGGTGTCCTCCTCAAGAGGTCTATGCCGTGGTTGTTGCGATCGCTGTGGACCGACTCCGTCCTACGCAATGGAACCAACCAGGATAATCACATGTTTGTAGTTAGTCAATCCGCAAACCCTCGTCTTCTGTATCGCCATGCCCGATTCCGGCTATCTCGGACCGGACGGTGGATGAAGCCCGGCCGGACGACGAGAATGGTTGTCTGTCCGGGGGAAGAGGGACGGACCGTCCCGGGAAGTGCAAGCAGCATAGCCGATTCGTGTACCGGACGATCAAGAATCGCACCGATTCCGAGGCTAGGTCGGTATCCGCACATCGGAGATGGGGACGGTAGTTTGTTCCGATGATCGGCGATCTGGGCCGCTGTGGCTACGCCACCGCCGTAGGTGTGGATAGAATCAACTGATGGATCTCTATGCCCGCGTGAATATTCTCGATGGCCGTGCTGTTCGGCTGGGTCGTGGAAGTCTCGACGACGTCGTGTCGTTGGATTCGGATCCCCTCAATCGGGCACGCGGCTGGGTGGACAAAGGTATCGACTACCTGTTGATTGTCGACCTCGACGCAGCCGCCTACGGTTCCTACCGCAACCGTCCCTTGATAGACCACATGCTCGACAGGCTGGATGTGCCGCTGGTGGTGGCAGGCGGGATCCGTTCCGAATGGGAGGCCGGTCGGTTGGTAGAGCGGGGCGCCTGGAAGGTGACCATGGGTACTGCGGCGATCGAGAGCCCCAACATGGTGTGGGACCTATGCCGTGAGTATCCCGGAAGGATGATGATCTCCCTCGATGTGCTGGAGAACGAGGAACTGGTCACTCGGGGTTGGACCTCCAACTCCGGGCGTTTCCTGGAGGAGGTGATGCTCGAGATGGCCTCGTGCGGAGTTTCGGGATTCTTCGTCACCGACGCCCGACGTGACGTACTGGCAGAGCCTCCCAATCTGGAGATACTCCGGACCGCCCTCGAGTACATCGACGAGCCCATAATTGCGTCCGGCGGAGTCCGCAATCTGGACGACATACGGATGCTTACTTCGATCCGGGTTGAGGGCCGCTCCCTCGCTGGTCTGGTAGTCGGCCAGGAAATAACCGAGGGGCGGTTTACCGTCGCCGAGGCCAAGGAAGTGCTCAGCGTTCCCGCTCCGGAGTCCGCCACGATATACCAGACCAGGCTGGTCCTGCCCTGCACCAACCTTGATGAGAGCATCGCCTTCTACCAAGATGCGCTCGGTCTGGCTCGTCTTGACATGTTCGAGGCCGAACAGGGTGAAGGCATAATGTTTGAGGTGGGCGACGGCTTGTTGCTGGAGCTTGTTTCGGACCGTCATTACCCTGGGTCTGTATCCGGGATCCGTCCCCTCCATCTGGTATTAATGGTGGAAGGCGTCGAAGGATGGCGTACCCGGCTAGCCCGGCCGGGTGCCGGCTACAGCACCATGCCGAGCGGTGAGTTCGGATACTTCGATGTTTCGGCGCCTGACGGGGTGACGATTACGATCTGCGAGTCGCAAGCAGAGCCGACGCCCGGTGTCGCCGGTACATCCACCGGCTAGTGATTTTCTCGAGGAGGCATTCGGTGGCAAAACTGATCAAACGCGTCCCGCTGCTTGTACTAGCGGTTGTCGCGGTCTTTCTTCTGGGCGCCTGCGAGTTCCGGGTCCATGCCGACTTGGTCATCAACGAGGACGAGAGCGGCGCCTTTTCCGTGGAGTTGGCTGTGGACGAGGAGTTGGCCGCGTTGGCGGGTGAGGATTTCGGGGGTGAATTGGCAATCGAGGAGGACATGGTTCCCGAGGGCTGGACTGTGGAGGCGTTCTTGGAGGATGGCTACGAAGGCGTGCGAGCCACCGTCGGGTTCGGCTCGCTTGAGCAACTGGTAGCTCTTCTTGATACCTTAACGGTCGAAGACGCGGGCGTGGCCGGCGCCATACCCGGTTTCCTGGCTGATATCCTCCCTACTCGGGTAGAGGACGACTTCAGGTTCCGGTTGCGCATTCCCGACGAGATGGATGGATTCTTCGGGGAGGAGTTCTCGGAGATCCCTATCCCGTTAGACCTCGACATGCTGGACTCGGTGTTCGACGTCCGATTCACGCTGGTCCTTCCGGGAGAGATCGTTACCAGCAACGCCGATGTCGTGACCGGAGACACGCTCATTTGGAACCTGTCGCTTTCCGATGGTGGTCGGATTCTCGAGGCGGAGTCGCGCTTGGAGAACTCGACCCGGCAGATGATTATCGTGTGGGGTGCGGTAGCTTTGGGTTTGATCGTCGTGCTCACCCTGGTGATCAGGATAAGCAGAGGCCGGAAGTCGGCCGGTTCGGTACCGCATGAACCGGAGTCGCCGCCTGAGGCGGACGACCCTGACGATGAATAGCCGATCCGGAATCCACTCCTTTGATCTGTTCACATGCTGAGGGGACCTGAATCCCACATCAGGAGGGTGCTGAGTAACCCCGTAGGATTCATTTTTAAGCACCCTCCCAGGGACACCCGATGAAGTTCATAGACGGCATCCGACCCACCCACGATCTCACCTATTCCGAAGTATTCCTCGTTCCCGGGTTCTCCGACATTGCCTCGCGGATGGATGTGGATCTGATCTCTCCCGACGGAACCGGGACGAGCATCCCGATTGTGGTGGCGAACATGACGGCGGTGGCGGGTCGGCGCATGGCCGAGACGGTGGCCCGAAGGGGTGGATTGGCGATCTTGCCGCAAGATGTCGACTTCGAATCCGTCGCCGACATGGTGTCCTCCGTCAAGAACGCTCACTTGGTCGTGGACACCGCGGTCATTCTCAAGCCTCAGGACAACGTCAACACCGCCCGAGCCCTGATAAGCAAGCGATCACACCGAGCCGTGATAGTGGTGGATGGCGAAAACCGTCCGGTAGGGATATTCACGGAGGGTGACAAGGAAGGGGCGGATCCTTTCACACCGCTGGTGGAGGTCATGTCTCCGGATCCGATCGTTCTCCCCGATACGCTGGATCCGGAGCTGATGTTCAATACTTTGGTGGAGCGGCGCCTCCATCTCGCTCCGGTGGTGGACGGATCAGGGCGCTTGGTCGGGGTCATCACGGAGCAGGGCGCCATAAGGGCCGACCGGTACGCACCGGCGGTCGACGGCTACGGTCGACTGCTGGTCGGGGCGGCGGTCGGGATAAGCGGAGACGCCGGAACTCGAGCGGTCCGACTGGCCGAAGCGGGGGTGGATATCGTCGTGGTGGACACCGCGCACGGCCATCAGAACCGCATGTTGGAGGTTCTCAAAGAGGTGCGTTCGCTGGTTGATGATCGTCCGATCGTGGCAGGCAACGTGGTCACGCAAGGTGGGGTGGCGGATCTGATCGACGCCGGCGCCGACATCGTGAAGGTGGGGGTGGGGCCGGGCGCCATGTGTACTACCCGGATGATGACCGGAGTGGGCAGGCCCCAGTTCTCGGCCGTGCTGGAATGCGCCGCCGCCGCCCGATCCCGGGGTCGACATGTGTGGGCGGATGGCGGCCTCCGGCATCCCAGGGATGTCGCCCTCGCCCTTGCCGCCGGGGCGTCGAGCGTGATGATCGGTTCCCTGTTTGCCGGTACCTACGAATCGGCCGCTCAAGCTCTGCGTGATCCCGGCGGACGGATGTACAAGGAGAACTACGGAATGGCCTCCCGCCGAGCCGTGAGTCGGCGGGCGCGCCACGACACCCCATACCAGAGAGCCCAGAAGATCCTGTTCGAGGAGGGGGTTTCGGAGTCCCGGATGTATCTGGATCCGGAGGCTCCGGGGGTTGAGGACCTGATCGACCGCATGACGGCGGGCGTCAGGTCAGCCTTCACTTATGCCGGAGCGCGTACGATCGACGAGTTCCACGAGCGTTCCGTAGTCGGAGTCCAATCCTTCGCCGGTTACTTCGAGGGCCAACCCTTGCAGGATGGTTGGTAGTCTCCTCGGGAACGTGTACATCCCCGAAACATCGGAAATAGCGCGATTAAGACGAGTTATCCGAGTACCCTGGCTAGTTGATGGCCAAGGTAAGACTTTTTGCAAACCTTCGTGAGTTGGCGGGAGCCTCGCACGTAACCATTGAAGGAAGTACGGTAGGTGAGGTGGTTTCCGGTCTCGCCGCCCGATACGGTCCCGGATTCGAACGACGGATGGAAACCGCCCGGATATGGAAGAACGGTGAGGAGGCTGCTTCCGGCGATCCGGTCACCGGCGCCGACGAGTTGGCTGTGATCCCTCCCGTGTCGGGTGGCGCTACGGTCGGCAGTCCGGGAGCAGGTCTGGAGGGCTTGTTACTTGCTGGCCTTGCCCTGTTCCTGCTGGGAGCGAACGCTCTGGGGACGCCGCATCTGATGGCGGTGTGGGTCGGAGTGGTGGCCCTCTGGACAGCCGATCTGGCCGTCGCCTCCTCGGATGATGACTTCAGGGTTAGCCCTCTACCTCTATGGGCCGCGATCCTGGTGTCGATGGTCGCTACCAACACATTAGGTCTCCTCGGACTCGGGGTGGGTATCGTCCTGTCGGTGCTGATCGCCATGGGGTGGACCTTGATCAGACCGGAGTCCCGTGATGTGACCATCATCTCGGCTACGGCCCTCGTGGCGTTGATCGCTTCGCTGTCGGTGTCGTCCGTGTTGCTAACCAGGGTCTCCGCATCGGGTGACGGAGGCAGGCGGATTGCCGGGCTGGTGCTGGTCACCATCGTGGGAACCCTCATTGGACGGGTAGTGGAGCGCAGTCGATCGCGGATGGCGGATCCATACACGACCGGCGCCCTCGCGGTTGTCCTATCAGCCGTGGTGGTTGCTTATATAGGCGGTTTCCCGATTGTCCAATGGTTCCTACTGGGGTTGGTTACCGCGGGGGCTGTCCTTGCCGGCCGGGGTATCGGGTCCGCCTTCAGGACCGGGCAGATCCGTTTGGCGGTACGGCCTGACGGTTACCTGACCGCACTTGATGGACCGGTGCTGGCGGTTGCGGTGTTCGTATCGGCTTTCAGGCTGATCGCCTGAGTCGACTCATAACGCACTCCGACATCCGGCGTTGATCCCACCGCGATCGAGGGGTTGCAACACGTTGTGGCTACCCTGAGTTCCGATGCTGAGGAGCCGGCTATCCCCGTTTCTCGTGATTGGGCTGGTGGTGGTCCTGTCCCTGATCGATTCCGTCCCGTCCTCTGCCGTTACCGAGGCGGAGGTGGACGAGGCATGCGACGAATACCGGGACTCCAAGCAGATCCTCGATGCTGCTATCGGCGAGCGCGATCAGGCACAAGCAGAATATGCGGCCATTTACGCAGATCGCGAGCTGACGACCGACCGGACCGACCGGCTGATCGAACAGATCGCCGAGCGGCAGCAGGAATTGGAGAACCTAAACGACGAAGTAGTGGAATGGGCGGTCGAAGCGTATATGGCGGCGGGCTCGGAGATAGACGGGCTGGTGTTCCGAACGCGCTCCCTGACCGAGTTGGTAACCGCACAGGAGTTCCTGCAGGCGATAACCAACGAGAAGGTGGCGGCGGTAGACCGGTTCCAGGTGATAGTTTCGGAGACCGAGACCATGCAGGCGGACCTCGACGATCAGACCATCCGGCTCCTTGTCCTGGAGGCGGAGGCTCAACGGTTGTCGGTGGTTCTCGCCTCCGCTACCGATGAGGCACTGTATGCGGCCCGTGAGTTGAAGGGCGAATGCCAACGCCTTTACCAGCAGCGTCAAGCGCAGTTGGCTCGGGCCCGTGCCCTGGAAGCGGCTCGCCGGTCCGGTGGGGCGGGGGGTGTCCCCTCCGCGATAACTCCCGGCTTCCTGTGCCCGATGAATCGTGGCGCGATCTCCTTCATCAACGACTGGGGATTTCCCCGTTCCGGGGGACGAACCCATCGGGGGAACGATATCTTCGCTCCGCAACGTCAACCGGTAATCGCCGTGTCATCCGGTTCGGTAACGTTGACCAGAGGCGGATTGGGAGGTATCGGGATCTGGCTGTCGGCTGACCACGGGGTTGACTATTACTACGCTCACCTGGATGGATACGCGGCGGGCATCCGCACCGGCGTGAGGGTCTCGGCGGGGCAGCTCATTGCCTACAACGGCAACACCGGCAATGCCTACGGCGGCGCTCCCCACGTACATTTCCAGCTGCATCCCAACGGAAGAACTCGAGCGCCCGTCAATCCCTACCCGACCCTCGTGCGGGCTTGCCGGTGAGAACGGGACGCTAGAAGTGCCTCATCGCCGGTTGAGTTTCGGTCTCCGCCCGGGGCCCCTCCCTCCGGTCGCCCCCCGTATCGGTCCCTTCGCCGGTCGTCGCTTCCTGGATACGATCTGGCGCCACACCGCGAAACCGGACCACAGGCCACTCGTCCTGTCGGACGAACGCGGCGAGGTGGCGCTGGCGGATGCCTCCGGGCGAATCGGCTTGGTGGGACACGAAGATCTGGTCGATTACCGTTCCCCGGTCGGCGAGGTCGGCGAGTTGCTGGAGAACCAGTTTCGGAGTTGGACGAGTCCGAGGCGGTTTCGTTTTGATTCGCTTCCCGCCGAGGCGGCCGACACATTCACCGCCGCTCTGTCTCGGGCGGGAATCGAATACCGGCGATCGGTCCACACGACAACCGCGGTCCTGTCCCTGCCGGGTTCATTCGAGGAATACCTCGGGATGATCGGCAAGAAGGAACGCCACGAGACTCGTCGCAAGCGGCGCCGGTTCGAGAACTCCCTCGGCCCTCCACGCCTGGTCGGTTTCACGCAACCCGGCCCGGCTTTGGAGGAGTTCTTCCGCTTGCACAGGCTTTCGCACGGTGACAAGGGACAGTTCATGACCGAACGCATGGCCGCCCTGTTCAGCGATCTCCTGGCAGGGGAGGGTTGGCGGCTCGATGCCCTGTACGGAGGCGAGTCCGGCTTGGTGGCGGCCGCCGTCGCCTACACAGACGAAACCGGGTATTACCTGTACAACTCCGCCTACGAACCGAGATTCCGGCAGGTGTCGCCGGGGGTGGTGCTCTTGAGCGAACTCATGAGGTCGGCGATCGAAGCGGAGGTCGAGGTGTTCGACTTCCTGAAGGGGGACGAAACCTACAAGTTCCGGTTGGGGGCGCGCCGGAGGCCGCTTTTCGTCATCGAAGGCGTCGCATGATCGTAAGGGTCGCCTTTCTCTCCATGCATACCTCGCCGCTTGACCTGCCCGGCGCCGGTGACGCCGGGGGGATGAACGTCTATGTCGACGAGTTGGCCGCCGCGCTTGCCCAGCGCGGTATCGCGGTAAAGGTCTTCACCAGGCGTACCGATCGGACGTCTCCGCGATCGGTTGAAACGTCCGACGGCTACCTGGTGGAGCATGTAGATGCCGGACCCCCGAGACGCCTCCCGATCCCGGACCTGATGGAATGGGTTGGATCCTTCGCCCGCAAGGTGACCGAGTCGATCCTGGATAGCCGGTCGGCAAATCCGACCGATGTGGTTCATAGTCACTACTGGCTGTCCGGTTGGGCCGGGCTGATTGTCAAGCAGGCGACCGGGCTGCCGCTGGCCAACTCATTCCACACCCTTGGACGGGTGAAGGACGCCACTCGACGGCCTGGCCAGCCTCCCGAATCCTTGCAGCGTATCGCGGCTGAGAGTGAAGTCATCGCCCAATCCGACTGCGTGATCGCGTCCACCGAATACGAGTCATTCGAGTTGATCGACCACTACGGCGCCGATCCCAGCCGACTGTGCGTGACCCCGCCGGGTATCAATCTCGATCTCTTCGGTCCGGGAGACATGCGGCGGGCGCGGCGTCGGCTCGGCATGGATGACGCACCCACCGTGCTGTTCGTGGGCCGCATCCAACCACTAAAAGGCCTTGATGTTGCGGTCGAGGCGATGGGCCTACTTCGCGACCGGCTCGCCGGGGTACGGATGATGGTCGTGGGAGGACCCAGTGGGCCTTCCGGTGAGATAGAAAAACGTACGATCCAGGACAAGGTTCGGAGACTCGGAATGGAGGATGAGGTGACCTGGTGGGGGGTTCAGCCCCATCGGCGCCTTCCGGACTTCTACCGGGCGGCTGACGTACTGGTAGTGCCCTCCCGGAGCGAGTCTTTCGGGTTGGTGGCCGCCGAAGCCCAGGCGTCCGGGCTCCCGGTGGTAGCTGCCGGTGTCGGTGGTCTCCGCTATGTCGTTGAGGACGGAGTCTCGGGAGTGCTGGTCGATGGTTGGGATCCGGCGGACTACAGCAAAGCACTGCTACGGATTCTGGAGTCTCCCGTACTACACGAACACTTGGCGGACGGCGCCCGGCGTGCCGGGAGTCGTTACGGTTGGGAAGCGACGACGAGTCGCCTATTGCAGCTGTACGGGGGTATTACGGATGGGCCGCGTTGAGACTTCGGACCGCCTAGGTGTCCTGTTCGGGAGCTGGCTAGCAGATCCCGAGGCTGATGTGGTGGCGGCCGAGTTGGTGGAGGATCGATGGGCGGTACGGTTAGCCCAGCAAACACGAGACTTCACTACGGTGTGGGTGACTCCCGGCGACCTCACCGTTTCCTTCGAAGCCTATGTCCTTCCGGCGCCGCCCCGCCGGATGGAGGAGGTCTACCGCCAGTTATTGATCCGCAACAACCGATCCTGGCGAGTTCACTTCGCTCTTGACGCGGACGGCGGCGTTTACCTGTGCGGACGGGTGGAATCCCACCTCGTGACCGAGGAGACCCTCCAATACGTATTCGGGGAGATCTACGAGATGGTAGAGATCTCGTTTCGACCCTTGCTCAGAACCGGCTTCGGGCGCTGATCCCATTCGGTGGTTGTCAAAAACACTCTTCGATTCTTGTCTACAGGTCCTGTGTACAAGCCCTTGGGGATTGTGTGGAAAACCCCGGATCGGGGCGTTTAGATGGTTGGCTTGTAATATAAAGAAAGTTTTGGCGTTCTATAAGATGCGGATTGATTCTTCGTCCAATCAGCCCTAACGTGTTGATCAAACGCCCGAGGTGCTAGAGCCGAGCGAATCCGTCAGGGGAAGTGCGGTGGAAGTCGGTAACAGTTACCTCGGGCATGTTTTTTGTTTCGAATGGCTTGAAGGCTGCTTCGATCATGGGGCGTTCCTGGTCAGTTCCCGACCTTGCTAACTATCCTAAACCCTATGCGGAAAATCCTGATCGCTAATCGCGGTGAGATTGCCATACGCATAATGCGGGCGGCTACCGAACTCGGTCTCCGCACGGCGACCATATATGCGAACGAAGACCGCTATAGCCTGCACCGCTTCAAAGCGGATGAGGCCTACGAGATCGGCAGTGACAAAGGTCCGGTAGCCGCTTACCTGGATATCGACGGGATAATCGCACTCGCCAAAGATCGGGGAGTCGATGCGATCCACCCCGGTTACGGTTTTCTTTCGGAGAACAGCCGCCTGGCGCGGACGTGTGCAGCGGCTGGGATTACCTTTGTCGGTCCCACCCCCGAGGTGCTGGAGTCGCTGGGCGATAAGACCGCCGCCCGGAGGTTGGCGAAGCTCTCCGGGGTACCGACCATTCCCGGCACCGGGCCGGCGCCGAGCGATCCCGCAGAGATCCTCCGCAGCGGTGAGGAGGTGGGTTATCCGTTAATCGTCAAGGCCTCCTTCGGGGGCGGCGGCAGAGGCATGCGGGTGGTGCGCGGTCCTGAGGAGTTGCTCGGGCGTTTGGAGGAGGCCCGTGGGGAAGCTCAGCGAACCTTCGGTGATGGATCGGTGTTCTTGGAGCGTTACATCGCCAGCGCCCGCCACATCGAAGTACAGATCCTCGCTGACGCCCACGGTTCGGTAGTTCACCTTTGGGAGCGTGATTGCTCCGTTCAGAGGAGGCACCAGAAGGTGGTCGAGTTGGCGCCGGCGCCGAATCTCCCCGTCCGGCTCCGACAGGAGATCTGCGAGGCGGCGATAAGGGTTGCCCGTACTACCGGATACGTGAACGCCGGAACCGTCGAGTTCTTGGTTGACGCGAACACCGGAGAATGGTTCTTCATCGAGGTCAATCCCCGCATCCAGGTGGAACATACGGTGACCGAGATGGTCACCGGGATCGATCTGGTCCGGTCCCAGATCCTGGTCGCGCAGGGCTACCGGCTGCACGAGGCGCCTTTATCGATTCCCCGCCAGGACCGGATTCCCAGGCGCGGAGTCGCCATCCAATGCCGCATCACCACCGAGGATCCGGAGAACGACTTCTCCCCGGACTACGGTAGGCTCCAGACCTTCCGGACCGCGGGGGGTTTGGGCATTCGCCTGGACGGGACGGCCTACGCAGGCGCGGTCTTGAGTCCCTTCTACGATTCGTTGCTGGTCAAGCTCACGTCCTGGGATTCCACCCTGCGTGACGCATGTGCCCGGGCCGACCGCGCCCTGCAGGAGTTCCGGATCCGGGGGGTCAAGACCAACATCGGATTCCTGCGCAACGTGGTCAACCACCCGGATTTCCAGACCGGCGTGGTGACCACCCACTTTCTGGACGAGACACCCGAGTTGTTCGAGATGAAGCCCGCTCGTGACCGGGCTAACCGCCTCCTCACCTACATAGGGGACACGATCCTGAACGGGAATCCGACGGTGGCCGGGAAGGAACACCCCGAGAACCTCGATGCGGCGCCGGAGGTTGCCTTCGACAGGGGTACGGAACCTCCGCCCGGTACGCGGGATCTGCTGCTGGAGCTCGGACCCGACCGCTTCGCCGGATGGGTATGGGACCAGGAACGGCTCCTCGTGACCGATACCACCTTCCGCGACGCGCATCAGTCGTTGCTGGCTACCCGGGTGCGGACCCACGATCTGGCGGGTACGGCCGACGCTATAGCCAGGCGCCTTCCCAATCTGTTCAGCTTGGAGATGTGGGGTGGGGCTACCTTCGACGCCGCCTTGCGGTTCCTCTACGAGAATCCGTGGGAACGGCTCCGGCTCCTGCGACGGGCGGTGCCCAATATCTGCTTCCAGATGCTGCTGCGCGCCTCCAACGCGGTCGGATATACCAGCTATCCGGACAACGTGGTGCGGGAGTTCACGATCGAGTCGGCCAAGCAGGGAATCGACGTGTTTCGGGTCTTCGATTCGCTCAACGATGTCAGAAACATGGAGGTGGCCATCTCGGCGGTGCGCAGCACGCACGCCGTGTGTGAGGCCGCCATCTGCTACACAGGTGACCTTCATGATCCGGGCCGGCCCAAATACAGCCTCAACTACTACGTGGACTTGGCCAAGCAACTCAAGGAGATGGGAACCCACATCCTGTGCATCAAGGACATGGCCGGACTGTGCCGACCCTACGCAGCCGAACAGTTGGTAAGGGTGCTGCGGGCTGAGGTGGAGCTCCCGATCCACTTCCACACCCACGACGCCAGCGGCGTGCAGGCGGCGACCATTGTCAAGGGTGGCGAGGCCGGCATCGACATCATCGACGCCGCGGTGGCGGCCGTCTCCGGATCTACGAGCCAGCCGAACCTGAACACGATCGTAGGCTCTCTGAAAGCGACGGAGCGTGACACGGAACTTGATAGCCAGGCGTTGGGCGAGTGCTCCCTCTACTGGGAGACGGTGCGGACGTACTACGGGCCGTTCGACAACGCACCCAAATCCGGGAGCGCCCGGCTCTACTATCACGAAATACCGGGGGGACAGTTCACCAACCTCCAGCAGCAGGCCGCCGCCTTGGGGCTGGGTCGCCGGTGGCGTGAGGTAGAGGAGATGTATGCGGATGTCAACCAGCTACTGGGCGACATCGTCAAGGTAACCCCTTCCAGCAAGGTGGTGGGTGATCTGGCTCTCTTCCTGCTTTCAAAGGGAATGACCTGCGATGAGGTGCGGAGACTCCCGGTTGATCACAATGTGGGGTTTCCCGACTCGGTTGTGGACATGATGCGGGGATCTCTCGGGGAGCCTCCGGGAGGATGGCCATCGGATGTGCGGGAAATCCTGCTCTGCCGCAACGAACCGCTGGATGGAAGGGCCGGATCCAAGCTTCCGAGTGCCGACATCGATGCTGCGGTTGCGACCGCGGGGGAGTTGCTGGGACGAGAGGCGAGTTGGGCGGATGGTCTGAGCTACCTGCTCTATCCGGCCGAGTTCACCAAGTTTGCCGAAGCGCGCCACAAGTACGCGGATGTCGGGGTGCTACCTACACCGGTCTTCTTCTACGGTCTGCAAGAGGGTGATGAGTGCACGTTCGACATCGAGCCGGGCAAGCGTCTCATAGTCAAGTTCCATACCGTCGGGGAGGCGCAACCTGACGGATCCCGGTTCATCTACTTCGAGCTGAACGGGCAACCGCGGGAGGTGCGGGTGCAGGACCGGTCGGTCGTGTCCGACCGGGTTGCTGTCCGTAAGGCCGACAGATCCAACCCGAACCATGTGGGTGCACCTACTCCGGGGGTAGTTACCGGCCTGTTCGTTACTGCGGGCGATGAGGTGGAGGAGAACCAGAAGTTGTTGACCCTCGAAGCTATGAAGATGCAGAGCACCATATACGCTCCCGATCCGGGGCGCGTGACGGAGGTTCTCGTGCAGGCGGGTAGCCAGGTTGACGCCAAGGACCTTCTGGTCGTTGTCGGGCCTGCCGGAAGGGAGCCCCCGACTTTCGTTGCCGGCCCGGACTAGGAGGGCCCTGAAAAACGAATCTTGCGGGGTTAGGTGGTCGGCAAACCGCCTGGTCAGAGAGTTTCGGGTTAGCGGGTGAACCCCTTTGTACGGGGTTTCTCAGCACCCTCCTAGTTGGGATAGGTTTGCGCAACGCTGCGGCTCGGTGATCCTGTTCGTTCGATCCCGAACATTACTTCGCGGAGATTGACCGTGGTGGTATGAAAATGGTCGAGGTCCAGACGCGCCGATCCGATACGAAGCCCGGTCATACCCTCCGTGGTGGCGGTAGTCACGCGTAGCGCATGGTCAACAAACTCGAGGACTCCTAGTCCGAGGCAGCGACCGGTCTGATCGTGGACTCCGACAATAAGCCGGTCAAGCCTGGAGAGGTCGAATCCTGCGGGCAGACTCGGTGCGAATACGGTGGGTCGGACGTTCCACCGTTGCAGCGGTTCCTCAAGAGCTTTCAGGAACCTTACCGCGCGCAATTCCTGGCGTTCGCCGGGACTCAAGGTGGCGATACCTCTGGGCGCAGGCACCGTTATCACGTTGGTTGAGAGGAAGCGGCGTAGCAGCCCGGCCAGGGGTTCGATCTCGGCGCCTCTCTGCATGGCCACGACCACATCCGGATCTAATAGTTCCACCTTGTGGTACTTAAGGGTCTGCCCGATCACCCCGGATACCGAACCGCTGGTGTCTACCACGATCAGGTCCGCTGCTGACCGGGCGGAGTTGACCAGTGAGGCCACTCCGGACACATGCTGAAGCCGGAACCGGTCAGGAGCGATCGCTCCTACGAACCGCAGATCGTCGGCCGCGGAGAGATTCTCGAGATCCTCATCGGCGTGGAGCCACTTCAGTCCGATACAAGTGGGTGGGCCTACACTCGTAAGGGCCAGATCGCTGTCGATGTAGGCGACCGACCGGCCGAGCTTGAGAGCGGTGCCGGCCAGCACGCGGGAGAATGTGGTCTTGCCGGTGTCGGGTCCTCCGACCAGCATGACTACCCCACCGGCTGAAGCGAGCCGTTCGGCAAGATCGATATGAATCGGATCGGCCATGGTCCCAATGGTAACCGGGCGTGCCCGATCGTCGGCCCAATCCCCCGCAGTCGCACCAGGAGCGGAGTCGGGTGGTTAGGCTAGATGCCATGCAAGTCGAAATCACCATCACCAATCCGTCCGGTCTCCATGCGCGCCCGGCCGCCGAGTTCGTAAAGCGAGCCAAGGCCTCCCCGTCGTCGGTCATGGTCACTGCCAATGGCAAGACTGTCAATGCGAAGAGCATGCTGGGGATACTCAAACTGGGCGCAACCCGGGGAACCGTTATCTCGGTGGAAGTGGACGGGGCTGACGCCTCCGAACTCATAGCCGACTTCACCGCGCTGCTCTCGGTGGAGGGCTAGCCCCGAGGGGTTCGCGGCCCCGTACACAAAGTGTCTACCAGGTAGTTCGCCGGATCGCGGGCCCCCTAGGAGAGTCCTCAAAAACGAGCCTTTCGGGGTTCGGTGGTCGGCAAAGCGCCTGGTCAGAGAGTTGCGGGTTAACGGCTGAATCCCTTTGTACGGGGTTTCTCAACACCGTCCTAATGTCCTGATTCCTTAGTTCGTTTGTCTTACCCCCGATTATTCATGGACGGGGGTTTGGCAGATGAGTGGAGTACGCCATAATCGCGCCCCTGAACCAGGCGATACACCCGGCGTTGACCCCCTGCAGGTGACACTCCACACCGGACCCGGGCCGGAAACGCCGACAGGGGTTTATCCTGATACTCAGGTTGAACTGACGTTATATGCATTGGTGGGGGAAACCTGAATAATCAGGGTTACGGGAGGGCTGGTCTCGGGGATAGGGATTTGATCCGACCAGTTTGTGCTTTCTGTAAGGGCCGCCGGTTTTGGGTGTCGAGTGTGGAAGTGTCCCACCCTGGATGCATAATGGTGGATAGCCATATGCACCGCCGGTTCGGGCTGTTCGGTACCGAACGAACCGGGGCAGGGATCATCAAATGCGGACAGTTCGACCGTCTCTCCCCGACTGCGGGGTTCGGCGGGTCGCGTTCGGGAGACCTCGGAGGTGGTGGAGGTGGTGGTGGTGGTGGGGGCGGGCCCCATTGGGGGCAACCGTTCCGGCGATTTTCGCGGTTTCGGATCCCCGAGCCTGCCGGTGCACTCGAAGGCACCGTAATCATCAACGAATCCCCGACTCAGGACGCTAGATCACTTTTGAATACCCTCCTGGCGGACCGCTCGTAATCGATCCGCTGATTCTGCGGGTACGCCGGATCGACCCTTCGGATTCACCGACGGTCGGACTGCTCAGACCGAGTTCAGGAGGTTACGTACCTCGGTGTTGTCGGACGCTTCGAGGCAACGGTCGGCCAGAGACCGGCAGGCTTCCAGATCAAGAGTCCGGACCCGGTCCTTGATGATCGGAACGGACGGGATGGCTACCGACAGTTCACTGACGCCTAGTCCGATCAGTACCGGAACCGCTAGGGGATCCCCGGCCATGGCGCCGCAGACTCCTACCCAGCTGCCGGAGGACCGGGCCGCCTCGGTTGTTTCCGCGATAAGCCTCAGCACCGCGGGGTGGAAGTGATCGGCCAAGTCGGCTACTTCCCTGTTGGTTCGGTCAACTGCCAGCGTGTACTGGGTGAGATCGTTGGTCCCGATCGAGAAGAAGTCGACAAGGTGAGCTAGTCGGCTCGCGACGAGCGCCGCCGAGGGAACCTCGATCATTATGCCCACCTGGTAGTCCTGGGCGTGTTCCAAACCGTCCTGGGCTAGTGATCGCTCTGCGTCCTCAAGGGCGGTCCGGAAGTTCCGGAGATCGGCTAGACCGGCCACCATCGGCGCCATGATTGCCAGCTTCCCCACCGCTCCCGCTCTCAGTAGGGCCCGGAGTTGGTCGCGCATCAACTCCGGTCGGGCCAGGGTAAGGCGGATCCCTCTCAGACCCAGGAAGGGATTCAGTTCTTCGCCGATCTCAATGCCCGGCACCTGCTTATCACCGCCTACATCCAGAGTTCGGACCACGACCAGCTGCTCTCCGAACTCGGTAAGGACGGACCGGTACGCTTGGTACTGTTCCTCCTCCGAGATGGGCCGGGTCCGGTCGAGGAACAGAAACTCCGTGCGGAACAGTCCGACTCCCTCGGCGCCTAGCTCCACAGCTCGGCGAGCGTCATTGTCTGATCCGATATTGGCTGCTACCTCGATATGTGTCCCGTCCAGAGTCACCGCCGGTTCGTGCGTGCGTTCGGCGGCGCGCTCCTCTGCTCGCCGCTCCCTTTCCCGCCGTTCCCGGAGGAGATCCAGCCTGGCCGCGCTCGGTTCGATGTCGACCTCTCCGGTACTTCCGTCAATCGCTATCAGGGTTCCGGCAGGTAGGTCGGGTAGGTCGGCGCCCACCACTGCGGGCAGTCCCATCCCTCGGGCGAAGACGGCGATATGGGAGGTCGGGCTGCCTTCCTCGGTACAGAGCCCGAGCGCCATTCCCGGGGGGAGCGTCGCCGTTTCCGACGGGAAGAAGTCGGTTGCTACCAGGATGGAGGGAACGGTGAGGTTATCCCAGGTTTCCATCGGCAGTCCGAGTACGGATCTGAGAATCTGGTTTCCGACATCCCGCACATCAGCGGCCCGAGCGGCTAGGTACTCGTCGTCCAGAGACTCGAGCAGAGTGGCGGACTCCTCGGTGACCCGGTGGACGGCCGCCTCGGCACATAGGGACTCCGACTCTATTATCAACCGGGCCTCTCCGACGAACTCGGGGTCGTCGAGCAGCAGGAGATGGGCGCCTATGACCTCCGCCTCGTCGGAGCCTGCTCCGTGCGCCTCCTGCAGATCCTCCAGCCTTAGGCGAACCGTCTCCACGCTACGGTCGAGTTTTTTCGCTTCGGACGCGGAATCGACTACCCGCCGGGCGGTTACTTCGGGAAGTCCGGAAACGTGGAGGTGGACAGGGCCGATGGCGACACCCGGCGAGGCGCCGATTCCTGAACGCCTGCTCAAGACATCACCTCGCGGAGAGGGAAGGTCGCCTGTGCACCCATGGGGCTGTTAACCAGGGTGGCTGTCACGTCCTTCGTGTTGGTTAGGCGACGAGAATATGGCCCGAACGTGGGTAGGAGGCCAGGTTGTGTCATCAGCCACATGGGGTTTCGATTGTTGCGACTATCTGTACGGAGTTCCATACATAGCAACGGTAGCTATTCCTGAGACCGCCTGAGGTTCATTCCGGTATGAGTTTGTCGAGGGGCGCCCACGGCATCCTCCTACCGGCCTCCATCGGAGGCTGTATTGGTGAGGGCTGCCAGGAGAGCCGGGTGGATGATGCCGTTGCTTGCAACCACAAAGGCCTCCGTGGGGCCCACCGGTCGATCGTGGAGATCGGTGACCTTACCGCCCGCTTCCATGACTAGCAGGATTCCCGCACCCATATCCCATGGGGATAGGTCTTCTTCCCAGTAGCCGTCCATTCTGCCGCACGCCACCATGCACAGGTCGAGCGCTGCCGAGCCGAGACGTCGAATGCCCTGCACCTCTTGCAAGACCCGCTGGAAACGGGTCCGGCAAACCTCGGTCCGTTCTTTAGGGTCATAGGGGAATCCGGTCACTACCAGTGCATGCGAGATGTCATGGGTAGAACTCGCCGATATCGGTGAACCGTTGACGTGGGAGCCCTCGCCGGCTATCGCCACGTACTCGTCTCCGGTGGTCACGTCCACTACCACTCCGATCTTCGGAACGTTGTCGATCCACAGGGCCACCGAGATGCTGATCCAGGGGAATCCGTGGACAAAGTTGGTGGTGCCGTCCAGCGGGTCGACGAGCCAGACACGCCCACCGTCGGGTACGGTTCCTCCCTGCTCTTCCGCCACCACGGTTTCATCGGGTCGGTAGCGGGCGATCACCGAACGAATGGTCCGTTCAGAACGATGATCGGTATCGGTCACCGGGTCGGCATCTCCTTTGAAATGCACCTCCCTTGCCTGGTCCCAGGCTGACTCGACTACAACGGCGCCGGCTCGGGCCGACTCCAGAGCTACGTCGAGGTCTGACCGCCGGCTCGGGACGAACAGAGCGGTGGTTTTCCCTGCCGGGTCTCGGCGACCCATTGAAGAGGCCGAAGGTAAGTCAGACTCGGCGCGGCATGTCAGCGGCCTTCAGCAGGGAGCCACCCCCGTCGAGAATCCCGATCTTGGTGCCGATGGTGGCGGGACTGGCCGCAAACAGGTCTGCTCGATTGATAACGAGGTACCGATAGCCATCCACTTTTCTAAGCCGCTTTACAGTTTTTTTGATTTGCTTACGATCGGCAACGATCCCAAGCGAGCCCTTCGCGCACACTAGGTCGGCCTGTCCGGACGGATCCGCTTCCGCGTCTAGCCGAGAAATCATGGAATCGCGCAGCTGCTCGTGGCTCATACGTGCCATTCTCTTTACTCCTTAACGGGTCTCTGGCAGTCTAGACGAGTAGTTCCAAGGCATCCGAGCGGAAACGATCAGACCGTGCTATCGGTATAAACGCAAGCGAAACAACGAGTCACGCGACCAGTAACTAACAACTAGCAACTAGTTAATATCCGGTCCCCGCCATAGCCATTCGCAGCATCCCGGCCAGAGGTTCGTTCTCGTCAAGTCCTACCACGGATTGCCAGCCTCCGGACGCGACGGCATCGCGTAGTTCTTCCACGCCCGGCACCCGGTCATCGGTCATTGTCAGCCCAGCTGCGATGGCGTCGCGGAGGGCCTCGCCGGGGAGCCCGCGGCGGGCTGCCATGCGGGCGGGGGCCACCAGCCGCTCGTCCGGACCGAGTTTGAGAAGTGGATTCCGCGCCACGCGCCGAATGGGATCCACCAAGTCGGCGCCGGCGAAACGATCGAGATTGGAGTGCCCGTACTCCAGAAGTTCCTCGGTGGTCCATTCCTCTACCTCGGTGGCTAGGACTGCCGACATCGTCCCGGCGATTTCTTCTAGACAAGTTCGGATGGAGGGATCACCAACCGCCTGGGCTACCGTCTCGTGGCCTGCTTGAAGGCCCAGGAAAGCGGAAGCCGCATGCAAGCCGTTCACCAGCCATAGTTTTCGCAGCCGATAGAGGGGAAGGTTGTCTACCAACTCGAATCCATCTACTCCCGGATAGTCACCCATCCATTCCTCTTTGGCGACCTTGAACTCGAAACGAGGCTCAACTTCCACCGAAAGGCGTTGACCGACACCGCCGGGTACCACCCGGTCGACCAGAGTCTCGGGAAACCCCACCGACCCGGTGAGGCTACCCACCCGGGTTTCGATATGGCGGCGCAGCAGGGCCGTGTTGGGATTGGCGTTCTCGCACGCCAGGACGTTGCCTATCCGGTTGCCTGCTCGTGAGAGAGCAGCCGCGATAGTGGGTGCTACCCGATGGAGGACTCCCGCCCCTACCGCGGTGCACACCAGATCGGCGGATGCGGTAGCGGCTACCGCTTTCTCGGTGTCGGCGGCGTTGACCGCGCTCACACTGCGGACGACGCTTGTCACGCGTCCCGTACCCCCCACCTCGATCACCTGATACGAGCCTTCGCTGTTCAACCCGTCTACCAGCGCCGGTGAGATATCGACGAATACAACCTTCCATCCGGCCCGCCCGAACAACCAGCCGAGCAAGCCCCGACCGATGTTTCCGCCGCCGAACACCACGACTTCGGGAGTGGTCATTCGGGAGGTGCGGAGAGCGCGTCCCTAACGTATTCCACATCGGTCGTGGTTGCCAGCCGGTCGCAGAGGCTCTCGTCGTCTAGTACGTCGGCGAGATGCGACATCACCGCCAAGTGCTCCTCACCTACCGCAGCGAGTCCGAACACCAGGTAGGCCGTATCTTCATCCTCTCCCCACGGTATACCGGCCGGATACTGGGCCAGCACCAGGGCGGTTCGTTTGATCATGCCCTTGTCTTCGTAGGTGCAGTGCGGGAGGGCGACACCGTTGCCCAGATAGGTGGAGATAACGGCTTCCCGAGCGAGCATCGACTCTCCGTATCCGGCCTCAACCGCTCCACGGCTGAACAACATCCCCGATACTCGTTCGATTGCCTCGGCCTGGTTGCGGCCACTTTCCCCCAGCGTGATCGCTTCGACTGTGGTTACCTGTTTATCAGTCATCGGAGATTCCTGCTCATACACCCTCGATGTCGGCGCCCGAGGCAAGGTCTTTGACCAGCTTGACGAGTGCCGGATCGTTTAGAAAGGTCCGGAAGGGTATCACCGCCGCGCCGGGCGCCACCTGCTTGACCCGAGTTGCGAGACCGGCGTGGGTGACCACCACGTCTGCGCCGGGTGGTATGTCGTGGACCGGTGCGTGGGTGACCTTGATATCGAGTTTGGCCTTCTTGATCTTTTTCTTGAGAAAGTTGGTGGTCATGAGGCTTGAACCCATTCCGGCTTCGCAAGCCAGAACGATCCAGCGGACATCCTCTGCGGCTTTCACTGAACTCATGTTGCTCGATCCTTCTAGTTAGTGGAAAAAGGGAGAGCCTCCCAACCGAGGAGGCTCTCCCTTTAGAGAATGGTGCGAGTGCTCAGGCGGGGATGGCGGGCATCGTTCCGATCATGTCCTCGGTACCCTCCTGTTCCTTGACCGGTGATATCCGCAATAGCAGGGTGCCTACTACGAATGCGGCGACCGCCGCTACCAGCACTCCTAAGAGGACACCGAAGTGCTGTCCTCTAGGTGTGACAGCCAAGTAGGCGAATATCGAACCCGGTGAAGGTGTCGCCGACAGTCCGGCATCGAAGATGACGAAGACGATATCGGCCAATATGCCTCCGGCCCACACGGACAGGATCATGATGGGGTGCATGAGGATGTAGGGGAAGTAGACCTCATGGATACCGCCGAAGAAGTGAATCACGATGGCGCCTGGCGCTGACAGCTTGGCTAGACCCTTGCCGGCGAACCAGTAGGCCAGCAACAACCCCAAGCCGGGTCCGGGGTTGGTCTCAAGGAGAAAGTAGATCGAACGCCCGGTCTCCGCGGCGTCAGCTACCCCTAACGGACCCAGAACACCGTGATTGATCGCGTTGTTCAGGAACAGGACCTTCCCGACCTCTATGGGGATGTCCGCGAGCGGCAGTAGCCCGGCGTCGGTAACCCACTCGACCAGGTTCCCGAAGAAGGTAGCTATCGCAGCCATGATCGGCCCGATAAGCCATTTACCGACAATAGCCAGGACGAAACCCAGTATTCCGGCCGAGAAGTTGTTGTAGAGCATTTCGAAACCGACCGGGACTTGATCCTCGAAGGCTTCGTCGATCTTCATGATGATCCATGCGGCCAGCGGGCCGACCAGCATCGCGCCGAGGAACTGGGGAGGATCGCCTGTCGCGCCGCTCGCCAATTCGAAGTCCGCTCCGATAATGATGCCCATCGTGGCAATGGAGCCCATGACGCCTCCACGATGACCGTACACCATCTTGCCTCCCGTAAACCCGATCAATACGGGCAGTAGGTAGACAATGATCGGACCCACCAGCTCGGAGAGACTTTCGTTAGGTGTCCATCCGGTGGGAATGAAGAACGCGGTAATCAGTCCCCAGGCAAGAATTGCCCCGATATTGGGAATGACCATACCCGCCATGTAACCACCGAACTTCTGAATACGTGCAAGCATTCGACCTCCTGGCAATGTGGATGAATGGTTGACCAACTCTAGCTAACGAATGGGGAGGTGGGGGGAATTTCGCGTACCAATCAGCGCTTAGACGTAGCCGGCTGATCCCTACCCGTTGTCAGGACTAATAAGTTAGGAAGGTCGTCGCTAGTAAGAAGCTTTTGTGAACGCAACAGATCAATGTATTCGTGAATGACGATTGACAACGTTTGATAGCATGCTATCTATGTTGTATATTGACGGTACTCGGCCCGGTTCATCTTCTAGTCGGGTATGCGAGTGTCCGGTAGGCGCCGGCCATAACGCTGAAGGTAGCGGCCATCGCCGGGGTGCTCACCGCCCAGAAGGCGACCACCCCTAGAGGGTGGGGGTTCCATAGGTACAGACATGCTCCTGCCGGAACGAACAGCAGTAGACACGCCAGTTGGAGCCGCAGCAGTCTGATCCGGTTGCCTCTGGTCAGGTCGGAACTCAGGGCCAGGGCGTGGAAACCGCGGGCGCGTCTTTCGATGATAAGGAACGGGTAGAGACCGTAGATCATTGCAATCATGAATCCTGGTACGACCAGGAACACGATGCCCACGGCGACTGTAAGGTAGAACGCCACCGAGGCTCGCACGAACCCGTCCCGAACCCACCAGTCATCCCTGGGCGGTGGTCCGGACCGTCCTGGCGATACGGCGGCCAGCACCGAGCGGGACAGAGGCCACGCGGCATATCCACCCAGGACGAGGCTAAACAGCCATAGGAGCATGTTCAACCAGTAGCTGTCGGTTGCCTGGCGCACCCCGATAACCAGGGCTGGTATGGCCATGAGAAGTGAGGCCCGGACCAATAGAAGGCCGGGATCCGCACGGAGAACACCTAAGCCCTTTGCCAGGACAGCGGCTATTGGAAGTGATGGCGGTTGCATCGTCGGCGAGTCCTGACCTCGGGTGAGCGAATCCCAGGCTACCTTAACCCTGATCGTTCAGGTTTCCGGCACACCGACGGGTAAGACTCCGATTCAACCTCAGTATCAGGAGAATCTCACGTTTCATCCGGCAGGTGAGTCTCCACACCGGACGGGGATAGGACGCGCCGCCGGCAACCGGTCATCTAGGCTCCTCGCTACGTGAGCGCGCATAACAACCCGATCACTTTCCTGTCCGACTTCGGCGCCGGCGACGAGTTTGTCGGGGTCGTACATGGGGTGATCGCCACCCTTGCCCCGGCCTGCCGGGTTATCGACCTGAATCATCAAATACCCGGGGGAAATGTCAGATCCGGCGCCCTCATGTTGCTCCGGGGCATCCAGTACATGCCTCAGGGGGTTCTGCTGGCCGTCGTGGATCCCGGCGTCGGTACTACCCGCCGAGCCATCGCGCTGGAAACACCGTGGGGACACATGGTCGGGCCGGATAATGGGCTCCTTTCACCCGCTGCCGCGCTAGTCGGCGGGGCCATACGGGCCTTTTCGCTGGAGAATCCCGACTTCATGCTTCCGGCGCGAGGTAGTACTTTCGAAGGACGGGATCGGTTCGCTCCGGCCGCCGCCGTCCTGGCGTCAGGCGAGGCAGAGATTGACGAGTTGGGCCCGCAAGTGGATCCGCACGCCCTCGAACCGCTCCTGCTTCCTCTGTCGGAGGTGAGCGATGATCAGGTGGAAGGCCAGGCCTGGTGGGTGGATACGTATGGCAACGTCGAGACCAACATCTCGCCCGAAGATCTGGAGGAGGTAGGGCTTTCTCCCGGTGATCGCGTGGCGGTTCGGATAGGGCTCATGAAGTACCGGGTTCCCTGGGTAGGAAGCTACGGGGAGGTGGAGGAGGGTCGTCCCCTGCTACATGTGGACTCGGCCGGGCTCATGGCTTTGGCTGTCAGGAGAGGCCGGGCCGACGAGCACTTTTCGATCGATCTCGACGTATCCGTAACCATTAGTGGCTAGATGCGATATATGGCGCCATATACCGATGTCACGGGTGCGTGCTTCCAGCCACGTCCGCTTGCACTTACCCGGCCCGTAAAGAGGATCCAAAGCCTTTGCGCGTCACGGAGGTGATCCACGCTTCGCTTCCTCCTCGGAGGGTCCTCAAAAACGAATCTTACGGGGTTGGGTGGTCTGCAAACCGCCTGGTCATGGAGTTGCGGGTTAGCGGTTGAACCCCTTTGCGCGGGGTTTCTCAGCCCCCTCCTAGCTTCCGAGCAACTGGATCACGAATACGATGCCGGCAATCCCGATGACGGAAAGCAGGGCAAGGAGGGTGACAGCCGTTCCGGGTCTCATGATGGTGAGATCGGTCACTTACTCGAACGGGTAAGGGCGACGGTTTCGGCTTCTCCGTCCGGATCTTCCCCTGTTTCTTCGCCTTCCGGCTCGGCGAACCCGCAGTCGAAGACGGCTTCCTCGATGTCTTGGCCACCGAGAACCACCCGCTCGTAGAAGACAACCATGGCGATCTGATCGCTGGTCAAAGTATCCTGGAACGAAGGCATCTGGCCTCCGCTTCCTACCGCTGTGGCGGTGTCCCCGTAGGATGCCCTCCCGGCGGCTTGGAACCCGGTGGTGCCCAGCGAGACCCACTCGATGTGATCGGTACACATGGCGAACGTATCGATTAGCGAACCCACCAGAGCCGGACCGGATCCGCCTTCGCCGCCCGCGCCGTGGCACGAGGCGCAACTTGACGGTTCGTTGTATACGGCGAGTCCTTCGGAGACCAGCGATCGGACATCCACCCCACCCGCGCCGCCACCGGCCGAGAATTCCGAGCCGTCACAGTTTTCCACCACCCCGGTGAGGCGATCCACCGACAACTGCCCCCCGGTTCCGCAGGTCGGTCCGCCGCTGAACGTGATCAGATACACGAGACCCACTAGCGGTACGGCAAAGAATAGGGAGGTCAGCCAACGAGGTATCGAAGCTGCCACCCGTTCGCGTATTCCGGCCGTCCGCCCCGTTATCACAGCCTCGAAGTCGAGTGACCCGCTGATGCTTACTTGTTCGGGGGGAGAAGGCGCCGGAGTGAGGCCCACCGCGGTTGCCGCCGCTACTCCGATCCCGGCCGGTTCGGGAACGGACACGGTTGCGGGTTCGGGGGGCGGGTCTTGCGGCTCGGCGGGCGCCGTCTCCGTTCGGGGAGATGGGGGATCCACCGAACCCGGGTCCGCAGCAGCAACAGACGTCCCGCCCGCCCAGGCGGTCAATACCTCTTCGATGGTGAGCCCGTCGGCCTCGGCGCGGGCCTCCGCCGATCGTTCGACCAGGTGTTCCGGGCTTCCCATCCGGGCGGCTGCCGCGGCAATCAGGTTCGTCATCGCAACTCCACCAGATAGGTTACAAGAGCTTCCAAGTCCCCCTGGGATAGATGGGCGTAGGAAGGATGGATGCCGTCCGGGAATACCTGTTCGGGGTGGGTCAGGAGGGTGAGGAACTCGGCGGCGACCACCTCGCTCTCGTTATCCCGGTAGGAGGGTCTACTCCCGACATGGGCGAGGTCAGGGCCGATTCGCTGGACTCCGAACGTCGCCGTTTGGAGCGAATCGGCGAAGGTTTCGGTAGCCGGACCGAGGCCTACATCGGCCAGCACCGGGCGGACCAACTGGGTGTGGCAATACCCGCAGCCCTGGTTGAGGTAAACCGATCGACCGGTTTCGCCAAGACTGCTGAGCGGCGGGTCGGAAACCAGGTGACGGAAGTCGCCCCCGGCATTGAACGGGCCGATCACACCTATTACGAGGCTGAGCAGGAAGAGTCCGGCGAGGATTATCCAGGTCTGCACGGGGCGGAAGCGGTTTCCGACGAGGATGGGGGTTGCCTTGCTGCGTTCCGGGGCGGCGACTACCGCTTGTGTCGCAACCGGAGCGGAAGGAACCGGTACGGCGGCCGGAGACACGGCGGCGGCAACTACGGGTTGGGAAGCAGGTTCGGGAGCGGCTACCGGCTCGTGGATAGCCGCTTCGGGTTGGGCGGCGATCGGAGGTGGGGGAGCGGAAGGGGCGCCTCCGGCCCAGCCCGCCAACACCGACTCGTAGGTTGCTCCGTCGGCCTCGGCTCTCGCCTGCGCGGATCTTTCCACCAGATGCTCGGGGGCTCCGAGTTCGTTAGCCGCCGCGGTGAGCAGGTCACTCATTGCCGGACTCCTCGACGTCCGGGGTAACGGTCGATACCAGAATCTCCTCCGGTCGGGCGCTACCGGCCAGATAGGTGGTGGCGGCAGTCCAGATCAGCAGGGCAATTCCGAGCAGGGCTACGAGCGAGGCTAGCGCGGAGACCGTTAGCAGCACCTGCACCTCGGCCATGGTTGAGGCGAATCCTTCGCCCACGTTTGTCCGGGCGCCCGAGGCCGAGGCCCAGTTCCACGTGAGGCCGCTCAGAAGCCCGTTCACCATCAATGCGCCGGACGTGGTTGCACCGCCCCAGATCGTCAACCGTAGACCTCGGGTAGCTAGGCGGGGATTGGCGAGTTCCCTTCCGGTTGTCCTGGGAAGAGCGTGGAAGATGAAGGCCATCGCCAGGGATGTGACGGCAATCAGCGCAAGGCCCGTGACCAGCCCCTCATGCCAGGTAGTGAGTCCGACCACCGCCGCCGTCGAGCGAAATCCGGACGCTCCCATCAGGACAGTGATGATCGCGTAGGCGACCGTCCCGTAAAGGAGCGGACGGATAACCGGACTCTCCTGAGCCGTTACCCAATCGCCTGACAACGTTAAGGCGACGGAGGCGAGAACAGTCAGGGCGGCGAGAATCAGACCCATGGAAGCGACCACCGAGACCGTCTCTGTCCAGTCCGGGGCCGGCCCCCCCAGGAATCGGGCCGGCGAAGCCAGCAAGGCGACTCCGGCCAGGGTCCAGAACCCGGCCCGGGCCAACGGACCTGAGAACAGGGGTCGGCCTGATTCCTTGACGACGACGTAGTGAGCGCAGCCGAGGGCCGCGGCAGGGAGGGCCAGAGTCCACATTCCTCCCGTTAGGAGACTTGTCTGGAGGAAGGGTCCCATTCCCCCGAGTCCGGGAATGGAGGCCATGATGTGCAGGGCCGGATACCACCACACGGCGCCGATGATGTAGAGGAGCGATACGTAGTAGCCGTTTTCGGTTCGAGAGCGGATCATCGATGTCACGAGGCCTACGGGTACCAGCAGGAGGACCGCGAGGGGCCAATCGATAAGGGGGGGAAACTCGGCCAATTCCGGTCCCGAAGGACCTCGGAACAGGATGGCAAGGGTACCGACCACGACCAGAGCGCCGTACCCGACGCCTGCGAAGAGCGCCGGAGATTGATGTTTGAGGCGTGTCCCGACCAGTCGGGGGGTTAGGTAATAGGCGGCGGCTTGGGTGAAGGTACCTCCGAATCCGTACACCAGCAGCGATACCGTGGCTGGTCGAAGGCGGCCGTAGGAAAGGAAGGCGGTGTCTTCGAACAGTGTCGGTATGGCCAACTTGATAAGCGTGAGGCACTGCATGGCTGCTCCGGCCAGCAGCATCAGGCAGGACAGCAGCAAGAGACCGGATACGGCGGTCTCCCGCGCTCCTATCCCTGTCCCTCGGCTGCCCGTGCCGGTGTCTTCGGTCACCAAAACCGATTCTCCCCGGGTTGCTTACTGCTTGCAAACCGTAGACTAGCCCCGATTTTTCCGGTTCCCCAGACACCGCAGCACATCAGGCCCCTCCACGCCTGACGATGCCCGGCGCCCACCACTCCTCCGTCCGGTGAACCCGACCCGACCCGGCCGGGAGTTGTCGGATAGCTGTAAATCCATAATCGGGAGCCGGAATGCCGGGACTGTTCGCTCGCTTCCCCGATTCATGAATAATCGGGGAAGCGAGCCACCGGTTAATGGGCATCTACCCCCTGCGACCTACATCTTGGTTTAGCGAGCGGCCGCCTTTGTGTTTCAATGGTGTGCACTAAACTCGGATCCCGGCCCGCCTCCGGCCTGTCGGCTCCCGGCAAGGGTGTCGCCACGGTCAGGGGTGGGGGACCGAGCCGAAACGTATGGAGAAGAAATCAACTGATGCTGCAACGCATGCTTCGCCAGATGACCGATCGGAAGCGGGCACTGTCCGGCTGGGGACTGTTCATCCTAGGTCTAGGGGCGGTCGTGCTGGGCGTGTGGTTCAACCACTACGCCAACTTTCCATCAATGGAGACAGTGACCATCCCCGTCGAGAGCGCCGCCGCCTTGCAGGTAGGCGATCGAATCGAGTTCGACCGGCAAGACCGCACCGTAGCGGCCACCCCGGTCATTGACGCCGCCCTTCCCCAAGTACCTGTCGATCTCGTCGTCGAAGTGGATACCTTCGGGTGGGTTCCGAGAGACTGCTTGCTCCAAGGTAGCGACTGGTGCTTGCCCTGGTTCACTGTGGGACATCTCATAGCTCTCGTAGGTAGCCAACTCATGCTGGTGGGAATCACGATCGCGGTGATTCTCGGCAGGAGGATGACATGGTCGGTGGCCACGCTCGCCGCGTTTCTTGCCATGTTCGAGTTGGTGATGTTGCTGGGCAACGTAGCGTCTGAGTGGCTGAACCTGGCGCAGGGCCCCCTCAACTGGACGGAACAGAACGACGCCTTCACGATCTGGGAGCCGCTGGTTCTCGGTAACCAGGTAGGGGTTAGTTGGGGAGCGATCAAGGACTTCGTATCGATCAACTACAACATGGCTGCTCTGACCTTTATTATCCTGTTTGCCCGCTGGGTTCAAGGGTTCGGTGGTCCGATACCTGCTGCGACTCGTTCGGAGAAGGTTTCGCCATACGGCCGCCCGCTTGTCAAAGGAGCTGAGTAGATGGCCAAATCGGAGGTCTGGTTCGAGACGCCCCCGTTTCGTGACGATTACCAGTTGGCCATGGTGGAGGCCGAGTACGTCCAGGGCCAGGTTCGACCCCGCCAGTTCCTCCATATCAATCAGGCGGAGTGCATCCTCTGTGAAGGCTGCGTCGACATTTGCCCATGGAAGTGCATCCACTACTTGTCACTGGACGCGATCGATGACGCCTACGGAGTCGACCATCCCGAGGATAGCCCTGACAATCTGGGCTTCTTCGTGGTGGATGAGTACGAGTGCACACGGTGCCAGCTGTGCATCGATCGGTGTCCGACCAACGTAATATCAATCGGGAAGTTCGAGGGCTCGGTAACCGACAACGCTCTCAACGCCGGGTTGATCGATCAGGCGCCATGGGACTTGGATACCGGCGCTCGTGACTTCAAGAACGGTTATACGTATGGAATGCGCTGGTAACGGAGGTATTGGTGATCGGTGACGGGTTGAAACTCAGGGAGCGGGTAGCTGAAGCGGCTGATTCCTTCCGAAGGAGCCCCTTCTGGGAGTCGATGTTCAGGCCTGGATCCCCATTCAAGAGGGGATACAGTGACAGCCCCCGTAACCGTTCCTACGTGATCATGAACAACGTGCTGTACCATCTTCACCCGGTCAAGGTGAAGCGGCACGCGGTTCGGCTCTCCTATACGCTGTGCCTGGGTGGTTTGAGCTTCTTCCTCTTCATCCTGCTCACCATCACCGGCATATTTCTCATGTTCTACTACCGCCCGACCGAACCCGCGGCCTATATAGATGTGGAAGCGCTGTCTACCTCGGTGGCTTTCGGCTCGCTGGTGCGCAATCTGCACCGGTGGGGCGCCCATCTGATGGTCCTCACGGTGTTCCTCCACATGTCGAGAGTGTTCTACCACGGCGCGTACAAGCCTCCTCGCGAGTTCAATTGGGTGGTGGGCGTTGTGCTGCTCTTGCTCACCCTGCTGCTCTCGTTTACCGGATACCTGTTGCCATGGGATCAGTTGGCGTTGTGGGCGGTAACCGTAGGGACCAACATGGCCGGTTTCACCCCCTTATTCGGTAATCAGGTTAAGTTTGCCCTGTTAGGCGGGATCGAAGTCACCGGCAACACGCTGCTCAGATTCTATGTTTTGCATGTGCTTTTCCTACCGTTCGTAATTGTCATCTTCATGGCCGTTCACTTCTGGCGCGTGCGGAAGGACGGTGGAATATCCGGACCGTTGTAAGGACTGTTGAGGGCCGATGGTCGAAATACCGGAACATCTCTTAAGACGCTCGGCGGAAGCCAAGGCCAGGGCACTCGGTGTCCCGATGGAGCAGGTGCTGGCCGAGATGCGGGGGGAGATGCCCTCCACCCCTCCGCCCGCTCCTGCAGTCCCGACTCCACCATCCATACCGGAGCCGGCTCCGCCACCTCCTACAGCTCCGGCGCCGGCTGCGGCTGCGGTGGAGCGGGAGGCGCCTCCGGCTGTTGACGCCGAGACGCCGGTTGCCGACGTGCCCACCGGATCGGCCGCCCCCGTTGCCCCACCTATAACAGATAACGGGGCTGCGACCACGGTGACTCCTCGTCCGGTAGCGCCGCCCCAGGAGATTCCCGAGGGTGTTAGGCCGCAACGACTTCTCACCGTGGTCAAGGCGAGGGCTATCCAGCAGGTCAAGGCCACTCCGACCGACAAGGTGAATACGTGGCCACATCTGATGATCGCCGAGTTCACCGCCCTGCTGGTTGTCACGGCCGTTCTGATCGTTCTGTCCGTGATCCTTCAGGCGCCCCTACTGGAATTGGCCAACTTCAACGCGACGCCCAATCCCTCGAAGGCGCCCTGGTACTTCCTCGGTCTCCAGGAACTGCTGTCCTACTACGATCCGCAGATCGCAGGAGTGATCATCCCTACTATCACCGGCTTGCTGGGATTCATGGCTATTCCATATGTGGACAGGAATCCCTCCACCAAACCCTCCGATCGGAAGTTCGCCATCATGTTGTTCACCTTGTTCCTGGCCGGATCAGCGACGCTGACCTTGCTCGGAACGCTGTTCCGCGGTCCCGGGTTCAACTTCACCTATCCCTGGGCCGACGGAATCTGGTTCGACGACCTCAAAGACTGGGTGGATTTCGAATGACGACCCTGCAACTATTGATCGTCGCGATCGCCGCGGTGGTGATGGTTGGAGTGCTGGGCGCGTTCGTGATCGCCTTCAGGCGTTCCGGTGAGGTCTCCAAACCCTCCAAACCCTCCAGATCATGGAGATCAGGCCTATCCCGAGAGACTCGCCGAGCAGACCGTTCCGGTATCCCGTCGCCGGTGGTGACCCGTCCTCCGGAAGAGGAATCAGAGGCTCCCGAAATCGACGAGACTCCGGCCGAAACTCCCGAACCCGAGGATCCCGCCCCCGTCCGGACCGTCGAGGTCATGCGGGTCGAGGAATTGTCCCCCCAGGAAGCGGGCGTCAACCGTCGCCAGTTCTTCACCCGCGCCCTCGGTATCACCTTTGGGGCATTTCTGGGGCTCAACGGCATTTCCTACCTGGCGTTTCTCTGGCCGCGCCTTTCGGGTGGGTTCGGTTCAGATATAGACGTGGGCGCGGTGGCCGACATTCAGGCCGAAGTGATCCTCAACGACGGATCGATACTCCCGAAGTTCGTCCCGGAGGCCCGGGCCTACATCGTTCCCTTCGCCGAGTCGGACCTCTCCCGCTCGCAGTTCGAGGGGATGCCGGTAGTGGTCGGAGGGCTCAGCGCTCTCTTCCAACGCTGCGTCCATCTCGGATGCCGGGTTCCCTGGTGCGAGACCTCTCAAGGGTTCGAGTGTCCTTGCCACGGTTCCAAATACAACTTCGTAGGTGAGTACGAGGCAGGTCCGGCGCCGCGCAACCTGGATCGTTTCGAGGTTTTCGACGAGAATGGGCGGTTCATCGTCAAGACGGGGACCATCTTCCAGACGGCGCGGGCTATCGCCAAGACAGTCCAATACCCGCAGGGTCCATCCTGTATCGCCCTGACTACCACCGATGAGGAGGCGTAGAGGGTGGCCACGCTAGTTGTCACGATCGTGGCTCTCGTGGCGATCGGCTGGTTCGCCTACCTCGTGGGTTCGGGGTCGCGTCGGCGACGCCGGGATCCGGTCCCCGCCAACCTCTCCGTTTCCCAGACCGACGATGAGCTGGAGACCACCCGCCTGGACCGCACGCTGGTGGGAGCGGTTGTCACAGCCGGGTTCCTCACTCTGGCGATGCCCATCTACTACCTCGGTGAGCTGGACCGTCAGGAGGGGTTTGTAGAGGAGTTCAGCCATGCATCCGTCGAGCGCGGTCACGAGGTGTGGGAAGAGTTCGGGTGCGGGGATTGCCACGGGGCTGCAGGAGGAGGCGGCGTAGCGGCATTCCTGGAAGAGCGCTCGCAGGTCAACGTAGCCGGATGGGCCACACCCGCTCTGGACGATATCTTCTACCGTTACGACCGGGACGAAGCACGATTCTGGATAGTCTACGGCCGGGCGAACACTCCTATGCCGCCATGGGGCCTCGAAGGCGGGGGACCGCTGAACAGCCAGCAGGTGGATGACCTGCTCAACTACATCGAATCGTTCCAAATCGATCAGACCGGCGCCCTGCTCAAGGTCGAGGGTTCGGTGAACGGCGCCGTGAACCGCCTCGCCGGCGCCGCGGATTCGGTAGCCGCCCAGATAACCGAGCAGGAGGAATTGATCGAGACGATCCGGACCTCCGGAGACAGTTCGGCGGTGGCTTCCGACTTCGCCGAGCAGGCGCGTGACCTGCTCGATAGGACCGGAACCGGGATCGACACCGATGGTGACGGATTGTCGGATGTAGCGGAGATCGGGCTCACTTCTGTGTTAGGCCAAGCCTTCGAAGCCGGTTTCCTGGCTAGCGGGTTATCGTTCGATCCGCGAAACGCCGAGACCTTGATCGGTATCGGGGACTTCGTTTCCGCTTCACGAGCGGTCGGCGATCTCGAGTCTACGGCCACTTCACTCAGCATTACCTTCGCGAACCAGGATGTTCTGATCGGCCAAGCTCATTTCGGTCTCGGATTCCTGGAGGACGCGGCCGCCGATGCCCGTTGGGAAGTCGACATCACCGCGGTGGCGGATGCGTCTTTCGGCGGGGACCAGGACGCGGCTACCCGTGCAGTGAGCCTGTACAATTCCTACTGCGCACGCTGCCACACGGCCGGCTATTCGGCAGGCCCTTCCTTCCAGCAGGTCCAGGCTTCGGGCGCGCTCGGCCCGTCGTTGCGCGACGGCCGATCCCTGACCCAGTTCCTCACCGTCGAAGACATGTATGACTTCATCTCCAATGGTTCGGTCGAAGGGGTGGGATACGGTGTCAACGGAGTCGGTTCGGGGCGGATGCCCGGTTTCGGGATGGTTCTGTCCGAGGACGACTTGAATCTGATCGTCGGCTATCTGAGGGGTTCTACCCTTGATGGCGTCGAGTACATCGACGGCGATGAAGGAGGGGGAGGATAGTGCGCGAGCTGTTTCGGGCTCTTCTATCGCAGAACCTGCTGTTTACGGGGATTGTCCTGACGCTGGCCGCATTCCTCGTATTCTTCGGCAGTGTCTACCTGTTGCAATACACCAACCTCGGTAAGCGTTTGGCCATTCTGGTATCAGGCGCCGGCATCTTCGGCTGGACCACCATCAACTCCTTGCTGTTCGTGCTGTACGCTCCCCGGGGACCGCGCCCGGTCGACTTCGAGGGGTTGAACGCCTTCGAGATCCGGATAATCCCGGGAGCCTTCACTGTCGCCTCCGCGATCCTGTTCACGATGTTCATGGTGGCACTGCATCGCTACGAGCGAGACCAGGAACACGAATAGCCGACCGTTGGCGTTTTGGCGGGGAGGCGCGGGGGTCCCATACCGCTATAGCTTCATCCCTTACGAAGTGCAGCCTGACGACCTTGTTGTCGGTCTGTCACCGAAGTGGCAGAGTATGGCATCCCTGACCATCGGTTTGAGGTCAGCCCAGTCTTCGCCCTGCGTGAAGATACTGTAGCCAAGCGCTCGAGCATCGAAGCCACCTTCCGCGGCCTCGGTCACCTCGAATATGATCTCAGCCGGTACTTCCATAAGCCTCTCCACGTTCACGAACCCGCGAGTCTCCGTGTTCCCCCGCTCCAACCCTCTCGTGTCAAGTTTATCGGCTACTCCCTCTTATTCGCGAAGAGCCAGGCAAACACTCTGCGGCAAACCAGGTACGGCTCACTGCCATCCATGTCCGTTGTGGACCGAACCCGTTGAACCTTATCGTGTCAATCGAGATAGGCCCACAACTACTAGTGATGCGATCTCGCTCGCCCGATGTGAAGCTGCGAGTCGGTGGAGGGCTCGCCTGTCGAGTCCTAGAGAACTGGCGCTCCACATGGAGGATAAGGCTACCGTGTCAAGGCTTTCGAGCGCCTGTTCAATCCGCTTATCCTCGGTGGGATATGCCGGAAAATCCGGGGGTGCCCAACTCAAGTCATCAATGTCGAGTTGCTGTGCAACCAATGCAGCAGCTCCTCCGAACCCTGCTGACACATAGAGAGGCTGTCGTTTCTCGATTGTAACGATCGCTTCTTCGATGATTCCCGGTATCAATCCCTTAAAGCCTGATAACTTGCCGCCAATGAGAACTCGAGCATCTGTGATGGTCCTCATATAGCGTCGTAACGAACTGTAGGATCGCCTTGCTTCATCTTCGGGAATCGGATCAGGATCCTTAGCTTTCGAACTCAGTATCCCATGTATTTGACGTCCTGTCTCGTCTAGGCAAACGAAGCGACCCTTTGTACCTAGCTCTCGGCCCAAGTTATCTAGTTCACGTCGCGAGAGTTTGCGGTGTTCAGGTGCAGCAAGGCATAGAGTTATTGCGTTCTGTTCATCGCCATAGCGATGAACCTCGTGCATTAGAATTTGAGTGAAGCCCGACGGCTTAATTCGTCCTCCATAAACCAGACTACCTCCTGCGACCAGCACAGCTCTGGCCAGTTCACCTACGGCTAGCTCCGCATGTGCTTGTGATAGTCCAAGCCGATCAAGGTCATCGCTGTCGGACACTGAGAGGCCGACGCGGAATCCTTGAAGTGCGTTCCGAGGGATCAGTTTAGTGGCCATAAGATGTCCTGTGTGGCGCGGCTCGCCAAGGTACGCGGAGTAACGATGTCAATTATATCGGCGACCCCTGCCAACGCGAGAAGCTCGGCGATCACGCTTGATTCCTCCGGCCCAAGAGGCGGATCGGGATGCATAATCACTATGGGGCCATCTTTTGCGGACCGGTGACGATTGTCAAGGAGCCAAGGTAGAAGGGTTACCGGCTCAGGTGCCTGCGGTGGTGCCCAGTCAATCCCCATACCTTGCATCATATCCTCCTGAACTATCCATAGAGCCCGATTGAGTGCACCGTCGACCAGCATATTCAACGCTACTGCGATGCCAGATGTGGTCGCCTCCGCTTCTGGTTGCCGGTAGCCGACGCTCGGAACATGATCCATAAGGAAGGAGCCGCGTTCCTCGGCGTGACGAATCGAGCTGAGGGTTACGATCGGCATTCCAGCTCGCTTTGCGATTAGGAACTCTCGCTGGCACCACTCCCTGCTTGCGTACAGATCGGTACGAACAGCGAGGAGCGCACTTGACGCGGCGTTTGAGCGAAGTTCCTGGTCCCAGTCTGCCCCTAGTTGCAGATCAGCGGTGTCGAAGTAGGCATGAAGGCGGGTGTTCGCGATTGTGTTCCGGATCCGGGCGATTAGGTTATCGACGTCGTCAGGTTCTTCTGCGAGGGAGTGCCGCTTGGTATGGCTGATGAATATCGTTAGTCGATTGCCGAATGGGTCGCCTATCAACTGGGCAACTGCCTGTGACAATTCTCGACACAGGACCGCGCGGTCTTCTGTACTCTTGGGATCTAAGGCCTGAAGTCTTCCCATCAACTGATCTAGAGTTTCACCGACCGTTCCGAACAGGCGCACGGGGAACACTCCGATCCGTTCATCGGACGCGTTGACGACCGTGCCTATGCTCGCTAGGTATCCACGCCAGCCCGACGATTCCTCCTCGACCGCTCGTGCAAGGCCCACACCCAGAACCGGCACGATGGCCGTCACACGCGCCTGGGCCAGTTGATAGGGTAGGGGTCTTTGAAATGGCAGAGGTCTTGGGGCGTCCGAGCCCGGCCCCCAAGGGGCTGAACGGGAGTACACCTCCACCGCCCCGCCGATCAGGCCCTGGTAAGGCGTCCCATGGAAGTGTTCTAGCAGCCATCGGCTAATCCGCTGACCCTCGCGGTCGTCCGGATGCCAGACTACGTAGATCTCAAGGATTGGAGGAAGCACGAATTCACCTTACCTCCTTCTGGAAGTTACGCTCGGTTGTACACTATAGGATTGTCTCGCACAAGGTGGTACTGTCTTGAACTCGATCAGTAGGCATATCGATATGCAGTGCAACGGCCGAAAGGGCCCACAATGGTTAAGCGAAACGTTTTTCTAACCTACCACCACGCCGACCAAAGAGAAGTAGACGGGTTTGTATACTGTTTCCGTAAATCTTTCAATCAGATACGTGTAATTGGTATTTCCGGTGATGATGACTTTATAAACAGTAACAATACGGAATATATTCTGAGAAGGATTCGAGAAAAGTACATTGCTGGAACCGCGGTGACAATTGCCTTGATCGGAAAATGTACATGGGCTCGAAAATATGTGGATTGGGAAATCGCGGCGACACTACGAAACAATCCTACTGACCCGCGTGGAGGATTACTTGCTGTCCAACTCCCGTCTGTGAACGGAAGGAATAATATAAAACTACCAGAGAGGTTGGGTCGGAACAGACAATACGTCAACAACTCGGAAGTCGGCTATGCTTCGTATCATCCGTATCCATCGAAAGGGTATGTACTAGCCCAGTGGGTAGAAGGGGCGATTCGACGCCGCGACCAGAAGTATCCTAAATCTGGGTCTACGTCCGGTCTCCGAAAGAACAACAGCCCATGTTGATCCGGAACTTACACTTGAGGGCGGTGCCGTTTGGCAGTTGGGCCTTCTATTGCAGCGCACTCGAGGACGATGATTCGGACCAACCGTGATTCCTAAGTCGTCTTAGACCTAGCCCTACAGTATGCTACGAACTGGACCAGGGAACACGAGTCGCTAATCCTGGACCTTCACCGGTCTCCTGTTTTGCTCGGAGAGTCGTATGGTGTTGAACTGCGATAGGTGACATCGAAAATCGTCCCCGAGAGCCAGTTACGGAAGGATTCGTTGTCGCTGAAGTGCTTGAACAACTCGGTGTGGACAGCCACGATCTCAGTCATGGCCAGCGCCAAGGCCTTGTCGTGCTCGATTCGGGCGTTCTGCTTGTCGGAGTTGGCTATTGCATTCTGATACGCCCGGTTCCCGCCGACCTTCTCGGGTAGGTCCCCGGTGATTACCTCCTCAATCCTGTCCTGGTCGTCCAGTCGATGCCTCCGAACAGGTCATTGAACTCACCAAGGATGTTGGATAGCAGGTCCATATCCGCTTCAGGCTTCTGTGCTCCGCCTTCGCCTGGGACCGGCCCGATCTCTGCGTCTTCGTCGGGAAGCTGGATGTCCTGGACAGCTTGCGCTGCTGACTAAGCCCGTCGCCCACAACCATCCAAGGAAAAACGTCGTCTGGAATCTCCCGTGGGGGCGGCTGCCCGGATCGGTAGGCTGCGGCTAGACACCCCAGGAGTGTAAATGTCAAGCTGCGGCTTGGTCGATGGTGGTTCGGTGTGCCCAGGCGGTGTGTTCGTTGTAGGGGGTTCGGTGTTTGAGGCAGCCGTGGAGGATGCCTACGAGTCGGTTGGCGAGGGTTCGTAGTGCTTGGTGGTGGAGGTTGCCTGCTGCTCGTTTTTGGTCGTAGAAGGCTCGGGCGCCTGGGCTGTTGTTGAGGGAACAGAACGCCCATTGGTCTAGGGCGTCGTAGAGTCGCCGGTTACGGACGTGGCGGGCGACGACGGCGTGTTTGCGTCCGGATGCGACTGTGATGGGCGACGTTGCTGCGTAGTTGCGGCGAGACTTGGCGCTGGTGTAGCGTTCGGGGTCGTCCCTCGAATGCTCTGCGAGCGCCCGGGCGCCGAGCACGGTACCGAGTCCTGGCTGGGAGTGGTAGATGACGGCGTCCGGGTGTTCTCTAAAACGGTCCTGGAGGCTTTTCTCGAGTTGGCTGATCTGGTGGTTTGTTTCGGCGATGATCTTCAACAGTGATGCGACAGTCGTACCGTAGGCGTCCTCGACCGGCCTTGGTGCGGCTAGGTGGGCGCCTCGAAGGCCCTGCTGTATCCGACGGGCCACCTTGTCGAGGTTGCGTTGACGTCCGCCTTTCTTCAGCGCAGCCCTGATCTGGGGCAGCGTCAGGCGGGCGCCTTGGCTGGGGGTGGACGCCTTACCGAGTACGGCCAAGGCGTCGCGATGGGCCAGGTCCCCGAAGGTTTCCAGGAACGCCGGGTAGTACTCGCGTAGGGCGTTGCGGACCTGGTTGGTGTGACGGGTCCGTGCCCAGATCAGGTTCTGATGCGTCCGGGCCATGATCTTGATGCCTTCCGCCCCGGGGCTGTCACCGGCCACCGGGCGATGGTTGTGCCGGTCGCCGCGTACCAGATCGGCTAACAGCTTGGCGTCGGCACGGTCTGATTTGGCTCCCCCCAGGCTGTGTGGGTCCCGGTAACGGGACACAGCCATAGGGTTGATCGCATACACCTGATAGCCGGCACCCACCAGTGCAGCGACCCACAAGACCACGATCGGTTTCGATGCCCACCACCACCTCTCCCGGATCGGATACGTGCTCCGAAACCATCTCATGCAAGCGGGCCACACCCGCCAAGCCTTCCGGTAGCCGAGCGTACCCCAACCGGGATCCCTCCTCATCCATGACACACACATCATGGTGACCCTCGGACCAGTCGTTACCCACAAAAATCATCCTTCGCCCTCCATCTAGACGGATCTGCTCTCTCTCTGAGCTGTGGAGAAACCCCCGGCGGCGACCTAATGGATCAGTGCTCTAACGGCACGCCACCCCATGAGCGCTACAGGAGCTCCCGCTAACCGGCCGGGGTACGCTCTAGCCCTAGGAATCAGCGTTCCCGGAGGGTGGAGTACTCACCGGCCGGCCAGCCCAACCACCACACCCTCCCAGACAAACCAGAAGAAGTGATGGACCCCCATTAGGAGGGTCCTGAAAAACGAATCCTACGGGGGTTCGGTGGTCGGCAAACCGCCTGGTCAGAGAGTTGCGGGTTAGCGGGTGAACCCCTTTGTACGGGGTTTCTCAGCACCCTCCTAGGAGCAGACGAAGCTTGGCGGTCTCCACGAACACCGGTTCAACGTCACACCCCATGAGGCGTTCACCCCAGTACTCGACGGTCGATAAGTAGCTGTCGAATACTGGCATTCTCATTGCCGCCTCTACTAGTAGATCACCGGCGCCGCATGCAGGATCGAAGTAGACACCGGTGCTGCCGCGATCGAAGGATGACAGGACCTTGGCGCGCAATTTGCCGGTAGTGAAGAATGCCCCCCGATCGCGACGCACCGGTAGTTCGACAAGGTCTCGAAGTTCCGCCGCGGCCTGCCCATCTAGTGCATGTAGCAAATCGGTATGGTGGTCTCGCAGACCTTCATCCGCTATCGAAACTAGCAGTCCGCGAAGGCGAGAGGTATACCCGCGGTAGTCAGAGATCATGGCGCGTACCTAGCCGAGCGTGGTTCCAATCGTGAGTGTAAGCAATGAGGTATGCCTATCCAACCCTCAAGTCGTGGTAATCCTTGATAGCGGGGCATCGTTGGCGAATCTAGGACATCGCTAGCGGGCTCCTGGTTTCGAGCATCGATAACTCCCGACTAGACGCCTTGTCGGTCTGCCAGGTAATAGCTGAGGATCTGGAGTTCGGTGGCCAAATCCACCTGGCGGAGATGGGTTTTCTCAGGAACGGTCAGCACGGCGGGGGCGAAGTTCAGGATTGAAGGTATCCCCGCACGGGAGAGGAGGGTGGCCACTTCTTGGGCGGCCTCGGCCGGGGTGGCGATGATGGCCACCGCAATATCGGACTTCCGTGCATCTCGGGCCAGGGTGTCCACCGAACGCACCTCTATTCCGCCGACGATGGCGCCTACCTTGGCTGGATCGGCGTCGTACAAGCCGACGATCTTGAAGCCTCGTTTCCAGAAACCGCCGTAATTTGCGAGCGCTGAGCCCAGGTTGCCGACCCCTACCACCACCACCCCGCGATCTTGGGTCAGGCCGAGTGCGGCGCGGATCCGGGCGGCCAATTCGTCGACCGGATAGCCCACGCCTCGGATGCCGGATGAACCCAGGAAGGAAAGGTCCTTGCGCACTCCGGCCGCGCTCATGTTGCTGAGGAGCGCCAGATCCTTCGACGAGATAGTTGTCCGGTCGGGCGGGAGTTGTTCGATACAGCGCAGATAACGCGGTAGTCGCTCGACTGTGGCTCCGGGCAGCGGCCCTCTCATCGGTGTTACGTTAACCCTGATTATTCAGGTTTCCCACACACCGAGGCATGTAACGCCTGTTCGACCCGAGTATCGGGTATAAACCCGCCGTTCACCCGACAGGTGGATCTCTACACCGGACTGAAACGGGAAACGCCGATAGCTGTACTGCCTGGTCAGGGCGCGAATCTGGTCTTCTCCACTCATCCTCCAAACCCCCATCCAAGAATAATCGGGGTTAATGGTGATCGAACCCGGCTCGGCGGTCCTTTGTACAAGGCGGGAGTATGGGGGTCTCGCCCCTTGTAGAGTCATGCGCATGGCTGAGTTTCGTGTTTATTCCGAGTTTGAACCGGCCGGGGATCAGCCCGGCGCCATCGGCGCCTTGGTGGAGGGGTTCGAACGGGGGGACCGCTTCCAGACCTTGTTGGGGATCACCGGTTCGGGCAAATCAGCCACCATCGCCTGGACTATCGAACGTTCCCAGCGTCCCTCCTTGGTGATAGCCCCCAATAAAGCCCTTGCCGCCCAACTCGCCTCGGAGTTCCGCCAGTTCTTCCCGGATAATCGGGTCGAGTACTTCGTGTCGTACTACGACTACTACCAGCCGGAGGCGTACATACCTCAGACCGATACCTACATCGAGAAGGACGCCACCATCAACGATGAGATCGATCGGCTGCGCCACGCCGCCACTTCCTCGCTGCTGTTCCGCGACGACGTGGTGATCGTGGCCAGCGTTTCCTGCATTTACGGTTTGGGTAGCCCGGAAGAGTATTCGGAACAGGTACTCAGGCTTATTACCGGGGTGGAATACCCGTTACACGAGGCGATCCGCCGTTTGGTGAGCATCCAATACGAGCGAAATGAGGTAAACCTGGTACGAGGGCGATTTCGGGTTCGTGGTGACACTCTCGAGGTTTTCCCCGCCTACGGCGAGACGGTGGCCAGGGTCGAGTACTTCGGGGACGAGGTGGAGCGCATCGTGCAAATGAACCCGGTGACAGGGGAGATCATCGATGAAATGAAGCAATTGTGGGTCTATCCGGCTACCCATTACGCAGTTACCACCGAACGGATGGAGCGGGCGATGGTGGCTATCGAGATGGAGTTGGCGGAACGCTTGTCCGAACTCGAAGGGCAAGGCAAGCTGCTTGAAGCACAACGCCTGAGGATGCGGACCGCCTACGATCTGGAGATGATGCGAGAGGTGGGCTTCTGTTCGGGTATCGAGAACTACAGCCGACATATCGACGGCCGGGAACCCGGCGAAGCCCCCTATACCCTGCTCGACTACTTCCCCGATGACTTCCTCACCGTCATAGATGAGAGCCATGTCGCCATTCCCCAGCTGCATGGACAGTACGAAGGTGACCGGAGCCGTAAGGACGTCCTCGTAGAGCATGGCTTCCGGCTCCCCTCGGCCATTGACAACCGCCCCCTCCGCTTCGACGAATGGCTGGATAAGACCGGCCAGGTGGTGTTCATGTCGGCTACTCCGGGACCGTTCGAGCGGAACCATTCCGACAGCATCGTCGAGCAGATTGTCAGACCCACCGGGCTGGTCGATCCGGAGGTGGTGGTTCGGCCCGCCAGGGGCCAGATCGACGATTTGATCGAAGAAATACGGGCCCGGACCGTGGTGGATGAGCGGGTCCTGGTGACCACCCTCACCAAGAAGATGTCCGAAGATCTGACCGACTACTTGCTGGAGATGGGCGTCCGCGCCCGTTACCTGCACTCCGAGATCGACACGCTGGAGCGGATCGAGTTGTTACGTGACCTCCGGTTGGGGGAGTACGACGTTCTGGTGGGGATCAACCTGCTTCGGGAGGGTCTCGATCTGCCCGAGGTGTCGCTGGTGGCGATACTCGACGCCGACAAGGAAGGCTTCCTCCGTTCAGAAACCAGCCTCATCCAGATTATCGGACGGGCAGCTCGCAACGTTTCGGGACAGGTCATCATGTATGCAGACGAGGTGACAGACTCCATGCGGGCGGCGATCGGGGAAACCAACCGCCGCCGCGGCCTGCAGATGCTCTACAACGAGGAGCATGGGATCGATCCCCAAACCATCCGCAAGAAGGTCTCCGACATCCTTGAGTTGGTCTCGTCCGGGACCGCGTCGCGCCGTCCGAGGCGCCGTCCTGACTTCGAGATCAGGGCGCCGGTGGAGTTGGCCGGGGAGGATCTCGGACGCCTGATCCAGAGCCTCGAGGACGAGATGCGGGAAGCCGCCAAAGAACTTCGCTTCGAATACGCTGCTCGTCTCAGGGACGAGGTGGCAGAGCTGCGAAAGGAAATGCGTGAGATCAACGAGGCTGTGCTCTCGTGAAAGCCGATCCCTGTTCCCATTTTCCCCCGTCCTCGGACGGAATCGCCCGTGATTAGCTCCGTCTCCGCGGTGGGTCAACCCGGGCTAGGGGTGCTGATGGCGCCACCGTCTGTCGAGGAACCGGTTACAGAGGTGGCCAGGAGAGCGGAAGACCTCGGTTTCGATACGTTCTACCTCCCGGACCACTTCAACCAGATGCTATCGCCGGTTCCGGCCATGGCCACGATCGCGGCAATCACCTCGATGAGGGTAGGGGCCTACATGCTGGCCAATGACCTTCGTCATCCGGCCACGGTGGCGAGAGACTTCGCGGCGCTGGACGTACTCTCCGGAGGACGGGTGGAGTTGGGGATCGGAGCAGGGTGGTGGCCCGCCGATTACCACGCGGTGGGCCTCGACATGGATGCACCCGGTCGCCGTATCTCCAGACTGCGGGAAGCGGTCAGTCTGATCAGAGCTTGCTGGGTGGACGAATATGTAGACCATGACGGGGCTTGGTACCGGACCCGACTCAAACCGATGACCCGTCCGGTTCAGGAGCCTCACCCACCGATCATTGTGGGAGGGGGCGGACCGAAGCTTCTGGGGGTTGCCGCCGAGGTTGCCGATGTCGTCTCGATCGGGATTCCGTTAACCAGCGGTCGACGGTCCGACATGGAGCGCACCTCGGGTTCGGCCACGTTCGAGGAGGTAGCCGGGAGGGTGCGGATAGTTCGCGAGCAGAGTTCTCGAGTTCAGCGAATCGACATACTCCTATTCCGGTTGGCGGTGTCCGATCAATCCGACGAACTCGTCGACTACGTGGCCGGGGAGAGCGGTGTCACCCCCGACCAGGTTCGGGCATCTCCATACCTTCAGGTGGGCTCACTGTCCGAGGTGGTAGCCGGGTTCAGGCAATTGATGGCGGTGGGGATCGATTCGATAGTTGTGCGGGCCGCTGACATGGAAGACGCCGCTCGCGTTGCAAGAGTTCTTCGGAGGAACTGACTCCGGGCGGGAAGCTACGCTTGGGTGGATGAGGGAAGGCGGCAGAATGGCGGGCGGAGGATGAGGGCGGCCGAGGCAACCATCCAGACCATCGAGATCGATGCCGAACCGAGCGCGTGTTTCGAGGTAGCTGCTGACCTGGAGTCCTACCCGGAGTGGGCCGGTCAGGTGCGAAGGGTCGTGATCCATGAACGGGACGAATCGAATAGACCGGTCCGAGCGACCCTGGTTATCGATGCGATGGTCAAACAGGTCGAAACGACCTTCGTCTATACCTACGAGGCACCCTTTGTAATGTCGTGGACCGCCGAACCGGGACCTGATATCAGTGAGCTGCACGGGTCCTACCGGTTCCAGCCGGTCGACGACGCCACCGAAGTGGTGTACATGTTGAGAGTCGTACCGTCTTTTGACATACCGGGATTCCTACGACGTCAAGCTGAGAAACAACTGGTAGGAACCGCGTTGAGAGGTCTGCGAGAGCGGGTTCACGAGCGTAGGTAGGCCCCGTTCCGGCGCCGGGAGGGTGCGCCGGAACGGGAGGCCGGATTGTGGATGGGGGAGAGGAGGGATTGGCTATACCACCCACAGCGGTCCGGCCGGTACTGGAAAGTGTTAGTTGCCTCCTGTCCCGATCTGAACGGTTCGCGTTAGTACCTGTGGGCGCTTCGGTACCACGATCTCGAGAATTCCGTTGGAGAAGTCGGCCACTACACCGTCGGGATCGAAGTCATCCGAGACCCGGATCGAGCGGGAGAAGGCGCCATCGGCGAGTTCACGGACCCGGTAAACGGCTCCCTCCGGAGCATCCGATGAACGAGTTCCCTTGACCGTTAGCAGGTTGCTGTCGAGGGTGACTTCCAGATCCTCAAGCCGGAATCCGGCGAGTTCATACCGGGTAACGAGAGCCTCATCGGTCTCGATCACGTCGACGCGCGGCGCCCACGGCCGCCGGGTCCAGCGAGTTTCCCGGACACCGAAACCGGGTGCCGCCGGTAGCGGCAACGCTTCGAGAAACGCCTCGACATCATGATTGAGTCGGAAGGGTCGGGTTCTAACCAGGTGCATATTTCTTCATTCCTTATCATGTCGGGTTCGAAGGTGGATGATCCCCGTCGGGATCTCATCCTCCTCGCTTCATTTACATATAATCTAACAGCGGTGGGCTTAGATTTATTTCCGCATTCTTGACATACTTTCTTGGCGTACGTCCTACCGGAAGTTTCTGGCCTGCAGATGGTCGGTTGAAAGGGGGGAGAAGTCTCTGGCTACCAGGTTGGTAACACCGTCGCGGTATTCGAGGACGCCGCTGATGATGAGGCCGGGATGGCGGCGGGCTACCTTACGATTTAGGTTCCAGACCTCCGATAGCACGACCACCTTCAGCAAGCCGGTTTCGTCTTCGAGGTTGAAGAAGATGACGCCTCTGGAGGTAGCGGGACGCTGCCGGTGTGTGACGACCCCTCCCATCCTCGATCTATCCTCCTCCATAGCCCCACCCAGGCCATCACCTGTCCCATCGACTGGCCAGACGTACTCTGGACGGGGTATCGTCCTCCACTTCCATCACCAACCGCCGACCGGCGGCGCCTTTACCGGATAGCCTGAGGATCAGGGTGCGACGGTCCGGACATCCATGTCCATCCCTCGCACCCCTCCCATGCCACCCGGGAGGTGCGGAGGTCTGCACCGTCTTGATTGGATCAAAGTTGTAACAGCGCTACGGCTCCGACCACCCCGCAGTAGAAGGCGAACGGCCACGGACCGGTGCGAGCGAGGATCCTGGCCAACACCGAGATAGCCCAGTATCCGGATAGGGCAGCCACCAGAGTACCGACCAGCAGTTGCGGAATGGATACACCGGCCATGGACAGGTTCATCGACTCCCGCACTCCTGCACCGAGCGTCACCGGGACAGCCATCAGGAATCCGAACCTAGCGGCTTCGATAGGGGACAATCCCCTCAGCATCCCGGCCGTTATCACCATGCCTGAACGCGAGATTCCCGGCAGGAGCGCCAGCGCCTGGAACAAACCGATTCCGAAAGCGCGGGCCGGATCCAGATCTTCAACCCGACCGGTGCGGTATGGGATGAAACGGGTCAGTAATAGAGCTGAACCCGTCACCAGCAAAGCTACTCCCACGGCCTGTAGCGATTCCTGGAACCGTTCGACGTGAGACACCAGCAACGCTCCCGCGAGAGCCGCCGGAATCGTGGCCACAACCAAGGACATCGATACTCGCCTAGCCGCCGGGTCTCGGCTCAGGCCGCGCCCGATCCACAGGATGTCGGCGCGGTAGTACGCAACCACCGCGGACAGAGTTCCCAGATGCAGGACCGCCGAGACAGCCAGATCAGGAGCCTGCATCCCCAACAGGTCGGGGACAAGGCGCAAATGACCGCTCGACGAAACCGGGAGGAATTCGGTCAGGCCTTGAATGAGCCCCCAGAGAATCGCTTCCGTCACAGACCAAAGTTAATCGCTTGTCCAAACCTCCGAGGCATCCACGAGAACCGAGTACCGATCTTCGGCAATCGCAACGGCCGCGGCGGCGGCCAGATCCGGAGGGAAAGCTACCGCACCGATCGAAGGATCCCGTTCGTAATCGCCCGAGCGGACCGCGGTGACGATCCCACCGATGGGGGGCGCCGGTTGTTGCCCGGCTTCCGGACGGACGACCAGACTTATCCGGGCGCCGACCGTAGCGTCGGAAGGGACCGGCAGGTCGAGCAACCACCAATCCGGAGGAACCTGTAGGGACACTTCGATCGTATCGCCCGGAAGAAGTGGCTGGCCTCCTACCAGCCGGCGGTTGGCGAAGCCGGTTCCAGGGACGGAGTCCAGCACACCTCCGGCGATCTGTCGCCACTCCAACGCCTCCTCCACCGATTCACCGCGAGCGAGGTCACGGGTAAGAAACGGATGGCTTACGGTAGGAGTGGGCCGGATCTCCAACCAGAGGCTCACAAGCACCAAAAGCCCCACGAGGATCCACCGGAAATATTGAGGTCGAGACATCCACAGCACTGCTTCAACGTACCCTGGACGAGGGCCGACGGGAAGGGGGTTGTCCACCATGAACAGGTAACCGGACTATTCGGTTCCCAGCAGGTTGATGCGGAACCGTCGCTCGGCCTCCAGCACCGAGTCCGGCGTGTCCATCGAGTACCAGGAACGTCCGTCCTCGCCCCATGATGACCAGACCTTCCGAGCGATCCGGGTCCAGGGCGCCCGGTCGAGCAACTGCTGGAGGGAGCCGCCCGCTTCAAGCCGACCGGTAACCTCGTCCAGGCACCGGGACGAATAAGCGGCACACGTCACCTGTGGTCTCCCGTCAATACACACCGCCGTCTCGTCGGCTTCGGCAAACTCCGCCAGACGTCGAAGGGTTTCCGGCCTGACCAGGGGTTGGTCCACCGCCACTACTACCAGTGGCGACCGGAAGACCTCCAGAGCGGTGTGCAGACCGCTAAGCGGGCCGCGGGGTCCGGACCGGATATCAGGTATGGCATCCAAACCTGCCATACCCCGGCTTCGACCTACCATCACCACTCGGTCGAAGACCCCCATCGCGTCCGCCACCCATTGCGCCATCGGGCGACCGGACAACTCGAAACCGGCCTTGTCCGATCCCATCCTCCTGGAACACCCACCGGCCAGAACTACGCCCACCACCTTGCCCATGCCTTAACCCTGATTATTCAGGTTTCCCACACACCGAGGCATGGAACGCCGGTTCCAACCTGAGTATTGGGAGCTACCCGCCATTCACCGGACAGGTGAATCTCTACGCGCGTCCGGGATGGAAAATACCGATGGCTGTATTTCCTGGTCAGGGCGCGAAGATGATCTACTCCATTCATCCTCCAAACCTCCATCCATGAATAATCGGGTTTTCTGCTGCACCGACCTTGAAGTCCGGGAATCGGTTGTACCTGACCCACGCGGTACCATCGAGTTCGAGGCGCAACCCGCCCGAACTCAGGCGTCCTTCCCGGCGCCGGACGCAGCGGGCTCCTTCTTCGATTCGGACCCTTCCGACGATGCGGCGTCACCACCCTTGGCTTTCTTCTTGTCGGAATCCGACCCGGATTTGGAGTCTTTCGTGGTAGAGGGCTTCGAACCGGAACTGCGCGAATCGTTGACATAGAAGCCTGAACCCTTGAAGACCACTCCTGCCGGGAACAGTACCTTGCGTAGAGCGATCGCGTCGCACTCCGGACAGGTGTCCAGCGCTTCAGCCTTGAAGCTCTGAAACTTCTCGAAGCGGTGATGGCAGTTCTTACATTCGTACACATAGGTAGGCATTCAAGGTCTCCGGTAGGGGATTTGCCGGGCCTGGTATCACCGGCGTGATCACCGTATAGGAATCATACCAGCGTAAGGGGATAGAATGACTTCGGTGACATTGCTAGGCGGCGGCGCCCTTTTCGTATGTGCCTACCTAATCGGGAGCGTCAACACCGCTTTGCTGATAGCTCGGATCGGTAGGGTCGACATCAGAGCGGTCGGGAGCGGCAACCCCGGAGCCTCCAACATCCTGCGCGCCATGGGCAAGGGCCCGGCGGCTGCTGTCTACATAAGTGACCTGCTCAAGGGTTTGGCGCCGGCTTACGTGGGCCTCATGGCGGGAAACGCCACACTGGCGGCCCTGGCCGGTCTGGGAGCGGTCATCGGCCACTGCTACCCGGTTTTTCACCGTTTCCGGGGGGGTAAAGGTGTGGCAACCACGAGTGGAGTGGTTCTTGCCCTGTCACCCTTGGTGATGGTTTTCATGATCGGCGTATACGTGATCGGCGTAGCGACCACCAGGATATCAGCTGTCGGATCCCTCGCGGCGGTGCTGGTTACCGTTCCGGCGCTGCTGTTGGCGGGGCTCGGTTATGGCGCCGTCGGGTGGTTTGCCATAATCGTGTTGGTGATCTTCTATCGGCACCGTTCCAACCTGGCAAGGCTCCGGTCAGGCACCGAGAACAGACTCGCCCGGTGATACGACTGAACCGGTACCGGATAGGTAGGGGCATCTTGGACACCGCTACATCCCGTTTACGGCAGGTCCCCGGCCCCGCCTGTACCGGCACACCGTCACCGCCGAACGGCCGGGTAGCCCCTGCCACCGCCAAGCCTTTCCGTCCGGGTTTCGGGCAGCGGGTGCGTCGATGAAGGTGGAGGTCGCACTGGTACCAGCCGCCGGACGAGGGACGAGAATGCGCCCGGCGACCAACGCTATACCCAAGGCTCTGCTGACGGTCGTCGACCGCCCGAGCATCCAATGGGTGGTAGAAGAAGCTGTGCAGGCGGGGGCAACCGAGGTGATAGTCGTTGTCGACCCCGATTCCGGTGGGATGATCGAGCGCCACTTCGACGATCTGCCGCATCTCAAGGGCGCCACGGTTCGTTCGGTCATCCAGCCGGAAGCCAAGGGGTTGGGGGACGCGGTCCTCGCAGGCCGCGAGGCGGTGGCAGGTCGACCTTTCTTCGTCATGACCGCGGACGACCTTATCCGGCCCGGAGAAGCCATCCTTCCCCACCTGGCCGCCGCGGCGGAAAACCTCCGGTCGGTGGTATGTATCCGCCGACTCCCCACTCATATGCTGCACACGAAAGGAGTTGTAGACCCTCGGAAGTTCCGGGCCGGGAATGTGGTGGAGATACGGGGCGCGGTCGAAAAACCACCCCCCGAGCAAGCTCCTTCTCGACTGTGTATTCAGGGAAGGTACCTGTTCATGCCCGAAGTGTTCGACCACCTCGAACTGATTCGACCCGGGTTTGGAGGGGAGATCCAGCTCACGGACGCTATCAACGCCCTAGCTATCAGGGGTAGATGCCGGGCACTCATAACCGATGTCGAAATACTGGACGTAGGACATCCGCAAGGATTTGTATACGCCAACCTCGCCCTAGCGGCGGCCAGCCCTGACTACGGCGAGGAAACCAAGTCAACAATGAAGAACCTTCTGGAGGAGTAAACGTCATGCGTCCACTGGCCGAAGCCCAGAGAGATGTGCTGAACGCGGTGCCCGAGTTACCGATTACGAAAGTCTCGCTTGACCATGCCTTCGGCCTGGCTCTAGCCCGTCCGGTGAGCGCCCCCCATGATGTTCCTCCCTTTACCAATTCGGCCATGGACGGCTACGCGGTACGAGGTGCTGACGTGGGGTCTGCTCCGGTGAGCCTTCGCCTGCTCGAGGACGTACCTGCCGGATACGTAGCACAGACCGCGGTAACGCGGGGAACGGCTATAAAGATCATGACAGGGGCGCCCATGCCGATGGGCGCCGACACTGTGGTGAAGGTGGAGGTCACCGAACCGGCCGACAGATCGGTCAAGATTCTGTCTGTCACCGCGCCGGGAACCGCTGTCCGCCCGGCCGGAGGGGACTTGGAGGCCGGCGCGCCGGTGTTCGAAATCGGGGAGATGCTTACCGCTCGCCATGTAGCGGTTCTGGCCTCTCTAGGTATAGAGCCTACGGTCCGGCGCCGACCCAGGGTGGCTGTGTTGTCCACCGGTGATGAGGTGCTCCCACCCAACACCGTGACGTTGGGACCGGGCCAGATCCGGGATACCAACCGACCGTTGTTGATCGGGATGCTCCAGCAACTCGGAGCCACAGTTGTGGATCTGGGCATCGTGGGTGACGATGCCGGGGAACTCCGCCAGACCCTCTCCATGGGAGCGGAGCAGGCCGACATGGTGCTCACATCCGGCGGGGTTTCCAAAGGGGAGTATGACTTGGTCAAAGCGATTCTGGCTGAGCTCGGCACGGTGGACTTCTGGCAGGTGGCGATGCAACCGGCTAAACCGTTCGCCTTCGGCCACATAAGCGGAACCCCTCTGCTCGGCCTTCCGGGAAACCCGGTCTCGGTGATGGTGGGCTACGAACAGTTCGCCCGTCCCGCCCTTCTCCACATGATGGGTTGCAAGAAAGTGTTCAGACAGCAGGTTCCAACCATCTCCGCGGAACATTGGCGCACCGACCCAGCCAAGGTGGTGTTCACCCGGGTCGTGACCGACTTGATCGACGGTGTTACCTACGTCAGACGAAGCGGAGACCAGATGTCGAACGTGCTTTCTTCCCTGGCGAGAGCGACTGCATTTGCCGTGATACCGGTCGGTACCGGTGCGGTTGGGGAAGGAGATGTGGTCACCGCCGAGCTCTTCCGTTCCCCGGCAACCCGAACCATGCGAGAAGTACTGGATGGCTGAGAGGGGTCTTACCCACACCGACGAGCATGGACAGGTCACGATGGTGGACGTCGGCGATAAACCCGTCACGGATCGTCGTGCTTCCGCGGAGGCGCTGGTAGTCCTAACCGGCCGGACTCTGGATCTGATCTTCGAAGGGGGCCTCCCTAAGGGTGACGCAATCGGCACGGCTCGCTTGGCCGGGATCATGGCCGCCAAGAAGACATCCGATCTGATCCCGCTCTGCCATCCATTATCCCTCTCGGATATAGACATAAAGTTGAACAGAAACGATGCGGGGGTTCTGATCCGGACTTCGGTGCGTACCGCGGACCGGACCGGGGTGGAGATGGAAGCACTCACCGCGGCTGCGGTGAGTGCCCTGACCCTTTACGACATGGTGAAGGGTGTGGAGCGGGCCGCCAGAATCGAGCGAATCCGCCTGATCAGCAAATCCGGTGGCCGGTCGGGATCGTGGTCAACACCCGCGATCTGAAACTTCGAAGGGATTGGAAGCCCCTCACCCGGGACTGCCCGTGCGCGTGCAACCTCCGGGCCGGGACCGCAAGGCCGTTGGCCTAGGTCACAACCGCCAATACACAAGAGAAATCCGGCCGGACAGTTCGCGAAATCCCTTGTGACCGCCTCCCTACCTCTTAACCTAACCAGTGGTTAGCGAACGGGAGGGACCCCAGTCGCAATGCTTTGGGCTTTGTTTCTCTTGATCGGCGCTATATGGGCATTGTTCCTGATTCCCCCTATGTGGGCTGACCGGCGGTCCTTCTTTAGGGCCGCCCAGCGTCGAAGCCGAGCGGCGGAGCGCAACCCCGTATCCGGTGACGCTCGAACGACCGTACCCATGACGCAAGCGGTCATGGCGAGACGAGCGTACAGCCAGGAGATGCTCACCCGGCGAAAGAACCGATTGATCGCCTTGGTGGTAGCCGTGGCCGGAACCCTCGCCATGTTGTTGCTACTAAGGGCACCCGGACTGCTCATCCTCCATATCCTGGCCGATCTGGCGCTCATCGCGTACGTTGCCACTCTCCGTCGGCTCAACCTGCGAAAGACGGGTGGTATAGCCGGCCGGCGCATCGACGACCAGATGCAGCAGGATTATTCGTACAGTCCCCCGGCCAGAGCCGCTTCGTATCGTTAAACGTGCCGACCCCTGATCTTTCATCCATCGAAGCTGAGGCGCGGGCTGAGCTCGACCCTAAGTTCAGTGCCCGTGAGACGGCTATCGCTAACGGACGGCGGGTTATCCAGTTTGCAGCCCGGTCTATCCGCTCGGCGCACCGGGGAGAGGTCGATGCCGCCAGGTCACTGCTTTACGAAGCTCGGCTGCTGCTGGCGGAGTCGACCTCGGCCATGGCGGCCCACCCCGACATCAAAATCGGCATCCTGCACGACGCCGCCAAGGAATACGCAGAAGCCCATCTCTACATGGCGCTGGCGAGCGGGAGAGCACTCCCCACCGCCGCCGAGCTAGGCACCACGACGATCCCGTACCTCAAAGGTCTCGGGGAGGCGGTGGGGGAGCTGAGACGCAAACTGCTGGACCAGCTCCGAAACGATGATTTCGATGACGCGGTGCGGTTGCTGGCCGCCATGGATGCGGTGGTGGACATGTTGGCCGCCCTCGACTACCCGGACGGCATGACCGGAGGCCTGCGCCGTACCACCGATGTGGCCCGCAGCCTGACCGAACGCAGCAGGGCTGACCTTACTTCAGCCCTGGTAGCGGAAAGACTTCGGAAGGACATCGCCGGGCACAACCTCGACTGCAACAGAACAGGGCGAAGTGGGTAGGATACGGTTGATTAAGGGGCTGTAGCTCAGTTCGGCAGAGCACCTCGTTCGCAACGAGGGGGTCAGGGGTTCAAATCCCCTCAGCTCCACCTTCCACCCTTTCATGTGCTCCCTCCACGTTTCGTCTTGTTCCAACACCCTCCTACAAAGCCCCTCTGACCTTGATATGAGCATGGGGGAACTCCATGCCGAGGTTCGCGACGTTGTCGGGACGGTTGTCCGGGCAGACGAAGCTGTTTTCCTGCAACCATTTGGCGGCCACCACCATTCCTGACCGGGTTGCCCGCCAACGCCTTGTCCTCGCACTGGTGCCTCAAGCAAACCCAGCCGTGGTCGGCGACTTCTACCGGTTCGGGTAGCCGGGCCGGCAGGTTCCTTTTCCACCTAGCGACGGGGTTCCGCTTCAGGACTGTCCCCCCACAAGCACTGCTAACAGCAAGGGCATTGCCGAACCGGAACCTGCCGGCAGCCCCAACCATGCCGGCAGCGCCGAACTTGGGCCAGCGGTTGATTCCTTCAAGAAGAGACCGACACCTGCGGGTACTTCAAGTATCACTGTTGTTCAACCGTATCGCTCTGGGGCACGGTACGGATAGCTACGTCAACCGCCCTTTCGTCCCCAACAACAGCCGCCGCGCGGTCAAGCAGCCGAGGGAGAACACGCTGAGGCGTTGGGAGGGTGGAAGGACACCATAGAAGGCATCGAACAGGCGCTCGACGCTGCGAAACACTACAACGAGCTTTGGGACGAACCGCAAGCGCCGATAATCCCCAAGAAGAACGCGGAACTCCTGTATGTAGTGACCGGAGCGGAACTGGTAGAGATCAAGTCCTGCAAGATCAACTACGGTTCTACCTCCCACAAGGTGTCCATCCGAATCGTGAAGGGTGTGACCTACCGTCCGAGCGTCTCGCGAGGCAGCATGCGGGCGGCGGACGCCCTCATCGGCGGTGTTCCCCCAGATGTGGGCACCTGCCGGACCTGTTTTCGTGGTCGTCGGGTCACGGGGGCACCGGTCGCAAATAGGTCGCAGGGCGGACCGACAATTGCTCCGCCGACAATACTCATTGGCGGAAGTTCGGCAGGACTGCGGCCCCCCGGACGCTAGCCTTGAGACCCTTGCCACAGTCGACAGATACCCGCTCCCACCCGTCACCACTTCGGGCGGTTTCCGTCCTACCCGGTTTCGCTGAGTCTACGGCTGCAAGCCTGCCCGACGACATGTCCGAGCCTGGGCGGCGTAACCCGTACAGGGTTCCCCTAATCCAGTTCGTCTGGGACTGGAACGTCTCCAGCGACCGAGAGACCATGATCCGGGAGGCCCCCGTTTACACCGGCGGTGACGGGCTCATCCTCCCAGCGATCGCCGCGGTGGTACACGCCCTGGCGGGTCGGGACGGCGTCCCCGTCCCGCCCTGGGTGAGGCTCCACCGGCACCCGACACACGCTGTCCTATTCGGCGACACGGACGACGGCTGGTACGGACGCTGGCTCCGCCGCGGGCGGGCGCCCACCACATGCGAGTACCACCGAGTCTGGTTCCACCACCGCCTACTAGACAAGGGCACACCGGACTGGTGGCTGCCCTGGGACTGACATGACCGCTAGTAGGGACCTAAGCCCTAGCCAGATCAGCGACCTATTCGCTGCCCTCGACTCGAAACTCGCCCCCCGAGCGGTGCCGGTTGACCTCCTGTTAGTCGGCGGCGCAGCGATCTCTTTCCAATGGAGCCCTGATCGCCTGACACGGGATGTAGACGTGGTAGATCCGCTCCCCGACGACGTGGCCGCCGCGGTCGCCACCGACACGGAAGGTCTGAGCACACACTGGCTGAACGACGGGGCGATGGTCGCCCGCCCGCTGGGATCCATCCCTCGATCACCCACCGTTGTCTGAACCGTACCGGGTTTGCCGGAGAGTGTTTTACTTGAGTCCAGCTACCCGGGCAGGGGTTGTACCCGCTCTGGCTCTGTCCGAGTATCAGCAACCGGTAGTCGCGAACTAGCCAGCAGCGGTTTCCCGGAGGTAAGCCACGCCCTGAGCGCTAGGCAGTTGGTTCATCATGGTTCGTGACGGCAGGGCAGCCCGGATGTTTGGGCCCAACCGACTGCCGCTCACACGCCGTCGAGCGTCATGTAGGCATATTCGTTCGAGTGGCTCGACCAGTGTCCTTGGAAGCGGTGCTATCATAATGAAACTATGCCACATGTACTTATACGTGACCTCCCCGACGAGACACACGCCGTGCTCCGACGCCGAGCTACACGCGCGGGCAAATCGCTCCAGCAGTACCTGTTGGCGGAACTGAGTCAGCTTGCTGCGCGTCCCACGATCGACGAGCTGATGGACCGAGTCGATAGCCGCTCGGGTGGCCGCGTTTCGTTCCAACAAGCAATGGAGGATCTCGCCGAGGACCGGTATCGGCATTGATCGTCGTTGACGCATCCGTGCTGGCGAGCGCCTTAGGCGATGACGGACAGGACGGCCACATCGCCCGCCGCAAGCTACGTAGACAAGACATAGCAATTCCGGACCTTGCGGACGTTGAGATCGTCTCGGTGTGGAGGAAACGATGGCTCGCCGGAGACATCAACCCTCACCGGTTCCGAGCTGCCATTAAAGACCTCGCCGATTTCGCGGCCCGCCGCTATCCGGTGCTCCCGTTCATGGCACGGGCCTTTCAACTAAGAGCCAACATCACACCATATGACGCCGTCTACGTAGCGCTCGCCGAAGAGCTCGGTTGTTCCCTACTGACCCTGGACACCCGACTGGCCCGCGCGCCCGGCCCGCAATGCTCGATCCGTGTCCTCTCAAAGTAACAGGATCCCATAGATCATCAGCGATCTTCGCTCCATCCATGCCCCCGCTTGAACGGTGGCGCCGGTTGTACAAGAGGTACCCGGTCGCGTATCCAAAGTCTTCGTCCCGCCTCACACCTTCCGGTGTTGACCGGCTCGGTGAGGGCCTACCGTCACACCGACCGTATCTCTGTGATCCTTTGCAGCGCTTCTCGTCCTTTGGCATCAGCACGACTCCCACGGACAGCTGTGAGTGAGGACGCTAGCCGCCGGAGGGGTAATCCTATTGGCGCATACCAGAATACGTTAGGACGCGGAGCGGGTGCTGTATCGTGAACCGGATGATGTTTCCTCTGCTGGCAGCCGCCGACTCCGGTGGGTTCTCCCTCCTCGACGAGCATCAGGTGCTGGTTTTCTTGATACAGCTAACACTGCTGGTGGGTGCTGCGCGTCTGCTGGGAGGTCTTGCCAACAAACTGCGGCAGCCGGCGGTCGTGGGCCAGATAATCGCCGGGGTGGTAATCGGCCCGAGCGTATTGGGCAATCTTTCCCCGGACGCCTTCGATTGGATCTTCTCGGACCCTACCGTCGGATCGGCGGTGTACGGACTGGCGTGGCTAGCGGTCATCATGGTCCTGGTCGTCATCGGTTATGAAACCGACCTGGGAATCATCATGCGCCTCCGCAAGGCAGCGGTCAATGTCTCCGCCGGAGCCTTGCTGGTTCCGCTGGTGGTGGTCGGGTTGGTCGCCCTCCTCACCCCCTCCTCTTTCATAGGAGAAGCCGGAAGGGGCCTGTACGCCTCGTTCATGGCCCTGGCTCTCTCGGTAGCGGCCCTGCCCGTCGTCGCCAAGATTCTCCTTGACCTCGGGATGCTGCGACGCAACTTCGGCCAGGTGACCCTGGCGGTAAGCATGACGATGGACTCGGTCGGTTGGCTGATCCTGGCGGGTTTGGCGGGAATCGCACGTGAAGGATTCAGCCCGTCCGATCTGCTCAGCTCCCTCGGAGGCCTAGTGCTGTTCGTAGCGTTGGCGGCCACCGTCGGGCGGTGGATGCTGAACCAGGCTATGCGGTTGGCCCTGCGGAAGGGGCAGAACGTAGCGGGCGCCCTTACAGTGAGTCTGGTAGCGGCAATTGCCGGCGGCGCCGTGACCCAAGCTCTCGGCCTCGAGGCGATCCTCGGTGCGTTCATCGTCGGGATCATCCTCGCCACCCTGCGCTACCAGGTAAGCGCGGTGCGGCATGTTCTCGAAACCGTGACGGACTCCTTCTTCGCTCCCGTATTCTTTGCGTTCAGCGGACTGCGGGTCGACATCGGCCTGCTGGCGAGCCCCAGCGCGATCATATGGACGGTTGTTCTCATCCTGCTGGCAGTAGCCGCCAAGGTGTTCGGCACCCTGGTGGGTGCCCGCCGATCGGGTCTCAGCTTGAGGGAGGGATTGGCTCTCGGGTCCGGTCTTTCGGCTCTGGGAGCGATGGGAATCGTCGTCGCCCTGGTAGGCCTGGGCTTAGGAGTCCTGAGCGATACCGGCTACACGGTGATCGTCATCGCCGCCATCGTCACCTCACTAGTCGCTCCAATCCTGTTGAAGATCGCCGTTAGGGGCATGGAGGCAGGAGGAGAGGAACAGACCCGACTCGAGTCGGAGGCGATTCGCTCCCAAGCCCAGATACTGGGTTCTCACCGTATCCTGCTGCCGACTAGGGGCGGGACGAACAGCATTTACGCAGCCAACCAGCTCAAAACCCTGTTTCCGGAAGCTGAGGTTACCGTCCTGACGGTTACGGGCAGGCAGACCGACTGGAGGAAGATGTTTCAGGGAGGGACGGACGAAGCAGACGACAGCCCCGAAGTGGTCCTCAAAACGCTCGGATCGGACCGCCACCGACTCGTTCGACGCAAGCGAGCAGACCCGGTGGAAGCAATCATCAACGAGGCCGCGCTGGGCTATGACCTGGTAGCCCTTGGAGCTACCGAGCCCGTTGACGGTAGCGACATCTTCTCGTCGGTGATCGATCGGGTACTGGCGCGCCTGACTCTGCCTACTCTGATCTTCCGCTTTCCCGACCCCACTGAAGCGGATCCGTTGCTGGAAGCGGCCTCCCGCAACGTGGGCAGGGTGTTGCTATCGGTCGAGTCCAACCGGGCATCACGCGCCGCCGAGGAGATCGCCTACTCCCTCGCCGCCCATAACGATGGGTCGGTGCTCGCTCTGCACCTGATAGCTAACGCCGCCGCTGATACCCTTCACCTCGACCATTCGATCACCAGTGCGGATTACCGAAGCGGTCTGGAGCTGGTGGAGGAGTCGGTCGCATTCGGAAAGCGCTTGGGGGCCTGGGTGGACGCCGATGTGAGATCTGCTGCTCAGCCCGCTTCGGATCTTGCTGAAACCGCCAACAGCGGCAACTGGGATCTGCTGGTCGTGGGGGCAACCAACCGACCTCTAACCAGGCGTCCCTTCCTCGGATACACTATGTCACACGTTCTCCGGCATGTACGGATACCGCTCGTCATAGTCGCCATACCCGACATCGTTTCTCGGTACGCGTCCCCGGCGCCGCACGAACTAGACGCGAACGACCACTAGCCCTGGTTATTCATGGATGGAGGTTTGGAAGATGAGTGGGGTAGACCATATTCGCGCCCCGACCAGGAAATACAGCTATCGGCGTTTCCCATCCCGGTCCGGCGTAGAGACTCACCTGTCGGGTGAAAGGTGGGTTTCTCCCAATACTCGGGTTGAACTGGCGTTACACGCCTCGGTGTGTGGGAAAACCTGAATAATCAGGGCACTAAGCCGTTGGGTTTGGCCGACGACCGCCGGCTACCGCGTTAGCCCGAGTGGTGACGCTTCTTATCGAAACCGGCGAACCGATCAACGGCCCTCGGCTACGAGAGCGTCGTTGTAGGGCTCGATCATGATGCATTCGCCCGGACATTCCTCAGCAGACTCGATGACATCCTCAATCAGGCTGTCAGGAACCCGTGCGACCCCCCGAGCCCCTTCCGGCCCGTGGCCATCCCCTCCGGCATCATCGAACACGAGGGTGGAGCCGAAGTGCCTGGCCTCCTCCTTGACGACCCAGAGCCCGTCGTCTCGACCTTCGAATACGTCCGGTGCGATCTCTTCGCAGATACCGTCTCCGGTGCATAGGTCCTGGTCGATCCAAACCATCATCTTGTAGCCGGCCATCGTTTGTCTGACTCCTTGGCTTCTGTCGTGCCCATTATGGTCGCCGCAGCGCCTGATACCCAATCAATAGGTGTTGATCCGAAGCTCTGGACAGCAGACCCGCGCCGGAGAAGGATTCGACCTTTCATTGCCCTCAGCGCCGCGGCATCCCTGCCGACAACTCAACTAAGAGTGGTGTAGGAATGATTCGGGTGTACACTTCACCGCTGACCACCGCTACTTGGGGGCCACCACATGTCAATCGGCCTTATGGGCTTCGGAAGGATCGGCCGTAACGTCTTCCGCCAGCTTGCGGCACGCAATCGGATTCCGGTCGGAGCGATCGCTGATATAGCTGATCGGGAGGCTCTCGCCTACCTGCTTAAGTACGACTCGATCTACGGACCCTTTCCGGAGTCGGTAACCCTCGACGGCGACGTTCTCCAGGTCGGTAATCGTCGTATTCCCCTTATTCACGCAACCGAACCGGGGGAGGTGGATTGGGGAACCTTGGGTGTCCAGACCGTGGTACAAGCCACCGGCAAGTACCGGACCTCGCAATGGTGCGCCGAGCATCTCCGAGCCGGCGCCGAAAGGGTCATACTGGCTTCGACCTCCGAGCAACCCGGGGATCTACCCTTACTCTTGACCGGTGTGACCGACCATGTCCTTGATGAGGATCCGGCCATGGTGGCAACGGGTTCGAACACGTCCAACGCTATGGCGCCACTGGTCGAGATTCTGGACCGGCACTTCGGGATCAGGGAAATGTTCTTTACCACCATTCACGCCTATACGAATCGGGCGCGTCTCGGCGATGTACCTACGGGAGGCTTCCGATCGAGCAGGGCAGCGGGGGAAAACATCATTCCGGCCGCCAGTAATTCGTCGGATATCCTGAAAGGGGTGTTCCCTCATCTAGGGGGCCGTATCTCCTCCAAAGCACTCAACGTCCCGGTAGACGACGGTTCTACGGTCGACGCGGTCACCCGGCTGCGGACCGCCGTCGGCCCTGGTGAAGTTAATGAGGCGGTACAAGAAGCCTGCCGGACCGATTACCCGGGTGTATTCGGATTCACTTGCGATCCGATCGTCTCGAGCGACGTCCGGGGCGCTGCTTACTCGGGTATATTCGACAGCCTTTCGACCATGGTGATCGGCGGAAACCTGCTCAAGACGATCGTCTGGTTCGATACCGGGTGGGGCTACTCGGCCCGGATCGTCGAATTGCTCGATCGCTACTACCCCCCGGAAGAAGGCTGAGATGGCGATGAGGGTCGCCATAAGCGGCTTCGGTCGCATCGGGAGAGCGGTGCTGCGTATCGTTCTGGAACGGCCCGGAGCCGCCATCGACGTGGTGGCCATCAACGATCTAGCCGACCATGAGGTTCTCGCCTACCTACTCAGGCGCGACTCGGTTATGGGCGCTCTCGAACGACGGATCAAGGTAGGGGAGGGGTGGATGACAGTCGGTGGTCATCACATCCGAATGCTTCAGGAACGGTCACCCGAGCAGCTTCCTTGGAAACAACTCGAAGTAGACGTTGTGGTCGAGTCGACCGGGGCCTTCCGGACCCGTGCGGCATTGGAGCAACACCTTAAGGCCGGGGCCCGAAGGGTTCTCCTCACGGTTCCGGCTAAGGATGCGATAGATCGCACCGTCGTTCTCGGGGTGAACGACAGCGAGATGCAGGCCTCCGATCGGATCGTCTCGAATGCATCGTGTACCACCAACTGCTTGGCGCCCATCGCGAAGGTACTGGACGACGAATTCGGCATCGTTCGGGGGATAATGACCACCGTCCACGCCTACACCAACGATCAGCGATTGGCAGACGTGCCTCACAAGGATCTTCGACGCTCCAGGGCGGCCACCGAGAACATTATCCCTACCTCGACCGGCGCCGCCCGGGCGGTCGGCACGGTTCTTCCCGGGATTTCGGGAAAGTTGGACGGCATGGCTATGAGGGTGCCCGTACCCGACGGTTCGCTGGTGGAACTCGTGGTTGAGTTGTCTACGAGCGTCGACGCTCGTACGGTGAACCAGCAGATGCGGATGGCTGCACGGGGGCAGATGCGGGGAGTGCTTCAGTACTCGGAGGAGCCTCTTGTGTCCTCCGACATCATCGGAAACGGACATTCAAGTGTGTTTGACGCCGGTGGGACCGAGGTACTCGGCAGCCGGATGGTCAAGGTTGTCGCCTGGTACGACAACGAGTGGGGATACTCCAGTCGGGTGGTGGATCTGATCGAGCGCCTCGGTTCGATGCCCGTACCGGATTAACCCGATCGGTGGGACCCGGCCACAGGTTACGTACCCCGCACGCTCGAGCCGTCTTGCGGCGTTTACCCAGGTTGGGAATCGGGCTAACCGTCTTCGGAGCCGGGATCGCTCTAAAGCTACGTTCCGAACTCGGATTGTCACCCTGGGATGCCTTCCATCAGGGAGTAGCCGCCCACCTACCTCTAACGATCGGCGCGGTGACGATCGTCGTTAGCGGGCTGGTCCTGCTGGCTTGGATACCTCTCCGACAGAGAGTCGGGGTGGGCACGGTTCTCAACGCGGTCGCGGTAGGCGTCATCATCGACGTCACCCTGTACCTGGTGGGAGAGACCGGCTCGGTACTGTTGCGGTGGGCCTATCTATTGGGGTCACTCGGCTTGATCGGCGTGGGGTCGGGACTGTATATAGGTTCTCGACTCGGGCCCGGCCCACGCGATGGAGTGATGCTCGGCCTAGCCGCCCGAGGAATCTCGATCCGCCTGGCCCGTTTCATCATTGAAGGAACGGTCTTGCTAGCCGGTTGGTTACTCGGCGGTACGATCGGAATCGGGACGGTATTGTTTGCTCTCCTGATCGGACCCCTCGTCCAGTTCTTCCTTCGTCTTCTCGACCTCGGACCGGTAACCACCGCACCCGCTTAGCCTGAATCCACCGGCGGGTTTTGGTGGTTTGGTAGTTGGATAGACGCGGGAAGTGCCTCTGGTCTGGGACAATAGCTTTAAGCGTTAGGGCTGTTGGCCCGGATTTGGGAGGCACTTGGTGTGAGTGGAGTATTGCAGAACATTGACCGTTTGGGCGTTGTTTTCGATGATGGGGGGTTGGTGGCGGATGGGGGTTTGCTGTTGGCGGGGACGGTGATGAGCCGTTTGGGGTTGGAGGCTTTGGTGGATGACACGGTACGCTTGGGCGCCCGGGTTGGTGGAGCGAACCCGGGTCGTAAGGTGCTGACGTTGGTCGCTTCGATGCTGGCGGGCGGTTCCCATGTGGATCATGTGGATCGTCTGCGGGCCGGGTCGACGGGCCGGGTGTTGCCTTTCAGGGTGATGGCCCCTTCCACGGTGGGCACGTTTCTGCGTTCGTTCACCTGGGGTCATGTACGGCAGTTGGAGAAAGCGTTGACCTCGGCGACGGGTCGGGCGTGGGAAGCGGGCGCCGGTCCCGGCGAAAAAGACGGGTTGGTGTTGGATTTGGACTCGACGGTTTGTGAAGTGTCGGGCAAAACCAAGGAGGGCGCCGCGTACGGGTACACGAACGTGTTGGGCTACCACCCGCTGTTGGCTTTCCGGGCCGACACCGGCGAAGTGGTCGCCGCCCGCCTGCGGGAAGGGTCGTCGCAGCGGGGCGTGGTCCACTTCGCGAAAGAAACCATCGGACGGGCCCGACGGGCCGGAGCCGGGGGTCCGGTCACCGTCCGAGCCGATTCGGGTTTCTATTCCTACGACTTGTTCGACGCTTTCGACCGGGCGGGAGTGGAATGGTCGGTCACCGCACCCCGATACAGCAACATCCTCGCAACTATCAGCACAATCGAAGAAACCGACTGGACCACCATCGACTACCCCCGGGGTGGGATAGCCCAAGTCGCCGAAACCACCCTCACGATCACCAAAAAACGCACAACGATGAAACTCCGCCTCGTCGTGCGCCGCACCCGCGTCGTCGGTGACCAACAACAACTATGGACCGACTGGCGGTACCACGCGTTCGTCACCAACCTCGACCAACCAACCACCGAAGCGGACCGACACCACCACAACACGGTCGAAGCGGACCGACAACACCGGGCGCACGCGGTATGCGAACTCGCTATCCGCGACCTCAAAGGATCCGCAGGACTCGCCCACCTACCCTCCGCCCGGTTCTACGCCAACGCCGCGTGGCTGCTCTGCGCCGCCCTCGCCCACAACCTCCACCGATGGGTCGCCCTCCTCGGGAAAACACAACCCGACAACCAACAACTGGTCGTCGGAACAACCATCCGCACCCGCCTCTACCGACTCCCCGGGCGTATAGTCAACCACAGCAGACAACACATCCTACGACTACCAACCCACTGGCCCTGGGCCCGCACCTACCTGACCACCCTCGCTAACCTCCGCAACCTCCCACAACTCTGCTGACCAGCCGCCAACACCCACCCGCAACCCCAACCGAACACCCCAACCCAACCCCACACGCCCAAAAACAGCATAACCAACCTAAAACCCCACCCAAACCGTCTAACTACAACCATCACCCACCAAAACAACCCACCCACAACACGCCCACCACCCCAAACCCACCCCCCCGGAACCGCCCTCAACAAACCATCGGTGGATTCAGGCTTAGCCCTCCACACCGTAGGAAGAAGGTAGGAAGATCTGCCGTTGAACAAAAAGGTTTAGCGATCCCGGCCCTTGGCGCGTACCAGGCTATGTTGCTGCTCTTTTGCTGTGCTTATAAATATAATGCCTATTATGCCGACAATTACTATCCGTAACGTACCCACAGATACTCGCAACGAACTCGCTGCCCGGGCAGCTCTGGGAGGCCGTTCCCTGCAGGAGTATCTCCGGATTGCGCTGATCGATCTCGCCGACCGCCCTGACCCGGCTGATCTGATGGCAGCGGTTCGTCGGCGCAAGGAAGGTGGTGTTCATACCCTCACTTCCGAGGACATTCTCAGGTTTCGAGACAGCGGGCGAACGTGACGCTGGTCGTCGATTCCTCCTTCGTCGTGGCCGCCATTGCCGGGGGAGGGACGGACGTTGGGCAGAGGAGATGATGGCCCTTGACGACTTGGCGGCGCCACACCTGATGCCGGTCGAGCCTGGTACGTAGCTCTCGCCGAACTGCTTGACGCGCCCCTCGCCACACTCGATACGCGACTAGCCGACGCCACCGGCCCCCGCTGCTCGTTCCGGACACCACCCGTAGGAGAGATCAAAGGATGATCTAGCGGGGTGTGCAACCGGAGAATACGGGTGCCTGTCCGAGATGGCGAGGCTGACGACCTTCGTGACTCTCTCGCAGGTCATATCGCCGCAGCGGCGGCCGGTTAGGCTGCCCGAAATAGGGATACGACCGCCCGTCTGCGTTCGTCGGACATGGTGGGGATCGAACGGGAGGATCTCATAGTCGGAAACACCGGAATCGGCTGCGACCACCACCCTCCCCTCCACGCCAGGAGGAGAGGAACTTGGTAAAGGTAGCGGGCATTGACGTGGGGGCTGTCAGCCGCTGGATTGCGGATAGTGTGGAAGGCGCCGAACCACCGTTCACGTTCCGGATGATCCCCGGGGGCAACTCGAACTTGACCTATCGGGTTACAGACAGCGCCGGGGGGGACCTCGCCCTGCGGAGACCACCTCTCCATAGCATTCTCGAGAGCGCTCATGATATGGCCCGAGAGTTCCGGGTGATCTCGGCCCTTCGAGATACGGGAGTACCGGTTCCTCCGGCACTCGGCTTGTGCACCGACGTCGAGGTGAACGGAGCACCGTTCTACGTGATGGGGTTCGTCGAGGGGATAGTGCTGCATGACCGGAATGCGGGGGAGCAAGTACCTACTCACCGGCGGCAGGAAGTAGGACGGTCGGTAGTCGAGGTTCTGGCCGGGCTCCATTCGCTGGACCCGGACCTGATAGGTCTCGGCGATCTCGGCCGTCGTGAGGGTTATCTGGAACGGCAGCTGTACCGCTGGGCCCGTCAGTTCGAAGCCTCCAAGCAACGTGACCTACCGATCATGGAACGGGTGCGGAAACTCCTCCTGTGGAACGTCCCCCGGCAGGTATATGCCGGGGTCGTTCATGGTGATTATCGGCTCGGCAACCTGATCGTAGGCGAGGGGAGGGTACAGGCAGTGGTGGATTGGGAGTTGTGCACCCTGGGCGACCCGTTAGCCGACCTAAGCTACCTGGCCAACGATTGGATCGAACCCGGCGAGCCGATCCTGTGGCGATTCTCGGCTATTCAGGCAGGGGGATTCCCGAATCGACAGCAGATGATCGAACAGTACGCAGAACTCAGCCCGGTAGACGTATCGGGGATCGGCTACTACCAGGCATTCCAGTCATGGAGGCTGGCCGCCATCCTCGAGGGTGTCTACGCACGGTACCTTCATGGGGCGATGCCGGAGGCGGCAGAGGTTGATCTTGATGAACTCGCTCGTTCGGTGCAACGGCTGGCCGATCACGCCTTGGAGCTGCTCGAGTCCTGACATCCGGGGATTACCGACCCGTTAGCCCCGATTATTCATGGATGGAGGTTTGGAGGATGAATGGGGTAGACCATATTCACGCCCTGACCAGGAAATACAGCTATCGGCGTTTCCCATCCCGGTTCGGCGTAGAGACTCACCTGTCGGGTGAAACGGTAGGTTTCTCCCAATACTCGGGTTGAACTGGCGTTACACGCCTCGGTGTGTGGGAAACCTGAATAATCAGGGCTAGTGAGTTGCCGACTCGGCCACCCTGCATATGTCTTCAGGAAAGGGTACCTAAAAACATTATCTAGCGGGGTTGCCGTTCGGCAAACTGTCTGTTCGATGCTCTCGGTACACGGAGCGAACCCTTGCACGGACCTTTCAGCACCCTCCTACCCTCCTCAGACGCTAGCCTGACCAAGTGCTACGATTCCGGGCGTTCGGATTCCCGATCCAACTCCACCTAAGTTTCCTTCTTATCTTGGTGCTGTTCTTCGACTCGGGATTCAGCGTGACCGCGATGCTCCTGTGGGCAACCGCCATCCTTCTCTCCGTCCTCCTGCACGAGCTAGGCCATGCCGCCACGGTACGTCGATTCGGTGGTCACGTCGACCGGATCACCATTTACGCGCTAGGCGGCGCAACTCTCTGGCGAGAAAAAGAGACGGGATTCCAGAACTGGAAGCACTTCGTCGTAGCGGCCGCCGGCTCCGGAGTAGGCCTCTTGGCGGGGCTGGGTGCATTCCTGTTCGTAAGGATGGGGGGACTTGGGGACCCGGGGCGGCTAATCGTTACTTCTCCGTGGCGTATCCACCTCTTCCCGGCTGATATCTCCGGCAACTATGTTGTTTTCTTCGTAGGCGCCTTCATCTGGGTCTCGGTGATCTGGGGACTGTTCAACTGGATCCCGATCGGAGGCCTTGACGGTTCCAAGATGCTCCGGGTGGTCCTTATCAAGTTCTTGGGCCCCGGTGGGGACCTCCACTCACGCATCATCGGCATGGCAATCGGCGCGACTGCCGCGGCATGGCTATGGCAGCGGGGATCCAGGCTGGGCGCCATGCTCGTGATCGTGTTCTCCGCATCGGACCTACTCTCCTACCGTCGGGGAGCGTCGACTCCTACGTAGTCCTGTGCTCAGCGGACCGGCTATGCGGATCGGGTGAGTTGAACCAGCGACCTCTCGATTCCCGGCGGCTACGCAACCCACGGGCTTGGCGCTCGGTTAGCCCCGATTATTCATGGATGAGGGTTTGGGGGATGAGTGGAGTAGACCATATTCGCGCCCTGACCAGGTAATACGGCTCGGCGTTTCCCGTCCCGGTCCAGTGTGAAAATTCACCTGTGGGGTGAAAGGTGGGTTTCTCCCAATACTCGGGTTGAACTGGCGATACATGCTTCGGTGTGTGGGAAATCTGAATAATCAGGGCTAGATTGGCCCACAAATCCAACTGACACCGACCTCAAGGAGATTCTTGCTTGTCAACCGAACCGCAAGACCATCATCGCCCGCTGTGTAACCTTCCTGCGGAAACCGACGTGGCGGTAGTCGGTGGGGGCGTTGTCGGACTGTGTACGGCGTATGAACTGTCGCGTCGAGGGCGCGAGGTAGTGGTCATCGACAAAGGACCCATCGCTCGTGGAAGCGCCTCCGGGAACGCCGGTTTCATCACCCCCAGCCATATCATCCCGATGGCTGCCCCGGGCGTTCTCACGGGCGTAATAAAGGGAATGCTCCGGCGCACCGGTCCGGTTGTCGTCCGACCGTCGCTCAACCCGGACTATCTGCGGTGGATAGTCCGGTTCATGAGGTTCTGCAACAAAAAGGCGGCCCATAGCGGTTCGCTGATAATGGCCGCTCTCGGTTTCCGCAGCGCCGAGCTGATCGCTCGGTGGATAGCCGAGGAGAGGATTGACTGCGGTTACCGTCCTGATGGCCTCCTAAACGTCTACGGTACCCCCGCCTCCCTCGATGCGGGCAAGCGAGAAGCCGCGGAGATGCAACGTTACGGCGTGGGCATCGAGGCATTTGGCGCCAGAGAGATACATGAACTGGAACCGGCCCTTAACGAGAATGTATTGGGGGGCTTTCTGTGTACCGATGACGCGGGACTCGATCCCGGTCGGTTTCTCAGCAGCCTTGCCGAGGTCCTCGAAGCTCGCAAGGTGATGTTGATCCCCCATACGGAACTGCTAGCCGTTCATGGAAGCTCCGGCGCCGTCCGGCGCATGGTTACGTCGGGCGGCAATCTAGCGGCGCGCCAGGTAGTGGTAGCCGCCGGCGCGTGGGCTCCCGGGGTCGCCTCGCTATTCGGGGAGTCGGTTTCCATCCAGCCCGGCAAAGGCCACAGCATGACCGTCGCCAAGCCCTCCACCGGCCCGCGCCGGAACATCCTTATCGGTGACCGTTGGGTAGCGGTCAACCCTATGGGCGATCGATTGCGGATGAGCGGATGGCTCGAGCTGGGCCGGCTCGATACCCGACCATCCATCCACAGGCTTAGCCTGGTAGAAAGCGGCGTCCGTTCCAGGATCCGGCTGGATACGGATCTCACGGTGTTGGAACGGTGGGCAGGGATCCGTCCGATAACCCCGGACGGACTTCCCATCATCGGAAACTCGCGCCGCTGGGACAACGTTGCTTATGCCGTCGGTCACGGCAAGCTAGGTCTTTCCCTGGGCCCTGTCACCGGGCGGCTGGTGACCCAACTCTTGTGCGGTCTCCCCACCGATCTCGACTTGGAGCCGTTTTCTCCGGACCGGTTCGGCTGATCCCTACCCGGCACAACCGTTAGCCCCGATGATTTATGGATAAGGGGGTTGCCGGCTTGCAAGTACTTGCTTGACCAACATTAACCCCGATTATTCATGGATGGGGGTTTGGAGGATGAGTGGAGACGACCATATTCGCGCCCTGACCAGGCAGTACAGCTGTCGGCGTTTCCCGTTTCAGTCCGGTGTGGAGATTCACCTGTCGGGTGAACGGCGGGTTTATCTTGATACTCGGGTTGAACAGGCGTTACATGCCTCGGTGTGTGGGAAACCTGAATAATCAGGGTTAACGATCGGTCCATTTCTCTGAAGGCGGGGATGTCAACGCTTACCGATTATAACATCTAGACACTGTTAGCCTCGTTATCATCCGATAGCTATCGTAATAGGGATCTAAGATGCTTAGCTCTATCGAAAAAGGGTTCATGGTGGTGCTCTCGGCAGGTCTAGTCGCCGTCATCGTCATACTCCTTGTGGGGAACGACCAACCTGAGAACAGTTCGATCATCGCGCCGGATGGGACCGTCCAAACCGGCGCCACCAACCCCCCGGTACAGGTAGCACCGGCAACGTCCGCCGCCGCTGCCGGCACCCGGACGGCGCCCCCCTCGCTGATCTCTGATTCCCTGACGCTTCCGGAACTGGTTCGTTTGCAACCTGGAACGGTCACTGCCGACAGTGACCCACCGGTAGCAACCTGGGTTCGCCAATCCAATCCAACCGTTCCCGCCACCGTACCCGTCTCGGTCACCTCGCCGCCTGCCATCACGGAGATGCCGAGCGCCACGACCAACGCACCGCTTGCTCCCAGCACCACGACCGCCGCTACCGGGCAACTAGGTGAGCATCCGAGATGCCTTTCCGTCCGGGAATTGTGGGAGGCGGATGGCTATCCGGTCGAGGATCCCTGCACGGTGGCCGAGGTCAAGCGGGTATTCACATGGGCTTGGACCGGTACCGACCGGCAGCGGCGGTCAGCCATCCGCAACAGCCATCTATTGGACGAAATCTTTGCCGCCCTCGACGAGTACGGCCGAACCCATGACGCGGGCCTGTTCGATCCTGACACTCGAGGAGAATGGACTCCGGTATTCGACGATTTCCGCTGGCGCGGGGGCCCTCGACACGACCGAGCGGTCATCCAGGTGACGTACGGGTTCGTACACCGCGACTACCCGACTAGTTCCCGATGGACCGACACCCTGGTGCAGGTCGAGGGGGAATGGAAGCTTTCCTACCGGAGGTCGTACTGCAGACAGGCAAACTTGATAATGGAGTACGTAGGTAGTGACCTCCGGTGTCCCCCCGACCCGGATCCGGGGGTAAACGAGGACGAGGATCCCGACATCATCCGGGAGTACGAATCATGACCGGCCTTCGGTCGGGATCGCGAGGACCATGCGGCATCCCTTCCCCCGAGTAGCAGGTGGCCTAGCCGCGCTGGGCATGGTTGTGGCCGCCTCCCTCTGGGCCTCCGAACCGGGTGTAGCCGATCCGCCGTCTTCGTCATGGACGCCCGGCCAAACCGTCACCACCTGGGATTGGGAGCGCCATTGGAACTACTGGATGGAATGGAAATGCGCTTCTCTATCGGCCATGCCGGGCGTCAGTCGCCAGGAGTGCTTTTCGTGGGTACCTATAGGCCCGATCTGGAAACCTTGCGGGCCCGAGGTGCGGCCTCCTCAACCCGGCCGAACCAATACGTGCAATATCGGGCAACCGGGAGGGCACCGGCCGCACGGTGACAACACGACCGAGCGTTACACCTATCTAGGCCGCCACGAGGATCGCACCGGACCTACATACGCCGTGTGCGCGGACAATCCAAGCCTTCCCGCCGACACGTCTCCCGGTATTTGCGGAACCTGGATGGAGATCGCTCACCCCCACTGTGTTGGAGTCCCGAACTCCCACCCGCCCGGCTGTCCATCACCGGATCTCGTTTCCACCCTTCCCCCCAGCGATCCGGACCGAACGACAACCCCTTTGCCTACCGACCAGCCGGACTCATGTGCGTCGCCCCGTGTTGTCCGCGCCTTTGAGGAGGCAGTCACCCGGCAGCCGGACCCGGGCCATGGTTTGCTACCGTCCTCCTTCGGATATGTCCGGGTTCCTCTCAGAGCCTTCTACCCGTACCGAACGGTGGTCAACTTCGGCATCCGGGTAGGAAACGACGCCGTCGATCTGCGTATGTGGGTAACCGAAGTTTCCTGGTCGTTCGTCGGCCTCGGCGCTATCGATGGTTCAGATCCGGGGACCCGAGTATTCCGGCGCTCCGTACCCGACCACCGCCGGGCATACACCATGAACACCCCCACCGCGGCCAAGATCGGTGGCCGGGAGGCCACTTATCTTCGATCTTCTCGGCATGGAGGATATCCGGACGGGTATCCGATTACGGTGACTGTGGTATGGCAAGGGGAGTGCCTGAACGGTGAAGGTTCGGGGGCGGCTAACTTGGGTAACCGGACCCGAACCTTCGGTCATAGCTACCGGGTCTACGAGATACGCAGCCGCCCCGATTAACCGGAGCTTCGATGAGAGCACCGGCAAATCCGTTCGCGGACTGCCCATCGCGCAATCGTCGGAGAGCGGCGAGACCAGCCGTAGGGTCCAGCGTTGTAACCTATCCCCTCGGCGTATCAACTTCTGAGGGGTTTCTTTCCGATGAGCGACGTTATAGAGCGGGCCCGGGCGTGGATTGCGAGCGATCCGGACCCCGCCACCCGAGCCGAGTTGGATTCCCTGATCGAGGAAGGCAACCTGGACGAGTTGCACGACCGTATGGATGGAACCCTTACGTTCGGAACCGCCGGAATACGAGGCCCGGTGGGGGCTGGATCAAACCGCATGAACCGGGCGTCGGTGATCCGGACCACCAAGGGGCTGGCTGACTATCTGATCGAAAGATACGGAGGATCCCCCCCCGGCCCGGTTGTGGTGGGGCGTGACGCTCGGCTCACTAGTCGATGTTTGATGCTTGACACGGTGGGGGTGCTGGTAGCCGCCGGTCTGGCGGTACGCTACTGGGCGGAGGAGATCCCGACCCCACTGGTCTCCTACGCCGTCTCGGCCCTGGGCGGTTGCGCCGGAGTGATGATCACCGCCAGCCACAACCCGCCCGAGGACAACGGGTACAAGGTTTACGACGCCAACGGAGCACAGATCATCCCCCCGGTCGATTCAGCCATCGCCGCCGCTATTGAGGGGGTCGCACCGGCAACGGCCGTCGAACGGATGCCCGGCGCTCCAGACCCCGGGATTACGGGGGTGCGCCCCATCGGATCCGACCTTCTGGACGACTACCGGCAATCCGTACTCCGAAACCGGTATCTCACCGGACCGCTGCCCCGGCTGCGAATCGTCTACAGCCCGCTGCACGGGGTTGGCTGGAAACAGGTGAGCGCTCTTCTCAGAAAAGCCGGGCACCACGACCTCCACCCTGTTCCCGAACAGATGAACCCCGACGGACACTTTCCCACGGTGCGTTTCCCCAACCCGGAGGAACCGGGTGCAATGGACCTCTCTCTCAGGCTCGCCGACCATGTTGACGCCGACCTAGTACTTGCTAACGACCCGGACGCGGATCGTCTGGCCGTGGCGGTGCCCGGACCGGATGGTTGGGTGTCGTTGACCGGCAACCAGACCGGTGTTTTGCTAGCCGACTACATCCTCTCGCGCCAACCGGATCCGGCGACGAGCCTGGTTATTTGCTCCATCGTCAGCACCCCTATGCTCGCTCAGGTTGCCTTGGCTTACGGAGCGCGCTCCGAAACCACGCTAACCGGGTTCAAGTGGATCGCCAACGCGGCCCTCCGGATCGAGGAATCCGAGCGGGTTCAGTTCCGCTTCGGGTTCGAGGAAGCCCTCGGTTACACCGTGGGGAGCGCCGTCCGGGACAAGGACGGCGTTTCCGCGGCGGTGCTCATCGCGGACCTGGCTACCGAATGCCGGCTAAAGGGCATGACTCTGGTTGATCGGCTGGCCGAACTCTACCGCCGGTTCGGCGTGTGGGTTTCGGTGCAGAAGAGCGTTAGGAAGCCCGGTGCGTCCGGAGCCGAAACCATCCGGACAGCCATCCGGGACCTCGGTGAGCAACCACCCCAGTCGCTCGGAGGGACAGCCGTTCATTCGGTCATCGACTACCGGAGGGGAGCGTCGCAGCGACCCGCGTGGCTTGGTAACACCCAACTGATCGGACTGCACCTGGATGGAGGCCACCGCGTGCTGGTGCGACCCAGTGGAACCGAACCGAAACTCAAGATCTACGTAGACGCTCATGCTCCGGCACCCGATGGACGGGATCCATTTGAGATCGAAGGAAGGGTGGTGGAAGATGCTCAAGGCATAGCCGATGACCTGGCCATGTCGTTGGGTATCTAACATAGTTTAAAGGTCTAAGCAGGCCGGGAAGAGAAGGAGAACCCGTTGACGGTATTGAGTGAACTCGTACGAGACCCCAAGACCCGACTCCACATCGGGGGGGAGTGGACCGAAGGAGAAGGCGAACTCGACGTCTTCGATCCGGCTACCGAACAGTTACTCGCCACGGTATCGGTTGCCGGTCACGCTCAGGCCAAGATGGCGGTCGACACGGCGTGGGAAGCAGCTCCGGGATGGGCTGCGACCCCACCTAGGCGCCGGAGCGACATCCTCCGCCGGGCGTACGACATGATGCTCGAACGTGAGGAGCAACTTGCCGAGTTGATCATTCTCGAGAACGGTAAGACCTACCCCGACGCCATCGGCGAGATACGCTACGGGGCCGAGTTCTTCCGCTGGTTCTCAGAGGAAGCGGTGCGGATAATGGGTGAGTTCCGCACCGCCCCGAGAGGTGACAAGCGCATCGTCGTCATACCGGAGCCGGTCGGGGTGTCCCTGATGGTGACACCCTGGAACTTCCCGTCGGCTATGGCGACTCGAAAACTAGGTCCGGCGCTAGCGGCTGGGTGCACCACGATTCTGAAACCCGCCTCCGATACGCCTCTTTCCGCCCTGGCGGTGGCGGACATCCTGGCGGAGGCCGGTTTGCCCCCGGGCGTAGTGAACGTGGTAACGGCGAGGGGATCTTCGGGAGTCGTAGACGCCATCCTCGACGATCCACGGGTGAGAAAGCTCTCATTTACCGGTTCGACGGAAGTGGGCCGCCTGTTGATGGCAAAGGCAGGTAGCCGGATAATGCGGACCAGCATGGAACTGGGCGGCAACGCTCCGTTCGTGGTTTTCGAGGATGCCGATGTCGAAGCCGCGGTCACCGGAGCGATGGTCGCCAAGATGCGAAATGCCGGCGAGACCTGTGTTGCCGCCAATCGATTCTATGTTCACGAGCGCATAGCGGATGAGTTCACATCTCAGCTAACCAACGCCATGTCCGGCCTGAGAATCGGTCCGGGAATAGATCGTTCGAACCAGGTAGGCCCGATGATCAACGCACAGGCTGTCGAGAAGATCGAATACCTGGTAAGCGGCGCCGTGGACAACGATGCCACCGTCCTTACCGGCGGTAGGAGTCCTGGTCGGCCCGGATACTTCTACGAACCAACCGTTCTTTCCGGTGTTTCACCCGACTCGGTGATCCTCGACCATGAGATCTTCGGTCCGGTGGCCCCGGTGGTCTCCTTCGAGTCGGAGGAAGAGGTGATCAGAGCCGCCAACGACACCGAGCACGGACTGATCTCATACGTGTTTACCGAGGATGTGAACCGCGCCTTCCGGATGGCCGAGGCTATCGAGTCCGGGATGGTCGCTCTGAATAGAGGACTCATTTCGGATGAAGCAGCGCCATTCGGCGGTGTGAAACAGTCCGGGGTGGGGCGGGAAGGCAGCCACCACGGAATGGAGGAGTTCCTGGAACTCAAATACGTGGCCTGGTAGGAGACCGAACGCTCGGGTCGACGCAGCGCCGGGCGAAAACCCGGCGGGATGATTCGGGGCGTCGATGAGCATCCATCACCGGGCGGTGGGCCTATCGGGCTGGTTTCCGGCATCCTCCTAGGAGGGTGCTGAGAAACCCCGTACAAAGGGGTTCAGCCGCTAACCCACAACTCTCTGACCAGGCGGTTTGCCGACCACCTAACCCCGTAAGATTCGTTTTTCAGGACTCTCCTAGCCCTGATTATTCAGGTTCCCACACACCGGGGCATGTAACGCCAGTCCAACCCGAGTATTGGGAGAAACCCAAGGTTCACCTGCCGGGTGAACCTCCACAGCGGATCGGGATGGGGGATGCCGATAGCTGTATTCCCTGGTCAGGGTGTGAAACTGGTCTACTCCACTCATCCTCCAAACCCCCATCCATGAATAATTGGGGCTAATCCTCCAGCGAACCGAACTGGTCCGCAGTGGGTTCCGCTCAGCAGAACCACGGTTCCGTTAGCCGCGGTCGAGCGAACGTCGCTCCATCCGGTATCGATCTCGCCATTTCCGGATCGTCGCCGACAGCTTCGAGAACGGCCTTCCACATCCGGCTGAAGGTTCGCCGCGGCGGCCCTCCAACGCCCTCCTCGGCGATGCGAACCAATTCGGTGGCCAGATAGTCCACACGCGGGTCTGCCGCCGCCCACAGGTAGGAGGCCAGATTCCGGTCGTATTCGCCCCGATGGGCCTTGAAGACGGGTTGTTCGGCCAGCAGCGAACCGGACGGAACGAGGAGACGGATGCTCAACTGGACGGGATCGGTAGAGTCGATCAGTTCATGACGAACGATAAAGTCAAAGATATCGGCCACATCCCGAAGCGAGGTCCAAGGCGTGAACGGAAGCCAGGTCGGTCGGATTTCGAGGCCCGCCCGGCGGGCTGTGTGGACCACCAGCGTGGCGTCCCGAGCGGTGTGTCCCTTATCCAGGATTTCCAGGATTCGCTCATTAAGCGTTTCGAAGGCCGAGACGACGAACCGGCAACCGGTCCGGGCAAGGGTCGGAAGCTCCTGTCGATGCCGGTTCAGGTGCTCCACCTTGATGGTTGCGTCATAGGTGAGGTGAGGCCATCTCCGGTTCATCTCTTCCACGATCCTCACCGAATGGCGCGGCCCGTTGAAGAAGTCCGCATCCCCGAACGTTATATGCTCGGCGCCCGCCCTGACCAACCGCTCAATGTCGGCAAGGACGGTTCCGGTAGCGACCACCCTGAACCGTCCGTCGTAAACGGCGGGAATGGGACAGTGCCGACATTTGTGCTTGCATCCGCGCGTCGCCTCTACCGAGCCGACGAGTACCCGCTTCGAACCATCCTCCAGCCGAGCGTACCTCTCGAGTCCGGGAAGATCAGCCCGATCCGGCAGAAGCAACCGCGACCGGCGCCGGGAACTCGAGGTACCGGTCAACGCTTGACCTTCCTTAGCTGAGGACACCCACTTCACCAGTTCCTCTTCGTACTCTCCGGCAATCGCCCGGCTAAACGGACCATCGCATCCGGCCACCTCGGCATATAGGCCATATGCGGCTATCGGCATCTCAGCCCTGCGGCGCCTGACCCGCTCGGCGGCGCGCGTTGCTAGTCGCAAAGCCGTATGCATCGGCACGCTGAAGGCGAGCGCCTGCGCCCAGTCGAACAACCAGTCGCTCCATGGCTCCACAGCCAGATCAAGGGTCCGCACGGTGTGACCCGCTTGGCGGAGGCTTGCCGCCGGGGAAGCCAAGTGGACAGGTTGACGCCCCAGTTCATAGGTGGATACCAGACCAACCCGCATTCAGACCCCGGCGCGCCGAAATACCACGGACGTCATGAACCGAGCCGAATCAGCGACCACAGGTCGCACCATCAGGACCACAGATACCGGTCAATCCGTCGACCGCTAAGAACACGACTCGCCGGAAGGTAGGGTGAACACTTCGTGGTGCTGTTTCTCATGATGCCCCCATCCTACGACCCTCGCAGGCGAAGCTACTCTCGCGCCAGGATGTCCATCGAAAGTGTTCGCCGGTTCATGGGTACAGTCGGGATGGCCCTGGCGGTTCTTGCGCTAATCACCGGATGCGCTTCCGGCTCGGGCGGACCCGGCGCTGACGGCAGCCTTGAATCGGGCCTTCCGCCATCGACAGCCTCGACAATCCAGGTGGCGACAACCGAAGCAGAGCGAATCAACCCGAACCCGACCGCTGCAACGGAACCCACATCTCCGGTCGTCCCGGCTACGACGATCTCGGAGCGTGCGTCACCCCCCTCGACCGAGGCGCCGGCTGAGGAAGTCACCTGGTCCCTGCCGTCCGAACAGGCATCCGTAGTGCTGGAGCTGATGGGAAAGGTTGAATCCCTCCGGGAACGGCGGTTTCTCACCCGACCTGCCGTGATAGAGGAACCCTACGGTGGCGGCGCAACCGGCGATGCTTCCAATGCCGCCGGACAATTCCCGGAAGACCTAGAGGGCCGGTTGGAGTTGCTCGAGTTGCTCGTAATGTCCGCTGATCCCATCCCATCGAACCCCGGTCCATCCGAACCTTACTTTGACTTCGATCAGCGGACGATCGTGCTGCCTGAAGGTGCAGACCTCTTGGACGAATACCAGCAGCTGGTGCTGGTCGGCGAGTTGGTCCACGCCCTCACGGCCCAACACAATCCGGAGCTTTTCGAGGGCCTCGGGCACGGATTCGGGGACTCCGATGGGAGGGCAGCCCGAAAGGCGCTGATCGAAGGAGAAGCGTCGGTGGTTCAGGCGCTCTATCTCGATTCGCTAACGCCTGAGCATCGCTCCGAAGCCGCCCGCCTGAGCGCTGAACAACCCCGCACGGTGGTCGACAACCTCCCTGACATTCTGAGGGAGATCAGTCTGTTTCCTCACCGAGCAGGTTCCCTGCTGGCGACCCACCTCTACCGGTTGGGGGGAACGGCGGCGCTGGATCAAGCACTGGACCGACCTCCACAGACCACCGAACACGTCCTGCATCTGGACAAATACCGCAGGCTTGAGCCGGCTATCGTGATCCCGCCATTGAACGTCACGGCCGACAGTTACGTGCTGGAGGAGAAAGGAAGCTGGGGCGAGCACCGTTGGCAAGCGCTGCTCGGCCGCTACAACCCCCAGGTGGAGGCATCCCGAGCTGCGGAAGGATGGGGCGGAGACCGATACGAGTTCCATAGAAATCCCGTCACCGGTGATCTGGTTTTCGTAGCCCGCTATGTAGGTGATTCGTTCGCGGACGAATCGGAGGTGAACTCAGCCCTCCGAACCATGCTTAGCTCCGGAATCGGAGCAAGGTCATCGCAGGTGCGGGACACCATTACCGAGTGGGAAAACACCGACGGCTACGCCCTCCTGTCATGGGATCTTGACGCCATCACGCTGGTGATTTCCTCCGATCCTATCGTCGGGCGGGCAACTGCCTCGCAACTCGGCTACGCGGTATGACGATCGGATGCCTCGTGCTGTGCGGTACACCTATCGGGCATTTGGGTGACATCTCGACTCGGCTGGCCGAAACCCTGGCGCAAGCGGACGCCATCCTCGCCGAGGACACCCGCCGGGCCAGGGTGCTGCTCCAACACCTCGGGGTGCGCACCAGACCCGAGTCATATTTTGTGGGGAACGAGTCGGCTCGATCCGGTCGGCTGGAACACCTACTGCGGAATGGGTCGACGGTAGCCCTGGTTTCCGACGCCGGTATGCCCACCGTGGCGGATCCGGGACTCTCGGCCGTCCGAGTTGCCAAGCGGGTCGGCGCCCGCATCTCGGTGATTCCCGGACCTAGCGCGGTACCGGCGGCCCTAGCTGTTTCAGGTCTGCCCGGAGATCGTTTCGTCTTCGAGGGCTTCATCCCTCGTCGTGGAATAGAACGCTCCCGCCGGCTTGAGGAACTGGCCGCTGAAACTCGGACCATCGTCCTGTTTTCGGCGCCGAGCCGGTTAACCGACGACCTAGAGGCTCTAGTGGCCGCCCTCGGACCGGACCGGCCGATCACACTGGCCCGTGAGTTGACCAAGATCCACGAGGAGATATGGTCAGGCACTCTCGCCCGAGCAGCGGAAGAGTGGGCAGATAGGCGCCCTCTCGGTGAGTTCACGTTGGTTGTCGCCGGGTGTCCCGGTTCGGCTACCCCGATGGATGCCGCGCTAAGGGAGGTCGCCGAGCGGAGAGCCGGTGGGCAACCGATGTCGGATGCCGTCCGTCAAGTTTCCGACGGTCTCGGAATCGGTCGGAGGGCCCTCTACCAAGCTGTCCTGCGAAGCCGGCCCGATTGACCCGTATTCGACGGCGCGAGAGAAGATTCTGGCAGCAGGGGCATTACTGGCGATGGTCGCCATTCCGGCTGTTCCCGTCGGGGCGGACATGGACGGTGAGTACGGATACCGGATCGGCGCCAACGGCAAACCGGGAGATTGACCCCATGCCTCAGGGCGAGTCTCTGATATGGGATTTGTGCCACCCTCAGGGCTATGTCGATGTTGGCGCGTACCTTGTTCGGATTGACGGCGAGGTCCGAGCCCGCGTATAGTAAAAACTGACGAATTCTATCTCTACGGTGTTCGACGTGAACGGCCGGAACGTGACGTTGGTCCGGTTTTGGTCGGGATCCTTGCATGCGCTGCGGACGTGTTGACCTAGCCCCGATTATTCATGGATTGGGGTTTGGAGGATGAGTGGAGAAGACCAGATTCGCGCCCTGACCAGGCAGTACAGCTATCGGCGATTCCTGTTTCGGTCCGGTGTAGAGATTCACCTGTCGGGTGAACGGCGGGTTTCTCCTGATACTCGGGTTGAACAGGCGTTACATGCCTCGGTGTGTGGGAAACCTGAATAATCAGGGCTAGGTCTTTAAACCAGAGCCCACCGGCGAGATGTGCGGATTCGTTACCGGAGAAGGCGACTGGAAGGACACTGCGAAGGAACGGTGTCTCATTCTCATCGACTGGTATGACTCGGTTGACGGCTCCGGCGAAGGTATCTGGTTGGGGCAATGACCAGTAACGACACCGCCGCTGCGACCAAGGTGTCGAGTCGGTGGCCAAGCTGGCTAGCCCACAACGGAATCGGGCGGAGATCCGCACAAGGAGGACAAAAGCCATGCGACGCACATTGGCAGCTTTAGCGACTGCCGCTCTACTAGTAGTCGGGTGGACGGTCATCGCTTCGGCGCAAGGACCCACAACAGAGACGAAGAACGGTTATACGTTCACCGCCGAGTTCGCGACCGACCCTGACTACGACATCGTGGTAGCCGAAGACGGCACCTTCGATGTCACTATCGGTGTCGCTAACTGGAATACGTCCGTCAGGTATATCGGAGTGCTGGTGACCAGCGGCCTTGAGATCATAGGATCGGAGCACTCTCCCTGGCGTAACCATTCCCCGAGCAACCCTCACAACAGCGCCACACTACGGCTACCGAGGGACCAGACGGCAACCTTGACTATCCGGGTGCCGTCCATAAAGGGCACATCGGATCGACCGGCGCAGATCAACATTCACACGGTGCCACTTCTCAAGGTAAGAATCATAAACGATGACAAGCTGACGGATGCGGACTGTGCCCCGTACGTACCCAGTCCGGACAAGAGCCGTTGTGTCGCCCCAGGGACCACAACGACCACAACGACCACACCTCCCCCCCCCCCCCCCCTAGGGTTGGTGTTCGAGGCGGGAGGCTCACGTCTGACGGCCAACGACGGCAACACTGACCTCACGCTTGATCGCGGTGTCACAGACTCCTACACCGTGCGCTTGGACCGTAGGCCCGGTGGGGATATGACCGTATCTCTGTACACCGGTACCGACAGTCCCATCGGGTTGCGATACCACGTCGTGTGCCGACGGATACCGGGCAACAACCTTCCGTGTAACAACCCTGATCCGATGCCCGGTGAGAACGGTGCGCCGGAACAGCGGAGAGGACAGTCGAAGCGTGGCACCAGCGAATGGGAAACGCTAACGCTTGACTTCACCAATGACGACTGGAATATCCCCAGACAGGTCAACGTCCGTCGTTACGGGCTAGGTCCGGCCGTAGCGCCGTGCAAGACCGGCGCTACGGCAAACGGGTGGTGCTGGTCGATCGCCCACACAATCAACGAGAGCTGGCTAGACAGGGTAGGCGTCCAGACCCTCCACGTAGCGCTACCCGACGACTTGCCGGCACTGACCATCCGACCGGTCGGAGACATAACCGAGGGGGAGAACGCCGAGTTCGTAATCACTGCCACCCCCGCCCCGGAAGCCGACCTGGATGTGACGGTAACTCTGGAGCTGGTGGGCCAGTTCGTTGCCGACGTCGGCGCCCGGACGGTAACGATCCCAGGACAGCCGTATCCCGAAATAGCCACCAGAGACATCCCTCCCTTCTACATGGGACCGGCCACCTATACGCTGTCGATTCCAACGGTGGACGATGACGTAGAGGAACAGGGCGGGACTATCACGGCCAGAATCAATGGGGGGACGGCAAGTGCGTCGGTGGGTGTTGCCGATAACGACGGACCGTTCGTGCCGGACGCCGCGATAGTGTCTACGGTGACATCCGAGGCGGATGACCTTCAGGCAAAGGCGGACCGGCTACGCAAGATAGTCAAGGGCATCAGGGACGAGCCCGGCGGGTACACCGCCGCTGAGTGCCGCGCCGCAGCTGTCACGCACGGCGTGGTGTCGGCGTGGAAGCCGTGGTGCGACGAGATAGAGCGTCGCGAGAACACCTGAACCAAACTCAGTAGACACCGCGACACGGATTGCATAAACGCTTGGCCGACGACCCTGCATTGTGCAGGGTCGTCGGTGGCCTTCGCGCTTGTGTTTATGCACGGCGGTGCGCACCGACGCTCGGGCTTGCCGACGACTACTGCGAGTTGGTGCTGGAGAAGAACGGCTAACCGAATCACGGTCGATGGCGGCCGTCTCACGATGATCGTCCCTGCCGCTACGCTCGCTTCATGGTCGGATGGATCGATACCCACTGCCACCTACAGCTGGATGAGCGAGAGCCTGCCCGGCTTCTCGAACGCGCCTCCGCCGTTCGCTACGTAGTCGTTCCGGGTGTCGACCTGGCAACGAGCCGCGCCGCTCGCCTACTGGCGGACGCACACCCGGAGAGGGTCGCTTTCGCGGCCGGCCTCCATCCTCACGAGGCAAGGCGCTGGCCGGAGGAGAGAGACGCCCTGCTCCCCTTGATGGAACAGGCATCGGCCATCGGAGAGACCGGGTTGGACTTCTATCGCAATCTGTCGCCGGTGGACGCGCAGCTGGAAAGCTTCGAGTCGCAGCACCGGATCGCGATGGAACTCGGCAAGCCGCTCATAGTTCACTGTCGGGATGCCTTTCGTCAGGTATATGAAATCTTGGATAGGGAAGGGGCCGGACCATGGGTGGTACTCCACTGCTGGACGGGCGGACCAAGGTGGTCGAAACGGTTTCTCGAGTTGGGGGTGAGTTTTTCCTTTGCCGGACCGGTCACCTACCCAACCGGGGATACGGTACGAAGGGGCGCGGCCATCGTCCCCCCGGACCGGGCACTCGTCGAAACCGATACCCCTTACTTGGCGCCGACTCCCTATCGAGGCCGGCCCAACGAGCCCGCCCATGTCTCCCTGATCGGGCAAGCTCTCGCCCGGGTTTGGGGCATGGACACCGAAGAGGTGGCCCGGATCACCACCCGAAAGGCCTCCGGGTTGTTCGATTTATGACCCAGACACGCTCTGAGGTATCTCGCCTTCTGGATGAGTACGGTGTGGCTCCTCGGCGCCGGCTCGGACAGAACTTCCTGACCGATCCCAATATCATCCGCAAGATCGTTGGGTTGGCGGGCAGCCCGCTGGGTTCCAGAGCGCTGGAGATAGGGGTCGGAACGGGAACCCTGACGAAAGCACTGGCTGAGGCCGGATTCCCGGTTACGGGTTTCGAGGTCGATAGACGGTTCGAACCTGTCTTGGCTGATGCGCTGAGCGGCCTGGCCGTAGACATCCGGTTCGAGGATGCGACCGGAGTGGATATGAACATGTTCAACCGGCGCCATCGATGGGTCTTGGTCGCCAACCTTCCCTACAACGTGGGTACGCCCATCTTGTTGGATCTCTTGCAAAAAGCGGCCGGACTGCAAAGGTTCGTGGTGATGGTCCAAGGCGAGGTGGCCGAGCGACTTATCGCGGGGCCCGGATCGCGAATCTACGGATTACCGAGCGTGATTACCGGTCTGTACGGGCGGGCCCGACTTGCATTCCGGGTGCGACCGCATGTCTTCCTTCCGGTACCCAAGGTGGAATCGGCGGTGGTAGTGATCGAGCGAACCGCCCCTCCCGGCGAACTCAGGGACCTGGCAGTCCGTCTCGCCGCGGCCGGGTTCGGGCAACGGCGCAAAATGCTCCGGTCATCGTTCCGCTCGGTGATCCCCGAGGGTTTGAACGCCACCCTCCGAGCGGCCGGGATAAGCCCGCGGCTCCGGGCCGAAAGGGTGAGCCCGGAGGAATACCTGGACATAGCGCGAGTTGTGAAGACCGCCGTGTAATGCCGCTCCTGAAGGCGATGGCGCCCGCCAAACTCAATCTGTCGCTGGAGGTGCGGACTCGAGACAGTTCGGGACTTCACCCCGTGCGAGGCCTGGCTCAATCCATCGGTTGGTTTGATATGTTGACAATGGAGGAATCCGACACAGACCATCTCGACGTTTACGGCGCCGACCTCCCCACCGGCGATGACAACCTGGTATGGCAGGGGATCAGGGCGCTCCGCGAGCTAACCCACCGGCATCCTAAGGTTGATCTCGAACTATGGAAACGAATCGAACCGGCCGCCGGAATGGGTGGTGGAAGCTCGGACGCCGCTGCGGCACTACGGTTGTACAGCCGGCTGGTCGGCGAAGACAGCCTTGACCTCGATCGATCAGCCGCCGGAATAGGCGCTGATGTAACTTTCTGCCTGCACGGAGGTCTGCGCTGGATCACCGGGTATGGAGAACGGCTCGGACCGTCGATGGACGCCACCCGATCTCTGTTCGTAGTGGTATGCGTCCCACCCTTCCCGCTGGAGACCATCCGTGTGTACCGGGCTTGGGACGTTCTCGACGGACCGAAAGGTCCTGCTATCGCAGGTCACGACCTTCCACCTGCCCTACGGGTCCATGCGCCGTTGCGCAACGACCTCTACCCGGCCGCGGTGGCCTGCGAACCCTTGCTCGATGATTGGCGCTCCGAGATGGAGAATCGATGGGACCGCCCGATCGTCATGACAGGTAGCGGACCGGCTCTTTTCAGTCTCTTTATCGACAGTGAGGAGGCGCAGGAAGCTCTGGCCCTCGTACCCACCGAGGCGCGCTCGGCTTTCGCAGCCCCTACCATCGACCACGGCGCGCGGATCGAGAGTTGATGCGGACCCGTTGCATTCCCGGTACCGGACTTCGGTCCGAGTCGATCGCCCCAACCCGACCCGGCGCCGACAATAATGCGTACACGCGCCATCGTGGGCAAGACCCGATAAGGTCGGCTTCTTACAAGTCTCCAACCAACTACACTCCCGTACCACGGTTACAGGGTGGGGGGTGGTGTAATTGGCAGCACAGCGGGTTTTGGTCCCGCCGGTACGGGTTCGAATCCTGTCCCCCCAGCGCAACGAAGGAGCCCACCGATGGCTGTTAAGGCGGTAGTACTGGGGGCGGGGGAGGGTACCCGCATGAAAGCGGACCTCCCCAAAGTGATCCACAAGGTTGCCGGGTACCCGATGATCCTCTGGGTACTCGACGCATTGAAACCCCTGGAACCCACCCAGACCGTGGTGGTGGTCAAACCGGACGCCGACCAGGTCAGGGAAGCACTACCCGACTGGGTTATGCCGGTAGTCCAGGAGAAGCAACTAGGGACCGCCCATGCCCTACAGATGGCTCTGGAGCGCGAAATGTCCTTGACTGCGGGGGATCATGTGCTGGTGGTACCGGCGGACACCCCCCTTATTACAAGCGAAACTCTCCGGCGGATGGCCGGTCTGCACCGCCGCACCGGATCGGCCGCTACATGCTTGACCGCGAACATGGGCGATCCCACCGGATACGGAAGGGTCGTGCGGGATGGATGGGATCGTGTTCAGCGCATCGTGGAGCACGCCGACGCAAGCACTCGCGAACGTGAGATAACGGAGATCAACGGCGGGATCTACCTGTTTGACGGGGCCGTGATCCGGGATGCTGTCGACCATGTGGGTCGTAACAACGCTCAAGGTGAGTATTACCTGCCGGATGTTCTGGCGATCCTCTCGGCTGAGGGTCATGGTATCTCTGCTCACCGGACCGGCGCCGAGGAACTGTCGGGGGTGAACACTCAGGACCAGTTGGCCCAGGTGTCCGCAATCATGCGAGGTCGTATCAATCATGAATGGATGCGAGCCGGCGTGTGGATGCAGGATCCGGCCCGCGTCTATATCGACTCCACTGTATCCATGGAAGCAGGGGTCCACTTGTATACCGGTGTCCATCTGGAGGGGAGTACCTCTGTTTCCCACGGGGCTGAGATCGGACCCGACGCCTATATCAAGGACAGCCGGATCGCGAGCGGGGCAAGAGTCTGGTACTCGGTGCTGAGGGGGGTCTCTGTTGGGCAGAACGCGGAAATCGGTCCGTACGCTTCCTTGCGACCAGGCGTCGAACTGCTTGATGGTTCAAAGGCCGGAACGTTCGTGGAAATCAAGAACTCGGTAGTCGGCCAGGGTGCGAAGGTTCCACACCTCGCCTATGTGGGGGATGCGGAAATAGGGGAGGAGACCAACGTCGGGGCGGGAACCATAACCGCCAACTACGACGGAGTCGATAAGCACCGCACGAAGGTGGGACGGCGCGTTCAGGTGGGTTCGAACAGTGTTTTGGTGGCGCCGGTAGAAATAGGCGATGATGCATACATAGGGGCGGGTTCAGCCATAACCAGGAACGTTTCGGAGGGTGCCTTGGGGATCGAACGGTCTGCACAGCGAGAGATTCCCGGGTACACGCGCCGACGCCGCCTGCGTAACAAGGCACCCTGATAATGGAACTTGTAAACCGGAAACGGTTCATGCTTTTCACCGGTTCGGCCAACCCCGAGCTGGCCCGTGATGTAGCGGATGAGCTAGGGGTACGGCTCGGAAACGTGGAATTGTCCCAGTTCGCCAATACGGAGGTGTACGCGCGGCCACTCGAATCCGTGCGAGGGGCGGACTGCTTCGTGATCCAGAGCCATGCACCGGAAATAAACTTCCACATAATGGAGCAACTGATCCTTATCGACGCCCTACGCAGAGCGTCTGCTCACCGGATAACCGCGGTAGTGCCGTTCTTCGGTTACGCCCGGGCCGACAAGAAAGTGTTACCCAGGGAGTCGATATCGGCCCGTCTGATGTGTGACCTGTTCCTTGCCGCCGGCGCAGACCGGATCGTCTCCATCGATCTCCACACCGGCCAGGTCCAAGGGTTCTTCCCCCATCCCTTCGACCATCTCACCGCTCTCCCCATCGTCAGCGAATACCTCAAAACACGCCTTAACGGGCCCACGACGGTAGTTTCACCGGATGCCGGGGGAGTGAAACGAGCTGAGAAATACGCTCGCTATCTCGGCGCCTTCGTAGCTTTCGTCCACAAGCGGCGGGCCGCCCAGGTCCGCAACCAATCGAAAGCCTTAACAATCGTCGGCGCGGTTCGCGGTAGGCATGCGGTCATCGTCGACGACATGATCGATACCGCCGGAACGGTGGTCAACGCGGCGCGGCTCCTCAGGGATAAGGGTGTTCGCAGTGTCTGCGTGGCGGTAACCCATCCGGTGTTGTCAGAACCGGCCATTGATAGGCTCAAGAACGCTCCCATAGATGAGGTGGTGGTGACGGACACCCTCCCGATTCATTCGGACGCGTTGGGTTTCGACAAGCTCACCCGTCTTTCCATCGCTCCCGTGCTGGCGGAGGCGCTCCAAGCTATCTTCATGGACAGTTCGGTGTCGGCGATTTTCCTGGGCGACAACAACTAACACCATGGATACACATGTTTTTCGCATCCGGACGGGTGGGGTAGCGGCTGCACTCGATCTAACCGATCGGATAGCCGGATATGTCCGAGGGAAGGGAGACGGCCTTGTTTCGATCTTCGTTCCTCACAGCACCGCGGGACTGGCGATCATCGAAACCGGATCCGGGTCGGATGGTGACTTGGTCCGGCACTTGGAGGAGTTGTTTCCTCGTGCCGCTCGCTGGGATCACCGGCACGGCATGTCGGGGCATGGTGCTGACCATGTAGTTCCCGCTTTCATATCACCCAGCGTTGTTATCCCCGTTCTCGGTGGTGCTATGGCCCTCGGAACCTGGCAATCGGTGGTTCTTGTAGATCCGAATCGGGAAAACCATTACCGTTCGGTACGGGTCACCTTCCTCTCCGCTTCGACCTGAGACCTCCGGGAATCCGGAACTTCTCACTGCCCTCCAAGAGAGGAAACATCCGGAAGCAGCAGCGTCTCACCGGGATAGATCAAGTCCGGATCACCCGATTCGATCCGTTCTCGGTTCAGGTCCACCACCTGCCGCCAAACGGCGATAACGTGAGAAGCCGAGACCGAATCGGACTGATTCCGACTCGCGTGCCGGGAACTAACCGACCACATATTGTCCCCCGGCTGCACGACGTACTCGACATGATTCCCGGACGGATCCTCGGCGAGCACCCCATGGCGCAGCGCCGACCGGATCGGAACCGGTAGTGATATGCCGATCACTGCGCCGGATCTAGTAGCTCTTGGCGGTCCGTGAAGGGATCCACCGATCCGGTCGGCGCGCAATGGCGTGAAGACGCCGGAGGCAGTCGAAACCTGCCCTGAACCCACGTCGACGTTTTGCCCGCTCTCAACCATGTGGGGGACGGGCGGAAGAAGAGCGGCGCCTACGGGAGGAGCGACAGAAACAGAACCTATGGCGAGGATCGCCGCGGCGATTCGCTGAGCTAGTCGCTGCACGGGACCTAGGGTCATCCACTCGACTGCTCGGATTGCTGAAGGTATCCGCAATAGGTATGCGCATATCGACAGCACCGCGCTACAAAGCAGCCAGGCTACCGCCGCAACCGCGAGAAGCCAGATACAGCCGTACACCGCTTCGGTGGGAGGTGCGAACAGAATCTCGCCAGGCCGGGGAATCCAGGGTTCCTTCCCGATTCGCAGGAGCAGAACTCCACTTGCCGGCGCCAGAATGATCGGTAGAGTGGTGTGGATGAATGTCTTTATATACGTCATAGTACCGATTACATATACCTATAAGGCGTATGTGTCAATAACTATCTGATCCACAAAACCCAGACCTATCAAAAATCCCTTGCAGCATGGCCGACCAGCCATTAACGTGCTTCAGCGGTCGGTGACGCGGGCCTCTTATCGGTCGACTTTGTGAATTGATTCACAAAGTCGCTCCTCCCGGCGCCATCGGCAAGGAAATCACTAATACCCCTAGATAGACCGCCCGGCAAGATACCTGGGCGACCAGAGGATTGACACGTGCTTACAATGACCAGACGCCAATGGAGAGAATCCGCCGCATGCCGGGATTCCGAGCCCACGCTCTTCTTCCCGGTGGGTACTACCGGGCTTGCTGTCGAGCAGATCGAGGAAGCCAAAGACATCTGTTCAGCTTGCCTGGTGACCGAAGAATGCCTCCAGTACGCCCTCCAAACCAACCAGGAAGCAGGAGTATGGGGCGGCTACGCGGAAGACGAACGGCGACGGCTGCGGAAGCGGTGGCTTGCCGAGAGGCGGAGAGCCGCCAGCTGACCGGTCGAACGAACCGAACCCGCGCGATCCAATTCGGCCTCCCGATACGACCTACGCCGTCGGGAGGCACGCCTGCGTGGGCTAGCCCCGTGGGTTACTACCGAATCCGACGGAGGTCTCCGGGGTGTCCACAAACTCCACAAAAGCCAAGCGGGCTAGCGGTACACCGATATCCGCCCCCTTCACGGTCTTGAACCAGATCAGTTGCGTACCCTCTCGGTAGGACTTCTCGAGTAGTTCAATCAGGTTCTCGCGTCCTGACACCTCAATCTCGATCTCGCGACTTGTGTGTGCGATGCCAATCCGCGCTTTCACGTCTGTTTCTCCCTGTCCGCTAGTCCTGGTTCTTCATCTTCCTCTGCACCCACGTACCGCCGAACGACTGCAACTTCATTCGATACCGAGGAAAGTTGGGCCTCGGTTCGCTCATCCTGCCTTGCGATGACGCGACCGGACCTTCGTCGCCTCAACCGAGGCCTTCAAAGCCTCGAGAAGGTCAACCACAACGGTCGGTTCCGGAGCCGAAGATGCAGCCACGATCTCCTCTCCCTCGACCTTCCGGCGGGCTAGGTCCTCAATGCGCTCACGGGTAGCGTCAATCCAGATGGATGGATCGAATTCGGCCGACAGGTTGTCGATCAGCATCCGGGCCATGGCCAACTCGCTGTCCCGAGACTCTAGGCCCGCATCAAGACCGTCAAAAAGAGCCGACCGTATCTCGTCGGGCCAGTACATGGTCTCGAGGACGAGGACGTCGTCCCGTGCTCTTACGGCGGCAAGATGTACACGGGACCGCAGAGCCACCTTCGCGAGACCGATCCGATTCTTGTCGACCAGAGCCTGTCGCAGCAGGGAGTAGGCTTTCAAGCCCGTCTCCTCAGGGGCAAGGTAATACGACGAGCGGTAGTAGACCGGATCTATCGAATCCGCCTCCACGAACTGGATCACGTCCACCGTGCGGGGGCCGCCCTGATGCCCGGCACTCTCCACTTCCTGGTCGGTGAACACCACGTACCGGCCCTTATCCACTTCGTAGCCGCGTACGATTTCCTCCGCCGGAACTTCTTCACCATCGGTGGCGGCCACTTTCCGGTAACGGATCGGGCTGTGGTCTGAACGACGGAGTTGCCGGAACCTGGGCCGCTTACTGGACGTGGCCGGATACAGGCGTACCGGTATGGTCACCAGCCCAAAAGAAACCGCACCAGTCCAGATCGGTCGCATGAGACCAGTCTAGCCCGCTACCGTCACCCCTCATGATCGATGGGTTGCGATGTTCGAGACGGTTGGCTCAGCGTACCGGTCGCCGGTCCGAGAAGGGCGCCGGAAAGGTCCGTACAGAGGATTCGCGCTCCGGCCATAGCGTGGCTGACACGCAGTTTGCCGGTCTGCGAACCCCGCCGGAACAGTGCCGAAAAACGGGCACTTGGTTGGCCCTGCGTCCGCCGATCTGAGAGTTTGCCATCGGACTTCGGGCCAACGAGGGGTTTTCCAGCACTCTCCCAGATCGTTTCGGGTGCTCTCCGAGCCAAGGGAAAGCCATTGTTTGACGACCGGATCCGAACACGTTGAGGCCGGGATCTCCGGAAACTTCCACCTCGTCGAATCTAGTACTAGACAAGTAACCCCCCGATGCTGTATGATCTGATGACCCACCAACGGCAGGACACCCACCTGCCAGCGGCCGGGGCGCCGAGTTCTCTCCCCCTAGGACAAGCGCCCCGGCCACCTCATCCCGATCAGCAGGTGTTTTCCCGACGACGACACGCCTGGAGTGAACTGATCTACCCTTCCCTGAGATAGGTGTCGGCAGGCCTCACGATCGCGTAGCGGTGCGGCCATAATTACACCCGCGGTCACCAACACTCCAATGGGCAGCCGGGGCCTCTGGTAAGCTCGGAACGTTAAGCCCTCGTAGCTCAGGGGATAGAGCGCCGGCCTCCGGAGCCGGGTGCGCAGGTTCGAATCCTGCCGAGGGCGCAGGTCCTCCGGCGTCATGGAGGATCCCGAGATGCAGGTTTCCCGCGACCGCCACGTCGTCGGCGCTCCCCGAACCCTACCGGGGGCCGCTCGGTAACTCTCCGGAGTTCGCTTCGCGCCGGTTTCACTGCCTGCCGGCCAGATAGCTAGCCTTCCACGAGTCCCCTAAGAGGTACATCATCGCGCTGATCGACGTACTACCGAAGACCTGGAGCCAATCCGGCGGACGGGCAACCATCGGCGGTGTTGCATTGGTCGACATCGCCGACCGATTCGGTACCCCTTGCTACGTGTTTGATGTGTCCCACCTCGAGCAACGCCTTGATGAGTTCAGCAATGCTTTGCAGGGCTTAGGTACCCCTGTCTACGCATCGAAGGCCTTTCTCTGCACTGCGCTAGCCGGAATGATTGCCTCTACCGACTGGTGGATTGATGTCGTTTCAGCCGGGGAGACGGAAATTGCGCGACGCGGGGGGATACCGGCCTCCCGAATGCTGCTTCATGGAAACTTGAAGACTCCGGCGGAGGTCAAGCTCGCCGCGACGGGAGAAGTCGGGGTAACCGTGGTCGATAGCCTCGACGAGATCGATCAACTCGATAAGGCGGCTTCGGAGGCCGGTACCAGGATCGACCTGATGGTCCGGCTGAACGAGTACCTGGACTTCGAGACCAATCGCAAGGTGCTCACTACCGGCGAATACGCCAAGTTCGGCCTCACGACGGAAGCGGCGGACACCGCGATCCGGCGGGTCTCATCGTCGAAACGCCTCCGACTCGTGGGGATGCACATGCATGCAGGTAGCCACATAGCGGATCCGGCCCTGTTCGGAGTCATCCTCGGTCACCTCGCAGAGATGGTGGCAGATCGACGTTCCGATTTCTCCCCCGACCCGGTCATATTAGATCTAGGAGGAGGCATCGCCGCGCCGTACCTGCGGAGCGATCCTGTCGTGCAAATACCGGCGGTGACCGAAGCCGTCCGCTCTGCCTTGGACACGGCGCTTGTTCGCGAACGAATAGGACCGGTGGAGGTAATGCTGGAGCCGGGCCGATCCCTGGTCGCCAACGCCGGTGTGCTCCTCTACTCGATCGGAGTACGCAAGCCGCTCCCCGCCGGTGGGGAGATGCTGGCGTTGGATGGCGGCTTGACCGATAATCCCCGACCCGCCCTCTACGGCTCTCGCTACGAGCTGCTGCCCGCCGATCGACTCGACCGTTCCGGCCACCTTCCGTTCCGGGTATTCGGTCGTATGTGCGAAACCGACGTGATGCTGGAGTCGGTACACCTTCCGGAGAAGATCGCACCGGGTGAAGTGGTGGTGATGCCCGCGTCCGGGGCTTACACCTTCGCCATGTCATCGCGGTATAACTACCTACCGAGGCCACCGGTACTCTTTGTCAAGAGCGGCGAGGTTCGCGAGGTAGTACCTCGTGAAACAATTCGCCGGATGATCGACGGCCACCAAACTCTCGAAACGGCGGAACCGTGGATCCCCAACCTCGAAAGGAGCACAACATGAGCATGCAGGTCGGTGTTGGATTTCTAGGGGCGGGGACCGTGGGAAGCACGCTGATCAGACGCCTCATGTTCGAGTCGAACCACATAGTGGCCAAGACCGGTCTGAGCATGGTGGTGGAGGACATCGCCGTCCGGGACATCACCAAGGACAGAGGTATCAAGATTCCCCCTGAGCTGCTCACCGACCGGCCGGACCGGGTGGTTGACAACCCGAGAGTTCAGATCGTGGTCGAAGTGATGGGGGGACTCGAACCGGCCGGCTCACTGGTGGAACGAGCTCTCCGATCCGGCAAGGCGGTAGTAACCGCCAACAAGGCCCTGATGGCTGACCGCGGCGCCAGACTGCTCGAGGTAGCCGAATCCGCCGGTGTCTCATTGCTTTTCGAAGCGGCGGTGGGCGGAGGTATACCGATAATCCGCCCACTCTCCGAGTCGCTCGCCGGTGAATGCATAACTTCGGTGCTGGGTATCGTCAACGGAACGACCAACTACATCCTCACCGAGATGGTCGAGCGTGGAACCCCTTACGAAGAGGTGCTAGCCGAGGCACAGCGACTCGGATACGCAGAAGCCGATCCGACTGCTGATGTCGAAGGCCATGACGCGGCGTCAAAGGCCGCCATCCTGGCCAGCCTCGCCTTCGGCAAGTGGGTGGACGGCAACCAAGTACCTCGGGAGGGCATCAACAACCTTCAGATCATCGACTTCGCCTTTGCCAAGCAACTCGGCTACACACCCAAGCTGCTTGCTATCGCCGAGGACGGGGCCGCGGGCGTAGCGGTAAGGGTTCATCCGACCCTGGTCCCGCTGGATCACCCTCTCGCCACAGTTCGAGGCACCACCAACGCCTTGTATGTTTCCGGTCCCTCGATCGGTGAGCTTCTTTTTACCGGTCCGGGCGCCGGTGGAGAACCGACTGCCACGGCAATACTGGGTGACCTGATTACCGCCGTGCGCGAACGACTCGCCGGTACCCAGGTGAAGTCGAGGATCCGATTCGATAAGGTCCGCCTTCAAGACCCATCGGACATGGCCGCCAGATGGTTCGTGCGCATGACCGTTCAAGACAAACCGGGGGTCCTCGGCCGGATCGCGAGAATCTTCGGGACCCATCTGGTATCGATCAAGTCCGTCTGGCAAGAGGGTCGAGGAGACCAGGCAACCCTGTTGATCGTCACCCATGAATCCCGAGGAGCGGATCTGCAAGCCGCGGTTGCCGACCTCACCCTCCTGGAGGTGGTCTCAGAGGTAGGCGCCGTTCTCCGCGTCCACAGCGACGAACCGTAATGGCGATGCGGCTCATCTCCACCCGAGGGGGAGCGCCTCCGGTGGATGTAGAAACCGCGATTCTGTCCGGGTTGGCGCCTGACGGAGGCCTCTATATACCGGACCGGTGGCCCCAGCCCGATCTATCCACACTGCGCACCGGGGACGGACTAGCGGAATTGGCGACGGATGTGCTGAACCTGTTCACCGGGGGGTGGATCCGGCGAGACGACCTCCGAAGTCTGGTCCGCGAAGCATTCGCTCGGTTCGACCACCCCGCGGTCGCCCCTTTGGTCGAATTGCGTGAGGACCTGTACTTGATGGAACTCTTCTGGGGACCCACCCTCGCCTTCAAGGACTTCGCGCTGCAAGTACTGGCTCGATTGTTCGATCGCGCACTGGAGCGTAGGGGAGGGAACGCCATGATCCTCGGCGCAACCTCCGGCGATACCGGGTCGGCCGCCATGGAGGCCTTCCGTGACCGGGACGCGGTGGATGTGGTGATCCTGTTCCCCGAGGGTCGCACCACCGAGGTGCAACGACTCCAGATGACCACGATCGACGCCCCCAACGTCCACGCGGTGTCGGTCGCCGGAACCTTTGACGACTGCCAGGACCTGGTAAAGGCAGTGGCCGGTGACGCCTCGCTACGCGAAAGCCTATCGCTGTCCACCGCCAATTCCATCAACTTCGGGAGGCTGATGGTCCAGATTGTCTACTACTTCTGGGCTGCGCTATCTATCGGAGGGAGGGTGTCGTTCGCGGTACCCAGCGGTAATTTCGGCAACGTCTACTCGGCTTATGCGGCAACGAGAATGGGCCTTCCTGTGGAAAGGCTGATAGTGGGAAGCAACTCAAATCACGTTCTCGATGGGTTCTTCCGCAACCGGCGCCTGGACCTCAACGAAGTGATTCCCACTCTCAGCCCCTCCATGGATATCCAGATTCCGTCCAACCTCGAGCGTCTCATGTATGACCTGCTCGAGGGGGATGGGGTCCGGCTTCAAGAGTCGATGGCTCAACTGCGCAAACAAAGGTGCATAACCGTGCCTTCCGGCGTCCCGACCGAACGATTCCTGTCGAGATGGTACGACGACCGGTCGACTCTCGACATAATGTCTGAGGTCTACCGTACCTTCGGGATCACCATCGATCCCCACACGGCTGTCGGTGTAGGAGCTGCGCGCGACACGGAGTCGGGCGTCCCGACCGTTTGTCTCGCAACCGCTCATCCTGCCAAGTTTCCCGAAGCGGTCAGCGCGGCCATCGGACGGGAAGCGCCGAAGCCGCCTGCCCTGGCGGGCCTTGCCCGACACCCTGAAAGGGTTACGAGGATCCATAACGATCTGCACACCCTCATAGATCTGCTGCACCGGTTAAGTCGGTTCTCCAATCGGCGGTCTCGATGATGAACGACCCGATGTCCGGCAGATACCGAGACAGTAGTTTGCCGTCACGTTCCACCGTGTTAGGCTTCGCACGTCCACCGAGGCTGTTCAAGGATGTCAGTCCACTCGCTTTGCGTGACGAGCCCCTTTCAGACTAGGTACTCGACACCAGGACTTTGAAGACCTTGTAACGGAATGCCGGATGTGAGGTTTCCTGGGTTTCTCAAGAGTTCACCACCGGACGGCAGCCATAGATCCTTGGTGTCGTGATCCCGATCGGTGATCAAGTTGAGAACGATCATTTTCGATGCGGTTACCCCGCATCTCCAAAAGCCACATGGAGGAAACCGGATGGCCACCCGATCAGAGCTACAGGCAAAGAACATCAAGGACCTGCGTAGCATCGCCCAAGCCGTCGGTATTCCTACCAAGGGAATCCAGAAGGCCAAGCTCATCGACGCGATAATGGGTGCAGGTGATTACGACGGGTCCGACGGTGTTCTTCCAATCGACCTTCCGGAGGTGGTGTCCAAGGAGTCCGGACCGAAGGCCACCCGGGTGAAGCAGGCACCGACTTCTCGGCCGGCCGCAAATGGAGAGGCGAGGAACTCGGCAAACCTAACCACCCGGGAAACGAAGACCTCTCAGAAAGGTAAGCAGGGTGCGCACACCTCGAAATCCGGGAATGGCGCATCTACAATAAAACCCGCCGACAAATCGCCTCGACACCGGAAAGACTCCCGACCATCTCCCAAACCCCAACGCACCCAAGAGGTGAGAACGGGGACTCTCGACATCCTGCCGGAGGGCTACGGATTCTTGCGCTGTGGCGGTTATATCCCCAGCGAGAGGGATGTCTACGTCTCGGCAGGGCAGATCCGGAAGTTCGCCCTCCGCAAGGGCGATGTTCTCAGCGGCCCGATCCGGCCACCGCGAAACCAAGAGAAGTTTCCCGCTCTAATCCGGATCCACACCAACAACGAAATGCCGCCTGACGAAGCCCGGAAACGGCCCAAGTTCGCCAGCCTGACACCGCTATTTCCTGACTTTCGTCTCCGGCTGGAGGTGCCCGGAAAGCCTCGCAACACGTTGACCCGGATCGTTGATCTAATCGCTCCGATCGGCAAGGGCCAGCGCGGCCTGGTGGTCTCGCCTCCTAAGGCCGGCAAGACCACTGTCCTCAAGGACATCGCCCAAGCGATCACGGTCAACAACCCGGAATGCCACCTGATGGTGGTACTGGTCGACGAGCGCCCCGAGGAAGTCACCGACATGCAACGGTCGGTAAAGGGCGAGGTCATCTACTCAACCTTCGACCGGCCGGCGGACGAGCACACGCAGGTCTCCGAACTAGCCATCGAGCGGGCCAAGCGGTTGGTGGAAATGGGCCAAGACGTGGTCATCCTCCTCGACTCGATCACCCGCCTGGCCCGAGCCCACAACCTCGCCACCCCCGCCTCGGGAAGGATTCTCTCGGGTGGGGTGGACTCCACCGCTCTCTACCCACCTAAACGCTTCTTCGGGGCGGCGCGCAATATCGAGGAAGGCGGAAGCCTGACCATCATCGGAACCGCCCTCGTCGAGACCGGATCGAAAATGGATGAAGTGATTTTCGAAGAGTTCAAAGGCACCGGGAACATGGAGCTGCGCCTTGATCGGCGGTTGGCCGACCGACGGGTATACCCGGCCATTGACATCGCATCCTCCGGAACACGCAAGGAAGAGCTTCTGTTCTCTCCTGAAGAACTGATGCTCGTGTGGAAGCTGCGGCGGGTTCTTCTGGCGCTGGAACCGGGGGCCGCCTTGGAATTGCTGATCGACAAGCTCAAGAACTCTCGTTCGAACGCAGAGTTTCTGGCGGAAGTGGCTAGATCCCGAAACTAGGAGGGGTTGCCGAAAGACGGATCTGCGGGGTTCGGCAGACAATCAAGAGGTTTCTTCCGATAACTCCGAAGCCCGCATACAAACCGATACAGGAGATCAAACATGAAACCTGACATTCACCCGGAATACCGGCCGGTCGTATTCCAGGACGCATCGGCCGATTTCGCGTTCCTGACCCGCTCGACCATCCGAACCAACGAGACCATCGTCTGGGAGGATGGCAAGACCTACCCGCTGGCCCGGGTCGAGATTTCAAGCGCGAGCCACCCTTTCTTCACCGGAAAGCAGATGCTCGTAGACACCGCCGGGAGGGTGGAACGCTTCGAACGTCGCTATGGAAAATCGTCCCGCGCACCTCAGACCGCGGGCGGCAACTCCTAAGTACCGGAGCCACCGTGTCACGCACCCCGGGAGCTACCGTTGGAGGGCAAGCGGTTATCGAGGGCGTGATGATGCGCGCTCCTGCCGCTTGGGCGATAGCGGTACGGATTCCCGACGGTGGCATCGAGGCCATATCGCATGATCTACCTCGGCTTAGCTCCAGATCGCGCTGGGCCAGAATCCCGCTCATTCGCGGTGTCTTGGTGCTCGGCGAAAGCCTGACCCTGGGCTTCAAAGCACTGGCCTGGTCGGGTCAACGATCAACCGGCGAAGAGGAAGAGCCGGTGACCACCGGACAGATGGTCACTTCCATGACCCTTGCCGCCGTGTTTTTCATCGCTATTTTCGTGGTTGTGCCGCTTCTGGTAGCCCGCTGGGGCGGACTTGATGCCTCATCGATCGGATTCCACCTTGTGGAGGCGTTGATAAGGATCGGGATGCTGGTCGGATACATCTGGTTGATCGGGCGGTGGGACGAGATCTGCCGGGTCTTCGCCTATCACGGCGCCGAACACATGACCATCCATGCCTACGAGGCCGGGGATCCCCTCGACATTGCCCACATCACCACCTACCGGCCCGAACATCCGCGATGCGGAACCAGCTTTCTGCTGATCGTGATGCTGACCGCGGTGATCGTGTTCAGCCTCGTGGGTAGCCTGCCCTGGTACTGGCTCATCGTCAGCCGTATCGTGTTGATCCCGCTGGTTGCGGGAATCTCGTACGAGATACTGAAGTTGGGCGGCTCGCAAGCCAACAGGCTGCTGGGCCGGTGGCTCACCGCTCCCGGCCTCTGGCTGCAACGCCTGACGACCAGAGTTCCGGACGAGTCGATGATCGAGGTGGCCGTGGTCGCCCTGCTACACGCCCTGACGGAAGACGAGGTGGACGAGCTGAAGGCTCGGGGTTCGGTCGTTCCCGCCGCTTTAGTTGCGTTCGGGAGTTGATCAACGCAATGGACGGCGATCTGATCACCAAGCGTCTCGCGAACATCGAACGCGAATATGAGGAGAACGAGTCCAGGCTTGCCGACCCCACCGTGATCGGGAACCCTCTCGACTACGCGGAGTTGACGCGTCGCTACTCCGAACTGCGACCTCTCGTCATGTCATACCGGGCCTTGCGCGACGCGCGACAGGAATCCCTCGATGCAGCGGAGTTGGCGGAGGTCGAGCCGGATCCCGAACTAGCCGGTGAACTCCTCGATCTGGCAGTCTCAAAACGCCGAGAGGTGGAGAACCTGATAGAGGAGCTTGAAATAGCGTTGCTTCCCAAGGATCCCGACAATCGAAAGGATGTGATAGTCGAGATAAGGGCAGCTGCCGGAGGAGCGGAAGCGGCGCTATGGGCGGGTGACCTACTCAGGATGTACCAACGGTTCGCCGAACTCTCCGGGTTCACCTCGGAGTCGATCGACAGTTCGGGAGCGGACAGTGGCGGCTACAGCTCCGTTACCTTCGCCGTCAAGGGCGACGGAGCATTCGGAAGACTCAGGTACGAGGCAGGAGTACACCGAGTACAGAGAGTGCCCAAAACCGAGTCACAGGGTCGAGTGCACACCTCGACCGCCACAGTGGCGGTAATGGCGGAGGCCGAGAATATCGAAGTGGCGCTGGATCCCGGAGACGTCAAGATCGACACCTTCCGCTCATCCGGACCCGGCGGTCAATCCGTCAACACCACCGACTCCGCTGTGAGAATCACCCATCTTCCCAGCGGTACCGTGGTTACATGCCAGGATGAGAAGTCACAACTTCAGAACCGGGAGAAGGCGATGCGCGTGCTGAGAGCCCGCCTCTACCAAGAGGAGATCGAGGCGAGAACCGCCGAACGAGCGGCCGATCGTCGCTCGCAAATCGGAAGAGGTAACCGTTCGGAGAAAATACGAACCTACAACTTTCGAGAGAACCGGGTCACGGACCACCGGATCGGGCTGACGATCAAGCGACTGCCGTACATTCTGGAAGGCAACCTCGACGGGTTCGTTGACGCGCTGGCTGCCGCCGAGTCCACCCGACGGCTCAGCGGCGAGGCCGGTTGATCTTCTTCGTTCGCTTCCAGCCCGACGCCGGGTTCCCTCCCTCAGCCGTCGAGGAAGTGGTGCAGGGTTGCGTCGGGCGAGCCGGGTCGGTGATCGGCGCCTCCCCCTTGGCGATCGATGTGGAACTCCACGACACTTCCGCGGCGCTCTCCATCCTGGGTACGCTGGCGGCTGAACTGCGCGGTCTCGGCCTGCCGTCTTCTACCACTATCGATATTCCGTCACGTGGTCAGCGGTTCGGTATCGACGACTTTTGATCGTGGCCAAACCCCAGTGTAAGGAGGCGGCAAAGCTCGGTTTTGTCATGCGTTTGTCTTATCATCTGGCGAAGCGAATGAAGAATTATCCATGATTAACGCCAACAAGCCCGAGCGCTGGAACGACGACATCGCATCCTCCATTGATCTCTACAACAGGTGGTTCCTGGAGTTTGCTCCCAAAACCTTCCGCGAGACAAGAGCTGCTAGGGCTGGTGAAGTGTTGACGGCTATGCGCCAGACGCGAGACCTGGCTGGATTAGGCACCACGGTACTCTACACGAACCCTGGTGTCTTGCGAACACTCAGAATGTCCACCTCGCCTCCTCTCGCGGTGGACCGCTTGGTCGGACTGGCCGACACCAAACGGTCCCTCGTAAATACCCTTGGGACGAAGAAACTTCCCCAACGAATGAGCGAGTCTGACCTCCGTGACCATCTTGAGCGGATAGCCGCCACGATCTCCGAGGTACTAGATGTGGATCTCTTCCCCTGGCTTGAAACATGCAGACTGGCTACGGACCAGGAAAGAACGCGGGCAGCCCATGTCGTAGCCGATAGATTGTGTGGTGCAGTTGCCAACCCCATCATACGAAACGCGCAAGAGCACCGACAATTTACCGTCATCAGAAACTATCTTAAGGATCAGCACTACAGTGAAGATATCAGCTCGGACCTGAGAGAAATGCCCCCGGGAACGTTTGCGTTCCAAAAGGTTATCAGAGTGACAATGGGACAATCCACTGTCAGAATCCCCATCGATATTGCCGTGCAACCACAACAACTGGCCGAGAACCATCTGCCCATCCTAATAGAAGCCAAATCAGCCGGAGACTTCACAAACACTAATAAACGCCGTAAGGAAGAAGCTACTAAGGTACGCCAGCTTAGAAGTAAATATGGGTCTAGTGTCCGTTACATACTCTTTCTTGGTGGCTACTTCGATTCTGGCTACCTAGGCTATGAGGCGGCTGAAGGTATCGACTGGGTATGGGGAGATCGAGTATCTGATCTACAGGAACTCGGCTTATGATTCGATCAGATCACATTCAGAGTGTCTTCGATCTCGAGAAGCATCGTATCGATAGACAAATTGTTTTTGACAGCCAGACCACACGCCTCGAACGTAACCAACTCGGACAGTTCGCTACTCCGAATAAACTTGCTGTGGAGATCGCCACTTACGTCGATAGCCTCTTGGCAGACGACGAGGAGATACGTTTCCTCGAGCCAGCGATCGGATCAGGTTCGTTTTATTCTGCAATCCTGCAGGCAGTCGATACCAGTCGCCTGAGATCAGCGATTGGCTTCGAAATAGACCATCGTCTCGCTAATGTATCAGAGTGCCTCTGGGGAGATCTTGGACTCGAAGTCGTCAACGGCGACTTTACAAGACATTATTTACAGGTTCAGGACTCGAATCTAGTCTTAGCCAATCCTCCATATGTGCGACACCATCACCTAGATCGACTTACAAAGTATCGTCTACACAGAGAGGTGCTGGATACCTGTGGCCTAGCCATAAGTGGCTTATCAGGGTTGTATGTGTATTTCATGACTCTCGCCCATGCAAGTATGGCGGATGATGGAATAGCAGCATGGCTCATCCCATCCGAATTCATGGACGTGAACTACGGTTCTGTCCTAAGACAATATCTAGGATGTATGGTTGAGTTAATTCGTATACATAGATTCGATCCAGAAGATGTTCAGTTTCAGGATGCACTTGTATCGTCAGCTGTCGTAGTCTTTCGTAAGAGTTTACCACAAGCGAACTCGAAGGTGTCCTTCACATTCGGGGGTACGATGCTTAACCCAGCACGAACGGAAAGAGTAAAAGTAGAAGCGCTGCAAGGTGCTTACAGATGGTCGTCACTCAATGGAAGGAGTCCTCGAGCTGAATCGAGCGTGAAAACGAGAATCGGCGACTTATTCACGATAAAGCGTGGTTTGGTGACAGGTGCTAACTCGTATTTTATAATGACCCGTGATCGTGCTCATGAACTTGGTCTTCCTATAGAATACCTGAGACCAATTCTTCCGAGCCCTCGTTATTTGTATGAGGACATAGTCCTGAAGAGTGAATGTGGATACCCACTCCTAGATTCACAATTGGTATTGTTGGATTGTAATCTTACGAAAGAAGAAATACAGGAAGAGTTTCCCACCCTGTGGGCCTATATAGTGGCTGGTGTTGCAGAAGGCATCAACGACCGGTACCTTCCAAGTAGAAGGAAACCTTGGTACTCGCAGGAGCGGCGAGTACCTGCGCCCTTTTTGTCGACATACATGGGTAGGGGTACTGGGGACGACAAGCCCTTTCGCTTTATATGGAACCACTCAGAAGCGCTAGCCACGAATGTGTATCTTCTATTGTATCCGAAGCCTAACGTGATACGACTTATAGATACTTCCGAAAGGGCGGCCTTGATGCACCAGGGCTTGAATAGTTTCAGCGCGGATGAGCTAAGGTCGGAGGCGCGGGTCTACGGCGGTGGACTATACAAATTGGAACCACGAGAACTGGGACGGTTATCCGCAGGGCCGTTGGTCGAGAGGTTTCCGGAGCTTGCAGAGGTTACCGACACCGATCGTGCAAATGTTACCGAGAAGCAGCTTCTCCTGTGGTGTGACTGACGCCAGTGAAGCGGTGGTCAGGATGGAGTCAGATCGGTCGCTTGACACGTATTTTGGTGTAGGTTCGACGTCCCTTCTTGAAACCGCAGTGCTGGATGAGCATGAAGCAATGAGGCTTCTGATAGCCGTGACCGGAGCTTCCCGCACCGCATTGATAGGTGGGATGTTGATAAATGACGCCTGGTCCGGTCAGTTTTTTGAGCTGGTGGCGCGCAGGAAAGCCGGTGAACCACTGCAATACCTCGAGGGTACGGTGCAGTTCGGGCCTATCGATCTGCTGGTAGATCAGCGAGTCCTCATTCCGCGTCCCGAGACCGAACAGCTCTGGGAACGGGCCATGCAGTTGCTCCCGTCGGAACCTTCCACCGTGGTCGACATGGGCACCGGGTCGGGTTGTCTGGCCCTGGCGATGCGGCATGATCGTCCCGACGTGGCCGTGGTAGCCACCGACATATCTTCAGAGGCGTTGGAAGTTGCCCGCAAGAACGCCGCCCGGTTACACCTCGACGTGAGATTCCGTCACGGCGACCGGCTCGCCGCGCTCGACCCTTCTCTGGCAGGTACCGTCACCATGATCGTTACCAATCCGCCCTATGTTTCCGAGGACGAATGGGCAACCCTTGCAGGGGAAATACGCTATTTCGAACCCAAGACAGCACTGGTGCTAGGCGACGGCCTTGACATGTACCGGTACCTCGCGACCGAAGCCGCGGAGTGGTTAACACGGGACGGATTACTGATTGCCGAGATCGGGGACCGTCAAGGCGACCGGGTGATGAGGCTGTTCCGCTCCGAAGGATGGGAAGCAGCCGTCGAGCGGGACTGGACCGGCCGGGACCGTTTCCTTATCGCCCGGATGGTTGGATGAGCTTCGAAGCGGCGCTTGAAGCTCTCCGATCCGGCCTGATAGTCGGAGTACCGACCGATACGGTATATGGAGTGGCGGTGGATCCAACCGACCCGGGCGCCGTGCGCGCCCTATTCGAACTCAAAGGGCGGGGTGAGCAACAGCCCTTGGCCGTCTTGGTGGCGTCACTCACCCAAGCGGACCGATTGGTCGAGTTATCCGGGCCCACCCGGGATGTCGTTCGAGCGTATTGGCCGGGGGCCTTCACGGCAATCCTGAAATGCAAGCTAGGTCTGGCGGTAGGGGTCGGTGATCACCGACGGGGAACCCTGGCGATACGGATGCCCGACCATCCGATGCTCCGCCGCCTGCTGATCCGGTCCGGACCACTCGCAGTTACCAGCGCCAACCGGAGCGGGTGTCCTCCCGCCCTCGATAACATAGCGGCGCGGGCAGCCCTGGGTAGCGGAGTAGCCGTCTATCTGGAGGGCCGGTCCTCGGGGGAACAAGCCTCTACTATCCTCGATCTCACCGTCTCTCCACCGCGCATCGTCCGCCGAGGGCCGGTATCTTTTGGCGCCGGCGGAGACGCCCGGAACACGGGACGGAAGAGTGACCCCGGATAGCTGTACCGTCGACCACGACAACGGAGGACACCGGTATGACCGAAATGCAACCGATAGAGACCGTTGATCCCGCGGTTTCCGACCTTATCAAGGCGGACCTGCAGCGGCAGAACACCCACATTCACCTGATCGCTTCCGAAAACTTCGCTTCTCCGGCGGTTATGCAGGCATGTGGATCCGTTTACACCAACAAGTACGCGGAGGGATATCCGGGCCGTCGCTACTACGAGGGATGCGAATTCGTGGACAAGCTGGAGAGCTTGGCCATAGACCGGGCGAAAGCGCTATTCGGCGCCGAGTACGTCAACCTACAGCCCCACTCCGGCGCCCAGGCCAACATGGGTGTCTACTTCGCTCATCTGAAACCGGGGGATACGGTACTCGGCCTGAGCCTGGCCGAGGGCGGGCACCTGACGCACGGATCTCCGGTCAACTTCTCCGGGCGCCTGTATAGATTCATCGCCTACGGTGTCGATCGCCAGACCGAAATGATCGACATGGATGAGGTGCGGGCCAAGGCCCTGGAGCACCGACCCAAGATAGTGCTGGCCGGGTATTCGGCTTACTCAAGACACCTCGACTACGAAGGGTTCCGCTCCATCGCCGACGAGATCGGCGCCATCTTCATGGTGGATGCGGCCCACTTCATCGGGCTGGTAGCGGGGAAATCCATGCCCAACCCGACTCCGATCGCTGACATCGTCACCGCTACCACCCATAAAGCGCTCAGGGGACCGAGAGGAGGGATGATTCTGGCCAAGGAGGGCTACGGAGCGGCTCTCAACAAGTCCGTATTCCCTGACATGCAAGGTGGACCGATCATCAGCCAGATCGCCGGCAAAGCGGTCTGCTTCCACGAAGCCTCCACCTCGGCATTCCAGGACTACGCAGCACAAATCGTCGCCAACGCATCGGCAATGGCGGATGCGTTCGAGGCCCGCGGGGTACGGGTCGTATCAGGCGGCACCGACAACCACCTGCTTCTGCTCGATATGAGATCCGTAGACGACGACTTGACCGGCAAGGAAGCGGCAACCTTGCTCGATTCGATCGGAATCACGCTCAACCGTAACGGAATCCCCTTCGATCCCCGTCCGCCCTTCATCACCAGCGGGCTCCGGATCGGAACCCCTGGAATCACTACCTGCGGTATGAAAGAGCCGGAGGCTCGACAGGTTGCTGATTTGATTACATCAACCTTGAAATATCGGACCGACCGGGACCGTTTAGCTTCGCTTCAGGGCGAGGTTACCGAGCTTGCGACCACCTTCTCGCCCTATCCGCCCGACTTCTCGGGTCATGCGTGAGTCTCGGCTCGATCCCCCCGGACTCGTCCAAGGCAAGTTTGTGAATCAATTCACAAACAGTGGTAGGCTCTCCTCGAAATGACCGATCCGATCGGCCCTATCGATCCTACCCGATCCTCCGCCTCGCAACAGGCCCTCGCAGCAGCTTATGAAGGGGCGGTTGCGGCCGTGGCGGATGGCTGGATAGCCGGCGGATCGTTTTTCGGTTCGATCATGGCCGGCACGTTGCTGGGATGGCTGGCCGACAGATGGCTCGAAACCGATCCTTGGCTGCTGATCGCCGGAATAATCGCCGGTGCGTTCACCGGCTTCCACCGGATGTGGAAGAGTGTGACCACCCCGACGGGAAAGCAGCCGGTAGATGTCGCCTGAGACCGACTTGAGCCAAGGTCTTCAACGCTCCGAAGTGGAGAACTACATCGCCGGCCGCCCACCTGCGGAGTTGCTGATGGCCCGATCGATCGTGCGAAGGGTGGTAGTGGTCGGCCCGATACTTCTGCTGGTATTCGGGATCGCCAGGGGTCTGGAAGGCATGCTGGCCGCTGCCATTGGAGTGACAATCGTGGCCGGTTACTATCTGCTGAGCGGCGCGATGATGTCCCGGTTGGCTAGGATCTCGCTCGGGGCCTACCATGCCGGTGCCCTCTTCGGGTTTATAGTTCGTCTCGGCCTGACGGTCGTAACGATGCTGGCGGTCATCGCTCTACTCGACGTGGACCGGGCAGCCCTCGGGCTGGCCGTGATCGCAACCTATATCGCTTTGCTGCTCCTAGAGGCGGCAGCGCTTGGAAAGAACAGGGGAAGGAGTTAGTGGGCGCGTGGGTGACTTGATGATTCTGGCGATAGCAGAATGCGATGTTCAGGGTGCGGTGATCTGCGCCCCGACGAACGTCAACGAGTTGTTCGAGTTCACAAACCCTCTGTTCTCGATCGGCGGATTCAACTTCACCCGTACCGTATTTCTGATCTTCGCGGCCATGTTCATCGTGCTCGGGGTGCTGTTCTTCGGCCTTCGCCGCCGGCAGTTGGTTCCCTCGAAGTTCGAGATCGTCATGGAGAGCCTGATCGGCTTCGTCCGCGATGATATCGCCAAGGGCGTGATCGGAGCGGAGCACGCCGCCAAATACCTTCCCTACCTGCTATCCCTCTTTTTCTTCCTTCTGGTCGGGAACCTGTTCGAGATCACTCCGCTGGTGAACTTCCCGATCACCTCCCGGATGGCGTTGCCGGCCTTCCTAGCCATCATCACATGGATAGTTTTCGTGGTGGTCGGATTCGCCAAGAACGGCTTCAAGCACTACTTCATCGACGCCATCTGGCCGAAGTCGGTTCCGATAGCTCTCAGGTGGCTGGTAGGCATCATCGAATTGGTGTCCATCTTCGTGCTCCGACCGATCACGCTGGCGGTCCGGCTCTTTGCGAACATGGTCGCCGGACACCTTATGCTCACGTTGCTGCTTGTCTCCGGGGTCATATTCGTCAGCAGCATCGGAGATATCGGGGTAAAGGCCGGGATAGGAGTGGTCTGGTTCGCTTTCGGGCTGGCGATATTCGTCTTCGAGGTGGTGGTGGCGATCCTGCAGGCCTATATCTTCACGCTCCTGTCAGCGGTGTACATCCAGACATCGCTGGAGCCGGCCCACTAAAAGTTGCATAACAAACTGGATTCGGACATACAACCAGAAAGGGAGAACAAAGGATGGACGCAGTTCTTGCGGTAACGCTCGGGGCTCTCTCGCTAGCCCAGGCAGGACTCACCGGCGAGATCAGCGGGAGTCTCAACCTAGTCGGCTACGGCCTGGCAGCCGTGGGCCCCGGCATCGGTATAGGCATCGTGGTGGGTAATGCCATCACCGCAATGGTGCGCCAGCCGGAGATGGAGGGGACGGTACGGACGACCATGTTCCTGGGTATCGCCTTCACCGAAGCTCTGGCTCTGATCGGCTTCGTGCTGTTCTTTATCGGCTGATGCGATTCCCCTATATACGGAAGTCGGCGGTCGCGCCGCCCTTGATTCTCGCGGCGGAGGAAGCGGGCGGAGGCATCGACCTCCTCTTACCCGAAACCTCGGAGTTGATCGCCGGGATCATCGCCTTCGCCATCATATTCTTCTTCATCTGGCTATGGGTCGGACCTACCCTGAGCTCTACTCTGGCACGCCGCCAGGAAGCCGAACGTTCTCGACTCGAAGCAGCAGAGCAACAGCGCGCCGAGGCCGAGGACCTCGCCACGCAATATAGGGAGAGGTTGGCCGGCGCCAAGGATAAAGCCGCCCGGATCGTCGACGAGGCTCGTCAAGCCGCGGAGAAGGTCAGGGCGGAAACCGTATCCAGAGCACAGCAGGAGGCGGATGACATCATCGCCAGGGCACGCGCCGAAGCAGAGGCCGAAGCCCAGCGAGCCTTGGACGCGGCTCGATCGCAAGTGGCCAACCTGTCGATCGACCTTGCGGCGAAGGTAGTGGAAAGGAACCTGGACCGCGAGACCCAGTTGGGTCTGGTCAACAGTTACCTGGCCGAATTGGAGTCGGGTAACTAGATGGCGGGTAAGAGGACCCGGAGTTACGCGGCGGCCATTTTCGAGTTGGCCAGGGGAGAAGGCGTCTTGGAACGGGTCGAGAACGAGTTGTTTCGCGTGGCGCGAGCCCTCGAAGAAACCGACGATCTGAACAAGGCCCTAGGCGACCACCGACTTCCCATGGAACGTAAGCAAGCCGTGATCGACGACCTGATGGCAGGACGCGCCCACCGCCTCACCACTGCGTTCGTGAGCTTCGCCATCGGCCTGGGTAGGGGCGGCGACCTAGCGGACATAGCTGACGCATTGACAGCTCGGTCGGCGGCCGAACGAAACCGATCGGTTGCTGAAGTAAGAAGCGCCATCCCGCTGGATAATCCCACGGTCGACCGGTTGGCGAAAGGATTGGCCAACCGTATCGGTAACCAGGTTGAGGTGCGGGTGGTGGTAGACGAATCCATCCTGGGCGGTCTGATCACGAGGGTCGGAGACACCGTGATCGACGGTTCGGTAAGGAAACGCCTCGAACAGATGCGAGAAGGGGTGACAGGATGACCCCGGCAGGTTCACCCCGAAACGTAGGAGAGGATCGATGGCTCAGTTGACCTTTAGCCCCGATGACATCACCGCCGCCCTTCGCAGGCACGTCGACGACTGGTCGCCCAGTCTCGAGCAGGAAACAGTCGGGTATGTGACCTCGATAGCCGATGGCGTCGCCCGTGTTTCCGGCCTGCCTCACGCCGCAGCCTCGGAATTGCTCGAGTTCCCGGGAGGCCTGCTGGGTGTGACACTCAATCTTGACGAACAGGACTTGGGCGTCGTGCTGATGGATGAAGCTTCCCATATCGAAGAAGGGGATCCGGTCCATCAAACCGGGCGGGTCCTCTCCGTTCCGGTCGGGGACGCCTTGCTGGGCCGGGTCATCAATCCGGTCGGCCAACCCCTGGACGGCAAGGGTGACATCCCCCGGAATCCCCGTCGGCTGCTTGAGGTCCAAGCACCGTCGGTTGTGCAACGCAAACCGGTTCACGAACCGCTCCAGACCGGCATCAAGGCCATCGACTCCATGACCCCGATCGGGAAGGGCCAGCGTCAGCTGATCATCGGCGACCGCCAGACCGGCAAGACCGCCATCGTGGTAGACACGATCATCAACCAGAAACAGTTCCTTGGAACGCCCGACCAGGTCAAGTGCATTTACGTGGCGGTCGGACAGCGCGCTTCCACAGTGGCGGAGGTGGTGGCCTCCCTGGAGGAAGCGGGCGCCATGGAGTACACGGTGGTAGTGACCGCCGCGGCCTCCGCGCCCCCCGCCATGCAGATGTACGCACCATACGCCGGTTCCGCGATCGGGCAACACTGGATGTACAACGGCGAGCATGCCCTGGTTATCTTCGATGACCTCACCAAGCAAGCGGTGGCCTACCGGGAGATCTCGCTGCTTCTGCGGCGTCCCCCCGGACGGGAAGCCTTCCCCGGAGATGTCTTCTATCTGCACAGCCGGCTTCTGGAACGTTGCGCCAAGCTCTCGGACGAGCTGGGCGGTGGAAGTCTGACCGGTTTGCCCTTGATCGAGACCAAGGCCAACGACGTGTCGGCCTACATCCCCACCAACGTGATCTCGATCACCGACGGGCAGATCTTCCTGGAGACCGACCTGTTCTTCTCAGGTATCCGTCCGGCCATCAATGCCGGCATTTCGGTCTCCCGGGTCGGTGGCAACGCCCAGACCAAAGCGATGAAGAAGGTGGCGGGAACGCTACGTCTGAATCTCGCCCAGTACCGCGAACTAGAGGCATTCGCAGAGTTCGGTTCGGAACTGGACGCGGTGTCGCTGGCCCAGTTGGAGCGAGGCCGCCGGGTGGTCGAGATCCTGAAGCAGCCCCAATACGATCCGGTCCCGGTTGAAGAGCAGGTGCTGGTCATCTACGCGGTCTCCAAGGGCCATTTCGACGACATAGCCTTGGCGGACATCGATCGAGCCGAACACGAACTGCGCGACTTCGTCCGGGTCAGGCATTCTCATGTTCTTGAAGGTATGAGGCTTACCGGCAGCCTTCCGGAGGGCGATGACCTCGATGGCGCCGTCGCCGCTTTCAAGGAATCCTTCGGGGGAGGGGAGTAGCGCTCCACAATGGCCAGCGCCGAACTCCGAGCCATACGGCGGAGGATCCGCAGCGTCGAATCCACCAAGAAGATCACCCGTGCAATGGAGTTGATCGCCGCATCACGAATAGTCAAAGCCCGCCAGCGAGTCAGCGCGGCGCGACCGTATGCGGAGAAGATGACCGATGTGATCCGGAAGGTGGGACGAGCCTCCGGCGACGTCGGTCATCCGCTGCTCGATCGTCGTGAGATCGCCACGATGGGTATTCTCGTGGTCACTTCCGATCGAGGGCTGGCCGGCGCCTACAACTCGTCAGTCATGAGGATGGCGGAGGCACGCATGATCGCGCTGCGCGCAGAGGGCGTACCGGTTCGTCTGTACGCGGTAGGGAAAAAGGCTGATACCTACTTCTCATTCCGCCGCTACGAGATCGCCCACAACTTCTTCGGGGTCACCGATCAACCCACGTACGGGGACGCCCGCGCGATAGGTATCGCCCTGATGGAGGAATACGAATCCGGCAATGTCGATGCGGTGGAGGTCTTCTATACGGTGTACCGGTCGGCGCTCTCGTATGTACCGACCCGGGTTGAGTTGCTACCGGTCACCCCACCTTCGGGAGCGCAGGGAAGTACTGAAGAGGACGGCCGTACGGTCAGCTACGAGTACGAACCGGATCCGGCGGTGATACTGGGAAGGCTGCTACCCCGGTACGTGGAATCCGCCTTGTACGGGCAGTTACTGGAAAGTTCGGCTTCCGAACACGCCAGTCGGCGACGGGCCATGAAAGCAGCGACAGAAAACGCAGACGATTTGATCAAGGTACTGAGACGCACGGCCAATCAGGCTCGCCAGACCGAGATCACCACAGAAATAGCCGAGATCGTGGCTGGTGCTCAGGCGCTGTCCGCGGGTTGAAACTGGAGAACAAATGGCAGAAACGATCAGCGTAGGATGGATCCGCAAAGTTGCCGGACCGGTGGTGGATGTGGAGTTCCCACGGGATGGCCTTCCCGAAATCCTCCACGCACTCCGGATCGACTTTGAAGTCGAGGGGGAACGCAGGTCGATAATCGCGGAGGTAGCCCAGCACCTGGGCCGGAGTCGAGTGAGGGCTGTAGCTATGGCTTCCACAGACGGTCTGGTCAGGGGTGCGGAAGTGCACAACACCGGCGCGCCCATCTCGGTCCCGGTAGGTGACCAAACCCTTGGCCATATCTTCAACATGTGGGGCGACTCCCTTGACGCGCCCGATATCGAGTTCTCCGGCGAACGTTGGCCTATCCACCGACAGGCTCCGCCGTTCGAGGATGTCGAACCGACCAAGGACGTTTTCGAGACCGGTATCAAAGTGCTTGATCTGATCTGCCCCTACCTCCGGGGCGGGAAAGTCGGCCTGTTCGGAGGAGCGGGAGTCGGCAAGACGGTGTTGATCCAGGAAATGATCAACCGGGTAGCCACCCAGCACGACGGCGTGTCGGTGTTCGCAGGAGTCGGGGAGCGGACCAGGGAAGGCAACGACCTGTTCCTAGAGATGTCGGAGACAGGGGTCATCAACCAGGCGGCATTGGTCTTCGGACAGATGGACGAGCCACCCGGGGTCCGCCTGCGGGTAGCTCTGTCGGCATTGACCATGGCCGAATACTTCCGCGATGTGCAACGCCAGGACGTACTGCTGTTCATCGACAACATCTTTCGCTTTACCCAAGCCGGGTCGGAAGTATCGGTGCTTCTGGAGCGCATGCCTTCCGCGGTCGGGTACCAACCTACCCTGGCAGGTGAGATGGGTGTCCTCCAAGAACGGATCACCTCCTTGAAGGGTCGGTCGATCACCTCGATGCAGGCGGTGTACGTTCCTGCCGACGACATCACGGATCCGGCTCCTCACACTGCATTCGCCCACCTCGACGCCACCACTGTGCTAGAGAGGTCATTGACCGCGCTCGGGATCTACCCGGCCGTTGATCCGCTGGATTCGACAAGCCGCGCGCTCGACCCGCAGATCGTAGGGAAAGCTCATTATGACGTGGCCACCGCGGTCCAGCGGGTTCTGCAGCGGTATAAGGATCTGCAGGACATCATCGCCATCCTCGGAGTCGACGAACTCTCCGAGGAGGACAAGTTGCTGGTGGCCCGGGCCCGCCGTATCCAACGTTTCCTGTCCCAACCGATGTTTGTGGCCGAACAGTTCACCGGCCAACCCGGTATCTACACACCCCTGGACGATACGATCACCTCGTTCAAGATGGTCCTCGACGGTGAGCTGGACCACCTACCTGAACAAGCCTTCTACATGGTCGGCGGCGCAGAGGACGCTATGCGCAAGGCACGGGAGATCCAAGGAGCGGCCGCCTAGTGGTCACAGCCACCACCTTGATGCGGGTGGATGTGGTCTCGCCCGAAGCCGTCCTATGGTCGGGGGAGGCCGGTTTCGTCGTAGCTCGAACTGTGGACGGCGAGATCGGCGTACTAGCCCATCACGAACCTCTCATGGCTGCGCTAGCCACCGGGACGGTTCAGATCCAGACGCAAGCGGAACGCGTCCGCGTCGAGGTGGGGGGAGGGTTCCTCCAGATCATCGACAACACCGTGACCGTACTGGCTGACCAGGCCACGCTTATGAACGAGCCGAGCGACTAACGATCAAGCGCGTCGTTCGTAATCGTCGAGGCCGAGTTCGGACGGAACGGTTGCTTCATCCGGGGCTCGAAACGGGCTTTCTGTTGGCCCTACGTCCACTGACCAGGAAGTCCGGCATCGGGCGCCGTACCAGCGAGGGGTTTCTCAGCACTCTCCTTGGCGAGGACCGGGCAGCTAACCCTTGTTCCGGACCGCCACGCTGCGGTGCGGATAGAATGTCGGTGGGTCATGGTCGTGCCCCGGTGAATCACTCCGGGCGGCGCGGATGCAAAGGAGGTTCGGATATGGGTCGGCTCGACGACAAGGTGGCGATCGTAACGGGATCATCGCGTGGGCTAGGAGAGGGAATCGCCCGCCGACTCGCCTCAGAAGGCGCCGCCGTCATATGTGCGGACATCCTCGACGCTTCGGAGGCAGCCGCATCGCTTCCCTCCGCCCCCTCCGGAGCATCTCCGCGGGCCGTCCATCTCGACGTGACCGACCCCGGTCACGTCGACGAGGTATTCGGTTCGGTAGCCGAAGAGTACGGCCGGATCGACATCCTTGCCAACAATGCGGGCGTGGCCCAGCCGATCGCCGAGGTCATCGACACGTCCGAAGAGGTGATCGACCGTGTGTTCGCCGTGAACATCAGGGGCGTCATCAATTGTTCGAGGGCGGCGGCCCACATCATGAAAGAGAACAGGTGGGGGCGGATCATCAACACGGCTTCACAAACCGGAAAGGTGGCCTGGCCGGGCTGGGGAATATACTCGGTTTCAAAGTTCGCGGTGGTGGGCCTGACCCAGGTGATGGCCCTGGAGCTAGCGCCATATGACATCACTGTCAACGCTATCTGTCCCGGCACCATGTTTACGGACATGACCAAGACCGGGTTCGGGATGGCGGCGCAGATGGCCGGTCGGGAAAGGGATGACCTGCTCGCCGACCACATCGCCACCATCCCGATGAAACGACTCGGAACAGCCGATGACATCGGGGCGATGGCCGCCTTCCTGGCGTCGGAAGACGCGAAGTTCACCACCGGAGCGAGCCTTAACCTGACCGGCGGGGAACAGGTCTTCTTCTGAGCGCCCTTCTAGCCCGCTCCGCCCCCGGAAAGCCATTCGGCTGATGGATACGATGCGAGCCGCCGTCTATCACGGCGCCCGCGACATCAGGATCGAGGAGATGGCGATCCCGACGCCGGGTCCCGGCGAACTCCTCCTCGAAGTACATGCGGCGGGAATCTGCGGCACCGACGCCTCCGAGTGGGATCACGGACCGTTGATGTTTCCCCTGACGACACCTAACGAGCGGTCCGGCCACGGAGGACCGCTGATTCCCGGCCACGAGTTCGGCGGGCGGGTGGTGGGTCGGGGTCCCGGGGTTGACGGGTTCCCGGACGGCGCTCTGGTAGCGAGCGGCGCCGGGGTGTCCTGCGGAAACTGCAAACGCTGCCGTGACGGAGTCACCAACTTTTGCGATGAGTACTTCACGCTGGGCCTGCAACGGCACGGAGCGCTGGCCGAGTACGTGGCCGTTCCGGCGGCGATCTGTCTGGACGTCGGGGATCTGGGGTTGAACGACGACCTCGCCGCGCTGGTGCAGCCGATGTCCATCGGACTCCACTCCTACCGGCAGGGACATGCCTCCCGGGGTGACCCGGTGGCGGTCATCGGCGTGGGAGGGGTGGGAGCGTTCCTTGTCTACGCAGCGGCTTGCTCCGGCGCCCGGGTGCTGGCGGTCGATCTCGACCCGCAGCGGCTGGTGGTTGCCCGGTCGTTGGGCGCCGCCGAGACGATCCTAGTCCGCCGGAGCGAGCCGCTCGCCCCCCGGATCATCGAGGCGATGGGCGGTCCCGTAACGGCGGTCTACGAGGTCACCGGGGCGCCATCCGTCTTAGGAGCGGCTCTGGAGGTGGTCGAGCGGCGTGGTCGGGTGGTCGCTATCGGGCTCGGAACGGCGCCGGTTCCGGTTGACGTTCGCTCCCTGACCCTCCGGGAACTTCGATTGGTCGGAAGCAATGCCCATGTGTTTGAAGAGGACTTCTCCGAGGCGGCCCGTCTCGTCGCGGCACGGTCCGGCGGATGGTCCGACGTCGCGCCTGTTGCTCTTCCCCTCGAGTTGATGGTGTCCGACGGGCTCGAACCGATGGCGGGGGGAACGCCGAAGCGGATCAAGACCCTCGTCGACCCTCGGGCCTCCGAGACCCGTCCAGCTTCGGGGCCCGTCCTTTATTAGCCTCTATTAGCCTCGAATCGAAAGGTACTGTATGGAAAACACCGAGCGTGCGGTCGAGTTCCCGGTAGCCACCACCCCTGCCCCCGGAGTGATGGGCGTGGACTGGGAGCAACGGGTTGACTTCGACCGGCTTCGTACCTATCGGCTGTCACAAGCGCGGAAGGCGCTTGAGGAGTCCGACCTCGGAGCTCTCCTGGTCTTCGATACCGCGAACATCCGCTACCTGACCGCTACCCACATCGGTTACTGGGCGTTCAACAAAATGGAACGTTGGGCGTTGCTCACCCGGACCGGCGAACCTTGGATCTGGGATTTCGGATCCGCCGCCCGAGTCCACAAGCAACAGGCCCCCTGGCTGGTACCCGAACAATCGGTGGGAGGCAACACCGGTCTGGCAGGTTCGATCGGTCCCGAGACCGGGCTGGTGACGAGAGCGGTCCGGGAGATAAGCGAGGTTCTCCGCGATGAAGGAGTGGCCGGGATGCCCGTCGGCGTCGACATGGCCGAGTCGGAGATGTTCCTCGAACTTGCAAGGGCCGGGATCGAGGTCAGGAACGGCCAGCAGACCATGCTGGCTGCGCGGGAGATCAAGAGTTCGGACGAGATCGTCCTACTCACCCAGGCCTCGGCGATGGTAGACGGGGTCTACCAGGACATATTCGAGGCGCTAAAACCCGGTGTTCGCGAGTCGGACATAGTGGCGCTGGCCAACAAACGCCTGTACGAGATGGGCTCGGAACACGTGGAGGCCGTCAATTCGATTGCGGGGGAACGATGCAGCCCCCATCCGCATGTCTTTTCAGATCGGCTCATCCGCCCCGGCGATACCGCCTACTTCGACATCATCCAGGCCCATAACGGCTACCGAACCTGCTACTACCGAACATTTGTAGTGGGAAGGGCGACGCACGCCCAGCGTGACGCATACAAGAAGGCTCGGGAGTGGATCGACGCCGCGATCGCCCTAGTGAAGCCCGGTACCACCACTGATGAGATTGCCCGGTCATGGCCAAAGGCGGAGGAGTTCGGTTTTCCTGACGAGATGGAGGCCTTCGGGCTTCAGTTCGGCCACGGCGTCGGCTTGGCGGTACACGAACGGCCGGTGATCAGCCGCCTCAACTCTATCGATACCCCGATCGAACTGAAGGAAGGCATGTTCTTCGCACTCGAGACGTTCTGCCCCGCGGCCGATGGCCGGTCGGCGGCGCGGATCGAGGAACAAGTGGTATGTACGGCCGAGGGACCGAAGGTGGTTACGCTCTTCCCGGCCGAGGAGTTGATGGTTGCCAACGAGTACTGAAACACGACCTGCTCCGGCGGTGGGTTGTCTCGATCACGAAGGGTAGGAATTGCCGAGTTTCCCCGCCAAGCCCAGCCCCTCCGATGTAGGATTTCTTGAGTTGTCCACAGGATCGGCGCCGTGTTTCTGGTCGGCAGCCTGTCAATGAAGGTGGAACAGATCGCAACGAAGGGATCCGGAAATGCGGAGTAGGCGAAATCTGGCCGCTATGGCCGCGCTGTTGACAATGGCGCTTGTGGCGTCCAGTTGTGCAAGCGAGGACGAAAGCACCGAAGGCGGTACCATCGTCGCCTTCATTCCCACGACGACCAACACTTACATCGCCGAATGGGCTCGCGGCGCCCAGGAAACGGCCACGTCGCTGGGATACAACCTGGTGGTCATCGAGAACAACTTCGATCAGGCCGAACAGGACACGCAGGTGCAGCAGCAACTGGGAACGGCCGACGATGATGTGGTCGCCTATGCGTGGTGGCCCTCCGACAACGAGGCGGGGGTAGCGTCTTTGCGAGCTCTGGCGGACACCGGAGTTCCGGTTATCCAGACCAACCAGCTTCCGTTCCCCGGATCCGAGGACTTCGTGGTCGGCTACGCGGGGGTGAACGACAGGCTCAACGGCGAAGTCGCCGCCAACCTCCTCATCGAGGCCCGCGATCACATGGTTGCCAACGGGGTGCCGCTCCACGGCGCCGGCGGCCACGCCATCGTCATCGGGTTCGTGGCCGGCTACCAGGCCGGTCTCGATCGATCCAGCGCCGCGCTGCCGATCCTGGCCCGCGCCAACGTCAGTGTCCTAGGCGAGGTAGATGTCGGCTTCAACCCCGCCGAAGGATACGACGGCGCCAAGCAGTTGATTGCAGCTCACCGCAATGTGGGCATCGATCTGGTCTATGCCCACAACTCGGCGCTGGCTGAAGGTGTCATCCAGGCCCTAGAGGAAGAGGGTTATAGTCCCGGCGAGGATGTGATGGTCGTCGGTGGTACCTGCCACGGGAACCTGGACCATCTGGTCGACGGAACGGAGTTCGCCACCGGTCTGCAAGCTGCCCGGCTCGAGGGGGTCTTCAGCGTGAATACCCTCCACGAGTTCCTAAGCAACGGCAGTCTGGAGAGCTTCAACAACTTCATTCCCAACCCGCCCGTGCGCAGCCCCGCCTACACGCCGGGAGTGAACGAGATCGAGAGCGTAAAGGTGGAAGGCTTCAGCGTCGCGGATCTCTGCGTTTACTAGGAGAGTGCTGAAAAACGAATCTTGCGGGGTTCGGTGGCCAGCAAACCGCCTGGTCAGGGAGTTGCGGCTTAGCGGTGAACCCCTTTGTACGGGGTTTCTCAGCACCCTCCTAGGACCCATACCAAGCATTCGGCGGGACGGCGAGCCACTGGCGTCGCCGTCCCGCCATCTCCTGAGTGGAGGTTCCCGAGACCTCCACGAGAACGCAGACGGGCGCGACGAGAGGTATGTCATGACAGATAGCACACGGCGATGACGGCGACCAACCTCTTTCATGTGGGCGTCCTGGTGCCCGATCTCGACGAGGCGACCGAACGTTTCGCCGATGTTCTCGGACTCACCTTCAAGGATCCGGCGATCGCCCACGTCGACCGGTTCGAACAGAAGTCGAGAGTCGAGCAACTCGATCTTCGTATCACTTGGTCAATTGAGGGTCCCCCCTACCTCGAATTGCTCGAATCGCAGGACAGCGACGGTCTCTACGGGCGCGAGCAGGAAGGCCTTCATCACATCGGACTGTGGGAACCCGATCCGGAGACCTTGATCGATCGGCTTGCCGGCCTCGGTTTGAAGAACGAAGCCACGCAGTACATGCCTGACGATTCCATCCTGGCCACCTACACATCCCCGCAAGAGCTGTACGGGACCCGCCTGGAGTTCATCGAAGCCGGCCGCCGTCCCGGAATGGAGGCTTGGCTCGCCGGGGAGGAATGGCTGGACTGATTACTTCGTGGTTCGTGAACCGAGGTCCGTGTTGCGGCGCGTTCCATCCGCCGAAGCTTCGGCCGCCGGTGCAAGCAGGCAACGAACCTTGAACACACCTAGTGAGTCCATCTCCCGATTCGATCTGTTCGCCGGTCACTTCACGATCGCCGGTTCGCCGGTCGGCGCCGGGTACGGGACCAAGTCACCTTGGCCTTTCGAGGTCAGGGTGGAGGCGGCCGCCGCAGCCGGGTATCGATCCATCGGGTTGGGCGAGGCCGATTACTCCGGCATGCGAGCCTCCGGCGTGACCGACAAGGATCTCATCGAGACCCTTGATCGGTACGGTATGGAAGTGGCGGAGATCGAGTTTCTATTCGACTGGATGTACGACGACGATGACGCCGAAATCCCGGCGGCGATAGCAGAAAACCTCTACCACATGGCGAAAGTCTTCCGCCCTAACCATGTGAACGTCGGGGACGTCCGTTACCCTCTGGGACCACCCCTCGAATTGGTGGCGGAACGCTTCGGGACCGTATGTGACCGCTTGGCGCAGTTCGGAGTGAAGGCGGCCATCGAGTTCATGCCTTGGACATCGATCCCGGACCTCGAAACCGCCTCCGCAATCATCGAGTTGGCCGGACGGGACAACGCGGGGATAGACCTCGACACATGGCATTACTTTCGGGGACCTTCGCATCAAGGCCAGCTAGCGGCAATCGACCCTCATCTAATATCGGCGGTAGCGTTGAACGATGCAGGTCCCCCGTTGGACGATATGATCCTGGACACTACGAGGCATCGCCTGCTTCCGGGAGAGGGCGCCTTCAATCTCCTGGATTTCCTCGCCGATCTAGCAGGAACCGGGGCTCGGCCCCTTATCGGTGTCGAGGTCCTGTCCGACCGCCAAGCCGCCATGCATCCCTCGGAGGCGGCCCGGATGTCGTTCGACGCCGCGGCCGAGGTTCTGTCCCGGAGCGGTTGGCCGGGATGGTAGCTATGACACCCGCCGACCCACTTCTCCTTATGCGAGCGGTCTCGAAGTCCTTCGGATCGATCAGGGCCCTCGACTCGATCGATTTCGAGGTGCATTCCGGTGAGGTGATGGCCTTGGTGGGGGAGAACGGGGCGGGAAAAAGCACCCTGGTGAAGATCCTCGCGGGCATGTACACCCCCGACGACGGACATATCGCGCTAGCCGGGGAAAAGGTCGAATTCAGTGGGGCCACCCGGTCGGAACAGGCGGGCATCGCAGTGGTCCAGCAGGAACTGTCCCTGGTACCGACCCTGTCGGTGGCCGACAACATCTTCCTGGGAGACACCAGGCGGGGGTGGAATGCCGCCCCGAAGGCACTGGCCGAGGCGGCCTCACCCTTTCTCGTACAGGTAGGTCTGAGCGACCTGGATCCGCTCATCCGGGTCGAGCGGCTCACGGTCGCGGAACGCCAACTAATCGAGGTGGCTCGCCTGCTGGCCAGGAACGCTCGGGTGCTGATCTTCGACGAACCGACCGCGGCCTTGGCCGACCGGGAAATCGAGAGGGTTAAGTCGGTGGTACGGTCCCTCCAGTACGAGGGCCGGTCCATCATCTACGTGACCCACCGCCTTGACGAGGTCTTCGAGCTGGCCGATCGGGTTACCGTATTTCGAGACGGGCGATCCAACCCTCCGGTGGCCACCGCAGACATCTCGCTCGATGACTTGATCTCTATGATGCTCGGAGGCGCCCTGACGGCGCTGTTCCCCGAACGGGTCGACCATCAGTTCGGCGAGATGGTTCTGGAAGTGAGGGATCTGCGTACCCGGGCGTTGACTTCGCCGATCCGGCTTGACGTTCGCTCGGGCGAGATCGTCGGGTTGGCCGGACAGCTCGGCAGCGGCGCCAGTGACACATTGAAGGCCATTTCCGGCCATGAAGCCCGGGTGTCGGGAACCGTGATAGTGGCCGGGGAACCGGTTCCCTCGGATTCACCGGCGGCGGCCATCAGAAGCGGGATCGGTTACAGCTCCGCAGACCGTAAACGGGATGGCATCTTCCTGCAACGAACGGTGGTGGAGAACCTCACCTGCCCCAGCCTCGGCTTGGTGTCCAGGGCTGGTTGGCTGCGCAGGCGAGCCGAGCGGACGATGAGCGACCGGATCGCCGGCACCTTTACCATCGACCGCGCCCGGCTGGGCTCCCTCGCCGGAAGCTTGAGCGGAGGAAACCAGCAGAAAGTGGCGGTGGGGAAGTGGACCGGCGCCCGTCCCAAAGTGCTGCTGGTCGACGAACCGACCAGAGGGGTCGACGTGGGCGCGCGGGCTGAGATCTACGGCCACCTGCGATCCATAGCCTCCGACGGCATGGGTATCGTGTTCGCGTCGTCGGACACCCAGGAGGTGCTGGGAATCGCCGATACGGTGGTTACCTACTTCCGTGGCGCTCAGGTAAGCAATCGCGACCGGGCCGAGACCGATTCGCGGATTCTCATCCGTGAGATCACCCACCCCCGTGGAGCGGAGTCATGATCGGGCGCAAGCGCTCGGCCCGGCACGAACCCGGCGCGTCTCTTTCGATGGTCGTCCCGCTGGCCGTGGTCGGCGCGGTGCTTGTGCTGGGGGTGGTCGGATGGATCACCACCCCGGAGTTCATCACCTACCGGAACTTCCAGACGATCGTCCGATCGGCTGCTCTGATCGGAATAGTGGCGGTGACCATGACGCTGATCACCATCGCCGGTAGTTTCTTCTCGCTCTCCGTTTCGCAGACTGCCGCCATGTCGGCAATCTCCTTCGCCGCGTTTCTCAGCTGGGGGTTTCCGGTCTGGCTAGCCGTCACCGCGGTGATCCTGCTGTCGTCGGCCGTCGGGGTCGTTCAGGGTGGCGCCGTTGCCTTGGGAGGCAACCCGATCGTGGTGACTCTCGCCGTCGGGGCCGCCATATTCGGCATGGTGGCTTGGCTCACCGACAACAAGACCGTCCGAACGGGAACCGACGCGGCAGAATGGATCGGAACCTCCCGCCCACTGGAAATACCGAACCAGACCTGGGCCTTCATCTTGATAACGATCGTAACCGCAGTAGTTCTCACGCGGACTCGATTCGGACGCGAGGCCACGCTGGTGGGGGCCAACCGGTTGGCGGCCACCACAGCCGGACTGCGGCCCGGAAGGGTAACCGTCTACGTTTTCCTGGTCTCTTCGCTGGGAGCGGCCCTGGCGGGCGTATTCACCGCCGCCCAGTTCAGCCAGGGCCGACTCGATCACTTCGACGGCGTCGACATCGACGCAATCGCCGCCATTCTGGTTGGTGGAGCGGCGATCCAGGGCGGGGAGGGGTCGGCCACTCGCACCGCTCTCGGAGCGGTGTTCATCGCCGCGCTCCAGAACCTGATGGTGCTGCGCGGCTTCAGCTTCGGGGTCCGTGTCTTCTTCGTCGGATTGGCGATCCTGGTAAGCGTCAGCGCCTTCACCCTCATCCGCAACCGGAGGAGGCTGGCATGAAACGGCTCACCGCTCGGGTGGAGGCGATGGTCTGGGCTCGGCTGGCTCTGTTCGTAGGAGTGTTCGCGGTATTCGCGATAGCGGACCGCCGCTTTGCGGTACCCAACAATATCTTCACGATTTTTGAAGGCTTCGCCTGGCTCGGACTGGCCGCCCTCGCCGTGGGTCTCACGATCATCGCCGGTGAACTCGACCTCTCGGTAGGGTCGGTGGCGGCGGTGTCGGGCATCATCGCGGTGTCGCTTGTGGAGGATCTCGGCCTGATAGTGGCGGTGGTCGTATCGACGGTCTTCGGCCTCGCCTACGGCGCCGTCCAGGGATACCTGATCCATCGCCTGAAGATCCACTCCCTGGTCTTCACCCTCGGAACGCTGATCGGACTGCGGGGATTGGCCTTCATGATCTCTGGAGAGAACACGGTGGTGATGAAGAATCTCGACATCGCCGACACGGTGAGGCGCCAGTTGTGGATCTTCTCCCCGTTCAGCCTGGTCACCATCCTGGTGTTCGTCCTGGTCGGGCTGTTCCTCGTGTACACCCGTTGGGGTCGCGAGATCTACGCGGTTGGTGGGGGCCGCCAAGAGGCGGCCGCGGCCGGCGTTCCGCTGGTCCGTCCTCTCGTGTTGACCTTTGCCCTGTCCGGTTCGATGGCGGCTCTCTCCGGTGCGCTCACCTCCATCAAGTCGGGAAGCGCCGGACCTGCCGCCTTCGAGCAGCTGCTCCTCCCGGCGGCCGCCGCCGCGCTGATCGGCGGGGTCAGCCTCCTCGGAGGTAAAGGTTCGGTAGCGGGAATCGCGATCGGTACGCTGACCCTTCGCTTCATCACCAGCGGGCTGAGCCTCGGAGGGGCCCCGTTCTACGTACTGACCCTGGCCACCGGCGCGGTTCTGATAGTGGTGGTGGTCCTCGAATTGATGGTGGAGCGGCCCGTGGTCAGGGCTGCTCTAAGGAGATGGCGCATCCGCCGCCGGGCCCGGACGGGTCCCCAACCGGGATAACCCAACGACCTCGGGATCGCGCCGAGCGGTGAATTGACGCTCACCCCAAGCCCTTCGCTGAAATGCCGGTCAGAGTTCGTTCAGGATCCGAATCCTCAATCGCCAAGATCCAAGCCCTTATGACGTCTGGTCAGAGTCCTAGGAGGGCCTGTTCGACCACTTCGGGAAGAGCGGGATGGATGTAGTACTGACCACGGGACATCTGGTCAACCGTCAGGTCAAAGTGCATTCCCTGAATCAACTGCTGGATCAGGGTAGGCGCCTGCGGCCCGACGATGTGGGCGCCTATAAGTCGGCGGGTTTCGGAGTGGGCGATGACCTTGGCAATGCTGTCCACATCCTCCATCGCCCAGCCGTACGCCGCCTCGCCATAAGGCTGAACGTGGCTCACGTACGGAATCTCCCTACGGATACACTCCCGCTCCGTGAGTCCCACGCTTGCGATCTGCGGGTACCCGAACACTGCGTGCGGTATGTAGCGGTGATCGACGGTCATCGGGTTATCCGGATTGGCGACGTTGTGGCGAACCACCCGGGCCTCGTGGTTCGCGACGTGTTTCAACTGTATCGGGTTGGTGATATCCCCTAACGCCCAGACCCCCTCCACGTTGGTACGGAGTTGCTCATCGGTTTGGACCAGACCACGCCGGTCGACTTCGATTCCTCCCGCGATCGCGTCAAGCCAGTCGGAATTGGGTCTGCGGCCCGTTGCAACCAGCAACTCATCTCCTCTGACCTCTGTTTGGCGGCCCTCCTCGTCGAGCAAGCTGATCACAACTTCGTTTCGGTCCCGGCGGACCTCGAGCAGCCGCGTGTGGGTGCGAACGTCGAACCGCTTGGAGTAGGCGTCGGTGAAACGGCTCGATATGTCGTGATCCTCACGGCGCAGGAACGTATCGCCTCTCAGCAGGAAGGTTACGTTCGAGCCGAACGCCCCGATGACACCACCCAATTCGGCGGCTATGTAACCGGCGCCGATCACCAGCAGCCGCTCGGGTAGTTCAGCAAGCCGCATGACGGTATCCGAGGTGTGGTAACCGGCCCCATCCAGACCTGGTACCGGCGGAGCGGTTGGTCGCCCTCCGGCTGCCAAGACTATCCGCTCCGCTGTTATGACTTCGCCGGCTACTTCGATTTGTTTGGGCCCCACAAAGCGTCCCGTTCCGGAGTACACCGTTACGTTGGGAAGGGTCTCCCGGTAGTGGCGGCCCCCCTCGGCGAGCGGATCGATCCGACCGAAAATACGGTCACGGATAGCGGGCCAGTCGGCGCCTGCGAAATGGGTTTGCACCCCCAATCGTTCTCCGTCCGCCGCCAACTCGGCTATCTCGGCGGCGTAAACGAACATCTTGGACGGTATGCAGCCCACGTTCAGGCAGGTGCCGCCAAACCGGTCACGCTCGACGATGGCGATATCCCAATCGTCGTGCTCGGGGCCGATTATCGAATTGCCGGAACCGGCGCCGATGATCAAAAGGTCGAAGCTACGCATCGGCGTCATGGTAGTGGCCGCGGCCCAGGATATCCCGATCGAAACGTCCGGAGATAATACGCAGGACGGACTAATCCCATTGGTACGTCTGAGTCCACCCGGGTTTTCCGGAATAGTCCAGTCTCCCCGGTACCGTTACAATGTGTATCGAGCATGAGACGTATACCTGAGAGGTTCTGGAAGTCCTTTTGGAACCATCCCGATCCCGGCATGCTCCGGCTACCGGACGACGGCGAGTACGTGGCCGGACGCATGTTCAACGGGCCTTGGCCGGACGCGGCGATCTGGGCATCTGTGTATTTACCCGTCGAATCGCTCGAGTACTGCCTAACCCTACGATCCACCAAGCCCGTCACCCGAGAACTGATTCTCAACGCTCTCAATGCCCGTCGCGAACGACCCTCTGACTCCGGCCATGATGAAGGAGCCGGACCTTGGTCGGATCCTTTGAGTTGAGTTGGACCTGTCAGACGATGCGGCGGTTGCTCGCCCAGCGCGCCAGTTCGTATCTACTCGACAGTTGGAGTTTCCGGAGCACCGACGACACATGGGATTCCACGGTCTTGACGCTGATATAGAGCCTCTTGGCCACCTGCTTGTAGGGGTAGCCCCGAGCAATGAGCCTCAGCACCTCCTTCTCCCGAGCGGTGAGCCGATCGAGTTCCGGATCGGAAGGCGGTGGAGCACCGGATGCGAAGGTGTCCAGAACGAACCCGGCCAACATGGGGGAGAACACCGCATCTCCTCCCTGCACCCTCCTGATGGCATCGGCCAGTTCGTTTGGTCTGATGGACTTGGTGACGTACCCTCTGGCGCCCGCCCGAATCATGGCGATCACATCCTCGGCCGCATCCGATACGGAGAGCGCCAAGAACTTCACGTCGGGGTTGGTCTCCCGGATGTTCTCGAGTACGACCAAGCCCCCGCCTCCGGGCATATGAACGTCAACCAGCGCCACATCGGGAGGATCCCGCCGGATGGCTGCGATAGCCTCATCCACGTCCTCGGCGGTTCCGTTCACCGTAATGTCGCCCCGGTCTGCCAACTCCGCCTTAACGCCCGACAGGAACAACCGGTGATCGTCCACGACGAACACGCGTATCATTCGGCTTCACCGGCCAACCGAAGATGCACCTCGGTACCTTCTCCCGGTTCTGAGATGATTCGGGCCGTCCCACCGTGGCTTTGCATCCGACCGACGATCGATTCGGCGATACCTCGCCGATCTTCTGCAACCGCGCCGGCATCAAAACCGTCGCCGAGATCGGAGATCCAGACATCGGTCGAGGCTCCCTCCACCTCTGAGTAGATCGATACCTGCTCGGCGCCCGAATGTCGGGCGGCATTGGTAAGCGCCTCACCCGCCGCCGCCACCATCGCCCGGACCCGGCGGTCCACCGGTAGGTCACCCACCGTCACCAACTCTATCGGGACATCGAAGTTCTTCTCGATCCGGTCCACCTCCTTCTGCAAGGCGCGTGATAGGAGTTCCGGGCTGTCCGGCGGCGTCGAATCGTAAAGCCAGTGCCGTAACTCTCGTTCCTGAACTCTGGCTAGGGTGACCACCCGCCTCGGATCATCCGACCGCTGAATCAGAGCCAGGGTCTGCAACACGGAGTCGTGTAGGTGAGCGGCCATGTCGGCACGCTCCTCCTCACGGATCCGTCGACTTCGTTCGGCCCCCAGGTCCGCGACCAACCTCCATACCCAAGGCCCGAACAGCACCGCTATCCCTACTCCGGTAACCAGGACCGCCAGCAAGACGGTCTCGACCTGCCTACCCACTGCAGCGCCGAGGATTGACAGACCGACAACCAGGAGCAGTATCCCGATAACCGTCCGGCTCCGGAAACGTCCGCTGTTCGGATCGAAGAGGGCCAGAATGGCGGACCGCGGGTCGATATCACGCCGATCCATCAGGAAAGCGATGCCCATAATCACGGCTGCGACCGGCCACACCAGCCCATCACCGCTCCATATCCCGAACGTGCGTAAGACCAGTAGAAGCCCTACGAATACCAGCAGGTATCCCGCTCTGCGCTGATCGTCCTCCTTCCGGGTAGGTTCCGAATCCCCGATCCGGTCAAGGGTCAGCGCCCACAACCCTACGTAGACGATCACCCCGATGCCCCAGATGAGGGCTAGTACCAGGAAACCGGCTCGAACATACAGGTCGGCCACACCGACCCGATCGGCTATACCTCCGGCCACTCCGGCGATAAGGCGGCCGTTCCGCCTCCGCGAGATGTTGCCGGCGATGCGCTGGAAACGAGAAGTTGCTCCACTCTCCATACCGGCCATTGTCTCACCGCGTGGATGAGGCCGGCAACTAGGAAAACCCCTGAACCAACCCTGGTGGGTTAGGAATCATCCAGGGTAATCCCCCATAGACAAGTCGTGATGGACCGAGGATAGTTAAGACATGAGCAACAGAACTACATCACAGGAACACTACGCGGGCATCGCCAGGCCCGTAGGGGAGGATAGTTAAGACATGAGCAACAGAACTACATCACTACACCGGCCTCTCGAAGGCCGCTGGCTGGCAGGGGTGGCATCCGGTCTGGGCGGGCGGTTCGGAGTACCCGTTTGGATAATAAGGATCGTCTTCTTCCTGCTTTGCTTCGCAGGAGGCTTGGGAGCCCTCCTGTACGTGGCCGGCTGGCTGCTGATCCCCAACGAGGGCCAATCCGAGGCGATCGTCCAAAGCTGGGTAGGGTCCGGCCAGTCCCGTCGATGGGTGGGCGCGGGTCTCGTCGGCATGGCGGTCATCATTCTGGCTTCCCGAACCGGACTCATCCAGGTGGATCTAGCTCTGGCAGTGGTGCTGATCGGCGTGGGTGTGATGCTCTACCGTGGCGACTTGGGCCAGAGGGATCATGGACCGGACGACGGTCGTTCCAAGGCGGATACCGATGGTTCATCGGCCCAGACCGCACCTCCCCCAACCGAGAGCGAGCAAGAGGAACCGGAATCGTCCTCGACAACCCCTCCACCGGTACGGGAGACCTCCTACCTCGGTCGAGTTACGCTGGGATTCGCAGTGCTGGCGTTAGGCGTCCTCGGCTTGCTCGATACCGTCATTCCCGGTTTCCATCCCCTTTTCCGCCACTACCTGGCCTTACTGGTGGCAGTCATCGGAGCAGGGCTGGTTATCGGGGCCTGGTTCGGCCGTACCGGAGGCTTGATCGTCACGGGAATCCTGCTAACGCCTTTCCTCATCCTCTCACCCCTGGCAGATGTCATTGACGGCCGCTTCTCGCTCGAGCGCGGCTGGATAGACACCAAGCCTTCCATACATCGGATCACTTCCGTGGGGGAGATCCGCAACCAATACGACTTGGACGTCGGCTCATTGCTAATCGACCTACGGGAGGTCGACTTCGTCGGCCGGACGGTAGCTACCGAAATCGAGGCGGGAATAGGGGAGGTACTGGTTTACCTCCCCGACGATGTGTCTGTCGTGGTGGACGGCGAGGTAGGTATCGGTAGCTTGAGGGTCAACGACTGGACCCGGAACGGTTTCGGAGTTGACGCTGTTGCCACCGTGGATGGGCCTGAAGGGGAGCTGTTAATAGAAGCCGAGGTCGGTATCGGACAGATCGAGGTCGTCACCTGCGATCAGGAACGGTCAGGAATCATCTGCATCCGACACTCACCATACGAGAGCAGGTATGGAGTGGAGGTGCCACCTGTTCGCTGAAAACCGGAGGGGCTCCGACTCGTATTCAGACTATTCAGATAACCACACCGGCCACCCGAATGATCGTCGAACCTCCGGCTCAGGTCGGGGGGGGGGGCGTGATTGTGGTGGGGAAGGAGTGAAAAATGAAACGCCACCCGTTTAGATTATTCTCATTGTTACTCGGATCGATCCTGATCCTCCTGGCTGCCTGGATATCCTTCCCTACACGAGGATGGATGTTCGCCACCCCACAGTGGTTTTTGCCCACTGTGGTGATCCTCGTCGGCGCGGCCCTGATGAGCCCCCTGTTCACCTTTATCAGACGCCGCTCAAGTGACGACATCGAACAGAACCCGGACCAAGAAACGTAGTTGCCGGTTGCCGGCCGCCGGTTGGAGAGAAACTACCGGCGGCCAGAGCATCGCCCCGTTCCATCCTTTCCGGAACAGGCCGGGACCGGTCATTCGAAGACTGTCGGGGAAGCCTGGCTGCGGACGTTCAGAACAATCCCCTGGGACGGCGCGAATATCCGGAGCAGGGCGAGTTGAACGATCCCGGTCACCTCCACCGATACCTGTGACCGGTCTGCATACGCTCGGACCGTCATGGAACCCTCCTCCCAATGAGGCTGGATTCGAGCAAAGTCCTCGGCCGCTCGTTCGGCGCCGTCGGGAACCAGCACGACAACATTCTCGTACAGTTCCTCAACATCTACTTGGGCTGCCCCGGCAACGGCGCCCTTGTCGGCGATTCCGACCAGCGTTCCGTGGTACGCAACCACCCGCCACATGTCCATGGCAAGGGCCCCCGCTAGAAAGAGGATCATCACCAGTCCCAGAATCCACACAGTTACGGAACCATGCTCTGCTCGTACTCGGCCGAGATAGGCATTCTTCACCGGCTCGGCTCACTGCGGTGGAGTTCTATACGTTCGGCATAAGTACGGAGAATCGTCATCCTCCCAACGTCACCGATCCCCACGATTCGCAACGCCGGTACTTCAAATGAGACCGAAGCGGTTACCACCCCGCCCGGCCTCCAGGCGATGGCACAATCGACGTCGACAGTTACGTTCTCGGGGACAAGACCCCTCTCTGTGATGATCCGCTGAACCATCCGTTCGGAAATCGTCTCTCCACTCCGTGGATCGTCCGCGATGGCGCATGCCCGGACAGCCTCTCGGGCTGCCGCGTCACCCATCGACCGATACTCCACCAGAAGGGGCAAGCTCAAGAGGAGAAGTGACACCGGAAACAACAGCAACGCTGTCCCTACCACCAACTCGACAGCTCCGGCGCCGTCTTGGCGACACAGAGCGGAACGGCACACGCCGGAGGTCACGTAAAGGGCTCCGTCGCGACGGTGGAGCGGATGGTGAAGCGCCAGCGGGGACCTATATCGCCGAATACCGGACCCAGTTCCGCTAGGACCGTAGCCGACGTAGCCGTTCGCTCCTTTCGGCACCCCACAGAGGTATCGTCGGCGTACACCGCGGCGAGTGACTCGATAGTGGTGGTCGCCATCGCTTCGCAGGTAGCCTCCGTCCCCCCGGAGCGGGCCGCGCTGCGCGCTCCCACGTCGGCAGCATGTTGCATTACCGATCTGGCATACAACATGAGGACTGCGTTGAACAGGAAAACCATGATGAGCAAAGCACTTGCCATCGCTACCAGGAACTCCACCGATGTCCCGCCGAACTCGCCATCGGATTCGTCACGGACCGGGAGTCTTGCCTGCCGGCGGTCTCTGAAGCGAATTGCCCTGCAATGTATTCGAAACATATACCTATATAATAAGCTACTTAGCAGATATATACATCTTATTAACACTGATACCAACTTGGTTCCAGTTGGAGCGGGTAGCCTGGATGGGTACCGGCTCCGGGCCGGCCTTCCCAACGGTTAGGCCTTTCCGGAAAGGCCGGTATCCTGTAGAGATGGATACAGTCATCCGAGACACCCTGCGCCGTCCGCTGCGAGACCTTCGCCTATCGGTAACCGACCGATGCAACTTCAGGTGCCGCTACTGCATGCCCGCCGAGATCTTCACTCGTGACTACATATTCCTCAAACGTGAATTGCTGCTGAGCTTCGAAGAATTGACGACCATCGCGCGAGCTCTCGAACGACTGGGGGTACGCAAGATCAGGCTCACCGGAGGGGAACCGCTACTCCGCAAAGGGATCGAGCGGCTGATCGCCATGCTGGTGGACTCAACCGGTTGCGAGGTCACCCTCACCACCAACGCATCCCTACTACAGCGTAAGGCAACGGCTCTCGCGGAAGCCGGACTGTCCCGGATGACAGTATCCCTCGATTCGATCGACGACACGACCTTCAAGGCTATGAACGATGTGGGGTTTCCGGTCGCATCCGTACTCGAGGGGATCGACGCGGCCGCCGCGGCCGGACTACCCGTCAAGGTGAACGCGGTAGTCAAGCGGGGGGTTAACGATCATGGTGTGGTGGACATGGCGCGACACTTTCGAGGTACAGGCCATATTCTTCGATTCATCGAGTACATGGACGTCGGCGCCACCAACGGTTGGTGCATGGATGACGTCGTTCCCGCCGCGGAGATGATCCACGCCGTCGACGAGGCCTTCCCGATCCGACCGGTTGACCCGAACTACCGGGGCGAGGTCGCTAGGCGATGGCAGTATCTGGATGGCGCGGGGGAGATCGGGTTCATCACATCCGTGACCCAGCCGTTCTGCGCTACCTGCACAAGGGCGCGCGTCTCGGCGGAAGGGATGCTCTACACCTGTTTGTTCGCCTGGACCGGACATGATCTCCGCAAGATACTGCGATCAGATGGAACCGAGGACGACATAGTAGATCTGGTGAGTACGATCTGGCAGGCGAGACGAGACCGCTACTCGGAGATTCGCTCCGGAGCTACCGTCGGTCTTCCCAAGGTCGAGATGAGCTACATCGGAGGATGAGGTCCATGAACCCTCCCATCCTCGGATATCCGAAACCCGGCAGGGAGTGCGGCGAACTCATCTATCCTGTCTGTCCGAAAAGCTGATCACCACACCGGAGACGCCATGCCCGGATTGTTCGCCTTCCACGCCCATCCTGACGATGAGATCACCTCCACCGGAGGGGTGCTGGCAAAATACGCCGAATCGGGCGAACAGGTGGTGGTGGTCACGGCCACGGACGGCGCCGAAGGTGAGATCCACAACTACGAAAACCCCGATTCGCTCCGGCCCCGCCTAGTCGAGATGAGGGCGGACGAGATAGCCGAGGCGTTGGTCATCCTGGGAGTGCCCAACCATCACTTCCTCGGCTACCGGGACTCCGGAATGATGGGAACCGAGCCCAACCAACATCCGGATAGCTTCTGGCAGGCGGACTTCATGGAGGCAACCGGGCGGCTGGTTCGGATGCTCCGGCATTACACGCCGGAAATACTGACCATATACGATCCGTTCGGGGGCTACGGCCATCCCGACCATATCCAGGTCCACAGGGTAGGGATGGCCGCCTATTTCGGAGCGGATGACATGGTGCGCTTCCCCCTCGAAAATGGAGAGGCCCCATGGCGAGTAACCAAGCTCTACATGAGCACCTGGCCCCGCTCCCGGGCTGCGGCGCTAGCCGCGGCCCGCCTCGAAGCCGGGCAGATTACCCGGGAGGAAGCCGAAAACTCCGCAGGATGGGGCACCCCGGATGAAGACATCACCACCATGGTCGATATAACCCCTTGGGTAGATCTCAAGGTAAAGGCCCTGCGAGCTCATCGCACCCAGATCCCGGAGGACTGGTTCATGCTCCAGGTACCCGAGCAGGACGTGCCCGCAACCATCGGCGTCGAAGCCTTCCAGCGCCTTTACTCCCGGGTCAACGTACCGTTCCGGGAGGACGACCTCTTCATCGGAATTCGCTGATCATCACCCGTCTATGCACGGCTCCGATCACCGGGCAAGTTCAGTTCGGAGGGCCTGAGCCAGCCGCTCGAACTCCTCGATCCGGTTGTACTGGTGGGCCGAAATCCTGAGCAACCGGCCGGCGGGTCCGGGCCAGTTGAAGACGATGGATTCGATATCCCACCGATCTCTGAGGTCGACCATTAGAGGATCGAATATCCCGCTCCCCGAACCCTCCGACGGCGGGAGCGGCACCGACGCAATCGCTCCGATCATCGTCTCAGGAGCGGGCTCGTCCAGATCAAGCGCAGCAAGCAGCAGATCGCGAGCCGCCAGGCACAGGCTTCGGTTGGTACGCCGGACCCCATCCCATCCATCCGGCTGGAGCGCTCCCACGGCATCGAGCGCATCCGGGACGGTTAACCAAGCGGTCGGATCGTCGGTACCGGTCCAATCGAACTGCGCATGGATATGCCCTCCTGTGGAGGGCCATCCTTTGTTGTAACCATGGCTGATCACCGCCGGATAGATCTTCGGACGGTGTTCTTCCCGCACGTACAGGAACCCGGCCCCCTTCGGAGAGCACATCCACTTGTGACAGTTGGCAACGACATAGGAGGCGCCGAGATTCGAAACATCGAGGTCGATCATCCCCGGGGCGTGGGCTGCATCCACCAGAACCTCAACCTCCGGTTCCAGAGCGGATACCAGTTCCCGAACCGGCAATACGAGGGCGGTGGGAGAGGTTACCGCGTCGATCAGCAGCAGGCGGGTGCGGGTCGTAACCCTGTCGAGAATCGCCTCCGTTGCCTGACGAGCCTCGCTGATGGGAAAGGGGAAGGAGGCGGTGACAAGGCGGGCGCCGGACCGAGCCGCGCAAACGGCGACCGCGTTGTTGCAGGCGTTATAACCGTGATTGGTGATCAGCAGCTCATCTCCGGCCCGCAGAGTGGGCTCAAGGGAATGCAGGACCGCATTCACTCCCGAGGTTGCATTGTTCACGAACGCCAACCCGGCCGGATCGGCTCCCACAAAGTCGGCGACTCGGCGTCGCGCCGCATCCAGGGCAGGCTGGTAGTGGTCGAGCATGAAGCGGGTCGGGTTCGCCTCCATCAGATCCCGCAGGCGCTGCTGAGCCTCCAGAACCCGTACCGGAGTAGCTCCGAATGAACCATGGTTTAGATGGCTTACGGAAGGATCCAGAGGCCAGATGCTCATGGTTGACCGCTATCTGCGTGAAGCGTTTCCACCCAGCTCACCGTTCCACAGGTCGGGGGGATATCGATGCCATAATCATCCGACGGAAAGGATAGAGTTAGAGGGCAGCAACATTCAAAGGAGGCGTTGTCCCGTGATGATCGACGGGTTCTTCAACCAGCTCCCTGACATCGATCCCGAAGAGACCCAGGAGTGGCTCGATTCGCTCGAGTGGGTAGTCAACGAGCGGGGCAAGCCCCGGGCGAACTTCATCATTCGCTCCCTCTTGCAGCGGGCCCGTCAACTCCAGATCGGTTATCCCGCCACCGTCTCCACTCCTTACGTGAACACCATTCCGGCCGAAGAACAGGCCTGGTTCCCGGGAGACGAGTTCCTGGAGAAACGCATCCGGCGTTTCATCAGGTGGAACGCAGCCGTGATGGTCGTCAAGGCCAACATGGAGGCGGAAGGTATCGGAGGGCATCTTTCCACGTTCGCCTCCTCCGCAGCGCAGTACGAGGTCGGGTTCAATCACTTTTTCCGCGGTAAAGCAAGTGGCACTCCGGGCGATCATGTGTACATCCAGGGCCACGCCGCGCCGGGTATTTATGCCAGAGCCTTCCTTGAGCGCCGCCTCGACCGAGAACACCTCGACAACTTCCGTCGGGAACTGTCCGACAATGGCCTGTCGTCGTATCCTCACCCGCGCCTCATGCCTGATTTCTGGGAGTATCCGACCGTCTCGATGGGTCTCGGACCGATCTCCTCTATATACCAAGCTCGTTTCAACCGATACCTTCACAACCGGCATCTGGACGACACCAGCGAGTCAAGGGTCTGGTGTTTCGTCGGTGACGGGGAATGCGATGAGCCGGAAACGCTCGGTTCGATCTCGCTCGCAGCCCGCGAACAACTCGACAACCTGATCTGGGTGGTCAACTGCAACCTCCAACGTCTTGATGGTCCGGTCCGAGGCAACGGCAAGATCATCCAAGAACTGGAGGCGGTCTTCCGTGGCGCCGGTTGGAACGTGATCAAGGTCATCTGGGGTTGGGGCTGGGATGAATTGCTGGCCCGGGATGTCGATGGAGTGCTCGTCCAGCGTATGAACGCCACCGTTGACGGCGAGTACCAGCGACTGCAGGTGGCGCCTGGTTCCGAAATCAGGGAGAAGTTCTTCGGACCCGACCCGCGGCTCCGCGGGATGGTGGGTCATCTAACCGACCGCCATCTCGAGAAACTTCCGAGAGGCGGCCACGACTACAAGAAACTGTACGCCGCCTATAAGGCGGCCACGGAACAGGTCGGGGCACCGACGGTAATCCTCGCCAAGACCATAAAGGGTTGGACCCTCGGCCCCGATATCGAGGGCCGCAACGCCACCCACCAGATCAAGAAGATGTCCAACGAGCAATTCCGCCTGCTCAGGCTCCGGCTCAGCCTGCAGGATGATATACCGGCCGGGTTGCTGGAGGACGGACAAGAGCTTCCTTATTGTCGCTTTGCCGTCGATACTCCCGAATACCAGTACATGATGGACCGGCGAAAGGCTCTCGAAGGCGCCCTCCCCAGCCGAACGGTCCAGGTGAAGCGCCACATCACGCTCCCCGATCCTGCCATTTACGACGAGTTCCACCAAGGGACCGGGTCCTTCCCCGTTTCAACCACCATGGCCTATGTTCGGCTGCTGAGGAGCCTGGCGAGAGACAAGAACTTCGGGGATAGACTGGTTCCGATCGTACCTGACGAAGCCCGTACCTTCGGGATGGACGGTCTCTTCCGGGAATTGAAGATCTACGCGTCCGCCGGCCAGAAATATGAGCCCATCGATGCGGAAATGTTGCTCTCCTACAAGGAATCCCAGGACGGTCAGATACTGGAGGAGGGAATCACCGAAGCGGGTTCGATGTGCAGCTTTATCGCTTCCGGCACTTCGTATGCGGACCGGGGCGTACAAACCGTTCCGTTCTTCACCTTCTATTCGATGTTCGGGTTCCAGCGGGTAGGAGACTTGGTATGGCAAGCCGCCGACGCCAGAGCCCGTGGCTTCCTGATGGGGGGTACCGCCGGTCGAACAACGCTGGAGGGGGAGGGGCTGCAACATCAGGACGGGCACAGCCTCGTTCTCGCCTCCACCAATCCAGGAGTCGTCTCCTATGACCCTGCCTTCGCTTACGAGCTCGCCGCGATAATCCAGCACGGACTACACCGGATGTGTGTTAATCATGATGATATTATCTTCTATATAACTATATATAATGAAACATATCCTCAACCGCCGATTCCGGAGAACGTCAGAAAAGCAATTGTCGATGGTATGTACCGGTTCGCGGGTCCGGTCTACGGTACATCCGAACGGGCGGCCATCCTGTTTTCCGGTCCCAGCCATACGGCAGCCCGGTGGGCTAGGGACGAGTTGGCCGAACGGTATGGGGTTGGCGCCGAGCTTTGGAGCGTCACATCCTACGGCGTGCTGCGCGACGAGGCACTGCGGGTTGAACGGTGGAATCGTCTCCATCCCGACGCGGCCCCCCGCCAGCCCCGGATCACGAACCAACTGCGAGAGGTGGACGGGCCCGTGGTAGCGGTCACCGACTACATGAGAGCCGTCCCCGATCAAGTGTCCCGCTGGATTCCCCATCCGTACACTTCATTGGGAACCGATGGGTTCGGTCGTTCAGATACTCGTGAGGCGTTGCGACGGTTCTTTGAGGTGGACGGCGAGCACATCGTCGTGGCAGTTCTGTCCGCGCTGGCGCGGAGCGGGAGGGTGGAGACGGAGTTAGTCACCTCAGCCATCGACCGCTACCGCATCCGACCGGGCATCGTCGAGCCTTGGTGTGCCGATGCCTAACCGACCGGTACGCCGGTCAGCCAAGTCGATGCGGTTCCCGGGTTCTCCTACCGCCCGCCACCGTCCATCGGTTGACAGCGGGTGAAAGACCCGGCCGTCGAATGGTACGAAGGATCGTCTGACCTTCTCCTGTTGCTCGCCCACGCAACCGGGTTCTGCAAAGAGGTATGGCGACCCGTTGTCTCCTGCCTGCGGAAAAGGGGAGTAGGAGCAACGGTCCTCGCGGTTGACTCAAGAGGTCATGGATCCGGCGGGCCGCTCGACGTACCGGTCACTTGGTGGACGTTCGGGCAGGACCTGGTCGATCTGGTAGGTCGACTTTCCTTTCCGGGATCGGTGGTCGGCATCGGCCACTCGATGGGAGGAACCGCGGTAGCCATGCTCGATATCCTGGCGCCGGGGCGCCTGAGCGGCATGGTCCTGGTGGAACCGGTCATCATCCCGCCGCCATACCGACAATCCCGTGACTTCCCGCTGGCTCTACAAGCTGCCGGGCGGCGTCCTTTGTTTCCATCGCGAGGGGCAGCCTCTGCCTCCTACCGCGCCAAGCCCTTTTTCCGGCGTTGGCACCCCGAAGCGTTCGACGGCTACCTCGAAGGCGCCTTCAAAGAACATCCGACCGGCGTCACTCTGGCATGCCAACCGGAAACAGAAGCCGCCGTGTTCGCCGCCGGGACCGATACCGAAATGTTCGATCGCCTCGACGAGTTCGGGAGCCCGGTCCGGTTGCTGGTATCCGATTATTCGGGAGAATTGGAAGATCCGATCCGGTCCTTGGAAGGCAGGATCCCGAACTCCACCACCTCTTACCTGACCGGAGACACACATATGGTGGTAATGGAGAACCCTGACCGGGTTGCCTCCGAGGTCGTGGATTTCCTGAGGCGCCTCACCGTCGCTTGACACCTGGTGTTTAACCCCGATTATTCATGGATGGGGGTTTGGAGGATGAATGGGGTAGATCATATTCGCGCCCTGACCAGGAAATACAGCTATCGGCGTTTCCCATCCCGGTCCGGCGTAGAGACTCACCTGTCGGGTGAAAGGTGGGTTTCTCCCGATACTCGGGTTGAACTGGCGTTACACGCCTCGGTGTGTGGGAAACCTGAATAATCATGGTTAGTTGCCGGTCGCTAGTTAGTAAATCGTGTGTTACGTTAGTTCGGGTCACGTCTCCAGCTTCAGTAGTACGGTTGAAGTTTCACGGTCGGCGCCGAGGAACTCTCGCGAGACCAACCAAAAGCCCGTTTTCAGTACTGTCCTAAGGAAGCCCCCACGGCCAGACCGACGCCTATAGCCAGATGGAGGCGAGCCGTTCCTTCCAGCACCCTGATGAGGGCCGGGCCGTCAGTTGCCAACCGTATCGCCCTGATCAGGGGAACCGCCGCAGGAATCGCGATGAGGGCCAAGGCACTCCACCGGGGAACCAGGCCGAGAGCCGCGGTCACGGCTACCAGGGCGAAGGTGCAGATCACCAGCAGCACGTACATAAGCCGAGCCCGATCCGGCCCGAGCATAACCGCCAGCGTTCTCTTGCCGGCCACCGAATCCGTCTCGATATCTCGCACGTTGTTGGCCACCAGGATGGCGGTCGCCGTGAACCCGACCGGTATGGCCAGTAGCCAGGCCTCTAGCGGAGCGGTTCCGTCGTGGGCGTAGCGGGCGCCAACCGAGGCGACGAGACCGAAGAAGACGAACACCGATACCTCTCCAAGGCCTCGGTAGCCATACGGGGAAGGCCCACCCGTGTAGGTCACCGTGGCCATGATCGCGATCGCGCCCACACCTATAACCGCCCAACTGGTTATCGAGGCTATGTAGAGGCCACAGGCCGCGGCCATCGCGAACATGACCCAAACCCCGGCCCACACCTGCCGGGACGTGAGCAGACCGGTTGCCACTGCGCGGGTCGGACCGATACGGGTCTCCGAGTCGGCCCCCCGCCGCGCGTCGGAAACGTCATTAGCGAAGTTGGCCGCCACCTGGAAGCTGAGCGCACAGATCAACGCGGCCGCCATAGCGTCGATCCGGAACACTCCGCTCCCGGCGGCCAGCCCGGATCCTACAAGCACGGGAGCTACCGCCGCCCAAAGGGTGCGGGGACGAGCGGCCAGAATCCAGGGGTTCGGACTACGGGGGTTCATCCGACTAGTTTCGTTCAACATGGCGCAAAGATCGAAACGAGACCTCGTTCTCAACCGGGGACCGATCATCCCGGGGGGCGAGCTTCGTTGGGACTTCGGACCCACATCCGGGCCGGGAGGGCAGCACGCCAACCGATCCAACACCCGGGTGGGGCTGACGTTTTCCATCCTGAGATCGGCGGCCCTCTCCGAACACGAGAAGGGCCGAATCCATCGGCGCCTCCACGGAAGGATACGTTCGGGAGCGATCAGAGTGGTAGTGGATGACCACCGATCCCAGTGGAGAAACCGCCAGGTCGCCAAGCAACGGCTGCGGGCCCTGCTTGATGACGCTCTAAGACCTGAGCCACCGGGCAGGAAGCGAGTCAAGCCATCCCGGGCGGCCCGCGAACGACGACTCGAATCCAAGCGACGACGGTCACGGACTAAAAAGCTCAGACGACCTCCGGAACTCGAATAGCCTCCCTTATCCGGGCCGGTCGGAGTGAGCGGCGTATGCTTGGGGGGTGAGCGACCGGAGCGCCGACGACTCCCGCAGATCCTCCAACATACGTTCCGAGGACTGGGTAGCGGTGTGGACGGGCGGGGCGTTGATCCTGCTCGTCCTGGTCGGCATTCGACCCCCGATACCCGTCTTCTCGTGGGGTCCGACCCTGACGGGCGGGGTCTCCTGGTTGGGGACTTTGGGGTTTGCCGCTGTCCTAGGTTTCCTTCTGATGGTGCTGTCCGCAGCAGCCATGCGCTTGATGGGCCGCGATGTGGGGCTATTTCTGGTTGCCTTCCCGGTGATCTTCGTGCTCGCCTGGAGCGCACGGGTGGTGGCCGGCCACACCGTGGTGCAGGGATGGGGGATCACCTATGTGATCGTTGCCCTATGCCTAGGAATGCTGATCTCAAACTCTGTAGCCCTTCCCACCGACGTTAGCGAAGGCGTAAGGACCGAGTTCTACATCAAGACAGGCCTGGTCATACTCGGAACGAACGTTCTCTTCGGTGAGATCCTCCGTTCCGGGCTGCTCGGCCTGGCCCAAGCGCTCCTCGTGATCTTGGCGGTCTGGTACCTGTGCTTCTGGATCTCCCGCCGTATGAGGCTTGACGACGAATTCTCGGCCATGCTGGCCTCAGCGGTTTCGATCTGCGGCGTATCGGCGGCCATCGCCACCTGTGGCGCCGTCTCCGGCGACCGCAAGCGGCTCTCGTACGTGACCTCGCTGGTTCTGATCGTCGCGGTACCTATGACCATCGTCATGCCCTGGGTTGTGGAACGGTTCCGGATGCCGTCGGTCGTGGGAGGCGCCTGGATGGGGGGAACCATCGACACTTCCGGTGCGGTTGTGGCGGCTGGGGAGATACTCGGGGAGTCGGCGCTCAATGCGGCTGTCATCGTCAAGTTCTCCCAGAATGCCTTGTTGGGCCTCGCGGCGTTCGCAATATCGCTGTGGTGGGCGTTGCGCGGCAACCGGGCAGGAGACCGACCCTCCGTCTCGGTCGTCTGGCGCCGCTTTCCCAAGTTCGTACTGGGCTTCATGGGGACATCCATCCTGTTCTCGTTCATTGTCAACCCGGAGACCGTCGCTCAGACCGCCGCGCTGATGAAAGAACTGCGAACGTGGTGGTTCGCCCTCGCCTTCGTCTGTATCGGGCTCGAGACTCGCTTCCGCGATCTGGTTTCGATGGATCGGGGCCGCCCTGCCATGGCTTTCCTGCTTGCGCAGGGCGCCAACATCGTCTGGACCCTCCTGGTGGCCTACCTGCTGTTCGGAGGTATCCTGTTCGAGACACCTAACCTCTGACCCGAGAGCACATGGATCACGCCGAGCGACACGAACGTAACCCCACCGGGCAGCTAGAATCCCGGATGTTCCTATTGCCTCACTCTCATGGGGTTCGATGAAAACAGGCGAGATACCCCAACTGGTCACCGAACTGTTCGAGTTGTCGAAACGGTACCTTGAACAGGAGGCCGTGGCCCCGCTGCGCCGCACTGCCCGGTATGCCGGATATAGCCTGCTCGGCGGAGTGTTTTTTGCAGCAGGATTGATACTGCTGACCGTCGCCTTGGTTCGCTTGGTCCTGGACCTATTACCCGCCTCGATGCTGTGGAGCGCATTCGCGTACCTGATCGGCGCGGTGTCGGCGCTGATTCTGGCCTCTGGGATCATCTGGATAGCCTCACGCTCCAAGGCCGCCCCATGATCGACCGCTCTGACATCGAAGCCAAGGCCAGAGAGATCGAAGAAGCTCTAACCGAAGCCGGGGAGTCGATGCGCTCGACTGCCACGATGACCACTGTCGGCCTTCTGGCCGCGGTGGTGATCGCCTATCTGGCCGGACGACGCAGGGGAAGAAGCAAGGGCGCCCGCATCGAGATTCACCGGCTTTAGGACGGTGCTTAACCTGGCCGGTCCACTCGGAAGGTGACCGGATCAGCCCCGGGGGCGGTCACACGTAATGCAGTACTCCGGCCCTTTTTGAGAACGAACTGAGCGATCTTGGTTTTCCGGCGGGCGCCGACCAGGCGAACCAGTATCATGGCCCCTCCCATCAGGATATGCACCTTCCGACCTGACGCCATCCCGCGCAGCAGGTAGCCGATTCCCTTAAACACCCAACCAGACCGGTAGCTCACCCCACCGAGAGTAGTTAGACCGGCCTCGATCGGCTAGTCCGAAACACCACCCCGATTGGATCCTCCCAGGAAGTTCTGAGAAACCCGGTGCAACGGGTTCGCCCCCTACCTTGTATCAGGTAGTTGAGCCGACGCCGAACCCCGAAACCCTCACCCATGAATAGTCGGAGCTAACGGAGTATCATCTCCGCTGTGAGTCCGTCGGAGGTGATCGCGAAGTTCGGCGACTACGTCGAACAGCGCGCCGCGACGGTGCTCGTCGGTGCAGGCCTCTCGCAAGGTGTGGGCTATCCCGGTTGGTCTGACCTGCTCAAGGCCGTCCGGCAGGACTTGGGACTCTGCGACATCGATGACCTCCCACTCCTCGCGCAGTACTACATTTACAAGCACAACGACAGGGCACTCCAAAGTCTCATTCGAGAGAACCTTCGGTACGAACCATCTCCGGAGCCGGGGACCTCCCACAAGATATTGACCAAGCTTCCGCTAGCTGAGGTTTGGACCACAAACTACGACGACTTGATCGAACGTGCAATCGGGGATAAATCCGACATCTACGTCGAGGACAGATGTCTGGCGCTACCTCGCGCTGTCTCAGGGTGTCGTGTCTACAAGATGCACGGCTCGCTGAGTCACTCCGAGTCACAGTTGGTCATCGCAAGGGATCACTACGAGCAATACCCGTACACTCATCAACGTTTCTGGACACTCCTCCAGGCCAGTTTCCTGACGAAGAGCTTCCTTTTCCTAGGATTCAGCTTCGACGATCCAAACTTTCACAACTCGCTTGTTGGCTGATGGCGCCGATATCCATCTCGATGTAGCTCTTTTGGAGTTAGTCGCTCGGCTGTTGGCATTGGCTGAAAAAGACAACCACATCGACGGATGGGTAACAGCCGAAGGCCGGCGACGGCTTCCTCCGGATGAGCCGCCCAAAGAACGACACGATGCATGGCTAACCGCGGTTGTAGCGCTTGCGCGACGCTATTCAAACCTGGGTGTGTTACTGCCGGAATCGCCTGACTACCCGGAACTCCTCTTGCGCACTAGTCGTGCTCCGGCCTTCCTGTTCGTGCGCGGTTCGCTGAACAGAAACGGCGGCGAGTCGATCGCCATCGTCGGAAGTCGGAAAGCTAGCAGACAAACGACAGCCGCAGCCCGCGAGATTGCTGCTGCCCTAGCGAGCACTGGGATTACGATCGTCTCCGGGCTTGCCCGTGGGGTTGACACCGCTGCGCATCGGGGCGCTTTAGGCACGGAGGGGCATACGACGGCAGTCGTGGGTACAGGTATCGACGTCGTCTTCCCGCCTGAAAACCGAGATCTTGTCGAACAGATTGCTCGGAAAGGCGCTGTGTTATCACAGTTCCCACCCGGCCATGCCCCTTCAAAGACCAGCTTTCCGGTTCGCAACGCGGTAATCGCGGGCTTAGCGCGGGCCACCCTAGTGGTCGACGCCCAAGAATACAGCGGGACCCGAATAGAGATGGACTACGCTATCGAGTTCGGACGCCCAGTGCTCCTTTGGGCGCCCGTGGTGGGCAAACGACCTTGGGCGCGCTCGCTGGAATCCAAAAGAGACGGCGTCTATTTCGTGTGTTCCACATCTGAGATACAAGACTTGCTCTGCCGAGGTTGACATGACCGCAGAGCTTCTAGCCCTTAGTAACGAGCTTGTGTCCGACTGTGTCGCGGTCCCGCAGAATGGGCCCGACGTGTGTCCCATCTGCCGAGGTCAGAGGGATGAGACTGAGGATCTCTGCGAGAGTTGTACTCGATGTGAGAGTCAGCTTTCGTCTGTTCATCGGGTTCTGCCGATAACGCTGTACGCGAAACCTTCAGCAATGCGCGATCGGTTGCGATGCTACAAGGACAGCGAGGATACATCCGAGCGTCGACGGTTGAGTTGGGAGATTGCCGCCCTCGTGCATCGGTTCTTCCGTGAGCACGGTGACTATCTAGCTGGACGCTACGGCCAGTGGGATGTGGCGTGCATCGTGCCCTCCACCACGCGCGAACCGCCTCATCCGCTGCGACGAGCCCTCACACACCACGCCGCGGATGTGTGCGCACCGCTCGAAGTGCTGTTGCGACGGGGGTCCGGTGAGATCGCTCACCGCAAAGCCAATCCTCAAGGATTCGAGCCAGTCGCGGAAGTCGCTGGACGACGTGTGCTCATCTTGGACGATGTGCTCACGACTGGCGCCAGATCCCAATCGGCGGCCCACGCCTTGGAAGCAGCCGGTGCCAAGGTACCGCTCATTGTCGTTGTGTCGCGGCGTATCAATCCGGACTGGCGACCTGAGACTGCGGATTGGTGGGCACGTAAACTCGAAGCTCCCTTCTCATGGCTAACTCGGCCGTAACAAGTGGACGAGTACACCAACCGATCCGAAGTTCCTATGTTGTGGACAACTGGAAGAACGGCCTGAGGCGTTCCCGTCGGATGTGCCTGTCGGATCGACCAACGCGTAGTGTCCCTGTCCGCGCCACCCTTCACCCTATCCCGATCGAGTCCTCCTTGGAGGGTTCTGAGAAACCCGATGGAAGGGGGTTCGCCCCCTACCTTGTATCGGGTAGTTTGGTCGGCGGCAAGCCCCCTTTAGATTGTTTCTCAGCACCCTCCTAAAGTGGCACCAATGAGACGAACTCCGAGATGGGTACAGATTGTCGTCTGGCTAACCGTGGCAGGCATGATCCTGACTCTGCTGGCCGGTGTTCTTTCGATAGGGATTTCCTGAGGAATGGCTTCCGGACCTGTATTCAGGGAGGGTGAGCCGGCGCTGCTGCTTGATGATCGGGGTCGCAAGTACCTTCTCCACCTGAGGGCTTCGGGGGTATTCCGCTATCACAAGGGAAGCCTCGATCACTCCCGGCTGATCGGAAGTCCGGATGGAACCACTTACCTCTCCACCAACGGTTCGCCCCTGATCGCCCTTCGACCGCTTCTAGGGGACTATATCCTCAAGATGCGTAGGGGGGCGCAGGTGGTATATCCGAAGGACTTGGGCCCGGTCCTGATGTATGCCGACATAAGACCCGGCCTCACGGTGGTGGAGGCGGGAACAGGTTCCGGCGCTCTCACCTTGGCGCTGGCCCGGGCCGTAGGTCCGAGTGGCGAAGTCATCTCTTACGAACTCCGAGAGGACCACGCCAAGCGTGGTAAGTCGAACATTGTTCGATACTTCGGCGAGGTTCCCGATTGGCTTGATCTGCGGATAGGAGACATCGCCGATACCCTGGCCGAGATCAACCATGATCGCCTGATTCTCGATTTACCCGAACCGTGGAAACTGCTACCCGCCGCCACCGAGTCCCTCCGCTCCGGGGGAGTGTTGTGCAGTTACCTACCCACCGTTCCCCAGTTGGAACAACTCCATAAGGCGATGGAATCCACCAACCGTTTCGTGAGCGTGGAGTCCTTCGAGGTGTTGTTGCGCACCTGGAGGGTGGCGGGTCGTTCCGTGCGACCAGACCACGGAATGGTGGGCCACACAGGTTTTCTGACGGTGGGAAGGTGCATCGAACCCGGCGCCGGCTGAACGGCTCGGGAAAACACCACGGAGAAGTTGGCCTACCCTCGTATACTGCGATGGTTGCCAACCGGATGACGGTATGCCCGATAAATGGGAAAGATACGAATACGAGCGCCAGTTGGGCGCCATGCGGAGTCAGGTGCATTCCTTGCAGGACGAGGTCTCCATTCTCCGCAGGCGACTTCAGGACTCCCCTCGCCGAGTAAGGCTGCTGGAGTCGCGCCTAGCCGAAACCAAAGGCCAGTTGGCTCAAACCACGCGGAACAACGAGAAACTGGCTGCCCTTCTCGAGGAAGCTCGCGAACAGCTGTCCATGCTCCGGGAGGAGGTGGAGAAGCTCACCAACGCACCCAACCCGTTCGCGACCGTTCTGGCGGTGAACAGCGACAGCACGGTGGACGTGATAAGTGGTGGACGCCGGATGCGGGTGAACGCACAGCCCTCCATCGAGATCAAGCAGCTGCAACGAGGGCAGCAAGTCCTCGTCAACGACTCCATGAACATCGTTGAGGTGCGGGACTTCGATCGGCTAGGCCAAGTGGTCTCCATCAAGGAGGTTCTCGGCGACGACCGGCTCCTGGTGCTGTCCCAGGGTGACGAAGAACGGGTCGTCGAGATAGCAGGTTCGCTGCTCGGAGCCCATTTACGGACCGGCGACCACGTACGGATCGACCCCCGGGCCGGATTGGCTTACGAGAAGCTGATCCGACCGGAGGTGGAGGAACTGGTTCTCGAAGAGGTGCCTGATGTCACGTACGATGATGTGGGAGGTCTCAAGGATCAGATCGAAGCCATCAGAGATGCGGTGGAACTTCCTTACGTACACCGGGACCTGTTCGAAGAGTATGGGCTGGTGGCCCCGAAGGGCGTCCTACTGTACGGACCTCCCGGATGTGGCAAGACCCTGATCGCCAAGGCGGTAGCCAACAGTCTGGCCGAGGCGGTATCGCAACGTGCCGGCCGCCAGGACGCCCGTTCCTACTTCCTCAACATCAAGGGTCCCGAGTTGCTCAACAAGTACGTCGGGGAGACGGAACGCCAGATAAGGCTCATCTTCCAGCGCGCCAAGGAGAAGGCCGACGAAGGTGTGCCGGTTATCGTCTTCTTCGACGAGATGGATTCCCTATTCCGCACCCGGGGGAGCGGGATTTCCTCCGACGTGGAGTCGACCATCGTTCCGCAGCTTCTCTCCGAACTCGACGGCGTGGAGCTTCTCAAGAACGTGATCGTGATCGGCGCCTCCAACCGGGAGGATTTGATCGACCCGGCGATCCTGCGCCCGGGTCGGCTCGATGTAAAGATCAAGATCGCCCGTCCGAACGCCGAGGCAGCAAGGCAGATCTTCGGGATATACCTCGACCCCGACCTGCCTCTCGACAACGAAGCCCTCGACAGGGCAGGCGGCGACCGTGAAGGGCTAGTGGCGGGAATGGTTGATCAGGTGGTAGCAGCCATGTACTCCGGTAGTGACGAGAACCGCTTCCTCGAGGTTACATACCAGAACGGAGACCGGGAGGTGCTGTACTTCCGAGATTTCTCGTCCGGCGCCATGATCGAGAACATCGTCCGCAGGGCCAAAAAGGCCGCCATCAAGCGGCGGATCGCGGGGGCGCCCGGAGGTATAAAGGTCACCGATATCCTTATCGGTATCAAGCAGGAGTTCCGAGAGCACGAAGATCTTCCCAACACCACCAACCCGGACGACTGGGCGAAGATATCGGGTAAGAAGGGGGAAAGGATTGTCTACGTTCGAACCCTGATCCAGGGCGAGGATGAGTCGAGAACCGTGGAAGCGGTTGGAACCGGTCAGTACCTGTAGGAATGGCAATCCCAACCGTTATCGGCACCGAGACCGAGTTCGGAATCACGGTCCGCAACCAGCCCGACTTCAACCCGACCATCGCCTCCTCGCTGGTGGTCAACTCCTATCAGGGTGGACGGGCCCGGGTGCAATGGTCATTCGATGAGGAGACACCGGAACGCGATGCCCGCGGTTTCGGCCACGAGTCTTTCGGTGTCGGCGACGTGGACAGCAGCCTCGTCAATGTGGTTCTTACCAACGGGGCTCGCTTCTACGTCGACCATGCCCATCCCGAGTACTCGAGCCCTGAGTGCTCCGATCCCTTGCAAGCGGCCCTCTACGACAAGGCCGGCGAAAAGGTCGCCGCTGCGGCGGCGCACTCCGTCCGCCGAATCCTGCGTCCCGGCCAAAACCTCTACATCCATAAGAACAACAGCGACGGTAAAGGCAACTCTTACGGATATCATGAGAATTACCTGCTGTCGCGCCGTCTTCCTTTCCCTTCCCTCATCCGGTACGCAACCACCTGGCTGGTAACCCGCCAGATATTCACCGGCTCCGGAAAGCTCGGTTCCGAGAACGGCCGACCTCCGGCTCTGTACCAGATCACCCAGCGGGCGGACTTTTTCGAGGAAGAGGTCGGTCTCGAGACCACCTTGAAACGGCCCATCATCAACACCCGGGATGAGCCGCATGGGGAACCGACCAAGTATCGGCGATTCCATGTAATAATCGGCGACGCCAACATGTCGGAGATCCAAACCTTCATCAAGCTCGGGGCCACATCATTGTTGCTATCCGCGATCGAAGACCGAGCCATACCCGATGCCCTGGAACTCGCCGACCCGGTTGATGCGACCTGGCGTATCAGCCACGACATTTCGCTATCGCAACCGTTGCGGTTGGCGGACGGTTCGTCCGCTACCGCGCTCGAGCTACAGGTCCGTTACTTCGAGTGGTTGTCCGGATACGCTGATCAGCGGTTTCCGCAGACGGTGTGGAAGGACGTGATAGAAGAGTGGGGAAGGGTTCTCGAGGGTCTTGAATCAGATCCGATGAACACTTCGGATCGGCTCGACTGGACTGCAAAGTTACGCATGCTCAACGCCTTCCGGAACCGTGACCGCCTTGACTGGAAAGACCCGAAACTCGCCATGGCGGCCCTGCAGTATCACGACGTCGAACCGAGCAAGGGACTCGCCTACCGTCTGGAAAGAGCAGGCGCCCTGAAGCGCCTCTTCACGAACGAAGACGTCGATCACGCCGTTTCCGAACCACCAACCGACACGCGCGCCTACTTCAGAGGCCGTTGCGTGCAACGCTACGCTCAGTCGCTGGTAGCCGCCAACTGGGACTCGTTGGTGTTTGACGTGGGGGAGGAACCCCTCAAGAGGGTGCCTATGATGGAACCGCTGCGGGGAAGCAAAGCCTTGGTAGAGGACTTGCTGGAAGCCTCATCGGAGGCGACCGACCTGATCGCGGCTCTGGAAGGTGGTTGAGACCACGATAGCGACCACCCGCATAGGGATGATCACGATCGAGCAAGGTTCACGTAAGCGGTTCGTTCTAGGAGGGTGCTGAAAAACGAATCCTACGGGGTTCGCTGGTCGGCATACTCCCTGATCAGAAAGTTGAGGGTTAGCGGGTAAACCCCTTTGTACGGGGTTTCTCAGCTCCCTCCTAGGAGGAGATGATGGCACAGGAGCGCCGGAAGGCAGACCGTAGCCCACAAGACCAACCAACCTACGAAACGGCGCCGCGCGGGTCCGACAAAGAGGCGGTAACCCAGATCGATGCCCTCTTGGATGAAATCGATTCGGTTCTGGAGGAAAACGCCGAGGAGTTCGTCAAGAACTATGTCCAGAAGGGGGGCGAATGAACGGTCCGCTACTCCCTATGGAAGCCCCGGTTCCCGGTGCCAGCTTCACCGACCTGGTTCGTTCCCTTGATCTCGCGCCACGCTGGTCGGTACCCCCGGATGCCCTCTCATCGTCCCTTCCGGCGCCGGATGCAACGACGGTTATAGCGCTCCGCTACGACGGCGGAGTGATGATGGTCGGTGACCGCCAGGCCACGGCGGGATACGACGTATCGCACCGCAGGATCCAGAAGGTTTTCGCGGCTGATAAGTACTCGGCGGTGGCGATCTCCGGCACGGCCGGTCTGGCTATCGAGATGATCAGGCTCTTCCAGACCGAACTGGAGCACTACGAGAAACTGGAGGGGGTTCGCCTCAGCCTTGATGGGAAGGCCAACTATCTGGCCCGTATGGTCCGCACCCAACTGCCGTTGGCTCTGCGGGGGTTCATCGTCATCCCGCTGTTCTGCGGGGTGGAGCCCGATAAGGAGTCCGGGCATGTATTCACCTTTGACGCGGTAGGTGGTCGCTACGAAGAACACGAGTTCGGAGCGGCGGGTTCCGGAAGTCGGGAAGCGCGTTCCTACCTGCGCACGGCCTTCCGACCGGACTCCACCCGCCGCGAGGCTGTAGACCACGCCATGCAAGCCCTGGTCGTGGCGTCCGAGCAGGACCTCGCCACCGGGGGCCCCGACCTGAGACGTGGGATATACCCCAACGTGGTAACGGTAAGCGGCGAAGGGTTCCGGGAAGTCGAAGAATCGGTGGTGGCCACCTCGGCTGCGCGAGCCTTGGAGAAGGCGCGATGACCCTCCCGTTCTACGTTCCCCCTGAACAACTCGTAAAGGACCGGGCCGAATACGCTCGAAAAGGGATTGCGCGGGGTCGCTCCATCGTCGCCCTCGAAACCCGCGAAGGGGTATTGATTCTGGCCGAGAATCCCAGCCGGACCCTGACGAAGATCTCGGAGATATATGACCGCATAGCGTTCGCGGGAGTCGGCAAGTACAACGAGTTCGAATCTCTCAGGGTGGCCGGTATCCGGTATGCCGACGTGAAGGGCTACCAGTACGGGCGAGAGGACGTTACCGCCAAGAGCCTCGCTTCGGCATTCTCCCAGACGCTGGGCAACATCTTCGTCCAGGGACCCAAACCCTTCGAAGTGGAGGTTCTCATCACTGAAGTCGGCCAATCCGTAAGCGATGACCGGCTCTTTAGGGTGACCTACGACGGAACCCTCTACGACACGAGCGGCTACACGGCGATCGGCGGCAAGTCGGATGCCCTCTCGGAAAAGCTGGGTGAAAACTATCAAGGGACTCCGGCACTCGACGAGGCGCTAGGGATCGCGGCCGAGGCCTTCCGGACGGTGGAGGACCGGAACATCGACGGTTGGGAGGGAGCACTTCTCGACCGACGCATGGACAACCGGCGGTTCCACCGTCTTTCGAAGGAACGACTCGCGAATATCTGATCGAGTATCTTCTTCCCGGCGGCTCGCAACCCGCCTCTCGGTATCAAGCCCTGTTGACACCGGTTGTGCCGCCGGATACAAACACGCAGACAGCATGGAGTATCAGGGCGGAACCGTACCCTGATACTCCGGACAAGAGATCCGGTGAGGAACCACTACCCTGTGGGGGTGAAGCGCCGCATCTTCGGAATCGAGAACGAGTTCGGCATTACCTGTGCCCTCCGAGGCCAACGGCGACTAAGTCCCGACGAAGTTGCCCGGTACCTCTTCCGGAACGTGGTCTCTTGGGGTCGGTCCTCCAACGTATTCCTTGAAAACGGCGCCCGCCTTTATCTGGACGTAGGAAGCCATCCCGAATACGCAACGCCGGAGTGTGACAAGCTCACCGAACTAGTCGCTCACGACAAGGCCGGAGAGCGGATTCTCGAGAACCTGCAGCGTACCGCCGAGCAACGCCTGCGCGAGGAGGGCATCAGGGGCGATATCTTCCTGTATAAGAACAACACCGATTCGGCGGGTAACTCCTACGGATGCCACGAGAACTACCTCGTGCATCGCAAGGGCGACTTCCAGAAGATGCTGGACATCCTTATCCCTTTCCTGGTGACTCGTCAGATCTTCTCGGGCGCCGGGAAGCTACTCCAAACGGCGCGCGGGCCGATCTATTCGATCTCGCAACGAGCCGACCACATTTGGGAAGGTGTGTCATCGGCCACCACCAGGTCGCGCCCGATTATCAACACTCGCGACGAACCTCATGCCGACGCCGAGAAGTATCGCCGGCTACACGTAATAGCCGGCGATTCGAACATGAGCGAATACACCACCTACGTGAAAGTGGGAACGACCGCCGCCCTTCTCGAAATGATCGAGGCCGGCGTGGTCTTCAGGGATATGACCCTCGCCAACCCGATCCGGGCGATCCGCCAGATCAGCCAGGACCCTACTTGTCGCCGCAAGGTCGAACTTGCCAACGGTCGGGAGCTATCAGCGCTGGACATCCAGTGGGAGTACCTGGAGCGAGTAATCAGATACGGCAGGAGACCCGGATTCCATTCTCAGATCGAGAAGGCGGTGGCGATGTGGGAACACCTGCTGTCAGGCCTGGAACGGGATCCCTTCTCCCTACACCGTGAGATCGATTGGGTAACCAAGTACCAGCTCATCGAACGGTACCGCTACCGGCACGGTCTCACCCTTTCGCACCCGCGCGTCATGTTGCTGGACCTCAGCTATCACGATGTGACAAAGGCGCGGGGGCTCTATTACTTGGTAGCCCGGAAACGCCTGGTAGACCGGGTGGTTACCGACGCCACCATAGTGACCGCAATGAAGAAACCCCCCCAAACCACCCGGGCTCGGCTGCGAGGAGAGTTCATCGCAGCCGCCAAGGCTAACAGGAGGGACTTCACCGTGGACTGGGTGCATCTCAAGCTCAACGATCAGGCACAACGCACGGTTCTTTGCAAGGACCCGTTTCAATCCACCGACGAACGGGTGGATCGGCTCATAGCGGGACTGTAGGCGGGTGTTCGGGACGTACCTGGAGCCCATCCGCGGTCATTGGGCTGCGTCTTCGTACCACAGTCCATCCACCTGTAGAATCGGGGATCAGGATGAGTGCAGTCATTGAACGACAGATCAACCTGCTGGCGTATCTGCTGGATACGAAGCGACCTGTTACGCGAGAAGAGATCAGGAGCAAGGTAGACGGGTACGGCGACTCGACCGACCAGGCCTTCCGCCGGAAGTTCTCCCGGGACAAGAACAGCCTGCGTCAGATCGGATTCTCGCTCGAGTTGAGGGCGACCGACGTGTGGGAAGTCGAGTTGGGATATGTGATCCCCGACGAGCAATACCGGAGGATCGATCCCGGCTTGACCGAAGAGGAACGTACCGCGCTTGCGTTGGCGGTACACATGGTTGATGCAGGAGGATGGCCGGCCGGATCCAATGCCCTACTAAAGCTCGGAGGAGCACGATTGGGAGAGTCGGGAAGGCCGTTCGGCGCCGACCTCGGCCTCGAAAGCGACCTGCTGGACCGGGTATTCAAGGCAGTTCTGGAGCGTCGGCGCCTCGCCTTCCTGTACAGGAATAAGCCCAGGACGATCGCACCGTACGGGGTTTATCACCGGAGCGGCCATTGGTATTTCGCGGGTGAAGAGATGGGCAGGGACGGCAAGATTCGTACATACCGGTTGGACCGTACCGACAAGATGGAAGTGGTAGGAGCGGCCGGGGCGTTCGAACGTCCCCGCGGGTTCTCGGCCCGGGACATCAACTCCTCCCAACCCCGGAGGGGAGGCGCCGAGCAGCGGACCGCACGGGTGCGATGGGATCCCGACGTGGCGTGGTGGGCGGAGAGCCGCTTTCCGAAGTCCACCCCGGTCGAGCGCTTTGACGATGGTTCTCTCATCCTCGACACTCCGTATTCGAACCCGGAGTCCTTCATAGAAGCCGTTCTGGAAATCGACGCCGCCGCCGTAGTCTTGGAACCGTCTGATCTCCGCCGGATGCTCATCCGAAAGGTGAGGGGCGAATCGTGACCACTACCTCCACCCAGCGGCGCATGGTTCGAATCCTGGCGATGGTGCCCTGGATCCTTGCCAATCCCTATCCGATGGTGTCCGAAGTGATCCAAAGGTTCGGCTACCGGAACAAGTCCGAACTCGCCAAGGACCTCTCCCTATTGTTCGTCTGTGGTGTACCGGGTTACGGGCCCGATGACTTGATCTGGGCATGTATCGATGACGACCTCGTAATCCTCGAGGCCGCCGACTACTTCTCGCGACCACTCCACCTGACACCACCCGAAGCGCTCGGGCTGCTCACCGCCGGGATGGCGGTCGACGGCACTAGCTACGGCGAACCTGCCCTCACCTCGGCGGTACGGAAGCTGGCGTCCGTGGTGTTTCCCGACGACCGGCCGGTCATAGGCGCTGAGCTACCGACCGAACCGAAACATCTGGCTGATCTCCAAAAGGCGACCAGGGAACGCCGGGCTGTAAGGATCACCTACCTTTCCGCGGGAACCAACCGGACCACCGACCGGGTAGTAGAACCACTCATCACGTACGCGTCGATGGGTCACTGGTACCTTTCCGCCCAATGCAGACTCGCAGAGGACCATCGCACTTTCAGGATCGACCGGATAAGAACCCTCACTTTCACGGCGGAAACCTTCACCCCGCCACCGGATGCCGACCGCCCCGAGATCGGGTTCGCACCCCCCGCTGACGCCGTCGACGCCGAACTGGTCTTGGGACCGGGCGCCCGGTGGGTAGCCGAGTACTACCCGGTCGAAGTCATCGAGGATGACGGAACGGAGATGCGGGTTCTCTTCACCGTGTCCGATCCCCGTGTGGCTGCCCGCCTGCTCATTCGCTTGGGCAAGCGGGCCCGCCTGGTCAAAGGTAGGGAGGTAGAACAGGAACTGGGACGACTACGCAGCGAAATCCTCGCCAGATACGATGAGTCCTGAACCGCGGCTTTCGCTCCGGAGCAGGCTGCGGCGCGCTACCGGTATCCGGCCATCACAGGTCGTGTTGCGGGTGAAGGGAAGGCACCGGGTACATAGGTACCATTGAAACGTGTTTAGTTCATTCAGCGGCGCTGAGGTACTGACCATCGCGGTGATTGCGTTGGTGGTATTCGGCCCCCACCGCCTACCTGAGATCGCCCGCACGATCGGCGGCTATCTTCGTGAGCTGAGGGGGGCCGTCATCGAGTTGCGAAAGGGGTTAGAGCAGGAAATAGGCCCGCTCACCGAACCGATCAAGGAGATCAGGCAGGAAATCTCCAAACCGGTTTCGGATGTGCGCCAGACTCTGGCCCAAACCGCCGATGCCGCCAAGTCGGCCGAACGAGACCTCAAGCGTTCCATGAAGAACCCACCCGGCAACACCTCGGAACCGCCCGGATCGGCCGATGAAGGAAGCACAAGCAACAAGCCGGAAAGCATTACACCCGACACGCAAGGGACGCCCGGCGTTAGATGGGTCGCCCCGCAACCACCCACCGGTGTATCACCGAAGGAGGTGTGGCAAGGCATGGGAGATCCCATGCCCGACACGGTCCATCCACCGGAGCCCGACGAGCCTGCGCCTCCTGTGACCGATGATGAGCCCGACGCGAGTACCTCCCGGGATGAGGACCAGCCGAAGGAGCCGGCCGGAGAGCAGGATGCTCCATGACCGACGAAACCGATCCGTCAAGCCAACCACTGATCGGACATCTCACCGAGCTTCGCTCCAGGCTTGTCAAAGCCTTAGCGGCTATCGCCGTCGGTGCGGTGGTTGCCTTCTTCTTCCGTAACAACCTGCTCGACCTGCTACAGGCATCGTATTCCGATACAACCGGCGATACCTTGATCGTGACCGGTCCTACCGACCAGTTCTCGATCGCGATGCGAATGTCCTTGTTCGGCGGCGCCTTGCTCGCCAGCCCGGTACTGGTCCACCAGGCGTGGGCCTTCGTCAATCCCGGGCTCACCAACAGGGAACGTAAATGGGCCTTCCCGGTAGTAGCGATCCTGGTGATCCTCTTCTCATCGGGTGTCGGATTCGCCTACTGGAGCCTTCCCCGCGCGGTGGGTTTTCTGGTGTCGATATTCGATGACCTCGATAACTTCTGGACCGTGGAACTCTACACCCGCTTCGTGGTTCGCTTCCTCCTGCTGTTCGGCGTATCCTTCCAGTTTCCGGTGTTCCTGTTCGGCGCGGCCGCGGCAGGAGCGGTGTCATCGGACAAGCTTGCCTCGGGTCGGCGCTGGGCGGTCCTGATCATCGTCACGGTCGGTGCGGCGGTTAGCCCCACCGGTGATCCGGTCACGCTAATCCTGCTGTCAACGCCGCTGTACCTCTTCTACGAAGCGACTATCTGGATCATCAGATGGACCCTCAAGAAGTAACCCTCCACGAATTCCTGGGATCTCTCCCGTTCGAACCCGATCCGTTCCAGTCGATGGCGATCGAGGCGGTGGCTCAAGGGCGGTCCGTGGTGGTGACCGCGCCCACCGGCTCGGGCAAGACTCTCATTGCCGAGGCCGCTGTTCACCGGAGCTTGACCCGGAACCGACGCGCCTTCTACACCACCCCGCTCAAGGCTCTGTCGAACCAGAAGTTCCGTGACTTCACCGACATGTACGGCGCCGACCGGGTAGGCCTCCTTACAGGGGACAACTCTGTCAACAACCGAGCCCCGATCGTGGTTATGACCACCGAGGTACTGAGGAACATGATCTACTCGGGAAGTGATCTGTCGTCGGTGGAGACTGTGATTCTCGACGAAGTTCACTACTTGCAGGACCGCTTCAGAGGGGCGGTGTGGGAAGAAGTGATTATCCACTCCCCGCCTCACATAAAGCTGGTTTGTCTCTCGGCCACAGTCGCCAATGCGGACGAGTTCACCCGATGGGTGCGGTCAAGACGAGGACCTACCGAATTGGTGATCGAGCGGCGCCGTCCCGTCCCGCTCGAGCGCTGGTGGGCGGTTTGGGATCGCTTCGAAAAGAAGGCACACGTACTCCCGCTCTTCACAGGCTCCTCCTCCCGCCCGAAGCCCAACCCGGCCATACCTCGGGCGCTGGCCCGGCGCGGCGGCCGTAGGAGAAGGTTCGCCACTCCGAGACAGCTCACCGTCATCGAATACCTCGCTGGTCTGGACCGACTTCCCGCCATATATTTCATTTTTTCGAGGGCCGGATGTGACAAGGCTGCAGCCCGTATTGCGCAAGCAGGCATCCGGCTTACCGACCAACGGGAACGAGAGGAAATCAGATCCCGTGTCGAGGAGGGAACCACCCACTTGGAGGAATCGGATCTCCGGGCGATCGGATACTCCACCTGGCTGGACCACTTGGAGAGGGGAGTGGGCGCCCACCACGCCGGACTCGTTCCGGCTTTCAAGGAACTAACCGAGCAACTCTTCTGTGATGGACTGGTGAAGCTGATCTTCGCCACCGAGACGCTGTCCCTCGGTATCAACATGCCCGCCCGCACCGTGGTTCTCGACCAGCTGAGTAAGTTCACCGGCCAGGGTCACGAACTGATGCTTCCGGGGGAGTTCACCCAGATGACCGGAAGAGCAGGGCGCCGGGGGATAGACCCGGTCGGGCACGGAGTGGTGCTGCATTCGCCCTACGTTCCCTTCCAGCGGGTAGCGTCGATCGCCGACCTGGGAAGCCATCCCCTCCGCTCCAGCTTCCGACCGACGTACAACATGGTCGTCAACCTGATCGCCAACTACCCGCGCCGGAGAGCGGAACAGTTGCTGGAAGCCTCGTTCGCCCAATTTCAACAACGCCAGGTGCGGGGAAGCTCACGGAAGACCGGCAGGAAGAGGTCGGCAGGAGGCGGAAGGGTCAACCTGCCGGATCTGGTCATCCGCTTCCACCGGACACGCCGACTTCTGGAACATCGACGGTTCCTCCGTGGCTGGACACTGAGAGCACCGGGGGAAGCCCTCCGGCTGGTGTACAGCGAATTGGACTTCCTGCTGGTGGAGGCGGCCCAAGCCGGGTACTTGTCCGGACTCGGCCCCGCCGAACTCGCCTCGTTGATGTCGGTCTTCGTATACGAACCCCGGCGTGACGAGGGGGAAAACGGCCTCTGGCCTACGGAGGCTCTCCGGATGAAGTGGGAACAGATACTGGAGTTGTGGAAACGTCACACCCTCGCCGAGAAGCGCTACCGCCTACCCCCCACCCGCCAACCTCATTCTGGTTTCGGATTCCTCGCCTACCGTTGGGCTAGCAACCAGGACTTGGACGATGTCCTCGACCACGCGTCCTTGGCCCCGGGGGACTTCGTGCGCATCGCACGGCAGATCATCGACATCTTGCGCCAACTCGAGGCGGTAGTCGACTCGCTACCCATCGCTGATCTGGCCCCGATCATCAGACCGGCCCGAGTCTCGATGGACCGGGGTGTGGTTGCGGCCGGTGGAGTGACGTGAGCGGTTGGCTTGCCCTCGTCAACCCCCACGCCACGCACGGACGTCGGGCAAAGGCCAAGGTCGAGGCTGCGCTACGGAGCCGGGGTATTTCGGGGGACGTGATCGAGGTTGACGGATTGGCAGCCCTGCGTGAAACGATCGGCGCGGCGGCCTCCGAAGGGCGCAGCAAGTTCGTAGCGGTCGGCGGGGACGGGACCGTCAACGCGGTGCTCAACACCCTGCTGACGCACACCTGGGCAAAGCCTCCTGTTCTGGGTGTGCTGCCGGCCGGCGCCGGATGCGACCTCATGCGGACGTTCGGAATCGGTAACCTGATCGGCCCCGCCGTAGAACGCCTAGCCGGAGATACCACATATCCGGTCGACGTAGGGATGGCAATAGGGGAATGGGGAAGACGGTTCTTCCTCAACGTAGCAAGCGCAGGCGCGACGGCAGCCGCAGCCCGGACCGCGCTCGGGCTACCCGGGTGGTTGGGAACGCTACGTTACGTTGGGGGCGTGGTGGGCTCCCTACCCACCTTTCCTAGGTGCGAGATATCGGTCGAAGCCGGAAAACGCCGGTTTGTCGGCGAGTCGCTAGCGGTAGTGTTCGCCAACGGCCAGTTCTTCGGGGGCGGTTTCAACATCGCTCCCCGTGCTTCTATGGTGGACCAGTTACTCGATGTCCAGGTGATCACGGCTCGCAAAAGAGAAATAGGCAGGCTGATGCCCAAGGTACGCGGAGGTAACCATCTCTCCGATCCGGCGGTCCGCAGATTTGTGGCAACCGAGGTTAGGCTAGAAAGTACCGATCCGTGGCCGGTGGAGATAGATGGTGAACCGATCGGAACTACTCCGGTCCTCCTGCGGCTCCAAACCGGCCGGATCGAGTTGAAGATATAAGCAATCGGCGGGACGGTGGTAAGCACCCAACCGGCGCCGAGTGTCCGGCTTGTTCGGTAGGACCGGTAGCCGCACCACCCGGAGCCATTTGGCGTCTATACTCTCGCCGTCGTCCAAGGGGAGTGGGTTGAAAAACAGGAACCGGGTTCCGTCCGATGACGATTCGTACGAGGATGAGTCGGGCGACGGGGACCAGATAGACGAAGAACTCGACGACGAGGACGGGGAGACGGGAACCGATGGGACTGTCAGGCTCGATGCTCTCGAAGCTGAAGAACTCGAAGTGGTGGAAACGAACGAGTCGGCAACCATCCTGGTCGATGAGGCTTCGGAAATAAAGGCGCTGCGCCGGGACGAAATGGCCCTCGACATGGGCAAGACGAGTCGGCGCGAGGATGAGTTTGTATGCAACTCCTGCTTCCTTCTTCTCAAGAAAGTGCAGTTGGTGGATCCCGTCAACGTGCTCTGCGCGGACTGTGCCTGATTAACCCTGATTATTCAGGTTTCCCACACACCGAGGGATAGAACGCCAGTTCCACCCGAGATTTGGGAGAAACCCACCGTTCGCCGGACAGGTGAATCTCTACACCGGACCAGGATTGGGAACTCCGATAGCTTTATTGCCTGGTCAGGACGCAAATATGGTCTACTCAACTCATCCCCCAAACCTCCATTCCATGAATAATCGGGGTTAGACGTAGAGCGGACCGTTCTCCGTCGGCGCCGCCGACCTGATTGAAGAGGATCCGTTGAGCAGGTTCCCTCCTACCTCCCAGCGAACCGGAAGTTCGAAGAGGGTAGCGCGCTAGCCTCTTACACTATGGGCAGTTTGGTATCGACCCGGCGCGGCACGGTCGCTGATGTGGGCGTGCTGGTCGACCTTTACCGCAAGCTAGAGGCTGAGATGGTGGCCATTCACCCGATGTGGCCACGGGCGGACGGTCTTGACGAACCGGTGGAGCGGTCCATGCTCACCCTCTTGCGCGACCCTTCTGCTCGACTCTATCTGGGGGAGGTGGACGGCTACCCGTTCGGGTTTATCTACGGACGTAGCGAGAAACTCCTCGCGCACGAGGGCGACACAAATGTTGCGTCGATCCGACTCGTCTTCGTTGAGGAAGCGGCGCGGAGCGTGGGGGTAGGAGAGATGATGCGTGACGCCTTGATGGAAGACTTCCGCCGCCTCGGCCACCATCTCTTCGATGCTCACGTCCTACCCGGGCACCGACTCGCCAAAAACTTCTTCGAAGCAGGCGGATTCTCGGCCCGATCGATAATAATGCACCACAACGACCGGCCGGATGGAGGCAGGCGCATCAGCGAGACTTACCGGCAAATACAAACGCCATGACCGGGGCTCGGTGGCCGCTGGTGGGGGTGGGGGTGGTGGTTATGGACCGTGGGAGGATGCTCTTGGTCGAGCGAGGGTCCGGTCCCCGAGCGGGCGCGTGGGCAGTACCGGGAGGAAAAGTCCGTTACGGTGAGCGGCTGGAGGACGCGGCTATCCGGGAGATCAAGGAGGAAACCGGCCTTGACGTCGCGCTCGGACGCGTCATCTGGATCGGGGAAACTCTGGGAGAGGGTGACCCGCCTGAGCACCACATCGTGCTGATCGACTTCGCCGGACGGGTTACGGGCGGTGAACTGGCGGCCGGCGACGATGCCGCCGCCGCCGCCTTCGTACCGCTGGAGGAGTTGCGCTCGATCGAGGTCACCCCGACGATGTACGACTTGCTGGACACCCTGGGAATATGAGCGGCGATCCCACCACCGGAGTCGGAGGCGAAGTCTTGGAACTTCTCCAAGCATTGATAAGGAATCGCTGCGTTAACGACGGTTCCCCCGCTTCAGGACATGAAGAACGCTCGGTATCCACACTCGAGGCATACTTCGGGGAAAGCGGCGTGATCGTGGAACCGGCGCCTTCCCGCCAGAGCGTCGTGTACCGAGTCCCCGGCACGGAACCGCAGGCCCCTGCCCTTCTGATGATGGGACATCTCGACGTGGTGCCGGTAACCGCATCAGGTTGGACCGTCGACCCGTTCGGTGGTGAGGTCATCGACGGAATGGTCTGGGGGAGAGGTGCGGTGGACATGCTGAACCTGACGGCGGCTATGGCGGTCACCTTCAAGCCCTACTTGGCCGGGCAACGTCGCCCGCCTGCGGGAGACCTGGTTTACCTAGCGGTCGCAGACGAGGAACAAGGGGGCGCCCTGGGCGCCGACTGGCTGATCAATAACCGGCCCGAACTCGTTGAATGCGACTACGTTCTGACCGAGATCGCGTACCCGAGTGTCCGGGCGCCGGGTGAGACCCCGGTACACCCGGTCAAGGTAGCGGAGAAGGGGCCCTGCTGGAAGATCCTGAGAGGGAAGGGAATCCCGTCCCACGGCAGCCAGCCCTACCGGACCGAGAACGCGGTGGTAAAGGTGGCGGAAGCTATCGTCGCCATTACCCGTACCGGCAGCCCGGTGGAGATAACTCCCGAGTGGCGCGCCTTCGCGGAAGGGATCGGCTGGGACAGCGATCGAGTATCCGCTCTCTTGGATCCCGACCGGATCAGCAGCGAGATCGAACGTATGGCGGAGAGTGATCCGGCCTTGGCGCGCTGGGTACACGCCTGCACCCACCTGACCATCAGTCCCAATCTGGTCAGCGGGGGAACCAAAGCCAACACCGTCGCCGACCAGGCGGACACCTCCCTGGACATGCGGGTTCTACCCGACCAAACCCAACAAGTCGTCGACGATCACCTACGCAAGGTGTTGGGGCCCCTGTACGAGGATCTTGAAATGGAAGATCTCATCCACCAACCGGCTAACGCGTCGTCGGCCGAGGGACCCCTCTGGGAAGCAATCGGGGACGCATACGAATCCCTCACCGGAAGCCGAAGGATCGTACCGGCCATGACTCCGGCCACCACCGATGCTCGATTCTTTCGGGCCAGAGGGATACCGGCCTACGGAGTCGGCCTTTTCGATGATCGGGTTCCGTTCAGCGACTTCTTGGGGATGTTCCACGGCAACGACGAGCGAATCGGGGTCGGCTCCCTGGGGCTGACCGCCAGGCTGCTCGACCGGATCATCCAACGCCTCCCCGTCCGGGCTCGGGTTTGAAACCCGACTCGCGGGCCCGACTGTACGGCGGAGTTCACAGCGCTAAAGGACTTCGAAAGAGTGCTACGAGAGTATGGGAGAGGTTAAGGCGCTAGCATGACACCGGTTTTTTTCTAGCATTGTGCTATCTTACTGCAACATGAGAACGCTGTACCTGCGAAACGTTCCCGACGATGTGGTCGACCGTCTGAAGGCGCTCGCGGAGAGGGAAAACATTTCGGTCTCATCAATGGCCGTACGGGAGTTGACGGAGTCGACACGCCGGGCACTCAACCCAGGCTTGCTAGGTACCCTCCCTAACCTCGATATCGGAGCAGAAGAAGTGTTGGCTGCTTTGGACGAAGGTCGCCGAGGGTCTTGATCGTCGTTGACGCTTCGGCAGCGGTGCTGGGGCTGCTGGACAAGGGCAAGGCCCGCGGCCGCTTATGCGCGGAACGGCTGGCGGCACCCCACCTGGTAGATGCAGAGGTACTCCAAACGATGCGTAAGCTCGTTGTCCGAGGATCGTTGAGCAAAAAAGCGGCCGAACGATGTATCGAGCGGTGGACCCAACTCGAGGTGCGGCGCTTCCCCATGGTACTGCTTTCTGCGCGGGTTTGGTCTTTGCGGAACAACCTTTCGGCCTACGACGCCTGTTACGTCGCTCTGGCCGAAGCTTTGGATTGTTCCCTAATGACCGCAGACGCACGTATGGCCGCCGCACCGGGACCGGAGTGTTCGGTGATCGTCCTCCGTGGATAGTTGACAGAGACGCAGGAATCCGAAATCGACAAGCATTACATTCAACCCTGATTATTCAGGTTTCCCGCACACCGAGGTATGTAACGCCAGTCCCACCCGAGTATTGGGATGGACCCACCGTTCACCCGGCAGGTGAATCTCTACACCGGGCCGGGACAGAAACGCCGATAGCTGTATTTCCTGGTCCGAGTGCGAATATGGTCTTCTCCACTTATCGCCCAAACCCCCATCCATGAATAATCGGGGTTCAAGCCTCGCTAATCGACGCCTTCGGACCCTCAAACGTACCCGAGGCGGGCTAGTCGTCGTTTTTCGAGCTTCGCCAGCCGTCGCAAGAGGGGACGCCTCCCCACCAGGGTGACAAACATCCCGAACAGGAACCCCACTACATGGGCCTCCCAGGCAACTCCCGTCTCGAAAGCCGTGAAGGCGAACTGTCCTACGAACCACAGCAACAGGAACCATCCGGCCGGGACCGTAAAGGGAATGAAGAAAAGCAGCGGGAACACACTCACCACCCGGGCGTGCGGAAACAGCACCAGATAGGCGCCCATTATTCCGGCAATGGCCCCCGACGCCCCTACCAGAGGAACGGTGGTGTCCGGATTCAACACAACGAAACCGAGGGTCGCCACAACACCCGAGGCCAGGTACAGAATAAGATATCCCAAGCGCCCGAAGGCGTCCTCCACGTTGTTGCCGAACAGGTAGAGACTCCACATGTTGCCGAGCAGGTGGGCAATCCCACCGTGCAGAAACATCGAAACGATCACGCTGAGGACCAGAGCCTTGTCGGGAAAGAGCGGGGCTTCCTCGCCGTCCGTGCAGACTTGCGTGGTGATTTCGGTTGCCGATAACCCTTCACCGGTGGCCACCTCGCAGGCGATAGCCGCTTGGCGGTACAAGAACTCGAGTTCCTCTTCCGGTTCAGCCGGCTGCACAACGAAGTACACCGCGAGCGATGCCGCCACCAGCAGGAAGGTTACGACCGGCCTCCTAAGAGACGGGTTGATGTCTCTGATCGGGATCATGCATTCCTTTCGGCGATTCGTCGCGTCTCCGCGCCGACGGATCGGGGCTCACATCAAAGAATCATACGGCAGCCGGTCAGCAACAGTGACTTCAGGAACGGTCGGCCTGATGCCCGGTTCCTGCGGAGTCGCCACCTGCCGGCGCCGAAGCGCGATAATGGATGTGATGACAGAAGATCGCCACACCTCCGCCTCCTCGGATGACACCTTCACAACCGAAGACGGACTGGATAGATATGTGGACGCCATGACCCGGGTCGACCCGATGCACCTGGCTAGCCCGGCTGAAGCGCTCGCGGAGTTACTGTCCGCCCGACTCGAACACCGTAGCGCACCGGAGGCTCGAGCGGTCCTGGAATCGTTCATCAGTGACTCCGAAGAAATCTCTGTGCCAGACTCATGAGACGCCGCCTGGACGTCGAACTGGTCCGTCGGAGACTCGCCGTATCTCGAACCGCGGCCGCTCACGCAATCCGGGAGGGCCAGGTGGTGGTTACCGGAACCCCTGAGCCCAAGCCCGCCACCCTGGTTGATTCCTCCACCGCCGTCAAGATCGTGACAACCCGACCACGTTACGTCAGTCGGGGCGGCCTGAAGCTTGAAGCGGCGCTCCGCAAGTTCGGCGTCACCGTCGCGGGGCGGAGAGCCATCGACGTTGGCGCCTCCACGGGAGGTTTCACCCACTGCCTGCTTGATCACGGCGCCTCAGGTGTGGTGGCCGTAGACGTCGGCTACGGCCAGCTACATCTCACCCTGCGCAATGACCCCCGGGTCACCGTCGTTGAACGGACCAATATCCGCCATGCCGACCCGGTCGGGCTGGGAGCACCGTTCGGGCTGGTGGTAGTGGACGTATCCTTTATCTCATTGTGCACCATCGCCCCGATTCTGGTAGGACTCGGGAATAGTGACACCGACTACATCCTGCTCATCAAGCCCCAGTTCGAGGCAAGGCGAGGTTCTGTGGACCGTCGCGGCGTGGTGAGGGATCCACGGATCCGCACGGCAGCGGTCTCAGACACCCTCACCCGCCTGGCGGGGATGGGTCTCGGCGCGTTGGGCGTGATTCCTTCGCCTCTTCTGGGCGCCAAAGGTAACCGAGAGGTCCTCGGTCTGTTCCGCCACGGGCAGCCCACGATCAATGTGGCGCAGGTAGAAGAGGCGGCCGGATGAAGATCGCTCTAGTCCCCCACATCGGCCGGACACACTCGATGGATCTAGCCCGTAATCTGGTAACCGAAGCTCGTGAACACGGTGTGGATGTCGTGTCGGCGGCCGACGCCTCCGACACACTGGAGGTGGGCGCCACCCATTTCGAAGCGACCGAGGGGCTCGATCTGGTGGTCGCAATCGGGGGAGATGGAACGGTCCTGAAAGCGGTCCGCATCGGCCGGGGGAGTGGGGCGCCCATATTCGGCATAAACGACGGCCATCTGGGTTACCTTGCCGAGGGCGCGCCGCACGATCTACCGCTGATCGTCAGGCAGCTCATATCCGGCGAATGGCACACATCCGATCGAATGCTGCTGGCCGCTTCGGTTGAAGGCGCCCCGCCTGTCATGGGTCTCAACGATGTGGTGATCGAGAAGGTTCAGAACCAGCGAACCGTCCAGCTGGCTGTATCCATAGATGATGAACCCTTCATCGTTTATCGAGCTGATGGGGTGGTGGTCGCCACACCCACCGGTTCCACCGCCTACAACCTGTCGGCCGGCGGACCGTTGATAGATCCGGCTCTCGACACGCTGGTGATGACTCCGGTTGCTCCCCACTCCCTCTTTTCCCGGTCTCTGGTGCTGCCTCCCGAGCGACAACTCCGGTTCGAGGTTGGCGAGGACCGCGCGGTGGGGGTCGGAGTGGACGGTTTCGAGCTCGGCACCGTAGGGCCGGGCGGCGTGATCGAAGTGCGGGGCGCCGGACGGATATCGTTCGTCACCCTCTTCAACCGATCCTTCCCGGCAACGGTGAAGCAGAAGTTCTCCCTCCCGTGATGTCGTGATGTGATGCTGGACGAGTTGGTGGTAACCAACCTGGGAATCATCGAACAGGCCAGGGTGGAACCATCCCTCGGGATGGTGGTGGTGAGCGGTGAGACCGGAACCGGCAAGACCCTCCTGCTCGGCGCGTTGAGGCTTCTCACCGGCGCCCCCGCTAGATCGACGATGATCGGTCCGCACGGAGGTGAGGCCACCGTCGAGGGACGGTTCCTCGTCGACGGGACCGAGTTGATCGTGTCGCGCCGTATCCACGCACGCGGCAGCCGCTCCTACGTTGATGGAAGGATGGTGCCCGCCCGAACCCTTACCGAACGGATCGGCGCCCTGGTGGAGATCGTGGGACAGCACGACCCGCTCTCGTTTACCAGACCTAACGCTCTGCGAGGCCTGCTGGACCGCCGCATCGAAACGCCCGGTCGGATCTCCGACTACCGCTCCGCTTGGAATCAGGCGCGGGAGCTCGAGGAAGCGGGCGCCCGCCTCGGTGGCGACCTCAGAACGTTGGAAAGAGAGCAGGACCTGCTCACCTACCAGATACGGGAGATCGAAGGCGCCGGCTTCGAGGTCGGCGATGACGAGGAACTCGAACTGGTCGCCAAGCGGTTGGGAAACGCGGAGCAGATACTGGAGTTATTGAGCTCTGCTCGCCGCGACCTGAACTCTGCTCGCGAACGGGTGGGGCCGGCGGTGGCGGCTCTGCGCACAGCATGCGATCTGGATTCCTCCCTGGCGGAACTAAGCGAGATGGTGGAAGGCCTCGACGTGACCCTCACCGACGCGGCTACGACCACCCGCGAGGCGTGGGAGGACGTCGATACGGACCCCGGCGCCCTTGCCTCGGTCAACGAACGCCTGGGCCTGCTCGGCGACCTGCGTCGCAAGTACGGAGCGGGAATCGAGGAAATCAATGCCTACCGGGAGAGCGCCCTGACCAGGTACACCGAGGTAACCGACCTCCTGGACCGGGCTGCCACTCTGGACACCGATCGAGCCATCGCGGCCCGCGAGCTGCAGGAGACCGGAGCAATGCTGCGCCGGGCTCGCCGCAGTGCCTGTTCCTTGATCGTCGCCGAAACCATCACCCACCTTCGGGAGTTGGGTTTCTCCGATCCGATCGTCCGCATAGAAGTGGGTGAGTCCGCTCCTCGCGCTTCCGGGGCCGACACCGTAGGAATGCTGTTTTCGTCCGACTCCCGACTGGAACCGGGACCGGTAGGACGGGTGGCCTCCGGGGGAGAATTGAGCCGGTTGGTGCTGTCATTGCGGCTTGCGTCCGGGTCGAGCGGAGCCCGCTTGGTCGCGTTCGACGAGATAGATTCAGGCGTGGGTGGTTCCACTGCGCTGGCCATGGGCGCCAAACTGGCTCATCTCGCCGAGGATCGTCAAGTGTTATGTGTCAGCCATCTACCACAGATAGCAGCCTACGCCGACACCCACATCTTCGTCGAGAGAGACGGACCTAACGCTGCTGTCCACACCCTCGACGAGGAGGACCGTCTCAGGGAACTGTCGCGAATGCTGTCGGGTTTGACAGATTCGCGACGCGGCTACCGGCATGCCCGTGAACTGCGCGCGGTTGCTCGCGCCCGGCGCAAGCCTGCCGACAACCTGGAATAACCGCTCGAACCGGCAACACCGAGTAGGCGCGCCCCGGATCGACAGCCGGAAGCCGAGCAACATCCCGCCATGGGCTCGTACAAACCTTCTCGTGTCTCGAACCTTCCTCCGGAGGGTTTAACGGTCCACTCTCGAACATTCCTCCGCGTATCTGCAACGACTGCAAGCCGGCTCCGATTTTCCGGGAGTTCAGAATGGGCTCCAGGGTTAATTAGTAAGATAGCTTGACAAACTAACCCTGGTACATCCAGAATGTGGCTGTAAGTCGAAGCGTCCCCAACGGGAGATCAACACCTAGCCACCTCATCTGGATGGGATTAGATAACCGGATGCCAACTACATCAAACCGGTACCCATTCCGTTATAGCTCGGGCCCGGCGCGTATCCGTGCTATTGCAGGCAACCGCATGTCACGCCCCCGACCGTTCCGGCCGGGAAGATGATCGACGGATCCGGCTCCTGGGCTCTTCGCCTTCGCAACGGTCAAGCTGTATTCGAGGAGTTCATCGAGGCCGCCCCCTTTCCGATCTCACGAGCCACGCTCGCTCGCCGGACCGGCCTCTCGAAGCCGACCGTCTCCGCGCTCGTGTCTGACCTCGAGGACGCGGGAGTAGTGAGCCTCATCTCCCCGGAGCGGTCGCAAGGGAGGATCGGTCGACCAGCCTTACCCTACGTGCTGGTTCCCGATGCCGCTCTGGTGGTGGGAGTCGACCTCGGCGCCACCAAGGTAATTGTGGGCATTGCCGATCTTCTCGGCACGATCCTGGTAGAGGAACGCCTGAAAACACCTTCTGACGCCCGCCAAGCGATGGATCTTGTGGTAGAGACCACTACCCGCCTACTCGAACAGATGGGGAATAAGAGCCATCTCCTCGAATCCGGATGTGTGGGTGTGCCGGGGGTGTATCGGCCCGTAGCGGATCGGGTCGAGATGTCACCCAACCTGGCAGGGTTTGCCGATCTACCCATCCAGGCAGAATTATCGAAGCGCCTCGGCATCCCGGTCACCATCGAGAACGACGTCAACCTGGCCGCGGTGGCCGAAGCTGAAGCGATGGACGACCACAGCAGCCTCGACTTCGTAGCGATATCGGTGGGTACGGGGATCGGCGCCGGCCTGGTCATGGACGGGCGACTGTACCGGGGTGGACACGGCGCCGCCGGTGAGCTCGGGTCGGTGGACATCTCCAAACCGCGTAGGGCCACCGGGGCGCGCTGCACGCTCGAGGATGTGGCATCCGCTCCGGCCATGCGCAGTCGTTTCAAGCAATCGCTGGCAGACGGCCGGCCTTCCCGTCTCGACGGCGACGCCGATGTCTCGGAGCTCCTCCTCGCGGCATCACAAGGGGATGATGCCGCTTCCGAGGCTCTCGGGGTCGCCGCCGAGGGGATGGCGCTAGCCGTAGCGTCGCTCTGCTGGGTCAACGATCCGGCCCGCATCGTCTTCGGGGGAGGGGTGGGATCCAACCCGTTATTCGTGGACGCGGTCCGGTCGAAGCTCGGCGCCTATCTGGACGCAACCCCCGAGCTGGTGGCTTCCGGACTCGGGAGCCGTGCCGCGTTGCTTGGCGCCGTTTCGACGGCCAGGGCTTCAGTCACGACGACGTTCGTGCAGGGACGACTCGGCAAGAGGACCGGACCGTGAGGTCGGCGCCCGACCGGGTAGCCGAGGCGGTCGACCAGGTTGAGTTGGTCGGGATGGTTCTCGAAGCGGTACGCATTCCCAGCATCACCCCCCACGAGGCCGCATTCGCCGGATGGGTGAGGGAACAACTGGCGATCGGGCCCTGGAGCGAAGTACGGGTAGAGGAGGTGGAACCCGACCGTCCCAACGTCTACGCAGAGGCGGGAGGGCCGGATGGACGTTCGCTGGTCCTCGCCGGTCATCTGGACACGGTTCATGCGGATGACTGGGTGCGTGAGTGGGCCGGGTCCGATCTGGCCGATCCCTTCACCGGACATATCTCCGAGGGCGAGATCCGGGCCCGGGGCGTGACCGACCAGAAGGCAGGAATCTGTTCCATCATCGAGGCGGTCCGGGCGGTCGACAGAGCGGGCTACCGCCTGTCAGGCACCCTCACCGGGGTATTCGTTTGTGACGAGGAGTCGGGGCAGCCTGGAACCGGCCTCTCAATAGGGATGCGGGCGGCCGCAGCGACGCTCTTCCCGGATGCAGGCAGGGTCCCTGACTTTGCCATCTATACAGAACCGACCACGGGAGCGGTGTACACGGCGCAGATGGGGTTCTTGATAGCTGATATCACTCTCTCAGGAAAGTCGGCTTACTTCGGGACCCCGGAGCAAGGCATAGACGCTCTCCGGGCCGGCCACTTCCTGTTGGGGGAACTCTGGGGCCACGACGAGAAACTTCGGGCCGGTCCACCGCACGATCTGCTCGGACACCGATTCCTGCTCGTCACCGGCGTCGAGGCCGGCGGCAACATCGCCGTTCCTGGCGACTTCCGGCTATCCCTCATCCAGAAGGCGCTACCGGGAGACGACCTCGACCTCCAAGCCGACCTATTACAACGGATCGTGGCAAAGGTATCCGAACATTTCGGAGTCTCCGCCGATGTGGCTTTCGCCGCCCCTCGCGATCACCGTGTAGGCGGAACACCCGACGAGGTGTCGCCGGATCACCCCGGCGTGTCGGAATTGATGAACTCGATCGAACGGACGACCGGTAGGCAAGCCCGGATCGAAGGCGCTCCGTACTGGTCCGAGAAACCACTTCTCCGAGCGGCGGGGATACCCGGCGTGTATTTCGCCGCGGGAGATATAGCGAACTGTCACACCCCTTTCGAACGGCTAGCCATTGAGGAGCTGACTTCCACGACTCGCAGCTTGGCCCATTTCGTGGCCTCGTGGTGCGGCGTGGAGGAAACCGGGAAAGGGTGATCAAGGGAGGAACAATGAGAACAAGAACAAGAACACCGAAGCAGCGTATGCTCGTCGTGACGATGGTGGTTCTCGGCCTGCTGGCCGTCGCCTGCGGCGGCGGGGACGCAAATGAGGAGACCACCACCACTCGGGCCGCCACCACCACTCGGGCCGCCACCACCACCCGGCCGGCGACCACCGCAGTGCCGGAAGCGCCGGTTGCGCCGGAAGCACCGGTGACTCGGGGGCCTGGGGGTGAGGCGGCTACACCGTCGGGTGAGATCAGTTTGTCGACCGATGAGACAGCTCGGGTGCGGTCGGGTGGTTACACGGCTGCTCTGTTATGGCACACGGCCGGTGCGTTCTCCGACGCGGTTAGCCAGGGCGCCAGGGACGCGTTCTCCGAGCTCGGTATTGAGGTTATAGCCGAAACCAACGCCCAGTTCGACGCCGCGCAGCAAGCCAACGATGTCGAGACCGTAATGGCTCAGAACCCCGATATAATCATCAGCCTGGTCATCGACCCCGTCTCGGGCGCCGAAGCATTCCGCCCCGCGGTAGAAGCCGGCACACAGTTGGTGTTCCTAAGCAACGTTCCCGAGGGTTACGTCCATGGAACCGACTACGTAGGAATCGTCACCGATGACCTCGCAGCCATGGGAATCGCCGCAGCCGATCTGCTGGCCGACGCTCTCGGAGGCCAAGGCAAGATCGGTTTCATTTACCATGACGCCGCTTACTACGTCACCAACCAAAGAGACCAGGCCTTCAAAGACTGGATCCAAGCCGCCTATCCCGGCATTGAAATCGTCGACGAGCAAGGCCTCGCCGATCCCGCCGCCGCCGAGCAGATAGCCTCCTCGCTGCTAACCAGAAACCCCGACCTCGACGGTATCTACGCCCCCTGGTCAGCCGGACCCGCGGACGGAGTGCTAGCCGCGCTACGCGCCGCGGGAGCAACCGACGTAGCAGTCGTCACCCTTGACCTCGACACCAACGTCTCGCTCGACCTGGTAGAAGGCGGCAACATCGTCGGAATCGCCGCCGACGAAGCCTACGCTCTAGGCCGTACCATGGCCCTTGAAGGCGCCTACGGCCTCATCGGCAAATCCGCCCCACCCTTCACGGTCGTACCCGCCATCAAAGTCACCGCCGACAACATCATCGACGCCTACCAACAATCACTCGCAACCAACCCACCACCCCAAATCATGCAAGCGCTCGGAGAGATGCCGGAAGTGCCGGTGACTCGGGGGCCTGGGGGTGAGGCGGCTACACCGTCGGGTGAGATCAGTTTGTCGACCGATGAGACAGCTCGGGTGCGGTCGGGTGGTTACACGGCTGCTCTGTTATGGCACACGGCCGGTGCGTTCTCCGACGCGGTTAGCCAGGGCGCCAGGGACGCGTTCTCCGAGCTCGGTATTGAGGTTATAGCCGAAACCAACGCCCAGTTCGACGCCGCGCAGCAAGCCAACGATGTCGAGACCGTAATGGCTCAGAACCCCGATATAATCATCAGCCTGGTCATCGACCCCGTCTCGGGCGCCGAAGCATTCCGCCCCGCGGTAGAAGCCGGCACACAGTTGGTGTTCCTAAGCAACGTTCCCGAGGGTTACGTCCATGGAACCGACTACGTAGGAATCGTCACCGATGACCTCGCAGCCATGGGAATCGCCGCAGCCGATCTGCTGGCCGACGCTCTCGGAGGCCAAGGCAAGATCGGTTTCATTTACCATGACGCCGCTTACTACGTCACCAACCAAAGAGACCAGGCCTTCAAAGACTGGATCCAAGCCGCCTATCCCGGCATTGAAATCGTCGACGAGCAAGGCCTCGCCGATCCCGCCGCCGCCGAGCAGATAGCCTCCTCGCTGCTAACCAGAAACCCCGACCTCGACGGTATCTACGCCCCCTGGTCAGCCGGACCCGCGGACGGAGTGCTAGCCGCGCTACGCGCCGCGGGAGCAACCGACGTAGCAGTCGTCACCCTCGACCTCGACACCAACGTCTCGCTCGACCTGGTAGAAGGCGGCAACATCGTCGGAATCGCCGCCGACGAAGCCTACGCTCTAGGCCGTACCATGGCCCTTGAAGGCGCCTACGGCCTCATCGGCAAATCCGCCCCACCCTTCACGGTCGTACCCGCCATCAAAGTCACCGCCGACAACATCATCGACGCCTACCAACAATCACTCGCAACCAACCCACCACCCCAAATCATGCAAGCGCTGGGAGGATAAGCTGTAGCAGCCCGCGGGTCCAAGGAATCCCAGTATTGAAAGTAGTACGGAGTCCGGTACGTGCGCTAGCCCGCCGGGGTAGGTCGCGTCGAACCCGACACGACGGCGACGGGTTCCGCCAGTACGTCGTCTACCTAGCCTTCGTATCGATCCTCGTCGCCTTTGCGGTGGTGCTGTGGGATGACGGGTTCCTCAGTTGGTCCAACCTGCTGAATATCGGCCGCCAGGCTGCGCCCATCGCGGTTATGGCGGTCGGGATGGCGTTCGCGCTCGCGTCAGCGGAGATCGACCTGTCGGTAGGCTCGACCGTCGCCCTATCTTCCCTGGTAGCGGCGACCGTGGTCGGATCCCACGGCTGGCTCCCCGGCACGCTGGCCGCAGTCTGTACGGGACTGTTTATCGGCCTGGTGAACGGTCTCCTCACGGTCAAGATCCGCGTACCTTCCTTCCTGGTCACCTTAGGCACGCTGGGAATCATCAGTGGGATCGCCCGCAACATGAACAACCTCCAGTCGTTGCCGATACGGGACGACAGGTTCTCGGCCCTGTTCGGGGCGGGCTCGCTGGGTCCGGTCTCGTCCCTCGTAATCTGGACGCTCATCGTCTTCGGGCTCGGGCATTTCGCACTCCACCATCTGCGGTGGGGTCGTCATGTGCTCGCCACGGGAACCGATAGGGAGTCGGCCAAGGCCGTGGGTCTGAACACCGACCGCATCCGGGTGGGCGCCCTAGTGCTGAGCGCCACCACGGCTGCCATCGCCGGGGTCCTCCTGGCAGGAAGGCTCGCTATCGGGCGCCACGATCTGGGTGAGAACGACCTGCTGACCGTGATCGCTGCGGTGGTGATCGGCGGGACAAGCCTGTTCGGAGGCCGCGCTTCGATTACCGGCGCCGTAACCGGTGCGGTCATCATGGCCATGCTCAACAACGGCCTCATCCTGATGGGGCTGGAGGTGGCCGATCAGTTGATCGCCCGGGGCTTGATCATCATCGTGGCGGTCGCACTCAGCATGCGAGCACCGAGCGAAAGTTGAGCGATCATGTTCCTTGAGTCACTCGTCGAGCGGAACCGGCCCTTCGTCGAGGCGTCAATCCGGCTGCACCAGGAGGGGCAGGTCCCTCCCAACGCCTACGTCATCGACCTCGACACTCTCGAGACCAACACCCGTACCCTGACCTCGGAGGCCCACCGGCTGGGTTTGAAGGTATACGCGATGACGAAACAACTCGGACGGGCGCCCGCCGCTCTCGAAGCCATAACCGCAGGTGGTGTGGACGGGTACGTGGCGGTCGACATGGATTGTGCCCGTCCGATAGTGACGGGGGGACACAAGCTGGGCAACCTGGGCCATCTCGTCCAGATCGCCCGGTCCGATACGACCGAGGCGGCCCGGCTCGCGCCCGAGTACTGGACGATCTTCTCCCGGTCCAAGGCTAGGGCAGCGTCGCGAGCAGTAGCGAGGCACGGACGTACCCAGCAGGTTCTGTTGCGGGTTTGGAACGAGGGCGACACGTTCTATCCGGGCCACGAGGGCGGCTTCAGGCTGGAGGACCTCCCCGCCGCTATCGAGTACGTGAACAGACTCGACGGATTGCGCTTCGCCGGGCTTACCACATTCCCGGCGCTGCTCTACGATGCCACCCGCAGGAAGGTGGCAACAACCTCCAACGTCGAAACACTCGCCCGCGGCGTGGAGGCGGCAGCCGCACTCCTCGGCTCCAGGGACGGGATCGAGGTCAATGCCCCCGGAACCACGTCGGTGGCGGTGCTGAAGCTCCTGGCCGATGTCGGCGCCACCCAGGTTGAACCTGGTCATGGTCTCACCGGCACTACACCCCTGCACGCGGTCGAGGAACTTCCGGAACGCCCTGCCGTTCTCTACCTTACAGAGGTCGCTCATGTGCATCAGGGTGTTCCGCTCTGCTTCGGAGGCGGCTTCTACGTGGATCCCGTCTTCGACACGTATCAAGCGCAAGCATTGACGGCAACCGCTCCGGAGGACGCCTCCTCCGATGCCGTACCACTGGAGCTTCCCAGCCCCGCCGGAATTGACTACTACGCAAGATTGCATCCTGCGGCCAACCGATCGGTGCAGGAAGGCGACACCGTCATCTGCGCGTTCCGCATTCAAGCTTTCGTGACCCGGGCCAGGATGGTAGGTATCCGAGGGGCCGGCACGAGCCGTCCTACCGTTGCGGGGATATGGAACGTCATGGGAGAACCGGTCCGCCGGTTCGGAGCATGACCCTTCCGGCGCTCGAGGTCGAGAACCTCTCCAAGGCATTCCGCGCGGTTCAGGCTCTCGACGGGGTTTCCCTCGCCATCCATCGAGGAAGGGTGACCGCACTCTTGGGTGACAACGGGGCAGGGAAGTCGACCTTGGTGAAGTGCATCGCCGGGATCCACCAGCCGGACTCCGGAACTATCAGTATCGACGGCGTGGCCCACCGCATTCCCTCACCGGATGTCGCCCGCTCGCTCGGAATCGAAACGGTGCATCAGAACCTCTCCCTCATCGACACCTTGAGTGTGGTCGAGAACCTATTCCTGAACCGAGAACCCACTCGGGGAGGCCGGCTAGGAGCAAGACTGGGGCTCCTCGACAAACGGAGAATGGAGTCCGAATGCCGGGCGGCTCTCTCGCATCTGGATATCGACATCCCATCGATGCGCAGGCGAGTCGGGTTGCTGTCGGGCGGGCAACGCCAAGCCATCGCCATCGGCAGAGCCGTCGCGTGGGGACAGCAGATCGTACTCTTGGACGAACCGGCCGCCGCGTTGGGAGTGGAACAGGCCCGGAGAGTTCTCGACCTGATCAGAACATTGCGGGACTCCGGAGTGGCGGTCCTGCTCATTACCCACAACATGGACCGGGTTACCGAGGTCTGCGACGACGCGGTCATCCTGCGACGTGGCAGGAAAACCGCCGAACTCAAGGTCGGCGAGGTCACCAAGGCCGACCTGGTTGGTTTCATCACCGGCGCCAAGACCACCGAGATTCCGGTTTGAAGGAACCTGGTGATCCGACACACGACCCGCGCGGGCCCACTGTGACCTGTCCGGCGTCCGGGCACTCCCGAGCTGCGGCGTATTCCAGATGGGCGACACCCCCGGTACCGCAGTCGGGTTGAGAACTTCGCGAAGGAACAGCATGGAGGTCGTCGTCCGGGAAACCTCTGCCGCGATGGCAAGGTCGGCAGCCGACCTTATCGAAAATTATCTTCGCTCCACCCCTTCACCCGTGTTAGGGCTGGCGACCGGTAGCTCTGTACAACCTCTCTACCGGGAACTGGTGCGGCGTCACCGGGAGGAGTCCCTCTCGTTCGCCTCGACCCAAGCCTTCCTGCTCGATGAATACATAGGACTCGACCCTGAGCACCCCCAGCTATATCGCAATGTCGTCCACACCCAGTTGACCGGACGCGTAGATATAGATGCGGCCGGCGTTCACCGCCCCCGCGTCCACGCCGCCGATCTTGAACAAGAATGTGCCCGCTACGATCGCCAGGTCGTGGACGCGGGAATCGGGATCCAAGTCCTCGGGATCGGGCGCAACGGCCATCTCGCCTTCAACGAGCCGGGATCGGCCTTCGATTCCCGCACGCGGGTAGTGACCCTCACGCCGGGAACACGAATCCAAAACTCCCGGTTCTTCGACAGCATCGATGAAGTTCCACATCGTGCCGTAACCCAAGGCCTGGGCACCATCCGACAAGCCGGGCATCTAGTGGTCATCGCCTCCGGTTCCACCAAGGCCGATGCCGTGTTCAAGTGCCAGCACGGACCGGTCGAAGACTCCCTACCGGCTTCGATCCTTCAGGCCCATCCTCAGGTGACCATGCTCCTCGATCCCCGGAGCGCCGGCGCCTCGGAGTTCGGGCACGAGGAGCTCGGCACTAGTATAGCATCTTAATTTACCATATATAGCTATATATAGCAACATGCCTCCCTATCTGTAGGAGAGATTTCTGGTCTATACGGGTCGGATTTGATATCATCAGAGTTAGGAGACAACCACCATGGACACAACCACCATCGGAATTCTCGCCGGAATGATGACGGCAATGACGACGGCGATGTTGACCGTCACCGTTTACTTGGACCGTGCCGCACGCAATGACATGGCTGCGGGCTTCGCCGCTTTGAGTCAGAGGTTCGATCGGTTCGAAGTACAGGTACACAAACGATTCGACCAGGTAGACAAACAGTTCGAGCAAATCGACCGCCGATTCGACCGGATAGACAGGTGGTTCGACCGGATAGACAGGCGATTCGAGCAGATGGAGAAACGCCTTGATGCGTCACGATGGTGATCTTGCCAACGACATCGGAGCGGTGAAGGGTCGCTTGGGAATCCCGTCGCGGGTCGAGTCTTATTCGACGGTGGACTGACCCGGCCGTCGCTATAGACGCCTTGGTACCCGGAGTCTCCATTGGACGGTGGTAGGGTTTAACCCCGTGACGAAGTATGTGTTCGTAACGGGTGGTGTGGTATCCAGTCTCGGGAAGGGAATCACCGCATCCTCGCTAGGCCGGTTGATGAAGGCCCGTGGTCTCCGGGTGGTCAACCAGAAACTGGACCCGTACATCAACGTCGACCCCGGCACCATGAACCCGTTCCAGCACGGAGAGGTATACGTTACCGATGACGGGGGTGAAACCGACCTCGACCTAGGCCACTACGAACGGTTTACCGGCCAGAGTCTGCGGAAAGACTCGAATGTGACCACCGGCTCGGTGTACCTGGCGGTCCTAAACAAGGAACGGCGGGGCGACTATCTCGGTGACACAGTGCAGGTTATTCCTCACATCACCAACGAGATCAAGGATCGGATCCACCGCTTGGGGGACCGCGAAGATGTGGACGTGGTGATCGCCGAAATCGGCGGCACGGTGGGCGACATCGAGATCCTTCCCTTCCTGGAAGCAATCCGCCAGTTCCGCAACGATGTAGGGTTCCGCAACGTTGCCCATATACATGTGACGCTGGTTCCATACATCGGCCCTTCGGAGGAGCTCAAGACCAAACCCACCCAGCACTCGGTGGCCGAGTTACGTTCGCGCGGTATCCGACCGGACGCCATCGTTGTGAGGTCCGATCGGGCGATCGACGAGTCGATACGCAGCAAGATATCACTGTTCTGCGACGTGGGACCCGAAGCGGTCATCTCGGCGCCCGACGCCGATGACATCTACGAAATGCCACTGGTCCTTCACGCCAACGGCTTCGACCAGGTCATCATCGACATGCTGGAACTCAAGACGCCGGAGCCGGACCTCCGAGATTGGCGCGGGATGGTCAAAACCGCGCGCAGCTCCACGTCAACAGTGACCATCGGCGTGGTGGGTAAGTACACAGTGCTTCCCGACGCCTATCTCTCGGTAGTGGAAGCCCTGCGCCACGGAGGCCTAGCCAACGAAGTCCGCACCGAGATCAAATGGATTGCCGCCGAAGACCTCGACGGTTTGTTCGCAGACACCCATGTCGAAGGTCTGCACGGGATCCTCGTGCCGGGAGGTTTCGGCGGGCGCGGTATCGAGGGCAAGATCCGGGCGGTCACCCATGCCCGCACCAACGGGATACCGTTCCTGGGTCTGTGCCTGGGTTTGCAGACAGCCGTGATCGAGTTCGCCCGCAACGTGCTCGAGATGCGTAACGCCAACAGCACCGAGTTCAACCCCATCACCCGCCATCCGGTCATCGACCTGATGGAACACCAGCAGGTGGTCTCGGAGAAGGGCGGAACGATGCGGCTCGGCGTCTACCCGGCGAAGCTTGCCGAAGGTTCGCTGGTCCGCCGCCTGTACGGCAGGGAGTTGATCTACGAACGCCACCGACACCGCTATGAGGTCAACAACCGCTACCGCAAAAGCCTCGAATCCGCCGGAATGAGGCTGTCGGGGATCTCCCCCGACGAACACTTGGTGGAGTTCATCGAGGTACCGTCGCATCCGTACTTCGTTGCTACCCAAGCCCATCCGGAACTCAAGTCACGCCCCTTGGAACCGCACCCGCTCTTCGTCGGTTTCGTAGCAGCCGCCGACCGGTACCGGCGGGCACGGGAGAATCCTCTGGAGACAGGATCATCTGATCATCGCCCCGTATTAGAGAGCCGGACACGGGGCTGAGGGTCCTGATCTTCAACAGGACGGGGGTCGGAACCTCACTCCACATAATGTAGGGTCGTAACACATTCCGTCAAGCGACAGAAGCGGGCCTATGCACGGCGATCTTGTCGAGGCGTTCCGCGAGCCGGTCTTGGGTAACCTCAAGATCGTATTGGCTCTGCAGTCCCATCCAGAAGCTCGGAGTGTTTCCAAAGAATCGGGCCAACAGCAGTGCTGTCTCGGCGGTGATGGATCGTTCCCCGTGGACAATGGCGTGGATGCGCCTAGGATCCACCCCAATTGCCTTCGCGAGCCGGTATTGAGTGAGGTTCATGGCTCCCAGGAACTCCTCGTTGAGGATCTCACCCGGGTGGATGGGGGATAGTTTCGTTTCCATGGTCATGGGTCCTCCCCTTCAGTGGTAGTCCACGAGTTTCGGTCGGTTTCAAGCTGCCGCCGCTGACGAGGAACGCGAGGATGTGGCAAATCTCGTGGGAGGCAGGCCGGGGCATGTGATCTTCACTGCGGGAGCGACCGAGGCGAACAATCTGGCTCTGAGGGGACTTGTCGAGGGGGAGCAGGGCAACCGGTCAAGAGTGTTGGTTTCGGCGATCGAGCATGCTTCGGTCCTCCAGACAGTCCGTTGGATGGATAGCCGAGGAATCGTGAAGGTTGAGATAATCCCGGTAACGACCGGGGGTTTTGTCGAACCGGAAGTGGTGAAGTCGATGATGGGTCCCGATGTGCTACTCGTTTCCGTGATGGCCGCCAACAGTGAAACCGGAGTGCTGAACCCCATAGGTGAAATTGCAAGACGGGTTCATGCCGGCGGGCGGGCTTTTTCACTGCGATGCAACCCAGATGGTGGGGCGCCTGGCCTTCGACCTCGACGCAGCGTGATCCTCCTTACTTCCAGCCCCGCATCAAGAGCAAGAGCAACCCTACTGGTACGATTGGCCATCGCCCCTCTGGGACTATCAAGCGTTGGATTCTACAAACAAAGAAGATGCCGCCGATCGTTGGGCTGCCAGGGTCCGTTCGATCGGAATGTTCACTTCCGGCGACGGACGCGCTCCATACAAACCATTGCTGCTTCTGTGGGCCATAGCCCACCATCACAAAGGTCTCTCGACACCACTTAAGTTCAGTGATGTTGAAAGACCACTTTCGAGTTTGTTGGACAGGTATCGGTTTAAGCAAACCCAGCCCAAGTCTCAAGATCCGTTTGTCTATCTCGGAAGTGATCCTCAGCTGTGGCGAGTCGAAACAGCGACGGGGCTTGATGTCACCCAGTTGGACCAGCAAACGAAACAGAAGGTCTCGTTCCTTCGACAACAAGGAGTGACCGGGTATCTAGCACCAGCCTTTGCGCAGGCATTGCAAGATCCGCACGTTCGCTCCCGTGTGGTCAACGAACTCTTGTATATAGCCTTTCCCGATTCGTTACATCAGGAGGTGCTTGAAGAGATAGGCCTGGATAGCTCGGCTACACCACGGGTACAAAGAGATCCCCGGTTCAAGCGAAACGTACTATTGGCCTACGAGAACTGCTGCGCGTTCTGCGGTTTCGACGGCAGTCTCCGTAGTTCACCGGTAGCTATCGACGCTGCCCATATCAAGATGCGATCACACCGGGGACCCGATGACCTAGCCAACGGGATCGCATTGTGTGTACTGCATCACCGGCTGTTCGACCGGGGGGCAATCGGACTGAATGCAGACCTCCGAATACTGGTGAGCCAGCACATGATCGTAAGAAAGACGAGCGCGCGCATACCCCTAATCGACCTCGCCGGCCTTACGATGAGAAAACCACAACTCGGATACGACCCGCCCGATATCCGATACGTGAGTTGGCATTACGAGAACGTCTTCGTTGAACCGCCTCGCGCTCTTGCACGACGGCGGGTTCGCCATCCCTCCACAATGTCCAATGTAGAACGAGAAGCAGTTCACCGGTAAGTGTCACGAGTGAATGTACTATTCGGCCCGAAGCGCCTACCAATGACGGGTGCGCCCTCTTCATATCCCGTTGGTACAAGTGGATCAGGGATGATCGAGAACGCACTAGCAAACCCTTTGGCCCGCCAGGTCCACGACTACCTATCCGTACTGGCTGTGGAGCGCGGGCTAAGCCGGAACACCATCTCGGCCTACCGGTCGGACCTCGGCGGCTATCTAGCGTTTCTCGGTGAACAGCACGCCTCTCCGCAGTTGGTTGACGAGTTCCTCGGCTCGCTGCACGAGGTGGGCATGCAGACGACCACGATCGCTCGAAAGCTGGCGGCGGTACGGGGATTCCATCGGTTCCTGGTGGCGGAGGGATTGTCGGACGAGGACCCGACCAGGTTTACCGATACCCCTCGCAGGCGGATGGGGTTCCCGAAGGCTCTGGATGTGGACGAGACCATCCGGCTGGTGGAGGCGCCGCCGGTGGGCACCAACCTCGGGAAACGGGACCGGGCGATGCTGGAAACGCTATACGGAACTGCGGTGCGGGTCTCCGAATTGGTAGACCTGGACCTCCTCGAACTGGACCTCGACACCCGGACCGCCCTTGTTAGAGGCAAGGGCGACAAGCAACGTATAGTGCCGCTGGGTCGCCCCGCCATCGAGGCGATCCACACCTACCTTCCGGTGCGCTTGGAGTTGTGCGGATCGAAGGAGGATCCGGGAGCGGTGTTCCTGAACGCCAGAGGAGCGAGGTTGACCCGCCAGGGTGTGTTCGGCATAGTGCGCAAGCACGCCCTGTCGGTGGGTATTCCGGTACGCCGTGTGTCTCCCCATGTGCTGCGCCATTCGGCGGCCACCCACATGGTGGAGGGGGGCGCCGACCTGCGAACCGTACAGGAAATCCTAGGTCACGCTAGTGTCTCTACAACGCAGGTGTACACGCGGATGTCGCTGCGCCACCTCCATGAGGTGTATGTGGAAGCCCATCCCCGAGCCTTACGGTAGAACCTGACACCAGCCATCAAGGGAGTGCGCATGGCCGACTATTCAGCAGCGCGAGTCGTCTTACTGGATCTTCGGAACCGGCTAGTCCACCAACTCACCGAACTCGGGGCCAACGAGTCGGGAGAGCTACGCCGTGATCTCGACTTCGGAGAAGGCTTTGCGGACGCCGCGGCCGTCACCGCCGAGCGGACCGAGGTGTTGGGCATCGTAGATGCCATCAAGACCCACCTCGACCAGGTCAATGACTCCCTCGCCCGCATCGAGAACAGCACTTACGGCATCTGCGCCGGATGCTCCAACCGGATCGCTCCGGAAAGGATGGAAGCGCGTCCGGTGTCACGCTTATGTATCGACTGCAAGTCCGCACGGATTTGAAACCGGACCGGCTACCCGGATCATGAGGTCCGGATGAGTGCGGCCGACCGATAACACCGGCTTCCGGCCTCGGGCACTTGACGGCTCGCCTGGCCGACGTGGTTCTATCACGGCGCCTGACACCGCTCGAGCAGGCGGAGGTAGCCGGCTACCTCAGGACATCAACCGAGCGCGCCATGTTCTGGGGCCAGCCTACGGCGGATCAGCGCCATGGTCTCCAAGCGGCCAGATCGGTGGGCGCCGCCCGGCCCGACCGGAGCGACCTCATCAGAGCCGCCCTCCTGCATGACACCGGAAAGCGCCACGCCCGTCTGGGACCGTTGGGCCGGTCGTGGGTGGTTCTCCGCACGGCTGCGGGAGTTAGAAACTCCTCCCGGATGTCCTCCTACCTGGACCACGGCAAGCTAGGCGCCGACGAGTTGGAGTCGGCGGGCACCGAGCCTCTGGTGGTGGCCTATACCCGCCATCATCACGACGATCGGCCCGGATCGATCAGTAGAGAGGACTGGGAGGTTCTGGTTACCGCTGACCGGTCCTTCCTTCCGAGGTTTCGCTTCCTCACCTACCGGTCCAGACCTCCGCGGAATGCGCCGCTCCCGCGGTTGTCCGGCAACTCGGAGACGGCGAGCGCCGAGGATGGCCACAGGTAATGACACTGGAGGTAAGAACGGAGGTCTTCTCCGGACCGCTTGACCTGCTCGTGCAGCTCATACATCGCCAATTCGTAGACGTAACCAAGGTAGAAATAGCGGCAATCGTCGTCGACTTCCTGGAGCAGCGGGAATCCGGACTCGATCGGCAGATGAACGCCGTGTCGACCTTCCTGATCTTGATAGCCATGCTCATGCACCTCAAGGCGCGGTTCCTGCTGCCGGATGAGGAACCGGCCGACCTGGAAGAGGAGTTGGCCCTGCTGGACGAACGAGACCGGATCCTCGCCCGGTTACTAACCCTGCTTACCTTTCAGGACGTGGCCACGGTGTTCAGGCACCGGATGGATGAATCCGCTCGTTATCTCAAGCGTGCGGTGGGAATCGACCAAGAGGTGGGTGGCCCCCCGCCTCCGGCGCTGCCCTCCGAAGTCACCCCTGGAACGCTGGCCGCACTGGTGGAGGACCTAGCTAGGAGCGAACCACCGGAACCCGAGATGGACATCGATCACCTGGACCTCGACCTCCCGTCGGTAGTGGATGCTATGGATGACATAAGGAACCGCATCGCCGCGCAGGTGGAATCCACTTTCGAACGATTGGTCGCCCACTGCACCCGGAGAGTCGAGGTAGCCGCCTATTTCCTGGCAGTGCTCGAACTAGCCCGCTGGGGTATCGTTTGCGTAGCACAGGTTCGACCGTCCGAGATAGCGGTTCGACGCGCCCCGGTACCCGAGCACCCTTCCATGAACGGTCTCGGAAAACCTCTGTGAACCCGCAAGCCGCTCTAGAGGCCATGCTTTTCGTCGCGGAGGCGCCTATCTCCGAAGGAGAGTTCGCCCGAGTGTTGGAGATACCGCCGGAAAGTGTCACGGTGCATCTGGCTGAACTCACCCGGCGGCTCCAACATGATGACCGCGGCATCGTACTGCGGTTCGTTGCCGGAGGATGGCGGCTCTTCACCAAGCCCGAAGCTCTCCCATATCTGGAACGTTTCTCAACAACCGACTCGGTGACCCGCCTGTCGAATGCCGCCCTAGAGGCATTGGCGGTGGTCGCATACCGCCAACCGGTAACCAGAGGGCAAGTATCCGAGTTGCGCGGCGTGGATTCGGCCTCGGCGATCCGCACGCTGGTCAGGCGCGGCCTGATCGAGGTGACCGACCGCCTTTCCATCCCCGGCAATCCTGCCGTTTACTCCACGACCGACTTGTTTCTCGATAGTCTGGGTATCGGATCGCTAACCGAACTGCCCCCACTCGCCGAGCACATGCCCGACGGGGAGGTGGCCGAATCACTCGACCATCCGGCGGTCGGCTGAAGTGGCCACCGGATCGGGTCCCCAACGTTTGCAGCGGGTGATCGCCCGAAGTGGGCTCACCTCCCGCCGGGGTGCCGACGCCCTGATCGTGGCCGGCCGGGTGTCGGTCAACGGAGAGGTGGCATCGCCGGGCCTGTTGGTGGACGCCGCCACCGTCGAGGTACTTGTAGACGGCCTTAAGTTGCCGGTCGACCCCGGAAAGGTCTACTACGTACTCCACAAGCCTGCAGGCGTGATAAGTACCACCCGGGACCCCCAAGGCCGTCGAACGGTGACAGACCTCGTCCCATCGTACCCTCCCGTCTACCCGGTCGGCCGACTCGACGCAGACAGCACCGGGCTCCTGCTACTCACCAATGACGGCGACTTCGCCAACCTTGTCACCCACCCCCGTTACGAGATCACCAAGACCTATCAGGTGATGGTGGACGGATTGCCTACCCGCCGGGATATGGCGCTCCTGCGGCAGGGTGTGCAACTCGAAGACGGCCCGGCACGAGCGCTGGCGATTCGGAAGATCGGAGACGACCGGCGACGCTCCCACCTGGAAGTAACGATCAGGGAGGGGCGCAACCGCGAGGTACGGCGCATGTTCGCCGCCCTCGGGTTCCCCGTCGTGCATCTGCATCGGAACATGATCGGCCCGCTGCAGGAACGTAACCTTACGTCAGGGGATTGGCGCCATCTCGAGATGGAGGAGGTCCGCGCCTTCTACCGTCACGTCAGCGCCGGTGACGAACATCAAGATGGCAAGCATCAAGGTACGGTGAGAAGGTGACTACTTACGAAGTGCAGCCGAAACAAACTCGGGACAGCACGGTGCGTCCTCCGGGCTCGAAGAGCATTACCAATCGGGCATTGGTCACGGCCGGGCTCGCCGTGGGGGAATCGCGAATTGCCGATCCTTTGCGTAGCGATGACACCGACGCAATGGCGGAGTGCCTCCGAACCATGGGGGTCGAGGTGGCTGCCGAGGGCCGAGACTTTCTGGTGAACTCCACGGGGCGCCTGCGGGGTGGCCGCCTCGATGCGCGTGCCTCCGGTACCACGGCCCGATTCATAACCGCCGCTGCTGCGCTGGCGGAAGGACCCAGCGTGGTCGACGGCACGCCCCGGATGAGAGAACGCCCCATCGGGCCGCTGGTAACAGCCCTGCGATCTCTGGGAGGTTCCGTAGAAGCCGTTCGGGAGGAGTTCCCACCGGTCCGAGTGGGCGGTGGGGGACTTGCGGGAGGTCGGATCAGGATTGACGGCTCTCGGTCCAGCCAGTTCATTTCGGCCGTCCTGCTGAGCGCGCCGCAGGCGAGAAGCCGGGTGACCCTGGATTTGGGGGACGTCGTGGTTTCACGCCCCTATTTGGACACCACCCTGGAGGTGATGTCGGCATTCGGGGCCGAAGCCCACTGGCTCGACTCGGCGACGATCACGGTGGCGCCGATCGGCTACCGAGCAATCGAATACGACGTGGAGGCCGACGCCTCGGCTGCCGTCTATCCGTGGGCGGCAGCGGCGATCACCGGAACTGCGACCACTGTCGTGGGAATCCATCCTGACAGCACCCAGGCGGACATCGGGGCACTGGGTATTCTCAGGCGTATGGGCTGTCGGGTGGAGTCGGGCAGCCACGGAATTACCGTTGCAGGACCGCAATCCCTGAGGGGGGTCGTCGCCGACCTGAACCATTGCCCCGACGCCAGCCTCGGCTTGGCCGTCGTGGCTGCCTTCGCAAGCACACCCAGCCGGTTCACCAACATCGCCAACCTGCGAATAAAGGAAACGGACCGTCTGGACGCTCTGGAAGCCGAGCTGACACGCCTGGGCGCCGAGGTTGCTACCGGACCCGATTGGATCTCGATCGAACCAAACCGGCTACAACCCGCACGGATCCGCACCTACGACGATCACCGGATGGCGATGGCCTTCTCGGTGGCCGGTCTCGTGCAGTCCGGAATAGCGATCGAGGATCCGGGTTGTGTCGCCAAGACATGGCCGGGTTTCTTCCGGATGCTGGAGAATCTATGAGCCACCCCCACCGGTCGACCGGAGGGTTCGTGATAGCCGTAGACGGTCCCGGGGGCGTAGGCAAGACCACCGTGTGTCGGGCCGTGGCGGAGGTCTTGGGATGGGCACATCTCGACACCGGCGCCTTCTACCGGGCGGCGACCGTCATCGCCCTGCTGCACCGACTTGACCTGACCAATGAAGCCGAGGTAATGCGGGTAGTTGCGGACGCCGAGTTGGACTATCAGGCAGGAAAGATGTTCATCGCCGGAATCGATATGAGCGAAGCGATTCGATCGGAGTCGGTAACCACCCGGGTGAGCCGGGTGGCCAGCCTGGCCGGAGTACGCACGCAACTGGTGGGCAGGCAACGAGAATGGGTGAAGCGACTGGACAGTGGGGCGGTGGTGGAAGGCCGGGACATCGGAACCGTGGTGTTCCCCTCGGCGCCCGTCAAAGTGTTTCTCACGGCTCTTCCCGAGATCAGGGCAGCCAGGAGAGCCGGTCAGGCATCGATCCGGCTGGATGTAGTCCGGGAGAACCTAGCCCGGAGGGATCATCTGGATTCGACGCGACCCGTTTCGCCGATGGTCCGCTCAGTGGACGCCATCGAGATCGATACCTCCGATATCGGGGTAGATCAGGTGGTGAAGTCGATACTCGATCTGGTCGATCGGCGCCGGGGTGGGGGAGTCTGCCATGAGTAAAGCGAAACCCCTCATCGCGGTGGTCGGTCGCCCGAATGTAGGAAAGTCAACCCTCGTCAATCGGATCGTGGGTCGCCGGGCCGCAGTGGTTCAGGAAAAACCGGGGGTCACGCGTGACCGCCGCGAGTTCGATGCCGAGTGGAACGGACGACCTTTCAGATTGGTGGACACGGGAGGTTGGCAGCAAAGCGTCGACGCAGAGCTGGTAGAGGACATCCGTTCACAAGCGGAAATCGCGATGACGGCTGCCGATCTCATCATCTTCGTGGTAGATGCCCAGATCGGGATCACCACCGATGACGCGGCCGTTACCAACCTACTCCGTCCGGTCGGCGCCCAGGTGATTCTGGCAGCCAACAAGGCTGACAACGACATGATCGCCAGGGATGCCGGCACCTTCGGTCGTCTCGGGCTCGGCGATCCGTTTCCCGTCTCCGCCATACACGGACGGGGAGTAGCCGACCTGTTGGACATGGCGATCGAGCGACTTCCCGCCATCGCCGTGGAGGGTGGGAGTGACCGTCCCCCGGATGTGGCCATTATCGGAAAACCCAACGTGGGAAAGTCCACCCTCCTCAATCGGCTGGTGGGGGAGAACCGGGTCGTAGTGTCGCCCATACCGGGAACCACCAGGGATCCGATCGACGTGGAGATCGACCTCGACGGAACTACCTACCGGCTGATCGACACCGCCGGGATTCGACGGAAGCCCAAAATACCCGAGGATGTGGACTTATTCGCGGTGGGCCGGGCACGTGACGTCCTGCGTCGGGCCGACGCAGCCTTGATCATGGTGGATGCTCTGGAAGGGGTAACCCATCAGGATCAACGAATCACGGAGGAGGCGGCCAGGTCGGGAGCTTCACTGATTGTTCTGCTCAACAAGTGGGACGCCGCCGACCGAGACCGTAAGCAACAGACGACGTGGGAGGTGGGTGACAAACTTGCCTTCGCCGGTTGGGCGCCGGTGCTCCGGATATCAGCACTGACGGGCGCTCGCCTGCAAAGACTCGGCGCCGCTCTGGAAACAGTGCTCTCCAACCGTGAGAGGAGGATACCCACCGGCACTCTGAACCGTCTTATCGGCGAATGGATCGGCCAGCATCCACCCCCGATCCGGAAGGGGCGCAGACCGAGGATTCTCTACGCGGCACAGTCTCGGACCGCTCCGCCCACCTTGGCTCTGTTCGTCAAGGGAGGCCGGATCGACGACACCTACCTCCGTTACCTGGAGCGCCGCGCCCGCCAGGCCTACGACTTCACCGGAACCCCGGTTCGCTTGGTGACCCGCAGGAGTTCCGGACGTTCCGGATCGTATGAGTGAGAAACGCGCCGACCGAGGAATCGAGCCTTCCGAGCCGACACCATTCAGTTTCAAGTTGATGGTCGCATCGGCCGTCATCTACCTTGGATGGCGCCTGGTTGAGTCGGTGGTGGCCTTTATCCGGTGGGTAGGTTGAGCGCTCTGCCTACCATCGTATCAGAGGCGCCATCATCCCTTGACCGTAGGCTGGTCGGGCTGGCGGGATTTGAACCCACGACCTCTTGACCCCCAGTCAAGCGCGCTACCAAGCTGCGCCACAGCCCGAACTGTGCCGGAGTGTACCACCGACCGGCAGATGAAGCTCCACATCGACCCGGACGGAGACATCGGATAGCTGTATCACCTGGTCAGGGCGCGAATATGGTCTACTCCACTCACTCTACAAAACCTCCATCCATGAATAATCGGGTTAAGGTGACACTGCGACGACGCCTTGCGGTATCCGAGTGCTGATCGATACTCGGTGTCCTGAACTCCCGGAACAGGGAACCGGCGCCTGAAGGAGGCGGGATTGAAACCGACCGGAACCCCCATCCATCAAGAAGGTGAAGCGGATAGCGGCCTGTGGACGGTGCCCAACCTTATCTCTGCCCTTCGTATCGCAGCCATCCCGGTCTTCTTGTGGCTCTTGCTCGGTCGAGACCAGCCGGGAGCAAGCGCCGTCCTGCTGGGTTTCATCGCCGCCACCGACTTTCTCGACGGTATGGTGGCCCGCAAACTCGGGCAAGTCTCCGAGATCGGCAAACTACTCGATCCGCTCGCCGATCGCCTCTTGGTGTTCTCCTCGGTGGTCGGAGGCCTACTCGCTGATCTAGTTCCTCCCTGGCTGGGATGGCCACTCATCGGTAGGGAGATAGCTATCGGGGCGGTAAGTCTCTACCTCCTGTGGACGATAGAGTTGCGGATCGAAGTCCGCCGGTTGGGAAAGCTCGCAACCGGACTGGTGTTCACGGCAATCCCGTTCTACTACTTATCGGGGACCGGGCTCATGCCCGACATGTGGCGTTGGCTGGGAGCTTCCGTAGGAGCGGTCGGCCTAACCTTTTACTTTATAGTAACTGTACAGTACCTCAACGACATGCGTCGACAGATTGGATCAAGACGAGAACCCTCCACCACAAGTTAAGGCTCCGGTTTAGGTACCTCGGTCCTGCGAATGGGGACCAATGGATCAAGTCGGATTCTGCCGGAACTGACTTGGAGAACCGGTGCCATATGTTGGAGGCAGGCCGGGGAAGATCCGGTCGGGTGTGAAGCTATGCCCGATCTCTACCGAAACCAGGTAACCGCCTCCCCTGTTTTCGGATCGGGCCGAACGCGGGTCGGTTGGCAAACCCCGAACACTGAACTTCCGGTAGCTCGAACGGCGAATAAGGCGCAAAGACCTAAACGTTTGCGACTTCGACAAACTACAATCGAATGATGGCCGAACACAGTCCGGAGACCCGGGATCCCGATCCAACGTTGATGATTGATCCTGACCTGACAATGGTCATGGATCCTGAAACTGGCGATGAGCGCGACTCTGATCATCAACCTGAGGATAAAGACCTGGAGGGAGTCGGTACCGAACCCGTCCCAACCTATGCGTTGATCGTATCTCAGGGACCGCAGAAAGGTAGAAGGTGGACCCTGTCACCCGGGGTGACCTGGGTGGGCCGCCACCCATACAGCGACATCGCTCTGGACCATATCACCGTCTCTCGTCGCCACTGCCGACTCCGTCTTGATACAACCGGTCTGTCCATTGAAGACTTGGGTTCAACCAACGGGTGCTACGTGAACGATAAAGTGGTGGAGGAGGCCGCTCTCAAGGCCGGAGACCGGATCATGATCGGGACCTTCCGCCTTAGGGTGGCCGGAAGGTAATGAGCGAAAGCCCGGACCTGAGCATCGGCAAGGCAACGGAGTTGCTGCAAGAGGAGTTTCCCGGTCTGACCATGTCGAAGGTCAGGTTCCTGGAAACAAGAGGCCTGATCGCACCTTCCAGAACGACCACCGGCTACCGGCAGTACCGGACCAAAGATATAGAGCGCCTCCGCTTTATTCTCCGCAGACAGCGGGACCAATTCCTTCCACTCAAAGTAATCAAAACCCAGTTGGTCCGTTGGGACCGGGGGGAGCTGGCTGATCCCGATACAGAAACACCGGACGAGCCCTCCAACCTCCTCCACGGTCCCCACGTCCCGATTTACGACATACGCGAGTTAGCCGAACGGGCCGGAATCAGCCAGAGCGACATCCGGCAACTCAACCAGTACGGCCTACTCGCTCCGGAAGATGAGGACGGCGCTCTCCGGTTCACCGACCGGGACGTTGAGGTGTCCCGCCACTGCAAGGTGCTATTGGACCTCGGCCTTGAACCAAGGCATCTCCGGACGATCCGTAACATGGTTGTCAGGCAGGTCGATCTCATCGATCGACTCACCATCGCTTACCGTCGGAACCGTAGTCCGGAGGCCCGTCGCCAAGCTCGCGAGGCGATTGACAGCGCAGTTGAGGCCATGAGGATGATTAGCGACGCCTTGTACCTGATGGAGGCCGAAACGATTCTCGGCGAGGATTGATCGCTCCGGTGCGACCCATCGCCAGGATCATATTCCTGCTGACGCTCCCCCTCGTCTTGTGGGCGGGGAGCGCTCCCTACGGGTGGGCAACCCCGACTCCGGACAACGACCTTATTGCTCCCGACCCTCCCTTGGTAACGGCGCGGTCGTGGATATTGTATGACGATACATTCGACAAGGTACTGGCGGAGAAGTCCGCTGACGAACGGGCTGCGGTTGCGTCAACCACCAAGATAGTGACCGCTTTGATCGTGATCGAGCGCAGCCGGCCGGACGAGCCGGTACAGATCACGGAAAGAGCCGCCGCGACCGGGGAGTCCGAGATCGGCTTGGTCGCAGGCGAAGCGCCGTGGTCGGTGGAGGAGATGCTCGCAGCCCTGCTATTGCGGAGCGCTAACGACGCGGCCGTAGCCCTAGCGGAACATGTAGGCGGGTCGGTGTCCGGATTCGCCGAGTTGATGAACCGGAAGGTCTCACAGTTGGGGCTTACGAACTCCGGATTCGTCAATCCGCACGGCCTCGACCATGCCGACCATTACAGTTCGGCACGAGATCTGCTGGTTCTGTCCATGGCCGCTATGGAGCAGCCCAGATTCTCTCGGTTGGTCACGGCTCTTAGCGTCAACCTCCCTACTGCTCCTGATGGAACGCCTCGAGTGGCGATCAACCGCAACCGTCTCATGGTGGATTTCCCGGGAGCATTGGGTATCAAGACCGGCTACACGGGTAGAGCGCTCCAGACCTTCGTAGCCGCGGCAGAACGAGGGGGTAGACGCATCTACACGGTGGTGCTTGGTTCCACCCAGCATTTCGATGACGCCACCGCATTGCTTGACTACGGATTCGATCACTTCGGACCGACAACCTTGGTTCCGGTAACTTCAGACCGGCCGAGACCGCTTATTGGTGGACTCAGCGTCGTCCATGAGGAGGGCTTCGAGCTATTCCCGGAAACAGTTCGCAATGTCTCCCCACCATCCACAGCCATAACGGCAACGACGGTACCGCCTCCCACCTACCCGGACGTAGAGGATGAGACCGAGGAGCCTCCTGAGGAGGAAGAGCGGGTGGAGCGACTAACCAACCCGATCGAGCGGCAACCCGCACTCCCGGGCATTACCGAAGCCATCCTATGGTTCCGACGCTACTGGGGCCTGTCGGCCTAACTACAAGAAATGGACCACCGCCAACGGTCGGCTACCAATAGGTCGGTTGCACTCCGGGGGAGTGCTGATAGTCTCACATCATGAACGAAACGGTTCCCATGGACCTGGTAGGGGTACGCATTGAGTATCCGTCCAATCAGCCGATCGTGCTGCTCCGAGAGTCAACCGGCAAGCGCTACCTTGCTATCTGGATTGGCGCCATGGAGGCAACCGCGATCGCCTACGCCTTGGAGGGTGTGGCCACCGCTCGACCCTTTACACATGACCTGTTGCGCATCACCACGGAGACCCTGGGAGCGGAGGTATCGAGGGTAACGGTGACCGAGTTACGCGATAGCGTTTACTACGCCGAACTGTTACTGACCCAAGGCGACCGTGAATTCAATGTCAGTTCTCGACCATCGGACGCCATCGCGCTGGCCGCCCGTACCGGATCTCCCCTTTTCGCCACTACAGAGGTGCTTGAAGCGGCGGGGATCGAGATCAAGGACGAGGACCAGGAAGCCGAGATAGAAAAGTTCAGGGAGTTCCTCGAGGATCTCAGCCCGGAAGACTTCCAGACCTAGTTGCAAGTTGTGTTGGAGTGTACGTTTTAAACCGTTAACCGATATATCATGGTATTTCGCCACTGTCCCGACATGCAAAGGCGCCTGGGCTTGTGGGCCTACCCGTGAGGCAGCCATCCATGATCTAGGAGGGTGCTGAGAAACCCCGCACAAAGGGGTTCAGCCACTGAGCCGCAACCCTCTGACCAGGCGCTTTACCAACCACCGAACCCCGAAAGACTCGTTTTTCAGGACTCTCCTAGAAGACGCTCTGGCTGAGTGGGCCGTGGTTCACCTGCGAACCGGCAACCAACCACCGCTACCTTCCATGGGCGGCATAAGCCTCGGCTGATGAGCCGACGGCTAACCCCCGTCAGTCACCGCGATCTCATAAAGAAGCTCCGTAGCTTTGGTTGGGAAGGACCCATCCAAGGATCAAAACACACTCATATGGTGCAGCCTGGTCGGGCATTTCCATTGATCATTCCTAACCCGCATACCGGCCAGGAAGTGAGCGTGCCATTGCTCCGGGCGCATTCTCCGCCAGGCCGAGATCCCGAGGGACGACCGGCTGTATCGCTAGCTAAGACACGGGAATCCGTACTTCGGCACAGATCGCATAGTTGCTCCAGGCACGCATCCCACTTCCAAGATCGTTCTGGACGCGAGAGCGACTGCGAACTCGAACGCAGAGACCGGAGTCATCGGGTTGGAGTCTCGGTCTGGAGGTGACTTGATTGACGGGGTAGGTTCCACGACGCTATCCGGGTACGCGATGAGTCCGGTTATCCACAGAAACTGTTGATAAATATTTTCTGATTGTCTAAGGTGACCCGACCAGAAGGTAATTACGGGACTGTAAGGTAGGCCCAGGGTGCCGCATGGCCCGCTCCGATCGGTACGGTCGGGCCTTCCTTCCAACCTCTTGGAGACCCCGTAGGAGGAGTAACTAATGGATGACACTTATCGCGGACCACTTTCCCAACCCGAACAGGACGGCTACCGGGCTCCTCAAGCATGCCAGTTGGTAGGGATCACGTACCGGCAACTCGACTACTGGGCTCGGACCGACCTCCTAAAGCCATCTTTGCGGGCGGCCGGAGGCTCTGGAACCCAGCGTCTCTATTCGTTCACGGACCTGGTCCAGTTGAAGGTAATCAAACGATTGCGGGACACCGGGATAAGCCTACCGAAGATCCGCAAAGCGATCGAGTGGCTGCGATCCGAGATGTCGGTCAGCAATCCGCTCAAGGAGTCCACGCTGCTATCCGACGGCAACGACATCTGGACCAGCGACAATTCCGACGACACGCACCAGTACCTGATGAACATCCTGGAGAGCGGCCAAGGCGTATTCGCGATAGCTGTCGGGCAGGTTCAACGTGATCTTGAAGGTCAGGGTATCAGGTATCTGCCGACCCGAGTACCCATAACGGGAAATCTCTCCACGGTCGAAGCTGCGGTCAACTGACCTACCTTCGACCCTTGGTCGATAGCGTCCGGATGGAGTGCGGTTGATAGTCAGGTAGTCTGTTCTGGAGATTGGCATCTGATTATCGGGGTTGCAGGTGACCATTACACCGAGCGCTACTTTCGGAATATCGGGAATCCGCCTATGACCACCACCAGCACATTGGAATTCGGTACCACCCGCTCCGGGGTCACGGAGCTGCGGCGATACTGGAACGCGGCACGACCCTGGGCATCAGCGCTGATCGTTCATGGGTTGGCCGAGCATTCCGGCCGGTACGAACGGGTCGGCGCCCATCTGGCCTCAACCGGAATATCCACATCGGCTTTCGATCTCGAGGGATTCGGCGCCTCCGGCGGGCGACGTGCCGATACCGAAGACTGGTCCACCTATCTGATACAGGTAGCCGACAACCTAGCGCCGCTGTTTATGAGGAACTTGCCGGTCCTGATGTTAGGTCATTCGATAGGTGGTTTGATCGTCATGGACTACGTACTCTCCCGTCATCGCCGGCCTGACCTGGTAACCCTGAGTGCACCGGCTCTCGATGCTGTTGCACCGACCTGGAAACGGATGGGCGCTCCTCTTCTCGCCGGCATCGCACCACGGCTTACCCTCGCCAACCCGATCTATCCGGAAGACCTCTTCATCGACCCCGCAATGGCCGATGACTATCGTGCCGATCCGTTGATGGTCACCCGGACGACGGTGCGGTTGGGGGACCTGATCTTGCGAGCCATGGATCGCGTGCGCCGCTCGCTGGATTTGTACGACGTACCCACTCTGGTTCTCCATGGCCAAGAGGATACGCTCGTTCCCGCCGGCATCAGCGCTTGCCTGGACGAAGTCCCGACTGTAGACCGACGACTGTACGAGGGCATGAAACACGGATCGATTAATGAACTGGAGGGAATGAGGATGCTCGATGACCTCACCACCTGGGCTCGACATCAGCTTCTTGGAAGAACGGTTGAAAGTCGGCTTGAAACCGGGTAACCGGACCGGTACGTGTCAGGTCGCGGCCGACCCGGCAACCCCCGCCGCCTCGGCTACAAGTGCTCCGAACTCCCGAGCGGCAGCCGCGAAGCGGGATAACTCCGCCATGCGCGCTTCACCGGAATCGGTGGACTCGAACCCTGCCGACATACCTCCCGCGGCTGACACGAACGTAGACATTTCAAGCAGCATCTGCCTGTGTACCAGGGGATCAGCCATCGGAGGTACCGCTATGTCGGCAAGCCTCGTCGAGAGAGCCGACGCAGTGTTTACCAAGGCCCTCATCTGATCCCTGGTCGGCTGGTAGCCGGTATTACCTTGCTCCCAGTCTTCGTTGATCCGACGTCCGTGGGCTGCCGCGGCTGCAACATCGGACCCCAGGGCGGAGATCTGGTCTGTGTACTGCCGGAGCGTCGCTACGTCGACGGTGGAAACGGTTTGAGTTGACCGAACCGGCGCCAACGTCGACACCGTTTCGGAAGCCGCCGGGATCAGGGTCTGCAATCCCACCAACAAGCTAGCTATCAACAAGAACAATGCCGCCACGTTCCGGAAACCTCTGCCGACGATCCACGATGGAAGCCTCTCCGATATAGCAACCCGTCCCTTCCCTCCGGATGAGCGTGGCGCCGGCGTGACTCTGTCCCGTCCACCGGCGACTCCGACGCCCGCATCGGTACCGGGCCGAACGGTTGGATCGGCCCTCCTCTCCGGAGAGCCCTTGCCACATGACGGGCAGAGGGACCGGTCTGGCTTTTTCCGCGCACCGCAGGAATGGCAGAAGAGCGGTGGGGAAGAGGAAGTTTTGCCGGCAACCGGCCGATCAGAGTCACGAATCATCCGCCCGCGTGATGGGGACCGCCGGTTGCCGCGCCGCCGCGGACCGACATTGTTCCCTAATGGCGAGCTCGCGCCCTGGCGAGTTCCGTTATCGGAGCCGGCCATGACACACTCCATCTAGCTGCACGCCATCCATAGTTGATGCGAGGATAGCGATGGGGGAGCGTTCCTCCGGAGGAAACACCCGGTCGTGAGGAGCCGCCTCGACGGATAAGGTTTGCGGCTGCTTGACTACCGGTGCCTACCCTTCCATAGTATGCAGATTAGTAGTGCTTTACCCAGCGACTTGGGAGAGCGCCTTGAGCGCCTCATCGCGGATATCGAACGGGAACAGGGAGCACCGCCGTTCGGCGAGATACTGCTTGCCGCGATGAGGGAAAACCGTGAATGTATCGGCCTGGTAGCGGACCGAAACGGGATGCCGGAGGCCTACGGTTACGCTACTCCGGGACCGGGCAGGAAGATCTGGAACCTTGAAGTGGCAGCCCCCGCGGGGCTGTACAACCGGATCCTGGAACGGATGCTGGACCGGCTCGAAGCGGATGGGGTGCCGGAAGCCGTACTCTGGATCCATAGTCGGGCGGTAGATCCCTCCACAGATCGGGTGCATCTCGAGCGCGCGCTGTACCGGATGTCCGCCAGCCTTCCGATAGTGGATTCCACGGTTCCGCCGGAGGATGTCGTCATCCGGAGCATGGATGTTGCGGATGACGCCGCCGCGCTGATGGACGTGAACAACCGGGCGTTCGGGAATCATCCGGAGCAAGGGGGCTGGACCCCCCGGGATCTGGAAACCCGCCTCGCGTTCGAATGGTTCGATCCCGCCGGAGTTCGCACGGCCTGGATGGGGAGGCGGATGGTGGCCTTCAACTGGACCAAGGTCCACTCCAAGCCGGGACCTGATGGAGAGACGGTTGGGGAGATCTACTCTATAGCCGTACACCCGTCCTTCCAGCAGCGCGGGCTCGGTCGGATCATCGCCGTCGAAGGGCTCCGGTATCTGGCTTCCGAACGGGGAGCAGACCGAGCAATCCTATATGTGGACGCGTCGAACTCGACAGCCCTGCAACTCTATCGAAGTCTCGGTTTCGCAACCGATCACGTGGATCGCGCCTACCGCTGGAAGTCGTCGAACATGAGCGCATCGTGAATGAGCCGCCGCCCGGCCCCGTTGGACGGCGTTCGGCTCGCCTGGACTCACCTCAGGGTGGGTGGATGTCGCCCGTACGGCCTACCGGTCGGGAACGATTAACCTTGCATCGGAACGAGCATCATCCCGGCTGCGACATACCGTCCACTACCTACCGGAAACCGCGACACCCCGACAACCACGATTTCATATGACTATAGAACTGACTCTCCCCGACGAATCCATCAGCGCATTCCCGCAGGGAACAACCGGCCGCGAGGTGGCCGGTTCCATCGGCCGGAAGCTAGCCGCCGCGGCGGTGGCCGTAACCGTTGACGGAGTTGCACTCGACCTAGACCGCCCGATCGAAGCGGGGGGCCGCTTCCGGGTGATCACCGAAACCTCCGACGAAGGACGAGCAGTGATACGCCACTCGGCGGCTCATATCCTTGCCCAGGCGGTACTCAACCTCTTCGAGGGCGCCACTTTTGCGATCGGTCCCCCGATTACAGATGGGTTCTACTACGACTTTGACATCGGTCGCCCGTTCACTCCCGACGACCTCGCCCGGATCGAAGCGGAGATGGAACGGATAATCACCGCCGACCAAGCCTTCGAGAGGGCCGAGATGTCGATAGAAGACGGCCTGGATCTGTTCGGCGAACACCCTTACAAAGTCGAGATAATTCGCTCGGTAGATTCCTCCGAGGTCGAATCGGCCGACGCGGTCTCCGTATATCGCAACGGATCCTTCGTAGACCTGTGCCGCGGCCCGCACCTGCCGTCTACAGGCCGTTTGAAGGCGGTGAAACTGCTGCGGACGGCCGGCGCCTACTGGCGGGGGGACGAACACAGACCACAGTTACAGCGCATATACGGCACGGCATGGGAACACCGCAAAGCCCTGCGAACATACCTTCACCGGATCGAAGAGGCGGCCCGGAGAGACCACCGAAAACTCGGACGAGAGCTCGACCTCTTCTCGTTTCCGGAGGATCTCGGACCGGGTTTGGCGGTCTGGCACCCGAAAGGAGGGATGCTACGCCGCCATGTGGAGGCTTACAGCCGCCGACTCCATGAGAGCTACGGGTTCGACTTCGTGAACTCGCCCCATCTGGCGAAGGCGCAACTCTGGGACACTTCCGGTCATCTCGGCTTCTATGCCGAGAACATGTATCCCGGATTGGAGATGGATCAGCGAGACGAGTACCGGGTAAAGCCCATGAACTGCCCGTTTCATGTGCTCATCTATCGATCCTCGGCGCGTTCCTATCGTGAACTTCCGATGCGCCTCTCAGAGTTGGGCGCGGTCTACCGTTACGAACGATCCGGTGTTGTACACGGCCTGCTGAGAGCAAGAGGCTTCACGCAAGACGACTCCCATACCTTCTGCACCCGTGAACAAGTTCCGTCGGAACTCCTGCTACACCTCGACTTCGTCCTCAGACTGCTGCGGGACTTCGGATTCGAAGAGTTCGAGGCCGAGCTGGCGACCAGGCCGGCAGACAAATGGGTCGGTAACCTCGCCCTGTGGGACCTAGCGGAACAGTCCCTCCTGGAGGCCTTGACCGAGGTCGGCGTCCCGTACCGAGTAGCAACCGGGGAAGGCGCCTTCTACGGACCGAAGATCGACGTACACGTAAGGGACGCCATCGGGCGGCGATGGCAGATGTCCACCATCCAGGTCGATTTCTCGCTACCGGAACGCTTCGGTCTCGAGTACGTCACCCGCCAGGACACCCGGGAACGTCCCGTCATGATTCATGCTGCCAAGTTCGGTTCCGTCGAGCGGTTCGTCGGCATACTCGTCGAACACTACGCAGGTGCGATGCCGATGTGGCTAGCTCCCGTGCAGGTGACGATTATTCCCGTAGCCGACCGTCACCACGGCTACGCGAAAGAGGTCGCTGATTCACTCGAAACGATCGGTCTTCGAGTCGAGTCGGCCACCGGACCGGGCAAGCTGGGGGAGAAGGTCCGCAAAGCGATCACCCAGAAGGTTCCGGCGGTGGTGGTGGTAGGTGATCACGATCTCGCCAACCGTACGGTCGGATTGCGAATGGGTCGTGGACGGGAAAAGCGCGGCGTTCCCCTGGATACCGCGGTGGAAAGACTAAGCGGCGCCGCCCGAGCTCCCCACTGAGCAGGTTCGGGCTCGCCGACCGTCACCGGTCCGACTAATCGGCCCGGTTTTCCGCAAGCCGCGGGAACGCCCGGAACAGCCGTGAGCCTGTGACCGCTCGGGAAGACCGCCACTACAGACCTTCCGGAACCGCGATTCCCTCCAGGTCCTGGATGTAGGTGCTGCCTACTTGTTCGCCGGTTACCGCATCCAGACGTACCAGAGCTCTACGATCCGGGGGGTCGGTAGCCGAGTAGAGAATCACGTTCCAAACCGGCCGAGATCGCACACCTCTAAACCCGAGGGCCGCGGAGGCGTGGCCCACGGGGAACGGAATCCGAGTCGCCGCGCTGCCCAGGGCCTGCTCCTGGTCGACCACCAACGGCCAGGCAGCGCGGTCATGCAGGTAAGCCAGTCCGAGAAACCCCAAGGATGCCACCCACAACCCGGAAGCCAGCCCGGCTAGGGCTCCAAGCACAGCGATGACCGCTCCCACCACATAGATGAGTGCCGCCGACCGCCGACGGTCCGGTGAGGGAAACCGATATGGACCTAGAGTTCCCGAGTCGAGGTCCTCCGGAACGCCCTCGGCATCGGCCAGATCCTTGGGTATCCGGATTCCATCCACTAACGATGCCCTACTTGAATATGCTCCACTTAACGATCTTCCATCGGTATGTAGTCCCGCCGGGAGTAACCGGTGTAGATCTGCCTCGGGCGTTTGAGTTTGGAGGAGGGATCCTCGATCATCTCCCTCCACTGAGCCAACCAGCCGGGGAGACGCCCGAGTGCGAATAGAACCGTGAACATGTCGCTGGGGAAGCCCATTGCCCGGTAGATGATGCCCGAGTAGAAGTCCACATTGGGATAGATCCGGCGCTCGCTGAAGAAATCGTCAGCCAAAGCTTCCTCCTCCAACCGCAGAGCTACTTCGAGCAACGGATCCTTACCTTCCGCACTTTCCGCCAACAGGTCCTTGGCATGTTGTTTGATCAACTCGGCCCGAGGGTCGTAGTTCCGGTACACGCGATGACCGAAACCCATCAGCCGGAAGGGATCGGTACGATCCTTGGCCCGTTCGATGAATGCGCCGGTGTCGCCACCGGTAGCAAGAATCTCCTCCAGCATCTCTATAACGCTCTGGTTGGCCCCTCCATGAAGAGGGCCTGATAGAGCGAGGATCCCCGCTGAGATGGCCGAGAACAGCTCGGCGTGACTCGAGCCGACCAGCCGTACCGCCGAGGTCGAGAGATTCTGGCCGTGATCGGCATGGAGAAGGAGAAGGGCTTCCATCGCCAGGTTATGGGCCTCCGGAACCTCATACGGCACGCTTCCCGGAGCGAACATCATGTTGAGGAAGTTTGCGGCATACCCCAGATCATCCTGCGGTTCCGGATAGGTCCTGTCGGTAGTGCTCCGGTATGACCAGGCTGCCAGCGTCGGTAACTTGGCCAGGAGCTGTATCGAGCTGGAAGCGCCGTCTTCCGTTCGGTCAATACCGCCCTTGCCGGAACAGTACGAACCGAGAAGCGCCACCGCCGCGGCCAGCTTCTGCATAGGGTGAATACTCGAAGGAATGGACTCGAGAAGGATCGCCAACTCTCCCGGTACCGACGCATTATCCGCGATCTCTTGCCTAAAACTCCCGAGTTGGTTAGGCGAGGGCAATTCGCCCCGATCCAGCAGGTAGCAAACCTCCAAGAAGGAGGAATACCGGACTAGCTGGTCCACCGGATAACCCCGATAACGAAGCACGCCCTTCTCACCGTCGATGAAGGTGATGGCGCTGGCCGCCTCGGCCGTGTTGCCGTAACCCGGATCGAAGGTTACGAAACCGGTGGCGCTACGAAGGTGCGCTATCCCGAGCGCTCTGCCACCTTCCGTTCCCTCGACAACGGGCAACTCGACGGGACCTTCGTTCTGGACTTGGACTTTTGCTATCTCCATTAGGTTTTCAGCGGCTCCAGCTCAGCTAAACGGAATCGGATTCGGACGCCAACACGACCTTCCGGACCTCCTGGGGCGGCGCCGGGTCATAGTGGGAGAACGAAATCTCGAACGATCCCCGGCCCCCGGTCATAGACCGCAGGTCCACAGAATACCGTTGCATCTCCGCCATAGGAACTTCGGCGCTAACCACCCGACTCCGTCCGTCCGCATCCATTCCGAGGACCCGGCCCCGCTTCGAGTTGATGTCCCCTATGACATCGCCCATGTAGTCCTCCGGTACCCGTACGTTTACTACGGATATGGGCTCCAGGATCGTGGCCCGTAGATCCGGCGCGGCCGCCCGAACCGCCATAATCCCGGCCATCCGGAAACTGAGTTCGTCCGAATCAACCGAGTGGAACTTCCCGTCGTACACCGTCGCTCGGACATCGATCACCGGATAGCCGGCCAGAATTCCCCGCTCGAGAGCTTCTCTAATGCCTTTGTCCACAGCCGGTATCAGGTTGCGGGGGATGGATCCCCCCTTTATCCGGTCTACGAATTCGTAGCCTTCCCCACGTTCGTTGGGCTCGAAGCTGACGTAGGCCACACCAAACTGCCCTCGGCCACCGGACTGCTTCTTGTGCTTGCCTTCGACATCCGCCCGGCCTAGTACCGTCTCACGGTAAGGAATGCGCGGTATCCCGACATTGACCTCTACTCCAAAGCGCCGTGCGACTCGGGCTAGCGTGACAGCCACATGGGCTTCTCCCAGGCCGGACATTACGGTCTCTTTGGTTTCGGGCCGTCGCTCCACCTTGATGGTGGGATCCTCCTCCTGAACGCGAGCCAGCGCGGTGGACAGTTTGTCCTCGTCTTGGGTGGACCGCGGTATGACGGTGACCTCGTGGACAGGTTGCGGAACTTCAACCGGAACTATCTCCACCCCGGCGCCGGGTGAGCGTAGGGTGTCGCCCACTCGGAGCGCATCCAGTTTCGCGACCGATGCGATCGACCCTACGCCGACCGGTCCTACGTCTGCATGGTCCTTCCCCTGCATGGCAAAGAGGTTGGTCATCCTGACCCGAGAACCCCCTGAGGTTTCCAGGAACCCGTCGGCATCAAGCGAGCCCGAGAACACCCGGAAGGTGTTGACACGCCCGACGTACTGGTCACCGGATGTTTTGAAGGTGTAGGCGGCGACCGGACCGGTGGGATCGGGGGACAGATCACCGACGACGGTGGATGGCATGGGACGCTCGAGAGGGGTAGGAGCGAAGTCGACAATGAACTCGGCCAGGGTATCAATCCCCACCAAAGACCCCGCCGACCCGACTAGGACCGGAAAGATGTTGCCGGCGATCATCCCGTCGTGAATAACCTGTATCATTTGCTGCGCAGACGGCTCCTCGCCCTCGAAATAGGCTTCGAGGAGGTCGTCGTCGGTTTCGACCACCGTCTCCACCAGCGCCAGGCGGGTCTGCTCGAACATGTCGGCCACCTCGGGAGGTGGGGTCTTGGGTGATCCCCTGGTCTGACCGTTCCGGTACTCCATAGCCTGGCCCGAAACCAGACGAACAATTCCCGAAAAGTCATCTTCGGCGCCGATCGGTATCTGAACCGGCGCGATTTGCTTGCCGAATACCTCGACCAGTTGGTCAAGGGTACGAGAGAAGGAGGCGCGGTCGCGATCCAGCTTGTTGATAAAAACCGCCTTGGCTATCCCTTCTTGCTGGGCGGCCTCCCAAAGCAATTCGGTCTGAACTTCGACACCGTCCACCGCGGACACCACAAATATGGCGATATCCACTGCCCTCAGAGCCGCGAGAGCGTCACCGATGAAGTCTGCGTAACCGGGTGTATCGATCAGGTTTACCCGGTGACCATTGAGATTGAACGCGGCAATCCCCAAACCAAGCGAATTCTGACGTTCAATCTCCTCGGGCTCGTAGTCCATCACGGTATTGCCGGCTTCGACAGTACCGATGCGGGTGGTCATCCCCGCGTTGTACAGGAGTGCTTCGGCCACAGCGGTCTTGCCCGCACCGCCGTGGCCGAACAACCCCACGTTGCGTATTCTGTCCGGTCCCATCCTGGTGAACCTCCTCTCGGACAACCGAGTGTAGGTGATCGTGCGGAACGGCGTGACTGTGGTACTTTGCCAACTACAAGGAGCATTAGTTGATCGAACTGTGGACCAGACAACACGTCGAGAAGGTGGTGGCCCCGCTGGGCCGTGGACTGGTACGGATCCGGGTGCGACCGGCCCACCTGACCCTCACCGGCCTCGTTGTAACCCTGATCGGATCCGGGTTACTGGCAAACGGCTTCGTTCAGGCGGGAGCTTTGGTCATCCTGGTCGGATCCGCCCTGGACGGCCTCGACGGGGCGGTGGCGCGAGCGGCAGGGACCGCCTCCGCCCGTGGCGCGCTGATCGATTCGGTATCGGACCGCTTGGGCGAGACAGCCATGTTCGCGGGGTGCGCCTTCTGGCTTTCCTCACTTAGATCACCCCAGGAGGGAGATCCGGCCCTGGTGGTGTTGTGCGTGCTGAGCCTGGGAGCGTCGTTGCTGGTCTCCTACATGAGGGCCAAGGCGGATATCGGCCGCGTCGAGGGACGGGGAGGAATAATGGGTCGTGCCGAGCGGGTGATCTTGTTCACGGTCGGTCTGGCGCTGAACCAGGTGACTATCATGCTCTGGTTGCTAGCCACCCTCACCTGGCTCACCGTGTTCCAGCGTTTCTACAAGACCTGGCGGCAACTCACCGGGTGAGTGGTCGGGCAACCTTTATCGCTTACCGGCTGGGGGCCGGCCTGATCGCCGTTTTTCCTGAACCGGTCATTCGCCATCTCGGGCGTGCAGCAGGCCGCATGTCGTGGTATTGGGCCAAGGATCGCAAGGCCATGGCTCTCCGGCACATGGGGCGGGTATTGGGCCATGAGAACACCGGGGCGGTCCGGGAGGCAGCTCGAGAAATGTTTGCCGAGTACGGCCGATATTGGGCGGAGACTCTTTGGTTCCGGCCCCGTCGGGCCGACCAGGTTCGCGGCCGGATGACCTTGGAAGGCCTGCAACATGTAAGAGCGGCCCAAGCCGAGAACCGCCCGATCATCGTGGCGTTGCCCCATATGGGTAACTGGGAGATGGCGGGTACCCTTTCCGATGAAGTGGGGGTGCGCATCACCGCGGTAGCCGAAGCGCTGGAGAACCGCCGCGTCGCCGCATGGTTCGTGAACCTGAGGGCCCAACTCTCGATACAGGTGATCCTCGCCAAAGGCCCTTCCACCATCAGAGAGCTGCTGACCGCGCTAAAGGAGGGAAGGCTGATTGCCCTGGTCGCCGATCGAAACATCGGGGGAAAGGGCATCGAAGTCGACTTCTTCGGAGAGCGAACCTCTCTTCCGGCCGGGCCCGCGGTGCTGGCCCTCCGAACCGGCGCGGTTCTCCTACCCTGCGCCTCGTACTTCAACTCGGGGGGCGGACACCGGATGTTGGTTCTTCCACCTGTGTCACCCCCTCCTACTACGACCCAGCGACGGGCCGAGGTGATGACCCAGGAGTTGGCCCACCGTTTCGAAGATCTGATAAGGGCCGCTCCCACCCAATGGCACCTCGTTCAGCCGAACTGGCCGTCCGACCACCGCTACCTGGCCGATCGTCGGAGCGAGAAGTGAGAATCGCCGTTGTATCTCCCTACGGACTCGATGCTCCAGGCGGAGTCCAGCAACAAGTGACGGGCCTGGTCAGACAGCTGCAGGGTCACGGTGACCAAGCCTATGTGGTGGCCCCTGCCGCGGGCGAGGGAGCTGACCGGTTCGACGTGGGGAGGTCGGTAACGGTGCGTGCCAACCGTTCGAGAGCTCCTCTCGGACTATCGCCGGGTGTGGCCCGCCGGGTCGTGGAGTCACTGCATCGGGCGGACGTCGTGCATATTCACGAACCGTTTGTACCGCTGGTCGGCTGGGCGGCCCTGGCGCCCCTAAAACCCCGTGTGGTCACCTTTCATGCCGACCCACCCCCGACGGTGAAAGCATTCTACCGAGCGACCCGCACACTTCTCCGCCGTCGACTGCGCGGCTGCCTGACCACAACCGTCAGCCGGACCGCTCGGCGAGGAGTCGAAATGCTGGACATCCGGCCGGTGGTGATTCCCAACGCTATCGACGTCGGTTCCTTCCGGGTTCCGTACGAAAGGAACCACCGCCAGGTAGCTTTCGTCGGCCGCCCCGAGCCCCGGAAAGGGCGCGACCTGCTCCTGGACTCATGGCCCCGGGTACGTTCACTGGCGCCGGACGCCGAACTGGTCATAATCGGAGGTGGTGACAAACCTCCCGTAGCAGGGGTCCGCTATTTGGGCAGAGTAAGTGAGGAAGAAAAGCGTACCGTCTTGGCCGCCAGCGCGGTATTCTGCGCCCCCAACAGGGGAGGAGAGAGCTTCGGGATCACGGTAGCCGAGGGGATGGCGGCCGGATGTGCCGTTGTGGCAAGTGACCTGATCGCCTTCTCGGATGTGTTGGCCGGCTCAGGACTATTGTTTCCCAACGGTGACCGCGCAGCACTTGCATCCGCTCTCGTCCGTGTCCTGACCGATGCCGACCTCCGCGGACGGCTGGCTGCGGCATCCTCGGAGCGGGTGATGGCATTCGACTGGGGAATGGTTACCGATCACTATCGAACCCTGTACAGAAAGGCTCTGGCATCCTGAATCGTTGTGTCGCTTGTGTTCCGGAGACCGTGAAACCTTTCTGACGGGCGCTGCCCGACCGCCGATAAAAACTGTCACCCCCCCTCTGCATACCGGTGGGTAACCAGCAACCCCGATTATTCATGGATGGGGGTTTGGAGGATGAGTGGAGAAGACCAGATTCGCGCCCTGCCAGGCAGTACAGCTATCGGCGTTTCCCGTTTCGGTCCGGTGTAGAGATTCACCTGTCGGGTGAACGGCGGGTTTATCCTGATACTCGGGTTGAACAGGCGTTACATGCCTCGGTGTGTGGGAAACCTGAATAATCAGGGTTAACGATCAGCACAGGTCGCCGCTGATCGTCGGCCTCGGCCCACCAAATATCACCCTGCATGGGGGTCACCATGGTTCCTCAAGCGATCATGGACCTGGCTGAATCGTCTGTCCAGCCGGCCTCACTCCCGGTCTGTGGGATGCGCCGGTACCCCTCAACAATCGCAGCCCCGATGGTTTGACGTCTCTCCCGCTCGACGAGTTCCCGCAGTCCCCAACGAACTGCCTCCGACTTGGACCTGACCACGCCGCGGTCCACCAGACGGTCAACCTCGACCGCCAACTCCTCGTCGATTCGAGCCACGATCTGCACCACGCGATGAGCATACCGTATTGCAATACAATATGTATTTCACAATGTTCGACGAACCTGGTCGTATAGGTTGGACCAATCAGCGTTGGTGGGGAATGACACCTCACCAACCTGGTCAATTAGGCAAAATCAGATCACGACATAAACGGTCGCAGAGGGCTTGGGAGAGTGCCTAAAAGGTCCGTGCAAGGGGTTCACGCCCTGTAGTCGGAGTACCGACACGTAGTTTGCCGGACTACGAACCCCGCTTGGTCATCATTTCAGTACCCTCCTATTTGCAAGTAGGATTACTGTTTGATCGGTCATGGAAGGGAAGGGGCAGTGGAACAGGGTACCAAAGGCCATATCACCGGCACTGCACGGGTAAAGCGGGGACTCGCCGAGATGCTCAAGGGTGGGGTCATCATGGACGTTGTCAACGCGGAGCAGGCCGAGATCGCTGAACAGGCCGGCGCCGTTGCCGTCATGGCACTGGAACGAGTACCTGCCGACATTCGCGCTCACGGTGGTGTTGCGCGCATGGCGGATCCGGCCAGAGTGGAAGAAATCATGGAAACGGTCTCCATTCCGGTAATGGCGAAGGCTCGGATCGGCCACTTCGTGGAGGCCCAGGTTCTGCAGGGCTTGGCGGTCGACTACATCGACGAGTCCGAAGTGCTGACCCCGGCCGACGTCGAGCATCACATCGACAAGTGGGCATTCACCACTCCGTTCGTGTGCGGCGCCCGCAACCTGGGGGAAGCGCTCCGCCGTATCGGGGAGGGAGCGGCGATGATCCGCACCAAGGGCGAGCCGGGCACGGGCAACGTCGTGGAAGCGGTCACGCATATGCGCAGGATGAACAACGAGATCAGCAGGGCGGTTCGGGCCGGCCACGACCAGCTCATGGCTCTGGCCCGCGACCTGAACGCTCCGATCGACCTGCTGCGCGAGGTGGCGGAACTCGGTCGGCTACCGGTCGTCAACTTTGCCGCGGGTGGGATCGCCACCCCGGCGGATGCAGCCATGATGATGCAACTCGGCTGTGACGGGGTGTTCGTAGGGTCAGGGATTTTCAAGAGCGGCGACCCTGCGGTCAGGGCGCGGGCGATAGTAGAAGCCACCACCTTCTACAACGACGCCCAGATTCTCGCCAAGGTATCACGCAACCTCGGCGAAGCGATGGTCGGTATCGAGATCGACACCATTCCGGCTTCCCAGCGGATGCAAGACCGGGGCTGGTAGGAAACCGTGCCGGAGGCTCCGGCCCCGGTAGTGGGTGTGCTCGCGCTGCAAGGAGGGGTGCGTGACCACTTGCATTCAGTGGCTGCAAGCGGAGCGATCGGTCGACAAGTCCGATTGCCTGCCGACCTCGACGCGGTGGATGCGCTCATCATTCCCGGAGGTGAATCGACCACGATCGGACGACTCGCCAGGCTCTACGGCATGATCGAACCGCTGCGCAAGCACATTCAAGCCGGTCTTCCTACGTTGGGTACCTGTGCGGGCATGATCTTTCTCGCTTCCGGTGTTACCGAGGGCGCCCAACCTCAACTGGGAATCCTCGACATGGTGGTGGAACGCAACGCCTTCGGCCGGCAGAACGAGTCATTCGAGTATGAGTTAGAGGTCGAGGAATGGCGCGAGACCATCCACGCCGTCTTCATCAGGGCTCCGGTGGTAAAGAGAACCGGCCCGCAGGTCCAAGTGATGGCCCGGCACGACGGTTCGCCCGTCCTGGTTAGGCAGGATCATGTAATCGCCTCCGCCTTCCACCCGGAACTCACCGGAGATCTTCGCTTGCACCGTATGCTGCTTGGGATGGTTGGGGAATAACCGATGGCCGGCCACTCGAAATGGGCGAACATCAAGCACCGCAAGGGCAGGCAGGATGCGGCCCGCGGTAACCTGTTCGCCAAACTGTGCCGGGTGATCGAGGCCGCCTCTCGCCAAGGGGGGGGAGATCCGGCGGTCAATACAGTTCTCGCCAACGCCATCGACAAAGCCAAGTCGGCCTCCGTGCCCAAGAGCAACATCGAGCGAGCCATCAAAAGAGGCAGCGGAGAACTGGTCGGCGAAAGGCTCGACGCGATGTTCTACGAGGGATACGCACCCGGGGGAGTGGCTCTGCTGGTCCACGTTCTGACCGATAACCGAAACCGGGCCGCGTCGGATGTCCGGTCGGCCTTCACCAGAAACGGTGGGAATCTGGGAGAACCCGGATCGGTCAGCTACTTATTCGACCAGAAGGGCTACCTCTTGGTTGAGGGTGATGAGGATGACATTCTCCTAGCTGCGCTCGAGTCGGGCGCCGAGGATGTCAGACCGAGCGGAAGCCAGTTCGAGGTGATCACCGACCCGTCCGAGATGCCCACGGTTCGTGACGCGCTAGCCGGGGCGGAGTTAGCCGTCCAGTCCGCCGAAATAACACAGCTCCCCTCGGTGACCATCGAATTGGATGCCCGAAAGGCCAACCGGGTCCTTCGCCTGGTCGACGCGCTCGACGAACTCCACGATGTCCAAGAGGTGTACGGGAACTTCGACATACCTGACCACTTCCTCGAAGCTCACGCCGACAGTTGACGGGGGCGTCAGGAGGCTTTGACGCTCACCATGTGATAGCCGGTAGCTCCATCCGGTCGGGCGCCCTGCACTTCGGCCGGTTGTGTCTCGCCTGTGGCGTCGGTAGCCCGGACCGAGATCACATGTACGCCGCTAGGAAACTCGTGCTCCAGATACCACTGCCGCCAGGTATCTATCGTCAGCTCTTCCGGAAGGTTCGCATCCATCCAAGGACCCTCGCCGACCTGAACCTCGACCCGTTCGATACCCCGGTTCTGAGCCCACGCAACCCCCGCGATCACCCGGGTTCCGGTAGCTATGTCTCCTGCCCTAGGGGTGTCGATACGGGACTGGGTCTTGATAGGGGCCTGTTTCGCCCATCCTCGAGGGATCCAGTAGGCGTCGAAGTTCTCCCATCCGGTGAACTCGATCTCGGACAACCACTTGGTCGCCGATACGTATCCATACAGACCGGACACCACCAGGCGCGCCGGGAAGCCGTGCTCAAGGGGGAGAGGTTCTCCGTTCATACCAACCGCAACCAGAGCTTCCCGCCCGTCGAACACCGCGCTGGTCGGAAACCCGACTGTAAATCCGTCCACCGAGCGGCCTACCAGCTGCGTACCTTCGGAGCGAACCCCGGCCTGTTCGACCAGGTTCCGCAGGGGAACCCCTAACCACTTTGCGTTACCTACCAGGGAGCCTCCGACGGGATTGGACACGCAGCAGAGCGTCACGTAACGCTCGACCAACGGCATCTGCAGTAGCTCGTCATAGGTGACCGTAAAGGGGTTATCGACCGAACCTCCGAATGAGAGCTTCCAAGTGTCTACATCAACCCGGGGGATGCTCAAAGCGGTATCAATCCGGTAGAAGTCGGAGTTCGGTGTGATCAACTCCGACACCCCCTCCACCGGCGCCACCTGCGAGGGTACCGGATCCGCCACACCTGACACACCGCCGTCCGCCGCGGGCTGGGTGGTGGTGGCGGCTTCCTGAGCCGGCGTCTCGGCAATCGGTTCGCCTGCGGGCTGGGTGGTGGTAGTAACGGCCGTGGTCGGCGGGGTCGGTGAAGCGCCGGAAGCCGAAGAAGTCACAGTGGTAGGTGAGGCGCCGGAGGCCGAGGGAAGGGTTACCTGATCTCGTCCTCGGATGGCCGAAGTTTCACGATCAGCCAGGAAGCGGCCCAGCGCAACCCCGACTACGGCCAGGAAGGCCGCGCTTACCGAAGCCCTCATGAAGGCGCGTCGTGATTCCGCTCCGACCTCCTCCGGTCGGGAGGGGTCCGTTCCCGGCGTGGATTCTCGCTCGAGCACGGAGCGCAAACCCAGTAGGACGCCCACGCCGACGCCGGCGGCAACAACCGCGGCCACCAGCGTCAACATGGTGGTCGACAGAGGATCGGAAAGGCCCACTACGAAGCCCACCACCCCGAACGCTACGAAACCGGAGGCGGCCGGGCGGGGTCTTTCCCTGGCCACCATACCGAGCAACGCCCCTATAGCCAGGGAAACCACCACGATTCCACCGATCAGCACCGCCTTGTCGTTGGTGCCGAATGTAGAGATCGCCCAGTCCTCGACCGGGGCCGGTGTGATGTCGATGACCCTCTGTCCGATTGTCCGGATCAACGACGGAGCTGATAGAAAAAGACCGGCCACCACCTCGGACGCGGCCAGTGCAACCCCGGTTGCCACCACTCCGAGGATCGCATAGTGGACATGTGATCCTACTGAGGTCCGAGGGCTGTCAGGCGGGTGCGTGGGTTTAGTTTCCATGCATGCAAGACTAGGGGAGTCGAGTGGCTAGCAGGGTATCGGAAGCACGTCTCGGGCCATGTTCGGCAGGTCGGGACATGAAAATCGAATATCCTTGCAATAGGGGATCCGGCCGGCTGTCCGGTCGCTAATCGCTTCCGGCGGATTTCCGAGACCACCGGAAAGGAGTACCGGAATGACCGAGACCGCCAACTCGCAGGACGAGACCTCGATTCCCCAAACCGACGAAGAGTGGCGCCGGAAGCTGAGCCCTATTCAATACCGGGTCGCCAGGGAGGCGGGAACCGAACGAGCCTTCTCCGGTGAACACTGGAACACCAAGGAGGACGGGACCTACCGCTGTATAGGGTGTGGCGCACCATTGTTCAGTAGCGACCAGAAGTTTGACTCGGGCACCGGATGGCCCAGTTTCTACGATGTGGTAGATGGAGCGCCCGTCGACCAACATTCCGACCATAGCTACGGGATGGTGAGGACCGAGGTAGTGTGCAGCCGCTGTCAATGCCATCTGGGACATGTGTTCCCGGACGGACCCCGCCCTACCGGACTCCGCTACTGCATCAACTCCGCATCCATCGACTTCGATAGTGACTGAGGCTCGCCTGTTTCAATCCTTGATCAGTAGAGAATCGGGGTTAGTTAACCCCGATTATTCATGGATGGGGGTTTGGAGGATGAGTGGAGACGACCATATTCGCACCCTGACCAGGCAGTACAGCTACCGGCGTTTCCCGTTTCAGTCCGGTGTGGAGATTCACCTGTCGGGTGAACGGCGGGTTTATCTGGATACTCGGGTTGAACAGGCGTTACATGCCTCGGTGTGTGGGAAACCTGAATAATCGGGGTTAGTTAATACGGCGCTCCCGACCCTCCCAGTACGGGCCACGCAGCTTGTACTTCTGTAGTTTCCCGGTCGCTGTTCTAGCGAGCCGCTTGCGGAACTCGACCGAGGTAGGGCACTTGTAATGGGCCATTCGAGTGCGGCAATACTCGATTAACTGCTCGGCCGTGACCTGCGACCCGTCGACCCGGACCACCAACGCTTTCGGTGTCTCGCCCCAACGATCATCGGGTACGCCTATAACCGCCACCTCTTCCACATCGGGATGGCCAAAGAGGCAGTCCTCCACCTCGATGGATGATATGTTCTCGCCGCCGCTGATGATCACGTCCTTACGACGATCGGTTAGGACTAGGTAATCCTCACTATCGAGATAGCCACCATCCCCCGTATGGAACCATCCGCCTGCCAGAGCCTCACGCGTGGCTTCCGGTTGGCCCCAGTAACCTTCCATGACATGGTTACCCTTCGCTTTAACCTCACCCTCATCTGATACCTTAAGTTTGATACCGAGCGCCGGAACTCCTTGCCGCGCAAGGAGGCGAGCCCTTTCCTCGCTCGTCAGATCCGCCCACTCAGGTCGCATCCGGTTCATGGTCAAGTAAGGCGCGGTTTCGGTAAGGCCGTACAGCTGCATGAACTCCCATCCGAGTTCTGTCTCCATCCTCTGGATAGTGCGAGTGGGCGGCGGCGCTCCCGCCACCGTCATCCGGACCGTACCTGAACCCGGTATCGCACCCTGCCACTTCTCAGCAGCGGCCAGGACGGCGGCCACAACCGCCGGAGCGCCACACATATATGTCACGCCGTAGCGATCCACCCGGCGAAGTATCTCGTACCCGTCCACCTTCCTGATCACGACCTGGGCAGCCCCCACTCCGGTAAGGGCATACGTCATGCCCCAGCCGTTGCAGTGAAACATGGGAAGGGTATGCAAGTAGACGTCGTGGTCATTGACTCCCGCAGTCCACCCGAAGGTCACCGCGTTCAGCCATAGGCTACGGTGAGTCATCTGTACACCCTTCGGCCGAGCGGTAGTTCCACTCGTATAGTTGATGGTGGCGGTCGAATCTTCATCCGGTGTCCATGGGCGAGGATCAGCATCCTGATCGCCGAAAAGCGCTTCGTCGGCCTCGGCGCCGAAAACGTAACGATGCTCACAACCCACACCTGCTAGGTCATCCTCCAATTCCGGATCGATCAGCAGCAACCGCGCCCCGCTGTGGGAGACTATGTATCGAACTTCCTCGGCGTTGAGGCGGAAGTTGATCGGAACCGAGATACGACCGTGAGCACTTACACCCAGCATCATCACCAGAAGGCGTGCCGAGTTGTGCGAGACCATGGCCACCCGTTCGCCCCGGCCGATCCCGAAGCGGTCCAAGGCGGCCGCCAGAGCCCGCGCCCGAATCACCACCTCTCGATAGGTGAGCGTCCCCCAACTCGGGGCCGGTTGGTCGGGCTCGTCGATAACTGCGGGACGGTCCGGATAGACCAGAGCGGCTCGATCCAGAAAATCCCGGATCGTCAGAGGAACTTTCATCCGGATACTCCTTGCAATTTGGCCGACTCTCTATCCCGACTCTGTAATCTAACCGGCCTCAGATAGCTTCTATCCCATATGGAAAGCGCTATCTGTCGGCCAGTTGCCACCGGTTCATCGGGCTCCGGCGTGACACCTCAGTGGGCCAGACCTCACCCGATGCTTCCATCCGACGCAACCATCGCAGGATACCCTGAGGCGTCATACCGAGTTCCCCCGCCAGCTCCCGGCTGGATCTGGGTCCGACCGCCAGAAGCTCGACGATGTCCTTCCTGCGATCCCTCCGCCCGGAGTTACGCTTGGCCCCCACTCGCGGTCGGGGCGCCCATAACTCATTACTTTCTTGGGCGCTGCACCGCTTGCTTCGCACGACCGCGGTGAATCTGTCGATTCGGTCCATCAAATGAAGTGGCATGAGCCCGCACCTACGGAGTGAAGCCGCTATCGAGATCAGCCCGGACCCACGACTCTCACAAACGCTCCGGCTTGTCGTCGGAACCTGTACATCCTCGAGAAGCTTGGCAAGGTATGGATTACGAGAGGACGTAACCGGATCGGACATGAGCCGCCTGCGATCCATCGGACCGTGCAGCCCACCGGGACTCGTGACCTCCAACCGGTCCGGGTACATCTTGACCCACACTTCCCATCCATGGGCGAGGGGATGGTAGTCGCGATGTTCCAATGCGTTTACGACCAGTTCGCGGATGACCTCTTCGGGGTAGTCCCACCGATCAAGCCCCCCTGATTCGTTAACCACGGTGCGGCGGGCCATATTGCGCAGAACGGCTGCTTGCGTGCGAGCCACCATCAACGGTATAGGACCATCAATGGATTCATTGTCGAGGAACCGCGATCCGTCCTCCAAGGGATCGCCCGATGGGGTGGCAAAAGCCATGAAATGGACGTTGAGCTGGGGAAAGAACTGCTGAGGATAACGACCGAGGGCCATGAGGCCGGCCAGACTCACCCGCTCGGGATCACCCCCGATCAGAACGTTCATCATGCCGAGTATCTCCTCGTCGCTCGAATCGGCAACGATCCTGCCCCGGCGTGACCTGACTCGACTCAACAAGGAGTCAACCAACTCGGGCGCCAGGTGTTGGCGTGAAGCACCTTCAACAACCACGAGATCGTCACGCGGTTGGGTACGACCGGAGATCAAGATGTGGACTTCGTAGGGTGTGAGCTTTCGGTCTCCGGAGTGGGTCCGGATATATGAACCACAACTCGTTCCTCGTCGCTTCAGAAAGCAGGGCTTGAGCCCGAAAGGTAGTTCCGGAACCAGGGCCGCAACCACCCGACGACCACCGACGTTGACGATACCTATGTCGGGCTGGAGGGGCGGTTCGAGGTCATAGGCACACGCCGACGCCAGATCTTCAGCCAGTTTCCGTGCATCGACCTCAAGAGGACGATAGGTCAGTTCATCAAGTCCTAGGAGCAGCAGCCCGCCGGTGGTGTTGGCGAAGGCACTGACGGATTCCCGGACCGAGTGCGGTAGACCTTCCCGTGCCGGCTTGGCCTCGACGGTCTTGAGGTCGGACCGTGCGATCCTTAACCGGCTGATGGCTTCCTGGACCTGTTCGTGAAGGTTGACCCTCGTCATTCCTGCCTTCCCCGTTGCTACCTTTCCCGTTCCTGCCGTCCCCCGGCGCCGCATCAACACCACACATAAGCGGGACCATCCGCACCCGAAAGTGAATCCCCACCTTGCCTAACTCAGATTGCGCCCGACAGATGAATCCAGATTAACCGATTTAATCTGTTAATTAGTAATCAACGTGTAAATAATTTATAGAGCGCGCGTCCGACGGTGGGCAGATCATGGAATAACGGAGGGAGTTAACGGGCGATCAGTCGCTCGAGCCTGAGGGTGGGAGGTTGCGGACAACCTCATCGACTAACCGGCTAAACGGCAAAGACTGCAACCAGACACGACCGGCGCCGGTGAGGGTGGCGAGAAACAGGCCCTCACCGCCGAACAACATTGATGTAGCCCGGCCTGCCCGTTCGATGGAGTACTGGATCTGTGGTTCGAAGGCCACAATGCACCCGGTATCGATCCGCAGGCTTTCGCCCGCCAGATGCTTCTCGATCACGGTGCCTCCCGCGTGCAGGAAGGCCAAGCCATCACCCTGGATATCCTCCAGTATGAACCCTTCACCTCCGAAGAAGCCCGTCCCGAACTTCCGGGTGAAGGCTATACCCAGTCTGGTACCCATGGCGGCGCACAGAAATGCCTGCTTCTGGGCAAGAATCCGACCGCCGACGGCGGCCAGGTCAAGGGGGATGATCTTCCCCGGATACGGAGCTGCGAAGGCCAAGCTCCGCCGACCGCCCCCGCGGTTGGTGAAGTGGGTCAAGAAGAGCGATTCGCCGGCCAGCACCCTTTTGCCGGCCGACTTGAGCTTCCCCCAGGCCCCCTGGTTAGGCTCCGACCCGTCACCCATCTTGGTCTCGAACTCTATTCCCTCCTCGATGAACATCATGGCGCCGGCCTCGGCAACCACGGATTCTCCCGGGTCCAGGGCGATCTCCACGAACTGGAGATCATCACCATGAAGCCGATAATCGATCTCGTGACTCCTCATAACGCTCTCCCTTCATAAAATCGATTTACCAGGAGACCGACCTTACCCTGATTGTTCAGGTTTCCAACTTCAGGATTCCAAGAAACGACGTCTATCGCCGGGCTCTGTTTACGGGTTGGCGGCGGCTAGGTCGGGACTCGGATGGGTCTTCACGAGCACGAGCCTGCACCACGACCGCGGTCATGATCAGAACGCCGCCCAGACCGGTGGCCAACGTTATCGTCTCCCCGAACACCCACCAGACCCATACCGGGGCGAACACCACCTCGGTCATGGCGATCAGCACCAACTCGGTGGAGAGGACATAACGTGAACCTATCGTGAACAGCGCTAATCCTCCCGCGAGGGCGACACCGCCCAAGTAGAAGGCAACCAGAAGATCCATCGAACTGATCACGACACCCCCGATCAGAGGGGCGGTGACGATCAGCGTGACTATCCCTGCGACGATCACGGCCGGCAGCATGTCCGTTCGCATTCCGCGTCGCTGGAACACCGTGAATGATGCGAAGCCCAAGGCAGCGCAGAAGGCGAGCGCCGTCCCTACCAGATTCCCGGAGACCGTCCCGGTATAAGTCATGATCGTTAGCCCTGCCGCCGCTATAGCCATCGTCGACCAGTTGGTTCTGGTAATCGGCTCACGTAGTACCAACCACCCGAGCAATCCCGCCAGCACCGGGGCTGCACCAAGGATCAAGGTAGCTTCGGCCACCGATATCAGGCTCAGTGCATATACGAAACAGATCGAAGAGGCAGCGAGTGAGGCCCCGCTGACTAGACCGTTCAACCCGATGCTCGTGAAGGTGTGGAGGAGTAGGCCTCGATGACGAACCGCTATAAGAACCAACAGCGCCAGAATCTGTGCGATAGCCCGATAGAACAGAATGGCCCACGTACCGACCTCATCCATGAACCGGACACCTAGCCCCAGCGTGCTCCATAACAATCCGGCTATGGCGATCATCGCCACACCTCGAGCCCTAGAACTCATCTACGACCGGTCGGAACGCGATTGGAATCCTGTGCAGGTATGAATCCAGGAAATCGAGGGGCGGAAATGGAGCGACATAGTGAGACCCGCAGAATACTCATATAATTCATATAATCAGGTGTAGATGTGCGATCCTTCGGGCCGGATCATCCAGGAGAGCTTTCGTGCAGTCCGGTATCAAGGGTGTCGGTGCAGGCGGACGTAACTTTACATAACGTGTATTATAGGACATTACGGATTGTGCGGGTGTAGTCAGTTTGTGGGGGTTGTTGTCCGTTCTTCACGCTGCTTGGCGTATTCCCACGGGCGCGGCGATCGCGCAGTCTCATAGGTTACCGTCAGGAGGCGCGGCTAAGGTCCGTCACGAAACGGCGGTCGGATGGAATCCATCGAGAGGTTCACGATGACTCTTGGGGCCAACGCCTTCTTGGTGGAGCCTAACAACGGACCCGCGGCCAACCCGGTACTGGTAACCGCGCAAGGAATCGGCCAAGGCGACTCGCCCGAAGTAACTCCCCCCACCCAGAGCAAGCTCTAAAGCGCCAGTTTATTGGCATATGGAGTGCCGATAAACTGGCATATAGCCTTAGGCTAGCCTATCGTACGAAGGTAGGAGGAAGTGCGACAGGTGGAATCGGACAGAATGATACCCGTCGGTTACCTGCCCAGGATCGTGGACTCTCGGATGCGTTCTGCGCTGGAGACCATGCCCGCCGTTGTCGTAGAGGGTCCGAGAGCCTGTGGCAAGACCTGGACGAGTAGGAGATTCGCTCGAAGCGCCCTGTTTCTGGACGAACGCGTCGGCGAGGCGCTGGCAGCGGGTATGGATCCTGCCGCGGTCCTAGATGGTGAGGCGCCGCGGTTGCTGGATGAATGGCAGCTGGCGCCCGGCATCTGGAACCCGATGCGACGCGCCTGCGATGCGCGGGGGCTCAAGGGACAATTCATTCTCACCGGCTCGGCTAACCCGCCCGATGACATCACCAGACACTCCGGCGCCGGCCGGATCGTCAGGGTGCGCATGCGTCCCATGAGCCTGATCGAGTCCGGCGACTCGGAAGGTCGGATCTCCCTGGGCGAGCTCCTGGACAATGGGCCTTGCCGGGCGCCGGACCAGGGACATTCCCTTGGCCATGTGCTCGAGTTGGCCTGCCGGGGTGGGTGGCCGCAACACGTCGGCGCGAGCGTCGATGTGGCGGGTGACGCTGCCCGAGCCTACCTGTCAGAGATCACCCGCACCGACGTATCGAGAGTGGATGGCGTCGAGCGGAATCCACTCAAGGTGCAGCGCCTCCTGGTCTCGATAGCCCGGAACGTGGCTACAGACGTCAAACACACCACGCTGGCGGCGGACACAGCGCCGGGTAACGGACTTCCTACGCTGGAACGGCGCACAGTCGGCCGGTACCTCGACGCCCTCGAGCGTCTGTTCGTGGTGGAGAGGGTGCCGGCGTGGAGACCTCATCTGGCATCTCGGGCTCAGGTCCGCAAGGCGCCAAAACTCCATCTCGTCGATCCCTCCCTCACCGTGGCCGTACTGGACACGGGGGTGCATGCCCTGCTGCGAGATCTGCGGTTCGCCGGGCGCCTTTTCGAATCGATGGTGATCCGCGATATCCAGGTCTACGCCGGAGCCATCCGGGCGTCTGTCTCCCACTACCGGGACAGCCAGGGTTTGGAGGTGGACCTGGTGATATCCCAACCGGACGGACGCTGGGCTGCGGTGGAGGTCAAACTGGGTGGCCGCAAAGCCATCGACAAGGCCGCGGCGTCCCTGCTCCGGCTCCGAGCCAGAGTCGATAGCGCCTCGCAAGGCCTTCCGTCGCGGCTGATCGTGGTCACGGCTACCGGCTATGCATTCGAGCGACCCGACGGGGTGTGCGTGATCCCCATCACCTCCCTGGGTCCATGAGTACAGCGGGCGGCGTAATGCCAGGACAGTCCCAAATAGCCTTATCTCTTCCACCCGGTCAAGGGTATCTGGCCTCCGTACCCGCGGTACCAGCGCATCGGGGGCGTCATCGTCGTTCGTCGAACACTTGGTCGACAAGACCGAACCGGACCCCCGACTTGAGGACTACCGGAGGCGCATCGCATCGCTGTCGGTGTCGACCGGAGCTCAGGATAAGAGAATGGTGGTGTGGGGATTCGCTCCCATGACCGCCGCCGCACCGCCTGGTTACGACGACGACCGATACGACATCGTGGTCACCACCGACGTGCTCGCCAAGGGTGTCAACCTGCCGCAGGCCGGCCAGATCATCAAATACGACCTGCCCTGGAACCCGATGCGTCTCGTGCAGCGCCATGGCCGCATCGACCGGATCGGGTCACACCACAGCCGGATGGTGATCCGCTGCGTATTCCCCGACGCCCGCCTCGACGACCTCCTCAACCTCGAAGAACGCCTCCACCACAAAATCAAACAGGCATCCGCGGCGGTCGGTGTAGGCGAGATACTGCCAGAACAGTCACGACGTGACATCGACTTCGCCGAAACCCGCGAAGAGATCGAACGGATCCGCCGCGAGGACCCAACTCTGTTCGAACGGGCGGAACTAGCCGCGGTGCCCTCTCTGGAGAGGAATACCGCCAAGCCTTCGAAGCCTGGGCGACGGCCCACGCCGATGTCGTAGAAAAATGGAACTACCGAGCCGACAAAGCCAACCTCGAACCCCGAATCCCCCCAACCCTCACCCGAGCCGCCGAAATCGTCCGCACCAACTCTCCCCCGGCGATGACCCAAGACGAGATCGACCGAGCAATAGACACCCTCCACCCACGCCCCCTACCCCCAACGCACCATCCGAACTTTCCGAGCCGCAATGAAGTCCTACCCAAGACCCGAGCGAACAGGCCAGGAAGATACTTGAGGTGATCGACAGCCTGGGGCTCGAACCCTACATACCACCCAAACCACTCCCCGAGATCACCCCAGACGATGTCCACCTCATCTGCTGGCAAGTCCTCGTGCCTCAACGTACAATCCCCTGATTTCATGATTAGAACGGCCGGCAGCGAATACCAATGGAAAGACTGTGGAACCGCGACCGGGAGGTGTTTCGTAGATGCCGCCCGAGCGTCCTCCTGTGAACCCGACGAATCCCGATGATCCAGACAGGGTCAGGTGGACAGCTGAGCGCGTGAGGTTGCACGGCTGGTTCCAAGACACGGCTGGCCACCTTGCACCCATCCACTCAGCGGAGCTGCGGATTGGCCATTGGATTAGGCGTTCCTCGGCCCGAGTCCACTCTTGCGACCCACGCGATACGTGAGATCAGTTGCTCTCCCTTTCGCGGCCACCCGTTGCATAGCGAACCCGGCGGCTGTATACGCGACGCACACCCCCGAGATTCGCATGTGTGAGCTTGACTGGGAGGCAGTCACTCGCACTCGAAGTTCCAGTTGATGTGCATGCCACTATCTACGTGATGGATCGCCCACCCGCTCCTGCCTAGCTCGCTAGTGAGCAGACTCCGAACCTCCGGCGTGAGATCATCGTCGTCTATTCGCACCAGGCGGAATTCTGCTTCGTCCTCGGCGTGCAAACCTGCATGTTGAAGGACTCTGCGGCACTCATCCCAGTGGGTCTTGATCAGTTGCTGGACCTGATCGATTAGCCAGAGCAGCTTCTTCGCCTTCCAGACATGGGTCAGGTTCGCTCCGCTCGCTGTCGTACCACCACCAGGTGGAGCAATCGCCCTGCTGCCGATCGGCGTGACTACATTTGCGTTCTTGCGCTGTAGCTCTTTGCGCCCGCTGTCAGAGATCGAAGTCCCTCTCACGCCTCGAAGTTCATAGGGGTCCAGAAGATGGGGCCAATTGCGCTCAATGATTTCCAAGTACTCCTGATGGGACCAGCTGTGGTCGTCGGGGTTGTGTTTCTGGGGATGTGGTCGAATGTCAATCAGATACGCGTCGTCGACGCCCACCCAGACCAAGAGAACCCGGTCCGACCGTTTTGCCCGCTTAGCATTCGGAGAACTCTTCCCTCCGAGATGGAGATGGTGAATCCCGAAATCGTTCAGCATGGCATCTGGCGTGTCGACCTTGGACACCAGCTTGCTCAAGAACTCGGTGAGGTCGCCCCCCGTCTCGAAACGTGCTTCGATCGTGGCAAGCGGGTTGCTGTACCGCTCCTCAAGTGTCCCCAACCTGGCTTGCATTTCAGCCGAGTGATGCACCGAACGGGGACGCGGGAAGATTATCTTCGCCCTAGCTCGGAAGTACCGCTCCAACAGGTACGAAGCATCCGTTGACCGCTCATGATCGAACTTGATCGAGTGCTTATTGAAATACCGGACGATCTCGTCTGCGACATCTTGTTCGAAGTCCATTTGAGGCACGCATACTCTCCTGTTGCGGCAGAGGTACGGTGCAAAAGCAGCCGTGAGCGGGACGCCCAGCTCCCTGATTTGGAGCTTAGGTCGGATACTACCGTGTTCTGGCATGCTGCCGCCGGGTCTTCCATTGGCCGTCAACGAGGCGGCACTGTTCGTGCTGACCGAGATCTTGGGATGTTCGCTACCATCCATGACCTGCGGGTATACCATTCCCACGGGGACTTCCACATTCCCGCAGGGGCCTTCGCCTTCCACCGCGGGCACTGACCCTCTTCGCGTAGCGCAACGCCCGCTTCGACCGCCTGGCTACGCCATCGTCGGAACCCCTGGTCCAGTATGTGCCCCGACGCCCAACCATGGCTGGACCGGTTCCACCGTGGTCCATAATCTGTTACGAGCCTGGATGTCGTCTGGAGACGACCGAGTTGGTGTCCGTCAGGACGAAGGTGAGCATGGTCCGCTATAAGAACTCAGCGTTCAAGCACGGTTACACACGCCGGGACATCGAAAGCGTACTGGACCACCCCGTCGCCGATTGGGAGACTATGGGAAGGTACGGTCATCCGGTGATATCAAAAATCGGGTTCGCGTCGAACATGGACTTGATCGAAGTGATCTATCGTTATGACCAGCGCGGGGACATTGTCGTGTTCCACGCAGATATATGCAGACGGTACTAGTCCGCTATCCGTCCCCCGGGGGGCGGGGAGACCCTTTCGCGTATCGGATGGGGTATACTGCAGCGCATGACGACGACTTCACACGCGGCTGATTTTCTCCTCGACGAGGAGGAACTGTACCGGGAGCTGGTCCGGGCCGCTGAAGCGGGCGAGCTCAGCCCCAGCGGCTGGGACGCCATCGAGTATCTAGCCAGCCAACTACCCGACGGGTACGTACTCGACGAACACAACCATGTGATACGCACCGACCCGGGCCTGCCCGACCATTTTCACATACCCGCTCTTGTGAACGGTGTCCCCTCCGGTATGTGCCGGGTTCCCGTCCGCCGGTAGCAGCCCGACCCTTATCGTCTCTCAGGACGGATCAACCCAAGTTGCATGCAACGCTTGTGACTGGCGTCTGGACACCGGCCATCGATAGTTTAGACCCAGTCTTACGGATCGTACGAAGACGGTGATTACCAAGCATAGGTTCAGCAGCGACTCACGACCCCGACTCTGCGAGGCGCGCTGTTCCTCGTGAGACGGAGCGGCTGTCCTCGTCGCACCGTGTCGACCAGCACCGACACCTGGATCGACGCTGGGCGGCCCACGATTCGTACCGTTAGCCCGAACTGATCCACGCCGGCGCCGGGCTTGGCTACTCTCCTATGCTCGTTCTCTGGCCGAGCGCGATGTCTCCGATCTTGCCAATGTAACCAAACGGGACGAGCTGAGACTCCTAATGGAGCTGGCGGCGGTCTCATCCGGCCAACTGCTCAACACCAGTCGCCTTGCCGCTCGACTCGGCGTGAACGCCAAGACTGTAGATCGCTGGATCACCCTCTTCGAGCAGATGTTCCTGGTTCGCCGAGTGAGGGCTTGGCGCAACAACGAACTCAAGCGTCTGGTGAGGCGCCCAAACTGCACTTCTCGGATTCCGGGTTGCTAGCAACTCTTGTGCGGGTGGGCCGGCCTGAGGTCTTGGAAGACCGGCAGAAGCTAGGTCCCCTCCTGGAAAGCTTCGTTTACGGAGAACTTGCGAAGGCAGTTGCTCTTAGCGAGGAACCAACCACAATCAGCCATTACCGGGACAAGGACGGTGTCGAAGTGGACATCGTATTGGAACGTTCGCCCGGCACGGTCGTAGGAATCGAGATCAAGGCCGGCGCAACCGCCCTACCTCGGCACTTCAAAGGTCTGAAGCGTGTTAGGAGCGCTGCGGGAGACCGCTTTGCCTGCGGCATCCTCCTCCATGACGGCGAACGTATCCAGCGAGCATCGGAACGCCTGTTCGCTATGCCAATCAAAATGCTCTGGGAAGCGTAAATCCCATGACATCCGGCAACCCTCAGTCGAAGTCATCTTGAGTACCCCGCCTTCGAAGACGGTGGAACGGAGATCCGATCCGGTGGGTGATCGGGGATCGGGCGGACCCGGTGGATTCCCGAAAGTAGACCGGAACCGAGAAAGCCGGCGCCAACCTTGATGACGCCAACCTTGACTACATTGCCTGATCCAGCCGTGCGGCTCAGAACCCTCCCCCAGCGGACGAACAGACGTCCGATCGGGGCCGGTTAAGGTCGGACCATGATCAGCGGTGCTCACGCTCTGGCAGAGATGCTGCACTCGTACGGTGTCACCCACGTCTTCATGGTTCCCGCCATCCTGCGCCACACCATGGTGGAGATGGAAAAGTTCGGGATCCGGCGCATCCATACCCACGGAGAGAAGGCGGCGGCATATATGGCGGACGGGTATGCGCGGGTTGCGGGTAAGCCGGGCGTGTGCATGGCTCAAGCGGTAGGGGCCCTCAACCTGGCTGCCGGGTTGCGAGAGGCTCACCTCGCCCACTCCCCTGCCATCGCGATGACGGGCGGCCTCCATCCGAAGTTCGCGGGACGTGGTGTCTACCAGGAGGTGGACGACCTACCCGCTTTTGCCAACGTCACCAAGTTCAACCGAACCGTTGATCGGGTGGAACGACTCCCTGATCTGGTGCGTTCCGCTTTCCGGTCGGCTGTTTCGGGTTGCCCCGGCCCCGCACATCTACAGTTTGCGGGTAACGAAGGGCAGGTCGAACTTGACGAAGCCGACCTCGATCCTTACATCGAAGAGTACTTCTCAAGGACTCCCCCCTACAGGCCACGGCCGCGGGACGAGGACATCGCGGCAGCGCTCTCCCTTCTGTACCGGGCCCGCCGTCCGGTTATCGTGGCCGGAGGTGGGGTTAGAACTTCACAGGCCTCCGCTGAGTTGGTGGAGTTCGCCGAACGGTTGTCTATTCCTGTAGCCACCTCATTGAACGGCAAGGACACCATCCCCGGAACCCATCCGTTATCGGTCGGCGTCGTCGGCACCTACTCCCGTAGCGCCGCCAACCGGGTGGTTAACCGAGCCGATCTGGTCCTTTTCGTGGGATCGAGCACCGGCAGCATGACCACTCACTTCTGGCAGGTTCCCCGCCCGGGCGTTGGCGCCATCCAGATCGACATTGACCCCGCAGCCCTTGGCCGCAACTACCCGCCGGCTGTAGGGATCAACGCCGATGTGAGAGTGACGCTGGCCAAGATGCTTGAAAGCGTCGAAGCGGATACCGACCCGAGACCGGAGTGGATCGAGACCATCCGGCGGGAGGTCGGCGCCTGGTACACCCGCTATCAGGCCCCGATGGAGTCGGAAACCATCCCCATCCGGCCTGAACTCCTCTGCGCACAACTCACGACCGCAGTCCCCGGCAACGCCTGCGTCATCGTGGATACAGGACATGCCGGGATGTGGATGGGCGGCATGTACGACATACGTACCCGGGATCAGACCTACCTGCGGAGCGCCGGACATCTCGGTTGGGCGTTTCCCGCCGCGCTGGGCGCCAAGTGCGCTGCTCCAGACCGGCCGGTCATCTGCTTCACAGGAGATGCCGGCTTCTGGTACCACTTAGCTGAGGTGGAAACGGCGGTCCGCTGGGGCATCGCAACCGTCACCATCGTGAACAACAACAACTCCGGCAATCAGTCGGCTCGCGGATTCGACCGGGCCTACGGCGGGCGGCAGACTCCGGAAGGTCGGCGCCTCTGGACCTTCACCGACGTGAACTTCGCCCGCGTAGCGGAGGAGATGGGTGCGCTGGGCATCCGGGTTGAGAACCCATCCGACTTCCGTCCGGCACTGGAGAAAGCCCTGGAAGCGGAACGGCCGGCCGTGATCGACGTGGTAACCGACATCGACGCGATGGCCCCCCTCGCAGTCATCTGAATCCGCAACAACAACCACATCCAGACTTCTTGTTATTGCACCGCGTAATGATCTCAACAGGAACTTCCTCCCGTTTACCCGAGTAAGTGGGAGCCCGGCCTGGGTGGCGTGCGGGAGCATGTCACATACCGTTCCTAAGGTGGAGGCGGATCGGAGGAATTGAGAGAAGACGAGGAGTTGGGGAGAGACATGGATAGCTCATTTGGAAACGGCGGCGGAGAAGTCCGGTTTGCGGTCATCGACACCGAGACCACCGGTTTTTCTCGATACGACCGTATAGTGGAATTCGCATGCGTGACGGTTCTCGACGGCGAGATCGTCGAGGAATACGAGACTCTAATCCAGCCCAACCGGGATCCCGGTCCGGTACATATTCACGGAATCACGCCATCCATTCTGGAGGCAGCGCCGGAATTCGAGTCCTTGGCGGGAGACATCGCCACCCGCCTTCACGGAGCGATGCTGGTAGCCCATAACATAAGCTTCGACCTGCGGATGCTGCGCCAGGAGATCGAACGAGTTCCCACCATGACCCTCGACCCGGGTCAAGGAATTTGCAGCTACCTGATGACCAAGAAGAAACTCTCACTAGCCGCCCAGGACGCGGGCATCTCCCAGCCCGACCACACCGCCTTGGGTGACGCGAGGGTGGTAGCCCGGATGCTGATCAACCGGTTGGACCATTGGGTGAATCCCGACCTGCGCAGGGCGACCTGCGATACCACCGGCCGGCCGGCCAACTTCACGGTCAGGCGTCCGGGAGCGCCGGCCCGCCGAGGGGCGTTGAGCATGCTGGCGCTGCGAACCGCTTGGCCTAGAACCACACGAGAGTCAGAGGTGCTGTACCTTGACACGCTCGACCGCTGCCTCGACGACGGAATCTTGACCTCCAAGGAGCAGGCCTGGCTCACCTCGACCGCCTACGCCCTCCGCATCGACAAGACTCGCCGGGAGAACCTACACCGGGGATACTACGAACTCTTGGTCCGCCGGATCCTGGCAGACGGGGTGGTCACCCAGGAGGAACGAGAGTTGCACGACAAGGTGGCCGCCGCCTTGATGATCAACGACCCCGAGCTACCACTTGACGGTCCCGATCAGCCTCCGGAGGACTCGATCGAGTTGCTCCCCGGAATGAAGGTCTGCTTCACCGGCGTTGTCATAATCGACGGGCAACGGGTTCAACGAAAGGAACTGGAGCGATTGGCGCGTCAGGGGGGACTCCAACCGGTAAAGTCTGTGACCCGGAAGTGTCAGCTACTGGTGGCGGGCGATCCCCTTTCGCGCTCCGGCAAGGCCGGCAGAGCACGCGCAGCGGGTATTCCGGTAATGGACGCCGCTCGGTTCCACGCGCTCGTAGTCGGCGGGGCAAGCTGAGATGGGTGCCAGGTTACGGGGTCAGTGGTTCAGCCTCGACACGACCCGGGGACGGGTCGCAGAGGCTACCTCCGGGATCACCGTCATCTTGTCACTCCTTCTCTTGGTGTACTCGACCACGGTGGAGGAAACCACCAGGACATATTCTTGGATACTGATTGCCGAGTTGATTCTCTGGCTGGTGTTCTCTATTGAATACGTACTGCGTATTCTCTCGGCAGAGCATCCCGTTCGCTACCTTCGGTCGTTCTACGGCATCGTTGACCTGCTAGCGGTCGTCGCCGGCATCGCGTCCATACCGGCCCTGGCCGCCGCCAAACCGCTACGCATCCTGCGGTCACTGCGGATCCTGAAACTGGCTCGTTACAGCGCGGCCGTTGACCGCTTCTCCGCCGCGTTCGACGACATTAAGGATGAACTAGCCCTCTACTCGGGTGTCACCGCCGTGATGTCTTTCATCGCGGCATACGGAATCTGGGAGTTCGAGCATGAAAGAAACGAGGCGTACGGCAACCTCTTCGAATGTGTCTACTGGTCGGTGGCTTCCCTAACCATGGGCGCCGAAGGAATCGCACCTGTCACGGTTCCCGGCAAGATCCTGGCCATGGTCCTCGTGCTTATAGGCCTAGGTATCGTCGCGGTGCCGTCAGGCCTCTTTGCCGCAGCCTTATCGAAGACAGGCAACCAGATCCTGGCCGCTCCAACCCGTAGCGGACCGCCGGAGATGGGTTCCGATCATTCCTGATGATGACATAAAGACCTCAACTACTTCCGCAGCCGGTTTCCGGTTCTTCGCGCCGACCGAGAAGTTCGGCGACTATGTAAACCGGTGAGATCGACCCATCCGGTGCTGAGCAACCCGGATAGGGAGATTCGCTCCAGGTACGTTGCCTCGGACCACCTAACAGGGACTGATAACCGGAATCCCCAAAGCCCTGGCGGCGGCGTTCAATCTCCGGTCATAGCTAACCAGACCTGCAATCTCATCACCCAACTCCAAAGCTGCAGCGAGGTGCAAGGCGTCCAGACTGCGCAGAGCTGCCGGTCGTAGCATCCCGGCCCGTCGGCACACCGTGGTCGACAGTTTCAACAACACCAGCGCATCAAGCAACACGGTCGCTTCGACCATTCGGTTCGGATCCACCCTCTGCACCACCCTGGTCAACTCGGTCCGCAGGAGGTCGCTCGATGCCACCTCGGAATGAGAGGACTCCCACCATCTTCGAAGAGCCGCCGAGCCCGACTCGATGAAGATCAGCTTTACCGCTGCGGATGTGTCCAGATAGAACAAAGGTCAGAAGCGCTCGGCTTCGCGCATCTCCTCCAGCACCTTCGACGGAGCAGGCCGGTCCTCCCCCAGGGAAACTGGTAACGGCAGATCCGCCCCGGATCGACGCGCCGGTCGTGCGAGTCCGGAATCGATCAACGTCCTGATCCGGTCCTTGGCGAGTGGAACCATCCGGGCAACGGGTTGACCGCGACGCGTTACGGTCAGCGCCTCACCCGCCGCCACCCGAGCCACCACCGCCGAAGCATTCTGTTTCAGTTCTCTTATCCCTACCCCTTCCATGTTCTACATAGTAGCACATGGGGTTTTCCGGGACACGCCCAACCGATACACCAGACAGGGCCCTGAGAGCTAAAAATGACAGTGTTTAGCCCTGATTATTCAGGTTTCCCACACACCGAGGCATGTAACGCCAGCTCAACCCGAGTATTTGGGAGAAACACAACGTTCACCTGGCGGGTGAACCTCCACAGCGGACCGGGATGGGGAAACCTGATAGCTGTATTGCCTGGTCAGGGTGTGAAACTGGTCTACTCCACTCCTCCTCCAAACCCCCATCCATGAATAATCGGGGTTAGTGGCACGGCGAAACCGACTTGTGTGTTCGGCACGCGCAGGGAATCCAGAACAGAGCAATCATTCGTGTTCACCACCCTGGATTCCCGACCATACATCCGGCAGTCCTGCGATTGCTTAGCTAGATACCGAGTTGGATCTGGCCTGATATACGGACTGTCCTCGCATTCCTCCGGTACGCGCCGCACCAATCATGGGCCGCTGTCACCGGCCAGGTTGGACAGGGCGGAAACCGTCGACACCACCCCGTGCCGGCGGCGAGATCCGGAGTTGGCAGATGCTCCCACCAGAGGCATGTGTGGCAGGCCGGGTCGGTACCGGAGTCCCTCGAACCATCTAACGGATATGCGGGTGCCATCGACCAAACCTACCAGGACATTCAGAACAGGATGGCTCCACCTACGAACTGTCGATTGTCCTGTCGCTCGTCAGGTGATGGATTGCGTCGTTCATGTGGGCTGTGATCGCTCGCGAGACCTCATCACGGTCACCCGCTCTCAGGGCCGTAAGAATGCGTCGATGCTCTTCAACCAAGTGAGTTGCCTCCGTGTACGCGCCTTCCAGACGACGAAGGCAGATGGCCGTCTCAACGAGCAACGTGGCGAACATTCTTGTCAACCTAGGACTGCCGGCGGCCTCCACAAGTTGCTCGTGGAAGAAGCGATCGGCCTCCAGGGTCGAGCGGAGATCCGACACTGCGGCAGCCGCCTCCAGTGACCTCAGAGCAGCTTCCAGAACACTCCAATCCACATCGTGGGGCGACTGCATTATTGATTCGGCTGCGGCCGTTTCGCACGCCGTTCGGGCTAGGTAGACGTCCAGTACGTCTTCGCTCGTCAACTCCCTGATGAACACGCCACGTCGCTTATTAACAGCCAGGCCTTCCTGGATCAAGCGTTGTAGGGCCTCACGTACCGGCGCACGGCTCACACCAAGCTGCTCAGCAAGACGCATCTCGACCATCCGGGTGCCCGGCAAGAGAGTCCCATCGCGGATAGCCCTGCGAATCCTGCGGGCAATGATCAGAGCAGTCGGGGCACGGGCGATGGGCTCCAACTGGTCCAGACCCGATTCTTGCCTAACATGGTGCGCCGGCGGGCGTTTCGATCGTCTCATCGTCTAGGTCTTACCCGTCATCACCCTTACTTCAGGAGGTCCGGCTTGGAGCACTGTAGCGGGTCCACTGCCTACTGTCGATTGTCGACCGTTTTGGCAATCGTAGAATCGCCTTTATGAACGAACGCATGCTTGTCCGCCGGCACGACTCACCACTCTCATTGGCAGTGGTCGGCGAACTCGACGGCCGGCTCCCTCCGGGACTGGAGAAGGTTGCGCACAGATTTGCAATCCATTACGTACGTACCGGAGCGGAACTGAGGAGAGTGATCGATAAAGCGACGATCGTGCTTCTCTGGGACTTTAGCTCGGCACTGCTCCGAGAACACTTCGACCGTGCTCGCGCCCTGGAGTGGATCCACGTCGCCGGCGCCGGCGTAGACGCCGTCATGGCATCCGAGATCGCTTCAAGCAACGTTGTGGTCACCAACGCACGCGGGGTGTTCAATCAAGCCATCGCAGAGACAGTCGTCGGAATGATGCTGGTGTTCGCAAAGGACATGATCGCAACCCTCTCGCTTCAATCCCAACGCATATGGCTGCATCGGGACACCGAGATGCTGGCGGGTCAGACAGCGCTGATAATCGGAGCGGGAGGGATCGGCCGGGCGATAGGCCGGGCCGCTGCATCGCTCGGGGTCGAAGTTATCGGGATGGCGACCTCTGAGAGGCAAGACAAGGACTTCGGTCTGGTCCGCTCCACCGACGACCTTGAACTGTTGCTGCCCCACGCAGACTTCGTGATTCTCGTGCTGCCGCTGACCGTTCACACGCGGGGAATTATCGGCGTCGAGCAATTGAGGCTCATGAAAACCTCGGCACGGTTGATAAATGTGGGTCGAGGTCAACTGGTAGATGAGGACGCACTGATCAACTCGCTCCAGAGCGGCTCACTCGCGGGGGCTGCGCTGGACGTGTTCCAAACCGAGCCGCTGCCGCTCGATAGTCCATTGTGGACCATGCCCAACGTCGTGGTCTCACCTCATATGTCGGCCGACTTCCACGGATGGCTCGAAGCGCTAGCGGATCAGTTCTTGGAGAATCTCGATCGGTGGTCGACCGGGCAGCCCCTCCTCAACGTGGTCGACAAGAAGCTGGGATACGTACCTGCCAACGTGCCTCAGACACCCAACCCCGACTCCCAGCCTTGATTGCTCAGGTTCGCCACACACCGAGGTATGTAACGCCGGTTCCACCCGCAATTTTGGGAGAGACTCACCGTTCACCCGGCAGGTGAACCTCCCATACCGGACCGGGACGGGAAACGCCGAAAGCCGTTATGCCTGTTCAGGCACATAAAAATCTACCCCACTCATCCTCCAGACCCCGATCCACGAATCGGGGCTATCGCTGGTGCAGTCCCTGGCCCGGTAACTTCGGCGATGGCCGCCTCGAATATTCCGACCGCTTCCTTGACCTGAGCTTCCGAGACGATCAAGGGAGGCAACCATCTCACCACCTGGCCGAAGGCGCCACATGGGAGCAACAGCAGCCCACCACGCTCGCACCGGTAGCGCACCTTGGCGGCTGTTTCCGCGTCGGGAGTACCGTCAGGACGGGAGAACTCCGTCCCGATCATCAATCCCCTTCCACGCACGTCACCGATGACCTCATGTAGCCGGGCTACTTCCTGCAAGTGTCCGAGCAACCGGGCGCCGACCGTCGCCGCGTTGTCGACAAGCCGTTCCTCCTGAATGACATCAAGAGTTGCCAGCGCGGCTGCACAACCGACCGCGTTCCCGCCGTAGGTACCTCCTTGTGATCCTGGCCAAGCCTTCTCCATGAGTTTCCGGTTTGCAGCCATTGCAGCTAGGGGCATACCGGAAGCCAGTCCCTTGGCCATGATGACCACGTCAGGGGTCACACCAGAACGGTCATGACCCCAGAAACTCCCTGTTCGCCCGAACCCGGCCTGAACCTCGTCGACAATCAATAGAACTCCATGAAGATCACACCGCTCCCGGAGCCCTTGGAGAAACCTGTCCGGCGCCGGGACGAAACCACCCTCCCCCAGAACAGGCTCTACGACCATCGCCGCTGTTTCGTTGGGCGCCGTCTGGGTGGCGAGCAGGAAGTCCAACTCCCTCAAGCAGAAGTCGACGGCCTCATCGATACCCCATCCATAGCGATACGCATAAGGAAACGGCGCCACGAACACACCGGCCATCAGGGGCTGCAGCCCGTCTCCGTAACCGGTTTTCGAGGTAGTCATCGAGAGCGATGCCGTTGTGCGACCGTGGAACCCGCCATGGAACACAATCAGATTCGATTTACCGGTCGCGTTGCGGGCCAGACGGACCGATGCTTCCACAGCTTCGGTACCTGCGCTGACGTAGAACAGGCTGTCGATCTCGCCGGGTAGCACTTCTGTGAGGCGAATTGCGAGTTCCTCAAGTAGAGGGTGGAGAACGGTTGTGTACTGTCCGTGAATCAGCCTCCCGGACTGTTTCCTAATCGCTTCAACCACCTTCGGATGGCAGTGGCCGGTGCTGGTGACTCCGATGCCGGAGGTGAAGTCCAGGTACTTCTTACCTTGGCGATCGATGATGTGTACACCCTCCCCGCGAGCAGCGTGTACGGCGGTCGCACGCGTAAGGACAGGCGAGAGGTGGCGAGGCTCTTCATGCGGCATATTCGACTCCTATGTCGATTGTCGACAAGATACAGACTCTACTCCTCCAACCGGGGCGGTATTGCAACGTGACGACGGACCGAGATAGATATCAGAGAATCGAACCATTACCGACCATGCCTGTCGGTAGGATCACATCGCAATGCGTTACGCTCTGAACGTGCCGAATTTCGGCGCACTATCGGATCCCAACACATTGATGGAGTTGGCCGACCATGCCGATCAGTCCGGTTGGGACGGGTTCTTCGTTTGGGATCACATCCTGCTCTGGGATCGGAACTCGATTGCCGATCCTTGGATCGCGTTGGCCGCGATAGCTACAAAAACCAGGCGGATCCGGATCGGCCCCATGGTCACCCCGGTCGCCCGCAGGAGGCCCTGGAAGGTTGCTCGCGAAGCAACGTCACTCGACCGGTTATCCGGAGGCCGACTGGTCTTCGGTGCAGGTCTCGGTAACCCTGCCGACACGGAGTTTGACGCCTTCGGAGAGAATCCCGATGCTCGGATCCGGGCGGCCAAACTCGACGAGGGACTTGAGATCATCGCCGGGATCTGGAGCGGTCAGCCGTACGGCTACGAAGGTAAATACAACCGGATCGAGCCTTTCACATTCCTACCACGCCCTGTCCAGCAACCGCGGATTCCGGTCTGGATCGCCGGAAAATGGCCTCATCGAGCACCCTTCCGGCGAGCCGCCCACTGGGACGGCGTGTTTCCGATGAAAGTAGGGGACGAGCAGATGACGCCTAGCGATGTGCGGGAAGTGATGGGATATACCAACCGCTACCGTGATATATGCAAGCCATTTGACGTGTCTATCTTCCTGGAAGGCATGGTTGATCGAAGCGGCTTGGAGCCGGGGCTGATCGAGGAGTACGAGCGCGCCGGCGTTACATGGCTGCATGATGGTCCAAGCTTTGATACCGTCACTTACGAGGATGTCGAGGTCTTCCGCGACCACATTAGGAAGGGACCGCCGAAGACCTCCTGAGACAACCCGGACGTGAGCCTGTCCATTAGCCCGATTCTTCACAGGTAGGGGTTCGCAGAATGAATGGTCTGAGATTGTTCGTCTCGTCAAGGGTTAGCGGCTCGGTCGAATCGGTCCCTCGTCTCCAACCCGACAGTTGCACCTCGGGGTTGCCGACAGTACAGTATTGGCGCGTATTGTCGACAATAGACGACCAGTACTGAACTCACTGGCGTCTGTCACGAGAGAGCATGAGGAGATGGCACGGTGACGTTGACCCCTGTAAAAGCTCCACCGCCACGCGGCGACTTCGTCCACAGCACGCCCGAGGAGCGGGAGCGGCGACTCGGCCTCCTGCGGGAGGGAATGGCGGAGCAAGGTTTGGCCGCTCTGGTGGTTTGCGGACGGGACGACATCCGTTATCGGGGACGAACATTCTGGGTATCAGACGTGTGGCAGCTACTCGCCGACACCCATGTGGTGATCCTGCCGGAAGGGGATCCCATTTTCATCGGCGGTCAGGTGTTCGGGCTCGAGCAGGCCGAGCAGGCCTTGTGGCCAGGCGAGTTCCGGGTCAGCGGCCTATCGGGAGTAGAAATCGCCGACGTGCTGAGGTCGAATGGTCTGGGTAACGCAACGGTCGGAATAACCGGCCTCTCCGACGCCTCGTTCGCTGCCTGGCATCTCCAGCAGATCACAGATGCCCTGCCCGAACTCCAAATAGTAGATGGTACCCAACTGTTCGAGGACGCTAGACACACCAATAGCGCGGAAGAGTTGGACTACCTGCATCTGACTTCGGAACTCTTCAACGACATCTATGAAGCCCTGGAACCGAGCATACGCCCCGGCATGACCGAGATAGAACTTGCCGCGGAGTCCCACAAAGTGTCGCGTGAGTTCGGACTCCGAGATCCGATGGTACTCCTCCAGACCACGCCATACGGGCCGCTCAGCTTCGGTACGACCAAGGTGATCGATAAGGACGACATAGTCACTGTCTGGATCGAGTCGGCAGGCCCGACCGGATACTGGCTCGAATACCGGCGCTGCTACAGCTTCGGGCCCCCCGCCCCTGATGCCCGGGAATTCTGGGATCTTTCGGTAGATTCCCTCAACGCCGGGCTTGATGCCATGAAACCGGGAGCGATGGCGTCGGCATTCGTAGAGGGGGTTCACGATTACCTGGTGGAGCATTCCGAATACCACCTGGGATACACCCACGCCTCGAACCCCCACTCCATGTTCAGCCTTCATGGGATTGACTGTGACGCCATCAAGGGAGTATGGGTTCCGGGCAACGACCGTGTACTGAAGGACACGGAGGTCGTCAATATCCACCCGACGGTGGAGTTCAAAGATCACGCCACGTTCGAGAAGTACAGTTGGCTTGGGATCACGGACAACGCGCTGGTGACCGAGGATGGTGGAGTCCTGATGACGCATTCCGCCGGCCTACCCGACGGCTTCAAAGAACTATGAACTCGTCCACCAAAGTAGACCCTGAGAGGCCGCAACCATGCGTTTGAAGAACCGCACCGCCATCGTCACCGGAGCTGCATCCGGTATTGGACGCGCCATCGCCCGCCGTTTCGCCGGAGAGGGTGCCTCCGTCGTGGTAAGCGACATCCGTGATACGCCCATATGGGCCCCCGAGGGAGACGACCTACCGACCGTGGAAGCCATTCAGGCTGAAGGTGGAAGGGCCGAATACGTTCAGACTGACGTAAGTGACTGGGAGAGCGTAAGTGCTCTAGTCGGCGGCGCCGTCGAGAAGTACGGGCGGCTTGACGTAATGGTTAACAGCGCTGCGGTGTTCGAGTCCACCAACATCCTGGACACCACCGTGGAAAACTGGAATGAGGTGATGGCGGTCAATCTTCGCGGTCAGTTCTTCTGCTGCAAGAGGGCGATCATGCAAATGATCGATCAGCCAATGGTCGGAGAGGTCCGAGGACGCATCGTGAATCTGTCATCCCAGCATGGAATGATCGGGCCGCCCGAATACTTCGCCTACGCGGTCAGCAAGGCGGGGATTGCCCAGATGACACGCCAGTTGGCGGTTGACTACGCCAAGCGGGGAATCATGGTCAATGCGGTTGCACCCGGACGGATCATCACGGGAACTCATCCCGGGGAGGCTGACATGACTGACCCTGAACTCCCCTATTCATACTCCCGCACTCCCTTCTCCCGGCTCGGTAAACCCGATGACATCGCCGGTGCGGCTCTTTACCTTGCATCCGACGATTGCACCTTCGTCTCAGGACACAACCTTCTAGTCGATGGCGGTTGGATGGCGTATTGAGTTTGGCCCGTCGTGAACCCGACGCCTGCCACCGCGACGTCGGAGAACCGGTGACGAACGGCTCTCCGGCGGGCCTCGAGCTACATGGCGGTGTTGGAGACTGAAACAAGGGAGTAAGACACCTACAAAACAGGAGGTATTCAGTGTCAAGATGGTTCAAGAAATGGCCAGCTCTAGCGGTATTGCTTACCGTGTCCCTCGTGGCAGCGGCCTGCGGCGAGGACGAACCCGCCGAAACTACTGCCGCGCCAACCACACAGGCTCCGGCGACTACCCAGGCGACTACCGCCGCCACTGAGGCGGCGCCCATGACTGCCGACGAACTACTGGCGATGTGCGATGTCGCCATTCCCGAGGTGAGCGTCAACTTCGGCATGGCGCCGTTCGGCGATCACACCATCTATTCCCACGCCATGGCCGAAGGCTGGTTCGAAGAGGTAGGAATCAACATCAACGAGAAGTTCGCGACTATCCCGTACGAACAGATAGTGGCATTGTTGGTGAACGAAGACTACGACTTCACCACCCAGTACGGACCGAACGAGTTGCAGAGCATGCTGCGGGCGCCGGATGTACAACAGATCACGTTCAGCGACGCCTATGTAGGTCTGTACTTCCTCGCTCCCCCGGACAGCGGTCTCGACACCGTTCCTGATCTGGTCGCTTCCGGTATGAGCTACGAGGATGCCTTCAAGCAAGTTGTGGGCCAGATGGTCGGCAAGCGAGTCGCCATCGACGACACCGGGTCTCACCGCTCCTTCGTGGACGCGGTATTCGAAGCCGGCGGTGTCACACCTGATGACTTCGCGGAGCTGATCACGGTCGACGATGCGCGGATGCTACTCCTTGGTCGGGGAGGGCAGGCCGACTTCGTGAAACCGTTGGGAGGCGCCCAGAACGCCGAATTGATCCAGGACGGTTGGTATCCGATTCTCGGCGCCACCGACCTTATTGCCCTGCTTCCGCCTGGCGACCCCAGAGGCGCAACCGGGATCGGCCACACTGGTCTCGGTGCTCGGGCAAGTCACTACGCCGAAGATCCCGATACTTTCCTTCGAGTGGTTAGCGTCATGTTCCGAGTGATCGACGCCATCAAGAAGGACGTAGCCGAAGGTACGGACCATGCCTTGGCAAACATCCTTCCCGTCCTTGAATCCGCTGCTGCAGTGGAGATCGGCATAGATGGCCTTAGGATTATTTACGGCCAGATCGATCCGATGAAGTCCTTCGAAGAACAGACCGAATACTGGGACGATGAGAGCAACCCGTTCCACTACAAGAACGTGTACCGCCCCCAGATAGAAGCTGCCCAGGAAGGCGGGATTCTGCCCGCTGACCAGGAGATCGATCCTTCCCTGGGGTTCGGACTTGCCGAAGAGATCTACGACACTCTGGTGGATCTGCGCGGCCGGTATGACTCGATGGTTTCGCAGGCGGCAAACCTGGACGGAGCGTACGCTGAACTGGCCGCGATGGCTGCCACTCACTATGAAAACCGCAACTACCTCGACGCGGCTCGGATTCTCGAGGCCGCTGTTGGAGGCGGTTGCTGAGCTTATAGAACCTAAGGGGCTAGGGAGTGGAACCCGCAGGTAATCCGAGACCGGACGCTGCGGGTTCCATCCCTTCGTTATCGCATTCTCAATGCGGCATTCCCGCGGGAGCGGGAGGAAGGGTCCACTAGTTTCCTTACAAGGCGGTTCTCGGGTGAGGGTGTTGTCGAATTGCATTCCGGCCGAACCAAACCTGCTATCGACCGCAGTACAACCCGGGACGCCGCCGGACGAAGTAGATTCCTGACAAATCCACTCTGGACGTGTACAGCCTGGAGGGAGGTGACAGTTAGATGCAGGAAATTGACAGCGCAGGGGACATGTCGCAGATCGGTCCCGGCGCGGCGGACACAGATCGAGTTCACTCAACAGGGAACCACACGACAACTTCCCAGACCTCTTCACCACCTGCGATCGAACTCAGATCAGTTACCAAGACCTTCGTCTTGGAGTCCGGAGAGGAACTCACCGCGGTGCGCGACGCCTCCCTCACGGTTGCCCGTGGAGAGTTCGTCTGTGTGGTCGGACCATCCGGCCACGGGAAGTCAACCCTGCTGAACTTGATTGCCGGATTCATCAAGCCGACCAACGGCGAGATTTCTGTGAACGGAAGGCCCGTGGAAGGACCGGGACCCGATCGGGGCGTGGTGTTCCAGCGGGACACGTTGTTTCTGTGGAGAAGGGTGGCCGCCAACATTTCCTTCGGGCTAGAAGCCCGAGGCGTACCCAAACCGGAGCGCAAGGCCACGGTGGAGCGCTATTTGAAGATAGTGGGTCTAGAGGACTTTGCCGGTGCTTGGCCACGTCAACTATCGGGAGGAATGCGACGGAGGGTCGCCATCGCAGCCGTATTCGCTAACGAGCCCGATGTATTCCTAATGGACGAACCCTTCGTCGGCTTGGATTACCTACGTAGGGCACAACTCCACAAGGTCCTGCTTGATCTCTGGGCGGAAGGCGGCCATCGAGCTGTCTTTATGATCACTCACGATGTAGATGAAGCCCTAGCACTCGGGGATCGCATACTAGTCGTCAAGGATGGACAGATCGTCGAAGACGTAGCCGTTGCCCTGCCAAGGCCTCGTTCCACCTACATGATCACGAGTGAGGAAGCGTCAGTTATTCGCCGAAGGGTGGTTCTCCATTTTGGAGATCTGGAGATCGCATGAGTGGCGAGGCGCCCAGTACCGGGTCCGACCCTCAGCAATCGGGCCAGGAGGGGTCCGTCAGGACCATTCAGGATGATGGAACCAGTGCCAAGCGTAAAGGCGGTCGACTGCATCCGCTAGCCATCCTTTCGTTCCTAGCGATTCTCGGTGGCTGGCAAGCTGCGTCGATAATCCTCGGTGAAACCGTTGGGTACAAACGCGTTCCCGGCTTTGAGGACGTCTTCCGCGCTTTCATCGAGTACGCGGGTTACTGGCAGGGGGGCTTGGGCGCCGAATCCACTAGAACCGGGGCCGAGCCCACAAACTGGGGAGCTGCGCTGGGCTTGGGGCACAACACGTTCGTAACGATGCTCAGGACAATCGCCGGCTATACGATCGGGGTTGTAACGGGGATAGGATTGGGTTTCCTGATCGCTTGGTCGAAGGTAGCTAGAGGCTTGTTGACCTTCCCCGCCCACCTGGCTCGTATGATGCCTCTCCTCGCAATGATCCCGCTGTTCGCCCTCTGGTTTGGTAATAGCGAACTCGGTGTTCTGACCTTTATTGCCTTTGCGGTCGGTATCCTGCTCTTCGCAATCACAATCAACGCGATCGGCAATGTTCCCCTTCACTACTCGCAGTACGCCAGGAGTCTTGGCGCCAGCCCCCTGCGTACCTACGCCCGCGTCGTGTTTCCGGCCGCGTTCCCTCAACTACGAGGTGGACTGTTGCTAGCGGTGGCGTTCTCTTGGAGCGCTGCCCTCGCGGCGGAGTTTCTGGGACAGCAGGTCGGACTCGGTCATGTCCTCCAGAGCGCTCTCTATTACGCCTCGACCGATGTCGTGGCCCTAACAGGTCTGGTAGTCATCCTATTCGCAGCAGTCACTTACCTTGTGGCCAACAAGACCCTTATATGGCTGACCCGCTGGGCCGAGTAATGCACGGCAAGTATGAGGGGTACCTCCCTCAAGTGGGCGTAGAGGTAAGCACACGTTCACTCCGCTCTCATCCACGAAGAAAGGGGTTGTAGATGGCTTTTGAGTTCGTCCATACACCGGGACCTCCAAGAGATATGGTGGGGTACGGCAACCGGTTGCCCAGAGTGAGATGGCCGAGTGACGCACACGTTGCCGTGAACATCGTTGTGAACTACGAAGAAGGATCCGAGTACTCGTTTCCTGCCGGGGATGGCGGCAATGAACACCACGGTGGGGAGGAGAGCTACCCCTTTCCGGACGACAAGAGGAACCTGGCTCAAGAGACGATTTACGAGTACGGAAGCCGGGCCGGTATCTGGCGACTGCTGAGACTCTTCGATGAGTACCAGATCAATGTCACCATGTTCGCCTGTGCGGCGGCGTTCGAATTGAATCCCGAAGTGGCGACGGTAGCCAAGGCAGCCGGACACGATCTCATGTCCCATGGCTGGAGATGGAGCGAGCATTGGCGGTTGAATCGAGAAGAAGAAGCTGAACACATGCGGCTCGCAATAGAATCATTCGAGAGGACGTGGGGAGAACGTCCGCTTGCCTGGTACTGCCGGTATGGACCGTCAATCAATACCCGCGATCTGGTGGTTGCGGACGGTGGGTTCATATACGACTCCGACGCATACAATGATGATTTTCCCTACTTCGTGACCGTCAGAGGTCGCCAACATTTGGTAGTGCCATACAGCCTCACCTACAACGATCTCCAGGGAACCTTGAGTCCGGTTGACTTCCTTGATTACCTGAAGCGAGGGCTTGATGAGTTATGGCGAGAGGGCGCGGCCGGTTATCCCAAGATGATGTCGGTAGGTCTACATCCCCGTATCGTGGGTCAAGCCGGGCGGACGTCAGCCCTTCGAGAGTTCATTGAGCACGGGTTGTCCTTGGGTAACGTCTGGTTCGCCCGGCGTATGGACATCGCCAGATGGTGGATCGCCCATCACGAGGAGTTCACAGCTTAGGATGGTGCTGATTCAGAGAGTTATGGTCGCTCACACTTACCACGATGAAGTGACCGCCGAGACATGACGGTTCGAGGCCGGACTGCCACCGGGGTGAGGCGGTACAAACTGTCAAGGTTCCTTAGGCGACTAGTCCTAGCGGTATTCGGGCTCGTTCTCATGCTTTTGGTGTGGTCCATGGCCGCGGCAGCAACAGAACCGGTAAGGATCCCTTCCCCGATTCTGGTGTTCGAGGCGCTACGTCAAGGTCTCTTCGAGATTCGCGCTCTGGAATTCGCTTCGTTCGGCAGTGGCGGAATAATTCAGAACCTGACTTATACGGCGGTCAACGTACTCATCGGTGTTACAACGGGGGCTGTGGCCGGTTTTGCGATCGGCCTGCTGATCGGACGGGTACGGGTGATACGCAATCTGGCGGAACCACCGCTGCTGTTCGTCGGAACCGTGCCCGTGCTGGTATTGCTTCCGTTCCTGTCGCTCTGGTTCGGCACAGGTCGGCTGGCCACCAACGGGATGGTCATCTTCTACACAATGGTGACGGTAGCTGTGGTTACCCAGCAAGCAACCACCAACATCTCCAACCATTACGACAACTATGCCCTGAGCCTTGGCGCCAGTTCGACGCGGGTCCTCCTCCAAGTCATCAGGCCGGCCGTGATACCCGAAGTGCTGGGCGCGGTCCGCGTCGCCCTGGCGTTCGGGTGGGGTTTCCAGGCGATTGCCGAGGTTCTGGGCGGCCAGATCGGGGCAGGAAGGATCATCCGGGTATACGCACAATACGCCGCCACAGCCGAGATACTATCCATTGTGTTCTCTGTCGGCGTCGTCGCGGTGGTGGTCGATGGAATCGTCGCCGGCATCGGACGCTGGGTGGTCAGGTGGCGGGAGTAATAAATGGACCGATTACCACCGACAACCACCACACCGCGTCTCGGTTAGGTCGGGATACTGATGGACCATGAGGCAATAGCCGCAGCACGTGTCGTGATCAACGAAGTCCTCGACATACAAGACGGCGAGACCGTCCTCATAACTAACGACACGCGGAAGACGGCTGAGTTGTCTTCGCTACTCGCAAGCGCAGCATGGGAAGCGGGGGCGGCGCCTGTCGAGGTTTCCATGGCCAGATTGGCCCGTCCCGGTTCCCCGATACCCCGTCTGATAGCCCGTGCCGCGAGAAACGCCGATATCTGGATTGAGCTCAACGAGATCTACATCCTCGGCACTCCGGCGGATCACGAGGCTCGAAGGGCTGGGACTCGCTGCTTCTACAGCCTATCCGGGATGACGGTAGCCGACCTCATCCTGCTCGAGTTGAAGGTGGACCGCGCGGCTCTATTGGAACTCGGAACCCTCCTGGGCGAAATGACTACCGGGAAGGAGGAACTGAGGATCAGTTGCGATAACGGTTCCTCGTTTCGAGCGAGCATTAGAGGTCGGGCGGCAGCCCCCGACACCACCACAATGCCTTTAGGACAGACACACATCTCTCCCATCGAGGAATCAATTGCGGGCCGCCTCGTATTCGACGGATCCGCCTTCCCGCCCGAGTCTTTGTCTGTGTTGAAAGACACGATAAGTATCGAGTTCTCGGACGGACTGTCACGCGTAACCGGCAACGGGCGGGAAGCTCAAGTGCTGGCGGGTTGGCGCGAATGGAACGATGATCCGGGAATCTACCGGCTCAACCACATCTCATACGGTTACCACCCCAACGTACCATTACCCACCGGTCGTCTCGTGTGCGATGAAAGGGTCTTCGGATGTTTATGTGTGGGCTTCGGGCCACCCCAGCCCTACACTTGTCACTCGGACCTTACGATCCTGGAAGCAAGTGTATATGTCGATGACGAACCTGTTCAGATCAAGGGTCGATACGTAGACGTCGAACTACAGAGCCTGGCCCGCTCTCTTGGTGCACCGGGCTACTGATCCACCCACAGCGAACATCCTTGCCGATGATGTACGTCCGGACCGCAGCCATCAGCAGGTAGCTCATGCACGGGCTCGTATGAGGTGGCTACCCGACTGAGAGGGCTCGGGTTTGGTAACGTCGATAGCTAGCACCGAGATCTTGTGACGGAGTTCGATAGGAACACGCTCCTTGAGGTTCTCGATGCGTCGATAAGAATCACCACTCTCATCGAACCGAAGCACCAGATAGATGCCGTATCCGCCGGTTTCGGGGTCGGTCGTGTACTGATCCACCAGCTGGCTCGGCAACCCGGTCCAGAGGTCAGGACTGGAGTCTTTCTTGATCTCGACCGGGATGTTGAAACCCCCATAGGAGACCCGGATATCGGCTCGCTTATCGGATACGTATCGCCCCTCCGCTGAGGCATCGACACCGAGGGGAAGGTGATGTTTCAGTTCCTGGAGCAGGATATCTCGACAGGAGTTCTCGGGCTTGGCGCTCTTCGGTCGGCCGTAGGGATCCTCGTTATGGAAGCCTTTCCATAGATTCGCGCTGTCACCCCTGATGCGTGCCGAAATGTCTGTGAATATGTCAATGAGAAGGGTATGGAGATCAGCGGCATTCGCAGGTTGAAGGTTGCTGAGGGTTCGTCGGACCAGATCTGGAGAGGGGTGCCGGTAAGCGGAATCGGCGACGACTACGCTGTGCAAGTCTCGCGACCGCTCAAGGCTCTTGCGCCATTTAGCCATGGGCGGCTCTTCAAGCAATCTTTCAAGTCCACGCGTAGCGATTCGGTCAGGTCGAGAACCAAGAGCGAAGATCCAGTCGGAAAGCAGGAAGGAAAGTTGCACTCGCTGAGAGCCCGGGCCGTCGGCGATCATCGGTTCGTAGGAGGGTCCGAGCAGGCTAACCAGTGCGATCAGCATTTTTGAGTCCCACCCCTCCGCAAGTTGGGAGCCGGAACCGAATACGTCCTCCAAGACCTCTAGGAACTCGGCCAGATGCCGGACTCGCCGCTCATTGGCGGTGGCGTAGCGATGGAGATCAGACGCAGCCTCGCCCCCACCGGCCAGCATCGCCTTCACCATCCTCCAGCGCACTCCCTGACCGACGTCCAGGGACCGCAAACCCAACTTGCGGTCGGCCAACCGCTCGACAGCAGTGAGGTCACCGGATTGGAGGGCGGTAGCGAGAATATAGTCAAAAGCAGGGAGTTGGTTCGCCGCTATCCGCGTGGAGAACGCTTCGAGCAGTTTCGATCTAGCCTCGCACACATGTTGTGTGTGACCTTTAATCCTGTCCAAGTGAAAGACGCCCGCAATCACGCGGTCTCCGTTGCGGACAGCGGCGCGGGCACAGCGGGTCAGGACGTCGAACACCGAGTCGGGATCGTCTACTAGCCACTCTTCGAGGCACGGTTCGGACGGGTAGGGATGGCCCGGAACCATCGGAGAGAAGAAGGCGAGAGCTAGTGCCCGACGGCGGCGCTCAACGTCGATCCGGCGAAGGTTCGAAGCGTCCCGACCCAGTAGCTCCAGGCTCACCGCCACCGGCCAAGTGATAGAGGGGAACTGCTGCTCCGAACGCCAAGAGATGGTCCGGCTCACGCTCGGGAGGTCCGCTCTCCAGATCGCATCCCGCAGCGCGGTCATTACCAACTCAGCTAGAACCGGATCTCCTCCGATGAAGCGGGCAACCCGATCGCTCGGGATCGCCCTGCTCTCTATACCGGTTATCAGGCCCAGATAAACCTTAGCTAACAAGTTGAGGCTGGACAGAGGTAGCCGGTTTTCCCTTAGTTCAACCTCATGTTCACGTAGATGCTTATCCCACTCCGTTTCCCTTTTCCTAACCTTTTCCTTGCGTTCACGTTGGATCCGCTCAATTCTCGAACCCCTCCCGGCTTGGTGGGCAAGGGCTTGCAAACGCCTCCTATCGAGATCATCGAAAAGTTGCTGAAGTACGGGGTAGTCGATGAGGCGTTCCCGGGCGGCACTCCTAGTCAACCCGGCATTCACCGCCGGATCGTCCAGAGAACGGTGGGCCTGCTCGAGCAGGACCGACGCTGTATCCGGTTCGGTGGTAGCCAAACACAGGCTCCGGTCGAAACAGAAGCGTCCGAAACCGTCCGGTAACCTGCTCCCACGGATCAGGTCCCGGAAGTCAATCCAGCTAATCGGCCGATCCGAGTTGGGCGCCAAACGTGCTGCTTGCAGGAACAATTCATTGATTATGTGGCCACGGTCCTCCAACCATTGTCTGATCGGCTGGTCCCGTCGGCTATAGGCGCCGTATTGATCGGTAAAGGGCATCGTGGCGTTAAGCCACTTGTAGAGACGCTCGACATCGGGTGCATCACCGAGGTTGCGGAGGCCTCTCGTAAGCAACTCGGGCACGAAACGGTCCTCGATAACCGCGGCCAACTCTTCGAGTCCCTCGCCGGACATCTCCGCTAGAGCGTCCAGCGCCTCGCCAATCTGTCCAGGCGCAGACTCCTCGACGAAGATCCACGTCCAGAACAACTGGAAGCGACCGAAGAAGTTCTTCGTGGAAGGAATGGCGTAGCGCCAGATGGTGGACGGTGTGACCACGCCCGGATACAGAACACGAAGGAGGGTCCCTCGTAACTCGTCGCTCGGATCAGGGTTGACGCTGTCTTGCAGTTCGTCGAGAAGCGCCTTCAACTCGCTATCTTTGGCGGCGCCGGACGGAACTAGGTGAAGGTAGGCGTCAAGTGCAGCTCGCCGCACCGGCATCGGCCGTCGCCCCCACATCCACTTACTCACCTTCGGCGCTAGCCGGGCCAGTTCCGAGGCGTGTTTCAGGTCAGCGCAGGCGATCACCTTCAGCAAGAACTCGACCAAGCGGTGATCTACGTCACCAGAGGCGTGTTTCTCCATGAACCCCTCGATCGCCGGAACCATGTCCGGCTCGGCAAGTCGCCGGAACATCCGGATGGAACGGTTCTGGACTGCGTCCACGAGCCCGTCTCTTGATGCATGCCCGGACCGGGAGCCCTGGGCCGCATACCGAGATAGGGTTCGGAGCAACAGTTGCTTGTCGGAGGCAGTGAAACGAGAGAGATCCCCGTACAGGCCTACTCCGACCGGATCGACTCTGATCAGCTCGCTCCGTGCGGATGGCGAGTGTGCAGACAACCATGCGGAAAGCCCGCGCAGCCTACTCGGTACTCGCCGCTCCGGAGAGGTCAGCAAAGCCAGCACGCGCCCAACCGGTAGATCCCGATCCTCGACCAGAGTGGCCAGGTATCGCCCGGCCAGAAACTCCGCGATTGAGCGATGGACCGGAACAAAGTAACTACCTTCGGCCCTGAAGAGTCTGGTTCCGAGAGCAGCGCTCAGGCACTCACGCTCAACCAGCGGCGCCCCATCAAGGTCGGATAGGAGCAGGGCGGACCGAGCCGACGAGTCATCGGAAGGCCCGAGCAAGTAACCGGAGTAACCGGAAAGAAGCAGCACCGCGCAGGCGTATCCGGCGACGTCCAGAAGCTTGTCGGCCGGAACTGACCATGCGGCGTAGCCATTCCGGTGTTCCTCATTGGATTCGCGCGCCAGGACCTTGCACGCCATCTCGAAGGTCTCGAAGCGGTTCTCCGGCCAGGCGGCTCCGTCTTCGGTCGCCTCTACGAGCAGGCCGAGGGTCAGCGGGTTGTCGAGGATGGCCTCCATCTCCCGGGCTTGTGCCTCCCGAATGAAACTCTCCGCCTGTTCACCCAGCCGGACTTGGAGAATCGATTTGCATGACTCCTTGTCGAGCGGTTCAAGGCGGAGGACCGTCAACTTACGGTCGGGAGACACCTGCTCGATGTGTCGTAGATCGTTTTCCCCGAGCCATTCCGCCTCGCGGCACGCGATGCGGAATCCCGGAGGACGGAGGCGATCCAATCGAGACCTTATCCCGTCAAACGGCGTCCGCCCGTCGATGTTTCCCGCCCTGACCTCGTCGAGACCATCTATGAACAGGACCCGACTTCGCCATTCAGGACGGCTATCCGGATCAAGTGCCAGGAAGTCCCGAGCCGTAATGAATAGAGCCTCGGTCCCCAGGGCATCGCACTCACCCAGGAAGGCGGTGGTCTTGCCCATGCCCGGATCACCGAGCAATACGTACGCGGCCCGCGACCTGAACTCCTGCAAAGGCTTGGCCGGATCAGAACCGGACCTTCTAATGCCCTCCGGATCGAGTTCCGAACAAGTCCTCGGAACCACAAGGTGTCTCATGATTCGAACCAGAAGTCGGCGGGAACGGATAGGAAGTCATCCAGTGGTATTTGCCCCTCGCCGACGACCAGAGTCCGGTGCGGGTCGAACCTCTTCCCGTACGCTTCCAAGCCCGGGGTTCTGAAGGGTCCCTTTCCCGCCTTCACCTCGATAGCGATCGTTCTTGCCCCTCGGCGGAGTACGAAGTCCACCTCAAGATCGGACTGCCTCCAATAACGGACCTCGGTACCGAACCGAGCTGTGTTGAGCAGGTGCGCTCCCACCGCGCTCTCGACGATCCGGCCCCAGAAGGTTCGATCAGCCCTAGCCTCCCGGAAGGCGTAGCCTGATACCACAGCCGTCAGAGCCGTGTTGAGCACGTTCAGCTTCGGGCTGGATGCTCGGGTCGAGATGTGGCTCCCCGAGTGCTTCTCGAGTCCCGCCAGCAGTCCTGCGCCCGAAAGGAGTTGGAGATATCGGGCCAGCGTTGTGGTGTTTCCGGCATCCTGCAATTGGCCGACCATCTTGTTGTACGAGAGGATCTGGCCGGAATAGGCCGCCCCGAGGTTGAAGAGTTGCTTGAGCAGGGCCGGCTTGTCGACTCTGGTCATTGCGAGTACGTCCCGCTCGATTACCGGTTCGATCAGTGACCCGGCAACGTATTCTCGCCACCGGATCTCGTCCGATAGCAGCGGAGCTGCCCCGGGATATCCGCCGAAATAGATGTATCTGTCCAAATCCAGGCCGAACGAATCCGACATTTCTCTGTACGACCAGTGGTTGAAGCGTACCGGCTCGAAACGACCCGCCAGGCTCTCTGTCAGACCCGACTGCATCAGTAAGGACGAGGAGCCCATGATCACCACTACCAGGTTCTCCCGCCCTTCAGCCCGATCCTGGTCCCACAGGCCCTTGACCAGATTCGACCAATCGGGAATCTTCTGTACTTCGTCGAGGACCAGCACGAAAGGACGCGGATCGGAGTCGGCAACGTTGCGAGCTTGGCGCCATAGCCATGCAAGCCATCCGGAACTCATTTCCGTGGGTTCGGCTTGTGCCTCCCGAATCCCTGGAATCAGCGGCAAATCGTCCGGGAATGGATCGGGCTGGTCGACCGCCACGTACATATTTCGGTTGGGAAAGGCGCCCAAGGCTTGGCGGGCGGCGGTGGTCTTGCCGGTTTGCCGAGGTCCGAACACGGCGATTAGGCGCCGCGACGGCTCCGACATCCTCTCTACCAGTAACTCGACCTGGGAACGGCGATATACGTGCATGGGCACAACCTTACCGCTTATTACACTTGTCCTGAGTAAAAATACTCAAGAGCCGTGTCCATGGATCGGACCAGCCTTTGGAGGGATGAATCGTGCCTGGAGCTTACGGGTGTCTCTGGGCAGGTTCCCGACACCCATACCACGGGCGAACTCGACGAGCCGGTCAAGTCGAACGGTCTTCGCCCGTGGGGTGTATGCGAGACAAGCCCGGAAACAGGCTTTGAACTGACTCTTCATGGTAGATGTGTGGGGAAGCTGAAGATATGGGGGTTAATGTCGTGCTGATGATGTACGTTCGGGCCGAAACCCTCGGTGAGGTCGTTTCTCTCCTTGCGGATCATGGTGAGGATGCACAGCAGCGTCAACGTCAATGATCCGAGCGGTTTACCACGCTCCGGTCACGCCGCTCCGGTAGCCTGCGTTCCCAGGGCACGCCTTTCGACGGAACCGATGGAGGTCACCAGAGATGGACACCATGAAGGCCGCACAGGTTCACGAAGACCTGAGCTTGAACGTGAATGAGGTGCAACGGCGCTCCCCCGGGCCGGGAGAAGCTGTAGTAAGGCTGCACGCGGCCGGAGTTTGCGCCACCGATCTGCACGTACTCGAAGGGATGATTCGACCCGATGAGTATCCGATGACGGTAGGGCACGAAGGCGCGGGCGTGGTGGTCGAGGCTGGAGAAGGCTCCACCGCGGCTGTGGGTGACCGGGTAGCCGTGTACAACAAGATCTTCTGCGGCGCCTGCGAGCAGTGCATGCTCGGCCGCCAGAACATCTGCGACAACGAGCCCGGCCAGTTCGGCTTCAACCTCGACGGTGTATATGCCGAGTACATAACATCGCCCTCGCGGAACCTGGTTCACCTTCCCGATAATGTGGATTTCGCGACCGCCTCGGTGCTCTCCTGCGCGGGAATGACCGCGGTCCACGCGGCTCGGCTCTCCAACATAAGCGTCGGTGAGACAGCCGTGGTCAACGGAATCGGCGGGGTCGGGTCGATGGTCCTCCAGGTGGCCGCGCTGGCAGGCGCACGCGTTCTCGCGGTCGCCGACACCGACGAGAAGCTGGAACTCGCCGAGTCATACGGTGCGGCTGGAGGCTTGGTTGTCCCTGATGCGGAGGGATACGACCAACTCCCCGAACAGATCCGAGATCTCACCGGGGGAAGGGGCGCCGACCTCTTCTTCGAGTTGGTCGGCACGACCGGAACCATGCTGGCAGGTCTGCGCTCGCTGGCAAAGCACGGAAGGTTCGTATCCACCGGGTATACGGGTGATTCGCTGGAGGTTCATCCCATCGAGTTCATCCTTCCCGAAACCGTGTGGGTCGCCACCGTTGCGGCCACCGTCCTTGATCTATCCGATGCGATCCGTCTTGCCTCAGACGGGCACATCTCCGTACCGATCGCCGCCGGCTACCCGCTCGACAACGCGGCCGAAGCGCTCGAGAACCTCAGACAGCGGCGGGTGCTGGGCCGCCAGGTTCTCACCCTGGCCTGAACCGGAGGAAGGAAATGACCGTTATCGAACGACCCACCCTCGACTTCCTGACCCGGCCCAAGCGTCTCTTGATCGGTGGCGAGTGGGTTGAAGGCATCGACAGCTTCGTGACCAGCGACCCGGCCACGGGCGAAGCGCTCGCCGAAATACCTGTCGCCGGTCCCGCTCAAGTGGACCAAGCGGTGGAAGCGGCCGGCCTTGCCTTCCGGGATGGTTGGCGCGATATGGCGCCTACCCGGCGGCAACGGCTGATCTGGAACCTGGCGGACCTGTTGGAGGAACAAAAGGACGAGTTGGCGCTAATCGAGGTTCTCGACAATGGGAAACCGTTGTGGGAGGCTGAGTTAGTCGATATCGCCCTGTCCATCGAGATTCTGCGCTACTACGCCGGATGGGCTACCAAGATCAATGGGGACGTCCTGCCGAACAGCATCCCGGGCCTGCTAAGCCTCCGCAAGCGGGAACCCATCGGTGTGGTGGGAGCGATCGCACCGTGGAACTTTCCGCTGCTGGAGATCATCTACAAGGTGGGGCCGGCTCTCGCCGCAGGCTGTACCATCGTCGGGAAACCGGCTAGCTGGACTCCGCTTACCACCCTGCGCTTCGCCGAGTTGGTCAACGAGGCGGGTATCCCTCCCGGGGTTATCAACATCGTTACCGGCCCCGGACCGGAGGTCGGGGGCGCCATCGTCTCCCATCCCGGCATTGACAAGGTCGCCTTCACCGGCCAGACACAGACCGGCCAGGAGATCCTCCGGCAAGCCATTCCATCCCTCAAGCGGGTATCGCTGGAACTAGGCGGCAAGAGCCCCAACGTCGTGTTTGCCGACGCTCACATGGAAGCGGCGATGGCGGGCGCCTTCGGAGGGGTATTCTTCAACCAGGGACAGGCGTGTGTTGCCGGCTCCCGCCTGTTCGTCGAGGAACGGATAGCGGACGACTTTGCCGCCGAGCTCACCGATCGAGCCAAGGCGGTGAGACTGGGGCAGGGCCTCGACCCTAAAACGCAGATGGGTCCGTTAGTGACCGCTTCCCACCGAGAAACCGTGAAGGGTTACATCTGCTCCGCATCCGACGGGGGCGCCGAGATCGTGGCCGGCGGGAAGGAAGCCATCGTTGAGGGTCTCGAAAACGGATTCTTCATGCAGCCGACCGTCGTGGATCGGGTCACCAACGACATGACAGTGGCGCAGGAAGAGATCTTCGGGCCCGTGGTGTCGATTCTCCGATTCTCGGAGTGGGACGAGTTGATCTCACTGGCCAACGATGTTCGTTACGGATTGGCGGCGGGGGTGTGGACATCGGATGTGAACAAGGCCCTGAAGTTCGCCGACGCGGTGCGGGCGGGGACCGTCTGGATCAATACCTATGGCATGTTCGACGTGGCGGTTCCGTTCGGAGGGCACAAGATGTCCGGTTTCGGGGGTCGCGAGCTCGGAGAAGAGGCGCTGGACGCCTACTTGCAACCCAAGTCGATCTGGATCGATACCGAAGCGGTCATCCCATCTCAGGGACAGGGAATCTCCCGCTGACCGGCGCGGCCCGGACCGGCGGCCCGGATCCGGTCCCGTAGCCGGGTAGTCGCCGGGAACCGGATCAGGCTCTGTGTCGTGATCATCTATCGTTTCTGAGCGAATAACCGGAAAGGAGAACCGGGGTGGACAAGCTCATACAACCAGGCCGGCTCGAAGAGACCCTGGCCGACCCCGACCTACGTATCCTCGACTGTTCGGTGGTTTTCGAGAGACCGGGCGGTGTCCTGAACATCGAGAGCGGAAAGGAACGGTGGAGGAAGGAACACATACCCGGAAGTGTCCATGTAGACCTCACGTCGGAGTTGGCTGACCAGACCGCTGATCTGATGTTCACGATGCCGCCGGCCGAGGAGTTCGCAGCGGTCATGGAATCCGTAGGCGTCGGCGAGGGAACGAGGGTCGTCCTCTACGATTTTGACATGAACATGTGGGCGGCCCGGGTCTGGTGGATGCTCCACTCCATAGGATTCGACCGAGCCGGTCTCCTTGACGGAGGGCTTAAGCGCTGGAAAGCGGAAGGCCGACCGATCACCGCCGATCCGGCGCCCCGGTATCCGAGGGGCTCCCTGACGGTTCGTCCCCGACATGGCGTCTTCGTAGGAAAGGAGGAGGTGCTGGCCGCCATCGATGACGAGAACGTCGCGATCGTCGATGCCCTTCCCGCCGCTCATTTCGCAGGTGAAATACAGTTCTACGCCCGGCGCGGCCATATCCCGACCGCAGTGAACGTGCCGGCCGGGTCACTGGTCGATCACGGCACGCATGCCTACGTGGATGCCGACGAGTTGAGCAGGCGGACGGCGCCCGCGCTGGAATCCGGATGCGACCGCACTATCACCTACTGCGGTGGCGGGATATCCGCGGCGAGCACCGCCTTCGCCCTGTCCATGCTCGGCGCGGAACGGGTCTCGATCTACGATGGCTCGATGGGTGAATGGACTCGGGATCCATCGCTTCCTATCGAAAGTCCGGCGGATGGTTAACCGGTCCCGGTCCTGACCCGGGAGACATGGATGGATGCCGACCGACTGGCTAGGGCCGCGATCGAAGCGGTCGACCTCGACCTCGCCGTCGACCTGTGCCGGCAGGTGTCCCGCATTCCGAGCGTTCTCGGGGAGGAAGGACCCCTCGCGGAGTTCGTAGCCGCCACGCTGGGGGATCTGGGGTTCGAGAAGGTGGAGCTCCAGCCGGTCCTACCTGACCGACCCAACGCTATCGGGGAGCTTTACTTCGGACCGGGTCGGCGGGTGGTCCTGACCGGACATCTGGACACCAAACCCGTGTCACGCGGATGGACGGTAGCCGAGCCGTACTCCGGGGATCTAGTGGACGGACGGATCTACGGTCACGGCATCATGGATATGAAAGGGGCGCTGGCCTGCCAGATGGCGGCCCTGGCCGGCCTGAACGAGGCGGGCCTGCCGCTGGCGGGTACGGCGGCGTTCGCCGCGGTATCCGACCACATGGGGGAGCAGCAGGGATCGATCGCATACTTCAAAGCCAACCCTGCCGATCTGTGTGTCCTCGGGGAACTGAGCGAGAGCACCGTCTGCCTCGGTCATCGGGGTCGCTACTACTTCGATGTACACGTGTACGGTCGCTCCGCCCACACCTGCCACAAACACGACGCTGTTAACGCCAACTACCTCGCCGCCCTAGCCGTCATCGAATTGGAGGGCTGCCGGCTTGAACCCGAGCTGGAACCCTGGGTAGCGGACCTGTTCGGCAGGGAGACGTTCATGGCGCCCGGCCGGATTTACGGTGGCCTGCCGCCCGGAGGACCGTCCATGATCCCGGACGAGTGCGTGATCAGGGTGGATTGCCGACCCCAGCCGGGGGTCGGCAAGGCAACGGTGCGATCGGAGATCGACCGGGCCCTGGCCGCGGCGGCCCAGAAGGACGGCCGGTTCCGCGCCGAGGTGACGCTGGCCGACGAGAAGGCGGGCCACCTGGTGGATCCCGACTCGGAGGTCGTACGCCTCATGCAAGATGCGGTACGGGCCGCCCGGCCGGGACACGAACCCACGCTACGGGTGGAAGGCTGGCTGGGCGACACCTCCAGCTTCGGACCACTGGTGGAGACGGTCATCTTCGGCCCCGGCGGCGAACCGGTCTACGCGGCGGACGAGAACCTTACGGTCGAGGATATCCACGACGCCACCAAGGTCTACGCCGCCTTCGCGGCTCTGGCGCTGGCGACGTGAGCTACCCCGGTTTCGACACCGTCCTTGATTCGTGCTTGCGAGTCAGGCCCGGCGAGGAGGTGTTGCTGCTAACCGACGCGGGGACCGACGACGAGGTGGTGGCGGGCCTGTCCGACGGGATATCGTCGCGCGGGGCGGTCCCGCTGGTGGCCCGGATGCCGACCCCTCCCCTGCCCGGAGCCGAACCGCCGCGGGCGGTAGCGGCGGCCCTAGTGTCGGCCGGCGCCGCTATCGAACTGACCAGCCTCTTCGTGGGTTCGAGTAAGGCGCGCCGTCGGGCCTCGGCGGCGGGAGTACGCTACCTCGCGATGCCGGGCGTGGAGTTGAACACCTTCCGGGAGGAAGGACCGCTCACCGTCGATTTCGATTCCCAGCGCGCCCTAGCCAGGGCGGTGGGACGCGCTTGGGACGGCGGCGCGCGGTTCAGGCTCACCAGCGCGGCCGGGACCGACCTGAGGGGTTCGATCGAGAATCGGCCCGGACGGGTGCTGGACGGAATTGCCCGCGCCGATGGCCAGTACATGGCGCCACCTGACATCGAGGCCGGTACCGCCCCGGTCGAGGAGACCGGGCATGGGGTGGCGGTCATCGACGCCGACCTGCTGTTCATGGGTAAGGGGCCACTACCCGAGCCGGTCGTTATCCACTTCGAGAATGGGCGGATGGTAGGCGTGGAGGGCGCCCACAGGGATCGACTTCTCGATATGATGGCGCGCTGCGACGACGATCGCATGAGCAACCTGGCTGAGGTATCCATGGGCCTCAACCCTCTGGGAACGATCTGCGGTGTTCCGATGGAGACCGAGTCCGCCCTCGGCACCGCCCACATCGCGCTCGGCAACTCGATCGCTTACGGTGGAACGGTGAACGCGGCCGCCCATCTCGATTGTGTCATGGCGAACGCCACCCTCGATATCGACGGGCGCGTTGTGATAAGCGACGGGACGCTCACGGGTGAGTAGGCCCCGGGTATTGCTCGCCAAACCGGGACTTGATGGGCACGATCGCGGTGTGAAGGTGATCGCGATGGCGCTGCGGGACGCCGGCGCCGAAATCATATTCCTCGGTTCGCGACAGCCGCCCGACCGGATCGTGGCGGCCGCCGTGGAGGAGAGCGCCGACGTGATCGGCGTCTCGGTGCTGTCAGGGGCACATATGGCGCTATGCCGGCGGCTGGCGGAGGAACGGTCTCGAGTCGGCATCGAGGATGTGCCGATCGTGGTGGGGGGAATCATCCCCACCGCAGACATCGGCAGGCTGCAAGAACTGGGAGTGTCCGCCGTGTTTCCGGCGGGGTCCCCGTTAGGTGAGGTAGTGGACAGTGTCCTGCAGATGGCCCGAACCGGCGGCGTCCGCCGATGACCGGCGAGCGTCGCACCGACTCGGGAATCCCTATCGCCCCGATCTACACGCCTGCCGATCTCCATGGATTCGACCCAGATCGGCATCTCGGGCACCCGGGACAACCCCCATTCACCAGGGGACCGTACGAGACGATGTACCGAGGTCGACTATGGACAATGCGGCAATTCGCCGGGTACGGGAGCGCCGAGGACACCAACCGGCGGTACCGGTTCCTGCTCGACCGGGGACAGACCGCCCTCTCGGTGGCCTTCGATCTACCGACTCAGCTGGGGTACGACTCGTCGCATCCGATGGCCGCCGATGAAGTCGGCCGGGTCGGGGTAGCGATCGACACCGTCGATGACATGATCGACCTCTTCGAGGACCTGCCCTTGGATCAGCTGTCGGTAAACCTAACCATCAACGCCACCGCCCCCATCATCCTCGCCTTCTATCTAGTGGCTGCCGAGCGGCAGGGGGTTGCCTACCGGGACCTGTCGGGAACACTGCAGAACGACCTTCTCAAGGAGTTCCTAGCTCGCAAGGCGTTTATCTTCCCCCCCGCTCCGTCGATGCGCCTCGTCGCCGACACGGTGGAATGGTCGACCCGATTCCTTCCCCGGTTCAACCCCATATCCATTACCGGCTACCACGCCCGGGAGGCGGGCTGCACGGCCGTGCAGGAACTCGGCCTGACCATGTCCTCCGCCATCGCCTACGCGCAGGAACTTCTCGGCCGCGGTCTTGACTTCGACTCGTTCGCCCCCCGGTTCTCGTTCCATTTCGCCACCACCATGAATCTGTTCGAGGAGGTCGCCAAGCTACGGGCCGCCCGACGACTATGGCACGAGATCGCCGTTACCCGATTCGGAGCGACCGATCCCCGATCGGCCCGGCTGCGGTTCTTCTCGGGGAACTCCGGAACTACGCTGACCGCAGCCCAGCCGCTCAACAACATCATCCGCTCGACTATCCAGTGTCTCGGAGCGGTCCTCGGTGGCGCCCAGTCGATTCACGTCATGGGTTACGACGAGGCCTACCAGTTACCGACCGAGGAGGCCGTGACCCTGTCGCTTCGTACCCAGCAGATCGTCGCCCACGAATCGGGCGTAGCCGACACGGTCGACGCGCTGGCCGGCTCCTACTACGTCGAGTGGCTCACCTCCGAGGTGGAGCGTCGGGCCCGCCAGGTCATGGCCGCGGTGGAAAATCTGGGGGGCGCGGTCGAGGTGCTGGAGGCCGGAACACCCCAGCAGTGGATAGCGGAGGAGGCCTACCGGACGGAGCGGAACATCGCCGACGCATCGAGGGTGCGGGTGGGGGTGAACCGGTACGTGGACGACTCGGACACGCCGGACGAACCCCGCCTGTTCACGCTCGATCCCGAGATCGGGGAGCGCCAGATCGCCCGGACAGAACGGAGAATCGCCGACCGGAAAGACCAGGCAGCCGGTAGGGCTCTCCAGGTTCTGCGGCAGGTCCTAGGCAACGGAACGAATGTCATGTCCCCGATCCTGGATTGCGCGAGGGCCGGGGTCACGCTGGGTGAGATGAGCGACGTCATGAGGGACGAGTTCGGCGAGTTCCGGGAACCGAGCCCCTGGTGACCGGCAGAGGCATGCTGGACGGGATCCGGGTGGTGGACCTGACCAGATTCGTCTCGGGGGCCTACGCCTCCTTCATACTGGCGACCCTCGGCGCCGAGGTGCTCAAGATCGAGAGCCCTGCCGGAGGCGACCCCTACAGGAAACAGGGAACCGCCCGGGTCGGGAACGAGTCCGTGCTGTTCATGACCCTCAACAGCGCCAAGAAGAGCATCGCGCTCGACTTCCGAGCGGAGGATGCCCGACCTGCGATGGAAGCGCTGCTCGCCTCTTCGGATGTCCTTCTGGAGAACGGACGGCCCGGCAGCCTCGCCAAGTACGGGCTCGACTACCCCTCTGTCCACGCACGGCATCCCTCGATCGTGTACGGGTCGGTTTCCGGGTTCGGTGATGTAGGCCCTGACGCCACGAAGGGCGGGTTCGATCTCATCCTGCAGGCCTCCGGCGGGCTCATGAGCGTCACCGGCCATGAGGCGACCGGCCCCGCCAAGATAGGGGTCCCCGTCACCGATATCGGCGCCGGCCTCGCCTGCGTCGTCGGCGTGCTCGCCGCCCTGGCCGAACGGGAACGAACCGGGCTCGGGCGACAGGTCTCCACCTCGCTGCTCGAGTTCTCCCTGGCTGCGATGGCCACGGTCGCGACGGCGTACCTGGTGAACGGTGAGCTACCCGGCCTGCTGGGCAGCCACTCCCCCACCTTCGCACCGTACGGAACTTTCCGCGCCCGCGACGGGCACTTCGTCGCGGCCGGCGCCGGATCCGAGGCTCTGTGGCAACGTTTCTGCAGAACGATCGGTGCACCGCAACTGATCGAGGATCCCCGCTTCGCCGACAACGCCTCCCGGGTGGCGGCTAGAGACGAACTGACCGCGGAGATTGAGTCGATCACCGAGAAGAGGGACGTCGCCGAGTGGCTGGCCCTCTTCGAAGAGGCTCGGGTTCCCGCGGACCGCATCAACAACGTCGGCGGTGTACTGGACGGATCCCAGGCGCGGGCGCTCGGCACCGTACAGACGCTGGTTCACGACACGGCGGGCGCCTACCCCGCGATCGGCCTTCCGCTCAGGATCGACCGCGACCCGCTGCCGATACCCCGGCCTGCGCCGCTGCTCGGCCAGCACACGCGGCAGTCACTCCTGCAGGCCGGCCTCGAACCGAGTGATGTCGATGCGCTCATCGTCGGCGGAACGGCGGCCGAGCCGGAATGACCCAGGATGCAGCCGCAGTCGTCCTCGAACGAACCGTCGAGTTGGCGGCGGTCCCGGGGCCACCCCTCGACGAGGCTGACCGGGCGGAGGTCGCAGCCCGATGGTGGCACACCGACGGGCTAGCACCGCAGATCGATCGGGCGGGAAACGTTGTCGCCCGAGTTCGTAGTGGTGAGGGTCCGGCGACTTTCGTGGCCGCGCACCTCGATACGGTCTTCGGCCGGGACGTCCGCCACGGTACCGAGCGGCGCGACGGCAGGCTCTACGGCGTCGGGGTAGGCGACAACACCGTTGCCGTAGCGACGCTGTCCCTGCTGGACCGGCTCCTGCCCCGGAATATGTCCCGACCGGTGTGGATCGCGGCCACCACCGGCGAGGAAGGCCTCGGTAACCTCGCCGGAGCCCTCGAACTCGTGGCGCATCCCCCCGTTCGGATCGGCGCCCTGATCGCCGTCGAGGGCAACTACCTCGGAAGGGTGGCGACGGCAGGTGTCGGATCGGTTCGCCGGCTGGTCAAGCTCGAGGGTCCCGGTGGACACGCCTGGGAGGCAGCGGACAACCCGAGCGCCATTCACGACCTGGCCAGGATGATCGCCGGCCTGGAGAGGCTGCCCCGCCGGGCACGGCACCGAGCCCGGTGCTCCATAAACGTCGGTCACATCGAAGGGGGTGAGGCGATCAACGCGAGAGCGCGTCATGCTGCGTTCGCGATCGACATACGCGCCTCCGATTCCGTCGTGCTGGCCGACCTCGCCAAGGCGGCACGATCACTCATCGAAAAGGAAACCTCAGGCCGCGTGACGGCGACATTCGACGAACTCGGGAGGCGGCCGGCAGGTTCGATCCCCGACACCGATCCCCTGGTGCGGGCGGCGGATGCCGCCCTTGTCGCGTCGGACCTGAGTCCGGAACATGTCGCTGCCGGCACCGACGCCAATGCCGCCTACGCGGCGGGGCTTCCTTCCATCGCCATCGGCATCACGTTCGGAGCCGGTGAGCACACGCCCGGCGAGTGGATCGAAACCGAACCGATCGCAACCGGACTCGCCGCCCTGGCCGATACCATCGCCCGATATGACAGGAAGGCAGGATGATCATATGCAGACCGGTGTAGCCTTGCAGGGTCGTTATCCGCCGGGAGTATTCGAGGACATGGTCCGGGTGGTCGACAAGTGCGGGTACGACTACCTGTGGCTCACCGACTCCTCGCTCCATACCCGCAACCCCTACGTACATCTCGCCCTGGCGAGCCGCCTGACCACCCGGCTGGTTCTGGGAACGGCGGTGACCAATCCACAGACTCGCCATCCGGGAATCGTGGCGGTTAACGCGGCGACACTAGAGGAGTTGGCGCCGGGGAAGACCATCCTCGGTATAGGAGCCGGCGACCGCCCGCTCCGCTCCCTCGGCCTGCGACCGGCCCGGCTCCTGGAAATGCGCGAGTCGATAGATGCCATCCGCCGCCTCCTCTCCGGCGAGCGCGTCACCTACGAAAGCCAGAGTTTCACGATGGACGACGCGTACCTACGGTTCGACGCCGCCTATGACATACCGGTGTTCATCTCGGCGAGCGGCCCCAAGACCCTCGAGTTGGCCGGCGAGATAGCCGACGGTGTAATCTTCCTGGGCGGACTCTTCCGTGATGGCGTCGAATACGGATTGGAACATATCGAACGGGGGTCCCGCAGAGCCGGACGACCGCGCCCCCATGTCTCGGTATTCGGCTACGGCGTTATCGACGACAACGACCCTGCAAGTGCGCTGGAGTCGGCCCGTTCGATTGCCGCGTGGTTCCCCCAGACCGCGCCGTTCTACTGCGACTTGGCCGGGCTGGATCCGGCGATCACCGCCGAAGTCAAGGCCCGATACGCGGGAGGCGAGTTCCAGGAGGCGCTGGATGCGGCGTCGGTAATGCCGGAGTCATTTGTCAGGAAGATGGCCTTCGCCGGAGACAGCGAGCAGGCACTCGGCCACCTTCGGACTCTGGCCGAACTCGGTGTCGACTCGGTGACGCTTTTCCCGCTTGGTTCGAAGAGGACCGAAACGGTGGAGGCGTTCGCCCGGGTCTTCGAACGCCTGTAGCCGTCCATGGCTGAACGGGTGCTATCCGCTCCGGATCCTCCGCTCAAGATCCACCACGTCGCCTTCGCACACGCCCCGACTTCCGTGCCACAGGACCCGTTCGCCGAACTGCTGGGTGTCCCCGTGTGCCATGAGGAGGAAGGACCGGGATTCATCGAGAGGATGCTCCCTGTCGGGGACGGCTACGTCCAGACACTCGAGGCGACCGGACCGGGTGTGGTCAGCAAGTTCGTAGGCAAGCGGGGCTCCGCCCTCCACCACATTGCTTTCGAGGTGGAGGATATCCACGGGTATCTCCGACGGCTCCGCAGCCTGGGCGTCCGCCTGATCGACGAGCACCCACGCCCGGGCGGCATGGGCGCCATGATCGCATTCATCCATCCCCGGGAGTTCGGTGGCCTGCTCGTGGAGTTGGTGGAAGCCCGTCGTTAGTGGTCCGTCTGCAAGGGCTAATGCGGACGGATCATGCGTAGTGCGGACGGATCATGCGTAATGCGGACCACTTGTGTGTTACTTGGAGCAGAAAAGCACTAGAATCCAGTTGGTACATGAGTTTTCGGAGACCTCCTTCTGTCCTTAGTCTCTATGAGTCGCGCCGGGTTGTGCCGCTCACTGACCCCGGTGAGGCACGGTTGATCTGCTCTGTGACTAACTTTCACCTGCAAGAGCCTTTCCACGGGACTGGCTTGAGGAGATAATGGAAGTCAAAGAAGCCGTCGAGCTATCGAAGCAACATATCCGCGAGTTGTACGAGGCCGAACAAATAAGGAATGTCGGCCTAGAAGAAGTTCAACTGAACGGAGGTGTGTGGAGCATTACTGTTGGGTTTTCACGTCCGTGGGACTTTGTGTCCCATAATCTGTTTGGCGCTTCCCAAGATACTCCCAGGCGCACCTACAAGGTGGTGCGCATCGATGATCGGGACGGTGAAGTCCTGTCTGTCATGAGCCACTCCGCTGAACTATCACACTAGAGCCAGCAATTGCCATCCGCTGTCTTCGTAGATGCAAACCTGCTCGTCTTGCTGGTCGTGGGTCATCATGATCCTGATCTGATTTCGAAGCATCGCCGGGCGCGTGTATTCGACGTCGAGGACTATGTACTACTACGACAGGAGCTAGGCCGATTCCGGAGAGTACTTGTGACACCGAATGCTTTGACCGAGGCATCCAACCTGCTATCTCAGCATGGGGAACCTGAGCGGAGCCACCTTCTGAAGGCACTAAGGAGGTTGATAGAGAACACGGACGAGGTTATAGTAGCCAGCGTACAGGCCTCACGCCATCCGTCCTTCCATCGTCTAGGCTTGACCGATGCCGCGTTGCTGGAGATCGTAAGTCCAGAAGCGCCCCTGCTAACGGTGGACCTTCAGCTATATGTGGAAGCCCTAAAGGGTGGCAAGTATAGAGCCCTAAACTTCAACCATATACGAGATCAGTCGTGATTCCTAGGAGAGTCCTGAAAAACGAGTCTTTCGGGGTTCGGTCGTTGGTAAAGCGCCTGGTCAGAGGGTTGCGGGTTAACGGCTGAACCCCTTTGTGCGGAGTTTCTCAGCACCCTCCTAGGTCATGTCGTCGCTACGGAGCAGGTAGTTCGCACGTCATAGCCGCGGTAATGACGGCTTGGTGGCATCCGCATGTAGATGGTGTGCCAGTTCCCGAACCGTTTCGCAGGGCCCGCCATTTGCAGCCCTACCGAATATGTACAGCATCCCACCGACAGCGTCGAGGCTGGGCACTTTGACGTTCCCGCCTCGCCCAACGCTCCAACGTCTCTCGCTCCTCCAGACTCAACACAACAACCACCGGCTTACAACCTCTCCGAACACCCATCACAGCACCTCCCACACAACACTCTATACAGTCACCACAACCCTACCAAAAAACGCGGCGAACCAGCGACACAGGACACTAGGGAGAAACCCCGTTTGTGCAGGTGGGCGATTCGGCGACAGGGGATTGCCGTGCGCCGGTGGCTCGCTGGGACAGTGAAGAGTCCGGTACGCTAGGGATGCTTATGATGTGCTGCGTAGGCTACGCACGACCTTGGAATCGTCCCATGACCAAGCCCACCAACGTGCTATTGGACCCGTCGCTGTGTGCGATAGCCGAACGTCCTGCTCTCGATCGAGGCTTGAGCATGTCAGCCTAGATTTCCGAGCCGACGATCGATGATCATCGACCCGTCCAAGATGACATCGTCGTCATCGTTCATAGTGACGATGGCGGCGTTCTCGATGATGATCCGACCAAGCCACGTTCTCCTCGATTTCGCTATCGGGATGTTCGGGTCAACCTTGCGGGCGCCGATTGGCGGCGAAGGCGTCGTCCCGTCTATCGCCGCATGGTGCGGGCGGTCGGCCCTAGCTGCTCGGGGAGCACGGCATAGGCATCTTCGATCCATTCGCACAGGACCGGTCTCGTTCGGCGGGGATCGATGATCTCCGGAACCCCGAACGCTTCCGCCGTCCGGAAAGGGGATGACAGCTCATCGTATTGCTCCTCCAAATGTTCAAGCCGTTTCGCGGCTTCCTCGGGCGGTAAGGTGTCGAGTTCCCGACGGAACGCTGCTCTTACCCCTCCCTGGATCGGGATCGAACCCCACCGCGCGGAAGGCCAGGCATAGTGCAGGTTCACGCCTTGGAGCCGGCCGTAGCTGGTACCGGCCAGACCGAAGAGCCGCCGGACGATCATTCCGCACCACGGAACCCGGGACTGCTCGATGGCCGAAATCAGCCGGATGGTTCCTCGCACGGCCCCTTCACGTTCCGCTTCCAACCCGATGACAGTGCCGGGCTGGTCCACGAAGTTCACTATGGGGATGTGGAACGTGTCACACAGATCCACGAACGTCTCGACCTTCTCTGCGGCCGCGCGGGTGAGGCCACCCCCGAACCGGTAGGGATCGTTGGCGATCACACCGACCGGATAACCGTTGAGGCGGGCCAGCACCGTGATGGATGACGGGCCGTAGGCGGGGGCGATCTCGAACTGCGAACCGCGGTCGAACACCAGCGAGAGGAGCCTTCGCGAGTCGTACACATGGCGCTGGTTGCGGGGGATGATCGAAGCCAGTTCCTCCTCGGCTCGTTCCGGCGGATCATCGGAAGGTCGGCTCGGGGGCACAGAGAACACGCTCTGCGGTAGATACGACAGGAACTCCTGCGCCTGGTCTATCGCATCCTCCTCCGAGTCGGCCGCATTGTCGATGACCCCGCTCTGCTCGGTGTGGATGTGGGCGCCCCCGAGTTCTTCCTTGTGGATGTCCCTTCCCAGGGCGACCCTGGCCACGGGCGGGCCGGCCGCGAACACCTGGCTGGTCCCGCGGACCATCACCGAGAAGTGGCTGCTGGCGGCCTTCATGGGGCCGAGACCCGCCGACGGACCCAGCACCAGGGCCACTACGGGTACGTAGCCGAGCATCCCGGCGAGGGGCCACATGCGGTACCCGGGGATCTTGGTTCGGCCCATCTTCTCGAGCAGCCGGACGCTTCCCCCTACGTTCTCCACCAGCCGGATCATCGGCATCCGCATCTCCAGCGCGTACCGGTTGATGAACTCCCACTTCTCCGATATCTGTGCTTCCGTCGAACCGCCCCTGATGGTGTAGTCGTCGGCTTCCACGGCCACTCGGCGACCGCGGACCCGGCCGGTGCCGATGATGGTGTTGGCCGGCCTCACGTTCACGAGGCGACCGTCCGTGTCGTAAGTGGCGGCACCGGTGAAAGTCCCGATCTCCCGCCAGGTGCCCTCGTCGAGGAGCAGGTCGATCCGCTCCCGGGCGGTCAGCCTGCCGGCGCCGTGCTGGCGGGCTACGGACTCCTCCCCTCCCATAGAGAGCGCGAACGCCTTGCGGCGCTCCATCTCCCGGAGTTCGGAATCCCAGATCATTCTCGTACTCCCCCGGTGACCTTCCGGACGAGATCCGGAATGTCCTCGATACGTTCCGCTATCGACGCGCCGGCCGCGCCTAGCAAGCTACGTTTGGCGACCGCACGGTCCTTATCTCGCCTCACCATCGCCGCCGCGTGACCGAAAGAAGCCCCGGCCGGGTATGCATCTTGAAACTCGCCGACGACCATCGCCACCACCGGTTTGGTCACCTCCCCCGCCCTGATCGCGTCCGCAAGGTCGGATTCATGGTTGGATCCGGGCTCTCCGAAGACCACTATGGCGTCGGTGGCGTCGTCCGCCTCGAACCAGCGCGCGTAGTCGGCCATCGACCTTCCCGTGACGACCTCGCCTCCCATCGAAACGCAGGTCGAGACACCCAGTCCCGCTCCGCCAAGGGCAACCCCTATCTCAGCGGACATCCCACCAGAGCGGGAACAAATACCCACCCTCCCGGGTCGGAACACGTCGCCGGGTCGAGGGCCTCCGATCCCACCCAGCTTCGTCTCGCCCGGGGAGATGATGCCGTTGGTGTTGAATCCGATCAGGACCGATCCGGCCCGACGGGCAGCCAACGCCGAACGGTAGGCGTCGTGGCGGGGAAGGTTCTCGGCTATCGCTACAATCGGTGATAGGCCCGAAGCAACCGCCTCCACCACCGCACTCGCCGCATGGCGGGCCGGTACGTACTGGACAGCCGCGCTCGCCCCGGTCGTGGCGACAGCTTCCGCCACGGTATCGAATACGGGGACGCCACACACGGATTGTCCTCCCCGACCAGGTGTCACACCGGCCACGATCTTGGTCCCGTAGTCGAGGCAGATGCGCGTGTCGATCCGGCCCACCGAGCCGGTAATGCCCTGTACGAGTACCCGCGTCGCGGCATCGGCGAGGATGCTCACAGGCAGCGTTCTATCCGGGCGAGAGTGTCCCCGGCGCCAATGACATCGCCCTCCGCTACGAGGATGCGGGCAACGAAACCCGCCACAGGAGATAGGACCGGGATCTCCATCTTCATCGACTCGAGAACCAGTATCTCCTGGCCGATCTGCACATCGTCGCCTTCGGCGGCTGTGATCCGCCAGACGATGGAGGCCATATCGGCGGTTACGAGCATCGTTCAAGCCTCACCAAGGTGTCCACCGCGTCGCCAAGGCCGGCCCCCTTGGGGAGGTACGTCAAGCCGGGACGATCTGCCGCCAGTCTACGAGCTCGCCCTGCATTGAAACCATCGAGTCGGATCACGACCGGAATGGATCCGTCGCCGTAACCGGAACGGTCCAGTCCGGCGAGGAGGCGTTCGATAATCAGGTCGCAGGGCGCCATCTGCAGAAGGTTGAAACCCACTAGGAGGCGGGCGAGGTTAGGGTGACCGAGCACGGCCTCAACGAGCACGTCGAGCTTCTCCGCCGAGACTCCGGCCCCGAGATCGCTGTGGTTGGCGGGCCGGATGCCTGCCGAAACCAGTAGATCGTGCTGGTAGAGACCGGCGCCACCCCCGCCCACCAGCAGTCCCGTGTCCCCATCGAGCTCCACGTAACGCACCGACGGGCCGGGGAGTCCCCGGTCCGCCTCGATTACGGCAATCTCGCGTGCGGTGTGCCGGTCGGTGTTCCGACGACGAAGTTCCGGATGGCGGAAAAGGGCGTTGTCGTCCATCTCGATCAGTCCCCCCACCGCCGTCGCCGTCCCACCGTATCGCATGGCCACCGGATTGATCTCCACCAGCAGAGCATCGTTCGCGAACACCTCTGATGCAGCCACCGTGAGGTCCACCAATCCTGGTGGGATGGTGTCGCCACGTAGGGCCCTATGCCATAAATCCGCCGCATCATCAGGCGGAAGGCTAACCGGATCCCCCAATGTCCGCCCGACCGATCCGTGGCTCGACTCCTCGATGTCGACGCCGCCGCTCGCGGATGCAACAACTCGGGGACCAACGGAGGTCCAAGAGAAGCCGAGATACAGTTCCCGGTCGATAGCCACAGCCTCCTCCACATACACGGTCCGGCATCGGTGGCCTAGGATCCGGCCACCGAGCAATTCACAAGCCGCAGCCGCGGCGCCGTCGGGACCCACCGGACCCACCACACCGGCGTTGTTGGATCGCCGGTTCTCGGGAACCAGAGCCTTGACGAACACCTCACCGCCCAAGGCGAAGGCTGCCGACCGTACCTGTTCAGGCGTGCCGGCCACGGTTCCGTCCGGCGCCGTGACCCCGCCCTTCGCCAGACGAGCCTTCGCCTCGTTCTCGAGCAACCTCATGGCACAGCATCCCTCTCTCCGTAGAGCCTCCTTGCGGGCGCGCCCTCCGATTCCGCATTATGGTCAGGTCAGCAAAGGAGGAAAACCGTGAGCCGGACCCTCGTCATGGGCGATCCCTTGGTGGTGCTCGGGAAGACCTCCCCCGGGTTCCTGCGGGACGGCGCATTAGTGGTCGAGGGTCGGAAGATCATCGCGGTCGGATCGAGGGCGGAACTTGAGGCTCAGGGACCTTTCCACCGGCAGATCGGCTCCCAGCGCCATACCGTCCTGCCGGGTTTCATCAACGGTCACTACCACTCGGGCTCGGCTCTGAATCGGGGCATGCCCCAGTACATCTTCGAGCGGGCCAACGTCCACGTTCATGCCATGTGGAGTTCGGTCAACGAGGAGGACTTGTACCACGCGGTGCTGGCCAACGTGATGAACGATGCCGGAAGTGGACAGACCGGTTTCGTCGACCTCAACTACGGCCGTTCCAATCTACCCGACTTCGGGTACGAAGCCATCCTGCAGGCCTACCAGGACTTAGGCGTTCGAGTAGCCCTCGGGGTGGTAACCCGCGACCGGAACACGCTCGTCCATGCGGACGACGAGGCCTTTCTGGCCACACTTCCGCCAGACCTGGCGCAGCGTATCCGGGCGTCGACGATGGGATACGCATGGCCGATCGGGAAAGTACTGGCGGTCTACCGCGATCTCGTATCACGCTGGGATCGGCGGGAGGGCCGGATCCGGGTCCTGCTCGCCCCTGACTGGACCCCGGCCTGCTCGGACGAACTCTACCTTCGGAACCGGCGCCTGGCCGACGAGTACGGGACAGGGATCATGACGCATGTACTCGAGACCCGTTCCGAGATGATGTACGCGCTGGAGAACGACGGGAAGACCGCCATGCGCCGCCTGGCGGATCTCGGAGTGCTGGGACCCGACGTGTCATGCTCTCACTTCGTATGGGCCACCGACGAGGACATCGCCATCCTCGCCGACACCGGAGCGGTGGCTGTGAACAACCCCGGCTCGAATCTACGGTTAAGTACCGGCATCGCCCGGGTCAGGGAGATCATGGACCGCGGCGGCCGGGTGTGTTTCGGTACCGACAACATCTCTTTTTCCGACTCGGGGGACTTCTTCCAGGAACTCCGGCTGGCCGCCTACCTCCAGAGAACCCCCGGACTGCTCGAGGTCGGGCGCCTCGACTCGGAGAGAGTGCTGAGGGCCGCGGCGGAGAACGGTGCCCGCGCTATCCGCTTCGAGTCCGAACTGGGTTCCCTCGAGGTCGGCAAGGAGGCAGACCTGGTCGTGTTGAGCCGTGACCGTCTGTTCTGGCCGGAGGAACGTTTCGCCTCCACTCCCCTGCTCGACGTGATCCTGGACCGGGCCTCCTCCGATGACGTAGCCTCCGTCATGGTTGCGGGAGAAGTCGTGTACCACGACGGCGAGTTCACCCGTGTCTCCCGGAGCCGGATCAAGGACCAAGTTGCGGAAGCCGCTCTGCGCATCATGGGCAGCGATCCCGACCCCGAATCGGTCCGCCTGGGTTGGGAAGTAGACCCCTACGTCCTCGACTTCTACCGCAGGTGGGCCCGGATTCCTGTCAAGCCGGCCGCGGTGTACAACGCAAAGCATCCACCCCCGATGGCGGTCGGTTCGAGAGAGGAGTGACCATGGCCTTGGTGGTCGATTGCCACATGCATATCATGGAGCCGGACTGGAACCCGATGAATATCTCTTCGGGAATGGCGGAGTCCTGGGCCCGCCAGGTTCGCTGGTACGAACCACCCAAGTCCGACCCCGAGTATTTCGTCCAAGCCTGGAGGGAGTCGAGCGACGGCAACGGTGATAAGGCGGTGGCTCGCATGGACGAGGCCGGGGTAGACGTGTCGGTGATGATGCCCATGGACCACGGCGTGGGCCTCGGCGAAAGTGGAGTCATACCCATCGAGGAGAAGAACCGGCTATGCGCCGAAGCCACCCGACGACACCCCGGACGGCTCTATACCTTCTGCGGGGTAGACCCCCGACGACCCAACGCTGGGGAAATCCTGACCACGGCGGTAGACGAATGGGGCGCCGTCGGCCTGAAGTTATACCCGACCAACGGTTTCTACCCCGACGACGAAGAACTCGTCTACCCCCTCTACAGGATCCTCCGAGAACGTGACCTTCCCGTCCTCCTCCACCAGGGACACTCCGCCGGGCGCCACAAATCGAAGTACGGACACCCCATCTACGTCGACTCCGCCGCTGCGGACTTCCCCGACCTCCGCTTCGTGCTCGGACACTCCGCTCGCTACGAAACCTGGGCCCACGAAGCCATATCGGTCGCCATCTACAAAACCAACATCCACCTCGACATGAGCCTATGGCAGCATTGGATCTCCCCCGACGAGTTGGTACGCAAGATCGTCTGGATGAGAGACCGCATCGGCGCCGACCGCATTCTCTTCGGATCCGACATGGCCGGAATCGAAGTATCCCTAACCCTCAAACAATGGGTAGACCAGTTCCGCATGCTCCCGGAATGGGCCAAACAATCGGGCTACCGCATCCCCCAACACCAGATCGACCAGATCCTCGGAGAAAACACCCGCCGCATCTACCGACTGGACAACCACCGAAACAGCGGTCAGTGAGCAGTGGTCAGTTCAGTCCAATGGAGTCAAAAGGCCCGATCCCTCTGAGCACATCACACAGAAAACGGTAATAGAACCTCACAGAGGGCCGCCCATCTATTATTCTGGTCATGCCAAAGTTTCTTCCCCTGTCGGAGGTCAAGGCAAAGCTGTCCGAGGTCGTCGATGAGATCGTCACGACACACGAGAGAGTCACCGTGACACGAAACGGTCGTCCGGTAGCTGTGGTGCTAAGCACAGCCGACCTCGAAGCCATCGAAGAGACCGTCGCCGTCCTCTCCGACCCCACTGCCGTAGAAGCTATCGAACTAGGCCGGGCCGCCATCGCCGCCGGCGATGTTGACACCCAAGAAGAGATCGAAGCACTCCGCGATCTACTTCGCCGCGACATTGCGTGATCGATTCTTCTTGGAATCTCGTCGTCGCCCGACCCGCACGGCGAACCATTGATCGCCTCCCCGCAAAGATCGCCGTTAGCCCCCCAACAAACAGGGCAACAATCAGTATGAGTGAATCGGGGCTAGGAAGCGGAACCCGAGACAGTAGAATGAACCACCCTTCCGGTTCCCCGGACACTCCGGTTAACCCGTGGGCGACTTACAACTACGGAACTATCTAACATCCGTCACTATCAGCTGGAAGAAGTGACCGGACCGAGCAAGTGCTTTCCGTCGAAGTGAATTAGGTGGGAAGGTGCGTCGGCGACCCATACTTCGGTCTCCCATGAGATTCCAGCAGTGAACCTCGCCATAGTACGCCGGTCGAGAAACGCGGTGACAAAAATCAGCGTGGCTGTCGATCCACTGAACATTCCCTGGAGCTCTTCGCGGCGCTTCACGTCGACTGGTCCGTGGCTGGTCACCGCCTCGACCAATACCAGCCAATTGTTGTCTGCCGAGTGGACAATAAGATCGGGCATCTTTCCGTGAACGTCAATAGTCACACCAAGTTGCTTGAATGCCCCCTCGTCAAATACAGCTAACTTCTCCTGGGTATCACCTACATATAGAAGGTCCGCCCCAGGCGTCCACCGTGGGCAGAAGTCGTGAATGATACGACCTATTAGCGTATTGTGGAGTCCTGGTGATAACGCGAGGGTGACGCCATCGGGAAGGACGACAGGTATGAGCCTCTGTTCACGTTCCCTAGCCCATCGTTCCGTTAAGCTCTCCAATTCTTCCCTGTAGGTAGCTAATTGCGTTTCCCATGCCTCGGAGCCGTAGCTGCGGAGTAGCTTAAGAGCAAGCCCGGTTACCTGATACTTCGTATGAGGGCTGTTGACCGGCCTCTCGGGCTCGTCCGGGTTTTTCGTGACCAGATCAGCGGCTAGGAACTGGTGCAGGGTCTGGCGACGTACTGTCTCCCGTGTGTTAGGAGCATATTCCTTTCCATAGTGCATAGCTATGAAGTTCATACTCTCGGTGACACCTCGGAGCGGGGCGGACCCTTCGGACCACTCCTTGCTAGGGGTTAGATCAAGTAAGACCAACAGCACTAGCCCGGATCGGTCGTTCCGTTGAGCGCGAGGGAACCCCAGTCGTCTGAGTGCATCGATTGCCTCAGGAACGGTAGCCACTTATCAGCTACCTGCCAGTTCTTGGATGTGCCGAGACACCGTCGCGTCGATTTCCGTCTGGAGATGGCTCATACCGGACGCTTCTTCGCCAAGGGAGGTGAGTTGATCGGTGGTGGGGTAGCGAAGCGAACGGAGATCCGTCGCGTTGACCTGTGTATGGCCATTGAAATGTCGAAAGAACCTATCAACAATCGTCGAGTTCAGATAGGCGGCAATCCCCCGGGCCAGATCAATCGGCAGCGAACCCCCGCCACGGTGGTACACATTGACATGGTTTTCGATCGCGACGGTTTCGTCAGGCAGATCGTCGGCAGCAAGGACCGAGGCTACGATACGACGGCGCTGCTCTTTGGAAGAGAACCGCTTGACCAACACATAGTTACCGGCCGGCAGCAACAGCCGCCGCGTGGCGTCGTTCGCAACCAGTGCATTGGCCTTCCTGCCCGGCGACACCGGCCACCGAATACGTCCGTCCCGCATGTGAAGCGGATAGATGAGTGGTACGGTCCCCTCCCCCGGCTGAAGTCGAAGATACGGACGCACTCGGAAGTCGACCACTCGACCGGTCGAGACCGACACTCCCAATCTATCCAGATTACCGGAGAGCGAGTACACGCGATCCGCCAAGTCACGCTCTGCACTGTCGGTTACCAAACGGAAGAACCGATCAGGATCGTCCGGACGAACAACATCGGTGAACGGTACAGACCGAGACGACACCGGCCCCTGTCCGTCCCCTTTACTAGATGTAATGCGAACCTCGCCTTGCCTCCCCTCCTTAACAAGATGAACGATGACGTTCTCCTGTAACACTCCTGCATCCCGAAACGCCTGGTCCCTCGCTTCAAACACATGAACACGTCTAACCGCAGCCGAGTCCAGCAACTCAGTGCGAAATGCCCGAAAATACGGACCGTTGCAGAAGCTCCGAGGAATGATCGCGACCAGTTGTCCCCCGGGTTTCAGTAAACGAAGCGACAACGTAACAAACGCAACGTACAGGTTCCGCGCCTTTATACGCACACGCGCCAACGCCGCAGCCTCTCGTGATCGGGTGCCGAGTTTCGCGTACGGAGGGTTGAGAATCGCCAAGTCGAACCACTCACGCTCGGTGTTCCACAAAACGCTATCAAGCCGGCTACATCCCCACTCCACAAAATCTGCGGTGAGAACCCGCGCGGTCAGCGACGGGAGCGTACGTCTGCACTGTTCAAGCGTGGACTCAAGCGGATCCAACAAGCCCGAGTCCACTTCCACGGCTGTCACATCCAGACTCACATTCCACTTCTCGACGGCTGCCCGCGCGGCTAGAGCAGCCGTAAGCGACCCCACTCCGGCGCCCGGATCCAGCACCCGAGCGCGCCCGGAAGGAACCTCAAACATGCCCGAAAGTAACGAGGCAACCTCCATCGGTGTAAAAACCTGACCCAGTCGCCCCGGCTTGCCGCCTGGTGAGTAACGCACCCGACAGCTCTCCACCCCGGCAACTAGATCAGCATCGCCAACCACCCGAGCCGTATCAACTCTCATACGATCCATTATGCACAACGTATGTGACAAGACTCTTGCATTCTTTCAGCAACCCGCGGCTGCACTGGTCCCGACATACCCGACTCGACGTCCTCCCGCCATGCACATACTGCGCTGCCGCGGAATCGTGGCTAGTAGCCGCGCAGCCTGCTCACATGACCGATCTTCGCGCTGGTGCCAAACATGTGGCGTCGCACATTCCCAGTTCAACCTCAAGAGTTTGCAGGTTGTAACCATGGTATTGGTCTCATCCATGTCGCTTTCAGATATAGACCGGTCGTGTACAAGTGGCTACGGTTCCTCCCGGGGTCTTCGATCCCGCCAGGGGTGGGTCTCCTCGAGTTGGGAGGAGAGGCGGAACAGCAGGGCCTCGTTTCCGAAGGCGGCGCCGATCTGGGCACCTACGGGGAGCCCGTCGGGGGTCATGTGCATGGGGAGGCTCGCCGCGGGGCATCCGCTCAGGTTGTAGAGCGGGGTGAAGGCCATGTGATCCCACATCCGCTCCATGTAGCCGTCCAAGTCGTCTCCCATCATGTCAAGGCCGCGGAGCGGGAGCGGCGGATCGGCCAGGGTCGGACTCAGGATGATGTCGTACTCGTTGAAGAAGCCGGCCAGGCGGCGGCCCGTTCGATGAGCCATGAGCAAGGCGTTGGCGTACTCGCGTGCCGCGAGACGCCGCCCCTCCTCCGCAGCCAGGCGGGTGACATTCTCCAAGTCGTCGGGACGCAGCGTCCGGCCCAGGGCCTTGAGGCGCAGATCGACATGGTTGGCGGTGTGGGCTACCAGGATCGTCTGGATCGCGGTGCGGATTTCGGCCCCGGAAACCGGCGGGACAGCGGGAGTGACGGAGTGTCCCAGATCGCTCAGCATGCCGGCGACCCGTTCAGCAGCCAGCACACATTCCGGGTCGATACGCTCGCCATGGAGCCCCTCGGTCCATAAAGCTACACGGAGCCGGCCGGGGTACTCGCCGACCTCGGACAGGAAGTCGCCATCAGGTACGGGCGCTACATACGGATCCCCGGGTTCCGGTCCTTGGGCCACGTCGAGGAAGACGGCGCTGTCCCGCACGGTGCGGGAAACGACGTGGTAGGTCGCCAGGCCGCTCCATCCTTCCCCGGCGTCGGGGCCCGCCGGGGTCCTGGCCCGGGTGGGCTTCAAGCCGAACAGCCCGCAGTTGGCAGCCGGGCTGCGGATCGAGCCTCCCCCGTCGGTCGCCTGGGCGACAGGGACCATGCCGGTGACGACTGCGGCCGCCCCTCCCCCGCTCGAACCACCTGGGCTGCGTGACCTGTCCCACGGGTTCAGGGTCGGTCCGTGCAGAACGGGTTCCGTCGTGCCGCTTATCCCGAGTTCGGGCGTGTTGGTCTTTGCGACCAGCAGCAGTCCGGCCTGCCGGTAACGAGCGATGATGGTGCTGTCGTGATCGGCCACATTCCTCCGGAAGAGGCGGGATCCGTTGGTGGTGGGCTCCCCGGCGCACAACGCGTGGAGGTCCTTGAGCATGAACGGAACGCCCGACACCGGCCCGGCAGGAAGCCCGCGTGCTAGCGCGGAACGGGCGGCGTCCTCCATCAGGTGGATGACCGCATTCACCTCGGGATTCCGCGCCGCGATCCGATCCAGCGCCGTGTCGACCAACTCGTCAGCGGTCACAAGGCGGTCACGGACGAGACCTGCCAAGCCAAGTGCGTCGTAGTTCTCGTACTCCTCGAAGACGGCCATTAGGGTTCCCTTGCTGGATCGGTCAGGACGCCAGCTTACCGAGGTTGGGAGGCGCGCTTGGGGCGTTCCGGACTGTCAGCCGCCATGCGACCCGACCTTGACGGCACCACATCGCTGGTGGTGGGCGCGAGCCGGGGAATCGGCCGGGACGTAGCCCTAGGAGAGTGCTGAAAAACGAATCTTACGGGGTTCGGTGGTTGGCAAACCGCCTGGTCAGAGAGTTGCGGGTTAACGGTCGAACCCCTTTGTACGGGGTTTCTCAGCACCCTCCTAGGCCTTGCCGCATCGGGCGCGTCGGTGATCGGGATGTCACGATCCGCCGATGCCCTCCACGGTCTCGGTGAGGAGATCGCGGCTTCCGATGGAACGTTCCTACCTCTCGTCGCCGACATCTCGGACCTCGATGCGATGGAAGCGGCCGTGGAAGACGCCTGGCACTGGAGGGGGCGCTTGGACAGCCTGGTCAACTGCGCCGGTACCACCAACCGCTCCTCCGCCCTGGACATCACCCCCGCCGAGTGGGACGCGGTGTTCGATGTCAACCTGCGAGGCGCCTTCTTTCTCACCAGGAAAGTCGGCCGCCGCATGCTCGATGGCGACGGGGGCTCCATCGTGAGCATCGCATCCCTCTCGGGTGTGGTGAGCGACGGCGCCCAGGCCGCCTACAGCGCGAGCAAAGCTGCGATGATCCACATGAGTGCCGTGCTCGCCGAACAGTGGGCGCCGAAGGTACGGTTGAACTGCGTGAGCCCCGCCTGGGTGGAGACCGATATGACCCGCGACTTCCTGGCAAACCTGGACAACCGTTCGACCATCGTCCGGCGCACCCCGATGGGCCGGTTGGCCCGGCCGGAGGAGATGGTCGGCGCGGTGCTGTTCCTCATTTCGGACATGAGCTCTATATGACCGGGCAGAACCTGATCCTCGACGGGGGGTGGACAGCATGACGCAACCGCAGGTGGTGGACTGCCACATGCACATCAGGGGCGACGACTGGAACCCTGTGAACCTCCGCTCCGGTATGGACGCATCGTGGGCCCGTCAGGTTCGCTGGTACGAACCACCCAAGTCGGATCCCTCCTACCTCCACGCCAGCGTGGCCCAGGCCACGGACGTGACCGGTGATAAGGCGGTGGCTCGTATGGACGAGGCCGGGGTGGACGCTTCGGTGATGATGCCCATGGACCACGGTGTAGGCCTCGGCGAGGAAGGCGTCATACCCATCGAGGAGAAGAACCGGCTATGCGCCGAAGCCACCCGCCGCACCCCGGCCGGCTCTACACCTTCTGCGGAGTCAACCCCCGACGGCCCAACGCCCTCGAAATACTGACCACCGCAGTAGACCAATGGGGCGCCATCGGCCTCAAGCTCTACTCCACCAACGGTTTCTACCCCGACGACGAAAAGGTCGTCTACCCCCTCTACCGGTTCCTCCAAGAACGCGACCTACCCGTCCGCATCCTCTTCGGATCCGACATGGCCGGAATCGAGGTATCACTCACCCTCAAACAATGGGTAGACCAATTCCGCATGCTCCCGGAGTGGGCCAAACAACTCGGCTACCGCATCCCCAACACCAGATCAACCAGATCCTCGGAGAAAACACCCGCCGCATAGACGCCGGAACCAGCCACCAGGTCAGTGGTCGGCAGCCCGGTCAGAAACACACAGGACCCAACCGAACGCCGGATCACCGCGGGTGTGGCTACCTGCGTCGGCACCGGCCTACACCGCCGCGTCCAGGGACCGCCGTCGTGACACGGGAGAAATACCCCCGCCGAGTCTGCAGGGCCGGGTCTCACCGCACCGTTCGCTCCGCTTGCGCAACGCCAGGCTGCGCCTACTCCAGCATCGACCCAGGCGTCGGGACTTCAATCTCGCTGCTCTGCAGCCATACACCGGCTGGTACATCGGCGGGGAGGTAGCGGAGTTCCGGAACGATCGGGTCACCTTCGGCGGGTCTGAACGTCAACTCCACCCGCCCGTCGGTAAGGCGTCGAGTACGGACCTCGCCGATGGCGACGCCGTCCAATTCGACATCGCTGCTCAGACTCCAGGCATCCCGGTCTGAGGAGGCCGGCAGGAAGCGTCTCGTCGGGAGGATGCGCTCTCCGTCGGCCATCTCGACCGCGTGCTCGATCCGGCCGTCACTTCCGAGCCGGGCCAGGATCCTCAACCGGATGGGCGGTGATTCGGCGGGTGGCCTCGGCGCCACCAACTCAGGTATCGCCCCCGGCCTGATCGTGAGACCTCGCTGGAATAGCGAGTTGGCCCTGTCGGCAGCCATCACGTCGCAGACAGCACTGTCGACTGCCGGGCCATGGATCGCCACCGCTGCCCGCATCTCCGCATCGAGAGCGAGCAGGCTGTCGACATCGGCGACCCCTGTCTCCTCGAGAGCGGAACGCAGGGACCCCGCGTCCAAGGTACATGATGCCTGCTCGACGACCTCGGCCACCAGGGACATGACAGCGCGGTCCTGCCAGCCCGATTCGGCGGCACGGGCTGCGTTCACGACGTCGCCGGCGTTGACCGCGGCGGCCACGATCCGCTCCACGTAGGCGACTTGGGAATGGAGGGCAAGTGCCTCGGCGAAGGACAGCGCGTCACCGGCGGCCATCCGGTCCCGGAGAGCAATCCAGGAAGCCTCGTATGCCAGGTACTTCGCCCATTCAGCCTCGGCGGCGGCAAGGGTCAGGGACTCGACGGACACCGGGTTGATCATCTCGGCGGCGGCAATCCGCTCGGCCAGGCCCGAAGCGGCGATCCTGGCCGAATATCCATCCGCGAGTGCGCTTAGCAGAGCGTCGGACGTCGGGCTGGTCAGGTCGGTCGGCTGCGCTAGTCCCAGCTGGGACGGCTTCCTGCCCCGATCCCTCAGCGCCGCGATCACGGGCCGCTCGAACACGCTGTCAAGCACCTGTGTGTGTACGCCTGCCGCGTAGGTGGCCTTCGCCCTCGTAGATGGGTCTACCCAGGAATCCGGATCCTCCGGAGAGCTGACCGAGACCTCTACACGGCCCTCACCTTCCTCCGCTGCCGAGACCTGGTACGGCTCGCCGTCGACCGTCACGGTGACCGGATCGAAGACCGGACCGCTCAGGACCGTGATGTTCCTCCAGATGCCGTGCCATCCGATCTCCTCCCCCAGTTCGTTGTAGGTGGCGACCACCACGTATATCCATGAGCGTCCTGCGCTGGTCAGGGTGATCTCGGACGGTCGTATCGCGTCGATCGCGATGCTGCCGGCATCCATCGTCGGGGAACCGGAATGGTAGGAGGCCGACGCGGTCCAGTGTCCGTCCGACGCCGCGATGGTCCCGGTCGTGTCCCGTTTGCCCGCCGCGTAGATGAGGACAGTAGCCGTCATACCTTCGGGAAGGTCGCTGAGCCCGACATTCCCAACCCGATAGTTAACGATCAGTGGCTCGTTTGCGATCACGACATCCGGAATGTGTACGTCTTCGACCTTCAGGTAGAACGCGTCCGGCTCCACCAGCTTCACGACGAGCCGGAAGTCTTCGGATGCCGGTAACCGGTTGCGATGCCGGTAGGTTGTCGCTTCGACCAGATACGTACCGGCCGTGAGGTGCTTCTCGATCCGCGAGTTGACCCCGGCCCCGTCGTCGTCGTTTATGTCGATCAGGCCGGTGTCGGGCGACAGCAGCAGAAGCACCGGGTCGCCCTGCGAGGAGGTCAGGTCGATTCGAACCCAGGCGTCCTGGGACAGTTCGAAGCGATAGCGGTGAGCGGGCCGTCGCTGGACGTAGAGGGCGCCACAATCCTCGAGTTTCCAGTCTCCCTCGGCGATGAGTTCCTTGCCTGGTTCGAGCGTGCCCAGATCGGTCGCTGCGCAGCCGCCCACACGCAGGATACGGAGTTCGAAGTTGCCCGGCCCACGGGCCCGCCCGCCGATCTTCGTCGCCTCGATCAGGTAATCACCTGCTTCGAGGTCTCGCTCGATGAGGGAGTCGAGCGGAGCGGGCCCTCCGTCGTCATCCTCGCTCAGGATTCGACCATCCTCGCTGAATAGAGCCAGATGGGAGTCTGCGCTGTCGGATAGGAGTTCGATCCTGACCCGGCCACCCACATCCAGCCGGAAACGGTAAACGTGAGCGTCGGTATCCAGACGGAACCGCCAATCGCAGTCTTCGGTCGTCCATCTCCCGTCTACCAGGAGTTCGCTACCCGCATCGTCACCGAGGATCCCGAGATCGACCGGTTCGCACTCTGCTTGTTCCTGGGCCTCGGCCGGTAGAGGCTTAGAGGCAAGCAGGAGAGCACCGGCTACCAGGACAAACGCTAGGCAGAGAGAAGCCGGCGAACAGAGTTGGGGAAAGGGGCGCTTCGACCTCATGTAGATTCCATTCATCTGGCTACCTCGCTTCGTAGTGTAAGAGCGTCCGTCAACTGTCACAGTGTCTGCTGCCGGGCACGAACCTGGATACGGGCTTCAATATACCGATTGGCAGGATGCGAAGAGCGACCCCGCTCCCGCAAAAGGTCGTACGGGGAGCGACATCGCTTGTCGGACTGCAAAAGGAGGCGGCTGGCTCACCATTCTAAGGCTGCAGCCGCGTGGGCACCCATGATGCCCCCAAGCTTGTGCTGCGGGATGGGGTCGAGGCCCAGCGGTTCGGCGTGATCGTTGAGCGCGAGCAGCTTCTCGCGCAGTACTACCGGGTCGTACAGGAACCCGGGGTAATCAGAACCGAAGAACAGTTTCTCCAAGGGCACGAAGAACGGCTCCGCCTTGTGCAGGAAGGAGAACAACTCCCTCGGGCTGAGAGCTGCGATGAGGTATGACAGTTCACCGTAGAAGTTTGGATGCTTGGTGAGCAGGAACAATGCCTCGTCCTGCCACGGAATGCCCATGTGGGCGATGATGACGGTCAGATCACGGAACTCCCGGCCGATATCGTCGAGCAGCGCCGGCCTGCCCAGACCCAGGGAGGCATCGATCCGGGTCGAGCCCGCCTGGTGGAACATGACGGGGATTCCCAGGTCGAGGGCACACTGGTATATCGGGAATCCCAGGTCGCGGTCGTCGGGCGACCAGTGCTGGTACATCGGGTAGAGCTTCACCCCGGAGAGCCCTAGCTCGCGGACCGCCCTCGTGAGTTCCTCGACTGCCGCCTTCGGACCTTTGTAGGCCGGGTTGACAGATGCGAAACCGACGAAGGTATCGGGGTCCTGGCAGACGAGCGCGGCTATGTAGTCGTTGCACTTCTCGGGATCCGGAGGTCCGTCGACACCCGTCACGCCGGTCGGATCGACGGTTCCTATCAGCCGTCCGTCTAGCCACTGGGGGGACACCGAGAGGAGGACGATCTTGTCGAACCCGGGGTGGTCCCGTTTGGACTCGACCCCGCCGATCACCGGCCAACCTTTGCGTGAGAAGCCGCTCGCCTCCCACTCCTCCTCGGTCGGCATGCGATGAGAGGGAACTGACCCGGAACTCCGGTATATACAGAGGGAACCCTCCCGCCCGTAGCGGACTGTGAACTCCGGATCGACCGAAAGAGCGAGCACATGGGTATGCATGTCGATCTGCATGGGAAGGCTTCCTTCTTATCGGTGGTCTACGGCGTAGCCTACTTACGGAACCGCATTCCGAACGGAGGGCCATTTCGATCCGCGCCCCCGGCACCGGAAGGCGACGCGAAGTAAACTCCCCAGGACGGCCCGAACCGGTTCGCCGGGCACCGCTTAACACCTGCGCCGGTTCTGGACACCCGCGAGGCGAAAGGTCGGGGACACATGTCAAGATATCTCGTCGTAGGAAATCCGGTAGTGACGCTCGCCCAGGAGGCATTCATCCCCGAAGGCGCGCTGATCGTCGAAGGCAAGAAGATCGTCGCTTCCGGACCGAGAGCCGAGTTGGAGGCCAGAGGTCCATTCGATCGCATTCTCGGTTCCCCGGACCACTTCGTCATGCCCGGCTTCGTAGCCTCCCATTTTCACTCCGAGTCGGCGCTCGGTCCCGGTCTCTGGGAGATGCTGTTCGAGCGGGCCAACATCTACGTTCATCCGGTGTTCAAGCCGATGGACGAGGAGATCATGTACAAGGCGATCCTCGTCACCCTTATGACTGCGCTCAGGGGAGGAATCACCACCACCGTCGACGCCTTCTACGGCCGACCCGGTCCGAAGAACTTCGGCATGGACAACGCTCTCCAGGCGTACGAGGACCTCGGCATGCGTACCGCACTCGGGATCACGTTGCGCGATGAAAACCTCTACGTCCACGAGGCCAACGAGGACTTCCTGAAGCGCCTGCCTCCCGATCTGGCGGACGAGGTTCGCAACTCCCCGATGGGTTACGCCCTTCCGAGCGACGATGTCATCGCGGCCTACGAGGACGCCGCCGCCACATGGGACCGCCGCGACGACCGGCTCCGGGTTCTGCTGGCGCCCGACTGGACCCCGGCGGTCTCGAATGATCTCTACCGGCGGTGCAGGGCTGTGGCCACCGAATATGGCACCGGAATCATGACGCACTGCCTGGAGACCCGATCCGAGATGCAGTACAACATCAAAAGGTACGGCGTCACCGGCATGCAACGACTCCATGATATCGGACTATTGGGACCGGATGTCTCGCTGTCCCATTTCGTGTGGGCCACGGATCGTGACATAGAGATCCTGGCCGACAGCGGGGCCGTGGCGGCCAGCAACCCCGGCTCGAACCTACGCCTGAGTACCGGCGTGTGTCGGGTGCGTGACATACTCGACGCAGGTGGAGGGCTGGCATTCGGTACCGACACCATCTCGTTCTCCGACCGCGACGACATGTTGCAGGAGGTCCGCCTCGGCGCCTACCTCCAGCGGTTGCCCAGAGGACCGGAGCCCGAGCATGGCCGGCTCAACTCCGAGGCCCTTCTGCGATCAGCGGCAACCTATGGCGCCAGAGCCGCCCGCGCCGAAGACCGGATCGGCAGCCTGGCTGTAGGCAAGGACGCCGACCTGCTGATCCTCGACCGCAAGCGGGTCTTCGACACACCGGCTCGGTTCTACGTGACTCCGGTTCTCGACGTGATCCTCGACCGGGCCGACGGCACCGATATCGAGACGGTACTGGTAGCGGGCAAGGTGTTGCTCGACAACGGCGAGATCACCACCCTCAACGAGCAGAAGATCCGGGACGAGTACAACGAGGAGATCGAGAAGGGGCTGTTCAACCTGGAGGCGCCTTGGACCCGGTGGGCCGAGTTGGCGTTCGAGGTGGAGCCGTACCTGTTCGACTTCTACCGTCCGTGGGCGGAGGAGCCGATGGCGCCCGGCTACGAATACAACACGACCACCGGACCGCTCGACTTTGCGGGCGGGGCTCGGGGCGGAGGGAGGTGACAGTCGATGACGAGCGTATGCGAGACGCTGAGAGACGGTTGCCAGGAAATCTGGCATGAGTTGCACAACCATCCGTTCGTGGCGGAGATGGCCGCAGGCACCCTTCCGGAACGCAAGTTCGCCTTCTACATCGGCCAGAACATCGTCTTCCTGAGGGAGTTGGCCAGGGCGATGGCGCTCGGGGTGGCCAAAGCCGACGACGAGGACACCATGCGAGATTTCGTCGCCATCGTGAGCAACATAGTCGACTTCGAACTACCCAAGAACCGCCAGCTACTCGCCGAGGTACGGGCAATAGTTCCGGATGCGACCGAGGCGACCACCATGGCGCCCGCAACCCTCGCCTACACGCGGCACATGCTGACCGTGGCCTACGAGGGTAGGGCCGCTGAAATCATGGCATCCCTGACTCCGTGTGCGTGGAGCTACGGGGAGATCGGTAAGGAACGCCTCCCCGACGCTCCGGACCATCAAGTCTACCGGCCCTGGATCGAGTTCTTCGGCGGGCAGGAGTACTGGGACACGCTGGACGAGGTGAAAGCGAAGCTGGAAAACCTTTGCGCGGGGATGAGCGAGTCGGAACTTGCCCGGATACAGGACATCTTCCGCACCAGTAGCCGATTGGAGCAGATGTTCTGGGATATGGCCTACAACGAGAGCGCCTGGCCGGTCTGAGCCGTCTCCGATGACATGGACCGTGGCGCGGCCCCTCGTCGATCGGTCGTTCCCCCGCGGATGAGATCGACTCAGCCGGGCCGCACCTCCGGCACGACCTCGGACATGGCCCGCTCCAGTTGAGCGATGTGATCCGCGGCGGAGTGGATCCCGGGCATGTAGCTGGTGAAGAACGAGACATCGGTAGCCCCCACGGAGACCATCCTACGAACGTTGGCGATGATCTGATCGGTACTCTCCTCCGGACCCAGACCCACCGAGACGTGGAGGCGCAGTGTGTCCGCGTCCCGACCCGATGCGGCCGCGAGTCGGCATATCTCCCCCCACGCGGCGCCGATCTGCTCGACCGTCTGTACAGGTCTCGACAGCCACCCGACACCGTGCTCGACCACCCGGCGGAATACCGGTGGGGTCGTACCGCCAAACCACAGAGGCGGATGCGGCTCGGTCACCGGCTTGGGCTCCATGCCCATGCCGTCGACAGTGTAGAAGTCCCCCTCGAAGTCAACCCGGTCACGGGTCCACAGCAGCTTCATGAGCTCGATGCCCTCGTCCATGCGCCGGCCCCGTTCGGTGAAGGAAACCTCCAACGCGTCGTACTCCTCCCGGTGCCATCCGATCCCCAGGCCCAACTCGAGGCGCCCGCCTGACAGGCTATCCACCGCCGCGGCTTGCTTGGCCACCACCGCGGGACCGCGCTGGGGCAGGATCACCACGGCAGAACGCAGCGCGATGCGGTTGGTCACGCCTCCCAGAAAGCCCAGCGCCACCAGGATGTCGTGGTAGGGGGTCCGGGCGGGGTAGTGCGCCCGGGGCGTTCCGTCATCTGCCGGGTAGGCGAGCAGGACGTGATCGATCAAGGTCAGGAAGTCAAAGCCGAGGTCTTCGGCAGCCTGGCTGATGTCACGCACGGCGGTGGGATCATCGATCAGGAGGGAGTTGACGGCGCCTATCCCGTACTTCATTCGCAGTGCTCCTTTCACGGTCCGCGTCCCGTACCCTTACCGAGGCTACCTTGTGGTACGGGTACCACTGGAGATGGAGGATCGGGAATGAGAACGAAAGCGGCGGTACTTCACGAGTTCAACACCCCGTTGGTCGTCGAGGATGTGGAACTTCAGGCACCCAAGTCCAACGAGGTCTCGGTGAAGATGGTGTCGAGCGGGGTGTGCCACAGCGATCTACATATCGTCCAGGGCCACATCCCGGTGAACCTACCGATCATCTGCGGTCATGAAGGCGCCGGGATCGTGACCGCGGTCGGATACGGACCGTCCACCGTCCAGGTCGGCGACCGGGTCGTGCTCTCATGGGTGTCGCCGTGCGGCGCCTGCAACTACTGCGCAACCGGGAATCCCGCGTTGTGCATGACCGCCATCGGACCCTCCTACGCGGGACAACTCCACGATGGAACCAGCCGTTTCACGGGCCTCGAAGGCACGACGATCAGCCACCACCTGATGCTCTCGACCTTCGCGCAGCTAGTCACCGTACCCGCTTCGGCAGCCATTCGGGTACCCGACGATGTGCCCCTAGCCCCGCTGGCGGTCATCGGGTGTGCCGTATCCACCGGGATCGGTGCGGTCGTCAACACCGGCAACGTGCAGTTGGGCGACAGCGTGGCGGTGATCGGGTGCGGAGGTGTGGGCCTCAACGCCCTCCAAGGGGCTCGGCTCAGAGGGGCGGGCAAGATCATCGCCGTGGACATCAACGAGGAGAAGCTCGAAGCGGCTCGCCGGTTCGGCGCTACCCACACAGTTAACGCCGCTGAGGAGGACACCGCGGAAGCCCTCATCGCGATGACCGGTGGCATGGGAGTTGATCTGGCCGTCGAAGCGATCGGCCATCCGGAAACCGTGGCGACCGCTGTGAGGTCCCTCCGTCGCGGTGGGACGGCGGTGCAGGTCGGGATCGCGCCGTACGGAACCGATGTCTCGATAGACATGACTCTCCTGCTCGACGAGCGCAAGCTCCTCGGCTGCTACTACGGCTCGCTACGGCCGGCCTTCGACATTCCTCGCTACGTCGACCTCTACCGCGCCGGGAGGCTGCTGGTCGAGGAGTTGATAACCGCTGAGATTGGCCAGGAAGACATCAATGCGGCCCTCAACCAGTTCGAACGCGGTGAGGGCATCCGGAGCCTGGTCCGCTACTCCTAGTCCCGCAGTCCCTAATGCGCGGCGGTGCTCGAAGAGTCCTCTTCTTCCCGGCTGTTCACGCACCCGGCGCGCTTCGGGTGTTCATGATGGAGGCCGGACGCCGGACCGGTATCCGGTACCAGCGCCGGCATATCTCCTCTATGTGGGTTGTCATGAGATCGGCCAGTTCCCGTCGGCGGCGGGCCTCCGCGGTGGGTTTGTAGAGATCTTCTGCGAGCTCGTTGATACGGTCGATGATCCGCTGTTCGTCTACTAGCAGGACCTCTCCGTCCCGGACCACCATCTCACCACCCACCGTGACGAACTCTATGTCGCTCGCGTCGGCCCGCTCCACGAGGAGATCCGGTGCAGGAGTCCTGGCGTACCGGGCGGCGGGGAAACCGATCCGGTCCGTGCGGAAGCAGATGAGATCGGCCTGGTAACCGGGTGCCAACGTTCCTATCTCACCTCCGAACCCCGCCGGTAAGGCGGCGCCTTCGGTGGCGGCTCGGAGCAGTGTCTCCCCGGGGATACGGCCCCCGGTGAGATCACCGGCGTCCCGCTGAAGGTAGCTCGCCAGCCTCACCTCGCCGACGAAGTCTTCCCGATCCCCTGACGCGATCCCATCGGTGCCGATGCTGAGCGAACCGCCGGCGGCGAGGATGTCCCGGACCCGGCAGATCCCCGTGGAGGAACGAAGATTCGAACCAGGGCAATGCACGGGCACCGCTCCGCTTCCCGCTACGACCGCGATGTCCTCGTCGGTGGCCCACACGAAGTGGGACAGCGTAACGTCTTCACCGAGTAGTCCGAGTTCCTCAAGACGGCGCATCCCCGACGGACCCACGTTCTCCACAGTCCACATCAACTCCGCGCGGGTCTCCAGAGCGTGAGTAGTGATCGTCGTGCCGTACTCATCCGCCGCCCGGCGACAGCGCCGGTACAGATCGTCCGAGCAGACCGGAGTCCAGTCCGGGGCCAGAATGATGCGGGAACGTCCCCTGCGCCCATCCCACTCGCGGTACAGCCGATCAAACACCTGGAACTGATCATCGATCGGCCACGCGTAGCCGAGGGGCGAGTCCCGCACCTCCTCCGCAATCGCGGCCGGGAGGCGGGCCAGGAACTTCTCGTCATCCTCATGCGTGTAGGTGTTCTGATCCCGCATCGTGATCCCGAGCGCCACGCGCAGCCCGACCGTATCGTAAGCCCGGAGAGCGGCCTCGGCCCCCAGCAGATGTATCCAGGGCCGACCGTAGAAAGTGTCGACCAGGGTGGTCTGTCCACCCTTGGCGGCTTGGATCAGCCCGTAGGTGGCCAATAGCTCGATGATTTCCTCAGTGGTGTCGATGAGCCCCGAACCCATGTAGAGGTTGTCCAACTCGAACAGGCTCCCTAGGAGCCCGGGGGCGGTCCAGCATTCGGTGTGGTAGTGCCCGTTCACGAAACCGGGAAGGATCATCCGGTCGGGCCCGCCCAACTCTGCTTCGAATGGGCCGTGCGCCTCAAGGTTGGCCCGACCCCCCACCTCGGTGATGATCCCGTCCTCGACCACCAGAGCACCGTCCGTTATCGTGCCCAAGTGGCCGTTCGCCACCACGGAGCTTCCCGTTATCAGAGTTCGGGACATGTGCCTCCTGTAGGATCGGGGCGAAGTACTCGCCGGGCGAGCTTATACAAATGGTCTGTCTGCAAACTAGCTTGCTGTGACCAGTTCGGCTGCAAAGCCGGTCAAGACATGCCATGTGGAGGGGATGAACAGGTTTCCACGGCGCGGAATAATGGTTGGTGTCCCGAAACGCCCATGTTGGATGAATGCCGGGAACGAATGGCCGAGTTGATCGGCGAGCCGCTTGTCCGGCGAGAGGATCCTCGGCTTCTCACCGGATCGGGCGAGTACCTGGCCGATGTTCGCTTCCCCGGGACCCTCGACGCAGCCTTCGTGAGATCGCCGATCGCACATGCGCTCCTGCGTGGTGTCGATCGGCAAGGAGCGTTGGGTCTGGACGGTGTTCGGGCCGTGCTCACGGCGGCGACGCTCCCCGATCACGCTCCACTGGTGGATGCAGTAGCCATCGAGGGACTCGTCAAGACCCCACAGCCACCCCTCGCCGTGGATCGGGTCCGCTACGTCGGCGAGCCGATCGCCCTCGTGGTGGCGGAGAACCGCTACGCGGCCGAGGACGGGGCGGAGTTCGTGTCCGTCGACCTCGAGGAGCTTTCTGCCGTCACGGATGCACGCTCTTCCGCCTGCTTCGGGGCTCCGCTGTTGTTTCCCGAACTCGGCTCGAACGTCGTCTTCAGCGAAGTGAAGCGTTTCGGGGATCCGGCGAAGGAGTTGGCATCAGCCCACCGCGTGTACCGATCCGAGTTCCATGGGGGACGGGCGACCGCGGTTCCCATGGAAACACGCGGATGCCTTGCCTCCTACGACGCCGGCCGGGGGCGGCTGACCGTCTTGTCCTCTACCCAGGGGCATCACCTGTTGCGCCGGCGCCTGGCCCTCAGCACCGGCCTCCCCGAGGCAAAGGTGCGGGTGATCGTCCCCGACGTGGGAGGCGGTTTCGGCCAGAAGATCCCGGCCGCACCGGAGGAGGTAGCGGTGGCCCTTGCATCGATGGCGCTGGAGCGTCCCGTGAGGTGGGTCGAGGACCGGCGCGAGAATCTGGTCGCCGCCCCGCAGGCCAAGGAACAGATCGTGTTACTGCAGATGACCGTCGACGAGGCGGGCCGCTTCCGGGCCATGCGGGCCAAAGTCATCGGGGATGCGGGGGCATACTCTCACAACAGCGCCAGCGCACTAATCGAACCGTATCTGTCGGCGCTGCTGGCGCCGAGCCTGTACAGGATCGAGTACTTCGAATGCGACATCTCGGCCGTCCTCACCAACAAGGCGCCGGCCTCCCCGTACCGAGGGGTGGGATGGACCGCCTCGCACACCGCCCGCGAGTTGCTCATAGATCACATCGCCCGGGAGGAAGGATGGGACCCGGCGGAACTGCGGCGCCGGAACATGATCCGATCGGAGGAAACGCCCTACACCAACGTCACGGGCATGGTCTATGACAGCGGATCCTTCCGCGAATCCCTTGACATGGCCCTTGACATGGCCCGCTACCACTCGTTCCGCCGGAAGCAAGAACGCGACACCTACCCGCGCCGGCGCGGGATCGGCATCAGCCCGTACGTCGAACCGAACGGATGGGGTAGCGCCGGCGCGGCCCAGTCCCACTGGGCCTTCGCCTCCCACGATGCCGCCCGCGTCACGATGGACTCCACCGGACACGTGACCGTGGCGGTCGGAACACCCTCCCAGGGCCAGGGTCACGAGACGACGCTGGCACAACTAGCGTCCGCCACCTTGGGCATTCCTCCGGAAACCGTCGAGGTGCGGAGTGACGACACCGACGCCACCCCACCCAGTATCGCAGGTACCCGTGCCTCGCGCACTGCCGTCGTGACAGGCGGAGCGGTGGTCCTCGCATCCGAGGACGTGCGGTCCAAGCTACTGCGGTTAGCCGGTCACCTGCTGGAAGCGTCCGAGAGTGATCTGGACATCACCGACGGGATCGTGCATGTGGCCGGCGACGAGCCCGCCGGGATCACCGTCGCCAGCGTGGCCGCCGCCGCCTACTTCGACCCTGCGGTGCGTACCGCAGAACCCGAGCCTCTGCTCAGCTCGCAACGCTTTCACGATCCGGACGCCACCTATTCGAACGGATGTGCGGTAGCGGAGGTGGAGATCGATCTCGAGACCGGCGCCGTGACGGTTGTCGACCTTGTCGCCGTCGAGGACTGCGGGCGGATGATAAACCCGCTGATCGTGGAGGGACAGATCCATGGGGCCGCGGTGCAGGCGTTGGGATACGCTCTGCTGGAAACGGTGGCCTACAGCGCCGACGGGCAGGTCCTGACGAGCAGCCTGATGGACTATCTGGTTCCCACTTGCGCCGAGGCGCCGACCATCCGGACAGGCCACATCGAGTCGCCCTCGCCCAACACGGTATTGGGGGTGAAGGGAATGGGGGAATCGGGAATGATCGCGGTACCGGCGGCCATAGCCAACGCGGTTGCCGACGCAGTTCCCGGCCACCCGATGATCGAGCGCCTCCCGATCACTCCCGGACTGGTTGTTCATCTCGCATCTCTATCGGAGACCGGGCAGGCACGGTAACTTGAAAGGTACGAATCGATGAAGGCAGCAGTTCTCAGATCCATCCCGGGCCGTCTCGGGATCGAAGATCTCGTGGTCGATACCCCTGCACCGCGCGAAGTTCTGGTCGCACGGTCGCCGCCGGGGTTTGCCGCTCGGATCATCACTATCTGGTCGGCAACTACACGACCCCGCTGCCCACCGTGATGGGCCACGAAGCATCCGGGATCGTGGAGGCCGTCGGAGAGGAGGTGACGTACGTGGCTCCCGGGGATCACGTCGTGGCCTGCCTCATGGTCTTCTGCGGACGGTGCGAGTCGTGCCTGGCCGGCAGGATGGCTCTGTGCTTGCAGGAGGGCACCATGCGCGATGCCGGCCGCCCGCGCTTGTCACGGCTTGGGGAGGCGATCCACCCGTATTGGGGAGTCGGGGCGTTCGCGGAGATGATGCTCGTCCACGAGCACGCCTTGACCAGGATCGATCGGGACACTCCCCTGCTCAGCGCAGCCGCGGTCGGATGTGCGGTGATCACCGGCCTGGGTTCGGTTTTCAACACCGCCGGCGTGTGGCCGGGCGCTGCCGTGGCGGTGATCGGCGCCGGAGGGGTCGGGCTCAACGTCATCCAGGGATGCGCGGTCGCCGGAGCGAGCCGGATCGTCGCCATCGACGTGCTCCCTGACAAGGTGGACTCCGCTCGGCAGTTCGGCGCCACCGATGTGATCATCTCCCGTGACCCGGTGGACGAACTGTTGGAGATCACGCGCGGGGGCGTTGACTATGCCTTCGACGCGATAGGGCGGAAGGCGACCGCAGAACACGCATTCGCTTCGCTGCGTCCCGGAGGGACGGCGGTGCTGATCGGAATGATCCCGATCGGTGTCGAGATCTCCCTTCCAGGCGCTGACTTCCTCTACGAGAAGACGGTGAAGGGCTCGAACATGGGATCGAGCCGGACCAGGGTCGACATTCCCAGGTACCTGGAACTCTACCGCCGTGGGATGATCAAGCTGGACGAACTCGTCGGACGGACCCGGCCCCTCGAGGAGATCGGAGTGGCTATGGACGACTTCGACCGCGGAACCGTGGCCCGCTCGGTCATCACGTTCGATCGGCAGGTGTAGAGCGGAGGTCGGTACTTGGAGCCGGCGAAGAGAAGTGGCTGGTCCGGCCGGGATATCAGGCGTCGGAACCTGTTACGGATGGACGGCGAAGACCGCGGCCGGATCGACGCGGAGGCGGAGTTCGTCGTTGACCTCCGGAACCGGCTGCCATCGAACCACGATTTGGAGGGATACGTCGCCCGCTGAGCGCAGCCTGATCAGGAAGTGATCCCCCCGGTAGGTCCGGCTCCGGACGATACCGAAGAACGGCCCGTCGGGGTCGACCTCGAAACCATCGGGGCGGTAGACGACATAACCGTCGACCGGTCCCGCCGGGACGGGCCAACCCAAGCGCCGCGCCGCCTGAGGTCGAACCAGGTTGTTGAAACCAAGGAAACGGGCCGCGAACTCGTTGCGCGGTTGGGACCAGATCTCTTGTGGGCTCCCGATCTGCTCTACCCGGCCGCTGTTCATGACCATGACCCGGTCCGCCAGCGCCAGAGCCTCCTCCTGGTCGTGGGTCACGTACAGGGCAGTGATTCCCAGTCCGGTCAGCACTTCGTTCAACTCGATCACCAGGCGCTCCCGAAGGCTACGATCCAGCGATCCCAAGGGCTCGTCGAACATCAGCAGTCTCGGTGAAGGTGCGATCGCTCGGGCGAGGGCCACCCGTTGCTGCTGGCCGCCCGACAGCCGGCCCGTTCCCCGGTTCCCCATGCCTGCCAGGCCCACCCGACCCAGAACCTCCTCCACTCGTCGCCGTATCTCCGGTTTCGCGAGTCCCTGCATGCGCAAACCGAACGCTACGTTGGCGGCTACCGAGCGGTGCGGAAACAGGGCGTAGTCCTGGAACATCAGGCCGAATCCCCGGCGATGTACGGGTAGGCGGGTGATGTCCTCCCCCTCCCATCGGACCGTCCCGGCGGCGGGCTCCTCGAGTCCGGCGATCACCCGGAGGAGGGTGCTCTTGCCGCATCCGCTCGGCCCGAGAACGCACACAATCTCTCCGGTCCCGACCGTGAGGTTCAGCTCGTCCACGGCGGTGATGTCCCCGAAACGGACCGTCAGGTTGTGGACTTCCAGCACCCGGCCTCCTTAGAAGGTTCCCACGTCCCCTGGGCGGAGCCTCTCCACCAGCATCATCACGACTCCGGTGACCGCCATGAGGATCACGCTCATCGCCATCGCCATTCCGAAGTTCAGCTCTCCGGGACGGCCGATGAGCCGGAAGATCGCCACGGGAAGCGTCAGGACGTTGGGCCGGACTATGAACGCGGTAGCACCGAATTCACCCAGCGAGATCGCCGCCGCGAATCCGGCGCCCACCAACCCGGCCCTGGCCACGATCGGCAGGTCTATCTCTCGACCGACCCGGGCGGGCCCGGCGCCCAGCACGGCGGCTGCTTCCCGCAGGCGATTGTCGATAGAGCGGATCATAGGCGCCATCACCCGGATCACGAACGGAACGGCTACGAGAGCGTGGGCGAGAGGAATTAGGAACCAGTTGGTACGGAGGTTCAGCACACCCTTGTCCAGCGAGATCAAGAACCCGAAACCGACCGTTACCGCCGACGTGCCGAGCGGCAGCATGAGCAGCGAATCGAACCAGCGCGACCATCGGCTCCGCCCGTAACCGACCACGATCGACGCCAATCCTCCCACGAGGAGGGCAATGAACGACGACACGAGGGCGAACAGCAGCGAGTTGACCATGGCCTCGGTCGGAGGTACGGCGAGGGTGGTACGCCCTCCGGATTGGTTGAGGTTACGGTAGAAGTCGAGCCCGAGTCCTGTAGAAGTGGTAATGGACCGCCTGATCAGAACTCCCAAGGGCACGAAAAGCAGGAGGCCCATCAGCACGAGGTTCCCGCCGATCACCATCTTCGGCTTCCAACCCGCTGCAGAACGCTCGACCTCCTCCGCCGGTCGCAGGTTGAGTTCGATCGCCCGGCGTTCCTGGTAACGCGAGTAGACGCTGAGGATCAGGAAGACACCGAACAGCTGAAGGATGGCGAGCGCTGCTGCAATCGGCAGGTTCAGGAATTGTGCCGTCTGGCGAAAGATCTCGACTTCCAATGTCGCCCGGCGCGGGGCCCCGAGAATCAGGATCACGCCGAAGGAGGTGAAGGAGAACAGGAAGACGATCGAGGCCGCTGCGGCAATCGCAGGTCGCAGTAAGGGGAGGGTCACCTCGAAGAACGCTCGCATCCGGCCCGCGCCGAGTACACGCGCCGCCTGCTCCATGCGCGGATCCAGATGGGACCACAAACCACCCACGGTCCGGACCACCACCGCGTAGTTGTAGAAGGTGTGGGCCAGCAGGATGATCCATATCGAGCCTGCCAAGTCCAATCCGAGTGATCCCTGCGGACCCGCCAGCGCCAAGAACGCCACCCCGACCACCACGGTAGGGAGAATGAGAGGTACCGTAACGGCCGCCCGCAGGACAGACCTCCCCCGGAAGCGGTACTGGGACATGATGTAGGCGCCGGGTAAGGCCACCACTATCGTGACCAGCGTCGAGACCGCCGCCTGCCACAGGGTGAACCAGGCGATCTGGCGAAGATCACCGTCTGTGAACGCCTCGCCGAGGGCGTCGAAGCTGAGGTTCCCGTCCGGGGTCAGCCCGCGCCATATGATCGAGGCTACCGGGTACAGGAAAAAGATCGTTATGAAGCCGAGGGGTATCCCCACGACCACCGACCTCGCGGCGATCCATCGCAACGAGTCGATCCTCGCGGGGATAGGCCCCCGGCTCATGTTCAGCGCAGGACGGCGCTGTCCCACTCGTCGAGCCAACGCTCACGGTTGGCTGCTATCAACTCGGGATCGAGGATGTGAGGATCCGCCGGGATGCTGGTGTGCTCGACGAAGGGGTCCGGTAGCGGGGTATTCGGATTCGCCGGGAAGACGAAGTAGTTGAGCGGCAATTCCGCCTGGAGGGAGTCGGTCAGCCACCAATCGATCAGCGCCTGCGCGGCCGGCAGGTTGTCCGTACCCTTGAGGATGCCGATGAACTCGATCTGGCGGAAGCAACTCGCCTCCATGACCCCGCTGGGCGCCACCTCGGGCTGTGGATCGGCGAAGATCACTTCGGCGGGTGGGCTCGACGCATAGGAGACGACGAGCGGTTGGCCGCCACCGTAGAGGGACCAGTTGGTGTAGTAGGCCTCCTCCCAGCCGCTGACAACCTGTACGTCGTTGGCGCGCAGATCCTCCCAGAAGCCCAGCCAGCCCTCCTCGCCGTACTCGGCGATGGTGGCCAGCATGAAGGCAAGACCGGGCGAGGAGGTGAGCGGGTTCTGGATCACCAGCATGCCGGAGTATTCAGGCTTCCGCAGGTCGTCAAGCGTCTCCGGAACGGCCAGTCCGGCATCCGCCAAGAACTGCTTGTCGTAGTTGATGCACACGTCACCGAAATCCACCGCGGTGACCCGGTACTCGGGATCGATCTGAAGTTCGGCGGGGAGCACATCGGCCATCGGTGACCGGTAGGGAATGAACAGATCCTCTTCGAGTATCCGGCTAAGGAAGGTGTTGTCGAATCCGTAGAGTACGTCACCCAGCGGGCTGTCCTTGGTGAGGATGATCTGGTTGACCATGCTGCCTACGTCACCACCCGCTATCAACTGGAGGTCCACCCCGGTCTCCGCCCGGAACGGCTCCATCAGGTACTCGACCGTCGAGAAGGCGTTGTTGGTGACGAGAGTCAACTCTCCTCCAACCACCGGAGGAGGCGCAGTCGTCGCGGTCGCCTCAGTGGCGGCGGTAGTAGACGCGGGCACCGTAGTCGTCTCGGGCGAGGAGGTCTCACCGTCATCTCCGCATGCAACGGCCAGGAGGGCCGACACGACCAGCACCGAGACAAGGCGAGACCGGATGTTCCGAGAGCGACGCCGCTCGTGGGCGCCCGATTTGCGTGTGGTATTTCCAGTCACCGCCTTCACCGATCCTTTCGCGACTCAGTCGACGCTGTAAGTGCTCCGGCCGGCTCGATCAAGAAAACCCGACTTGCTCCCATCGGGGCGGGGTCAGATCGATTGTAACTCCGGAGACACCGGAGTGTACCGATAATCCAGGTGGATCCTCTCGGATTCCTCGACGGTAGGCCCGCTCACGTCGATCGGTCCTGCGACCGAGGCCAAGCCACGGTGTCAGAGACCCCGGCCGCCGTCCACCGAGATCAGTTCTCCGGTGACCATCCTCGCGTCCTTCGAGGCGGCCCACGCCGCGACGCCGGCTACCTCATCCGGCTGTACGAGTCGGCCCATGGGTATCGCCTCGGCGATCGCCGACCGGCTCTCCGTGGTGCTCACACCTCCCATGAACTCCACCAGCATGGGCGTATCCGAGGCCGCCGGACACAGAGCCACCACCCGGATGTTCCGTGGAGCAAGTTCGAGAGCCAGGCTCCTGGTGAGAGAGGCGACCGCCCCCTTGCTGGCTGTGTAGGCCGCGTACCCGGGCCGAGGCCGGACGGTGATGTTCGAGGCGACGTTGATGATCACCGCTTCGTCTGAGCGAGCCAGGTGGGGCATGGCCTGCCGGATCAGGAGAAACACGCTACGGACGTTGACCGCAAAGATCAGGTCGAACTCGGCCTCGTCGGTGTCCTCGACGGGCTTCGGGCGCTGGCCCACGCCTGCGCAGTTCACCAAGACGTCGATCCCGCCGAGTCCTCTTACCGAGTCCTCGATTGTTCGCTCCAGATCTGCGGCCAAAACCAGATCGGCGGCAATGGGAATTGCCGTCGACCCGGATGCGCGAACCTCATCGGCTACTCGGCCGACACCGTCCGCATTGCGGTCCACCAGGGCTACCGAAGCGCCTTCTCGCGCGAACCGTCGGCAGATAGCCGCGCCGATGCCCGAAGCCGCGCCGGTCACCAACGCTCTCCTCCCCCGTAGGCCGGACACCTCTATTCCTCCCATTTCCAGCGTGTACCGGGAACCTAACAGCTACGATCCGGACTCCAGGTCAACATGAGGAGGACGACTATGAGCGAGAAGATATCAAGCCGAGCTCAGTGGTTCTGGGATAACACCGCGGACGTATGGAACGCCATCGTGGAGCACCCCTTCCTCGTCGAGCTTGAAGCCGGGACATTGCCTGACGAGGTGCTCCGCTTCTATTTCGAGCAGAACCTCCAGTACGTCGACGCGGTGTACCGATGTCGGCTAGTCGCGGCGGCCAAAGCCCCCGATAAGGAGACTTTCGACCTTCTCACTCGCGATTGGAACCTCGAACCCAGCGACGAGCGGCAGGGAGACCTGCTGGTGAGTTTCGGAGGCGATCCCGACAATCTGCCGCCCATGGCGCCGGCCTGCCGCGGCTACACCTACCACATGTGGTACAACGCCCTCGACGGACGCACCATCGACTGGCTGGCCAGCTTCGTGGCCTGCCCCTGGACCTACGACCTGATCGGGGAGCAGGTCTCAGGCAACATCGGTGAGGAGCGCCGGGAATCCTGGATGGAGTATTACGGCAGCAAGATCCACCACGACCTGATGGACGACTTCCGCTCTGCGGTTGATCGGCTGACCGTCGGCCTCGATCAGGATGACCTGGACGGGCTTCTCGAGAAGTGGCGCCTCGGCATGCGGTACGAGTGGATGTTCTGGGACGACGCCTACCATATGCGGAGTTGGCCCGTCTGAGCCAATCAAAACTGCGTTTTCTCGTGTCCCGCGAGGTGGCCACGAGTAACATCGATTCCGAGACGGAAGGCAATCCGGCCCGAATAGCCCGCGCGGGTTAGGGCCCGAGCCTGGAAGCGCTCCTACGAGGGAGGCCCCATGACCCGGAAGAGGTTCTTCTACCCAGTAATCCTGTTGGCGGCATTCGCAATCGCAGCCGCCGCGTGCGGCGACGACGAGCCGGCCGCTACGACGCCCGCGCCCGCACCCACGGCAGCCCCCACTGACACCGAAGCCGCGCCTGCCACAACTGCGGCGGCTACTACGGCCGACGCTACCGAAACTGAGGCTCCAACCACCACAGCGGCAGCCGAGGCGACGGCTACCTCGCCGCCAACCACCCAAGCGCCGACCATCGAAGAGGGCGACGTGATGCAGGCGCCGGACAGGGCGCAGGATGACGAGACGGTTGTCATAGCCTGGACGGGCTACTTCAACAGCCTCGATCCGCCCGACAGCCTCGTGAACTTCAACCGAGAGGCCGGTGTCGGACTCTACGACCGCCTCCTCACTTACTCGCTCACCGAACGCGAGGACGGAACATTCGTCTGGCAGGGTCTCGGCGTGGCGCCGGGCCTCGCCGAGAGTTGGGAGATCGACGGCGGTTCGGTGACCTTCACGCTTCGTGAGGGTGTCACCTTCAACAAGACGGGTAACCCCGTGACCGCCCACGATGTCAAGTACTCGTTCGTGCGGGCCATCGAAGTACCAGGGTTCGGAACGTTCAACTCCAACCTGGCCGGTATCTTCGAACCGTCTCGCCAGCTGACGGTGATCGACGACTACACGATCCGCTTCGACTACGAACTAGCCGACGGTACACCCTTCCTCCTCAAGGCTTCCCTGGCCAGTATGCGGTTCCCGATCTTCGGGATCGTGGACTCTGTAGAGGTCCAGGCCCGCGCCACCGACGAAGACCCCTGGGGACACGAATGGCTCAAGGAGAATCCGGAGGGCTCGGGCCCGTACGTGATCGAGTCGGCCACACCGGGAACGGAACTGATCCTGAGGAGGGTCCCGGGCCATTGGACCGAGGGCGACCAGAACCAGCTCGCTCAGGCCTACAACGGCTTCGACCGGGTAATCTACAGGACGCTCAACAGTTCGGCGGATATCACCGCCCTCATGCTCGGGGGTGAGGTGGACGTGGCCTTCACTCTGGGTACCAGAGAGCTCACCGCCCTCGGTGAGGCCGGTTTCACCATCGTCAACGCCGAGATTCCCGATATCTGGCGTCTTGACCTGCCGGTGACTACCCCGCCGTTCGACAATCTGGCGGTGCGCCAGGCCCTCGCTCACGCGGTGCCCTATGACACCATCGTGGAGAACGTGTTCACGAACGCGACCCGCTCGTATTCGATCCTCAATCCGGCGTCGCCGTCGTTCATCCCGGCTTGGGATATCTACGACACGGATCTCGACAGGGCTCGCCAGTTGCTGGCGGAGGCCGGCTACCCGGACGGGTTTTCCACCGAGCTCTTCTACAACACGGAGCGGCAGGAATGGGAGGACATAGCCCTCTTCCTCCAGGCCAGCCTCTCGCAGGTAGGGATCGATCTGACGCTCCGGCCGCTACCCGCGACTGATTTCCAGGAACAGACAACGGCCCGGTACAGCGACGATACGTTGATGCCCGGCATCCAGATGCGTAGCGGACTGATCTGGTTGGACGACGCCGATCCGAACGTCAATCTGTGGCTGGTAACCCGCGGGTTCCCGGGCCCGGTGGGTGTGGGCGGCTTCTCGAACGCCAGCCACTACTCGAACGTCGAACTGGACACGCTGCACTTCGAAAACCGCTTCAACCCGGACCTCGAAGCGCGGTCTGAGGCGTACCGCGAGACTCAGAGGATCGGAGCGCGCGACCTTCCGATAATCCCGCTCGCCGTGCGTGGGTACCCCGGCGCCGTACATCCGGCGGTCACCGGTGTGGCGTTCACAGCCGACCCGCACCTGCGCCAGTACCTGTTGAGACCGACGGGGTGACCCGAGCGGCTCTCCAGGCGAGCAACGGCGGCGCGCTCATGTGTAGCGGTGCGGTTGCACCGTTCGGGCTCTGGCCGTCCCCAGCGGTGTAGGACCGATCTGGGATGGACTCCGGCCTATCCCGCCAGTTGGTCACCCGGCTACTGCTGGTGGCGCCTGTCATCTTCGGAGTGGTGACTCTGACCTTCTTGGTGGCGCGGGTATTCGCGCCCGATCCGGTCGCGCTCTACGTCCCGGCACAGGCCGACGAAGAGCTCCGCCAGAAGATCCGAGCGGAGTTGGGTTTCGACAAGTCGATCCCCGAGCAGTACGGCGTCTTCCTCGCCGACCTGGCCCAGGGTGACTTGGGTGAATCGACCATCACCGGCCGTCCCGTCACGAGCGACTTGTGGGATCGACTGCCCGCGACGGTGGAACTTGCCCTCGTGTCACTCACCTTCGCAGTGGTGATCGGCGTCCCGCTAGGTGTGCTCGCGGGGGCAAGACGCGACAGCCCGCTGGACTTTTCCGTTAGGGGGATCACTCTCATCGGGATGGCTCTTCCGTCGTTCTGGCTCGGCTTGGTGCTCATCCTGATATTCTTCGTCATCCTCGGCTGGCTACCGGGCCCGGTAGGGCGTCTCCCGCTCGGTGCCACTGCTCCCGAGAAGGTCACCGGGTTATACACGCTAGACAGCCTCATTCGAGGAGACTTAGCGCTCTGGTGGGAATCGGTCCGCCATCTCGTGCTCCCGGGTTTGACCCTTGGGGTGGTGATCGTGGCCCCTATCACGAGGGTGGCGCGTGCCTCGATGGTGGAAGTGATGCGCTCCGAGTACATCCGTACACCCAAGGCGCTGGGTATCCGCAAGCAGGTCATCTACTTCCGGTACGCGCTGAAGAACGCCTTGCTGCCGATCGTCACCATGATCGGCACGATCGTGGGTTTCGTCTTCACCGGGGCCGTGCTCGTGGAAGCGGTCTTCAACTGGCCCGGAATGGGCAAGTACGGACTCGACGCCATCCTCAAGTCGGACTTCACCGCTCTACAAGGATTCGTCGTGGTGGCGTCGGTCACGTACATCGTGGCGTTCTTTCTGGTCGACGTCGTTTACATGCTGATCGACCCGAGGACGAGATGAGGAGGAAGTCGTGATTGACATGACGGCCGACCGGGTTCCGGAAGGTGGCTCTCTCGAGGTCATAGCGCCGGAACGGGGCAGGTGGGGGAAGATCCGATACGTGTTCGGCCAGAGCAAGAGCCTGGCCGCGGGGACGGCCCTCGTCGGGTTATTCATACTCATCGCCTTCCTCGCCAAGTTCATAACCACCCACGACCCCAGCGCGGTACTGGTGGGACCACCTTTGTCGGGTGTCAGCGCCGAGCATTGGTTCGGTACCGACAAGGTCGGCTCGGACGTCTTCTCCAAGACGATCGCGGCCACCGCCCTTGATCTGCGAATCACCGCGTCGGCGGTGGTATCGGCCCTTGTAGTCGGCGTAGCTCTCGGTACCGTTGCCGGCTACTACGCCGGAGTGGTGGATCTCATCCTTTTGCGGCTCCTGGAGATCCTTCAGGCGATCCCGACGTTGCTGCTGGCGATGATGGTGGTCGTGGCCATCGGGCCGGGAGAACTCAACGTGGTGGTGGTGATGGCGTTCATCGGTATGCCGTACTACGCGCGTCTGGTGAGAGCCGAGATCCTGACCAAGCGCACCTGGGAGTTCGCCGAGGCGGCCCGGATGGTGGGCGGGTCGCCGATCCGGGTAGCCTTCCGCCATCTGCTGCCAAACAGCCTCTCACCCGTTTTGGCGTACGCATCGGTGAATGCGGCGTGGGTGGTGCTGGTTACCGCCGCCCTCGGCTTCCTGGGAATAGGTATCGAACCGGGCACCGCCGAGTGGGGATCCATGATCGCCCGTGGCCAGACGGAGATCATCACCGGAGAATGGTGGGTTTCGGTCTTCCCCGGATTGTTCGTCCTGATCCTCACCACCGGCTTCTATCTGCTCGGCGATGGGGTTCGCGACGTGATGGACCCGAGGTCCCGGAAGTGACGAGGGAGCCCTGATGGCCGCCAACCTGGTGGAGATACAGGACCTCAAGGGCTATTTCGACACTATCGGTGGTGATGTTCGAGCTATCAACGGCGTGAACTTGCCCATCGAGGAAGGGACCGTGACCGGGCTGGTGGGTGAGACAGGCTCGGGAAAGACCATGACCGCCCTCAACATCCCCCGGTTGATGCCCGAGAACTTCCGGTACGTGTCCGGCCGGGTCCTGTTCCGGGGGGAGGATGTCCTTACCTGGCCGGAGGAGCGGATGGAACTCTTCCGGGGAGACGGCGTCGGCATCGCCTTCCAAGATCCCAAGGCAGCCCTCAACCCGGTGTTCACCGTAGGGGAGCAACTCGGGAGGGCACTACGCACCCATACCGAGGTCACCAAGGAAGAGGCCCGGCATGCGTCGCTCCGGGTCCTGGAACGGGTACGAATCGCCGATCCGCAGCGCACGATCCGACAATACGCACACGAACTGAGCGGTGGCATGGCCCAGCGAGTGATGGTGGCCCTAGCCGTGATCCACCCCCCGAAACTCCTGATCCTGGATGAGCCCACCACCGGGCTCGATGTGACGGTGCAGGCGGAGATTATCTCCATGCTCCGGGATCTGGTCGAGTCGATGGGACTCACCGTCCTTCTGATCACCCACGATCTGGGGGTGGTCGGCGAGCTTTGCGACAACGTGGCGGTCATGTACGCCGGCCGGACGATGGAGTTCGGTGACATTAGCCAGGTCTTCGAGCGACCCGCCAATCCGTATACGAGAGAACTCCTGCGATCCACCGAGAGCGTCGAAGGCGGGGTCGGCGATCTGTACAGCATCCGCGGCGCCCCGCCCGACCTCCGGAACCTGCCTCAGGGCTGTTTCTTCCAGGATCGTTGCCCGTCAGCCGCTGACATCTGCCGGACCGTTCCTCCTTTAGTCGAAGTCGAGCCCGGACACGGGTCGATGTGCCATTTCGCCGAGCGCTACCACTCGATGCCCGGTCCGCTTCACATCACGCGCGACGGTCCGGAGCAAGGAGGGAACGAGTGACATCGGATCCCGCCAACCCCCTCTTGACGGTACGTGGTCTCACCAAGCACTTCCACCAGGGTGTCTGGCCGCGCAAGCAAACTATCGTCGCTGTCGACGATATCGACCTCCACGTGGCCAGGGGTGAGAGCGTCGGCCTGGTAGGCGAGAGCGGATCCGGCAAGACGACCACGGCTCGAAGTATCCTCCGGCTCGTCGATCCCACAGCGGGTGAGATCAGCTTCGACGGGGTGCGGGTGGACGAGATTCCCCGCCCCAGGGTCCGCCGTCTGTACAGGCACATGCAGATGGTATTCCAGGATCCGAATTCGTCACTCAACCCGCGGATGACGGTACGTCAAATAGTCACCGAGCCCTTGAAACTCCACCTGAAGATGTCCAACGAGGAGCAGGAGGAGCGGGCCGGTGAGATCATGACCATGGTCGGAATGCGAGGATTCCATCTGGATCGGTATCCAGGCCAGTTGAGCGGCGGCCAGCGGCAGCGGGTCGGAATCGGCCGGGCCATCGCTACGCATCCCAAGCTCGTCTTCCTCGACGAGCCCACCTCGTCGCTCGACGTGTCGGTACGAGGCCAGGTAATGCAACTCCTCATCGATCTTCAGAGGAAGATGAACATGTCCTACGTGCTGATCAGCCACGACCTAGGCGTTGTACGGCAACTCAGCAGACGGGTGCTGGTCATGTTCGACGGCCGGATCGTGGAGGAGGGACCTACCCGGCAGGTGTTCGACGATCCCCGGGATACCTACACCAAGAGACTGCTGGCGGCCATCCCGTCCATGGATGGCTACCGTCGCAGGAGACTGCAAGGAGAAGCCCGATGAGTCGTGTCGTGGACGCGCACATCCATGTTTTCCGGGAACCTTCATGGAGCCCGGAGTCCCAGAAGGCGATGCCGATCTCCTGGGTGAACCAGGTTCGGTGGTTCGACATGGATCCCGAGGACGCCGAGCGCCGTTACCGGGAGTCTGTGGACGACTGCTGGGATCCGGACGGCGCCAAGACCATCGCCCGGATGGATGAGGCGGGCGTGGATGTGTCGGTGACGATGCCTATGGACAGGGGACTCCTCACCGGGGACGAGGGCGTAGTGCCATTCGAGGAGAAGAACGAGGGCTACTACGAACTCACCCGGATGTGGCCGGGACGCATTTACTCATTCTGCGGGGTCGATCCTCGCCGGCCCAACGCCGCCGAGTTCCTCAGGAAAGCGATCGTCGACTGGGGCTTCCTGGGACTCAAGCTATACCCCACCACCGGCTTCTACCCGGACGACGAACTCGTACATCCCCTTTACGAAGTCTGCCGTACCTACGACGTTCCGGTCCTGCTGCATCAGGGCCACTCGGGTGGTCGCCTCAAGAGCAAGTACGGGCACCCCATGTACGTGGACTCGGCTGCGGCCGACTTCCCCGACGTACGGTTCATACTCGGCCACGGCGCCCGCTTCGAGACGTGGGCGAAGGAGGCCATGAGCGTGGCCATCTACAAGACCAACGTCCACCTCGAGATCAGCCTCTGGCAGCACTGGGCCGGCGTCGACGACCTGGTGCGGACCTTCGTCTGGATCAGGGACCGCATCGGGATCGACCGGCTGCTGTTCGGTAGCGACATGACCAACGTCGAGGTGTCGATGACGTTGAAGGAATGGGTGGACATGATCCGCATGCTTCCGGAATGGGCGAAACAACTCGGGTTCCGCCTTAGCCCCGACGAGATCGACCTGGTCCTCGGCGGCAACGCCGAACGCATCTACCGGATCCCGCCGGCCGGGGACGCCGGATAGCCGGCATGGGATCATTCGAAGCGATCAAGGAGACCCGATGAGCTGGACCCACTACATGTACGAGCAGGCTAAGGACATGTGGGAGAGGATATACGAGCACCCCTTCCTTCAGGACTTGGCGGCCGGAACCCTATCCGACGAGCGCCTTGCCTTCTACTTCGAGCAGAACACCCACTACATCAACAACGTGGTGAAGTGCCGGTCGATCGCCACCGCCAAGGCCCACAACAACGAGATCAGGGACTTCTTCCTGAGCCGCACCGCGATGGTGGTGGACGAACTGCACCACCAGGAGGACATGTTGCGCCGGGTCGGCGGCCGGCCCGGGGCCCGGATCGCCCCCACCTGCCATGCCTACACCCGCCACATCCTCAACCTGGTGTGGACGAAGGACCCGGTCGAGTATCTCGGGTCGTTCATGCCGTGTCCGTGGACCTACGACGAGATCGGCATACAACTCCGCAGCGCCGACCTCCAGGGAGCGCCCGCCGAGTGGTGGGAGTTCTACATGAGCACCGAACACAACGAACTAGTGGCCAACTACCGCGCTTTCGTGGACAAGTACTCCGAGGACCTGTCCGACGAGCGGCGCCGGCAGATGCTCGACAACTTCATTATCAGCACCAACTACGAGTACCGGTTCTGGGACATGGCCTACAACCTCGAGCAATGGCCCCTCGGCTAGGTCGGCGCGACCCGTGAGCCGCCTGCTCGTAGTCGGGGATCCGGTCGTTGCGCTGGCCGGCGACGGCCGGGACATCGTCGACGACGGCGCTCTGATCGTCGAAGACCGCCAGGTCACCGCGCTGGGGCGCCGTGAGGATCTCGAGAAGCGGGGTCCGTTCGACCGGGTGGTCGGCTCACCCCGGCGCCTCGTCATGCCCGGCTTCATCAACGGGCACTTCCACTCGATGGGGGCCGGTTCGCCCGGCCTGTTCCAATACGTCTTCGAGCGGATGAACACCCGCATCTTCCGCCGCGCCCTCAGCGATGAGGACATCAGGACCATCATCCTGGTGGCGCTGATGCGGGCCATCCGGGGCGGCCAGACCGGCGCCGTGGACTTCAACTACGGCAACCCCTCCCTTGCCGACTTCGGGAATCCTCCGATCCTGGACGCCTACCGAACGATCGGGATGCGGGTCGCTCTCGGCATGGTGACCCGCGATCAGAACATCTACGTCCATGCCCCCGACGAGGATTTTCTGGCGGCGCTGCCCGCCGATCTAGCCCGCCGGGTGCGGGAGTCGACGATGGGATACGCCTGGCCCACCGATGACGTGGTCGCCTCCTACCGCCGGGTCCACGCCGAGTGGGACGGCCACGACGGACGCATCCGCGTCATCCTGGCCCCGGACTGGACGCCGGCATGTTCCGACGATCTTTACAAGCTGAATCGCCGCCTGGCGGATGAGTACGACACTGGCATCACGACCCATCTACTCGAGACCCGGTCCGAGATGCTGTTCAACCTCGAGGCCTACGGCAAGACCGCTATGCGGAGGCTGGCCGACATCGGAGTCTTGGGACCGGACGTGAGCTGTGCCCACTTCGTGTGGGCGACCGACGAGGACATCCGCATCCTGGCCGACACCGGCGCCGTGGCGGTCAACAACCCCGGCTCCAACCTGCGTCTCAGCACAGGTATCGCCAGGGCTCGCGACATCCTCGATTCGGGGGCCGCGCTGGCGTTCGGGACCGACTCGATCTCCTTCTCGGATGTGGAGGACTTCTTCCAGGAACTGCGTCTGGCCATGTACCTGCAGCGCATCCCCGCCGAGTTGGAAATAGGGCGCCTGGACTCGCTGGAGGTACTGCGCAGTGCTGCTTCCAGTGGCGCTCGGGCGATCCGGCAAGAGGCCGCCCTTGGATCCCTGGCTGTCGGGAAGGAGGCCGATCTGCTGGTACTCGACAAGGATCGCCTTCTCTGGCCCCAACCGAAATACGGGTCGATTCCAATCCTTGACGTTCTTCTTGACCGGGCCACCGGCGCCGACTTGGAGACGGTGATGATCGCGGGGCGGATCGTCCTCGACGATGGGCGCTTCACCACCGTCGACGAGCAGCGGGTCTTGGCCGACTTCGCCGAGGCCGGCAGGGAGAGGCTCTGGGTGGCGACCGCGCAGGGTGCTCGTGAGGCACGGCTAGCCGCTGACGTGGAGCCCTACGTCCTCGACTTCTATCGCGAGTGGGCGCTCAAGCCGCTCACCCCCGCCTATACCTACAACGCTCAAGTCCCCCCTCCGGAGGTAAATTAGACATGCCCTTTACGATCACTCCGCTGGTTATGGCCTACGGACCGCAGCGGGAGATGTCACGGTTCACGTTCCTCCACAACTTCGGGGAGAAGATCGACCTTCCTTACGTTTCCTGGCTGATCCAGGACTCCGAACGTGGTCTGAACGTGCTGGTGGATGTCGGGTGCAGCGCCGAGGAGTACACCGGCCACATCAAGCCGCCCGGCGAGAACAAACTGCGCCACGCCGGTGAGGAGTTCGCTGATGTGATCAACATCCGCCCTCTCGACCAACTGCTGGCCGATCGAGGGCTTGCTACCGCCGACATCGACTTCATCGTCCTCACCCACCTCGATTGGGACCACTGCATGAACCTCCCCCTGTTTCCGAAGGCCAGGGTCATCGTGCAACGGAAGGAGTGGGATGCACTGCCGCCCCACCCGTTCATCGCCTCGGGTTTCGCGCCCGACTACCGCTACCGGGAAATGGCCACGGCGGGTCTTGAACTCACGGAGGGTGATCAACAATTGGTTCCCGGACTGGACGTACTCTTCACCCCCGGCCATACACCGGGAGGCCAATCGATCGCGGTGGAAACCGCCCGCGGACGGTACGTAATCGCAGGCCTATGCACGATATGGGAGAATTACTTCCCGGACCCCGAGATACTGAAGACCGCCAAGTACGAGGTGATTCCCCCGGGAGGCCACACCGACCTGTTCGACGCTTACAACAGCGTGGTCCGCATACGCGACGAGGCGGGTACCCGACTCCTCCCCGCTCACCACCTCGAAGCCTTCGATATGGATCCCATCGCTTGACTACCCCCGCTCAGGATTCCGGCAACCGGGCGGTGGTGGCGGCCATGGTCGACGCCCTCAACCAGTCGGATATCAAGCGCTTCGTCTCTTACTACACGGACGACGTGCAGGTGGAGATCATCCGCTTCGGGCGGCGCCTGAGAGGCGCACATGCGGTGGGTAAATGGATCGAGGACGCTTTCGACGCTTTGGACGGATTCAGCAACGATGTGATCGGCATATACGGGACCGGCGAGACCATCGCGTTGGAAGTGATCGCCCGCGGCACGGCCACTCGACCGTTTGCCGGAAGGGAGGTGGGTGAACCTCTTGACGCCCCCGAGGTCTACATATATACCTTCCGGAAAGGCAAGATCGCCGAGGTCCGCGCCTACTAACAGGGCCGAGCGGCATCACAAGGGGGAAGGTACATCCTGGTCGGGGGGTTTCCGTTTCTCCATGTAGGCTCGGCGGCCGAACCCAACTCGGTACCGGGAATGGGACTCGAACCCTTACACCCTCCGCGGCTCCGGTTTAGCCCCGATTATTCATGGATGAGGGTTTGGGAGATGAGTGGAGTAGACCATATTCGCGCCCTGACCAGGCAATACGACTATCGGCGTTTCCCCCGTCCCGGTCCAGTGTGGAAATTCACCTGTGGGGTGAACGGTAGGTTTCTCCCAATACTCGGCTTGAACTGGCGATACATGCTTCGGTGTGTGGGAAACCTGAATAATCAGGGCTAGAGACCTTGGAAGCCACAGGTCTGCAAGATAGGGCCGTGCGTATGGAATCAGTCGCAGGCTACGGCGATTTTCAGCGCCGTGCACACCGCCCGCATGCGCTCGTCGCTCAGCAGGCCGAGCCGCTTTACCAGAAGAGCAATCGGAACGTTCTCCAGAGAGTCCAGATTGATGGCGGAGGCGGCGGGTACCGGGTCGTCTCCGGGTTCGAGAACGACTTCGCTGGGAATGCCCCGGACATTCGTCGTGCAAGGCGCCACGATGGCCATCCGTCGCATTGCCACAGCCGCATCCCGAGACAGCACTACGACGGGCCGAATCCCGATATGCGCGGACTCCCACCACCAGACTTCACCCCTCCTCGGCGTCGGACTCAACATCGCCCATCCCTATCGGCCATCAATTGCCGATCTCCCATGCAACGAGTTAGCGGCATGAAAAGAGGCCAAGCTTCCCCACTCGTCAGGCTCATCGAGCGGCATGCTGTCGTACGCTCCGTAGGAAGCATCTATCTCAGCTTGCCGGTGGCGGTCGATCAGCGCCGTAAGAGCGGCATCAATCATCGCGGCGTTGTTCGGCCAGTCCCGAACGCGACGCGCTCTATCAAGGAGCTTCGAGTCGACCGTGGTGCTTAGGCGTGGTCTAGTCATGCCACAAACATAGCATACATTGCGGGGAGGTATCGTCCCCTGCGCCGGCGAAACTGTGGACGGCAGACCGACGCCGCCCGGCTGCGCGTCATGCGATGTGGAACGGTTCGCCGACCTCTACGACAGCGGCCAGATCCCCGAATACCACGGCGTCGTGGACAAGATCATCGCCTGGGACCAAGAAATACTGGCCTACCACCCCGGCAGACGAGCATCCAACGGACCACTCGAGGGGATCAACAACCTGCTCCAAGTCCTACGACGCGTCGCTCACGGGTTCACCAACTACCAAAACCACGCAACCCGAGGGCTCCTCGTAACATGACCGCCACACCGGCGCCAGAACGCCCAAAACCCACGAAATCGCGGAGCCACAATGTCTTTCCTTAACCCAGCCGGCCCTGTCTACACTTATGGCACTCGTCGGACGTCAAAGGGAGTCCGTCCAGTGGACGAAGGATAGCAGATATGTTCCTATCGAAGATGGCGGACAAGTTGCTTGCCGCGCTCCGGGAGCAGAGCACGTCCGACATTCTTGGGTCGGCCGCGACGGCGATCGGAATCATCCTGGTCGTGTCAGGGATCGTTCTACAGGACAATTACGGTGTGGGCTTCGGCGCGACGATCAGGACAATGGGTGGGGTGCTGCTTCTAGGCGGGCTCGGAACAATCCTGTTCGTGGAATCCCGCCGACGTGCTGCGGCTATTGGCGCGGCGCGGCGCATTGTCGAAAGGTACAGGGCCGTGACCGTCACATGGCATTGGCCGAACAGGATAGGACTGGCCGGGGTGGCGATTGGGCTGGTCCTGCTTGTTCCCGCCCTGGCGCTGCAGATTATCTTCGGGTCCCCTTTCGGAGCCATGGTCATGGCGCCGGGCATCGTGATCTTCTGGTTCGGCGTAGCTCTTCTGATATTTGGGTGGTTCCTCCGTCGAAACGCGGCCCGGAAGCCGAAGCAGTCGTCAGCAGTGTCACCTTCACGGAGAGGAGGCCGCGGCAACCGGGATCGAGGCGTTGGGGTTGTCCGCCGAATATTTGGCGTGTCACCTTCACGGAGAGGAGGCCGCGGCAACCGGTGATGACCGCCGTGTGCCGGTCGAGTTAAGCCCCGGCCTTCAAGAACCAAAGTCCGGCGCGAGACAGGAGGCGTGGACGTGGCCTATAAGGTGGCGATGGGCGTGATGGTGGTCGGTGTCATTCTGATTGTGTTGAGTCCGATGGTCGGAGGCATCCTGCACACTCAGGCAATAACCCCACTCATTGAGCTGCTGGGAGCGCCGGGGGATCGGCAGTTTCTTCCCTCGGATGAACCCCGAACGAGCGCCGAGCTCCTCGCGGTGCTTGGCGGCTGCAACCTTGTCGTCGGCATCAGCATGTTCGGCGTGCGCCTCGTGCTTGAACTGCCGGGACTGGCCGGCGCGCCGATAGTGACCCGCAGGATGAGGCCGCCGGGAAAGCTTGCGCTGTGCACGGCGGCGGCCGGGTTGGTCGTGTTCGCCGCCGGTGCGTTTCCCCGTATTCTTGTCTCTCTGCTCTTGGTCGACCACGAGTCCGAAGTCCAGGGGATAACGTCGGCGCTGGGCGAAGTCGCGAAGATCGGCGTTCTACTCTTGGTGTGCTCCCTCACCACACTCTTGCTCCGGGGGCGTGGGATCCGCGGCGTATTGTTCGGTTGGGCCGACCGGGTGGGGTGGGCCAAGCCGGGCTATGGCTGGATCAACTGGCTCTCGTTGGCGTTTGTTGTCGTTGGGATAATCGGCTCGTTCCTCTTCCTTGGTGACGTGGCTGGCGTCTTCTCCGGTACAGGCGCTGTCGTCCTGGTCACGGGGATCGTTCCGCATCTCCTGGCCGGTGGAGGGCCATAGTTCGTCCTACCATCCTCGCACCGAGATGGCCCAGATTATCGTTACCGCGAGAGCCATAGTGACCGCCGCAACGGTGGCTGTCACTCCCAGCAGCACCTTCCTGATCTCTCCGGCGGCCTTGCGCGAGACCCCTGGAGCGGGGTTGGCGGCGGCTTGAGTCGTCGGTGCCGGAGCGGGTTGCACAGCCGATACATGACTGGTGGCTTTCGGCGCGGGAGGGTGGGATTGTGTCGCCTTTGAGGCGGGCTGTACCGGCTGTCGAGTCCGGAGCGCCTGCCGGTATCGCTGTGGGACCGCGCTCGGCGGCGCTGGGGACGAAGGACCTGTGGGTGCTGCTGATGGCGATAGAGCTGACGACGGCGCTGAGGGCGAGGACGCAGGGGTGGAAGGGATGCCGTGCAGGATGGTCTCGAGGTCCGGCACCTTCTCCACGGGGAGCGTGCAGCACTCCCTCAGGCGCTCCGCCAGTTTCGCCACGGTCGGGTCGGGCGACTTCTTCAGCAGGTCGAAGATCGGAGACTTCCCAGGGTCGGCGTAGTCGTTCCTGGTAAGTATCAGGTTGTCGTCGTTGAAGAAGGCCCACAGGCCGGGGTCGGAGGCTATGGCGAGCAGGCTGAGGTAGACGACTAGGGACGGGAAGTTGTCCACGTATGCGTCGTAATCTTCCGCCGTCCTGAGCGGGTGTTGGAAGTTCTTGTGCCCCAGTTCAGGGCTGCGTTCCCCGCGAAATCTGGGCAGGAAAATGCCGTCGTAGTCCACCAGGCGGATTCTGTCGTCCGCCTGCACCATAACGTTGCCGTGCTGTAAGTCGTTGTGGGCGATACCCAGCCCCCTCAGACTGGCTGCCGGGCCCCCGCGCCACTGGGCTGCGACTCGTCGCAGGGCGTCGGGGTCGTTGAGATGGGAGTCTACGAAGCTGCTCAACGACTCTCCTTCCACCCACTCCATCCTGACGACCGGATACCAGGTACCCTTCAGGCTGATCCCGTGCTCCAAAAACTCGAAGTGCACGAAGGACGGGGGGAGGACGTTGATGAGATATTCGCTCAGATGGTTGTAGCGGGTCTGCTGGTCCTTCACCTCGCGGGTGAAGCAGCGCACCGCGAACTTGCTACCCCCGATCTCTACGCAGTAGACGCAGGCGAAGGCACCGGAGAACACCAGGGGCATGCCGCGCTGATTGGCTAACACCATCCCGGCTTCGAGATCAGTGCCCTTGAAACACAGCTGAGGATTCTGGATAGCCTCGCTGAAGTCGATTATCCCCGGCCAGGGCATGGCTCTCGTTTCACTTCGCTGTCCTGGACAGCCTCAATGATTATCAACGTCGTATCATCGTTCCGCATCAGTCCCTCGCGGCGTTGCTCTTCGACCCAAGCGTCCTCTTCCGCCGAATCCAACGCCAGCAGGGTTTCCCATGGCTTCCGCCCAGTGGCGTTCTGGGCGAGAAACCAGCAGGCCAGGGCGTCGGTAGCGAGAATGAGAAGGTCGCCCGCCGCGCATTCGCCGCTGTGCTGGTGCATCCCTTCCCACATGTTCCCGGCGTTATCAGGATTGCTGCAGAGCAGGGCGGGGGTATTGTCGAACTGGGCGGCGTCTTCTAGGGGGAAGGACAACCACAGCCGGTCGTCGCGAACGATAAAGAGACAACTGTCCCCCACTGCCAACGCCTGCCAGGACAGTTGTTCGGAGTTGTCCGGCGCAGCCTTGATGGTGAGTCCCAAGAGAGTCGCGAAAGCCCCTGCCTGTGTCTTGGCCTCTCCGTGCCAAGGCAGGCGATCCCATGGCACGGAGGCGTGCCATCTTTCCTGCGGGGACTTCAGCCATGTGTTTAGGGAATCCTCGGTCAGACCGCATGACGCCGGGGGCTCGGTCACAAAGGCTTCCGTCAGGATGTTCGCCCATTCACGGGCAAACGGGGACTCGCTGGCGCCGTCGGAGACAGCTACTCGCGCCGCGCCAAGCCCGGATGCTCCAACTTGCTGACGGCATACGACGCGGAAAGCGTCCTCGTACTCCTCCGGGGCGTTGCCCGCCTTGGGCAGCCAGAACTCTGTGGAAGTTCGAAGGGCCACCTTACCCTCCAAACGATCAGCGCAGGTCCGAAGCGGCGCGCGTGCCGATGTCCAGGAACTGCACCAGGGCCACCATGTCGGCGTTGTAGACGTAACCGCGTGAGCCCTGGGTGACCGGCAGGCCCATGCCGGCGGCTATGTCCACCACCGGGGCGGGAAACTCCGAAGACATGCGGAACATTTGCGCCGCGTACTCATCGGGAGGAACTTCGCTCTCGTCGGACGGGTACTGCACCGGCAGCGCGGACATTTCCGAAAGATGGGCGTTGTAGATCAGCACGTTGCCGTCTTCGGTTCCCATGGCCATGATCTCTTTAGCTAGGGGCACAGGATTCCCGTCCGTGGCTTCACCGTCGGTGACGTTGATCACCATAGGGGGATAGGAACTGGGGTGATCGAGTATCCAGTCGTGGAGCGCCCGGGAAGCCGTGGACAACGCCGCGCACATCGGCGTACCGTATATGGCTTCGGGGCGCAACCACACCGGGAACTTCCGGCTCACTTCCACCAGGCCACCCGCGCCGTCCGGCTCCTTCACCTCCCTGTTCTCCACGGTGGCGGCGTCGACAACCTGGCTGATGGTGAGGAAGGGTTCCTTAGGAGAGGTCCCTGGAAGGGCGGTCTGCACGTCCGGATTCCCAGAGCCGTCCGTGGTGTATGTGATTACGCCGGCATGGAAGTAGTCACGAACGTCCATGCCTTGTGAGCAGCGTTGGGAGATGCCGTCGAGGATGCGGTTCACAGCATCCGCCGCGCCGTCCATCTTGCGCAACTCCGGCTGACCACCCAGCGCAGCACCCATCGAACCCGACTGATCAATCAGAAAGAGAAAGCAACCGGGGTTGTTTCTGCTGATATCCGCTGTGTATGGCATTTTGCATTACCTCCCGGGCTGGAGTCGGAGAAGCATCCTGAGTGAACTCTACATGATGGCGATCACTGATATTCCTCAGAGTTGATCGTCGATATTCCCCACCCTGAGGGTTTGGTTGGTTTAGTTCTGGTCTCCTTTCGGTCGGTGTTTTCCGGCTTGGGCGTGGTTTGGCGCGTAGCCGGTAGCTGTCGCCTGAGATGGTGAACACCACACTGCGGTGGATGAGCCGGTCGAGCATGGCAGCGGCGATGGTGCTGCCTGTGAAGAGGTCTCCCCAGGAGGTTGCTGGTAGACAGAGTCTTTGCTCGTCGACGGCTCCGGTTCTGTTGGTCGATGTGGCGCTGGTAGACGGCTAGGAGAGTCCTCGCAGGGGTTGATGTCCGCGGAGGTGGATGTGGTCTGTGGAGCGCCGTGGGGACAACAGAGCCCGGATCGGGTGAACCGCCGCAACGGGTATCGGACCCGAAGATGGGACACCCGTGTGGGTTCGATCGAGTTGCGGATCACGAAGCTGCGAACAGGTTCGTACTTCCCCGAATGGTTGCTGGACGCCCGCACCCGAAGCGAGCGGGCGTTTGTGCGAGTAGTCACAGAGGCGTACGTGCGGGGGATCTCGACGCGGCCTTTCCGAAACGATCTGGAACGGCGAGAAACTCCGTACCGGGAATGGGACTCGAACCCATACGCCCTTGCGGGCACCGGATTTTGAATCCGGCGCGTCTACCTATTCCGCCATCCCGGCAATCAGCCTGATCTTACCCTGCCGGAGGACTTCATCGGCATCCCGAACCATCCATCCATCGCCGACCCGCGAACCGGTTACCATTGTTGCAGCCGGCCACCACCACAGCGGCACTCGGTCCGGCCCCGCGATCGAAACCGCTGGGGGTGGCGGCTGCCACTCGGGGGTTCAAGACCATGGATCAGTCTCGCATACGCAACGTCGCCATCATCGCTCACATCGACCACGGAAAGTCGACCCTGGCGGATCGCTTCCTGGAACTGTGTGGGGCCGTCGAGGCCCGGGAGATGCGCTCCCAGTATCTCGACTCCATGGACCTTGAGCGGGAACGCGGCATCACGATCAAGCTCCAGAACGTCCGTCTCGCCTACGGGGATTGGCACATCAACCTGATCGATACCCCCGGTCATGTGGACTTCGGGTATGAAGTATCCCGATCTCTGGCGGCGTGTGAAGGAGTGATCCTGCTGGTTGACGCCGCCCAGGGTATAGAAGCCCAAACTCTGGCCACCTGTACCCTGGCGCTCGAACATGATCTAACCATCGTGGCTGCGGTCAACAAGGTGGATCTGCCGGCCGCCGATCCGGACCGGGTAGCGGAGGAGATCGAGCAGGTCATCGGGATCCCCGCCGAGGAAGTGCTGCCCATCTCGGCCAAGACCGGCCACGGGATCCGGGAGTTGCTCGATGCGGTCACCGAACAAGTCCCGGCGCCTTCCGGCGATCCGGACGCCGAACTCCAAGCGCTCGTGTTCGACTCCTTCTTCGACAGTTATCGCGGGGTGGTGAGCTCGGTTCGAGTTGTGCAAGGAACCCTCCGGGAGAAGGCAAGTGTGCTGTTCATGCAGACCGGAGGAGTGCACGATGTTCAGGAGCTGGGAGTACGCACTCCGACCCCCACCAGGGTGACCGAACTCGGTCCGGGCGAGGTCGGATACCTGATCGCGGGCGTAAAGAAGACTTCCGAAGCCAGAGCAGGAGAAACCATTACCGAATCCCGGCGTCCCGCTTCGTACCCGCTGTCCGGCTACCAGGAACCCAAGGCGATGGTGTTCTGCGGGCTCTACCCTATCGACGGTGACGCATACCTGGACCTCCGGGATGCTCTGGACAGGCTCCGCCTCAACGATTCCAGTTTCAGTTACGCACCCGAGGCGTCCGCCGCCCTGGGATTCGGTTACCGCTGCGGGTTTCTCGGGTTGTTACACATGGAGATCATCACCCAACGTCTGGAACGAGAGTTCGGGCTCGACATCATCGCTACCAAACCGTCGGTGGAGTATCGGGTGGTCACCATCACGGGCGAGGTCGTGGCCGTCGACAGTCCGGCTCGGCTGCCACCGTCTGGAGAGATTGCAACCATCCAGGAACCGATCCTTCTGATGTCCATCATCTCCCCCTCCAGATATACAGGAAGGCTCATGGAGTTGTGTCAATCCCGCCGGGGACGACTTGATCGTATGGACTACCTGTCTCCCGAGCGAATCGAACTCCGGTACCGGGTACCCCTGTCGGAGGTGGTGACCGACTTCTACGACCGACTCAAAAGCCGTACCAGGGGATACGCCAGCCTGGACTACGAACCGGATGGCTACCTGGACGCCGACCTGGTGAAGGTGGATATTATGCTGCAGCACGAACCGGTCGACGCCTTCAGCGCCATCATCCATCGGAGCGGAGCTTACGGCTACGGGCGGGCGATGACCGCCAAACTGGCAGACCTGATCCCCCGCCAGCAGTTCGACATCCCCATCCAGGCCGCGATCGGGGCACGGGTCATCGCTAGGGAGACCGTGAAGGCTTTCCGCAAGGACGTAACGGCCAAGCTATACGGGGGTGACGTCACCCGAAAGCGGAAGCTTCTGAGTCGGCAAAAGGAAGGCAAGAAGCGTATGAAGGCCATCGGCACCGTCGACATACCCACCGAGGCTTTCATTTCCGCGATGCGGATTCCGACCGGGAGATCGTGACCGCTACCGATCGCCAAGCGTCGCCGGTTGTACGTATTGCCTTGCCGAACTCCCTACCTATGGCCGGTATCGAGAGTTCGAGCTAACCACTACCTTCCGGCAGTCGAGATGGCTTCGGAAAGGTCGCGTGCCGCCTTTCCGATCTCGGCCACCGGGTCGTCTGCGTCGAGCGCTCGACGCACTAAGGCGGAGCCGACGATGATGCCGTCCACATGAGGGGAAAGGGCTGCCGCCTGCTCCGGGGTTCCGATCCCTACCCCCATAACCAGTGGCGTATCCGTGATGGACCGGATCCGGTTTGCCAGTATGCGAGGGTGGTCGGACATCTGGTCGCGCTCCCCCGTCACGCCCATCTCGGCCACTCCATATATAAACACGGGGCGCCGGTCGGCTATCCGAGCCAGACGACCGTCGTCGGTGGTAGGAGCGGCGAACAGCACCAACCCTATCCCCGCCCGATCAGTCGCCTCCATCACCGGAGCCGCCTCCTCAAGGGGCAGGTCGGCAACTATCAGCCCGGACGCCCCCGCTTCGGCGGCCCGGCCGGCGAACTCGTCGGGACCCACCCGGAATACGGGGTTGGCATACGACATTGCGAGGGACGGGCGTCCGGTCTCCTCCACAACCCGTCGGAGTATCTCGAACCCGCGCTCCAGGTTGATACCATGCTCTATAGCTCGGGCGCTGGCCAGCTGGATCGTGGGACCGTCCATCAAAGGGTCGCTGTAGGGGATACCCACCTCGAAGGCGTCTGCGCCCGCTTCGGCCATCGCCGCGAACGTTTCTACCGTGGTCTCCGGTGACGGTAATCCGGCGGTCATGAACGGCAGGAATGCGGCCCGGCCTTGGCGTCTTACTGTTGCGAACAGCTGATCGAGATCCCGGCGGCTCATAGTCTCACTCCACCCCGGTCTCGGCGGCGATCATCTCGACATCCTTGTCTCCGCGCCCGGACAGGTTGATGAGCACCGTGCGATCCCGCAGATAATCCGCCTCCTTCGCTACCCAGGCCACGGCGTGGGCCGATTCCAGGGCCGGGATGATGCCCTCGGTACGGGAGAGAAGGTCCACCCCTCCCAACGCTTCACGGTCCGTGACGGAGACGTAACGGGCGAGTCCCGCATCGGCGAAGTACGCATGTTCGGGTCCCACCCCCGGATAGTCCAATCCCGCGGAGATCGAGTGTGCCTCCAATACCTGTCCTTCGTCGTCCTGGAGCATGTAGGTGCGGGCGCCGTGGAGGATCCCGGGGGATCCGGCGCCGATGGAAGCGCCGTGGCGTCCGGTCTCGATACCGTATCCGGCCGCCTCCACGCCGATGAGTTCCACATCTACCCGCCCGGCGAAAGGGTAGAACATCCCGATCGCGTTGGAGCCACCCCCCACACACGCCACCACCACGTCAGGCATCTCGCCTCCCAGCTGTTCGAGACTCTCCTCTCCTATCACCTTCTGGAATTCGCGAACCATCCAGGGGAAGGGATGCGGACCCACTGCCGAACCGATGATGTAGTGGGTGGTCTCCACCGTGCGCACCCAGTCGCGCATGGCCTCGTTGACCGCGTCCTTCAATGTACCGGCCCCGGCCGTCACGGGGATCACCTCCGCCCCCAGCATGGACATCCGCTGAACGTTCAGGGCCTGCCGTCGGATGTCCTTTTCTCCCATATAGACGACGCAATCGAGACCCGTGTATGCCGCCGCGGTGGCGGTAGCGACTCCATGCTGCCCGGCGCCCGTTTCGGCGATGAGGCGTTGCTTAGAAGTTCGGTTAGCCAGCAGAGCCTGGCCGAGAGCGTTGTTGATCTTGTGGGCGCCGGTATGGGCTAGGTCTTCGCGCTTGAGCAGCACCCGAACCCCGATCTCCTCCGACAGGCGGCCGGCCTCGTGGAGTGGGGTGGGTCGGCCGGTATAGAGCTCGAGAATTTCGTGAAAATGGTTCACGAACTCGGGGTTCGCCCACGCTTCGGTGAAGTCGTCCGCCAACCGCTCCAGGGCGGGCATCAGGGTCTCGGGAGCGAACATACCGCCGTAGGCGCCGAAACGACCCCGCTCGTCGGGACGCTCCAGCCTGAGCCTCCGGGTTCCGGTTGTTACGGTCATGGCTGTCTCTCCAACTGCTTGGCGTTTCTTACGAAGTCTCGAACCAGGTCGTGATCCTTGACTCCGGGCGACGATTCGAGGCCGGATGAAGCGTCTACTCCCCACGGACGATACCGAGCCACCGCCTCCGCAACGTTGGACGGATCCAGACCGCCGGCCAGCACGTAGCGGCTACCCGGAGTTGGAAGCCATCTCGAGTCGATTCGTTTGCCGGTTCCTCCCAAACTTCGCTCAGAATACCCGTCGAGCAGGGCGGTATGTTGAGGGGGGATAATATCCAGGTCCACCGGTCCCCTCACCCTGATCGGTCGGAGTACGAAGGCACCCACCTCCGACGCAACCGCGGCCGCCTCGGCGGAGTGGTCACCGTAGGGCTGTATCCCGGCGGCCCCCACCCGCTCCAGCAGATCCAACAGCCTCTCGGGGGGGACGTTCAGGGTCAGGATGACCGCCGGAACACGAGAAAGGGAAGCCAGCCGGGCTGCATCGCCGAGTGCCAGGCAACGAGGAGTCCCTTCGACCAACACCAGACCGACCGCGTCGGCACCCGCTTCTCCGGCCGCTTCCACGTCGGAGGGCTTTCGCATGCCGCACACCTTCACCCAGGTCAAACCACTCCCCTTAATCCGGATATGGCTTGGGCAGGATTCGCGGACCTGGACAGGTACTCCCCAACCAGGAGGGCGTCGTACCCGGCCGCCGTCAGGCGGGCTGCGTCGGCGGGGCCTTTGACACCGCTCTCGGCCACCCGTACCTCCACTCCTTCCAGTAGGGGCGCTATCTCCTCGGCGGTGGACAGGTCGACCCGGAACGTCTTCAAGTCTCGGTTGTTCACCCCCACCACACGGGCGCCGACGTCGGTGGCTCGGGCAGCCTCCACCGCATTGTGCACCTCCACCAAGGCGTCCAGACCGGCTTCGGTGGCCGTGGCCAGCAAGCGGGCGAGTTGGTGGTCGTCGAGGATGGCCACGATCAGGAGAACCGCGTCCGCTCCCATCGCCCGGGCCTCCCACACGTGAACCGGGTCCAGGGTGAAGTCCTTGCGAAGGGCCGGAAGGGAGGTCGCGGACCGGGCCGCCCGGAGGTCGGTAGGGCTCCCCATAAAGTGGTCAGGTTCGGTGAGTATGGACATTGCCGCTGCTCCGCCCGCTTCGAAGGCGGCGGCTCGCTCGGCGGGGGACATGGCGGCGTTGATCACCCCCTTCGAGGGCGAGGCTCGCTTGAACTCGGCGATCACCGCCAATTCGGGGGTGGTAAGAGAACCGGCAAAATCCCGGGCGGGCGGCATCTCCTCCGCGGCGGCGCGCACCGCGGACTCACGAGCCTTGAGCGAGTCAAGACGACGGTGAACGGAGGCGAGAATATTGTCAAGCATGCAGCTACAAGGCTAATCGCCATCTCCATGCTCCACGTCGGGAGTCCGAGGGAGGTGAACCGGTTACTTGGGGATGCAGCCGGAACGAAAATGATTGCCTCTAGTCCCGGCTTGCTCGAGGCTCGAGTTCCAGCGTGCCGGGGCCCGGATCTCCGGAGCATTCATGTGAGACCGACTACCCGGTTCTACTGAGTGCCCTAGCGAGGAAGGACGCCATCTGGTCGCGGCGAACGGGGTCATCAGGACAGTATGTCAAGGGATCGGTGGAACATCCGCCGGCAATCCCGGCCGCCAAGAGGCCCTCCACCTCGGCGGCAAACTCGGTGTCAGCCGCTACATCGCTGAACACCCCGGCCGGTTCTGCCACCGGAGAGATAGTGGGGAAAGCACGGGTGAGGAACACAGCCATATCGCGACGGCTGAGAGGTTCGGAGGGACGGAAAGATCCGTCTGCGTAGGCTTCGACAACTCCGAGGTCGGCAAGGCGCTCCACGTAGGGCAGATACCAGGCACCTTCGGGAACATCCACAAAACGGCTGGTCGTCTTGGTGGTATCCCCTTCCTGACCAAGTGCCCGAGCCAGGAAGGCCGTCATCTGTGCTCTGGACACCGTCTCGGATGGGCAGTACCGATCGTTGTCGGGCGGATTGCAGCTGACCGTGATTCCGAGGTCGGCGATAACCTCGATACTGGACTCGTGGGGGTTACCGTCGTCATCGGAGAATCGACCTGCGAACGGACGGGCCGGAACCTCAGCGGTGTTCTGGTCGTCGGTAACCAGTACCCAGTACCTATTCCCAATCCGTTCCATCACAGTGACTATGGACCTGCCGATGTGGAACACATCCCCGACAGAGTGGACATGATCGATGAGAGTGCTCACAGCATTCGGCCCTTCAAGCCGATCCGCCCAAACCTGAAAGGGCACGGGAGGAACAGGCTGGATCCGACGCATACCCCCGCAATGGAGCCACCTCATCGGACGGCACCTGAATTCCGGACCGGTGGTAATCCCGTATACTTCCACCCCTTCTTTAGGTATATCAACGTCATATCCGGTTGCCGTCCGCACCCCCAGCGCCGTAAAGGTACCCATTTCGTTCCCGGGAATGACGAGCAACTGGTCAGCGATAGGATCGGAGAAACCCAGTTCGTAGATGGCGGTTGTCCCGGGCTGGTGGATGGCGACGCTCTCCGGATCGATCCATCCGGCTGCGTACCGGTTCACCGCGATGGTACCTGTTGTCAGGGCGAGGTCCGTTGCCCCGCCCAATATGTCCATCGGGTTATCGTACTCGTACAAACCCGTGTACCCACCATCCGGCGACCACACCATATCCCCTCCATAAGAATGGGCAAGTCCAAGGACATAGCCCATCTCGCGGACAAGAGTACCCAAAGCAGGTTGCTGCAGCCTAGGAGTCTCGACAACAGTATTTCCGGCGACTATCGCACTACCGCCGACGATATGTCCACCATCCTTCTGAGTATCGTCGACCACTAGGATCGGTAGGGTAGGTTCATCTTGTTGAAGTTGATGATCACAAGATCCTCTACGTTCATCATGAATTGAGCCTCCATAACGGAACTCCGGCCTGAACCGGCCATCGGAGAGCCAACCGAAGTATGATGACACCTCGCTGTTCAGAAGCGACAGGACAGATTCCTGATCGAGCACGAGGTCTGGATGTGGAGTCCGGCAGAACCACACGTTCCACACCTGAGTTCCAAGTGTGTAATCCTGTATAAAACCCGAATGAGGAACGAGACGTAACGGATCTGCTCCGAACGGTTCGAGTTTCATCAGGGCATCAGGGACCGGTCCGGTAAGTCGATTACCTCTCAGGAGATCAATGGCGAAAAGGCTGGTCAGTTGAGAGAGCTCGACCGGTATCCGCCCAGTGAGTTGGTTATGAGTAAGGAATAGATAGACAAGCTTAGTCGACTTTCCAAGCTCGGCAGGTATCGATCCACTCAACTGATTGTAACTTACATCTAAGCCTCGCAGGTTGGGGAGGTCACCTAGGTTGGTCGGGATAGTTCCGGTTAGCTGGTTGTTATCGAGGTTGATGTATATGTAGCATTGCCGATTGCTGAGGTTTCCGAGTTCGTCCGGAATGGTTCCGGTGAATCTATTGTTTCTCAGGTGGATCTGGCATAGATACTTCAGCATGCTGAGACCGGATGGTATAGCACCGCTGAGTTGATTATAGCTGAGGTCAATATGGCGCAGCTTTGTTAGGTTAAGGACCGCGGTCGGGATAAAACCCTTAAGCTGATTGTCACTCAAGCTAAGGTACTCCAGGTTCGCTAGTTCACCTAGACTATCTGGAATCGTACCTTTCAATTGATTACCATCTAAATGGAGGTATTCGAGAGCTGTGAGGCGGCTAAACTCATGAGGTATCGAACCTGTGAACTTGTTCAAGAACAGAAGTAATTCCTGAAGGTTTGTTAGCCGTGCCAGGTGGGTTGGTATAGGTCCGGCAAGACGGTTATGGCCAAGATGCAGCCTGGTTAGTTCGGTCAGTTGGCTTACCTGCGCCGGTATGGTTCCGAAGAAACCGTTGTAGCTGAGATCGAGGTCGCGGAGTTCGGATAGTTCTCCTAGTTCCGGAGGAATTAGCCCGACGATTTCCTTGGACTGCAATCGAAGCTCGGTTATGCGTCCGATGACCGGATCAACCACAACCCCTTCCCAAGAGGCAAGGGGTGTCTCCGCTCCCCACGTTCCCGGTCCAGGATCGTCGAGCACACCGCGGTCCTCCAGTTGCTGGAAGAAACTCCAAATAGCCCGGCAGTCGACTTGGAGTGCCTCTTGGTCCGCAGGTACCACGATCGGAGAGTCGCAGGGGGTGGTTGCTCCGGCGGAGGTGACGGGAAGGAGGGATCCGATAATCAGTCCGGCGATTATCGACACCGCACGGCGCATCGGCAGTCGTATCATTCCTGGCCCCGCGTCTCTCTTGTTATCCGTTAGGACGAACCGTAACCGACGGACGAAGTAAGGGACGTGTTCTCGGTCCGGTATTTCCTTGTCATCCTCGGAGGGGCAAGGCCTCGATCAGGGCGGGGGTTTCACCCTCTTCCCAGGACACCGTGACCCGGGTGCCCGGCGGCGCCTCCCGCCGGATAAGAACAAGAGCCACCGGCGCTCCCAGATACGGGCTCTCCCCCACCGAAGTGAGGTTGCCTACCTTCTTGCCGGCGTGAGTGACCTGGGCGCCGACCGGTGGGATCACCGGATCGAGGATACGAACCCCCCGAAGGTTCCTGTTGACCCTCCCCCGGCTATCGATCCTGGCCACCAGTTCCTGGCCGAGAAAGCATCCCTTGTCGAAGGAGACCGCTTCGGGAACCAGTCCCGATTCCTGGGGGATGGTCCGGCCATCCACGTCGATCCCCATCCGTGGCTCACCCGCTTCGATCCGCAGTGTGGTGGCGACTCTTGTACCTATGGGGCGTATCCCTCGCTCCTCCAGCCCGGCTGCATCGATTCCGGCGACTAGGTGGTAGTGAATGGGGGCGGTCCTGAGCCGGGCTATCAGAACACCCTCTTCGTCCCTCCATCCGTCCGCAGCTTCCAGGGACTTGGCGGCGGGACCCCAGATCGCAAAGAGTTCCCTTGGATCCGGTTCGAACTCGACATCTACCCGGAGGCGCCAGCGCAACAGGTTGGAGATGGCTTCTTCGTGACGATCGGCGTCGGTAACCAGCCCCACCCGATCCTCGCCCCGCAAGACCCACAAGAGGGCTTCTAACTTGCCCCTGGGTTGCAGCAGGAAGGACCGGGATACTCCGCCCGGCGCCATCGATTCGATATCCTGGCTGAGCACACCTTGCAAATAGGTAACCGCATCCCGACCGACCGCCCAGGACAGGCCGTGAACCCCACCGACAAAACCCGCTCCCTCATGGGCGGACATGTACTCACCTGCGCGGTCGCCGAAGGTCTCCGGCCAGCTGCTCATACCATCTCCGTTCCGGCGATCGCTGCCAATGCGGCCGCCGCCTTGTTCTCCGTTTCCCGGTACTCGGTGGCAGGATCGGAATCGGCTACCAACCCCGCGCCTGCCTGTACCCAGGCGGTTCCATCGGCGATGACCACCGTCCTCAGGCATATTGCCGTGTCCACGTTTCCGCTGAAGTCCAGGTAACCGGCTGCGCCTGCGTACGGGCCGCGTGCTACCGGCTCCAGCTCATCGATGATCTCCATCGCCCGCACCTTCGGAGCGCCCGACACCGTTCCGTGCGGGAAGACCGCCCTTACCACGTCCACCGGACCGCACCCATCCCGGAGACGCCCGGATACACCGGACACGATATGCATAACATGGGAATAGCGCTCCACAACCATCAGGTCATCCACCTGCACCGAGCCGAACTCGCAAACTCTGCCCAGATCGTTGCGCGCCAGGTCGATGAGCATGACGTGTTCCGCCCGTTCCTTGGGATCGCCCAGCAGTTCCTCAGCCAAGGCCTGATCCTCCTCCTCGGTAGCTCCACGAGGCCTAGTCCCGGCGATAGGGCGAGAGTAGACCCGCCCGTCCCGTACCCGGGTCATCAGTTCCGGGGAAGAACCGGCCACCGTCACTTCCGGATGATGCAGGTAGAAGAGGAAGGGCGAGGGGTTGATGAGGCGGAGCGCCCGGTACAGACCGAACGGATCCCCGCCAAAGGGTGTGGCGAGACGCTGGCTCAACACCACCTGGAAGGCGTCTCCCGCCCTTATGTAGTCCTTGACGATCCGGACTGAGCTCTCGAAAACCTCCTGTGTCATGGTCGAGGTGACTGCCGGTTTCTCGGATCGACCCAATCGGAACGGACTCGCCGGACGGTAACCGAGCGGGGACCCGATCCGATCGGCGGCCTCGTGAAGACGGCTCACCGCGTCGTCATAGGCTGCTCCCAAGTCCTGCTCCAGGTCGGTGAAGACGTTGCGAACCAACATGATGGTCTGCTCGAAACGGTCCAGAGCCGCCAGACTCCCTACGAACTGCCACATCATCTCCGGCAGGCTTCGATCATCGGGAGGCCGATCGGGAAGGTGCTCGATGTAGCGGACTGTGTCGTACCCGAGATACCCCACCGCTCCGGAGTGAAGGGGTGGAAGGGTGTTGATCGGGGGGGATGCGTAGCGATCCAGCAGGTGCTCCAATACCTGCAACGGATCCCCTTCCGGAAGATCCAGCCGAGGATCGTCGACCCGGCTGACCCCGTCGTGACTGGTCAGCGTGAACACCGGATCCCAACCGAGGAACGACCACTGCGCCCACCGCTCGCCCCCTTCCAGGGATTCGAGCAGGAATCCGGGCGCGTCACCGACCAACTTCTGGTAGGCGCTCACCGCCGTTTCGCGATCGGCCAACACGGCCATACTCATCGGAACCACGGGCAAGGTTTCCGCCAACCGGGCAAACTCCTCCGGCCCTGGAACTACCTGCATATGCCCACGATACCTAAGGCGGCCCATCAACCCAGAACCGGACGATTCAGGTTCGCGGCGGATTCACCGCACCGCCGGCCATGCCGAACCATATTCGATCAAGGAACTCCGTCGGGTATCATGCCGGGCGGGCCTGTAGCTCAGTCGGCAGAGCAGCGGACTTTTAATCCGAAGGTCGAGGGTTCGATCCCCTCCGGGCCCACCAACCCCGGGTCATTGTCAGATCTATCACAGAGGCAAAGAATGAAGAAGGTGTTCGTCTACTGGGACAATTCGAACATGTTCATCAGCGCACAAGATGTAGCGGAGGAGAGGGAAGGCCAGAGTGCGCGCTACCGGGTGCGGATCCACTTTAGAAACATGCTGGTCTTGGCACACGCGGGTCGGCATATCGAACATGCTGTCGCGGTCGGTTCTATTCCGCCGGAGTTACGGCATGTCTGGAACCGGATGGAGAACGAGGGCGTCTCCGTACATCTGCGGGAACGCGGCGCCTTGCACGGTCGGGAACAGGGTGTGGACCAGACCCTGTCGAATGCGATGCTGCGCGATGGGTTCGATCACAACGGAGATCCCGGTATTGCGGTCCTTCTCACAGGTGACGGCACCCGACGACGTTTAGGTGAGCACCCGCCGCAGGCTCTCCGCCCACTCCTCCGGGACAATCGAGGTGAGGCCCTCGTTCGTTCCCATCTGGATCCAAGTCCAGTCGCTGGAATGGAGCGGTTCGACCACGTATACCCGGGGAATAAAGCGGGCCCGCAATCGGGAGGGCTTTCCGTCATCCGGTGCCGTGGGATGCAGTAAGCCGTTAAATGAGCTCACCCCGAGGGCGGCGTGAGCGGCGGCCAAGCGGCAGATCCACGCTGCCATCCCGTCCAACTGCGCATCGGTCGCTTCCTGAAGATGCCACGGGTCTCCGCCGACGGGCACAACTACCGTTTCGGGCACCAACGACATCGGGGCAAAGTCGACCACAGCGGCAACCCCGCCCGTCTCGCCGAGCCAGCGGGGACCGTCTCGTTCGACGGCGAGGAAGTCGTCCCAGAAGTCCGAGTCGTGCTCGGCCCAATGGCGCTCCTCGCCGAGGCGCTCCGCCCGCTGTCGATCGGGGAGGCGGCCCGACGCAACCGCCTGGATATGAGGGTGCGGGATGCTGGAGCCCGACGCCGGCCAGAAGTTCCAGCCCAGCACACCCTGGTCACGTGGCGATTGCACGTCGCAGAAGAACTCTCGCATGAGGGCCAGCGCGTCGGAGACGTCTTCGGGATCGATATCGTTTGGCTCGACGAGCGGCCGGCCGCCAATGGTGACCACGGGCGAATGCTCATCGTAGGGGCTGAGGTTGGGAAACAGCACACACCGACCCCGCGTGTATCGCTCGTGAAGGCCCTTCTCCGTGAACTTGGGGGTAATCTGCGTTACGAGCGGCGGTGCGAAGATCGGAAGCTCCGCAGCTTTGATCTCCTCGGGCAGCACATATTCCTCGCGCGGCGGAATACCAAGATGAGCCAGCCGGGTGGTGTGTCCGGTAAGCGGGTGCACACGGATGTCGATCGGTTTCTCCGCAGGGGCGAATTCGCCACGCGGGTCGAGGTAGTGGCTGACACTCTTCCTGCTCTCGAATACGACGCTCATAACTGTGCGTTCAACTCGTCCATATCGAACCTAAGCGGAACGGATCGTAGTAGCCCTCGCAGTGCGCAATTACGGGCTGGATCCACACATGTGGCGACGATAGTGCCAACTTCAGTTCCATCGTCTCAACCGGCGCCGCTGTCGTCTCAACCGGCGCTGTGTCGTCATCGCCGCAGGCTGCTAGAAGCAGAGCGATCACGACCATGTAGAGGATCGGCCTTCGTACCCTATCTCTGGACATTCTCTTCAGTCCTTCCTCCTCGCGACGCCAGCTATGGCGTCAGCGCACTGAGCCTCAAGTGGGTCACGAGGCGTTGTGAGAATCGCTACCAGAATCGTCACTGGCGGAGTCTCAATTCGTGGTTTCTTCACGTATCTATCCATATCTGCACATCACGGTTGAACTTTGCGTATCACACTGAAGCGCAGCTTGTTGTGTGAGTAGTAGATCGTTGAATAGACGATTGGCCGGTTCTCCGTGTCGTAGTGTGTGTCATTGCACTGGAGCAGCGGAGTTCCCGGGTTGATCTTCAACAGGTCTGCAACCAGTTCAGTGGCCAGGGATGGGATCAGGTTGGAAAGCGTGTAACTCAGGTGCACACCACAGCGATCTGGCAGAACGTGAAAGAGGAGCTTCTCGAGATCTTCGGTCACGTAGGGAACGGTGATGATGTCGTTGGGAAGCCTGTCGACGAGGAATACAGCCGGTTCATCATCTGCCAGAAAGACCCGGCGGACAACGAGGACGTCGGAATGGACCGGTATGTCCAGCAGAGCTGCGGTTTCCTCATCGGCAGAACCGACCTCGTGCTCGATGAGGTCAACCGACGGGGAGTATCCGGCGCTCTCGATCAACCCATGGATTTGAAACGGTCGGTCAGCACGGACACTCAGGCGCAGGATGTTGGGGTTGGTGAACGTCCCCGATCCCTGTTTGCGTAGGACCAAGCCTTCGCTGGTGAGCATGGCGAGTGCCTGAGAAACCGTGCCTCTGCTTACGCCGAGCATGTCGGCAAGCTCGTACTCAGTAGGTATCTGCTCTCCGTTGGGGTACTCGTTCCGGATCAGTTCCCTTAGCCCGTCGGCGACTTGAACCTTCAGCGGGACGTTCCTCGTCACCTTCACAGAGGCCTCCTACAACTCAAGTCGCAGTGGGCGGGGGCAGCAGACCCCCAAATCACCATTTGTTAATCCAATATCATTTTGCCTCGAGTGAAGGCTCGTGTCAACTCCAAGGATTGATCGCCTTCCGCAAGCCGTATCTCGGCGTTGCCGGCTTCCACGCCGATCTGGAGCGGATGCATAGCCGCGGATGGGAAATCGAGGTCATATCTCGGCGCCACAACCTGCAACACCCGGATGAGGATGTGGCAGAGAAAAGAGGGGCAGTTCCATCGCGCTGGACGATTATTACGAGAGTGTGACTTTCCTGGAGCCGCCCGCGCCAGGTCAACCGATCGACAATCCCCGATACGCTGTCCCGGTTGATCTCAGCAAGCGCGCTTAATAACCAGCCGAGATACCCGCCGCAGTCTTGAGCAACCTCGGCCCCGGGCCAGAACCGATCCGGTTACGGTGTCGGTGCTTCAGGAGGTCTTTCGTCCGACTCGGAATGGAGATTCTGTACTCCTCTTCCCCATTGTCGAAGCGGTCAAATCCTGCGCGTTTTCCGACTGGGACTGGTCGAGGGTGTCTGCGCATCTCGAGAGCGATCTCGGCAAGAGTCTCTTGGCGCAGCGCGGCGAGACGTTCGACTGCTCTAGGCCGCGCGACTTGGTCGTGTAGTTTGCCCGTAGTTCTTAGCCTTCACCATGTTCTGCGTTCTGCTCACTTTCGCCGACCCGCGAACACGGGCCGTTTTAGAACTCGCGTGCGGATTGGGCAAGACAATGTAGAGGGTCCTGCTCCACAGTACGCTGGCGAGGAGGTTTAGCCCGCGACGTGCGTCCAGTAGGCACTTACCGAAGCCTACGCGCAAACATGTCGGCTATCGGAATGTTGCTGAACGAGGACGAGCCATTTTCGGCGTTCTTACGCAGCGATGGGCGGGTCGAGAAATGAGTAGTAAACATGAACGAAGGTAAAGAGGATCGCCCGTCCGACATCGCCGGAATCGTCCGCGATCCACTGGATGAAGTTAAGGCAATCCGGTCTCTGTTGGCTGATGTATACAAGGATGCCGGGGATGGACGCACGCTTCTCCGCGAACTTGTTCAGAACGCCGACGATGCCGAAGCGCGACGGCTCACGCTCACTGTGCTGGAGGACGGCTGGCGCGATGCTCAGAACAGCCTGCTCCGCGGCCCCGCACTATTGGTGGCCAATGACGGGCCGTTTCCCCCGAAGGATCGTGATGCGCTACACAAGGCTATCGGCGGATCGAAGGAGGGCGATGTCGACAAGATCGGCACGTTCGGAATCGGGCTGAAGAGCGTCTTCCACATTTGTGAGGCGTTCGTCTACATCGGCGCCGCTCAATCTGAGTGGTGGCCGGGGGTTCTGAACCCATGGTACGGCACCGGCAATGACGGAAAGGCGGACCCCCTCTTTCGCGATTGGGACGTAGTGGACGAACAAGATCGGGAGCGGCTTCGGGTCGCCGTGCGGCACCTGTTAGGCGAGACGGACAACGGTCTCCTGCTGTGGATCCCGTTGCGCCGCGACGAGCATGATCGGGGAGCCGATGGTGGTCGATACTGGTTGGGCGATCATCGACCTAGCCCCCAAGAACTATGCTCCTGGTTCGACTGTTCAACGCCCGCTGCGCTGCTGCTGGCGCAGTGTGGACATCTCCAGATCATCGATGCGCGGCGAGCAGCGAACCCCGAGACCCTGGGCGACAGCACGACGCTGATGCGCGTCACTCGCCGGGCCGAGACGTGGTTGGGCCGTTATCAGGAGAAAACCCCTCAGTTCCTCGAGCGACCATTTAGGGGCGAGATCGCGTCGGAAACGTCGAAGTGGTCCGTAGTCGGGATCGAATCTCTTGACCCCACGAGTCTGTACGATCTCCGATCCCACCCCGATTGGCCGCAGTCCACTGCAAGCTGGAACGGTCGATATGCCACGGTGCCACGGAAAGCGCTCGCTCACGCCGCAGTGACGGTGCTACGGCCCGCTGAACGTGACGCCAACGCAAGGGGGATGCGGCTGCGCTGGGCTGTCTTTCTCCCGCTGGATGACCATCCCGAGCCGAGTTCCAGTGCGATCGTCGAGAGCGACGGTTCCTACCCTGCCTGGGAGATTGTCCTGCACGGCTACTTCTGGCCCTCGCAGGATCGCAGGTCCATTCCCGGAGTCACGGACGATCCTCCAACTGGAGGCGACATGCGTGACCGTTGGAATCGCAGATTGTGTGAAGAACTGTTGCTTCCCCTGCTGCCACGCGCTCTCGCCGAAGCGGTAGACGGCGTCGATGAGCACACATCCCGAGAGTTGTTGGAACAGGTCGTCCGCTCAGACATGCTCAAGAACCGCTTGCCGAGCGTGAGGCGACGGCATTGGCTTCTGCCGGTCGTTGCGCAGGACCGGGTGTATTGGAGGGCGATGGACGCTGAGGACGCTGCTGCGAACCAAGTCCTTTCCATTCCGAATTGGGATGGGGCACCCGAGGATGTTCGCTCACGCTTCTTGGCCTCTTGCCGAGAGAACACGAGCGATGCGGTGTTCATCGATCATGATGCGCCTCGATTTTCAGGTGAACTGGACGACTGGACCATCGACCACCTCGAATGCCTCCTGAACAGCATTCCGGTGGATACGTTCGCATCAATGGAATCTCTCAAGTGGATCGCCGGAGTCGCGAGGCATGTTCTTGGCCTGGATGCAAGCCGCGAGGACAATCGCACGACAGCCTTCGTGCGATGGCTGTCGCGACGGATAAGCGAAGGCGCTCTTACACTCACGGCTCGCCGGTCAGTCTTGCGAGAAACTCGCAACGAGTTACGGGAAGCATGGCGCGGTCTAGGAGAGGCCATCCCAAGGGAATGGCTCGTGGAGACACCGGTGGACACCCGACAGGCTGTCGAGGAACTCACTGAGCGTGATGAGGTCATCGGGAGGGGGTTGTTCCTGCTGCCGATTGGACGCCGCGAAAGCGAGTCGCGACCGACTTTGAACCGGCTGGATCGTGCGCTGGCAGCCTTGGGAGAACGGCTGAAAGCGGGCGATGAATCAGAGAGAATGCGCCACTCCCGGCTTCTCCTCGCCGAGACACTGCTATCCATCCGTCCCAAATGTCCGATGGGTGACGGTCTGCGTAGGCTGCCGTTCCTCCGAGCGATCAGGTTGCCGGAGAACAAGGAGGAAGCTTGGCCTGTCGCCGATCTTCATCGTCAGATCAAGAAGCGCCGGGTATTCGCCGGAACCTCCGATCAAAGCGCTGTCGTAGAACTCGCGAGGGCGCTCGGCGAGCCTTTCTGGTTGGTGAAGGGCGACGCAGTGGCGTCCATCGTCGGCGATGTGCCCATACCCGAGCCCGAGGCTCTGGCCGAAGCGGTGCTTAAGGCCAAGCAGTTTGCCGAACCCGCCTCTCGAACGCCCCTGCTTCATCGCCTCGTGCCAAACGTATCAGGAAACGCCAGTGTGCGCTTGGCTGCGCGTGCGCTCCTTGCCGGGCGCGCAGCCGATGCAGTCGGACGTCACACCGAACTGTTCTGGGTTGGCGGCGAACACCGGAGCGCTCTGCGCATTTTCTTGCGCCTTCTCGATCAGTCGTGGCGGGCAGTTGGCGGGCAGTTGGCGGGCTCGCTTTCGCAAAACAGCCTTGAGGCCCTTTCCGTCAGTCGGGCCGACATCAAAGCACTGCATCGCTTACTTGATGAATGCTTGGGAAGCCAGGTGGACTGGACGTGGCTAAGAGATGAGGAGGCATTGCACCTACTCAGGGGCTTGTACAGCACGGAACCGACATTACAACGACGCTGGCACAGGATGCCCCTGCATCGAGACATCGACGGAGAGCGGGGAACGTTTGACGACCATGCAATGCGTTCGACGGGAAAAACAAGCGAATCCGGGTTGCCCCAGGAACTCAGATCGGGTGTGCGCCTATTGGACCCGGAGCCGGAAGTATCCGATCTTTACGAAGCCGTTCCTGCGTTAGACGGTGATGGCGTTCTTCAGTTGATGTTGGAAGACTCGCGCCCGTGGCGCTTCGCTGAACGAATCGCGCAACAGGTGCGTTCCGGCAATGGCCCGGTGAGCCTGCCGCGGGACCCTGACCTGCGCCGGCTGCTGAGGGCTAGCTGTTGGTTGCCGGATCGCCAGGGCCGGGGTCTTGCTCCGGTGGCTGTGCTAATCGCTCCCGGAGAAGTGCTCGATGGCGTTTCCGATCTAGCCGAGAAGGGAGTCTTCGGCGGTAAGCAGCTTCCGAATGCTGTCGATCCGCAGATCTGGCGGACGGCGGAGCCGGTGGTTCGAGAGATTCTCGGACGCATGAGCAGCGCACGCCAGGTAGAACGGATGGCCGACGCCGTGGATTCCAACCGGGTGGCGCAAGTAGATGGTGGCGCTTGGCTTGTGAATTCGGAGCCAAGGTTGGTCGACGATATGTTGATCTCATGGGCTCTGGAAACGACACTTGTCGGAAGCCATCCCGGTTGGAAACTCCTGCATATCGTCAACCACATCCTGCGGCGCGGGGATAGCCCACCTAGAGACAATCCAAGACCGCTCTCGAAATTGGCTAGATCCCTCTGTGCGCCCGTTCCCTGGAAACGCCAGATCGAAATGCTGAGGCTCCTCGCCGACAGCAGGCCAGCCAAGGACTCTACGAGTGGGCGCATGTTCAGGAAACTCTTGGACTGTTTCGCCGGGACCAACGGCCTCTTCAAGCATGTCTTGCCAGAGCTCGACCTGCCTACCCAGGACGGCAATTGGCACGCGAGCCGCGATGTCGCAAGAACCGAGATCGGCGTCGCGCGGCGGCACCGTCTGGTTTCCGAACTCCGTCCCATTCTAGGGTTGGATGACGCAGACCAGTCGCCACAACCGAAGTCTGCCGGGTACGACATTAACAAATCTGCCCTTGACGCGCTGAGGCCTTACTTCGAGCCTTGGCGTGATCGCGTCGAGCCCGTCGCCGTGGGCGTGTTCCTCAGCCTGCTGGGGAAGGGCTCGCGTGGAGAAATCGCGAAGCTCGCCGAGGAATGGCTCGGACAAGACGTCAGTATTGAGGGCATACGTAGCGATAGCAAGTTGGTGGGCTCGAACGGCAGGGATCCCTGTGCGCATGTAGTTGTCTGGGTCTCTCCACGTCTCTCGCGTGGCAACCTGGTTCTTGCGGTAAACGTCCTCGGAGAGCATGTGGAAATGGAAGCCGAACCCGACACCAACACTCTGTTCTCGGTTGATCCAGTGCGGCGGGCCGGCTCGAACTGGGGAATGATTACGCCCGGTAGACCCTTCTGGGAGATCCAGCTACGAGACGTCGACCCGCAGAGCCGCACCAGTTCCGAACTCATACAACTGCTCGGCAGCACGGTCGAGAGATGGGCAACCAAGTATCTCAGACTCGATCGCGAGCGAGTGAACAATTGGTGGTCTCGATGGGGCGAGAGCTCAAGAGCGAACCTCCGTCCAGTGCTCGCCTCAATAAAGGCGCACCTGCCGCTCACGCTCCGACAACTCAATGTCGGAGATAGCGAACCGCTCCGGGACGCTCTCAGGAAGGCCGAGCGGGCACAAAGGAAGCGAGAGCAGGCACCCTCGAATCGAACGATCAGGATAGAGAGAGATTCCTTGGACCGCTTGGCGGACCTCGTCGAGACGAGCGAGCATCAGAAGTTCCTTTGGAAGCGGGTCAACCAACTGATGCACCGCTACGGCTACCGACCGGACAGCGTGCTATTGGAACTCGCACAGAATGCGGACGACGCGCTTGCACAGGCCGCCGAGATCAAGGGTGGACAGCTGCCGCCCCGCAGTCGCCGTTTGGTCGTTCGAGTCGGCGAGCAAGGGGGCACGCCCACCGTGGACGTGATGCACTGGGGCCGTACGATCAACGACACCGGTGGAGCGGCCTTCCCGGATGGCCGAGACCGTCAGTGGGACCAGGACCTCTATTTCATGCTGCTCATGAATCTGAGCGGCAAGCCCGGCGAAGCACCCGGCGACGGCTCGTCGTCCGCGACCACTGGTCGCTTTGGTCTTGGCTTCAAGTCCGTTCACCTTGTCTCGTCGTCGCCGTCGGTGGTTAGCGGATTCATCGCGTTCTCCATTGCCGGGGGTTTGCTCCCTTTAGAGCAAGCCTTCTCCGACAATACCGATTCATGGATGATCGAAGACCGTCGAGCTACCCTCGTTCGGATGCCGCTGCGACAGGACGCGGACGCGAAGGAGCTGATCCAGTCGCTGTTCGGTCGCTTCTCCTACGCCCGTGCCTTGCTGCCGGTATTCGCACGCCAGGTGCGGGAAGTCGTTGTCGAAGGCGGACCATATCCCGGTGTCCACGCATTCGATGGCAAGCAGATCGAAGGCGCATCTGCATGGTCGGTCGGCGCTGAAACCGAGTTGCCCGAACATGAAGGACGCTGGCGAATCCTTCGTTTCCGACCCTCGGACTCAGGGCGAAGGAACATGGGTACCGCAGCATTGGCCGTAGGTCTCCAAGACGGCGTTCCGACCGCCTTTGAGCAGGATGTGCCGTTCCTCTGGAATGTCACGCCGACGAGCGAGGAATGGGCCTGTGGCTACGTCGTCAACGGGCCGTTCAAACTCGACCCTGGCCGAACCCATGTGTCGCTTGACGACGATACGACCCGACAAGCTGTCGATAGCCTCGGCGACGAGGCCGGAAGAGGCCTGATTGAGTTACACGATGTCTTGACAGCAGATGCGGCGAACGTGGTATCTCCGGGGTCTGATACTCAAAGCTTCCTGTCGTCACTGTGGGAAGTTCTCGTTTCCGACACGGAGAACTCCGATACGCTGCGTTCGTCGTTTCTTCGCCGTTTACACGGCGAAGGTCGCGGTGTATCTGCCTGGATGGCTGCTCGTTCGGTCGTGCCTACCAATCTTCCAGCACCGTTTCCACCGCTACTTCCCCCGCTGAGTGATGGGATGTCGTGGGAAGTCGCGACCGATGGCTTGGACGATCCGGACCTTTGCGTCGCTCTCGCTGAGATCGAAGATGAAGACTTCCGATCACTCGTCGGTGGTCGTTGCATCGTCTCCGCCAAAACCGACCGATTCCTTGCTCGATTGCGCGAACTTCCAGGGGGAGACGTTCGGCATTCGGTTAGCCCATGGGACCTATTGGCGGAACTGGCCGAAGAGTGGGACTATCGCTTGACGCCGACGCGGCTGCACGCCTTACGCCCCTTTCCCAGAACTGCGGCTTGGGACTTGGTTTCCAACGATCCGCATGGTGCAACTTGGCGTCGCGGTTTTCAAGCGCGATCTGCTGCCGGAAGCTCCCAGCCCCTACAAAGATTGCTGGTGCGCGACGGTTCACCACTGATGGATGAAGCTGACGAGGAACTTGAAGACGAAAGACTGCGGTCCGCCTTCGCTCCTAATAATCGGATTCTTGACCCTGTGTACATCGGATGCCCCGCAGACTGGAAGCTGTTCCGGTGGCTTCGCGTGCCACCTAGCGTCGATGCTGATGAAATCGCGAATTGGTACGGGGACGTAGAGGAGAACCTTCGCCCCGCCGCTCTTCGCTATCTGCTGGACGGAAGACTGCGGAATCCAGTTCTTCAGCGCCTCGTCTTACTCGATGCCCGCCCGTCGTGGCTTCGCGACTTCGATGACGTCCGCCGAATGCTCCAAGACATTGGCGACGAACCTTGGCGTCGCCGGGGACTTCTGGGTGCCCTCTTCCCCGACCGCTTCCGTGTCTCAGAGTCGGTGCCAGTACGGATAGTCGACAGCGACACCTTCTTCCACCAGCTATCGGATTGGTGGGATGATGCCTCGGTGCGCAGTGACGTGATCGATACATACGAAAAGCGGGCTTGGCCGGAGTGGCTGCGGCGAGACGGCGACATTTCAGACCGGCTCCAATCCGGGTCAGAAGATCACTGGCTAGCTTTGTTGGTTCTGGGCTTGTGCCGAAGCCTCGGTCGTACCCAGGACTCCCAGCACAGTGGATTTCTCGAACTGGTCCACGGGCGGGGATGGTGGGACGTGTTCAAGGCCCCCGACGATGATGTGGCCTGGATGCGGATACTGCGGGAATGGCAGGACGGAGCGTCGGACAGGCTGCCTTACCGGCAGTGGATGTCACTGTTTCCAACCATTTATCAGCTGAGTCGCTACGAGGGTGATTATGTTCGCTTGCTCAAGTCGGCCGGACAACGTCCAGACCACATGTACGACGTCCGTCGTCTGCTTTCCCCAAGAGTCGACACCGCCCTCACGGGAGCCGACACCCGCTTCGATGCACCGCCCGCGCCGCTCTATATGGGTCTCCACTGGGTGCTACGAGAACTCGTGCGCCTGGAAGTTGTCGAGGGCGAACATCTGTACCCGGATTGCTGGATGCCATCAAAGCAAGTGCTTGGTGTTCTATACCCCCTCGGCCTCGACCGTCCGGATGACGCCATGTCCAACCCGGAGAAGGCGCACGCCATCTTCGACTTCATGGCGTCAGGGTTAGAGACGGCAACGCCGAATCTCCATCGTGCCTTCGACATACCGATCCGCCACATGGCTTCGAACCCGGACCTGCGCCGTCGGTTCGGCTTGGAGCAGTGATGGCGTCCTTTGATGCGAACGCGGCGGTCCGGCATCCCCGCTTTGGTGCTGGCCATGTCCTGGTGGATCAGGACGAGAGCGTCGTTGCCCGCTTCGAGCACGGGATAGAGGAATGTCTGGCGGCCGACCTCGAACTCATCGACGGTCTGGCAGAGCGGATGGCGACCGGACGGCTCGATCCCGCCCTGCATGTCGTCACCCGAATCCTCGGCGAGTCCATTCGTTCAGTCAACGACGCATGGGGCGTTTTCTCCCGATCACGCATCGACTTGCTGCCGCACCAACTCTGGGTCTGCAAGCGCGTGCTCGGATCGTGGCCCACGCGATGGCTCGTGGCCGACGATGTGGGGCTTGGCAAGACCATCGAGGCGGGCCTCATCCTCACGCCATTGCTTTCGTCGGGCCGTGTCCGTCGGCTGCTGATTCTGGCGCCGGCCGGACTGGTCGAACAGTGGCAGGTACGAATGCGCGAAATGTTCGACATCCGGATCCCGATCTACGTTGCCGCCGCCGACACGGAAACCTCCGATTTCTGGAACACCCAAGACCGGGTAATCGCGTCAGCCCAAACGCTGCGGCTCGACAGGGGTAACCGTTGGGAACGCCTGCTCGACGCCAAACCATGGGATCTTATGCTCATCGACGAAGCCCATCACATGAACGTGGACGACCACGGCCACCGCACGCTGGGTTATCAACTCGTCGAAAGCCTACAAGAACGTGGCAAGGTCCAGTCTATGGTGCTGTTCACCGGTACCCCCCATCGCGGCAAGGACAGGGGATTCCTTTCCCTGCTGAAGCTGCTGCGGCCCGACGACTTCGATCCCGAACAGCCACTCGAACAGCAGATCGACAAACTCCGCACCGTGATGATTCGCAACAATAAACACTCCGTTACGGACATGTCGGGCGCGCCCCTGTTCACTCCGGTGCGATCAAGGCGGGAAACTTACGCCTACTCACCACAAGAGGCGGATTTCTACGAGCAGCTCACGCAGTTCATCACGACAGGCAAGGCCTATGCCGCCGATCTCGGATCCCAAGATCGACGCATGGTGATCCTGATCCTCATCACGATGCAGAAGCTGGCGTCAAGCTCCGTAGCGGCAGTGCGACGGGCTCTGGCTCGACGGCTCGCCCGGCTCCGCGGCGCGAAGGCCAATTGGGAGGTATCGAGCGAGCATCTGACCCACCTGCGGGAGTTGAGAACTGAGGACGACCCGGCAGATCTGGACGAGATCAGTCGGCTCGAAGAGCAGGTGGCCGATAGCCCAACCGGGGTCGACCTCAATCCGAACGAGATCCCGGCCCTTGAGGAATTGCTTGCGGTGGCAAGCGAGGTGACCAACGAGACGAAAATCGCGCGCATCCTGGCGGTGATCGAAGAGCGCTTCTCCGACAGATCCGTGCTGTTCTTTACCGAGTACAAGGCAACCCAAGCGCTACTAATGGGCGCATTGCACAAGCGCTACGGAGACGGGTGCGTGACGTTCATCAACGGCGATGGTTTCCTCGAAGATGTGCGGGACTCATCCGGCAACATCTCCCGTCTGGCAGAAGACCGCCGCCTTGCGGCAACTCGTTTCAACCGGGGAGAAGTTCGCTTTCTCGTATCTACAGAAGCGGCCGGCGAGGGCATTGACCTTCAGGAGAATTGCAGCGCCCTGATTCATGTCGATCTGCCGTGGAACCCGATGCGCCTGCACCAGCGTGTTGGACGCGTAAGCCGCTACGGCCAATCCGACCCCGTCGATGTGGTTACGGTGAGGAACCCGGACACCATAGAAGGCCGAATCTGGGATCTTTTGGACGAGAAGCTTGCTCGAATCAACCTTGCCTTCCAAGGCGCAATGGACGATCCCGAAGACATTCGCCAACTCGTAATCGGGATGGCATCCCCCGGCATGTTCACCAAGGTATTCTCCAACGCCGATTCCGCCGCTCTCGGGGACCAAAGGCTCAACGATTGGTTCGATGCCGCGACCGCGACTTTCGACAGCGAGGACGCCGTCCACACCGTGCGAAACTTAATCGGCCATGTCGCCCGCTTCGACTTCGGATCCGTGGCAGGCCAGATCCCACGCGTGGACCTGCCGGATCTGGTGCCGTTTGTCAAAGCGATCCTCACCGTCCGAGGTCGACGGCCCGACCAAGCAGACAACCGTCGCCTGCGCTTCCGTCCACCGGAAGAATGGAAGGACGACTTCTTGATCTCCATGGTCGACCGCTATGACCTTCTCTTCGCCCGGGAACCGCAGCCCAAGGAAGGCGAGGATGTAGCAGGGGTCGGGTTGCGGGTTGTCGACCGAGCGTTACGGGATGCTGCGGAACTGACCGGGGCTTTCGCCGCGATCCGTGGCCTGGACGCTCCCATATTCGTGTTCAGTGTGCACGATCGCATCACCGGCTCCGATGGTCCGATTCGCACCGTTATAATCGCTGCCCAATCGGGTGCAGATGACGACTGGAACCTGATTCGTGATTGGGAACTGGTACATTTCCTTAACCCGCTCGCCGACAAACCCCGCAGCCTATTCCGCGATTCCGAAGCGGCTCTCGATGTTTCGGGTCTCTTTGCGAGTGCACGACAGTATGTGAGATCGCAGATTGATCGACTGGATCTGCCGTTCGTCTTGCCGACCGTCGAGGACCTAGCTTGCCTCGTACCGGCCGAGCGGAGGCGTATTCGCTGAACCCCTGGAGGCCATCGCATCGCCTCCATCCGATCCCGCCTCCGCGGCAAACATGACGATCGGGGCTAGAGTCAAGAGTGCGTCGAGCAAAGTTCTGGTCACCGTTTGTGAGGTGAATCGGCATGGAAGTCGGGACAACGATGAATCATTCCAAACGGCGAGGGTCACCTCGATTTGATATCGGTGGGCGGAATGTGTCAAAGAGGATATTCGCCGTCATCTTCGTGATGTCGTTGAGCGTGGTCCTGGCTTGCTCGAATGATGAGACTTCCGTAGTCGTATCGTCGACCGCTACATCGCAGCCAACGACCTCCGTTTCCACCCAGCCGCCGCCAACGGAGGTCTCAACGAGCACCACCACGTCGAGTACAACTACCGAAGCGCCCAGCCCAACGACAACCTCGGGGTCTCAGGAGTCAACCACCGCCCGAGCCATTGCGCCGCTTAACGTCGACGATCCAGAGGTATTCCTGTCCGAGATATCCGAAGAGGAGCGCTCCTGCCTCGCCGACAACGACATAGGCCACCAGGAAATCACGCAGGTTACAGGCAACTCCCCCGCTAGCTCCTCTGAAGACACCGCTGTCATCATTGACTGCCTGCAAAACGAAACGCTGCTAAGGCTATTCCTCACATCGCTCGTCGGACTGGATGAGCCGTTTAGTCCGGAGACCTCTACCTGTGTCGAGGAAGGCCTTGTAAACCTTGACCTTCGCCAACTGCTGGCGCCGCCCGCGGCGGGGTCCGACTCCGCCAATTCCCTTGCGCTGGGAATGGCCGCCCTGAATGTATCTGTTGCGTGTATGAACGATGACGAATGGGAAACCTATGCCCCACGGTTAGGAATGCAGTCCGAGGACCGGGAGGGCGTCGCCTGCCTCTTCGAGGAGTTGGGCGGGACGGAAGAACTGATCGACGCTATGCAGAAAGCTAGCCGGGGTGAGACACCCGTAGAATTCATCAAGGCGCTGGAAGCTTGCCTTCCGGAAGCCTCGCCGGAACCGACCGCACCCGACGGCTCCGGGACACCTCAACTGATCTGGTCGTTCCCGATCAGCGGTTGGGTATCGACAGCGCCCGCGGTGGTGGACGGAGTGGTGTACGTCGGCTCCCACGATGGCAACCTTCATGCCCTCACCGCGGATTCCGGTGAATTGCTTTGGAGTTTTGCCACCGGCGATGCGATCCACTCCGTTCCCGCAGTGGTTGACGGAACGGTCCATTTCGGGTCCAACGACAATCATATCTACACCCTCGACGCCGCCACCGGAATGGAGTTGTGGCGTTACGATACCGGGCGCCCGGTCCGGTTCACCCCGGTAGTGGGCAATGAATTGATCTACTTCCCCGCCCGCGCCGAGTACGACTGGGCAGTCCACGCCGTAGATGCCGCTACCGGGACGATTGTCTGGGTGGCGGAACCCCCCTACCCGACAGATGAGCGGCTTTCGCCCGCAGCCCATGGAGACCGGGTGTATGCCCAAGGCGCGGAGTATGGAACCTTCTATGCCCTGGATGCCGCCACCGGGGAAACGGTGTGGCAGGCGGAGGTGGGAGGCTACGTCGAATCAGATCCCACAGTGATAGACGGCGTGGTCTATCTGACGGTGATCAATCAGGCCTATGCATTCAATGAGGCCACCGGCGAGCTCATCTGGAGCGTGAACACCGAAGAGTTCCCCGCCCGTGACTTTCCGGCCTTGGTGGCTGACGGAGTCTATTACCTGGCCCCAGGCGACTACGTGTATGCACTGGACATAGCCACCGGGGAGGAGATCTGGAGGTACCAGACCGATGGGCTTAGCTCAGCTCCCGCGGTGGCCGACGGCGTGTTTTACGGGGGATCGGAGTCGGCGGAGTATCTGTTTGCCCTGGACGCTCGTACCGGGGAGCTGTTGTGGACTCTGTCCACTGATGACTTCACCACCCACGCTTTGTCCGTCGTCGATGGCGTTCTATACGGGCAGAGCGGTGGATTGTTCGCGTTAGATGCATCCGACCCGGAGGATGGGTCGATCCTTCCGTGGACTTTCGAGACCGGCGGCTTTGATGACATCCCGATCTACTCAGTCAGCGGCGAGACCGTGTACTCGGCAGGCCCCGACAACCGTCTCTATGCCCACACAGCGCCAACCCCCTATTCGACGGAGTAGTGCGCCCCTGCTCACCCCCGACCGTCCAGCATCCGTTCCCCATAACAGGTGAGTCCGTACCGTCTTGAGGTCTCGTTCCCGGGAAGAACCACAGGCTCTCCGGGTATCGCCAACGGTACAAGACGCCTAGTCGTGTCCTCTTTGGTTCAGTTGTCCAACCAGACGGGACTGTAAGCGCGGTTGTACTCGTCTCTTGGAACCCATCCCAGGAACTCGCCATCAACCGAAACGATACCGATGGAAGCACCGCGATTGTCGAACAACAGGTAGGAACCATCCGGCGACCACCGCGGGCTCCAAACGGAACCTTCATAGACTTCTCTACGCTCCCCGGCGCCGTCAACCCCGACGATGAACAGACCCGTCTCATCTTGGACTTCCAGAACCACCGCGATACTCATGCCGTCAGGGGCCCACTGGATTCCCCAGAGATCATCGGCCGTAAGCAACTCGTGCACCTCGATTCCGTCGGGAGCGGATACGAATAGTGCTCCGTCAAATCCAAAAGCCAGCTTGGATCCGTCCGGTGACCAGCTCGGAGCGGTCCCCTGTATGGAGGTTTCCTTGTTGTCCCTGCTGAAGACGATCCGTTGGCGCCCGCTGTCTACATCAACAACCAGTATTTCCTGAGATAGTGCACCTCCGTCTTCAGATGAACTCACAAACCGAACAGCGGCAACCCTAGTTCCGTCGGGGGACCAGGCCGGACCTCCGATGTCAACCCTGATCCCTTCGCTCCGAGCCGAACTCGGATCATGGACGATCAACTCGCGTTCGCCGGTCCCGTCATGATTGACGACGTAGATTCCTTCTTTGTGTAGGTAGATTCCTTCGTTGTACTCGAGCCCGCTCGCCACAAAGACCAACCTCGTACCGGTAGGCGACCAGCGCGGATGCCGGGCTTCGCCGTAGAGAATGGAGTTGACTTTAAGCAGGTTGGATCCGTCGCGATCAATGACGTAGACATCGGGCTGCGAGTCGCTGTCGCTCTGGTAGCGGGAGACAGCGATTCTTGAGCCATCAGGCGACAAGGCGAGCCCACGATCGTGAGCCCCGATCCTGGCGAGTACCTTCCGCTCGCTCCCGTCGACCCTCGTGGTCACGAGTCTGCCTTCCGGCGGACGGTCGGAAGTGAAGGCGATCTTGGCGCCGTCCGGTGACCAGACCGGACTCGTGCTTCCCTCGCGGTAGCCGTAGTGGATATCGTCGGTTGTGAGCCGCTGCTGGTATCCCCCGTCGAACACGTCAGCCACTAGGACTTCGGCCAGGTTGGACCCGGCGTACCCTTCGAAGTTCCGGCCGAACGCCACATGTGTCCCGTCGGGTGACCATGACGGACCGAACCCGTCGGAAGCGATCCGGTAGTGCTCAGGGGGAGGATCCTCCGTGACGCTTCCGAGCCGGATCTCCACATTCCAAAAGCCGATACCCGCTTCTACTGTGGTGTACGCTATCCAGTCGCCATCGGGTGACCAAGCCGGAACCCAATCGCTACGTGCGCCCGCCACGGCAAACCTCTTCTCGTCCATGGTTCGGGTATCGACGAGGATAATCTCGTTCTCGATGCCTCTGAGAACGGCCATGCGAGAGCCATCCGGCGACCAGACCGGGGTGGCGCCCTCTGCTACTCCGAGTTCGTCACCGCTCTCAATGTCGACAACCACCACTTCGGATCGCCCCATCTCCCCCATCCTCGTGTAGGCGAGGCGGACTCCATCCGGTGCCCAAGCCGGATCCGATCCGTATGCAAAATGCCGAACCTCCGTACCGTCGGAGGCCATGAGCATAATCTCCTGGAGACTGCCGTCATTGCGAATGAAGACTATGTGTGACCCGTCCGGCGACCACCGCGGCTCCCGACTCCAGCCCTTCAGATCGGTCAGCCGGATGTGGGCGCCGCCATCGGCCGGTGCAACGAATATCTCGGTCATGTGGTCCGGCGATGATGGCTGTCCCATTATCCAGGTACCGGTGTCGGGGTCCTCGCCGCTGCCAGTGAAGACGATGTGCCGACCGTCCGGCGACCAGCTGGGATGCTCGCTGTAACCGTAGGTGAGTTGTCGCTGGTCCGACCCGTCGGTGTTCATAACGAAGACCCGGCTGGTTCGTGGGACGAGTTGCTCGACGAAGCCGATCCGGTAAGGTATCGCGGCAAGTTTCGGCCACTCTGCCTCCGTGCCTGGAGCCTCGATACCCGTAACCCTGGCACCACCGACAACCGCGGTATCGATCTCCTCTAGTTCAACGGTAGCTGCATCAACGACGAAGACTCCGCTATCGACTGCTCTGTAGGCAAGGTACGTTCCTCGGGAGGACCAATCCCAAGAGAGTCTTCCGGTCGAGATGGCGCTGGTGTTCTCTGGTTGGCCGGTGTGAACGTTGGAGGCCACTTTCCCGACCGCGTTGGTTGACTCCGACCACATCCACAATTCCCCGGCACCGGCGTTATTTGCCGAACTTACCTCCGTCCACATCCAGTAGGCGATCCTGGTACTGTCCGGCGACCAGCGTGAGAACTTGACCCGTTCCGCCACCAGAATGTCCGGTTCGTCTGTGCCTGCCGTCCAAACCCACAACGGAGCGGGGGCGTACACTCCATGGTATCGATCAACCGCCGGACCGGTATTGGTATACGCCAGCATGCGGCTGTCGGGGGACCAATCGAATCGGGACACGTCTCCGGCAACCCATTCCCTCTCGCCGTCAGCTAGCGCATACACCCACAGGTCACCATCATCCGCGCCCCAGTCCGTCAGGCTACCGTCGTCACCACCGTCATCGACAACGTACGCCAGACGATCACCGGCGGGAGACCACGCTATGTCATAGCTGTTGACATTGGCTGCCACCCATTCGTGGGAGTCGCCATCTAGAGACGCCATCCACAGATGTGCAACCCTACTTGAAGCACCTCTATCGCGGTCCAGATAGAAAATCCTGTTTCCGTCGGGCGACCATTCCCAATCCCCCCCGGCACCGTTAGCAAGTAGAACCGGTCCGGTATTTGGAGCCTCGGGTGAACCGTTTACCGGTATCGTCCAGAGATCACCACCATTGGTCTTATACGCCAACCTCCGGCCATCCGGTGACCATTCCCAGTTCGCGATCCCTCCCTCAGCAAGCTTCCGAGGCGAACCTGCGAGGGTGGTTACCCACAATGTCTGGATCGTGGGCAGCCCGTAGGACCCTTTCTTTGTGGCATACGCAACCTGCTTACCGTCCGGCGACCACTCCCAATCGAATATCCCGGCGCCAACCTGGATCGGAGTACCTGCGCCCTGATCACCCACCGGCATGATCCACAGATCCTCGTCCTCATATTCCCCGGTCCCGAAAGCCAGACCTGTTCCGTCGGGTGACCACCGGTGGGAAAGTACATCACCGACCACCTTGCGACGATCTCGACCGTCAATTGTCAAGAGCCACAGGTCATACGGACCCCAGGGTTTGTATTCTCTGTTCAGCCCGTAGGCGATGTGGCGGCCGCTGGGCGAAACGGATTCCCCGGCATACCAGACTGCAATTGCTCTACCAAGATCAGCCGCGCCGCTTCCGTCTGAGGAGACGACTCGTAACGACCGGTTCTTGGACGAATAGCCCGCATCGTCCACCCGGTAGGTCAACCAGGATTCGTCGGGTGCCCACGTCGGTGTATCGGCTGCGTCGGGAAGGTGGAGCGTGTGACCGTTCGTCCCAGGGTCTTGTCGATTCTGATCGGCGGGCACAATCCCTACCGGTAGCGCCGAACACGCACCCAGCCCGATGGCCACGACGGCGAGAAGCATCGTCCAACGAACCCTGCTTCGGAATCGGGTGGCCTGCCGTGTAAACATCTCGCTCTGTCAGGCTAGCCCGATTCCGCTTGGATGGGAGTCTGCGAGATGGGGTCAAGTGGGCTTGGGGTCCTGACCTGGGATTACCGCTGCCGGGTAGCCCCTTTGCCTGCGACGGAGGAGGGGGTGGTCGGTTACCGGTTGAATGGCGCCTGCCCGTGTCAATGAACCATCAAATATCCGTCACTGTTGACCGCATAGAGGAGGATGTTGGCATCGACCAGTTTCAGGATCCTATATCGAGACGGCGGATAATCTCTCGATCCTCGAGTTCTGCTGCAATCCGAATTGCCCGGTCCAGGTTGACCTTGGGCATCCCCATAGGCCTGACCGTGGTCTCGAACCGCTCCGATTCGGTGACCCGACCCTGACCCTCACGGACTAGTTGATAGCTGTATTGCCTGGTCAGGGTGTGAATCTGGTCTACTCCACTCATCCTTCCAAACCCCCATCCATGAAATAATCGGGGCTAAGCATGCGGCCTGACCCCGAAGCACTGATCGGAAAAGGATCACACGGGGATCGGCGAGTCGTCAGGCTCGTAGCAGACTACTGCTTGGTCAGGAACTCGACGCTGCGGTCGGCCAGTAGGGGCCGGATCTGCTTGACGGCGACCTCGTCGAAATGGACGGCGCTCATGTGAGCCTCCACCGCGGCCTGGCCGGTGTACTGCTCCACAAGCACGAACCGGTTCGGATTATCATTACTCCGGTACACATCAAAGGCGATGCAGCCCGGTTCGGTAAGCACCATCGGTACGTAACCCTTAAGCAGTTCGGCAACCCTGTCACCAAAGCCGTCGGATACGTTGTAAGTGGCGATGATCGTCATGTCGGATTCCTTCCCGTCTAACTGACCTCAAAACTCGGATGCAAGGACGGGCTCACATCGATGCGAACCCGATCGAACGGAGTTGCTTGCGACCCTCTTCGGTTACCTGATCCGGGCACCAGGGGGGATCGAACACCCAGCTGACCTCGAAGTCCTCCAGAACGCCCTCCCCTACCAACTCGTTACGCATCTGGTCCTCGATGATCGATGTCAGCGGGCAGAAGGGGTTGGTTAGGGTCACGTCGAGGGCGGCCTGGCGACCTTCTACCTCAACATTTCGAATGAAACCCAGGTCAACGATGTTGACACCTAGGTCGGGATCGATGACGTTCCGGAGCGATTCGATGATCCGACTCCGGATCGGACTAGATACGTCGGCTGGGTTCATCGCAACTACCTTCTTTCCGTGCTCCGATCGAGCGTTCATCCTGTCCGGGGAGGGTACTGAGAAACAATCTAGGAGGGTGCTGAAAAACCCCGTACAAAGGAGTTTACCTGCTAACCCTTAAGTCTCTGACCAGGCGGTTTTCCGACCACCGAACCCCGTAAGATTCGTTTTTCAGCACCCTTCTAGCGGGGTTCGCTGCCAGCCCAACTACCTGATGCCGGGTCGGCAAGGGGGGCGAACACCTTTGTACCGGTTTCTCAGCACCCTCCCGAAGCGGTGTGCCAGACAACCACTCGTAGTTGAACCTCCACCCGGGTGGTGTTGGTGGTTATCCAATCGGCTATGCCATGGGCCATTCTCCGCAAGCGGGTTATCACATCCCCATCCTCCACACTCCAGGTACCAACCTCCATCTCGTGGCTCCGTATCCCGAAGCGGGCGGCTTCCGCCAGCCCCTGCTCGATCACCCGGGCAAGGGGCGCCGAAGCCAGTCCGGGCCGGAACTTGAGGGCTTGGTGAGCCTCGTCGACATTCATGCCCTCGATAGATGCAAGAATGCGTCTCGCTTCGTCCTGGTCGATCCGGACGTTGGTTTTGAGGGCGGTCACGGTGGGAGCGGGAAGTCCGGGCTCGGTCATCGTGGCCTCCGGGTCCGGGCCAGGCGACGCAGATCGGTAGAAAGGTCCTCGATCTGTTCAGCGGTCACAGACTTGCCCGACCTCATAAGCTTGCGGGCCGCGAACACGTCTCGTGGCCGGCCGATGGTCAGTACCGCTTCGATGCTACTCCCGCTCACCCCATCCCCGGCAAGCTGGAAAGCCGAGAAGGACCGATCCTCGATCGATCCCCTTATCACATGGCTCGCATTCGGATCGAACTCCCCCAGGGATTGGATGGACAGGCCGCACTGGTCCGACCAGAACCAGTGCGGTTCGTCATCGCACGCCTCTTCGCCCAGGATGTTACGGGCCGCCACCGAGCCTTGCCGCATGGCGTTGTCATGATGCTCCACCCGAAGCCCGCCACCGGGTCGGCGGCGCGCGGCGACATCTCCGGCCGCGTACACGTTGGGTACCGACGTCCGGCAGTGGCGATCCACCAGTATCCCGCCGTCCACCTCGATCCGGGTACCGAGGACCGGCTCGGTGTTGGGGATCATCCCGGCCGCCACCAGCAGCCGGTCACACTCCAACCTGCCCAGGTCGGTGGTCACCTCCAACCCCTCCGAAGTCTCGGTGACCCCGGTAACTCGCTCCCCCATCCGCATCCGACATCCCCGGTCCTTGTGGACCTCGGTCATGACCTTCCCGTAACGCTCTCCCAGAGGGACTCGGAGACAGTGGGACTCCATCTCGATGATGGTTACCTCCACCCCCAGGTCCAGGGCGGTAGAGGCCACCTCACAACCTATGAATCCTCCCCCCAGCACCGCCAGATGCCCTCGATCCCGCAACACAGACGCCAGCCTCTCGGAGTCATTCCGGGTTCGAAGGTGGAGAACCCGGTCCCCCCCGATCCCGGCCAACCTCCGAGCTCGCCCCCCGGTAGCCACCAATAGGTGGTGGTATCCGATCCGCTCACCCGTTACGGTGGTGACCCCGGCGCCTTCTACATCAACAGAGGCCACCCTGGCGCCGAGTTGCAACTCCACGCGGTTGTCGTGGTACCAATCCTGATCACGGATAGCCGTCGCGCTCGGAACCATGGTCCCGGCCAGCAGCTCTTTCGAGAGGGGCGGACGCTCGTAAGGTGGTTCCGCCTCTTCCGATACCAACACGATCCGGCCGTCGAAACCTCGATGGCGTAACGTCGCTGCGGCAGCCGCCGAAGCGGTACCGCCACCCAACAACACTACGGTCTCCGGGAGACCGGCCATTATCAGCCGGGTGGCGCTACGTAGATGACACCATCCTCAACCTTGCAGGGAACGGTGAACAGGGAACAGTCATCCGGGTTTATCCCATCGCCGGTTATGGCGTTGAACTCCCATAAATGATTGGTGCAGGTAAGGACGTGACCGTCCAGATCCCCGTCCGAGAGGGGCCAAGCCTGATGAGGGCAACGATCCCGGTAGGCGCGCACCTCCCCGTCCACGTTGACGAGGATGAGCTTGTGACGGTCGACCGTCACCCCTTCGAGATCACCCTCCCATAGATCATCCAGGTCCATGACTTCGCGCCACCGGGCTGCATCACTCATCGGGGGCTCAGTGATCAGCCGCTAGCCGGTGGGTTGCAGGGCGCCGAGTCCGGCGTCGGCGAGGAGATGCTCCCGCGCCGCCCGCGCTTCAGCGGCCACCGCCTCAGCGCTGATGTCACCGGCGGGGGCCTGCGCCAGGATGCTTCCCAGGGCCAGAGCGGCGGCATCCGCCCGAGGCGACCACTTCGCGATCCAGCGCTCCAAGGCCGGGACGTTCTCGGGCCGACCTTCTATCGCCAGGCGCGCCACGGCCGCCGACCACCTGCCCCTTCGAGCCGAGTCCTCGTGCAGGTTCTGGCAGAGTAACCAGGTCAGGTTGTCGTTGTTGGCCCGCGCTAGCTCACCCAACTGCCGGTTGAGGACATCGTCGAGTGTCGGAGCTATGACCAGGTTGGCGGCGGTCAACGACTCGCCCCAGTCGTAGGCGATCAGCGCCCGCTCGAGAAGCTCCCGTGTCGGTTGCCATCCCTCATGGCCCTCCCAGACATCCCGCTCGCCGGTGGCGAAACCTGCGTCCGGGTAGCCCATCTGTAACTCCCGCGTACGGATCGATACCACAGTCACCCGCCGGAGCTGGTCCGCCATCGACAAGGATGCCGCATTGGTGATGTAAGCCGTGGGCGACATGTGCGCCACGTATGCCTGCAGCATCTGCAGGGCATGGGACGGGTACCGGATCGGCGTGTAGAAGGTCCGGAGTATCCTTACCCATTCGGGGGAAAGGGACTGGTCGTGGCCTATGCTCGAATAGCTATCCATCAGACCGGCGACCTTCGTCTCCTGGGCTGCCTGCTTGGCGACGTACGCCCGGTACGTCAGCTGGTCCGGATCCCTGAACACCTCCCAGTCGTCAAGCTGGAGCGGCGAGTTGTCACGATAGGCCAGGAACCACAAGTTGCCCGGCGAGGAGGGGTTCTGCTCCAGCGGCGCCATCCTGTCCCGGCGAACCGTGTAGTTGGCGGCGTGGGCGCCGATCTCGTACTCGGTCGGTCGGCGGCGGATGTCGCCGAACTCGCTCCAAGTTCGCAGTTTCCGCTTCTTGGGGCTCATGATGTGACGTCCTCCTCGGTCGCCCCGCCGAGCGACCAGCTCGTCTGGTCGCTGCGGGAGGTGTTTATACGTCCGGCGTTGGCGGTCAGCAGGTTCTCCAACGACCGCAACTGGTAGTCGGGTCCCAGATAGCGCTTCAGCGACTCGGCTGTCACCTTGAGAAAGGAGGAAGCGTGGACGCGCACGTAAGCGCCGCGGTCGATCACCTCGATCTCGCGGCCCGGGTTGTCGTCCTCGATGGCGCTTATAATCTCGTCGATCATATCGCTCATCCGCAGGATCGGCCCTACAGGATTATCCATATCGACCCTCCTACTCCACCCAATCGACGCGGATGTGGTCGAGGGGAGCTATGCCCGCACCGGCCACCGTCACGTCGTCGGGCACTATCCGGTTGTTGTGGACCACCATCTTGGGCAAGCCGCGGTCCCGCACCCGCACTCCCACCGTATGGTGGGCGACCGCCTCCGCCACCTCCGCCATGGTGTTGTTGGACATCACCGGGATGAGCAACTCGACGAAGTCGTCGGCGAAGATGGCGTTGAGCGGGACGAGCTGTGGTTCGGCGGCGGCGCCGTTGTCGCTCATCCACCTACCCCCGCGCCGACCGGCTGGGTCTTCGCGTAGGCCTCGGTCCAGTCGTAGGCGCCGGCGTCGTCACCCATGACGTCGGGCGTGAGTCCCATGTACCCGAGTATTCCGGGGACGTCCATCGGCTGGATCATGCCGGCGAGGAAACGCTCGACCACCGTCTTGCTGTTGAGGGCGTCTCGATCCTCCCACCAGATCTGGCGGCAGCCCTTGGTGCAGAAGTGGTACGTAACGCCGTTGTGCTTGAGCGAATAGTTGCGTACCCGCCACTTGCCGTCCCGCCCGTACGTTGCGTTGCAGGTCGGGAGGTGGCAGTAGTTACACAGCCACGGGAGTGTCTCCGGCAGGGCGCGGTTCATGTTCCCGGCGTTGATGTTTTCAGCCAGTAGCTTCCACTTGTCACCGTAGAGGAGATCCCAGTTGGGATACTTCTCGATGAGCCACTCGCGGGACTCGGGCGATACCCCGACCGGCTTCCACCACAGGGTCGGGCGCCAGAACCACTCACCCATCTGCAGCGAATGATGCCACACGTCAAGACCCTCGATGAACTCGTCCCAGTACCAGGGACGCTTGAGGCCGTAGTCCTGGATGGTGCGGACGAACTGGTCGATGATCCACTCCTCCATGAACTCCCGGTAGCTGTACTTGCGGGACTCGACCGGGGTGTTGTAGTCCATCGACGGCCCGGTGAGGGCGGCGAAAGCCCGCGCGGAGAGCCAGAAGAACTTGTCGACCGTCCACTGCGCTCGCACCGGATCGTGCTCCACCAGAACCTCAAGTGTGGGTCCACCCTGCTGGGAGTGGCGAGCCTCGTCGGTCTGGATCGAGGAGATCAGGTTGGCGAAGGCCACATCACCGGCCTCGAGGGCGTCGGACGCCAGCGCCACGAACTGGATGTTGGTGAAGCCGGTCTCGAATGCGAAGGGCAACTGGATGGCGATATCCACCACGCTGCCGCCGATCATCATGTTGTCGATCAGCGCCCGCAGCGCGATAGCCACCCAATCGTTGGTTAGCAGAGCCCTGTGAGCCCAGTCGAACTGAGGATCGCGCTCCACCAACTCGTGAGCGAAAGATAGGCTGAGCTGGCCGTGGCGGATCTCGTCGAGGGTGCCCATCACGGCCATGTTGCGCCACGCCGGGCTAAGGCCGAAGCGGGCCATGCGGCTCTCCCCGTAAACGGCTGCATATTCCACCAGGGCAATCCCGCCGAGGTGCATCTTGACCGACGACCTCCACGCCTCGTCTAGCTGTTCGTACTGGTTCGAACGGCTCAGGGCGGCCTTCACCGCGTAGGCGGAGGTTTCCTTCTCGTCCTGGGTGGCGACGTATTCGGGGTAGGCGACCTTGTAGCTCTCCTCCCAGGCCGACCAAGCCTCACGGGGAACCTTCCCCGATCCGCTCAACCAGTCCGGGTAGACGGCCTCGTCGTCCACGTAGCCGAGAGTCCAGTCGACGTCCCGGACGATCCCCTGCCATTCCTCACGTCTAAGAGTCATGGTTCCTCCTTCCTCAGTCGACTTCCATATGGCCGAGTTGGCGATAGATCGAGGCGCTGTCCCAATAGGCGGTCAGGCTCTCGATCTTGCCGCCGTCATTGACATCGAATACGAACGCGTGGGGTTCCCAGTACTTCATCCCCTTCGGGGCGATCGGTCCCCACGCCTTCTCCTGGCAGCCGCCGATGCTCACCACCGCCGCGACCTTCCCGTCCTCGGAGGCGGTGATGGAATGGACCTCGTTGGACAGGTCCGGGAAGGAGTTGATCAATCCCTCCCACATGGGCCGGCCGAGCGTGGCCACCTTCCCGTCGCCCCTGATGACCCGCTGCTTGGTCCATATCTCGAACGGGACGTACGAGAAGTCGGCGTTGTCGGTACAGAGGTCGACCATCGACAGCGTGTCGTGTTGCCGGTAGGCCTCGAAGAAGGCTTCAACCGTTGCAACAGGATCCGCCTTTGTAGCAGTTGCAGTCATGGACACTCCCTTTCTAAACGATCGACACCGCGTCGAGGCGCTTGACCGCCAGCCTGCGGTAGAGAATGTTCTGGTCCCAGAAACCGCGGATCGAGGTGATACGTCCATCGGACGTACCCAGCATCCACACCTGGTCCAGGTCGATATGTTTCTCCTGGTTCACCACCCCTAGGTAGTCGGCGGCCTGCGTACCTTCCATCTTCATCTCGGTCACCGCGGTCCCGTCGGTTCCTCTGAAATGGTTCTTGATGGTCAGCAACAAGTCGGGGAAGGCTGTTACGGTGGCGATGAAGAACCCCCGCACATCGTCCTTCCCTCCTTTGACGTTCGCAGGCAGCAGATCAATGGTGGCTTCGGAGGAGACCAACTCCATAGCTCCATCGACGTTCCCGTCCCTGATCGCGGCCCAGAACGTCGCGGCTACATCTGACATCTACGTCACCTCCGTTCAGAGTACGTCGAGGCTCTTGAGCACTGCGTCCGCTACCGCGTCGGCGGAGCCGGGGTTCTGGGCGGTGATGAGGTTGCGGTCTACCACGACATGCGATGACCAAGCGGACCGCCCGTCATCGAACACGGCGCCGGCGTTTCGCAAGGCGCTCTCGACATACCACGTCAAGCCCTTGGCGCCGGGCCTTGTCTGATCCTCCTCCTCGTCGGTAAAGGAAGTTACCCGGTATCCGTCGAACAACCATTGTCCGTCCATGTTGGCCGGGGCCGAAAGCAAGAAGGCAGGACCGTGACAGACGGAGGCGATTGCAGCTTGCTTCTGGTGCAGGACTCCGATAACCCTGGTTACGTCAGGATTGTCGGCCATATCCACCATCGGTCCATGGCCTCCCGGCACGAACACCGCGTCGAACTCGGCAATCTCCTCATCGGTCATGGTTGATAGGTTGGCCGGCGAAACGAAGTCCGGAAGCGCATCCAGAGCGCCCTTAACCCGCTGAGATTCCGATTGGCTGTCGGCCAAGACCTCGGCAAGTGCAGCTTCGAGGTCGGCGCGGGTGATCGAATCGGGCAGCTCTTCCGCTCCAAGGGTGTCGAGGAACTGCGCATCGTCGCGCCAAGCGTTGGCCGCCGCCCGCGACACCAGCTTGCGGGCCTCGATCGGGTGCATACCGGCTTCTTTGAGACGGTCGAATACGCGACGGGCCGAGATCATGCCCAATTCGGTGATGTGATGCAGTGTTAGGCGTATGTCGTCAATATCGTGAGCAAAAGTCCTGGTGATGCTGTTGAGGAAGTCCTCGTCATCGTCCGGATAGTGAAAGATCTCTTCGAGACCGTAAGGATCGGCGTAGGGAGAAAGACCATCCGGGGTAGCGACGACAACATCTACGCCGGACTCGACAAACCTTTCGTAAGGCGTCAGCGCCTCATCGGCAAAGTAGCCTGTCTCGTGCGTAGACCCATCAGCAAGCTCCATCTCTCTCGCGCTCGAAACCAGGAACAATAACCGCGGCATCTCAGTCCTTCCTTCCGCTCTTACACCGGCCCGTCAATCCGATGGCGATGGGCGGCCGATAGGCCGGATCCTTGTCTCGCAATTGAAGGACCTGCTCGGCCGCGAGCCTATCACACGAAGATGCTGCCCGGAATGATTCCGGGTTCAGCCAGTTCTCAGGAGAAAACCGGGCTCGTCGAGGGTGGGGCATCAGAAGCGAGCACAGATGGGATATCCATAGAATTCAACCATTGACCCGACATGTAGATCACCCGGATGGGAACCTGGTAGTCGAGACTGCAAAGACGGAGTATGCGGTCACCGATCGCATGAGACAAGAACTCATGAGACAAGAACTAAGGAAGGGAAGCTCCAATGAGAGTCGGTTTCATCGGGCTCGGCAACCTGGGCAGCAAACTGGCCGGCAGCCTGCTGCGGAACGGATATCGGCTGGCCGTGAGGGATCTCAACCGGGAGGCGGCACGCCCTCTCCTCGACACCGGCGCCCGGTGGGTTGACACGAACCGGGAACTCGCCCTCTGGAGCGATCTGGTCATTACCTGCCTGCCGTCGCCGTCCGCGGTGCGCTCGGTGATGGAGGGAACCGAAGGCGTACTCGCCGGGTTGGGACCGGGAAAGACATGGCTGGAGATGAGCACCACTGACGAATCCGAGGTCCGCCGACTCGGTGATCTGGTGTCGGGATCGGGCGCTCGCCCCTTGGAGGGGCCGGTCTCCGGCGGTTGCCATCGGGCCGCTACCGGAAATATCTCGATCTTTGTGGGTGGGGAACGCCGGGACTTCGAGCGAGTGGCGCCCGTACTCACGACGATGGGACGGCGCATCCTTCATGTGGGTGACCTGGGCGCCGCTTCGGTACTCAAGGTAGTGACCAACTACCTCGCTTCGGTCCACCTGGTAGCGGTGGGTGAGGCGATGATGGTGGCCAAACGGGCCGGTTTGGATCTTCACACCGTGTATGAAGGGATCCGCATCAGCTCCGGTAATTCGTTCGTGCACGAAACCGAGTCACAGGTGATCCTCAACGGTAGCTACAACATCAACTTCACGATGGATCTGGTAATAAAGGACCTGTCGCTGTTCCAACATCTAGCCGATCTTCAAGACACGCTCCTCGAGATTTCGCCGCTGGTGATGGAAACCTTCCAGCGAGGTCGGGATACCTACGGTCCCCGAGCCTGGTCATCGGGAATCGTGCGCCTGCTGGAGGATGCATGCGGGGTGGCTTTGCGAGCTCCGGGATTTCCGGAGGAGTTGGTAGACGCCGAGCCGGAGGAGGAGGGTTACGAAGTGGCGGTCCCCCGTTAAGCCCTGATTGTTCAGATCTCCCACATACCGAGGCATGTAACGCCAGTTTCAACCCGGATACGAGGAGAAACCGGCCGTTAGCCGGCAGCGACTCTTATGGCTCTGTTCCACTCATCGCCGAACCCCCGATCCATGAACCATCGGGACTAGGTGTAGCGCCTGGCGACCCGGGTGTTGATGTTGGTAAGCACCTCGTAAGGGATGGTCCCCGCCCAGCGGGCTACGTCGCTCACGCTGATCGATACCTCACCCTGCGACCCGATGAGCACCACTTCGTCACCGTTGTAAGCCTCACCCCCAGGACCGATGTCGACCATGAACTGGTCCATGCAGACACCACCGACGATCGGGTATCGACGGCCACCGACGATAACTCGACCACGGTTGGACAAGGAGTGGAAGTATCCGTCACCGTAACCTGCCGGGACCGTTACCACCCTCGTGTTCTCTTGGGGCGCCCACCCGGCCCCGTATCCCGCTGGCCGGCCTGCCGGCTGGACCTTGAAGAACACGACCCGCGATCGCCAACTCAGCACCGGCTTCACCTCGATCGTCCTCCGCACTTCCTCCGAGGGGTAGACGCCGTATAGCAAGAGGCCGGGACGCGCCAGATCAAGGTAGGAGTCGGGATGCTGGAGAATGGCGCCCGAGTTGGCGATATGCAGCTTCGGGGTGGGAACCCCGCGTGAGCGGTAGAAAGACACGCAATCGAGGAAATCGCCCAGCTGCCGCACGGTCTGGGCCGGATCCCTGCGGTCGGAGGTAGCGAAGTGGCTGTACACCCCCTCGACATCCACGTTCGGAGCACGCAAACCAACTTCAAACATGGCCGGGGCGGTATCGGACCGCATACCGATCCGGCCCATGCCGGTATCGACCTTCAGATGGACCTTCGCTACCTTGCCGTGCCGGGCGGCAACCCGGTTGACCTCCCGCAACTTGTCGATCGAAGAGGCGGTCATCGTCAGGCCGTAGCGCAGGAAGTCCGGGATCTGGCTTTCGTCGATCCCCCCCATCACCAGGATCGGGCATCGGATCCCCGCCCTCCGGAGCAATTCCCCCTCCTCGAGAAACGCCACCGCCAGTCCCGCCGCTCCAAGAGACTCCACATGCCGGGCGACCGGGATCAGACCGTGGCCGTAGGCGTTGGCTTTGAGAACCGGAACCATCCGAGTCCGGCCCAGCACTCGCTCGATCGCCCGGTAGTTGCTGGTGAGACGCCGGAGGTCGATCTCGGCATAGGTAGGGCGAAACGGGCGGGGAACGGCTACCGCAGGCGGGGGTTCGTACACCATCCCTGTGAGGGTACCGTTAGCGGAGTTCAAGTTGTTGGAGTTGAAAGAAGGAAACCGACCCACCCCATGGAACGGAAAACCCGGCCTCGTTTCTTCGACAGCCGAGCCGCCTACATGATGTTCGTGACCACCACCACCGAAAAAGCGGAGGTGGCGGCTCGTATCGCTCGCGAGACGGCACTGGTCGATCCCGGTCCGGACGCCCTCAGGGTGTTCGATGCCGGAATGGGTGACGCCACTGTCCTCACCGATGTGATGCGCGACCTGCACGCCTCGTTCACCCACGTCCCGTGGCTGGTGGTAGGCAAGGAGATCAGCCTGGAAGACGTGCGCTTGGCGCTGGAGAAGCTACCCGACCGCTTCCACGAACATCCGGAGATGGTGTTCGCGGTCACCAACCTGACCTACGGCGAGGCCCCCGATCTCCGACCGGGAAACACCAAGCCTCCATTGTCGTGGCGCACCACCGCCCTGGAAGGATCCACCACGGTGGACTTCGCCCGACAGATACGGGCGACCCTCGTTTCGGTAACGGAGGACTGGCAGATCAGAACCAGCCCCGTGACCGGCAATCCGATATACCGGACACCGGCCGTCCACCTCATCTACCGGAAGGACCGCGAGTTCATACTGCGCCGGGTGCTGCCCGAGTTCGGCTGCTACCGGGGCTCATACGATCTGATAATCGCATCCCAGCCCTACCGAGCCCGCACCACTTCCGAGCACAAGGTGCGGACCGTCATCGAGCCACTGGCCAAGGCCTTAGCTCCGGGAGGGCGCCTCCTGGGTATCCACTCCTACGGGCACGATCCGGGTATCGAGATCATCAGGAATCTGTGGCCGGGGGAAAACCCTTTCCGATCGACTCGCCATACGCTCCTGGCCGAGGCCTACCGGCAACTGTCGGAAGACGGCGACCGTGATCTGGTCATGGAGCCATTGGAAGACCGCGCGTCGATATTCCGCTACACGATGCGGTCGATGGCGGTGGAGGCGAAGGAACACATCGCCACCCCGTCAATCCTGGCGGCTTGGAACGCCGCCGCCTATGTCGCGCAGATAGACGAGCGACGTATGGCCGATGCGGTGGCGTCGGGCGCCTACATCGACGTCACCAGAACCGTGATCGAGCGGCACGGCGGGGTTTGGTTCAACAACGAAAGCTACGTGATCCACCGAGCGAAATCTTGATGCGGATAAGTCTGACCGGCGGCACTCCGGCCCCGATAGTACTTACGCCGAATCGGTCCAGCGGAGCACCGGTCTGCGGGAGGCAGTCGCTTCATCGAGACGACCGATAGGCGCCGTCCAGGGAGCCCCACTCAGCGTTTCGGGATCGCTTTCCGCTTCCTCGGCGACCGCGATCATGGCTTCCACCAATCCTTCGATCGCTTCGGCCGACTCTGTCTCGGTCGGTTCGATCATCAGGGCCTCCTCGACGATCAGCGGGAAATAGACGGTGGGGGGATGGAAACCGTGGTCGATGATCCGCTTCGCTATGTCGTAGGTTCGCACGCCGAGTTCGCGGCGCTGGCGAGATCCGGAGAAGACCACCTCGTGGAGTACGGGGCGGTCATACGGTAGGTCGTAGTGGCCGGTAAGCAGCGCACGCACGTAGTTGGCGTTAAGGACAGCTTGGCCGGAAGCGGCCCGCAGGCCCTCAAGACCGAGCGCCCGGAGGTATGAATAGGCGCGGATCAAAACGGCGGAGTTCCCGTGGAATTGCTGGAGGCGTCCGACGCTACGTTCGGGCGTGGTCAAACCCACCATGCCGTCCTCGTCCTCCTCCACTACCGGCGCCGGGAGGTAAGGGGCGAGCTCGTCGCTACAGCAAACGGGCCCGGCCCCCGGACCACCGCCTCCATGAGGCGTGCTGAAGCTTTTATGAAGGTTGAGGTGGACTACGTCGAAACCCAGGTCCCCGTAGCGAACCCGGCCCATTATGGCGTTGAAGTTGGCCCCGTCTCCATACACGAAACCGCCCACATCGTGGACCATTTGCGCGACGTGTTCGATGTTGTTCTCCCACAGACCGAGGGTGTTGGGTACGGTGACCATCACCGCGGCGACCGTCTCGTCGAGTTCGTTTTCGAGAGTGGCGCGATCGAGCGAGCCGTCGGGGCCGGTGGGTATTTGGGTGACCTTATACCCGACCATTGCGGCGGTGGCCGGATTGGTGCCGTGAGCCGAGTCGGGAACCAAGACCCGGCGACGGTTACCGAGTTCCCCACGATCATCGAGGGCTCGGGTGATCATCAGAACTCCGGCAAGTTCTCCTTGGGCGCCTGCCGCCGGGGCGAGGCTGACATGGGGTAGGCCGGTGAGCGCTCCCAAGCCGAGGCGCAACTCCAACATGATGCGCAGCGTGCCCTGCACCTCCTCGGGGGGCGCCTGCGGATTCGCCCGCGCCAAACCGGGTAGCGCTGCCACCGCGTCATTAACTTTCGGGTTGTACTTCATGGTACAGGAGCCCAGCGGATAGGTACCGGAGTCGATACCGAAGTTCCGGGCCGACATGGCGGTGTAGTACCTGACCAGTTCCCCCTGGCCCATCTCGGGTAGTCGGACCGCGTCACGCAACAGACGGGAATCCGGCAAGGGGATGTCATCCTTGCTCCAGGACGGCACGTCAACCGCCCGCCGCCCCGGGGAACCACGGTCGAAGCTCAACCGGGCGCCGAAATCATCGCCGCGAGGTTTGGTTACGGTCACTTGTCCCTTCCGATCTCTCCCGCTCCGATCTTTTCCAGTGCCTCCAGCAAGGAATCGACATGAGCGTCAGGGGTGGCCTCGGTCACGGCGAAGAGCAGCGCATCCCGGGCCTCCGGCTCCGGACGGGCTGAGACATCCAATCCGGCGGTGATGCCCTCCTCCGAAAGGCGCGAAGCGAGTTGCCGGGCGGGAAGCGGCCCTCGAACCAGAAACTCCTGGAACCAGGGACCTCGCTCGGGTACCCGGTATCCGGGCAGGGCCGCGATACGGGTCGCGGCGTCGTGAGCGCGCTGGTAGCACAGTTCGGCGGACTGTCGAAGACCGTGGGGACCGAGTGCCTGCAAGGTAATGGTGAAAGCCACCGCTATAAGGGACTGAGCGGTGGAAACGTTGGAGGTGGCCCGCTCTCTCCGGATGAACTGCTCGCGAGCTTGCAGAGCAAGGATATAGCCGGTGCGCCGTTCCCCCTCCCCGTTCGGTGGAGCATGCAACTCTCGGGTTTGGCCGACGATACGACCCGGCATCTGCCGCAGGTACTTCGTGCGCGCTGCGAAGAGCCCGAGGGACGGCCCTCCGTAATTCGGAGGACCGGCCAGATCACGCCCTTCACCGGTCACGATGTCAGCCCCCACATCGCCCGGCGCCCGCAACAACCCCAGGGAGAAGGGATCGGCAATCGTCACCAGCAAGGTACCCGACACCCGGACTGCCTCAGCCAGGGGTTCCAGGTCAACTATGGCGCCCAGGAAATCCGGCTGTTGTACCACCAGGCACGCGTAGTCGGTGGTCACCGAACTCGCCGAGAACGCGGTATCGACCCTCAATCCGGCGCCTCGTGCGTAGGTCCTAACCACCTCGGCGGTTCCGGGGTGGATCGGTTCCAGCAGGAGAACCGCACGCCGACGAGTCACCCGTGCCGCCAGCAGGCAAGCCTCGGCGGTCGCGCTACCCACGTCGTATAGGCCGGTGTTCGACACATCCATGCCGGTCAACTCGCACACCACCGACTGGTATTCGAAGGCGGCTTGCAAGGTGCCCTGGCTGATCTCCGGTTGGTAGGGCGTGTAGGCGGTCGCAAACTCGGATCTCCAGGTCAGGTTGCCGGTTATCGCCGGAATGAACCGGCGGTAGGCGCCGGCGCCGAGAAACGAAGGCCGCGCCGGGGACCGATTGGCGGCTGATCTCTCTTCCAGCAACGCCACGAGATCGGGCTCCGTCAACGAAGGCGGCAGGTCGATTTGGGGATCTCGCATCGCGGCGGGCAGGTCATCAAAAAGGGCGTCTACATCGGATACCCCTATCCGCTCCAGCATCCGGGCTTGATCGGCCTCCGTCGCAGGGATGTAGGGGTGGAATGGTGTGACGGGTGAAGGAGATGCCAAGCGGTTCAACCCTTCTCGATCATTTCCCGGTAGGAACCGGCGTTCAGCAGACTTGAGAGCCGACTCTCGTCCGTGATCCGGATCCGGATTATCCAACCCTCATCGTATGGTGAAAGGTTAACCAGCTCGGGCCGGCCGTCCAGATTGGCGTTGGCCTCGATAACCTCCCCATCTACCGGGGCATACAGCTCGGCTACGGTCTTGGTGGATTCGATCTCCGCGCACATGTCCCCGGCGACTACCGAGGCGCCTATGGGGATGGGATCCACATAAACGACATCGCCCACTTCATCCTGGGCAAAGTCCGTAATCCCTATCGTCGCCTCTCCGGGACGGCTCTCACTGCGGCGTAACCACTCATGGGTACTGGTATACAGGAGCCGATCCGGAATGTTGTAGTCCATCTTCATGACTGCCTCGGCTTTCGGTAGAAGGGACGCTTCGCAACCTCCACCGGTAGCTTGCGGCCCCGAATGTCAATCTGCAACCTCACCCCGACGCGAGCCAGCCGGACGGGAAGGTAAGCCATCCCGATCCCGAGTCGCAAGCTGGGGCTGAATCCTCCGCTGGTAAGCACCGCGATAGCTTCTTCACTATCCGGCTCGTGAACCGGGAAACCCGCCCTCGGGACACCCCGCCCACGCGCCATAAGGTGAGCCAAACGCCGGGTAAGCGGTCGCTCCTTGACCCGGACCAGCGCCTCGCGCCCGATGAACGGGGCACCGTCCTCAAAGCTAACCGCAAAACCAAGACCCGCCTCGAAAGGATGGGTGGCGCTCGATATGTCGTTGCCGTGCAGGGGCAGGGCAGCTTCCAGACGCAACGTGTCGCGTGCCCCCAGACCGGCAGGTGTGGCGCCTGCCTCTATAAGAGCCTCCCAGAGATCGACCGCTCGGTCGGCGTCGACAACGCATTCTCCGCCGTCCTCACCCGTGTAACCGGTACGAGCAAAGAGTACGGATGCTCCGCGCCGGCTGAACTCCACGCAGCCATGACGTTCAACATCCGCCACGCTATCGCCGAACACGGAACCGAGCACGGCTGCCGCCTCGGGACCTTGCACGGCAAGCATCACCGTGCCGGTCGTTACGTCTTCCGCATCTCCGCTAAACGCCTCATGAAGACGGTTGAAGCCTTTTCGGGCATTGGCGGCATTGTGGACAACCAGCCAACGATCCTGCGGGAGGTGGTACACGAACACATCGTCGTCTATCCCTCCCGCGTCGTTGCAGTAGAGGCTGTAGTGAGCCTTGCCCTCCGGTATGGAGGTTACGTCGAAGGTGGTCACCGAACGCAGTATCCGGGCAGCCCCGGAACCCCGCACCCAAACCCGTCCGAGATGTGAAACGTCGAAAACAGCCGCCCGATCGCGGACTGCTTTGTGCTCCGCCACGGTCCCCTGGTACTGGAGGGGCATCTCCCAACCTGCGAAGGGTGCAAAGCGAGCGCCTAGCGCCTGGTGGCACTCTCGAAGGGTTAGCCGCCTGAGTCCGTTACTACCGCCTCCCGACATGGTTAAGACGTTATCAGATCGGATGGATCAAACAGACTTCGACTCCGTAGATGCCAACCGACTTCGCTAGAGCGGGTAGCCGTACCCCTCCCTGCATTGACAGGTCGGACTTCACATTCATGCAGGACCGGAGTTATCAGGTGGATGATGCAGCGAATATGTTGGCCACCGAACGATCTAGTGCCCGATCGAACTGGTCATCGGTCTGGTCCACCGAGAGTCCTTCCAGGAGCGCCCTGCTGAAGCTGGCTACCATTCCTCGTTGCCGGGACAAGCTCTCACAGGCCTCGTCATGGGTGTAACCACCCGAGAGCGCCGCCACCCGAAGCACGTTCGGATGCTCCACAAGGTCTAGATACAGGTCGTCCTGACTCGGTAGGGTGAGCTTGAAGAGGATTCCCGAGTCCCCGAGCCGACCGAGCCGATCGAGAATGGCCTGCTTGAGCATCCCCTCCGCCTCGGATTTCTCGGGGCTGTTGATATCCACCTCGGGCTCCAGAATCGGAACCAAACCCGCCTCTAGGATGCGTTCCCCCAGCCCGAACTGCTGCTCAACGTTGGCCTCGATGCCTGCGCGGTCGGCCAACTTGATCACCGAGCGCATCTTGGTGCCGAAGACCCCGGTTTCTCGGCCGAGATCCAGCAGAGCCTCAAGATCGGGAATAGGTCTCATGACCTGCACCCCGTCGCGCTCGGGCTCGAGGCCCTTGTCGACCTTGAGGAACGGGACAACGCCTTTGACCTCCCAAAGGTAGGTGACCGCGTTACGACCCTTGATCTGCCGACCTAACGTATTCTCGAACAGGATCGCTCCGAACAGGCGGTCACCTCCGAAGCTCGGACTGGTGATGATCCTGGTGCGCATGGCGTGGATCAGGTCAAACATCTCGTCGGTGTTTGAGTAACTGTCCTCCGGCAATCCATACCCTCGGAGTGCCTTGGGTGAGCTGCCACCGCTCTGGTCAAGGGCCGCTATGAAACCCCGGCCCTCTCTTACCTTGTTGAATTGAGTTTCGTTCATCCCACCGTTCCATCGTTTAGCTACTTGCAGACACCGCATCCGGTTACCCGTTCAAACCGGTATCGGGCGCTACGTTAATGGTATGACCCAATCCGTTCCTCCTTCAAGGCAGGCTTCCAAACTCGTTCGAGCCACCACGGCGGTCGGAAGGAGGATCGACGGAGCTTTCTCTGTTCACGGCTGGGCCTTCCGCCGACTCGCCATTTCCCATGCCGCCAACGTCGCCGGCGACACTCTAGTGGCGCTCGCTCTCGCCGAAACCCTGTTCTTCTCGGTACCGACTGCCGAAGCGCGCGGCAATGTGGTGTCCTTCCTGCTGCTCACCCTGGCCCCGTTCGCTGTCATCGGGCCGCTCCTGGGTTCGATGTTCGATCGCGTGCCCCGAAGCCATCGGGCCGGCTTATCGTTCGGTTCGATCGGGCGTGCGGTGCTGGCGATAGCCATGATCCGATCCAACGCCGAGTTGGTGATGCTGTCGCTGGTGTTCGGGATGCTGGTCCTGTCCCGAATCTACGGGATCAGCCGTAGCTCGATCCTCCCCGCTGCGCTTCCCGAGGCGACCGCACTGGTAGCAGCCAACGCCCGGCTGGCCCGGATAGGGATCTTTGCTAGCGGGCTGATCGTCCCGGTGGGTGCAGGCCTGATCGCCCTGCTGGGCAACACGTACGCGCTGGCGGCGGCCACCCTGCTGTTCGGCTGGTCGGCGGTCGCCGCGCTCGGGTTACGACTCGATCTGCGCTCACCCACGAGGCCGGTGGGTGAGGCGGGCGACGCTCAAGATACCTCCGCCCGCTCTCCCGCCTCCCGCCGGGCCATACGCCACGCCCGGATCGCCACCGCCATCGTGCGGTTGCTTAACGGCTACCTGCTCCTGCTGGTTGCCTTCGCTTTGCGGGACACGGAACAGAGCATGGCGAGTTTCGGCGCTCTCCTGCTCGCGGCGGGGGCGGGCTTCGGACTGTCCTCCTATCTAGCCCAGTTCCTAGCCAGGCGTCTCCGGGAGGAACCGATGGTCGTGGCTGCCCTGGCGCTTGAAGCAGGGGCTGCCTTCATAAGCGCGCACGTCTTCGGGGTTTGGGCCTCGGCCGCGCTGGCGCTGTTCGCCGGCCTGGCCTGGGGAACCGCCAAGTTCGGATACGACGGGCTGCTGCATGCCAGCGTCGCGCCCGACGAACGCGGCAAGACCTTCACCCATTCGGAGACGTTGTTCCAACTCGCCTGGGTCCTGGGCGCAGTGCTCCCGGTCCTGCTACCCGTTCCGGTCACCCTCGGGCTGGTGCTCGCCGGATGCACGGCTCTGGTGGCTCAGGTGATCCTGGTGAGCGCCTTGCTCGTATCCATGGCGGACCCCCCGGATGGGCCGTCGGCAGAGCAGGTCTACCGTCCTGCCGGGCCGGACGAGCGGCGCCTGATGAGGATGCGCGACGATCCGTATCAGGGACGACCCTCGAATATCCGGTAGATCTGCTGGATAGTGTCAGCCTCGCCCGGGTCCTTGTCGGTGCGGAAGCGTTTGACCCTCGCGAATCGAAGAGCCACCCCTCCCCGGTAGACGGGGCTGGGGAGGACCCCGTCGAACGCCACCTCCACCACCGTTTCGGGACGGACGAAGACGATATTTCGGTCCCGATCCGTCTGGAGTTCGAGAAAACGCTCGGTCTGCCAGGCCAGCATCTTGTCCGTGAGTCCCTTGAAGGTCTTCCCTACCATCACGAATCCGCCTCCCTCCTCGTCCCGCGCTCCGAGGTGTAGGTTGGACAGCCACCCGGTGCGACGACCGTGACCCCATTCGGCGGCCAGCACCACCAGATCGAGATGGTGAGCAACCTTGACCTTGCGCCAGGCCGATCCGCGGCGACCGGCCTCATAGGTGGAGTCGATGCCCTTGACCATGATCCCTTCGTGCCGGTTACGGCGGGAAAGGGCGAAGAACCGCTCGGCTTCCGTTACATCCCCGGTGATGATCCTGGGGACTAGGTTCTCGGTCGGCGCTACCTGCTGGAGTATGGCAATCCGCTCGGAGAGAGGAAGATCGATCAAGTCACGTCCGTCAAGGTGAAGGATGTCGAAGAAGTACGGAACGAGCGGGACATCGCCGGTCGCCTCGTGCGAACCGAAGCGGCTCATCGTCTGGGAGAAGCGGCGGGGTCGACCCTTCTCGTCGTGGGTGAGCGCCTCCCCGTCCAGGACGATCGAGGACACCGGTAGCGCATCCACCACTGATGCCACCATCGGCATGCGATCTCCTACCTCGTTGAGCCTTCTAGTGAACACCGCCACTCGGTCGTCGGTCTTATGGACCTGGATCCGAGCCCCGTCCAACTTCCACTCGATCGAGGCCGTCCCGAAAGCGGCCAACGCCTCAGCGACTGAGCCGGAGGCCGTGGCGAGCATGGGATGCAGCGGGCGGAGAGGCCTGATGCTCATCCGCAGCAGGGCGTCCTCTCCTTCTATGAGGGCGGAACGGGCCACCCGGCCCAAGTCACCGCCCAGCATGGCGGCTCGCCGCACCAGGGTGGCCGGCGCCCCCGACGCCGCGGCCACCGCGTCCATCATCAGCCCTTTGAGCGCCCCCTGTCTCAGATCCCCTAACAACAACTTACGGAGGAACTCCTGCTCGTCGGCTGTCGCGCGGCCTAGCAGGTCTTCCAACAACTGTCGACGGCGCGCCTGTGACCCCCGACCGGTAATGGACGGTATCTGTTCGATATAACGATCGACGTCGAGCACCTCAAGGACGGATGACTCCGTGGGCGGGGTCTTGGCCGACCACAACAAGGCGCCGCCGATACCGACCCGGCCTTGGCGAGGGGCCCCCGACAGGAAACCCACGACGATCTCGATCTCGGCGGGATCGGCAGCCGAAAGTACTTCGGCCAGTATCGCCACCTTCAGCCGTCGTGAGCGGGTCGCCGAAATCCGCTCGGAAGCGGCAACCACCTCGCACAGCTTCATCGGGACCGTCCCATCACTTCGTCACCGGCCGAACGTAGCAGACGGATCGTGCGATGTGGGAGTCGACGAGAACGGGAGAGTCAATGCGAGGGCAAGCTTCAGCAAACCCGGAAGCACCAGGTTTCTATGAGGACATCGGACTTGAGCTTCTCCATCGCTACGTAGGCGTCGCTACGATCCTCGAACTCCCACGCGCCTGTTGATTCGAGTTGCTCGATGATCCCGGCGTAGCCGTGCGAGTCGATGATGTCACGCCGAATGCCGACCACGACACGGCCTCCGGAGCGGGTGATCCTCGCCAGTTCGATCAAGCCTGAGGCGGGAGCGTGGCCCTTGGTGAAAGTACCGGCGGAGATGACCGCATCGAAAGCGCCAGACTCGAAGGCCAACGGCTCACCCAGCGTCATCTCGTGCAACGACCGGTAGAGACCCTTGCGGGCCGCTTCCTGGAGCATGGAGGGAGAGTTGTCCAGACCGACCAGATCCGTGAACCCGTGCTCGGCTAAGCACTCCCCGACCAACCCGGTCCCGACCCCGGCGTCGAGGACGGTGGCCGGCGGCCTCACCCACCGAACGAAATGCTCGGCGATCATGGATGGCAGGCGGTATCCGTACGTGTCCAGCAGGTCCTGCTCGTACCGGCTCGCCCATTCTTCGTAACGATCCCGGCTCTCCTCGGCGGATCGCGCCGAGTACACCCATTGCACCCTCCGCTCAGGCGTCTGCCAATCGCAACCCATCCAGGCAAAGATACATCAGGAGACGACGCTCTCCGGCAAGCCCGGATGGCCTCATTGGCAAGAGTCTCGCCTGGCCGAAAAAGGCCTAGCCAATCCATGCGAGATACCTTGATGATCTCCGGCCCGCAACGAACGCCAACACGGAGCACTCTTATGATGCCATCCGGCTTGACCGTGTGGATGATCACGGCGATAAGGAACACCAAGGCATCTCTAGAGCAACGGAGTTCGAGCGGGAATGTGGCCTAGGAGAGTCCTGAAAAACGAGTCTTTCGGGGTTCGGTGGTCGGCAACGCGCCTGGTCAGATAGTTTCGGGTTAGCGGCTGAACCCCTTTGTCCGGGGTTTCTCAGCACCCTCCTGGAGCGCGACCGGGGTTGCCCCCGGTAAACCCGGGTATCTTCAAAATGGGCGCGAATCGTTCAGGAGATGGGCGTATGCTCTGGTCGAGACCGGGCAATGTCGGTGCGATGGGTAACGCAGTTGTGTTGGACCCGGTTATAACGGAGGAACGAACCGGGTATCCGAGTGATGGGATCCCCGGGTTCGGAGCGCTAGGAGAGGGAGCGGAGTCATGGACGTGAACTCGATGATCACCATCAGCGGATTGGTAGCGTTTGTGGTGGCCTATGCGGCGGTTAGTGATTCGGAAGGCCGGTGGAGAGGCACGGTTGGACCGATGCGCTGGTCACTCTCGGGTAGCTGGGCGTCGAGCAGTGCGGTCGCCATCGGCCTTGCCTTCTTCATCATCTCCGAGGACCACATATCGGGACAGCTATTCGGCTTCGCTCTGGTGGCGTTGCTGGCGCCCCTGATCTACAAAGGGCTCGGACGGTCAGGCGGCGCGTCCAAACAGGTTTTTTTCATTTGTTCCGTCCTGGTTAGCTGGGCAACCTTCTCGATCCTCTACGTGGCTGCCACCTCCATTCCCGATCTGATCGGATCGCTTCCACTGCTATCGAAGCTGATCGTAAACGCCACCCTGGTACTGGCCCTGGTGGGGACGGTCCTGCATACCGCTCGTTCCCTGGCGGCGGCGGTGTCCGGAGATGGCTCGACTGTTTGGGACCTACCCTGAGGGTGGTCTCAGTCTGCAAACGGTGAAGGATCGGCGCCCAGCACCGATATCAGGCGGCGGCCATCCGACACCGGACCGGGCATGAGGAGAGCTCCGGCCCGGAAGGCGCCGGGAACCTCCAGTTCCACCGGCATGGTCTTACCGTCGAGAGCTCCACCCGACCAAACGGCCAGCGTCCCTCCCCAGCGGTGACCGGCATATTCAATCGAGCCGAGGGATGCCTCGGCCACATCAAGGATGTTTCCGTTCGCATCGATCACACGAACGTAACCTTGGTAGCTCATCCGATCTCCAAGCGTCCTACGTAGGTTCCCAATGGTACCGGCTCGACAACCGTTCATATGCGCCCCGACGATACGGCCTGGGTTTCATCCTTCGATCAGGTGTTGGTATTCGTCGAGCAACGGGACAACCACCTCGGCGGGAGCATGGGGAAGCCCGATCATGACTCGGGAGACGCCGAGGCGCTCCCACTGCTTCCAGACATCGGGGTCCGGCGCAGCGTTGTACACCGCGATCTCCACTTCGGATGGATCCCGTCCCGCCTGCTCCAGACAGCCGTGGAGGGTGCGGATTCCCTCGGCCAGGTTTCCCGGTCGCACCGGTAACCACCCGTCGCAATACGCAGCGGTGGCTGCAAAGGCTTTAGGGCCGCCGCTGCTCCCCATGAAGATGGGCGGATGGGGCTGCTGTACGGGTTTCGGCCAAGCCCAACTCTCCTCCAGCGTTATAAGTTCTCCGGTGTAGGAGGCTTTCTCCTGGGTCCATAGCGCCTTCATCAACCCGATCTTTTCCGCCACCAACTGGTGCCTTGTGGTCGGGTCCACGCCGTGATTGGACATCTCCTCCCGGTTCCAACCGAAGCCGATCCCGAACTCGAACCGGCCACCGGATATCACATCGAGAGAAGCCACCTGCTTGGCCAACCAGATCGGATCGTGCTGGGCAACCAGGGTTATACCGGTGCCGACCTTCAAACGATCGGTGGTCGCCGCCACCGCCGACAGCGCGACGAAACAGTCATGGGTTCGCAGGTACTCCTCCGGCAGGGGTGGAGCGTTCTTCCTCCCTCCCCAGGGAGTCTTCCGGCTGGTGGGAATATGGCTGTGCTCGGCCACCCACAGGGACTCGAATCCTCGGGACTCCAGTTCCTCGCCGAGTTGAATCGGCTGGATGGACATGTCAGTCAAGAAAATGTTCGCTCCGACCCGCATTTAGAGATCCGCCTCCGCTGGTTTGGTTGTTACTGAAACCCAGGCTAGCCCTGATTGTTCAGGTTTCCCGCACACCGAGGTGTGCAACGCCGGTTCAACCTCAGTAACTAGCCGAATCGCACTGTTCACCCGCCAGGTGATTCCCCACACCGGACCGGGCTAGGAGACGCCGATAGCTATATTGCCTGGTCAGGGCGCGACTATGGTCTACTCCACTCATTCCACCAAACCCCCATCCATGAACGATCGGGGCTAATCCGCTATCGGATTATCCATCTCGCGGATAATCAATCTCTCGGGAACATCGGCGCAGCGATAGTGTTATTGGGGGCTTATATACGTATACATGGGTTGACAGGGGGGGTGGACACCCCCTGAGACGTGTCACAGGGGTTCGGTATGATGGGATTCTATGGGCAGTCAGGTAACAACGTTGCGGTTGACGGCGAAGCTTTCACCTAGTCAGCATCGTCGTCTAGACGAGATTCTGGGCTGGTCCTGTGAGATGTACAACGCGTGCCTTGAGTCTTGGAAGGGCACCCACGCGTGGTGGAGAGAGCACAACCCGGGTGTCGACGAGAAGTTCCCCCGGGATATGTCCCGCTATGACTTGTTCAAGATGTTCACCCGGGTGAGAGCCGAAGATGTTCGCTGGGCGGGGTTGGACACACGGGTGGGGCGGGGTGTGATCTGCCGTTTCGACCGGACCCGTAAAGCGTTCTACGACCGCTGCAACACCGCCAAGAAGAAGCCTGGGTATCCCCGTTTCAAGTCCCGCCGGCGTTGGCGGAGCATCGAAATACCCGGAGCGACAGCGTCGATGGTTCGTGAACCCGGGGAGGGGGGTAGGTGGTGGCGTCTGCGGGTGAAGGGGGTCCCGTCGGTGCGGTTCGCGGACCGTGGCGGTCGTCTCCGCACCGCACTCGACCAGGGCAGGTTGGTGGAGCTGCGCATAGTCCGCACCCCTGTCCGCGTCGAACTACATGCTGTGTTCCGCCATGCTGCCACTCCGGAACCGGTCGGGGAACCTTCCAACCCGGTGGGGATGGACAAGGGTCTGCGAACCCGCCTGGCACGCTGCGACGGCCGCTACGTGAAGGCGAGGGAACCGGACCTGGGCGCTATCAAACGGCGTCAGCGTGCCCTCTCCCGAGCGAAGAAGGGATCCCGCACGCGTGCGAAGAAACGTCTGGCGCTCGCCAGAGCGTGGCGCAGGGAAACGGAGAAAGCCCGCAACGCCGACTTCCGGCTCGCCCACCGGCTGGTCTCCGACTTCGATGGGCTAGGTGTAGAAGCCCTGAACGTGGCGGGGATGCTGCGGCGCCGCAGATCCGCGAAGAAGATGTCCGAACAGCGCTGGGCTGCTCTTGATGCCATATTGGAACACAAAGCCGCGAAAGCCGGTGTCCGGTATGTGAGAGTGAACGCCGCGTACACCAGCCAAGACTGCTCGACCTGTGGGCACCGCCAACCGATGCCCCTCAACAAACGTGTGTACGACTGTGGGCGGTGTGGGATGAGGCTATGCCGTGATGTCAACGCTGCCCGCAACGTATGCGCCCGGGCCTTCCCAAGGCTCGGTGGCCGGGCGGGGAAGGAAGTGGAAACTTCCCCCGGTGTAGCGCGCATACAACTCCGCCAAGGAGACCGATCTGCTAGGGAGACCGACCACCCCCACATGGGTGCGACGCAAGCGGACGCTACAGAACAGTATCACCTGAGAATCAACTCAGGTATATAAGCCCCTGTTATTGATAGTAGGCAACACAACAAAACAGGAAGGAACACATATGTTCGGTCGGAGCACCAAGACCGTACTGCCAACGGCCGAAACAGCCTTGCCGGACCGGGCAACCGGAGTTCTGGAGGCGCGACCCCATTTCGTCCACGGACGCCCCATTACGCCGCCATTCCCCGCAAACCTCGAGATCGCGTACTTCGGTATGGGCTGCTTCTGGGGGGTGGAGCGAATCTATTGGCAGATTCCGGGCGTATACACCACCGCGGTGGGCTACCAGGGAGGGATGACGGCCAACCCAACGTACTACGAGGTATGCAGCGGGCGTACCGGTCACACCGAGGCGGTGCTCGTGGCCTACGATCCCGATGTCATCTCCTACGGAGAGTTGCTAAAGAGGTTCTGGGAGGAGCACAACCCCACCCAGGGCATGCGGCAGGGCAACGACCGGGGAACCCAGTACCGTTCAGCCATCTACTGGACGACCCAAGCCCAGCGGGAACTGGCTGAAGCCAGCAAGAACGCCTACGAGCGAGACCTGAGGGCGATCGGAATGGGACCGGTGACCACCGAGATCCGGGAGGCGCCCGAGTTCTACTACGCCGAGGACGACCACCAGCAATACCTGGCCAAGAACCCCTACGGATACTGCGGGCTTAGGGGGACCGGAGTTTCCTGCGAGATTCCAGCCGGCTGAATGCAAGCTCTACATCCCTCCCTAGCCCCTCTGGAATTCCTGATCGGAGTCTGGAGGGGTTCCGGGAGGGGTTGCTATCCGACCATCGAACCCTTCGAGTACTTCGAGGAAGCCACCTACGTCCCCGGCCCCGGAAAGCCGTTCATCGCCTACAGCCAGCGGACCCGCCGGGCCGAGGGTGAGGGCGAGCCGCTTCACTCCGAGACCGGCTACATCCGTCCTGCGGGACACGGGAAGGCGGAGTTGGTAATAGCCCAGCCAACGGGGATCGTTGAAGTTCACGTCGGCGTTCTGGAAAACCATCGGCTCGAGTTTCGAACCAGCCTGGTGGGTCTGTCCACCACCGCCGTCGACGTATCCCAAGCTAAACGAACGATCAAGGTCAGAGACCACATGATGACCTATCGGCTCGATATGGCGGCAGCCGGCCAGCCGATGCAGATCCATCTGGAGGCACAACTCACCAGAGACAACGACCGCTAGGCCCACCGCCGACCTGCGCGCGCATCCGGGGTGAATCAGCGGAGCAGGAACCCGGTTCCGAACGGGTCGTCCGGCTCCACGAGAAATGAAGACTCCCCCGTGTAGTAAGCCTTCCCTCCAACCTCCACCGTTACCCCCGGAAACCCACCGAGGGTCGACTCCGACACCACCCTTCCCGTCATTCGCGACCCGACCAGACTCTCGAATACCCGCTCGTCTCCGATAGAAACGTGGCCGCGAGCATGGCGGATCGCCATCCGGGCAGTTACTCCTGAGCCAGTCGGGCTACGATCGACCTGCGCATCGGCGAAGACGCACACGTTGGCCGAAACACCTTCGCCATCCCGGCCGTCGGTGAGAATCGATCCGTAGAGTTCCGCAAGCTCGACACTCTCGGGGTGACTCAAGTCCGCCGACAACCTGACGGCTTCGCTCAGCGCGTTAGCAGCCCTCACCAAGTCTCCCACCGGCGAGTTTCTTACGTCGAGCCCGAATCGGGCGGCGTCGCATATGGCGTAGAAGGCGCCTCCGAACCCTATATCACAGGTTATCCAACCATAAGGTTGAACATGAACTTTATGTTCAAGGTAAGAGGCGAAGGCGGTCACGCTGCGAAAGCGGACCCGGCCTGCCTTACCGTCGTTCACCTCTACCTGTACGGTCACCGGACCACACGGACATTGGATCACCATCTCAGTAACGGGACGGGCCTTGGGAACCAGTCCCCTGTCCACCGCGTACCTGCCGATCGCAATAATCGCGTGACCGCACATGGTCGAGTAACCCTCGTTGTGCATGAAGAGAACCGCCAGGTCCGCGTCCGGAAGATCCGGCTCGACCGGAATAACCCCGTACATGTCGTAGTGACCCCTCGGTTCATGCATGAGGGTGGTACGGAGGTGATCCAGATTATCCCGCACGTACCGGCGTTTGTCGAGGATGGTTGCGCCTGGAATTGGGGGATAGCCGTTTTCGACAATCCGGACCGGCTCACCTCCGGTATGCATCTCGGTGGTGGTAATCACGGTCGAGCAGCTTTCCAACCTTCATTCATGCTTCCGTCGAAGCCTAATTAAACAAGCCGGGTCCGGACGGTTAACATCTCTGACTCCCCGAACCCGGAGTCGCATGGGTTTCAGAACAGAACAGATACATGCCGGCGTGGTACCCGATCCGGCCACCGGAGCAATCCTCACCCCTATCCACCAGTCAACCACCTTCGTGCAGCCGTCGGTGGAGGACTACATGGCCAAGGGCTACTCCTATTCCCGGTCGGCCAACCCTACGGTCTCGAACCTCCAGGCCCGGCTTGCGGTTCTCGAGGGAGGTATATCCGCTTGGGCCTTCGGCACCGGGATGGCGGCCACCAACGCCTTGTTCATGGCCCTTCTCAATTCCGGAGACCATGCTGTGGTGAGCGACGTCGCCTACGGAGGAACCTACCGGCTCGCCACCAAGGTCTTCTCCCGCTTCGGCGTGGACTTCACCTTCGCCGACACCTCCGATCTCGACTCCGTCACGGCGGCGGTGAACGACCGGACCCGGCTGATCTTCACCGAAACTCCGGCCAATCCCACCCTCAAATACACCGATATCACCGGGGTGTCGGAAATCGCCGCTTCGCGTGGCATACCGCACGTGGTGGACAACACCTTCTTGACCCCCTACTTCCAGCGTCCTCTGGAATTGGGCGCGGACTTGGTTGTCCACTCGACTACCAAGTACTTCGACGGGCACAACGCGACGGTAGGCGGAGCGGTGGTTTGCCGTGACGAGGAACTCTCCGATGAGATCGGCTTCGTCCAGAACGCCGCCGGATTGATCATGTCACCGATGGTGGCGTGGCTGACGTTGCAGGGCAGCAAGACCCTGAGCGAGCGGATGGAGCGCCAGTCGGCCAACGCACAGGCCATCGCCGAGTACCTTCAGTCCCATCCCCGGGTTGCCTCCGTAACGTATCCGGGACTGCCGTCCTTCCCTCAGCATGATCTCGCCGCCAGACAAGCCTCCGGGTTCGGCGCCATGGCCTGGTTCGAGGTAGACGGCGGTGTGGAGGCAGGCAAGCAACTGATGGGATCGCTCAGGCTGTGGACCCTGGCCGAAAACCTCGGATCGGTGGAGTCCCTGATCACTCACCCCGTCACCATGACACACGCAGATGTGGAGCCCGAAGAGCGGCGCAGGGTGGGCATCACCGACGGGTTGGTCCGGATATCGGTCGGGATGGAGGACGCCGAGGACCTGATCGAGGACCTTGCCCGGGCTCTGGACCTTCTATAGCTCGCGACCTACAACCCGATAGGCATCCTCAACACAGCGACACGCGTCGCCTAATATCAGACGTCGCTAATATCAGACCATGTCCGGCTACACGGCACCCATCGAGGATATCCGTTTCGCTCTCGAACACTCCGGGAAACTCGCCGATCTGGGCGCTCTCGATCCTTTCGAGCACGCGGAACCCGATCTGGTGTCAGCAATCATCGACGAAGGGGCGCGCTTCGTCCAAGACCTGATTGCGCCCCTTAACCGCTCGGGCGACATCGAAGGCTCCTCGTTGGTGGACGGTCAAGTCCACACCCCGTCAGGATTCAAGGAGGCCTACAAGGCCTACGTAAACGCCGGGTGGGGAGGGATCGACGGCCCTATCCGATGGGGTGGCCATGGGATGCCCCGGGTGGTCGGAGTGGCCTTCGAAGAGATGTTTACCGCCGCCAACCTGGCCTTCAGCAACTGCCCGCTGCTAACCATGGGGGGTGTCAACGCTCTCGTCAACCACGGTACCACCGAGCAGCAGGATCTCTACCTTCCCAAGTTGATTACGGGCGAGTGGTCGGCTGCTATGAGCCTGACCGAACCGCACGCCGGTTCTGATGTCGGCGCGCTGAGTATGCGCGCCATCGCAGCAGAAGACGGGACGTTCCGACTCAAGGGAACCAAGATCTTCATCACCTATGGAGATCATGATATGGCCACCAACGTCGTGCATCTAGTGCTGGCCCGCGTCCCGGACGCACCCGCCGGAACCAGGGGTATCTCCATGTTCATAGTCCCGAAGTACCTTCCCGATAGCAATGGCGAACCCGGCGTCGCCAACGACCTAGAGGTGGTATCGCTCGAACACAAGCTGGGAATCAAGGCGTCTCCCACCTGTGTAATGGCATACGGCGAGCGCACCGAGGGAGCGGTCGGTTTCCTCCTCGGCGGCATCAACCAGGGCATGCGAAACATGTTCACGATGATGAACACAGCCCGAATATCGGTGGCGATCCAGGGTTTGGCGATTGCCGAGCGGGCCTACCAGCAAGCAGCCGCCTTTGCCAGGGAGAGACGCCAGGGCCGAGCAGTCGGTTCCAGGGAGCCATCGCCGATCATCGATCATCCCGACGTGCGACGGATGCTGCTCACCATGCGTTCCAATACCGAGGCGATGCGAGCTCTTCTCTACCGGACCGCCCTGCACCAGGACCTGGCCCGCCACCATGGCGCCGAACGAGAACGCCGATGGCATTCCAACTGCCTAGCCCTGCTCACCCCGGTGGTCAAGACTTGGTGCACCGACCTCGGCGTGGAGATAGCCTCGACGGGAATCCAAGTGCACGGCGGTATGGGCTACATCGAGGAGACCGGCGCCGCCCAGCATTGGCGGGACGCCCGGATAACCCCGATTTATGAAGGTACCAACGGGATACAATCCATCGACCTCGTGATGCGCAAACTGCCTATAGACGGGGGGCGGTTCGTGACCGAATATATCGAGGGGCTTCGATCACCTGTAGCGGATCTGCGCCGGATCGGGTGGGACGAGGCGGCGGAGGCGGCGGAGGCTGCTATTCGAGCCCTCTCGGACGCCACCTCCCACCTGCTTTCGCAAACCAATGACCCCAACCAACGTCTGGCAGGCGCCGGCCCCTACTGTACGATGTTCGGGATAGTCGCCGGAGGGATACTGATGGCGGAGGCTGCGGCGGCGGCGAACCGGACCGGCAACCTCACCAAACAAGCTACGTGCCGGTTCTATATCGAGCAGATCATGCCCACCGCACAGGGCCTCCTGCCGGCCGTTAAGGCCGATGCGGGAGACCTGTTCGCCATCCCGGCCGAGTCACTCTGAGGATCGTGATCTTCGCCGAGCCGCAAGGTATCGGGTCGCTGCCTGCCGGCTCTCCGGATCGGACGCCACCGCAACTAGGACCTCGGCGTCGGCTACCCGTCCCCGGGCCGCCACCATCTCCTCCGCAGCCTCGGCCACGCTGCGTTTGACCGCCCGGAGCGCTACGCCGGGCTTGCCGCACAGGGTGGTGACCAACTCGTTGACCGCTCCCTCTAGATCGGAGGAAGGAACCACCCGGTTGAGAAAACCGGCCTCCTTGGCTTCATTAGCGGTAAAGGGTCGGCAGGTCATGATCAGTTCCCTAGTCAGGGCAGGCCCGATTTCGCGAACCAGCCGGGCTACACCTCCCCATCCGACCGGAAGACCCAGATCCACCTCGGGAATCGAGAAGTAGGTGTCTTCAGCCGCTACCCGCAGGTCACACGCCGCCGCCAGCACCAATCCACCTCCCACCACCGCTCCCCGTAGCGCGGCTACGGTAACGGCCGGGATTGCATCGAACGCTTCGATCATCGCCAGTCCCGCCTCCCCGACGGCCCGAGCATTCCGATCGCCGGTTCCCAACAAGCTTAGATCCACCCCAGAGGAGAACGCACGCCCTCTACCCCGGACAACCACCACTTTGAGTTCTGATCGCTCCGTTACCTCCTCTGCCGCATATCGCAGAGCGGCAAGTGTCGGAAGGTCGAGCGAATTGAGGGTCTTTGGACGCTCGATGGTGATCTCGGCGTGGCCCTCACCCCGGTATGCGACGGTTACCTGGGTCATGGTTACCTGGGTCATGGTTACCTGGGTCATGGTTACCTGGGTCATGGTTACCTGGGTCATGGTTACCTGGGTCATGGTTACCTGGGTCATGGTTACCTGGGTCATAGTCGGAGGGTACCGCTCGGTAGGTCAAGCTACCAAGAGACCTGAGCGACCTTCCCGCTGTCAAGTGCGGTCTGCGGAGTAGCGATTACTAGGAGGTCTCAACACGGATAGGGATCCAGCGGGCGATACTTGTTGATGGCCTTAACGGTACCGGTTAACAGTACCGGTTACACAGAGATCCCGTCTTACGTCTAGCCTCGATTATTCATGGACGGGGGTTTGGAGGATGAGCGGAGAGGACCATACTCGTACCCTGACCAGGAAATACAGCTATAGGCGTTTCCCGTCCGGTCGGTATAGAGATTCACCTGTCGGGTGAACGGCGGGTTTCTGCCAATACTCGGGTTGAACTGGCGTTACATGTCTCGGTGTGTGGGAAGCCTGAACAATCGGGGTTAGTAGACATATACTGTGACATATTCTATGACATATGCGCGACGTATTACTGCACCCGACTGGAGACAATCACACATGACGGCCCTCGCAACCCTCCTTGATGAGCTGTACGACGGACATGTCGTGGACACTGCCGACCTGGCGAGAGTAAGCGAGACCAACCAGCGCAGCGTCGCCCGGTGGCGCTCTCAAAAAACAACTCCTCGCCGCCACGCCGAAGATCGGCTGCTTGAGTTGCGAGCCGTGATCGACCTTGCGCGCCGGGTGATGCGTGACGACGACGCACGGTTCTGGATGCGTTCCCCCAACCGCGACCTCGGCTACGAGAAACCGCTTGATATGGTTGCTGACGGCCGATACAAACAAGTGATCGCTCTGCTGTTGGCTATCGGAGAAGGGGTAACTTCCTGAATGATCGATAGTGGTTTCGACCCACTTTCGATGGCTCGAGTCGAAGCTCGATCAATGCAGGGCGAACGGATACCGTAATCAGGCTCGCGGTTTCGATCCTCGCAGTGGAGAAGGCGTCCAGAGGTTCGGTGGCCGGTTCAATCCTCCGAATAGCTTCGCCGTTCTATACCTGTGTACGACGCGACCCTGTGTCGTCGCGGAGTTGACACGTCAGGCAAAACGACAACAACTCGACGTTGAGCAACTCCTCCCCCGTGAATTGTGGCGAGTTCAGACCCAACTGACCCGAGTACTCGATCTGACCGACACCAAGACACTGATCGTACTCAACCTAAATGATGCAGATCTTGTCCACGATGACCATCAACTTACAAGAGAAATCGGGGAAGCCGCCTACCAGCATGAGTTTCAAGCCATCCTCACTCAGTCGGCGACCGGTGTCGACAATGTGCTCGCCGTCCTGCCGGATAATCTCGCTGCATCTGCGATGGAGGCCAGACTACTCGAGGACTGGACAACGCAAAAAGATCTCAACTCCGACCGACGATGGACAAAGCAGGAGTAGTCAGGTCCCCTAATCCTCGGTCCGTTCCGATGAGGTGGGATGTGCGTCTGCTATCTGGGTTGTGGTTTTGCGTCTACGGACGACGAGCCAGATCAACCCGAGGAGGGCTGCTAGGGCTAGGAAGGGCAGGAGCAACGCTAGGATTATCCCTGTCCGGTAGAGGACCGCACCGAAGGTGCCCCAGCCGGTTCTTAAGGCGTCACCGATAGTTCCGGTGTCCTCCTCATCCACCGAACCGGGCGACACTACATCGATAGTGACGGTCGAGAACGCAACCCGGTCGCTGATATTACGCTGCTGCGCTTCGAGGCGTTCAAGGTCTGTCTGGCGGCGAATCATCTCGCTTTCGAGCAAGACGAGGTCGGTGAGGTCCTCGGCGCGGTCCATGAATCCCCGGATATTCGCCACACTCTCCCGGGCGTTCCTGATCCTCACATCGAGATCCACCAACTGTTCGGTGACATCCTGGATGCTCTGGCTGATCGAGCGCACGGTACCGGTGTCGTCGAGACCCGCCAGAAGCTGATCGATTCCCTGCGGGGGTACCTTGACCACCAAAGTCGCATAGGCATCGGTGTTCCCACCGGTCCCGACGCCGTAGTCGATATTCGAATAGGAGACACCTCCGCCCAGCGCCGAAGCCTGGGCCATTATCGATGCGACCGTGTGCTGGATGTTGTCGCTGCTGAGCAGGACCCGCATCTCGATGATGACATCGCGTCCGATCGTCCCGATGTCGAAATCGGCGCCCATGTACTCAGCCGACGCGCCGTCGGCAGCGGCCATGGCCTCCTCGGACTCCGCTCCCATGGAAGCCGCCGCGGAGAACGTCGTCGCCGCACTCTCCTCGCTATCTTCGTCGCCGCAGGCGGTAAGGGCCAGCATCGTGACCACGGCAAGGGCACCGGCAGCAAACCGCCTAATCAAGTTTGGCTGTGAATTGATTCTCTTCATACAACTATGACGCACTGTAGCTCTCCGAGGTTCCCGTAACCCCAACCAGTCTATGCCAATCTCGGCTTCGACCCGGTTCACTCGGATCCGTCCCTCAGCGCGAGCCCGAGTCCCCGTCGTGGGTTACTGCTTGCTTCGCCTTGATACCCGTCGTGACCGAAACGGCCAACGTCATATATTCTAAACGCGCTGGTAACGATAGCTGGGGATTGAACGTGTCACAGGCATGTGGTACAAGTAACAACATGGAACACGAACAATTGTTCGCTTCAAGTAGAGCTGAGAGGACCGCCGAGCAACCGTCGAGCGGCGCCGTAGACTCTTCGGGGCGCTGCGACGCGGAGGAACGGATGGCCGCCCTCGTCGACCATCTGGATCGTTTCGTAGCCGCGGAGAGCGCTCGTCGCCATCCCGAAGACACACTCGGTCTGCTAGGACGTCTCCAGGCCAGGCTGTCGTCGCACATGTGTGACCTCACCCGCCAGGCAACCGCAGCGAACCCCCACACCGACCCGGTAGGGGTCCTCAAGAGCAAGTCCCGGCTGTCGGGACGCGATGCCAAGCGGATGGCCAAGGTCGCAGAACGACTCCCCGACCTGCCACAGGTCGCCGACGCGCTGGCGGAGGGGGACATCACCGTTGACCATGCCAAAGCTCTGGTCGACGCAGCAGACAAAGTTGGATCCGACGTAGTGGAGTCCGATCCGGGGTTGCTGGATGAAGCTACCCGGTCTGAGCCTGACAGGTTTGTCCGTAAGGCGCGGGACTGGTCCAACCAGAAGCTGATAGAAGCCGGGGTCGACATCTTGGAACGTCAACGCCGGGCTCGGGAAGCGAAGCTCTGGGTGGACAAACAGTCGGGGATGGGAATGCTGTTCGCGAAGCTCCCGGCCGCACAGTACGCTCACCTGCGGCAAGCCGCCGACGCCCACTACCTGGAACTCCTTCGCAGGGACGGCGCCAGCGGGTGTGATCCCGACCGTGTGCGTAGCCCCGTGCAGCGTATGGCTGATGTGGTCTTCGAGTTGTTGACCAACCTGGATGCGTCCACCGGAGAGAGCCTGGGGGGCGATGCGGGTCCGCGGGCCAAAGCTTCCACCCAGCTGATCGTTGTCGCTGAACAAGGTGTCGTCGACGGGACTGACCCTAAGGGACGATGCGAGATCATCGGGGTCGGTCCCGTACCTAGGGACATCTTCCGGACACTGTCGACGGACACATTGCTGGCTGGGATGATCTACGACCGGAAGGGCCGTCCCCTCTGGTTAGGCCGCAACCAACGACTCGCCAACGCGTCCCAGCGACTCGCCGTAGCCGTCCGAGACGGAGGCTGTTTCCAGTGCGGGGCGCCGATGCACCGCTGCGAACTCCACCACATCCAAGAATGGCGCCGCGACGGCGGGCCCACCGATATCGATAATCTGGTCGCTGTCTGCCGTCGCCACCACCAACAACTCGAGACCCACAACCTCGTCGTACAACGCAAATCCGACGGCGGATACCAAGCCGTACCACGAGACGGACCACCACCCTGAACCCACCCGAAGCCCGACAAGACCATCAGGCCAAGCGCCTGCCGCGGATCGAACGCGGCGGTGTGCGGCCAGCCCCGGTCCTAACCCCGATTATTCATGGATGGGGTTTGGAGTATGAGTGGAGTAGACCATATTCGTGCCCTGAGCAGGCGATACAGCTATCGGTGTTTTCTATCCCCGTCCGGTGTGGAGATTCACCTGTTTGGTGAACGGTGGGTAGCCCCCGATACCGGGTGGAACTGGCTTTATATGCCTCCGTGTGAGGGAAACCTGAATAATCAGGGTTAATGCGTAGGGGTGTACGAGAGAACGCGAGTCGCTGTGCTGATGGGCGGGCGGTTAACGCGTCGAGTGCGTGCGAGAGAGTCCGGGCGGTGCGGTTAGGCTGGTGACCACGCTCCGAGGAGTTCTCCGTGGTTGACCCGAGATTGCTGAAGTTCGACACCCTTAGCGTTCATGCCGGACAGCACCCCGATTCGGATTTTCGGGCCCGGGCGGTTCCTATCTACCAGACAACCTCCTACGTGTTCCGCGATGTGGAACATGCCGCCGGGTTGTTCAACCTTGAACGGCAAGGCCATATATATAGCCGTATCTCCAACCCGACCGTGGCCGCGCTCGAAGAGCGATTGGCTGCCCTCGAAGGCGGGGTGGGCGCAGTCGCCACCGCCTCGGGTATGTCGGCCATGTTCTTGGGAATCGCCACCCTTATGGGCGCCGGGGGACACATCGTGTCATCCTCATCCCTCTATGGAGGCTCCAACAACCTGCTCGCCACCACCCTGCCCCGCTTCGGAATCAATACCACCTTCGTCCATCCAAGGGACACCGACGGGTTCCGTGACGCCATCCGTCCCGAGACCCGCTTGGTGTTCGGGGAAACTCTTGGTAACCCCGGTCTCGAGATCATGGATGTGGAGGCGATAGCCGAAATCGCCCACGACGCCGGCCTGCCCTTCATGCTGGACAACACCTTCGCTACGCCCTACCTCTTCAGGCCGTTCGAGTGGGGCGTAGACCTGATCTACCATTCGATAACCAAGTTCATCGGTGGTCATGGGGTGGCGATCGGTGGGGCGTTGATAGACGGTGGGACGTTCGACTGGGAGTCCTCGGGACTCTTCCCGACCCTGACCGAGCCCTATTCCAGCTATCACGGACTGAAGTTCACCGAGGAGTTCGGGACCCAGGCCTTCATTATCCGGGCTCGGGTGGAAGGCCTGCGAGACTTCGGAGCGCCGCTGGCGCCACAAAACGCCTTCTACATCCTGCAAGGCGCCGAGACCCTGTCCATCCGGATGCGTAAGCACATCGAGAACACCCGGCAGGTGGTCGAGTTCCTGGACGGACGGCCGGAGGTGTCATGGATCAGCTATCCGGAGCTTCCCGACCATCCCGACCACCAGCGGGCGCTCGAACTCATGCCCGAAGGATGTGGCGCCATCTTCGCGTTCGGTATCAAGGGTGGACGGGAAGCCGGTAAGCGCTTCATCGAACGCTTGGGAGTGTTCTCTCACTTGGCCAACGTAGGCGATGCAAGATCCTTGGTTATCCATCCGGCCTCCACCACCCATTCCACCATGGACAGCGAGCAACTGGAAAGGGCGGGGGTGGGCGAAGACTTGATCCGCCTTTCGATAGGGCTGGAGGATCCCTCCGACCTGATCGGTGACCTTGCTTCCGCGCTGGCGGCCTCCCGGAGATAGAGGAACATGGAGTTCACGATAGACGGCGCCGCGATATCAGCCACCACAGGCGGGCGGCCCTTGGATCCGGGCAAGCCCATGATCCTGTTCCTGCATGGCGCCGCTCTTGATAGGACCTCGTGGCAACTCCAAACTCGCTACTTCTCCCATAGCGGCTATTCGGTGATGGCGGTCGATCTGCCCGGCCACGGCCGATCGAATGAACAACCCCACCCATCGATCGAGAGCTATGCGAAGTGGATTTCCCGACTGGTGGTAGCGGCCGGGTTCGAACAAGCCCACCTGGTGGGTCACTCAATGGGAGGACTGATCGCCCTGGAGACGGCAGCCCGGTTCTCGCGTAGAGTATCCACCCTGACCATGATCGGAGGAGCGGCCGCTATCCCGGTACATCCCGCTCTCCTGGGAGCCGCCGAGGCCGGAGACCACCTCGCCTACGAGTTGATGGCCTCCTGGGGACATGGACGACGCTCTCATCTCGGCGGGCACCAAACACCGGGTATATGGATGATGGGGGCAACGATCCGACTATGGGAACGGTCCCGGCCCGGTGTCCTAGCCGCGGACCTCCACGCCTGCAACGACTATTCCCACGGGGTGGAAGCCGCCGCTGCGGTCACCTGCCCTTCCCTACTGATCAGCGGAACCCTGGACGTGATGACCCCATACCGGGCCGCAGAGCCTCTCCGCCATAACCTCGGAGATGTTCGGGAGGTGATGATCGAAGGTGCCGGTCACATCATGATGACCGAGCATCCCGATGAGGTCATAGACGCGCTCGCAGCTTTCCTGCAAGAGGTGGGGTTCTAAGCTTGAACCGAATTAGGCCTCAGGATGAAGCGCCTCAGGATGAAGCGTCGACTTGCTCGAAAAGGGCGGCTTGAGGGTCGGGTCGGATGTATCGGGGAATCCCTGTCCAGGGAAGGTGGTCCATAAACACCCAGCTGCGGCGGTGGATCGCCGACGGACCCCAGGCTTGGAGGGCGGCCTTGTGCCGCGGGCACGGATAACCCTTGTTGCCTTCAAACCCGTAGTTCGGATAGTTGGGCGATAGTGAGCGCATCATCCGATCCCTCACCACCTTGGCGATTATCGAGGCAGCTGAGATAGATACCGAGGTGGCGTCGCCCCGTACCAGGCAGATGGTGCGGCTGTCGCCAACAAAGTCCCACCTTCCGTCGATCAGCACCCGATCGGCCACCACGCCCAACGATTCCATGGCTCGGCGGGCAGCTAGCCGCTGTGCCTCCGACATCCCCAGCCGATCGCATTCTTCATGGCCGGCGTGCCCGACCGACCAGTGTGTGCACCATTGCACAACCCGGTCGAACAGCGCCTCCCGTTCGACCGGGGTCAGCATCTTCGAATCTCGAAGCTTGTAGATGCGGCGGTCCTTTGGAACTACCGCGGCGCCGACAGTCAACGGGCCGGCCCATGCCCCCCTCCCGACCTCGTCGACACCGACCACCACCGTGTTTCCCGTCTCCCACAGTTCACGCTCCACCTTGAGAGTCGGTGCTCGATTCCTCAGAACGGGTCGTAGCTTGGGAACTCTGGTAGCCACCTAGCCAGCATACCGATCAGCCTGACCGTTACCTCGTCACGAGAGTATCGGGGTTTGTCATGGGTCATGAAGTCAGAGATCAGGAAGGGTCGGAGAGAAGGAACTGCTCGGCGTACAGACGGTTCATATCCTCCGAATAGTCGAGGATTTCCAGACGGGAACGCACCTCGGAGGGCGGATATACGAGGGGATCGATAACCAACTCCGGCAGCACGTATTCGAGAGCGGCCTCGTTAGGGGTCGCAGCCTTTGTGTGGTTGGCAACATCCGCCCCGATCCGGGGTTCGAGGACGAAATCGACGAACGAGTGAGCGGTGCATGGGTGCTGCGATGTTCTCGGGATTGCCAATGTATCCAGCCAGATGACCGCTCCCTCTCGGGGGATGACGTAACGGAAGTCGCCCGAATCGGGCGGCAACGCCGCCAGGAACTTATCGGATCGACCATGAGCCACATCCAAGCCCCCCTCCACGAGGTCGGAGGCGTAGTCCACTGACTCGAATCGGCGTACCACGGCCCTGGCCTCGGCCACCAATGCAGCAGCCTCGGCCACCCTGCGCCGATCATCCAGATTGGGCGAATGGCCTAGATAGAACATGGCCGCGGCCATCACTTGGCGTCCCTCCTCCAGGAGAGTGGCACGGCCCGCAAATACCCAAGACCGGCTGGTGTCGAAGATGAGTCCCCAGCTGGGGTCTATATCCTCCCCCACCATGTTGAGGTTAAGACCTATTCCCACCGTTCCCCAGACGAGCGGGACGGAATAGAACGGGTTGGGATCGGACGCGGAACTAAAGAACATAGGATCGAGATTGATCCGTCCGGGGAGCGCGATGGGATCCAACGGAAACAGGCTATCGCCCCTCCGCAGAATCTCAGCCAGGTAGTCGGCGATCACCAAGACATCGAAGTCGCCGGCGCCGGCGGTGACTCTCGTCAGAAGATCATCTTCGCTCTCGTATATCAAGTGCTCGACATCGATGCCATAGCGCCGCTCGAAGTCTTCAATGACTTGAAGGGAGATCTGGTTCTCTCGGCTCATAAGGATCAAATCACCATCGATCTGACCGGCCGCACATACGGGGGGCGGTGCGAGTTCCGGCTCGGTGATGCCGGCCCCGCAGGCCACCAGGATCAGCCCGAGGGCCATGCTAAGGGATGTTGAACCGAGAGACCACCACGAGAACCGAGAACGGCGCTCGAGGGTGGGGTGGGCCGATCCACAAACCTCCGCCTGGTTCATGTCGGATCGGGAAGCTCGGATCGGGAAGGTCATGACGGCCATTATGGGAGTCTCAGGGACCAGACGAACTGAGGCTCTCCAGAGCCGGAAGGACCACCCGTTCCAACAGGTGTTCCCTCTCCCGCCGATCAGAGACTAGGAGGACGACTATCGATCCGGTGTCCCCGTCGTGGAGGGCCGCCTCGAGCGAGACGCTTCCCGCGTCGGCCGACAACCGACGCCAAGTCTTGTCGCCGATTTCCAAGACCTCCGATTCCTCGATCGTGATACCGCTCCAGGTCCTCGTCACAACCGAAAGGACGGTTTCACCAAGACCGGAAGGACCGGGGAACACCGCAAGCGAGGTCAGGTCACCAACCCATCCCCTCTCATAGAATCCTCTCTCCCCCACCCATCCTTCCGGTACCGGCACCTGGTAGGGACCTATCCGAGTAGGGACCAGGCTGATCTCGGGGGCCGGTTCGAAGGCGCTGAATATGATCCCGGACATGTCGGCCACGCATGAAGTGTCCGGTCGGGTTGGTGGATCATCGAGGAAGGCGAGGGTTATGGACCGGGTACACCAGTCGGAGGAAGCCACCCCGTGGCCAAGGGTGGGAAACTCCACATACCAGGAATTACCGAGGTTTCGGGCAGCCCTCTGTCCGAAACCGGGAGGGGTGATCGGATCGAACCGACCGGCCAGGATCAAGGTCGGAGTATTGCTTTCCACCGGCTGGTTCTCGATCGGATCCGCAGCGTCGGCTCCCCATTCGAGGCAGAACTCGAAGGCCGCCTCCGATTGGACAAGCGCTCCGGCAACAAGGGCGGCCAGCCGGGGGAACTCGGCTGCTCGGGCCGATACCAGGGCCTGATCGGAGAACGGAACCTCCTCATGACATTGAACCGACAGGAACTGCCCTACCGAAAAGTAGGCCTGGTTGAACAGGATCAGGGACAGCAGCGCCTGAGCCTTGAAATACTCCCCTTGGGACGCATCGGCCACCACCTGCGGTAACAGCGGAATGAGCAGGTCGGAATAGAGCCCTTGGTAGATCAGATCCAGTAACACCTCCCCGTCTAGCAGGGCTGGGTAGCCTTCCAGAGTCCGGAAGTCCACCACCCATATCTCCGCCGGATCGGCATCCAACCTTTTGACCGTCGAGAAGAGCAGGCTCTCCAGGTCACCGTAGATAGAACTGCACTTCGCATCGGATGCACAAGCCTTGAACAACTCGGAAAATGAGCGGTCTGCACCGGGTAGGATCATCGCCACGCCGTCGACCTCCGGCGGATAGGTCGCGTCGAGTATGACGCTCCGGATTCCCTGAGGATGATCACGCATGACGGTGAGTGCCAGCCTGGTCCCGTATGAAACTCCGTAGAGGTCCCATTCCTCATGGCCGAGAGCCATCCTCAGGTCAGCGACATCTGCGGCTGACTCGGCGCTGTTGTAACGGCTGAGATCCACCCCTTCAGCAAGCCAACCTTCCCTGCACCTGTTGACCACTTCAAGTCCCAGGGCCAAGTGCTCCTCACTCGGGAGTTCCTCATCAAGCAGGTCGTAAGTGAGGTCGAGCAGGTCGGGACAGGCCAGTGAAGGCGTGCTATGTCCCACTCCCCTCTGGTCGAACACGATCACGGTTCGTTCCTCGCCCAGAAAACCGAATCGAGCGTGGTAGCTGAACGAAAGCGTGTCGAGGGCATCCCCGCCCGGGCCTCCTTCGAGGTATAGAACGGGTGGATACTTTTCTTCCGAACGGGCTGGGAAGATCGCCACGGCCAACTCGATCAGGCGCCCGGTGGGTTCATCCCGGTCTTCGGGGACGGTTAGACGACCACATGTCGGGTCGGTACCGGGTGGGATGTCGAAAGGACATGGACTCAGATGGAAGAGCGGTTCGTATCCGTCTACCGGGTCGGTCGGATGCGCCCGGGTGGTGACCGAATCCGGGGTTGGGGGGGTTTCCGCACCCGCTAGGCCGGTGCTTGCGGATACCTGCTCCGGCTGTGTGGTACTGCTTGAGGAGAGGCTCAGTTCGGGAACGGCAGGCGGATCAGACTCGATGGTGTCCGATCCGCACGCAGCCAACAACAGGAGAACGCAGACCCCAACTGCGCGCAACAGATTGTTAACCGTAGTCAGACCGGGCCGCATCCGTGACCATCGGAGCCCGTGGCGCCGAGCCGCCTCATCCGGGGGGCCAACTCATTTGCCGCCCGCCGAGAACATGGAAGTGGAGGTGATCGACCGACTGGCCGCCCTGGTTGCCGATATTGGTTACAACCCGATAGCCCGATTCGGCTATGCCCTCCTGCGCTGCTACCGACGCGCACACTCCGATCAAGTGTCCGAGCAGGGCTGTCTGGTCCGGGGCGACGTGGGCAAGGCTGCGGATGGGCGTCCTCGGTATCACCAAGACATGCACATCCGCCTGGGGATTGATATCACGAAAAGCCAGGCACAGTTCGTCCTCGTAAACGACATCGGCGGGAATCTCTCCCCGGAGGATCATTCCGAAGACCGTGTCGTTCGCTGCCTCATTCACAAGTCATCACCGCTTTCCAATCCGACTCCGCCATCTGCTCCGCCTCTACCACCAGCATCACCGGAATGGTTCCATCAATCCGGTAACGCATGCGTGTTTCGGGATCTGTGGATACAAGCGCCCCGCCGACCTCCTTGAGAGGTGCTTTACTCAGCGGGCACACCAGAATATCGAGCAAGACCGGATCAATCGGCATATTAGGAGTATCGCATGCTCTTGACCCTAGCTCCTCTGCAGGGGACCTAGGTTCTCGGATCGAGGTTGGGAGCAAACGCTGAACTATGGCAAGATCGACCTATGAGTAGCGACGATTCCAACGTACGCCAGGTCCTTAAATCACTGGATGCTCGATTCAGGATCGTGGACATCGACCCGGCGTTTACCCACACTGCGGCATATTGCGAACATTACGGTTACCCGCTGGATCAATCGGCCAACGCCATTCTGGTCGCCTCCAAACGTCCCAAAGGACGAAACGCGCTATGCGTGGTACTCGCCAACACCCGGCTGGACGTCAACCGCCGCGTCCGGTCCCTGCTCGGAGTCCGGAAGGTGTCGTTCGCATCACCGGAACTTACCCAGGAGATCACAGGTATGAAGATCGGCGGCGTCACACCTTTCGGACTACCGGACAACCTACCCGTCTATGTGGATTCGAGAATCATCCAACTTGATGAGATTCTGGTGGGGGGCGGCAACCGATCAACCAAGATCTACGTAGATCCCGAGGTCTTCTCCCGGATGCCCACCGCCGAGATAATCACCGATCTCGCCATGGAGATTCCCTCTCCTTCCTGAGGATGCTCGCTTTGAAGCAAAGGTGATCTTCGATCATCATCCTGTTGATTCATCATCCTGTTTCAGCATGCTGTCGATTCCTCATCATCCTGTTGATTCATCATCCTGTTGATTCCTCGCGGAGCGGCCGGGTTTCAGCTCTCTCCATACCAGGGCGGCATATCCGACCAGGGCTACCGATGCAAAGGAGAACCATTGCACCGCGTAGGAGAGGTGTGATCCTTCATCGAGGTCGGGAAGCGGCGCCGGAACCGGGAACCGGTCGGGGTCGTCCGGTGTGATGAGCTGGATCCAGAAGGGAAGCAGTTCAAGCCTCACCTGTTGCTGGATCCTGGCTACATCTATTCGAGCTACCGTTTCGAGACGACCTTCGGGTTCCCGACGACCCAGGGCAGGTCGCAGTTGGTCGGCTCGGACGAACCCGACCAACTCGATCCGGCCGTCCGGAACGAACAGTTCGGCAGCCGGAGGCGGCTCCACACCGAGTGGAAACCAACCTAGGTTGACCAGCACACCCATGCCTTTCCCCAGGTCGAGGGGTATCACCGCGTGCACGCCCGCCTGGCCGTTCACGACCTGGGATCTCACCAATACCCGACCATCATCGGTCAGCACCCCGGACGCGCTGGTACGCAGGTACTCGTAGTCCGCCGTATCGACAACTACCCCATCCTGCGGTTGGAGAGCCTCGAGCAGGTTTTCGATGGGTACTACCTCGTTGTTCAACCGGCTGCGTGTGACCAGATTGGTCGAGCGGCGCTCCTCCAGTCGATCGAGTTGCCAGAAGCCGAGGAATGTACACGCGACGCTGACGAAGGCCACCACAATCGACAGGACGATCCACCGAGGGCGTAGCCTTAATCTCATCCCATCACCAATCCCGTGACCATTATCCTGTCTTCTCGAATCGAATCTTGAGGTAAACAACTCTTGAGTTACACAACTTCTTGATTTACACAAAAGATGAAGCCGGCGTCTGCCGCCCTCGATCCGGTACCCGACCGAGAGCGGCAGGTGCCGGAGGTTCAGTCGACCTGTAACACTTCACCGATCTTAACGGTGGTCGCCACCACCTCCACTCGGCTGTGGCGACCCTCGGCATCCGTCCAGAACCTACGGTGTATCTGTCCGGTCACCTCCACGGGAACACCCCGGACCGCTTTCACGACCTCGGTATCCGGCTCCCAGACCGTGACCGGCAAGACATCGGTCCGGCTGGGACCGCTGAGCCGAACCGTCACGAGCATCCGGGCCAGCGAGGCGCCGGAACCGAACGTGCGATGTTCGGGGGCGGTAGCAAGCTTCCCGCGGAGATGAACCTCGTTGCGATCCGGCTTGGCAACATCTGTAGCGGGGACGGCGGTTTGGTTATTGGCCACAATAGGCTCCTTCTTTAGAAGTGATAACGTACTGTGGATCAATATAAGGATGGCTAGGGACAGATTATTGCGCGATGGTGATGGTCAGGCGATCATTGTCCTCTTTACCTTCCCGGCTGTATCGAGCAAGTGGATCAGTCTCGTCGGTTTCTGTTAGAAGGGGCTACCACAGCTTCCCGATATCTAACCGACCAGTGGTAGGCCATCAACGCTCCCCACGGTGATACGGAACCGTCAATGATATGGGTGCGTTGGAACGACTCTGGTTGAAAACCAAGGCCACAATGGTCAGTACGAACGGTAACGCCAGCAGTAACTGGTACGGCAGTTCCACGTCACTGGCCTGAAGGGACAGTTGGCTCGCCTCCAGGAAGCCGAACAGGAGCGAACCGACCAGTACCCAAGCGGCGCGCCAGTTCCCGAAAATCACGATCGCCAACGCTATCCACCCACGACCCGAGATGATGTCCGGGAAGAAGAGGCCGGTCGACCCCAGGGAGAGAAACGACCCGGCCAGTCCCGCCATCAACCCCCCGAATAGCACCGCTACGTACTGGCGCGAGACGATACCCACCCCCCTCATGTCGCAGGCTTCGGGGTTGTGACCGATACTGCGCAACTCGAGGCCGTATTTCGTCCGGTACAGAAATGTCCATACCACCGGAACCATAAAAAAGGCCAGGTAGGTGAGCCAGGGAGTGGTGAGGGTCTCTACGGTTGGTATGTCTATGCTGCCTTCGGCATCGTAAACCGAGCGATACCAGAAGAACGCCAGACCGAGACCCAGAATATTCAGGGCCAAGCCCGCCACCACCTGGTTGACCTTCACGGTGACGGTCATGAGCGCCATGATCAGAGCCAGCAACATCCCACCGACCGCGGCCGCTACCAGGCCGAGGAATAGGTTGCCGGTCTCGTTGGCAATGTAGAAGCCGGTAAACGCCCCCATGGTCATGGTTCCCTCGAGGCTGAGGTTGAGGACCCCGCTGCTCTCGCATACCAACTCCCCGAGGGCGGCCAGCAATAGCGGAGTTGCAATGCGCAGGGTGGCCAGCAGGATACCGAGGAAGACGGCGCCGGTAAAGAAGTCATCCATGTGGCTTGACCCTCCGGACCCGGTATCGGGATGCTACGGCGGCGATCAACACCAGAGCAAGCGTGGTTCCCTCGATCACCAAGACCAGCGCCTTGGGTATACCGGTCTGGTACTGCATGGCGGTGGATCCATTGACCAGCGCCCCGAATGCGATGGCGGCCACTACCACTCCCAGCGGATGGAGCCGAGCCACCAGCGCGATGATGATGCCCGTAAAACCGATTCCCTCCGCGATCTCGACTTGGATCCGATGATGGATCCCCAAGAGTTCCCCGGCGCCGGCGAAGCCGGCCAGGGCGCCCGAAATCGCCATCGTTAGCAGCGTTACCGTCCCCACCCGGATCCCCTTGTAGCGGGCTGCGACCGAATTGATACCCAGCGCGCGGATCTCGTATCCCAGGGTGGTCCGCCGGGTGAGCCAATAAACGACTGCTGCAGCTGCGATGGCTATCGCAAAACCCCAGTGGAGGCGACTCCCGGTGACGAAACGTGGCAGGAAGGTGCTGTCCACCATCCGCGAGGTCTGGTAATAGAACGTATTGGGCGCCTGCCAGGGACCACCTAGGAGATAGGAAAGCACATAGAGAATGACGAAGTTCAGCATGACTGTGGTAAGAATGACATTCGTCCGGTAGCGAACCAATAGGCCGCCGGCGATCAACGCCCAGAGCATCCCCCCGATGGCGGCTGCCACGAACATCAGGACGAAAAGCAGGGGAGGCCACAAGCCACCCCACTGATCGTAAACGAACCATGTGCCCATGATCCCCGCGAAGAACTGACCCTCGGCCCCGATGTTCCATACTCCGGCGCGAAAGGCGACCGCGGCCGCTAGACCGGTGAGAATGAGTGGTGTCGCCTGAACCAGGGTCTCGAGAGCGGATTCCCTACTCCCGAAGGCGCCGTCATACAGTGCGGCGAAAGAGGCCGTCGGGCTCTTGCCCAACGCGTTCACCAGGCCGGCGACTATCAAAACCGCTACCACGAGCGCGGCGGCGAGGGCTGCGAACTCGTGCAGGGGACGAACCACCAACCGTTTCTCTACACGCCAAACTCCCGTCCGAAACGATTGCGAGGGACTATCACTCCGCAACCGCTCTTCCATCCGTCCGGGCGGCGGCCGATCCTCGCCGGTCATGACTATGTAGCGGCGCCCGCCATGCTGAGACCGATACTCTCGAGATCGGCCTGAGCGGGCGTGGTGATCGTAACGATCCGACCGTCGAAGATAACAGCGATCCGGTCCGACAACTGGAATATCTCATCGAGATCCTCGGACATCAGCAATACAGCCGCTCCCCTGTCCCGCTCCTCGAGCAGCCGGCGGCGGACGTATTCGCCGGCGGAGATGTCAAGTCCGCGCGTAGGCTGGTGCGCCACCAGAATCCTCGGGCGCCCCGAAAGCTCACGAGCCATTATCACCTTCTGAAGGTTGCCGCCGGAGAGGGTTCTGGTCGGCTGCGACGCCGATGGGGTCCTTATATCGAATCCGGTGATCGACTCCTCGGCAAAGCCATCGATAGCCTTGCGTCTGAGAAGTCCGCCATACGAGAACCGCGAGGACCTGTGGCGTCCCAGAATGAGATTCTCCGTAACGTTGAAGTCCATCATAAGACCCTGCGCAATCCGATCCGCGGGTACGCTGGCCACGCCGAGTCGGGAGATACGGTTGGGCGATAACGGAGCGGTGTCCACACCGTCAATCCGGATCGATCCACCGGTAGGCTTCTCCACGCCTACCAACGCGTCGAACAGAGCGTTCTGCCCGTTACCGGAAACACCGGCCAGACCGACCACCTCGCCGGATCGGACTGTGAGCGACAGACCTTTGAGAGAGCCTCGACCGGTAACGCTCTCGATGTGGATATCCTTCACCTGCAAAATCGGACCTTCCGGCGCAGACCGTTGCCTCTCGAACTGGAATAGAACCTCACGACCCACCATCATCCGAGCGAGATCGTCGATCTCGACATCGGAGGTATTAACCGTTCCCACCACCTTCCCGAGCCGCAGAACGGTCACGCGATCCGATAGCTCCATCACCTCCTTGAGTTTGTGGGTGATCAGGACGATGGTCAACCCCTCGTCTCGCATCCTCCGCAGTATCCGGAACAACTCCTCGATACCCTGGGGAGTAAGGACGGCGGTCGGCTCATCCAGGATCAGAACCTCGACACCAAAGTAGAGGGTCTTGAATATCTCAACCCATTGCTGCTCACCGACAGAGAGTCGGCCTACTTCGGCATCGGGGTCGATCCGGACGTCGTAGTTGTCGAAGAACTTGCCGAGCCGTTTCCTGACTTCGGTTAGATCCAGCCACTGGCTTGCCGAAGTTCCGATGACGACATTCTCCACCACCGACATCGGTGGCACCAGCTCAAAGTGTTGGTGGACCATTCCGATACCGGCCTTGATGGCGTCTTGAGGGGTGTGCAGTTCCAGGTTCCGACCCTTCAGGCTCACTGTTCCCTCATCGGGTCGATACACGCCGTAGAGAATGTCGGCCAACGTGGTCTTGCCTGCCCCGTTCTCACCGAGGAGGCAATGTATCTCACCACGCCGGATTTCGAGACTCACGGCATCGTTGGCGACTACCCCCGGAAAACGCTTGGTAACGCCTTGCACCGACAGAATGCTGCCGGTCACCGGTCCTCGCCTCCGAGGGAAGATCCGGGAGTCAAGTCCGCTACCTAGCCGTCCGGGCTCTCGACATTCAACGGGACAACCAGGTTGCCGCTAAGGATGGCTCCTCGAGCTTCTTCGACAGCGGCTACCACCTCGGCGGGGATATCAAAGCTAAGCTCCCCGAGGCTGGACCCGCCATCCACCATCGATAGATAGACGATCCGCTCCATCGGAGCGTCGTAGGCGACTCCTTCGGTGACGTTCGCATACCATATATCGATCAGGTCCAGTAACACAGCGTCCCATCGAGCCACCGCACTGGTGAGAACGGTCGCCGAGAGGGCCAACTGGTCGGTGAAGTGCCCGAAGGCCCGCACGTTGCCCGCTTCCTCGGCAGCCGCGAACGGGCCGAACCGTTCTGCGTATATCATGTCGGAACCGGCCGCTATTTGAGCTGCCGCCGCCTCCTGGCCGGTAGCCGGATCGAACCAACTCTCGATGTACGCGACGTCCACGTTGATCTCGGGATTAACCGAACGGGCCCCGTCGAAGAACGCGTTGACGGGAGCGTTGACATTTGGGAACGGAAAGGCCGCCACTGCACTGATCCGATCGGTCTGAGTGAGAGAACCGGCAATGATCCCGGCCAGGTAGGCAGGCTCATGAACGAAGGTGTCGATCCAGTATCCGTTGCCTCCCAGCGGGTCGTTTCCAGACCCTGAATAGGCGAACATGATGTCGGGGAAGTCGTCCTTCACCGCGGCGACAGAGTCGGAGTAGGTGCTGTGGGTGACGATGATTTCGTAGTCTCCGGTCTGCGCCAGGTCGCGAATCACCCGTTCCCCGTCGGCGAAGGGTATCTCTTCGATCTGGGTCAGGTTGATAGCGAGCCCGCGGGGTTGATCCTGTGCCAGCCGGTTCATGGAATCAATGAAGGTGGCGTTCCAGCCTTCCTCCTTGGTCCCCCGCATAACCATGGCGATGTTCAGTTCCGTAGGCGCCGTCATCTGTTCTTCCGGCGCGGTCTGTTCTTCCGGCGCCTCCGCGGCTGCTTCGGTGGTCGTCGCCGCCGCCGTGGTATCGGGCGCCGCAGTGGCGGTCGCCGGAGCCTGAGTGGTAGGCGCCGGTTCGTCGTCGCCACACGCCGCGCCGATGAGGGCGAGGATCATTGCTATGGCTATGCAGGTAGTGGGCCGCCGACCCTTGAAGTTTCTCATCCGGACCTCCTCTTCATCGAGTCGGTGAGACACTGCAACTACGGTCTGCCGGGACAGGATCCCGGCCGACGAATGGAGATCTCCCTTCCGCGCCTCGTTCCCGGTTGCCTCTTCTAGTACCTCACTCGCTAGCACGATAGCCAGATAGCCGGCAACGGGTTTCGGAAAGGGGAGCTTTATTCCAAGGTTCCTGATAACCATCTCGATAACGATGCCGCGCAGGTGGACTAACCGGGGGATTGACCACGGCGCCCGCAAGCACGGCACTTTCCGGTTTGGCGCGATCCGGTTAGTGTGGCCGCATGATCGGATGCCCGGTGACATGATCCAACTACGCGACATCCGACTGCGCGACCGGATCGCCGGAGGCCTGTTAGGTGTTGCGGCCGGCGATGCCCTAGGCGCCACGCTGGAGTTCATGAATGCCTCGGACATACGCCACCGGTATGGGATTCATCGGGAAATCATCGGCGGAGGACCGTTTTCCTGGCGGCCAGGTCAAGGGACTGACGATACGGACCTGACCTGGGCGGTTCTCACCGCCTATCTCAACGGTTCCTACACCCTGGAGCGGGCAGCGGGCAACATGCTCGATTGGTACAACACGAGACCGCCCGACATCGGCGGCGCCACCGCCCGGTCTCTGTTGCGGCTGGAACGCACCAACGATCCGCGGAGCAGCGGCGCCACCGGGGAATACTCCTGCGGTAACGGATCGCTCATGAGATGCATCCCTACCGCGCTGGCCAGAGTCGACGATGCCACCCGCCGGACCGAACTTGCTGAGATATCAGCCGTCACTCATGCACACCCCCGGTGCATAGACAGTTGTGTGGCCTATGGCGAGATAGTCAACGCCCTGCTGGACGACGCCGCCGTACCCGACGCTATTTCCGCCGCGAAGGCTCTCGACCTCCATCCGGGGGTTCGGGAAGCGCTTGATGTCGATCCGAACCGATCCGTGGACAGCCTGCCCACATCCGGATTTGTAATCGATTCCCTCCGATGCGCCGTCTGGGCGATCCGGCAGGACGCCACGTTCGAGGAAGTCATCGTCGCCCTGGTCAACCGCGGGCGCGACACCGACACGACCGGGGCTATCGCTGGTGGGCTTATGGGTGTGTTGGTAGGAGTGGAGGCCATCCCCGGCCGGTGGAGGGACAAGCTGGAATACCGCGACCGCCTGCTTGACGCGGTCCCCGAGTTGCTGACCCTCCGGACCTGACACTTAAGTAACCGGATCTCCTCATTAACCGGATCTCTTTCGCTAACCGGATCTTTCGCTAACCGGATCTAATGATCCTTCGCCCACTCACTCTGCCAGAACCGTCATTTGCCGGCATTCCCTTAGCGGGGGTCGCAACGGTCGTATCGGAAACATCCAACGACGTGGTCGTTAACCAGGCCGGCCGACTGCATCAAGGCGTAGCAGATGGTGGGCCCGACGAAAGAGCATCCGTAAGCCTTGAGCCCCTTGCTCATGGCGCGGGACTCATCGGTCTGGGACGGGACTTCCGAGAGTCCGGTGAACGCGTTCCGGTGTGGCTCTCCTCCGACGAAACTCCACAGGAACCTGTCTAACGATCCCTGCTCCTCCTGGATGCGCAACACGGCGCGGGCGTTGGAGATGGCAGACCGGATCTTGGCTCGGTTCCTGATGATCCGCCTGTCCGATACGAGACGATCCCGATCGGCGTCGCGGTAGGAGGCGACTCGAGCGATCTCGAACCCTTCAAAGGCGGCTCGATAGCCGAGACGGCGGTGCAGGACGGTTCGCCATGAAAGACCGGCCTGGGCGCCTTCGAGCACCAGCAACTCAAAGAGAGAGCGGTCATCGTGAAGGGGCCTGCCCCACTCCGTGTCGTGATAGCTCTGCATGAGCGGGTCATCACCCGCCCACTCACACCTGGAGAACTCTTCGGCCATGGACCCTGATGGTAGTTATCAGTTGCCGGTTGCCGGTTGCCGGTTGCCGGTTGCCCGGATTTCCCCACAACCCCCCTGCCCGGGTATTTGACTTCGCCGCCTGTTGAAGCGGGTCTCGGGCGGAACGGATCGGCGCTGCGGTAGGGAGTCAACCGAAAGTCCGACCCGTAATCCCGGCCGACCCCAATTATGTCGGGCCCCTCCGCGCCGGGATCCCGGACATCAGGTCGGCAAGTCCCGGAAGATCAGGATCGGCTTTCCTGATCGCCGCCGTGAGTTTCTTGGCGGCAGCGACCTGATCCAGAGCTAGAGCCGCGCGGGCGGCCACGAACCAGATGCGCAATTCATAGTCACGCGGGTCACGCGCCAGGCGGCTGGGACCGGTAACCTCCCACGCCTCCTCCGGACGACCTTGATCCAGCAGGTACGACCCGTACACGACTCGCGCCTCGGCTTCGGTGGGCCGGTTCCCCCCTAATTCCAGAAATAGACCCCAGGTCTTTTCCACGTCGCCGTCTCGATCCAGGGCACGCAGGGAATCCATCTCCATCGGCATGTAAGTGGTTTCCCCGGCCAGCCGCCGATAAGCCCTCAACTCGGCTAGGGCCTCCTGCCACTCCTGCAGGCGGTACCCGCTGAGCCCTAGCAACTCCCTTACGGCGGGAGACCGGGGGCTGAGTTGCTTCGCCTTGGCAAGCTCACGGTGCGCGGCGCCGTAGTCTTCCTTTCCGAAGGCCTTAACGGCTTTAGCAAGTACCTGGAGGGTGGCATCCTGCCGATCCTTGCGAGTCAGCCTGCGGATCTCATCCTTCATCCAGCGAGGTAGGTTGGCAGCTCCCGCTCCCGCGTGTGGAGCTTTCCGATCCGGTTTTCTCGTCGGCTCGGAACGGGAATACGGGCGGGATCGGCCACCGGGCTTCTTTCCGCGCCGCGCCGATTTCGAGGTGGAATACCCTCCGGTTCGAGATCCCGTCCCTGATGCCCTCCGGCGGGGTTTTCCGCCGGGAGAGCCTCCCGATGGTCTACGGTTGGTTCGGGCGGTCCTCCCGGACTGATCCGACCTGGTCGAACGCCCGGATGACGCGCGTTTACCCCGGGGCGAACCCTTCCTGGAGGCAGGTGGTGTACCTGGCGAGCGACCGCGCCGCTTCCGCCCCGAATTGTTCTTGTGGTCTCGCGCCATCAGCCCGACTCCCTCGCCAGATCCTGGGAATACTCACCCGGCTAGGGTGCCGGACCGCTACCGTGACAATACAACTTGCAGCACATTTGCAGCGGCCCGGCTCGTTACCGGAGCTTGGATGGTAATGGAATACCGACCGAGCCTCGTTCAGCGAGATTTCTTTCTGGATCCCGGCTTGGTGCCGGTACCCTGCTGATCCGGCTCCTCATCGTCGGCAATCCCCACCGCCTTCAACACTCTGGCCTGCAGCTGCATTGCCAACCCGGGGTTTTCCCTCAGAAAGCGTTTCGCTTTTTCGCGTCCTTGACCGAGTTGATCGGTTTCGTAGGTATACCAGGCGCCGCTCTTCCTGACGATGCCGGCATTGACCGCTACGTCAAGCAGGCTGCCTTCCCATGAGATCCCCTGTCCGAACATGATGTCGAACTCGGCCATCCGGAACGGGGGCGCCAATTTGTTCTTGGCGACCTTGACCCGGACCCGGTTACCGACTTGGTCTTTCCCGTCTTTGATAGTCTCGATACGACGGATGTCCAGACGGACGCTGGAGTAGAACTTCAACGCTCTCCCGCCCGGCGTAACCTCAGGAGATCCGAACATCACGCCGATCTTTTCCCGTAGCTGGTTGATGAAGATGGCCGTGGTTTTGGAACGGTTGATGTTGGCGGTCAGCTTGCGGAGCGCCTGGGACATCAACCTCGCTTGGAGACCTACGTGGGTGTCGCCCATTTCTCCTTCGATTTCTGCTCGAGGTACCAACGCGGCCACCGAATCAATCACTACCACGTCGAGAGCGCTCGATCTGATGAGCATATCGGTGATCTCCAGTGCCTGTTCCCCCGTATCGGGCTGAGAGATGAGCAACTCATCTATGTCTACCCCTACGGCCTTCGCATAGACAGGATCCAAGGCATGCTCCGCATCCACGAATGCGGCTATTCCCCCGTTGCGTTGTGCCTCTGCCACTACGTGCAAGGCCAGGGTGGTTTTGCCGCTCGACTCGGGTCCGTACACCTCAACGATGCGCCCTCTCGGCACTCCTCCGATACCAAGCGCCAGATCAAGCGCCAGTGCACCGGTTGGTATGTGTTCGATCTTCTGGTGGGGGCTGGCCCCCAACCTCATGATGGATCCCTTGCCGAATTGCCGTTCGATTTGCGACATGGCCGTATCAAGCGCCTGTTTACGTTGCTTCATGTTTGCTCCTTCATCTCGCCGAGCCGGTGAACTCGTAACTGCGTGCCCTTAATGAACAAGATACGAGTCGGCTGTGACAGAATCGTGGACTTCCTTCCACTCGGTACTGTTTCCGGGCGCTTTATCGAAGTAACGAATGGCGTGTACACCCGACTACCACCCGCTTACATCCATGTTATCTATTGGATCGCTATTTGGAGGTTAGTCGAACATCCGTTCGATTCACAGCTTTTAGGGCGCCGACCCACCTAATGGGGATACGCCTAACCGGAATCCCCTCGAGCTAGCGGGAACCGTTCCACGGCGTGGTAGACAACGGTGCGACTCCTAGATCGGCTCCGGTAGAGAACAACCTCGTTTACCCGGACACGGATCCGGGCGATCCTCTCGTTTGCATGCTGACGTAGGTCACGCGGCGGACGGATCCTGGCAAGGGTGAGGTGGGCCTTGAACGGTCGATCCTCATAACCGAACCCGGCCGACGCAACCGCCTCCTCCACAATCCCTGCCAGATCGGTCACCCTTCCACCGTCCTCCTCGATCGCGGCCCACGCCACGGTGGCTTTTCTCAGTTTCGGGAACCCACCCAGCCCACCGATCCGAAAGGAGAACGGGCCGCCCAGTTCGGCGGTATCAAGCTCGGCCGCCAGGCGGTCCCTGCCGGTCACCGACGCGGATCCTACGAATCTCAACGTAACGTGCAGGTTCGACGGCGGAACGGCCCGGCCCGGCAGGTCGAGTCCTTGGCGCCAGTCGTCGATCGCCATCCTCACCTCCGCCGGTAGCGGAATGGCTACGAAGTACCTCCCCCGGATTCTTATCGCTCACCGTTCCACCACTCACCGATGATGGCCAGTCGGGTCATCTGGAGGGCGGTGGTGGTGGTGTAGGCACGGACCCGTTCGCGGTCACCGGGCATCCGCAGGGACCGGGAACGGGTCCCGTCCGGGGTCCGGACGGCTATAAAGATCGTACCGGGTGGGTGCTCGAGGGGATCGGGACCCGCCACCCCCGTTAGAGCTGTCACCACATCGACCTCCAGAATGCCGGCCGTTCGGTCAGCCATAGCGGTAGCAGTCTCGGCGCTCACCACCCCGTAGGTATCGAGCACCTCCTGCCCTATCCCGAGCAGGTTCCGCTTGAGTTCGGTAGCGTAGGTAACCAAGCTCCCCCGGAACACCTGCGAGGATCCGGGCAGGAGGCTCAAGCGGGCAGCCAGCATCCCCGCAGTTACCGACTCGGCGGTTCCGATCGTCCAGCCCCGTTCCCGGAGTTCGTCCAGGATGATCTGTTCCAGCGTCTGGTCATCGGTGGCGAACACCGCAGCGCCCAGCCGCTCTCGCACGCCGCGCTCCACCGGTTCGATCATCGAACGGGCTTCTGCCGCCGTGTAGGCCTTGGCGGTTAGACGAACCTTGACTTCTCCGGCTGAGGCGAGAAACGCCATGGAGGGGTTCACGCCTGTGTGATATAGATCATCAAGCAGGTCGGCCACCGCCGACTCTCCCAGTCCCCAGGTGCGCAGCACCCTACTTACGAGGACCTGATCACCCCCGATACCCTGCCGGAGACGGGGCACAACGTGGTCTTCGATCATCTGGTAAAGCTCGGCCGGAACCCCGGGTAGAGAGAAAACAAGGGTGCCCAGGTGGTCAAGGAACAAACCGGGCGCGGTACCTCGGGGATTGTCCAGCTGCTCCGAACCTTCGGGATACTGCGCCTGGCAGAGGTTGCTCTCCGGGAACTCCCTACCCAGCCTGTCCCAGAAGGCCCTTAACCTTGCGGCGTGCGTCTCGCTGTACAGCATGTCCCGTCCCGTTGCCGCACATAGAGCCTCCCGAGTTATGTCGTCCTGGGTAGGTCCGAGGCCACCGGTGATTATCACCGCGTCGGATCTGCGCATGGCCGTCCGGATGGTGTCAACCATACGATCGTGATTGTCCCCTACCACCACCTGGTAGTGGGCATCAAGGCCCAACTCCGCCAACCGTCCGCCCAGGTAGGAGGCATTGGTGTTGACGATCTGCCCGAGCAACAACTCGGTACCGACCGCTACCACTTCGACGATCACCCGCCACTCCCCTCGGCTAGGGTTCCGGGGTACCGACTCGGGCCAGCGAACGCGCCACCAGATCCGTCTCGTAGCTCCCGGTAATCTCAACCTCCATCCACATGCCGGGCGAACCCTCGTCAAGACATATCATGCCGTCGATATCGGGTGCTTCACGGTAGGACCTCCCGACGGGGATACCGTCCTCCACCTGGTCGATCAAGACATCGAACACCTTGCCGACCTGCTCGGAGTTGCGGCGGGCGGTTATCTCGTCCTGCGCTCTGGTCAGTTCCCTCACCCGCTCGGAGATCTCGTCACGGCCGATTCGTCCGGACAGATCGAAGGCCCTCGTGCCATCCTCGGGTGAATACGGGAAGAACCCGGCCCAATCGAGCTGCGCAGCCGACAAGAAATCCAGTAGTTCGTCCACGTCATCATCGGTTTCGCCGGGGAAACCCACTACGAAGGAGGATCGGAGGGCTGCCTCAGGTTCGGCCTGCCGTATCCGATCGATCAGGCGTAGATGGCTGGTTGTGCTGCCGGGTCTCCGCATCGAACGCAAAAGAGTCCGGGAGGCATGCTGGAGGCTTAGATCGAAGTAGGGCGCCAGTCTGGGATTCGATGCCATTTCCTCGATAAGAGCAGGCCGAATCTCGGTGGGGTAAAGGTACAGCAACCGTAACCTGGCCAACCCTTCCACGTCTGAGACGAAACGCAGCAGGTCGACAATCGTCTCGTCTCTCCTCACCCCGATATCCCGTCCGTATGCAGCCAGGTCCTGAGCTACCAGTATCACCTCCGACACACCGCCTGCGCTGAGGCGAGCGATCTCCTCGCGGATATCGGTCGGACGGCGGGACCGCTGCTTTCCCCGGATTAGAGGGATGGCACAGAAGGCGCATGTCTTGTCACAACCCTCCGCAACTTTGACGTAGGCATACGGCAGGTCAGGCGCCGGACGGTCCACAAGGTGCAGCAGATCCATGGCAGGCGGCCTGGGACCGAGACGAACCGGAACCCAGTCGGTTATCGAGTCGAGCACGGTTACCATCTCGCCGTACCGGTCGAGACCGACCACTGCGTCTACTCCGTCCAGAGAATCCTCGAGCTCCGACCCGTAGCGCTGGGCCATGCATCCGATCACCACCAGCCGACTGTCGTCAGCCTTGGACTGTTCAACATCGAGGATCGTCTCGACCGATTCGCGGCGAGCCGCTTCAACGAAGGCGCAGGTGTTGACCATCACCACATCCGCCTCGTCACCGGATCCTGCTGTCCGGTAGCCCGCCTGTGTGAGTAAGGCTGTGATCTTTTCCGAGTCGACCTGGTTCTTCGAGCATCCCAAGGTGGTGATGTGAACCGATGGGGCCGAGCGGGAGGTCATGCACGACAGTCTACCGGGGGGATCGAACGAGGTTGACCGGCAATGCCGGAAGCGAATCCTCCGTCCGATGACTTTCCCCAAGCCGGTCAGATCGGCGAGACCGGTAACTCCTCCCCTACCTCTTCCGGTACCGGGTCTTCCTCTTCCACGGTACCTTCCTCATCGGGAACCGTACAGGAATCCGTCAAGGTACAGGGATGAACCACCACAATCCTCTGCCTCGGCACGTACCGAACGGTCCAGTCCTGCGTCGACGCGCTCCCCCGTACTTCGACCGTGCGAGTGACCTTGACCGACCAACCTACCTGAGCCGTCTGGACCACCCTCCGCTCATCGAACCCCAGGTTGGCATCCGTGAGTACGAGCGGCGCAGGTGGAGATCGCCAGCGGTAACGCTCCGACACCGTTGCGCCCACGACCCGCGCCCCGGCCCCTCCTTCCGACACCACCGTCATGGCGCCTTCCCCGTCCTCCCAATCCCCCACCAATACCCGTCCATCGTTGTTTCCGTAGAACGCGATGGTTAGCGACGTTGGGGTGTAGCTAGCCACGATCAGAATGTGATCGGAAGTGTCATTGCGGAACACCAGATCTATATCCGGCCAGTTAATGGTGGCTTCGATACCTTCGGGGTAGCGGGGGAAGTAGATGCTGTGAGGCTTATGGGATACCGATTGATACCCTCCCCAGAACATCGCGTTGTAAAAGGTGGTGGCTGCCTGGCTCACCCCACCGCCGACCGTGTTGACCAGCCTGCCTCTTATCAGGGTACCGGCGGCGCGGAACCCGTCCGCACTGGTTCGTCTACCTATGTATCGATTGAGGCTGAAGCTCTCCTTAGGAGCAACCACCGCGCCGGTCAGTTTGTCCGCGAAGCGATGGATGTTGACCACCCTGTTCTGGCAACATCGATAGTAGGTGGTGAACTGCGACACTAGGTGACCGATAGAATACGTCTCCACCGCGTCGCTGAACCGAGCCGGGGGTACCAAACCCAGTACCCTGGCCAGCATGGTCGCCATCTGACCTCGGGTAACCGGTGCGTTCGGACAGTAGCGGTCCGGGTCGGTGGCGCAGCCTCCGGTTATCCCGTGGGCTGCAAGAGCTTCGATATTCTCCGCGTGAACGTCCCCATCTGTGTCGGTGAAAATCGAACTGTCAGCCGATGGGATGTCGAATGCCCGGACCAGGAAACTCGCCATCTGCCCACGTGTCACCACCCGGTACGGGCAATACATGGTCGAGCCCTCGTCGCAGCCCACCGTTACTCCCGATTCCGTCAGCCGGTTCACATGGCCGGACCACCAGGAGCCGCCCACATCGGAAAAGGTGCCGCTCTCTTCCTCTTCAGGCTCATCAAGATCGAGAGCCCGGTAGATCCATACCGCCATCACCCATCGGTTCATGAAACCGTCAGGACAGAAACGACCCTCGTCACACTCGGTACCGTCGATGATGCCTATGTGGTCGAGAATAGAAACCGCAGGAGTATGGAAGCGGGCTCTTCCGATATCCCAGAAACCCTGAGACGCGCCCGCGGGTATGCCAACCTGCAAAGAGGCACAAAAGATCGTCAAGGCGGCCAAGTAAGGCACCGACCGAGACCCGACCCGTGCCCACCAACGGCGGCGTGTATCCACTGCCTATTCGACCTAAGGAGAGTTAACCATTACAAGCGGTTCAGGTATTGAAGGCTTGGTCGCTGCGTATCATCAAGATCAAACCTCGGGGAATATGTAGCGCCTCAACACGTTCAGCCGCTCTTCGAACCCGCCCGGGTGCAGGTACCAGAGTGTGGCGGCCACCGTGGAGAGCATCGGGTTGCCGTCCTGGGGAGTAAAGCAGAAACCGACGATCCTGTTGCCGCCGCGCACCGTCAAGGTCTCGACCGGAACGACGGTCTGGCTGAGGATCCGCCCGTAGTAGCCATGATCCCGACCGAAGGAGAATATCTGGTTGGCGGACCGCTTGTAGGTAATGGCCACCCTGGGGTTGGCCTCCAGCCTCTCCTGGGCCTCTGAAACGGTTATCTCCTTGTCGAGAACGATCTCGAAGTGGAGCGCGTGCATATATTGGCTGTTCACTTTGAGAGCGGATGAGAACAGGTCGAGTTCGTGGCCGATAGTCTGGAATAGGTGGTGGGCGTCTTTCGCGTGGTGAGTCCCGAAACGACCTTTGGGATGGGTCCCGACTTCCGGGGCGGGGATAAACTTCCCGGCTTGGCTGATATCGTTGGCCCGCCTGATACACAGGAAAGTCCCCTCGACTACGTGGTTGGCGCCGTCTTGATCGAACCCGAGGGTTTTGAGAAGTACCGCGATGTTATGGGTATTACATGAGACGATGTGGAGGTAGCGGTCCTCCTCTCGGACCAGAGCCTCATCGTTGATCCCGCGGGCGTACATCTTCCCGAAGCCGAACTCCGATCCCTGAGCCAGGAAACCGCCGACCTCGGTTGCGTGTCGGTAGTACTTTTCCTTGTTGGCATTGCCTGCCGGCGTGCAGTCGACCACTACGTCGGCCCGCTCGATAGCCTCCCATGCCTCCAGTTTGGGGGCATGGCCCAGTTCCTCGAATCCGGACCACCGGTCTGCGTCCACCGAGAGTCGGGCGCCACGCCTTACCAGATCATTGACCTTTCCCCGCTCTAGCAGGAGGGGGGTTCGTTTGTGGAAGGTAACCTCGTCGATCCCGAAGGCTTCTTGGTTATCCGCCATGAGCCCGATGAGGGGCTCTCCGATAGTTCCCGTCCCGACGATGTGTACGATTCCGGCCATCCTGTAATTCACCTTCCCCAGAAGCGTTGGGCACTTTGCACCGTGACGATAGCCGACAATCTCCGTGAGAGAAGGTAACCTCGGCGGACCCCGGCGGACGGCAAGAAAGTCTCGGGGTAGATCCCCCATGTCTGATTTCTCCATCCAACGAACAAGGTTCAACCCGGAACCATCACAGACACCAAACAACCCGCCGCTATACCCAAGACCACCCGCGACAACAGCCCACACCACGAAACGCGACGGTCTCGTACTTGTCGATTAGAGGTTATAGATATTTAGTCGTTGTCGGTGATGGTGCCGGTGCCGATGGGTTTTGTGATGGTGGCGCCGTAGGGTTGTGAGAGGGTGATTCGGAAGGTTTCGGTTTCTTCCGTTCTGTTGTCGTCTCTGATGCCTACTCTGATGGTTTTTCGGGTTTCGTAGGGTCCGAAGATGAATGTTCCGCTCGGTGCGATGTAGTCGGTTCCGGCGGTGGCGGTGACGGGTTGTGATTGGTAGTTGACTACTACTTGGACACCGAGTGGTTCTTTGTTCAACGACACGTTGAACACCATGGTTTCGCCTTCTGTGGCGGTAGCGTCGGAAACGGATAGGGTCAGCCCGGTGGCGGCTTCGGTGGTGGTTGTTGTCGGGACGGTGGTTGTTGTGGTGGTGGGTGGGGATTTGACGGTGACTTCTACCGTGGAGCCTTGGGTGCTGATGAGCCGGCCTTTGTTGATGGCGTGGATCCGGTACTGGTATCGAACGCCGGGGGTGACGGTGGTGTCGGTGTAGGTGGTGGCGGTGGCGGCGGTGTTCGCAGCGATGACCTCGAATGTGTTTTCGTCGCCGACCGGTTTGCGGAGGATCCGGTAACCGACGATCGCGGTGAGGTCGTCATCACCATTGTTAGCTTCGGTTGCGGCGATGTTCGGTGTGGGGGGTGGGTTCCAGGTGAGGGTGACCCGGCCTGCGGTGTTCGACACTGCTTTGACGTTGGTAGGCGCCGGCGGCACCCCCAGCGCGACGGGTGGGGCTATGATCGTTGGGGCGGCTGCCCATCTTGACGCTCCGTGGTTGTTGTACGCCCGAACCTTCGCGTACAGTGTCTTACCCCTATTGTCATCTACGAAGGTGTACAGGTCCACGGTTTCGGTGTCGCCGACCGAAGCGATCCAACCGGGTCCGTCGACTAGTCCGTATGAGATTTCGTATCCGGCCGTGGGTCCGGGACTCGACGCGGCGGGCGGATCCCAACTCAGATCCCACACGCCTCCGACAGTTACGTTGAGAGGCATGGACGGTGCGTCACCGTCAATAACCGGCGTGTGCGAAACGTCTTGCAGGGTGACCGCGGCTTCGGTCAACCGGCGAGCCGCGGCACCGCGGCGGGTTTTGGCGTCGGGAGAGAAGTACCGTTTCCCGCGCATTTCGACGTCGATAGCGATGTCGAGTTCTTCGAGACGTTCGATGTGACCGTGCGCCCAATGGGTGGGGGGAACATCCCCGAATGTCTGCCCTGCGGTGGGCAGCGACTTGTCTTTTTCCAAGGCCCGTACCACGAACACGGCTACATGCCCGTTCGTCACCTGCGACTCCGGGCAGTAACGCTTAACTCTATCTGTAGAACGCCCGCAGCCCTGAGTGATCCCCAACTCGTGCAGTCGTTCTATATACCCCCACGCCCAATACGACCGAAGCACATCACCAAACGTTGACGTCGGCTTCTCAGACTTAAGAACCGGATCCTTCCCCAACGCCCGCACCAGAAACACCGCCATCTCCGCCCGGTTCGTGACCCTGGAAGGGCAATACCCCACACCGGAACCGCACCCACTCGTAATATCCAACCACTTCAACAACTCGATACGGAACCGGTCGCTGTTCCCGGAGATATCGTTGAAAGGCCCGGCGGCGCCGCTCGGTGGCGTGACCCGAAGCAACCAAGCGTCGTTCACCCGTTCCACGACCCGAACCCCGAACCCCGGTATCAGCAACCCACCGAACCGGTATGCCCCCGTCACGAATTCCTGATCCACCCCATACACATGATCCGTCGACAAACCATTCGCAGGAGACTGAGTGGTAGCCCGCACTACAGAGATACACGCACCGTCAACACTGTAGTTTGCGCCACACTGCGTCGTTCGCTGATCAACCACATACACCTCCACCCCCTCCTGCCCCGCCGCCACCACCTTTCCCGTCCCCGCGTCATGACCGATAGGCTTCACGGCGATTTCGGAGTCGTAACCCTCAGCCACCCGAGCACCCAACGACACGAACACCCCCGCCTGCCGTTTGAACGCCATCAACTCCGGTAACGTCCCCACCGGAAGCAAAGACTTCCCCCGAGAAAACCCCGGGGGAACCAACGCGTAAGTAACCGCCACACCACCCGGATGATCATCCACAACCCGACCAGGATCGACCCAACCAGCCTGATACCTGTTCACCCCGATAGTCCCCACCCTCAACTTGCTCCTCCACACACCCCGACGATCCTCATACACATGACGAAAAGCATTGCTCATCACATCCATCGGATTGTCATACTTATTGTCATCGGAGGCATGAGAATGCGGAAACCCGATCGTGTGCCCCATCTCATGCGCCACCAGCAACCGTCGCTGACCAATACCGGGAACAACACGCCCGCCCGCCACCATCACATACCGACCATTCCCAGGAAACGAATCACACCCCGCAGCAGGTCTTGGTTCTAAACACGGATCACCAACCGACATACCGCTTCCGATACCCAAGGCTGAACGAGACGCTGGACCGATTCTGTTGGAGTTGACCACGATGATCACCCCGTTCGGCTCCGTCGCTTCCGCCCCCGAAACAAGCGACCCGCCGGACTCGACCGCATGTTCCACCGCCTCAGCGCAAGCCATCTCCACGATTTCTATACCCGTGTTTTCAACGTTGGCCGATACCGGTTCGCCGCCCGCTACGAACACCGGGTTATAACGCTTATCCGAAAGCCACCAGAAATACGGTCTGATCTCCCTCTCCCACTCCTCAACCAACTCTTCAGGATCAAGCGTCAGCTTCTCCTCCTCGAGTTCACACACCCACACCTGCCACACATCCGTACCCAACGAATGACGCCGCAACCGGTCGACATGCGCAACCAAACCCTTCGGATCAGGCTCATAGGGAGACACCGTCGTGGAAGTAGTCGAACCCGGCGCCTGAGCACCCGACCACGAGGTACTCACACTGGAAACCACGAATAACGACACCAGCCCGACAGTCCACAACAAACCGACCAACGAAAACCGACGAACCAAGCCTTGCCCTCCTTCAACCGACAACCGCACCCGCGGACGGTATCGAATCCGGACCGCTACACTAACACCGCAACCGGCAACAACCAGAACACGGAAATCAGGAGGATGGATGCAACCACGAGCGAACCGTCGCAGCTTCTGGGCTGCCGCGGTTGCCGGTGTACTGCTCGTCGGGCTGGTTGTGCTGTCGGTGGTTTCCGCCATGGGTACCGAGGGCGACAGTGCCAACACCACCACGGTCCTTCCCGATGAGACAACTGCGACGACCGGTGAGGACGGTTTCGCGGTGACGGACACCACGGTGGCTGGATGGCTCGACCCATCAGGCGACTACGACACTGCCGCTGGCGACGCCGGGACGGGAGGCATCTCGGTAACCGATACCACCGTTCCGGTTTCCGGATCGGAACAAACCACCGACCCTGCCGCACAAAGCGACCCGACCAGTACAACTATCACCACTGTCCCGCCGCTGGCCGTCACGACCACTACTTCGGACAGGTCGGTTCCTCGGCGGGTTCACCACCCCACCTGGGACCACCGCCTACCCAGCACCTGGGGTGGGTTGCGCGCCACCGAATGCGCTAATACCTTCCGAGTTAAGATACGTCGTGCATGGCATGCCTGGGATGATTTCCTTCGGATGGAAGGCCTCTACGGAACCGCCGAAAGCTTTCTAATAGACGCGGCCCTGCGTGACCCGACCTTCGAAGTTGAACCCGGCCGCTCCGGATTCGACAAGATGGTCGCCACGATCACCAAACTAAACCCGTACCTACTAGATGTAAACCCGGACTTGCTGTCCTACGACTACTACAACGAGACATACGACATTCACCACCAAGCGTTGACGAACCTTGGGGTTTCGTCTGTACAGGACATCCGTAACATGGGCGAAGCCGCCGCCAATGTCCGCTGGTACACATGGAGGGTGAATCGCCTAATCAACAAATGGGGCGACCCCAATCACCCGTCATGCGCTCCGATGATCGAAGCCGCCAACACAATCCTCACCCCCTACACGTCATAAAACCACCCCCCGGCCAAAACCAGGCTCCACACCGAGTCAGTCAACAAGCCGATATGATCGGAACCGGCGAGGAGGGCGAGAGGTGCAAACACGGTGAACAGCTTCGGTGTCTGGGCTGTCGCGGTCGCCGGTGTACTGGTCGGCGGGTTGGTCGTGCTGTCGGTGGTCTCCGCAATGGGTACCGAGGGCGACGGCACTAACACCACGACAACGGTTCCTGAGCAGACAACCGCGACGACCGGTGAGGACGGTTTCGCGGTGACGGACACCACCGTAGCGGGATGGCTCGACCCCTCAGGCGGCTACGACGTGGCTAGCGACGGCGGGACGGGAGGCATCTCGGTGACCGATCACACAACTCCACTATCCCAACCGGAACCCGAAGTCGATTCGCCTGCACAAAACGACCAGACGACTACAACTATCACCACTGCCCCACAACTGTCCGTCACGACCACTACTTCGGACAGATCGGTTCCTCGCCGGGTTCACCACCCCACCTGGGACCACCGCCTACCCAGCACCTGGGAGGGCTTACCCGCCACCGAATGCGCCAAGACTTTCCGAATTGAGATGGTTTATGATGATCCTTCTTGGGATTACGATAGTCGAGACGAAGGCCTCTACAATTCCGAAGAGGCCTTCCTGATAGATGCGGCTCTGCGTGATCCGACCTTCGAAGTTGAACCGGGTCGCTCCGGTTTCGACAAGATGGTCGCCACGATCACCAAACTCAAGCCGGGCCTGCTCCAAGTAAACCCGGACTTGCTGTCCTATGACTACTACGATAGGGTACACAGCGCCGACCTCCAAGCGTTGGCGAATCTGGGAGTTTCATCTGTTCAGGACATCCGTGAAATAGGTGAAGCAGCCATAAACGTCCGCTGGTACGCGTGGAGAACCAAGTTCTACATTATGGAGTTCGGCGACCCCAATCACCCGGTGTGCGCTCCGATGATCGAAGCCGCCGACACAATCCTCACCCCCTACACCACAACAACCACCACCGCTACCGCGTCATAACCCCCCCCCCGGCCAAAACCCGGCTCCACACTGACCAGTCAACAAGCCGATTTCGTCGGCACCCGCAAGGAGGATACACGGATGCTGCCATCGTGAATCGACTCGGCGCCTCGATTTGTCGCGATTGCGCGTGTGGGCGCTCGCCGGGTTGGTCCGGGTATGGTGGACCCCGATGACCAAGTGGCTGTCGGACCAATCTGACCTCCGGACCGCAATCGAGTCTCGCATTCCGGTTGGCAGGGCTGCGAAACCGGGGGATATCGCCGAAGTGGCCGCCCTGCCGGCATCAGGGCGCATGTCCAACGTGGCCGGACACGGCTTGGTGGAGAGCGGTGGGTGGACCACCAAGTGAGTATGCGAGAATCCGGACATGAATCGGTGAGACACGCGAAGGCTCCGCACCTTCATCGATTAGAGGTTCGAGATGCGCTTGCGCACACATCCGAGCAGCGTCCGACCTTTCGCCCGGTAACGAGTAGCGAACGAGGCGCTGCGTTACATGTCATCAACACGGCAGCCGAGTGGTACCGGGAGTTCTTGAGCAGTGAGGAACACCAGCCCGCCGAGATGGACGAAGCCGGCTGGGATGGCGAAGCACAACGCATGACCTGGTGGGGAGCGTTCCTCGATGGATTGCTCGTGGGGGTGATGGGGTGCGAACCGGCCGGGGACGCGGTGCTCATGCGCCATGCCTATGTCCTGCCGCAGTACCAGCGGATCGGAATCGGCACAAAGCTGCTAACCCATCTGGAGGGCGCCCTACCGGTCCCGGTCCGGATTCTAATCGGGACGTACATGGCCAACTACAAGGCCCGTGGCCAACTGGAACGAGCGGGATACCTGCTGTCGGATGATTCCGAGTCAATCCTCAGAACCTACTTCGATGTACCCGAGGATCGCTTACAGAAGTCGATAGTCTACGAGAAGGTGCTCACCGGCTGAGACCATGCATCCAAAGAGGGTCGAGAGCCCTGCTCGACGCCTGTAAACTTGTCGATCAGTCAGCCAGGAAAAGTGCCGGCTCCTCCAGGTTCTCGACCAGCATTCCCATGAAGCGCTGACCTGACCCTCCGTCTATCACCCGATGGTCAAGCGCCAAGGACAGGGGCATCATCGTCGCAATGACCACCTTGCCGTCCCTGACCACGGGGGTGTCGGTCGCTCGGCCTATCGCCAGAATGGCCGTCGTACCGTGCGGAATGATCGGGGTTCCCCGGCCCCCTCCGAGAGCCCCGAAGTTGGACACCGTAAAGCCCGACCCGGTCAGTTCACCAGCCTCCAGCGTGCGGGCCTTACCCCTCACTCCGAGATCCGATATGGAATCTGCCAGCGACATCAACCCGAGCTTCCCAACATCTTGGATTACCGGCACGAGCAAGCCGTCGCTGGTGTCCACCGCTATCCCGATATCAAGTGCTCGGTGCAGCACCAGTTCATCGCCGTCCAGAGTGGCGTTGAACTCCCGAAACCGAGCCAGGATGGGTACCAACGCCTTGACAACCATGGCCTCCATCGGAATGTCTCTCCCGTGCCGGACTCCAAGGGCGCGCCGGGCGGCCAGCAAGCGGGACGCATCTGCGTCATGGAAGATCGTTACGTGCGGGATCTCCCGCCACGACCTGGTCATATGATCGGAAATGGTACGGCGCAGCATGGAGAGACGGATCCGTTCATCTCCTTCGGCCACCGGCTTAGCCTTCATGGCTGCCGCCGCCAGGACATCCTCCCTGGTGATCCGACCCCCCGGGCCGCTACCGTCCACGGTGGACAGATCAACCCCCTGCTCCCGAGCCAACTTGCGTATTACAGGGAGGGCCTTTCCTCGACCTCGACGGCGTTTCGTCGACCGGTTCTCGGCCGTAACGGCGGTCTCATCACCGTCGATCGGGTCTCCGTCACCCTCACCCTGCCAGTTCTCCCCCGGGTCACCGATCACGGCAAGGACGGATCCGACCATCAGGGTGGCGCCCTCGCCGGCGCCCTGATGAAGCACGGTACCGGCAGCGGGAGAGGGTAGGGCAACTACTGCTTTGGCGGTCTCGACCTCGACGAGCACCTCATCGCTTTCGATCCGGTTACCAACCTGAACGCGCCAGCGAACGATATCCGCCTCTACCAAGCCCTCCCCTATGTCAGGAAGCAGGAACACATAAGCCATCAACCCTCCATGATAAGCGGTCCCCGGTCAGGTCGGGGATGCCTCAGACCGGACTACCTTCCGGGTTCTCGAACTCCTCGATCGTTACCAATACCGTACGAGCCTTGGAACCCTCGGAAGGCCCGACGATCCCCTTCTGCTCGAGAATGTCCATTATTCGACCGGCTCGGGCGAAACCGATCCGTAACCTCCTCTGCAACATCGAAGTAGAACCAAGCTGCGAGCGAACCACCAACTCGGTAGCCCTCTTGACCAGATCAGCATCCTCCCCGTCCAGTTCCTCGGCGTTAGCTCGGCGTTCTACCGATACCTCTTCCGAGATGCGACGGTACTCGACCTCCTTCTGGGCCTTTACCCAGTCCACCACGGCCGAGACCTCCGCTTCGCTAACCCAGGCGCCTTGAACCCGCTTGGCGCGAGGCTCGAGAGCTGTCACCACCAACATGTCGCCCATGCCAACCAGCTTGTCGGCGCCGATCGTATCGATGATCACCCGCGAATCTGTCTGGGAAGCAACCGAGAAAGCGAGTCGGCTGGGAACGTTCGCCTTGATAACTCCGGTTATGACGTTGACCGAGGGTCGCTGGGTCGCGATCACCAGATGGATTCCTACCGCCCGGGCCATCTGGGCGATCCGAACGATGGCGCTCTCCACCGCCCGTCCAGCCACCATCATCAGGTCGTTCAACTCATCGATCAGGACCACGAGGAACGGAAAACGATCGAACCGCTCCTCGGCTAGCTCGCCATCCTCAAGCCGGTTGCGATAGCTGTCGATATCACGAACTCCCGCCTCCGCCAGCAGGTCGTAGCGACGGTCCATTTCGGACACCGCCCATTCCAAAGCCTCCAAGGCCCTCTTCGGTTTCGATATAACCTGAGTAAGGAGGTGGGGCACCCCGTTGTACTGGCCGAGTTCGACCCGCTTGGGATCGACCATTATCAGTCGAACATCCTCAGGATCCGTACGCATCAAGATGCTGGTGACGATCGAATTGATGCAGGATGACTTACCTGCCCCGGTAGCGCCCGCAATCAGGACATGTGGTAGCTCCGCCAGGTTGAGCAGGACCGGCTTGCCCGAGATATCCTCACCCAACCCTACAGCCAGGGAATGGCGATGCTTGGCTGCTTCCGGCGACGATAGAACATCCCCCAAGGTAACCAAGCGCCGAACCCGATTAGGCACCTCTACACCGATCGCCGAGCGGCCCGGAATCGGGGCCAGCAGCCGGACATCCGGGGTAGCCAGCGCGTAGGCGATATCTCCGGAAAGGTTGGTAACCCGTGATACCTTGACCCCTGGTTCCAGTTCGATTTCGAAACGGGTCACGGTAGGACCCGGCACGACGTTGGTTATGCGGGCACCCACCTTGTGATGACGCAGTGTGTTATCAAGTTGGCGAGCCGTCTCGTCAAGCCCTTCCCTGGTCTGACGTTCCTTTCCGCCGCGCTCGAGCAGCGACACGGGCGGAAAGGAATAACCCTCATCGTTGTCTACCGGATGGGGGGTTGGGGGCGGGGTGTCATCATGGTCGCCATCTCCGTCAGGACTCGCAGGCGGGGCCGGTCGTTTGGGTAACCGAACTACCTGGGCCATCCGACCCTCCGCATGGACGGTAGCTTTCTCCTCCTTTACTTCGTCACCGGGGGGCGATCGACGATCAGGCGGAACGGAGGGCGCCTTAACCTTCGGAGGACGGCGCGCCACTCTGCGAGTGCGTGCGCCGGGAGCGCGCGGCCTCTTGGCCGGAGGTCTATTTGCGGATCGCGCCGCGCGCCGCGCCACCCACCTCGCTCGGAGGTATCCGGCGCCGTATCGTGTCAGACCACCGGCCGCAACCATCACCTCCCTGATCGATGCCCTCGTCACGATCATGATCCCTAGCGCGGTGAGCATCGAGACCACCAGGAACGCCCCCCAGAACCCGAGTAGGCGTTGCAGCGGAAACGCTACGAGTGATCCGATCGCGCCACCTGCGCTCCGGACGACCTCGCTGTTGCCGGCCAGCGCGGCGCCCCCCATGATCAGGTGGAACAGACCCACCCCGCCGCCCAAGGATAGAGCGGAACCGACCAGAACCCGGCGAAAGTCATCACGATGACGACCGAGCAGCAACACGCCGCCGATACCGATGAACAGGGCGGGCAGAACGTAGACCCAAACCCCGACCAGAAAGCGTAGAACCCCCAGTAACCACCGTCCGACCGGACCGGCGCCTCCGAAGAAGGCGATCACCGTCAACAGACCGACCATAGCGAGGGCCAATCCGACCATATTGTGGGTCTGGCGACCGAAACTGAAGCGGATACGATCAAAGAGGCCCCCTGCTGCATTCGATCGCGTTTCCGAGGGCCGAGTTGCCGGTTGGCTAACCAGTCGGGGCCCGGACGGGCGCGTTCCGTTGCCGCTCCGTTGCGTACGCTTGGAGCCGGCGGCAACCTTGGCCCGTGATCTTTTGCCCGGACTGCCGGCATGTACTTTTGACACCCGCCTCCGCCCCGCTGCCCTGCGGGTGGGTGTCTTCTTGGTCATGTGGCATTTGAGATTACACAACCCGGCGGCTGTACTCAACGACCATGATGAAACGGAGACAGCGGAAGGACCGTTGTGGCCATCAGGGCCAACGGACAGCACACGACAACCCGGGCCTGTGCGCCGCCGCCTTCCGCCTTTCGTGTCACATGAATCAAACGTCGCAAGGGAGGGCCGGTTACACGATGCGGTGCAAGTCCACCGAATATCCTGGGTCCGGTAACGAAAAAGAAAAATGAGCGCACAAAGGAACGGAATGCTTGATGTGGATCCTGCCGCAGTGGTCGGGGCGGCTCGGACTGCCATAAGAACGTACGGAGGCTCGCTCAGCAAGATCGACTCCTACGAGCCGGGTTCTACCACCATCGAGGGTGGTCAAGGCTTGGCCGCCATCTTAGAGCGCCCTTGACCTCATCCGCCCGCAACCGGCTAGGAGTCACCGGCGTCTAGTTCGCTTCGATACCGAGGTGGGAGAGGTCGGCGCTAACCGCGTTGGTCAGCGCCGCTAGAGACGGTAAACACCCTGCTTAACCCATACCTTTGAACCCGCCTTCGGTGTGGAGTGACGGGGTTTCCAGGTGATGTGTCTCGAAGTCGGGCAGGTCCGTGAAAGACGGCAGCAAGTAATCCATCAGAGCCGAGGAGAGAAGCTGCCCGGTTTCGTCGTCGTAGACGAACTCCTCGAGCGGCACATCCGAGGCCCTGCGCGAGTGCTCCGTGTATCTGGCCCTCCACCAGCAACGGATTGATTATGGTGCCGCAATTGTCCACCACCACGTACTTGACCCGGTCGATCTTGCCGGTGTCAACATCCACATCCACCACCGCTACGTGCGTACCGTAAGCAGTTGTGAAGTTTGCCGGGTCGTAGACGTAAGTCGCCTCTAGCCCCGATTATTCATGGACGGGGGTTTGGAGGATGAGCGGAGTAGACCATACTCGTACCCTGACCAGGGAATACAGCTATCGACGTTTCCCATCCCGGCCCGGTATAGATATTCACCTGCAGGGTGAACGGCGGGTTTCCCCCAATACTCGGGTTGAACTGGCGTTACATGCCCCCGTGTGTGGGAAGCCTGAATAATCAGGGCTAGACACCCCAGGAGTGTAAATGTGAAGCTGCGGTTTGGTCGATGGTGGTTCGGTGTGTCTAGGCGGTGTGTTCGTTGTAGGGGGTTTGGTGTTTGAGGCAGCCGTGGAGGGTTCCTACGAGTCGGTTGGCGAGGGCTCGTAGTGTTTGGTGGTGGAGGTTGTCGGCTGCTCGTTTTGGTCGTAGGAAGGTTCGGGTGTCTGGGCTGTTGTTTAGGGAACAGAACGCCTATTGGTCGAGGGCGTTGTGGAGTCTCCGGTTGCGGACGTGGCGGGCGACCACGGCGTGTTTGCGGCCTGATGCGACTGTGATGGGCGACGTTCCGGCGTAGTTTCTGCGAGACTTGGCGCTGGTGTAGCGTTCGGGGTCGTCCCTCGAATGCTCTGCGAGCGTCCGGGCGCCGAGTACGGTACCTGGTCCTGGCTGGGGATGGTAACTGTTGATATCGCCGGGCGTCGCTGGTGTGCAGGGGCAGATACAGATCGCTGTGGGTAACAACCCGACCAAGCTAGCCGAACAGAGGGGAGCGACCGACGATGAGTGACATGGGTGCGGTGCGGCTGTCGAAACGGCTGGTCCCACCGTTGTCGGGTCTGGACGCGGCGTTGGAGACGATACGGCGGTCGGCGTCGTCGCAGCGTGGGGTGGGCGGAAGGTTCGAGCGGTTGATGTGTCGGGTGCTGCTAGAGCATCCGGGCGAGTTCCGCGGCCGGTTCACCCAGGTGGTTCCCTGGGGGGAGTGGGAAGGACGGGACGGTCCCGATTCGGGCATCGACCTGATAGCGACAGACACTGACGGGGACCGGTGGGCGATCCAGACGAAATGCTATCGGGACGCCCGCGCACCGGAAGCGGATGTGGACTCGTATTTGGCGAAAGCGAACACAGCCCGGTTCCAGCATCGCATGTTCATTTCGACGTCGCGGGCTTCTCCGCCGGTTACCCGGGCCGGGGCGAAGAAGCTGAAGGGGGCGGGATGCCGTGTGCTGTATCACGGGGATCTGGCGCAGTGGCCGGTTCCCTGGACCGAACTTGCTGCTGATCCCGACCGTGCCCCGATCCCGGGGGTGCTGTACGAACCGCACCCCTACCAGCAGGACGCCATAGACGCGGTGGTGGCCGGTTTCGACGCTGGCGCCGGCAGGGGACAGATGATCCTTCCTTGTGGGACAGGCAAATCCGTGGTGACGCTTTGGATCGCCGAACAGACCGTCCCCGCAGATGGGACGGTGTTGTATGTGGTCCCGTCCATTTCGCTGCTGGGGCAGACGATGCGGGAATGGGCGGCGCAGCGGCGCACCGTCCAAACATATGTGGGTGTCTGCTCGGATCGGACCGCGGGGAAACGGGGCGGCGCGGAGTCGTCGGATTTGACTGAGCTGTCGATTCCGGTCACTACCGACCCCGAAGATATAGCCCAAGCCCTCACTAACCCCACCCGCGGCGGGGCGACCACGGTGGTGTTCTCCACATATCAGTCACTCGACCGGGTCGCCACGGCGCAGCAGCAGTCCGGAGCGGTGTTCGATCTGGTCGTATGTGACGAAGCGCACCGCACCACCGGAGTCGAAACCGCCACGAAAGGTGTCAGCCCGTTCACCCTCGTGCATGACAACCAGAAGATACGGGCACACCGCCGTCTGTACATGACCGCCACGCCCCGCCTGTACACCCCACAGGCCAGACGGAATGCCCGCTCGAAGGACATCGCAGTGTTCTCGATGGACGACCCGAACGTGTTCGGGGACGTGTTCTATGAGATGTCATTCAAGGCCGCAGTCGATGGGGGATGGCTGTCGGACTATCAGGTAGCGATAGTCGCAGTCGACCGGGGCCTTTACGGCGACCTGGCCGACAACGTTGTCAACACCCTCCAGCTGGACCACGGAGAAGAAATCCGAGCGGACGATGTGGTGGCCATGCTGGGCTGCTGGGACGCGATGGCCGACCCGCTCTCCCGCGGACCCGGCCACGGTCGGCGCACCGGCCAGACCAACCCGAACCCCGGCCGTGCCGTGAAACGGGCTATAGCGTTCCAGAACACCATCAAAGCGTCGCGGCAGCTCTCCCGCCTGTGGGAACCCGTCATCGACGGATACACGGAACAGCGACCCTCCGGCGCCGACAACGGCCGGCTGGGGTTGGACGTGACCCATGTGGACGGAACCACACGGGCGTCGGAACGGGCCACCGCCATCGCCGACCTTCAATCCGACATCCCCGACGGCCGGTGCCGGGTCGTGTCCAATGCCCGCTGCCTGTCCGAAGGCGTCGACGTGCCCGCCCTCGACGCGGTGCTGTTCCTAGCCCCCCGCAGATCGATCGTCGACATCGTCCAGGCCGTCGGACGGGTCATGCGAACCGCCGCGGGGAAAGAACGCGGTTACATCATCCTGCCCGTCATCCTGCCCGAAGGGAAAACCCGTATCGACGACGCCGTTCTGCGCAGCCCAAGGTTCAAGCCAGTCTGGGACGTGATCCGGGCGTTACGATCCCACGACGAACGGATGAACGCGTGGGTCAACACCGCCGACAAAGGCGGCAAACCACCCATAAACGTCATAGGCGGCACCGACGACGGCGACGACGGCGACGACGACGGCACGGATAACGGTGGGGAGTTGGACCCTGCCACCGTTGCGCAGATGACCCTCCCCATGAACTCCGAAATCGCGTCGGCGCTGGTCGAAATCTGCGGGGACCGCACGTATTGGGCGACTTGGGGGGACGACGTAGGAGAAGTCACCCGAACCGTCGCAGCCCGCATCAGCCGACTCATCAGATCCCGTCCGCACACTGCGGAAGCGTTCGGACGGTTCCTCACAGAGATGCGTCAGACGATCAACGAACACCTACAAGAAGCCGACCTCGTCGACATGTTGGCCTGCCACATAGTCACGCTGCCCGTGTTCAACGCCCTGTTCGGCTCCGCCGCGTTCGCTTCCCTCAACCCGGTTGTTGCTGCGTTGAACCAGATGGTGGACACGCTGGACCGGGACCACATCCGAGCCGACACCGCCCGCCTCGACCGCCTATACGACAGCGTGACCGAACGGGTCCGCCAGGTCACCGACCCCGAAGGCCGCCTCAAAATCCTGCTCGAACTGTACGAATCGTTCTTCGCGAAAGGCATGAAACGGGAAACCGACCGGCTCGGCGTCGCCTACACCCCCATCAAGGTGGTGGACTATGTTCTCCGATCAGCCGACCGGCTCTCCCAGCACCACTTCGGCAAGGCCCTATCAGACCCCGACGTTCATGTGTTGGACCCGTTCACCGGAACCGGCACCTTCATCAACCGGCTACTCACCATCAACGACAGCAACGGCCGGCCGCTTATCACAGGCGAAGACCTGGACCGCAAATACACAGCCGAGATATACGCCAACGAAATGCTGCTGTTGGCCTACTAGATCGCCGCCGTCAAAATCGAAGAAGGACGGCGCCAACGACTACCACATAGCGACTACAAGCCATTCGCAGGCATCGTCCTCTGCGATACGTTCTACAGCCAACCCGACCAGCAACAGTTCGACACCCTGTCAGGCAACAGCCGACGGGCCGAACAACAAGCCGGCCAACGCATCGACATCATAGTCGGGAACCCGCCCTGGTCCGCAGGACAGAGATCCGCTGCTGAGGACAACCCCAACATCGTCTACCCACAACTGCGGGAACGCATCCGCGACACCTACGCAGCGAAAAGCAAGACCCAGAACCGCAGGCAACTGATGGACCTGTACAAGCTGGCGATCAGGTGGGCGACCGACCGCATCGGCGACCAAGGCATCGTCGCTTTCGTCACACCCAACGGCTACCTCGACGGCAACGCCGAATCAGGCATGCGCGCCTGCCTAGCCGACGAATACCACAGCCTGTACCTACTCAACCTACGCGGCGACGCCCGCCTCTCCGGAGAAGCCAGGAGGCGGGAAAAGGGCAACGTCTTCGGCAGCAGCACGAGGGTGGGCATACTCGTATCCGTACTGATCAAACACCCCCAGCAGCCACATCCCGACGGCCAATCCCGCATCTGGTACCACGATGTTGGCGACTACCTGACCGCAGAGCAGAAAAACAGGCCCTCCAAGACATGGGGCATGCGCCGACGAGCGGCGACGGGGAAGGCTGGCAACGGATCAAACCCGACAGCAACCACGACTGGATCAACCAATCCGACCCCACCTGGCAACACCTAATGCCACTCGGGGACAAGACCACCAAACAGGCAGCCCTGCGCGGGTCGGCCGGATCGGGCGCTGACTCCCCGACCGTGTTCCACATCTACTCGCTCGGCCTCGCGACCGGTCGCGACCCATATATGTACGACTACGACAAGGACGGTCTGGAAGAACGGGCCGAAGCAATGGTCGACGAATACGAACACCAACGACACCGTGTGAGCACCGGGGAGGCGACAGTCGAACAAGCCACCCGAAACGTCAGACCACATGTCATCAAATGGACGGGTGACCTGCGACGACCGCTACGACGCGGCCTGCCCGCCACCTACGACGAACGGAACATTCGGGAAGTCCACTACCGACCGTTCACCAAGATGTGGCTCTACTACGACCCGCTGTTCATCACTCGGGTCTACCGTGTCCCGCTCATGTTCCCTCACCGTCCCGACGGCGCTAACCAGGCGATAGTCGTAGCGGGGAGGGGATCGACCCGTGAGTTCTCGACGGTGGTGACGGACACAGCACCGGACCTGGAGCTGGTGTCCAAAGGTCAGGTGATGCCAAGAACCTCCTATCATAATCCGACCGACCGACCGACCGACCGACCGACCGACCGACCGACCGACCGACCGACCGACCAGGTCATCTACATCACCGGGCCGGGAGCATCGGTCGGGTTCTCAACACTCGTCAGCGACTGTCCCCCGGACCTGCATCTGCTGTCAGGCGGACAAGCGTTCCCCCGATACACCCACCCGACCGGATGAATCAGGTGATCAGCATGACCGGACCAGGCTGGAAAGGCCCCTTCTCGACGTTGATAAGCGACATCCCTCCGGACATCCAATTCATGGGCAACGGACAAGCGTTCCCCCGGTACACGTATCCGAAGGAGACCAGCCGATGAACGCCGGCACTACTCCGATGCTGGACTTGGGGGACCTAGACCCCACCGGCGACCGGCCCGACGACCAAGGCCGGGTGGACAACATCACCGACTGGTGCCTCAACCAGTTCCGCAGCCGCTACCAGGACCCTGCCATCACCAAAGACCACATCTGGGCATACATATACGGAGTGATGCACGCCCCCGACTGGCGAACCAGATACGCGAACGATCTACGCAAAGGTCTACCCCGTATCCCCTACACCGACGACTTCTGGCCGTTCGCCCAGGCGGGCCGGGAGCTGATCGACCTACACGTCGGCTACGAAATCTGCGAACCGTATCCGCATGTGCGAGTGCTGGTAGACGGGCAGGCGGCCGACCCGGACCGTGACAGCCCCGACGTGTACCGTATCCACAAGCCGATACGGTGGGCCAGAACCCGCGGCGAAGACAAGAAACTCACCAACGACCTGAGCGTGCTCGTGGTCAACGACCGGTGCCGAATCGAAAACATCCCCCCGGAAGCGCACGAGTATGTGATCAACGGGAAAACCCCGCTCGGCTGGGCCATCGACCGTCTACGGGCTACCCATGACAAAACGAGCGGGATCACCCGCGACCCGAACCGGTGGCACACCTGGGCAAACCAGCCCTACAACCTGATCGAACACCTATGCAGGCTGATCACCGTGTCCGTCCGCACCGTCCGCACCGTCGACGGGTTGCCCCCCTCCCTGCCCCCAGACGACCCACACCCCGCCGGCTGACCTAACGGAGAAGCCGGCTGGGCGTAAGGAAGCTGGGGTTGACCTGTGGGTCGCTCGTCCCCGCCCGAGGGTATTCGCGTGTTGGGGTTGTCGAGTTCGCAGGTTAGGGCTTGGGGGCGCCGCCGCCAGGGCCGCTAGCCTTCGTTTTCATGCCCCGGTTCTCGCGGTCTGCGTTCCGCCATGGTCTGTCTGAGAGAGACATCCAGCGTGCGCTCGACAAAAGGTCCAGGATGCGGGGGAAGACCCGTTCGTTGCCGTCCGCGCTCGCGCTGAACACCAGATCGTTCGTTGGTGCCCCGTGCTTCACAATCCGCTTGGGCTTCGGCGTCATGACCCTTATTATTGCCGAAGCGATTGCGTGGGACGGGGTAACGGGGTATTCGCGTGTTGTGGGGTTTTGAGTTCGCGGGTTAGGTGCCAGGCCAGGGAACTCCCCGTGGATCGATGTTAGGATGGGACTGGGCATGTATAAAGTAGTGAAGCACGCTGACATCATCACCATCGACCCGGATCGCAGGTTCGGCAAGCCCTGCATCCGCGACACGCGCATCACAGTGTTCGATGTGTTCGAGTACCTGGCTGGCGGCATGACACACGGGGAATTGCTTGATGAGTTCCCCCGTTTGACCGAAGAGGACCTACTCGCGTGCTACGACTACGTAACAGACGAGCAAATGGTTCCCAGGAGACCCCCGAACCCGTGAAACTGCTGTTCGACGAGATGCTCTCCGACAAGTTGCCTGGCATGCTGGCAGATATATACCCTGGATCCACTCACGTCTTTGACATTGGGCGTAAAAGCACAGATGATCGGTCGGTCTGGGAATACGCCAAGCATTATGACTACATCGTTACCAGCAAGGACAGGGACTATATCGATCTGAGCGAACAGCGCGGGTGGCCACCTAAGCTGATTAGCGTCCGAATCAGAAATGCGCCAACGGAAATGATCGAATCCGCTTTGCGTAGGGCTTACGAGCAGCTACTCGCTTTCGGTAGGAGCGATGAAGGGGTATTCTACCTTACCTGAGCGTCCGGGACTGGCCCGGGCCGCCGCCGAAGAAGCGGGCGAGTTCGCCCACGCCGGGCCAGGCGACACTAAGCGTCCTGGCACGATGGATAACATCTGCGAACATCCGTGTGTTCACCTGTCAGGGAAGACACGGACCCTGGACTTTGACAAGCCAACCGGTCCGGTGGCTCTGGGGTACGGGCGCATTGGCCGCTGTCGCGGCGACTGAGAAAAGGAGACAGAACCCGGTCGAGGAGGAGACAGGCCCGTGGGACCACTACCATTACCCCCCGGTCAGGGGTAGTTCGCGAAGACCCCAACTAGGAGAGTGCTAAAAAACGAATCTTACGGGGTTCGATGGTCGGTAAACCGCCTGGTCAGAGAGTTGCGGATCAGTGGCTGAACCCCTTTGTACGGGGTTTCTCAGCACCCTCCTAGAACGGTCGCAGTCGCCTTGGGGGATGATCCGAGGTCGGTGGTCGGGAGAACCCTGCACGACTCCGGCGGAGATCCGCGCCGGGCCGGAATGATCGTGCGGTCCCACACATGGACGAAGTGGGCGGGCGCCGATTACGGAGTCGAGTACGTCGTGTCCAAGGTCGAGGGTGAATAAGAAGCTGCGATGGCGTTGGGGATTCTACCTCTTCAGACGTTGACCACATCAAGAGCGCTGTGACGGACGATAACGTCGAAGTCGCTATCGGCGTGCAGGATCGAGGCGCCATTCCGCAGTGCGACTGCGGCGATCAAGCAGTCGATCAGTTTGCGAACCGTCTCGCCGCCGCGGCGGCACGAACGGTACAGGAGTGCCGCATCCTCATAGTCTGACGGTCTAGTCGGAAGGGTTACGGCTCGCGCCAGCAAGCGGCGCAATGACTGGAGGTGCTGCTCATCACGGGCACCGGCCAGAACCTCCATGCGTACCGCGTCGCAGGTGGCTATCTCAGTATCCAGCAAATCCTCAACGCAATTGCACACAGGGCTTCCCGTCCCGCGCAAGAATTCCACCCAGGCGGAGTTATCGATGAGGATCACAACTGGCGGGAGGCCCGCATCTTGTCGAGATCACCCACCCAGCCCGAACCACGCATCGCGCGGGCCTCCGCCAATGTGAGGGGCTCGGCGGCCAGTGTTCGCAACGCCATGTTCACGGCTTCACGCTTGGTGTCCAGCCGGTAACGCCGCATCACCGCTGCGCAAGCCGCGTCGTCGATGTCGATGTTCGTACGAGCCATACACCTACAATACACCATCAGAGACAGCAATGGTGGGTGTCCGGCAGGCGGTTGCCGTCACTCATGCGCAGACCAAGGGACGCCAAAGGGTGCAGGCTTCGTACCCCTCCCCTATCACCGCTGCGTTGTGTTTCTTGCCCCGGGCTAGCTAGCCGGTGACACGATTCGAGCGGCTTCGAAGCAAATCTCTAACCGGAAAGGTCATCGGATCGCAAGAGCCGACACAGTTCGGTGTCGGTTTCGAAAGCGAGGTCGGGCAAGGAATCGAGAGCGAACCATCCCAAGTCGACCGCATCCGACCCGGCGGCGGGCCGGCCACCCACCACACATCCCGCGAACCAGACACACACGCTCACTTTGAGCGGGTCGTGGAAATTGGTAGCAACGAAGATCGGCGCCCCCACTTCGACCACCAAGCCCGTCTCCTCAAGGACTTCTCGGGCGCCTGCCTCCCTGATTTCCTCGCCATAATCCATATACCCGGCGGGAATCGACCACCGACCGGGCCGCGACGAACCCGGCCCTCGCTTCACCATCAGGACACGGCCTGCATCGTCGCGTAGCACCACCGCCACCGCCACGGAGGGCGAACGGAAGTCGATCCGGCCACACTCCGGGCATACTCCCCGCTCCCGCGAGTGCAGGTACGCACGCTCAAGACGGGTACCGCAAGCCGAACAGAAGACAGCCTCACCGGGCCATGAAATGTCGCTCGCCGACTTCACTATCCGAAAGGGTAGACGGTGGCTTCACATGTCACCTCACACGCGCCACAATGGAGAGATGTTCCGTATCGCCTCGGTCTCGGCAGCCCTCATGCTTCTAGGCGCCTCGCTCTGGGCAGGTCGGCTCGTTTTCGGATCGACCCCGTGGGAACCGCGGGTAGCGTCGCTCCTAGCGGTATCCCTGCTCCTGGCCAACGCTGTAAACCTGGTCGCGATGCTTCTCTCTCCCGGTCGGTGGGTACGTAACTCGATCGCCGCCCTGGCTGCTTTCTGGGCATTAGCGGCCGCTGCTCTATCGATCGATCCTTTCTGGGTTGCCGCCATGCTGGCCCACGCCGGAGGGGTAGGAACAGCATGGGCGAGGCCGCTGGACGGATGGTTTCACCAGGCCAAGCCCGATCGTGTTCCGGCCCGGGCAACCATTCTCGCTCTCGGGCTGTTGTGGCTGCCCGGTTTCGTGGCAGCCTTCGCGATACCCGATATGCCCTCCACCGGGTGGGTGATAGCCGGTTTCGGACTTGCCGGGGGTTGGGCCTACTCCCGGGCTGTGCCCGGCGCCATCTGGATGATCCGCCTCCTGCTGCCTTTCCTGGGCGCCATCTCGACGGTAGGTCTGCGGGCTCCACAGGTGTTGGGTATGCTGGCCGTGATCTTGGCTCTCACTTTCCTGGCTTGGACCACCGACGCCCGCCGCGCGGTCATGCGCCCGGTTCCCCGGCGGGTCGAAACGATAACGGTCCACCCGGAGCTGGCACCGCCAGGGCTTGTGGAAGCCGTGGGCTACGACAGGACGGGGCGTCCCGTGCGGAGGGAGGACTGACGTGGCCCGGATTCGATACACCTTCGCCTTGCCGGTTCTGCTAGCCGGGGCGATCGGCGGATTCATCGGCTGGACGGTGACCGAGGTGGGTTGTACCGGTGCCACATGCAGTTGGTTGACCAGCGTGGTCGTCGGATTCCTGGCCGCACTGGTTGCCTCGGCAGGAGTAGGAATCGTGGTGGTTCTAGCCGATCGATCCTTGCGCGAATGGAACGAATGGCGGGCATCCGATAGAGAAGACACCGCCAAACCCGGGCCGGCGGACGGTACCGCGGCGCAGGATTGAGCGGCTTGAGCGGCAGGATTGGCGGGAACCGAGCCTGGGCCGATCTCGGGTTGGTCACGTTGGTGGTGGGCGGCGCCTTATCCCTGATGCTAAGCATCATGGCCCTGGGTCTCGGGGCGCTACTCGGACGGATCCCACTATTAGCGGTAGTCCTGCCGGGGGTGTGCATGCTCGTCTCGGTAACCGGACTGATTATCACCGTAGTCACGGCCCGGAACCCGGAAGGCAGGACAGCTTCAGCCTCCGACGAAGACAGCTAGGAGGGTCCTGAAAAACGAATCTCACGGGGTAGGTGGTAGGCAAACCGCCTGGTCAGAGAGTTGCAGGCTAGTGTCTGAACCCCTTTGTACGGGGTTTCTCAGCCTTCCGGCACAGACCCGGGTTAAGACCGCGAAAACCGAACTACCCGGATGGGACCACTCTCAAGTGGGACCCACCCCCGGCCGCCGCCTCCTCGGCGTCGAAACGCGTCCCGCTAACCCCTCGCCTGGCCAAACAGAGGCAAGGCAGAAGAAACAAGCAAGATGATCCCAACCCCGGTCCGGTCGGTACCTGACCCAACCGTCGGTGCTTGCGGTTACCCACCAGTATGCAGACCGGGTGTGACAGATTTCCCCGGATGTCGGGTCGCGCCCGCCACAAAGATTTCGCGGTCTCCCAAACACAAGCGAAACAACGATTCACGACACCGGGAGGGGTTTGCCCGATCAGGCGTCGGCCGGACCGAATATCAAGGAAACGTTATGTCCGCCGAAGCCGAAGGAATTGGTCATGGAATACTCCACCCGTGCTTCACGAGCCTCATTGGGTACGTAATCGAGGTCACATTCCGGATCCGGAGTTTCGTAGTTGATCGTCGGAGGCAGGACGCCCGATACCATAGCCATCAGGCAAAAGATGGACTCGATAGCCCCGGCGCCTCCCATGAGGTGACCGGTCATTGACTTGGTCGAGGACACCGGCACCGACCGGGCCGCGTTTTCGCCTAGGGCATGCTTTATCGCCATCGTCTCGGTAACGTCGTTCGCCTTGGTAGAGGTACCGTGCGCGTTTATGTAGTCCAGTTGTCCGGGGTTGAGGCCGGCATCTTCCAAGGCGGCCTTCATCGACTTCGCCGCGCCGCTTCCTCCGGGTCGAGGGAGGGTGACGTGATAAGCGTCCGAGGTCATGCCGTAGCCGACCACCTCACCGTACACCCGCGCTCCCCTGGCCAAGGCTCGCTTCCGGTCCTCGAGAATCACGCAAGCTCCTCCTTCAGACATTACGAACCCGTCCCGGTTCAAATCAAAGGGACGGCTCGCCCGCCGGGGATCGTCATTGCGGGTACTAAGGGCGCGACTCCTGTTGAAGGCGCCGATACCGAACTCGCAGATGGTCGCTTCGGCGCCCCCGGCCAGCATCACGTCAGCGGCTCCTCTTCGAATGATCTCCGCGGCGTCTCCGATCGCATTGGCTGAAGCTGCGCAGGCGGTCACCACACAAGTTACCGGACCTCTCATGTTGAACCGAATGGAGGCAACTCCGGCCGCTTCATTGGGAATGATCATCGTGACGGCCAGAGGGCTGATGCGACGCGCCCCCCGGCTGATCATTACCTTGAGCTGAGTGTCGAATGACAGCATCCCGCCCAAACCGGATCCGACGATCACTCCGGCCCGATCCGAGTCGGATTCGTCCTCAACGAAGTCCAGCCCGGCATCGTCCAAAGCCTGCTGAGCTGCTCCGATGAACAACTGAGCAGAACGATCAAGGCGGCGAGCCTCCCGCTTTATGATCACCGACTCCGGATCCCATCCTCGGACCTCACCGGCAAATGAGGTGGCCACATTGGCGGGGTCGAACTGAGTTATGGGTCCGATCCCGGAACGGCCGGCTAGCAACGCCTCCCAGGTTTCACGAACCGTATGGCCGAGTGGTGTTATCGCGCCGATACCGGTCACCACCACCCGCCGGGCCTCGGGACGCATGAATACGATCTCGAGTTACCGGCTAGCCCAGCTTGGCGATCACTAGATTGACCGCCTCGCCCACCGAGGTGATGTTTTCGGCTTCCTCATCGGGAATACGCACCCCGAATTCGTCCTCAAGCGCCATCAGAAGTTCAACGACCCCCAAGGAGTCCACTTCGAGATCCTCTTCAAAGGTTGCCGAATCGTTGATCTTCGAGGCGTCCAAACCGAGCTCGTCCACGAGCAGATCCTGCATCTTGGACTGGACTTGCGAGCGATCCATCTTGCTGTCTCCTTAGTGTGATTGCTTAGAGTGGTTTATCAGTCACAGGGCGAGTCCGCCGTCTACGACGAGGACTTGGCCCGTTATGTATGACGCTTCATCAGAGGCTAGATACCCGACAGCCGAAGCAACCTCGTCCGGTCTACCTAACCGTCGGAGGCTGGTGCCTGAGAGTACCTGGTCAACGACCCGCTTATGTAACCCGGCGGTGAGTTCGGTGTCAATGAAACCGGGCGCGACTACGTTAACCGTAATACCCCTGGAACCCACCTCTTTCGACAGCGACTTGGAAAACGCTATCACACCGGCCTTCGAGGCTGCGTAATTGGTCTGGCCGGGATTCCCTGATATTCCTGCGACAGAAGCCAAGGATACGATCCTCCCCCACCGCGCTCGCAGCATGCCCCGAAGAACCGCTTTGCTGCATAGGTAGACCGACTTCAGGTTGATGTCCATCACCCTGTCCCAGCGCTCCTCGTCCAGCCTAACCAGCAGGCTATCGGAGGTAACTCCGGCGTTGTTGACCAGTATTTCGGGACGGCCCAGCCTCTCCTCGATCAAGGCGAACAGTCTGTCGACCTCGTCCGGACGACTCACATCCGCTTTGAACGGCGCCGCCACCCCGTTCGACGCCTCGATTGTCTTGACCAACCGCATTGCCGACTCGTCTCGGGCCCGGTAGTTGACAGCCACCGCGTGACCCTTGGCGGCAAGTCTGAGAGAGACGGCCCTGCCGATACCGCGGGACCCTCCGGTAACAAGAGCTACCCGGCTCATCGCCTATCCAGCCGACCGTAATAGTCGAAGTTCGGCTGGATCAACTCCCACACGGTACGGTCGGTTCCGGGGAGCTCATCCTCGATCATTTCGACAGGTTCGACGCGTTCTCCGAACCGCACCGCGGCAGCCGCCCAGGTAAGCCCTCCCCCGAATGCCGCGAACACCAGGTTCCCGCGGGAGGGCACCCTTCTCGCTTCGATGGCTTCGGTCAGAGCGATCGGGATGGTCGCGGCGCTTGTGTTGCCGTATGCATGGATGTTGAGAAACACCCGCGATTGATCCAGCTTGAGTCGTCTCGCCGTAGCGTCGATTATTCGCTGGTTGGCCTGGTGTGGTACCAGGAGGTCGATGTCATCAAGTTCCCACCCGGCCTGCTTCACCACGCTTTCGGACGCATCGGCCATCGCCGTGACCGCCCGACGAAACACGTCTGAACCTTGCATGACCAACCGGGTTCGAGGACTCGCCGAGCCGGGTTCGATAGTTCCATCGTTCGGGACGCACAGTATGTCGGCCATCGTTCCGTCAACCCCTAGCTCCGAGGCGAGCACTCCGGCAGGTTCGCTCGTCGCCTGGATCACCACTGCTCCCGCGCCGTCACCGAACAGTATGCAAGTACTTCGGTCGGTATAGTCAACCAACCAACTGAGACGCTCCACTCCTACCAGCACTACCGTTCGAGCTGCCCCGGAACGAACTATCGAATCGGCCATTACGTACCCGTAAACAAACCCCGAGCAGTTGGCATTGACATCCACAGCGCCGGAACGACTCGCCCCGAGCTTCGCTTGTATGTAGGAGGCCGAAGCAGGAATGATGGACTCGGGAGTACAGGTCGCATTTAGGATCAGATCTATATCCCCAACGCCGATCCCGGCCGCCGCCGCAGCCCGACGAGCAGCCAGAGCGCCTAGATCGGAGGCCGGCACATGAGAAATACGCCGCTCCTTGATCCCGCTTCGGCTGGTAATCCAATCGTCGCTGGTATCGACTATCTGTTCAAGATCGGAGTTGGAGAGCACAGTCGGAGGCAGCGCCTTGCCCCATCCGGTAATTTCCGCGTACCGCAGCATATGGTCCCAGTCCTTCTTTCACGGGAATCTAGCCCAACTCATGACTGTGTCCTGTTCGGACCGAAACCGTCTCTTCAAATGGCGGCTCGCAGCCTACCGGCTAGGTTAAGCCGGCCCTCGTTGTATCAAGAAGCTTTCCTATTGTATTCCGGGAGGTGAACCCCTCCCAATGGAAGTCCACCACTTTTAGCCTGATCGTTCGGGTTTCCCACACATCGAGGCACATAACGCCGATTCAACCCCGGTAATCAGGAGAATCCCACTGTTCACCCGGCAGATGAATCTCCCCACACCAGACCGGGACGGGAAACGCCCCGGACAGATATATTGCCTGTTCAGGGCACTTTTACGGCATCTGCTCCACTCATCCTCCAAAGCCCCATCCATGAATAATCGAGGCTAGACGACGAGATCGCCGGCAGTCTTTTCCGCTTGCGCGACGGACGAGACAGCCAGGGTTCTCGATCCTTTGACCGTTCGCCTGGCCATCCCTGCCGTGACATCGCCCGGCCCGATATGAACGAACGTTTCCACTCCCGATGCGGCCATAGACCGTAGCGAGGCAGAGAAACGAACGGGTGCGATCAGCTGGCGGGCAAGCATCCGGCTTTCCTCACCCGCAATGTGGGGACTAGCGGTCACGTTGGACCACACAGGAAAGACAGAAGCTCCTATCCGCACCGAATCCAATGCGTCTTGCAGGCCTGGTAGGGCCGACTCCATCAAAGGGCAGTGGAACGCCCCGGCTACGTTGAGCTTCACCACCCGCCGGAGACGCAGCCGGCGTCCGTTTGCAACCACCCAATCAATGTCCTCCGAACTCCCGGAGAGAACGATCTGTCCCGGTGCGTTTCGATTGGCAATCCATAACCGTCCGCCCCGCGACCGGCGGTCGGCCGCTATCCGCTCGACATGTTCTGCGGTCGCCCCCAACACCGCGGCCATGCCGGATGGCTCCTCCTGAACGGCCTCCGCCATCGCCCGGGCTCGGGCCGCCACTAGTTCCAATCCGTCCTCGAATGACACCGCACCGGCAGCTGCCAGAGCCGTGTACTCGCCGAGCGAATGCCCCGCAGCCGCAGCGGGAAGGCGCCCTGCCCGTTCAGCCAGTTCCTTCCATAGGGCATAAGAGAGGGCGTAGAGAGCCGGTTGAGCGTGTTCGGTGGCGGTCAGACGGTCCTCGGGTCCTTCAAGGCACACTTCTCGGAGCGACCACCCCAGCACTCGATCCGCGGCTTCGATCAGAAGATCGGGGCGCGAACGGAACAGATCGGCGCCCATCCCGACCCGCTGGCTTCCCTGGCCTGGAAAGAGAACTGCGTACCTCACGCTCATCTTCGACTCCGCCGACCTCGCTCGGGTTACCGGCATGCGGCCCGGTCCTCCGTCTTCTTGTAACCAGGGCGGATGATCATGGTCTTCGATCAGGATTCCCGTAGCTCGAGCAAACGATGGGCAACCCGGCGACCTTCCTCTATGTCCGCAACGATTCGATCGGTAGGGACATGGCGGAGGACGTCCAATGCATCCATGACGGAGGCCGGCGTACCCGTTAACCCGGCAACGATACAGTCGGTGTCCTCCGCAATGGCGGAGTCGATCAGTTGCTCGATTACCAGAGCGGCGCTGTCATCAATGAACGATGTCTTCGAGAAGTCGAGGATTACCACTTCATGGTCACGTATGTCAACGCTTACGGTGCTGATCATCTTTCCGGACGACGCAACGGTGAAGTTGCCTCGGAAGGCCACCAAACCCACCCGTGCCGAGAAATCATCCCCTTCATGGCCGTCCAGGAAGGATTGGTCCAGCAACGGCACCGATAGGACGCTGTCCAGTTCGAGGCGTTCAAACTGGCGCGCCGCCACCATGCCCGCCACGAGCAGGCCGAGAATCACCGCGGTGACCAGATCCAGGAACACCGTCAACCCCAGGGTCACGATCATCACTAGGAGATGGTCCTTCTGGATACGGTGGATCCGGGTAAGGAAACGCCAATCGATGATGTCCCACCCCACCTTCATCAGTATCCCCGCCAGGACCGCGTGCGGGATCGATTCGACAAGGTCCCCGAGTCCCAGCACCAGAGCCAGCAACACCGCAGATCGAATCATGCCCGACACGGGGGTGCGCCCTCCGGCTCGAAGGTTCACCACCGTGCCCATGGTGGCGCCGGCGCCGGGAAGCCCTCCGAGAAACCCCGCAACCATGTTGCCGATTCCTTGACCTATCAGCTCGCGGTTGGGCTTGTGGCTGGTCCGGGTCATCGAGTCGGCTATCAACGAGGTGAGCAAGCTGTCGATCGAGCCGAGTAGAGCGAGAGTGAAGGCGGGCTGGAGAGCTCCCAGTATTAGATCGACCGAGAATACAGGAAATCTGAACTCCGGTAGTCCGGTAGGTACATCGCCTATGACAGGCACCTCACCCGCCCATAACAGACCGATAACGGTTCCGACCCCTAGAGCAACCAGAGTCGGGGGAAGGTATTTCCGCAGCCGGGTGGGCCAGAATACGCCCACCACCAACGTGGCCGTTGCGATGACCGCTGCACCGATATTCAGATTTCCTATAGCCTCCGGCCAGGCTCGGATCGCAGCCAACGGACCACCTTCGGCAACCGACGCCCCGAGGAAGGGCAGGCTTTGCAAGATGAGGATGATCAGCCCGATACCGGACATGAAGCCCGAGATAACCGAATAGGGCGTATAGGCGACGAAACGGCCGATCCTTATCGTGCCGAGCAGGATCTGTAACAGACCCGCCATGACGGCGATCGTGAAGGCCTCGGCGAGGCTATCCGCATAGCTGGTAACTATCACTGCCATAGCTACCGCCATCGGACCTGTCGGACCGGATATCTGAGAGCGGGTTCCGCCGAACACCGCTGCGAAGAAACCGACCGCGATGGCGCCGTACATTCCGGCCAACGGTCCCAAACCGGAAACGATTCCGAAGCCGAGAGCAACCGGGATACCCACAACGGCGGAGGTGAGACCACCGAATACGTCTCCCCGTAAGGTATCCAGGTCGTATTTCATTCCATACCTCTTATCAGACCAACAAAGTACCTAAACCTGATCCTCTTAACGGAAAGGCTCGCTCCCGTTGAGGCCACGAACGCCTCTTCGCCGGTTCAGTCATGAACCTTCGGATTCGCTCCGAAGCTTAACCAGGGCCCGGACCGGTTTCGGGGACGCCGACGTTCGGCATGTGCGCCGACACGACAGGCCGGGCACAGCCCGATGGTCGTCAGCGACGCATATAAGCGTTGACGGCGATCCTTACCGGACGAGGAACCAGCCCCGCGATCACGTCCACCACATCCACGACCACGGCCAGCACCTCGTCCGGACCATCCCAATGTTCCTTGATGACCGGTAGACCGACCTGTTGGATGAGGGAGTCAAGCACCAGAGCCACGATCACGATGTCATCCGAGCGTCCGATAAAGGGAATAAAGTCCGGTACCAGATCCACGGGGGAAACTATGTAGGCGGCCGCGGCGGCCGCCAATATCTTGACCCGGCGTGGAACTCGCGGATCCCTGGCCAAGCCGATCATCAACTTGGCCAGATTCGGCCCGACCATTAGGACAGTGCGCGCCTTATCCCGAATGTCCGGATCGGAAAACACGCGCTTGAGCCAATCGCGGATCACAGCAGACGCTCCCGCGCGTATAGCCCGGCGCCGATAACGCCCGCGTCCTCGCCGAGTTCCGCACACACGATCGGGGTCGGCTCTCGATGATCCGCTCCCTCTAGAGCATCCTGGAACGCTGCCCGAGCCTCGTCGAGGAAGAGATTTCCGGCCATCGATACGCCACCCCCGATGACCACCACTTCAGGATCGAAGGCGGCAACGAGCCCTGCGATGCCCAAGCCCAGCCACCGTGCCATCTCTTTGAGAGATTCCAAGGCGTCGGGATCCCCTTCAATCGCTCCACGGGTGAGGTGCAGACCGACCGGCGTGGTTCCTTCGGCCAGCTTTGCAACCAAACCGTCGGGTCGGGTGGCGACCAGATCCCTGGACATCTGATCCAGGCGCCTCCCGGACGCGAATGTCTCCCAGCACCCTCGCTGACCGCACGTACACAGCGGTCCACCCACATCCACCGGCATATGGCCGATCTCGCCCGCGAACGCCCGCCCCCGATACAGATCACCGTTGATTATCCAGCTACCGCCTATGCCCGTACCGAGCGTGATCATGCAGATATGGTTGTACCCGCGCGCGGCACCGATGCGTGACTCGGCAAACCCGGAGAGATTGGCATCGTTGTCCACCACGGTGGGGAGCCCCATCTCACGCTCGAAGATCTCACGGAAGCGCACCTTTCTACCTTCGACATTGGGTCCCCAGATCAGTACCCCCTCATCTGCATCGACCAGACCGGCGGCGCCGATTCCTATTGCCAGGACTCCGGAATCCATCATCTCCTCGGCCGCCTCCACCGGGAGAACGTCCATCGCTTCGGCCGTGGCTGGTCGGGGCATTGACCGGAAATCGACAATACGTCCGGCCGCGTCGATAAGGGCCAGCGCCATTTTGGTTCCGCCCAGGTCGATACCCAGCGTCAGGTTGCGTTTACCGACCGTCACCCTCCCTGCATCGCGTGGCGTCAACAGCCTCCATTGTTATTCGAATGTCTACCAGAAACAACCGACAACCTGAGATGGGTGGGTGGCGGTGGTAGACGTTCGGGGATGGGTTTGCCCGTTGGCGGCGTGGGAGGCAGGTGTGCGCCCTGATCGGTTGGTGGTGGTCCGGTGCGGTAACCCGGCTCGATGGCCACAAGCGGTAGCCGCCATGCTGGATGGATTAAAGGCTGTTTATGCCGAGGTTCCTCTATCTCTACCCGGGGGAACCTTGCGACGTTTGGGAGCGAAGGCACGGGCACGGGAAGCGATGGTGATCCTGCGCCCCCTGTTAGGTCGACTCCCCTCCGGCCTGGCCTATCTGCGGGTTCAGGGGGACCGTGTCCTTCACCTCGTAGGACTCGATTCCGGGACAAGCCGTCGGTTATGAATCGGCGTGGTCGGCCTGCCGGTCCCGGTTGCGAACCTCAGCCGATTCGCAGTTCAGGATGGGTTCTGATCCGAGGCCGGGTCTTGACCAGGTGACGGGCCAGGGCGGCGAAAGCGGTGGTCGCTTCGCTATCGGGGGCGGATACACTGACAGGCTCTCCCCTATCGGCGCCGGCTCTCATTTCGGTAAGGATCGGGATCTGGGCCAAGAGTTCCACCCCCGACTGGGCAGCCAGGGCCGCTCCACCTCCCTCACCGAAGATCGGGTAGCGTTTACCGTCGTCTCCGGTGAACCAACTCATGTTCTCCACCACACCGATGAGCTTCTGGTCCACACGATCCGCCATACGAGCGGCGCGGGACGCAACGCGACGGGCGGTGGGTTGGGGAGTCGTAACCAGCAGGACCCTGGCCCTAGGAACGAACTGCGAGATGGAGATAGCGACGTCGCCGGTGCCTGGGGGCATATCGATCAGAAGGAAGTCAGGATCGTCCCAGAACACGTCGGTAAGGAACTGCTCCAACGCCTTATGGAGCATCGGACCTCGCCAGACTACCGCTTGGTCTTCGGGTACGAAGTAATCGATGGAGATCACCGACACCCCGTACGCTCGTAGAGGCAGGATCGAATCCGCTATCACCACCGGAGCGCCGTCAGCGCCCAGCATTCTGGGTATCGAATAGCCCCACACGTCGGCGTCGATGACTCCCACCGTGTGCCCTTGCGAGGCGAGGCTGACCGCGAGATTGGTGGTCACCGACGACTTGCCGACTCCCCCCTTGCCCGAGGAAACCGCCACCACGAATGTGGAGGAACCCGGTCCTCCGACCGGTCGTTTCTCCCCCCGCACCGTCGTCATCAGCTCCATCCGGTCGTCGTCGGTCATCAGATGATGTTCGACCCGGACCGAGCGGATCCCGGCGACCGAGCCGGCTGCGACGGTAACGGCTTCGATCAATCGGTGACCGGGAGCGCCGGGAACGGGCAGGGCCAGATCGATGACGGCTGTCCCGAGGCGTTTGACGCGCACCGACCGGATGTAGCCGAGGGTATGCAACGGGCGATTGAGGATTGGATCCGTGGTCCCGGCCAGAGCGTCGGCCACCAACTTGTCTCGAGAATTGTTCATCGGCGGCAGGGGATGCGGTGTTCGTATGCCTCGATTGCGACCATCACGACCCCTGTCTAGCTTGCCTACTCCCATCATAAGCCGTTCGCCGGACATCTCGTTCGGATGCCTAGAACGCACCGGCAGGGTGGGGAGGCCACGCTACGTGAATTCAACGGACGCCGGACAGCAGGTACGAGCCGCAATGCTGAAGGCTCCGGCGCGTACGGTGTCGCCGGGAGAATCAAGCGGTGTAAACCGGCTTCGGGGGTTTTAGGCATTTACAATCGGTATGCGATTCGCAACTTAATGTGACGTAGACGAGGGGGAGCGAGGACCATGGCAAGTACAACCCACGAGAATCCGTTTAAGGCGGCCGCCAAAGTTTCGACACCTTTGGGTGACCGGGTGATCCACCGCTTGGACGCACTCCGAGACCACGGAGATATTGAAACCCTGCCGTACTCGATCAAAGTGTTGCTCGAAGCAGCTCTAAGGAATTGCGACGGCCGGATCGTCGCTCCCGAGGACGTTATCGCGTTGGCGTCATACGACGGCGCCAAGGTGGCCGAGACGGAAATCCCGTTCTCGCCCGGCAGGGTGGTGTTGCAAGACTTCACAGGAGTGCCGGCCGTGGTGGACCTTGCCGCGATGCGCGATGCGATCGTCGGGATGACCGGCGATGTCGCACAGGCGAGGAAGGTTAACCCGCTGGTTCCATGCGATCTGGTCATCGACCATTCCGTCCAGGTTGATGCGTTCAACTCCAGCCTTGCGTTGACCATCAACTCCCGGCGGGAGTTCGAACGGAACCAGGAAAGGTACGGCTTCCTCAAATGGGGTCAGTCGGCGTTCGACAACTTCCGGGTGGTACCGCCCGCCACCGGAATCGTCCACCAGGTCAACCTCGAATACCTTGCCAAGGTGGTGTGGGATGGCGGTACCGAGTTGTATCCGGATTCGGTGGTGGGTACCGACTCGCATACCACGATGATTAACGGGTTGGGTGTGCTGGGATGGGGAGTAGGCGGGATCGAAGCCGAGGCGGCAATGGTCGGGAGACCGATTTTCATGCTGGTTCCGGAGGTGGTGGGAATGCGGCTCACCGGTAGGCTTCCGGAAGGCTCGACCGCTACCGATCTGGTCTTGCGGGTGACAGAGATGCTCCGCGAGCATGGGGTGGTAGGACGGTTCGTCGAGTTCTACGGTCCCGGTCTCGACTCGATGCCGGTCGCCAATCGGGCCACCCTCGCCAACATGGCGCCGGAATACGGGGCCACCTGCGGGTTCTTTCCGGTGGATTCCCAGACCATTGCCTACCTGGAGCTGACAGGACGACCGCCCGAACTGATCGAAACGGTGGAACAGTACGCCAGGTCGCAGGGAATGTGGCGGGATGACAGCCGCCAGATCGTCTACTCCTCCGAGTTGGAGTTGGACATGGGTAGCATCGAGCCCTCCCTGGCCGGGCCGCGCCGGCCCCAAGACCGGATCGCGCTTTCGGGGATGAGCGAGCAATGGGCCAAGGATCGGGAAACTACCTTTGCGGGTCACGGTCGCTCCGGCGGCGCCGAAGAGGTCACGGCAGATGGAGAGACCTTCGATCTGGCAAACGGGGCGGTTGTCATCGCGGCGATAACCAGCTGTACCAACACCTCCAATCCCGACGTGATGGTGGGCGCCGGCCTAGCCGCTCGCAAGGCAAGGCAAATGGGACTGGTCCGTAAACCGTGGGTGAAGACCTCTCTCGCTCCGGGTTCCAGAGTGGTGACCGAGTATCTGGAGCGGGCCGGCCTCATGGAGGATCTGGAAGCGGTCGGCTTCTTCAACGTGGGATACGGCTGCACGACCTGTATCGGAAACTCGGGCCCTCTCCCCCAACCGATCGCCGACGCCATCGAGAGTCACGATCTGGTGGTGTCGTCGGTGCTTTCGGGAAACCGTAACTTCGAGGGCAGGATCAGCCCTCACATCAGGGCCAACTACCTGGCTTCGCCTCCCCTGGTCGTGGCTTACGCTCTGGCCGGAAGGATCGACATCGACCTGATGACGGAGCCGCTCGGCCAGGATAAGGACGGTCGGGACGTCTATTTGAGAGACATCTGGCCCGATCCCTCCGAGGTTGCGGCCATCGTTTCCCGTTCTATCACTCCCGAACAGTTCACCGAGCAGTACTCCACTGTGTTCGAGGGTCCGCCCGAATGGCGGCAGATCAATACGGAGCCATCCGACCTCTACAACTGGGATACCTCCAGTACCTACATACAGGCGCCGCCTTTCTTTGATGGTCTAACAACGGAGAGGGGTGTTATCAAGGCGATCCACGGCGCCCGCGTGCTGGTAATGGTTGGAGACTCGGTAACCACCGACCACATCTCCCCGGCGGGGGCCATTCCTGCGGACACCCCGGCCGGCGCATATCTGCAAGAGTGCGGGGTATCGGAGTTGATGTTCAACAGCTACGGATCCCGGCGGGGCAACGACCGGGTGATGGCGCGAGGTACCTTTGCCAACCTGCGGGTCCGGAACCTTCTGGCGCCCGGCACTGAAGGCGGATGGACGACCGATTTCGGGGACGGGCAGGTCAAAACGATTTACGAGGCGGCCATGAATTACCGGTCGGCGGGAATCCCCACCATCGTTATCGCCGGGAACGATTACGGGATGGGGTCCAGCCGGGATTGGGCCGCCAAAGGCCCGTTCCTCCTAGGCGTCAAGGCGGCGATAGCAGAAAGCTACGAGCGTATCCATCGTTCGAATCTGATCGGCATGGGAATACTCCCTCTCCAGTTTCTGGCCGGCGAGAGCGCTCACTCGCTTGAACTTGACGGAACCGAGGAGTTCGATATAGATGTCGACGACGAGCTTCGACCCCGCAGCGAGGTTACGATCAACGTGCGCGGCGGCGGTCCGGCGAGATCGTTCAGGGCCCTGGTACGGATGGATACCCCGGTCGAGGTGGACTACTACCGGAACGGAGGCATTCTCCACACGGTCTTGAAGGAAATGGCTTCCACCGGCTAGGTAGTCCCCTCTCCGGCGCCGAGCCGACTTACGGTTGTTCACCGGTATCCTCTCAGGCATGGATGAATCGGGCCCCGATCAGCAGCTGAACCGCGTTCCTGAAAGAGCCGCTCCCCCGGCGCGGCGACGGGTCGCGCTAACCACCGTGATCGCTGTGTTGGTGGCGACGGCGGGCTGGTTACTGTTCCTGCGGGCGGACCGCGGGCCGGTCGACCCTGCCCCTGATGTCAGCAGCAGCGTACCCGGGGTGCTCGAAGGCGCGTCACCGGTTATCGATGTAGAGAGTTTCCCGGTGGGGGCGCTGGCGGGTGAGCCGGCCCCCGAGATAGTCGTTCAATTGTTCGACGGCGCCGAATTCGTGCTTTCGCGACACCTGTCGGTTGACGGGAGGCCGGTGGTCCTGAACCTATGGGCTAGTTGGTGCACTCCATGCCGGAGGGAGATACCGGAGTTCTCCCACGTCGCCGAGACCAACCCGTGGGTTGCCTTTATCGGAGTGGCGGTGGAGGACGCTCGCGGCCCGGCCGAGGCGTTCGCAGCCGAGGTGAAGGCTTCCTACCCGCTCGGAATCGACGAGGCGCTCACCGTTAAGAACGGCTATCCCTTCATCGGGCTACCGGTTACCTACCTGATCGACGCCGACGGCGCCGTGGTACGCCAGATACAGGGCCAACTGAACGCGGCCACTCTCCAAGCCTTCATCGACCACGACTTCGGCTTGTGACAGACTAGCGAGAGCAGGAGACTCCTTCCTGCGAGCGGGTAACGCATGCAAGGCTTTCTCGACACCGGCGCAGAGCACATCCAATCGACTGCCGGAGTCCCGTCCACGCCCGGCTGTGCTAGTCACCGCTTCCGCTCGCTCTGGCTAGACGATCCGCCGCTACTTGGGCGAAGTAATCGACGATTTCCGCCGCAAAGGCGTGCCGACCCAACTCAACGGCCGCAACAGAGGCGGTACAGAGACCACCGAACGGTTCCCAAACGACATCGTCAACGGTCGTGCATGCTTCTATAAGTCGCTTCATCAATTTGAGTGGTTTCTGGTTGAGGTGTGCCGCAGCCTGCGATCCCGGGTTCGAGTTCCGTGGGGCAGATCGGCGGCCATTTGCTCGATACCGTTCCTTGCCGTTTACGGGTGGGTGGCTCCATACGTTGGTAAGGCCGTGCTCGAAGTTCCACCGATACCGCAAGGCACCCCAATCATCACCCTTGATCATGTGGGTCCCGTCTAACGAGAAGTATGGGCGATATGTGGGACGCCCGTACTCGTTCGCGTAGCGTGCCATTCGCTCCACCATCTCCGGGGGCGGGAAGTACCAGAGCCAGTCGGTGGTCAGGTATTTACGGGTAGCTGCGTTTCGGACCCCGCATGCTTCGTTGGCGCGGTACAGAGGTAGTCCTGAACGGCGCCACTCATGCCGGAGCCACTGCTGGGCCGGCAGCACACCATCCTCTGTCGGCAACATGAGTTCACGGGAATAGAGGACACAGACTTCGGTCACAACCGGAAACCTCCGTAACGTCTTGCCGTTGGCGTTTCCCGCAACGTGGCGTATTCCCTTGTCCCAAACGATTGCCTGTTCGTACTTCCAACCATGTTCGAGCAGCAATTGGATGTACCGACGCCCATCCGTGTTCCGTATTCCAAAACCAGAGAGTCGTGGCCGGTTGAGAATGTTTCGCCCATTCTGAGACGTGCGGCCGATACCAATCCACGATGCCATCCGGGGTGCGCGGATCCCCTGGGAAACCCCCTACGCCATAGGCGCCGTCCGAAATGATGGTGGCCGGGGCCGGCCACCAGGAATAGGCCTCCGAAACGTCTCCACGATGGAGTTCATAGCTCGCCATGATGCAGACCTCGTTTCCGCTCAGAATCGTGCAGCCTGGATATCCCCTTTCGCGGTATTGTAGTCACATCCATGTAATTCTCTCCTTGTTCCGCGGTCTGTACTCGCATACCTAGTCGATGGCTGTGACAAATAATCGACCTTGTAGAGAGGCGCCGTTTCACGGCTGCCGGATGTGGAGAGGAAGGCTCGGTTGGATCAAGGGCGACGACGGAGGGACCGTGTGGCGAGATATATCAGTCGTTTCTGAGCCGACGGAACTCCCGTTGCCAGTAGAGAAGCGGCTGGGCGGTCTGGTGGTATGAGGCGTGTTCGACGTGGCCGATGAAGACGGTGTGATCGCCCGCCTCCAGCGATTCGACGGTTCGGCACTCGAGGGAGGCGTAAGAATCGGCCGGGAGGACCAGCCCCGCTCCGTCGTATTCGGGTTCCCGCGCCACCAGTCCGGCGAACTTGTCGGGGTGCTTGGATGCGAACAGTTTGGCGACCTCCGCGGTGCCTTCGCGGCACATGTTCACGGTGAAGCCGGGCGCGATCCGCAAGGCGTCGATGCTGTGAGATGCATGATCGATACAGATCAGGATCAGGGGCGGATCGAGCGACACGGACGTGAAGGCGGATACGGTTAGCCCGTGGTGCCGACCCTGGGCGAAACTGGTGACCACGGTCACGCTGGACGCGAAGTTCGACATAATGTTCCTGAACATATCCTGAAACGGGTCCGCGCTTGCGATCACGTATTCCTCCTTGCCGCGCGATCAGGCTAGCCCTGAATCTACCGGGGGGCCTTGCCGGGGCCGGTTGGTGGGCTGTGGGGGTCAGCAGAACTGCGGCAGAGAGCGTGGGTTAGCGAGGGCCGTCATGTAGGTTTGGGCGGGGGCGGGGGTTAGGCGGAACTGCGTCCTCCGTAGTTGACCACGCGTCCGGGAATACCGCAGAAGCAATGTTGGAATCATATCCAATAACTATATACCGTACCTATGATGCTCCGTTTGATGTTAACTTCCGACCGATCAGGTGTCTGGATTCGCCTCGAGCACCAAGGTGTGGACGGACTCCCACGAGGCGGACACGCGGTCGCCGACCTGGAAGGCGGACTCCTCTTCATGTGACATGCGCTGGCTGACCAGCCGGTCCAAGCCAGGGACTCCGAGATGGAAGAGACTTACCGCCCCCAGGTAGATCACCTCCTCGATAGTTCCGACCACGACCGAACCGTCCGGGTGGACGGGCGCGTTCGGCGGACCCAGTGCTATCTGTTCGGGACGGACCGCCACTCTCAACGCGGCGCCAGGTTTAGAGGAATCCCCCACCCGAGCCATAATCCGACCACCACCGACCGGGGTTATACCCATGCCGTCGCGGCATTGCTCGACCACTAAACTCATAGCGTTGAGGGAACCGATGAAGCCGGCCACGAAGGACGACTGTGGCTGCTCGTAGATCTCCCGTGGAGTACCGGTTTGCTCAACCCTGCCCAGGTTCATGACCGCAATGCGGTCCGACATGGTGAGCGCCTCCTCCTGATCATGGGTGACATACACGAAGGTGGTACCCAACTCATGCTGGATGGCCTTCAGCTCCAATTGCATCTCGCGGCGCAGCTTTACGTCAAGGGCGCCTAGGGGTTCGTCGAGGAGGAGAGCCGAAGGTCGATTGACCAGCGCTCGGGCGAGGGCGACCCGCTGCTGCTGCCCGCCCGACAACTGCCATGGCTTGCGCTTCTGGAAACCGGGCATACGGACGATCTCCAAGATTTCAGTCACTCGCTTGACGCGTTCATTCCTTCGGACCCCGGCGACGCGCAGCCCGAACGTGACGTTTTCCTCGACGTTCATGTGGGGAAACAATGCATAGTGCTGGAACACCATATTCACGTTGCGCTTGCTGGGAAGCTCCCCACTTACGTCCTTGTCACGCAGCAGGACCCGACCGGCGTCTGGAGCTTCGAACCCTGCGATCATGCGCAGGCTGGTCGTCTTGCCACACCCACTCGGTCCCAGCAAGGAGAAAAACTCCCCTTCACGGATGACGATGTCGACGTTGTCGACCGCCACTACCTCCCCGAATCGCTTGGTTACGCCCTCGAGGCGGATCCCGACATCGGGCATCGGCGAGGAGCTAGCCGTCATGATCCCTCTCCTTGGTCAGTGTGAAGATTAGCGATGACTCCCGTCCCGGCTCGTGGCAGACACCGTGCATGGCAGCCATCCCGTCCCAGGTCGGGGTCGTGGCGGGCAGGGCCCCGGTCTGCGGGTTGATGTCGAAAGCCGGGAAGGCGCCGCTGGTGACATGAAGACGCAACCGGTCGCCGGGGCGGATCAGCGCGGCGGTGGACTGCATCCGAATCTCAACCTGAGCTACACCATCCCCGTCCCGCGCCTGAGCAAGGTCCTCGGCGGGCATCCGCCTTATCCCGTCGCTGATGTTCAGCGACCTGCCGTTGCGGACCATGCAGAGGCGGGTTACGTAGTCGGCCGAGACCGCTTCGGTAGCGGTCCACAACCGGGCCGTGACCGGACCGGCGATAGTGACCTCTTCGGCGAAAGGCTCGGTCGAGTAGACAAGTATTTCGGGCAGCCTCTCCAGGAAGTGCTGGCTGCGCGGTCCGGCCGGCATGGCGTTCTCGTCACAGCAGGTGTGTCCACCGGCTGCCGCCACCGGGATGCGGGGAACGTAGTGATACAGGTCAGCCGGTTCCGGCGCCTCCGGAGGTAGCTGATCGAGCCGGCCGTCACCGCCCACTGTGTTGGCGGTTCCATCCGAACGGAGATAGAGAGTGGTTTCTGTCCCGGAAGGCGGCCATGTCGGGGTGTCACGCCAGCGGTTCTCGAACAACACGTAGTAGCGGACCCGACTCTCGTCGCTTGCCGAAGTGCTCGCACCGAGATGGCGGTGGAAGAAGTCGACCTGAACCTGGTCGAGATTCACAGTACCTCTGGCCTGAGGTCCGAGAATCAGGTCTCCTATACGCTCACCGCCCGGGAGGTGTCCCCACGGACCGATGATCAGCCATTGCTCAGGGCCGTCCGGTCGGGAAGCCAACTCCCGGTAGGCCGCTAGGGCGCCTTCGAGGAAGGTGTCGAACCAGGCCCCGATGTGGAGAACCGCGCACTGCACCGAGTCCATGCGGTGGAGAGCGCTGCGTTCCTTCCAGAAAGCGTCATTGGTGGGATGCTCCAGCCACTCCCTGTAGAAGTCGGCGTGCTCGAGCGGATCCAACTCCACCGGTGCCGCCGAGCCCAGCCATGCACCCGCCTGCGAAGGCACTGACCTGATAGCCCTACCGCGGGCGGTCAGATCGGGCTGGCCACGCCGCATGCCGATTTCCATAAGAAGGGCAGCCGTCCAGTGGGGGACGAACATGCGCAGGGCGCCCCCCTCGTAGGTCCAATGGCTGTACAGGTCGGCAGCGGCAACGGTGGGAGAGATCGCTCCGAGGCTCGGAGGGCTTTCGACCGCCGCCAGATACTGGACCATCCCTGGATAGCTCGCCCCGTACATTCCCACCCGGCCGTTGGAACCCTCCAAACCGGCCGCCCATTCCACCGTGTCGTATCCGTCGGACGCCTCGTTGAGATAGGGAGTGAAAGCGCCATCCGATCCGAACCTGCCCCTCACGTCCTGTACCACCACAACGAAGCTACTCCGTACGTACCAGCCGGGGTGTAAGTAGTGACCGTCGTGGACGAAGTCCTTACCGTAGGGTGTTCGGTGGAGCAGGACCGGCCACGGGCCGTCACCGAGCGGTCGGTAGATGTCGCTTCTCAACGTCACTCCGTCCCTGGTCTGCATCTCGACGTTGCGTTCGAGATCGACACCCGCCCAAGCGTGAGTCTTCCGGGAGTAGGGCTGGAGCAAAGATGCCCGATCCGACATTACGCTTTCCGTTCCCGGCGGACGCTCATGCTCACTCCGTATCGGCGTCGGCCACGCCGAGCAGTCCGGCGGTCTGGTTCAGTACCCGGTACCGCCGCTCGAACACTCGCCGTAGCACCTCGGCGCCCACCACCACCAGCAGGGAGATGGTTACGACGATGACCGAGATAGCGATGACCTGGGGCACGTCCACCGGATACTGGAGTTGGGCCAGCACGTAGATCGGGAAGGTGGTGGTAGGTCCGCTCACGAATACCGCCACCGCGAACTCGTTGAACGAGATGATGAACGAGATCACGTATGCCGCCATCAGAGCCGGCGCGATCAGTGGAAGGATCACGCTCCGGAAGGTTCGCCACCCGCTGGCGCCCAAGTCCTCGGCCGCCTCCTCGAGGTGAGCATCGATTCGTTGTAGACGGGGTATCAGGATCAAGACTATAAGCGGCATCAAAACCACGACGTGGCCAATCGCTACGGAAGGAAGTGATAAGGGGAACTCGAAAGCTCCGTTGGTCAGAACCTCAACGCTCCTGAAGGTGATCAGCAACGCAACCCCGAACACGAGATGGGGTACCACGAGAGGACTGAGCACCAGCGCCATGATCGGCGCCTTTGCCTTGAACTTGCGCCGGGCCAGAGGGATGGCCATCAAGAGGCCGACCACTATCGATGCAGTACTAGACATGAGGGCGATCGTTGCGCTGGTTCTCATAGAAAGCAGGAGACCTCGGTTGGTAAGGGCCTCCCTGTACCAGTCCAAGGTGAAACCGGCGAACGGGAACCCCACCACCGTGCCCTCGTTGAATGAGAAAATGTAGAGCATGGTGATGGGGGCGTAGAGGAAGATTATCTCGAAGATAAATACCGCTATCAGGGCTCGTTTGGCCCACCGGGAGGTGGCGATGTCGATCATGACTCTGCCAACCTGCCGAAGCGTACCAACCGCATGAATACCAGAGCCAGTACGAACACGGCCATAACCAGCCAAAGGGAAAGTACGGAGCCGGTGCGCCAGTCGAGGCCCATTCCGAACAGGTCGTCGATGGCGCTCCCGAACATGTAACCCCTAGTCCCACCAACGAGCTTGGGCACCACGAACTCCCCGATGGTCGGGATGAAGACGAAGAAGAAGGACGCCACCACTCCGGGGAGGCTGAGCGGGAAGGTCACCTTCCAGAAAGCCCGCCATCGGCTCGCCCCTAGGTCGGCGGCCGCCTCCAGCAGCCGGCGGTCCATACTGATCATGGCTGCGAACATAGGGAGCATCACAAAGGGAATCCAGACGTATCCCAACACTATCATCACCGGGACTTCGCCGAAGGCAAGGCTCTCGATGGGATTCCCCACTTCGCGGAGACCCGACCAAACCAGGAAGGAGTTGATCACCCCCTGCTTGCCGAGCAACACCTTCCAGGCCATCACCCGCATGAAGAAGTTGGTCATGAACGGAGCGATCATCAATAGCAGCAACGAGTACTTGTATTTGTCGGCGATCATCGCCAGGAAGTAGGAGATGGGGTAGGCGGCGATCACCACCACCACGGCCACGATCAACGCCATCCGGAATGACTTGAGGAACAGCAGCATGTAGACGTTTTCCCCGGACAGGAAGAGCCGCCAGCTCTCCAAGCTGACCCCCTCCTCCTTGGTGAAGGTCGCCAGAATCCCGACGCTGTAAGCCACCACCAGCGATACCGGGATAACAAAAAAAAGTAGCAGCCACCCCAGCGGCAAGGCCAGCAGGGAGCGCGTTACCCGATGGCGTCGGCGCTCCAGGCCGGCCACGCGACCTGACTTCTCGGAGGTGTCGTTCTCGGGTGTCACGGTGCTTAACGGCAAGGGTCAGCCCGGCTCGTCAGCCTACCGGACGGACAGACCACCGGAATTGAATGCGGATCAGACTCCCGCCGAGGCCTTGACCTCAATCCAGGCGTCGTTCAGCCTGTCGATGTTCTGCATCTTGTCTAGTAGCGAAACTCCGTCCAGCGCGGAGGGGTTACCCAGACCCATCACGTCAACCAGCAAAGGGTTGTCAACGGCGGTCGCCTTCAGGTTGGAGTTCCCGAAGTTGAACTTATTCGAGATGGTCAGGGACGCCTCGACGCTGACCGCCGCGTTGACCCACTCGTGGGCGTGGTAGTACTGGTCGGCCCCGGCGAGAAGGAAGTACCCGCACGAGAACCCGATGAAGCCCTCATCAGGGGTGACGAAAGCGATGTCGACGCCCTGCTTGGTCAACTCGATCCATTGGGTGGGCGCTACGTAGGACGCCACGATGTTGCCCGTGGCCATATCTGTTTGGTTGGTCGCAAGATCGCTGTACAGAGCCGCCGGCACCACCCGGATCTTCGCCTTCAGGAACTCGACCAGCCGGTCCAGTTCCTCCTCGGTCGGATCAAGCGGGTTGGCAACGTTGTTCTCGGGAAGCTTCCCGGCCACCACGAACCACTCCGCCGAGTCCGTCCACGTGACCTTCCCCGCCAAGTCCTCATCGAAGAGGATGGAGTACGAGTTCTCCTTGGGTGTGTAGAGGTCGGCCCGGTAAATCGGGATCGCCAGACCGTAGAGCAGCGGAATGGCATACTGCTGACCGTCACGCTGGGTGGCGGCGGTCAGGTTGGGGTTCAGATCCTTGAAGTTGGGGATCAGGTCCGTATCCCACGGCTGGACGAGCCCCTCGCTTACCGCGGTGTCGAACACCGCGAAACACGGGTTCCAGATATCCGGCTCGATAGCGCCCAACTGCAGCTCGCCGAGCGAAGCGAAGCTTCCCGCGGTGGCAGCGAACTGCGGCTCCGGGAACCTACCCAGGTAACCCGGCCACTGGGTGGGGATCTCTCGTCCGGGAGGGGCGTATACGAGAAGGTCGGCGCCGTTCTCGGACGCCAAGCCCGCATCACGCGGGCTGAGCGTGGTAGTCGGCGCTTCCTCGATGACGGTCTCGGTGACAATCTTTTCCTCGATGACGGTCTCGGTGACGATCACCGTTTCGGGTGGAGCGTCCTCGCCGCAGGCGGCCAGCGCGGCCGGCATAGCGCCTGCCACCACCGCCCCCTTACCAACTAGCTTTACGAAGTTCCTCCTGCTAAGCGGGTCACGGCCATCAGGCATCGCTCCTCCTCCCAAGGTAGCTGAGCCGATTATTGCCTCGGTGGACGGGAGGCGCAACTGGTTTCGTGGCTGGCGGGGCCGAACGGCGGGGTCCGACGAGCGATGTAGGGCGTTCTTCACGGTCGGCGCCCAGCTGTGCGTGCGGCCTTGGACGGCCCGGAAGCGAATCGAACTGATCGCACGCGGCAGCGGGCTGTGACCAGGTTCGAGACTGGCCACGGTCGAACTCCGGGTCGGGCTACTTCTTGATGTGTGCAACGGTGAACGCTGCTATATCTCTACGTCGGCCCACGCATCGGCAACAGCGTGCGCCCGGTTCATCCGGTCAAGGCAACACCCTTGTTTGGCAATTCAGTCCGATCGAGACGCAGACCGTGACGGTCAGAACAGCCCTGACACTCTTATGTGGAGGCCTTCCGAGTCGTATTCGAGGATGACCGCGATGTGTTCCACGCCGGGTTTGTAGACCCAGATTGCCCGCTCGACACCGTCCTCGGTCCTGACATCGAGTGGCGGTTCGAGTACGTTGGTGAAGAAGTCGAGAACCTCGTCGAAACCAGCGGAGGACTCGAAGAAAACGTCGGTACCGGCGCCGGTCGGTTCCCAGTAGACCGAGGTCGTACCGGGCGGAACCAGTTCAGGCGGGTAGTCATCCGGAAGCCCTTCCGTGGGCGCCACCACGGTCGTCGGAGGCAGTGTGGTGGTAGGTGGCAGTGTGGTGGAGGTCGAGGTGGTAGTGGTGGCGGCCGGGCCCGAGCCGGTCCCGCATGCAGCGAGCAGCAGGAGAACGATCCCCAGAACAATTCGACGCCTCATCGGCCTTCCTCCTCGTTCGGGGATCGAATGGGTTGGTATCTGATCCTACCTCTCCGTACCAGGTTGAGGAGGCCGACAGGTGACGGAACGGAGGTTATCCCCCATTTTTTCTGCACAGGGTTGTCCGAGCCGATGATGCCCGGTTGTCGAACCCCCTAACCTGGCATAACGGCAGATTCGACACCCCTGTCGAGTCGACTGTGACCCTTGCCCGTCGAGTGCATGCGATGAAAGTCACTAAACCAAGCGTGAAGTGGCCCTTCATAGGGGTGTGGGAAACATGAAGAACGGGGGTTGAGTCGGTACTATCTGCCCCGCGTCGGAGAGGAACCGGATGGGAATAGGTGTCGGTCGGCTAGCGCTGCTCGGCCAGGCGCGCTTCTCGCGTCAGTCCCTCCTGATCGCTCATGCCGCGGTGGTGCCGATAATCCTGGCGGTCGTGTGGTTCCTCCTCACTAGAGAGATGCCGATCGAGCCCGAGAGCCTGCCCTCCGCTCTTCGAGTGTTCTTCACAACAGGGGAGCCGGGGTTCTCTCGGATCGATCAGGTGTATCTGCCTTCGCCTGAAGCCGTGTTCAATAGTGGAGTAGAGCTCCGGGACGATCTGCCCGGTGCTCTCTGGACTTCTCTGCGGATCGTACTGATCGGCCTGACGATCGGCGGCCTATCCGGGATCTCGGCAGGCCTCCTACTCGGCTACAGCCCGGCGGTCCGTCGCTACTTCGAGGCCACTCTCGACAACCTGGTCCGCCCGGTACCGTTCATCGCATTCATCTTTCTGATGATCCTGTGGTTCAGGGTTGAGATGGTGCGCTTGGTCGCCCTGGTGGCGATAGGTATCTTCCTGTTGTTGAGCCTGACGACCCTCGAAGCGGTTCGGAATGTCCCGCAAATCTACGTAAAGGCCGCCCTGACCGCAGGGGCCGGGCGGTTTCGGATCTACCGGACAGTCGTGATGCCGGCCATAACACCGCATCTCATTTCGTCGGTCCGGCTCGGGGCTGCCTACGCCTGGGGACTCGACGTGGCCGCTGAGCTCTCTGGAAGCCAGCAAGGTCTCGGATACATCATGATCAGCAGGGGTTCGTATTATCTGGACACCGCTTCGATCGTTCTGATCGTTTTCATTTTCTGCTCGCTGGCCGTGATCTTCGATCAGTCGGTGCGGTTTGCCGCCTCGCGACTGACACGATGGAGCCCTAGGGCTAGAAAAGGCATGGTCGGCCACATGTTGGGGAATTGACGGCCATGGGGCGGCGCGCCTCCCGATCCGTGAGGGGAAGTGGGGGAAGGCAGTTTCACATGCAGCCGGGTACGGTCGGGACGGGAAGGCGGCTCGCTGAAGCGTCGGTGGTTCCGTTGATAGGGCTGGTGTTCTGGTACGTGCTAACGAGGGGCATCATTGATCCGGCCAAACTCCCCGGACCGGACAGGGTTCTCGGGTCTCTGATAGAGATAATCGACCTCATCCCGTCGGCCGCGTGGGTGTCTTTACAGATGGTCTTGTTGGGGTTGGTCCTGGGAAGCGTGCTAGGTCTGACCACCGGCATTATCTTCGGATACAGCCCTTTCGTCAGAAGATTCTTCGAGGCCACGTTGGATAACCTGGTCCGGCCCGTTCCCTTGTTCGCGCTGATTCCGTTGTTCATTCTGTGGTTCGGCATCGGCTTCCTACCCCAGGTGGGTCTGGTGGCGCTTGGTATGTTCCTCATGTTCACTCTTGTCACGTTGGAAGCTATCCGCAACGTTCCCCACATCTACGTGCAGGCCGCCCTCACGACGGGAGCGAGCCGATTCCTCATTTACCGGACGGTTGTCATCCCGGCGATCATTCCGCACCTGGTGGGGTTTCTCCGTCTAGCGGTGGCTTCGGCGTGGGGGCTCGATGTTGCGGCCGAATTTCTGGGCTCACGGGAAGGGCTCGGATATATCTTGCTGGTCCGTAACCAGTACCTTGATCCGTCCGGAATGCTGATGATCGTGGCACTCTTTTGCGTTATGGCGATCATCTTCGATCAGATGGTTCGTTACTTATCGGCAAAAGTAACCCGCTGGAGTCCACGCACGGATCGGGGACTGGTCGGTAGCATGCTTGGCAACTAACCCGTGCGCGAAAGCCTTGATTCGCCCGATCCGAGCAACTTTTGGCACAGGATGGACGGAGCCTACGAGATAGGAGGACAAGGTGAGAAGCTCGCTCAAGCGGTGGAGATTATTTTCTATAATGGCGGTGGTGGCCCTAGTAGCGACCGCTTGTGGGGCAGACGAGCCAGCGCCGACCACGACCCTGGCGCCGACGACGACCGCGGCCCCTACCACCACAGCCGCGCCGACCACGACCCTGGCGCCGACGACGACCGCGGCCCCTACCACCACAGCCGGACCCACCACGACCGCGCCTCCGACAACGGTGATCCGAGAGATCGTACGCGAGGTGCTCGTGGAGCCGGAGGAAGAGGATGAGATGGCGCCGATGATCCCGGACGCGCCACTCGTCACGGTGCGGATCAACGGCGGGCCGTTCTATCCATTCAACCTGTGGGCCGCCTCCAAGCAGCTTGGCATAGCCGATGAGTTGAACATCGAACTTGACATCTCGAGCCAGGGTTTCTTCCCCACGGCTGCTCTGAAGCGAGGCGAGTTTGACGTGATCGCCTCCTGCCCGGCTTGCGCGTTCGGTGTGTACGAGAGCATTCCAGAGTTCCGGAACTGGATTACGTCATACCAATGGAGGGGTTTCCAGGTGATAGGCCGCGCGGATCCCGAAGTCGGCGGGCCGGTACACAAGCCGTGGCTCGACTTCTTCGTTGACGCAGGCGGTGATCTGGACGAGGCCAACCGGGAGTTTTCCGCGTCCCTCGCCGGACGGAGCTTCACAATCTGGGACCCAGGCAGTGTTCCGACCCTCAAGGCTCTGCTGGAACAGGGCGGGCTCACCCTCGACGACGTTGAGATCATCGGCTTCGCGGACATCAACGTTGCCTCCACCTCGTTCATCGCCGGGGAGGGTGACTACCACATGGGCGACAGCATCCAGATGCACCGGATGCTGACCGCTCCTGACCTGAGAGACAAGTTCGTGTCGGCCGCCCCGTTCCAGGCATTCGGAGCGACCGGACTCTGGTACAGCACTTTCGCTTCCACCGAGGACTGGTTGGCCGCGAACGAGGAGACAGCGTTGCGTCTGCTGGCCATCTGGTACCGGACCACCCGCTACCTGCACAACCGTACCGACGAAGTGCTCCCGCCAATGCACGAAGCGGTGCGCCGAGCGGGCGGCGTACTGGTGAGCGACGAGGATCTGATCGCGGAGTTGTTCAACATCGAGGACTACGTACGGTTCCAGGACGCCTGGGATCATTACTTCGCCGATGGTTCTCCCACCAACATGGACCTGTCGATCGCCCACTCGCACAGGAACGCGGTCGAAGCGGAAACCGTCCCGGCCGATTCCGATTGGCGGGTGTTCGAGGTTGAGAAGGAATGGTTCCAGAAGCTCCAGGCTCGGCCGGACCTAGTCTCATGGATCATGAAGCCGCTATAAGGTCTCGGCGTACGAGAGCAGGCCCCGGGCCGAACCCGGGGCCTGCATCGCGTAGCGAGCAGTCCGGATGTTCCCCCGGGCCGGGACTGCTCCTGCCGGCGGGGGAAGGAGCGCGGTGACCGACATCAGAGGGCATGCGGTGGTCGGCTTCGAGCCGGTGGTCGACGCGTTCGAGGAGAACTTCGCCACGAGGGGTGAAGTGGGTGCGGAGTTCTGCGCCTACTTGGGCGGCGAGTGCGTGGTCAACGTCTGGGGTGGGATGGCCACTTCCGATCGTCCGTGGGGGGAGGACACGCTGGTGCCCGTATTCTCGGTGACCAAGGGGCCGGCAGCCCTGGTTGCCCAGATCCTGGTTGACCGGGGTGAGATGGATCTTGACGAACCGGTCGCCGCTTACTGGCCCGAGTTCGGGGTTCGGGGCAAGGGCGGGGCGCTGGTCCGTCACGTTCTGAGCCATACCGTGGGGGTGCCGTCCTTCCCCGAGTACTGGGACCTGGTGAGCTTCGACGATGCCTCCGGCTGGGGGCGTACCGATGAGATCGCCGCCCGGTTGGCGGGTGCACCCCTTGCCTGGGAGCCGGGCACGCGGCTCGGATACCACTCCATTACCTTCGGCTGGTTGGTGAGCGAGTTGGTACGGCGGATCGACGGCCGAACGCCCGGGACGTTCTTCGCGGACGAGGTGGCGGGTCCGCTCGGTCTTGACTTCTGGATCGGGCTTCCCGTCGAGCATCATCGGAGGGTGGCGACGCTCCTGCACGATCCGGATCCGGCGTTTGATCTTATCCGGGTGCTTGGGGGACCTGAGAACCCCGCCGCCGCCGCCCTGTTCATCGGTCCGGGGCGGGGATCGCCGATCGATCTGGCCAACGATCACGACTTCTGGGGGGTTGAGGTTCCGGCGGTGAATGGCATCGGTGATGCTCGCAGCGTGGCCCGGATGTACGCCATGCTGGCCGGGGGAGGGAAACTCGACGGGACGCGAATCGTGTCGGAGGAGTCGATCACCGTCCACGCCGCGGAGCAGGCACGCGGCACGGACGCCGTATTCGGCGGGGAATCCCGGGTAGCTCTCGGCTATGGCCGCTCCACCCCGGGCGGTTTGTCGTTGGGACCCGACGACAAGGCTTTCGGGATGCAGGGTATCGGCGGCGCGGTGGGCTACGCCGACCCGGTATCGCAAGTGGGGTTCGGATACGTGATGAACCAGACCCACATGGAAGTCGGAACCGACCGCCGGCCCCGTGCCCTCTCCGCCGCTCTTTACCGGGCGATCGCCCGGCAAGGCGGTTGAATCGGGAGTGGTGTCACACCGGGTTGGCTTTGCCCTCCGGGCCCATGGCGCTGTATCCGCCGTCCACCTTAAGGTCCGTTCCGGTGACGAAAGAGGCGTCGTCGCTGCACAGGAATAGGATGGCGCGGGCCACGTCGATGGTCTCGCCGCAGCGGTTGAGCATCATATGCGGGACTATGTACTTCTCGTAGGCATCGCGGTCGATTAGGGCCGCGGTCGCTTCCGTCCAGGTCCAGCCGGGGCTAACGGTGTTCGCCCTAATACCGTGGACACCTAGGTCGATCGCCATGCACTTGGTGAGAGAAAGCAACGCTCCCTTGGTGCCGTGATAGGTCCAGGCACCCGGTTTGGCGACGACCGCCACCACGCTGGCGACGTTCACGATTACCCCGGCGCCATTCTCCTTTAGAGGTTCGCAAGCGGCTTTGACCATGTTGGTGGCGCCGAGGACGTTGGTGGACCAACTGGCATTCCAGCCTTCTTTCGTCACGTCAATCCCTTGCGCAACAAAGCTGGCCGCGTTGTTCACCAGGCAGTCCAGACGACCGAAGGCGTCGACGGCTTCAGCGACGGCACGGTGACAGTCCTCGATCTCCGCCACGTTGCCTTTGATGGATCGAAGCATCGACCGGGAACAGTCCAGGTCACGGGTTAGGTAAGCGTGATCCGCCGGTCGCAAATCGATTACGACTACGCGGGCACCTTCCCGCAGGAACTCCCTGGCGGTGGCGGCACCGATTCCCGACGCCCCTCCGGTTACGATCGCAACCCGATCCTTAAATCTCATCATGATAGCCTCCCTGCAGGAAGAAGAGCTCCGACCCGGCACCAGAAAGCCGCTGAAGCTCAGCTTCCCAGAACGTTAGACGACCCTGAGTCTCGGCATTCCGCGCGCCGATGCGGAGCCATTCCTTGTCTTCGTCGGTAACGAGTCTGGCTCCGAGACGGAGATCGTCGAACGTCGCGGCCAAGCGGCGAAGCGGTGCTCCGTTCATCGAAGGGGCAACCCTGTTCGCCGATGGCCAACATGTGCGGCCTGTTCGTGAGGATGGCTGTCAGGTCTACCATGTCGCTCATGATGTCGTATTGCCTGGTCAGGGTGTGAAACTGGTCTACTCCACTCATCCTCCATACCCCTATCCATGAATAATCGGGGCTAGGCAACGGTCTGCTGGTCCGCCGATCAACACTTGTAACTGTACGGCGGGGGTGTGACACGCATCGGGAATACCCGGTACGGTTCACAACAACCCGCACGAGTGAATTGGGGGGATAAACTTTTGCAGAAGTGACACGCACTTGAGCGACCCGGCATCAGGGACGAACGCGGCCTCTCGGTGCGGAGCTCCCTTAGCCGAACTCTGCTACGCCGGCGGCCTGGCATGCTCGATGCGGAGTTCCACTCCCTGGTTTTTCCAGACGAAGTCTCCCGCCTTGCGGAAGGCTTCCATGTCGTCGGCGACCACCCGTGCGAATACGTTGGTGAGACCCACACCGCCGGTGTCCCCGTAGAACATGGCGATGATCATCCGGTCAGGCCAATAGGCGATGTTTCCCGCCGATTGAGCCTTGGATTGGTTCTCCGGACCCAGGTAGGTCCGGATCGGGAACATCAGTTCGTCGCCGGCTAGGCGGGCATGGTTGACGGTACCGGAGAGGGGAAGGAGGTCACGGATGGCCGACGCGGTGACAGGCGCCTCGTCGAGTAGTAGCGTCGCCCGGATATCTTCGCCGGACACCTTGATGACTATGTCGGCGTTGCGGTCCTTGGGACCTTCGATGATCCGGAGCCCGGCCAGGTTGGCCTCGTCCCGAGCGGCTGCGGTGATGATGGTCGGGGGCTCGACAACCAACTCCGTCTTGCCCCGGCGGATTGCGGTCCGGATATCCTCGGTGGTCAGTATCTGGCGCACGACTCCCCCCTACCCGAGGGCCCCGAGAGCCACCTGGCGCCCGATCTCCACCTCGGCTTCGCTCCCGGCGAGGATCAGACGACCGCTGGCGCCGTGGAGCCGCACGAGGATCATGCGCAGCGAGGTGTGCTTCTCCACTTCGTTGGCGGCCAGTGCCACGTAGGCGGCGGGCTCCGTCTCCACGACCAGCATGGCGTCACCTTCTCTGAGCCGGCTGCGGACACGCATCCGGTTCACCAGCCCGGCTTCGATGCCGGTCACGTTGTTGACGATACGGGTAGTCACCGCCGAGGGCACGATGCCGGGGGCCGAGGAACTGCCGATCATCGCCAGGATGATGGTTCCGGCCTGGCGGACCGCGTCGGGGTTGGCCGAGTGTAGTTCGAGCGTCCCGTATCTCCGCTCGGCAACCAGCATGGATGAGGACGTCTCGGTGTTCTTCAGCGCGGCGTTGGCGAGCGAGAACACCAGCGTGGCGGGCGCAACCTCCACATAAAGCTGCGCCATCCCTTCCAGTCCCGAACTTTCTTTGTCGTTCCTTCCCACGTAGGCCGCCCAAGTGGGCTGCATCTTGTCCACATATACGTAGGCGCGCAAAGAGTTGCCGCTCCCGCTACCCGATTGTCCTGGACTCGTCACCGTCAGCATCCCGGGTCGTGGCTTGTTTCGTCAACAATGCCGACAACGGCTGCATCGGTCGGAGCCGACACGATTGCTTCGGGAATCCTCGCCGCGCTGCCCTCGGCTACCAGTACCAGATCCCCGGACCCGGCTCCCACAGCGTCCACCGCCACGAACGACGAAACGGAGTCACCGCCCTCCGGCCGGACCACCAACAGCTTGGCTCCTCCCAGACCGGCGGCGCGCGCCGTCACGACGGTGGTTCCCGTAACACGGCACAACAACATCAATGCCTCCTCGCTCTCGCTCTCGGCTGCTCATCCCTCCTCCAACGGACGAGGAGGGTACGTAAAACCCTGCTAGATTGTCTTTTTGGCACCCTCCCCATCGGAGACCATGATCAGTCGTCGAGCAGAGCGCTCACCTTCGCCAATTCCTTATGGGGTTTGGGGATCAGATGGGCGGCCACGAGATCCCCGACCTTCTTGGCCGCGGAAGCACCGACGTCCACCGCCGATTTCACCGCGCCAACCTCGCCCTGCACCATGACCGTGACGTAGCCTCCGCCGATCGCCTCGTGACCGATGATCTCGACGCGGGCCGCTTTGGCCATCGCGTCGGCCGCCTCTATGGCGCCGACCAGCCCGCGGGTCTCTATCAACCCTAGAGCACCTTGCATGATCCGACCTCCTCAGTTTTTCTTGTACCAGTCATTGAATCCGCGTCCTATGTTGACATGCACGTTCTTGGTTTCCATGTACTCATGCAGCGACTCCAAGCCTAGGTCGTGTCCGGTGCCGCTCTCCTTGTAACCACCGAAAGGCGCTTCGCTGGGATACACGCCGAAGTGGTTGACCCAGATGGAGCCGGCCTCCAAGTCCCGAGCCACCCTGTGCGCCCTACCGATATCCGTGGTCCAGATGCCGGCCGCCAATCCGTATCGAACATCGTTGGCCAGCCGGACGGCCTCCTCCTCGCCGCTGAAGGGCATCAACACAGCCACAGGACCGAATATCTCCTCCTGCGCGATCCTGAACCCGGGTTCCACATTGGCGAAGCAAGTTGGCGCCATAAAGTTTCCCCGGGCGAGTTCGGCATCATCATGCGGGGAGCCGCCCCCGATAACCGTCGCTCCCTCAGCCCTGCCGATGTCAACGTATTCGTTGACGCGCTCCATCTGGCGTTTATTAACCAAGGGGCCCAACTGCGTCCGCCATTGCCACGGCAAACCGATCCGTATGGATGCCGCTCTAGCGGCAAACCGCTCCAAGAACTCATCGTATATGGGCCGTTCCACAAGTATCCGGGAGCCGGCCGAGCACACCTGCCCTTGCGCCAGGTAGATCCCGAACAGGGCACCGCTCACTGCTCGGTCGAGGTTGGCATCGGCGAAGACTATCGACGGGGATTTGCCGCCCAACTCAAGCGACACCCGCTTTATGGTTCCAGCTGATCCCCGCATCACAGAGCGACCTACCACTGTCGATCCGGTGAAGGCGATCTTGTCCACACCCTGGTGGCGGACCAGAGCCCTCCCCGCCACCTCCCCGGTGCCGGGGACCACGTTGAACACACCCGGAGGAAGGCCGGCCTCCGTGCAAATACGTCCCAACTCAAGACAGGTTAGGGGGGCCAACTCCGGAGGTTTGAGAACGATGGTGTTGCCGGCCGCCAGTGCCGCGGCGGATTTGCGGCAAGCGATGTGCAGCGGGAAGTTCCAGGGAATGATCATTCCCACCACTCCCATGGGCTCCTTGCGCACGTAGTCGAGTGAGTCCCGGGGAAGGGCCAGAACCCTACCGTCTATGGCCCGTACAAGGCCCTGGAAGAACCGGAACGGATCCCAGGAAGCCGGCAGGTCGATCAGAGTGGTCTCCCGTATCGGCCGCCCGACGTCTTGGCTCTCTACCTTGGCAAGAAACTCGTGCTCATTCTCGATCCGCTCGGCAACCTTGAGTAGCAGATCGGCTCGGTCAGCCGGGTCCATCAGCCGCCAGTTACGAAAGGCCCGCCTAGCAGACCGGACTGCCAGATCAATGTCCTCCGCAGCTGCTGCAGCCACATCCAGGATGGTCTCGTTGGTGGCGGGGTCCACGGAAGGGTTGGTGGACCCGTCGGCGGCGTCGCGGAACTCACCGTCGATCAGGAGTTGTGAGTGAAGGTGGGAGTGGTCCGGAAGACCCTCGAAGCGGGGCGGGTCGTCCGAGGGAGTCGTGGAATCGTTTCGAGGTGGAGCGGTCAACGCCTGGGAGGGGCGGGGCGTGGGAACCTGCGGGAACGAAGCGGGCCGATCATCCGTAGCCGCAGGCCGGGGAACGGCCAGGCGGGACCCTTCCACCAAGCTAACGCCTAGGCGGTGGGCCTCGTCGAGGGCTGCATCGGTCAGGACCGTGCCCTCGCGCATCATGAACTCGAACTCGCCGATCTCGGCTAGTTGACGAATGTCCTCGCTGGTGACGAACCTCCTCACTGCCCCACCATCTCATCGACTATTCCCCTCGCCTCGGACAGTGTGAGAACCTCGTACGGGTCTCGGGCTACCCGTCGGCGAAAGTCGGTCACCGTCCAGGGATCACCCCCATACTCCCGGTCCTGATCGGTGAGCCGCTTCGGCTCGAGGAGGGTGCCGGGAGTATGGATGCAGGCCACCTCCTGGGAGGTCATCCCGTCGGGAGCTAGGCCGATCCACATGAGCCCGAGATCGGGCCTTGCCAGGAAGAAGGGGGGAACCCGGAGCGTGAATCCCCGCTCGGCCAGGCTCTCCACCAGGTAGGGGGCGAGGTCGTGGGGGTGCAGGTCGGTGTTGAGGTAGGTGTGGAAGTGCTCTGTCTCGTAATCAGCGTACCGGTCCAGAACCTGCTTCCAGTGCGCCGACACCAGGTACGACAGGATCCCGTCCCGGTCCTCCCGGGCAATCCTTCTCGGCCCGACATCCTCCAGGTATTCACGCTCTCCCTCGTCGGTCCACACATCCAGGAAGTCCTCGGGGTGGGCTGCGATGACCGAGGAGTCGTCGTACCGCCACACGATATTGAGCACCGGTCGGACCTCCGGGTAGATCTTGATCCACCCCCATTCGCCGACGAAGGCGTGGCCCACATTACGCACCCGACGGCCGATCCGATCCAGGTACTCGACGAACAAGAACTCCAGCGACAACGGGTGGATCCGGGTGGTTACCTTCGCCTCGAAGAAACTGACCCCCGGATTCTCCAGCAGGGCTTGGGCTGCAGCCCACCCGTCCGAACGGAAGTAATCGAGCAGCCCGTCCCGCAACGCCGTGGCCATCAGAGGGCCTGCCCCCTAAACGGGGTAATCCGGTCGGGGGGATCGAAGGATCACAGGTGGATCACCTGCTGGGTTTCGGCTGACTCGTAGGCTGCGAACACGACCTCCATCGTCTTGGCGTTATCGGATGCCACTGTGGCGGGCGGGATGCCGTCGTTCAGGTAGTCGAGAAAGGCCATGTAGCACCCCACCGTACCCTCTCGGAGTTCGTCGGCCGGCCAGGGGGCCGAATACCCCACCACCGTGTGCCCGCCCGGAGGCTTGGTGTCGGTTGGTGGATAGTGCCATCCCTCAAGACCCTGCTTATCCGTGTACAGCTTGTAGGGATGATCGGGCTGGTTGATGAAGATCGAGCCGAGGGTGCCATCGATGCGCATCCGCATCACGTACTGATCGCCGCGGGCTGAAACCCAGCATTCGTCGATCCGGGCGATTACGCCGTTGGCGAACTCCATGGTGATCATGGCAAAGTTCTCTCCTGCGATTTGCTGAGTGGGGATCCGGCGGGTCATCGCATGCACTCGCACCACGTCGTCATCAACCAGGTGGCGGATCACGTCTATGTAGTGAACATCCTGCTCGTAAATGAGGAACCGTTCGTGGTCCCGCCGATAGGTGGGATCGATGTCGTTGATGAAATCTTCGACTCGCACATGAAACAGGTCCCCGATCAGCCCGGCGTCGATCCTCGCTTTGGCGTCGACCAGGTCGGGATACCACCAGAAGTTCTCGGCGATCATGAACTTGATCCCGCTGTCCTCAACAACCTGGACCAGTTCCGCCACCTCCTCCGGTGATGCCGCCATCGGCTTCTCGCAGATGACATGCACCCCGGCTGCGGCGGCCGCTTTCGTGACCGCTAGGTGGAGAAACGGTGGTACGCATATGGAGACAATGTCCAGGTCGGCTTGCTCGATCATGTCCTCGAACGGGCCGTACACCTCGGCGACTCCGAACTCGTCTGCTCTTTGCCGGGCCAAGTCCATGTTGAGATCGGCTATCGCCACCGTCTCCACACCCTCGACCCGCTGTTGGACGGGTAGGTGGTACACCTCGGCGACGAAGCCCGCACCCACGCACCCGACCCTGTAGTTACCGTCTCGTCCGGCCACTGGCTCCTCCTCGATTCCCTGCTAGTTGGTCATTTCCTCGTACTTGGCGCTGATGTCGTCCCACGGCACCAGGGTGTCCGCCCACCAATGGAGGCGGCCCAGATATACGCTCAACTCATGCGTGAAAGCCAGGTACTCTTCACGGGATTCAATGTGATCGAGGGCATCGAGCGAACTCCGGACCAACTCGACGCTGTCATCGAGTCCGTACCAGTTGTGAAGGATACCCAGCTGAGCGTCACAGAACATCCGGATCACCTGCTTCAGGGTCTCTAGGTCGAGTGACTGGTCCCGCCCCGCGTTACGTAACACCGCCATGTCGTCGGCGAAAGCCCGCGTGTTCTCCTCGGCGCAGATGATCATCGGCCAGCCGTAGCCCTTGGTCCCCCGGCGGGTAAGTAAGCGACGCACCTCCTCCGGCATCTCGTACCAGATGGCGCTCGTCGCGCGGTTCAGCACTTCTATGGTGTTGGCAACCCTGTAATCCATAGGTATCCCATCCTATCGGGCACTGTCGCGGCAGTGCCAACCAAAACCGGCATCCGGCTGCGGGAGGTCGTCAGGCCGCTTCCATGGCGAGGGGCAAGACTCGGGCGGGATTATCGATGACGGTTCCGTAGAGAGTGTCGACCGGCATGCCCCGGTCCTTGAGTGACGGCAGTATCACGTTCATGATGTGGTCCCAGCCGGGTCCGCCGAAGCTCGACAGGCGGGCCTTGAGCCCTATGTCGTGGGCGAACAGAAGCCTGTCACCCAGCCCGTCCTCCACCATCCATTCCACGGTCGCCATCCGGTCCTCGTCGGACACGTACACCCCGTCGGTCGGGCACGGATGGCCCCAATCGTCCAGTTCCAGGAAGGTGTCGTAGGCGGCAATCTCCTCAAGATAGGGCCGGTCGTGACAACAGAGGTCCAGATGGCCGGCGATGACCCGGCTGGGATGGACTCCTTGATCCTCGATCAGAAACTCGAGAATGGAGGGCATCAGCCGCTGCTTGTGAAGTGCGTGGATCTGGATGGCGGCGCCGGTGGCGTGGTGGGTGATGGCCGAAGCTTCCAGCACCTTCCACTCGTTGGTCGTGACGGGGTCGGAGGTACCTATCTCCCCGATGAGTCCGCACCTTATGTCGGTCCCGTCCGCCCCGCCGGTGATGTCGCCTATCATCCCCTCGGCCAACTCGGCGGAGGTCATCGAATCGACGAACCAAGGATGGGCATGGTCTACGTAATAGCCGGTGCCCGAAATGATGTTGATCCCGACATCGTCGGCGATCTTGCGCAGGCCCCAGACGTCTCTGCCCAATCCCAGGTTTGACGAGTCGACCACGCTGCGGCCGAGGGCCATCTTGAAGCGCCTGACCTCCTGCGCGCTCAGTCGCCAATCGGTGTTGATCAGGTTGTCGCGGCTGCGGTATGGGAACTCCCTCAACAGCGCCGCGTTATGGGCGGTGACCGGCATGTAGGAATCAGAACCCAGTCCGCGGTGGTTCCCCTCCAGGAACCACATCAGGCACGTGAACAGCAGATGCTCGTGCATGAGGGTGATCCCGAGTTGGTCCGGATCGATAGGACCGTTGACCGTGATGATCTTGCCCGGGTCTTTAATGGCGTCCTCCCTCCCGGCGTTCCGCCGACAATAGACGAAGTGCCAACCCGCTTGCCCCGATCAAGACGGCGAATTGCCCAAGGCACTGCATTTCGGTGGTGGAACCGGTAACGTGGCTGACCAGCACCACGCCTCGCGGCCCTGATCGGGAGAGGCCGGACGGAAGGGAACGACCATGATCATCGACAGCCATGTGTGGCTCTCGAAGCCGGAGCATTGGGGCGGGAAGGGCGTGATGGACGACGCGATGTACGCGGCGGGATGGGCGGCGAGGGGTCTCGGGACCAAGACAGGGCTCGTCCAAGGCATGAGCGCCGAGCAGATGATCGAACGAATGGACGAGGCCGGGGTGGACATGGCAGTCTGCCACGCCAGCAAGGTGCCTCACCTGAACTCGGAGGTGCCCCCCTCGTTCGTGGCGGCGGCGGTGGATAAGTACCCCGACCGGTACATCGGGCTTGGCAGTGTCGACCTGTTCGGGGGACTCAGCGCGCTGCGTGAGATGGAGGAGATCGTTGACATGGGACTGGTGGGAATGAAGATCTCGCCGGCCAGCAGCTTCGACATGGCGCTCAACGACTCGTCGATCATGCCGATATATGAGAAGGCGGAGGAACTCGGCTTGGTGATCTTCGTCCACACCGGATGGTCCGGGTACTTCCTGCTCAAGAACCAGCACCCCATCCTCCTCGACGACGTCGCGGTTCGCTTCCCCGATCTGAAGCTGGTTGTGGTCCATGCCGGGGAGAACTACTACGAGGAGGTGGTGATGATGATGCTGAAGAACCCCAACATGTACGCCAATACCGGTTGGTGGGGCTTCCTCCAACCTCTGGAGACCAACGTGCGGTTTCTCAAGTACGCCAAACACTTCATGGTTCTCGACAAGGTCCTCTGGGGCACGGACAACTACGACTGCCGCGAGGACGTCCCCTTCGTGAGGTCGCTTCCCGCGCAGGCGGCCGAGCACAACATCGCTTCCGGCCTGCCCGACCTCACGGATGCCGACATAGAGGATTATCTCGGGACCAACGCGGCGCGTCTCTTCGGCGTGAACGCCTCCGGCTGACCCGACCGACTGGATCAACCTTCCGGCATGCAGGCTGCTGTGATGCACTCAGCCGGTGCGCCACTCACCATCGGCGAACGACCGCGACCAAAGGCCACCTCTGGTCTCGTGGTGGACGTGGCGGCGTTTGCCGCACCGGTCCGGTCCAGGAGAATGCGAAACGGGTAATTGAGCCGGCCTCGCCCGCCGACGAGAGAGTTCACCACCGGACGTCGGGCCGGCCGGGGTTGTTCAGTACCCTCTTCGGTGTCAGGCGGATGACTCCGCGGCGAGTGTCAGGACACGTCGAGGGTTGCCGATCAGGATCTTGTCGATGACATCGCGGGCAACGTCATCCCTGCTCAGCTTGGGGATGATCACGTTCATGATGTGGTCGTAGCCGGGTCCTCCGAAGCCGGACAGTCTCGACTTGAGCCCGATATCGTGGGAGAACAGCAACTGGTCTTCATGGCCCTCGGAGATCAGCCATTCGACGGCTCCGACGCGATCGGAGTCGGTAACGTGTACACCTTCGGTCGGGCATGGGTGTCCGAAGCCGTCGAGCTCGAAGAAAGTACCGTACTCGGCAACCCGCTTCATGTAGCGGCGGTCGCCGGTGGTCAGATCCATGTGGCCTGCGATCACTCTGGTGGGATGTACGCCCATCTCTTTGATCAGCAGGTCCAGGATGTCTGGCATCAGCCTCTGTTCATGCAGTGCGTGGATCTGGATCGCGGCGCCGGTGGCGTGGTGGGTGATGGCAGCGGCTCTCAAGGCCTTCCACTCGGCGGGAGCGACCGGATCCGATGTCCCGATCTCGCCGATCAGCCCACAACGGATGTCTGTACCATCCGCGCCCTCGGTGATGTCCCGGATCATGCCTTCCGCGAGGTCATGCTCCGTCATGGAATCGACGTACCAGGGCTGGGCGTGGTGGACGTAGTATCCGGTGCCCGAGATTATGTTGACCCCGACGTCGTTGGCGATCTTCCTCAACCCCCACACATCCCGGCCGAGACCGAGGTCGGAGGAGTCCACCACGGTGCGGCCCAGCGCCATCTTGAACCGCCTGACCTCCATGGCAGTGAGATACCAGTCGGTGTTGATCAGATTGTCCCGGTTGTGGTACGGGAACTCCCGGAGCAAGGCTGCGTTCCGGGCTGTTACCGGCAAGTAAGAGTCTGACCCCAGGCCGCGATGGTTCCCCTCCAGGAACCACATCAGGCATGTGAACAGCAGGTGTTCGTGCATGAGGGTGATCCCGAGTTGGTCCGGTTCCATGAGACCGTTGACGGTGATGACCTTGCCCTGGTCCTTCATGCAACCTCCCTTGCGGGTTCCTCCGACACTAGCCCCGAAGTGTCATGCGCGGGGAATGCCGGAGCCGTTGGCGGACTCGTGAGTTGGGCGGTAGCCGAGCACCTCCACGAGCGGTTGCCGACGGCGAACGGACGGGCCGGGTCAACGTCGCAGGACCCGACCGTTGCGGCGGCCGGTCGCGACGCCGTTCAGCAGGGCAGGCTCACCGTTCACCAGTACGTGATTGACTCCGGTGGCCTTGCGGTTGGGGTCGTCGAGTGTTCCCTGGTCTGAGAATTCGTCGGAATCGAAGACGACGATGTCGGCCCGCTTGCCCACGGCTAGGCGTCCACGATCCCTGAGCCCGATCCGGTCGGCTGCCTGAGCGGTGAGCTTGTATATCGCCTCTTCCAGCGAAAGCTCGCATCGGTCTCTGACCATGGTTCGGAAGAACGAGGCGGCCCAGGTGTAGGCGCCTAGAAAGGTCGTGCCGGCCAGGGGACCGTCCGTACAGAGGGCCGTGGCGTCCGACTCGGTGGTGCACAACGGGTGCCGGAAGGCGTGGGCAAGCATATCCTCTTCGTACGAGCGGACGACAAGCAACGCCCCATGAGGATCGTCCCCCTCCTCCAGTAGGAGGTCGTACATCGTGTCGTAAGGGTCGCCACCTGATGGAGTCAAGTCGGCAATGGTGCTCCCGACCTTGCCGGGAGAGCCTTGACTGGAGAACAGCGCCACCCTCCCCCACCCTCCGAGGCCGAAGGACGAGATGATGCTTTCGTACCGCTTCAGCCGTGCTCTGGTAGGCGGGTCGGTGAGATACCGTCTCAGCCGGCCCGGCCCTCCGTCCACCGCCCAAGAGGGAAGCACCGCACTGAGGTTGGTGATACCGTGCAGGCGGGTGTGAGCGTCGAACTCGACGTTCTCGCCGCCGTCATTAGCTGCTTCGACCAACTTGATGCAGCGTTCGAGAGAGTCGGTTGGCCCGCCCCGGCGGGGGATGATGTGCGAGAGTTGGAGCCTTACCCCGGTTTCCGCGGCGGCTCGCAAGCCTTCTTCCACCGCCTCGATCGCCAGCACCTCCCGGTTTCTTTCATGGGTCGCATACAAACCATCGTTGCGGGCCACCACCCGGCACAACTCGATGACCTCCTCCTCGCTTGCCGCTCGCTCCGCGGGGTACTCGAGCCCGGTAGACAATCCAAAAGCGCCTGCGTCGAGGGACTGCGCGAGCAACTGCGCCATCCGGGCGATTTCGCTGTCCGTGGCTGCCCGACTCACGTCGTCGACCGCGGCCAGTCGAAGATTCCCGTTGGGAACGAGGGTGGCCACATTCACCGCCGGTGAACGTTCCTCAAGTCGGGACAGGTATCCCTCCATCGTCGTCCAATCGATCGGTAATAACTCCTGGTAGCCGTAGATGTTCCCGGTGAAGGCTTCGATGTTCGTTCCCATTGGGGCGCAGCCGTGACCGCAGTTACCTACCAACTCGGTGGTGACCCCTTGGAAGATCTGGCTATGTGCCCGAGGGTCGATCAGTAGGGTGAAGTCAGAGTGGCTATGGATGTCGATGAAACCCGGCGCCACCACCATCCCCGACACCTCGAACAACTGCCTGCATTCGGCTCCACCGAGATCACCTATCGCGGTGATCCGGTCTCCGCTGATACCGACGTCCGCGGTCACGGCCACAGAGCCTGTACCGTCCACGACTCGACCATTCCCGATAATCGTATCGAACATCGACGACCTCCATCTCCTTCCTTACGTTACGCCGGTCGGTAAGGGAAGAGCGCCGCGTCCGGGTGGGAGAAAGCGAGCATCGGCGTGCTGCTCATCCATGCGACCTCGCGTCTAGCCCTGGCTCTGCGGGCTTCCCGGCATACCCGCCCATGAAAGACCACTTTAAGCCTGTGTTAGCAACTTGATTCGTATGTACTCGACGGGTGAAGGTAGCGGTCGAGTCGACGGGCTTGTCGAGTTGTCAAAATCCCGGATCAGGAGTCTGTCCATGGCTGCACATTCGCTGGGAGGAATCCCGCTCATGAAGAATCCGGGATTGAGTCAGAGCACTTCTGCTAGAACCGCTCTCGCTTCGCCGAGCGTCACCGGGCGGTAGGGATCCTTGGCGACGAACTCCCTCATCTGGGTGATAGTGAACCCGTCGCCTCCATAGGCGCGGTCAGCGGGGGTGAGTTCCTGCGGTTCCAGAATTGCTCCCGGGGTATGGGTAGCCACGAACTCCATCGACTTGGTACCCGGAGGGGCGTATCCGATCCACATCGAACCGATATCGGGTCTGGCGAGGTAGTAGGGCTCGACCTCACCGTAACCGGCCTTCCGGATAGCCTCGGTACAGCGCTCGGCGAGATCGTACGGGTGGATCTCGGTCAGCAGGTAGTCGTGGAAGTGCTCGATGTCTGGATCCCGCATCTTTCCGAGCATCGCCTCCCAGTGTTCGGAGGCGAAGTACCTGTCGATGGCCTCATGGTCCGCGTCCACAATATGTCTCGGCGCTACGTCGTCAAGGTAGGACTGCTCACCGTCATCGCTCAGCAGGACTGTCCTGCCATCGGGGTCGGGCCCGATCAGGGTCTCGTCACCGTAGGTCCACATGAGGAAGAAGGAAGGCCTGTCCGACGTGTAGTATTTGATCAGGCCCCTGTCGCCAACCACGGCATGGCCGACGTTGACGACGTCCTTCCCGACTTCGGCCAGGTACCGATCGAACAAGAACTCCAGGGTCACCGGATGGATGCTGGTCGACAGCATCACCTCGTGGAGGGTTATGTCGGAACGGTGCATCAACTCCATGTTTTCCGCCCAGTAATCGGAACGGAAGAAGGTGATCAACTCCTCGACGGTGGATGTCATCGCAACAACTCCTCCCCGGTCATCAGCTTATCCAGAACGGCCTGTCCGGGATTGACGAGTTCCTCGCCGGGAACCTGGCCTGACATTACCCCGGGCCACATGGGTCCCGCGCCGGTGATACAGCACACGACGAAATCGCCGGGTTTGATCACCCCCCGGCGCGCCAATTCCCAGGCGCCGGCAAGGGCGGCGGCCGAGGCGGGTTCGGGGCTCACCCCCATCCGAGCCGCCCGGTGAAGTGCCTCCACGATGGCCTTGTCCGTGACTTCGACCGCCGAACCACCCGAATCGCGGATGGCTTGGAGGGCGATCCGTCCACCCGTGTCATCGGCGATGGAGAGCGCAACAGTGTCAGGAGCGGGGTGGACCGGGACATAGTCAAGCCCCTCCTCGATCGCTCGAACGATCGGGTTGGCACCCGCGGCCTGCACCCCATGCATACGGGGAAGGCGTTTGATGAGGCCTAGACGGTAAAGCTCCTGGAAACCTTTCCAGGGTCCGTAGAGACCGTCCCCCGCCGCTACCGGGAACAGATAGTGGTCCGGCGCCCTGCTCAGGGCGAGAACCGCGTCGTACGCCATGGTCTTGTACCCTTCCACTCCGTATGGCGTCGAGACGGGCATGGGGGTCATGTAGGTCGACGGATACCAGCCGTGCTCTTCCACGAAGGCTTGGAGAGGGGGTTTGCGGTTCATCTCCACCACCACGGTTGCCCCGAACAGGCGCATCCAGTCCCTCTGGACCCGGGGTGCCCGCGGATCGGCCAGCACCACGCACCTCATCCCGGCCCGGGCCGCGTAGGCGGCTGCGCTCATCCCGTGGTTGCCCGTCGTGGAGCAGACCACCCGGTCGATCCCGAATTGGCGAGCCATGGAAATCGACACCGAATGGAACCGGTCCTTGAAGGCGTAGGTGGGGTTGACGGTTTCGTTCTGCAGGTATAGGAACGGGAGAGGATTGTCGCCGGTCTTAGGAACCCGGATCACCGGAGTACCGCCTTCGCCGAGGGTGACTCTATCCGTAGCTGCCCGGAGGGGGAGCAGTTCGGAGTACCGCCAAACCGACGGAGCGCGCCGGGCCCACCTGTCCATGGATACGACCGAGCGGATCGCCGCCTCGTTGTAGATTACCTCCAAGGCATCGCGGCATTGGGGGCAACCCTTGAAATACGGCCCGAGGTCGTACTCCGCCCGGCATCTAGTGCAGCGCAGTCCTCGGGCGAACATGCCCCTGCCTACCCGCGACCCGCGGCGATCATGATCGGGTGGGGCGCTCCCGACTCTTTCAGCCCGCGGCGGCAGCCCACGGCTCGATGTCGATGCCGTCGTCGCCGAGGCTCAGCACCGCCTCGGACGAGAAAGCGTCGATCGGTATCTCCTGGTCGGCATACTCGTCCAGCCAGGGGGTCCGATAGCCGCCCTCCGACCACAGCACCGGGAAGAAGTTGTCATCGAAGGCCCGCTGGCCGGGAGCGAAGTAACGGCTGTAGGAACGGTGGCGGATGCGTGGATGATGAGTGGAGGTAGCCGGGATCATGTGGATGCTGTAGGACCGTCGTATGTTGCCCGGTCGGGTGTTGGGCCCGCTCCCGTGCCATATCCAGCCGGTGTGGAATGCGGCCGAGCCGGCGCCGAAGACTAGCGGAACCAACTCCACCTGCGCGCCTTCAGGAGCGAACTGCTGGACGTAGTCGGTCCACCCTTCCATCGTGTCACGGCTGATCTGGGTTGCGCCCGGGGCAGGCTGCGGTCCCCACTTGTGGCTGCCCCGCACGTAGACAAGCGTTCCCCCGTCAGCGTACGTGTCGTCGAGAGCGATCCAGCAGGTCCAGTTCCACACCGGATCGACCCAGCACATGAAGGCCGCATCCTGGTGGATGTCGAACGGTTTGCCGCCCTCAGGCTTGTACATGGCGACATCGGCCCACAGGCGAGCGCTCGTCGCGCCCTCCAACTGGCACCCCAGCTTCCCGAACGGTCCTGCAAAGGTGTGCTTAGCCACCACCGGATCCGTCCGCCACAGGCCGGCCAGCACCCGATGGGCATCCTCGGGGTCCCGACCCTTCTGCCAGTAGTACTCGTCCGGCCAGTTGACCAAGTCGTGCTGCCCATCGAAGATACGGTCGTACCTCTCCCGGAGTTCCATCACCGCGTCCATATCGATCAGGTTCTCCACGATCAGGAATCCGTCCTCGCGGTACTGGTGGATCTGCTCGTCGGTGAACTGCTCAATCATTGCCGACCTCCCGGGACAGCCGCCACCCGCGACTATACCAAGCCATCCTGGTCAGACCGTGAAGATCCGCCGGGGGTTCTTCACCAGCATGTCGTCGATCTGGTCCTCCGTCACCCCCAACTCGCGTAGCTGCGGCACGATCTCCTTTAGGATGTAGGCGTACCCCTTGCCGCCGTACTCCACGAAGTGGATCTTCAGGCAGTTGTCGTGGGCCAGCATCAACTGGTTGCTGTAACCGTCGGCGCACATCCGGGCAAGGGTCTCGACCCGTTCCCGGTCAGAGATCCAGTGGTCTCCGCCGAACAGCAGGTGAGAGTCGTTCCACGGCGTTCCCCGGAACAGGTCGTAGTCGATCGACACGCCCCGATCCATGACCGATTCGTGGTACTTGTAGTCGGGGCAACTGCCGTCCATATGGCTCATATACACCTTGTCGAGGTTGGCGCCCTCCTCCTCGAGAATGTCGATGTAGCGGTGGGCCTCCTTCTTGAAAACCATCGGGTGAACGGTGAGAGGAACCCCTGTGTCAGCCTGGGCTCTCCCCCCGGCCCGGAGAACCTTCTCCTCCTGGGGGTGGAGAGGCTCGCACATGCCCAACTCGCCGATGACGCCTGCCCGGATATCGGATCCCTGGATGCCCACCTCGATGTCCATGATCAGCATCTCGGCCAACTCGCCGACCGATGCCGTGGCGTGCCCCGGCGGGTGGGACGGGGCGATGTACCACCCGGTCGACGCCACCACGTTCAGCCCGGTGGCCCGGCTCGCCTCCGCCAAAGCCTCCGGCCACCAGCCCGGTATCTTGCCGCTCACGTCGATGATGCTCTGCCCGCCGGCGTCGGCGTACATCTGCAGCTCGCGGATCGCCACGTCGAGCTCCGTCATGTTCAGGTTGTCGCGAGAGATGTAGGGTCGCTCGGCCAGAATCTCGTAGGCATCCCGGGTCACCGGGGCCTTGGCCAGAGCCTGCACCTCGGGCGGGTCGTCGGGACCGGGAGGCTCCCAGAACAGGTCGCCGCTGTCTATGATGATGTGCTCGTGGCTGAGGGTGACCCCTAGATCCTCCGGCGGTATCTCGCCCAGAACGGTGCGGACCATACCCATCTTGAACTCCTCTCCCGGCCAATGGCCTGTCTGTGCAAACGGTCGCTCGGCATTCGCAGGCAGACCATTAGAACTGCGCGCCTGCCCGGTGGAGCGCGTCTATGAGTTCGGCGCGGTGATCCTGGAAGGCGGTGCTGGTGCGGAGCGATTCGTCTCTCGGGTGAGGAAACGGAACATCGGTTTGGTGGAACAGCCGTCCGGGTCCGGTGGACATCACGAAGACCCGCTCGCTCATGTACAGCGCTTCCTCCACATCGTGCGTGACGAACAGCACGGTTGCCCGCGAGTCCTCCCAGATACGAAGGAACTCGACCTGGAGCCTGGTCTTGGTCATGGCGTCCAGAGAGGCGAAGGGCTCGTCCATTAGTAGTACGTCGGGCTCGGCGGCCAGGGCCCTAGCCACGTCCACCCGCTTACGCATGCCTCCGGACAACTGGTAGGGGTAGGCGTCCTCCCGTCCGGTCAGCCCCACCAGATCGATGAAGCCCTGGGCCTTCACGCGCCGCACCGTCTTCTCTACTCCCTTGACCCTGAGGCCGTATTCGACGTTCTGGATCACCGTGTACCAGGGGAAGACGGCATCGTCCTGGAACACCATGCTGCGGTCGGGACCGGGACCCGTCACCGGCATCCCGTCCCGGCTGATGGTGCCCGCTGTGGGAGTCAGCAGACCCGCGACGAGATTGAGCAGCGTCGACTTCCCGCATCCGCTCGGACCGAGGAGTGAGACGAAGTCCCCTTCCGAGAGTTGGAAGGAGATGTTGTCGAGAACATGCAGATCATCGAAGTAGATCGAGATGTCCTGTATGTCCAGCTTTATCATGCCATTCCCGCTGAAGTCCATCGTCGCTCTTCTCCTCCGATCAGCAGTCAACCTACCGCCGTACCACCTGTGTACGCAACCGTTAGCGGCTCTATACCAATCACCTGTACCTGATCTCCCGGCGGGCGGAGGCGGTGGCCTTCGCATCCACCGAGAATCCATCCTCGATGACCACCCCATAGCAACGCCTCGCCGCTCTGCGACCGACTTTCCCGTTCCGCACGTCGTCGGCCACCCGCTCGGGATCCCGCTCCAAGGGATCTCCCCAGCCGCCCCCGCCCGCCTGGACGTGGTGGTATAGCTCGCCGGCGGCAAGACTGTCGCTGAACATGGGCGGGAACGTCTGTTCATCCCCGGACAGCCGGTAGACGGTGTTGCTGGAAAAGCCGCCCGACGCTCCGCCCATCAAGCCGAAGGGCGGGTGGCGCTGCCGGTCGGATCGGATCAGCAGGGACGTGGGCACCAGCGGTCGCCATGACTTCTCCAGCCCCAGGCCGCCGCGGTGCAGGCCGGCGCCTCCACTGTCCGGCACCAGGCCGTACCGCTCGATGATGATCGGGAACTCGGCTTCGGCCACTTCGATAGGGACGTTGGCGGCGGTGGCGATGGGATTGCTGAGCCCGTCGTTGCCGTCGTTCTCGGGGGTGGCGCCCCACGTCCCGACCAGCAACTCGAAGTAGACGAAGGGCTCGCCGTCCTCGTGATGACCCCCGAGGATCACCACGGTGTTGCCCCCCTCCCCGGCGGCGGGCACCCGGTCCGGAACCAGTTGTGCCAGGGCTCCGTTGATGGCGTCGAAGGCACGGAACCCGGTGACGCCCCTCATGGAATTGGCGCCGGGATAGACCGCGTGCGTGACTGTCCCCGGCCTGGTCACGATCTTGACCGGGCGGAAGGCTCCTGCGGTGTTGGGGAACTCCGAAGCGGACGCCGACATGACGCAGTGGTATGCGGTAGCGATGATGAAGGAACGGGTGGCGTTGAGAGAGCCGGCCACCATGGGGTCCGAGTCTGAGAGATCAACCTCTACCTCGTCGCCGTCGATCGTCACCTTCACGCTGATGGCCACATCGCGGGCTTCGATGCCGTCGGAATCCATGTAGTCGGTGAAGCTGGCGGTCCCGTCGGGCCAGGAGGAGATCTCCCGGCGCATCAGGACCTCGGTGTAGTCGATGAGACCGTCCATCAACTCGGCCAACCGGTCGATACCGTATCGCTCGGCCATGGCCTGCAACGCTCGCTCGCCCACCGAACAAGCCGACACTTGGGCGCCGAGGTCCCCGAAGAGCATGTGCGGAATCCTCACGTTGGCCCTTATGAGAGCGTAGACCTCCTCCACCGGGCACCCCTCTTTGTACAGGTGCATCCAGGGGATGCGGAGACCGTCCTGGAACACCTCGGTATTGTCGGTCGCCGAGCTGCCGAGAAGGCGACCACCGATGTCTCCGTGGTGCGCGGTGGCCACGGCGTAACCGATCAGGGCGTTCTGGTGGTAGACCGGTTTGATGATGAAGACATCCGGCAAATGCATGCCGCCGTCGAACGGGTCGTTCATTATGAAGACATCCCCCGGCCGCATCCGGTCCCGGAACCGGGCCAGGAGGGCATCGACCGCGGTGGGAACCGCTCCGAGATGGAATGGGATCGTCACCGCCTGCGCAACGGTTTGGGCGTCGGGGCCGAGCAGTGCGGCCGAGAAGTCCATGGCGTCTCGCACCACGGTCGAGTGGGCGGTGCGGAAGATGGTGGTGGCCATCTCATCGGCGGCAGAGGCAAGGCCGTTGGCCACTATCTGGCGGGTGACGGCGTCGGTGTGTTCCACCGCTGCCTTACCCACCTCCCGGCGGGTCAGATAGAGAGCGCCCGAGGAGGACCGCCGGGCGAACCATCCCGGAGGCACGACGATAGTGGTGTCGTATTCGTCGATGAGGAGCGGGCCGAGCATCCCGTCCGGACCGATCTCGGTCCTTCGCGTGAGGACCGGAGCCTCCAGATAGCCATCGGTCAGGGCGAAGAGGGCAGGGCGGCGGCCGCCGGGGAGGCCGGTCCGATCGCCGTAGGGTGGGATTTCCTCGCTTTCCGAAACCCGTCGTTTTCGAGGAAGCGGTCCGAGGGCGGCAAGGCGGAGCGCTCTTACCTGAACCGGATCGTCGGGATCCTTACGAATGCCGTACAGCTGCTCGTGGCGGTCTTCGAAGTCCCGGACGAGTTGTGCTAACCCGGCTTCGGTCATCTCGGCGCCGGGAATCGTCACCTCGATGTCGAAGCTCTGACCCTTGTAGCGCACATCGGCGGACCTCACCCATTCGGCGATCCCGCCGACCACGTTCGCCTTGAGATCCGCCTCCATCTCGAAAAGGAGGAGGGCCATAGGCGACACGACCGATGAGTCACGGGCGTCCAGCTCGCAGAATCGGACATCGTGGTATTCGGCCCGCGCGTAGAGAAGGCCCGCAGCCGAGAACACCCCTGCGTCGGGAGGAACCACCACTCTGTCGATACCCAATTCCGTTGCCAGGCCGGCGGCATGTATGGGGCCTGCGCCTCCGAAGGCGATCAGAGCGAACTCTCTCGGATCCCTTCCCCGCTCCGAGGACACCGCCCGCAGCGCCCGCATCATTCGGGCATTGGCGAGATCGTGGATACCACGGGCGGCTTCCTCCACCGGAATCCCGAGCGGCCCGGTAACCGACTCCAGCGCCCGCCGGGCCAGGATGGGTGATATCCGAACGGCATCCCCGGCAAGCGGTCCCGAACGTACGTAGCCGAGCACCACGTTGGCGTCGGTCACTGTCGGGTCGTCGCCGCCGAGGCTGTAACAGGCGGGACCGGGCACCGCTCCGGCGCTCCGGGGACCTACCTGGAGGCCTCCTGCCGTGTCGACCCAGGCGATGCTCCCGCCGCCGGCCCCCACTTCGGCTATGTCGATACTCGGAACCCGCAACAACTCCCCGGAGCCGCGCAGCAGCCTGGTTCCCACCGACAGGTCGGCGCCCACCTCGTACTCCCTGCTGAGAGTCACCCGACCTTCCTCGATGAGCGATGCCTTGGCGGTGGTGCCACCCATATCGAAGGAGATGGCGTTTTCGATCCCCAGTTCTCCGGCCAGCCCCTGAGCGGCCACCACCCCGGCGGCGGGGCCGGACTCGAGGGCGTACACCGGACGCCGGGCGGCGTCGGCCGCGGTCATCGCGCCACCGGAGGACTGCATGATCAGGACCGGCGCGTCCACCCCGATCCCTTCGAGACCGTCCACGAGGTCGCGCACGTAGGAGCCCATGATCGGGATCACGTAGGCGTTGAGGGCGGTGGTGGCCGAGCGCTCGTATTCGTTCTGCTCCCGCAGGACTTCGCTGGACAGCACGACATGGACACCGGGAAGTTCCCGCCGCAGGATCCGACCCACTTCTTCCTCGTGGGTCGGATACTTGTGGGCGTGCAGCAGGCACACCGCCACTGCCTCCACCTGCTCGTCACGCAATCGGGCGGCCACCTCCATCACCTCAACCCCGTCCACGGGGCGGTGGGCGGTCCCGTCCGCCATCATGCGCTCGCGGATCTCGAAACGGAGACGACGCTCGACGATGGGCATCGGCTTTCGCCAGAACGGGTTGTAGAGGTGCGGCATCCTCACCCGGCGCAGTTCCAGCACATCCCGGAAGCCCTCGGTGGTGAGGAATGCCAGGTGGGCGCCGCGCCGCTCAAGAATGGCGTTGGTCGCAACCGTCGTTCCGTGGACCACCTCCTGCACGGAACGTTGGAACCCTCCGGATGAGTCCCCCAGCAGTTCGTCGATGGCGTACGTGACCGCCTTGTCGTAGGAGGGCGGAGTGGACAGCACCTTGTGGGTAGTGGAGCGGCCGTCCGGTTCCTTTACGATGACGTCGGTAAACGTGCCCCCGACGTCGGCGCCCACCCGACTACCCACGGCGAGCCCGGCCCTCCCCAAGACGATCCATGCGTGACTTGGGTCTCATCGCGACCCGAGCATCTCTCCGACCATGGTGACAGACCCGGTGGCTCTCGGGCTCCACCGGGTGAAACGCTTCGCTGCGGATCGGAGCAGGAAATCGCTGAGTATTGCCAGCGCGGCGAAGATAAAGACGATTACCAGGATCCCGGCGTTGTCCAGGTAGCGGCTCCTTCCGATCATCAACCATCCCAGCCCCACGCCGGCGCCCATGAACTCAGCCGCCACCACCAGACCCCATGACACCACCACGGCTAGGCGGAAACCGGCCATCATATGGGGCAGGATGGCCGGGACCACCACGGTCCGGTAGATATGCAACCGAGATGCGCCGGTTGTAAGCGAAGCCCGAACGTAGATGTGGGGAACGTTGCGGACCGCCTCGGTGACCTGGATGGTGAGGATCAGGAACACCCCGAAGGCGATCAGGGCGATCCCGGTCGAGGGGTCGGAACCGAACCACAGCAGGAACAGCGGGAGGAGTGCAAGCAGAGGAGTGGGGCGGATGGCGTCAAGGGTGAACTCCAGCAGGTCCCGCACCAACCGGCTATATCCGAAGGCGAGGCCGACCACTAGCCCAGGAGGGGTTCCGATCACCAACCCGAGCAGTACCATGCGGGTGCTTACCCAAGTGGCGTCGTAGACGCCCTCCGAGAAGGGAACCCTCTGGCCGGCCAGGTAGTGGAACCCGGTATTGAACACTTCGACCAGCCTCTGCGGGGTGGGTAGATACTCCGAACCAACCCACCCGGCGTTGGTGACCGTGTACCAGATAACCAGGACGCTTGCCGGCGCGAGCAGGGCACGGATGATCGAACGGAAGCGAGTTCCACCGAGAACTCGCTGGTCGCCGAGGAGGATCCCGGGCCGGGCCGCGGTCGTGTGTCGACGTTTGAGCCTCATCCGTCCCTCACCTCGTACCCAAAACTTCCGCGACCAGGCCGCCCGCGGTGGTCCGCTGCGCCCACCTTATAGTTCGCTTGATCACGGCCCTCAGCAGGAAGTCCGAACCTATCGCCAGCAGGGCATAAACGATGACCATGGCGACGATCCGGGCCGAGTCGAGGTTGACCAGCCCGGCGAGCATCAGGTATCCGAGACCCTGAACCGACCCCATGAACTCGGCTGCCACGTCCAACCCCCACGCCGCCATAACCGCCAATCGCAGGCCCGCCAATATGTGGGGGATGATCGACGGGACCACCACCGTCCGGTAGATCTGGAGGCGGGAGGCACCCGCGGTGAGGGCGGCCTGCACATGGATGTGCAGCACGTTGCGCACCGCCTCCGTGGTCTGGATGGTGAGGATCAGCATCACTCCCAGGGTTATGAGGGCGATCTGGGGCTGCATTCCGATCCCGAACCAGAGCAGGAAGAGCGGGATCAGCGCGAAGATCGGCACTACGCGCAAGGCGTCGAAGGAGAACTCCAACAGATCCCGGGCCCACCGGCTGTATCCGAACACCAGACCGAACCCGAGGCCCGCCAACCCGCCCACGACTATGCCGGTCACCACCATCTGCAAGGTGATCCAGAGAGCTCCGGGGATCAGATCCCAGATCGCCCACCACACCGAAACGAGCTTCTGCGGCGTCGGGAGGAGGATGGGTTTCACCAGACCGAGGTTGGTAATGGCGGTCCAGATCACGAAGGCGATCATGGGAACAAACAGAGCGCGGACCAGCCGGACGGTCCGCCCCGAGCTCCGTAGCCAAGCGAAAGCCCGATCCTTCGGACCGCCGGGGAGTGCCCGCTCGGCTCGCTTCTCGCTCGCTCCGTCCATCCCGCCCTCTTGCCTCGATCTCTTGGTCCTGTCCTGATCCGCTCCCGCTGTCCGCAGGATACACGCCATAGGTCACCGCAGTGTGGGCCTATCAGGCTTTCGTCTCGGTCGCCTACTTACATCAAGCTGGATTCCTATCAGACCAGAATGGCGAGCGGAGCGGTGCGATGCGGCCCTCGATAAACCAAGCGGGATGCATGCGTAATAGGTGGCCTGTCCGGTGATCAATGTATTTACATGGTTTGTTGCACTGTAAAGATGGAGAATAGATAGTTCGGAGCATGTATGTTTATGTTTGGCTGATTTGCGTCGATTTGGGCTGCCGTACCGGGACGACGGGGTTCATCATCGCCGATTGGCAGCCGAGAGAGCGTTATATCCGCCATTCACATCCGGCTTCGGTAGGGCCTTGCCTACAATGGAAGTAGTCCCGGCTGGGGAGGGGTTGCGTGCGGAATCAAACCGGTTTGCTGGCGGTCATGCTGTTGGTTGTTACGGCGTGCGGAGGTGACGGGGAGAATGAAGGAGCCGCCGCGGAGCCGGAGATCACCGTTTCCACATTCGGACAGTTTGCGGATCGCGCCGATCTGCCAACCGTGGTGTACGACGGGGAGACTTGTACGTATATCGGTCCCGAGACTGTTGACCCTGGCCCTGTACGCATGACGCTGGACAACCGGAGCGGCACGCGGGCGCGCATTGACATCCTCCGCTTCCCCGACGGCAAATCCTTCGATGACCTAGTAGCCTACGTAGATAGCGGCGAAGCGGCTACCAACCAGGACTCCCCGGACTGGGTCGACCAAACCAGGAAGATACGCGCCCCGGCCAACCAGATGATGGGCGCCAACAGAACCCTTTCCGACAACACCTACGGCATCCTCTGCTATATCGGGGAGGTAGAACCCTTCGAGGTCCAAGCAGTGGCCACCTTTGAAGTACTGGAGGGTTGAGTACGAGGAGGGCCTCCTGGGAGAATACCGTTGCCGGCGCGACCCTCCTTAGCCTGGATCCACCGGTGGATATTCGGGGGATAGACGCGGAAAGTGCCTCTGATCTGGGATAATAACCGTTAGAAGCAAGTGGTTTGTCCCGGAGTCTGGAGGCACTTCCTGTGAGTGGAGTATTGCAGGATATCGACCGGTATGAGGTGGTTTTCGACGATGAGGGGCTGGTAGCCGACGCTGGGTTGTTGGCGGCCGGGACGTTGATGAGTCGCCTGGGTTTGGAAGGTTTGGTGGATTCGGTGGTGCGTTTGGAGGGTCGGGTGGGTGGCGCGAACCCGGGTCGTAAGGTGTGCACGTTGGTGTCCGCGATGCTGGTGGGGGCGTCTCATATTGACCATGTGGATCGGCTCCGGGCCGGGTCCACGCAGCGGGTGTTGCCCCATACGGTGATGGCCCCGTCGACGGTGGGGACGTTTCTGCGTTCGTTCACTTGGGGTCATGTCCGCCAGTTGGAGAAGGTGCTGGCTGTGGTGTTGGGCCGGGCGTGGCGGGCGGGTGCGGGTCCCGGTAAGGGACCTGTGACCATTGATCTGGACTCGACGATTTGTCCGGTGTCGGGCAAGACCAAAGGGGGAGCTGCTTATGGTTACACCAAAGAGTTGGGTTATCACCCGCTGTTGGCGTTCCGGGCGGACACGGGGGAGGTGATCGCTGCTCGACTGCGTGCAGGAGCATCGCAGAGGGGTGTAGTCCATTTCGCGAAAGAAACAGTGGGTCGTATCCGGCGGGCCGGGGCTAGGGGCCCGCTGAGCGTACGCGCCGATTCTGGGTTCTGGTCCTACGCGATGCTGGCCGCCCTGGACCAGCTCGGGGTGGGATGGTCGATCACTAGCCAGGTGAACGCCAAGGTCAGGACACTGATCAGCAATATTGAGGAAGACTGCTGGGTTCCCATTGCTTACACCCGGGGCGGCGAAGCACAAGTGGGAGAGACCGTCCTGGAGATGACCAACCCACAGAAACGGTCACAGAAACGCCTGGTCCGCCTCGTGGTGCGCCGCACCCGCCTCGTTGGTTCCCAAGCCCCGCTATGGCCCGACTGGCGATACCACGCCTTTGTCACCAACCTGGACCTCGAAGCGGTCGAAGCCGACCAGTATCACCAACCCCGGGACGGACAAGACACCCAAGGCCGCCTTATAGAGACCGGGGAGGCGCACAGCCCGCTGCCCGCGGTCGTAGCCGACCAGCATCACCGCCGTCACGCCACCTGCGAACTCGCCATCCGCGACCTCAAAGACTCCGGAGGACTCGCCCACCTACCCTCCGGCTGTTTCGCTGCTAACGCCGCGTGGCTGCTCTGCGCCGCCCTAGCACATAACCTCTACCGGCACCTAGCACTCCTCGGCCGAACGCAGCAGGCTGGGCAACTGATCCGTGGACGCAGCATCCGTACCCGACTGTTCGGGCTCCCTGGACGGATAGTCAACCACAGCAGAAAACACATCCTCCGTCTACCCACCCGATGGCCATGGGCCGGTGCCTACCTAACCACCCTCACTAACCTGCGGGCGCTGCCACAACTCTGCTAACCCCACCGCAGGCATCCCCCACAACCATAACCAACCACCCAAACCCCAACCACACACGCCCGGAACAACCCCAACCAGCATCCACAATGGCCTCACCCTCCAAACCACACCATCACACCCCCAACATCCCCCGAAACCAGCCAACCCCAACCCCTCAACCCCCCACCAACCACACCCCGAACCACCCCCCAGGGAACCCATCGGTGGATTCAGGCTTAGCGTCAACGGTCATCGCGCGCCCTACCGGACCGACCTTGCCGGACGGCTACCAGAGGGTGGTCGGATGCGCATGGGCGGAGTTGGCGCATCCGGACATCCTTCGTCACGAGTTGCCGGCCCGGTCGGGGGTCGCCGGGAAAGGTTTCGGGTGTCGCCCGGGTGAGGGTGACGCTCGTACGAGCGGTACATTTTGATTCGGTAGCGGTTGGTGAGCCATGCCGGTTCCCCCCAGGTAGTAATCGAGCGCTTACCGCGATCTTGTCTGCCTCGTCAATGGTCGGCGAAGCTGCCGGACCGGAATCTGCGCGGTTCGGCCCGCCCACCACCGGAGAACAGATTGTTGAGAGGGCACGGTACCCATACCCGGGATACTTTTATCTCGGAAGCTTGCTACCGGGGTATTACGGGGAGGATGAGATGGCTTCGGTGTTGCGCATCGTGGAAGAGGGTCTGGTGAGCAGATTGCGAGCCGGTTTCGTGGCCGATCTCGCCGCCTAGGTTGGTGTTGCGGTCGAAGCGCGGAAAGTTGCTGCTCGATACCTCGATGCGGATCCGATGACCCGCTTTGAACACCCACGAAGTCTCCCACAGGTCGATCCGGTATTTGTAGATCCGTCCGGGCTCGATAAGGGACTGGTACTTGCGGCCCTCCCTGCACCGGGCGCGAACGATCCCTTCGGTGACGTTGATAGCCCTGCCGTCGGGCAGCGTGTCAATCAGGGTTGCGGTGAAATCGGTGTCGGGCGCCGACGACGCCGCGAACAAGACCGCTGTGACCCGTCCGGTGCACTCGAGGTCGGTTTCGAGCAGATCGCCGGTATACACGAGCACGTCGGACCGCTCCTCGACGGTTGACCGGTCCCGGGGTCCGCTTCGATCCATATAGGCCACCTGGCCGCCTACAGTAGGTACCGGGTTTGAAGGGTCGTATACGTATGCGTCCGGTGGTTCACCGGCGGTCGGCGGGTCCCAGGCAAGAGTTCCATCCCCGTGCCTCGTGTTGGCGGACCCCTGGCTATGCAGGAAGAGCGACCGGTATTCTGTGCGGGCCAGTGGCCATTCGTACTCCTCACGCCACACGTTGTCCCCGCACACGAATAGTTGGAGGGGCGCTTCGTCGTCGACCCCGGTTGGCACCCCCTTGAGTCGCTGGTCGTACCAGTGTTGGTGCAGGTCGAAGATGTCGAGTTCGGCATCAGGTCCGAACTGGACGTCTTGGCCCCAGTCGGCAACGCCGATTCGGGTGTGGGTCCAGGGCCCGCACATGATCTTGGTCTTGGCGCGCGCCTCGGGCCGGGCATCACGCGTCCAGTTCTCGAACGCCTCGAACATGTGGCGGACCGTGCAGTCCCACCATCCGGTCAGGAAGTAGGCCGGCGCCTTGATCGTCCCATACCGGCCGTTTACGATCCGCTTCTGCCAGTAGTCGTCGTAGGTGTTGTGGTCGAGGAGTTCCTTCCAGATCTTCGCGTCGTCGTACTCGTCGAAGGCCGAATACAGCGGCATCCGTTTGTATAAGTAAGAGAGATCACCCGGGAACTCACCGGCCTTCCCACCTCCCACGCCCATCGTTCCCGCCGGGAGGCCCGCGAGCATGGCCATCCCCTGCGCGTGGCTGGTCCGGCGGCCGATCTGCAGGAAGTGGCTGGCCTGTTGGAGCAGGAAGGCGCCCTGCTGCCAGAACAGGTCGTAACCATCCGGCGTCGCCCCGATCGGTAGGATGGCCTTGAGTCCGGCCGAGGCCAGCGGGGCGGGATGCATCTGGGTGAAGCCCAGGTACGAGATGCCGAACATGCCTACGTTCCCATCGCACCATGGCTGGCGGATCAGCCATTCCACCGTGTCGTGACCATCCTCGTCCTGGACGTAGACCTCCCACACCCCGTCGGAGTCGTAGCGCCCCCGGCAGTCCTGGATGACGACCGCGTACCCGGCCTCCATGAAGCGCTCTCCCCAGCCGACGTAACCGGATGGGCGAGCCCCGTCGGTCTCGGGATAGCTCTCCTTGCTGTAGATGGTCCGGCAGAGCAGGACGGGGAACCTATCCCCTTCAGGCGGTAGGTAGACATCCGCCGACAGCAGGGTTCCATCCCTCATAGGCGCTCGCACATCGAACATGATCCTCTGTCCCATGGTCATCTCCCGCGCTTTCTTCTCGGAGGATTATCCGCCGACCGTAGCCTGGTCACAACGGAATATCCGGTTTGCCTATTGACACACCGAACCTCTCTAAGCATCATAGGCCCAAGCGGGTGGAGACCGACGGGCAAGAGGCGCGCGCGGCCCGCCCAAACAAAGGGAGGGAATATGCGTAATCGCTGGTGGAAAGGAACGCTTCTTCTAGTCATTCTGGCGATGTTCGCGGTGGCATGCGGCGACGGTGAGGAGGAAGTCGCCGAGACCACTCAGGCCCCGCAGCCGACCGCCACTACTGCCGCCATGGTCGAAGAGGAACCCATGGAAGAAGAATCCATGGAAGAGACCACGGAAGAAGATATGGAAGAACCCATGGAAGAGGACATGGGTATCGACCTGAGTGTTCCACCCGATGAGCCGAAGGGCGGGGTCATCCGCATAGGCGCCACCCCCTCCTACGACGACCGCCTCTGGTCCTATGCGGCATCGATCGGGATGGACGCGCGGATCGGCCTTGACTTGGAGGTCATCCCGTTCGTAAGCATCCCCTACACCCAGCTGCAGACCGACGAGATCGATATGCTGTTCTCTTGCCAGATCTGCTACGGGACCATCATCGAGGAGTTTCCCGAGTATCGGAACTACCTGATCACCAACCAGTACCAGGGCTTCGTGCTGATCGGTAGGGCCGGTGAGACGGTGGTCTACGAGGAGGCGCTCGAACGTCTCGGCGATGAAGAGGCGGCCAAGGCGGAATTGGCCGAGTCCTTCCGGGGCAGGGAGTTCGTCAAGACCGAAGGTTTCCCGACCACTTTCGAACGTGGGCTGCTGGAGAACATCGGTCTGAACTTCGATCCCGACGACCCGGAGAGCCAGGATGTGGCCTTCAAGTACTACCCGAGCATGGAGGCGATGAACTTCGGTTATCTGAGCGGTGAGGCGGACTACTACACGGGCAACCTCTCCGCCCAGGCCAGGATGCTCTACTCCGAGGAACTGGCCGGTGAGTATGTTGTGGCGGCGCCGCTAGAGTTGTTCGGCGCTTCGGCGATCCTCTACTCGACCGAGGGTGTACGGGCCGACTGGCTCGAGGAGAACCCGGAGACGGTTCTTCGCTCGTTGGCGATCTGGTATCGGGCCTCCCGCTACCTGGACGAGTATCCCGAGATCGTGGGCGAGTTCGTCGGTGAAGAGGCAAAAGACCAGACCGGCGGCACCAGCCTCGGCGGTCTCGTGACTTCCCGCATCATGACCGAACTCAACTACTTCCCGCTGCTGGCAGACGCCAAGGACTACATGTTCACGCCCGGTGAGATCACCTACTTCGGCAACGTAGTAGCCGACAGTTTCGAGTCGGGACGCGAGGAGGGCTACATCGCCGAAGGCGTGGAGTGGCAGGATTACGAGGTCCAGGAAGTCTGGTTCAACCGCCTTCTCGAACGCCAAGACCTGGTGGACTGGATCAATGCGCCGCTCGGCACCGGCGCCGGTCCCGACGGAGACGTGCCCCAGGGCTAGGACTCCCGAACAACTTCGACATAAAGTGTGGCTCCCGGTCTCTCCGGGAGCCACACAGTTCCGGATATTTCGGCACCGGCGACCGGCTGGTATGACCAAGCGGTCGGGGCCGTTGCCGCATGATCCTTCGCTATTCACGGCCCCGACACAAGCGGCTCCGGATTTCGCGCTGATCGTTGATGGATCCAGGGATGAGGTCTCCACGGATCCGGCAGTGCTGTGGCGCGCGGCGATCCGGTCAATAGCCACGGGCGTCTACGGGCCATACGGCTTCGACGACGCTGTTGCGTACGCAGACGAGGTGGTCATAGAGGTTAACGGTCGGGTCGCAGTTGACCGGTATCAAGCTGACCTGACTTCCGAGGGGGGGGTAATGGGCATCCGGACGGGGCGAGCACCCCGTGCTCGTCGGCGAACCTCCTGTAGAGAGCTCCGCCGCCCTCCACGAGAGGGAGACCGTTGCCCAGCGAGATGGCTTTGAGGCCGGCATCCACGATCGCGATACCGGGACGACGGCTCATCACCGTGGCGAGAACGTAGAGGCTCACCTCGAAGTCCCGGAACGGCCCCCCCAACCGATCCCGGTTGGCCAGGTAGCCCGCGTCCATGAACACGTAGGTACCCGGCTGGATCTCGTTGTAGACCCCGGAGGTCGCCTCGAGGTCGTACGTCCCGGTCCCACCGCCGGTGACCACCTCGCAGCGGATACCGTGGGGAGCCAGCAGGTCGACCGACTCCTTCACCAGCGCGGTGTTCCGCTCTGTGGCGGCTTGACGGGAAGGATGATCCCTTATGTGTTGGGCTACCCCGTTGTAGGCCTGGATCCCTACGAAACGGAGGGACGAGGTCGATTCCACCCGCTGGGCCAACTGGAGGAAGGGTTTCCCCGGGGGCACCCCGGCCCGGTATGGGGCGGTGTTCATCTCCACCATCACGCCGACCGACGAACCGGCCCGGCGGACCGCACGACCCAGATCGTCGACGTTTCCGACATCGTCCACGCAGACGGTGATGGTGGCCTTCCGAGCCAGGTCGGCCAGGCGGCGGAGCTTCCCGGTCCCGACCACTTCGTTGGCCACGACGAGATCCCGGATACCGCCCTCCACCATGGCCTCGGCTTCCGAGACCGTCTGCACGCAGATGCCAACCGCACCACGCTCCAACTGCATGCGGGCGATGGCGACGCTCTTATGAGTCTTGACGTGGGGACGTAGCGCTACCCCGGCCGCCCGCGCCGCGGAGGCCATCCGGTCGAGGTTCCGCTCCAGCGCGTCGAGGTCCACCACCAGAGCCGGCGTATCCAGGTCGGCCTCGGCCAGGCCGGGTGATGGCAAACCGGCTCGGGCCATCGGTCGCGGAAGGTTGGTCAGCCCTCGCCGACCCCGTACAGCCGGGCCGCGTTGTCGCCCAGGTAGGCGTCGATGTCCTCATCGGTCAGTTCCGGCAACCCCGGAGCGATGTTCAGTTCCTTGGCCAGCCTCGGGAAGGACTTGGTGTACGGCACGTCCTCCCGGCAGTCGAAGTTGTCGGTGCCCCACAGGCACTTGTCCAGCACCATGAAGTGCTTGGCATACTTCAGGAACCGTACGTTGGTCTCGAGCGGCTGCAGGAACCCCCACCAGCCGGTACCGGCGTACATGTTGGGGTTCTTTAGCATCATCATGACGACTTCTTCGTAGTAGTTCTCGCCGGCGTGTACGACGATCAGCTTCAGTTCGGGAACGCGCACCGCCACGTCGTCGAGGAGGATGGGATGCTGCAGAGCCAGCCGACCGTACCCGGACCAGCCGGTGTGGATCTGGATGATCATTCCGAGTTCGGCCGCCTTCTCGTAGATCGGCATCAGGCGTTCGTCGTTCAGAGCCATGTCGTAGCTGGGCGCAGGGGTCATTTTCATGCCAACACCGCCCATAGCGGTGATCTCCTCCATCTCCCGGAGGGATTTGACCCCACCGAGCAGGTCGACGCTACCCATCGGGATCAGCCGGTCGGGAAACTTGGCACACTCCGAAACAACCCACTCGGTCGGCACATGGGTGTTGAGGCGAGGCACCTTCACTGAGTGGCAGACCGCCATGTCGACCCCCGCCTCGTCCATGATCTCCACCATCTGCTCGGCGTTGATGCCCTTGGTGAGCCCGGTCTTGGTGCCGAGCCCCCGGGCGGCCCAGCCCGCCTTGTACATGGCGTCGTCCATGATGTCCTGGTCACCCCAATGCTCCGGCTTCGAAAGCCAGACGTGCGTATCGATGATCATCCCGGTCTCCCCTCGTTCACGCCTAGGCTTAACCGTACACCCCAAGCCAGCCTCCTTGCCATCCAGAAGCTAGCGTTGGGCGGGTGGAAGACCTCGTCCGATTGTTCCGATGAGGTCGTTGGTTCGGGGTCGCTCGGAGGGAGAAGGATTGAAGGCCATACAAGACGTCAGGGCAGGAGTATCGGTCATGATCGATACAATGACCCCGATGCGGGATGGCGTCGACCTGTCGTCGGATGTATACCTGCCACCCGGTGACGGTCCCTTCCCCACTCTCCTGTGTCGCACCATTTACGGGAAGCAGAGCGGCGAGATCTGTACCGACCTGGCCTACTTTCAGGAGTGGGTTCCCCGCTTTCTCTCCGGCGGATACGCGGTGGTCATGCAGGATTGCCGGGGCCGCTACGACTCGGACGGAGATTTTGTTCCCTACATCCACGAGGCGTCCGACGGGGCCGACACGCTGGCCTGGCTCTCCTCCCAGCCCTGGTGTGACGGCAATATCGGAACCTTCGGACAGTCCTACGTGGCCTTCACACAGTTGCAGGCAGCGCTGTCGGGCCACCATTCCCTCAAGGGAACTCTGCCGGTGGGAAACCAGGAGGATAACTACGGTTACTTCCTGATGGACGGGGGGGTGTTGCAGCTGCAGAACATCGTCTGGGGCATCAATGGCGGGCGACGAACGATGAACTGCACCAGCTTCGAGTTCTTGGACGTGGACGCTCTCTACCGGTACATGCCGCTCAAGAAGGCGGTCGTCGGGATTTTCCGGCCCCCGTACTGGACGTTCCTGGACCACCCGACCTTCGACTCGTCGTGGCGGACCTATGGACTGAAAGACAAGTACGGGATGATCAAGGCGCCCGCTTACTTCGTTACCGGGTGGTACGACAACCTGTCGCGGGAGGTGATGAAGACCTACGCGGGCCTCAAGCGGGGTGGAGGATCGGAAGCGGCGCGGTCCCAGACGCGCATCATCGTCGGACCGTGGGCGCACGACCTCGACCGGGCTGACCGCAACGGCGACATCGACTTGGGGTCGGGAGGTGATTTTGACTTACCCGGGCTCCATCTCGACTGGTACGACCGCCGACTCAAGGGTGTCGATAACGGAGTTGACGATCTGCCACCCGTCCGGATCTACGTAATGGGCGCCTCCGAGTGGCGAGACGAGGACGAGTGGCCGCTTGCCCGTACCGAGTACCGCGCCCTCTATCTCCGCAGCGACGGTGACGCTCGGTCGCTGAAGGGGAACGGGCGCCTGTCGTTCCGTCCACCGGGGAGCGAGCCTTCCGATCGGTTCGTCTACGACCCGGCCGATCCTGTGCCCACCCTCGGGGGGTGCGACGTCATACTGGACAACGCCGGCCCAAGGGATCGGGCGCATCTCCAGCAGCGCCCGGACATCCTGGTCTTCACCAGCACTCCGCTCGACCGCGATCTAGAGGTCACCGGTCCGGTGACCATGACCCTCTATGCGGCCAGTTCCGCCCCGGACACGGACTTCACCGCCACTCTGTGCGATGTCTATCCGGACGGTAGGGCGATTATCATTTGCGAGGGCATCCGGAGGGCACGTTACCGCGACTCGGTCACCGACCCGACCTTGATGACGCCCGGCGTCCCGTACCGGTTCACCATCGACATGTGGCAGACCAGCCAGGTCTTCAAGGCCGGCCACCGGCTCCGGGTGGAGGTGTCGAGCAGCAACTTCCCGCGTTTCGACCGCAACCCCAACATGGGCGGGGAATTGTGGAACGAGACCTCCATGCAGACCGCCACCCAGACGGTGTTCCACGACCGGGACCGGCCCAGCCACGTGCTCCTTCCCGTCATCCCCCGTTGAAGGACTGCCGACTCGCTCCGTGGATCCTGCTGGTGGTCCTGCTGTCGTACGGGTGCCACGGGCCGGTTACAGAGGACGCCGATCTCCAGGAGCAACCCACCACCACCAAGGTCCAGGAGCAACCCACCACCACCGCCATAGTCCAGGAGCAACCCACCACCGCGAAAGTCGGGGAGTGCTCCTGGTGTCCGGCTCCCGATCCGTCCGGGACCACCAGCGACCACCAGCCGGCCTCCTCGCCACTTGGTCTGATGGATCAGCTGGCGTCGGAGGTCGGAGGAACCACCTTTGCAGAGATCAGCGAGGACCAGTTGCTCTTCGACATACGCTCCGTCTGCGAAACCTGGAAGGGCGCCACGTCTTTGGAGGACGCGTCAGCACGGGCATCCCTGGCCCGCTCGGAACTGCTCGGCGTGTCCGAGTCGGAACCTGGACTGGCTGCCTACACGAGACTCCTGCACACGAGCGCCGAGCGCCGCTGCCTCCGCGATCCGACGGCCTGAACGAGAAGGTCAGGCCGGCGCCCCGTAGCCTCCCCCACCAGGGGTGGCGATCTCGAACACATCTCCCGGTCCTACTTCGGCCTGCGAGTTGCCTGCCACCTCCTCGACCCGGCCGTCGGAGCGGAATATCCGGTTGCGGCCCGCCGCGCCGGGTTCGCCTCCATCGACGCCGAAGGGCGCGATCACCCGCCGGGACGACAGGATGTTGACGGTCATCTCCTCCCCGAACCGGACCCGGCGGACGGCGCCGTCGCCACCCGAGTACCTGCCCCGCCCTCCTGACCCTCTCCTGACCTGGAAGCTGACCAGGCGGACGGGGAACCGCCACTCCAGCACTTCGGGATCGGTCAGGCGAGAGTTGGTCATGTGGGTGTGCACCGCACCATCGCCCGTCTCAAAGACAGCGGTGCCAACCGCTTCCCCTTCACCAACCTCGACGCCAACCGAGCCTGGCTAACCCTCGTCACCTACGCCGACGCGCTCGTCCGCTGGTTCCAACTCCTATGCCTAGCCGGCACCCGCCCAACCGGAGCCAGACCGAAGACGCTGCGCCGGTACCTATGGCACACCCCAGCCCGGCTCATACGCCACGCCCGACAAACCACCATCCGCATCCCCCACACCTGGCCCACCGCCCACCTCCTACGCCAAGCCCACCAACACATCAACGCCCTCACCTAAACCCCAACCAGCAACCACCCCGAACCACCCCGGGTCTACCACACCCGTCCTACTCAACACCCCCCATCCAGCCAACCCATGAAGAATCAGGGTTAGTAGTGAGTCAAATCCGTTGACATGCCTGGAAATGGGCCTGGTCGCTCACCGAGCGACACCGGGCAGTATGGCCCTGGCGTTGTCTCCGAGCACCATCCGGCCGGCTTGTTCGGCCTCCGCCTCGGTCCACTCCAGGTCGGCAGAGAGATCGCTCAGCACGAGTGCCAGATGTTTCCGCATCCGGTGTGCGCTGTAGCCGAGCCATTCGGCCGATGCGTAGGAATCGCTGCCGTAGAGCACCTTGTGCGCAGGAGCTATGGACAGAATGGTGCTCAGAATCGAATTGAGGCGCCCCGGTATCCGCATCGTGTGGGACAGGTCGACGTACACGTTGGGAAACTGCCAGGCCATGTAGGCGGCGTTCTCGTGGTACGGCGCCCCGGCATGGAGCATGACGAACGTCGTTCCGTTCGAAGCCGGGTCCGAGAAAAGGGAGAACAAGCGTGCCGGATCCGCGGCGTGCAGGTTCTGGTTGGGCGAGTACTGGGCCCCGGTGTGAATCAGCTGCAGCAGGCCGAGATCGCCGGCGCGGGCGACGATGTGGCGGATCACGAAGTCCTCGTATGCCCGCGCCGCGCGCCCGGCCGCCTCGTCGTAGATCCCGACACGCCCGTACAGGAACGACTCTTTCACGTCGGCCGGGGGCGTCGCCGCTACCTGGCGCAGCCCGGAAGCGGCTTCATCGGCGGTGGGCCTCGAGACGTCGAGCGCGCGGTAGTAGCCCATCAGGTTCTTGAACCCGACGCACCCTTGCGCCACGGCACTGTCGATCGACTCGTCGACCCACCTGATGGCGTCGTCGAGCGAAGTGATGCCGCTCTCGATCACGGCAAGTGGAGAGAGCAACGGGGTGATTCCGTAGATCCACACATAACGGTCGTCCGGGAATCCGGCGGCCCCGTCACGCAACTCGCCGAGCAGGTCGAGCACGACGAGGTCGATACGCTCCCGGTCGAGCACCGATTCCAGATACATGCTGAAGCCCTGCTCCATCGTGGCAGAGAGCGTTTCGTCGATCTCCACGACATCGGGCTCGCATCCCAGGGCCCCGGCCACGTACCTGATCAGCATGCGGTACTGCGAGTTGAGCGGGTGGGCCCATTGCGCCATGCCGCGCTCGTAGTCGGGGGCCGGTTCAAGATCGTCCCAGCGATATGACGTGCCCGGCGTGCCGTGGAAGAGGTTCAGTTGAGCGGTCACGTCGCGCCGGATCAGCTCGCCCACACCGATCTGGAGCGACATGTGGGCATGGAAGTCGACTACGCCGGCGTCGGTGAGGTCGATCATCCTGCGAACTGGTAGACCTGTAGCCGGTTGCCTTCGGGGTCGGACAGGACGAAGTACGTCCCCCAGTCGCGGGTCTCGGTAGCGCCCATCGCGTCGAGGCGGTCCCTTTCCGTTGCCAGATCGGCCACTTCCAGCCCGATGTGCACCCGCCCTGCCTCATCGTCCGTGATGCCGGAGCCGTGGGTGGCGCGATCGAATACCTCAAGCGCTGCTCGGTCCGACGTCAGGAATGCGAAGTCGACCAACGGCTGGTAACCGACTCCGGGCTCTATGTCGGCAACATCCAGGCCTACGGTGTCGCGATAGAACTCGAGTGCCGTGTCGAAATCGTCGACGTAGAGCATGACCGCGCCGATCTTCATCATCTCAACCCTCAGACGGCGAAGATCCGCTTCGGGTTCTCCACCAGGATATCGTTCAACTGATCTTCGGTGACCCCGGCCTCGCGCAGCATCGGAACCACCTCGGTCAGAGGGTACACCCATCCCTTGCCGCCGTGCTCGGCGAAGTGCACCTTGAGACTGGAGTTCCCCCCGTGAGCTGGACACTCGGTTTATGCGGCCGTGTGATGGTAGTATTTGTCTGGACACGCTTCGACTCGCGAGGATTGCTTGTTCTCGCCTGGGTCCCATTGGAGGGCGAGGCCGCATGTAGCTTCGATCTCCGAGCGTTGGGCTTCAAGCGCCGGGTAGACCGAGTCGCCGTCGTCCATGTACACATGGGCGGAGAGGCTGTAGTTGGAAGCGCCGGTGGGATACGCGAAGTTGAGTCCGTAGCGAACGCCGCCCTTGCCGCTAGGGAAGTTCATCCAGTTGGCGTACGACGGTTTGTGAGCGTTGCTCCAACCTGGGTGTGCGGCGTGGAACTCGGGAAGGAACTCTGCCCACCACTCGATGTAGCGACCCCCTGTCTCGGATACGTTGGTCGCTCCGGCTTGTGCCCGTCGTGAGAAGTCGTCGGGTTTGGCAACCATGTCGAGTCGGATCGCCGTGGGAGAGTCCGCGATACGGACGGCTTGAACTTCGATTCCGAAGAAGCCGTTTCCTTTACCCGAGATGGAATTGAGCCGGGTAAGCGCTGAGCGGTGCTCGGGGCGGAACTGTTTCGCGACCAGGACAGCCCAACGAACTTCCAACGCGGCGGCGTAGGTGATCAGCTTCCCGAGGTGGTCATGGTCGAAGGACGCACCGCTCCCGCACCCGATGGCCCTTCACGAACTCGCCGAGGCATCCGGCCGATGCTGGACCGGCCCTTGGAACCGGTGGGTTGACATAGTCAACGTGCCGGACCATCGAACTGGTCGGCAGTAAGCCGAGCCACCGCCTCTACACCTGGTCGGGTGTACACCGACAAAGTACGAAGATACCGATGTCGGCTCTTCACCTGCAACATCACCGCCGATACACCAGCCTCAGCCAGATGCGTCAACAACTGCTCCAACCGCGGCATCCCTCGTTTGCCTCGGTGTTTCTCCCACCACCCTCTATCCTGGGGCCAGAACAACCATAGGCAGAACTATGACCGAACTCAGCAACTCCAGCCTGGCCAGCCAGCTCGCACCAACACCCGCCCTGAGTGCCATGCTCGACCACAACAAACGCATGACCACCCACCTCTCCCGGCTGGCAACCCCTCCACCCGCCCTGAGTGCCATGCTCGACCACAACAAACGCATGACCACCCACCTCTCCCGGCTGGCAACCCCTCCACCCGCCCTGAGTGCCATGCTCGACCACAACAAACGCATGACCACCCACCTCTCCCGGCTGGCAACCCCTCCACCCGCCCTGAGTGCCATGCTCGACCACAACAAACGCATGACCACCCACCTCTCCCGGCTGATAACCCCTCCACTCGCCCTGAGTGTCGATTTTCCCAAGTTCGAGTTTCCGGTGTCTGCTTTCCCCAAGCCCAAGTTCGAGGCCGCACCCGCTTTGATCGGCATAGCCACACCGCCCGGCATTGCCGACCTTTTCGGCAACGCAGCCATCCTGGCTGGCTACTCAACCCGCCGCGACGCACTCACCACCGCTACTGCCGTGTTCGAGCACTCAGGAATCCGCGACATGATCAGCGGCTCAGCCAGACCACCTAACCTCTCGATCCCCAAGTTCTCGATAGCTGAGTTCCTCGAACTCGAGTTCGAGGACGGTGCCTTCCAAGACGATTACAACACCTCAGCCAAAGCAACCGATCTCGTCCGGAGCCAGACCACCGACATTGGTTCCCGCCGTGACGAGGACAGGCGGGCTGTGTACATCGTGACCAAACAGGTGGGCAAGGGCCTCGTGTTGTTGATCAAATGGGGGGGCATAACTGTTGCAACCATTGTTGCGAAGCACTATTTAGAGCCTTACCTGGTGCTACTCCCCCAGCCCTGAATCAGCTAGTCGGATCTCCCAAACCCGAGGCCCCAGAAGCCGATTAACGGGCCGGGAAGGTTGAGGTTGTCCAATGGCGAGGAACCCCAGACCGCCGGATTGGAAGAAGAACCGAGGACCAGACCGTCTACACGGTCTGGCGGACGATCGCCACGCCGGTTCCCGTCCCCAGAACTGTTCGGTGCCAGCGCTCAGACAGGAAGCGTGCCGGATCGCTGGTTAGCCGCCAGGGCTGTCGTAGTGGTTAGCGGTGAGCCGCGCGACTGCTTCGACACCGGGCCGCGTATAGACGACAAGGTACGCAGGTCTCGATGCCGGCTCTTGGCCTGCAGCATCACCGCGGAGACTCCCGCCTCGGCCAGATACGTAAGCGACGAGTGGCGGAGCTGGTGGAGGGTCCACCCTCCGGAGTGTTTTTTGGAACTCCCCCGGCGGCTGTTCGGTACGAGAGGCGGGCGGTGGGCGCCGCCCACAGGATCATGTCGACGCTGCCGCCTTTGGAGCGGATCCGGGCCCTCCGTCTCGCCCGGTCGAGGTCCTCCACGTCGACGGCCACGACCTCCGATGCGCGGGCGGCCGTTTCGTACAGCATCCGCCACAGCGCCTTCTCCCGAAGCGGCACCGTCCTCCTCCGCCATAGTTCCTCGAGATCCTCGAGCGGGATCGCCCGGGTGTTGTCCGCCTGCCGGCGGCCGGGCGCCACACCAGTCGGAGGATCAGCAGCTAGGAGCCACCGATCGCCGCACCAGGAAGCGAAGGCCTGGAGGGCGACCCGCCGGGTGTTCCACGTCGCCGGCGCGCAACCATCCCACCGCTCGGCGAACACGGCCGCCACCAGATTCGGGTCGAGGTCAGTAACCGGACGGTTGTCGTCGTCCACCGCCTCGATGAGGGGATCGAGGGCTTTGCGGTAGCTGCGGCGGGTCTCCGCGGCGAGGTCACGGTGGGCGAAGAAGGCCTCCACCGCCCCGGACAGGGACGGGACATGGCGCACCGGATGATCCGGCTCCGGTGCTGCGGGTGGGGGGAAGTGGACAACAGAACCCATGCCCCCGAGTATGCCCACCGGTAGTGACATCGCCGGGTAAATGGCCGGTTCGGTGAGGTATTGCAGGTATCCCGCAGGTTTCACGCGTCCGGGCGTTTCACGTAACACCTGGTCGGGGGGTTTCGGGCAGGTCGGGTATTGCAGGTATTCGCCCGATACCTCCAACTCCGCCACTGCCTTACTGAGGCTACTCAGCGACGTCGAAGATCTCGCGGGCCACAGGATGCAGTCTCCGCGGGACTCAGGAGAGCATAAAGTCCGCTTAGCGGTTACTCAGACTGGCGGGTCTCTCGTGGGTTAGTCGATGGCGACCCCGATCGGCCACCACGTAGCCAGCCACGGCCCCGCCCAGACCACGGCCGCGACCAGCAGCCCAACCACCAGCAGGGCTGCCACCGCGGGCAGCCTCTTAACCGTGTTCCATAGGACGGTGTGGACCAGCCCACAAACCAGCAAGAACCCGCCCAGTGCCCACAGACCCGCCCCCGCTCTCCATCCGGTGAGGCATAGCAGCAGGGCGACCGTTGCCCACAGCCGCGGGTTCAGCGGGAAGCGCAGCAGCCACGCCCGGAACGGTCGGCCTGCCATTGTTGCACCGAACGCAGCCGCGCAAGTCTCCACCTGAGACGGCGTATGCGCCTCCATCGGCCGATCACAGACCGGGCAGATATCGAAGGGTACTGATGCACAAACCTCCACCTCGGCTGGGATGTGGTCCTCCATCGGCCGAGCGCAGATGTGGCAGACGTCGATCGGTAGCTCGGCCCGACGGATGCACTCAACGTGGCGGAACGCCGCGGGGTGATCCCACTCAAGTAGGCAGACCCCGCAGTACGGCAACTTTGGCCGGCGCTGCTGGCGTTCCTCGCGCAAACGGGCACACTCGGCCGTCTGATCGGTAGTGTGCCAGTCGGAAGGCTGCTTGCAGGTGAAGCAACTGGCATCGCACCGATCCCGCTCGGCAGGGGTGTGATCGGAGTGCGAACGACGACAGACCATGCAGTGCATGCTCTCCCAGACCCTGCACGCCAGCCAGTCGGCACGGGTGTGACCTGACCGCGGCTTCCGGCAGGTCGTACAGGGAAACATCCGCCCGGCGTCGTGGTCAGCCCGCATGCACATCCTCGAGACACATGGTTAGGGTGTTTTCCAGTGGCCGTCAATGTAGGTGAGGATTTGTGGTCCTTCGAGCATGCGGGTGGTGTTGTTGATTCGTACGTAGAAGCAGGTGTTGGCTTTGGTGGTTTTCGCGTATACGGGTGCCGGGGATGGGGTCACGTCTACTAGGCAGACCGCCTCGGAGCCGACCGGCTCGATGCGTAGGCTCACATGGGCGCCTACTACTCCGGCACCGATGTTGTTTATCAGCAGTGTGGTTAGCCAGTTCTGGTAGCCGTCGAGGTCCTGTTTCTTGTAGTCGAGGTCGGGTTGCAGCCCGAGGATGTCGCCGTCGTCGGTGATGCCGATCCCGAGGGTTCCGCCGTTGGCGTTCAAGAACGCAGCGACGGTTTTGACCACGCCTTCGTTGATCACTCTCTCTGGGGCGTTGTTGTCGAGAGCGACGCGGGCGGATTTCTTGAACTCGACACGTTGAGTCTCCATAGATCGGAGCAGGTCCGAAACTGTTGGGAGCCCTATGTGATGGCTCGCCTTTGCTTCGTGTACACCTCCGGAGCGGAGGTGCTCGAAGCCGGCCTTGACCACGTCGGCTAGAAGCTTGCGCCGCTCTCGAAGAAACTCGAAGTAGTCCATGTGTTCCCACTCGGGGGGTAGCGCATGCCAGAACGCGGCTCGCTCCTGGTCGGTGGGAGGCACCTTCTCGAAGTACTCAGGGAAGTACTCTGAGGGCTTCTTGCCAGAGATAGCGATGTTGGTCGCCCATTCAACAAACGCAAAGTTCGCGATCTGGTTCGTGCGGGTGGTGCCGGTCACTCCGATGGAGGACAGGTAGGCCTTCGGGTACAGGTGGTGCCGCTCGACTGGGCTTTTGACTTGTTTGAGGCCAGGGTCGAAGAGGTCGTTGATTTTCATGTTCGAGAACAGGGCCTTAGCGTCGAGCAGGTTGAGGCTGGCGTAGTAGCCGAAGAGGTTCGGACTCCAAGCAGAGGACGATTCGAGGCGGTCTGGCAGTGTCACTGACCAGAAGTCCGAAGTGAGTTGGGTATCGATGACATGGTCGATGATCCCGATGAAATCATCGGCCGAGTGGGCCTCGGAGAATCGACGGAGGTCGGCTTCGAGGATGGTTTCGGGGCTCCCGGTGTACCGACCCGTGAGCGAAGCCATGAAGAACCAGCGGGCGACCGCTTCGCGCAGCTCGCTCTGGCCTACCCCGTACTCGTGGCGGCCGATCAGGAAAACGATGTAGCAGTAGAGGAAGTTGTTGGCAGATGTGAGCATTTCGCTGCTGCGGTATCCCGCGCGTTTGACAGCAACTATGTAGCTGTGCCAGTTGGTGAGATTGAGTACATGCTCCTGAGCGGCTAGGAGCCGGGCGAAGTTCTCGTTGCGGGTCTTCTCGGTAACGATCTTCGTCTGGGGGTCTTGGCCGCGTAGCGCTTGGTATGCGTTTTGGAGGACCCCGCGTCTGAGACCGAACCCAACCGCCACTCGAAGAAGCTGGTCAGGGGACGGCGTTAGGAAGTGGTTGTAGGGCGACGGTCCGGTTGTCGAAGGCGACTTGGCGCTACGTGCGAAGTCCTCCAGTTGATGGCGGGCTTCCTTCCTGTGGACCGACATCAAGGTGAGGATGAAGTCCGCACTGTTCAAGGGGGTGTTCTTCGAATTGATCCGGACGAAGACTTCTGCAACCTCGGCAATGTCAAGGGCAGAAGAAAGTTCCACCGCCGAGAACTGATAGTCCTTCAGCCCCGCAAGCTTGCCAAGGTTTGCGCCGATCTGGTCTTGTTCCTCTGCTAAAAGCTCACGAGCTGCAGCGAGCTGCGCGATGAACCTGTTCGTGAAAGCCCACTTGCTGTCTGGGCTTGTCCAGATCTCGGTGATGCTGGTCAGCCACTCCGGGTCGTTCTCGCGGGCCGCGTCAGCGACGGCGAACTCCTCGCTCAGAGGATTGAACGAGATACGGATCAGCTGCAGTTCGTTCTTGTCGGTGACGACAGGTTGTCCCTTCATCACCGCCCACAGGCTTGTTAGCCGTTGCTGACCATCGACAATCATTTTCAGGCCCTTCAAGACTCCCGGGGAAGTTCCGACCTTGTGTGGCTGTCGACAGGTGCCGGTGTGGACCAGAACAGGAAGTACCCGGCCGGGTACCCGTGGTAAAGCGAGTCAAAGAGGTCTCGCACACGTGACCGTTTCCACACGAATGGGCGCTGAAGATCCGGCAAGCTCAACTCCCCACTGTCGATGTTCTCAACCAACGCGTTGATTGGGTACTGTGTGTGGGAGAAGCGCTGTGTTGCCATACTCGTTCCTTTATTCTCAAGTGACCGGTCCGCCGCCAGCACATGTCCGGCTCGCCCAGGGTGTCCCACCGGCGATCCGACCAGCATCTGTACCGGCTTGTCATCATAGGTCTTGGACCGTGCTGTGCTTGGAGTTCCCCCCGTGAGCTGGACACTCGGTTTATGCGGCCGTGTGATGGTAGTAGTTGTCCTCCCATTCGTTTGGTGGCTGCTGTCCGATCATGGAGTGAAGCCAGCGGGGGTTGTACCAGGCTTCGATCCAGTATCGGATTGATAGGCGGGCCTGGTACCGGTTCTGGTAGTCGGCCCGGTTGACGAGTTCTTTCTTGAGGGTGCCGAGGAACGACTCGGCGGCGGCGTTGTCCCAACACACCCCGGTCCGGCCCACGGATTGGCGGATGTCATACGCCCGGCACAGTTGAGCTGTAGCGTCAGAGGTGTACTGGCTGCCGCGGTCGGTGTGGAACACTACCCCTCGTACCTGGCCGCCCCGGGTTGCGATCGCTTCGCGCAGAGCGTCGGTGGCGAGTGATGATTTGAGGTGTGGTGCCATGGAGATACCGACCACGCGGCGGGATGCCAGGTCCACGACGAAGGCTAGGTAGAGGAACCCTTGGCGGGTTCTGATGTAGCTGATGTCGCCGACCCAAGCGACGTCCGGCGCCGAAGCGGCGAAGTCGCCTCTGAGCAGGTCAGGGCGCCGATGTGCAGTGCCCGACGTGGTGGTGACACGCCGTTTGCGGGATACGAAACCGGCCATACCGTGGCGTTTCATCAACCGTTCCACCCGTTTGTGGTTCACAACCCGGCCCCGCCTACGCAGCTCAGCGCACACTCTGGGCGAACCATAGGTCCCGCCCGACTCTGCCCAGATCCCCCGGATCTCAGCCACCAGGGCGGCCTCGGCCAGCTGCGCCGGCCCCGACTGGGGCCGCTTCCGATACGCGTGGTAGGCAGACGCAGATACCCCGACCACCGAACAGATGAGCCTCACCGGGAAACCTTCGGCCCTCTGAGCATCGACAAAGCGATACAGCGTCACTCGTTCGACTCCCTTACCCAGAAGGCCACAGCTCGTTTTAAGAGCTCACGCTCCATCCGCAGCCGAGCGTTCTCCCGCTCGAGTTCCCGGAGCCGTTCCCGCTCATCGGAGTTGAGACCTTCCCGCTCACCCCGGTTGAGCTCGTCCTGGCGTACCCAGTTTCCCAGCGTGGAGTCATAGATCCCCAACTCGTTGGCGACCTGGCGGATCGGCTTGCCTGAGGTGCGGACGATCTCTACCGCGTCTCGTTTGAACTCATCCGAGAACCTTCTTCTCGGTCGTTTCCCTCCCAACAGGACTCCTTCCCAGAGCGCAGTCCCATTGTCGGAGACCAAACGCGCTCACTGTGGGAATGTCCGGCCAGCGGGGGGAACCCCAGACAGTGGTCGTGCGCAATCATGACCTGCTTGCTGTAGCCGTCTGCGCACAACCGGGCGAGCGTCTTTAGCCGCTCCTGGTCCGAGACCCAGTATTCGCCCAACCCGACCCGGATCAGGTGTGGGCCCAGCACCACCGTGTCGTCGGCCACCTCACCGAAGCTGGACTCACTGATGCTGCCGATCACCTTGATCTGGCCGTAGATGAGATCCTGACGTACGAACAACGTGCGCTCGCCTGCTCTCTCGAGCAGCGCGTTCGTGGCGACCGTGGTGCCCATACGCACCGCCTCGACGGAGCCGGCGTCGGGATCGGTGGAGATCAGCCGTCGGATGCCCTCTATGGCGGGGTCGTCGTAGTGCCTGGGGTTGTCAGAGAGCAGCTTGTGCGTGAGCACGCTACCTGCCGGCGTGCGCGCCACGATGTCGGTGAACGTGCCGCCGCGATCGATCCAGAACTGCCAGCCAGCCAGCCAGTTCAGCATCCATGAATCGCACCCCGAATGAGTAGAGTCAAAACTCTTTGCCCAGTCAACAGGGCGACCGGTAAGGTAACGGTTTACACGCGGCGCGACCACATGACGGAACCAAAGAGAACGCGACAGTTGAGCGGAGTCAACTCTCTGCGCGCACTCGAGCTTCGCGTGGATCACCCCACCGGGCTCGGCATCACCGAGATGAGCCGTAAGCTCGAAATGGACGGGTCGCAATGCCACCGCCTGGTCAACGGTCTCCGAGTTCGGCTGGCTCGGCCCGGACCAGCAATGACCAGCAAAGGCGGAACGGCGAGATGACCTATACGATCCTCGGATGTGACTCTGCGACGGGCCGCGTCGGCATCGGCATCGCCACCCACTCGATCGCCGCCGGCGGGTACTGCCAGGTGGTCCGGTCTGGCATCGGCGCGATCGCCAGCCAGGCGTATGCCGACCCCAGGCTGCTCCCCGTGGCAACCGACATGCTGGAGCGCGGCCTCTCTCCTGCGGAAGTCGTCACCGGGTTGGCCGACGTTGATCCCGACTACGCCTTTCGCCAGACCGCAGTGCTGACCCCGGACGGGGTCGCCGCTGCGCACACCGGGGACAGGACAGGCCACTGGTCCGGCCACGTCATCGGCGACGGCTACATCGCCACGGGGAACTCCCTCGAGGGCGAAGGGGTGGTCGAAGCGATGGCCGATGCGTTCGAGTCGGCGGCGGGGAATCCTGTGGAGGACCGCTTGGTGGCCGGCCTGGAGGCCGGTCGCGATGCCGGAGGCCAGGGCGGGGACCTCTACGAGCGCTCGGCCACGCTGGTGGTGGCCGAGACGGATACGTTTCCCGACATCGATCTGCGCATCGACTTCCACGCGTCCGACGCCGTCGGCGAGCTTCGCTCCCTGCTCCATGTCTACCGGCCGTACCTGTACATCTACAACCACGTCCGCACCAAGGAGCCTCGACAAGCCGTCGGGATGACCTACGAAGAGTGGAATCCGCTCCCCCCGGAAGGTTGAGATGCGCTACCGAAAGCTCGGGCGTACCGGGCTGGAAGTGTCGGAAGTCGGCATCGGGACGTGGGGCATCGGCGGGCTGGCTTGGGGCGAGCGAGACGACGAGCGGTCCAAGCAAGCCCTCCATCACGCTCTGGACCTGGGCGTCAACTTCATCGACACGGCGTACGGATACGGCGAAGGCCGGTCGGAGGAGCTGATAGGCGAGGTCCTCGTAAGCCGACCGGATGTCACACCCATCGTCGCCACCAAGATCCCGCTCGAGACACGTGTCTGGCCCGCTACCGACGACATGGCGGTGGAGGACTGCTATTCACCGGGGTGGATTCGATCGTGCACCGAGGAGAGCCTGCGCCGTCTCGGCACCGACCACATCGATCTCCAGCAATTCCACTTCTGGGCCGACTCCTGGACCGACCAGGGCCAGTGGGCGGACGCGGTGTCGGCGCTCAAGAATGAGGGCAAGATCCGGTTCTTCGGGGTGTCCACCAACGATCATGAGCCCGATTCGGTGCTGCGCCTGTTGGAATCGGGACTGGTGGACACCGTGCAGGTGATCTACAACCTCTTCGACCAGTCGGCACACGAACGCCTGCTGCCCCGATGCGAGGAACTCGACATCGGCGTGATCGCCCGTTCTCCATTCGACGAGGGCGGCCTCACCGGTGCCCTCCGCTCCGACACCGTGTTTGCGGCCGGTGACTGGCGCCGCGGCTACTTCAAAGGCGGCCGCCTGGCCGAGACCGTAGCCCGGGCCGGAGCAGTAGCGGAGACCCTCGCCGAGCACGCCTCGAGCCTCGCCGAAGGCGCACTGCGCTTCTGCCTCAGCGAGGACGCGGTGTCCACCGTTATCCCGGGGATGCGCTCGCCGGCTCATGTGGGCCAGAATTGCGCCGTCTCAGACGGGCGGCTGTTGGTGTCCGAGGTGCTCGAGAAGTTGCGGGACCACTCGTGGCCTCGCAACTTCTACGACGATGCGTGGTGAGGCGTCGCTCACGCTCGACGTCGCCGAAATGGTGGTCGCCCCCGGCTTCGTCGACATCCACAGCCACTCGGACTTCACGCTGCTCGTCGACCCAGGGCCCAGAGCCAGATCTACCAGGGGGTGACCACCGAGTTGGTCGGCAACTGCGGCCACGGCTGCGGGCCCTTCGTCGGCGACATCGAGCGCTTCAGCGGAAGCGTTAACCGGGCGGTCCGTAGCCTCCCCCGCCCGGGGTGGCGATCTCGAACACATCCCCCGGTCCTACTTCGGCCTGCGAGTTGCCGGCCATCTCCTCCACCCGGCCGTCGGAGCGGAATATCCGGTTGCGGCCCACCGCGCCGGGTTCGCCTCCATCGACGCCGAAGGGCGCGATCACCCGCCGGGATGACAGGATGTTGACGGTCATCTCCTCCCCGAACCGGACCCGGCGGACGGCGCCGTCGCCACCCGAGTACCTGCCCCGGCCTCCTGACCCTACCCGTACCTCGAAGCTGTCCAACCGGACCGGGAAGCGCCACTCCAAGACCTCGGGATCGGTCAGGCGAGAGTTGGTCATGTGGGTGTGCACCGCGCGGCGGCCGTCTCGGCGCGGGGTCGCTCCCGCCCCGCCGCAGATTGTCTCGTAGTACTGGTAGCGGTCGTTGCCCCAGATGAAGTTGTTCATCGTGCCCTGCGATCCCGCCACCACCCCTAGCGCTCCGAACAACGTGTCGACGATCTGCTGGCTGGTCTCGACGTTGCCGGCGATCACCGCGGCCGGGTACTCCGGGTTGATCATGGAGTTCTCCGGTAGCACGATGGTCACCGGCTTGAGGCATCCCTCGTTGAGTGGGATGTCCGCGTCCACGAGGCAGCGGAACACGTAGAGCACCGCGGCGTGGGCCACCGCTCGAGGAGCGTTGTAGTTGCCCGGATGGATCCCGCTCGTGCCCGTGAAGTCCACGACTGCGGAACGGTTCTCCCGGTCCACGGTGATCCTCACCACGATGCGGCTCCCGTCGTCCATGTGCCCTACGAAGGACGAGTCGGTGAGGGCGTCCAGCGCACCCGGCGAACCGACTCCTCGGCGTTGTTCTGCACATGGACCATGTAGGCGTGGACCACGTCGAGACCGTAGTGGTCGATCACGGCCCGCAACTCGGTGGTTCCCTTCTCGCACGCCGCCACCTGGGCCTTCAGGTCGGCGTTGTTCTGCTCGGGACTCCGGGCCGGGTAGAGGCCGCCGGCTAGCAGTTCCCGCAGTTGCTGTTCACGAAACCGTCCCCCCGATACGAGGGTGAAGTTGTCGATGAGGATGCCCTCCTCCTCGACGGTGGTGCTGTCGGCGGGTGCCGAACCGGGCGTGCGTCCACCGATGTCGGCGTGGTGTCCGCGGGAGGCCACGTAGAAGATGACCGATCTCTCCGATTCGTCGAAGACCGGTTTGATGACCGTGATATCCGGCAGGTGGGTGCCCCCGTTGTAGGGGGCGTTCATGACGTACACGTCGCCGGGGGCCATTCCCTCGGGACCGCCGCGGTCGCCGATGATCGACTTGATCGACTCGCTCATCGATCCGAGATGCACCGGCATGTGGGGGGCGTTGGCGATCAGGTCACCCTGGGGATCGAAGAGAGCGCAGGAGAAGTCGAGCCTCTCCTTGATGTTGACGGATACGGCGGTGTTCTCGAGTACCAGACCCATCTGCTCGGCGATGTTCATGAACATGTTGTTGAAGATCTCGAGGCGTACCGGGTCGGCGTCGGTACCGATCGAGGCTTGGCGGGTCAGCGCAACGACCCTCTCCATCACCAGATCACCCGAGTTTGTGATCACCGCTTGCCAGCCCGGCTCCACGACCGCGGTGGAGGTGGTCTCGACTATCACGGCCGGTCCGCTCACCGGATACCCGGCGGGGATCGCAGCCCGGTCGAAGAACGGCGTCGGCACCCACTCTCCGTCCACGTAGGTGCGGTGGATGTCCATCGGGCTGGGCTCCCCTACGGCTGCCGGAGGCTGGCCGAGCGGTACCTCGTGGCTGCGTCCCACCACCTCGACCTGGATCGATTCGACTTCCAGGGGCGTACCGGGGGAGAGGAACCCGAAGCGCGCTAGGTGAGCGGTCTCGAAACCCCTCACGACCTCGTCCACCGATCCGGCGGTCACCTCCAGCGAGGTGTCGGAGCCCCGGTACCTGATCCGCGTTCTCCGCACCACGGCGGTCCGTTCCGGACCGACCCCCTGGGCCCGGATCGCGGCAGTGCCGTCGGCTGCCAGGTCCTCGAAGTCGGTTTCGAGGCTGTCCAGCAGAGCCTGGTCGAGCTCGCCCTCCACGGCCCGGTCCCTTACCACCCGCACGTTGGCCAGCCCGATGCCGAAGGCGGACAGGACTCCGGCGTAGGGATGGCTCAGCACCCGGCCGATACCCAGGCTGTCGGCCACCCGGCAGGCGTGCTGGCCGGCGGCGCCGCCGAAGCACGCCAACGTGTAGCCGGTCACGTCGTAGCCCCGCTGCACCGAGATCTTCTTGATGGCGTTGGCCATGTTCTCCACTGCGATAGCCAGGAACCCCTCGGCGACATCCTCGGGCGTCTGGAGGACGCCGGTGGCCGCGGAAATCTCGTGGCTCAGGGCACCGAAGAGGGACCGGGTCCGTTCGACATCGAGCGGCTGGTCGGCACCCGGTCCGAAGACCTTGGGAAACAGGTCGGCTTGAAGTCTTCCCATCATCACGTTGCAGTCGGTGATAGCCGGCGGGCCACCGTTCCCGTAGCAGGCCGGCCCCGGATCCGCCCCAGCTGAGTCAGGCCCCACCGTGAGTCGGCTGCCGTCGAAGTGGAGGATGGAACCGCCCCCGGCGGCCACCGTATGGATCAGCATCATCGGCGCCCGGACCCTCACCCCGGCGACTTCGGTCTCGTAGGTGCGTTCCAGTTCACCCGCGTAGTGCGACACGTCAGTTGAGGTTCCGCCCATGTCGAACCCGATGAGACGGTCGTAGCCGGCTGCCAGTCCGGTCCGGACCATTCCCACCACCCCTCCGGCCGGTCCGGAGAGCAGGGCGTCCTTGCCCGCGAAGGCATGGGCGCCGGCCAGTCCCCCGTTCGACTGCATGAACATGACCCGGGGGCGCTGCTCCGAGATGGACGCCAGCTGGCGTTCCACCTGGTCGATGTAACGCCGCAGGATCGGCGAGAGGTAGGCGTCCACCACCGTGGTGTCGCCCCGCGCCACGAGCTTCATGAGCGGGCTCACCTCGTGGCTGACCGAGACCTGACCGAATCCGAGCCGCCGGGCGATCGCGGCCACCCGGCTCTCGTGCTCGCGGTGGCGGTAGCCGTGCATGAACAGGATGGCTACCGAATCGATCCCCCGGTCCCGGGCAGCAGACAGATCAGCCTCTACCACGGCCTCGTCCAGGGGAACGATGACCTCCCCACGGGCGCCGACCCGCTCGTCAATCTCGATCACCGACTCGTACAGCATCTCCGGCAATGCGATGTCGAGGTCGAACAGGTCCGGACGGGTCTGGTACCCGATCACCAGCGCATCCCTAAAGCCCTGCGTGGTGATGAGCACGGTCGGCTCCCCTTGGCGCTCCAGCAGAGCGTTGGTCGCCACGGTGGTGCCCATCTTCACAGACTCGATCGGTGCCTCCACCCCGGTCTCGCCGAGGATCCGGTGGATCCCCTCGATGGCGGCATCCGGGTAGTGGCGCGGGTTCTCCGAAAGGAGCTTGCCGGTGAGAATGTCGCCCGACGGCGTACGGGCCACCACGTCGGTGAATGTGCCGCCCCGGTCGATCCAGAACTGCCATCCGGCGCCTTCGGTGACCCGGGTTGTTTCCTGTGTATCCATCACCGGTCCTCTGGTCGCTCCGATGCCTACCCCGTACCACCCGGGGTGGGGGTCAGGATCCGCTTGGGGTTCTCCACCAGCATGTTGTGGATCTGCTGCTCGGTGACTCCCTGCTGCCGTAGCAAGGGCACCGCCCATTCGAGCACCAGCGAGTACCCCGACCCGCCGTAACGCTTCCAGAGCATCCGCATCCCCACGTCCTGGGCCATCACGATCTGGCGGTCGTAACCCTCCTCGCAGAGGGCGGCTATGCAGTTCACCCGTTCGATGTCGGAGGGCATGCGGCATCCCCCCAGGAACTCAGGCGAGTTGATGCCCTCGTACCCGAAGGTGTCGTAGGAGATCGTGGCGCCCCGGTCGAGGAGCCTGCGGTGATAGTCGAGATGGTCCAGGCTCAGGTCGCAGTGGCTCAGGTAGAAGCTGCCGAGGTCGGCGCCCTCCTCCTCGATCAGGTCTACATATGCCTCGCCAACGGTGGCGATGCCGCCTTGACGGGCATTGAAGATCGAGGGGTGGATGGTAAAGCCCACCCCGGTCCGGATCTGGGCCCGGCATGCCGCCCTCAGGATCTTCTCTTCCTCAGGGTGGTAGGGAAGCGGATCCTCCGAGCAGGCGCACTCGCCGATGGATCCGGCCCGGATGCCCGAGCCCGCGATCCCCTCTTCGATCTCCTCCACCATAAGATCGGCCACCTGATCGGCGTTCATCTTCCTGACCCATGGAGGGTGCATGTCGTGTTTGTAGAACCCGGTGGTCGTGATGATGTTGAGTCCGGTGGCCTCGGCGATCCGGCGAAGGGCTTCCGGATCGCGGTTGAGGCCTAGGCCTGTGTTGTCGACCACCGTCCTTCCACCCAAGGCGGCGAAGTAGCCGAGTTCCTCGGTGGCGATCCCCTCGTCGTTGAGGGACATGTTCTCACGATTTGGGGCCCCTCTACGGAGGGCGCCGAGGATGTCGATGGTGATCGGAAGGTCCCAGTAGGGGAAGTCCGAATAGTCCTCCCGGTCTGCATAGAGGGCGGGCCCACCACCCGAGTAGACGTGTTCGTGGAGGGATACGACGCCCAAATCGTCGGGATGCAGCGGTCCGGTAACCGTCTGGATCAAGTTCATCAGCCGGAAGCTCCTCATCGTAGAGATCGGATCTTATCGGTTCGAGCGTAGTGGCGGCCATAGCTGAGGCTGCGCGGAAACGTGGAGAGTGGGCGGGTGAGAACCGGTCTGCTGCGATCCCGCTACGGTTCCTACGTCTTGGCGCGGGGTGGTCCCGGTCTGGGGCAGACCGAACGGCGCGACCGTTCCCGGCGATCTCCGGTGGATGCGATTGCGTCCCCCCGGGTCACAGAAATCCTTCTTTCCGCAGGTCCGACTCCACCCGCTCCAAGCTCCGGCCGACCACGCCGACCACCCGGTCACCCTCTTCTGCTGTCATTATCAAGGGAGGCGACAGGATGATGTGCTGGCGGAGGGGTCGCACGATCAGGCCTTGGTTCCGGCAATGCGCCTCGACCCGACCTGAAATGTCCACTTCGGAGGGGAATATCTCCTTGGTGTCCCGGTCCGCTACGAGCTCGACCGCGGCCATGAAACCCATGCCCCTTACCTCCCCCACCAGGGGGGACCCGTAGAGTTCCTTCAGGCCGTCCTGGAATGTGGCGCCCACCCGGATGACGTGGCCGCAGATGTCCTCGCGTTCCATGATGTCGATGTTGGCCAGACCGGCTGCGCAGCATATCGGGTGTCCCGAGTGGGTGAATCCGTGGGCGTAGATGCGATCCGGTTCCTTGGATCCGCTGATGACCTCGTGGATACGGTCTGACACGAGGGTTGCGGACAGGGGTTGGTATCCGGAACTGATCCCCTTTCCAAGGCTGACCAGATCGGCCTGCATTCCGAATACCGGCTCGGCGGCCATGAAGTGGCCCAGCCGACCGAATCCTGTCACCACCTCGTCGGCGATCACGAGTATGTCGTTGGCGTGGCAGACCTCCACCATGCGGGCGTGGTAGCCCTCCGGCGGCACGATGACCCCTCCCGCCCCCAGGACAGGCTCGAGGATGAAGCAGGCGATGTTGTCGACACCTAATCGGGCAATGGCCCGTTCCAGATCGTTCCCCAAGTAGTCTACGAACAGGTTCCCTTCCAATCCATCCGGTGCCCGGTACGGGTAGGGCGCGGCGATCGAGCGGGCCACTTCAGCCACATGAAACGTCTCGTGGTAGTTGCCGGAGAAGGTCAGCGAGGCAGCCAGGTAGGTGGAGCCGTGGTAGGACCCGTCGACGCTAAGCACCAACCGTTTGCTGTCGCGATCTTGGAGTCTGAAGTAGTGATGAGCGGTCCGGATAGCGGTCTCGTTGGCGATCGACCCACCGGTGCCCAGGAAGACCCGGTTCATTCCTGCGGGGCCTAGATCGGCGATGCGAGCGGCTAGCTCGGCAGACGGCAGGTTGGCGTTCCGCGCGAAGATCTGCCCGTAACTCATCCGGGCCGCCTGTTCCCGGATAGCCTCGACCATCTCGCCCCGCCCATAACCGATGTTGACACACCAAAGCCCGGCGTTGGCGTCGAACAGGCGGTTCCCTCGAGCATCTTCCAGATAGCACCCGGCGCCCCTAACGTACATGTCATCCGAAGTGACCTCGGTGGTGGCGAGTTGGCTGAACGGATGGATGATGTGGGAGCGGTCCTGATCGAGCGCCGATCCGTAATTCGCGTCGATGGTCACAGGGAGCCACTCGGCGTCGAGGCATTCCGGCGGGCGAGATCGGGCAACCTGTCGGTGAGAGCGAGGCGCAGGTATGGGTCGAACATCACATACTCGGCAACGTCTGGATTCGAGTTCATGTACATGTTGGAGGGACCGGGAACGACGATGTCGCGCCGGCCACCGATGATGAGAGTGGTCGCCTTGATGGTTGTTCTCGTAGCCGCCCCACTCGCGGTAGATCGAGAACGGCGGTCAGGCTGGGTGGAGCTTGGGCGGGCGTGAGCTAGGCAGGGCAGGGTGGTGCTGTACCCGTGGGCGGCGTAGCGGTTGGCGCGATCAGAGGTTGGATCCCGTAGCAGGTCCTCGTTGCGGTAGGGATGATATTTGATGATCGCCGGGGAGGGATCGTAGGACTCTCGGTAGTAGAGGTCGGCGGACAACTCGAAGCCGCCTCTCATCGGCATGCGAAGGTGGGTCCGGTTCCTAGTGGCGGACCTTTCGTTGAGCCCCTTAGCCATGCGCCGCACCCTACACCGAAGCGCCCGCCGCCGATATGGAATCGGGTCATGGGGTGCCTCCGGATATGAGAAATGGCTGACCAGGTCATGGTTTTGTCGACTACCAGGACGTGTACATTCCGCTCGCGATTGATAGGAGAGTTTGGTGGCAGTCAGTGATGGACCTTCCTGGCCGGCCATAGGTCCGGCGCCGGCAACCGTTTCGTACGGCGTCCGGATTAGCAGCCGCGTACCGCCGACAGGATGACCGATAGTTCCCGGTCGGTGATCCCGCAATCATCGATGTCGAGGTTGTACAAGCCGATCCGGTCGAGGATGCCCTCGTAGCGGGAGCGGAGTGCATCACCCAGTTCGGTGAGAGGAGCTTCCACAGCTACCTTCGAAACCACCTCATCGGTTATCCGCTCGGCCATATTTTCCCATTGTCCCCGTTTTGACATTGCGGTCAGGCGTGGGCCGAAGCCCCATCCATGCAGTTCCAGAACTCGTCGATAGACCGGGGTCGATGCGTAGAAGGCGATCTGTCGTCTGACCTGGCTACGCATCGTCTCCATCTCTTTGCGGTCGCGGCCGGTGATGACGAACACGCTGGATGCCATTTCTACCTGATCCGGACTCCTGCCTGCTTGCGCGGTTCCTTCTCTGATCGCGGGTAGCGTCACCTCGCGAAGGAACCGAACGGTATGGAAGGGATGTACGTGAAACCCGTCGCCCGACTCCCCGGCCAGACGCGCCATTCGGGGTCCTACCCCGGCGATGTAGACCGGGATGTCCGGGTGGTCGATCGGTCCCGGATCGAAGAACGGCGTCATCAGCGTGAACGAGTAGAACTCGCCTCTAAAGCGGAGGGGTTCACCTTGCTGCCAGGCAGTCCATATGGCGCGCAACGCCCTTATGTATTCCCCCAACCTACGGGCGGGCGATCCCCAGGGCATGGAGAACCTACGTTCGATATGTGCTCTGACCTGGGTTCCCAGCCCCAGCAGGAACCTGCCTTGCGTAAGGGTGGCGAGGTCCCACGCCGCCTGCGCTACGGTCATCGGAGAACGGGCGAAGGCTACCGCCACCGCCGTGCCGATATCCAGGTCGGGAGCCTCCTCGGCGGCGACAGCGACTCGGAGAAACGGGTCGTGGGCGGTATCGGAAGTGAAGATGCCGTCATATCCGATGCTGCGAGCCCGAGCGGTTTGGCGTCGAACCGTCGTGAGGGGACCGCTGGGGAGATGAAAGTCGATCTTCAATCCGGCTCTCCTTTGTCGGAAAGAGGCTAGCGGATATCCCAGCGAGTGACGGTAGGCCTCGGCGACGGGTATCATTGGCCGCACTTGAGTGTCGATCAACGACCAAGTGGATTCTGGAGGATAGAGGCGAGTCATGAAGCGGTTACTTAAGTTTTTTGCATTCCTCGGTGGCCTGGGCGCGGTCGGATGGCTGGTGAGGCACCGCTTAGTCGGTATGACGCTGAACCGCGAGCCCCAGACGCCGGAACCTGCGCCGGAGCCTCAGGCACCGGAACCTGCGCCAGAGCAGGAGGCGCCGGAAGCAACACCTGAGCAGGAGGCGCCGGAAGTGGAGGAAGGTCCCCCGCCCTCCACCACGCTCGTAGATGTTCTCGGCGTGTCATCCGAAGATGCCGAGCGTCTCGAGTCAGCCGGTATCAGCACTGTCAAGCAACTCGCGATCGCAAATGCTAAAGAACTCGCAGAGCAGACAGGCATTGATGAGGATCGCTTATCCGGCTGGATGGAGAAGGCCGCGGCGCTGGTCTAGGAGGGTCTGAGAAACGCCGTACAAAGGGGTTCAGCCGCTAATCCGCAACTTTCTGAACAGGCGGTTGGCCGACCTCCGAACCCGCAAGATTCGTTTTTAGGGCCCTCCTAAGACCGGAGATCGACCTGATAACAAACCATCTGGCTATGTGAAGCGTTGGAATGCCCAACCTCGGAGTGGAGATACCGGTCCCTGCTTCCGGTTGATGGAGGCGAATGAGGCTGGGTCCGGTTACCCGACCAGCGCGCCGAATCCACCCCCGGTATGCCAGAACACCACATGATCGTCGTCGGAGAAACGACCCGCCGCGATCTCCTTTCGGAGGCCGTATATCGCTTTGCCGGTATAGGTGGGGTCGAACAGGAGGCCGGTCAGCCGGGTGGCTTCGGCTTGGGTTTCGACCAACTCCTCGGTTACCTGGGCGTATCCTCCGGTCAGGTAGCGGTCTATGCACTCGAGTGGTGGGTTGGGCATCTCACCACCGAACAGTTCCACACCCGAGCTCCAGATTCGGGTAATCCGGGCAACCAGTGATTCGGCGGGCTCGGAGATACAGAGGGCCACTATGGGTGTTTGATACCCGGTCCGGTCCGCCGCCCATCCGAATCCCGACGTAGTGCCTCCCGAGGAACCGGTGTGCCATATCTCGGCCACGTCGGCGCCGATCTCCTGGGGGATCTGCTCGATCAACTCCCGGAATCCCAGATGCATTCCCCACATACCGAGCCGGTCGGAGGCGCCCTGAGGGATGATCCAACTCTTGGCGCCCTGCTCGGCCAACCGAGCCGCCTCCTCCGCCATGATCTCGTCCCTATGCTCCCAATCAGCCACGGATATGTAGCGGATACTGGCGCCGGCCAGCGTGTCGATGAACAAGTTTGCGACTGCCTTATCGGGTGCGGCGCCATCCTGGGTGCGAAGTACCAGATGTACCTTGAACCCCAACCGGGCACAGGCAAGAGCGGTAGCCCGGCAATGGTTGGACTGGACCGCTCCGCAGGTGATGACCGTGTCGGCTTCCGCTTCCCGGGCTGCCGCCAGATGAAACTCCAGTTTACGTACTTTATTGCCCGACAATCCGAAGCCGGTCAAATCGTCTCGCTTGACCCAGACATGGGGTCCACCCCAGGTTTCTCTCAGCCTGGGAAACTCCTGAAGCGGGGTTGGTTTGAGAGCCAAGTCGACTCTGGGCAGGGACTGGGTGAAAGGTAAATGCTGCATTGAGGGCACTATAGACCTCAGGGAACCTTGTGTCGGCCTCCGGTCCGAAGCCGGACGACCGGCATCCTCAGGACGCGGGTGGGCCCGTCCTCGCGGACGGGCCCACCCGGTCAGTGTTTTGGAAGTGAACTCCCTGTGCTTAGAAGTCCATTCCGGGAGCTCCGCCACCGGGGTGACCGTGGTCACCGCCCGGCGGGGGGCCCTCTTCTTTGTGCTCCGCTACCAGAGCGGAGGTGGTCAGGAGCAGTGCCGCGATGGACGCTGCGTTCTGGACCGTCGACCGGGTTACCTTGGCCGGATCGAGAATACCGGCATCCAGCAGGTCCTCGTAGGTCCCGGTTGCGGCGTTGAAACCGAACGGGCCTTCGCCATTGCGCACCTTGTCTACGACCACGCCGGGCTCGTAGCCACCGTTGTCGGCGATCTGGCGGATGGGTTCCTCCAGGGCGCGACGCACGATCGATCGACCGACAGACTCGTCGGAGCTACCTCCGTTTAGGGAGTCGATCGCCGACTGGGCGCGGAGCAGGGTCACTCCCCCACCGGCTACGATTCCTTCCTCGACAGAAGCCCGGGTCGCGGATACCGCATCTTCGATCCGGTGCTTCTTCTCCTTGAGTTCCACCTCGGTGGCGGCGCCTACCTTGATGACGGATACGCCACCGGCCAACTTGGCCAGGCGCTCCTGCAGCTTCTCACGATCCCAGTCGGAGTCGGTGTTGTCGATCTCCCGCTCGATCTGGCGGATCCGAGCCCTGACATCCGACTCATTCCCGGCGCCATCCACGATGGTGGTGTTGTCCTTGGCGACGATTACCCGGCGGGCACGGCCCAACATATCGACAGCAACGCCGTCGAGCTTGAGTCCGACTTCCTCCGAGATCACCGTACCGCCGGTAAGGATGGCGATGTCCTGCAGCATGGCCTTGCGCCGCTCTCCGAATCCGGGAGCCTTGACGGCCAGGGATGCGAAGGTGCCGCGTATCTTGTTGACGACCAGCGTGGCAAGAGCTTCGCCCTCCACGTCCTCGGCCAGTACCATTACCGGCTTTCCGGTCTGCATGATCTTCTCGAGTACCGGAAGCATGTCGTTGACCGAGCTGATCTTCTGGTTGGCGATCAGGATGTAGGGATCATCCAGCACCGCTTCCTGGGTATCGGGGTCGGTGATGAAGTAGGGAGAGATGTAGCCCTTGTCAAACTGCATGCCCTCGGTGAATTCGAGTTCCAACCCGAAGGTCTGGCCCTCTTCCACCGTGATCACGCCGTCCTTGCCGACACTCTCGAACGCTTCGGCGATGGTCGTACCGATCTCGGGATCAGCAGCCGATATGGCCGCCACCGAGGCCACGCCACCGTCGATGTCCTGTACGTTTTGCGAGAAGCCACCGATGAAATCGACGACCGATCCTACGGCCGACTCGATGCCTCGCTTGAGACCCATCGGGTTGGCGCCCGCCGCCAGGTTGCGCAGACCTTCCCGGACCATGGCTTGGGCCAGTACGGTGGCGGTGGTTGTTCCGTCACCGGCCACGTCGTTGGTCTTGGTCGCAACTTCCTTGGCGAGTTGAGCGCCCATGTTTTCCCACGGGTCATCGAACTCTATTTCCTTGGCGATGGTTACCCCGTCGTTGGTAATCGTCGGAGCGCCCCACTTCTTCTCGAGCACGACGTTGCGGCCCTTGGGGCCAAGGGTTACCTTGACCACGTCGGCAAGCTTGTTAACGCCTGCCTCCAGACCGCGCCGAGCGTCCTCGTTGAAACGAAGATCCTTAGCTGCCATTTGATTTCCTTCCTCTAATCCTGTCCTACCCCAACCGTCAGCCGACGATCGCCAGAAGGTCGCGGGACGCGAGGATCAGGTACTCATTGCCTTCGTACTTAAGTTCCGTGCCGGCGAACTTTGAGTAGACGACCACATCTCCTACCGAAACCTCGAGAGAAATGCGCTCACCTGCGTCGCTGACATCACCAGGGCCCACTGCCAGGATGGTGCCGGTCTGCGGCTTCTCCTTGGCGGTGTCCGGGATTACCAGTCCCGACGGGGTCCGCTGCTCGTCATCCTCGTTGGGACTGACGATCACGCGGCCGCCGAGTGGCTTCAGATTCATCCGAAGTCCTCCTTGAACGGGTGAATAATTCTTCCTCGGTGCGGGCCGACCACCCGATGCGGGCAGTTAGCAGTCACACCAAACGAGTGTTAACTTAGCAGACTTGAAGAGAGAGTGCTAGCACTAGTTACGGGTGGGGTAGTTCGCTCCTTAGAGGGACATCGATGAGTCAACCGGGGAACCCCATCCGGTTAACTCGCCTCTCCCCAATCGGAAACCCGCGGCGGCTCCGATCATGGCGGCGTTGTCGGTACACATGATCGGACGGGGAAGGAAAAGGCCGATGCCGCGCCGGTCGGCTTCCTCCCGGAGTCGGCTGCGCAGCCTACGGTTGGCGAGAACTCCCCCGCCTCCTCCCACCGTTGCGACCCGGCGATCTTCAACAGCATTCATGGTCTTCTGTATCAGGACATCGACGATCGCTTCCTGGATGGAAGCCGCTACGTCTTCCCTGCTAGGTAGGGCGCCGGAAGCCCGATCCTTCTCCAACCTGGTGACCACCGATGTCTTGAGGCCGGAGAAAGAAAAATCGTAGCGTCGCTGCGGCAAAGCCCGAGGGAACCTGATTCTGTCCGGGTCGCCCTTCTCCGATAAGGAGTCGATGGCCGGTCCGCCCGGGAAACCGAGTCCCATGAACCTGGCCAGCTTGTCGAATGCCTCACCGGCGGCGTCGTCGATGGTCTGGCCCAGCACCCGGTAGTTTCCCCAATCTTCCACAAGCACCACCTGGCTGTGGCCACCGGAAGCCAGCAGCACCACAGCAGGGGGCTGGAAGTCCTCGTAGTCGAGGGTAGGTGCGAAGAGGTGACCCTCCATGTGATCGATCCCGATGAAGGGGAGACGGCGGCTCCAAGCCATCGCCTTGGCAAACGAGAAGCCGATCAACAGGGCGCCAACCAGGCCGGGTCCTCGGGTGGCGGCGATTCCGTCCAGGTCATCAGGATGCACCCCGGCCTCACTCAAAGCCGTATGCGTAAGGGACCGGATAGCTTCCACATGGGCGCGGGCCGCTACCTCGGGTACCACCCCACCGAATCGAGCATGGATTTCGACCTGCGAGGACAGAACGTTCGAAAGAACTTCCCGGCCCCGAACCACAGCTACCGCCGTTTCATCGCATGAGGTTTCGAATGCCAGGACTACCGGTTCGCTCACGGCAGCGCCTTCTCGATACGGTCCAGTCGTTCTCGGTATTCGAGTCCGCCGATGTCGTGGGCCCACATGATAAGGGCGTCCTCGTCCTGGTAGTAGAACTTCCGCACTCCGACCGGCGCCATGCCGAACTTTCGGTAGAACTCTTGTGCTCGATGGTTTGTAGCCCGGACTTCCAGGCTCAGATACTCGGCTTCCTGCTCAAGCCCCCGGTTAACGAGAGCGAGCATCAACCGCGTTCCGATGGCCGGTACGGGCGCCGGGCGTACCGTAGCCAGAGTGTTGATGTGGGCGTCTACATCGACCACCATCAGCCCCCCGAACCCCACTATCCGGTCGGAATGCTCAGCCACCAGGTAGCACCGCCCCGCATTGTCCATCTCCGTTTCGAATATCTCCCTGGTCCAAGGGGTCTGGAAGGTAGAACGTTCCAGTTCCATGACTTGAGAGAGGTCCTGAGGGTTCATCTCCCGGACCGATAGACTTCGGGTCATGCCCATGGGCTGGTCTCCCGGAGGTGAACCGAACCCAACCGGATGTCCGGCTCCCGCATGTACATGGGCCTAACCTCGCTTCGGTCGAACTCGCCTCGCTCGCCTCTGCGGGCTACCAGTTGAGCGAGCGCCGAAGCCGACGGATATCGGGGCAGGCCGGTCTTGACCCGGTGCATCCCACGGAGAACCGCCGCAGGCAGAGCCTCGTGGTCGCCAACCACCAGAACGTCTCGGGCGTCGGATGCAAGGATTCCCCGCAGATTGTCGTAGCTCGCCAATTCAGGTGGTGAGTCCATCACCGCTCCACCCGGCATCGGGTGATAGCTCGCAACGGCTACTTCTCCCCGGCGCACATCGACTATCGACCATATGTGCCGGTGTCGGGTAGCGGCACGTATAGCTAGGGCGTCGAGGGATGATGCCGCCATCAGAGGTATCCCCAGCATGGCGGCCATCCCTTGGGCGGTCGCGATGCCCACACGAATACCCGTGAACAGGCCGGGTCCTATGTCGACGGCAATGCCATCGAGGTCTTCGGGCTTCCACCCGGCTTGGTCGAAGCAGAAGTCCAGGGCGGGAACGAGGAAGCGCTCATGTTTGGTCCTGCCTTCTCGGCTTGCGAAAGCCACCACTTTGCGGTCCTCCACGAGCGCCACCGAAGATGCTCCGGTCGCGGTTTCGATCCCGAGGACCTTCATGATAGGTACCTCAACTCGGACACCTCAACCAACTCACCCAACGAGCGGTCCAACCATGTGCCTCGGGGCTTGAGACGGACTACCCGCGCCTCGTCGCCGGTTCCGGAAAGCTCCACCGTCAGATAGGTGTCCGGCAGCAACGGCGCCACCGAATCTCCCCATTCGACCATCAGCAGTCCGTCTCGGCTCGCCTCGAGCAAGTCCAGGTCCTCGAACTCAGCCGATGACCCGAGGCGGTAGACATCGGCGTGCACGAGCGGCATGAACCCGTCCGTGTAACTCCGGGCCAGCACGAAACTCGGAGATACGAGTGGCTCGGAAACTCCGAGGCCTTCTCCCACCCCGGCGGCGAGGACGGTCTTGCCGGTTCCGAGGCTTCCGGTCAGGAGGATAATGTCGCCCTTGCGTACCAGTCCGGCCAGCGCCCTTCCCAGCCTGCGAGTATCGGCGGCCGTGGGGGCTTCCAGGATAATCATCCGAACAACCCGAGCTGTTCCGGTGGCTGCCGGACGGGGTCGGCGGCGGTATCCACGAGCCGTCCCTCATCGGATAGGGATTCCGTTTTGTGCCGCTGGATTTCCCGGACCGCCAGCTCCAAGTCGCCCCTGATCGTCTCCGCCATGGTCGGTCCGCTGCGTAGCGCAGCTGCCGGATGGAAGGTCGGTATGACCACCCGATTCCACCAGGGATAGGTGGTTCCCCGCGTTCTGGTAATACCCGTGGCGGTCTTCAGCAGCAGCTTGGTGGCGAAATTGCCCAAGGTCATCACCACAATCGGATCCACCAGCCTGATCTGGCTGACCAGAAAGTGCTTGCAGGCATCGATCTCGTCAGGGCGTGGGTCCCGGTTGCCGGGAGGTCGACACTTGACGACGTTGGCTATGTAGACGTCTTTCCTATTCAAACCGACCTGAACCAGCAGACGGTCCAGCAACCGGCCCGCTCTACCGACAAACGGCACTCCCTCACGATCCTCGTAATAGCCGGGTCCTTCCCCGATAAACATGAGGTCCGCAGGGGGTGTACCGTCGGCGAACACAACTCGGGTTCGGGTTTCGCTCAGACGGCACGAAGTACAGCCGCTGGCTTCCACCGCCAATTCAGCCAACTGCTTCCTCACACCGACTTCGGCCACGGCCACCTTCCTCCTATCGGACGCCCGTTTACCGGTTGCTATGAGGGTACTAAGAAATGATCTAGCGGGATTCGCAGTCCGGCAGACTACGTGGTGAATACTCCGATACAGGGCGCGAACCTCTTTGCACGGGCTGTTTCAGCAGCCTCCTATATCTCCGCCAGCCTCTCCAGACCGAGGCGGATCATCCACTCGCTGATGAGGCTGGACAGGTCGGTGATTCTCCCGGTGATGAACAACCATCCGAAGACGATCATCAATAGACCGGACATCACGTTGATCGTCCGGAGGTGACGTCGGAGCAGGCCGATTCCGGCATACAGCTTGGTAACACCCAAACCGGCGATAACAAACGGAATGCCCATGCCCATCGAGAACAGGAACAGCAGGAACATTCCTCTCACCACCGTGTCCTGGGTGGCGGCCTGAGTCAGGATGGCCGCGAGGACCGGTCCGATGCAGGGGGTCCATCCGAATCCGAACGCCATTCCCATGAGGATGGGCGCCCAAGCGCCCATCCGGGACGGTTTGAAGTCAAGTCTCCTCTCCCTGGCGAGAAAGGCCAGCCATGGTGAGTTGCTCAGTGCCATAGCCAGGATCACCAACCCGAACAACACGATCAGCCACCCGGCAACTTGGGTTATGACGGTCTTGTTGCGGATCAAGATACCGGAGATGGAGGTGGCCCCCGCACCCAGAGACACGAACACTATCGTCAACCCCAGGACGAACAGCAGGGTGACCCGCAGCATCCGGAGGCTCGATGCCTTCCCCTCCTGGAGTTCGACGACCGAGTAACCGGACATCAATCCGAGATATCCGGGCAGCAGTGGAAGAACGCACGGCGACACGAATGAAAGAACGCCGAACACCAGAGCGCTCAGGAAGCTAGCTGGCTCCATGTTCCTCCTCACTGACGTTGCTCGTCTTATGGCATGATATGTCCGCAGCGTGTGGAAACATAAATAATCAGGGCTAGTCTACGGAAAATGGCCCACGCGACTCCGACTCTCCGCGGCGCCTCGGGCCGAAGTATCACTCGTCACCTTCCGGAACTGTCCGCTGTGCGAGCATGCTGAAGCGGCTGGTGAGGCTTTTCGGGCCGGTTGCGAGTTTCCGTCCCCAAGATCGCCGCCTGCTTTTGTTGATGTATCTGGCGGGTCTCTTCCAGGGCTATGCCCAGACGCAGGCCGTGAACACGCTCCCGTTCGTACGGATCGCTTTCGACCTGACCGGCTCCGAGATGAGTCGCCTGTTCGCGATAGCCCGGATCGGCGCGCTGCTAGCAGTCGTCTACGCGGTATTGGGGGACCGCTGGGGACGTCGCGGTCCGTTCCTCTTCGCGTACCTGGTGTTGCTCCTGGCTACCGGCGCCACCGCGGTGGCGGTCTCGCCTTCAATCTATGTCGCCTTCCAGGTACTGGCCCGGATGGGTGCGGCTGCGGCAGCCATGCTGGCTACAGTCCTTCTTGCCGAGCAACTGAGGTGGGACAACCGGGCATGGGGTATCAGCATTTACACGACGGCCGTGGCGCTCGGATCGGGCGCCGGACTGGTTGCTCTCCCCATTGCCCAACTAGACGAACAAGGCTGGCGTTGGCTGTTCGCTATTGCGGTACTCGGTTTGCCCCTGTACCTCTTGTTGAAGAGCCAAGTTGAGGAGAGTCCGCTCTTCGGCCGACCACGCCGACCGGTTGGCTTCCTGTCCCCACTCTATGGCCGCTATGCCGGTCGTTTCTGGCTGGTGGCGATTTACGGGTTATTGGTCAGTGCCTTCTCCGCGGTCGCCGTCACCTTCGCTTTCGAGCACATGGTTAACGGACTGGGCTTCGCCACCTCTGATGCGGCTCGGATAATGCTGGTGGGGGGAACCGTGGGCGGTATCGGATTCTTCCTGGGAGGGCGCCTTGCCGATTCCCTAGGACGCAAACCGGCCATTGTCATGGGGCTGGTCACCGGTATCGGTGGTGGGATAGCCTTCTACTGGTGGTCCAGTCCTCGCCTATTGCTGGCGGCAGCCACCATCTCCGCTCTAGCGAGTTCGATCGCCCATCCGGTGAGCGCAACGCAACGCACCGAGCTCTTCCCCACTGACATGCGGACCACCGCCTCCCAATGGTTGCACGCAATCGCGGTACTCGGTTCGATGCTCGGACTGTTCATCGCCGGTTACACCATCGACCTTTGGGGGCTACCGGCGACGGTCGCCATGCTCGGGTCGGCTGTCCTGCTCGCTGTGTTCGTACAGACCCTGATCCCGGAGACCCTGGGCGGCCCTATGCGCTGAGCTGAGACGCGCCGCGTGACTGTACCGAGTCCATCAATCAGCCATGATCCGCAAGTAACGCCAGCCGAGCGGAACGAAACGAGCCACCATCAAGGTCATGATCGCCCACCATATTCCGTTCAGAGAACCGGCGGAGACCAGCATCACGTTGGTGAGCAACGAAGCTCCGATCATGGCCACTGCCAAGAATCGGAAATCCGCGGCGCCGATCATGATTCCGTCGAGAACGAACACCACGCTGTTCAGCGGCTGGGAAACCGCCACAAAAGGCATCAGCGAGGAGGCCAGGATCACTACCGACGGTTCATGGGTAAGCCATCCGGGCAGCTCATATCGAAGGGCCCAGAAGATCACCGCGAGCATGATTCCCCAGATCACTCCCCAGGCGAGCATGCGTCTGGCGAGACGGGCGGCGGTTTCCCGGTGGCTGGGCAGGTGGGTCGCGACTAGGTGCTGAGCGGCTATCGCCACCGAGTCAACCACCATGTAGAGGAGGCTCCAGATCTGGATCGCCACATGGTGGGCGGCCACCTCGGTGACCCCCAGGCGCGCCGCTGCCGAGGTTGATACCGTGAAGGTGGCAACCAGAGCAAAGGTGCGCACGAACAGCGCTGAACCGGCTCCGATCAAGGCGCTCATTTCTCGAACGCGGGGAGCCGTCCACCTTACCGTAAGACCGGTCCGACCCGCCAGGATCAGGTAAACAAGAATTGCCCCGCCGGATGACTGGGCTATCACCGAGGCGAAGCCCGCTCCGGCCAATCCCCACCCGAACCAGTGGATGAACACCGCGTCGAGGATGGCGTTGACCAGACTCAGGCCGAGGCTCACGAACATGGGTGTGCGGGTATCACCCACACCTCGGTAGATGGCATGCCCGACCGTGACGGCCAGGATTCCGGGGAGGCCGAGCCCTCGGATACGCAGGTAGGAAACAGCCAAGGCTTCCACTTCGGGGTCGGCGCCCATCAACCGCACCAATCCGGTCGGCGCCGTTTCGAACACCACTACGCCGATCACCACCAGCATGAGGGCGATCATCAATACCTGGCCGGTTAGCACCTCGGCCCGAGAGTGATTTCCTTCTCCGATTGCCCGGGCCAACAACGGTGTACTGGCATACGCCAGAGCGACAAAAACGAAGAAAGCCAAGCCGAGTAACGATGTCACGACCCCTAGAGCAGCCAGGGGTTCCTCCCCCAGTCGGCCTACAAACGCCGTATCCACCAGCGCGACGAGCGGTTCGGCGGCCAGCGCTCCGAAGGCCGGAACCGCCAGCCTCAGGATTACCCGGTCGTCGTCATTTACCCGAAACATGCCCACCGATAGCTTATGACCGGCTACGGACACGGATGTATACCGCCGTGTAGCGGTCAGGGGTTCGGAATCAGGGTTAGTCTCTGATCTACATGGCACGAGGCGAGAAGCGGGCGAACGGTACGGTACCCACTCCCGGGGAGAGGGGCTTTGCCAGGCGCGTAGTCAACCGTCTGGCGCGCCGGTATCCGGATATCGGCACCGCGTTGAACTACACCAACCCCTTCGAGTTGCTGGTCTCGACCGTTATTTCCGCTCAGACTACGGACGAGAATGTGAACCGAGCTACTCCCGGATTGTTCGCTCGGTGGCCTGATCCCGAGGATCTGGCCGACGCCAATCCCGAGGAAGTAGAAAAGGTGATCTTCTCCACCGGTTTCTACCGGCAGAAGACCCGCTCGATTATCAGTTTGTCCCAGGATCTGGTCGATCACTACGAAGGGGTCGTACCAGGAGAAATGGCCGAGTTGGTTACCCTGAGGGGCGTGGGTCGCAAGACTGCTTCGGTGGTTCTGGCGGAAGCCTTCGGACAGCCCGCCATTGCGGTCGACACCCATGTCAAAAGGATTACCAACCGTCTCAACCTCACCCGAGAGACCGATCCGGTGAAGATCGAGCAGGACCTGAAGGCGTTGGTGCCGAGGCACGAATGGAGGCGACTCTCCATGCGTATCATCCAGTTCGGCCGGGACATATGCGAATCGCGGCGGCCGCGTTGCTGGCAGTGTGACATCAGGAACCTGTGTCCCTTTGAACCCAAGACGCGTTCACCGGACAGGTGAATCTCTCTACCGGGCGGGATGGAAAACACCGATAGCTGCATTTCCCGGTCAGGACGCGAATACGGTCTACTCCATTTCATCCTCCAAACCTCCATCCATGAATAATCGGGCCCATCCGGTCGGGTAACGTTGCCATGACGATGAACATTGGCGACTACATCAACGAAAAGGCGACCGTAAGCGGTGAGATCATCAATGTCGATACCTTCCTCAACCATCGGGTGGACCCGGCCTTCATGGAGGAAGTAGGACGGAGAGTCGCTGAGATAGCCGCTCCCTTGCGTCCGGAGGTGCTCGTGACCTCTGAAGCCGGTGGTATAGCCCCATCCCTAGCCGCGGCAATCGAGATGAGAGTACCGATGGTCTACGCCAAGAAATACGTCTTGCCCGGTCCCAGACAGGCCGTGAGTCGGGAGGTCGCCTCCGCTACCAAGGGTTTCGAGTACACGATCGAGATCCGACGCCGGGTTCTCAAACCCGGCCGGAGGGTCGTGGTGGTTGACGACTTCCTGGCTCAAGGACGAACCGCCCTTGCCCTCGGCGAGATCATCGAGGAACTGGGTTGCCGGATGCTGGGCGCCGTATTCGTTATCGAAAAGGCGTGGACGGGCGGGCGACGATTACTGGAAGCCCGGGGATGGCCGGTTTGGGCAGTGGTGAGCATCGCTTCCCTGGAGGGTGGGATTGTCCGGTTTGGCTGACGACACGGTTCCTATCTCCCTGATAGTCGACCGGCTCCGGGAACACACCGGGAACGGATGCTTCGCGTGCGGGTTGGCCAACCCGATCGGCCTTCATATTGATGATTTCACGGAACGGGACGGCGATGTGCTGGCGCGTTTTGTGGCCAGACCTGACCTGCAGGGCCTTATCAACCATCTGCACGGTGGGATCGCAGCTACGGCTCTGGACGAGATCTTGGTATGGGCGGGCATCATTCAGGAAAAGGTGCTGACGGTGACGGCTCGCCTCCAGCTTCGCTACGGCCGGCCGGTCAGAAACCTGCAGGGACCGATCCGGCTACGAGCCCGGGTGGAGGAACGTCGCGGTCGCAGGTTGACGATCAGCGGTGAACTCGACGCCGGTGACGGCGCTGCTTCTGTAACCGCCTCAGGTCTGTATCTGGTGAGCCACACTGTCGCCGAGTTGATGGAAGGGTCAAGCGGCACCGGAGAAATGTCCGAATAAGCTGACACATCGTCGGGTCCAAAGGAATCATCAGGTCTGGTTACGGCTCGGTTGTGGTTTCCTCCCGCAAGGTGTCGTAGTAGTCGGCTACCTGGTCCCACAGGTGGCTGGTTTCTATCTGGCTGATGATACGTGAGAGCAGCCGGATTCCCACCATGACCAGCAACAGCCCACCGAGGATTCTTAGGGCGAAGGTCGGTCCGGCCAGGTAAGCCGTGCTGCAACTTGCCAAGCCCTCGGGACATAGCCCGTATCCGGTTCCGCCATTAAGCAAATCCACTAGAAAGGCCGGTGGCACGATAGACAGCAGCAGGGCAACCAGGACGAGAAACCCTCGGAGAGCTTTCAACAGAGTTAGCACACGGCCATCTTAGGAAGGTGATCGACCTTCGGGCGCCAACCGATCCCCACCCGTCTCCGGTTGATCCCGGTTAACCAAAACCGGATCCGGGAATCCGAAGGTTCTCTCCAGAAGGCCGGTTTAGGAGGGTCCCTAAAAACGAATCTTACGGGTTCGGTAGTCGGCAAACCGTCTGGTCAGAGAGTTGCGGGTTAGCGGCTGGAGCCCTTTGTGCGGGGTTTCTCAGCACCCTCCTAGACAGCTACGGGGGCGGGAATGGCCGGGTAGGGATCGTAGTTCACCACCCTAAAGTCCTCATAAGCAAAGGAGTAAAGGTCGGATGGACCTGCGGCGAGTTCCACACGAGGCGGCGGCTTGGGGGCTCGCGCCAGCTGGAGGTCGGCCTGGTCGAGATGGTTCCGGTAGAGATGGACATCCCCGAAAGTGTGGATGAACTCCCCGGCCCTCTTTCCTGTGACCCGCGCCACCATCATGAGGAGCAGCGCGTAAGAAGCGATATTGAACGGAACCCCGAGAAATATATCGGCGCTCCGCTGGTATAGCTGGAGGCTCAGCCGATCACCGGTCACGTAGAACTGGAATAAAACATGGCATGGAGGCAGCGCCATATGTGGAAGGTCGGGAACGTTCCAAGCCGAAACCACCAGGCGCCGGGAATGGGGGGTGGTCCTGATACGGTCGACCACGTCGGTCAACTGATCGATGGTACGCCCGTCGGCCCCCTTCCATGAGCGCCATTGCACGCCGTATACCGGCCCGAGATCGCCGGTGACGGGATCGGCCCACTCGTCCCAGATCGACACCCCATTCCGGTTCAAGTAGGCCACGTTCGAATCGCCCGACAGGAACCAGAGCAACTCGTGGATGACCGAACGAACATGGACCTTCTTGGTGGTCAGCAGAGGGAAACCCTCATCGAGGCTAAAACGGATCTGCCGTCCGAACAGGCTGTAGGTCCCGGTCCCGGTGCGGTCTTCCTTGAAGATTCCGCGCTCCCTGACCTCTTCCAGCAAGTCCAGGTATTGCTGCATCACCCCTCCGAAGTATGGTCCTCGAATAAACTTAGTTGCCACGCTCGGGATCTTGTGACAATGGGTTGCGCCTGTTCCGCCGACCATGTCAGAACGCGCTTGACTCTCTCCAATGCCCGAACACCGCCCTGTCACCTTCAACCTGAAGTTCGTCCACTCGGGTGCGGCTCCATAGACCTGTATACAGGTCTGACGCGTCGCCTGACACCGTGCAGTCCGCCTGGTGCATCCCCCGACGTCCATGGGCGGACTCCGGTCCGAATGTTGCAGTCCAAGCTCGGCCCACGTCTGTGGCCCGTATTGCCAGGGTCATGTCCGTCGGGGCGGTAGGAGCGCGTCCGGGACGGCTAATGAACCATACGATGAGTTCGTCGATACCATCCGCGGCAAATGCCGGATCGAAACCGGTAAGGCTACCGGCCGCCAGTTCAGCGTCGACTCGATGGATAGCGGTTTCGTGCGCCTGGCGCCGGGCCCAGAAGTCCCGTGGACCGGGGGTGTTCATGATCGTCCAGCAGCGGAGGTCGACCGGTGCGGTTTCCAGAGCCTGTACCAGTCGCTCGTGTCCCTCCCGGAACCAGTCGGCCAGCCTCGAGTCGGCGGGCCATCCGTCAGGAACGATCTGTTTGGGGTCGTTCGGCGGTTCCGTCAGGCCTTTCGATATCATGAGCGACGCCCAGCGATGTACCCATCCGGTATGGCGTAGCAGGTCGCGTACCGTCCATTCCGGACAACTCGGCGCCGACTCGTCAGGACTTAACTGTTCGGTCACGTCGGCCATCCGCACACCTTCCGTACGAAGACCCTCGATCCAACCGGTGAAGTCCATGGTTAACCACCCGCGAGCGGGATACGCAGGACCAAGTGATCATCCTCCACGGCCCAAGCGGCGTTTCCTATCAAAGCGAAGTCCGTATAGTCCCGTTCTGCCTGCTCTATGAAGGCTCTCCTCCCCTCGCCCGCCACCGGTGGCAGACCCCGCTTGCGTACCGCCTCGGCTCGATCGCGGAATCGATCGAGCATCGCGTCCATATCGAATTGCGCCACGACTCATCCTTCCTGCTCGTTCAAGGCAACAGTAGAACAGGTGTGCGTGGAGAGTGAATCCGGCCACTCTCCCCCGGATTGCCGGCGACAGACGACCGACGTGGAGTTTTGGATTCAACCACCTCCTACGTGCGAAGGGATCTCCGAATCCTGCGGCCTCTCCACGGGAGGAGTTAGGATTGTCGATTGGTGAGGACGATGATTAGTTGGCCGTAGTTGATAACTATAAAGTATGTTAATATATTCTATACACAACTATAGTAGGACGCAAGCAAGAGGAGTCCTCCATGACTGTAGTGACCGAAGGACTTGTGGACGCGAAAGACGAAGCCCGCCAGGCGGAGGTCCGAACCGACATCGCGGAGTCGGTGCACTCGCTTGAACGGCGCATCATCCAGATCGCCTTTTGGATCATCGGATTCAACCTAGCCGTCGCCGGGCTGACTATCGCCATCTTACGTTAGGAACGGTGCTCAGGCTATTGTCACGTCATTCTTAGGGTTTAACGATCTAACTCATTTTTCCTCCACCTGCTTGCCTGTGGGCCTTCAGGCAAGATCCGAGTTGCTGTGCGGACTGAAAGGGTCATCTATCGCGGGGGGCTTCCTATCCGCCAACGAGGGAAGCAACGGGGTAGCCACGTAGTACCGTCCGCGCTTCTCTCCCACCGCCTGCAGGAAGCCTGCTTCAACCAGTTTCCTCAGGTCGCGTGTTGCTACCCGATCGCTCACCTCTGCGTAGTCGATATGGTCGGACCTACGCACCCGGAACCCAACAGCCGCGTTGTACATTGAGCCCATGTTCCTCTCGTGCAGACCGCTCTGAGACCTCAGCTGCGAGATCGACGCCCACACCTGATCGGCTTGCTTCACCCTCCACGCCATCTGATGAGCCTGGAAGTGATGGGCGGTAAGGATGAAACGGATCCACGGCCGGGTGTCTCTTTCAGGGTTCCAACAACTTCCCCCGACCTCGGCGAGGGTCCGATAGTAAGCAGCCGTGTTGTACCCCAGGTACTCTTCGATACTCGAAAAACGGGGGTCGAGGATTCCATCCCGTCCGAGTACCAGAGTCTGGAGTGCTCGTGACATCCTACCGTTTCCATCCTTGAATGGGTGGATCATCAGCAGGTTAAGGTGTGCCATTGCGGCCCGAACCGGTAATGGAGTCGTTTCATCCTCTTCGTTCAGGGAAGCCATGAGTTCACGGACCAGACCGGGCGCAACTTCGGACCGGGGACCCTCGTACTGACCGACGAAGATGGCACCCGGTCGATACATGCCGGGCAGGCATTGAGAATCATGCTTCATCATCATGTAGTGGATGCTGCGTATCAACCCGTCGCTGTAGATGAAGTGGGGATCCCTCGAGAGATTGATGATGTAGTCCATAGCCTCTTGGTAGCCACGAACTGCGTCCCAATCATTGCCGGTCGCTTCGAATGGCTCTGCCCCATCCACGGCCGCACCTGCGTCGTCGTGGCTTACGTGGTGCCCCTCAATGCCCGTTGAGGCACGTGTATTCCCGGCTGCTACCAACCTCCGGAGCAATCCGTGCCATCGACGGGGTTCGTAGAGTAGATGGCGGAGGTCCCGTCGGACCTGCGCGATCGACTCAATCACATGGGTCTCCAGATCGTCCGGACGGGGAGGTTGAAACAGCATGTCCGTAATTCCTTTACAAAGGGACGTATGTCCTATATTAACAGACTACGGGAGGATCGACGGCCCTCGCATCTTGGAGCGAGAGGGGAAAAGGTCTACTCAGGGAGATCCATTGGTTTATAGAGAGGTAGTGGTTCAGGACTCCCGGACCTCGGCCTCAGCAGGCGTCCCGACACCGGTTAACGGTTCATCCACATCAGGCTGATCGACGTCGTGTCGCTCCACGTAGGTCGAGATGAAGGCTTGGATGATGGCCGCGGCCGGTAGAGCCACCAATGCTCCCACCACTCCGAGCAGAGCCGTACCTACGAGGACCGAACCGAAGGCTGTCGCCGGATGAAGCGCCATGGTCCGAGCCGTGATGCGGGGCGCCAGGACGATGTTTTCCAACTGCTGGTAGACGACCAACACCACGATCACGATCAGGGCCGTTAGCGGGCTGACAGTCAGAGCGACCATGATGGGGACCACTGCCGCGATGTAGGTTCCAACGGCTGGGATGAACTGGGATATCACCCCGACCCAGATCCCCAGAGCAAGGGGGAAGGGGACACCGATAATCAGAAGGGCTACATAAGTGAAGATGGAAGAAACGAGCGCCAGCAGAGCCCGGGAGAAAACGTAACCGCCGGTTTTCTGGATAGCGATCTCCCAGATGTGAACCACCTCGGCCTGCCGTTCGGGACGGAACAGGGAAAGGATCAGCCGACGGAATCGGGGACCGTCGGCAAGCAGGTAGAACGTGAAGAGAGCCATGGTGAACAACTGCACCACCAATCCCAGCACCTTGCCTCCGAGACCAAGGATCCCTGTCGCCAGAGAGGCCGCATATGTCTGGAGGGTTCCCTGCAGGTCGCTGACATCTGTTGACAGGTTGGCGAGGTTGATCTCCACTCCGAACCGTTCGGACACGTACTCGGTTCCGGTCCGCAGCCAATCGGGAACGTTGGAAGCCAGGGATGCTATCTCACCCACCAGGGGTGGAAGGGTCACAGCCACGAAGAGCAGCCCGGCTAGCAGCGTCAACGAGAAAACGACCGCGGTTGCCAACCCTCGTCGCCAACCACGTTTAGCCAGGAAGGTAACTCCGGGCTCTAGGGCGAAAGATATGAAGAAAGACAGGAGCAGCACCAGCAGGAGGCTGCGCAACCGGCCGAGCACCCATACCAGAGCCAGGGCGCCCAGGACCGTTGCTACTACCAGACCGAGCAGCCTCGGAATCCAGGCAGGCATTCTGTCACGGTCAACGGGTAGGGATTCCACGAGTTCGATCCTACTATCCAAGGTGTCACGTTCCGGGGAAGCGAGGCGTTCAGCGCCAGGGAAACCGGCCGATAGGGTGGAATACCCGCATTACGGAGCCGAGAATGAGGAGAACTCTCATCATGGAAACGAAACAACTTGCCTGGCGGGCCGCTAAGAGGGATCTGGCTCGCTCTCGAACAGTCGAGTTCATGGGATTGCATGGAATCGATAGTTACCCCCGGCTGGTAGACCGCTCGATCGCTGAGATCGAGTGGTTCTGGGACGCGGCCGTCCGATACCTGGGGATCCCGTTCTCGAAACCGTATGACACCATTCTCGACACCGCCGACGGCATAGCTTTCCCGCGCTGGTTCTCGGGAGGGGAGGTCAATCTGTCGGAAGCCTGCGTGGACCGATGGGCAAGTATCGATCCCCACCGGGTGGCCCTCATTGCTGAGCGCGAGGACGGCTATCAGCGTTCCTACACCTTCGGAGAACTCCTTGCCTCCGTCGAGAAGGCAGCCGGGGCCTTCACCGAAGCGGGGGCATCGAAGGGCGATACCGTGGCTGTGTATCTGCCGATGACGGTGGAGGCGGTGGTGTCGATGCTGGCCGCTGCCCGTATCGGAGCCATCTATGTCCCGATCTTTTCGGGATTCGGCGCTGAAGCTGTCGCATCGCGCCTGGCCGCCTCCGATCCTGCGGTGGTTGTCACCGCGGATGCCTACACCAGGCGCGGCAAACCGGTGGATATGAAGGAGACTGCTGATCGGGCTATCGAGATGTCCGGCGCCGATCCCACGGTGTTGGTCGTTTCCAATCTTGGAAGAACCGATACTCCGGTCATCCCGGGCAGGGATCGGTGGTGGGACAACGCACTAGAAGATGCCGAAGCGATGGGGCCCGTTCCCACCAGCGCTGAAGATCCGGTACTGCTCGCCTACACGTCGGGTACTACCGGTAAACCGAAGGGTGTAGTTCATGTTCAGGGTGGCTTGACAGTGAAGCTGGCGGTGGAGGGCGCCTTCCAGTTCGAGTTGAGACCGAGCGACCGAGTGATGTGGATGACCGACATGGGTTGGATCATGGGACCCTGGATGGTTGTGGCCGGGTTGGCGAACGGGGCCTCGCTCGGATGTTACGACGGGGCGCCCGACTATCCGACTCCGGGTCGGACATGGCGGCTGGTCGAGTCCCTGGGGATAACCGTCCTCGGTATTTCCCCCACCCTTATCCGCGCCCTCCAACCGCACGGCGCCCGAGAGGCCGCTGAGTCCGACCTGGCGACTCTGCGGGCCTTCGGTTCCACCGGTGAACCGTGGAACCCGGACCCCTGGTGGTGGTTGTTTGACGAGGTAGGGGACAAAAAGCGCCCGATCATCAATATCTCGGGAGGAACCGAGGTGGGAGCGTGCCTGCTGACCGCACACATTCTCCAGGGGATCAAACCCGTTTCCCTGGGTGGACCCGCCCTCGGGATGGCGGTGGATGTCTACGACCAGGAGGGGAAGCCGGTTCGGGACGAAGTCGGGGAATTGGTCTGTACCAAGCCGTGGCCGGGGATGACGAGAGGTTTCTGGGGCGATGATGATCGCTACCACGAGACGTACTGGGCGCGTTGGCCGGACGTATGGGTACACGGCGACTGGGCATTGATCGACGGGGATGGGTATTGGTACCTTCACGGGCGATCCGACGACACCCTCAACATCGCAGGCAAGCGCATCGGACCGGCTGAGATCGAATCGGCGGTGGTCGCACACCCCCGCGTGGTCATGGCGGCTGCGATCGGGGTCCCCCACCCGGTCAAGGGCGAAGTCATCGCGGTCTATGCAGTGACCAGCGATCCCCCGATGGGCAGGGAAGGATTGAAACGTGAACTGTCCGACGCCGTAGTGGGCAGTCTCGGTAAGGCATTCAGACCTGCCGACATAAGGCTGGTCGACGACCTGCCCCGTACTCGTTCGGCAAAGATCATGCGCCGGGTTGTCCGCGCCCGGGCTTTGGGAAAGGACCCGGGAGACCTGACCAGCCTCGAAAACCCGGCGGCGGTCGAGGCTATCGGGAGGCTGGAACTGTAGGGCATTCTCTTCGACCACTAGGAGAGTCCTGAAAAACGAGTCTTTCGGGGTTCTGTGGTTGGTAAAGCGCCCGGTCAGAGGGTTGCGGGTTAACGGCTGAACCCCTTTGTGCGGGGTTTCTCAGCACCCTCCTAGAATCAACGGTCACTGATCCAGCGGTTAAGTGATCGGACGACGAGGGGACGACAGATGCAACCAGTCCGATGTGCACTCGTCGGTCACGGGATGATCGGTCGTGAACACGCCAGAATTCTGGCCGCGAACCCGATGGCCGATCTCACCGTAATCTGCGACACGGACCCGGCGGCCGCTGCGGGAGTACCGGCGGGTATCCGGTTCACGGCTGACCTCGATGACGCCCTTGACACGGAAGGTCTGGAAGCACTCTGGGTTTGCACTCCCCAACAGGTCCATCTGCCCGTGGTGGATGCAGGGATGATCCGCGGGCTGCATGTCTTTTGCGAGAAGCCGTTCGCCTCTTCGCTCGACGATGCCGACCGGATGATCGAGCTAGACGCGTCAACCACCGGCAGCCTGGTCATCGGGCACACCCTGCGCTTCGATCCCAACTACGTCGCGGTCCACCAAGCGGTAGTAACGGGAAGGCTCGGCGAGATCGTGCATTTGTCGGCGCGATGGAATGCGCCCGATTACGAGGGCAGGATCATCTCCGGGCGTACCACCATACCGCAGGAGATGGCGATTCACGACCTTGATGTGATGAGGTGGCTCGTGGGTGATATCGAGCGGGTATATGCGGAGGCGGCGCGACACGAGGTTGTGGGGCCCGGGCCGGATGCGGCGGTGGCCACGGTACGGTTTGTCTCCGGCGCCGTAGGTGCTCTCGACCACAACTGGATCCTGCCCTCCGATTCGGGACTCCGCAGCGACCATCGTCTAGCCGTTTTCGGAACGCGAGGGAGCGCCTACGTGGAGACCCGCGATTCGCCGGCGGTGGTCTTCAGCGAGGACGGCATCGAACAAATCCACTCCGGATATTACTCGTACCCGAACGGGGTTCCCTACGGAGCGCTGCCTTCCGAGGACGCCTTCTTTCTCGGCCGGGTGCGGGACGGGCGAGCCTGGCCGCTCACCCTGGCCGATGCCCGCGCCGCTCTCTTGGCCGCGCTCGCGATGGACAGGTCGATCGAGGAGGGACGACCGGTAGACCTCACCGAGTTCGAGGGCTCGGCTGGTAGGTTCGGTTAGCCGCCGGATTATCACGGCCTGCCGACAATCGGCTGCCGGAGCCTGGTTCGCATGAGAGGAGGCAGGACATGGATTACGCGGTACGGGTTCTGAGCGTGGGTGAGTCGCTGATCGCGGGGCCGGAGGTGTTCTGGATGAGCCGCTGGAGTGAGGTCTACCCGTTGGGGTTCAACGTCACGCTGATCCAGGGCGGAGGTGTCACTGCACTGGTGAACGCATCGCCACCGGACGACACCACCATGGTCGAGCAGGGTTGGCCGCAGATGCGATACCTCCACGATGCTCCCAAGGGTGACCTCCGGCGGCGGCCAGACCAATACATGACCGGAGCGCTGGCGGCGGTTGGCCTGACCCCGGGCGATATCACCCACATCCTGCTCACACCCCTCGAGCTATACACCACCGGAACTCTCCACCTCTTCAGGACCGCGCAGATATGCATCGCCAAGCGAGGCTGGATTCACTTTCATACCACGCACGACCACCCTCACGACGATCGGTGGAGATCGATACCCAAGGACACGTTGGTTGATCTGGTCACGGACAGCTGGGATAGGGTTCGCCTGCTGGAGGACGAGGACGAGATCGCTCCCGGACTGCGTACCTGGTGGTCGGGCGCGCACCATCGCGAGTCGATCGTGGTCGAGGTGGACACCTCGGTCGGTGTCGTGGCGATCTCGGACTCCTACTTCTTCTACGAGAACGTGGAGGACGGTGAGATGCTCGGCCTTTGTGAGAACATTTACGAGGCCTTGGAATGCTACGAGAGGGTCCGGAACACTGCCCGACACATCGTGCCCATCCACGACGTGAAGGTCTTCGATCGCTATCCGGATGGGGTGATCGCGCCGTGACCCGTGATGCGGCAGCTTGCGCCGTCCCGAGATCCGGCGGATGCCACGGGTGAGCGGACGGAGTGCCGGACCGGCGCCGGACACGCGAGCGGAGGCGCTGACCGGGGTGTTTCCGGTGTTCCAGACACCGTTCCGCGACGACGACTCCATCGACCGGGGCGTGCTGGAGGATGAGATTCGATGGATGCACGGATGCGGAGTCAACGGCATCGTCATGGCGATGGTGTCGGAGACGCTCAGGCTGTCGGGCGAGGAACGTCGCAAGCTGGCCGAAACGGCTTGTGATATAGGTCTTTCCTTCGGACCGGTCATCATCAGCGTCGGGGCGGAGAGTACGAAGGTCGCCGTCGAGTACGCACTCCACGCGCAGGGCGCCGGAGCGTCCGCCCTAATGGCTATACCACCGGCGACCGTGCCCTGCCTAGATGATCAACTCGCCGATTACTACCGGTCGTTGCTCGACGCCACCGAGGTCCCGCTGGTCATCCAGGACGCCAGCGGTTACGTGGGCCGGCCCATGTCCATCGGTCTCCAGGCTCGACTGCTCGATGAGTACCGAGAAAGGGTCCTGTTCAAGCCGGAGGCGGTCCCTATCGGACCCAGACTTACGGAACTGCGCGAGGCGACCGAAGGGGCCGCGAGGGTGTTCGAGGGGTCGGGCGGTATCGCTCTCGTTGACAGCTACCGGCGGGGGATCGTCGGGACCATGCCGGGAGCGGAAGTCTGCTGGGCGATCGTGGCCTTGTGGGGCGCCTTGGAGGCTGGTGACGAGGCGCGGATCAACGCCATCAACGGACCGCTGACCGCTCTCGTGTCGATGCAGTCCGGACTCGACGGTTTCATCGCCGTCGAGAAACACCTCCTGGTCAGGCAGGGCATATTCGACAGCACGCGGGTCCGGGGTCCGGTCGGTTTCCGGCTCGATCCGGAGACGACCGCCGAGGTGGACCGCCTCTTCGATCTGCTCGAATCCGCGGTCGACTGCTGATCCGACACCCTCGAATAACCATCCGTCTGGCTGCCGAGCGAAACGTCGATGTGGTCACGCACTCGTGGATCTCTGATCTCTTGCATGCTTACAGCCTTCACTACATGTCTACCCTCCCCGGAGGGCGTTACGTCGAGTTCAACGCCGCGCAGAGCCGGCTGAGCCGCGGTGTGACCGGCGGGGAGATGTCTCTGAACGCAGATGGGACGCTGACGGCGCCCGACGCGCCCGGGCTGGGTGTGTATGTGGACATCGAGTTCGTGGAGCAGCACCGTGTCAACTAGCGGGCCGGTCCGTCGGTATGCGACGACAGGGCGATCACGAGATCGTTCCATGCGGCACTCCCGGAGGATGCATGGCTAGGCAGATAATCAGGCCCTGCGGCCTGGACCTCGAATCACCCGGACGCCGTGACTACTGGGTGGGCCTTCCGCACGACTCCATCTGGGGTGAATGGCTGGTACCGCTCACCGTCTGGGTCGGGCCCGATGCCCGGGAAGGTCAGGGCTTGGTGGCCTTCGGGTCCACCCATGGTGACGAGTACGAGGGACCGGTAGCCCTTAAGCACCTTATCCGTGAGATCGACCAGACCGCAGTGACCGGAAGGGTGGTGCTGGTTCCGGTCCTGAGCCCCCCGTCCTTCCGGTCGGGCCGGAGGGAGAGCGTCGACGCCGACGGTGTCAACCTCAACCGGGCCTTCGTCGACGGAGCCGGGCGCTTCGCGGGTGTCTCAGGGATCACCCACCGGATAGCCGACTTCGTGAGAACCCGAATCTGGCCCAACGTACATGTTGTCGTCGACCTCCACGCCGGAGGCGACGTAGCCCGGTTCGCGCCCCTGACCAGCTTCCATACTGTCTCCGACGAGAGCCGGGCGGCTGCGATGCTCGAGATGGCGCGGTGGTTCGGTGTGCCTTTCATCCTCACCTACCAGGACCTCACTCCCGGATTGCTGACCAGCGATGCCGAAAGATCTGGAAATATCTCGGTGGGCGGCGAGTTCGGCTGGGGAGGGGCGGTGAGCGCCGATGGGGTTCGCTACGCCCGTCACGGCGTGATCGCTGCTGCAGTTCTGGCAGGCCAGATGAAAGGCGAAGTGGAACGAATAGCCCATCATGCCGCCGGAACCCAGCGTGTTGTCCAGGCGGTTGACCCGGAGTGCTACATCCCGGCGCCGTGGCCCGGACACTACGAACCACTCCTCGAATGCGGATCCGAAGTCGTGGAGGGCCAAGTCATCGGGTTGTTACACGATTTCAGTCGCATCGATGACGATCCCTGGCAGGTACGCGCCGGCTTGGACGGTTACCTTATAGCCGCCGCTTGGCGCGCGCCGGTGCAGCAGGGCCAACACATCGCCGTCGTAGCGCAGCGCGCGTAGGAGAATGCTCAAAAACGGTGGTAGTGGTTGGTCCTCCGCCAGCAGCGTCCAACCCCCTCGGGATCGGGCTTCTCCGAGAGGACGTTCACCCGGTAGCGCGACGGGCCGGAGACGACTTCCCGCAACGTATTGTGATCGAGCACCCCCGCACCTGGCCCGCCGTTCACACGGCACAGGGAACGTTGACCCCGAAGGCGTCGCCCGCGTCGGTCGGCCTCGACCTGAGTTCCGGCGTCGGTACCCGATTGCGGCTCCCGACGTTGATGCCCTGAAGCAACATCACATAGCGTTCGCTCATCGATTCTCGTACTCAAGGACGTAGGAGTGCTCTCCATCGACGTTGCGGATCTCGAGGCTACCCGATATCCGGGCAAGTTCACCGGCGCCGGAGTCCGGAACGATCGTCACCGCCAACGTGCCCACGCCCTTATCCATCAAACCGTGGTGCTGAAGGACGAACGAGCCCGACCTGCCGCCGACCGCGCCGGTGAAGTGCTCGATGGCGACGTATCCGGCCGAGCCCGGAATGGCCGTGTAGGCCGCGACCATCTGAGCCTCGGACCTTCCGACCATGTCTCCGGAGTACTGCTTGCGGACCATGTTCCGGTTGAGCTTGATGCCGTCCCGTTCCAGGAAAGGAGGCTCGGCCTCTATCGTGACGTCGAAGGGTCCGCGAGCGGTAGGCATGAGAGGTCTCCTATATCTGTCTGCAAGGCTGTGGTGGGGGGTGCATCCTATCCCGAGACATTCTATCGTCCGGTCCTGGAACCGCCGTTGGCGCCGATCCGGTCGGCGAGTGATTCGAGCGTGGAATCGGCGAAGGAGTCATCGACAGTTAAGTGGCATGGGATCGCGAATGAATAGGCCGACTCATTCCGAATAACAGCCCCTATAGCCTTCATCTTGAAGGCAGCGGAGGTCGACAGAAGGGGAGTTCGATCCGGGAGGTCCGTGCTATCCGGGAACTATGCCCAGTGATCTCGTCATCTCAAGCCGCAGCGTCATCTCCATGCCGCCGAAGTAAGCCGATCTAAGTAGCAGTTCGAACAACGGAACCAACCGTTATCTCCAACTACGAGAGCCCTAGCCACTCATTACGGGATATCCGGGCTTCTCGCAGGATCCCCCTGAGTAGACCGATGCCCACATCCTGATGGGAGTGCGGGTTCGGGATACGCACGTCGATGCTGCCTTTGGTCATGTAAGGGTGCTTGGACCCTTGTATCGGACCTTTCCAACCGAGCCGCCGCATCCGCCTGATGAGGTCACGGTGGCTGACTGGCGCAAGTCGCCTACTCATCCACTGACGAGATGGATACCGCCCATCGCAGGAATACCCTTGCGGCCGTTGGATAACTTCAATGTTGCCCAATCAACTAGCACTTCCTCCAACTCGGCTATCGCCTCGGCGATGGTCTCTCCGAATCCCCAGGCGCCGAGCGCCCCCGGAACCGTGGCGAAGTACCCATTAGGGTCTTGGATCGGCTCCACTTCAGCATGAGAGATAGCGGCGCTAGCCCATGCTGCGATGAGATCGCGCGGGTAACCGCCGCTGCCGGTCAGTAATTCACTGGTAGATGTCATTGCCATCCTTCACCCGAAAATGAAACCACAGTATACATAATCAACCTGAAAGTTACTCAACCGAGCGACACTCCACGTTCGATGGTGAATGTGTAGCCCTCTCGGCCTTCCCCACCGACGTTCGTAGGCCTTCGTCTTCTCTGTTGATTCATGCCCGCTCAAAGGTGAGAATCCAATCTCCGTAGTGAATCCTAGGCGGGAACGATCCCCAGAGATCTCGGCATCTCGAGGCGCAGGGTTATCTCCATCCCGCCGAACGCCTGGCCGATCCGGAGGTTGCCGGCGACGGAGATGAGGCCGAGAGCATCTGCCGGCTCGTAGCCGAGTTGCATCTCGAGAACGCGAACGACCTGTTCGACGGCTTCCCGCCTGGCGTCCGCGAACTCGAGGGCCGAGGTCATGACGATCACGCGATCCTCGTTCACGACCCACGGCCACCTGAGGCGCCGCCCGCGGTCGATATCCACCGTAACCGTGACCTCGGCCGGGATCTCGAGGCCGACCCCTGACAGTTCGCCGTCGCCCTGGGCGGCGTGAACGTCACCTATGTAGAGGAGCCCCCCGTCGACGAAGACCGGAAGGTACACCACCGCCCCCGTCGCGATGACGGGGTGGTCCAGATTGCCGCCGTGCCTCCCCGGAAGGCCCGCGTTCGGTGGGTCACCCGTCACCGCGGTCCCGATGCATCCGATCATCGGCGAGAGCGGCAATCGCACGTCTCCGCCGAAGTGGACGAACTCGCCGTCGTGGGTGCATACCCGTCCCAGTGGGCGAGGAACACGGCCGGGTGGGAGCGGCCCAACGTGCGCGTGACCTCCGCACCATCCGGGGGAGATGCACTCTATTTCGTCGATCGTCACCAGGAGTGCATCGCCGGGTTCGGTGCCCCTTATGGCCAGCGGACCGGTCAGCGGATTCCCTCGTCCTGGTATGGGGGGTGGCAGATCGAACGGTCTTCCGGCTACTCGGTCGAGAAGGGCGCCCGCCCGCGCGTCCCAAGTCTCGAACCGGACGGTCGCGCCTGGCGCCACGGTCAGGCGGGGAGCGAGCCGGGACGTGTAGCTGTAGCCGACTAGATCGCGGTTGATGGAGAGGATGGGGCCGTCACCGCCACCCGTCATCGACCTTCACTCGCAGGCCCGGCCAGCATGAATGCCGTGTCGGGATGCCAGCTGACGACCACTTGCATGCCGGGTTGGATCGCCGCTGCCCCGGCGTCGCTCACTTGTTGGCTGACCACTCTCCCGAGCCGTTCGCTCTCGATGAGGAATTGTGTGAAAGGGCCGAGGTATATGACATCGGAAACGATGCCGCAGGCGTAGCTCAGATCGGTCGCCCCGTCCCAGCGGTCCTGATGGGTGATCTTGAGGGCTTCGGGCCGTACGGCCAGTCTGACGGTCTGGCCGATTGACATACCGCCGGGCGCGTCAATCCAGATCCTTTCCCGGTCGCCGGAGGCCACCAGACCTCGCCCGGCGTCGAGGTTCTCGATCCGGATGGTGATCTCGTTCAAAGTCCCCACGAAGTCGGCCACGAAGTCGTCGGCCGGTTGCTCGTAGATGGTGCGAGGCGTCGCGACCTGCAGCAGCACGCCGTGATTCATGATCCCGACCCGGTCGGACATCAGCAAGGCCTCCTCCTGGTCGTGGGTTACGTACACGAAGGTGGTCCCGAGAGTTTCCTGGATGGACTTCAGCTCCAACTGCATCCGCTTCCGAAGCTTCACGTCGAGAGCACTCAGAGGTTCATCGAGCAGGAGCACGGCGGGGCGGTTGATAAGGGCGCGCGCCAGAGCTACCCGCTGTTGTTGGCCGCCCGAGAGTTGATCAGCGGCGCGCTTGCCGAGGCCGCCGACACCGACCGCTTCCAGCATCTCGTCGACCCGCCGGGTGATCTCGCGTTTCGGGACTTTCTTGAGCTTCAGTCCGTAGGCCACGTTGTTGGACACCGTCATATGCGGGAACAGCTCGTAGTTCTGGAAGACCATGTTGGTGGCCCGCTTGTTGGGCTGGACCAGCGTTACGTCCTTCCCGCGCAGGTAGACCAACCCCTCGTCGGGGGTCTCGAAGCCGGCCAGCATCCGTAGTGTGGTGGTCTTGCCGCACCCGCTGGGTCCGAGGAGCGAGAAGAACTCGCCCTCTTCGATCTCGAGGCTGACGTTGTCGACAGCCAGGACACCCCCGAACCGTTTGGTAACACGGTCGAGGCGGATGGCCGGCGGCCCGGTTTCTCTTGATACGCTGCTCATCGCTCACCGATCGTCGTTCGACGCGCCGCCATGAATGCCAGGCTCGTCGTCAGCAATAGCATCACTGTACCGATCGCGTTCAGGGTCGGGTCGATGCCCTTCAGGACCCGTCCGTACATGATCAGGGGCAGCGTCTTGTCCTGCCCGGCCGTGAAGAACGCGATCACGAAGTCATCGATGGAGATCGCCGCGGCTAGGAGCATCGCACCCATGACGGCCGGAAGGATCAACGGGAGCGTGATCGTCCGGAACGCATGCCAACGTGAGGCACCCAGATCTCGCGCCGCTTCCAGCAGCGTGAACCGGAATCGCTCCAGCGACGCTCCGACCACCAGGAATACGAATGGAAGGGCGATCAACGCATGCCCCAGGGTCGCTGCCCAGATGGAGCGTTCGAAGCCTATCTGTCGATACATGATCGCCAAACCGATCGAGAAGAGAAGCCCCGGTACCGCGAGTGGCGCAGCCGAGATGGCCAGGATGAACCCTCTGGCGCGTTTCGCGATCTTGAGGATTCCCAGCGCAGCCAGCAGTCCCAGAACCCCGGTGATGCCGGCGGTCACCACCGCCGCTTGCACGCTTCTGCGGAAGGCCCGGAGCACCAGGGTGTCGGTGAAGATCTCCTCGTACCATCGTAACGAGAGGCCGGAGAAGGGGAAACTGAGCCGGGGGGAGGAATTGAACGAGAAGGCAACCATCACGATGAGGGGCGCGAACAGGTAGACCAGCACCACCCCGACGAAACCGGACGAGGCGATGGGACGCCGCCGTAGCTTCGCCAAGCCTCGTCGCCAACCTCCAGGTGACGGCGGGGATACGGTGGTCGCGGTCATCGCGCCAACCGTTTCATGAGGGACATGATCGCGTACGCGGCGACGCCCATGGCCACTATGAGCGTGATGGCGAGAGCGGCGCCGGCCGGCCAATCCAGCGAAGCCCCGAAGTAGTACTCGATACGGTTCCCGATCAGAAGATCCTCGGTCCCGCCCAGCAGGCGAGGCGTCACCCACTCACCCAGTGTGGCGATGAAGACGAATGCCGCCGCCGCTCGTACCCCCCGCATCGATAGGGGTAGAACGATCTGGCGGGCGGCCCGGAGTCGCGACGCGCCGAGATCACGGGCGGCCTCGGCTATTCCCGGCGACACGTTCTGCATGGCCGCGTATATCGGGAGAACGCCAAGCGGGACGAGGAAGTTGACCAGCGAGGCTCCTACCGCGTACATGCTGTTGAGAAGTTCCCTCACCGGTTCGTCTACGATGCCGAAGGCCATGAGACCCTGGTTGATCACTCCCTGGTTCCCGAGGATGCTCCTCCAGGCATAGATACGGACGATATAACCGCCGAACAAGCTGACCAGGACCAGGAAGAACAGCAACTGGCGCCGGCGCCGGAACACGAAGTTCAGAGTGTACGCGAACGGGAAGCTGACGAGGAGGACGATGGCCGTGACGATCGTCGCCGCCTGGACCGTGCGCAACGCTAGCCGGGCGTGCACGCTGCTGGTCAGGACCTCGGCATAGTTGGAGATGGTGAAGTCCACAACCGGCTCGAAGTCGACCAGGCTGAAGAAGCTCATCGCCAGCAAGCCCAGCAGGGGTAGCAGGAAGAAGGCGAAGAAGAAGGCTGATCCCGGCAGCAACTGCAGCCAGGCCACGATCCGGTCTCGTCGTCGCTTACGGCCGAGAGCCTCCGCTGCTAACGACACGGAGTCGTCAATCCGCGGAGGCTCTATACGGTCGACTGTCCCTAGACCAGCCACTCTTGCTTCAGGATAACGCTACCCCCGAGCGTTCCCCCTACAGCTCTGCCTTCACCTCTTCCCAGGTCTCCAGCCAGTCGGAGTACGATGCGATGCCTTCCTCGGCATCGTCGTCCTCGGGTGGGGACTGATCCCGGAACGACACCTCCGGCACTTCCGGCCTCACCAGGTCGTAGTCATATATCTGGGCGCCCGGGCCGGCCAGTTCGGCCGACACCTCATTGACGACCCCCGAGACCAGGTTCTCGCCGACCTGGGCGTTGATCTCGTCGGAGATCATCAGGTCGATGTACTCGTAGGCGCAGTCGATGTCGTCGGCGGTTACGGGAATGGCGAGGCCGTCCCACCAGCCGCCTCCGCCCGACTCCACGAAGAAGTCGAAGTCGAGGGTCTCGCCCTGCTCCTCGGCCCAGGTGAGCATCGCTTCCCAACCGTTTATGTTGAGGTCCGAGTCGCCCGCGACGATCACGTCGGTGGCTTCCTGGTAGCCGTTGGTGAAACCGGCTGCATTTCTCACGATCTTGATCGCTTCTTCCTTGATCGATTCCATCTGTTCGTCCGTGACGTAGGTCAACTCACCGACCCCGTCGTCGAATTCAAGGGCGACGGCCAGCATCGAGAAGAGCCAGATCGCGGAGTCGAACAGGGTAAAGCGGCCCTCCCACTCCGGCTCCGCCAGCTCGAGGATCGACACGGGCGGGTTGGGGACACGTTCGGGGTGATAGATGTAAGGACCGTCCCCCCAGGCGATCGGCACGCCGTACACCTGACCGTCGGTACCGCGCAACGACACGTTCTCACGCAGGCCCGCGAACATCTTGTCCCAGTTCGAGAGCCGGCTGGTGTCGATCGGGTGGAAGAGACCGGCCTCGATCTGGCGTTGAGCCTGGAAGTAGGCGATGGTCGCCAGGTCGTAGACGTCCCCGACTTTGATCGCTGTGACGAACTGTGGCCAGTTACCGGGCCAGTTGGTCTCGAGGGTGACGTTGTTCTCTTCCCGCCATGCTTCGAGTTCGACCTCTCCGGCTTCACCGTCGAGCCCTATGAAGCTCAGCGTGGTCCCCTCGCACACGCTCATCTCCTCGGCTGCCGCTGTAGTAGCCGCAGCTGTCGTGGGCGCCGGTTCGTCGCCACCGCAGGCGGCGGCTACGAGAAAGAGAGCTATGACCGCGCCGATCACCCGTCTTCGTATCGCCATCGCGTCCTCCTCCTCCGTGGAGAGGCAAGTCTCCACTGTGTGTATGATGTTGCGCTGAGCGCAACCGCTTTGCGAATATCATTGTTGTCACGCCTAATAGAGGGTGTCAAGTGGTATACGGGCTGGTATCGCGAGGTCCAGATGGTCTGTTCGGCCGGAACCGTTCGAAGCCGTGTGCGCTCACCCGCCGGCGCCTATCCGCCGAGCGGTCGGACCTGCGGGCTTCAAGGACCGGGCAGTCGCGGTTCCCTGCCCCGCCGCTAGTCTCGCGAGATTGTCTGTGAGGGGGAAAGTGCTCTGATGGAGACCGTGGCACGGGTAGTACGAGCTGTCGAGTTCGTCGCCCGCGAGGGCAGGGTGAGGCTGGATGACGTTGCCGGGGAGTTGGGGGTCCACAAGTCCAATGCCCTGCGCCTGCTGAACACCCTCCGGGAACTGGATTGGATCGTGCTGGATGACCGCCGAACCTACATGGTCAGTCCGCACCTGATAGCGGTGGGCCAGGCCGCAGCTGCCGGAACCTCCTTCCAGGAAGCGCTCCAACTTGCCGGAGAGCTTCGGGACATGTCCGGAGAGACGGTGCACATCGCCGTGCCACACGGTCAGCGGATGCTGATAGTAGGCAGGGTGGACAGCCACAACCCGCTCCGTGTTTCGTGCGAACTCGGTACCAGAGACGCCCTGCATGCGTCTGCTCTCGGCAAGGCATACCTGGCGGCGCTATCCGACCCCGAACTGGACTCGGTCCTGGATCAGTTACATCTGGAGAAAATGACCCCGTACTCGACAACCGACGCGACCGCGCTCAGGGCGGAGGTGATGCGTACCAGGGAACGGGGGTATAGCGTCGACCTCGAGGAGGGTCGTCCGGGTGTGTGCTGCCTGGGATTCTCGCTCCGGTTGGGCGCCAATCGAGACGAGGTGGCGCTATCGATCACCGGACCGTCCTACCGGTGGACCAAGGACGAGATGATGGCCTTGGCGCCCTCCCTGCTTGAACGTGTCGCGACTATGAACCCGAGGCTCACGCTGCGAGCGTAGGGAACTTCGCTCCCGTCATGAGCGGATCCGGTAACGGTCAAGGGCAGTCCGGTCGAGCGCTACGCCGAGACCTGTACCCGGCGGGACCGTCGCTCCGGCCCAACCCACGAATCCGGCATCCTCTACTATGGTCGACTCGAAGTACAGAGGGCCGATCAGGTCCGCCGGAACCAGCGAGCTGAGTCGCCTGGTCGCTGCGACGGTATGTGCGATCGCCGCGGCGCCTATCCCTAGTTCCAGATTCGACCCGTAGGAGACGGCTAACCCGAGTCCGTGCGCCAGGTCGGCTAGCGCGATCGTTCTGCGTAGCCCTCCGCACTTGCCGGGATACAGGCTTACGGTGTCGAAGGCGCCGGTTCGGGCGGCTCTGATCACGTCTTCTCGGGTCCAGATGGACTCGTCACCCATCACCGCCATGCCACCGGCCCGCCTTAACTCCGCCGACGCCTCCCACGCGTGGCGAGGAAGGGGCTGTTCTGCTGCCACCACTCCGAGCGTCCGGAGCGGGCCCATGGCCGATCTCGCCTCCGCGAGGGACCAACCCTCGTTGGCGTCCACCGTGATCCTCACCTCGGGTCCGAGGGCTTTCCTCACCGTGGCGACCCGGGCGATATCCTGGTCGACGTCCAGTCCGACTTTGACCTTGACCGTCGCTATTCCGAGCCCGGCCAGCCCCTCGGCCATCGCCCGCACAGTTTCGATATCGCGGGCCGGAAGTACGATCTTGGTGGCGATGGTCGTTCGGTAGGCGCCACCGAGCAGCGCGTGGGCAGGTAAAGCGAGGTGCCTCGCCGCGAGATCCAGGCAGGCCATCTCCACCGCTGCCCGCAGGAACGGGCGATTGCGGACCGCTCCGTCGAATCCGGTGGATACATCGGGCCATGAGCGAGGATCGGCGCCCCGGAGTTCCGATCGGAGCGGGCCTGCTACGAGCCGGGATGTCTCCAGCGCCTCTTCGCCGTTCCAGGCGGGTGAGCAGGTAACCTCGCCGATCCCCACCATTCCCGAGCTGTCTTCTATCTCGAGGATAACGTAGCGGCTGGCCGAGACCTCGCCGTGAGCCGTCTTGGGGAGGAGGTGCGCCAGCCGGGGGACCTCAACCGGCGTCGCGGTTATCTCGACTATCTTCAAGCGGCGTGACCTCGGTCTCGGAACTGTCAGGTCTCAATCATCGTCCCGGTATCTGTCAAGCGCATCCCTATCCAGCCGTACACCGAGTCCCGGCCCTTCCGGCGGTAGAGCGACGCCGGCCCGGACATCCAGAGGCTCGGAGATCACATCACCCTCGTAGTAGAAGGGACTCAGGATGTCTGCCGGCACGCGCCGGTCGAGTCCGTGGGTAGACGCGGCAATGTGCATGTGCGCCGCGAGGGCAATGCCGAGTTCAAGGTTGCTCCCGATCGTCCATCCCAGACCGAACGAGGTTGCCACCGCGGCGATGCGGCGCGCCGGAGCGATTCCACCGGACATTCCGACGTAGATGGAGAGGATGTCGCAAGACTCGTTGATCGCCAGCAGGGCTGCGTCCTCGGCGGTACCGGCCGACTCGTCGGCGACCACCGGCATCTCGACTCGGCGCCGGACCTCCGCCATGCCCGCGTAGTCTCGCGCCGCGACCGGCTGCTCCATGAAGGAAACGTCCAACCCGGCGAGGCGCCGACCCGCCAGGATCGCCTCGGCCCGGTCCCATCCGCAGTTGGCGTCGACTCCCAGCACGATATGGTTTCCGATCGCTTCTCGGACGGCCGTTACCCGGGCTACATCGTCCGCCACCCCACCCCGGCCCACCTTGACCTTCATCGCCGGGAATCCTCGGGCGACCGCCCACGAAGCTACCTCCGCGGCGTGGCCGGGAGTGGCGCCGGTCACCGAGAACTTGGTCGGTATCTCGGGCATCACGGGACCGCCGAGCAGCCTGTGAACCGGGAGACCGACCGCCTTGCCCGCGATGTCCCAAAGCGCCATCTCCACCGCGGCTTTGGTGAACTTATGTCCCGCAATCGCCCCCTCGATGGCAGGCCAGGCCGCCTCCGGCGCGCGTGGGTCGAGATCGGCCACGGCAGGTCCGATGTAAGAGTCGATGACGTGAGCAGCCGTGGTGGAGTCCTCGCCGCTCCATACGGGTGTGCAAGACACTTCGCCGAGTCCCACCAGATCCTGGTCGGTCTCTACTTCGACAATCAGGAAGGGAGACCGGTCATGCGTGCCGCCGGACCCCGAGATGATCCGTTCCGGGGCCATCGGTACGGCGACGGGCGTGGTGCGGATTCGCTTGATCCTCATCTTCGCTCCTCATGGTGTGTCTGTGAAGCGGCGGCGTGGCACGCAGCGGAATCCGCGCCCTCCGGCAGGCCCGCCGACGAAGGCGCACGCGCAGCGGTATGCCGAAAAGGCGGAACGCGGCGAGGAGCGTCGAAGGTAGGCAAGGTACGGAGAATCATTTCACGGACCACCGCTATCTTCGAGTCCGAGTATCTGCAATGTCGGACGATGGATGATTCCCTCGATCACCTCGCTCGGTATCGATGGCCAACCCCCTCCGACGGCTTCGTTCACGCCGCGTAATGCCGCTTCGGTCTGTGCAGCGGTGGCGAACGGGAAGTCGGTTCCGAACAGCAGCTTGTCCGTGACCCGGTATTCCATAGCAGACAGCAGTGCCATGTACAGCTGCGCCGGTCGGGTGTGGAGGGCCGACACATCCGCGTAGAGGTTGGGATGCTTGCGGATCACCGCCATCGTCTCCTCGCACCAGGGATGCCCGAGGTGGGCGATGAAGAGTTTCAAGTCGGGACAGCCCCGCGCCACGTCGTCGATCAGGAAGGGCCTCGCCCAGCGAAGAGGTGCGTCGGACACGAAGGTCGTGCCCTGATGGCACAGTACAGGAAGGTGCAATTCCTCCGCCCGTTGGAAGACCTTGATGGCCTGAGGTGAGGTCGGATCGAAGTGCTGGTAGATGGGGCCCACCTTGAGACCCTTGAGCCCGAGTACCTCGACCGCGAAATCCAGCCGCTCGATAGCGTCCGACCGGTTGGGATCCACGCTGGCGAATCCGATCAGCCTGCCCGGGTCGGTTGCGACGTAGGCGCTCACGTACTCGTTGGGCACGACCATTCCAACCGCGGGAGCGTCCATGGCGACGACGATCGCTCTGTCCACTCCGGACATGGCCGCTTGGTGGGCGCCGAGGTCGTCGGCGGGCCATCTCATCTCACCCCAGGCCCGGACCATCTCGGCAACGAAAGTCGGGCTGAAGTGTTCCAACGCCCCGACGTGGGTGTGGCAGTCGACGATCACTCTCGCCTATCCTCAGGCCGCCGTCTCGGATCCCGGGATCAGGAATCCGCCCCGAGCAGGGCTGCGACAGCCAGATAAACGCGGGCCGACCCCGCCAGATGATCTATGTACACCCACTCGTCCGGGGCGTAATGCCAGGCGCCGACACCGTACACGACGGTCTCGAGACCCGCCGCGGCCAGGTCTGCCGCGTCGGTGACGAAAGCCTGGCCGGGAAGCTCGTTGGTTACGCGCGGGACACTGCCGAGTATCCGGGTCTGCGCAGCCGTGATGGCGTCGACGAGCGGGCCGGAAGTGGCGCCGAGGAACGGTTGGTGAAGCCCGATTATGCGCACTCGTCGATCTACATCGTCGGGGACGACGCTCTCGACGATATCTACGATCTCCTGCCTGACACCTGACCTGTTCATTCCGGGCACGCACCGCAGGTCACCGCGGATGGCGGTCGAGTCGGCCACTGCGCCGGGCGCCTCGCCGGCTTGCAACTGGCCGATCAGCAGGCGCGGCAGGTCCGGCAGCCGGGGCTCGGGATCGTGGGCGAATCGGTGGTCGACGAGTTTGTCATAGATAGCGACCGCCGGCCGGAGAGTGTCCACGGCCGATTCCATCCGGGATACGTGTCCGGGTGTTCCTGTGAGCAGGATCTCGAACTTGAAGCAGCCGCCATTGGCGGTGTGGATGCTGAGGTCCGACGGTTCTCCGCAGATCCCGTAGCCGTCGGACGGGCCTTCCGTTGCCAGCGCGTACTTCGCTCCCAACCCGCTGCCGTTGTGATACATGGTGGCGTGCAGTATCAGGTCTCCGGGAAGAGGACCGAACTCCGGGGCGGCTTCAACGGCTGCCACCATAGCCGCCACCCCTCCCAGCATGTCGGTAACGCCGCCTCCGTACAGCTTGGCGCCGTCCTCCCATGGGTCGTACGGGTCATGGGTCCAGCCGGACGGATAGATCCAGGCGTCGATGTGGCCCTGCAGCACGAGCGGAGCGCGCTTGCCTTCTCCCGGGATACGGGCGATCACGTTGGGGCGTCCTTGGACCACGTCGGCGATGTGCACGTCGACACCGGCTCGGTCGAGAACGTCGGCGATGATCTCGGCGCGTGGTCCCTCGGCCGTCGGGTCGTCGGAACGCACGCCGCACAGAGCACGAGCGAGGTCGACCACCCGTCTCGTGTCGATGGCGGCCGCGGCCCGCTCGAATAACTCCGTCATTCCTACTCCTCCCGAAACTAGGATTGCGTGACCGTCCGGGTCGCCGGAGCGGTGCTGGAACCGTAGTAGAACTCGGCCATGGCAGCGGCGACCTCGTCGATGCCGACTTTCAAAAAGGCATGTCCCAACTCGGCTGTTCCGTTGGAGGGACTATCGGTGAACCCGTCGGTGGCCTGCCAACTTCCAGGTCTCTCGATCCGTAGAGGCGCGTCGACGGTACCGATGAGCGAACTCTCCCAGTCGGGCCGGTGCGGGAGCGGTTCACGAACGAGGCTGTCGTCCAGGGCTAGGACCACCGACGTTTCGAAGGCCCCTGCGTGGCCGGGGGTCCGTCCGATCTCGGCGGCGCCTACCGCGGCCAACTCGTCGGACGCCAGGGCCCACCATGAGCATGCCGCAACCTCCAGGCCCTCTTCGAGGGCTAGGTCCCGGGCGGCCACCCCTATCAACTCGTGGTTGCCGCCGTGGCCGTTGACAATGAACAAGCGCCGGAAGGATGCCCGAGCGAGGGAGCGACCCAGGTCCATCAACACAGCCAGGTAGGTTCCGGCGTCCAGAGACATCGTCCCACCGAACGGTATGTGATGGGGCGAGGAGCCGTACCAGAGGGTGGGAGCAACCGCAATCGGAAACTGGTCCACCACGTCAGCGGCGGCTCGGCGAGCGACGTATTCGGCGCCCATGGCGTCGGTCCCGACCGGGAGATGTGGTCCGTGTTGTTCGGTGGCGCCGACCGGCAGCACCACTACGCCGTCCCTGGCGATCGATCGACTCTCTTGCCGGGTCAACTCGGAGAGCAGTAGTCGCATCAGTCGGCGCCTTCGGTGCGCTTAACCGGTGACCGGCACAGCGCTAGCCCTGATTCTTCATGTTTCCAGACACACCCACCCATAAACCGCCAGGTCAAGCCCGTTTTACGTGCTCCATTCGCATACAGCTCATAGGTGACGGTCGCGGTCAACCTGACGAGCCTGTCAAGTCCACCATAATCCCAGGTCAGGAGCCCATTCAGGCTGCCAAATCGCCGTGGCAAACGCCTAGCATGAAAAATCGGGGCTAGGAGCGAACCGAGAAGCGCATCATCGGTCGGAGGACCAACCATGATCCCGTTCTTCAGCACTGTCCTACGGAGCTACCGGGACACCGAGGCCGCCGGCGTGCGGTTTGGACTGTACAGACTCCGGACGTTCCCGCCGGAGCCACTCGAGAGCGATAGCCGCTCTCCGGACCTTCTCCCTGGCATTGGCGATCGCCACGTCGACTACGTGCCCACCGGAGGGATATACCCCGGCTGCATTGGCCAGACCCATCTTCGCGTAGAGTGGAGCACCGACCGCGACGAAATCGGCGATCTCGTGCCCGCGGACCGTGGGGCCCATCCCGTCCGGGGTCTCCAGATACAGGTCCAACGGTGCGGAGACAACCGATCGGATCTCGAACAACTGCTCCAAGGTCACATCGGAGGGAATGTTGATCGTTCCGGCGCCCATCTCCTCGAGCACCTTGATCGTGGCCGGGTTCGAGACCCCCATATACGCCGAGATCTTCCACACCGTCTCGCTCGGAAGTTCACCGTCGCGCTGCATTCTCACCAGCACCGCCAGCAGTCCTAGATCACCGACGAGGAAGCTACGTATACCCGCCTCGGTCGACCGCACGATATCCGCGACTGCGTACCGGAGTTGGCGCATGCTCCTTATCTGTGCGAACTGGCCCCCGCCGTCCTTCGATCTGCTGAACGCGCCGATGTCATAGCCTGCCCGCGGCCCGGTGAACAGGCAGACTCCGAGGCCGACCTGGGCGCCGATGGCCGCCATCTCGCGGAGCTCCGCTTCCTCTAGAAGCGTTCCCCCGCTGCCCTGCGACACGCGGTTGACGGTGAGCTGGTACCGATCCGCCTCATCGAGTACCGCCTCGAGTACTCGCGGTCCCTCGACACTCGGTATCTCGATCCGGAACTCCGCCCCGTCGGGGAAACGCTGCTTGCTGGCCGCCGGCGAGTCGGTAATCAGAAGGCCGTGACGCCGGAGAGATGCGCGTATATCCATAGGCTCCTTCGCGTCCGGCGGGGCTATTCTCGCATTGACGAAACCTGTTGCGTGTGTCGCAACCGGGTTGCGTGCGGCGATTATCGGAGGATAGTCCTACATTGTCAACCGGTTCGAGCCGGACGGCACAGGTGGGAAGCCGGCGTGGCGACTACCGGCTATCAGAGTATGAGGAGGCGAGCGTGAGGCCTGTGCATTGTGCCGTCATCGGGGTCGGCATGATGGGTACCTCCCATGTGCAAGTGCTCGACGCGCTCCCCGAGGCTCGGCTGATCGCATGCTGCGACACGGATCTGGGTGTAGCTGACCGGCTACCTCCCGGCGTCGCCCTCGTTTCCGATGTCGAGACGTTGCTGGACCTCGACCAACTCGAAGCCGTCTTCGTCTGCACCCCTCAAGAACGCCACCTCCCGATCGTGGAGGTGTGCCTCGATGCCGGGCTGTTCGTCTTCTGCGAGAAACCGATCGCCCACGATCTGGCCGCCGCGGACCGGATCATCGCGGCCGCGCGCCGCGCCGGCGGGCGTTTCGCGGTCGGGCACACGATGCGCTTCGATCCGGCTTACGCGGCGCTGGTCGACGAGGTGGCATCGGGATCGATCGGAACGCCCGTGCAACTGTCGGCTCGGCGCAACGTACCGGCCTTCGAGGGTCGGTTGCTCTTCAACCGGACGACGCTGGCCGTCGAGGTGGGTGTCCACGACATCGATCTGCTCCGGTGGCTGGCGGGACCTGTGGAACGTGTCTTTGCAACGCCCGCCACCACCGCGACCCTGGGCGCGGGCGCCGTGGACGCTATCACGGGAACGCTGCGGTTCGCGTCGGGCGCGGTGGGTATCGTCGAGTTCAACTGGATAATGAATGACGATTCAGCCCTCAGTAGTGACTACCGGCTGGCCGTGTTCGGTACAGAAGGGGCCGGGTACGTGGAGATGCGGGATCCGGCTGCCACCGTGTTCTCAAGCGGTGGTTCGAAGTGGCTCCGAACCCGCGGGCAATTCGGTGTGGAAGGCACGGTGACCGGGGTGGTGGCTATCGAGGATCGGCACTTCCTCGCTACCGTGCGCGGACTGCGGGAGTGGCCGGTAACGATCGAGGACGCCAGAGCGGCGCTGGCGGTTGCCCTGGCGCTTGACAGATCGCTCGTTGAGCGGCGTCCGGTGTACGTCGAAGCATGACGGGCCACCCGTTCGACACCGGGAAGGATGCTGTCCGGTTGATCACGAGTCCGATCGGTCGCGCACTGTCCCCGCAAGCGGGTGGCGGACGCTGCTCGGGATAGGAGTTGGCCGATGATCGTCGATGTCCATAGCCACATCATGTGGTACCCCGATCACATCCGGGAGGAGACCGCCCGGGAAGCCCTGGATTCGAAGCTGGTCAAGCTGAAGTACTCCGGGGGTGAGATTCATGCCGCCCGTCTCGATCTCCACTCGTACGACTCGCTACCCGAGGATCACTGGAGGGCGGCGCAACAGGCCGACAAGGTGGTGGTGTTCGGGATGAGAGCGCAGCCGACGGGAATCGTCGTCCCTAACGAACTCGTCGCCGACTATGCCGCGTCGCACCCCGAGAAGATCATCGGATGGGCTTCGGTCAACCCATCCGATGATGATGCGATCCACCAACTGGAGTACTGCGTTGCTGATCTGGGCCTGAGCGGCCTGAAGCTGGGTCCTACCTACCAGCACTTCGACCCCACGGACCGTAGCTACCGGCCCTTCTTCCGGAGGTGCTCCGAACTGGGATTACCGATTATGTGGCACCAGGGCACGACCTTCCCCAGCAGTGCGAGGCTGCGATGGGCGCTTCCGCTGTTGCTTGAGGATGTGGCGATGGAGTTCCCCGACCTGAGGATGATCATCGCCCATCTGGGCCATCCCTGGGAGGAGGATGTCGTAGCCCTGATCCGCAAGACCCCCAACATGTATGCCGACATTTCGGCGGTGCATTACCGTCCCTGGCGCTACTGGCAGGCGATGGTCACCGCCATGGAGTATGGAGTGACCCACAAACTCCTCCTCGCCTCCGATTTCCCGTCCGGGACGGTATCGAATGTCATCAACGGGTTGCGGGGGATCAACGACATCGTCGAAGGGACGAGGCTCCCGAAGATTCCGACCGAGATCCAGGACAGGATCATCTACGAGAACTGGAAGCAACCGTTCCCCGAGTGGAGGGAATGATACTCCGGCGGCCGGGACTGGCCAGTCGTGCAATCCCGAAATGCAAGTGTCATCACGGTCTCTAGCCTTCTGAAGTGACAGTTCGTTTATCTTGCGGGAAGGCTTGTCGGGGATAGGGGTTGATCCAACCAAGCCTGTGCGTTCCGGAGGGACCGCGGTTTTCGGGCATCGGGGTCTGGAAGTGTCCCACCCAAGGTGCATAATGGTAGATAGCCTTAAACACCGCCGGTTCGGGTTGTTCGGTACCGAACGAACCGGGGCAGGGATCATCAAAATACGGACAATTTCGACCGTCTCCCCCCGGTTGCGGGGTTCGGCGGATCGCGTTCGGGAACCCAGGAAAGGTGGAGGCGGGGGTGGGCCCGATTGGGAGCAACCGTTCCGGCGATTTTCGCGTTCTCGGATCACCGAGCCTGCCGGTGCGCTCGGATGGTCACCGCAATCGCCAAACGAATCCCTGACCAGAACACCGGGGAGGTTTACAAAGTCCGTAACAACGGAGTTCGGGCGCTGTACCCAGAAACATCTACCAGACTGCGAACCCCGCGAGATTATTTGAGCACCCTCCTCTCAGTAGCCGAGGAAACGTTCCAATACGTTGCGCGTTACCGTTGACACCGTGTCGTCGATAGCGATCGAACAGGTATAGGAGATCGAGCCGACCGAGAACACCTCTCCCCCGCCGGCTGTCCGGTGGTACACCATCTCGGCCCCGCCATTGTCGGGGTTCGTGCCCTTGGCGATGAGTTGCAGCCCTGCCGGTGACGAAGGCGTTCGCTTGTCGGTCTCGTGGCCCGAAGCACCGCCGGGCGCCCGCCTGTCCAACGATTCCGTACCGAACAATTCGCCCTCGGCAAGGCCCGTACCCGCCAGGGCCCAATGCGACGCGTCCACCACCCGGTAGGGGGCGCCTGTCTCGTATCCGGCGTGGGTTGTGACCACCCCTGTGAGGTGAGCCTCCGACTCGTGCCTCACGCCGAAGCGGCTCTCGAAGTCGGGCGGTCGTTTGTGGTGATCGTTGTTCCGAACGGTCATCGTGGTCGGGTCGAGAAACTCGACCTCGCAGTTGAGGCTGTTGCCACCCAACACCATGAGTCTTCCGCCCCGCTCGAAAACCCATGACTTGACGCGATAATACATATCGTGTGACCAGTATTCCGGGTGGGTACTGATGATCAAGACCTCGTAGTCATCAAGGGGCATCTCGCCGAAGTGGAGTTGGGTCTCGGCGTAGTAGTCGTACTCGAATCCCTCTCGCTCCAGCCACCCCAGAAGGCGCCACTCCGCCGGGGCGACATGTTCCTCGCCGCGCCGCTCCATGGGATCGGTGATGGATCCGTTCTCGGCCGTCATGTTCAGCGGCTCGGGACGGTCGAACGACAGCGGGTCGTACTCATCCGCCGTCCAGGGTTGTAGGGCCGGGTCGGTGTAATACACGTCTTCCTGCCGGAAGTTGAAGTAGGGGCGGTCCGGGAGCCTGATCGACGCCACATAGTTGCTCCGTCCGCCGTAGTGGTTGTACGCGTTCCAAGTGATATTGGATGCCAAGACCGCGATCCGATGCTGCGGCCCCCGCGGCGCCACGACCCACGGGAATGAGAAGAACGTCCCGGCGACATCCTTGGCGTGGAAGTAGTAGAGCCCCGACCGTGGCGGCGCTTCGACGTAGACTCTCGGATCCACCTCCGGGTAGGAGTATCCGTGGTCACTCCATCTGACACCGGTCCGGCTCACATCCCCGTCCGGCAGGATCTGGCTGTAGGCCCCCCGAGGTTCATCGGAGAAGTGACCTAGTTCGGCTACGAACTCGCGGTCCCATCCGTATCGCCACAGGCTGACGATCGCTTCACGGGGCGAGTGGAGCCGCATCTGGCCGGTGTCGCCCGACTTGGCCCACTTGGGCCACACGTAGCCGCTGATGCTGTCCGAAAGCAGGCGGAAGTGATGGATGGAACCCGGCCTGACCTCCATATCCACCCACTTCGGCGTATACCCGTCACGGCTCAGATAAACGCGGTACGTCCCCGGCTCGACGTCCGCGTACACCGACCCGGACGCTCGCGAGCGGGCCGCGACGGACACGTTCTGTTTGGTGAATTCGATCGTCACGTTCGGGATCGCGAGGTAGAACTCGTCGCTCACGTATCCGACCAGCATTGCTACCTCCCTCTCTGCAACCCCGCAAAGCCCCGAATGTCCCGATGTCCCGTCACTATGACTCTGTGGTTCTCACCGCCGGGGTTCCGGTGAACGTTACCCCGGATCCGAGTCTCGGGTCAGAAGCCGGGCCGGGTTGGTTACGAGGAGTTTCTCGATCAGTAGGTCGTCGACGCCGTATGTGACCTTCATCCGAGGAACGACCCGGGCGAGGACATGGTTGTAACCGAGGCCTCCGTAGCGGAGCAGGTAGTGCTTCTTGTGCATGTCCTGGGACATCAGCAGTTGATCCTCGAAACCCTCCTCTACGAGGGCGAGCATGGTTTCCAGCTTGGCCTGGTCGCTCTTCGATTTCCATGTCGGTTCGAAGTACCCGTCCTGGCCGAAGCTGTCGAACCCGACCAGCGGGCCTCGATCGAGGACGGCGCGGTGGTACCCGAGGTCCGTGATCTCGTCGAGGTGGGAGAGCGAGGTCCGTTCCGGCGGATGGCCCTCCTCCTCGAGGATGTCCAGGATCCGTTGTACTACCTCGAGGGCCGGGGGGTGGCAATGGACGTTGATGGGGGTGTCGGTGGCGACCGCCACCTGAGCGGATGCCCGTAGCACTCGTTCCTCCACGTCGAACAGGGTTTCGGACGTGCCGATCTCCCCGATGATGCCGGGACGGATGGATGTGCCGGCGATGCCCCGGGTGACTTCGGAGAGCAAGAAGTCGGCCAGTTCCGGAACGCTCATCTCCTCCACCCAGGGAGGGTGCAGAGCACTCACGTAGAACCCCGTTCCGGCCACGATGTGGACTCCAAGGTCTACCGAGAGCCGCGCCAAAGCCTCGGGTTCCGGGTTGAGGCCGATCACGGTCAACTCCACGATGGCGCCGCCTCCGGCTCGCACGTACTCGGCGACCTCCTCGGAGATGAGCTCGTAGTCATGCTCGGGGCTTTGTACGAGGTTGCTGCGGTAGGCCGACTGGTTCCAGCGGCTTATCCCCTGCCAGCCGGGTCTCGAAGGTTCGGGTGCCGGCCTCGCTGTCGAGGATTTCCTCGGAAGGACTCCAGGCATGGCGTACGTCCAGGAAAATGTGCTCGTGCGTCATAGTCGGGCCCAACTCCGTCGGGCAGATCGGTCCAAGGACAGTCATGACATGCGGCACGGATTCCTCCGGAAACTCGAATAGGCGCCTCTCCCTTAGACTATCGGGTGACTCCGAAGCGGGTGATGAGTAGCGCGTGTCCACAGATTTCCTTCCCGAAGGTCCGCCCGAAGTGGGCGAACTCGTCCAGGTCAGGTCGCGGCGCTGGATCGTGGAGGAGGTTGCCGATTCGGAAAATCCGGCGGAATCGGCGCGGGTGCGGCTGGCCTGCGTGGACGACGACAACCAGGGCGCTTCCCTGGAGGTGTTCTGGGACTACGAGCCGGACCGCCTGATCGTCGAGGATGCGGGTTGGACGGACCTGGCAACCAATGGTTTCGATCCCCCGCACCGATTCTCCGCCTTTCTCAATACATTGCGCTGGAACTGCACCACCGCCACCGACCCGAACCTGTTCCAAGCGCCCTTCCGGGCCGGGATCACCCTTGATGCCTACCAGATGGAGCCGCTCCGCAAGGCGCTGCTGCTCCCCCGGGTGAATCTGCTGATCGCCGACGACACCGGCTTGGGCAAGACCATCGAGGCGGGTCTGATTACCCGCGAGCTGCTGCTGCGCCGCAAGGTGAAGGTGATCGTGGTAGCGGCGCCTCCGTCGATGCTTGAGCAGTGGAAGGGCGAGATGGAGGACCGGTTCGGCCTCGTGTTCGAGGTACTCGACCGAGGCTACGTGTCGAGGATGCGCCGGGAACGCGGTTTCGGGGTGAACCCCTGGCGTACCCACAGCCGGTTCTTGATTTCCCACCGCCTGCTGATCGATCCGTCCTACACCGACCCCATGCGTGAGTGGCTTGGCGAGCAGCGTGCCGGAAGCCTCCTGATTCTCGACGAGGCTCATCACGCCGCTCCGTCCTCCGGCGGCAGGTACGGAATCGAGACCAAGTTCACCAGGGCGGTGCGTGATCTTGCCCATCGGTTCGAGCATCGTCTGTTCCTGTCCGCCACCCCCCACAACGGCCATTCCAACAGCTTCTCCACCTTGCTGGAACTGCTGGACCCGTTTCGTTTCACCAGGGGCGTCAAGGTGACCCGGCCGAAGACCGATCTGGCGCCCGTGATGGTGCGACGCCTGAAGGAGGACATCCGGGTGTTGCAGGGCGGGTTTCCGAAACGAAACGTGAAGCGGATCGAGATCGGCGACCTACCCGAAGACGCTCCTGAACTGGCCCTCTCCCGCCTACTCGACGAGTACCGGACGGCCCGGGAGGAACGTTATAAGTCGGAGCCGAGCCGGGAGCGGCATGCCGCCGGGTTGATGGTGGTGGGCTTGCAGCAACGCTTGCTGTCGTCGATTGACGCGTTTGCCCGCACACTCAAGGTGCATCGCCGCACCGTCCTACGGCATCGGAACAATCCTCCGGCAGGCGCCGGCGGGCGGTCCACAATAGGCGACGCCGACCAGATCCACCCTTTCGTGAAGGCGCCCGACGCCGACGACGAAAACGCCGAGTGGTCTACGGAGGAGGCCTCCGCCGATGAGGTGGACCAGATCGAGGAAATCGCTGCGGCCGCCCTCCCTTCTCGGGATGCTGGGACAGTGGCCTGGGAGCGGGAACAGTATCTTCTCCGGCGCATGCAGGAGATCGCAGACGAGACCAAGCACCTCCCCGACGCCAAGACCAGGTGGCTCATCGAGTGGATTCGCCGCAACCAGTGCCCGAAGCTACCAGACTGGGGCAAGCCGGCTACGGGTCCAACCCCTACCTGGACGGACCGCCGCGTGCTGATCTTCACGGAGAACCGGGTCGGCACCAAGCAGTACTTGAAGTCGATCCTGAAGCAGGCTATCGACGGTACCGACCGGGCTCATGAGCGGATCGCCGTGATCGAGGGGCCGACCAGTCCGGGGCGACGTCGCGAGATCCAGCGCCGCTTCAACGCCGATCCCGCTGACGAACCGCTGCGGATCCTGATCGCCACCGACGCCGCCCGGGAGGGACTGAACCTGCAAGCCCACTGTTCGGACATGTTCCATTTCGACCTGCCGTGGAATCCGGGTCGGATCGAGCAGCGCAACGGACGCATCGACCGCAAGCTGCAACCGGCCTCCGAGGTGAACTGCCACTACTTCGTGCTTCCGCAGCGGGTGGAGGACCGAGTGCTCGAAGTGCTGGTTACCAAGACCGAGACCATCAAGAGGGAGCTAGGCGGACTGCCGAAGGTGATCGAAGACGCCGTGGAGCAACGCTTGACCAGACACGGTATTCGCCACCGGGACGTCGAAGACCTGCGGCGGGATATCGAGGCCGAGTCGCCCGAGAACCTGAAGAAACGAGCCGCCGCCGAAGAAGTCGAGGCGGCCCGCGAACGGCGTGAGGATCTCCACAACCAGATCGAGCGGTGCCGGTCGCTGCTGGAGAAGTCTCGGGACTGGGTGAAGTTCTCGGCGGAGCCGTTCCGCCAGACAATCAACTGTGCCTTAGAACTCACCAAAGCCCCCCCCCCTATCGGCGACTAAGGATAATCACGGTTATATAACCTGGACCTTCCCCTCGCTGGAACAGCGGGCTTACACCGATCCAAGCTGGATTTCGACCCTAGATTCCCTGCGAGTTCCCCGCAAAATCGACCAGAAGATTCCCGACTGGCGCCGCGACGCTCCCCTTCGACCGGTCGTTTTCGAGGACACCGGACGCCTTGACGACCAGACCGTCCATCTACATCTCGATCAGCGGGTGGCGCAGCGGCTACTGGCCCGCTTCCGTGCCCAAGGATTTATCCATCACGATCTGTCGCGGGCCTGTCTGGCCCAGGCGAAGGATTCGATCCCTCGAGTCGTCTTGCTGGGACGTCTGTCACTGTACGGCCGGGGGGCGGAACGCCTGCACGAGCAGATCGTGCCGATGGCGGCCCGATGGACCGACCCCGACCGCCGTTCCGGACCGCTGCGCGCCTACGCCCGAGACGCGCGGGAACTGACCATGAAGCTGCTCGACCAGTCGTTGAGCTCCGGAGGAGCGAGGCAACCGGGCGAGGTTGTGCGTGCCAGGTTGCTTACCGCCGCGGCGCAGGATATCGCCGACCTCCGTCCTCAACTCGAACCGCGGGCCGAGGAGTACGCCGCTATTGCGGAACGCCAACTTGCCTTGCGGGGCGAGCGGGAGGAACGCGCCCTGCGGGAGACGCTGGAAAGCCACCGCGCCCAAGTCGTCGCCCAACTCAAGCGCTACGAACGCGACCATGAGCAGCTCTCGTTCGGGTTCAACGCTCAGGAGACCCGGCAGCTGAATGCCGATATCCGCCACTGGCGCACCCGCCTCAGGCAGTTCGACCAGGACTTGGCGGACGAACCCGGCAGGGTGCGCCGGTTCTACGAGGTGCAGGTGAAGCGGGTCGAGCCGGTGGGCCTCGTCTACTTGTGGCCCGAGACGAACTGATGGCGAGGCCGGACCGCCAAGTCATAGCCCATCTGGAGTGGATCGGCTTCGTCCGGCCCACCGGCCTGGTGGTGTCGGCGCCCGCCTTGGTGAAGGCGGGGGTGATCCTGAACCGCCGGGACATCGCCGGCCAGAACCTGCTCCGGGACTGCGTTGAAAACGGCGCTCACCCGGCGGGACCGGCGCCCACCGATCAGGGGCCCGTGCTAGCAGATTTCCGGGTGTTCGCCGAACGGGTGCTGGACTGGAACTTCTCCCCGGCGGGCTACGCCGGTACCGAGGCAATGCCGATCCCGACCGAACTGGAGTTGCCACTGCCCGAGTCCGGAGACGTGGTGAGGCCCGACTTCGCGGTTCGGATAGAACCCGTCCGGTCCTCGACTCCCCCACCGAACGGAGTGAAGGAGAACGGAACCTCGCCCTGGCAGCTTCTGGTAATCATTCGCTCACCCGGCGAGAACCTCGACCGTGCCACATCCGGCGGCGGGGCTCTGGATCTGTTTCCTCACGGTCGGATGGAGCGCCTGCTACGCCATACCGGGGTACCGGCCGGGCTCCTCTTCAACGGGGAAACCATCCGGCTCGTCTCCGCGCCGCGGGGCGAGAGTTCGGGTTGGCTGGACTTCCGGGTCAGCGACATGATCCAGACCGCGGGCCGGCCGATCTGTACGGCGATGCGGGCACTCCTCTGCCAGAATCGCCTCCTCTCTCAGCCCCGCGAGAAGCGGCTGGCGGCCCTGCTGGAGGACAGCCGCAAGTTCCAGAACAAGGTGAGCGAACGCCTCGCCGACCAGGTGCTGCACGCTTTGTACGAGCTGTTGCGGGGATTCCAGTCTGCCCACGACGCGTCCGACGGCCAATTGCTGCGACGGTGGTTAGACGAAGACCCAGACGAGATCTACAGGGCCCTGCTCACCGTGGTGCTGCGCCTCGTCTACCTGCTGTATGCCGAGGAGCGGGATCTGCTCCCCCAGGACGAGACGTTTCTGGGCGCCTACTCGGTGTCGGGGCTCTACGAACGGTTGCGAGCCGACGACTCCTTGTTCCCCGACACGATGGACCAGCGTTACGGGGCATACGCCCAGCTCTTGGCGGTGTGGCGGATGGTCCACACCGGCGCTTATGCCCCACAGATGGACATGGCCCCCAAGTATGGCGACCTGTTCCATCCCGATCGCTACCCGTTTCTCGAGGGCCGGACTGCCGGAGCGTGGCAGGTGCTGGAACGGATCGATCCGCCTCGGGTGGGGGACGGCGCCATCCACCGGGTGCTGGAGAAGCTCATCGTCCTCGACGCCGAACGCATCTCCTACCGGGCGCTCGACGTTGAGCACATCGGATCGGTCTACGAGACCATGATGGGTTTCCGCTTGGAGACCGCATCGGGTACAAGTGTGGCGATCAAGACGCCCAAGAAGTACGGCGCGCCGGCCACCGTGAACCTCGAAGCCCTTCTATGTGAAGAGGCGGGCAAACGCGCCAAGTGGATGCGGGACCGTACCGACCGCAAGCTCACACCCAAAGTAAGCAAAGCGGTTCGCGCGGCCGACACTCTGGAGGATTTGCACGCCGCTCTCGGTGGGGTTGTCGACCGCAACGCCACCCCCGATCTGGTTCCGGCGGGCGCCATGGTTCTGCAACCGAGCGAAGAACGCCGCCGGTCGGGGTCGCATTACACGCCTCGCGAGTTGACCGAACCGATCGTTAGGACCGCGCTGGAACCGATTCTGGCCCGCTTGTCCAAAGAGTCCGGCGGTTCCGTCCACTCCGAGCAGATCCTCGACCTCAAGGTGTGCGACCCGGCCATGGGATCCGGGGCCTTTCTGGTAGAGGCCTGCCGCCAACTGGCCGATACCTTGATCGAAGCCTGGCGCGCCCACAGCGCCACCCCCGAGATTCCCCCGGACGAGGACGAGCAGATCTTCGCCCGGCGGTTGGTGGCCCAGCGCTGCCTCTACGGGGTGGATCGCAATCCCAAGGCGGTGGACCTCGCCAAGCTGTCCTTGTGGTTGGTGACCCTAGCCAAGGACCATCCCCTGACCTTCCTCGACCATGCCCTACGACATGGCGACTCGCTGGTCGGATTGTCGATACCGCAGATACGAGCCTTCCACTGGAAAGGCAACGCCCCTAACTTCGAGGACGGTTTCGAGGCTCTGCAAGGACAGGAGCACTTGGACCGCTCCGCCGAGTTGCGCCGCCGGATCCGCGCAGCAGATGACACAGTGTCGGACTGGGAACTGCGGGACATGTGGGAGGAGGCGCGCCAGGAAACCGATAACGTCCGCTTCCTGGGTGATCTGGTGGTTGCGGCCTTCTTTGAAGGGTCCAAGCCCAAGGAGCGGGAGACCCGCCGCAAGAAGTTCGCGACCGCGGTACTCAACGGTGATACTGAGCAGTACCAAGGATGGCTGACCGAACTACGTAGCGATGATCCGCCGCTCGCCCCCTTCCACTGGCAGATCGAGTTTCCTGAAGTCTTCGACCGACCCAACCCGGGGTTTGACACCATAGTGGGCAACCCGCCCTTTGCCGGAAAGAACACCGTGTCGGCATCGAACGTGAGCTTCTATCCGCATTGGCTGAAGGAGATGCATCCGAAGAGTCACGGTGCCGCCGACTTGGTGGCTCACTTCTTCCGCCGAGCATTCCATCTGATCCGGCACGGCGGGACATTCGGCCTGATCGCCACCAACACCATCGCACAAGGAGACACGCGCGCCAGTGGCTTGCGATGGATATGCCAGAACGGCGGGGAAATATATCACGCACGGCGGCGGGTTAAATGGCCCGGCATGGCCGCGGTGGTGGTAAGTGTCGTTCATGTGAGCAAGGGGCCTCTTAGCGCGACCAAGATCCTTGACAACCGGGAAGTCGAGACGATTACCGCCTTTCTGTTCCATCGGGGCCATCATGATGATCCCCCGAGGCTACGTATCAACCGTGGTAAGAGTTATCAAGGCGATATCCTACGTGGTATGGGTTTTACATTTGGTAACTCCGATAGTGTCGGGGCTCCGTCACCGATATCAGAGATGAATCAACTACTTATACGCAACCCTGATAACCAGAGGGCTATCCTCCCATATATAGGTGGAAAGGAACTCAACGTACACCCAACCCATAATCATCAGCGATATGTCATAGATCTTAATGAGCGAAGCTACGAATACAGCCTTAAACGTTGGCCAGAACTAATAGCAATTGTGGAAGCGCGAGTTAAGCCAGCTAGAGACCGCCTCAAACGAATCCCAAGCAATGAGAGCGACATAAGTAGGTGGTGGTGCTTTTCTGCGTACAGGATAGGTTTGCGCAAAGCTATACAAAGCTTAGATCGGGTACTGGCGAACTCTCAAGTCAGTAACAATCTGCAGTTCGCCTTCCTGCCATCGAATATGGTGTACTCCCATGCGTTGAACGTCTATTCGCTTGACGCCTATGCCGCATTCTGCGCTCTTCAGGCCCGACCACACGAGGCCTGGGCTCGTTTCTTCGGATCATCAATGAAGGACGACCTGCGCTACACACCCACGGACTGCTTCGAGACCTTTCCCTTCCCCGAGGGCTGGGAAACCCGCTCCGACCTCGAAACGGTCGGCCGGGAGTACTACGAGTTCCGGGCCGCGCTGATGGTGCGCAACGACGAGGGGATGACCAAGACCTACAACCGCTTCCACGATCCCTACGAACACGACCCCGACATCGCCGAACTCCGCCGCCTGCACGCCGCTATGGACCGGGCGGTGCTCGAAGCCTACGGATGGTCCGACATCCCCACCGATTGCGAGTTCCTGCTCGACTACGAGATCGACGAAGAAACCTGGAGCCCGCGCAAGAAGAAGCCCTACCGCTACCGCTGGCCTGACGAGGTCCACGACGAGGTCCTCGCTCGTCTCCTGGAACTCAACGCCCGCCGAGCCGCCGAGGAAGCCCGCGCCGGACTCGCCAATCCCGCTACGAAACCAGAGCCGGCAAAACGATCTCCGCGTAAAGCAGGTGGTGTCTCATCCGCAGAGTCCGCTTCGCCCCGTACACTTTGGGACAGTCGTAACTAGGCTGGGATCCGGAGGGGTAGCAGCCGAGTCACGCTCAGGAGCATCGCGGGGAGGATCGGATGGAAGCCAAGCTGAAGCATCTGGAGTTGATCCAGGGTGTCATCAACCGCATGGCCTTCAACTCCTTCATGCTGAAGGGTTGGAGCGTCGTGCTGGTATCGGCGGTGCTCGTTCTGGTTTCGCCTCAGGATGGCGACAACCGGGCGCTTATCGGCCTATTACCCACGCTGGTGTTCTGGGGTTTGGATGGCTATTTCCTGCGCCAGGAGCGCCTATATCGCGCTCTGTATGATCACGTACGAGTGCTGGCGCCAGACGAGATAGACTTCTTGATGGAGACCGGCGACTTTGCAGGTCCCAACCTGACTTGGCTCTCGGCTTTTCTTTCTATAACTCTTATCCTCTTCTACGCCGCAGTATTAATGGGTGTGGTATTAGCAGTTCTGCTGGGTTGACCGAGGAGCTACTCGAATTGGCTCGCAGAGATTCTTCAGATTCGAATCACGATCACGAGGTAACGGGACTCGTCAGGAAACCACCTATCATCTGACTCCCGTTCGGGGCGACCATTCCCACCAGTACGCGGGAGGTCCTATTTCCTAAGTGAGGCTATCGCCCGGCGAGGAAACCGCGTATCCGAGCTTCTTCAGCGCCCTGGCCGCCGTGCCCGGATACCTCGTGGCGGTCGCCGCGGCCTGGATGCGCTCCCATTGACGAAGTGATTCCAGCACCTCTCGCTTCCATCCGGGCTTGAAATCCGTGTACAGCTTTTCGCGGTTGAGGAAGAGCAGGAAGTCTTCAAGCGTGGGGCGAAACCGCGGGCCACCCACGGGGAAGTGGAGGGCGTGAAGGTCCGGCGCCGCACGACCGCTCGACCCGTAGACCCACGCCATCTCCGGTGAGTTGGCGTGCAGATGAACATGCGCCGCCGGTCGATCTGCGGTCCGAGGGTACCGGTCGTACTCGATGCGAATGAGCGGTCGATGGTTCTTCCGGCCTCCGGTGACATCCACCCACAGCCCGACGGCGGACGTCACGACCCGTATATAAGTTCCGTCGCCCGCCAACTCGACCATGTAACGAACCTTCATCAGGAGCACCGGTGCTGAAGGGTCGTCGGCTGCACGCACGAGTGGGAACCCATCGGACCGGATTCCCGCTCTTGATGCTTCGACTGATGCTCGCTTACGGTCGGAGGTCAACTCTGCCACAAACCTGACATCGGTGTGGATCGCGGATACGACTATCTGGTTGAGGGTTTCTACAAAGCTCCCGGTGACAGTCTTGAGTGTTCGTTCGTTCACTCGTCGAACAGGAGCGGTCGGTAATGCAGCCAGAGCTCGCGTAGGTTGGCGTCGGTGAGCGTATCCGCTTCGCCCTCGGCGCGGAACTCCTCCACCGTCATCCGCTCATCCTCCAACTCATGCTCGAGTCGCTGCAGGAACTCGTCTCGCGTGACATACCGTATAGTCGCCATGCTCTCAACCTCCTGAGGTGCGCCCCCGGGTGGGCCGGTCCGTTCCTGATTCACCATGTGACCTTGCTCGGGTCTTCGACCGTTCTCAAGGCCTTCGGCAGAATGAGAGCGGCTTGGCCGTTCTGTAGGTATTCCGTCGAACAGGATTGGTCGGTAATGCAGCCAGAGGTCTCGTAGGTGACCGTCGGTGAGGGTGTCCGCTTCGCCCTCGGCGCGGAACTCCTCCACCGTCATCCGCTCATCCTCCAACTCATGCTCGAGTCGCTGCAGGAACTCGTCTCGCGTGACGTACCGTATAGGGGTCATACTCTCAACTTCCAGGGGTGAACTTCCGCGCTGGTTGGGGTGTTCCGGACTCCCGTGATCTAGCTCGGGTCTTCGATCGTTCTCGATCCCTTCCGTATGGCGCGAGCGGCTTGGCCGTTCTGTGGGTATTCCGTCGAACAGGAGCGGTCTGTACATGAGCCAGAGCTCGCGGAGGTTGGCGTCGGTGAGGGTGTCCGCTTCGCCCTCGGCGCGGAACTCCTCCACCGTCATCCGCTCTTCCTCAAGAAAAGCTTCCATCTCCTGCCACAGTTCCTCGCGAGTGACGTATCTGATCGTGGTCATCCTCAACCTCCTCGCACTAGCCGGTGCACAGACTTGACGGTCCGACTACCGGTAACAGTCTCTACTAAAGGCCTTCTATGCCTCTCGAGCACATTCTACGCCACAGCGGTGACAATCACGGTTCGAACGGCGGATACGTGATCGTATCTGTCCCAGCCGCTGCCTACAGTATGGCCTATGATGGCTGACTCATCTTGCTCGAACCCCGATTGGAGCGACTCCCCGGCTGTACGGGAGTATCTGATCGAGGCGCTGAAGCTCGATCTGGTAGGGCCCGGTGCTGGCGATGGACTGGCCGGCGAACGACTACCGGTATGGCGAAGGCCGGCGAGTTGGTACCTGACCGGCTTCCTGATCCCGTCGGGCACACCACTCGAAGAGACGCAGCGACGACGATGAAGACGATTCCCTCGACGAGATTCCGGAAGCCGCCGGGTTGGCGGAGGAGTCCACCGAAGAACGTCGGGCAGCCAAGAAAGGGTTCTTCCCGTCGTCGATGGGTCTGAGCTTCCTCGTGTCGGGCCGGACGGAGCGGTTCGATGTAACGGTGCGCTGGGGCGACTACCGGCCTGTCCGGTTCGAAGACAAGAGCGGAAAACCGATCAAGGTGTGGCGACGGCATCAGGAGGAACGAACCATCCGGGTATCGCTCACCGGCCCGGATGATCACCTGGTTCCGGATTCGGGCGGCTTAAGGCTGCATGTTTTTTCGCGTCCGGTCGATGTGGGGCGTCTGGCAAGCCTTCCCGACGGCACCCGATCGGCCTCGGTCTTCCTCGTCAACAATCGGTCAACGGTGAGCGACGGGGTGGCCGACTCAGCCTACGCCTTCCAGGCGGAACTCGAGATCAGCGGTGATGAGGCTTTCGTTCCTCGCCCCGATCCCCGTGCGATGGGGTCCGCAGGCTGGGACGACCGGGTTGCCGACCTCCACTACTCCGACTCCCCCGAGTACGCGGTCGGCCACGGCGTATCCGCCGAATGGGAGGTGATCGATGACGCCTGCCACCTACTCCGAACCGCGTGGATTCCGAGCGCGACCGTAGCCAAGACCGAGCCCGCAGGCATTCCGGATGTTGAGCTGTCGATGGAGGCGCTCGGGGCGCTGCCCGATGGCGAAGCCGCCCGGGCGGCGCTAGCCCCCCTCGTGAATCACTACCGTTCCTGGATCGATGGACAGCGTGACCGGATCGATGATGCCGGGGGCAGCCGACTGGAGACCGCCGAGGAATTGCTGCGCCTGGCGGGTGTGGCGTCTACCCGCATCGAGAGCGGCATAACGCTCCTCGCCACGGATCCGGACGCTCTTGACGCTTTCAGGATGGCCAACCGGGCCGTGGCCCGCGCCTTGCGGCAGCGTCTCGGTCCCGATCAGCCGGCGCCGAGGTGGAGATCATTCCAGCTGGCGTTCATATTGCTGAACCTTCCCGGCCTGGGAAACCGGCGCCATCCCGAACGCAAGATCGTCGACCTGCTGTTCTTCCCGACCGGAGGCGGCAAGACCGAGGCGTATCTGGGTCTGGCAGCCTTTGCCATCGTGTTGAGGCGGCTGCGCAACCCCGGTCAGGACGGAAGGCGAGGCGCGGGGGTGGCGGTGATCATGCGCTACACACTTCGCCTCCTGACGCTGGATCAACTCGCCCGCGCCTCCGGCCTGGTCTGCGCGCTGGAGCTGGAGCGGGCGGCTAACCCGACACGTTACGGGGCGTGGCCCATCGAGATAGGGCTGTGGGTGGGCAAGGCCGCCACCCCGAACATCATGGGCCGCAAGGGTGACAGCCGGTCGGACTCGGCCCGCTCCAAGACCATCCGTTTCAAGGCCGACCCGATCGGCAAGCCATCACCCATCCCGTTGGAAAGCTGTCCGTGGTGTGGCATCCGGTTCCAGCCTGCCTCTTTCAACCTGCAACCGGATGACGACGCACCGTCCGAGCTCCGTATCGTTTGCACCGATTTCGAGTGCGACTTCAGCGGGGACCGTCCTCTGCCGATACTGGGGGTGGACGAGCCTATCTACCGTCGCTTGCCGGCGTTTCTGATCGCCACTGTGGACAAGTTCGCCTCCTTGCCGTGGACGGCGCAGGTCGGGGCGTTGCTGGGCGGCGCCGATCGGTTCGACGGTTCCGGTTTCTACGGAGCGGCTGACCCGAGGCAGGGCCGGCCGCTCGACCGGCCGCTCCCCTCTCCCGACCTCATAATCCAGGACGAGCTTCATCTGATATCGGGTCCGCTCGGCACCATGGCCGGACTATACGAGACGGTCATCGAGGCACTGTGCGTGCGGGCCTCGGCCGACCAGGAACGACCTGGTGACGACTCCGCACCGGATGTGCTCCCCAAGATCGTGGCTTCCACCGCCACGGTTCGCCAGGCTCAGGATCAGATCCAAGCTTTGTTCGCACGATCCAATACCAGGGTCTTCCCGCCGCCGGGAACTGATCGGCGCGACTCGTTCTTTGCCGAGGTTGCGGCGGTCGATCAGGTGCCCGGCCGGCTCTACCTCGGGATCGCCGCACCGGGCCGCAGCGCCAAGTTGTTGATGCGTCGCGTGTGGCTGGCGCTGATGGCGGCCGCCGAGCGTGCCTACCGGGACGCCGGAGGTCACAAGAACCTCGACAATCCGGCCGATCCCTACATGACCGTGCTGGGCTATTTCAACAGCCTCCGCGAGCTGGGCGGCGCCCGCCGCATCCTCGAAGAGGAGGTACAAAACACAGTCAAGAGGTATGGGAACCGAAGGCGCGTCGGCCAAACCTACGAGGAGGGGCTGTTCCGGGACCGACGGACTTTTTCGGAAGTGGTGGAGCTGACGTCGCGGGTCTCGACCGCCCAGGTCGCCGAGGCCCGGCGCCGTCTCGGGCAGTCGGCCCACGAACCGGACCGGGTGGACAGCGCTATCGCCACCAACATGATATCGGTGGGCCTCGACATCCCCCGCCTCGGCTTGATGGTGGTGCTGGGCCAGCCCAAGACCCACGCCGAATACATCCAAGCCACCAGTCGCGTAGGTCGCGATGACCGCAAGCCCGGTCTGGTCGTCACCCTTCTCAATGTCCACAAACCCCGCGATCGATCCCATTACGAACGCTTCCGCCATTATCACGAGACCTGCTACCGTTCGGTAGAGGCGTCGAGCGTCACCCCGTTCTCGGCCCGCGCTCTCGACCGCGGTCTAGCCGGGGTCCTCGTGGGATACGCCCGCCACGCCGAGGGAGTCTTGACCCCGCCGCGCGGTGTTGATGCGCTGGAAACCGTGCGGGTGCGGGTCGAGCGCCGGCTTCGCGAGCTGTTCCGGGAACGGGTGGACTTGCAACCCTTCGTCGACGAGCAGGAGAGAGAAGAACGTCGCCAAAACGTCACGGCCCGAGTTGTGGATCTGCTCGACTCGTGGCTGGCGGTCGTGGAGGACTACCGCCGTGTCAACGCCGCCGTGAAGTACCAGAAGTACGAGCCGGGCGCCGCAGGGGGACGACTGCTGCGCGAGATGCTCGAAGAGGAGTTCGAGTCGGTCCACCACCGGAAGTTCCGGGCTAACCGATCCTTGCGCGATGTGGAGCCGAGCGTGAACCTCTATATCAAGCCCCTGACCGCGTCCCTCGACGACGCCGGACAATGAGCCCGAAGGCACACGGGCAGATCCGTCAAAGCCAGGTGATAACCACCTACGGACCGGGCGCGCTGATCGACCTGCCCGACGATGCGGCCATCGTCGGAGGACTGGAAACCTGGCCGACGACCGAGCTCACCGAAGTGTCTGAACCGCGGCTGGCCGATTTTCTCCAGACGGTGACCGGTGTCCACTCGCCGAGGATGTACGCACCTCCGCCGGAGCCTTCCGAGCCTTGGGCTTCAAGGTTAGGTATCTGCGCGTGGAGGTTTCCCGAGTGGTTCGTAGTGCAGGAAGCCCCGTCTTCCAGCCAGGGAAGTAGCTCGTTGTCCTCTGGGAAGCGCGGAGGCCGATCCAGGCGGCTGGTACATCGGAGGGCGCTCGATGATCGCAAGCGTTTCGAGGGACGGCCCGTGGTGCCGACCCGGTTCGTTCGAGCCTGCCGGCGTGGCCATGTCGATGATCTCGATTGGATCGGGTTCGTGCATGGCGACGAGCGCTGCGGGCGGCAGCTCTGGCTTGTCGAGCATGGGACCACCGGCGATTTGGCGGATCTCGTGGTTCGGTGCGAGTGCCGCAAATCCCGGCGCCTTAACGAGGCCACCGACATGGGCGCCAAGCCGCTGGGCAGCTGCCGGGGCAAACGACCCTGGCTTGGTTTGAACACCGCCGAGGATTGCAACCAGCCGAGTCGCCTCCTAATCCGCACCGCTTCCAATGCGTACTTTCCCCAGGTCGTCAGCGTGCTTTCCCTGCCCGATCGGGGAACCGAGGTGGAGCGGGTAGTCAATGAACTGTGGGATGACCTCCAGATCGTTTCGGAACCTTCCCATCTCGATTTAATAAAGGGGAAACCGAACGTGGCCGAACAGTTGGCTCCGTTCGCGGATGCAGACGTGATGAGAGCGATCGAGCAACGCCGCAGCGGCACGGTATCGGACCGCTCCGTCAAGGAGGCCGAGTTGGAGGCGATACTCACCGTGCCCGAAGGGTTCGGCGAGGATGTGCCCATCAACCGGGACTTCCACGCTCGGCGCCTCCCGGAGACCGTCTGGCGGGATCCGCAGTCGAGGGTCAGCAAAGACATCGAATCGGTGATCCAGCTACACCGCCTGCGCGAGGTGCTGGCGCTGATCGGCTTCACCCGTTTCGAAGCGGCGGTTCGCGACATCCACGGCGAGTATGAAACCGATGTGCAGCGCGCCGACCTGGCCATTGAACCTAGCTGGTTTCCGGCCGTCGAGAACCGTGGGGAAGGGGTCTTCATCCACCTGCGACCCTCAGCTGTCAAGACCTGGTTGCGCCGCCCGCCGGTTCAGGAGCGTATCGATGAACTGCTCGCCGGTCACACGGCCTGGCGCAAGGGCCGCGGTAAGGAACCCGACGGGTTCCCCGGCGGCCCCTTCATCCTGTTACACACCCTGGCCCATTTGTTGATCCAGTCGATGGCCATGCGGTGCGGGTACCCGGCGAGCTCCATCCGGGAGCGCGTCTACGTCGAAGCCGGGCACTACGGGATGCTCCTCTATACCGGAACTCCCGACGCGGAAGGGACCCTCGGCGGCCTCGTGCAACAGGCCCGCCACTTCGAACAGCACCTCGGCCACACCCTGGAAACGGGATCTCTCTGTTCCAACGATCCGATCTGTGCCCAGCACTCCCCCACCCGAAGCTTGGAGAAACGATGGCTGCACGGAGCGGCCTGCCACGGATGCACCTTGATAGCCGAAACCTCGTGCGAGATGCGCAACGACTACCTGGACCGAGCGCTGGTGGTACCCGTACTCGGAAGGGCAGACGCCGCCTTCTTCCCCATATCCTGATGCCCGCGGGCCAATACCTCCAGACGCTCCCGGCTCATGTATTGCGCCGGCTCGCCGATGCCCTTGATACCGGCATGCTTCCTGATCGTCCGACTCCCGCATCCCTCGAATCCGAAGCAGGGATTATGGACGGCGCCGAGCAGGTGATAGATGACCTCGAGCGATTGGCGCGGGTAGGCATTTCGGGGCGAGGGGTAGCCGCGTGGATCCGCGCCGTGGAACAGGCCTCCACCAGGGTTCTCTCTCCCGACCTCGTGTGGTCTGGGCCGGAAGTGCCGGGCCTGCATTCCCGGGACACCCGCCGGGTCTACGAGGAATTGTTCGACAACGCAGAACATTCCGTGTGGATAAGCACCTATGCCTACTTCGACGGACCTCGAGCCTTTGCTCGCCTAGCGCAGCGCATGGACCATGTAACCGGATTGAGGGTGACCCTCCTCCTGAACATCCAGCGTGGGCAAGGCGATACCACCGCGCCCGACCACCTGACGAGACGATTCGCCGACCGGTTCTGGGGAACGGACTGGCCGGGATCGTCCAAGCCTGCCGTCTACTACGATCCCCGCTCGTTGGATCCGTCCGGCCCGATCAGCGTACTGCACGCCAAGGCGGTGGTCGTGGACGACGAGGCTGTGTTCATAACCTCCGCCAACCTCACCGGCGCCGCTCTTGACCGCAATATCGAACTCGGTGTTCTGGCCCACCACCGAGTGCTCGCCACCAGCGTCGCCAACCACTTCCAAGCCCTCATAGACGCCCGGTTACTGAGTCCCCTACCGGCTAAATAGGCAAGAACATCCGCCTTCTTCCGTAGCCGCGAGCGCCTTTGGTCGGTCTCAGGTTTGGCGAAAATACTTTGCAACCGGTTGCAAGGCTCCTCCCGCGCCGATATTGTTGGTTGCAACCGGTTGCAAATACCCGGGCGGGCAGGAAAGGGATCCCCATGTCGAAGCGATTAGCGAATTGGTGTACTGCGTTGGTGATGGTATTGGTCATCACAGCATGCGGTGGCGATGAAGATACCGTTACCGAAGTTGAAGATACGGCCGCGACTACAACCCAAGCTCCGGCGACTGCCGCACCTGACGAACCCACTACCACCGCGGCGCCCACTCCCGACACCACAGCGGCCGCCCCGGCGATGGCCGAGCCATCCGGCACCCTCGTAGTGGCCGTCAACCAGGAGCCCCAGGATCTCGCCGCTCAGGGCGCCTACAAGGAAATCAACGCTCCCGGCCTACGTAACGTGGTGGAAACCCTTATCGCGGTTGACCCGTCGGGCGAGATCGTCCCCGTTCTGGCAACGTCGTGGGAGTGGGTGGATGATCGGACCATTAGCTTTGAGCTACGCGAGGGTGTCAGCTTCCATGACGGTACGGCGTTGGATGCCGAGGCGGCCGCGACGGCGGTTAACTGGGTATGGAGTTCCGAAAACGCCTTCACGATCCAGGAGTTTGCAGGCCCGGGAGAGATAACGGCGACTGCGACAGGTCCCCTGACCTTGGAGGTCACCGAGTCAGAGGCCGATCCACTTCTCGAGTGGCGTCTGACGCTCAACGGGATTACATCAGCCGACCAGATCGAAAACGATCCGGGCAGCCACTTCGACACGCCTATCGGAACCGGTCCATACGTCTTCGAGGAGTGGGCGCGTGGCCAGTATTGGTCGGCGACGGTCAATACTGATTGGTGGGGTTGGACAGCCGACGACGTGTACGGCACGACGCTTCCGGTGTTCGCGAATCTCCAATTCGTCTTCCGTCCGGAGGACGCGGCTCGGGCGGCTATGGCCCAAACGGGTGAGGCGCAGGTCGCTATGTTCCCCTCTGCGGAGGAATGCGCAGCAGCCGGGGGCAACTACAAGTGCGTGGCCGGTCCGTCGGATACATACCTGTACGGACGGCTCGATCACTCTCTGTTTGCGGACTCACGACTGCAGGACAGCCGGGTACGTCAGGCTATCTTCGAGTCGATCGATTATGAAGCATTGGTTGATCTGATCGGATTGGCGTCGGTACCCGCCGGTCAACTCGGGCCTGACGGGAGTGTCGGCTTCAGTTCGGCGATCTCGCAGTATCCCTACGATCCCGACAACGCCCGCAGGCTCTTGGACGAGGCCAGAGGCGCCGGAGTGGATGTCGATGGAATGTCGATCGAGATCATCGGCCGGGATACCACCCCGAGGATCAGCCCCATTGTCGAGGCTTTGGGCGGGTTCTTTACCGAGATCGGGCTCAACAACACGGTTGCGGTCCAGGTTCCCGACATATTCAACCCACGGGTGCGGATAGCCGCATACGCCGAGGAGCCCGGACGCCAACTCCTCCAGGTTCACGTAAAAGGCAACCCATCCGGAGATTACGGGCTGACCCTTTTCTCCAACTACGCGTGTCCCGACATCGATAATCCGACCGGACCGTCCCGGTCCAGCGTCTTCTGTAACGAGCAGTTCGATGCGGATCTTCTGGAGGCGCTCACGCTTACCGGCGGGGAGCGGGACACGGCGCTGAGCGAGTTGGTGAAGTTCGTGCACGACGAGTACCTGATAATCCCTCTAGCGCTTCTGGACCGAGGCTATCTGCTCGATAGCGGGCTGAACTTCGACTTCGGGATCGACCACCGCGTGCTAGCGGTCTACATCTCGGCGGCAAGCTAACGATTCCATCCGGTGGCGAGGTGCGGTCCCTCGGTGACCGCACCCGCCTCCAAGTCTACTCAAGGTGGGCTGAGCCGGCACCATCGGGGATCACATGACGCGTTACCTAATCAGACGAACCGCCAACACGCTCGTGCTCCTGCTGGTGCTGGTCTCGTTCGTGTTCCTTGCCGGGCGTATGATCGGCGATCCGGCCCTCAACATTCTCGGCCTCAACGCCTCCGGTCAAGCGCTCGAAAACTTCCGGGAGAACACCGGACTCAACGACCCGCTCATTGAACAGTACGGCCGGTTCCTAACGGATGTCCTCTCCGGTGACTTCGGGGTGAGTTATCGGTACGGATTCTCGGTGCTGCCGTCCGAGGAACTGCGTGGGGCGGGAACAGAAGTCCTCCCGCTCGTTTTGGAGCGGCTTCCGGCCACCTTCCGGTTGGCGGGGGTGGCCATATTCATTGCGGTAGCCCTGGCGCTCGGTCTGGGACTGGTGGCTGCGATGCGACCCGGTTCGTGGGTCGATCGCATGATCAACATAGTCGCGCTGGCCGGTGTTTCCATCGTTCAGTTCTGGCTCGGTCTGGTTCTCATCGTGGTGGTTTCGGTCCATCTCGGATGGCTTCCCACCTCCGGTTACGGAACATGGCAGCATGTGATCCTGCCCGCGCTCACGCTGGCGGCTAGACCTACGGGGCGCATCGCGCAGGTCGTCCGCAGCTCCATGCTCGACGAGCTCTCCAAACCGTACGTCGAGACGGCCCGTTCCAAAGGTGCGTCGACACCGAGGATCGTTCTGATCCATACCCTCAAGAACGCCTCGGTCCCCATCGTGACCATGATCGGTGACGAGCTCGGTGCGTTGCTGACAGGGCGCCGTACTGGTCGAGACGGTGTTCGCCTGGCCCGGGGTTGGCCTGCTTCTGGTCGATTCGTTGGTTCGGCGCGATCTTCCCCTCATCCAGGCCGCCATCTTCGTGGTCGCCACCCTCGTCATACTGGTCAACTTTGCGGTCGACGTCGCCTACTCGTTCCTCGACCCGAAGATAAGACTCGCAGGTGGGCGCGCATGACAGAGGAGATCCGGACCAATGAACACTCGCCGGAGAACCCTTCGCCACCCGACCGGTCCGAGCGGCTTTCCAAGTGGACCTATATCGCGGCGCTAGCCCGCGACCCGGTTCCGTTACTTGCTGCTGTGTATCTCGTCCTCTTGGTTGTTTCGGCTGTCTTTGCCGACTTGGTCGCTCCTTACGACCCGATAAAGCAGAACCTGCGAGGTCGATTGGCGCCTCCGCTCTCCGCTGACGCGGGAGGTGGGTTCATCCACCTACTCGGCACCGACGAGTTGGGCAGGGACATGCTGAGCCGGGTCATCTTCGGAGCCCGGGTATCGCTGTCGGTTGGTGTACTCGGCGCCGTGGTTTCAGGAGTTATCGGTGTCAGCCTCGGGCTGGTGGCGGGCTACCGGCGCGGGTTTGTCGAGGACGCCATCATGCGCCTCGTCGACGGGATGCTGGCCTTGCCGTCATTGCTGGTCGCCCTCTTCATCCTCTTCCTGACCGGCGCGGGGTTCTTCAACCTGATCATCGTGTTCACCCTGCTGCGATGGATGGTCTACGCGCGCATGACCAGAGGACTTACCCTCAGCTATCGGGAATTGGACTTCGTCAAGGCCGCTCGCGCACTCGGGAATCGCAGCGGCCGGGTCATGTTCCGCCATATTCTGCCCAACACCCTGTCCCCTTTATTGGTGCTGGCAACACTCGAGGTTGCATTTCTGATTCTTTCCGAAGCTTCCCTCAGCTTCCTGGGATTCGGAATCCAGCCTCCCAATCCCTCGTGGGGTTTGATGATCGCCAACGGTCGTGAATGGCTACAGCAGGCTTGGTGGCTGGTGACTTTCCCCGGCCTCGCGATCCTGCTGACCGCCCTTAGCTTGAATCTCCTTGCAAACTGGGTCCGGACCGTCACCGATCCGGTGCAGCGATGGCGACTGCTAACGCCTTCGGCAAAGCCGCAACGTCGCCTCTTACGAGCCAAGGCTCTCCTAGCCGAGCGAGGGACAGGTGGGGTTGAGACCGCAATACCCGGTGGTCCGGAATGATCCCGGCGCCATCCGCGGCTCCCGAACCTCTCTTGGTAGTGGAGGACTTGCGAGTTACGTTCGATACCGTGACCGGACCGCTACGCGCGGTAAGGGGCGTGTCATTCGAGGTTCAGGCAGGCGAAACTCTGGGAATCCTCGGTGAATCCGGTTCAGGCAAGAGCGTGACCATGCAGGCGGTAATGAGGCAGGTGCCGCAGCCGCCAGGCCGGACGTCCGCCAAGAAACTTCGCTTCCGGGACCATGATCTCCTGACTGCCGATTCCAAGACGGTACGTGACATTCGAGGTGAGGGCATAGCGATGATCTTCCAGGACGCCCTAACCTCGCTCAACCCGTCGTTGACGGTTGGATACCAGATAGGTGAGATGTACAGGGTGCGTCGTGGCGCCTCGCGCAAGGAGGCGCGCAAGCTGGCCGTCGGGCTGATGGATCGGGTCGGGATACCGTCGGCCGCCAAACGAATCCGCGATTACCCCCATCAATTCTCGGGCGGTATGCGCCAACGAGTCATGATCGCCACCGCGCTTGCGCTCGACCCGGAGATACTCATCGCCGATGAGCCGACCACCGCCCTTGATGTCACCGTGCAGAGCCAGATAATGGAACTCCTTGCAGACCTCAAAGAGGAGTCCGGCATGGCTGTCGTACTGATCACCCATGACCTGGGAGTTATCTCGGAAGTGGCGGACCGGGTGCTGGTTATGTATGCGGGGGAGGTCGTCGAGACCGGGTCGATGGAGGACCTGCTAGAGGTACCCGGACACCCCTACACGCGAGGACTCATAGGCTCGATGCCTTCCGTTGCGGGTGGCCAAGCACGGCTGTCACCCATACCGGGGTCGCCGCCGGTGCCCACCAGTATCCCTGCCGGTTGTCCGTTCGAGCCGCGGTGCAGGTGGCGTCGTGACCGGTGCACCGTGGAGGCGCCTCGTCTGCAAGCCGTCGAGGTCTTTGAAGACCGGTTCAGCGCCTGCCACTTTGCAATGGAGGTACTCGATGAACCGCGTGGTTGATTACGGTGAACCGCTCCTCGTGGTGAAAGGCCTCACCAAGCATTACCGGAGCGGTCTCGGGACGTTCAGTCGGCGCGGGGTGGTCCGGGCCGTTGACGGAGTTGACTTGACTCTCCGTCGCGGTGAAACCGTCGGGCTGGTCGGCGAGTCCGGTTGTGGCAAGACGACGGTAGCCGAGACGCTCTTGCGGCTGATCGAGCCTACGTCGGGTACGGCGCTCTACAAGGGTGAGGATCTGTTCTCGCTCACACCAGCGGAGATGCGTCGAGCGCGCAAGCAGATCCAGATAATATTCCAGGATCCGTATGCATCCCTGAATCCACGTATGAGCGTGTTCGATATCATTAGCGAATCCTGGAAGGTGTTCCCCGAGATCGAACCTCGGTCCGGGTGGAGGGCCAGGGTTCACCAGTTGCTTGAAAGGGTAGGGCTCGATCCGACCGACTCGGTTCGGTATCCACACCAGTTCTCCGGTGGGCAAAGGCAGCGCATCGGGATCGCTCGGGCACTTGCAGTCAGGCCGGAACTCATTATCTGTGACGAGCCGGTGTCGGCGCTCGATGTTTCGATCCAAGCCCAGATCCTTAATCTCTTACGAGATATCCAGCGTGACGACGGCCTCACCTACTTGTTTATCTCCCATGACCTTTCAGTGGTGCGCCACATATGCGACCAGGTTGTTGTCATGTACCTCGGACGGGTCGTCGAGACCGGCGCCACCGACCGGATCTTCGACAGTCCGGGTCATCCTTACACCCAAGCGCTCCTGTCCGCAGTACCGGTTCCTACACCGAGATCGAAGAAGTCCCACCGGGAACGGATCAAGCTTGAAGGCGACGTACCCAGCCCGGCGGACCCTCCGTCAGGATGCCGGTTCCGGACAAGATGCCGGCACGCCCAGGATGTCTGTGCGGAGGTGGAGCCGGCGCTCGACTCCCATCCCGTAGGCCACCCGGTGGCTTGCCATTTCGCAGAATCCCGACCTGTTGTCTGGAACGCCTGAGGTGACGATCGAAGAGAAGCCCGATGCCGGCGCTCGATCGGGCGTATCGTCGCGAGATGCAGAAAGAGGCTCGGAGAACCGGCGTCCGGCCGGCCGGGTTACCAGCCGCGAGGTGGCTGCCCTCGCGGGGGTCTCCAAGTCGACCGTTTCTCGGACTTTCACACCGGGCGCCAGCGCCTCACCGGAGGCTCGCCGCCGGGTGTTCGAAGCGGCTGCGCAACTGGGCTACCGGCCGAATATCCTGGCTCGAAGCCTCGCCAAACAGAAGACAGGCATGGTCGGTATTCTGGTCGGCGACTTCCAGAATCCCCTCTACCTTTGGTACCTGCGCGCGGTAACGATCGAACTCCGCCGGCACGGCCTCCAAGGCCTGGTTTTCAACACGTCCGATCCCGAATCGGTTGCCGAGGCCCTAGCGTTGGTACTCCAGTTTCAGGTAGACGGGCTTCTCGTAACATCGACGGCCCTGTCGCTGCCCTTGATCGACGATTGCCGGCGGATCGGGACACCCATCGTCGCCTGGGGCGCCTTCGATCCCGAGGCCGTCGGATCCGGTGTTGCCTGCAACAATTACGCTGCCGGCCTGACCGTCGCTCAACACCTTATCAACCTCGACACACGCAATCCGGGCTACATCGGCGCGGAGAACGTCCCGACCTCGGCGCCGAGACTTTCGGGGTATAGAGACGGATTCCGGAATGCCGGCAGGAAGCCCACCGTCGTGAACACCGATGCGTACTCGTACGAGAGCGGAGTGCGCGCCATGCGTGAATTGGCCGCTCGGCAGCCGGGAGTTGACGCGGTTTTCTGCGCCGATGACAATCTGGCCTTGGGCGCCATGGATGCCGCTCGCTACCAACTCGGCTTGAGCGTTCCCGGTGACCTTTCCGTAGTCGGCTTCGACGACCTCAGACCTGCGTCGTGGCCTACCTATTCTCTGACCACGGTTCGGCAACCGGTCGACAAGATGGTCGCGGTGGCGCTGGATATGCTGGCCGCGCGCATCGAAGATCCCGCCGGCGAGGCAACCGTTCGCCTTCTCGAAGGGGAACTCGTGGTCCGAGGCTCGACCCGCCCTGCGTAGGAGAGTGCTCAAAAAGTCCGCACAAGGGGTTCTCGCCCTGTACACAGAGTATCTACCAGGCAGTTTGCCGGCCTGCGTAGCTACTATCAACAACCGCCAACCGTCGCCGAGGTCCTGGTCACCTACCCTGCTGTTCGAAGATGTAACGGGTTACCCTCAGTATCTGGTCCTCGGTGAGGGTCCCTCTGAAGGACGGCATCCTGCCCACTCCGGCGCTAATCGACTGCACGAAGTAGCGTTCTGGTTTATCGAACGAGCGGGCGTCGTCGCCCACCAGCGCAACCCCGGTACCTCCGGTCAGATCACTGCCGTGACACCGGGCGCATACCTGGACGTATATCTCCTGGCCGGTGGCGTCCTGCGCCACTCCCCGACCCCCGCAGGCATTCAGAAGAACTGCCAGGACGATTATCAGGAACGAGCCGACCAGACGTTTGTTCAAGGTACGGACCTGTCCCGGATCGAGTTCAGGTAGTTGTAGATGGTTATGCGGCTCACCCCCATCTGGTCCGCCACCTCGTTGATCGACTTCCGCAACCGGAAAGCTCCTCGCTCGTCCAGCAGCCTTACCGCTACCTGCTTATGCACCCTCCCGAGGTTGGCCAGGTTACCGCCCAACTCGCTTTCAACCTGAGCAACCATGCGGTCGAGCACATCGTGGAGTGAGAGAATCTTGACGACGGCCAGAATCTCCCCCTCCCATTCCAGCGGAATGCAGTAACCGTTCGTCTCACCGGGCGCCACGATCTCCGCCCCGACAGCCTTCACCAATGGCCGTATCGCCTCGATCAGAGGATGTTCTTCTGTCACGGGGTTACGACCATGCTGACGGACACCCGGGTTGCTCCCGCCTCCATCGCCGCCCGGATGCCTCCGGCGACCGCCGTCAACACATGGTCAAGCGAACCCTCCACCGCGGTGCCAAAGGGTCCGATGTCCGACTCCATGGGGGCTAGAGCCTTGATGGCTGCCTCGACATGGGGACCGGGGTTCCCCTCCTCGAACGGTTCCACGGTGAATTCGGCGCGGACCAACAACCATGCTCCTTCGTCTGGTCGGCCAAGGGTAAACCTCCGGAATGGATTTGGAGGAACCAAGCGTCTCTATAGACTATGCTTAACAGAATGTAAAAGCACCGGCGAGGCGACTCGGCTTGCCTTGGGGTGTCTACCGGTCTATGCGGTTGGAGGGCGCATCATGACCTTGATCGCTGAAAGAACGATCGACTTCAGACTAAACGGACGGGATGTTTCGGTACGGGCCGACCATCCCCACCTGCTTGCAGCCCTGCGTGAGGAGCTTGATATCACGTCGGCCAAGGACGGGTGCTCTCCGTCCGGCCAATGCGGCTGCTGCACGGTGCTGGTCAACGGCAGGGCCTTCGTGGCATGCGTCCTGGCGCTGGAGAAGGTAGCCGGAAAGGAAGTCGTAACCCTGGAAGGGTTCGACCCCGTAGAGCGGGACCGCCTCGCTTCGGCGTTCGCGGTAACCGGTGCGTTGCAGTGTGGTTTCTGCACTCCGGGCATCCTGGTCCGTGCCAAAGCGTTGATCGATCAGAAGGGTTCCCGGCTGACCAGGCGGGTGACGGCCGGTAGGTTGGGAGCGCATCTTTGCCGCTGCACCGGTTACACGAAGATATTCGACGCCATCGATCTGCTGTCTTCCGGGGAGATACCTCCGATCGAGACTTCCGGAGGGATCGGAAAGTCGGGCATCAAGTACGAGGCTCGCGAACTGGCTCTCGGGGACCGCCCCTATATAGACGACATCCGCTTCGACGGTATCCTCCATGCCGCTCTCCGCATGACCGATCATGCCCGAGCGGATGTACTGAGCATCGACACCGCCGCCGCCGAAGCCATCCCGGGTGTCCATGCCGTTTTCACGGCCGCCGACGTACCCGGTGACCTCAAAGTCGGCCTGATCCACAAGGATTGGCCCGTGATGATTCCCGAAGGTGGCCGGACCTCCTATTACGGAGACGTGCTGGCGGTGGTTGTGGCCGAGGATCGGCTGACCGCGCGGGAGGCGACCGAGGCGATCAGAGTCGACTACCGGGTCCTCAAGCCGTTTACCGATCCGGCCGTGGCGGTAGCAACTTCGGAGAACGCGGTCTGGGGACTGGAGGGCAACGTTCTCTCCGTCTCCGAGTACGAGCGCGGTGATTTCGTGTCCGCATACGCCGCCTCGCCTTACCAGGTGCATGAGACCTTCATAACCCAGCGGGTGGAGCATGCGTTTCTGGAGCCGGAGTCAACCTTGGTGGTTCCGGTGGGCGGCGGGAGGATGATGCTCTACTCCGGCGGCCAAGGGGTATGGGACGACCGCGACCAGGTGGCATCGGTTCTCGGGATCGACCCCTCCCGGATCACCGTCGAGTTGGTATCCAATGGAGGCGCCTTCGGCGGCAAGGAGGACATGGCCAACCAGGCACAAACCGCCCTCGCCGCTTACCTCCTGGGCCGCCCGGTCAAGTGCACGCTGTCGAGGGAGGAATCACTCCGCATCCATTCGAAACGCCACCCGATCCACATCGAGTTGTGGGCGGCCTGTGATCAGAACGGCAAGCTGACCGCGCTCAAGGCGCGCATGCTGGGTGATTCCGGTCCCTACGCCTCGGTCGGTATGAAGGTTCTGGAGCGGGCGGCCGGCCATGCCAGCGGTCCTTACGTGGTTCCGAACATTGATGTGAGGTCGGTGGCCGCCCGGACCAACAACCCGGTTTGTGGAGCTTTCCGGGGATTCGGGGCCAACCAGGCCCAGTTCGCCATGGAGGGAGTCATCGATCGGCTCGCCGAACAGGTAGGAATCTCAGGATGGGAGATGCGCAACCGCAACGTCATCGATCCGGGCGTGGTGTGGGGTCCGGGGCAGATCATGGATGATGGGTGTCGGGGCGCCCGCGAGTCTCTCAACGCGGTCAAACCCCACTACGACGCCGCCAAGGCCGCCGGTAAGGCGGTGGGGGTCGGTCTCGGCCTCAAGAACAGCGGCCTAGGCAACGGTTTCAAAGAGGTGGCCCGCGCCGTGGTCCGCTTCACCCGCGACGGTGCTCTGGAAGTGCGCCACTGCTGGACGGAGATGGGCCAGGGTATCCACACCGTGGCCCAGCAGGTAGCGGCGGAGGAACTGGGGATCGATCCCGAGTCGATCCGGGTTATCGTCGACACCAGCCGTGAGCTCGGGGCGGGGCAGACTACCGGATCGAGAGGGACCCTGATGGGCGCCGGCGCGGTCCAGGCTGCGTGCCGGGCGGCTGATGAGGGAGGCCGGCTACCTGAGGTCGATTACCACGGGGAATACCGGGTTGATTGGACAAACTCTCTGAAAGAAGGTCTGCCGAACCCGACCATCCATTCGGCGTTCGGCTACGCCGCTCAACTGGTGATAGCCGATCCGAGGACGGGCCGGATCGAACGGGTGGTAGCGGCTCACGACGTGGGTCGGGCCATGCATCCCGTACTTTGTGAAGGCCAGATCGAGGGTTCCGTTCACATGGGTTTGGGATATGCCCTCACCGAGGAGTTTCCCGCCGATGACCAAGGCCGACCCACCAACATGACCTTGCGCAGCCTCGGGATAATCCGTCCCAAGGACATGCCCCCGGTTGATGTGATCCTGGTCGAGGTTCCCCAACCACGCGCCCCGTACGGCATTAAGGGTGTCGGGGAGATCGGGTTGGTTCCCACGGCCGGGGCGGTGGCAACTGCGTTGCACGAGGTGGACGGCCAATGGCGGAACCGGCTTCCGATGGCTGTTCACCAACCGGTTGCCCGGTGAGCAACACCACGCCGGGTCTGGTCTGCGCTCACCATCATCTCTATTCGACGCTGGCGCGGGGGATGCCCTCTCCTCCCGAGACGCCCACGGACTTCCAGGGCATTCTCGACCAGATCTGGTGGCGTCTCGACATGGCCCTCGACCTCGAGATGATCCGCTGGTCCGCCATGCTGGGCGCGCTGGAAGCCTTGGAGTCGGGAACTACCGGAATCGTCGATCATCACGAGTCTCCCAATGCCATCGAGGGGAGCCTGTCGGTCATCGCCGATGCGTGCGCCGAGGTGGGGGTGCGGATCAATACCTGCTACGGGGTCACCGATCGGCACGGTCCCGGCGGCGCCCGGCGCGGTCTAGAGGAGAACCGTCGTTTCCTGACCGAGGACGGCCGGGGAATGGTTGGAGTACACGCAGCCTTCACCTGCGAGCAGGAAACTCTGGAAGCGGCCGCCGGCCTAGCCGAGGACCTCGATACGGGTGTTCACATCCATGTTTGTGAAGGACCGGAGGACCGGAATGCCCCCCGGAGGTTGGATGGAATCACCACCCCCTCATGGCTGCTGGCCCACTGCGTTCACCTTCCCACCGAGCATTCGCTGCTCGGCACCGTCCTCCACAACCCCCGCTCCAACCTCAACAACGCGGTCGGATATGCCGACCCGGCTCGTTTCAGCAATCCGGTAGCCCTCGGAACCGACGGCATCGGCGCCAACATGATCGAGTCCTTCCGCCTCGCCTACGTACTAGGGCGTTCCGTTGATGTGACTACCACTCCCGAAGCGGCCTGGACATGGATGGAGGCCGGTTGGGAACTCATACCCGAATGTCGAGCCGACCGGGTTACCTGGAGCTATGATTCAATGGATCCCTGGCACGTAGCGTTCACCGCTGGAATACGTCCGATTGAAGTTGAAGTTGAAGGTGAAGTGATCTACCGGAATGGCGCCCCGACTCGGGTCGACGACGCCGAGATACGAGCCAAGGCCCGCGAGCAGGCGGCTCGGCTACACGCCCGGCTGTGACCGATGGCTGAGACGCACGAAGCGCTCACCCCGTTCGGGCTTTCCGATCTTCTGGACCGTGTCCACTACGAGTGGCAGTCCCGCCGACGCATCTTCGACCTTCCGATAGCTCGCTTTTTCAATGCGTCCAAAGGCCCGGACCTGTCTATCGACTTTGTAGGTAGGAAGGCCGCCACGCCGGTTGGTCCCGCCGCCGGACCGCACAGCCAGATGGCTCAAAACATCGTGCTTTCCTGGTTGGGCGGGGGTCGTTTGATGGAACTCAAGACGGTGCAGATCATGGATGAACTCGAGATCGGTCGGCCTTGCATCGACATGGAGACCATCGGCTACAACATCGAATGGAGCCAGGAACTTAAGATCCCGCAGTCGCTGGAGGAGTACGTCAAGGCTTGGATGATTCTCGAGATCCTGCAGGAATGGGGTGAGTTGGCGCCCTATGTGGGCGCCGACCCCGGTCCTTACATTTTCGATCTCTCGGTCGGCTACGACCTCGCCGGTATCTCAACCCCTCAGGTTTCCTGGTTCATCGACTCGATGATGGATGCCTCCGAGGAGATAGAGCGTCTACGACCCGAGATCGACGGACCGTTCGCTCGATATCGCGATCTTGACTTCCCTTCCCGAATTGCGGACACCGTAACCCTCTCCACCTTCCACGGGTGTCCTCCCGACGAGATCGAATCGATCACCAAACACCTGATGACCCGTCACGGGCTCGACGTCATAGTGAAGCTCAACCCCACCCTGCTCGGCTTCGATCGGGTGACCGAGGTACTTCACGGTACGTTGGGTTATGAGGCGGTTATTCGCCGAGCCGACTTCGACAACGATCTCCAGTTCCCCAGGGCGTTGGAGTTGATCGGCGAGTTGTTGCGGTTCGCCGACCACCATGGGCGCCGCTTCGGGATCAAGCTGACCAATACGCTGGTGGTCGAGAACACCAAGGGCTTCATGCCGGATGACACCATGTATCTGTCGGGTCCGCCGCTACACGTCATCTCCACCACACTGCTGGGTGAGTTGCACAAAGCCCTGCCGGGGCTCCTGAAGGTAGACGGTCAAGACGGACCGGTGCAGGTCTCCTTCTCGGCGGGGATCACCAAGGAGAACCTTCCGGAGGCGGCCGCCCTCGGCCTCGCCCCACTCACGGTTTGCTCCGATCTGCTGAAGCCGGGAGGTTACGGTCGTATCAAACCGATGCTCACCGCGCTGCAAAACGAGATGGTGGGCGCCGACGCCGGGTCCTTGGCCGACTGGCAGCAGCACCGGGCGACGCACTCCAACGGATTAGGGCCGGTGGCCGCCTACGTGGCCCGTCTCAACGATCCGGCTACCAACCGCCGGTACACCTTGGAGGGCAACTCGAAGCTTCCCAGGGCGGTCGATAACGAGTTGCAGATGTGGGGTTGTGTGGCGTGTAACTTCTGCGTGACCGTATGCCCGAACGATGCCTTCTTCCGGATACCTACCCCGCCGGAACTCGACGCGGTAGGCCGCCAGCAGTACCTGGTGCTGGCGGAACTCTGCAATGAGTGCGGCAACTGCATGGTGTTCTGTCCGGAAATCGGCGACCCCGCGGTGATCAAACCCCGCCTCTACATGACCGAGCACCGCTTCCGGGAGGAGACCGACCAGGCGTTCCTGGTCCACCAAGACCCGGACGGATACTGGGTACAGCCCAACTCCGCAGGCGCCGAATGGACCGGCGATCTGCTGTTGCTGCTCAACGACGCCGAAGGCTTCGTGCTTCCTCCATCCGACAAACCGGTCAGGAAGTAGATTCGATGACCGAGCCGACTAGGAGTAGCTGAATGGCCCACACGATGGACGACGTGCGCCGTTTCGTATCAGCCGATCAGGGACTAGCCGTGGTGTCTTTCGGCCGTGCCGATCGCTCGGTGCATTCCACGGTGGTGAATGCCGGGGTAATGGCGCACCCGGTGACCGGAGAAGAGGTAGTGGCTCTGGTGGTGCGGGGCGCCACCGTCAAACTGCGTCACTGGCGTCACACCCCGCGCGCGACCATCGTGTTCCGTTCGGGTTGGTTCTGGGTCGGAGTTGAAGGATCGACCACAGTTATCGGCCCCGATGACGCTTACAAGGGCTTCGACCCCGCCGGGGTTCCCGAGTTGCTGCGGGACATTTTCTCAGCCGCCGGCGGAGAGCACGAGGACTGGGACGAATACGACCGGGTGATGGCAGTCGAACGGCGGACCGCGGTGTTCATTCATCCTATTCGTATCACCGGGGTCGGACATCCTTAACCCGGAGCTTCAACATAGGCTCCATCTCAACGTGATAACGGATCAGACCACCCGCGTGATCGTTCTTCCGTTAAGGGGCTGGATCTCCCGATTGTTGGGCCCTCGGGTGGCGAGGTTCATGGCCTCTACCTGGTCATGGGAAACCGTATCCGGCTGCGCCATGACGAACCACCGGACCGGTTCCAGGCAAGGCGGGGTAGTTGTGGAACCGACGTAGTAATAGTATCCGCCAACACCGGTTATTCGTAGAACACGACTGTTGAGCGATGTGTGGGCCCGATCCGGGGCTTCCTCGGGGTCGGCATATATCAGAAGGTTCCCGATCACGCCACTCGGTTCTCCTAGTTCCAACAATCGTGCGACTACTGCAAGTTCACCCTGGTCGTTCTCATGTAGCAGGTGTATTTCCGCAGCGAACTGCCGACCGTCGATCAAGTGCTCTGAAGGGGCATGGTAATGGGCTTGTACCAGCTGGAATGTGTTTCTACCTACGACCATAGAACTTCCAGGCTCATACCAGATGGTTATCGTTCTTCCATTGTTGTGCACCTCTACCGGTCGGCTGTCGTAAAAGCACCGGATGCTTTCTCCGGAGGCGGTCTCGTAGCCGGTGATATCGATGGGAGACTGGCGGATACCGTATCGGCACAGAGTGAAGGAATCGGATAACGACGACCAGCGCCGCGGTCCCGTCACTCCCCCATAGGACCAACCGACACTTCCGGGCTTGCTGTCTGTCATCCCATCCCCGAGGAGGGCTCCGGCTCGCGCAGGAGGCTGCAAACGGTTCGCCGGATCAGCGGATCGGATCCTGATGGCGTCCGACACCCCTCCTTACATGCCCGGAGGTCATCCTTGCAGGAGGTGAGCGAACGAGGCCCGGGCTTCTTCGGTGACCGGTAGTAACGGCGCCCGGGCACGACCGGCGCGCAGACCCGCCATCTCCGCCGCCGCCTTGACGGCCGGTATCCCGTAGCGAGCCACTCCGTCGTTGGCTTTTGTCAACCTATGCTGTTTTTCCATATTCCCGCCAAGACCCTCCAGAGCGGCCTGCACGACTTCCAGACTGAGCTTCGGAACGTAGTTGGCGGCCGCCAGTATTGAGCCGTGTACTCCTGCGGCAAGGGTCAGGGTCACCGCCGGGGCGACCCCGTTGTAGAGGGAGAAGCCGTCCGGAAGTCCGGCCTGGAGACGCTGGATACGGATGACGTCTCCGCCGGAGTCTTTCATGCCGACCACATTCGGGTGTCGGGCAAGTTTCCACACCGTCTCCAAGGGCAGGGCGTATGCGGTCACCACCGGGACGGAGTAGATAAACACCGGCAAAGGGGATTCGTCCGCCACTTCCAGGAAGAAGGAGGTTACGAAGTTGGTGCGATTCCGGGAAAGGGTGGTGGGAGTCAGCACCAGAACCGCGTCGGCGCCGCCGTCAGCCGCTTCCGCGATCTGGGATGCGGCCAACCGGTTGGACTCGGCGTTGATTCCGCACAGCAGGAAGGCGTCGTCGCCGGCGGCCGCTCTTGAAGCAGCCGTTAGCCTTCTGCGTTCTCCGGGCTCCAGAAGGGGGCCTTCTCCGGTTGATCCGGCCAGTACGAAACCCTCATACCCCAGGGCCCCGAGAAACGCTACGTTGTGCCGGTGGGCCGCAAGGTCGAGTTCCTGAAGTTCGTCGAACGGGGTGATGATGGCGGGCATCGCCCTTGGTAGTGATTTCATACGGCGCCGATCCTGGGAGGGTGCTGAGAGTGTCCATACGAAGGGGTTCGCGCCCCCGGGCACGGAGCATTTGCCGGATAGTTTACGAGGACAGTGAACCTCGTTAGATCATTTTGGCCGATTTCCCTGTCATGATTGGATGTATTCACACGAGACGATCACGACGTGGGACCGACCCTGCGGGATGCAACTTGTCTGATACCCTGTAGAAGATGTCTGCAGAATATGAGAATGCGAACATTCGTTTCGAACCGGACGAGAAGCCCCCCTACCCGTTAGCCATAGGTGCCGGTGTACAGGCAGCCCTGGTCATAGTGGCGCCGGTCGTCTTGACGGTGGTTGTCGTGATGCAGATCGCCGGTCAGACCGATAGATTCCTCACTTGGGCGGTCTTCGCGGCACTATGCGTGAGCGGGCTCACGACGATTCTCCAGGTGCGAAGTATCGGGCGATTCGGGTCTGGATACCTCCTGATGATGGGGACGTCGGGGGCCTTTATCGCGGTTTGCGTGGCAGCATTGCAGGCGGGTGGTCCAGCCACTATGGCAAGTTTGGTGGTGGTTTCCTCACTGTTCCAGTTCTTGATGGCGGCCCGCCTGTCGTGGCTGCGGCGATTGTTTACTCCGGTTGTCTCCGGTACCGTCGTCATGCTGATCGCGGCCACCGTGATGCCGCTCATCTTTAATTCGCTGTCGTCCGTTCCTCCCGGCATCTCCTCCGTTGCCTCTCCCCTGGTTTCCGGGATAACCCTGATAACCATTGTGGGTCTGATACTGCGGGCGCCGGCCCGGTGGAGGCTGTGGTCACCGGTCATCGGCGTCGTGGTGGGGTGTGTGGTAGCGGCGCCGTTCGGCCTTTACGACATGGGGGCGGTGGCGGCGAGCCCGTGGATCGGAATCCCCTCCGGTGGCTGGCCGGGTCTGGACCTTACCCCCGGTGTCGAGTTCTGGGGACTGCTACCCGCGTTCGTTATAGCCACTCTGGTGGGCGCCATCGAGACGTTGGGCGACGGGGTGGCCATCCAACGCGTATCCCATCGCAACCCTAAGGCAACCGACTTCCGATCTGTCCAGGGGGCTCTAAACGCCGACGGAATGGGAAACCTTCTATCGGGATTGAGCGGAACGTTACCTAACACTACGTATTCGTCGAGCATTTCCCTCGCCGAAGTGACCGGGATGGCTTCCCGGCGAGTGGGTGTCGCGCTGGGGATGACGTTTCTGGCGATAGCGTTCGTGCCCAAGGTGTCGGCCCTGTTGATCGCCATTCCCCCGTCGGTCGCAGCCGCTTACTTGACGGTTCTGGTCGGGCTGCTGTTCGTTCAGGGTGCAAAGATCGTTGTGCGAGATGGACTGGACCATCGTAAGGCTACGGTGGTGGGTATCTCGTTCTGGGTGGGAGCGGCATTCCAGAACGGTTGGGTGTTCCCCGACCTCCTTGGAGATGGTGTCGTTGGGACCCTGTTCGGCAACGGCATGACCTCCGGGGCCATTGTCGCCATCGTGATGATGACGTTCTTGGAGGTTACCGGAGCACGCCGACGCCGTCTGGAGACACAGTTGAGCACGCAGGCTTTGCCGGAACTCAACAAGTTTCTAAGTGAGCTCGCGTCCAAACACGGATGGGATCAGACCTCATCCGAACGGCTGATCTTGGTGAGCGAAGAAACCTTGACCGGGCTCATGTCTGAACAGGTGGATGAATCTGCCGAGCGGTACCTCAGGGTGTCGGCGCGTCCGGATGGTGTGGATATGGAGATCGAGTTCGTCTCCGCTCCGAGCCGAGAGAACCTGGAGGACCAACTCTCCTATGTCGGGGACGCTCCTGATATACCCGAGGCTAGAGAGATATCGTTTCGACTCCTCCGACACTTCGCTTCAAGGGTTCGGCATCAGAAGTACCACGGTGTGGACGTGGTAACGGTCACCGTTCAGGGCCCGTGACAGCTCATCTGACGCGGTAGACACGAGACAGAGACTTCTTCCGGCGGTGGTCCCGGCGCCTACCGGGGAGAGATCGAAGGGACGCTACCGTTCAGATGGCTGTATAGCCTCCGTCAACCACGTATGCAGCCCCGGTGGTGAACGAGGATTCGTCACTTGCCAGATGGAGGACCGCCCGAGCGATCTCCTCAGGGTGGCCGAGCCGACCCATCAGATGCATTCTCTCCAACCTCGTTCGACGCTCCGCCGGGAGAGGCTCGAGTAGCGGGGTGTCGATGGCGCCGGGGCAAACCGCGTTCACGCGGATACCGGCCGCGGCGTGATCGTAAGCCATGCAGCGCACCAGGCCGATGACACCGTGTTTCGAGGTGTTGTAGGCGACCTGGCCCATCTCGCCGGTCATTCCCGCTACTGACGCAATGCAGACGATCGAGCCGCCGCCTGCCCTCTCCATGTGAGGGACGGCATGGCGGGAAGCTAGGAAGATCGACTTCAGGTTGACCGCCATTACCCGATCCCAGGCTTCTTCGGTTATCTCCGTAACCGTACCCTTACCCGCTATCCCGGCGTTGTTGATCAGGATGTCCAGACCTCCGAAGCGTTGGATGGCCGTGTCGATCATGAGACGGCATTCGCGGTCCGATGTGACATCGGTCCGGACCGTAAGCACCTCCCCGCCATCCGCTTGGATTCCGGCCGCCACCTTCTGCACCGGGTCGCTCCTGATGTCGGCCAGAACCAACCGGGCTCCTTCCAGCGCAAACAGACGAGCTATCGCCGCTCCTATGCCTTGGCCGGCGCCGGTGACGACCGCTACTTTGCCCTTCAACCTCATGTTTATACCACTACCAAGAGTTGACTCACAACCGTCTTTGATCGTCCTTCACCCCGGATCTGCCGGCGTCCGGTACTGTCATCACCCGAGCATCTTCGATGGCAGCTTCTCGCCGTCGATCGACCAGGAGTTCCTCAAGGAGGCTACCGCCCTGGAGTTCGGACTGGATTCGATCCAGTAGAGCTTCGCGGCTGGTGATGACCAAGCCCCACGGTGACTCGACAAAGACCAGTGACGCGCCCTTCTTGAGGCCATGTTGTGTCCTGAGATCGGCGGGTACCGCGATCCGCCCACGTTCTCCCATCACGGCGGTGTGTATCCCACTCATAGATCCACCGTAGCACCGGTCCCAAAGTGTGTGGGGATTCCTACCCACAGTCGCTCATTCAGCGAGAAAGTCGATAATGACTTCGATTGAACGGTCGACCTCCTCGACGTAGTGGGAATGGCCGCTTTCATGAAATATCTCCAACCGCCCGTTCGGAAGGTTATCGGCGACGTAGCGCGCTCCTGCTCCGCCGGGCCCGGCGTCGAGGGGGGTCAGGATGTCGTGAATCCCCACCATTACCAGTGCCGGAGCTTCGACTGCGGGTAGAAGATCCCGTACGTCGGTATCGATCATCGCCTGGCAAGCGTCGATGAACACGGAAAGCTCCGTATTCTGCTCCAATACATCCCTGGTTTCCCACAGTATGTGGTCGCCCATCTCGTCCAGAAAGGTACGGGAAAAGGCTTTGGTCAGGAGTTCCCTCGCCAACTCCTCGGACACCACGCCGTAGGCCGACGCTATGTACTGCCAGATGCGGAACATGTGGATGCTCATAGCGTCACACTTGGCGACCGCTCCGGCGCCCATCAGCAATTTGTCGACCTTTTCGGGATACCGCGCGGCGAAGTCCAAGGCTATGAAGCTACCCATCGATCCACCGTGGATGTGTGCTTTCTCGATCTCCAGGGCGTCCATGAGGCCGGCGAGGTCGGCGCTCCACACCTCGAGCGTGTAGCGCTGTTCGGGGCGGCTGCTCAGACCGTAGCCACGGTGGTCGTAGTCCAGAACCCGGTAGTGCCGTGACAGGCCGGGAGTGATGGTTGCATACCCCTCGTGGCCGCTTACCGCCCCACCTATCTGCACCACCGTCTCGCCTTCGCCGGAGAACTGGTACCAGAGGTTGACTCCGTTGACTTCAACTGTCGGCATCAGGTCCTCCTTCGCGCCGTACCGTCGCCTGATATAAGGATTCTAGGAGGGTGCTGAGAAACCCCGTACAAAGGGGTTCACCCGCTAACCCGCAACTCTCTGACCAGGCGGTTTGCCAACCACCGAACCCCGTAGGATTCGTTTTTCAGGACCCTCCTAGGAGGCCGCTGTGTACAGGATTCGTCGGGGGCTTAACTTTCGATGACCGGATTGGTGATTTTCCCGATACCCTCGATCTCGAGAGTGACGATATCGCCCGACCTCAAGAACTCGGGAGGTTTGCGAGCGAACCCGACCCCACTGGGGGTACCGGTGGAGATCACCGCCCCTACGCCGAGGGTCAACGACTGTGACATGTGGGATACCAATTCAGCCACGTTGAAGATCAGGTCGGAAGTATTTCCCGATTGTTTGATTTCATCGTTAACCCACAACTTGACATCAAGGTTATCGGCCGCGCCGAGTTCATCAACGGTGGTGATCCAAGGTCCCATCGGCTTGAAAGTATCGAATGACTTGCCTCGACTCCACTGGCCCTCACCCATCTGGATGTCGCGGGCGGAGAGGTCGTTGACGATGACGTACCCGGCCACGTAGTCCAAGGCGCGATCAACAGCTACGTTACGGGCGGGCTTACCGATCACTACCCCCAACTCCACCTCCCAATCAACCTCTCGGGTGAATGGAGGGAGCTCGATAGGATCGCCGGGTCCGATGATCGACGAATTGAAGAACGGGAAGCTCACCGGCGACGTTGGTACCGCAACTCCGGATTCAGCGGCATGTTCTCGGTAGTTGAGGCCGATCCCCAAGAACTGAGGAGGGTTGGTGATCGGGGCAAGCAGGTCGGCTTCTTGGATCGGTATCGGATCCGATGCCTGCTGGGCCAATTCCGCTAGACCCGAAAGGTCGCCGAGAACGTCCAGCAAGGCTACTCCCCCGGTCACTTGCCGGATGGTCGTTCCCTCCACGAAACCCCATCTCGATCCTCCATCCGTTCTGAAACGTGCGATCCGCATCCATTCCTTCTCTCTTAAGCTGCCTCGGATTGTATATGCTCTTCGACGACAGCAAGGAGGTGAACACTGGCGATCGAGGCAGTCGAAGTTCAAGCTCTGAGCCCTCCGCCGGAGCCCTATTCCCACGCCATCCGGGCAGGCAACACCCTGTACCTGGCCGGGCAGGTGGCGTTCGACCGGAACGGACGGATCGTAGGGGACACGGTGGCGGAGCAGGCTCGCCAGGTCTGGAACAACATCCGCGACATCCTCGAGGCGGCGGGAAGCTCCATCGCCGATGTGGTCAAGGTGACGTACATCATGCAGGATATCCGGGAGATCGCCGAGGAGTTTCCGATCCGCCGGGAGGTGTTCGAGGGGAGGCCCTATCCGGCGGTGACCGCCATGCAAGCGGCGGCCCTGGGTTTGCCCGGTCTCAAGATGGAGGTCGATGTGATTGCGGTGACGGGCGATGGGTGAGTATCCCGAGGAGCGGGTGGTCAAGGCCCTGGAGAGCACCGGCCTGAGCCCGTCGAAATTCGACGTCGAAGGTATCGGTAGGACTCTCACCGGATGGCTGGCCGACAGCCGGGAGCTGGATCGACTGGTGGATTCCGATCCGACCGCCAACCCGGTCTCCTTCGTTCCGGAATGGTCGTGACCGCGATGCGGAGCGGATGGATCGGAGGCGCCGCTCGACGGCTTCGAGAGGGCCGTATCACCTCGGTGGAACTGACCAACGCCGCACTCGCCGGTATTGACCGGGTCGACCGAATGGTGCACGCTTTTCGAGTTGTCGACCGGGAAGGCGCCTTGGAGGCTGCCGCCGCGGTCGATACACGATTGTCCGCCGGACACGATTGTGGGCCTATGGCGGGGATCCCGGTCGCGGTTAAGGACATAATCGACATGGCCGGGCATGCCACCCTGTCCGGTTCTCCAGCCTATCCCGATCGTCCCCGCCACGCCGACGCCACCGTCGTGGCCCGTTTACGCCAAGCGGGAGCCGTGCTGATTGGAAAAACGAACACCCACGAACTCGCTTGCGGCGTGTACAGCCCCCCTACCACCAATCCATGGGATGTCGAACGCATACCCGGCGGTTCGAGTGGCGGCTCGGGTGCCGCGGTCGCTACCGGGGTGGTGCCGATGGCGCTCGGTAGCGATACCGGTGGTTCGATCAGGATACCGGCGTCGGTGTGCGGGATTGCCGGAATCAAGCCCACCTTCGGCAGGGTCTCCCGGGCGGGGGTGGAGTCCCTGGCATGGTCCTTGGACCACATCGGTCCGTTGGCCGCTACCGTGGCGGACTGCGCGGCGAGCCTACAGGTACTCGCGGGTCATGACCAGGCCGATCCTGCCACCAGTCGCAGACCGGTACCGGACTTCGGCGCCTCCTTGGAGAGAGGTGTCGACGGACTACGGATCGGAGTCTTGGAGGGCTACCCCTTCGCTCCCCTGCAAGAGGGTGTGGCCACCGCGTTCGGGGAGGCGGTCGAGGTCTTCGGAAACCTCGGGGCCGAGATCGCGGGAGTTCACATTCCCGAACTCCGATCCACGCTGGGCGCCGAGTTTGCGATTGTCGGTCCTGAAGCCGCCGCCTACCACCGGCGCTTGCTGCAAGAGAATCCCGAACTCATCACGCCCGGCATACGAGAACTGCTGGCCTCCGGAACCATCGCTCCCTCCTCCCACTACCTGGCGGGACTGCGCGCCCGGGTCGTGATACGGAACGGGTTGATGGAAGCCTTCCGGCAGAATCGTCTCGATGTGGTGGCGTGTCCCACGCTGCCCTCCACCGCTGCACTGCTCGACCAGGAGGAGTTCGAAGTCGGGGAACAAATGGAGGATGTCACGGCGTCGTACGTGCGGACTACCGCTCCCTTCAATCTATCGGGTCAACCCGCTATGAGCATCCCGTGCGGGTACGACCGCCAAGGCTTGCCGGTGGGGTTGCAAATCGCGGGCCGCCCCTTTGACGAGGCAACCGTTCTCCAGGTTGCCGCGGCCTACGAGGCCGCCACCCCATGGGTGGAACAGCATCCCCCGATACACATGGACGCTACGCCATGAACCCTGACATGCGGGTGCTGGTGTTCGACGGTCCCCACCGTTTCCATATCGAAACCCGCCCCCGCCCCCGCCCCGGACCGGGTCAGGTTCGCCTCCGGATGGCCTATGTGGGTATCTGTGGCTCGGACCTGCATGGTTATACGGGGGAATCGGGACGGCGGGCGCCGGGCATGATTATGGGACATGAGGCAAGTGGATGGGTGGAGGAAACAGGTCCCGGGGTGGATGGATTCAGCATCGGAACGCCGGTGACATTCAATCCGGGAATACCCTGTGACGGGTCGTGTGGTCACGGTCCCGGTAACCATTGCGAGCGATTGCGGGTCATCGGGGTCAACCCCGAGATTCAGGGAGCGTTTGCCGATGCGATCGTGGTTCCGTGCGATCGCATCGTACCCTTGGAAGACCTCAGCCTTCTGTGGGGTGCGGGGGTGGAGCCGATGGCGGTAGCGCTGCAGGCCACCCGCAGAGCAGGAGTTGCACGGGGCCAGTCGGTGCTCGTGGTGGGCGGCGGGATGATCGGCCAATCCATCGCCCAGACCTGTCGGCTTGAGGGGGCCGTCCGAGTGGCGGTATCCGATCCGATCGGGGAACGGAGAGAGTTGGCTGAGACAATGGGCTTCCGGGCCCTCAACCCCGAGGAGGTCAACAAAGCCGGACCGTTCAATGTTGCCTTCGATGCCGTGGGGATATCGGTTACCGCGGCCGCGGCGATCAGGAGCGTCCCCAAAGGCGCTGTCGTCTGCTTCGTCGGGCTCGGACTTCCGGAGATATCGGTTCCGCTCTTCGATATCGTGACCAGCGAACGGACCATCGTGGGGAGCTTCTGCTATCCCGATGAAGTATTCGAAGAGGCTGCCCATCACCTGAGCCACGGGAGGCTCGACCTCGATCCGATGATCGGGAGCGTAGTGAGTTTCGACGAGGTAGCGGAGGCTTTCGAGGACCTGGCTACAGCAACCCGAGCCGATATCAAGATAATCATGAGTACCGATGCCGAAGCCCCGCGGTAGAGCCCAATACACGGTGAGATTGGCGAGACTCGCATTATCCGACGTTCAGCAAGGAGGTTAAGCCATGCCGTTCGCCTCGCTCACAACCGGGATCGAGATGTACTATGAAGTAGAAGGTTCAGGTGACCCGCTGCTGCTGATAATGGGGACCGCCGCCGACCATTCCACCTGGTCCCAGCAGGTGGGCGCCTACCGCGATCACTACACGGTCATCACCTACGACGCCCGCGGTACCGGGCAGACGACCCGACCGACCGATCCCACCGGATACTCCATGGCCGTCCTCGGTGATGACGCAGCGGCCCTTCTCGACCACCTCGATATCAAACGAGCCCATGTTTCCGGTCTTTCGTTGGGAAGCGCCACCGCTCAGGAACTGGCCATCAACCATCCTTCCAAAGTTGCTTCTCTTCAGCTGCATTGCACATGGGGCCGCTCCGACGAGTGGTTCATAAGGATGATCGACACCAACGAGTTGCCGGTACTCCACGACGACTACCGGATGTATATCCGGACCGCGCTGCTCTGGGTGGCGAGCCCGCACTTCATCAACGAGCGGATCGAGGAAGTGGACGCCTTCGAGCGCGGGTTCATCTTCGAGAACCCTCATCCTCCCAGCAAGGAAGGCATGCTCGGGCATTTCCACGCCGACAAGACCCACGACACCCTCGACCGGCTGCACCGGATCGGAGTACCTACCCTTATTACGTCGGGGGAGGTGGACTGGCAGGTTCCTACCCGCTACGGCTTGGAGGTTCAGCGTCGAATTCCGGGATCCACCATGCATGTTTTTCGTGGACCCGGATCCAGCCATATCGCCTTCTACGAGATGGTGGACGAATGGAATGCATTCACGCTGGGATGGCTAAAACGTTTGGGGTCGCTATAACAGGAGCGACCGCGGCTGGAGTTCCCCCCGTGAGTTGGACACTCGGTTTATGCGGCTGTGTGATGATAGTAGTTGTCCTCCCATTCGTTTGGTGGCTGTTGCCCGATGGTGGAGTGAAGCCGACGGGGGTTGTACCAGGCTTCGATCCACCAGCGGATTGACAGGCGGGCCTGGTCTCGGTTGTGGTAGTCGGCCCGGTTGACGAGTTCTTTCTTTAGGGTGCCGAGGAACGACTATGCGGCGGCGTTGTCCCAACACACCCCGGTCCGTCCTACTGATTGGCGGATGCCGTAATCCCGACACAGCCGAGCGGTAGACCCAGACGTGTATTGGCTGCCGCGGTCGGTGTGGAACACCACACCCTGCGCTTGGCCGCCTCGGGTTGCGATCGCTTCCCGCAACGCGTCGGTCGCGAGTGATGCTTTGAGGTGTGGCGCCATTGATACACACCGACCACGCGACGGGACGCCAGGTCCAGGACGAACGCCAGGTAGAGGAACCCTTGGCGGGTTCGGATGTAGCTGATATCCCCACCCAGGCGACGTCTGGTGCCGAAGCTCCGAAGTCGCCCTCCAGCAGGTCAGGGAACCGATGAGCGGTGTCGGCTGTGGTGGTGACACGTCGCTTACGGGGTACGAAACCTGCCATATCGTTGGCGTTTCATCAACCGTTCTACCCGCTTGTGGTTCACCAACCGGCCACGGCGGCGTAGCTCGTCGCACACCCGCGGGAACCGTATGTTCCACCAGACTCAGCCCAGATTCCCCGGATCTCGGCCGCTAACTAGGGCGGCCTCGGCCAGCTGGGCAGGACCAGCCTTGGGTCGCTGCTTGTGGGCGTAGTAAGCCGAGGGGGAAACCCCCACGACTGAACAGATCAGCCTCACCGGGAACCCTTCGGCCCTCTGGGCATCGACAAAGCGATACAGCGTCACTCGTTCGACTCCCTCACCCAGAAGGCCACAGCTCGTTTTAAGAGTTCACGCTCCATCCGCAGTCGGGCGTTCTCCCGCTCGAGTTCGCGGAGCCGTTCCCGCTCATCGCTGGTCAGGCCTTCCCGCTCACCCCGGTTGATCTCCTCCTCGCGTACCCAGTTCCCCAACGTCGAGTCATAGAAACCGCAACTCGTCGGCGACCTGCCGGATCGGCTTCCCCGACGTGCGGACGATCTCCACCGCATCCGCCGCCACCAACTCAGCGCCAACAACCGTCGAATCACACTCACCACCCGACGCAGCCCCCTACAAACCCGGTACGGTTCAACCCGCACCTGGGACAAAGCCACCATCACCGAACCCCCACCAGCCCCTTCAGCACCGTGTAGGGTGGGTGCCACGTAGCGTGGCGGGCAGGCGGGTGGCGGGTTACTGCTGTAACGGACGTGTACCGACCGGTGGGCTTCGCCCGGGGCGGTTGGGCTGTCGTCGGCGACCTAGTAGGGAGGGAAGTAGCTTTGAGATTGAGGTATAGGGTAGGGGTGGCGGCTGCTGTGGTGGTTGTGGTGTCGGTGTCGGCGGTGGTGGCGCAGTCGGGACGGTTCGCGGATGTGCCGCCTGATCACTCGGCGTTTGAGGCTGTTGAGTGGGCTGCGGGGGTTGGTTTGACGCATGGGAAAGCGGATGGGACTTTCGGGGTGGATGATCCGTTGTCGAAGCGGCATGCCGTGATATTCATGGAACGGTTCTACGACACCGTTTTGAAGGCGGACCAGTCCGGGGATTTTACGCGTGGTGACATGATGGTGCTGCTCAAGGAGATCAGCGACGGGACCGCAGAGCCTGGTTCGGTTTCCGTGTCTCCCGGCGTCGGTTCCTCCGAGACGGATAGAGCGGCGTTGGTCGCGCTCTTCAACGCGACTGATGGGCCGAACTGGTCTAAAAAAAAACAAGAACTGGCTTACCGACGAGCCGCTTTCAGCCTGGGAAGGGGTTTCCACCGACCACAGAGGCCGGGTGGACGGTCTGTACCTCGGGGGGTACAGTTTGTCGGGTTCGATTCCGTCTGAACTCGGCAGCCTCACCCAATTGAAAGAACTGTATCTTTATAACAACTCGCTTACAGGTTCGATTCCGTCTGAACTCGGCAACCTCGCCAACCTAGATAGGCTGATGCTCTCGTGGAACAGTTTGGGGGGTTCGATTCCGCCGGAGTTGGGACAACTCGCCAACCTGAGAACCCTGAGACTCCATGGCAACCCTGCTATGACAGGTACAATCCCGGATGAGGTCATTGGTCTGGTGAGTTTTAGTCTATACGATTTCACGGTGGGTAGAGGAATCTGTATTCCCGAGAAGCAGAAGCAAGGGGCGATTGAGCTACGAATACCCGCGTACGAGTGCGAATCCGACAGCCGGTTGTTGCAGAGTGCGCTGATCCGGGAGGACAGCAACGGGGTGTCGATCGCGTTACCGCACGATCTTCGTAAGCCGGCGGGGATGTCTGTTTCCCGCCCATCCGTTGTGGCGGCGTCCGTCGCCGACGGATGGCTCGAGCTGGCTCCCCGCGGTATCGGGACTGCGCAGGTGGAGTTGGTTCCTTCCGGTGGGGGAGACCCGGCGATGGTCGAGGTTGTAGTACGTCCAGCCGTCGGAACATTCGGTATCGACATTGTCATGGAACGGCCGGCCCCGCTTACCTATGCGGAGACCCTGATGACTAGCGCGGATTGGTGGTCTCGCGTGCTCGACGGCACGGACTGGCCCGACCGGAGGGATGACTGTTCGCACTTCGACGGCAAGGTCAAGGCCATCGCCGATGAACTGCTGATCCACGCTGGCACCGATCTGGGCGGTCCAGCAGGATTGGCATATGCCTTACCGTGTTTCCGGAGTCCGGGGACGCAAGTCGTACTCGATCCCGGTGGCGGGGCTATTAGGTTGACGACACACTCTGCGGCTAACGATTACTACGTTGTAACGCATGAGATCGGTCATATTCTCGGGCTGGTCCAATGGGGTCCGACGACGGGGCTGGTATCCGACGACGGGGCATACTTCATCGGTCCTCAAGCTGTAGAGGCGTTCCGAGAGTACGGCGGAGACCCGGGACTGCCCGGAGTGCCGATCCGTGATGACCGAATTCACTGGGACTGGAGCGTTAGCGTCTCCGACACTCTGTACGGGATAGGTAGGGACGACCTGTTCGGGCCCGTCTCGGTCGCTGCGCTCGCGGACGCGGGCTACACAGTGGCCATAAGGAAACCGGAACCGCCTTGGTGGTGAAGCGAAGCAGCACCGTAACAGTCGCAGGACAACTCGGTGCCGATGCTGTGCCGGAAAACCCCCTCATGCGCATCAAGCAAAGGCGGCCTCGGCCGCCCATGAACTCGGCTCAAGATAACCGGCTCTCCGGAAATGAGTGAGGATTAGAGGATCTGGAAGCGAGGGTGGAAATCCACCAGATGAGCTATTCCAAAGGGTGTGGAGTGCAAACCCACCGTTTCGGGGTTGTGGGCGTATCCAGAGCCCGGGGGATGTATTTTCCCCGATCCTGAAAGGACCTGGAATGGCGCCGAACCTGGAAACCCTTGCCACGGCATTTCTACGTGACCGTAGATGATCTGTTGATCCCGCATCCCGAGTTTGCCCCGGGCGGCCTATAACAAGCGGCTGCGAGGCAGTATCCTGATCATGCAACAAGTCATTCAACCACCCTCAGCGGGTCTCTCTTTCGTTCCACGATAGCCTGTGGCCGGCGGACTCGACACCGATCAAGTCCCGCCGCAGCCGAGACCGCCCGCCGTTCCGCGCCGACAGGACGGGCGGAATCCGATCACGGCGCGTCGCATTCCCGAGACTTCTGGGGGTTGCGTCCCCACCCTTTGGGCCACCGCATCCGGTCTGTCCGTTCTCTGGGCGTCGGCTCCGGCCAAAGAAGAACCCGCACGCTCCTAAAGTGGCGACCTCAGCAAACCCCTTGATCGCTGTTCTCGATTCCCGGCAAGCCGCCGGCGATCATGGTGTGCAGCCGGAAGCCTCCCTGATGTGTCCTACCGAAAAAGAAGCGGACGGTTCACTCGCCGTGGGCTTCCGCATAGGTGGCGCCGCCTGTGCCTTCCACCCAGTAACGGCGAGCCCATCCGACGCCTTGCCAGGTCTTTATTTCGGTCGGTACGACCTTTATCAGCCAGCGAGGCTGGTTGATGGTGCCGGTGAGGTATTCAGGACCGTTCGGGCCCAGATAGCGGTAGGACATGTCTTCGGCTACGTCAACCCACATCCCGCCGACGTTCGGTTCCTCGACTATCTCGGCGTTGCCTTGAATGATGACCTTGGGTATCTCCATGCTTCTACCAGACTCATCCGGCTCGCTGTGCGGGGCGTCCACCACCAGAGAAACACGCGGATCGTTCTTCATGTACTCGCACCAGATAGCTCGTTGGCGGCCCACCAACCACATGGCTGACCCGTCCCATTGGTACCAGAGGGGTATGACATAGGGAGCGCCGTCCGGGGTGAGGCAGGCAACTCTGGCCAGATAGTCACCGTCCAGGAATTGCTTGAGTTCTATCTCGTCCAATCCGCCGAGTTTGCCGCGGAAATCTTCGGCCATCCGATATGCCTTTCTGCTCGTTGGTCGATTGCAGCGCCATTGTGCCGACGCGTATCAACCCATACTATCCATTCAGACCTCAGTGGACGGTATCGGTCCGCACCATGGGATGGTTTAGGCCGGAACCATGTTCACGCACGCGTAGAATGGTGTCCGCATCGTCCGAACAACCCGTAGGCTACGCCAATGAATGATTCCAACACGGCTCTATCGGTCCGTGATCTCGTCAAGACTTTTTCTGTGGGTGGTGGCTTCCTAGGCGGAGAGAAGGGGGAGGTCTCAGCCGTGGCGGGTGTTTCCTTCGACATCCGCTCCGGTACCACCATGGGATTGGTAGGCGAGTCGGGATGCGGCAAGTCCACTACCGCACGAAGCATCCTTCGCCTTATAGAACCGACTTCGGGTGAGGTGGTCCTACGTCGTCCGTTGGAAGGCGGCGGCAGCGAGATGATCGATGTGATTGCCTCCGACCGCCGCCAACTGCGCGAACTCCGTCGCCATATGCAGATCGTCTTCCAGGATCCGTTCGCTTCCCTCAACCCGCGCATGTCGGTCGGAGCGGCCATCGCCGAGTTGCTGCAGGTTCACAGCGACATGTCCCGAAGCGACCGAGCTAAACGGGTAGGAGAACTGCTCTCTCTGGTGGGTATGAATCCCAACATTGCCGACCGTTATCCACATGAGTTCTCCGGTGGGCAGCGGCAGCGGATCGGTGTGGCTCGAGCCTTGGCGCTCAACCCGAGCTTCCTGATTCTGGATGAACCGGTATCGGCGCTTGACGTTTCCATCCAGGCCCAGGTGCTTAACCTTTTGGAAGAACTTCAAGATCGGCTCGGCCTTACCTACCTGTTCATCGCCCACGACTTAGCGGTGGTCCGCCATATATGTGACGACACGGCGGTTATGTACCTAGGAAAGATCGTCGAACAAACCAGCACAGATCGGTTGTTCGCCGCGCCGATGCACCCCTACACCCATGCGCTGCTCTCGGCGGTACCGACTCCTAATCCCCGGATCCAGCGTCAGAGGTCGCGAATACTCCTGGAAGGAGATGTGCCCAGTCCTCTGAATCCCCCGTCCGGCTGCCGCTTCCATACCAGGTGTCCGATCGGCAAGGAGAAGTATATCTGCCGGGTTGAGGAGCCGACCCTTCAGGAACAAGCACCTGGTCATAGGGTGGCTTGCCACTTCCCCGAAGTGAAGAGCGTCATTTAGGAAGGACGAGGGAATCCGATCCATGAGCGGTCGGAGCCGGTAGCGGGCAAGTTCCCCGCCGAGGAAGGAACACGAACATCAGGCGACTAACCCGGGAAAAGACCAGCTTCTACTTCGATGCCGAACTGGAGCCGGCCATCAAGGTCTCGCCCGGTGAGCCGATCATCGTCGAAACCCAGGATGCACATAGCGGCACCATCACCGGTCCGGAAGTGATCTATCAGACCCTGGACGACGTGGTAGAGCGGGCCGGTGGCGCCAATCCGGTTACCGGCCCGATAGCCGTCAAGGGTGTTCAAGCCGGTGATTGCGTGGAGATCCATATAGAACACGTCGAAGGCGCTCCGGTAACCGGATTCGGCTACATGAATACCACCCCTACTCTCCATCCGTCGTTCACAGCTGAGACGGTCATCTGTCATCGGAAAGGCGATCGAGTGGCTATTCCCACCGAGAAAGGGCCGGTCATGGTTCCTTGCCGACCGTTTGTCGGGACCATCGGGGTGGCGCCGGCAGGTCCTAGGGTGCTGTCCTTCCTGCAGGGAAGGGAGATACTCGGTAACGTTGACCTGCCGGATGTTTCCGCCGGAGCAACGGTGGTGCTAATGGCATCGGTGGATGGAGGCCTGGTTTCGCTGGGTGACGCTCATCTGGCCCAAGGCGATGCGGAGATCCATCGTTCAGCCATCGAATGCCAGGCGGATGTACGGTTGTCCATAACCCGCTCGACTCCGGAGGAGACCGGTTACTGGGGACTGCCCCAAGTGAATACGGTGAGTGCATGGGGTAGCGTGGCGCCGGGACCCGGCCATCTCGAAGATCTGGTGCAAGCCGCCTACCTCGATCTTGCCAACCGCCTGCGGCATACAGGTAGATTCAGCCTACCCGAGGCTTACCGCCTGCTCGGAGCGGTGGGAACCGTGCGGGTAGGCCAGGTCGTACCCCCGGTGTACTCGGTCCTGGCCAGGGTGGAACGATGCTATATAGGAGGGTGCTGATCAATGACAATTGCTTTGGCCCGCAACCCGCAGACCGGGGATCATGTCACCGGCCGGCGGGCCGTAGGTGGGTTGCTTGATACCCTCTTCGAGGAGGAGCGCACATGGTGAGTCTGTCGAAAGCCGTTCGATCGTTGCCCCGCTCCGGTATCCGGGAGATCATGGAGTTGGCTTGGACTGTCGATGATGTCATACACCTTGAGGTCGGAGAGCCGAACTTCGACACACCGGATCATGTTGTCGAGGCGGCGCATCGGGCTGCTCTAGACGGGTTTACCCGCTACACGCCAAACGCCGGAATCCCGGAACTGCGAGAGGTGTTGGCGGAGAAGGTACGGGTGCGCAACGGAATCGACGCCACACCGGATCGTATCGTGGTCACGCCCGGATCGGTGGTAGGCATATACAGCGCTATTGCGGCGATAGCCGATCCGGGTTCGGAGATCCTGCTCGGTGATCCGAGCTGGCCGAACTACCACCTGATGATGAAACTACTGGGAGTAAGACCCACCCTGTTTCCACTCTACGCAGAGGACGGTTTCATTCCCCGAGCCGCCCATATCGAACCGTACATCACCGACCGTACGAGTGCCTTGCTCATCAACTCTCCCGGAAACCCTACCGGCGCCACCATTCCCCGTCAGGTGCTGGAAGAGTTAGTCGAACTCGCCCGATCCTACGACCTGTGGGTTCTCGCCGATGAGGTATACGACGAGATATGGTTCGACGAGCCTCCCACGTCAGCCGGTCCCCTTGACCCCGACGGTCGGGTGATTACCTTTTTTAGTTTTTCCAAGACCTACGCTATGACCGGATGGAGGGTCGGCTACCTGGTGGGGTCGCCGGGGTTGGCTGAAAGCGTTATCACGGCACAGGAGCCGATTACCTCTTGCGTGAACGCCCCGGCTCAGAAGGGGGCCATAGCCGCCATCACCGGGCCGCAGGAGGTAGTTGCGAAGATGCGTGATTCCTACCACAAGCGCCGCGACCTGGTGGTCGATCTGCTCAACACCGAAAGCATCCCCTACGTACGACCTACAGGTGCGTTTTATCTGATGGTGGACATCAGTGGAAGCGGGCTTAGCGCTGTAGAGTTCTGCCGTCGGCTGGTGCTGGAACGTGGGGTGGCGGTAGTACCGGGTACGGCCTTCGGACCCGACAGTGGCGCCTACGTTCGTGTTTCACTTGCCACCGCCGCCGAAGCTCTCCTCAAGGGGGTAGGCCGGCTAGTCGAAGCGGTTAAGACTTGGGGAGATGCCTAAGCCGGCCGGATCAGGGGTCGTTGGACTTTCGTTACCCCTAGGAGGGTCCTGAAAACGAGTCTTTCGGGGTTCGGTCGTTGGTAAAGCGCCTGGTCAGAGCGTTGCGGGTTAACGGCTGAACCCCTTTGTGCGGGGTTTCTCAGAACCCTCCTAGTGCCTTCCTCGTTTGTTATGTCGATTCCGTCGGCCGACTCAAGAAACAGGCCACCTGTCCATAAAATGATCCACACACATCTTCAACGTATCGATGGCGGATATCGTACGCTGCGCCAAGTTTGCTGAGCCACATGTGTGCTTTGGCATCTTGACGCGCTGCATGAGTTGGGACTCCATTCATAGTGTACAGAGCGACTTTCTCAAGGCCCTCCTGTAACTCTCCGTCCCCACAAGGTTCATAGCCAAGGGTCCGGAAGGCTTGAACGAAGGCTTCGAGAGTCATGTCTGATGGAACGGTATGTGGCCAGTAGCTACCAACAGTGAATGGAGGATCAGGCCACCACCACCGGCCAGTATCACCTGCTGCGAAGGCTATACAGTTGTAGTCTTCGTCACAGGGGCTGACTAACTCATACGCCTTTGATAAACGGAGGCGTGGAAACCTAGACTCGATCCATCGATTAGGTTCTACGCTCATGAAGCTGCCGTTTCTGGTTCCAAGCTATCCACGCGTCAGATGCCGCTTTCAGGGATTCAGCATGTTCAGCTGGATTCTCGCCCGTTATCGCTGAGAGTGCCCACCCCCAATGTCTCCCGCCTCTCTGTATCTCCTGGATGATAAGAGGAACGACAGCAGCCCCTAGTCCGATTATACGCTGATATGCCCAGTGCGAGCATCTTTCGTGTATTGATGAACTGAGCATCGTCTCCTCGGTCCAATCACGAACTAGTACATTAAATTGAGATCGTAGGACATCGGAGGAAGGATCTGATGGCTTGTACACCGTTGAAAAAACAAATAGCCCTGATCGGGGACTAGCAATACGTCCTTTAGCATAACTACGATACTCCGACATACTGGAGCTAGTCCACTCACTAAGAGACTTGTAATAGCTGATCGTAGGTCTTGTAATGTGCGACACCCTAATACGAGAGTTACGAATAAGTAACCTAGAGTCTTTGTGCGTACTCTTGATAGAGCCGCCCGAATCGATGAACCAAGACTCGGGTTTAGTCAAGACCAACCTAGTCCTCCGAACGCAGATACGTTAGCCCGGCCTGCTCCAAGACCAACCTAAGGGATGTGGACTTTCGCTTAGCACGTTGGATGATTTCTTCTAGCATTTGTAGATCCGCTTCGTCTAGAACTACGAAAAAGCTGCCGAAACTGTCTTCGTGGATCAACTCGATCTTGAGAGTGTGTCTGACTAGTACTCCTTCGGGTAAAGCATCGACATCGTCACCAAAGATGGGTCGCAGGTCGGATACGATCCGGGCATCCAAGAAGAGCCGCTCATGTTCGCTGCCGATATCTAGGGCCTTACCGAGAAGTTGTATCGGCGAGCAATGCAGCAACTCAGTGATCCGGTTTGCCAGACCGGAGACCTTGCTCTCGGCGTCCTGAGTTTCAAGCGCTCGGGCTACTTGAATGGCCGAGTCCCGTACTGATAGGTCGTGGGCGCGGCCCGCCGCAAGGAGCTCCGTGAGACCCTCGATGAGGACCTCTACATCGTGGGTGTCGAGACCGGATCCAACAGCGACGGAACTTGCCATTGCAGGGAAGCTCAGGGATGGACGTGCCCGCGCCAGGCCATCTCGAAGAGCTGAGTATTCCTTAGGATGCATGGCTTGGAGCGTCGCGAACGGAGGAACGAAGCGGTCCGGTACGGCGAATGTGGGCATCGGTATTGAAGGCTAGCGGACGCTCATCGTCATTGAAGCATCGCCGTGGGGCAATTGAGTCCCGATTTCCTTGGTTCGATGGGGAACGGAACGCGCTGACTTGAGTTGACAGGCCGAGTCCGTCGTCAAAAGTTGAACAGCGAGAAGGCCGTGCCGCCACGAATGTGGGCCCGCTCCTCGGGACTGATTTCAGGCAGGTAGTGATCCACCAGGGATAGCACCTCGCCGTATCCGGGCTGCACCTTTATCCAGGGCCAGTCGGAGGCATTGAGCATCCGGCCCGCTCCGAAAGCGGCGTAGATCCGACTCACCACCTCTCCCAAGTCAGGGTGCGGATAAGGGGTCCGGGTAAAGGCATACTGCCCCGAGACATGTACGTACAGGTCGTCAGGATGGTCCTCGGCCAACTGTTCGATGAGATCCAGTGAATCGGGAGGCAGGGGAATGTCGAATCGAGGCCGCATGTACTCGTCGATGGCCAGTTCCATCCAGATGTCCGGACAGAAGCCTAGGTGGTTAAGTACGACCTTCAGTCCGGGTAGCAACTTCATGGTCCCGTCAAGCAGCCGTACCTGGTCGGGAGAGCCATAGAACCACACCTTCATATCGAGGTCACGCATGGCTTCGAGGGTCGGAAACACCGCGAGCGCTTCAGGGTCCTGTCCGTCCTCTCCCCCGAAGCCGTAGAAACGCAAGCCCTGTATCCCTACTTGTTCGGCTCTCCGAGCTACCTGGTCTGCTCCATCCTCAGCGTCCGGGTCGTACACTCCGACCCCGGCGAAACGGCCGGGATGTTCAACCAGGAGTTCTGCCAGATACTCGTCATGGGCGGATAGCGGTACTACGACGGCGTGGTCCACCCCGGCTTGCTCCATGGCGCCCAGTAGCTCCTCGGCCGGTTCCTCCCGTTCGGCGGGGACCATCCCTTCGAACACCAGTCGAGGGTAGGCTTCGCTGTGAGCCTTGAACAGATGTAGGTGGGCGTCGACAACCGCCATTTTACGGTCCTCCAATCATGTTGTCCGGTGGTGGGGAGCGTCAACCGCCAGCAGGCGGATGCTCCACCCGTACGGCTTCTATCTTGTCGGCCTGGTCCGCGATCCACGATAGGTGATACCCGGTCAGGTAGCGTCTGAGAAACATGGTCAAGTGCTCTACCAGTTGGGGCTGGTCCATCAGCAGGGCGGGACCGGTGTGCTTTGAGGCCCCGCTGACCTGCATGCGTTGGCCTTTCATCCTGGGGTAGATGAACTCGACGTGCTTGCCTTCCTCGCCGGCCAGGCCGGTGGACAGGACCAGTCGCATGGCTTTGCGGGTCATTCGCCAATCGATCGGCTGCCGTCCTGAAGGGAGTGGTGAGACCATCACCTGGACCGGAGCTCCGGAGTCCGAGTCCATGAAGAGCAGGCACTCGGCGACCGAACCGTAGGCAACCAGGGCGACCGGTCCGAACGAGGCGGTTATCTCACCCAGAGCCGCCGCCAAGTCGTTAAATACCATGTCGGCGTCGGGTTCTCCATCGGATAGTCCGTGTCCTCGAAGTTCGATGCTGATCACCCGGAATCCTGCGGCCGACACCTGGGTGGTCACCGACTCCCAGCTGTCGAGATCGTCACCGAAGTCATGTACGAACACCACCGCGGGGCCGTCGATCGACCACTCATGTCCCCGGAGGACGAGCCCGTCAGGGAGTTGGACTGCGATGGGGATCGGCTTTACGCCCATCAAGAAGTGAACGGCTGCGGGTTGAAACAGCGGAATATCCGGTTGTCCGTGGTATCGGTCAACTCCGGATGTTCTTTCCAGCAGGTTTCGATGGCATGGGGGCACCGCGGGGAGAACCGGCAACCCGGTGGCATCATCTGGGGAGGGGGAACCAGACCGGGGATAGGGTCTAGCCGCTTGCGTTTGATCGTTACCTGCGGGAGAGCCCTCAGCAACCCTTGGGTGTAGGGGTGGCGAGGATCATCGAACAGTTGATCGACCGGGGCCTGCTCGACGATCTCGCCGGCGTACATGACGGCTACCCGGTCGGCTACGGCCGCCACCACCGCTAGATCATGGGTAATCAGCAACATGGACATGTGGCGTTCACGTTGTTCGTGCATCAACTGGTCGAGGATCTGAGCCTGCACGGTCACGTCCAGTGCGGTGGTGGGTTCGTCGGCAATCAGGATGTCGGGGTCGAGTACCAGCGACAGAGCGATCATCACCCGTTGCCGCATCCCGCCCGAGAGCTGATGAGGGTAGGAGTCGAGCCTCTTGACGGGATCCGGCAAACCGACCTTGGCGAGCACATCTGCGGCCAACTCCCGTGCCTCATGTACACCCACGTCACGATGGGCGCGTATGACCTCGGTGATGAGGCTCCCGACCGTGAATACCGGATCGAGGGAGGTGAGCGGATCCTGGAAGATCATCGAGATCGCATCAGCGCGGATCTTGCGCATCGGGCGTTTGCCCAGCTTCAACAGGTCCGTTCCCTTGAACAGTATCTCTCCCGAGCTGACCCGGACCGGCGGGGTGGGTAGTAGTCCCATGACCGACAGGGCGGTGATGCTCTTGCCGCAGCCGCTCTCCCCTACCAGGCAGAGTATCTCATTCGAGTAGATGTCGAGGTTCAGGTTCCTTACCACGTCGAAGGATTCTCCCCGGGTCGACACCGAGGTATGGAGCTCCCGAATCGACAGGAGCGGACCGGGGTCGGCGTCGGCGTGGCGAACCTTCTCCGCCATCACGCCTTCCTCAACCTCGGGTTGACCACCGTGTACCCGACATCGGCGAGCCAGTTGCTGAGCAAGACGATGGCTATCAGTACCAGGGAGAAGAACTGGGCGACCGGGTAGTCTCGTCTCAGCACGGCATTGACCAGCACTTGGCCGAGTCCGGGCCACCCGAATATGGTTTCGACGACCAGAGCGTAACCGACGATCTGGCCGATTCTCAGTCCGGCGAGGGAAACGATCGGCACCAGCGCGTTGCGGAACACATGTTTGACGACGACACGAACTTCGGATAGACCCCCCGCTCGCAGGGTGCGTACAAAGTCCTGGTTGAGGTTTTCCAGCATGGCCGAGCGGGTCATTCGCACGGTGAGGGCCATTCCCTCCATCGCCAGCACCACCGACGGGAGCACCAACTGCTTAGGCCCGCAACATCCGGCCGAAGGTAGCCATCCGAGTACGGAGGCGAATAACCAAACGGCCAAAAGAGCCAGCCAGAAGTTCGGCACCGCCATACCGGCTACCGAAAAGGTCATGATCCCTCCATCCCACCAGGAGTTTCTTCGCAAGGACGCGAGGAGACCCAGAGGAATGCCGAGGCCGAATACCAGCACGAAGGCGGCTACTCCCAGAATGAGGCTGTTCTTCCCGTGCTCAGCGATCAGCGTGGAGATCCGGGCGTTGTTGGTAAGCGAGTTACCGAGGTCACCTGAAAGGATGCTCCTGACGTAGTCGAAGTACTGCTGGTGGAAGGGATCGTTGAGCCCGAGTTGCTCTCTTACCGCTTCCCGCTCCTCGGCGGACGCGGATGCCGGGACCCGGGCAGCTACCGCGTCACCCCCTGACAACCGGATGGCGTAGAAGACGGCGATGGACGAGAGCACGAGGACGATGACCATGTAGGCGGTGCGAGCGATTACTCTTTTCATTCTTCCTCCACCCCTTTGGCTTCGTGGCGGAGTCGGGGATCGAACACATCCCTCAGGCCGTCGCCGATCAGCGAAACGGCGAGGACGAGCAGCACGATCGTCAGTCCGGGAATGGTGGAACCCCAGTGGTTCAACTGGAGGAAGTTACGCCCGTCGGACACCATGCCGCCCAAGCTGGGCGTGGGGGGTTGGGCGCCGAGACCGATGAACGACAGCGCAGCTTCGGCGATTATCGCTACCGCCACGTAGTACGAGGCGAGCACGAGGGCAGGCGCCAGGATGTTCGGGAAGAGGTGCTTGGTCATGATCCGGATGGTGGATAGACCGCCTGCGCGGGCCGCTTCGATGAACTCCCGTTCGCTCAGAGTCAGAACCTCGCCCCGGACAACACGAGCTATCGCCGCGGTGTTGACGAGACCGACCGCCAGGATGACCGGGAACAGCCCCTCCCCCAGACCACCGGCAAACAGGACCGCCACCAGGATCAGCGGGAATCCCCACACGAAATCGACAACTCCCCGAATGGTGCGGTCTCGCCATCCCCCGAGGAAGCCGCCCACCATGCCCAGCAGCAGACCCAGTACAAGCGAGAGTAGGGTGACCCCCGCCGCCACCATCAGGCTCACCCGTATGCCTACGAAGGTACGCACCGCGAGATCCCGCCCCAGGTGATCGGTGCCGAGTAGGTGGCCTTCGACGCCGGGGGGTTGGTTGGTAGTCGAGAAGCTCTGGACGGTGGGGTCGGCCCCCGAGATTATCGGACCGAGGACCCCGGCGCCCAATACCACCAGTCCTAGCGCACTGCCCAACAAGAGCAGTTTGTTCCTGCGCATTCGTTCGAACGCGGCCTGAACCGGGCCTACCCTCCTGCTTTCCTCGTATTCGAGGAGGCGGGCGTTCCATGCTTCAAGATGGGAACTTGTTGGCTCGACCATTAGTAGTCCTCCGGCTCCGAAGACATCATACTCCCGGCCGTCCCGCGCGAAGGCGAGGATTGGTCGCTTGATAGCCCAGATCGGCCAGCCAGTTGCCGAGCACTACCAAGGCTACGAGCAGCAGGGAGAAGAACTGGGCGACCGGGTAGTCTCGTCTCAGCACGGCATTGACCAGTACTTGGCCGAGTCCGGGCCACCCGAATATGGTTTCGACGACCAGAGCGTAACCGACGATCTGGCCGATCCGGAGGCCGGCCAACGACACGACCGGTATCAGGGCATTCCGGAGGACGTGCCTTCCGATCACCCTGAACTCGGAAAGTCCCCCCGCCCGTAGGGTTCGCACGAAATCCCGCTCCAGATTTTCCAGCATGGCCGAGCGGGTCATGCGCACCGTCAGGGCTAGCCCTTCCATGGCCAGTACTACCGCGGGTAGGACGAGGTGACGCGGGCTGCAACATCCCGCGGTCGGTAACCAGTGGAGGGTGGATGCGAACAGCCATACCGCCAGCAGAGCCAGCCAGAAGTTGGGAACCGCCATACCCGCAACCGAGAAGCTCATGATGGAAGCATCCACCGCGCTGTTCCTTCTTAGGGAGGCCAGTATTCCCAGCGGGACCCCCAAGCCGAACACCAGCACGAAAGCCGCTCCACCCAGCATCAGGCTGTGACGACCGTGGATTACCAGCATGTTCACGATTGGAGTGCTGTTGGTCAGCGAGTTTCCGAGGTCACCCCGCAGCAGGCTTCCCATGTAGGTGAGGTACTGCTCGTGTATGGGGAGGTTCAGACCCCACAACTCTCGTAGTTGTTCACGCGCTTCAAGGGAGGCGGAGCCCGGTTGGATCACCGCCGCTACCGCATCGCCACCCGATAGCCTGATGGCGTAGAACACCGCCACGGAGGAGACCAGCACGATCAGCACCAAGTAGGCGGTCCGCACCAGCAGGAGCTTCATCGACCACCCTTCTCAACCACGAGTGGGGCCCGCGTCTCGCGGACCCCACTCCGTTGTTCGTCCGGTCGGGATTGGATGTGTGTCTGAGGCTACGCCTCGATCCAGGTGTCGTTGTAGTAGGGATACAGGTTCCACACGAACGGTTGCCATCCATGCACCTTGTTGTTGTGAACGAAAGTGGCGTTCTGGTTCATGAGCGGGATGAACGGCAGTTCCTCCGCCCACGCAAGCTGGAACTCCGAGGCCGCCGCTTGGGCTTCGGCGTCGGTAGCCGAGCTTTGCCAGTTGCTGATGGCTTCGTCGACCCGCGGCTCGGCGGCGTGCGAGAAGTTGGGCACCGGGATGAACTGCGATCCCCCGAAGAGGATGAGAACATCCAGCGGGATGGGCCACAACCAGAAGAAGAGCGACATCTCGACCGAATCGCGGCCCGGTCCGCTCTGCTGCTCGAAGGCAAGCGCCCGGTCGACCACATCGAGGTTCGCCCTCACTCCCACATTGGAGAACTGGGCCTGTACCGCTTCCGCGACCGACTTCTGGGTCGTTTCGTCCTCTACCAGGTACCGGAACTCGAACTTGACCCCGTCGCGCTCCCTTACGCCGTCGCTTCCCATGGACCATCCGGCCTCGTCCAGTTTCTGGTTGGCGAGATCGATATCGAACTGGTTGAACTGTTCGACGGAAGGTTCGTAGTTCCGGTCGGTGGTCGGGAATGGACCGTAGGTGGGGGCGCCATTGCCGAAGAGGATGGCCTGAACCATTCCTTCGCGGTCGAGCGCATGGGATAGGCCCTGACGGGTAAGCCGATCACCGAAGAACTCCGCGTAATCACGGTTCATCGACAGGTGATAGCCGGACCATTCCGGGTGCCTGATCACCGTCAGGTCCGAGTTCGACTCCAGCCTGGCGATATCCTGGTGGGCCGGGTTGATCAGAGTGTCGATGTCGCCGTTCTCCAGCTGGGTAGCCCGCTGTCCGGCCTCGGTTATGACCGTCCAACGAACCGCGTCCAGGTAGGCCCCGCCCTTGTTCTCGAAGAAGGGTGTTTGCGAGCCGGGATAGTCCTCCCAGCGCCTGACTAGAACGTGGCTACCCGGTACCCACTCCTCATGGGTAAACGGACCGGTTCCGTCGGCCACTTCCGTGCCGAAGGTAGAGGCGGCGTCGAGTTCGCCGTCTGCGGTCAGGGAATGTTCCTTCCAGGTGTTGATGTTGATGATTCTCCAGTAACCGGTCTTGTGCGGTCCCAATGCTCCGACCCAGGGGTTCTTCATCTTCATGATGACTTCGTTGCCCTCGGCCTCGTAAGTGTCGACCGGAGCGGCGAGGCCCGCGATAAAGCTGTACTGCTGGACGGAACGGTAGAACTCGGCCACCATCCCGGCGTCGATGGTTCCACCCGAGTGAGACAGCTTTCCTTCCGGAATCGTGAATCGATACTCGAGCCCATCGTCTGATGCGGAAAAGCCGGAGGCGAACTGGGGAACCGTGGCGCCGCTCGGATCATTGGAAAGGATCGCCTCGTAGATGGCGAAGAACGCCGGGTCGTACCAGTTGGTCGTGAGGGGGTCATGCTTGGAGACATCACGGTTGTACCCCTCGCGCAACGTACCCCCTACGGTCGGACCCATCATGTCCGGTTCGGGTTCCTCCATCGCGGCGGTCGTGTCAGGAGTTTCGTCAGTCATGGCGTCCGTGGTGGTGGGCGCCGGAGTTGTCGCCGAGGTCGTCTCCGGCTCATCATCACCGCACGCAGCCAGAATCGATGCCGCCGCCGCCACTCCGATGCCGGCTGCGCCGAGGCGCTTCATGAACTGCCGCCTGCCGATCTCCTTGGCCTTGTACTGATTGGTGAGTTCGGTGACCTCGGAACCGAAGTCGGACTCCATCCATGACCTGCCCATACGCGTCCCTCCTTCGATCGCGCCCTATGCCTAGCACATTATCTTATCTATAAATGGTGTGACCTTGGACAAAAGACTGGGAGGAATGATCGAAATGATCGATACCGAGCGCATTCTCGTAACCGGATCGGGCGGGTGCATAGGAGCTTGGGCGGTTCACGAACTAATCAAGCAGGGCACTGCGGTGGTGGCGTTCGACATTGCAGACGACCCTTACCGGCTACGTCTGGTGTTGGGCGATGACGAGATGTCGGGGGTGGCCATCAAGAAGGGGGACATCAGGGACATCTCGGCAGTTGAGCGGGTGGTTAGGGAAGAGGGCATCACCCACATAGTCCACCTGGCGGGACTTCAGGTCCCATTCTGTGCGGCCGATCCTATCAACGGCTCTCTGGTGAATGTGACCGGTACGCTGAACGTGCTGGAATCCGCCCGCCGATCGGGAGGGCAGGTGCGGGGCGTCACCTACGCAAGTTCCATCGGGGTCTTCGGTCCGGCCGACATGTATGAAGGTGGGGTAGTCCACGACGATTCGCCTGCGGCGCCCGCCACCCTGTACGGCGCGTACAAGCAGGCTAACGAATGGACGGCCCGCATTTACGCGGCCGATTGGGGGGTCGGATCAGTGGGGCTTCGACCTTCGGTGATCTACGGGGTCGGGCGGGATCAAGGACTCACGTCGGGCGCCACCCGGGTAATGCTGGCAGCCGCCGCGGGACAGTCCGGACACATCGGATACGGTGGAGCGGTCACCTACCAGCACGCCCAGGACATGGCGGCCATCTTCATTGCGGCCGCCCGGCTCGAATCAGAAACCGCGTTGGTTCACAACGTGGGCGGTCCGGTGGCTGACATCTCCGAGGTTGCAGAGATTATCGACAACACCTGTCCGGGAGTCGAGACCACTTTCGATACCGACCCTTTCCCACTGCCCTCGATCATCGATGGCGCCGGATTGGACCGGATCATCGGTTTCCGGCAACGCTCCCTAGAGGATGGCGTATCCGGAACGATAGAGAACTTCCGCCGCCTCCTGGCTGCCGGGCGGATCGAACCACCTTCCGGGGCCGGATAGTTCCTCAGGTCTCCAACAAATTACTACAACATAACCAAACCCTAGACATGATGGATCGAGTGGTGTATTCAAAGGAGAGATAGGACGCGAGCAGTCGTCATAACCGTCGCACAACGACCGATGCCTAGGCTTCGTGAGAGGTGGTTTCGACATGGCGCCGACCTCTCCGGTGCTCCTGGGAGGGGGGTGGAATATCAGCGCCGGATGACCGACCCGCCAGGTCTTGCTGATCGATGTACGGAAGGGTTTATGTAGTGATCGACCGAGACACCATCGAATACGGTGACCGATCCATCGAGTACGAAGTGCGCCGGAGTAAGCGACGGAAGAAGACTATCGAGGTAAAGGTGAGCAAGGAAGGGGTGAGGGTCTACGCACCGTGGGCAGCTTCCGATCGTGACTTGCGAAGATTCGTACGTGATAGGGCTTCATGGATACTGGAACATACGGACAGGTTCGATGCGATCGAGCCGTTGCGGTTTACCGACGGGGAGACCTTGCCTTACCTCGGCCGTGAAGTACCGATGTGCTTTGAAGCGACGGGTGTGCGGATTCCTCAGGTACGGATGTCGGAGGGAAGATTCACTGTGATCGAGCCGGCCGGTCTCGACCATGAACTCCGCAGGGAACAGGTGGGTGGCGCCTTTCTCGAATGGTACAAGGCGCGCGCATCGGAAGTCCTTCCGGAGATGGTAGACCTGTGGTGGCCGGTATTGGGCAGGGAGGAGAAGTCCCGGATACTCATACGGAACCAGAAAAGCCGCTGGGGCAGCTGCGGGCCTGACGGTACCTTAAGGTTCAACTGGAGGGTAGTGATGCTTGATCCGACCTTGATCGAATACGTGGTGGTGCATGAGCTTGCTCACCTTACGATCAGAAACCACTCCTCCGATTTCTGGAACCTGGTACACACGGTGATCCCTGACGCCGGGCAGCGCCGGAAGCATCTGCGTGATATAGCCCTCGGTTTCCGGTTGTGATTCTGATTCGGCCCTCCCGACTGTCCCGGCTGTTTCACGCTGCGACGGCGCTGCATGCGGTTCTTGACAGTGAAGCAGTGCGAAGGACTTGCGGATCTCGGTACCGTAGCTTCCGAGATCCCGCGCTGCCTGCCTATCTTGTAGAGCGTGCGTAAACGTACACTTTCCCAACGAGAAAGGAGGTCCAGACAAAACCTATTCAGACGGAGGTAGGCACCCTCGACGACGGGTAGCGAGTCATAAAGTCCGCGGCTGCCTGGGGTGACCAGGTTTCACCAATGGGTAACGGAAGCTCGACCAGCGGTTGGGTCCCGCAGGGTCTGCCACGCCGGACGAGGAGGGTCGTCCTTCCTGCCCTGTGCCTGAGCACGTAGCTGTACACCGTCGTGTAGTTGGTGTGGTTGCAGATCCCCGTATCACCCTGGTCATGGCTCCGTATCAGCGCTAGGACGTCGTCCACCGTTCCCGCCCGGTCCAAGTGCCGCTGGGCGGAACTCATCCGGGCTTCGGTAGTAACGGTGTCGTCGTTACCAGGATGGATTCCGAGCTTTGTGTGATGGTTGGCCCGCGCGGTGGCGCCGGCAGGTCGGAGCACCGCCGTTTCTCGACTCCTGACCTCTACTGCAGCCTGGGTATGGTTGTCGATGAGGATCAGGTTTCCCCAAAGATAAGGCTGCGCGGCCACCGCTCTTCGAACAGCGGCAACTCCGGAATCTACGTCGTCGCCCTCCCGAAGAGCGATCTCGACTAGATCGTCGTAGTTGGCGTGGTCAGGCAGGGTCCGAACATTCGCATCACATACGAGGAGGCCGGATGAGTTGGCGCCGATGGAAAAGCCCGAGAAGCGGTCCAGGTTCGGATCGGTACCAAACCAAGTGGTGATGCCCTCCACACCGAATACGTCCGTTTCGAGGACCAATCGATCGTCGAAAGCGTCACGACCGAAGTCCTTGTTCTTGAACAACAGGTAGTCGTCGGGACCGAGACGGAGGAATCCGGTGGTGCACATGGTGTTACTCCCGTTCGAGTTCTAAGAACGAGAATTGTAGGAGGCGTTCGATGGCTGGGTAAGGTTCATACATGGTTCTCAACTTCGCTAGCCGGGCCGATCGTGACCGAGTGGAGCGTCTCCTCCTCCGCTACGTAGGTACCCATTCCGTCAATCCGGCAATCGATGGTGGTCAAGGCGAAGCTCCCCTAGCCGATGTGCTTTTTGCTGATCTGGAAGCGGACGGGTTCAGTCCGGTGCGGGAGGTCGTTCACCCGAAGGGTAGAGACAACATCGTGGCGACGCTTCCCGGGTGCGACGGAGCGCCGGTGGTCATGTTCCACGCCCACCTAGATACGGTTGGCCTATCGGGCAAGGCCACGACAAGAGCCATCTCTTCAGGGGGCTCGGTGTACGGGCGGGGCGCATGTGATACGAAGGGTTCCCTGGTATCGATGGTCGAATCGCTCCGGTTGCTCAGATCCATCGACCGATCCGAGCGGGCCACGGTCATCTTGGTAGGGGGTATCGATGAGGAGGTGGCCGGTACCGGCGCCGAGGCTCTGGTCGTGGAGCACCCGGAGATCGAGATGGCGGTGGTCGGCGAGCCGACCGGTCTCGAGATAGCCACTGCCCACAAAGGGGTTGTCCGTTTCGAGATCTCCACTTCCGGTATTCCGGCCCACTCGTCCAAACCCCATCTCGGACGCAACGCCATCCATGCCATGTCCAGGGTTCTCGAGTCTCTAGAAGGCGACTACATTCCGTCCCTCGATGCGGATGGTCACCGTTTGGTGGGTCCGGCCACCTTGACCGTCACCACCATTAACGGAGGGTCGGGCATGAACGTGGTTCCCGCCGAATGTGTCATCGGCCTTGACCGGAGGGTGATCCCCGGAGAGGACGCCGGCGAGGTGCTGGCCGGATTCGATCGCCTCCTGGACGGTTTGCAGGGAGTGCGCGTACAGCGGAGGGATCCGTTTCTGGTGACGGCGGCTCTGGACACGCCGATCAACAGCCCGGTGGTGCTCGCGCTAGGACGGTCTCGTCAAGCCGTACTTGGAGAGCCAACCGAGCCGATAGGCGTGACCTATGGCACCGACGCCTCCGCCTTCGGACCGGCCGGAATCAGTTGTGTCGTTTTCGGACCGGGCAGTATCGACCAGGCACATTCCGACGAGGAGTGGGTGGGCATCGAGGAGACTGCTCTAGCGGCCGAGATCCTGGCCGGCACAGCGGTGGATCTGGCCGGCCGTTGAACGGTTACCTACCCGTTACCACGGTGTGAGTGTCCGTGTCAGTGTTCAGGCACGTCATAGGTCTGGGCCGTGAGGGCGCCGTCGACTATCAAGTTAACTCCGCTGACGTACTTGGCCGCATCGGACGCTAGATACAGGAAGGCTTCGGCAATGTCGATGTCGTCCGCCAACCGGTTGGCCGGGACAACCGGAAAGCCGTGTTGGCGCCACTTGTTCATCAGTTCCTCGCCAACCAGGTCTACTGATTGCTGGGTGTCGGCGGGGCCGGGGCTAACACAATTCGCCCTTATCCCGTAGGGGGCGCACTCGACTGCAATCGCTCTGGCCAGGGAAACCAGCGCCGCCTTGGAAACGCAGTACGCGGTGAAGCCGCGGCCATGACCCATAGCGACGATCGACGCGGTGAACAGAATCACTCCCCCACCGGTCTTCTTCATTGCAGCGGCCGCTTCACGCGCCAGAACGAAGTAGGCGTCTAGGTTTACAGAGAGGATTCGTCGCCAATCGGAGTTGGTTAAGTTAATGAATTGCTCGTCGTTCCACGCGGCGGCATTGGACACCAGCACATCCAACTTCGGGTCGATAGCCAAGGCTCGGGCCATGGCATCCACGCAGTTGTCCATTTCACCCATGTCCAGGCATATCTTGTGTGGGATCGCCCCGAATGCTTCGATGGTGGGGGCGGTCTCATCCAGCCGCTGCCGGTTGTAGTCCACCATATATATGTGACGAGCCCCTTCCTCGGCGAACCGCTGCGCGGTACGCCTCCCGAAGCCGCTACCGGCGCCGGTAACAAAAACGTTCTTGCCTTCGAATCGCCCCATTCTCACTCCTTCCACGAATCAGCGAGGCCCGGACCGCGGTCCGGTGGAGGAACGATTACATGTTCCTTGACTACCCAGAAGGTCCCGGTGGTTTTGGCGTACTTGCCCACGTCCTCCCAGGCGAGAGAGGCTTGGTCGGTGGCGGAGGCTCGGTCCCAGGCGTCCTCATCGTCATACCACTGCTCGACGAAGGCCTCGGTTTCAAGTTCCCCGCCCAGTTTCCGTACCACCTCCGACACTACGTAACCGCGCAGTCCGGGTAGCTTGGCGGAGATCGGCGCATGAACGTCAAACCAGTAGTCGAAGAACTCCTCCGATGTGAAGTCGTCCCTCTTATATGCCGTCCCGATGAGTTTGATCATCCTCACTTACCTCCATGGTCGCTCAGGATGGAATCTATCAACTTGTCCGTTCGGTTGCCCTCCCGAACCTATTCAGTTGGTGTTGGGAGATCTAGGCCGGATTGGCGCGAAACGGCGCGTGTCAGGCTATAAGATCATTCTCGTTACTCACACAAGGTTGGAGGAGAACGGCTGGGTATGGCGACCGGGTATTCGCCCAGCGAGCGAGTACGGAGCAGACGTCTCGTGGTCCGTGGTAGGGGTGGCGCATGAGTGCAGATCGGCAGGGACCGCTGGTGCGGAATCGATACGCGCACGTCTTGTTCGGCGTTGTTGTCGTGGCGGTACTCGTTTTCGTTCTGACACGGGAGAACTCGCCCGAGACCGACTCCTCTTCACTCCCGGAGACAACGGCGATGGAAACGGGTGGAGAGCCTGAACCCTCTACCGGTTCGAATCCCTCGGTTACGACCGGCGGGACCACTTCGAGTACATCCGGCCAGGAGGAGGCGAGAACCACGACCTCGCCTACGGTGCTCTTTGAGGTACTGAGCCCCGAGGGGTCGGCCTACCGGGAGGCCCTGGACGGTTTCAAAGTCACTCTGCAAGGGATGGTCGTCGAGATCAGCGCCGCCAATTCCGACTGGGACAACCGGGCAGTGACCGGAGTCCGATTTGATGACGTTGAAGCATCGATCGTCGATGTGGTTCAGAGGGTCGGAGATTTCGGGCAGATGGTGCGAAGCCAAGTAGTTCCGGACGCTCTCCGCGACCGGTACGACGCTCCTGAGGGACCTCTCCAGAATGCGGTGAGGCTAGCCGATCTGGTCTCGGAGGTGCTGGCGGGTCTGCGTCTCCCGCCTCCTGACGACGGAACCGTCAGGAGGGCAGCTCTTACCGATTTCATCGTGGGTGTGGACGTGTTCAATCGCAGCGTGGACGATCTGCTCCTGTACATGGAGGAAAACGCGTCGGACCTGGGTTTGACCACCATGTCACCAACCACCACCGCTTCCACGCAGCCGATCGTCGATCCGCCGGAAGAAACAACCACAACCACCACCTCCCAGGCTTCCGGGACACTCTCGGTTGAAGCAACGGCCTACGTACAGGGTTTGTCCCGATTCAAAGTGATGCTGGCCGAGTTGGTGGAATCCAGCAACGAGACCAACCTGGCCTGGGATAGCAAGGAACCCGACGCCACCTACCGCGTCACCGAATCGGCTCTCATCGAGGTGCTAGACCGGATTACGGCCTTGCGGGAGGCAGTCGGGAACCACGAGGTTCCAGAACCTCTCGCGGACCGTGGAGCGGTAGTTATCGAGATGGCCGCCGGTCTCGTTCCCCCGGCGGAAGCGATGCTGGAGGGGCTCCGCCTGCCGGTACCCGAGGACGGCTCGGCCCGCCGCGCGGCGCTCGCCAATCTCAGCAGGGCGGCCGGCGGCTTCACTTCGGCGGTAGATGAGGTGGCCGGCTACGTCGAGGAGAACGCCGAGTCGTTAGGCCTTCTGGAAGGTGTCTGAGGTCGACAGTCGGCCAAGATCACAGCACTTGCCACCAGGGAGCGGCGAGGACTCCGGGGGCCGGCCATTCGACGGTGTCACCGGTGTGGAGCAGGAGCCCGCCCTCGACCTGGTCGGCATACTCGGTTTGGAACCTGAGCAGGTTGCGGATGTCCCGGAAACGTGGCCGGCTGGTTGACTTGACCTCGATCGGCAACAGTTTGTCCCCCGCCTCCACCACGAAGTCCACTTCTTCTCCGGCCGTCGTACGCCAGTAGAGAATCTCTGCCCTGGCAAGCCGCGCGTCCCTCCAGGCCAGCAGATCGTTCAGGACCAGGTTCTCCAAGTGTGCGCCCCCGGGCGCCGTTTCCTGCGTGAGATGCATGGCCACGCCCGTATCCCCCCAGTAGAGCTTCGGCGACTTGATGAGTCGTTTGGTCCGATTTACCGCGTAGGCGGGAAGCCTTACCAGCAAGTATGAAGTCTCGAGGAGGTTCAGGTAGCGATGGACCGTGGACTGGGGCAGCGCTACGTCGCGTCCGAGTTTGGTCTGGTTGACAAGCCCGCCTATTCGAAGAGCCGTTGCTCGCATCAGTCGCCGGAAGTCGGGTAGGGCGGCGATCGAGGAGAGTGGCCTGCAGGTCGCGTTCGAGATACGTACATATGTAGCCATCGAACCACACCGACCGTTCCCGGTCGGATGTCAGGTGTAGAGCGGGAAACGGGAAACCGCCGGACCGAACCATCCTTCGCCAATCCACATAGTCCTGTGGTTGTGCGGTCACAACTTCCAGCCAATCCTCAACCTTGGCATTGATATCAGCCCATCCCAGATGGAACGGCATGGCCCCGAACCGCTGGGTCGTTTCACGCGCCGGCAGATCAAACAGTGGGAACGGTGGTGGCCTCTCCTACGGCACCTACGCCGTGGAAGACGCCAGCAGCGCGAGTAGGCAGATATGTAAGAGAGAATCAGCAGGCTCTTCTAGGAGAGTGCTGAAAAACGAGTCTTTCGGGGTTAGGTGGTCGGCAGACCGCCTGGTCAGAGGGTTGCGGGTTAGCGGCTGAACTCCTTTGTGCGGGGTTTCTCAGCACCCTCCTAGACGCCTGGGACTCGCTTGCTCGGGGAGGTCACCCCATCTCGACTGGACCGCTGAACCTGGATGCGACGGCAACCGGGCGGCGGGCGGCGGCAACAGATGACCACTGGTGCTGTTCACGGCAGCGGCGCGATCCGGGGAAGCGGCTCGTGCCGGCTAGCCCGCTCCCATCTGTCGAGCAGCTCGTCCTGATGGATTGATGCCCACTCCAGAACCCGACGCCGGGCGCGGTTGGGCAGGCGACCCGTCACTTCTAGGCTGGAGATGTCGACAGTCCCTTCGTCGCCGCTGTACTTCGCGTGAAAATGTGGCGGGTCGTGGTCGTCATAGTTCATCTCGATGACGATCCCGTAGAAGCGGCTCAGCTCAGGCACTTACACCCCACCCGATGTCGGCTAACGACTTACCCGTCAGGCGTATGTACAGAGCGTCCGGGCACAAGTCCAAGCCGTTCCCCCAGGCGATAGTACGGGGAGGGACGATGTAGACGTTCTCGAAGAACGTGCGGTCTTCCCACGCGGTGAACACCCCCCGGCCGGCCAGATGCGACAGGTCTACTTCCCCGGCTTCGCCGTCGTCGAACTCGATGTAGATACAGTAGCCGTCGCGGGCTTCGACACGGGTGGGCTCAATCATCCGAACGCTTCTCCAATGCTGAGATGGCCTATTACATGATAGCGCACACTAACGACACCAGGGAGTCCAACGTCCGCCCAGCTACCCCCTTTACCTTGTTGGGTAGTTCTGATGTGTGAGCATCGGGGCTGGTTGCTCGCCGCGGCGGGCAGGGCTTTGTCCCCCTGTCAGAGAGATGGCCTGGGGGGTGTTGCCACCCGCCGTGGTCGGGTGCCTGCGACCTCTTACAGGGACATGCACCGTTAGGGGGCTGGTTCGTAAAGTGGTTGAGGCGTGTGGTACCCCGGGTAGCTGCCGTATGTGTCTTAGACCAGAGAGGATCAGCTGATGGGTGATAGACCCAATCCCGTTCCGGAGGTGTTCGTCGGTGTGGACATCGCCAAAGACAAACATTATGCCTGTGTGGTATCGGCGGGTGGTGAGGCGTTGTTCGCTCGTCCGGTTCCCAACGACGAGGGGGCCATTCGGCGGATGATCAGCGACGCCGCGGAGCGTGGTCGTCCGGCGTTGGTGGTTGACATGACCTCGTCGGCGGCTGCGCTGGTTCTCACCGTAGCTGCGGGGATGTCGATTCCGGTGGCTTACGTCACTGGTTTGACGATGCGCCGAGCCGCTGACCTGTATGCGGGTGCGGCCAAGACCGATCCCAAAGACGCCCGGGTGTTGGCCGATTTCGCTTGGCGGAACGCCGACCGGCTGACCTGGACTTCTATAACCGACGGGTTGTTGGCCCGTCTGCGTATCCTCAACGGTCGGGACACGGACCTGGCGACTGACGCCACCAGGTGTGTGAACCGCCTACGTGACGGCCTATTAGCCGTGTCCCCGGCTCTGGGAGACAGGTTGGTGTCGACACCCGGTTTCAGGGATGCGCTGGTGAAATACCCCACACCCACCGCGTTGCGGACCGCCGGCAAAACCCGCGTCCGGACGCTGATCTCGCGGCGGTCCAAGCGCACCGCCGCCACACTCACCGACCGGATCTGGGCTGCGCTCCGTTCCCAGACCGTCACCGTGGTTGCCGAGGCGACCTGGGGCGAGACTATTAGCGATCTCGCCGCCGACCTGGACCGGATCATCAACCGGCGAGAAAGCCTCGCAGCTGACATCGAACAAGCCTTCGGGGAACATCCGCTGGGAAAAGTCCTCAACAGCATGTGCGGGTTCGGACCCCGCACAGGAGCGAGAACCCTAGCCGAGATCGGCGACCGTAGCCGTTTCGCCAACCCCGCACGGCTAGCCGCCTACGCCGGCCTAGCACCCGTAGACCACCAATCCGGACGCAGCCACACCACCCGACGGTCACGAAGAGGGGTAACCACCGACTCAAAAACGCCATGTTCATCGCCGCGTTCGTCGCCACCCGACACGACCCCGACGCCCGCGCCTACTACCAACGCAAACGAGCCCAAGGCAAAAAACACAACGCCGCGGTCATCTGCGTCGCCCGCCGACGCTGCAACATCATCCTCGCCATGCTAAAAACCCGAACCCCCTACCAACCACGCACACAACCCCAAAAACTACCCGACGCGGCTTGACAACAAGACAGGGACACCCCCCCGCAACCACTGACACACACCCCCGAACACCGGCCAATCCCACCCCGAACACCCTGAAACAGGCCAGAACCCCCACCAACAGCCCTAACCCGCGAACTCAACACCCCACAACACGCGAATACCCCGCTTGACAGCGTGCAGGAGTCGGGGCTCTCGTTGAATCTCATCCAGGGTTACCGGTTGAGTGCCTGCGAGTAGCGAGTCCGGGTCTCGGCGAGCCTGGTCGAGCAGGTCGAAGTCATCAAGGGACAGGAAGAGTCTCGGCGTAGTCGTGAGTTCGGAGGCCAGCGTGCTCTTACCTGTCTGGCGAGCCCCGGTAACCACGACGGCGGGCATGATACCGAGATACTCGTCCAGGCTTTCCTGGACGAGGCGAGGTAGCAGATTTCCATCCATCACCTGGATGATATCCATCCATCTCGTGAATGGATGTCCTGGTCGGGGTTAGGCGATGAATGAATTACAAAGACCAGGGCAGGTCACAGGCGAGCGGGATCGCTTCAGGTAAGACCCAATGATCTGGCGATGAAGGTTGCCATCTGGGCACGGGTGACCGGTTGGTCCGGACAGTACGACAGCGGTTCCGCCCGGCAGCCCGTGGTTATTCCGGAGGCGGCGAGCGCATCGATGGCCGCCTGGTGATAGTTGCCTGCGGTGTCGGCGAACCCGGCGGACGGCGCCGGATCCAGGTCTAGCAACCGGACCAGAAACGACGCCATCTGCGCCCTGGTAACCGTGGCATCCGGGCAGAAGCGCAACGGGCTATTGGCGCACCCGGCAGTGATCTGCAACTCGGCCAGACGTTCTATATAGGAGGCCCACCACGCTTCGGATTCGACATCCTCGAACCGTGACATCTCGAGCATGGTCGGTGTCCGGGGCTCGGTTGCCCGTACCATCCACACTCCCATGGTCCACCTATCAATCGGTTCATACGGACACATGCGGTCAGGGGCACATTGCGTGCCGTCCAGGATGCCTCTCCTTGCCAGAGCATCGAGCGCCTTCTCGTGAGAACTACCGGCCCAATCGTCAAACGAGAGACAGGTATTCACTTGCGCAACCCCCATCTGGAAGGGAAGCCCGAGATCCTCCAAAGCGTCCGGAAGGCACAATCCGGTCCCCTCGAGACGTAGATCCGAGAGCTTTCTCAATCCCGAGACCTGGCCGGGCAGCCATCCCCTCAAGTCGTTACCCCTCAGGTCTAGAAGAGCGAGTTGGGTTAGCAGGCCGATCTCATCGGGAATCCGACCCGAGAGTCCGTTACCGAAAGGTCCACTGAGGTCGATACCGACAACGCGACCCGACGAGTCCGTCGTCACGCCATGCCACCGGTCTAGAGGGTTGACGGTCCCCCACCCCCATGTATTGAACCAGGTATCGGCGCCCCCGGTATTGTTGAACAAGGCCAGCAGCGCCGCTCGGTCGGAAGGATGTTCCTGAGTCTCCGGTGCATCCGGTCCGTACGTGTAGTTGGCGGCGGCGTTCAAGACGGTTCTCCGAAGCCGGTTGCAGGCGCCTAGGAGAATCAGGCCGGGTCCGTTGGAGATCGTTGCGAAGGTCAGGGTTTCGCCATTGGGCGCCACCGTACTACCGGCCAGAGCGGTCGCATGGTTCAACGTACCGGTCTTGGCCCTCACCATATTGAGCCCAACACCGTTGTCAGAAGTCCGGGTCGGACGGCAGTTCTTGAGGGTTCCGGACTCCCCCGCGCCGGCTAGACCTTCCACAAGCGGCGATCCGGGGCCGGCGAGCCGGAGGAGTTCGGTCACCGCAGCGCAGGTGAGACGGTTGGAGTATGACAACCCCGAACCATCGGCGATCACTAGTTCGTCGGCTAACGGTCCCAGCCGCTGACGTAGGATCGTATGGATTCCGGCCGCGGCGGAGGCCCGGTCCGATCCGCCGGTACGGCGACCGACCTGGCGGAACATTATCTCCGCAATGGTGTTGTCGGATCTCGTCAGCATGCGGGCCAGTATCTCGGAAACGGGCGGCGAGTCGACGGCGCCTAAGGACGACCGCAGACTAGGAACGGGTGCAGCCGCAGACCGGGGCCGCTGGGTAATGACCATTCCCTTCGCCTCTAGGAGGTCATCGAATACAGACGCCGCATGCTGTGCCGGATCCGCCGCCCGCACATGAGACGGGCTCACTAGCGCCCATGAATACGAGGAGTAGCCGCTGTTGAGAAGCAATGCGGAGAGCGGGCCGGCATCGTTAGCCCATACGAAAGATGTCTTCCAAACCGGTTCACTACCTTCTGATAGGCGCTCGCCGGTGTAGTCACGTTGTTGGTCGGGGAACCAGAGTTCGTCTCCTACCAACCCGCCCTCGATGCGAGTAACGCCGCGGGCGGTCAGGGACGCGAATGTCTTGTCAGCCAGCTTCGTGATGTCCGTGTGGGCTACCGGGACCGGGTAACGGCCTATGTAGCGGGGTGTGGATAGCACCGGGTCACCCTGGCCGATCAGGTAAAGGTCTCCCTTGAGCACTCCGTCACTAATCGTTGCTATTGCATCACTGTCGGCAACCACTTCGGTAGTAAAGACCTCGTCGGGGCGGAATACCTCGAGTGCGGCGGCGGCGGTAACGATCTTCATCAAGGACGCAGGCGCCAAGGGCTCATCGGAACGCTCCTCGAAGATCCGATGGTCGTCCAGGGACGCGGAGACACATGTCGAGTCAGGGGATTCCGGTAGTGAGAGCAAGGCGGCGAAGTTCGCTGTGAGTCGGTCCCTCGCCTCGCTCCCTGCCGATGAAGCCCCCTCCTCCGACGCAGCGTGTACGGCCGCAGGTGGAGGAACCAGCAAAGAAACGATCACTGCTATAACGACGGTGAACGCGGTCTTGGCCAAGTGGTTGCGAGGGGTCATCCGAAGGTCCCTCCTGCGTTCGGCCATCGCCTGCCATGCTTCGTTCTCGGCACCCTTGCGGACTGCACCTCGAGTAGGCCGGATCGGAGAGGTGTGAGGTTGCTGAGGCGTGATGGGTTGGGGCTTCCGATCCGTACCATCAGATCCTCGTCAGGCCTCGTATCGCGGGAAGGTTTATCCGGGTGGGGTAGGAACGGTTATGTAAAACCGTCTGGGTGGCCGGATTCGATTCCAGCGGACCGTCGGTGAGAGGTCGGGCGCCGGTATTCAGGTTTCGATCCCATTGGGGGAAGTCGGAGCTGGCAATGGTGAGCCGGAGCCGCGATCCTGCTCCGATTCGGGCGCCTACCGGGCCGAGTTCGATCTTGAACTCGTAGACTTCACCGGGGGTGAGGAGCTTGGGGTGTGTCAGAGAGTCGCGGTACCGCGCTCGTAGGATTCCTTCCTGAAGGTTGACCGACTTTCCTGATTCGTCCACTACACACAGTCGGGCGCAGAAATCGGTGTCCACGGCGGTGCTGGCCGCGTACAGGGTTACCTCCACATCGCCGACCAACTCGATGTTCTCTTTAAGGGGGGCGGAAGTGTACACGAGAACCATCCGGGAAACTTCAGCTGTGTGCTGATCGGCAGGGCCCATCGGGGTGATAGTGTCGAAACAGCAAGAGTGGCCACCCATTGATGGAACCGGAACCCCCGGCTCGTGGATGTATAGGTCGGGGGGTTCATCTCCGGGAGGGGTCAGATCGAGGGTTCCGTCCCCGAACTTGGAGTTGGCGGATCCGTCGGAGTGGATAAACCATTCTTCGAGAACCGCTTCTCGAGGAGGCCAGGCATCGAAATCCCTCCAGCCGCCGTCGAGGGTGAAGGCGGTGACCCTGCTGTCGAATACGCCCCGGTCTTGGCCCTTCAAGGTTTGATCGAACCATCTGACCAGCCATGAGTCGATATCCATGGTGGAGGGACCATCGGACCCCATCCTGCTGACCGGTGTCCATGGCATGTGTGCCCACGGACCTACGAGGAGTTTCTGGTCGCGCCGGGTTCGCTCGTCGCGTCCGGCGTCGGTAAGCCCGAGGTAGTTCCTGACCGTTCCGCCTAGAAACACGTCGTACCACCCTGCAATGTGGAGGGCGGGAACGCGGATGCGGGAGTAGTCCTCATCAATGCTCCAACGCTTCCAGTAATCGTCGTAGGTGCAGTGATCCACCCAATCTCGAAAGTACGGGGCGTGTGGTGTTTGCAGAGGCGGGTACTCGGACACGGGAAGGGACCAATACCAGGATGGAGCGTTGGCGAGACCGGCTCCAAGCTGGATATAAGCGTCGAGATCTCCTGCCCGCTGGGCTGTTTCCATCGCCAGCAGGGTCGCCCAGTAACCTATGAACGCCAGAGCGAAGGCGCCTCCGTTGTAGGTCCAACCGTCGTAGTACTGGGAAGCGGTAAAGGCGGGCGTTATCGAAGCCAGGGATGGCGGAGCGGTCACGGCGGCCAGCAACTGGGTAGCGCCTACGTAGGAGAAACCCATCATGCCCACCCGTCCGTCAGAACCAGGCAGGCGGGCTGCCCACTCGACCGAATCGTACCCGTCTTTCATCTCGTGCAGGTAGGGATAGAACTCCCCTTCGGATGCGTAGCGACCACGGCAGTCTTGAGAGACAACCACGTACCCCTGAGCGGCGAACCAGGCCGGATGAGCGCTACCGAAGGTCGGAGTTCCGGAGCGCTTGTCATATATGGATCGGATCAGCAGCACAGGTAGGTCCGCGCCGGTGCGAGGCCGGTACACGTCCGATCGAAGAACGGTCCCGTCTCTCATGGCGGCTTCCACATCCCGTTCCACCGTTACCCCGAGTCCGGGTATCTCCTCCGCAATAGGTGCGGACGTGTCACGTACCGGCATAGCGCTCCTCGACTCTCGGACGGACCGTGCCGGAGTGGCGACGGTTCCGGTAGCATTCTTGCCGGATCGAAGGGGACGGGCCAACCTTTCACTCCGGAAGGTTCCCGCCAAGGCCGGTTTCGGGAGGGCGCCACGATGGCAGAGTTCAAACAGGACACCTATTACGAGGAGGGTTCCGACGCCGGAGGGATGCCTCGGGGACATGTGGAGGAGTTTCTCGCCGGCTCGGACAGTACCTGGTTGTTGAAGCTGGCCTTCACCAAGGAGGACGGTTGGCCGATGGTGGTCCCTCTCTGGTACCGGTGGGATGGGGAGGCCTTCTATGTGGTGGGTCGCAAACGTTCGGAATGGGTGAAAGATCTGATACGCGAGCCGCGCTGCGCAGTTTGCATAGAGGAACTCGCCCATCCGCGCATCCGTAAGGTACTGGCCCAGTGCACCGCCGAAGTGGTGGAGGGTCCGGCCAAGGGGGAAGGATCCCGGTGGGTTCCGATCGCCGAGGAAATGGCCATTCGTTACACCGGACCGTCGGGACCCGAGCAGCTCAAGGCGTCATGGGACTGGGATCGATACCTGGTCCGGCTGGTTCCTCGTAACGGCAGGTTGATTACCTGGCAGGGCGCCGACTGGGCACTCCGTTACTTCGATCCCGGCCAGCGACCCGACCTGGAGGCTAAGAAAGACGGAGGCCGGGCGGCCCGGCAGTGAGAGGTTGGTCGGATCAAGCAACGGCCTATCCCCGTTCCGAGATACGGGTGCTGTTCGACCTGGCCGCATCCCGTCCTGACGCTATCCGGCTAGAAGTCGGCGAGCCTAGTTTCAAGACCCCCGAACACATCATCACCGCCGCGTACGAGGCGGCGAAGGCCGGCCACACCGGCTACGGACCCAACGGCGGGTTGCCGAGCCTGCGAGAACTTCTCTCCCGAAAGGTTGAGCTTGTGGACGGTTTCCCCGCCCACCCCGACCAGATCGTTGTAACGCCCGGCGGCATGAACGCTCTGTTCTCCTGCTACCTGGCGTTGATCAACCCGGGTGACGAAGTGCTGCTTCCGACCCCCGGCTTTCCCAATATGGACGCAATGGTCAGGTTCCTGGGGGGCAAGCCGGTGTTCTATCCTCTTCTATCCGAGGACGGTTTCCTACCGGATCCGGATCGGCTGGCCGGTCTGGTAAGCAGCCGGACTTCCATCCTGTTCCTGAACACCCCATCCAACCCGACCGGAGCGGTGTTTCCCTCCTCGCTGATGGGAGACCTCGTGACTCTGTGTGACCGGCGCGATCTATGGTTGCTGTCGGATGAAGTGTATGATGAGCTAGTCCTAGATGAGCGTGTGGAACACACGTCAGCGGGTCGTTTCGACATGGCGGATCGGGTCATATCCGTGTACAGCTTTTCCAAGGTTTACGCCATGACCGGCTGGAGGGTGGGTTATGTGGTCGCCCCCGGGCCGTTGGCCGATAGATTACGCAAGCTGCAGGAGCCCCAGGTTTCCTGCCCGAGCACCATATCGCAGAAAGCGGCGGAGGCGGCGCTCACCGGACCGCGCGCTCCGATAAGTGCAATGCTCGATGCTTACCGTCGCCGTCGCAAGGCAGCCCTGGCAACCACTTCCGAAACCGGTCTGGACTGTGTTGCCCCGCAAGGAACCATCTACATGTTGGTCAAGGTTGAGGCAGGCAACCGTTCCATGTTGCGGTTTGCATTGGATCTGCTCGAAGAGTTCGACGTCAGTGTGGCGCCCGGTTCGGTCTTCGGTCCGGCCGGGGAAGGGTACGTACGGATCTCACTGGCAGCCACCAGTTCCGCGATCGTGGAAGGCATCAAGCGGTTGGCGGTTGCTTCCCGAACCTTGACACCGGCGACGACATGACTCGTCGGGGCGCCGAGCGTCAGGTCCTGGAGTTCCTTTCCGCACGGAGGGATGAGATCCTGGAGTTCGCCCGTGAACTCATCCGTACCCCCTCGCCGAACCCTCCCGGTGACGAGCGAGCGGTAGCCGACTTGGTGACGCAACGTCTTACCGCGTTGGGCATTACGGATGTTGAGCGGGTGGGCGCCGGCGTGGAGCGGCCCAACCTGATCGTGCGGGTGGCGGGAACGGCGCCGGGCCCGAGGCTGATGCTGTCCGGGCATCTCGACACCAAACCGGCCGGCGACCTGGATGCGTGGGAAACCGATCCATGGGATCCCATACTGAGGGACGGAAACCTGATGGGTCTCGGCTCGGGCGATATGAAAGCAGCCGTGGCCGCCATGGTCTACACGGCGGCCGCCGTCAAGGAGGTCGAGACCCGCTCGGGTGATCTTCTGGTGGTCTTTACCGCCGATGAGGAGGCAGGATCGGCGCTTGGATCCAAATGGATGGCCGACAGCGGTTTGCTTGATGCAGACGTGGCGGTAATCGGAGAACCCAGCGGGATCGAGCGGGAATGGGAGTCCCTCCATCTGGTTTCACGCGGGGCGGCTCTGTTCAAAGTCAAGATCGCCGGTACCCAGATGCACTCGTCAATCTCGGATCGGATCAAAGGGATAAACGCCACGGTGATGATGGCTCGCCTGATCGATCGTATGGATCGTGAACTGGGCTCCTACCTCACCTACGAGCCGCACCCCCTCTCCCCCACCGGACCTACCGTGAACGTCGGTGCCATGGCGGAGGCCGGAGTGTTCTACGGCGTTTATCCGGGTAACGCCGAGTTCGCTTGTGACGTTCGCACGCTTCCCGGTATGGAAGAAGATCAAATGATCGAGGACATCAATCGGTTCCTTGCCGCCGCGATGGCGGATGAACCGGACCTGAAAGCCGATTTGGTGTGGGAGTTGATGGTCCCCGCCACCGAGATTCCCGCCGATGAACCGATCGTCCCCATCCTCCGAACCGCAGCCGCGGAAGTTCTCGGCAGGGAACCGCGGCTGGATGCCTTTCCCGGAGCGACCGATGCACCCCACTTCCAGTTGACGGCGGGCATCCCCTGCGTGGCCGCATTCGGTCCGGGTATGTTGCCCCGTGCCCACAGCCCCAACGAGTATCTGGCTGCGGAAAGCGCCGCTCAAGCCGCAGACATATACGCCCTAGCCTCGATCCGCTATCTAGGAGTTTCCTTATGAGCATCTCGACCGCCGAGTTGTGCGCCCGTTATCGTCGCCTTTACGTACCTGCCGTGTGCGACGCTCTTTACTGGATGGGTCTGCCCGAGCAGGTCCTTCCCACCTATCTCAAGCCCTTGTTTCCCGATGTTCGTATCGCGGGGATCGCCTACACCATCCGGGGGGAGCCGCTCGATCCGTACGTGGGGCGTGAGCCGGGGATCGAGCGGATTACCTCGTATTTGGAGATGTTCAACGAGCTGAAACCCGACCACGTTCTGGTTTCCGTAAACTCCGATACCCGGGTTGGTCATTTGGGAGAGCTGACAGGCAACTCGGCCCGGCGCCACGGTTGTGTGGGGGTGATCCTGGACGGGAACCTTCGTGATATAGAGGGCTTGCGGGAGATCGGACTGCAGGTGTTCTACCGGGACCTTTCCCCTCTCAACGCTATCGGCCGCTGGGAGATGGTCGCCTCTCAGACACCGGTGACGATCGGCGACGTCACCATCCACCCGGGGGATGTAATCCTCGCCGAGTTCGACGGCGTTCTGGTGATTCCGGCCGCCGATGCGGAAAGGGTGCTCATCCAGGCCGAGGAGATTGTCGGTGCCGAGGAATTGGTACGGGAGGAGATGCAGGCCGGTGAGTCGCCGCTGTCAAGCTTGGAACGCCACGGATACATCTGAGAAATATGGCCATCGTGGCGTTGCAGTCTCCTAGGAGGTGCTGAGAAACCACACCCCACTTCCCCGCGGCCAAGGGTGATGTAACCTGGCTTCCAAACCCTTACAGTCTACTTTATAATGGTGGGATGAGTTGGTCGATCCTCACCGTCGCCGAGTTCGACACCTGGTTCGGGACACTCACCGACAGAGAACAGGAGGAGATCACAGCTGTTATGAGGCTTCTGGCCGCTAGGGGCCCGATGCTGGGCAGGCCATTCGTGGATCGGATCGCAACATCAAAGTTCCACAACATGAAGGAGCTACGTCTTCGTGGGGCAGCTAAGCACATCCGCATCCTGTTCATCTTCGATCCCCAACGAGCCGCTGTGTTGTTGTTGGGCGGTAACAAGGAGGGCCGATGGGAACGCTGGTACCGCCGAGCCGTTCCTCAAGCAGACAGCCGCTATGAACGGCACCTCAAGGAGACAGGTCTAGAGAAGTGCTGAAGGGTCCGTGCAAAGGGGTTCGCGCACTACACACAAGTTATCTATCGGGCAGTTTGCCGGACTGCGAGCCTCGCTAGATGATTCTCCAATACCTCTTAGACAACCAATAGCCGTCGTTGGCGGGATGAGATCGGCTGTCCGATGGAGCCACCCGTCAACTCAGAGAGAAGGAAAGGAGGAAAAACCGATGGGAACCCGCAAGTTCAGCGACCTAGTAACCCACATAGAGAACGACCCCGCCCGACGATCCCGCGTCGATGCTCTCGAGCAGGCAGCATGGGGTGAAATCGCAGCTCACAACCTCCGTGAACTGCGCCGAGCACGGGAGATGACCCAGGCCGAACTCGCCCGCCGACTCGAACGAGCCCAACCAGCCGTCGCCGCCATGGAAAAAACCGAGGACCACCTGGTATCCACAGTCCGAGCAGTAGTCGAAAGCCTCGGCGGACGCCTCGAACTAACCGCAGTGTTTGACGACCAACGAATCCCCATCGTCGCCCCACCCCGCACCCGAACCCGCAACAAGGACCAACGCGTCGCCACGGCAGCCGCCGCGGACTTGAGGAAAGATAGCCGAAACCGACTATCGGCACTCTAGCCCCGATTATTCATGGATGGAGGTTGGAGGATGAGTGGAGTAGACCATATTCGCACCCTGACCAGGCAATACAGCTATCGGTGCTTCCCATCCCGGTCCGATTTTGGAGATTCACCTGTCGGGTGAACGGTGGGTAGCCCCCAAAACTCGGGGTGGAACTGGAGTAACATGCCTCGGTGTGTGGGAAACCTGATAATCAGGGCTAGAGGAGGGAGTAGGGGTAGTAGTTATGAAAATTTGGTCATCGGGTTTGTGCCAGGTGTAGGGGGTGGGGATGCGCGACGCTCTGCACTGGTTGGGTCTGCCCGAGCAGGTCATTCCCTTCTACCGGGACCTTTCCCCTCTCAACGCCATCGGCCGCTGGGAGATGGTCGCCTCTCAGACACCGGTGACGATCGACGACGTCACCATCCATCCGGGCTATGTAATCCTCGCCGAGTTCGACGGGGTTCTGGTGATTCCGGCCGCCGATGCGGTAAGGGTGCTCATCCACGCCGAGGAGATAGTCGGCGCCGAGGAACTGGTACGAGAGGAGATGCAGGCCGGTGAGTCGCCGCTGTCGAGCTTGGAACTCCACGGATACATCTGAGAAGATCTCCGGGTCGGGTTCTATGGGGAAGGCGGATGTCGCCCGGTCGAGAGGTGGAGGCGGGTGTCTTGTCCTGAATCGGGACATTCGATGAGTCGGTCCTCGCAGCAAATCGACACTTCCCAACCTGTGGCGCCTAACGCCCGCAATACCTACCTGGACCTGATCCGGGGGGTAGCGGTGCAGGGCATCCTGGTGATGAACGTCGTTTCCTATGGTCTCGGATCAGGCCCCTACTTCAACATCTCGGCGGGCGGTTCCGTATCCTGGTTCGACTGGATCATCGGCGGATTCGGGGAGATATTCGTCGATCAGAAGTTCATGGGCCTCTTCTCGCTGCTGTTCGGGGCGGGGGTAGCGCTCTTCTGCGACCGGGCCGCCCAAAAGACGCGCAGACCTAGGCTGCTGAGCCTATGGCGTAACCTGCTCTTGCTCGGATTCGGAATCATCCATGGCCTGCTGTGGGAGGGGGACATCCTCGTGGCGTACGCGCTGGTTTCCCCGCTCATCATCCTGTTGTACAGGCGCTCCCCAAGGACACTGTTGATCTTGGGGGTAGGAGCGCTGGCACTGTCGCCGGTCACCGCGGTCCTGTTCCAGTTCGGGGCGATGGCTGATGGCGCCGGTATGGGCGGCTTCTGGCAAGCCGGGACCGAACTGAACGCTACCGAAGCCGCCTTCCTGGCCATTGACGGTCTCACCCGGTCGGCTGGAATGATGCTGATCGGCGTAGCTCTCTACCGGACCGGTGTTCTGACCGGGGAGCGCTCGTCGGCCTTCTACCGGCGCATGTCCATTATTGGACTCGGTACCGGTCTTCCGCTCGCCGTAGCAGGCTTGCTATGGGTGGCGGCTCGTGACTTCTCCCCGGAGGTCGCCTTCATCGGGGCCATTCCCAACAGCCTGGGCACGGCCCCTGCCGCGCTGGGCTATGTCGGGCTGATCATTATCTGGAACCGCCAACCGCAGACGTCGATCCATGTGCGACTGCGATCGGCGGGACGCATGGCGCTTACCAACTACCTAACCCAGACCATGCTGGGCATCGCCGTGTTACAGGTTCTCTTCACCGGAACGAGCCTCACCCGGACGATGCTGCTCGGCTTCGTCGTTGTCGTGTGGACTGTGCAACTCTGGTGGTCCAAGGCCTGGCTCGATCGTTTCCGGTACGGCCCTGCCGAGTGGCTGTGGAGAATTGCCACCTACCGCCGCCTCCAGCCTATGCGCCGCTAGCCCTGATTATTCAGGTTTCCCACACACCAAGGCATGTAACGCCAGTTCAACCCGAGTATTGAGAGAAACCCACCGTCCACATGACAGGTGAATCTCTAACACCGGATCGGGATGGGAAGCGTCGATAGTTGTATTGCCTGGTCAGGGTACGGATATGGTCTACTCCACTTATCCTCCTAACCCCCATCCATGAATAATCGGGGCTAGGAGGGACCTTCTCGAAGCCCGGCCCTCTCGAGAGCCTCCAGCAGGTCATCGGCAGATCTCACACCGGGATCGAACCGGGAGATACCGTCCGATGTAGCGGCCACCCCCACGAAGGCGCACCCGGCGTTGGCGGCCGCCTGGGCGTCCCAGGAGGAATCTCCGATCATTACCGCATCGGACGGGGAAACTCCGAGCAGGCGGCAGGCCTCGATTATCTGATCGGGCGCTGGCTTGGGGCGGAGGTCGGCCCGCCTGGGAACCAGTACGGGTAGGTCCACCCCATGTCGACCCAACACCGCTCGCGCCGGTTCCTCCGCTAGGAGGGTCACCACCGCTCGATCTAGGTGATCCGAGCGGGATAGCGCCTCACCGAGTCGGGGCATCGGATGCGAGTTCGGCGCCGCCCGCATCTCGTGAACCGCGATCAGGTCGGACACCTCCTGCCAACGCGGATCGCCGCTGAGGCTCACCAGGATCGCCATGCACTGCTCGGTTGGTGTATCCCAATCGGTTGCCGGGGTGGGCGGATCCTCCCAAACGCCGATGAGGCCGACCACATCGCGCAGCGCCGCCGCGTAGTCGGTGTATGACTGCAAGTCGACAAGGGTACGGTCAAGATCGAACAGAACGGCTCTCATTAACCCGGGTTCCTACCTTCCCGCCTCATGCGCCATGAGGGATGATTGGGTGCTCACTGCAAGGGCTATCCCGATTTGCAGTTAATGCGGCCCGAAGCCGAAGATACGGTTCGGCCTGATCTTCAGGATGACCCGCTCGGAGGCGATGGGGTTCGGGTACTCTTTCAAACCCATGTACTTGAGAGCCAGAGCGTCGATATGGGACCGGGCGGTAGGTCCGGTAATGGTTTCGACTACTTCTCCCCGCACCTCTACGAACTCGTAGGGGTTGTCACGGTTCATAACGGTGATGGTGGCGGTCGGGTTGGCCATTAAGTTCTTGAACTTGGGTCGGTGCACCTCGGTGTTTATCAATATGTGTTCCTCATCGGCGTCAACCCACATCACATGTACCTGAGGAACGCCATCCGGCATCAGAGTCGCCAGCGCGGCGAAATTAGGCCCCTTCGCCAGTTCCAGAGTCTTGTCATCGAGCAATCAATACCTCCACGAAGCTTTCCGGTAATTGTCGTCTCCCGGTCTCCTTTGACCGTGATGGACCGACGCCGCCGCCAGGCTTCCATCCTGGTAGGAAGAACCTTCCGGTAAGGCTACCCCACTCCGGACGTACTGAGTTTGATATCGTTCCGACGCTGCCGGTTGTAATCGGTTCCGATGGCAAGCTAGCTTGAACCTCGGCAAGAAGGGGTCATGTCCTGATGGTAAGAATGAGCGGTGGCGAAGCCCTGGTGAGGTCTCTCGTGCACGAGGGCGTCGATGTCGTGTTCGGCGTACCGGGAATACAGGTGTACGGAATCATCGCAGCTCTGCGGGACGACCCGGACATCCGCATGATCACAACCCGCCACGAGCAGGCTACGACCTTCATGGCGGACGGCTATGCACGCGCTTCGGGCCGACCCGGAGTAGCTCTCGTGGTTCCCGGGGCCGGCCTCTACAACGCGGCGTCCGGTTTGGCCAATGCATTCGCGCGCTCTTCTCCGGTACTTCTCATCGCCGGCCAGATTCCGCGTGGCGCCATCGGCAAGAATCTCGGGGCCGTTCATGAGGTCATGGACCAGGGGGGAACCGTTCGGTCGGTCACCAAGTGGCAGCGGCAGGCGTCCAGACCACGGGACGTACCCGATGTGGTGTTCGAAGCGTTCAGGCAGATGCGGACCGGCCGCCCCCGTCCCGTCCTGATCGAAATTCCACCCGAGGCCGGGGTCGAGCGAGAAGAAGTCCACCTGCGGAAACCCGCTCGAATCTCCCGGATCGTCCCGAGTCGGGAAGACCTGAGGGAAGCCGCCAACGTTATCGTCGCGGCCCGAACGCCGCTGGTATTCGCCGGTGGGGGCGTGGCGCGCTCGGACGCGGAGGAATCCCTAGTCAGGCTGGCAGAGGTGACCAACATTCCCGTGGTGACATCAAGCGGAGGCAAGGGGACCATTCCGGACAACCATCCACTGTCTTACGGCTCGTGCTTCAGTCCCCGAGGCGAGCGCCAAGAGATGAACCAACTCTACGAGGTGATGCAATCCGCTGATGTCGTAGTAGGAATCGGCGCACGATTCTCACTGGGTAACCCGGCCGGTGAGTCCTCAACGCTGGTGAACATCAACATAGACGACAGCGAACTCATGAAGGTCCAGTCCAACACCATCCCACTGCACGGTGACGCCCGAGCTACCATTGATTCGCTAATCCCTCTACTCATCGAGGTCGGGGCTGGCGAGCGTCCGTCACCCGCCGCAGCGGTCACCGCGGCCCGTAACCTCATCGCCTATTACGACATCAGGCTCAAGGAACCCCAGTACGCCGTTCTCGAAGCAATGCAGACCGCCATTCCCGAGGACGTGTTCGTAGTGTGGGATGTCACACAGTTCGGCTACTACGCCCGTACCCACTACAAGGTGATCAGGCCCAAGACCTACATCGACTCCGGCTACTCGTTCAACCTCGGTTATGCATTCCCGACAGCACTGGGAGTGAAAGTTGCGCAACCGGGTCGCTCCGTGGTCTGCGTGGCGGGAGACGGCGGCTTCATGTTCAACTCATCCGAACTCTCCACGGCCGTCAAGTACGGGATCAATGTGGTAACCGTCGTCTTCAGGAACGACTCGTACGGCAACGTCGCCCGCGACCTCGACGATGCTTTCGGTGGTGCTTACGGGACCGACCTTCACAATCCGGACTTCGTCAAGTTCGCCGAGTCGTTCGGTGCCGAAGGCATGAGGGCGGAGGACCCTCTGGATCTTGATGAACTGATCCCGCTTGCGCTGGAACGCGACGCCCCGGTGGTCATCGATGTGCCATTCGGAGACATGCCGATACCGCGCGCCCCGCAGTTCGCGCCCTTCTACCACCTACCCTGGACGATGCCCCAAGAGGGACTGATAGAAGCCTAGATTCTGACTCCTACGGTTCCCCCACACACAGGTCACATCAAGCCACCTCACGCCGACAGTTCCGCGCGCTCACCGGTGTCCGGCAACTCTTGAACGCACCTCGTCAAGCCAGGAGTCGGCTTGGTCACTGGTCGTCTGGTCCGGTACACCTGCCATCAAGATGTACCCGTCCCCATCAACATATGATGCGTCGACTTCCTGCCGTAGGGATCCGCCGGTCGGATTACTTGCCTGGCTGACCGAGTCCGCCGGGTAGGAGCCGAGGAACTTGACGCTGGCGGCTCTCATCTGCAGGTTGCGGAGGGCATCGCCCAGCGGTTCGCTCATCACATGACCCTCACATTCGATCAGGAAGCAGTAGCTTCCAAGACTGTCCTTGGTCGGGCGGCTCTGCAGGCTGGTGATGTTGATGGACCGGGCGACAAACTCACCCAGGATGCCCACCACCGACCCCGGAGCGTTAGCGCGTTGATACACGACCAGGCTGGTCTTGTCCCTCCCGGTCGGCGCTGGACAGGTTTGGTTGCCCACCAGCGCGAACCGAGTCTTGTTGTCAGTCCGGTCCTCAATACCTTCCGCGAGCACTTCCAATCCGTAAACCTGAGCGGCCCTCCGCGGAGCGATCACCGCCGTATCCAAGCTTCCGGAGGCAGCTAGCTCACGGGCCGCCTCGGCAGTCGAGTTGGCAGCCACCACCTTTACGCCGGGCAGGCGCCGGTGAAGGAACGTGCCACATTGGGCATAGGCGACCGGATATGATCGGACGTAATTCACTTCACTGAGCTTGGTACCCGGAAACACCATCAACATCAGGCTGACATCCATCGTCACCTCGCGCTGGATCAGCAGGCCTGTACCGAAGGCGATGGCGTCAAGGCTGGATGTGACGGCCCCCTCGATCATGTTCTCGATCGGGATGAACCCGAAGTCCACGGCACCGGTTTCCACAGACTTCAGCACATCCAGCATCGAGTTGAAGGGTTGGCGACGCATCACAGCTAGATCCTTCTGAGCCACCAGCGCTTCCTCCGCGAATGTGCCGACGGGTCCCAGGAACCCCACTGAGTGTCGAGTAGTCATTCAGCAATACCATAATGCTGTGGGAAAGAGCCGTGTTGTCCGACTTGCTCCTCTCGCGGGGCGGTAGACGGCTCCGAACGCAATCCGTAAGGACTAAGGAGTGCTGGAGATGGAACCTAGAGCTAAGGACTTCGAGGGCGCCAAGAACTTCATCTCAACCAACCATCGGGGAATCCTCCTCACGTACCGGTCCGACGGATCACCGCAAATGTCGCCGGTCGTGGCCGGAGTCAATGATGATGGTTACGTTGTCGTGTCGAGCCGGGAGACGGCATACAAGGTAAAGAACCTGGTCCGTGATCCCCGAGTTTCCTTGTGCATGTTTACCGACCGGTTTTATGGCGATTGGGTCCAGGTGGATGGTGTCGCTGAGGTGGTGTGTCTTCCCGAGGCGATGGAGACGCTGATCAACTACTACCGAATGTTGTCCGGTGAGCATCCCGACTGGGACGAATACCGCGCTGCGATGGTCGCCGAGCGGAGGGTAATAATCAGAATAACGATCAAGCGGGCGGGTCCCACCCAGTTCGGTTAGCTTACCCAGGCTCAACGGATAGCGGCAGGCATCCTCCGAGTGGTCCCATCATGTTGTTGCAGGTAGTTCAGGTAAGGCGACGGATCGGTCGGTCGAGGACCGAAACGGGTATCGCGTTTGAGTGCTCTGGAGAGGAGCAAGACTCGGCTAGCACGGGTGATCGCCACGTAGAAGGTCTTTAACTCCGCTGTCCTACTTCGTTCCGACCTTACTCGGAAGTCGGGAAACTGCCCGTCGTTCATCCCGACGATTGCAACGGCTTTGAACTCACGACCTTGGGCTTTGTGCACGGTTAGCAATCGCACACCAGGTCCGAGATCTCGACTCCGCTGAGATAGGTCTAACTGGAATGCGAACTGTTGCCACGAGATGTCAGATGGTCTGGTTTTGTCTGCATATTCCTTCCAGGTGTCTACAATGAGGGCCCGATCAGCGAGCCATCCAGCTAAGAGCAGGTCATCCGCATTTTCTGGAAGGTCGCAGTCTTGGATCTGACCGACAAAGCTACCCAGGCTTGGAGCATCCAAGAGTGGTATCAGGGTGTCAAGATAGTCGGCCTCATGGGCACGAAGACCATCAGCTAACTCACTGCTCGAATCTACGTCGAGGGATGTGTTCCTGAGCGCCCGACGCAGGCCCATGGTGGCCGTCATATTGTGGGAGGAACTCTTTCTCCTTAGGAGCAGTACCGACACAGTTCCGAGATCAGTAGCCATGAATTGGGTGTCCTTGTAGGCCAAAGCCACAGGTCGACCGCTTTCCCGCAGCGCATTTGCGGTCAGTCGTAATGCTGACGAGTTTCTTGCCAATACGGCAATCTCCTCGGGCTTGACTCGACCCTCCTCTCCTGTTGCCAGCGCCTCCGACGGAAGGCCCATATCCAACAGGTTCCCCACCCATCTGGCTGCATAATTACCCTCAGCCCACTCGTCCCTGGATACTTCGACTTGGATGAGTCCGGGAGCCGGGTATTCAAGCGAATGATGGCTCTGAGATTCGTTTCCTCTTAAAGCCATCTCAACCCGGCGCGCAAGCCTTGCCAACGACAACGACGATCGGAAGTTCTGGCTGAGTGTGAAGTGTTTGGCGCCATAATCAGTCTTGAACTCATCAAGGAGTGATGGATCAGCACCAGCGAAACCAATAATGGACTGCTTCGGGTCACCCATCAATAGGACTTGAGGTCCTGTCCGTAGTCCCCCACTAGTGTGGTATGTAAGATTTTTTAGGAACGTGTATTGTTGTTGAGTTATATTTTGAGCTTCATCGACAATAACAAGCCCAAATATTCGTTGGTAGAGTCGTACGATTGCTGGTATCTTGACGAGTTCAATGGCTTTACTCAACATTTCGGCAAAGTCCACCGCGTTAGCACTGGCAAGGATCAAGTGCCAGTGCTGTAGATCCTGATGACTTGTTTCCGTTGCTCGGGCTAGATCAAGATCTGTCAGAAGCTCATGGTTGATTGGCTGATCGATCATGTATCCTGATCCTTCTAGCAACGTTACTCTGTCGTCGTCGGTTGTAATTACTTGAAACCCTGGCCCCAGCCCGACGTGGCTACCGTGTTGCCTTAACATTGAGTTGGCGAATCCATGAATCGTGTCACAGGACACACGAGATGTGAGGTCGCCGAGGTGCTCCTGCAGACGGTGGCGGAGTTCGGCAGCCGCTCGTGTTGTGTAGGTGATCGCGAGCACGTGTGCGTATCCGTTTCCCGGCTCGCTAAGGAACCGCTCGATCCGACGGGCCAGAATCTCGGTCTTCCCAGTCCCTGCGGAAGCAGTTACGATTGTGGCTGGAGCGTCGCAATTAACGACCTCCTGCTGCTCGGGCGTCAGGGAGAACCCGGTATTCATTTCAACCAGTGTTAAGGCGGTGCTCCTATTCGGCATGGCTAAGCCGATCACGAAGGCGTTGCACGAGTGTTTCTAAGGGTTCGGGCCATCGAACCTCAGGCATATCATACGGATGAGCCTCAAGAAACTCGTTAGCGAGGGATCTACCTAGGACACCCTTGTTGTCCTTCATCATCTTGAGAGTCTCTCCCTCATTACTCGGGGGATCGAGGCCGATGGAATGACAGGCCCTCCGACATACTTCTAGGTCGAACGTGATAAGCATTCGTTCGATAGCGGTGTTACGTCTTGCTTGTACACCTAAGTCTTGGTCTTCCATGGATACTATTCGAATTATCTCAAGTTCCTTATCCAATAATGTACTAGAGATTCCTTTCAAAGTAGTATGCCCTGCTGAATCGTCATCTACCAGGATTTGTAGTGGCACCTCAGCGTGTCTGGCGAACTTGATCACAGGAGTAACGATGTCCGAGTTCATCCCGTTAGAATCAACAACAGAGATACCGTGTGCGAGCGGACCTAGCGCGGCACGGAGTACAGGTGGAAGGAACGCCCTTTCGGTCGCTCCGTCGCCGACAACCGATGGCTTTAGCAAACAGTAGGTCACCGAATGGTCGCTCAACGAGTCTCTTTAGTTTTTCCATCTCTCCTACAAAGAATCTGCGTCTTCGCGTACGGGGCGTGTCCCTCGTTTCTTCCTGTACAGGACCGAAGTCAAGTACTGAGTGACGACCATCGGGTGCCTCTTGTATCAACCTCAAGGCCTTGGGATCAACGACGGTAGCCAACTGTGGGGAGTGAGTCGTGGCTAATACTTGACGGTCACGGTCTTCGAGCAGTAGTGGGAGTTCGAAGATAGCGTGCGGATGAAGGTGAGCTTCAGGTTCTTCGATAAAGGTTACCGTGTGAGGACGAAGTTCAGGTCCGTCGCTTCCTAGCCGATGACGGTAAAACACGTTTTGCACCTGTAGAGAAGCGAGACTAAGCACGCCCGAGCCTTGTAATCTGGACGCGAGGTCTCCCTTATTGCTCGCAAATGTTATATCAACCGCTCTAGCCAGTTCTTCGAGTTGTTGGGGTATGGCGTCTACTCTCGGTTCTCCCAATACATCAAGGAACTGATCCAAAGCGTTGAGAGAACCCACGATCTCTTGCAGGGTGACACTCTTTGAGGCAATCGCTTCTCCGAGAACGACGAGTTGTCTCTCCAGCATCTGTCGATCGGTCTCCTGAACGTTGAGGTCATTGAGGATACGGCGGATTGCGCTACCGGGACGGCGGAGTTCCTTGTCTAGGTCGCGCTGTGTGGTGACGAGTTCTGAGTAGCATATACCCCACTGGTCCCGCGTTAGTGAGGGAGCGTTCTCATCTGCGTACCACGTACCGTTAGCGTATGCCATTACGCGTGAGTTCTTCCGGGCACCAGCCCCTTCGCTTGTGGACGTGATGGTCGTCCGCCACGCAAAGCGCTCACGGTCAGGATCAGTGGAGACTAGGTTCACCCTAGCTCCAAGCCGTTGAGAAACACTATCAGAGAATATCTCATCTGATCCATCGTCAGAATTCGACCGTTCTGTCGGTGACGGTGCAAGTACCACATCGATAGCTGCCGGTTCGCTTAATCCTACGGTCAGATCGTCGCGTTCAGCCGCCGCTCCGCCGACGGCTACGTGGAGAGCGCGCAGAATTCGTGACTTACCTGCGTTATTGCGGCCGACGAGTAAAGTAAGGCCCGGTTCGAGCCTTAGGTCAAGTCTCTGGATTCCCTTGAAGTCCCGGAGCGTGAGGCGTTCAACGAAGACGTTTGCCTTAGCCAATCCTCCTGTGTCACTCGCGAGCATGTCCCAATCTTATCGAGTGTGTAACGTTAAGCACGATGCGCGTTTGGTTTCATCACGTACCCGGGCAACCGCGGCAGAATCGTCGGAGCACACGGATGTGTTGTGGTCGTCGGAACTGGCCAAACCTCGGAGGAGCGCCGTGCGATGTTTACCTTCCGGCTAGTCGGAAAGGCGCCGGGTTGAAGATTCTCTCACGTAGTTGTACATGGCGGTCCAGTCCAGGCGGCCCATACCATTTTCACTGGCCGACTCGTAGATAGGCAGAGCCGAGATTCCCATCGCCCGGGAGGCTCCGGCCTCCTCGCTCATGCGCAGGGCCAGGCGCAAATCCTTGAGGGCTAGATCGACCATGAAACCCGGTTCGAGGTTTCCCGCGAGGACTTGGGCAGGATAGGTGGTACCGAGATGGCCCCGTCCGGCGGTGGTACCCATCAGGACCTTGATGACCGTGTCGCGGTCGAGGTCGGCGGCTTCCGCGATGGCAAGAGCCTCGGCGACCACCACGTTGGAGACGATCGAGAGGTAGTTGTTGACTAACTTGGTCCTGATGCCCGCTCCACGGGGTCCGCAGTGGATGATGGTGTCTCCCATGCAATCCAGGATCGGACGAGCCGCTTCAACGTCGGTGTCGTGCCCGCCGACCATGATCAAGAGGGTTCCATTCTCGGCTTCCTTGGAGGTCCTGCCCACCGGGGCGTCGATCATCGTCATCCCGTGATCTTCAAGGCGCTCAGCAGTGTTATCAAAATCGGTGGGAAGTCCGGTACTCATATCTATGAGCAGGGCGTCGGGATCCAGGGAGACGGCGGCGCCCTGTGGACCGAAGACTGCTTCGGCTACATGTTGACCGGTTGGAAGCATCAAGATAACCCGGGATGCGCCCTCCGCGGCCTCTTGAGGGGAGCCGACCGCCTTGGCGCCCCGGCTGCCAATCGCCTCAAGGGCGGTGGGGTTCACATCGAAGGCGCGCACCTCGAATCCTCTCTTCATTACGTTCATAGCCATGGGCATACCCATGACACCTACCCCGATAAAACCGATCGTGTCCAATTGCGCTCCCTCTGCTCGGCGCCTGATACCGATTGTTCCAGGCGAGTTGGCTCGCCTGCCTTGGTAGTGTGTAGTTTCATCGTTTGATGACTTCGGCGCCACATGCGGATCAGATCCTTATTCCCGGCGGGAAGTTCCGGATGGGATCCGACCACCATTATCCCGAGGAACGTCCGAGCCGTGTCGTGCAGGTCAAGCCGTTCCGCATCGACGCCTACCCGGTGACCAACCGGCGATTTGCCGAGTTCGTGGAAGCCACCGGGCATTTGACCCTTGCCGAACGGCCTCTCGATCCACGGCGCTATCAGGGCATACGGTCCGAGGATCTGCTGCCCGGCTCACTGGTCTTCATGATGACGCCGGGCATGGTAGATCTCGGCGATTTCCGTAACTGGTGGAGGTGGGTAACGGGCGCCAACTGGCGTCGACCGCTGGGACCGGGATCGTCGACTGAGGGTCTAGCCGACCATCCGGTGGTTCAGGTCGCCTACCCTGATGCGGTGGCGTTCGCTCGATGGGCTGGTATGCGCCTCCCTTCGGAAGTCGAATGGGAATACGCCGCCCGGGGCGGCTTCGACGGCGCCGAATTCGAATGGGGTGACGGGGATACCCAGGACACCATGCCTCGCATCAACACCTGGCAGGGCGGCTTTCCGTATGAGAACACCGAACTCGACGGGTGGACCCGAACCAATCCGGTCGGCTTTTATGAACCCAACGGCTACGGGTTGCATGATATGACGGGCAACGTATGGGAGTGGACCTCCACCCGCTACCGCGAGCCTTCTGTTCACACGTCCGGGCAGAAGTGCTGTGGTCCAGCGAAGGGAACGCTGCTCGGACCGACCGGCGACCCGGGTCGATTCCCCGCCCGAACTATTCGGGGCGGGTCACATCTTTGTACCGCTCAATACTGCTTCCGCTACCGCCCGGCCGCCCGCCAACCCCAGACTATCGACACCTCGGCAAGCCACCTCGGTTTTCGCTGCGCGCTGTGAAGAGGGTTTGAAGAACCTTCCACGGCTCTGTCGCGAATCTGTAAGGCCCGGTCCGTCACCGAAGCCGGAAGAAAGACCGATCTGGCCGGCCGGTAGAATCATAAATCATGAGATTATTCGACACAGACCTGCTTTCTTTTGGGAATTACTCGGATTTGGTGGATGGATTCGAATGGGACCTTCCCGAGCGAATGAACATCGCCTCCGAAGTATTCGACCGCTGGAGTGACGATCGCCGCCGGATAGCGTTGTTCGTCGAACGTCAAGATGGAAGCAGGGACGTCTGGTCCTACTGGGAACTCATCAGGCTCGCCAAACGCTACGCCAACTTTCTTGCCTCGTTGGGGGTGGAGCGGGGGGACCGAGTCTCACTCGTGATGCCGCAAAGCGCTGAAGTGGCGGCGCTGCACCTGGCTGTTTACGCGCTGGGCGCCGTCGTGTTACCGATGTCGAGCCTGTACGGTCCGGACTCCTACCGGCATATCCTCTCCGATTCCGGTACCGGAGTGGTGGTGGTTGCGGAAGAACATGCCGACCGCATCCGAACCGTCAGCGACGACCTTCCCGATCTCGATACCCTGATCATCTACGGAGAACCGGCCGAAGGTGAGAGGTCCTTGGCTGAGGCGGCGAACTTCCCTGCATCTTTCCGGCCGGTGGACACATCGTTGATGGACCCGGCCATGCTTCTGTACACATCCGGAAGCACCGGACATCCCAAGGGCGCGCTGCATGGACACCGCATAATCGAAGGTTACCTTCTGACCTTCAAGCTCTTCTTCAGCGTTAGATTCGACCAGTCGACCGTGTTCTACACTCCGTCCGATTGGGCTTGGGTTGGAGGGTTACTTGATATCCTTCTGCCGGCGCTGGTGTTCGGTCATCCGGTGGTGGCCGACCAGCAGCGCTTCTCGGCCCGGCGATCATTCGAGGTTATGGCCCGCAATGGTGTTACCCATGCATTCCTGACCCCGACCGCCCTCAAGATGATGGCCCAGGTCCCGGATCCAGCCGGCGCCTACGACCTTGACCTGCGGGTGATCGCGAGCGGGGGCGAATCGGTGGCCGATGAACTCCATAAGTGGAGCGAACAGGACCTCGGAGCGGTAATCAACGAGTTCTACGGTCTAACCGAGGTCAACCATCTGGTGGGTGGGTGTGAATCGCTCTGGCCGGGGATTCCGGGTTGGATGGGCCTTCCCTATCCGGGCCGTACCGTTGCATTACTCGACGGCGAGGGATTGCCGATCGCGCCAGGTGAGATCGGAGAGATTGCCGTACGACCCGGTGACCCCACCCAGATGATCGAATATTGGGGCAACCCGGAAGCGACCCGGCGGCAGTTCCGGAACGGATGGATCATGACCGGTGACCAGGGAACCCTCGACGAAGCCGGATACATACGGTTCCTCGGCCGTGACGATGACATGATCGCCAGCGCCGGTTACCGGATCGGGCCGGCCGAGGTGGAGGAATCCCTGGTACGCCATCCCCGGGTAGCTGAGGTGGCTGTCATACCGGCGCCGGATCCGATCAGGGGCCAGGTGGTGAAGGCAATGGTGGTCCTAGCCGAAGGATGCCACGGCGGCGACGAGTTGACGGCGGAGCTACAAGCCCAGGTGAAGACCCAGTTGGCCGCATACAAGTACCCTCGTATCGTCGAGTATGTTGCCCGTCTTCCGAAGACAACCACCGGGAAGCTCAACCGGAAGCGGCTCGCCTCCCGGGAACGAAGTTGAGGACGCACAAGTAGAGTTTGCCTCCTGTGAATGCCAATCGGCCCACCACACTCGGATCAGGCCTGCTTACGCTCGCAAGCGTTCTGCTGGTGCTAGCGGTGGCCTGTGGCGAGCCTGCCAACGGTCCGGTCGGAATACCGGCGAGCACCTCCGCCGAACATATTCCTGAACCTAGTTCAACCACAACCACCGGTGCTACCACGACTGCCGGTACGACCGCGGTGGCCCCCACCACTACCACGGCGCCTGCGCCGAGTATCGGTCCGCCTCCGGTGCTGCGTGGAGAAACTCCCCCGCTGGTGGGCATCGATGGTTGGCTCGCTACCGACATCACTTCGCTTGAGGAACTGGAAGGTTCGGTGGTGGTCGTCGAGTTCTGGACTTTCGGCTGCTACAACTGCAAGAACCGCATCCCCTACACCCAGGATCTCTACGCCAAGTACCGGGACCAGGGCATGGAGATCGTCGGCATCCACTCCCCCGAATTCACATACGAACGAGACGCCGCCAATGTCGAACAAGCGATGGCTGACCTCGGCGTTACCTGGCCGGTTGCGCTCGATACCGATCGGCGCACCTTCCGGGAGTGGCAAGGGCGGCCCGCCTACTGGCCCCGCACCTACGTACTCGACAAGCAGGGCCGCATTCGGTTCGACCACATAGGTGAGGGCGCCTACGAGGAACTGGATCAGGTGGTCGGCTACCTGCTAACCGAAAGCGTGTGATCCTCCTCGACGAGGCCATCCGCGCCGGTTTCCAACCTTGTTCCTACTCCCTGCATATCCTCGCCCTGGTCGTCTTGGGCATGCGGGGAGATCGAGACCGCCTTCCCGTCCTGTCCGTCTACTACCTGGCCATGTCCGTGTTCGCCTGGATCCCCTTCTTGGGGGTCGATCCGCTCTTCGACGGACGGATCGCCGGAGTAATCGGGCTCGCACTGGGCCTGGGTCTAATCAGCCGGAACCAATCGGGGTGGGTACCCGCTCTCGCCCGGATGGGTGGTGCGGGCCTGGTCGGAGCTTTCGCAGGCGCCACCTGGCGACCGTGCGTCGGTCCGGAGTTGGGGTCCATCCTGACCGCCGCTCTCCGAGATGCCTGGCCCGGCCTAGCGGGCGTGGCGCTGTACCTTCTGGGGGTCATGATCGCGCCGGGAATCCTGGCCGCGCTCTCCGACCATATCCCGTCAATACGGCAAGCTCTGGCGAGGCGCCCGGTGGTCCATGCCTTCCGGTTCGTAGGAGGGGCTATCGTGCTATCGGTCGCTACCGGTTTCTTTCCGCATCTGCTGAGCTACCTGGCTCGCATCTCGTCCCTCTGAAGGTCCCTGCGATGCGAGGAACGATGTTTCCCGAGGCTCTTGCATCTTCATCGATACCTGCATCCGTGGGTCTGGAAGGCTACCCAGCTAACCGTGTCGATCAACCGCATATCCGGAATTGCAGTTGCTCGGTAGACTCGACTGTCCCGATCCCACGATGGGACAGATATCCAATATGGACTTAACAATCACCGCCAACACGCTAGAGAAGTACGTTCCGGCATTGCGGATGTCGGATGACGATTTCCGACTCAGGATCGTCCTGCACGACTTCGGGATGGTGTTCCAGCATGCGGATGATCGCGAGCGTGCGTACCTGGTAGAAACGGAGCCGGAACCCTTCGATACCCGGTGGGACGCGTTTCTGGCCGCATATGTCGAGCATCTTTGCCACCACGCCGATCTACCCGCTCCGGGGTGGGTATTTGCGGAGGAGCGTTATCTGGGCCGGTTCTGGTTCGCGGGGAAACGCTTCCCACGCGAGCGAGCCGCCACCATCCTCACAACACCCGGCGCCTTCGAGGCTCACGGGATCTGGTTTCCCGAGCGGGAACTCGAGGTCGTGTAGTGACTCCTTTGTCCGGGGATACGATCCGAGCGGCATTGCTGGACCTGGCCGAGCAACTGGCGCGGCGGCGTGTTCAGGGAAGGATCTATGTCGCAGGAGGAGCCGCGATGGCTCTCGCCTACGACAGTGACAAGCTGACCCGAGACATCGACGCCGCGATCATCGAGGGTCATGGCGGCGTGATACAGGCCGTACGGGAGATCGCCCGAGCGCGGGGATGGCCGACCACCTGGCTCAACGAACAAGCCACACCCTACATGCCGCCGGCGCCGGATCACCATGCTCAAGTCGTGCTCGATCATCCGGCGTTGAAAGTACTGGTCGCCTCGCCCCTCCACATGTTGGCCATGAAGGTCCGCGCGGCCCGCTCCACCGACATCGAAGATGTACGGCGCCTGCTGCACACCACAGGGTTGTCCACCGTGGAGGAAATCGAATCGGTTGTGGAATCGGTGTTTCCCGACGAACCCTTAGGTGGACGTCGGAGACGCTGGCTGGAGGATCTCCTGGCGGAATGACCTCGCTTCCCACCTGATTCCGGCCGACCCAGGTAGTGCGAAGCTGTCACACCCACCCCACTACCCTCTCCGGCAAGGAGGTTCATCTGACTGCCTACTCGCCCGCCTCTTCGATGGGGTGGCTCGATTTCGATGCCGCGGCCGCCGAACGTGTCGCGACGCTTCTGAGGGCACTCGAGGAGCCGACGACGCTTGACGTACTGGGATTGGGATCGGTTCGCGACGCCTTCTCCGATATGCTGCATCCCGGCACTTCCTACATTCACACCAAGCTTCGTTACCAGGTTTTCCTACCGTGGATATTCCAGCGCCTCGAAGCCGACCGGGTTTCACCCGGAGACTTTTACCGGCGTCTTCGTCGCGATGAATCCCGACTCATCGACTGCCTCCGCCATCTGGGCCGCGGCCAGGGCGTGATCGGCTACCAGGCCGGCCGAGCCTTGAAACGAATGCCCAGCTCCATCTACTGGCGAGCCCTCTGGGACTGGGGAATACGGCGACTCCCCCTCAGCCTCGGTGAATACGCGCATAGCGTCGCGGCTATCGGACGGTATCGGGCTGGCCGCGACGACGACGGAAACGTAACGGAGGCCACGTATTCAATGTGGGCGACGCTCCCCCCTCCCCCCGGGGACTTCCTGCAAGCCGACATCGATTTCGGGTTGAGTCGCGACGAAGCGCAAATCTTGGTCGACAACATCCGTCACCGGCACCCACAGACCCTGCTCGCCTCGTTGTGTACCCAGCCGCGCATCGCCGCCGGCCGGACCTATCCATGGGATATTCCCGAATTCAACCTTCCCGGGCCGGTGACCGAAGTACTACGTCACGCTCGCTGCTTCTCGGAACTCATGGCCGGCCCGCAGTACACCTACAACATTCTGGTTGCTCGCGACGCTCGCCGGGAATTGCGGAGGGACACCGATGAAGTCGAGCAGACGCAGCTCGCTCGTCTGCAGCGTTGGGTGGATCTGGTCGAACGACGCAGGGGGGAACTTAGCTCCTGGGCCGATGACCTCCCGGAGTTGTGGGCTGTTCTCCGCAAGCGCCGCATACGGCACAGCACCCGTAGATTCATCACCACGATCGTGAAGATGGCAATCGACAACCCGGAAGGTTTCAACGAGGACCGGACCATTCACGAACAGATCCGTTTCCGGGAGATCCAGTTGAAAGGGAGGCGAGCGCGCCTGGGGAGTCGAGCGGCGCTGGAGAATTGGAACGGTTCCCCGGTCGGAGGCCCGCACGGATACCGATGGTCGATCGCCAAGGGCCACCTCGGCGATATCGCCGCCGCTATGGACGCCGACGCATAATGCTGCAACCGACCAACCGGCTAACGCTCATCGACGGCATGCGCCCTCCGGCCTCCTTCCGGCTGGAGGGCGCCATGGCGGTCACGTTCACGCTCAACCTCCAGGCACTGCTCGCCGCTCCGGCCGCCTTCGCCATCGCGGGCTCGGGCGAAACTACCGACTCGGAAGCAGGTGGCGGGAGGCCGGTGGAGCTGATCCACGCCCTCCGTACCAACGCTCACAAGCTGACCGTCTTCAGCGAAGCGGGCATGATCGGCCTTCCCCCGTCCGGCAGAGCCTTCGCCTTTCTCGAACGGGCGGTGGTGCCTGTCAAGGCGCCTCGTGGAGGGATCGTCCATCCCAAGGTGTGGGTGCTGCGTTACCAGGCAACCGGCGATCAGGAGGGGGCGCGCAAGGGCGACCAACGACTGCGGGTGCTCATATCCAGTCGTAACCTCACCTTCGACACCAGTTGGGATACCGTATTGAGGCTCGACGAGTTCGCAGACTCGAAGGGCGCACGGCTCGACGGGATCGGCGAGCTGTTCGTGGGACTGCTCGACAATGCGGTCGGCGAGGTGGCCTCTGACAACTCCGAGCGGGTGGAGTCGTTGACGGAAGCCCTGCGGACCGCGCGGTTCGAACTCCCTACCGGAGTAGACGACCTCGACATCCATGTGCTGGGCCTCGCTCCCAAGTCGCCGCCGCTACCGACCGCGGTGGACAGGTCCCTCATAATCTCGCCCTTCCTGACCGAAGACTTCTTCTCCAGGCTGGTGCCACAGCCGGTCGACACCCTGGTTAGTCGACAGGGTTCGCTCGACGGAATCAGTGAATCCACGCTCAAGCCCATCAAGAATGTTTTGGTGTTAGACAGCGCTATCGATGATCTCGATAATTCCGATTCCGGTGCTCCGGAGGGGTCCCGACTGTCGCCGGATGACCCCGGCCGGGCCTTGGTGGGGCTCCACGCCAAGGTCTTTGCCTTCGAGAAGGGGAATCGTGCCCAACTGTTCGTCGGGTCGGCCAACGCCACGGGCCCTGCTTTCCGCAGCAACCTCGAGATACTCGCCGAACTGCGCGGCGCGGTCGCCGAGATGGGAATCGACCGGCTGTGCGAGGGAGATGGTGATGAACTCGGCCTGCGAAAGCTATTCCAGGTTTACCACCGTCTAGCCGACGCTAACGGATCGGACGGTTCGGTACCCGACCTGGATCGTGCGCGCCGCGCCATTGCCGTGCTGCCGATCCGGGGGTTGGTAGAAAGTAGCGGTGAGGACTGGGCCGTTACGTACTCCTCAACCGCGGCCGTTCCGGATATCAAAGGCACCGAGATCCACTGCCGGCCGCTCACCACACCGGGGAGCCGCCGCCGCATAACTCCGGGAGAGCCGTTCGAGCTGCGCTTCGAGACCAGCCTCGATCACATCAGCGGGTTCCTGGCCTTCGAACTCAGACACGAGAGCGGGGAGCAAACCGGTTTCGTGGTTCCCGTTCCGCTTGACGGCATGCCCGAGCATCGTGACCGGTACCTGCTGAAGTTGCTGATCGGCAACGCCGAGCGCTTTCTGCGGTACCTCCTAGCGCTCCTCTACGAGGACTCATCCCAACTCGACATCGCCACGGTGGCACGCAGTATCGACATCAATCCGTCCGGCGAGGGCAACTCGGTCAGCCTCGCTGTTCTCGAGAAGTTGCTCAGAACCATGCGAACCGATCCGTTGAAGCTCGCCGGGCTGCACCCGCTCATCGTCGACCTCAAGGAAGACGATGCGCTTCCTCCCGGTTTTGCCGAACTCTGGGAGGTGATTGGCGAGGTGCTGGATGAGGGCGTCACTACACCATGACCGAGACCCGTATCGATGTAGCAGCCACGTTCGCGGACCTGAAGGACTTCCAGCGGCGCACGGCATTGTGGGCGTTCGAGCGGATGTTCGCGGATCAGGACCCGGCGCTGCGGTTCTTGATCGCGGACGAGGTCGGTCTCGGGAAGACACACGTCGCCAAGGGCGTGGTAGCGCAGGTTATCGACCACCTCGGACGGACCGGCGACAAGCGCCACGACATCGTCTACGTGTGCTCGAACGCCGCCATCGCTCGCCAGAACCTGAGAAAGCTCGCTCCCCAAGGCATCGAACCTAAGCTAGTGCCCGTCGACCGGCTGACGATGCTCCCGCTCGTCGAACTCCAAGACGAACGCGACGGTAGGCCGGGTATCAACCTGCTGGCGATCACGCCGAGTACGTCCTTGCGGTTCGGTCGTAGCACGGGCACCTTCAACGAGCGCGCCCTCGCCTACACGTTGCTTCGTTCGGTCTGGGGCGATGATGTCATGAACGAACGGGCCCGGTCGATCTTCTGGTTCGGCCTCAGAAAAGGGACTCGTTCCTACCGAGACGCACGGCTGCGCGGGTGGGAACGGTGGTACCGGCCACGCGTGCGAGTGTCGCCCGACGAGTTCGCGGATCGGATCAAGGGGATCGATACTGAACGGCGCCAACGCCACAAGCCGTCCGTTCGAGAGCTCTTCGACGAGATCGTCGAAGGATTGGCGCATGGCTGGAATGGTGACCTATGGAGGTTGCGTCGGCGCCTTTTAGCGGAGGTGCGCCGGGCTATGGCGATCGTCGGCATCGACGCGCTGCGCCCGGACCTGGTGATTCTTGACGAGTTCCAGCGGTTCAAGGATCTGCTGAGACCCAACCCGGGCAACCTGGCGGCAGAACTCGCCCAGGCGCTTTTCGATTACCGCGACCCCGAGACCAAGAATCCGACTCGAACCCTGCTGCTCTCGGCCACCCCGTACCGCATGTACACCACGGCCGACGACGCCGGCGCCGACCACTACAGGGATTTTCTCGGCACCTGCGAGTTCCTTTATCAGGATGCCAACCGGGTGGAGGGGCTACAGGGGCACTTCGCCGATTTGCGTAAGGCCCTCACCACGGCCGCCACCCTTGATGATGACGACGCGCCGCTGGCCGAAGCGGCGCGGATTTGCTGCGATATCGGGAGGGATCTGCGACAAGTCATGGCGCGGACGGAACGGCTGGGCTCTACCCCGGACCGGGACGGGATGCTTCAGGAACCCGATGTGCCGGTGTCGGTGGCGTCCAGCGATCTCCGCTCGTACGTACGCATCGCTGACTTGGCGCGGGTCGTCAAGCACCACGATCCCACCGAGTATTGGAAATCGGCGCCGTACCTGATCAACTTCATGGAGCGTTACAAGCTGAAGCTAGCCATAACGGAGGCTGCCAAGAACGGCCGTCTCCCGGACGGCGAACGGCTCGACCACGGTCCCGGGCTGTTGAGCTGGTCGGAAGTGGAGCGTTACCGGCAGGTCGATCCCCAGAGCGGGCGACTCCGGTGGCTGATCGACGATCTGGAGCGCCACCGCGCCTTCGAGCTGCTGTGGATGCCACCGTCGATCCGCTACTACGACACCGGCTCGGTCTACGAGACTCCGGAGGCGCTGCGGTTCACCAAGCGTTTGATCTTTTCGGGATGGCAGGTCGTCCCCAAGGTGGTTTCGTCGATGGTGACCTTCGAAGCCGAGCGCCGAGCCTATGCAAACCGCGACCACACCTACTCGACCGAGTACAGGCGACGTGGCGGTCAGCGACTTACTTTCCGCACGGCAGAGCGCACAGCCGTCGAGGCTCGCGCCGGGGAAGCCCCAGGTGATCGCCGGGCCGCTTCCATGACGACGTTCCTGCTGGTGTGGCCAAGCCTCGGGCTCGCTCGACTCGGTGACCCGCTGCGGATGGAATCCACCCGACGTGATCGGCCTGCTTTGATCACGGCGATCTCTGACAGATTGGAATCCGCTCTCGAGCCGATAACGCGATCGGCCCCTTCCGAAGGAGCAGTCGATCGGCGCTGGTATTGGGCCGCCCCGCTGCTGCTCGATCACGAGCGTCACCCCGCAGTCGTCACACGGCTGCTAGCGAAGGGGTCGGCCGGACTCTGGGAGGGTGACAAACCCGACGTGAACTTCCGAGCCCATCTCGCCGAGGCCCGGTCAATGGTCGAGTACGGGCCGCCGGCCCTCGGGCGGCGGCCGGAGGATCTATACGAGGTGCTCGCCGAACTGGCCCTCGCAGGACCGGCCCAGTGTGCGCTTCGGGCAATCAGTGCGGTCGCAGGGCTTCCCGCCGATCACGAGAGCGTGCTGTCGAGCGCGGTACGGATCAGCGACGCGTTCAGGGGCTTCTTCAACAGCCCCGAGATAACGGGCATAGTTGCTGCATCCCAGTCGGAGCAAACCGATCTCGAAAGCGGTGTTGCCCGGTACTGGCAGGATGTGGTGCGCCATTCGATCGACGGTAACCTGGGGGCGGTTCTGGATGAGCACGCTCATGTTCTACGCGACTGGCTCGGTTATGTCAGCCTTCACGACCCTGAACAACGAATCCGGGCTGCTGGCCGCATCGCGTCGACAATCGGCGACGCCCTCCGGCTACGCACTTCTTCACTGCGGGTTGACATTCCGGTCCCGAACGAAGAACGATCCGGTATCGAACTCGACCCTCGCCGCATGCGTACCCGATTCGCGGTGGCTTTCGGAGACCAGACCCTCGACGAGGGCGGTCAAGCCCGGGTCGGGGCCGTTTCGGTCGCTTTCAACTCGCCGTTCTGGCCGTTCGTGCTGACCTCGACCTCGGTCGGCCAGGAGGGCCTGGACTTCCACCTGTGGTGCCACGCCGTGGTGCACTGGAACCTTCCCGCCAATCCCGTTGATCTCGAGCAGCGTGAGGGTCGGGTTCATCGATACAAATGTCACGCGGTTCGCCGCAACATCGCCGAGCAGCTCGGGTCCGATTTGCTGAGAAACTGGACTCCCGAGGGTGACCCGTGGCAGGCGCTCTTCGAGCGAGCAGCATCCGGAGGGGACGGTAACGACGGGGAGATGGCGCCGTACTGGGTGTTCCACCAAGGCCGGGCGAAGATCGATCGCCTCGTTCCCGTTCTACCGTTCAGCCGTGAGTCGGCCAGACTTCCACAGCTGCGCAAATCCCTCGCTGTCTACCGTCTTGCTTTCGGCCAGCCCCGCCAAGAGGAGTTGGTGGAGTACCTGGGCGATCGTATCAGCCCCGACCACCTAGAGCGTTGGCTCTCGCAACTTCGCATCGACCTTTCACCCCCATTCGTACAGGACAACGGAGGGGATCAGGCTTTACAAGCCGGATAAGCAGGCGCCGGATAACAGGTGCACCGGTCCTCACCTAGCCTTCTCCCCGGGACGGAGCTTCGTCCCACCACGCCTACCGACCGATAGTGATTTCCAGGGCCGCTTCGAAGACGGAGGAGTTGGCCGTGTCGAGAGCGGCCTGCTCTTCGGCGCTGAGCGGGTCCAGGAAACTGCGATCGTTGTCCAGTTGATCCCAAACCGCCAGCAGGGCGGTGGCGGCGAACCCGAAGTGGCGCGCCACCGCATACAGAGTGGCGGCTTCCATGTCCACCGATCCGTAGCCCAGTTGTTTCCATTCTTCGACCATGGCGCCGCTCTGCGCGAATATCGAGCTCCACGTCAGATGCAGGACATCCCAGGTTCTGACACCGCGAGTCTCTAGAACGGAGCGGGCCGCTCGGGTGAGTCTCTGGTCGGAGTCGACCGTGTCGGGCACACCGTAGAGGTGCGCAACGCCTTCGCGAGCTACCGTGGTGGAGGGGACGACGACGTCACCGGTGGCGAGAGCCGGGTCTAGAGCGCCGCAGGTGCCGATCATCACCATGCGGGGCGTTCCAAGCACCCCGAACAGATGGGCCAACTCCACCGCCCGCGCCGCGCCGTAGACGCACGAGTAAACGACGGGGACGTTCTGCCATAGGCCTAAGAACATATCCGGGAAGGCAAGTTCCCGTACGTTGTCGAGGTGGCTCAGCCGCCAGGTGGTTCGTTGCTCCCGCCACCACGACCCTTCCATGATCACCGCTCGCGGGATCTCACCCGTGTCCATCCCTAGGGCATCCAACCATTCATCGGGGCCGAGGTCCATGACCGCCTGCCGCCGACTCATCACCCGCTCCATCCGGGTTGGTGAATACGGCCGGCCTTCCGGTACCAGGCGTAGCTCCATAGTCCCCCGACCAATACGCACCCGGCGAGGAATACGAAGACCGAGTTCCAGTCCTGGTTCCCTACCAGCCTTCCCACGATCGGGGATCCGGCGCCGCCTCCGAGGTTGAAGGCCAGGGCGAATATCCCGCTGGCTAGCGCTACCCGATCCGGGGCGATCATACGCGGGAACAGTCCTAACAGCAGGGATGCTGACGCTCCGACCAGTGCGGTCGCCAGAGCGATGGCGGTAAATCCGATCGTCAGACCGGACGCCCGACTAACCGTCAGGAGCATGGCAGAGGTCATGATGAGGACGAGAGCGCCTTTAGGGGCAGCCGATGTTCCATCCGATGAGCGGAACCAGCGTCCGAACAGGAGGATCGCCGCGATGGACGCCACAGGCAGCGTTGCGGAAAGTAGGCCTGAACGCCCAACCGAGAGGTTGTGTACTTCGACGAAATAGGAGGGCGTCCACACGATGAGGGCGACATAAGGTACTCCGATAGCTGCTGCCGGTGGTAGCAACCATAGAACGCGAACAATGGACTCACCCGACGGCCGGTTGCCTCTTTCAACACTTACCGTATCTCGTACTCCAATCCACCACGCCACGCCTAAGGGGATGAGTACCACTGTCGCGGCTACGAAAACGGCATCCACTCCGAGCCTATCTACGAGGAATCCCCCGATAGCGAACGTGAAGGCGGTGCCGGCCACGAAACAGGATCCGAACGAGGCTACCACCCGAGGCGCGCTCCGTTTACTTACCCAGTGACCCAGCCTTCCGGCCAGCGGTGTCCACCCCATCGCCTGGAACACGCCGTTCGCCGACCAGATGACAAGCGCCGCCGGGAAGCGGGTGTAGAAGACCGCGAACAGAAGGTTCATGAGCCCGCTCCCCACCAGACCCAACCCTACAAGCATCCGGGCGCCGTAACGGTCTGCCAACCGCCCTACCGGCAAGGCCGCAATGGAGTAGACCCAAAAGAATCCGGCCGCAAGGGCGCCTATCTGGGCGGCTTCCAACCCGGCTTCGTCTCCGAGGCGTGGTACCGCCGCAGAAAAGTTGACCCTACCCAGGTAGTAGAGGGCGTATACGGACCAAGCGGATGCAATCAGGCCCCAGCGCGTTACCGTTCCCGATGCAGCCGTCACAGGCTTAGCGGTCAGCTCTACTGGTCGGTTTGAGCCGGTCCGATTACCCAGATCTTGGTTGGGTCGAACTTGACAACGACCGGATCCCCATCGTTGAACTCTCTGACCTGCCCCGGATCGGTGATGACCTCTACTTCGATGTCTCCGACGGCAATCCGGAAACGGGCATACCTTCCCACATAAACATGTGATTGCACTACCCCATTAACGCTGTTGGCGCCGTCGGCGCCTATCTCAAGGGCTTCGGGGCGGATGCTCAACACCGCGTCGCCGCTAGCAACCGCGGAGTGGGGAGCGTCGAACCGGCCTATGGAGGTGGTAATCCCCCCGTTTTCGTAATGGCCGGGAATGAAGTTGGTCCCTCCGAAGAACTTGGCGATAGCAACACTTCCCGGCCGTTCGTAGAAGGCGTCGGGCTGGTCGAATTGTTGCAGCCTGCCATCGAAGAGCAGCGCAATCCGGTCGGCGAGCACTACGGCCTCTTCCTGGTCGTGGGTGACGAAAACGGTGGTTATGCCCATCTCGGTCTGGATGCGGCGGATGAGTTCGCGCATCTCGTCCCTGAGGTGGGCGTCCAGGTTGCTCAGGGGTTCGTCGAGTAGGAGGACGTTAGGTTGCACGACCAGCGCTCTGGCCAGGGCGATACGCTGCTGCTGACCACCCGACAGTTGTCTGGGCTTACGATCCTCGAAACCGGGTAGCTGCACCAGGTCAAGCATGTCCTTCACCCGAGATTTGATCTCCCCGCGATCGACTTTGCGCATCTTCAAGCCGAAGCCGATGTTCTCGGCAACGCTCATATACGGGAACAGCAGGTAGTTCTGGAAGACCATGACAACGCCTCGATCCTCGGGCGCGATCCCGAGTATCGACTCGCCATTGAAGCCTATGTCGCCCGAGGTGGGCCGCAACAATCCGGCGATCATCTTCATGGTGGTGGTCTTCCCGCATCCCGATGGGCCTAGCAGGGCCGTAAGCTTCCCTGTTTCGATCTCGAGATCAAGTTGATCGACTGCGGGGTTCGACTTCTCATCGAACCTCTTGGTGAGGCGGCTGAGTGTGACTTGGGTCATATGTTGCCGATACCTCCTACCGCGGCGTTGTCGCCGGACAGATAGCGAGAACTCAGGAGCAGGACCAAGACAGCCGGCAGGATGAATACCACGCTGAGCGCCCCGGCGATAGCCGGGTCGGAGCGCACGAAGCCGAAGAGGAGCAGGGGCAGGGTCTGCACCTGGCCCCCTCCGATCAGCAGCGTCAGTACGTACTGGCTCCACGAGATGATGAATGCGAACAGGGCTCCCACCACCACGCCGGGGAAGATCGCCGGCAGTGTCACGTACCACTGGGTGGCAATACGCCCTGCCCCGAGGGAACGTGCCTGCAGCTCGAAGTCGGTGTCGTAGTTGGCGAAAACTCCGGACATGACGAGCGTCATGTAAGGAAGGGTGGGGACCAGATGTACGAGCATCACTCCCGGAATGCTGTTGTGGATTCCAGCTCGAATGAACAGAACGTGGATACCTAGCACGACGGCCAATCCGGGGACTATGACCGGCGCCAGGATCAACCATTCCACCACCCGCTTGCCACGAAACTCGTACAGGCCCAGGGCTCTTCCGGCGGGAACCCCGAGAAGTATGGAGAACGCGGTCACCACCAGAGCGATCAGCACGGTGTTCCACGCCACCCCGACAACATCGTTATGGGGAGTGATGACCTCGACCCACGCCCTGGTGCTGTATTCCGTCGGTAGGATCGCCGGATAGAACCAGCGGAAGCTGATCGACCAGACGAACAGGGGAACGATCGGCGCCACCAGGAAAGCCAGCAACGCAGAGATTCCGATCCAACGGCCCGTGACTCTCCACGGACGGTTCCTCGGGGGGGTGGTCACGCTGCTGGTCATGTATCGCCGGTTCCTCTCCCCATGTTCAACTTCTGATGTAGCGCCGGGAGAGCTTCATGTAGGCGAAGATCATGAGAGTGCTCATGAAGGCGATCACCATGGACATGGCCATGGCCTGAGGGCGGGCCGCCAGGTCCACATCTTTGTAGCTTTCGAAGGCGAGGACCGGCAACGCCTTGGGGAATGTGGCCCCCAACAGCCAGGGGATCTCGAATGCGCCGAAGGTGAAGGCGAACACAATCACCGATGCGGATATGACACCGGGCATAATCAAGGGCAAGGTAACGTGCCGGAAGGCCTGCCATCGATTGGCGCCCAGTGAGCGAGCAACCGACTCGTAGTCCTCCCCTACCGACAGCAGGATCGCCAGCACGATCACTCCGATGAAGGGAATCTCTTTCCAGACGTATTGGATGATGATGCCGATCGCCCAAGGATCGTTAACCATCGCCGGGAATCCTGCCGGGGTGTCGATCAGTCCGGCGCCGGTGGCGAGCCGGGAGACGAGACCGCTTCCCGAGAACAGGTAGAGAACCCCCACAGCGCCCACTAGGTGCGGGATGGTCAGGTTGAGCGAGAAGATGAACTGGACGAAACGCTTCCCGCGAAACGACGGGCGTAGCAGCATCGCCGAAGCGACCGCCAGGATGCCGGCTATCACCGTGGATGTGAACGCTATGTGAAAGGTGAGAACGAAGCTCCGGAGGAATCCGTTGTCGGTCAGGATGCTGGTGTAGGCGTCGAAGTTGAACTCATTAAGTCCGATCAGGGGGAAGTATCCGAGGCTGCGGAGGAAACCGGAGACCAGTCCGCCCATGAAGAGCAACAAGATAACGAGCACGGCCGGCGCCAGCAGTAGCCCGATGGTCAATCGCCGGGCGCCATCCTCGGAAAGCGGCGCCACCGACGGGCGGGTTGATTTGTTAGATCGCGTGGAGGTTCGTTCCATCAATACCTACCGTTCAAGACCGTTGCAGTTGATGGGTGGCTGGGTGAGGATAGGGTGGCTGGTTGGCGGTCGCCGCAACGCCGCCAACCAGCCACGGCTTTGTGTTATTGCTCGGCTACGTTGGCTGACCAACCTTCCTCGATGACCGGTACCCAGTCACCAAGGAGCTCACCCAACCCGGATATCTCTCCCGGATCGACCACCGACGGGTGACGAGGCACATCGGCGAAGTGTGACTGCGCCGCGGTGTTCAGCACATTGATCTGGCCCCACACGTCGGGGTAGGCCTTCTCCAACTGGGCGTCGATGCTCAGCAAGAGGTCGGCCACCACCAGCGCGGCCGCCTTGTTAGGCGAGTTGTAGGGAATGGTCACGAAGTTGGTATTACCGATCTGTCCGCTGTCCAAGCCGTAGGTACGGGTCGACTCGGGGAACAGACCGCTGTCAACCTTGGAACCGGCGGTGGCCGGGCTGTAAGCCAGGAAATGGCTCACTTCCTGGTTGGCGTACAACTGCTCGAGGGCCGGCTGGTCGACCGGATAGGTCTCTCCTCCACGCCACAGGCAGGGCTCGATCTCGTTCAAGGTGGCCCATGTGGCGGGCGCTACCTGGTCGTAGAGCTCCTGGCTGAAGGGGATTCCCACCATGTCGGCGTGCCCGCCGGGCAGGATCTTGTCAGCCTCGTTGTAGAACACATGGCGCACGAACACGCTGCCCGTGAAGTCGGGTGGCGCCGGATAGGTGAAGGTTCCGGGATTCTCGCAGGCATGGGCCAGGAGAGCGTCCATGTCGGCCGGGGGTTCCGATACCAGGGCGCTGTTGTAGAACACCGCTGATTGGGCCTGATTCCATGGAACCTCACACTCGTCTACCGGGGTACCGAAGTCGAAGGCGATGGGTCCGGCTTGCTGGTCTACATTGGCCATGCTGGGCATGATGTCCCAGTAACCGCAGAACAGCAGGCCACCCTGCTTCAAGGTTTTGAAGTTCTCGCCGTTGATCCAGATGAGGTCGACCGAACCACTCGCATGCTCACCGGCCTCGGATTCGCTTAGTACGGTGTCCACCGCGTTGACGGTGTCGGTGATCCGCACCTGGTTGAGGTCGATCCCGTAACGCTCGGCGGCCTGATCCTTAACCCATCCGTTGATGTAGGCGTTGATGGGCGCGCTACCGCCCCACATGAACCAGTTAACCCTGGTACCGTCCGCTTCAGCAAGGATTTCGTCCCAGGACTTCCCGGCCAACTCGGAGTCGTCGAGATCAACCAAACCGGCTTGGGTCGGTCCCATCGGCTCGGCTTCCACCGGTACTTCTACCTCAACCTCTACTTCGACGGTTTCGGTAACCACTTCGGTTTCCGTGACGATCGATGTCACAACGACCGTTTCGGTCACTGTTTCGGTTATTGTCTCGGTCTCCGTTATGATGGATGTCACTACGATCGTTTCCGGTGGTGCATCCTCACCGCATGCGGCTGCCACCAAGGTTAAGACCGATAGCAATACAGCCAGACGTGTAGGCAAACCTGTCTTTAGTTTCGATTTCATAAGTCGGTACCCCTCCTTTTTAGGTGTACATGTACCCGACGGTCGCACTTACTAAGTCGGGGGGCTGGTAGCTCATGACTACGTTGCTCCCGAGTAGTCGGTATTGGTAGGTGCTCCCATCGACATTTGATACAACAATCAGCGCCCTACTTCGAGTCCGAACCGGAGGTGCGGTCCTTATCTACCCGTCCTAGGACACGATACAGGCGACGCTCAGCCTTCCGCATCGGGTGTTCCATATTGAGTCTTCTGGTCCGCCTGAATTCGGGAAATCCGGCCGCTTGCTCGGCGGTCCAATCCCGGGCGAAGGAACCATCCTGGATGCGGGAAATGATCTTCCGTAGCTTTTCCCGCTCCGCTTCCTCTTCCTCCGACGATAGTCTGGCCGTCACTTCCTGCCCGTACTGACTAGTCCGAGAATGTAGCGAAATCTGGTCCCAAAGGCCAATGTCCCGGTATGCTCTAGCGGTCTCGATCCCTTCACCCGAAGCGTAGAACTCCAACATGGCCGCCTCGGGACTGCATCCGGCCTCGACAAGTACCTCGCAGTAGCGACGTACCGCGTAGAGGTAGCCGACCTGCTCGGCGAAGAGGTCTACGGTGGCCTCCTCGAGGAAGCTGGATTCGATCACCCCCATCCTGGTGGAACCGATACCCTTACACAGGGCCAATGCTCTGTTCCAAGCCGTCTTGGTGGCATCTTGATGTACGGCGGCGAGGCTAGGGAACCCCTCCCCGCTCAGGAAGGTGTCGCGCACACCCACCCCGATCATGCGGGGGGCGATGAGCACCACGTCTACGTGGGGCGGGGGTTCAAGGAGATCGAAGGCAACGTTGTACCCGCTCGCAAACACCACCATATCGCCCGATCGGAGACCGGGTGCAATGTCCGCTCGGAACAACGGCGGCATTACCTCGTCAGGAACCAGAAAGAAGACGATGTCCGCCCGTGTCACAGCCTCAGACACGCTCAATACGTTAAAACCATCCTCCCGAGCGGTTACATAGGAACTGTCCCGACGGCTCCCCACGATCACTTCCACCCCGCTGTCACGGAGGTTGAGGGCTTGCGAACGGCCCTGATTACCGTAGCCGACTATGCATATCGTCTGCCCATGCAGGTGACCGAGGTCCGCGTCCTCATCGAAGTACATTCTTGCCATCAGTATCCGTTCATCTGGGCGAACCGACTTCAATCATGACCTTGACGGCGCCGGTGTTGGTGTTGGTGTTGAGGGAGGTTTCCATTCCTTCGGCGGTCCCCGCAAGCGGGAAACGGTGGCTGATCAACAGGTCACCTTCGATACGCCCCGACCCGAGCAGTTCGATCGCTTCCGGGAAGGCGTCGCGACCCAGATAGACGGGTATGACGGTCGATTCCTTTGATTGAGCCAGCATCATGTTGAACTGAATACGTTCCGAGATGTGGACCCCCACCGCCACCACTCTTCCACCCGGCCGTACCATCCGCATGGCGGTCTCGAGGGTTCCGGAGGTTCCCACCGCTTCGAACGTGACGTCGAAGCCCGATGGATTGGTGCGTTCCAGGATCTCTTCAGCGCCCAACCCGCCCACGTTGAGAGCGCCGGTAGCGCCGAGGCGACCAGCAAGGTCTAGGCGGCCTTGGTTCAGGTCGGTGCAGTAGACGCTCCCGGCGCCGTAGGCGCGGGCGACGGCCAGTATCAGGAGGCCGATCGGGCCGGCCCCGACGATCATCACCGACTCCCCTGGCCGGAGACCGCTGCGCCGCACCGCGTGGACCGCTATAGAGGTGGGCTCTACCAACGCCCCCAGTTCCATGGACATACCGGAAGGCAGCCGATGTGCGCTCCCGGATCGTACCGCCACCAGCTCCTGGAGAGCGCCGTCGGTGTGCGGTGATCCGGTGAACCGAATTGCAGGGCACACGTTGTAGATATTCCGGCTACACGCATCGCACATCCCGCAGGGGATTATGGGTTCGACCGCTATCCGATCTCCCACCTCCACTTCGTGGACGTTTGATCCTCGCGCCGCCACTATTCCGGAGAACTCATGTCCCAGTACGTGAGGTCGCCGGATCCGCCAGTCGCCGATACGGCCATCCTTGTAGTAGTGGAGGTCGGATCCGCAGATACCCACGAAACCGGGGGCGACCAGGATCTCATCCGGACCAGGGGAAGGTGTTGGCCGGTCTTCGATTTCGAGGCCACCCTCGGGGAGCAGCACCGCCGCCTTCATCCTGTTGCTGCCTCCGGCGGAGCATGGCCGGCCTCGCTCCGGCCCGCAAGGATCACTTCCTGGTTCTCCAGCTTGACGATCAAGTCGTGGAATACGGCGTCACGGTCGATGCTGACCGCTTCGAGCATCACAGGTCCGTCAGGATCGGGGCGCCAGTACAGATCATCGTCTAGGTGAGGGGTGGTGGTGGTGATTGTGGGGACCCACTCTCGGTCGAGTAGCCAGGCCACGTTTATCAAGTCCCAGATAATCCAGGACTGCCCGGAGAAGGGCTTCACACCCCTCTGGAGCCAGATCGGATTCTCCTTGTATAGGTGGAGGAGGTAGTCACCGATCGCACCCCTGCCCGCGAACCACGTTTGCATTTCGGGGAGGGAGATGCGTAGTTGCGCTCCGATATGGAACCCGGGTAGGTAGACAAGCGGAACACCCGAGGAATACAACAGCCGGGAGGCGTGCTGGTCCTGCACCAGGTTGAGTGACGAATGGTTGGATAGGTTCACCCAACTGGGGTAACCGGACGTCCAGGTCACCACCATCCGGGAAGCGATCTCGGGCGCCATTAGAAGTGCCGAGGAAATGTTGGTGACCGCCCCGATCGCGACCACGAACAGGACCCTATCGTTGTCGGCCAGGGCCGCTTCGATGATCCGGTGAGCGCCTTCGCTTTCTACCGGAACCTCGGCCTCGGGCATGTAGCGATCCGAGCCTCGGAACACCAACCCATCCGACCGGATACCTAACTTGTCGAGCACGGTCAGAATCTCGTTGTAGGACTCTTCCATACCCTCTGCGGGGCCCACCAACTTCATGGTGGCCGGATCGATCCCCTGCTCCACCAGATGCTTCGCCCAGTTGTCGAATCGGTCGTCTATGGGCAAGGCGCCCGAGGAATCGTTCCGGGCGTTTACCGCCGCGATGAGGGGTTCCCGCATGTGTAGGTGGCCGTAGGGTCCGGCAACGATGGCCTCGATATCGAGACGCTCGGGGGACAGCAAAGCCCAAGCGAGCGCAAACTGGTCGTCGATCTCGTTGGCGGTATCGGTGTCGATCAGCACCCGGACCGGACCGGGATGATCTGCGAACATCTCCATCCGACGGGAGTCGCTGATTCGTGGAAACTCTGTCATCCGGACACCGTCCATGTCGTCCAAGTAACCCCGTGGGTTCGGTACCAATCTACACGACTGCCGGAATCGCTCGCCAACCGCCCGCGTCTTGTGCATGTTCTTGTCGGAAGAGGAAGCTTGACGGACTCCGACTGTGTAGTTCAGAGGGCCACTTGTCAGCTTCCTTTGCGGGCTTCAGCCGTGTAGATCGCCTCAAACAGGTTGGCGAGCCGCCGGAGTTGATCAACCACGCTGTCACGGACCTCGGCGTATTCGCATCGGGTAGGTAGATCGATCGGTATTACATCCGCAGTTGATAGTGAATGGGGCGCATCCTCCCCCCATCGACGTTCAAGCTTTCGAGGCATGCCCCGCTTCAGTGCCGGATTCTGGAATCCGACCCAGAGAGGTGTCCGTTCGAGTTTCGCCCAAGACGGGTAGTGAACTCCGAACCAGGTGGAGCAGCCGCCCAGGCGTACGTAACGCCTATAGCCTCCCACTCTCCCGAAGGCTAAGCCTTTGTCGTCTGCCCAACGTCTCTTGACGATCCTTTTGCGGACGTCATTCACTAGTCTCTCTAGGTTCAGAATCAGCCGGGCGGATTCCGGGCCGAGTTGGTCCGGACTTAACGGCAGGAAGGCTTCCGAGTCCTGCAATTCAGCCAGTCCCGATAATTGGCGGATATCGTTCACGGCCTGCTGGTCGCCGACGCCGTTGGCTTGGGATTCCAACGTCCCCAGCAATACTCTCCATGAGGCCAACATGAGCTTGCGATTACCGCTACCCGGTGTCGTCCCCCTGGATCGAACCGCGACTTTGCACACTTCCGGCAGGACTCGCTCCTCATCAAGATCGAAGTTCTTACGCGCTCTCCGCTTGAGTTCTGGCCAAAGCGTTTCGATCCGCTTAGACGGCGCCACCACCAGGAGTGCTGAAGGAAGCTCCTGAGGTAGTCGCTCAAGATATGTGACCGGCTGGTTGCTTGTAAGGCCCGCCCAGAACTTGTTCTCGATCAGCAGCCGTTCCCCACCGTCGTGGTCCCAGCAGGCCAGATCAGGTATGTCACCCTTATCCCCGGTAACCTCGGTTTTTACACCTGCTATCGAACCGGTATCTACGCCGTGAGATAGGACGAAGCTCCTCAAAGCGGTCCGAGCCTCGGCTGACTCCGCAAATATGTGACCCAAGGCCTCGGTAGCGACAGTTTCGGGTTGGCTGCTCAACTTCCAGGAGAGTCGTGCGAGCACCGTTGGTCGTGTAGTCGGGTTCATGGCAGATATACTCCTGTTATTTTCTTTGGCGTCGGTAGGACCTTTCCCGCCGAGGACACCCGAGAACAGACGCTCCCCGCATCCATCCCCATCGCCGGGTAGTGGGAGAACCTCCGTCGTGAAACCCGCTTCCTCCATCAGCCCGACCCAGGTAGCGACCGGGAACAATCCACAAACATGCAGGTCCTTCTCGATTTGCGATGTCCCATTTTCGACAATCGTGTAGGTGATTCGGGACTCGATCATCGTGTCGGCAGGATCGGGGTCTGCCAAGCGTTCCACGACCGATACTTCGATACCGTCGAGATCGGCAGGCGGGCGGATCGGCCAGCGGATAATCTTGCCTTCCTCGAAGTTCTCCGCAACCAGATCAGGAGATATAAGGAGCAAGCCGTCCAATCGTAGGTGAGCGCGAGCGGTAGCGAAAGTAGCGCGCAGGTCGTCCTCGGTCAGCATGTATGAGATTGCGTCGTGAACCAAGACCGCGTCAAATGTCCGGTCGAGGCGCACCGTACGCATGTCACCGACGTGATGCTCGACTCCGGGGTTCAGGCGCCGAGAGTGTTCGATCATGTGGGGAGATAGGTCGACCGCGGTGGCTTCGAAGTCGGACGTCAGGTGGGATAGGTTGTGACCTCCGCCCGCTCCCAACTCAAGTATCCGATGCCTACCCGGCCCTAGCCGGTTGCGGATGGATCTTCGCCAGTAGTGGGCTTCTTCTGCGTAGTCCTCGGGCGGGCTGACTATGGGCCAGAGATGGGCAAGGTCTTGGTAGAGGCGCATACCTCAGCGGTGATTCCGGGGCTGAGGGACCGACCAGGACCGTCCATGGGTAACGGCTATGTCGCGTAGCTCGTCGAGCCGATCCGTGGCGCTCGAGAGTTCGCTCTCCCCGGTAGCGGCTTCCCGCCAGACGGCCCGTCCCGCCACGAACCCCGAGGCGCCGGCGCCGCACGCGGTGCGCAACTGATCACGGAAGAGGTGGTAGTTGCTTCCTTCAGTCAGGATGGTCCACGGAACCGGACTCAGCCGGTCGATCTCCCGGCAGGATTCCGCCCATTCCCGACCGCTTGCCGCTGGGTCGACCGGATAGGGAAACTGAAGCTTGAGAACATCCACCCCGAGAGGTCCGAAGAGCTTCACACCTTCCAGGACCGCCTGCCGTCGGTCCTCGGGCCGCCCGTAGAGGGCCAGGGGCTCGCAGATGAGCGGCATCCCTACCCTTTCGCATTGTTCCACCACGTCCGTAACAAAGCGTAGGGGGGTAGTTGTGTCGCCATCCGGATCGAAGTAGACCGATATCTTGACCGCGTCGACATCCAACCGCGCCGCCCGCTCCACATCCCAACCGGGAAGGAGGCGCGGAGCGGTCATCACATCTTCGTAGTCACCGTCCTCGATGCCGAGTATCACACCTGCACCGCCTAGAACTTCCCGTCTGGAGATATCCAGGGCGGTCAGGAACCCGGGATCGACCAGCACCGCCCCGGCGTGGGGCGCCAGCGCCCTGACCAGCCGCAGCTTGGATGCTTGGATGTCACTCATGGTGAGGGAATCGGGATCGTCGGGCCGCACGGTCGTAGCAAAAGAACGGACATGGTCGATGGCAAGCACCGCGAAGTGGCCGGAATCGGTCGCTACCCGTTCGAGACGTTGAAAGCGCGCTCTCGACGGGATCGTGGAAGGTGTTGTCACGCTATCGCCCTCTCGCCCTTGAACTTGTTGTTAGCTATCCGACGAGGGCTATTACAAAGAATAACGATGAGTTACGAAATAAGGGAGGATCAATAGCGTTCCGTACTACGTAGCTCTGACAGTTCCTCCGACAAGACCGGCTGCCCGAGTCGCCTTGGCGCCGGCTCGGGGCCCTCCAGACTGCGAAGCGCAGGCCGAGCCCGGCCCACAGCTACCATCGCTTCAATTGGGCTCGGCGTGTACGGCGACAGTCGGGCGACCGGACGCCCACCATCGGTAATCGTCACCGGTTCACCCGCTTCAGCCATGGCAACCACAGATGCGGCATCACTCGCCAGGGTGTGAATCGCTATCTCGACCATAGTCACAAGACTAGTACAGGAGGATATGTATCCGGACTACGCGTTCAGGCCGTCGACCTGAAGGTAATCACGCATCGGAGTCGGGCGGGTGGTCCGCATGCCGAGCCACGCCGCTACTTCGGCCAGCTCCGCCGACAGGTCTCCCTGGGCAACCGCGAAGTGATGTTCGTGTCCCTGCACGACCGAGGTGTTGACCAGGTCGATCAAATCGATCGGCTCACCGTTGAGTTTGAATCGGGAGAACCATCCACGAGTACCGTCGAATCCGGCCTTACCCGTTTCAACGACTTCGGCGGTGGCGATGAACATCTCGCTGAACTCATCTCCCGCATACGCGATGGTGGTCTGCTGGGGAGCGAAGCGCAGGTCGCCGGACACCCCGTACCGCACGTCGGACTTGCGTCCGAGGGTTACGTGATCAACCCAGCGGATGCCGTTGTCACCTCCGAAGTGCCGTGGGGACACACCGCAATGCCACAAAAGGGCGGCATCGGCTTCGAAATCCACCGTGGTCAGGTCGAGCAGCGTGGCCGACCCGTGGAGTGGAGACATGGCATTCATAAGCAGCATCGACACCGCTCCGGGTACATCTCCCTCACATGAGACGGCCACTCCATCCTCCGATCCCAGCAAGCTGTAGGCCATGCAGGGGGCCACGTCGAAATCGTCCTGGAAGCTCGGCCAACACTGCACAGCCAGAGCGTCATAACCTTCCGACTCGATCATCCGATTCAATGCGAGGTATATGCGAGCGTTGCGATCCATTCCGAGGTTTGGAGCGGTGACCTCGGTTGCGATGCTGGTGGCGTGTCGCACCACCCCCAGGGTTTCCCGCTCATCCATGTCTCGTGCCAGCGCTACCACCTCGGCAATGGTGTGGTGGCCGACCGTGGTACCGAAGCGTGTCGCTAGGTTGGTCTCCTCGAACTGCATGTTGTAGAACCCCGGAGATATACCGCCGATCCAACCGATCCGGGCGGATGCCATGGTCTTGATTCCTTGCAGGGCTCGTATGGTCACCCGCATGCGCCGGTTGGTGTCGGGCTCATCGATGTGGCCGTAGAACCATTTGAACGGTGTGCCCCGTTCTCTCAGGTAGCGACGGATGATGGAGGCGTAATGGTTGATGGAGACCAGCGAGTGAAGCTGTATCGATCCTTCAAGGCGCGGTTCGGGGGTTGCCCACAATCCCAGGCGAGGCGCAACCCTTGCCAGCGGCTCGAGAAGTTCTCCTGATGCGCAAGCAGCTGCCTGGAGCATGAGAAAGTCGATACGTTCGGATTCCAGATAGGCGGCTGCGTCGTGTGCCGATTGCAGGTCACCGACCCCCGAGTCAACGGCCAACAGATCGAAGCCCATCTCGTCGGATAGCCGACGCAGACCACCGATAGCCCGCCCGTACTGGTCATGCTCGTCGGCATAGTAACTTTCGAACGCAACCCCGACGTAGCCGACGCGAAGCGGTCTACTGTTCATGTGGCCTTCTCGCTGCGTTTAGATGTCGACACGTAGCTTCCCTTCCCGGACTAAACGGCGGACCTGTGATGTCAATTCCACTAACCCCAGTGGTCTTGTATGTACTCAACCTGGTCATAACCGTAGAGCTGTTTGGTGGCGTTGCCGATCCTCACCCAGAAGTCACTGTGCCGGGAGCCGGTCCCCTCTCCACGAGCGAACACCGGTTTCCCGGAGGGATTGACCGTCACTACACAAACGGCGCCAACCGAAGTTTCCTCGAATCCGATATCAACCACTATGGCTGTGGAAATCGAGAGGTCGGCATCGAGGCGCTCACGAAGCCACAGTTCGTAGCTATCGGCGTTTCTCTTGTGCTTCGCAAACGTGGTGAAGTCCATGTCGAGACCGAGCACCTGCCCGGTATCGTCTACACCGATCAGAAGGGTACCTCCGTTGACGTTGAGGAAGCCGCAAACGGTCTTCACGATGACCCTTTCCATCTTCTTGTCCGCCATCTGTGCCCGTAGGTTGAACCGGGCGGTGGACTTGTACTCGAGCACTTGCGACTCTCCCGCCTCCAACAATTCCTGAAGGGAGCGGGAAATCGACTCATGCTCCTGTCCAATCAAGCTGAATCCCTCCCTCGTGACCCGAGCGATCAGCTTCCTCCGCCTATGCAAGAAATCCGGGTAGTCGAGTTGCTCCCATCCAATGGGAAGGGCGTGGTGTCGCGCCTGATGTGTTAACCGCTCCTTTGGTGTGTGTTTAGCCACGCTCGGCCAGAAATCCGCCGGACCCTTCCTCCCGACCGACGTATTTGCCGGCCAGTGAACGAACGCCATGTTGGCGATTGCGTTGATGTTCCTCGTGCTGGTCTTACCGAGTGTCGCCAGATAGGCCTTGGGGAACAGATGGTGCCGCGGGAGGGACCTCGGAGAGGTCGCGTTGTCGTCGATGAGATCCCGGATTCGGCGCCTGCCCAGTAGGGTCTCGACATCGAGTAGTACCTGGGCTGCCCAATAGGCGGACAGGACCGGGGACTTGGCTGCCGAAGTGTCGAGCAGGTTGGGCAAGGTGATGTCCCAGTAGTCCGCAGTGAACTCGACGTTGATCATGCGGTCGAGTTCCTCCTTGAATGACCGGCCATCGGAACCCACTCTCGAGATGCGCGCCAGGTCGGCTTCGAGGCTCGTCTCCGGGGAACTCGAATAACGCGAGGTGGTGTGAGCCATGAAAAACCAACGAGCGATGATGTCTTGCAGGGATACGGGATCGAGGTCGGTGTCTCGGTGGCCGATGAGCCAGAGGATGTACGTGTAGAGCAGCGTCGTGTCGGACGTGACCATGCGGCTACTCCGGAATCCGGCCAGTTTCAGACACTTGAGGAATGAATGCCAGTTGACCAGGTCTACCACCTCGTCCTGAGCTAGTTTCAGGACATCGAACTGCTCGACCCTACGCTCGGCTGATACATCTGCTGTGTCCAGATCCTTGCCGCGGAGGATGTTGTAGACGCTGGACAACCGACCGCGACGGAAGGCCAGTCCCACCGACACCCGCAACATCTGGTCGGGAGAGGGATCGATGAACGGGTTCTTCGGTGACGGCCGCCGCCGGTCCGGCTCCTTGGCCGTGCGGCAGAACTCTTCGAGTTGGCGCCGACCCTTGTCCCAGTACACCGACATCAGGGTAAGGATGAAGTTCGCCTGACTGAGGGTGACGCCCTGCGAGTTGGTACGAACGAAGATATCGGCCACTTCGTCGGCTTCTACATATTCGTTGATCTCCACGGTGTGGAACAAGAACCCGCGCAAGTCGCGTACCCTGTCGATCCGATCTTCGTATAGGTCCTTCAATTCCCTTGTCAAGTCCTCTGATCCGCTCGCCTCGAGTCGGTTGAAGAAATCGCGGACGGTCTGGCGGTGGCTGTCCCATATGGTGGAAATGTCAGGGATGAAACCGGGATCCTTGCGTATGGCCGCGTTCGAAACTTCAAATCGTTCCTGAACGGGATTGAAGGCTATACGTATGTATTCCTTTTTGAATCGCTTAGTGATCACTGGTTTACCTTTAAGTACTGCATAGAGCGATGTCAAGCGCTGCTGCCCGTCAACGATTGCTAGTTTCGCTACTGAACCGGAGGAACTGTCGATCTGGCGCAGGCTCGGATCGGCGCCCGTATCCCAGAAGAGCAACGTTCCGACCGGATAACCCCGATACATCGAGTCGAGAAGGTTTCGTACCTTGACGGTTCCCCAGACGAATGGCCTCTGGATATCGGGCAATCCGATCCGGCCGTACTCCACCTCATGCATCAGGAGTTTCAGCGAGTAGCTAGTAATACGATAAAGGTTGGACATATATTCCAGCTTACAGACATGGTGTGACACGAAGTCTCAGGCTATTTACGCCGTACCTAGCTGCTGAGGTCTTATCTCCTACTCAGGCTGATGATTCGGCGACTTCGTCAGCCCAGGCTTCGAACATGAGGGCTACGGTGCATGCTCCCGGATCCTCGAACCCGACGCCTGCGTCCGGAGCGTATCGAGCACGTCCCGCGGCGGGGCGCATCGCAGCCGTGGAAGCGGCCCCCTCCCGGGCCCCCTGCGCAGCCGCTACCACAACCCCCGCCAGATCAGCGCCTGCTTCAAGTGATTCCACCGCCCTGTCTGTAGCGGGTGCTAAGGCGTCGACCATGGTCTTCTGCCCCGGCCCGGATCTGCCGATGCGCATCACCCTGGCGAGTCCGTCCTGAACGCCAAGCACGAAGTCGGCGGCGTCGGGTGCCTCGACCCGATTCAACCGGGCGCCGAGTACACCAAAAAATGAGCCGAACAAGGCGCCGGCCGCTCCCCCCACCGTGTCGTGGAAAGCCTTTCCGGCGATGCGGAACACGTCGCCCGCGGTCTGATGACGGTGCTGCTCGCCACGTCGGGCGGCTTCCACCAGAGCGGTGGCCATGTTGACGCCGTGGTCTCCGTCTCCCGCTACCGAATCAAGTCGGGACAGCTCGTCCTGGAGCCGTGTGACCCGTCGAGTGGCGGCGGCAATCATCCGGTGCGCCATGTTGCGATCGAACATCCCGTTTACCACGCACTCTGCATCGTGAACGCGGCGGCAGTGGCGGGAAAGTCATAGAGATGGAGCAACTCTTCGTCCATATGGCAGATGGCGAAAGCGAACCCGGCCATATCGAGAGTGGTGGCATACGAACCGATCCAGGAGCGAACGGTCTCGATCCCTCGCCGTTCGAGCGTGGCGCGAGCTCCCCGATAGAGGATCGACAACTCCATGAGCGTCAGTGATCCGGAATTGTTCAGCAGCAGGCCTACCTCGTCGCCGGAAACGAGGCCGGCGTCGTCTAGCAGTCGGTTAATCATCAACTCTGAGATCTCGTCGGCGCCGATGTCCTCCCCCAACCTGTGACCGGGTTCCCCGTGCACTCCCATCCCGACCGCCACGGTCGGGTCCGACGGGTCTCCCAATATCTGCCGACTCGTGGGATGGGCAACGGCGCCGAGCGCTGCGGAAAGGGATCGAGTTCTGTCACGAGTCTTGCGGGCTATTCGAGCACAGCTATCCAGCGTTTCCCCACCTTCGGCGGCCGCGCCCACCGTCTTCCATACGAAGAACAGGCCTGCCCCTCCGCGCCGCTCCTCGATCCGGTCCTTGGGCGCCGAGGCCACATCGTCGTAGAGCACCACCATCTCCACCTCTTCAATTCCCTCATCCTCGGCTTCTAGGATGGCTAGCTCGGCGTTCATGATGTCTCCGGCATGGCTGGACACGAGGAGCAGTACCCCACCTCGATGATCAGCGGCCTTGATGCCTGCCAGGATGGAGGAAGGTCCGGGCGACGAAAAGATCGGTCCGGGAACGTTTACATCGAATAATCCTTCCCCCACCCATCCGATCATGGCCGGTTCATGCCCGGATCCGTTTCCGATTACCACCCCTACGCTTCCTCTCGGCTTCGGGCTGGTCCTCACCACCAGACCGTCGGTCAGGCGGATTATGTCGGAATGAGCGGCGGTGTAGCCTTCCAGCATCTCTTGAACAGCCCGGTCGGATCGGTTGAGAAAATGGCGGGTACGGACCTTCATGCCAGGTTCTCCCTGATGAATCGGGCGGCATCGGCTGCGTCCTGATCCGGATCGTCGGTGAGATTACGCCACGCGTAGGTGGCTCGGCCGGTTTCGACTTCCGAGTTGGGAAAGGTCTCGAACACCACCCATCCGTCGTATCCCACATCGTCAAGGGCTTTCCTGAAGGCGGACCAGTCGATATGTCCGTATTGGGGAGCGCGGCGGTTGTTGGCCGCAACCTGGACATGTCCTATTTTGCCGGAGGCGAGCCGGACAGCCTCGGCAAGGTCATCCTCTTCCATGTTCATGTGGAAGGTGTCGAGTTCCACTTTGACCGACGGGTGGTCCACCATCTTGATGAACCGCAGGCAGTCGGCGACCGTGTTGAACATGAAGGTCTCGAACCGGTTGAGCACTTCGAGGCAGATATCGATGCCAAGGGTTGCGGCATATACGGCGACCTCATGCAGGGCGGACGCCGACCGGCGGCGGTAGGCATCAAGGTCGCCCTCGGGAAAACCCATCCAAGGAGCGTAGGTAACTCCTCCGAGGATGGGACTGCCTAACACAGCGGCCTGGTCGAGGCATTTCCGCAAATGCTCGGCCCCCGCGGCGCGGATCGCCGCGTCGGGGCTGGAGATATCCATGGTCGGGCTGAGCCCGGTGCTGCAAAGCACTTCTAGGCCGAGCGAGCCGGCGATGTCAGCCATCCGTTCCACCCCGACATCCAGCCCGGCCACCAGCGAGATCTCCACCCCGTCATATCCGAAATCAGCCGCTTTCGAGAATACCGATGACTGATCGTCGGACCAATTGTCCAGCCAGTAGAAGATTTCAATTCCGACCGGTCGGTTCATACCTACTCCTTAACCCCGATTATTCATGGACGGGGGTTTGGAGGATGAGCGTAGTAGACCATACTCGTACCCTGACCAGGGAATACAGCTATCGGCGTTTCCCATCCCGGCCCGGTATAGAGATTCACCTGCCGGGTGAACGGCGGGTTTCTCCCAATACTCGGGTTGAACTGGCATTACATGCCCCGGTGTGTGGGAAGCCTGAATAATCAGGGTTAACTACGGCAAAAGCCAGCCCCAGCAGTGGATGGGCCGGTGATTCATCCATGAACACCGCCTGTACCGGCGTGTCTTGCGGGGGTATCACCTCGCCTAACACCCGGTGGGTCACACCCCCGTCGACTCCGTCAAGTGATATAGAGGCAAGGATATAGGGTACTTCGATACCTCCGAACGGCGGCGGTACGTGAACTCTGGTAGCGGCTCTGACGGTACCTGTACCGGGGAGGTCATACCAACCGGTCTCCTCCAAGTCGATGTCACAAAAGCGCCGGGGCGGGAACCAGGACCCCTCGCATCCACCGCATCGGGTTGCCTTCAGGACGCCCTCGTCAAGGCCCCGGAAGAACGTCTCGGAGAACCCTACCGTATGACGGTACCGTTGTGACATCTCTATGTGCAGCAGGCGGCGAGGCCGCCCGGAAGAATCCTCGCTCCACTCGACCTCCGCTACCCGCACCGATATCTCCGATCACCGTCCGAGACGCGGACCTTCAGCGACCTCAAGGTCGCGAATATAATCCAGGAACGAAGGGTTGAATATGTCACACCGGTGGCCCATAGTGAGTAATAGCAAGCACCTGTGCGGTCGTGATGATCGACGTCGGCGCGACCGCCACGGGGAACACATGGCAGGGCCGTAGCAACCTTAAGGAAGCCAGGTTCGACGCGGCCCGATCCCAGGAAAGGTGGTGGCGGGGGTGGGCCCGATGCAGGGATCTGAAAGGGCGGTTTTCGCGACCCGGCCCGGTTGCGATAGCTGCTAGCAGCCAACCCGCAAAACCCGCCTATCCGAGTCGACGATCCCGACCGGGCCACTGTCGCGCTCCGGTATTTCACGTCATCCTACCGAACACGTTCACCACGCTGAGGGCGCCGAGACCGGCATGGGTGTCGGTAATTCCGATGCGGGCGTTTCTGACACACCGGTCCCCCTTCACCTCTCCCCTTAGCTGGCTGACGATCTCCACCGCCTGGGCGATTCCGGTCGCTCCCACCGCCGATCCACGACCGAGCAGACCACCCGAGGTGTTCACAGGCACCCTGCCTTCGAGATCGAATCGTCCGTCGGCCGCGGCGATTCCACCTTGGCCGACCGGGCATAATCCCAAGTCCTCGTAAGCTTGCAGTTCAGCGCCGCTAAACGAGTCATAGATCTCGGCTAGGTCGATTTCGTGGGGAGGATCGGAAATACCCGACTCGCGGTAAGCGTCATCGGCTGCTCTACGTTTGGCGGCGAAATGGGGGAACGTTTCATCCGGACGGTCAGAGAGGCGGGGATGGTCGGTGGAACATCCCGTTCCGATCAACCCCACCGGGGGACGATCGGAGAAGGTGGAAGAGTGGCGCTCGACCCATTCACGAGTGGCAATCAGTACGGCGCCTGCTCCGTCGCTCAGGAGGCTCGAGTCATAGAGCCGATACGGTTCGGAGATCGGCATGGAGTTGCGGACCTCCTCCACGGTGATCGACATGCCTTTGTGAGCCGAGGGGTTGTCGAGCGCGAGTCGTCGATTCTTGACCGCGATTTCCGCAAACTGCTCGGCAGTGGTTCCGTAACGTCGCATGTGTTCGGTGATCATCAGGGCGTAGGGAGCGGCGAAGGTCCCGAACACCGGCGTTTCCCATTCAAAGTCAGCGGACATGGCCAGGATCTCGGTGGCGGTAGCCCGATCGACCGACTTGCCGTTCGTCTCCCCACCGAACACCAGCACCGAACGGGCGGCGCCCGAACGGATCGCCATCACCGCGGTGCGGATCGCCAGCGCTCCGGTAGCGCCTCCGCCCTCCACCCGAACGGTGGGTTTACCCGCCAGACCAACCACTTCCTGGAGTATGTGGCCTAAGCTCATCTGTCGATTGAAGTGGTCGCTTTCGTAGGCCGCTACTCCCATCTCAACCGGAGCAGCCGAGGTTCCTGCGTCTTTGAGTGCTGCGCGGACCGCTTCAGCCACCATTTCCCGTACGGTGGCATCCTCCCGGAAACCCGAAAACGGGGTCATTCCGACTCCGACCACCAGAGCGTCGTCACTCATCGGAACTGGCGTGTCGATCAAGGGGCCGGACCACAACAGGCGCCCGACGACCTCCGGCTACGGAAAAAGGTTCTCACGGGCCGCCCATGTCTTGAACTCACCGGGTTTAAAGGGTAGGCGATATTCGGTCTGGATGAGTTCGTCTGCGATATCGCTGACAAACTCTAGGGTTAAGAGTCCTCCGTGGACGGCTTCGCTGAGCAGGTTCAGTGTGCGGCAAATGCTAACTCGTTCCTTGACTGCAATGTCACACGCCTCCCAGTCGTCGATCACCGCTCGTGCAGGTGTAGTCCTGGCAAGGGCCAAGACAGCAGCGTCACCCACATTCCTGTCACCTGACACCAAACGCCTAGAAAACATAGCGAATGCTTTCCTCTCGAGAGCGGTAGTTATCGCACGCCGCTCAATCCAGTCTGCGCGGAGTGCAACCTGGATCCGCGAGTGAATATACAAGCCTTCCTTCAGTTCGTCTTCTACGGCTTGGGGCATGATCGCCCGGCGTTTACCGACCACAAGCTTGAGAACCCCGAGTAGGTCAGCCCGGGCGAAATGGCTCAGAGGACCGGTGTCGAAGACCAGTGTATCCATCGCAACATGGTCAAGACACGAACGACCAGATCGCCTCGGCCGGAAGCATCGGCAACTCAGGGAGGTCTTCCTCAACCCAGGTGTCGAGCAAGAACGAAAGAGCGCGGGCACCCGATACCTCTCGACCGCGATATGCATCGAGCACAGCCTTCACGTACGGTCTCGGCAGGCCAGGTGGCTCTAGTTCCCTGGGCACGAAGAGGTTGTATTCCACGATGTCGGCACTGCGAGTGACCGTGGCGCGCACTTCGGCTGTTTCGTCGGGGGATGCGAGTTCGAGCTCAGTGAGTCGCCTTGCCAGGGTTGACATGTCAACCCTGAATTCAGCGCCTATTAGCACTGCATCTTCTCGCGTATCTGCGCCACCGTGCCAGCGGGAACGCACAGCCTCGGCGGGTAGGAGAAGCGCCCTTGCAAAGTGGTCGATCAGAGCTTCCGTGCGCAGCCGCGAATCGGCCGTTACATCCCAGTCGGTCGAATACTCGTCAGCGACAATGAAGTGACCGATCTCGTGCGCAGCTGTAAGTCGTCGGCGGCCCAGATGACGATCGCCATTCACAACCGCCACTCCACCACGGTCGAGCAGAATGGACGCTCCGTCGGCGGATCCAGGGCCGCAAGCCAGCGAAAAAATGAGTAGACCGATTGCCGGTGCTTTTTCTACTAGGTCGATGGCCGGTTGGTCATGCTGATATCCAAGCCGATGCCGAACGTCAGTCGCCAGTCTCTCGGCCTCTTCCGGTCCGGTCGGAGCAGGCAGGTCAGGACTGGCCGGTAGATCAAAGCTCTCAACGATGGTACGGAGGAACATGGTCTCGCGGGTAAGCAACTCCACGTATCGATCGATGGATTGGAGGGGCGTACCGGGCTCGGCGGCACCACGCCGTGAAACCACCGCGGGAGGAGGGTCCTCGAAGAACCACGATATGCGCATGTCGAGCGCGGCCGCCAACCTTGCCAACTCCAGAGCGCTCACTCGCCGCGTTCCGGTTTCGATCTTTGCCAAAGAATCACGCCTCAACTGCGCCAACGAGGCACAAGCCTGCTGGGTCAGCCCCGAGTCACGCCGTGCATCGGCAATCCTGCGTCCTAACTCATCGAATTCCATAACCATATGTGCGATTATAGAACAACTACTCACCGGCCGCCGCGGAGGCTCGCTCGGCATCGATTCTGCTCGGGCCATGACCCGGTCGCTCTGACCGACCTCCGCCGTTTTGATTCTTGATCCGACGCCCGTTGACGAGGAGGTCAGGCCCGATAACCCTCATGGTGGACCTCTGTCGCCCACTCACCCGAGTTGGTAGTCGACTCGTTTCAAACCGCCGGTGAAGGAAAACTCTCCTCGATAGGAGTCACTGACCGGCGAGAGCGTGTCCGCGCCGACGCTGAGGGAACCCCATGACAACATCCCCCTGGCCATTCCGGACATTTCCTTTTGACATAGCAATCGCCCGTCGGCTTCCAACTGACCAACACCCTCGTAATCCGCGGTTCTCTCGAAGCGGAACGACAGTTCGGTGGCCCCGAGAGGAACCGGACCGGCCGATGCCAGCTTCTGGCGGTCGCCCAGGTAGTAGTACTCGAAGACCAACCGACGTTCCGATATGAACAACACGTAGCCGCCGCTCACATCCCCGACCGCTACCAGCACACCCTCATCGGACGGGTGTAGCGGCGCCGTTCGGACGGTGATGGTGAAGTCCCGATTGAACACCAGGGGGCTGGCGGCGCCGGGTACACGGCTCGACCCCGGAAGGTAGGAGAAGGTATTCCTCGCTCTGGGTGACCCCGGTGTCTGGAAGGTCGAAGCCCGCACCGCCAGATAACGGTCGTCCAGGGGATATACGGAGTAACGAGAAGCTTCCTCCGTCCATTGATCCACCAGGTCGGCCAGTTTCTCCGGGTATGAACCCGCCACGTCGTTGCATTCCGAGAAATCGGAGTCGATGTGGTATAGCTCCCAGGGGTCGTCGTCGAAGGGCTCATTACGTCGATGACGAGTAAGCGCCTTCCATCCCTGATTCCACATAGCCCGGTGACCGATCATCTCGAAGTATTGCCGACCACGAGGGCCTCGAGAGTCCGAGTCGTCCATCACCCGGCGCAGGCTGGCCCCATGGAAAGGCATCTGGGTTACCCCACGGTAGGAAGGCCGGGGTTGCACATCCACCAGATCCAAAAGGGTCGGCGCTATATCGATAGCGTGTACGAACTGGGTCCGCACTCCCCCGCTGTCCGGTAGGCCCTGCGGCCAGGAAACTATCAACGGGGTTCGAACCCCTCCGGCGTAGGTGTTCTGCTTGTACCAGCGCAGCGGTGTATTGGCAGCCTGAGCCCATCCCCAAGGAATATTGGTCTGGGAGTGGGGGCCGCCGATGCTGTCGTACCGTTCCAGGTTGAACTCGACGCTACAGAACCGATCCTCCTCGTATGTGACGATGTCGGCGCCCCCGTCCGGGCCACCCTCCTGGCTGGCGCCGTTGTCGGAAAGCACCACGAATATCGTGTTATCGAGCCTTCCGATGGAGTCGAGAAACTCCACCAACCTTCCCAACTGAGCGTCGGTGTGATCCAGCATGGCGGCGTAGGCTTCCTGGAACCGGGCGAATAGCTTCTGCTGGTCGGTAGTCAGGTTGTCCCACCGCTCAACCCCCGGGTTAAGGGGCGCCAGCACCGCGTCCTCGGGGACGATGCCGAGTTGCTTCTGCCTCGCAAACCGACGCTCCCGGATCACATCCCAACCCTCGTCGTAACACCCCCGATACTTGTCCAGATACTCCTGGGGGGCTTGGTGCGGGCAGTGGGCTGTTCCGAAGGCCGTGTAGAGGAAGAAGGGTTGCTCGGGCTTGACCGAAACCTGGTCGCTTATGTAGGAGATGGCATGGTCGACCAGATCTTCGGTGAGGTGGTAGCCTTCCTCCGGTGCGGCGGGCGGGTCCACCCGATGGTTGTCCTCCACAACGTCGGGATAGAAGTGATCGGTGAGAGCGTCCAGGAAACCGTAGTAGCGCCCGAACCCTCGGCCCAGTGGCCACTCATCGTAAGATCCGGCGGCGGTAGTTTCCTCTAGAGGCGCTAAATGCCATTTACCGATCGCCATCGTTGCGTAACCGGCGCCTTGCAGGACTTCGGCGATGGTGCCTGCCGACCTCGTTACCCGGCCTCGATGCCCGGGGAACCCGGAATCCACATTCGAAAGGTATGCCATGCCTACGCTGTGATGGTTACGACCGGTGAGCACACACGCCCGCGTAGGGGAACACAGAGGGGTGACGTTGAAGTCGTTAAACCGCAGGCCACGGCCCGCCAGCGCATCCATGACCGGTGTCTCGACCTCCGCTCCGTAACAACCCAGTCCTCCGAAACCCACATCATCAAGGACTACCAGCACTACATCGGGCTTCCCACGGGCGTCGTTCCTCATCGGAGGCCACCACGGCGTGGAGTCTCTGAAATCCCGTCCGATCATCCCTTGGAACCCTTCCTCGGGGAGACTCGGCTCGGTGACCTGATTCCCGCATGCACCTCGTGGGCGGGTGTTGGCGCTTTTCATCGCGGTTCTCATTTCCTCGTGGCTCGCGGTATGTATCGGTCGGCTGTCGGCGATGAGTGCTCTTGGGTGGCTCGCAACGATCCAGGTAACCATACTCCCCGACCATGGAATGTTCACGCAACACCTCCGCACAGTTCGGCCTTCCGGACATGGAACCGATCGCAATCGAGGAATTGGTCGTCGAGGTCTACCGGGCTCCGATCAACCGACCCGTTCGTACCTCCTTCGGGATCATGACCACCCGCCCGGCGGTTCTGATCCGGGTATGCGACCCGGACGGGGTGGTCGGGTATGGGGAGGTTTGGTGCAACTTCCCGGAACCCGCCGCCGAGTACCGGTCAACAATTGTCGGCGATCTGCTCGCTCCTCATCTAATAGGACGAACCTGGCCCCACCCCGGGGCGATCTTCGATCATCTAACCTCCGCTACCCGAACCGTGGCTCTCCAGGCAGGTGAACAGGGGCCTTTCTCGCACGCTATCGCCGGGATCGATATCGCCATTTGGGATATGACGGCTCGCCGGACCGGACGACCACTCCACCGATTCCTAAAGCCCGATGCTCAGGATCGCGTACCTGCCTATGCCAGCGGGATAGGCCCTAAGGAGGCTCTGGCGCAGGCTCTCGAAGCGAGATCGGCGGGTCACCGTGCCTTCAAACTGAAGGTCGGATTCGGCCGAGAAGTCGACCTGGCAAACCTCGCAAACCTCCGGCGTGAATTGGGTAGCGACGCGGTAATTGCAGTCGACGCAAACCAGGCCTGGTCCACCGATATGGCGACTAGCCGATGTCGAGAGATGGCCCGCTACTTCCCGGCATGGCTGGAAGAACCTATCGGCGCCGACCAGCGTCCGGATAGTTGGCGTCTCCTTTCCAAGACTTCAGATATCCCGCTCGCCGCCGGTGAGAACGTTTACGGTGACGGCGGGTTCAACCGGATGATCGAACAGACCCCCGTAACGATAATCCAACCCGACGTAACCAAGTGGGGCGGTATCTCCGGTTGCTTACCGGTCGCCAGGAGGATCATCGCGTCAGGTAAACGGTTTTTCCCCCACTACCTGGGTGGCGGGATCGGACTCCTCGCTTCAGCCCACCTGCTGGCTGCGGCGGGAGGGGATGGCCTGCTGGAGGTTGACTCCAACCCCAATCCGCTCCGGGAGGGATTGGCTACCCCCTTTCCCACACTGACCGACGGGCATCTACTGATCGAGGATCAACCGGGTCTCGGGGTAAGACCCACCGAGTCCATCTCTCGTTTCTTGACGAGACGGATCGTCAGGACGCGACAGGACGAATAGCAGTCGGCGTGCTCGTGATCTCAACCCAGGTTCCCCAAGAAACTGTGATCTGATAGTTCCGAGGCAGCGACTTCTTGGATCACGATGGCATAGGGCATACTTGAACGGTCAGAGGAGGGCTACATGGTTAACCAGGTAATGACGGTGACAGGTCCTGTAGATGTGGAGGATCTCGGTCTTACCCTCCTGCACGAACACATATTCCTCGACCTGATGCGGGACGCCTGGATATTCACCAACCTTCTCAACGACCCCGAACTGGCGAACATCGAACTCGACCTGCTCCGGCAGGCGGGCGGGGCCACCGTCGTGGACCTGACGAGCGGAGGGCTCAGGGAGTACGACAATTCCATAATGTTCGAGCAGGAAAGCCTTACTCCGTTACCTCCCCCGCTAGCAGTGCGCCGAGTTGCCGAGCAAAGCGGCCTCAAGATAATCATGGGCGCCGGCTGGTACCACGAGAACTACTACAAACCTCGTTTGAAGGACCTGTCCACCGACCAGTTGGCGGAGGAGATCATTCGTGAACTGCGTGAAGGCATGGAGAGGACCGATGTGAAGGCCGGGATCATCGGAGAGATCGGGGCTCAGTACAACTACTTGTCGGCCATGGAGGAAAGGGTCCTACGGGCCGCGGGACGCGCCCAGATCGAGACCGGAGTCGGACTGACCACCCACACTACGAGAGGTATCGGCGGTCTGGAGCAACTCGATGTTCTGGAGGAGGAGGGCGTCGAACTAGACCGGGTGGTCGTGGCTCACTCGGGCGGCCAGCCATATCCCCGGTACCACGCCGAGATCGCCCACCGAGGAGCCTGCGTGTCGTTCGACCGTATGGGCAGCCTCCCGGACATGACCCCCTTCCACCGCAGCCGGGTGCTACACAGTATCAAGCGTCTCATCGACTGGAAGATCAGATGACCCGCTATCCGTTCCGCAACGGAGGGCGGGTCCGGGGCGGAGCGACCATGTACGGCTGCATGCGTTGTTCCGATCGGTTGCTGATAGAGGCTCATGCTCTCGCCGGGCGCCACGGGGCACCGATGATCATGCACCAGTCGTGGGATCCCGAGGAGGTAACCATCTCCGAGAACTTGTACGGATGCCGTCCGATCGAGCACCTGGCCGACATCGGGGTGCTGGACGAGAACCTGACCTTGGTGCACATGAATCACCTGTCTCCCGAAGAGGTCGACCTGGTCGCAGACTCGGGGGCTCGGGTGGTGCATTGTCCGGCCGCATCGTTGCGGCGTGGGATGGGCGCCATCCGGAACGGGTCTTTCCCCGAGATGTTGGCGTTGGGCGTACCGGTGGCGCTGGGTTCCGACGGCTACAGCGGACGTCGGGACGTGCTACGGCAGGCGTACCTGGCCGCAGTGGGGTTTCGAGAGTTTCGCGGGGAACTACCCGTACTGACCGGCGAGACCGTCCTGGAGATGGCCACTCTCCACGGCGCCAGAGCGCTGGGTCTCGAACAGGAGGTCGGCTCGATCGAGGTCGGGAAGCGAGCCGACCTAGTTATCCACAGCCTCGACAGACCGGAGGCGTATCCACGGTTCCGGGATCCGGTCGACAACCTTGTCTACTTCCGGGGCTCGAGCACTGTGGACACCGTGTTCGTAGACGGGGAAGCCATCCTGGATGGAGGACGCTTTACCCGTTTCGACCAGGAGGAAGCCTTCCGCAGGATCGAGGCGTCCGCGAACGAGTTCGAATCGGGGGTAGGCGCTTCGTCCTACGCGGTGTGGCCGCTGGTCGAGTGAGCGGCCACCGGTCTCTCCTTCTCATGGCCGGTTCCGGGTGGTTCGGTACGGTGGGACCATGACGGCCGTTCTCGATATATACGATCCCGACTTCCTATCCGATCCCTACCCTGTCTTCGACCGTATTCGCGACGAGACGCCCATCTTCAGGGGTCCGGACGGCAAGGGCGGCCGACCGATCTGGTTCCTGACCCGCCATGCCGATGTCCGCCAGGCCTTGCGCGACCGCCGGCTGGGCCGGATAGACCAACCCAGCGTCGACCGTGAGGCTTGGGGGCTTCCCCCGCTCCGCGACGATCTGTCGCCCTATTACGACGTGGAACATTGGGCGCTGGTGTGGTTAGAACCACCCAACCACACGAAGTTCCGCCGTTTGGTGTCCAGGGCTTTCACCAACCGCCGGATGGCGAAACTCCGGCCCCGGATCACCGAACTCGCGGACCGGCTGCTCGATCCGATCGTGTCGAGGGGTCGCATGGACCTCGTTAACGACTACGCAGCCCCTTTCTCCGTACAGGTCATCGCCGAATTGCTGGGGGTACCCACTACCCACTGGCGGCGGATGCTCGACTGGTCGTCCCGGATCACCAGGATGTACGAGTTCAACACCGACGAAGTGCAGGTCCGCTCCGCCGTGGATGCCTGCATCGAGTTTTCCGATTACTGCTTGGAACTGATGGCTCGCCGGCGTTCCGAACCTCGTGACGACCTGATAACCGCCCTTTGTTTCGCCCGGACCGACGACGGAAGGTTGACGGACACGCAGATCGTGTCGATGATCATCACCCTTCTCAATGCAGGACATGAGGCCTCGGTAAATACGCTGGCCAACGGGATGCTGGCCCTGATGCGGCATCGGGACCAGTGGCGTTTGCTAACCGGCGGGCAAGTCGATCCGGGGACCGCTGCCGAGGAGTTGTTTCGCTGGGACGCACCCATCCAGACTTTCGACAGGTGGGTGGTCGCCGACGCCTACGAGGTGGACGGGCAGATCATCGACCGGTACGAGCAGGTAACCGTTCTCCTCGGATGCGCCAATCGTGACCCCCGCCACTTCGACGATCCGAACATGTTCCGGATCGGCAGGGGCGATCCTACCCACGTCAGTTTCGGAGGCGGCATCCACCACTGTTTAGGCGCTCCGCTTGCCCGCTTGGAAGTTGATGTGGCGCTGGAGCGGCTCGCGGCGCGACTTCCGGGGTTACGGTTGGCGAAAAACCCGGTCAGACCGCTGCGGTTCGTGCTGCGCGGCTTCAATTCCCTCCGGTTGGAGGTCCGCTGACAACCCCATTAGGAGGGTCCTGAAAAACGAGTCTTTCGGGGTTCGGTGGTCGGCGAACCGTATGGTCATGGAGTTGTGGGTTAGCAGCTGAACCCCTTTGTACGGGGTTTCTCAGCACCCTCCTAGGCAGGTAGATTCACGATGCGAGATAGGCGGGTCCGCCTTCTCCGAAGGAGTACTCTCCTACCGCAGAAGAGGACCTCCCCCGGATAATCGAAGGGCGACAGCATCGATCAGATCGGGCACTCAGAGTCAAACGAGCTTTCCGATACCCGACGGGTCGGACTCACCATCACGCTTGCGTCCGGTATGGCGATGTCGATGGTTCCCGGTCCGATTATCGGAATACTGTCCCGTTTCTTTATCGACGATCTCGGGCTCACCAGAACCGAGATGGGAGCGGTAGCCACCCTACATGCATTCGTGATCATGGCCCTCAGCATTCCTCTCGGGCTGCTGGCCGACCGGATCGGGGGTCGCTGGATGCTGGTGCTGATGCTGTCCTTCGTTTTCCTGGGACTCATGACCATGTCGTTTACCTGGAACCTGTGGTCATTGTTCGTATTCGCGGGAATCGCGGGCGTACCGGCGGGGGGCGGTAACTCGGCGACCAACAACATTATCGTCGAGAACGTTCCACCGGGATCCCGAGGTTGGATTACCGGCATCAAACAATCCGGGGTCCAAATGGGCGTTTTCCTGGCAGGAGTCCTACTCCCTGTCATGGCGGATGCGCTGGGATGGCGGAGCGCGCTAGCAATCGGATCGTTCACCGCATTGGCAGGGATAGCCCTGGTTCTGGTGGTCGTTCCTTCCCGTTCTACTCAAAGGACCGGCGCCGAGTTGAGAAGAGGTGGCTCGGTGCCACGGTCGGTATGGTGGGTCTCGGGCTACGGCGTAACCATGGGAATCGGAATGGGATCGTTCTTCGCTTTCCTGCCCCTTTACGCTCAGGAACGGGTAGGGGTCAGCGTGGGGACGGCGGGGTTGGTTGTGGCGGTTTCCGGAGTGACCGGAGTAGCGGCCCGGATGGTGTGGGGCAGAATAACGGAGCGAGCCGGTGATCCCTTCAAGCCCTTGGTCGGCGTGGCCTTGATCGGCATGGGTGCTATCGCGCTGGTGTGGGCAGGCTCGTCCACGCCGGCCTTCTTATGGATCGGATCAGGATTCATGGGGGTAGGCCCGGCGGCGTGGATGTCGGTGGGAATGTTCGCAGCTATAAGTATGGCCGGACCGAGGCGGACCGGTGCAAGTACCGCCATGGTCATGATGGGTTTCGGTTTGGGGTTGACGATCGGACCGGTGGTTTTCGGATGGGCGGTAGATACCACGGGTGACTACGACGTCCCCCTCGGCTGGTTACTACTCAACTTCGCTACGTCCGTGCTGCTGCTGCTCGTCTGGAGGTATAGCAAGGCCCGCCGGAGTGCATGAGTTGTTTGGCGACCGGCAACCGGTCCCACACCCGATACTCCGACGGGCGAGAACCCCACTGGTCTAGGAGGGTCCTGAGAAACCCCGCACAAAGGGGTTCAGCCGTTAACCCGCAACTCTCTGACCAGGCGGTTTGCCAACCACCGAACCCTGAATTACTCGTTTTTCTGGACTCTCCTAGAATCATGCCAGAATGCATCTATTCCGTCCCCGACCACAGGAATGATGATGACCGACAAACAGAACAGCGTTCCCCTGGTCGTTCCCCAGATGGGTGTAGTCGAGGAGGTAGTCGTCATCGAATGGCTGGTCGAGACCCACTCGGAGGTAGCGGAAGGCCAGGAAGTTGTGGTAGTAGAAACCGAGAAGGCCGAGGTGATGCTGGAGACACCGGCCGCAGGCACTCTGGACATTGTGGTCGGGGTGTCGGACAACGAGGTTGCGGTCGGAACAACCCTGGCGTACATCGCCTCCTAATGCAGCCGCAGTTCCGGCTGGAGGGCAAGGTTGTCTTGGTCACCGGCGCCGCGAGCGGCCTCGGCAAGGCCATCGCGATCGCTCTCGCCGAGAGCGGCGCCCGGGTTGCCTGCCTGGACCAGGCCGCTGAACAGAATCAGAAGGTGGCGGATCGTATCGAGGGCTTGGCCTTGGCCGTGAACGTCACGGATGCCGCGGCGGTCGACAACGCAGTGACGGAGGTGATCGATCGGTTCGGCAAGGTTGACGGGTTGGTGAACAGCGCCGGTATCGGCGGACGCGGAGCGGCTCTCACCTACCCCCACCGCCTGCTTGATCAGGTTATCGACGTCAACCTCAAGGGTACATTCAACATGTGCCGGTCGGTGGGTCGCCGGATGATCGAACGCGGAAGCGGTTCGATCGTGAACATCGCCTCGATCGGAGGTCTGGTGGCGTTTCCGGGGAGCGTCGGCTACCAGGTAAGCAAGGGAGGCGTGGTCCAGCTAACCCGAGCCTTGGCGGTCGAGTGGGCCCCTTCGGGCGTGAGGGTGAACGCAGTAGCGCCGGGTCATGTGGCTACCGAGTTGGTTCGCAAGCAGTGGGAGTCCGAACCCGAACTCAAGGAGTACTTTCTAAGCAGAACCCCGATGAATCGCCTAGCCACCCCCGAGGATGTGGCCGGACCGGTGGCGTTCCTGGTAGGGACGGCCTCAGCTATGGTGACCGGCCAGATCATCGCCATCGACGGCGGCTACACAGCGCAATGACGCCCTCCATCTCGATAACCCGGGCGGCCGCCCTGCGCATCTACCGGACCATGGTAAGAATCAGGCTGTTCGAGACCAGGGTGGAGGAACTGTTCAAGGCCGGAAAGCTGCCCGGTTTCGTTCATACCTACCTCGGGCAGGAAGCCATCGCAGCCGGGGTGTGTGAAACGCTCCGGAGCGATGACTACATCACCTCAACCCATCGCGGTCACGGACATGCCATAGCCAAGGGTATCGAACTAAACGGAATCATGGCGGAGTTGTACGGCAAGGAAACCGGCGCCTGCCGCGGGCGGGGCGGTTCAATGCATGTGGCCGACTTCTCGAAGGGGATGCTGGGCGCCAACGGAATAGTCGCCGGGGGGTTGGGAATCGCGGCCGGGGCCGCCTTGTCAGCCCGGATGAGGAGTACGGCTCAGGTGGTGGTCGCTTTCTTCGGGGATGGCGGAATCAACAAGGGCACCTTCCATGAAGCCCTGAACTTTGCTGCGGTGCAACACCTCGCCGTGGTCTACGTATGCGAGAACAACCAGTTCGCCCAGTTCACCTCCCGGACGCGAACCACGTCGGTGGACGATCTATCGGTTCGGGCCGACGCCTACGGAATACCTGGGCGGACAGTGGACGGCAATGACGCCGGAGCGATCTATGAAACCACTCTGGGGGCGGTCGAACGAGCGAGAAGCGGCCTGGGTCCGACCCTCCTCAACATGGAAACCTATCGGCTGGGAGGCCACTACGTGGGTGATGCCGAGGTCTACCGGGAGGCCGCCGAAGTTGATCGCCATCGTCTCAAGGACCCCCTTGACCGGTGGGAGCGAACGTTGGTCAGGAAAATGTGGATTACCGAGGAGCAACGCGCCGAGGTTCGGGAGCAGACCCGGAGTGAAGTGTCGGACGCGGTGAGTTTCGCCGAGCAGAGCCCTCTACCCGCGAGCGAGACCGCCCTCGAAGCGGTCTTCACGGACGGTTGACGACCGTGCCGGAGCGAGCGGTACGGAGGATGTCCTTCGGGCAGGCCACTGTCGACGCCATGCGGTTAGCGATGAGGGCGGACGAACGGGTATTCGTGCTGGGAGAAGACATCAGCTGGGGTGGCAACTTCGGCCAGTTCAGGGGACTGGTGGACGAGTTCGGACCGGAACGGGTGATCGACATGCCCATCTCGGAAGCCATCATCATGGCGGTCGCGGTGGGAGCTTCGGTAACGGGCCTGCGTCCGGTAGCTTCGATGAGCTTCGTGGAGTTCACGTTGGGGGCCATGGACGAGATCGTCAACCAGGCTTCCAAGTTCCGGTACATGTTCGGTGGCCAGGTGTCGGTCCCCCTAGTGCTGCGAGCCTCGGACGGCATCCTGCGGTCGTCGGCCGGGCAGCATTCATCCAGCCTGGAGGGACTGTTCACTCACCTACCCGGCTTGAAGGTTGTCGCTCCGTCCAATCCGGCCGACGCCAAAGGCTTGCTGAGATCGGCTATCGCTGATGACGACCCGGTGGTTTACCTCGAAAACAAACGGATCACCGCCAAGCGAGGACCGACCCCCACCGGTGACCATTCGGTTCCGCTCGGCTCGGCGATGATCCGGCGTACGGGCTCGGATCTAACCATCGTCACCTATTCGGCAATGGTTCTCGAGGCCGAGATGGCATGCCGGAGACTGGCAGCCCACGGAATCGACGCCGAACTCATCGACCTGCGCTCTCTCGTCCCGCTCGACCTTGCAACGGTGATGGGATCGGTACGCAAAACCGGCCGGGTGGTGATCGCCCATGAGGCCTGGGAGTTCGGGGGATTCGGCGCCGAGTTGGCCGCCTCCATCACCAGCCATGCCTTCGATAGCCTGCGCGCCGCGCCGGTTCGAGTGGGGGCAGCCCAAGCGCCCATCCCGTTCAGCCCCCCACTGGAACGAGCAGTTGTACCAGGCGCGGAAGAGATCGTGGCGGCTGCCGAACTGCTCGTCAAACCCTGATCAGGGTTGCGCGGAGTTGGTTTCCAGCCATTCGACCGTTCCGGGGCCCAGCATGCGATGGAAGGCGATCGCAAGGTCCGAGGAGGACGAGCCGGGACCGGCATGGGCTCTTCCGGGAAGTCGGAAGGTATAGGTTCCCGGTCCACACCGGTAGGTTCGTTCGGAACCCTCCTCGGCCTCCGGCCCCGACGCCCGACTACCGGACCGTTCGGTGACCACGAACTCGCCCTCAAGAACGAACACCTCCTCCGGCGACTCGTGCACATGCCAAGCCCCATCCTCGTTCCTCCATTCGCGAGCGCCGGCCAACCATGCGGTCCCGCCGGGACCTTGAGCAAGTAGGCGAACGTAGCGTCCCGGCAGTTCCGAAACCGGACGCCAGGGAACCGCCGCACATCTACCAACGAGCGGCTTGGACAGAAGGCCTCCCGCCGAGGTGTCGTAGCGAATCGGCGCCGAGGTCATGAGGAGTGCCAAGGTTTGCTCCATCGCCCGTATTCCACCGATTACCGCCCCGGCCTTGACCGCCACATAGTCGTACGGCCCGACCTCCTCCCCGGCTACCAGCACCGCACCATGGATCACGAACAGTTCAAGGTCAGCGGAGAATGCGCCGACCACCCCCGACCCCCATCCGGGCGGCATCCGGGCCAGTCGAGTGGCAGGCCCCGAAAGATCTTTGGATAGGATGCGTACATCCAACCTGCCCTCGCAACCGGCAATCGTCATGATTCGGTTGGGCACGTCACCTTCCGCGATGCCTCGCAATGACCGGTGGCGACGGTCGGTGAGAGCCGGATCGGCTGTCGCGTAGCTCATTGCTCCATTCTTTTCGCGATACTACGGGAACCGACCTTGATCTCGGTTCTTCCCGTTCCGCCTTGCTGCACTAGCCTGCTCCCCTCCGACAACGAAAAGCAGCGGGGTCATTCGCCACGACACAGTCCGCACGGCAATTGCCCGATACGGAGCTTCCCTCGGGTCGGGCGTTCGCTCTAACCTCGAGATCGTGGATGGCCCATCGACCTCGGTTATGTGGGTGAGGAATCCCGGTCCGTAGGTCAACGACGGTCTCAGGATATAGTTGCGAAGTATTGCAATAGCAACTCATAGCTGTATACTGGAGAAGTCAGGACCCTATACTACGAACATGGTTCGTTGTACGGTACAGTTCCACGTCCAGCGAGCAGTTTCATGTCCGATGAGCATAAACACGAACCAAAGACCTTCTCTGTAGAGGATCAGCACGACCATTCTCATGGTTCCGTGCACCATAGTGAAGACCATCACGATCATCGTCACCACGGCGAGGATGATCATCATCGTCATCTCGATCACGCCGGCGCCGGACATCACCATGATGCGGGTACCGATTCCCATACTCACGAGGATGGACACCACCATGACCATGACCACGGTCATCCGCATCCGGACCAGTCGTCCTGGACAGGACGGATACGTCACGGTTTGAGCGAGTTGTTCGGCATGCACTCGCACGATCATGCCGAGTCGATCGACGATGCCCTTGAATCGAGCGAGATCGGTATGAAGGCGCTCAAGATCTCGTTTGTCGTCTTGATGGGAACCGCGCTCATCCAGGCCGCAATCGTATGGTTCACCGGATCGGTAGCGTTGCTAGCCGATACAATTCACAATTTCTCCGACGCTCTGACCGCGGTGCCCCTTTTCATTGCCTTCAGGCTGGGAACGCGAGCGGCCACCCGGCGGTACACCTACGGGTATAAACGCGCCGAGGACCTAGCCGGGTTGTTCGTAGTGTTGATGATCCTGCTTTCGGCCATCCTCGTTATTTGGGAATCCGTCGAGCGTCTCTTGGACCCCCGCGAGGTCAGATATGTGGGGGTGCTATTCGCGGCTGGTGTTATAGGGTTCCTCGGTAACGAACTGGTGGCTCTCTACCGGATCCGGGTAGGCCGACGGATCGGTTCAGCGGCGCTGGTGGCTGACGGCTATCACGCCCGGGTCGATGGCTTGACTTCGCTCGCGGTGGCCGTGGGTGCAATCTTCGTGTGGTTCGGCTTCGAGACGGCTGACCCGATCGTGGGCATCGGGGTGGGGATACTGATCCTGCGCGTTCTATGGAACGCCGTTAAGGAAATATACGGGCGCGTGATGGACGCGATTGATCCCGAATTCGTGGACCGGATCGAGTGGTCTGCCCGCTCTGTTTGGGGAGTATCCGCCGTAACCGGATGCCAGGTACGTTGGATGGGACATCGCCTCCATACTGATATCGCGATCAACGTGGACGCATCCATGTCGGTTGCGGAGGCCCACCAGGTGGGTGAGCGGGTGAAGCAAAGTGTCTGTCGAGATGTGAAGTTCCTGGAAACCGTACTCGTACATCTCGACCCCGCCGACTCGACGGAGTGTTCCACTATGCACGGCCCCCGGGAAACGGTCGGCGTCGAACGCTGAAGGGTCAACATTCGGGTAGACACGACGGTGACTCGATGTCCCGAGAGAGACTCCCTGTTCCTTAGCCCCGATTATTCATGGATGGAGGAGGGTGTTTCCGGATGGGGATGATCGATCCGGTCGGGACACTCTCGGCAGTAACCGAGATAGGCGAAATGGTGAGGTACTGGTCGAAACCCGTATTTCTCTCTCAGTAGGTCATACAGAGGAGCGAAGTCCGATTCGGGAACCTCGATAGTGATACCGCAGCCCTCGCAAACCAGGTGCTCGTGGGAGTGGTCGATGGTCAAGTGCCACATGCTCGGTTGACCGCTGCCCAGATTGATCAGGTGGACCAAGCCGATACGGGCCAACTCATCCAAGGTACGGTAGACGGTCGACGCATCCACTTGACCCGCAGACTCAGACACCCGGTCCACAATCATCGAGGCGCTTAGAAAGGCGTCATCGCTGTCAGCGAGAACCCGACAGATCGATCTCCTAGGAAGGGTGAGCCTCAAGCCTGCCCGCTGGATGGCCTGGATTAGCGATTCTTCTGAAAGGTGGTGCGCCATTGATGTCGATCTTAATCCTCGTCCCGAAACGGATTCCGGAACATGTGGATCCGGGTATCTGGGTATCTATTCGGTTTGATGCCTGATGCGGTACACGGACTAGGAGGGTGCTGAGAAACCCCGTACAAAGGGGTTCGACCGTTAACCCGCAACTCTCTGACCAGGCGGTTTGCCAACTACCGAACCCCGTAAGATTCGTTTTTCAGCACCCTCCTAGACGTCTACCTATCCGAATGAGGGCTCATCCTGGTGGGTCTTTAGATATGGGGTGGTTGACAAGTCCTTCCCATCACCGCCCGGCGCTACCCGGTCCACGGTACTCGCGGTAACAGTTTCTTCCGGTCAATAAACGGTAACGAAACCACGGTCGCTTCGTACTCCGTTCCGTCGCGATCCTGTAAGGAAACCGTCCTACCCAGCCAACTGCCTGCAAGATGAGGATGATGGAACCTCACGTAACCGATTCCGAGCCGGAGGGTGGGCGACCATGTTCCCATCGTTATATGCCCGACCGGTCCTCCCTCGAGCCGGACCTGCATGCCGGATTGTGGTGAGAGGTCGCGGCATTGCAAACCCAACAGGAGTCGGTTCCGAGCGGCGTGTTCGAGGGCGGCTCGCCCGACAAAGTCATGCTTGCCTCGGTTCACGAATTGCCCTAAACCGGCGCTGTAGGGAGTTAGGTCCGCTTCGATGTCGGTTCCGTTGTCGAGGATCCCGGCCTCGACCCGTCGGATTCCCATGGACAGGCCCGAACTGAACTCCATACCGAACTCCTCGCCGGCGTTCAACAAATGATCCCAAAGAGCGTCATGGTCGGTAGGTTCCGGACCGCTGTTGCAGTAGATCTCGATCCCGACCTCTCCGGTCCATCCGGTACGTGAGACCCACAGAGTCTGGCCTCCGATATCGAAGAAGTCGGCACGGAAGTACTTGAAGTCACCGGAGATCGTTCCGTCAATGGCTGCGTTCAAGACGTCGAGTGACTTGGGGCCTTGAATCTGCAGCACTCTCGAAGCGGGATCGGTCACCTCTACGTCAAGCCCCGCAGCATGGGCTCTTAACCAGCTCGTGAACTCCCCATTCGCCTTCACATACCAATAGCAGTCGGTTGCGAGGCGCATGACCACCCCGTCCATGAGCACGGTACCGTCATAATTGCACGCTATGCCGTAGCGACAGCGCCCCACTGCGAGGTTTTCCACCCGGCATGTCAGAACCCGTTCGAGTAGTTTGCCGGCGTCTGCGCCGTTGATGGCGAGTGGCTGCTCCGGTACATCGTACATCAGGACGCCATTCCGCAACTTCCGGTAATTGGGGAGCGGGTCTTCGTCGAGAGTCGCCTTGACCGGGAAGAGTCGATCGCAATAGCTGCCGAAAACCGTCGCATCCGTCGTGTAGCGATGAGCAAACGGGGATTGTTTGATCCGGTAGGCGCTTAACCGAACGGTTTCGTGGGACTCATTATAGAACCGCCTGTCTACGACCATCATTCCTCGCTATCCGAGTACCGAACGAATGCAGCATGATAGCCGGATCAGCGGCCGCGGAAGGGATCTGTGACCCGAATGCGTTGCTTGTCAACCCCCGACGGGTTCGGTCCGGATAGGCCTGCTGATCGAATGCCGAACTGACCTGGAAGACCCTTCTAAGGTGGAGTCGATAAGATGGCTCACAACAGTGTCTCATCCAGTTTGAGGAGCGAGCAGTTCAGGGATGTCTAACTACGACTACGACCTAGTAGTAATCGGATCGGGCCCGGCAGGCCAGCGGGCGGCCATCCAAGCCTCGAAACTAGGCGCACACGTAGTGGTTGTGGAGCGCGAGCCTCAGGTCGGGGGTATAAATGTCACCGCCGGGACGGTCAGCAAGACCATGCGCGACGCAGCCCTCTACCTGACCGGCTACCGGGAACGCAACTTCTACGGCGAGTCCTACTCGGTGAAGGACAACATCACGATGGGTGACCTCATGGTAAGGACCCGTTACGTGATGCATCAGCAGGCTGACATCCTGCGAAGTCATCTGGCCAAGAATCGGGTGGAGGTGATCACCGCGGAGGGGTCCTTCGTGGACCGCCACACCATCAACCTGTCCTCCCACGACGGGAAGTCCAATCGGACGATAACCACCGACAAGGTGATCATCGCGGTGGGCACCTACTCCACCACCCCTCCTGTGGTGTATGCGGACGGCAAGATGATCTTCGTCAGCGACTACATTCTCGGCCTTGACAATCTACCCCGCACCTTGAGCATCGTTGGCGCGGGGGCTATCGGACTGGAATACTGCAGCACGTTTGCCGCGCTCGGGATCCGCGTGACCATGGTTGACCGGAACCAAAGACTGCTCACCTTCGCCGACGAGGAACTAGCCGACGCACTGGCGTACCACCTACGCCAGCGAGGGGTAACGCTGCGTCTTCGTGAAGTGGTTCACGATATCGAGTATCTGACGGACCAGCGAGGTCCCCGCGTCAAGGTCAAACTGGATAGCGGAAAGCAGATTATCAGCGATGCGGTCATGTATTGCGTGGGACGTACCGGTTCTACCGACGCTCTCAACCTGGCGTCGATTGGACTGGACTCCGACCAGCGCCACCGCTTGAGTGTCGATGAGAACTGCCAGACCGACGTGGACGGCGTGTATGCGGTGGGCGGCGTGGTCGGCTTTCCCGATCTGGTTTCAACCTCGCGGATGCAGGGTCGTCTGGCCGCTCGTCATGCATTCGGTGCACCCTGCGACACCTACCAGACTCTGTTGCCCTACACCATCAAGACCATTCCCGAGGTGGCCATGGTCGGCAAGACCGAGGCGGAGTTGACCGGAGAAGGTATTCCCTACGAGGTCGGCAAGGCGTTGTACCGGGACACCGAGAGCAGCCTGGTGAAGGGGGATGACACCGGATTCCTGAAGGTACTGTTCCATCTCGAAACCAAGGAGTTGCTCGGGGTTCACATAATCGGGGATGAAGCCGCGGAGTTGATCCACATCGGACAGGCGGTGATCGCCCATGGCGGAACGATCGACTACTTCGTGGAGGCGGTGATCGGATACCCCACCTTGGCGGAGTGCTACACCACCGCGGCGCTCGACGGGATGACCCGGCTAGGACTGTAGGCCACCCGAACCAGGCTTGGCCGTGAGAATCCACGGTGCATGGCTCACCGATCAACTCCTGTCGCCAAACGCACAATGTCCGCAAGACCGGCGCGACCACCCGGGATCGGCCTTGTTCGGGGAACGTATACGTATGTTATAGTAACGTATACGTATACCAAAGGGACAGGACCGGTATGAAGAAGAAGCTGACGGTCACGGTGGACGAGGAGTTGATTCCGTTGGCCAAACGGTACGCCCGCTCCCGCGGAGTGTCCCTTTCCTCAGTGATCGAGGAGTCGCTCCGGGAGGTCACGCGCCGAGACAAGACCTCCTTCTCGTCGCGGTGGCGGGGTAAGTTCCGTCCGGCCGAGCGTAACGATCCGCGCTATCGAGCATTGGCCCGCAAGTACCTTGACTGATGCTGCTGGACACGGACGTACTCATCGACGTCGCTCTCGACCGTCGTCCGTTCTCGGATCCGGCTTCGGTTCTGCTCGACAGAATCGAACAAAGCCGTAGGCGAGCTTTCATCGCCTGGCACTCGGTCGCGAACCTCTACTACATCGTGGCGCCCTCACAGGGAAAGGTCAGGACCCGAGACTTTATCGTCGATCTGGCCCGTGTTGTGGAGGTCGCGTCAGGTGGTACCGAGGCCATCCACTACGCCGCGGGACTTCCGATGGCAGACTTCGAGGATGCGATGCAGGTAGCTTGCGCCCGCGCTTGTGGAACTGCCCCGATTGTCACCAGGAATACGAAAGACTACAAGCACTCGCCGATCCGCGCGGTCAGTCCGTCCGAAGCCCTCGCTGAACTGTTCCAAGAGGCGCCGGACCGGGATCGATAAACAGCCGGCGGTATACCTAGTCCACGGATATCGTGGATTGCCAGTGACCCGTTTCTCGACTCGTTGCGATGGCCGCTTCGCCGTGAGGTCATCTCTTGATCGTTACTACCTAGGAGGGTGCTGAGAAACCCCGTACAAAGGGGTTCAGCCGTTAACTCGCAACCCTCTGACCAGGCGCTTTACCAACCACCGAACCCCGTAAGATTCGTTTTTCAGGACCCTCCTAGAGGACGGGTTAGCCAACCGGCCGAACGCACACGGTGAACGGCCCACGGATTCGACCTCCGACAAGGGCCAACGACCCATGATTCGTAACTGCCCGGCCGCGGCGAGAGCGTCGTTAGCCCTTCTTAGCGGCCTTCGTGTAACGGCGGACCGCTAGCGGCGCGAAAACCGCGATGATGATCCCGGCCCAGATGATGGAGTAGATGATCGGGTTCCGGAGCGGCCACACGGTCGGTTCGGGAGTTCCCGGCGGTATGTTGCCGAATAGGGTTCGTGTCGCGTGGGCAAGCGCCGATATCGGATTCCACTCCGCGAACACTCTCAGCACCGTGGGCAGGTTATCTGAAGGAACGAAGGTGTTGGCGATGAAGGTGATCGGAAAGATCACCATGAACGAGGCGTTGTTCAAGACCTCCACACTCGGAACGAGAAGGCCGACAAGGGCCATCATCCACGAGATCGAGTAGGCGAACAACAGCAGCAGACCGAAACCTACAATTGCGTCTAATACACTTCCCCGGACCCGCCAACCTACCAACAAACCGGTAAGAGCCATGATCATCAGGCTTATGACGTTGTATATGACGTCGCTGGCGGTACGTCCCATTACTACCGCCGCTCGGGACATCGGTAGGGAGCGGAATCGGTCGATGATTCCCTTTTGCATGTCGTCGGCCAGTCCCGCACCGGTGAAAGTGGCGCCGAAGACCACCGTCTGGGCAAATATTCCGGCCATCAGAAACTCGCGGTATGAACCTCCCGGTATCTGGATAGCGCTACCGAACACGTAAGAAAACAAGAGCACGAACATGATCGGTGAAATCAACACGAAGACCAGAATGTCGGGGACTCGCTTGATCTTGATGAGGTTCCGCTTGGCGATTACCAGACTGTCGTTGAGCGCGTGGAGAGCATTCATGCCGCCCCTCCTCCCCTAGCGGTCGGTTTGGCGCCTTCCTCTACTACCCGGGTTGCGTTACCGGTAAGCACGAGGAACACATCGTCGAGAGTAGGACGACGCAACACAACATCGCTGACCTGGACGTTCGTTACCTCGAGGTCAGCTAGGACTCCGGCCAAGACCGGCGCCCCTCCCGAGACCGGCGCCACGATGACTCTGGGACGCTCGTCATCCTGGAGTTCACCGACTGCGACCCTGCTCAGTATTTCGCGGGCGGCCGGGAGATAAGCGACATCGGTCACCTTCACCTCGAGGCGTTCACCTCCCACAAGGTCCTTCAGCTCGTCGGAAGTTCCCTGAGCGATCGCCTTTCCGTGGTCGATCACCAGCACGTCATCGGCCAACCGATCAGCCTCCTCCAGATACTGGGTAGTAAGGAGGAGGGTGGCGCCACGTTTGACAAGATCACGGATTATCCGCCACAGTTCCTGGCGGCTGGGCAAATCCAAACCGGTCGTCGGCTCATCCAGGAACAACACGGGCGACTCGGCCACCAAAGCTCCGGCCAGATCCAAACGGCGTCGCATTCCGCCCGAATACGTCTTGACGGGCCGGTCGGCGGCATCGGTGAGATCGAACCGTTCCAGCAGCTTTCGGGCTCGGGTCTTGGATCGCTTTCGCCCTAGCCGGTAGAGGCGACCGATCATGTCCAGGTTTTCGAACCCGGTCAGGTGTTCGTCGACCGCTGCGTACTGGCCGGACAGGCCGATCAACTTCCGCACTTCGGCCGGATCGCTTAGTACATCGACGCCGGCAACCGTTGCAGAGCCTTCGTCCGGTTCGAGAAGAGTGGTGAGGATGGATACGGCGGTAGTCTTGCCTGCTCCGTTAGGTCCCAGGAGCGCAACTATGCTCCCCTCACGAACTGAGAGGTCGAGCCCGTCTAGCGCGACCACTTCGCCGTAACGCTTGACTAGCCCACTAGCTTCAATGATGTTGTCGATGTTTGGCACTGTTTACCACCCCATCGTAGTTTCCGCAGACACCGTTCTAGAAGTGTCTGTATCTCAAGTTGCCAGTACCAACTAGCAAGAGGCTCCCCGGTGAGACAGAAGTCTATCGGATGTCGATAGATACTTGAAGTCCGGAGGGCATGACCGGGAAGTCTAGGAGGGATACCGGGGGCGCCCTTGCAGAGGTGCGCCGATAACGTAAGCCTCGGCGTGACCGAGCCTATGCGGCGTTCTATTAGGCTACCCTAATACTCGGGGCAAGGTAACTGTGAGTTATAACCGTAGGCTCTAGGAAGGCCCCCAGACCGAGGACCCTTATGCCATACTTGGATGCAAGCGAGATTGTCAAGCGATTCAACGGCACAACGGCGTTGGGTGGCATGGATCTTGCTATGGAACAAGGTGAGTCTCTGGCGCTGCTCGGTCCGAGCGGTTGCGGAAAAACTACTCTGCTGCGGGTCCTAGCCGGATTGGAGGTTCCGGATAACGGCACGGTTACGGTGGCGGATAGGGTTCTGGCCGATGCTAGAACGTTCGTCCCTCCCGAACGAAGGCGGATCGGGATGGTCTTCCAGGATTGGGCTCTGTTCCCACACCTGACGGTGGCTAGGAACGCGGCGTTCGGCCTTGACAAGATCGCCATTAGTCACGGACGGGTGTCGGAGACCTTGGAGTTGGTTGGTCTGTCGCACTTAGGCGATCGGTACCCTTATGAACTATCCGGTGGCCAGGCGCAGCGGGTAGCGATCGCCCGAGCGCTCGCTCCCCGACCGAGGGTGTTGTTGTTTGACGAGCCCTTTTCCAATCTCGATTCCGGGCTGCGGACCCAGGTTCGATCCGATGTGGCCGCCCTGATGCGAGCGGTGGGAATGACCTCGATCTTCGTCACCCACGACCAGGAAGAGGCCTTTGTGATGGGTGATCGAGTGGCGATAATGCGCGACGGGTTGATCGTGCAAGTCGGCAAGCCGTCGGAGGTTTATCACCGTCCTGTCTCCCCTTGGGTTGCCTCCTTCCTGGGGGAGGCCAACGTATTGCCGGGCATGGCAGCCAACGGGCATGCCACCACGCTGGTGGGGGATGTCCGCCTTGTCGAACCCAAGAAGGGGCCATGTCGAGTGGTCGTACGCCCTGAACATCTAGCCGTCAATCGCGGGAACGGCGCCGTAGTATCAGCGGTGGAGTTCTACGGGCACGACACGTCCTACCGGATGGCGATGAACGGGGCGACCATTGTGGCCAGGGCAATCGCTGCTCCGGTGTTTTCGCGAGGCGACCACGTTTCGGTGTCCTATTCAGGCCCCCCCGCGATAGCCTTCGCGGCCGGAGACGATTAGCCCCAACCCTGTCCCCGCCGGGAGGGGTCACATTGTTCCGTTACTCGACCTCAGCTGTTCTTGATCCGAGTTCCTGCTCGATGAGAGCGAGTCCGATCTCGTTACCCTCAAGGCGTTGCAGCCGCTCACAAATCCCTCCTACCAAGGACTCCTCTTCGATCTGCTCGTTTAGAAACACTTGGAGGAAGGGCAGGCTATCGATGTCGCCCAAGTCGTTAGCGAGCCTGTACAGACGGCGGATACGTTCACTCATGCGCTGCTCGCTGCGTAGCGCCTCCTCGAAAACATGGGCGGGGTTATCGAACTTGCTGACCGGGCTCGGTATAGCTCCGATCTCGACCCGTCCATCCCGTGCCAGGACGAAATCGATGAACATTTGGGCATGTTCACGTTCCTCGGCGGACTGGGTACTCATCCACTGCGACATGCCCGGCCTATCGTCAGCTTCGAAGTGAGCCGCCATCTGTAGATAGGCAAGCGAGGCGCCTAACTCGTGGGTGATCTGCTCGTTAAGCGCATTCTCCATCCGCTCGGTTAGGCCCATCAAATGCTCCTATTCGTCGTGCAGTACTTTGCAGAGTTTAGCCCTGAATGGGCATGTTCTTGTGATCGGTAACAGTTCCGGATCGTCGTGCAGACTCGAACCTCGGATGCTCCGGGGATAGCAAGTCCATTTCGACCTGAGCGTCCGGTTGGAATCGCCCGAGCAGATAGCCCAGATCCCGGATCGCAGACGTAACCTCGGACTCTGCTGCAGGATGGTGACCTTCCACCGTGAATAGGGCTTCGACAGTTTCCGGACCGGTTGCGCTCTCTTTGCTCTGGCGCCAGCACCAGCGGCGGGCACTGACCACACCAGCATCGTCCACGAAGATGACTTCGCCGGGTTCGGGTGCAACGACCCGGCGGCTCCCCAGATCAGTGAATCTTTCGGTACCGTCGGCGAAGCGCACCATAGTGGCGCCGTGCACTCGCGACTGATCTAACGCCGCCACGGGAAGTCGGTACCGGATGGATACCAGGTTGGCAATGTCCACCAACTGGTTGATCGACGGTATGGCACCGTGTTTGGTGAGGCGGCGGAGAAGCGCCTCGGCGGCGTTGCGGTATTGGGTGGGTTTGACACCGAACCCGGAGAACGCCCTCCGCCACGCCGCTACAGACGGGATGGCGGAGAGTGAACCATCACCGATCTCCGAACGTGTGGCGGCCTGCTGAGTTCGGAACTCAGCTGCGAGTTCATCGTTGCTAGGAGAGTCCTGGAAAACGAGTCTTTCGGGGTTCGGTGGTCGGTAAAGCGCCTGGTCAGAGAGTTGCGGGTTAACGGCTGAACCCCTTTGTGCGGGGTTTCTCAGTACCCTCCTAGGACCGTTGGAGAGTCCGACGGCGTGGACCAACCCGGCCCGTATGGTCGGGTAACGCTCGATAACTCGGGGGTGGTAGGAGAACAAGGTCCCCTGATGTTAACCCTGATTAGTCAGGTTTCCCGCAGACCAATGCATGTAACGCCGGTTCAACATAAATATCAGGATAAACCCGGCGCTCACCCCTGCAGGTGACTCTCCACACCGGACCGGGGACGGGAAACGCTGATAGCTGGATTGCCTGGTCAGGGGCGTGATCGTGGCATGCGGCACTTATCTGTCAAACCCCCATCATGAATAGTCGGGGTTATCTCAACTCGGCGGTTCGGCCGGATTCACCGGAGGCCACGGACGAACGGCCTGGCCAAGCCGCCCGGTTGGCGGAGCCGTCGGGTAATGAAGTACATCACTACCAGGGTGAGCAGGTAGGGCAAGGCAGCCAGCAGCTGGGCGTTGATCTGGTAGCCGAGCACCGGCACCGCCAGGCGGAAGGCATCAGCCAGGCCGAACACGAGAGCGCCGAGAAGCGTTCCCCGGAGGGTCCAACCTCCGAAGTAGACTGCGGCGATGGCGATGAATCCACGCCCTCCCACCGAGCCCGGATCGAAGCTGCCAACTTGCCCGAGGACTAGAAACGCTCCACCCAGCCCGGCGAGCAGGCCACCGTAGTAGATCGCCTGGCGCCGTCGCTTGTTGACATGCACACCGGACACATCCGCAGCCTGCGGGTTCTCGCCCACCGAACGAATCTCGAGACCCAACCTGGTGCGGTACAGGAGCCACCAGGTAAGCGGGATCAACGGATATAGCAGATAGGTCGGCCAGGTCTGGCCGAACAGGGCCGGGCCGAGCAGGGGGATCTCGGAGAGGACCGGTATCTTCAGCACGGCTGCTCGATCAGGGACCGGATCGATGATCGCGTGAAGGTATCCGACCAGGCCGAGCACCAAGATATTCAACGTGATTCCTACCACGAACTGGTCGGCCTGTAACCGGTGGCTCATGTTCGCCTGAACCAGGGCCACCAGAACCCCGGTTACGGCTCCGAATGCCAGGCCTACCCAGACAGAACCGACGACACTCGAAGTAATGGCTGCCCCGAAAGCCCCTGCCAGCAGCGAGCCTTCGACCGAGATGTTGATCGTCCCGGCCTTCTCGGCCACGAGTTCTCCCAACGCGGCGAAGGCCAGGAAGGCGCCCAGGCGGATCGCACTCCCGTAGATGGTCGGGTTGGCCAGGACGTCTATGGATGCATCCAGGAAGTTACTCATCCAAGCCCTCCCGGTCGATTCCGGACAATTGCCCGGCGCCGTTCCAGCAGAAACCGCACCGCCGGTGGTATGAGCAAGGCAAGCACCAGCAAAGCCTGTATGACGTCAACGACCTTGCGGTCCACCCCGGTTCCGGCCAGGAACCCCGACCCCGTCCTGAGCCCCGCAAACACCAGAGCCACCGGAATGCACACCAAGGGCCTGTTACGGGCCACCAGCGCCACGAGCAGACCTTGCCAACCGATATCGGATGAGAATCCGGAGGTGAGCCGCGCGCCGGACGCCCCACCCGCCAACATGATCGAACCGGCCAACCCCGCAAACGCCCCGGACAGGAACAGAGCCACGCTTCCGGCTTTGGCTACCGCTACCCCGGCTTGTTGAGCGACGTTCGGGCTGGATCCCAGCAAGCGGAGCTTGAAACCGGCCACGCTTCTGACCAGGAGGAAGGCTACGACGCCGGCTGCGGCGAGCGAGATCAGCAACCCGATATGGAACTCGTTGCCGAATATGGTGATCATGGGCAGGCGAACATGCGCCGGGAGGGCCGCGCTCGAGACTGCTTGGCTGGGCCGGTCCGGATCTGGATCGCGTAGTAGCCAATCAGTAGTGATCGCGAACCCGACCATCTGGAAGGCGACGAACACCAGCAGCAAGGTGGAGATAACCTCGGGAACCCCCCGCCGGAAGCGCATCCACGCCGCTACTCCTGCGTAGGCGCCTCCGGCCACCGCCCCTAGCAATAACCCTGCGGTCAGAAGTAAGGGTGCGGGGCCGACCAGCTTGGTCCCTACATATGACATCACCAAGGCCCCCACCAATAGCTGGCCCTCCTGGCCGATATTCAAGAATCCGGCCTTAACCCCTACGACCATGCCGAGCGACACGAGCAGTACCGGTGTGGCGATGGTGAGGGTGTTCCCCCAGCGTCCGGCGCCGAATAACGCTCCTTCCAGTAGGGCGCTGAACACCCGACTCCAGGAACCGCCGGTGACGGCAACGAGGCCGGCGGAAAGGATCATTGTTCCGGTAATGCTTGATAGATACAGCAGCAGGCCGGTTCGAGTGTCTAACCGATCCTCCAGTAGCGACCGAACAGTTGTCACGAGGGGCCCTCAGGCTCACCCATGCCACCCATCAGAAGGCCCAAACGAGACATGTCTATACCGTCTCCGGCCATTTCTCCGACAATGGCGCCCCGGTGGATCACCACGACCCGGTCAGCAAGGGCCGAGATCTCGCGCAGATCGGTAGACAGAAGCAGGATGGCTATGCCTTCTCTTGCCGCATCTCGTAGCCGATCTGCTACGTATTCGATGGCGCCCACGTCGAGACCTCTGGTCGGCTGGTGGGCTACCACAACCTTGGGAGATGCGGCAAGGGTACGAGCTATCACAACCCGCTGCTGGTTGCCGCCGGACAGATGGTCTAGGGGCACGTCGACACCGGGGGCAATGATTCCGTATTCCTTGACGAGGCGCTCGGCATTGCGTTTGATTCGCTCCCGCCGCAGAAAACCCAACCGCTTCATTCGATCGAGGAGTGGAATCATCAGGTTTTCGGAGAGGGTCATCTCCGGTACGCACCCTGAGCGGTGGCGATCCGCCGGTATCACAGCTACCCCCGCTTCCGCCATCGCACCGGCGACACCGGTAGGGATGTGTTGTCCATCCACTTCGACCTCACCGTTGCCCAGCGGGAGCAAGCTGGCCAGGACGTCGGCTACCGCGGTCTGTCCGTTCCCTTCGACACCGGCCACCCCCACTATCTCGCCAGACCGAACCTCGACCGACAGATCGTTGAGAAGCATGCCCCGATCAGCGCCTCTGACGGATGCATGAGCGATACGCAACATGGGTGGCTCGTTCGCGGGCGAATGGTTGGGTTCGTTATCGACTCTCCGGCTCCGGAAGGTCCGGGCCCCCCGGGTAGTGGTCACGGTTCGCAAAGACACCGGCCTCCCCACCATCGCCCGAGCTAACGAAGGTACATCGGTTGCGTCGGTCATCATCCCTTCCACTACCCGGCCTCCGCGCATGACGCTGATCCGGTGGGTCGCCCGGAGCACCTCATCTAGTTTGTGGCTGACCAGCGCGACCGCCCAGGATTCGGATCGAGCGCCCTCGGCCAGCACCTCGAACAGCTCCTCGGACTCATACGGGGTAAGAGCCGATGTGGGTTCATCCAGCAGGATTATTCGAGGATTGTGACTCAGGCACTTGATGATCTCCACCCGCTGGCGGATTCCGGCCGGAAGGTCGCGAACCGGTGCGTCAGGATCTACAGCAAGCCCGTAGCGGGTCGAGATCCGTCTGATGCGATCTCGGGTCGTGTCAGGTTCGAACCGGCCCGCCTCTCCCAAAGCAACGTTTTCCCACACCGTGAGGGCATCCACCAGGCTGTAGTGCTGATGAACCATGCCGATCCCCCACCTGCCGGCCTCCATCGGATCTGCGATGATCCGAGGTTTCCCGTCGATCTTCACCAGCCCCGACTCGGGGGTAACGAGACCGAACATCAAGCTCAGCAGGGTGGACTTTCCGGCGCCGTTCTCCCCCAGAATCCCGTGGATCTCACCGGCGTGGAGGGACAGATCGACCCGGTCGCAGGCTACTACCTCCCCGTACCGCTTGGTGATTCCGACGAGTTCGAGAACCGGCAGGTCGCGGCCACTCCCTGCGGTCATCCGCCCGGAAAGAGAGTTTCGAAAACTCTCCGTCGTTCCCGCGAGCCCCCACCTCCCCGCTCGGGCGAGATGGACCCGAAACGCCGGCCGGCAGGCGCCCGAGGCGACGCGGCTCGGGCAACGGGGAACAAACGATCCATCGTCACCGGTGTGAGCTTTCTCCCTCAAGACAGCGCTGAATCGTTAGTTCGCTTGTCTCGTGGGAGGGCTCGTCTCGGGGATAGGGACTTGATCCAACCAGCCTGCATGTTCCGGAAGGGGCCGTTGGTTTCCGGGGTGTCGGGGTCTGGAAGTGTCCCACCCTGGATGCATAATGGTAGATAGCCTTAAACACCACCGGTTCGGGTTGTTCGGTACCGAACGAACCGGGGCAGGGATCATCACTCGCGGACATTTCGACCGCCTCCCCCCGGCTACGGGGTTCGGCGGGTCGCGTTCGGGAGACCTCGGAGGTGGAGGCGGGGGCGGGCCCTGTTTGGAGATAACCGTTCCGGCGATTTTCGCGTTCTCGGACTCCCGATCCTGCCGGAGCACCCGGATGGTTACCCCGATCCTCAACGAAGCCCCGACTCAGGACACCCGGTGGATGCCGGAGAAGGCCGCAGTAAGGGGTTCGTGCCCTGTACACAGAGCATCGACCTGGTTTGCCGGACTGTGAACCCCGCAAGATCATCTCTTGGTACCCCCTTAGAAGCCGTAAGCCTCAACCAGAATCTCGGATATCCGGTCGTCGAACTCTCCGGATCCGATCCGTGCGTTCAGATCAGCGAGCGCCTGTTCCTGTTCCGGGGTCGGTGTGCAGATGCGGGCGCCGACCTGAGGGTCAATACCGACCGTGAACTTGCGCGCTCCACCTTCTTCGGCTGTTCCGCTCAGGATCTCATCGAAGATGGGTACCAGGTAGTCACCGGCGTCGTACCTGACCTCGATGTCGTAGATCACGTCTTCACGTTCGCAACCCCGGGATGACCCGGCCGTCATGACCACAAGACCGTCGTCGTTGGCGAGTCGGGCGATCGGTACGTGGGCGCCACCCAGAAACGGGTAGACCGCCGCCATGCCTTCCGCCACTGCCGCGTTGTAGGCTTCGGTCGCTCCGGCCGTGTTGTTGAAGTCGAATGGAAAATTGCCGGTCGGGGCGTAGACGGCATCGAAGGATTCATCCACCAGTTTCAGGCCGAGTCGGAAAGCCAGGAATGACTCCACTTCGAAGTTCAAGTCACAACAACCCAGGAACACCGCCCGGTCGCCGCCCCGCTCCTGGAGTAGGAGGCCGGTCGCGAATCCGGCGGAGATCCCCAATTCAGCACCGCTATCCGTACTTCGAAGAAGGCCGGGGGTGTCCTGGTAGCCGGACCCACAGTTGCAATACCAGAAGATCTGTGCGTGTTCGAGGAACAAATCCTCGTTACCGTCGGCCAGATTGCTCGATCCGATCGCTATCACATCGGCGCCCTGAGCTACTACGTTCTCCAGTTCGGTGCGAGCATCAGCCGGGTCGACCAGATCCACGATGAGGGGGGCCTCGTAGCCGGATCGTTCCGAAATGGATTCGACCCGGTCTACCAATGCTTGATAGTAGGAGCCATCGTCGCGGGCGCCTTCGGTTACGACCGCAATCCTTACCGCGCCGTCACCATTGAAGTCGGGGGTGACTTGATCGTTTGCCTGTGTCGAAGCGACAGGAGTAGGGGTGGATGCCGGAATCCCCGTGGTGTCGGTTCGGTAAACAATGGGGACCGTGGTATCCGTGGTACCTGTAACAACATCCTGGGGGTCCGCGCAAGCTACCCCCGCTAGGGCCAGCACGATGAACCCCGCGGCGAGCTTGTTCCCGGTAGCTCTCATGGCTTCGTACTCCCGTCAAGGTCGAGATAATCGCAACGTTTCATGTGTTTCATTCGATCGAGTGTTGTGGCCACACTCGACGGTTTCCGGTAACCGAACGTCGAGAGCTTGTATCCCGATTGAACGAATCCCTCCTAGAATACCTGCCGAGAACAAGCCGGATTCGGCGCCGCGAGAGACTGATAGTTTGAGTAGCCGATTCCCGGCCGGGAAAGTCCGGTGCTCCGAGCTCAGAACAAGGTCGCTCAGCATCCGGGCTCGCTATACGGCACCGTTTGTCGGGTTCGGTCATCTGTTCCTCTGGTGTCCATGCACTGCCGCATAAAGACGACGCACCATTGTCGTCGGATCGTCGGCGGCCCACACGTTACGTCCGAACACTATCCCCGACGCTCCGGCTTCCACTACCCGGCGGGCATAGGACACCGCGTCGTCCTCGTTGTCTCGCTTCGGGCCACCCAGAACGAATAACGGCGCTTCGCAGTTCTCGATTACTCCGGGGAGGTCGGCCGGGTCGGGTGGGGCCATCGTCTTGATCGCATCGGCGCCGATCTCGACGCATATCCGCGCGGCGCGACCGATATGCTCCGCATCCCACGGCACATCCTGACCCCAACCACCCGGAATGGATTCGGCGATGACCGGCATTCCGATCCTTTCGCATTCACCCACCAAGGCGGCCAGCCGCCGCAGCGACGCAGCGCCCCCCTCCATCCCGGGATAGGCCATGATCACCACCCCGTCGGCGCCTATAACGGCCGCCTGTTCAGCTCGGTACATGAGGCTGAGTTCATCGGTGACGGTGGGATCTCCGAAAAGGTTGCCGGCCCCATCCACTCTCAGCAGCAGACCGCATCGGGCGAATGACTCCGGATAACGGCGCGCTATCTGCCAGGTAACCAGGATCCCGTTCGGACGTCCCACCGCTACCTCACGAACCACGTGTGGGGAAGGTCCGGTTCCGGTGGCGGATTGCAGGTCGATAGCCACCAGCATCGCTCGGCCGTTATCACCGACGAAGCGCGCGGCCCGGCGCCGTTTCCCGGCGCCGACTGCGGACGAGACTGATTCCATGTTGCGTTTCTCCTTTGGTCAAGGCGGACGGCCGGGCTCGCGTCACATTCTCGAAGGCTCGTGGAGTCGGGCGGTCGCGGCGTTACCAAGAGCGATGAACCGGCGCAATCCTTCCTCGTACTCGGGCCGCGGTTCAGGATCGAACGTGCGGACGCCCGGCGTCGGCCAGTCACCCGAACTCCCCTCCCCGGGTAGTGGCCACCACCCGAGAGATGATCCGGCCCCGAGGGCGGCGCCGTAGGCGGCCATATGTATACAATCCGGCACGTCAATAGAAACCCCGAGCACCGCGGCCTTGATCGAGGTCCACAGATCACTCTGCGCGGGGCTCCCCGAGCAAACCACCCGGTCGAGTTCGACCCCCTGTTCGGCCAGCCCCGCCGCAATGTGGGCTAATCCGTAGGCGGTCGACTCGAGCAGAGCTCGGGTCACGACATCCACTCCGGTATCCGAACCGAGGCCGATTACCTCGGCTCTCAATCCCGGTTCCCAACGGGGAGCGCGTTCGCCCTCCAGGAAAGGTAGGACTGCTACCCCATGTGATCCCGGTGGCACGCCGGCCGCGGAACCGATCAGGTCCGGGATAGGACGACCAACGATGCTTGCCCACCACTCGAGCATCGCCCCGTGAGAAGCCACCGGGCCGCCGACGAGTTCTATCCCGGCGACATGCCCAGGAAGCGCATCCTCTGCCGGTACCCGGTGCTCACCGGCAGCAACTGCAACCCCGAGCCCACCGCTGCGTCCGCCGGGATCGAAACCGAGTCCCGGCATATCTATGGCGCATCCCCATGAAGTAAGGAAGGCATCGTTGGCGCCCGGCGCCAGGGTGATGCCGGGCGGGATACCGTAAGTTCCGGATGAGACTCCCACACCGGTTCCGACCGGTACCGGTGTACCGAAGCCGGGAAGCGGGTCCATCGTCGGCCAAACACTCTGTACTCCCGAGGCGCCACCCAAGCGGGTCAGGAGAAAGTCCCACATCAAACGGGGAGTCGTACCCGGCCCGAACCGTCGGAGCAGCTCCTCGGCCTGGGCGGCGTGTTGGAGAACCGGGCGCTCGTTGGCGCCGGACGGATGGCGGTAGGTAAGTGCCTGCTCCCCGGATGAGGCCACAGTGGTAGGACCCTGCCCTCCGATACACAACGCTCGAATCCGTATGGCGTTACCCAGGTCCTGCATGACGGCGCCGAGACTGTGGAGCCATACGTCCGGATCGACCGCGCCGTCCGGCAACCAGCCGGCCTTCTGACTAACGACTCTGGTGGATGTAGCAACGATGTGACCGTGACGATCGATGGCAACGCTGCGGATGGCGTTGCTACCGATGTCGACCCCGGCTACCGCGACGGTGGTCATTAACTCCGCCCGGGTTCGATGAACACCCGGTAGGTGGGCTGGGAGACAACCAGATCCAGAGCTTCATCGACCCTGTTTAGCGGGTAGCTGCCGGTGATCAGCCTGTCGAGGTCCGAAGCAAGCAGCCCGGATCGAAGAATGGCCGACGTGTCCTTCCAGTCCTCCGGTTCCTGGTTGTATACACCTACGACAGACACCTCGTGCCTGTGCATTCTGTGGGCGCCGATACGGACTTCCAGATCAGGATCGAAGGAGCTGTAAAGAACCACCGTCCCACCGGCATCCGCTAGTTTGATCGCTCGGCCTACCCCACCCATCGCGGCGACGAAGACCACATCCTGGGGGCCGCCCACCCGGAGAGCGTCCTCCGGAGTCGCAACCCAGTCGGCGCCGGCGCCGGCCGCCTCCGCCCTGCGTTGATCGGAGGGATCGACCACACCGATACTCGCCGCGCCCTCGATTCTGGTGAGGGCCAAGTGCAGCCTTCCCATGAAGCCGCCGCCGATGATGGCCACCCGGTCACCGGACTGGAATCCTCCCCGGCGGAGCGAATGCAAGCAGCACGCTATCGGTTCGCCCATTGCGGCGTGAGTCGGTCGAGCGTCGCCCACCGGATAGGTTGATCTGGCGTCGATAGCGATTGTCTCCGTCAAGCCGCCCATGCTGAAGGTTCCGTCCGAGAGAGTTCTGCCCTGCCGGTGCCGACATTGGGCCGTCCGGCCCCGCCGGCATGGTCCACAGGTCATGCACCTGGTCATCAGATCCATAGTTACCTGATCGCCGACCTGGGGGGATCCGGCTAGACCATCCACCTCAGATCCGGCGCCCACCACGACTCCGGCAATCTCGTGACCGGGCGACAGCGGGTACCACGGTTTGGCGCCTGAAAAAAGGCGCCGCTCAAAGGTGCAGACCCCGCAAGCAGCTATGTCGACCAGTAACTGATCTTCTTGCGGAACCGGGTAGGGCTCATTTCGTAGTTCGACCTGTCCGGGCCCCGTGATAACGGCCGCTTTCAACTTTCCTCCCAGAACGTGGTCACTCACAAAGACGGGAATGACCGTAGCAGTCGCCGGCCCCCTCCCAATTTCGCCACCGCCGCCGGCGCTCGACTTTCAACCGGCGGGTCGGTTGGCTTCCCTGGTGCGTAGGAGGTCTTTCACCACCACCGCCGCTACTACCAGCCCGCCGCCGAGAATCAGGCCGGGCTGGAGTTGTTCCCCCAGCGCGACGATTCCGGTTGACACCGCTACGAGCGGGATGGTGTAGGAGATGATCGTGGAGTACGTAACGGTGACGTGCCGGAGCAGGAAGTAATACAGCACGAGAGGCAGCAGCGATCCGATCGTACCAACATACAGGAGGCTCAGGCCGCCGATTCCGGTTACAGCAACGGGGATCCCTTCGATGACCAGAGCGGAAAGGGTCAAACCTACGGCACCCAGTCCGAGCTGCACTCCGGTTACACCCAGTACCGAGTACCGACCGGAGTAGCGCTTGGCAAAGACCGCCCCGAGACCGATCGCGACGATCCTGATCATGGAGAAAAATCCCGCCAGGCGAGGGTTGCCTCCCTCGGCGATTCCGGAATCCCCACCCAGAACGAGAATGGCTGCCCCTGCCAAGCCGAGCAGCAGCCCGATCACCGTGCTCAACCTGATCTTCTCGTCGGCCAGCATGAAGTGTGCGAAAACCACGGTGACGATGGGAATAAGAACATTCATAAGTATGACGAAACCGGCGGAAGCATGTTGTAGCGCCAGACTGCGAGTCTGCGCCGGGATCAGCACGCTCAACACCGACAGCACGGCGCCGATACGTAGTTCGCTCGGTCCGATCAGGTTTGGGCGTCGTAGCACGATCAACACAATCGCCATCCCGATGGCGGCGATGACAGACCCGGCGGCAGCGATGGTGAACGGTCCGAGGCCCTCCCGGAGAGCGACCCGTACCACCACCGGAGAGGTACCCCAGCCGAGGCTGATCAACAGAACGACAGTCCAGATATGGCGACTTGTAACTCGTCCGGTCATGCCGACCCGAAGATACTCAAGGGGACGTGACCGATCGCGTAGGCAACAGCCGTCGGGAACTCGTGCGGGATGGAAACACCGGAGAACACAGCATTCAGGTGGTCCCTCTACGGCGGAGGTCGCGAGCACGGACCAGGTCGGTAACTACCACGCTGAGTAGGACAAGTATCCCCCCGGCGACTATTCCCCGTTGTATCTGTTCGTCCAGTAGCACGACCCCGCCGATTACCGCTATAAACGGCACGATATAGGCGATGATCGTGGCGTAGGTCACGGTAACAAACCGGATCAGGAGGAAGTAGAGGGCCAGGGGTAGCAGGTTTCCGATCAAGCCGACGTAGACCACGCTCATGGCGCCGACCGTCGAAGCTCCAACCGGGAAGCCTTCGATCATAAGAGCCACCAGAGCGAGACCTGCGCCTCCCAGCGACAACTGGACTGCGGTAACAGCCAGGACCGAGTATTCACCGGCGTAGCGCTTGGCGTAGACGCTCGCGAAGGAAACCGACACCACATTTGCCAGGCCTAACATGCCTGCCCGAAGTGGGTTTCCACCTTCGGTTAGCCCCGAGTCTCCGCCGAGAAGTAGCACAGATACTCCACCGAGACCGAGCATGAGGCCTACCAGGATGGGAGCTGTGAGGCGCTCGGTTGACAGCATGAAATGAGCCACTACCGCTGTCCCGAGCGGGACCAGCGCGTTGACTAAAGATACGAAACCGGCTGACGATATCTCGAGAGCCAGGTTGCGCGCCTGGTACGGCAGCAGGATGGCCAGGATCGAAAGTGCCCCTCCGACCTTCCATTCGAGAGGTCCGAGTAGTTTGCCTTTCCGCAATCCCCCTGTGAGCGCCAGGATGGCTGTCGCGGCTATCAAGGCAGAGCCCGACGCCACGGTTAGCGGGTCCAAACCCTCCCGCAAAGCGATACGGATGGCTATCGGCGACGTACCCCACCCGAAGCTGATAGCCAGCACGAGCCCCCAGATGACATAGCGCGAGGCAAAGAACTTCTCTGCGTAGGATTCTATAGGGCCACGATGCCGGAGGTTCATGAGCCCTCTATTCGACCTGTCCAATCAGCGGACTTCTCCCAATGCTAGGGCCGTGAGAGGCTAGAACACCAGTTCGCTGATGGTAGAGATCATTAACGGTATGGATACAGGTATAGTATTGTAATGACTACCCGTACACGCTACTACAACGCTACCGGACGTGAGTTCCTCACCAGAGCCCGAACTTGTCTGGCGGAGGACGACCTGCTGCAAGCCTCCGAGAAGGGTTGGGGCGCTGCCGCCCAGATGGTCAAGAGCGTTGCCGAAGCCAGAGGATGGCCCCACAACGGGCATCACCAACTGTGGAGTATCGTGAATCGCCTGGTCGCCGAGACCGGCAACCAGCAGATGCGAACCGCTTTCACCGCGGCCGCTGCATTGCATACCAATTTCTACGAAGGCTGGCTGCCGCGTGAGAATGTCGAGGACTATCTCAGGCAGGTCGGTGACCTATTGTCCACCTTGGAGTCTCTATACCCGTAAGACGGTCTAACGAAGTCGATTGTGTCCAGATGTTCTGGTCTTGGTAGTTTTGTGGGCTCACAACCTGAACACCGGCATGTCCGCCGTGCCAAGCCGGGGACCCAACGTCTGATTGCGGCAATCGGCGATCAGATCTAGTCCCTCCAGCACGAGTTGGCCGACAAGCGGGTCGGCGCCCGCCGGTATCACCAAGCAGCTAGCGAACGTCCAACGGTCACCTATGTGAATGGTCATCGGACCGGCGATCGGCAGATCGCCACGGCGACCGTCCGCGTAGGTGACGGTCTCGTGATCCACGATAGATACTCCGAGTCGGTCTACAACATCCTCGGGCAGCGCGAGCATCAGGGCGCCCGTATCTACTACAGCATCAAACGCAGCACGGCGGACTTCGATCTCCCGCAGGTCTCCCCTCGTGACCATCTCGCGGTCTACCGCGTTCTGAACCTCGACGTTGACGACGATTTCTCCCATCGCTTCTGCTACCTCCCTGTCGGGTGTGGAATGGGTCAGGTCCCCTCGAACACAACAGGATAGTAGTTACGGAACGTTAATAACTATATAGGTCTTCAGGTAGCCAGGACGGGGTGTCTAATCACTTACCGCCTATGCCTGCCCGGTTGGAGAGAGGGCGATAGGCAATGCGACCTATCGCGCACTCGCCGTCAGTAGGCCTAAGCGGTGCACAGTGACCTCCTCCGGGGTGACGGGGCTCGTAGAATGAACACATGGCTGTTGCAGTGGTGGAAACACCGACTTTGCGGGATGCTCGGCGAGCCGGAGAGGCTTTGGTGGCGGCAGGCGCAGGGCAGGTGTGGTTGTTCGGGTCGTTGGCTCGGGGAGAGGAGCACGCTTGGAGCGATATCGATCTGGTGGCGGTACTGGACGATCTGAACTACCGGGACCGGTGGCGGATCGAGAACGAGTTACGCAAGGCGGCTTCGGCAGCGGCAGGTAGACCGGTGGATGTGATGGTCACCGACCGGCCCGAGTGGCGGGTACAGAGACAGCGAGTGTCTGCGTCGTTTGCGGCGGCTATCGGGGAGGATCTAATACTGCTGGCAGATCGCCCATCACCCACGGCGGTGGACTGGGACAAGGAGCAGAGTATGGCCACTTCAAACGAACAATTGGCTACTCAGCGCCTCCACGACGTATTTGGGCAACTCGCCAAGATACTCGGCTTGCGGTGGCCCTCCCGCGATGAACTGCAAACGGCTGACCGCGGTGAGCGTGAGTGGCTTGCGTCCGCCCGGATGATCGGGTTATGCGAGGCGGCACACCTAGCAGTGGAGGGCTCCCTCAAAGCAGTCGGGACACTCACCGGAGTCCAAGCCAAGGTATTGCACGACCACGATGTAGAAACCCTAGCCGACGCGCTGCCCCTTGAGGAGCGAGACGCCATGCTCACCTTGATGACCACGGCTCCCCGATTGGTCAAGACCCCCGGCTACATCAGCATGTGGCGCACCAAAGGTACTTACACGTCATTGACCGGAGGCATGACCGCCCAAGAGATCGCCACACCCGGATTCACGGCGGCCATGGTGTCCATCGCCGTAGAAGTTGCGATGGCAACGGTGAAACGGGTCGCTCGTCACGGAGTTGAACCATCAAACCCGCCACAATTCAGAACAGCCGTCAACCAGCTACGTGACCACGTAGCCAACATCGACCTAGCCATCGGCGAACCACTCGATAACCTCACCACACGTCCCACATAGTCCAACCGCCAAGACGAATCCACCCATCCCCCGCCATGAGGCTACCGCCGAGATAGATACGGACCGTTGGAATGTAGTTCCGCTCCGACTGACGCTCCTCCGGTATGAGTCCCCCCGATTCGACATAAACGCGGGCTTGAGCGTCGCGTAGGCGCCCCGGGCCGGGAACAGGTACTCCACCCACCCTTACTCGGGTGGGTTGTGGGATCGGTATCAGACTGGTTGGCGCGCCGTTTCGGTCAGGATTCCTGTTCGGACACACCCGCCATCAGGAGGCCCAAGCGGTGCACGGTGGCCTCTTCACGGTCGAGGATGCCCATGATTCGACCCTCGAACATCACGGCTATCCGGTCCGAGAGCCCGATCACTTCGTCCAAGTCTTCGGAAATCAGCAGGATGGCCGTCCCCTCGCTGCGACGGTCCATCAGCACGGAATGGATGTATTCAGCTGCGCCGATATCGACCCCGCGGGTTGGCTGGGCGGCGATCAGCACCTTTGGATCCCCCGATAGTTCGCGGGCGATGATCAGCTTCTGGATGTTGCCTCCCGACAGGTTGGAGGTGGTCGTTTCCAGCGAAGGGGTCTTGACAGTGAATCGTTCCACGAGAGTTGAACATGAAGTCTCGATCTCGTTGAAGTTGAGGAAGCCTCTCCGGCTGGTCGGCGGGAGGTCATGGTTAGTAAGTATCAGGTTCTCAGCGACGCTGAACTCCCCGATCGTGCCGTCGCGCATCCGTTCCTCGGGAATGTATGAAACCCCGAGCCGGCGGATCTCTTTCGGTGTCTTGTGCGTGGTATCTATACCGTTCATCACGATTTGTCCGGATGCGGCCGGGCGCAAGCCGGACAACGCCTCGGCGAGTTCACGCTGGCCGTTGCCGGAGACGCCTGCGATTCCCACTACTTCCCCGCTCCGTACTTCGAGTTCCAACCCTTCCACCGCAGGGGTTCCTCGATCACCGAGAACTTGTAGACCGTTGATCGATATGCGAGGCTGACCGGTTTCGGATTCACCCCTCCTAGGCGCCAACCGGACCTCGCGACCCACCATCATGTGGGCCAACCCTTCCCTGCTCGACTCGGCGGGGGTGGTCCGGCCTGTCACGCGACCGCCTCTGAGGACGGTTATCCGATCGGAAAGGTTCATCACCTCGTGCAGTTTGTGAGAGATGAACACCAGCCCGCGCCCGCCTTCGGTCATCTGGCGCAAGGTTATGAACAGGTCGTCCACTTCGCTGGGTGTGAGTACCGAGGTCGGCTCGTCGAGGATCAAGACCGAGACGTCCCGGTATATCGCTTTCATTATCTCGACCCGCTGACGTTCACCGACCGCCAACTGCCAGATGTAGGCATCCGGATCGACATGCAGGCCATAGGTCTCCGACAATTCCCGGATCCGTTCCTGGACGGGTTTCAGGTCCTGCAGGAGTCGTCGAGCGGAGGGGAGCCCGAGTGCGACGTTCTCGGCCACGGTGAGGGTGGGAACCAGCATGAAGTGTTGGTGGATCATCCCGATGCCGTTTCCTATGGCAGCGGAAGGGGAGTTGATGATCGTGGGTTTCCCACGCAGCCTGATCTCTCCCTCGTCGGCGTGGTAGAGGCCATAAAGGACGTTCATCAGGGTGCTCTTGCCTGCTCCGTTCTCACCCAGGAGGGTGTGTACTTCGCCGGGACGGATGTCGAAGTCAACCGCTTCGTTGGCGATCACCCCCGGGAACCGCTTGGTGATTCCCTCCATTTCGACGAGAGGTTGCTGGGTGGGCACCGATTCCATATCGTCAATGACCTCTCTGGAAAGGCCGAGTAAGCGCCGAGGGTTGGCCGGTACGGCGGGAAACCAGCACCAGCACCAGGATGGTGAGCACCGCGGGGAACATCCCCACGATGCTGGCGGTCGTACCCACCACTATTCCGAGGGTTTTCCACTGCAACACCGTTGCTGATACCAGGCCGAAGACCATAGCCCCTGCCATCACGCCGATCGGTCGCCAAGCGCCGAAGTAGACGAGCGCGATGGCGATGAACCCGTGTCCGTTGGTCAGGTTTTGCTGGAAGATTCCGAGCTCCAGCGCCAGCGCCCCGCCGGCGAGACCGGCCATGGCGTTGCCGACGAAGATGGTGATATAGCGGGTCCGGTTAACACTGACGCCCAGGCTGTCGGCGGCCTCGGGTGTTTCCCCCACCGCACGCACGTTCAATCCGAACGGAGTCCGATTGATCACGAACCAGAGCACCGGCACCAGCAGGAAGGCTACATATACCAAGGCATTCTGATGGAAGAGCACCTCCCCCACCACGGGGAGGTCTCCCAACAGTGGGATGCCCACATCGCCGAGACCGTCGATCGGGGTTGGCGTACCAACCTGTTTCTGGAACAGGAGATCGCTCAGACCGAGGCCGAATATGAAGATCCCTATGCCGCTTATGCCCTGCTCCGCTCTGAGAGCGAGCGTCACCACTCCGTACGCGATACCCATGACTCCACCCACTACCAGGCTGACCAGAATGCCGAACATAACGCTGTCTGTGCGCAGAGTTGCGTAGTAGGCGCCGTAGGCGCCGAGCAGCATCACTCCTTCGACCCCTAGGTTGAGTACTCCGCTACGCTGACCGATGGTTTCGCCCAGGGCGGCCAGCAAGAACGGGGTGGCTAGACGAATCGCTGAGGCGACGGTTGCCAGCAGGACCGAAACGGTCAGAAAGTCGCTCACGGGGGAACCGCCGCATCCCGATCCTGATTATCGTCAGTCGTGGTGGTGTCCGACAACTCACCTTCTTTACTCATCTCCGTGGCGGCTCTGGACAACCGGAGCCGAGCCTGGAGGCTGCCCACCACGAAAACCACTACCAGACCGTTAAGAGCCAGGATCAAGGCAGCGGGAACTTGTACTTCTCTTTGCAGCGCGTTGGCCCCCACCAGCAGGGCGCCGAATAGGAACGAGGCGGGAATCGTCCACAGAGGATGTAGGCCTCCGAACAGCGCCGCCACGATCCCGTTGAATCCTGCCGCGCCGGTGAAGGTGGTCGCTCCCCCGTCGGTCGCCAGCCGGTGCCCCTCGCTACCGAACACCAACGTCACCCCGGCTAGCCCGCACATGGCGCCGCTGTATACGAAGGCCAAGACGACGTTTCGCTTGACCGACATCCCCGCGTATAGGGAGGCGAAGGGATTGTGCCCGGAGGCTCTAAGGCGGAGGCCCTGGGTGGTGCGGAACAGCACCACGTAGCAGATCACGGCCATCGCCACGGCCACCAGCACGCCTAAATGGAGACGGGTTCCACCGGGGAGGATCGGAAGGTCGGCATTGTTGCTGAGCCGTTCGGTGTGCGGGATACGGGATCCCCGCTCGATCTCACCGGGGTCCATTAGGGGACCACGCAGCAAAAGGTTCAGGATCTGGACGGCGATGATATTGAGCATGATGGTGCTCAATATCTCGTTCACCCCGGCATACGATTTCAGGGCCCCCGCCATTCCGCCCCAGATAGCGCCGCCTATCGCTCCGAACAGGAATGCCGTAGGCAGAAGCAGGAAGCGAGGCAGGTCGGGAATTGCCAGCACAACCAGGGTGGAAAGAATGGCCCCCGCGATGATCTGGCCTTCCCCGCCGATGTTTATGACACCGGTCCGGAACGCCACGCTTATCCCGGCGCCCACCAGCAGAAGCGGCATTGCTTTCAGCGCGCTGTTCGCCAGGTTCTTGGTACTTCCGAAGGCGCCGTCGAGCAGCGCCGCGTAACCGGTTAGAGGATTAGCCCCGAGAATCAACAACATTATCGCCCCGATCAGGGCAGCGGCGAGCACCGCCCCGATGAGGACACCCGGCCCGGCAAGCCGCGCCAGCCAGAGTCTGCGATTCGAGATCAGAAACGCCTCCGCGGATCAGTAGAAACACCCGACAGGATCGTCACCGTAAGAGGGCGGCAATCCCGTCGGGTCGCGACTTCCACCTCAGGATTCCGGTGGGGTCGCGCTATCAACTTCTGTTACTCGATGCCGGTCGAAATAGATCCATCCTTGATGCCCGCTTCCGTAGCATCGGCGGCATCTCTGATGTCCGCGCCGAGCGCGAAGTTCGGGTTGTAGGCCATGGTTAGTCCACCGTTGTTGAAGTCGGCGGTGATCACCCTGCCGTTCTTCTCACCGGCCAGCAGATCTTCAACTATCTGGGTGAGTTGATAATCCCAGTTGTAGATCTGGGAGGCCACCACGATTTCCTCTCCCAGGGGCGTCTGGTCGGACTGCGAACCGAACCACAAAACGCCGTGCTCTCTGGCAACTCCGGTGGCGCCCACGGTCATCTGGGAAACGCCGGTAAGGATATCCGCCCCGGCCTCGATATGGGCTTGCGCCGCTTCAGCCGCCAAAGCCACGTCGCTGAACGAGTCGATGTAGTTGACGTTGACGGTGATGCCCGGGTCAACCGATGCCACACCTACGACAAAGCCGTCGATGTAGGCCTTGATGTCGCCTACTTCGATCGGACCAACCACGCCGATGATTCCCGATTCGGTCATATGAGCAGCCATGGTCCCGTTTATGTACCCACCCTGGTCCGACTTGACCGAATAGGAATACACGTTGGGCTGACCGAAGGTATCCCGGCTGGTACCCCAGGCAAAGTAGGTGTCGGGGAAGTCGGGGGCGATCTCCGACAGAGACCCTCCGAACTGGGAGCCATGCGCCAGCACGATGTCGAAGCCGTCGTCCGCGTAACTACGTATGGCGACCGCAGCATCCTCGATCACGAACGTTCCGTCGGTAATGTCAACCTCGATGTTGTAGTTCTCACCAAGCCGGTCCAGCGAGTCGACCATGCTCTGGGTAAAAGCGAGATCGTTCGAGGCGCTCGGTCCCACCATTGCAATCCGGATCGGATCGTCGGCAGAACGACCTGTCTCCTCTTCAGCGCAGGCCGCCATCACCATTGCCAGTAGCAGCAGTGCAGCAACCCAACTATGCCGGGTAATGGATCTCCTCACGTTCAACATGCGGTCTTCTACCTCCCTTTCATATCGACGCGTCGTTCCCGAAGGATAGGCGATCAGCGATGAGGTTACCTATCCTGTCCAGGGACTCTTTAGAAATGTGGATTCTAGTCGCTTCGAAATCATCCGATCGGGTCGCGTCCAATGCCAGCCGGGAGGTCGTGCCTGCCCGGGAAGACGAGGGATCGAGGGGGCTACCCGGGAGGCCGTCAACCATGAGAAGGTCGGAATCCGGTTGGAACCGGGTGGCAAGCGCCCAGAGAACTTCGGAGTCGTTGGTGATGTCGATGTCATCGTCGACCGCCACCACCGTCTTCAGGTAGGGGTCCCAACCCAGCAGACCCAGCATCACCTGGCGGGCTTGTCCGGTTCGGTGCTGGTGTAGCTTGACGTAGCAGTGGAAATGGCTCCCCGAGTTCGGGTAATGAAGGGAAATCACATCGGGGAAACGGTCTTTGAGTTTCTCCACCATCTCGGCTTCCCTGGGAATCCGACCTAGATTGAGATGCTCATCCGAGTTACCACCCACAATATCGAGAAACACGGGATCCGAGCGGGAGTACATTCCCTCCACCTTGAAGAGGCTGTTGGTGGACCGGTCGGACGAGTATCCGGTGAACTCCCCGAACGGACCTTCCGCCACACTACAGGCGGGATCAATGACTCCTTCGAACACGAAATCGGCCGTCGCCGGAACCCCGATACCGTACCGCGGGGTTCGGACGATCTCCAGCGGAGCGCCGAACAGTCCTCCGGCCACATGTCGTTCGTCCACCGTCATCGGCACCCGGGCGGAGGCCGCCAGCATGAACAACGGATGCCCCCCCATGACCATGGCCACAGGTAGCGAGCGTCCGGTCTCAGCGGCGGCCAGCAGCATACGCCATAGGTCACCCCGCGAGTGGAGGCTGGTGGCAAACTCGGTCGGCGAGTGGACCATCGCCCGCTGGTAGCTGAGGTTGCCGATACCGTTTTCGCCTTCCGCGACCATGATACCGCTGGTCACGTAGGGGGCTCGGTCGGTAGCGAAATGAGTAAGTAACGGGAAGCTACGGAGGTCGATGGCGCCGCCCTGGACGGAACGCTCCATGACCGGCCCGCGGTCGACTTCCGCGGGGGGAACCAGGGTTCGGGCCCGGGCCTGGTAGGAGGTGTGCAGGTCCGCGCCATCGGCGTCGAGGATACGAGCGACCCGCCGACGGCAGGCGAAAACGTTGGTGACCACCTCGCAGGAGAACCCGGCCAGGTTCTTGAAACGAAGCATGTCCCGACGACCGTCCGCCGACATACGCCATACCAGAGCGGCCACATCCTGGGAATCAGGAACCTGCTCGTCGATTTGCAGGACATCCTCGGGGTAGGCAGACGTATAGGATGCGAGGAAGTCGTGCAGATCCTGGCTCCTGCCGAACCGCGGCCGCGTCATCGAGTTTGCTCCCCGGGTACCTTCCTACGCGACAGGTCGTCCGTAACTCCCCTCGGCCAACTGTACCTTGGCCTCCTCCACGGTGGCGGGGGGCGCCGTGGGTTGAACTCCAACCAGGCGGGCAATGTTGTTGCCCATATAGTCCTCGAGATGGTCTTCGTCGATCCCGAGTCCTTGCGGCGGCTCGTGGCACAACACCTCGAGGTGAGTAAGCCACATACCGGGATCGTTGGGCGGCGAGTCGGTGCCGAACACCAGACGGTCTCTCGGCATCTCCTTGGCGAACTCCACGATGCGGGACTGTAACAACCAACCCGACTCTCCATACACATTGGGTGAGTCCATGATCATCCAGAAGGCCTCAAAGCAGTAAACGCCGCCGGTCTGCACCCCGAAATGACCGATGATGAACTCGACGTTGGGGAACTCGCGGATGATCGGATAGAACTGGGTGGGAATCGAATAAGGGCCATCACCGGTGTGAAGCAGCACAACCACTCCGAGTTCGTCGCACTTCCGGAGTGCGGGCCGGAGCCAGTCCAGCGCCCGGTCGGGACGGTAGGCGTGCATGTTGGCGTGCAGCTTCATCATCTTGAAGCCGTACTCCTTGACATGGAACTCCAGTTCCGCCGCTCCGTTCTCGGGACCGAATCGGGGGTTGTAGTTGAAGTTGCCGATAAAGCGGTCCGGGTACTTTTGCGTTAGCTCGGTCACGTAAGCCATGTAGTCACGGATCCCCTCACGACCCCCTCTACCGCCATCCCGCCACGCGGTGTTTCCAGGTGGGGGCTGTATGAAGCCCATGTCGATACGGCGGGGCTTGCCGTTGATCCAGTACGGACCGTCCATCAACTTGATCATCCGTTCGCCGGTGAAGGGCTCTCCTGTATGTCTCCACGCCTCATCTACAACGTTGGTGGGGTGCAGGTGAGTATCGATGATCATTGCAAAGTCTCCTATGTGCTGGACGCCACACGCTGTGCCCCGGTGTCGAGCCATCCGGACCGTGGTCGGTACCGAAGGTCGGTCGCCGCTGCTCGGTCCAGGATACAGGTTGGCGGGCCGGATGAATCGCGGTTCCGCCGGACGTCGAATAGTTGCCGGTTTGTGGTTGGCCAGGGGTTGAGGCAGAAAGTGTCCCACCCTGGTTGCATAATGGTAGATAGCCTTAAACACCGCCGGTTCGGGTTATTCGGTACCGAACGGACCGGGGCAGGGATCATCACTCGCGGACAGTTCGACCGTCTCCCCCCGACTGCGGGGTCCGGCGGATCGCGTTCGGAACCCAGGAAAGGTGGAGGCGGGGGAGGGCCCAACTGCGGGGTCTTCGCGACCACCCCTGACCGGGGGGACCGTAGTAAATGGACAAAATGTTACGGTTTCACCTAATCCGGGAGGGATGGGGTGCTTGGCTGGTACGGCTGGCGGCGGCAGAGGCTCTGCCCGTGTCGTAGTCCTTATACGAGGAGGGGCTTCGCGACCACCCCCGACCAGGGCCTATGGTAGGGGTCCCACGAGCCTGTCACCTCCTCAACCGGAATCTGTCACCTCCTCTCGCTGGCCTAAAGTGGGTATGGTTCGGGTTATGGATGTTGGGGATTACGCGTCAATGACCGAGTCGGCGATGACCGCTATGGAAACCCAGCTACAACAGCGCATGGACCAGGGGTTCCGTCAGATCGTCAACTGCCTCGACCGCCGCCTATAGCCGCTGGGACAAAGCGGTGCCTGCGGTGCCCGTTCCGCATCCGGTTTCTCCCCCCGGCCGTAGGCTGCTGCTAATGGGCGAGCATCGGTTGAGAGCATCATCGCTGGCTGTCCTTGACAAGCGGCCCCGACGGTGGCAAGGTGAGCAGTGATGGTAACCCGCTCTGAGACCCGCGAAGAGTTCGAAGCTCAGATGCTCCGCGAGTCCGAAGCAGCCGACGCCGGTGCGTACGACCATCTCCGCGCGAGGGCACGCGAGTACATGCTCAGCCAGATCCCGGACGGTTACGCATTCAAGGACGGCCACTTCGTCCGTACCGACCCGACCCTGCCCGATCATTTCTATATTCCGTCGATATCCAATGGGGTGCCTACAGGCCGAATGGTGAAGGTCACACCGCTCTAGAAGCCAGCGTCCGACCAACCAACCGCTGATGTCTTTACAGCGGCTGGGCGTGGTACACCACCAGTTCGCCTGTCTCCGGGTCAATCTGCGCGAGTACTTCGATCGGTAGCCCCGACGACGCGGTCAGGCCCTCCACGCGCAGTCCAGGCTTCCCCTGTCGGGTAGTTATAGGCTCGTCATAGATCGGGGCGTCGAGCGCACGCTGGATGTCTCTCTCAGACAGACCATGGCGGAACGCAGACCGCGTGAACTGGGGCACGAAACCGAAGGCTAGCGCCCCCACCTGCGGCCCCTCCATACAATGGGATGTTCGCCACCATCCCTGACCTGCGGTGATACGACCATCCCCACGGGGACTTCCACATTCGACAGCCGCGGGTCGTTCCCGCGTCCGGTGGTGTAGTCTGCGTGACCCAGCGGCTATGGTCATCCCCTATCGGGTCGGGCGGGACATGGGCATACGCTCCCGGCTCCCGGACCTGTATGCTTCCCCGAACAGCGCACACATGTGAGGGTTTCTGTTATGAACTTGAAGTGGTGGTTCCCCGAGTCGGGAGGGCGGGGCGAAGGGTTCAACCAGGGTGGGATGAGCCAGTTCACCGACGACCACCTTTACCGGGAGCTGGTGCAGAACTCGTTGGACGCCTTGGACGCCCACCGCGGCAGCGGCGGGGTTCTGATCGAACTCGCGGAGGTCGACCTGGACACCAGTCGGATAGACGGGATCGGGCTGGCGGAGACGATCGGCCGGTGCTCCAAGTCGAAGTATGTGACCACCGAGCAAGACCGCCGTCGGTTAGATGACGCCCGCCGTCTTCTAACCGACGGGGCTGTTGGCGCTCTGTCGTTCACCGATCTGGGAACGAAGGGCACCAAGGACGAACCCGAGTCCGATGGGGGCCTGTCACCGTGGGAGGGGCTGACCGATTCGGAGGGGTCTCCTGTAGCGAAGAACGAACGGTCCGGGGGGTCTTTCGGGTTGGGGAAGTACGCGCCACTAGCGGCTACCCCGCTGCGGACCGTCCTGTACTCCACCCGGTACCGGAACACTGCGGGTGGGACGGATACCAGGTTCCGGGGCCGGGCAGTGCTGGTAACACATGAGGGTCCAGACGGGCGGCAAAAGTCCGCGGACGGGTATCTGGGCGACGGGACGGGCAAACGTTCGCTACAGGGCGAGGAGATTCCGTCCCGTTTCAGGATGGACAAGGTCGGCACACGGATATTGATTCCCGGATGGGAGCCGTCCGGCGGGGGCGGGGACAGCTGGCAGGTCTCGGCCGTGTGTTCAATAGTCGGCAGCTACTTCTACGCTGTGTTGAAGGAACGGTTGGAGGTCGTGTTGGAGGGGGACTCCGGCAACGGGCGGGCGTCTGTCGTGTCGTCGGAAACGATCCGTCCGGGCGGCGACGTGTACAAACTGCTTCAGGAACAGGGAGACAAAGACACGAAAACGACGGCCCGTTACGTACTGGTAGCTGCGAAGCCGCCCGTGGCGGAGACGCACATTCCGGGAATCGGCAAGGTTGTCTTGCGCATCGACGTCGGGCCAGACAACGGGCGGCGGGATTTGGCGTTGGTTCGCTGGCCCGGGTTGAAGGTAACCGACCGGGCCGGCCAGCTGGGCGAAGCGAACCCGCGGATACCGTACGGTTGGGAACGGTTCACCGCGGTGGTCGCTACCAAACCGGTAGGGGACGATGACTGGGTTCTCCGGGCGTGTGAGAACCCCCGCCACGACGGGTTGTCGGTGAGCCAGATACCCAAGTCGCAACGGGGTCGGCGTAGAACCGCCCGCTCTGCGTTACGGAAGCTGCAGGAGTGGATGTACCAGGAAATACGGTTCCGAGCCCAACGTGTCGGCTACTCTGCCGCGGGCGACGCCCACGAGCTGGTCGCTTTCGGTTTGTCGGTCGAGCGGGACGGCGCTGGGTCGGCCGGTGTCCGGCTGCTGCGTACCAGACGGGTGCGGCGCCGCCCGCCCGCACCGACCGTCCCGTCCGATCATGGTCCGTCCTTGCCCAGCGACGTCGACGACGAAAACAGCGAAGAACTGTCCGAAGGGCAGCACGAACGGCAGGACCGCGGCCGGGACCCAGACCCGGTCCGGGGACCGCGGCCGGGACCCGGACCGGGACAGCGGCCCGTAACAGTCGAACAGGTGCCACGCATCGACCTGGAACCGGTATTCGTGGGACGCCCCGAGCGGCCGGAACAGGTACGACTTTCGGTTCTGACACCCGGCGCTGGGGGGATTCCCGCAGAGACGATACATGTGGCGGTCAACACGGTAGGCGAAGACGGGCGGGAACACACAGTCGGTTTGATGTCGGCGTACAGCTACGGCAAACCGCTGCGACTAGCGACCGTCGGTAGGCGTAAAGGGTTCCTGCTGCCCCCCGGACAGCAGGGACAGGAACGGACGAACCTGCGGGTGTGCGCGAACGTTCCGCTGGCCGGCAGGTCGTTCCGGTTGGTAGCCGTCCAGGCGAGCATCGCCGACCAGGACGCCGGCGGATAGGCGACTGTGCGGTACGTAGCGAAACGGGACGGTTTCCCGCATCCGGTTCTGGGACAACGTGACCATCACTGGCCTGACGGACGGTTCGAAACGTCCGTCAACTGCAGCCTGCAGCCCACACCCAGGGGACACGAACTAGCGGTGGACGCCCGGTTCGACACCAACGTGGAAGCTATCCGGCAGCTGGTAGACGAAGGCGTAGCTGTCTGCGCTCTGTGGCTGTACTGCCCCAGAACGTCGTACCGACGGCTCGAACGCGCCACCCACGGCGACGAACCGTGGCGTATCCGCGTCCGGGTGAACACATCGAAGCTGCGCGGGACAACCGAAATACATCCCCAGGTGATAGCCGCCCGGCCGCTCACCTTGAACACCCAGCAAGCGAACCCGGACTATCGGGGACGGAACATCCCCGTCGAAGCCGGCGCGCCGCTCGCGGTGGCAGCGCATTTCATCGCTCCGTTGGACGACGGCGACATTGGGGTGCAGGGAATGTTCCTGATCCGGGAGGACCCGGCCTACGGGTACGGATGGCATGTTCACACGGACCCACAGGAATCTGCTGTGACTATCTGGGCCGGCCCCGACACAGTCGCCTACTTCCAGCAGCGGCGCGACACCGACTGGCCGGTCGAGACCGTGTACCTGGCCGCGTTGACGGACAGCCTCTCTGTCTGGTTACAGAACGCCGACCGTGACTGGGAGGACGGCGGTTGGGGAGCAACGATCCGCCGGCGGCTCGAAGAAGTCGGTATTAACTGCCCGGACGGAGCGTTCGAACACGACGGGCAGTACCGGTCGCCGATGTGGGTGGCTCAACAGCTGCTCAAATGGCCGCTCCGTCCCCGTCCCGAACCCGACGACAGGCCAGGCCGATGACCAGCGACAGGCGAGTGCGGGCGTTCACCGACGAAGGCTACAAACTCGTCGAGCGGCTCGCCGACACCGACCCGACGCTGATCCGCTCCGGCGACAGGGCGGCTGTCGTCGGCGCACTCGAACGGCTGAACCGGGAACAGAACACCGGCCGTCCACCGGCGATCTTCGACGAGGCCCGAACGTGGGCACCCGACGGGCCGTTCCCCGACGGTGAGGACGCCCCCAACCGCGGGGGGCCGTCACACGACGACGTCGCTGCCTTCCAGATATGGGACGCGTTACCGCAGGCGAAACGGTCTCACATGTCGGACCGTCGTGTGCTAGCGGCGATCAACTGTCTGTCGCTGGGCAGCTATCCCGACATTCGGTGGAAAAGTAGCAAGAGGCTGTGGTCGTCGGACGATCCCGACGTGCGAACGAAGTTCGTTAAGAACCATTGGCTGGGACACAGCAAGGAGTCGAACACAGCGGCCCGTCTGTGGTGGCTCTACGAGTACGCCCGGTCCGCGGACGCGCACTCAGAACATCCGACCGACGTGCTGCTGTCCACGATGGCCGACAACGTCAACTTCTACCATCCGCTGCTCAAACATCCGTACCTTATGGCATCCGACCGGATCCGGGCTGCTGTACTCGACGTGTCGATCCGCAGGGGACTGGCCCAGAAGAACAACACGTCGGAAACCAACCGGATGCTGCGTGCGTTGAACCAACTCGCAGGAGCCATCAGCCTCGACATACTCGACAACGAAGCTCTACGGGACCGCATAGAGCGGGTGATGCCCCCAAAAGCAGGAGGCGTCCGCACACCCCAGTCTTGAGGGTGCTGTCGCTAGGCGGCGGTACCCAATCGACCGTCATGGCGCTCCTAGCCGACGAAGGACGGTTCGGACAGCGGCCCGATGTGGCCGTCTTCGCTGACACCGGATGGGAACCCGACGCGGTGTACGACAACGTCGGCTGGGTGGAACAGCAGCTGTCGTATCCGGTTGTGACCGTCACCGCCGACCCCGACCGGTCCCTACAGCAAGCAGTCACCGAAGGTGTCAACGTTCGGGGCCGCCCGTGGCTGACCATCCCCGGATGGTTAGCCGACCGAGACGGCAACCCGGCCGGGATGAACTGGCGGCAATGCACCACCGACTACAAGATCGCGCCGATACGGGCTGAGGTACGGAGGCGGCTCGGCTTAAAGCCCCGCAGCCCGACACCCGACAGCACAACCGTCGAAATGTGGTTGGGGATCAGCGCCGACGAACAGATCAGGATGCGGACATCGCCCGACCGGTGGATCATGAACCGCTACCCGCTGGTCGACTCGGCCATGTCACGCTCCGACTGTATCGCCTGGTTCGCGGAACGGTGGCCCGACCGTCGGCTGCCTCGCTCCGCGTGTGCGGGATGCCCTTACCGTTCCGCTGAGTCGTGGGCGGAACTGCGGGAAACGGAACCGCACACGTTCGCGGAAGCGGTCCGCATCGACGCGCTGCTACGGTCCCCCGACCATCACGCGTTCCGCATGTTCCGGAAGCGGGTGTTCCTGCACCCCCGCCGGGTCCCCCTTGCTGAAGCTGTAGACGTTGACGCCGCTGACACCAACCCTCCCCACGGGGCATGGGGCAACGACTGCGCTGGCGTGTGCGGAGTCTGACCCGACCCCCCGGCCACACGGGCCTTGTCGAGTCGCGACGAACCCGGGTATCTCCGGACTTGCGTCGAGGGTTCTTGTGCCCTACCAGCGCAGCTTCGGCATGTGGGCTGTTTGCGTTCTTCGGGGCTGTTGGCGGGTTCCGGGTGCTCTGCCGCGGAGTTTCTCGGTGGAGTGCATAACGCCTGATCACAGATCGTTTCCAGTGTTGTTGGCGAGGGGCCTGCAATCGATCCTATCTGCAGCATCGGCCGGTAAATATACCCCGGTCATGGCCCCTGCCGAACGAGAAGGCCCTCAACGTCGGTCGCTTCTAAGAAGTCCGCAGCCCACGCTTCCGCGCTGGCCTTCTCTTCACGCGGGAAGTCGTCGCCAGCGTCGCCAGTTGGCGTCAATTGCCAGATGGGGTATCTGCTAGGCGTGCGTTCACTCCCCGAGCTTGCTCACCCAAGTTCAGAACTGTTCGCACCTGGTCGCAGACGGTCACTAGGTCTCTGCTGAACTGCCATCCGGCTGGACGGATGTTGTCAAGCGGCGATGTTCTGCGTCCGCCTGGCGACGCCGAACGGGCTCTGATCCACCGGGGAAGCACCCTATAGCCGGACACTTCGAACTCCCAGACAGCAGCGACGATTCCGCTGAACTGTCCGCCGCCGAGGAGGAGCGTCCCGGTTTGGGGGTTGTAGCAGCGGGCTGTGAAAGTGGGCAGCGTCTCAGACACTGGGCGGTCGCATCGTGCACCGGAGGGGTCTAGGTTCTGTCCCGCCGCGGTGGCGACTAGCCCTGATTATTCACGGTGTGACTTTGGGGGCGGGTTTCGGCTGGTTTTGGGGGTGTTTGGGGTGGTGTTCGCCGGGGTGGGGGGTCTGATGCGTGCCGGTTTTGTCGGGGGGTGTGTTGTTTCGGTTGGGCTTCCCGGTTCGGGGCGTGTTCGGGTTGGGTGTGTGCGGTTCGGTGCGGCGTGTCGGGGTTGGTTAGATGGTTCGGAGGTGTTGGTGGATGCTGGTGATTAGGGGTGCGGTGGGCCAGGTTTGTGGGATGCGTATGATGATTCTGCGGGCGTGGTGTATGAGCTTGGCGGGGGTGTGCCATAGTGCCCAGCGTAATGTTTTGGGTCGGGCCCGCCGGAGGCGGGTACCGGCGAGGGTGAGGTGTTGGAACCAGCGGACGAGTGTGTCGGCCCAGGTGACGAGAGCCAGCCAGGCGCGGTTGGTTTCGAGGTCGGTGAACGGGAACCGTTGCGCACCACTGGTTTTGAGTCGGGCGATGTGGTCTTCGACCCGGGCGTGGGCGCGCATGTCGGCGTCGGCTTCCGCAGCGTCGGCTGTGTTGTCGGTCCAGTGTCCCCAGTAGCGGTAGTCGTCTGAGGGGAAGAGGGAACGCTGCGCGCCGGGGTGGCGGGGTTCGCGTCGTACGACGAGTCGGGCCCCGGGTGGCCAGTTCCCGGCGTCGACCAGGTCGGTGAGGTCAGCGACATGAGCGCGGGGTTCGCTGTTGTTGCTCGGGGTCGGCCGGTTCGGGACGGCCGCTTCCCAGCGTGGGTCGTCCACGTCGATGAGGTTGATGGCTTCCTGTATCGGCCCGGTTTTGCGGGCTACGAAACTGAACCCGACCCTGCGTTCCCGGCATTTCTTCGCGAACGTGGGACCGGCCGCCGAATCCGCCCGGACCCGCACCTCCCACCGAACCGTGTCTTCGTTGTCGCCTTCCCGGTGTCCCACCCCTATGTGTTCGGGCAACGCTTCGATAGCCTGGTCCAGGACCTGCACATGATCCGCTACGGTGTTCGCCCCCGCGTTGCCCGGACGCAGCAACACCGACAGGCACTCCCCCGTCCGGTCGGCGAAACAATAAATCGGGTGAAACCCGTAGCTGCGTTTATACGTCGGCGCCGCGCCCTCCTTGTTCTCGGAATGAACCACATGAACCGACGCGTCGATGTCCAAAACCACCGCAGAGGTCGGGTCGGTGTCCACTTTGTTCCACACCCGTTCCCGAACCCCGCCCATAGCCCCGGCGAGGCCGACCCGCGTTTCTCCACCGATGCTGCGCATCGTTCGGTACAGCGTCGAGTCCGACGCCACCGAACCGAACAACCCCGGCTCCGAACGCAGGAACTCCACATCCGTGCAGCACTCCCCACCCCCCGAAAGCATCAACATCGCATGCACCAACACCTTCCCCCGATCATGAACCACACCCGACCTGTCGAACACCCCCGACAAAGCGTCACCCACCCCCAGACGATCCGCGAACCCGCCCAACAACCACAACCCCACATGACCCACCACCCCCGAATCGTCCACCTCAACCGCCAGCGGCTTCGTGCTGGTAACCTTCATCATGCGGATGCCCTCCCCTCAGCGATACGAAGATTTCTCATACACTCAACTATCGCAGACCGGGAGGGCACACCCGCGTCAAACACCCCCGAACAAACACCACAAAACACGGGTTTCAAACCCCCTCCCGGCGGCCCTCCCCGCATTCACCCAACAGGTGAAACCCACACACCACCCAAACCGTCCGCCTAACACACCATGTCCCCAGGTCAGAAGCCTAAAACCCCACCCCCGACCAACCCCGGACCCCCCACCCATGAATAATCGGGGCTAGCCGTTCACCGACCGCGGCCAACGCCGTGAAGTCCTCAACGGTTCGCGGGAACGGCACACACGGTCGGAGTGTTTGACCCATCTGTTCGTACCATGTGTCGGTGTACGCGGCTGTTCCGAGCAGCCCAGCGACGTAGCACCACACTTCGTCGCTGGTGACTGGCTGCCCGTATCTGGCTGTGAGCCGGTCCGCTGTGTCGGGGTCGGTGTTGCTGTCTTGGGCTGCGCGGTCTCTCCAGCGAGGGAACACCCCCCCCCCCCCCCCCGCGTCCGTGATGCGAGTCGTTGTCGGGGATGTGGGTGTACACGACAGCGGCCGGGCCGGCGCCCGCGGCCTCTGTCGGTTTGGGTGTGACCAGGTACGCTTGCTTCGGGCTGTGCGCAGCCCGAAGCAAGGGGCGGAGCCGGTCGCCGAGTCTGCTGTCGGGAAGCGCCCAGCGGGTATCGAACGGTCGCCAACCGTAGCGTACGGCCGGCGGGCACGGTCCGTCGGAGCCGACCGCTCCGACAGGAACCCTGCCAGCCGCGGCGTCGTCGTCCGGGTGGCGGAGCCGCTTCGGCAGGGAAGTCAGAGTGCGGTCCCCGGTTTCCTTAAACAGCCGCCGTTTCTCAGCCTGGTCCGCTGCCACAAGCCGCTGCCACCGTTCGCGCAGCACGTCTTCGGTCAAGCCGACAGGCCACCGCCTGTTGTACTTGACGCCAGGCGACCTCCAAGGCAGCACAGCGTCCACGCGTGGATGCGTCGCGTACCAGCCATCCCCCCCTACAGGAACGAACTGGTCCACATCACCCGACAGGGCTGTGGACCAGTCGGCGTTGTCCAATTCCACCGCTCCCAGCCCCACCAGTTTCTCCGCACGGGTTCCGTTTAGGCGGTGATACCGGACTTGTGCGGGGGTGGGTGTTTCTTCCGGACCGGACCTCACAGCGACGGTGACGCACACAGGCGTTTGGATGGGAAACACGTTCCCGCCGTCGTCCCGTGTGCCACGCTGGTCGCCTCCGAGGTCGACGACCCAGATCTGGTCGAACCGGGAACGGAGAAGCGCCCGCATCCCCGCCCACGGGTCGGAACGCAGAAACGCGGAAGGGCTGATGAACGACACCACACCCGGACCACCCACCACGCCAGGACGGCCAGGATGCTGCTGCTCGCACACTTTCCACACTGCCCACCGCCAGAAATAGGTTGACATCTCGTGCACAGCCTGGGATTGACGTCGCATCGCTGGAGGGGTGCGGTCTAGGACATCTTTGAGCAACCCGTATCCGCCGCGGTCGCCGTGGCGGATCATCCCACCCAACCTGCGACCGCCGCGGGTGTCGGCCCGTGACTGGTCCCGGTCATACGGCGGGTTCCCCAACACCACCGTCACCCGCGTCCGCGGGTCTTTCACATCGTTGGCCCGCTGTTGTTGATCCGCGATCTCCCGTTCCCATAATGAGGGGGTCTCGCCCAGCCCGGTCGCTGCCAAAGTGTCGGTGAGCAGCACCCCCGGTTCCGTCGCGGACGCCCCGTAGCTGCCGGCCTTCGCAGCGACCCGCATCCGAGCCACCGTGTACGGCGCGATCATCAACTCGAACCCGAACAGTCCCACGACTGTTCCTTCCACCGCTTCCCTCACCGCGCCCGCGCCGTGCTCCGCTTCCGTTCTCGCAGCAACATGGGTTATCAGCCGGCTCAGGTAGGTGCCTGTCCCGCAAGCGGGGTCTAGCGTGTTCACTTCACGCGCAGCGAACCCGTGAGACACACCGATCACGTTCCGTAACACCCAATCGCACGCCCGCACCTGGAAATCGACGATCTGCGGCGGCGTGTAGTACACACCCCGGTTCTTTTGCAACTGCCTGTCGTAGCAGCGGATGAACGCTTCGTAGAACTCGACCCACCATCCGTCGTCGGCCGGTACCGCAGGGTCCAACCCAGCGGCGGCGTCCACGACAGCGTCCACATGCATCCCCATTCGCTCGTCGGTGCGGGCCGCGTCGTTGGCGTGGCCCGCACCGACGCGACCAGCTCATGCCCGCCGGTTCGTAACGTCCCAACCGCCCCGTCCAGGCTGAACTCGCCGCTGTCGGGGGACAGTCCCCGTGCCAGCAGCAACCCGGCTAGAACGGTCTGAGCGAAATTGTCAGCGAATCCGTCTTCGTCCATGTCCGCTATCAGATGCTCCACCCACGCGTCATACAACTCACGCAGGTAGCGGCTGTCGCGGAGGGCGGCCTTCACCGACTGTCGCAGCAGCCGCACCCGTCGGCCCAACGTCACCGCGAGCCGCTCAGGATCGGGGTCGACAGTCGGTGTGTAGGAGAAGAAATCAGCCCATAACGCACTCCACCCGTCGACGTCAGCGACCGCAGCGGTGCTGAGCAGCCGCCCGTCCCGCCACAGCGTCGCCCCACACCCGTTGCTGTATATCAGGTTCGACCGGGAGCAGAACTCACCCCACTGCTCCCGGTCGTGCGACCCGACGAACCGGCGAGGGTCCGCCGGCTTCTCCGGATGTTTCAACTCGACATGTCCGACGACCCGTCCGCTGCTCACAACGGTCAGGTCAGGTCTACCGACCGGTACGGACTGTTCATGCCGTACTTCCCCGCCGGGCAGGAACACGGCCCCGAACGCGTTCATTAGAGCATCAGTAGGGGGGCGAAGCTCCTGCTCGTTCGCCCCGTCAGCGTCCACGACCCGCTGGTACGCAGCCGCGTATTCGGTGACAGCCCGATGGAGGGCTAGACCCGTGGCATCAGGAATATTCCCCACCTTATCTATCTAACCGGATTAGGGAAGGCATTGCCTTGCCCTGCGGTCACTTCCCCACCATCGGGTCCGGCGAGCTGAGCGCATGCGGTCAGGGTGGCGTCGATGATCGCCCAGAGCGGGTGGGTGTGTTCGGCTTGGTAGAAGCGTCGCACGTCGCGTGCGCGTGGTGGTTGGGGTGTGATCATGCCGAGCTGTTGGAGTATCCGCAGTTCGCGGTGTACGTAGCGGGCGTCGGTTCTGATACCTTCGGCGATCTGCCGCTGGTAGAACCTGCTGTCTTGGGGTTGGGTTCGGATCCAGATGGCCACCGATAACGACAGCCCCAACGTTGGTGAGGGTGTGATAAGCGTCGAAGATGGATCGCCCGGTGGTGAAGGTGTCGTCCACGAGCAGCACCCGCTGGTTGCGGAGTTCGGTAGTAACGACGTATCTGCTGCTGCGGCGGCGGTCGTAGCTGAGCGGGTTGGTCTGTCCAGCGAACCGTCGGAGTAGCTTGATGATCCCCCAGGGTGCGTCGCGTTTCTCCGAGGGGACTGTTGCGACCCGGTGTACGGAACCGCCGAGACATCGGTGACGGCCCTGAGTCTCGGCTTTCCGGACGCTGCTGCGGAGCCATTCCTTGTCTTCGTCGGTAACGAATCTGGCTCCGAGGCGGAGTTCGTCGAGCGTCGCGGCCAAACGGCGAAGCGGTGCTCCGTTCATCGAAGGGGCAACCTGTTCGCTGATGGCCAACAGGAGCGGCCTGTTCGTGAGGATTGCTGTCAGGTCTGCCAGGTCGGTCATGATGTCGCTACCTTCTCGTTGTCCCGGAATCGTTAGATAGCAGTCACTAGGCAACGGTCTGCTGGTCCGCCGATCAACGCTTGTAACTATACGGCGGGGGTGTGACACGCATCGGGAATACCCGAACATCTGTCCGCTGATCTTTAGCGGAGATACCTTCGTCCTGGGTCGAATTGTGCGGTGAGAGCGGCGACGGCTTCGACACTTGGTGTGGCGTATCGGGCGAGGGTTCGGATGTCGTGGTGGCGGCTCTTGGCTTGGAGAAGGACAGCGGAGACGCCTTGCTCACCGAGGTGGGTGAGGGCCGAGTGTCGTAGCTGGTGGAGTGTCCACCCGCCCGAGGCGGTCTTGAACACTGCCCACGCACGGTTGTAGGAGAGCCGCCCTAGGCCGGTGTCGGGGCATTGGTCGGGGCCGGCGGGTACCAGGTTGGGTCGACGGTTGGTGACAAACACCGGCCCTCGGCGACGCCCTGCGAAGTATCGGGGTAGTAGCCGTGCGGCACCTGACGCCCAGATGACCACCTCCCGGTGGCCACCTTTGCCGATCACGACCGCCCTTTTGCGGGCAAGGTCGAGGGCTTCGATATTGAGAGCCAGGATCTCGTTGGTTCTGGCTGCGGTTTCGTACAGCATCCGCCATAAGGTCTTTTCCCGCAGCCCGATGTCAGGTCTAGTCCACAGAGCGTGTAGGTCGTTGTAGGGAATTGCTTTGGTCTGATCCCGGGGGACCCGTTTGCGGTCGATGGTCGACATCGGGTTCTGGCCTCGTATCCAGTCGTTACGGCGGCAGTAGCGAACAAAGGACTGGAGTGCCGTGACCCGAGTGTTCCAGGTGGCAGGCATCGCGGTTCCCCAACGCTGATCGAGCACCCGACGGATGCCGGCGGCGGTGAGATCGTCGATACGTAGACCTGAACCGAGGTCCGCGACCAGAACATCGAGGGTTTGGCGGTAGGTGCGGCGACTGTTCGGGGACAGGTCTTTGTCAACGAAGAAAGTATCTACGGCGCTACCAAGGGTCGGTACCTGCCCCGGCAAGGGGATAGCTCCACCCGCGGTCATCGGGTCGATTCGGCGCACAGATTCGCCTTATAAAAGATATCCCGCATGGTTCACTGCTACTCCCGGTCGCGAAACATCCTGGTCATCGGGGGGCTCATGCTAGTGGTATGGGAGATACTCTGTGCATATCTTTAGTTCCGGCGGGAGGAGGGGGGCGTGAAACGCGGCGGGTTTCTCACAGCGGGAGACCGAGAAGCTCTGGGTCGTTTCCCACCACAGATCGACAGCGACGACTTGACGCGATGCTTCACTCTCACTCCTGCCGACTTCACAGAAGTGATAGGCAGACGGTATGGAACAGCAGCGAAGCTAGCCGCTGGTCTACAAGTCGGCGCGCTTCGGCTGCTGGGGTTCGTGCCCGACCTCTCAACCGCACCGGGTGAACTGGTCCACTACGTCGCCAACCAGGTGGGAGCGCCACCCGCAGACTTGGCCAAATACACAACCCGTCGTGCCACCTTGGCCGAGCACCTAACCATCGTAGAACACCACGTCGGGTTTCGGCGCGCCAACCAGGGTGATCTGAAGCTGCTGGGTGACTGGCTGACCGAACGTGCCATGGAGCATGACCGTCCGCGGGTGCTTTTCCGTCTGGCATGTGAGTTCCTCGAAGCCGAGTATCTCGTGAGGCCGGGGGTAACGGTAGTCGAACGGGCAGTGATCGCAGCTCGACAGCGAGCCACCGCCGAGACGTATCATCGGCTCGCGTCACAACTGACGGAGCGGACTTGCTATCGCTTAACGCAGCTTCTCGAAGTACAACCAGAGCTTGGTATGACCCAACTGGCGTGGATCCGCCGTTCTGTCTCCGGGTCCGCTGTAACGCAGATCAAGGAACGTCTCGCCCGCATCGAGCTTCTTCGTTCCGTCGGGGCAAACCAGTTCGATGTTGGGGCGATCAACCCGAACCGTATCCGTCATCTAGCAGGCCTAGGCCGGCGGATGACCCCACAAGGGATAAAAAGGCTCGAAGAAGCCCGACGCTATCAGATCCTCGTCGCGGCGGTCGTTGATGAGCTGGTACGGCTCACCGACGAGGTGCTAGACCTCTTCGACGTGGCAATGGCCACCGTTTACCGGAAGGCCCGCCACCAGTTGGATGAGATAACCAGGACTAACGCTTCGGTAGCCAACGACACGGTTCGACTGTTCGGGAACATCGTCCGGGTTCTGCTAGACCCTGTCGTAGCTGACAGCCAGGTCAGGGACACCGTCTTCGCACGCATCGACAAGGACCGGCTTTCCCAAGCAGCAGAACGGGCCGCTCAGATCGAACGGCCGGCCGACGGCAGCTACCTCGATCTTCTATGTGCGCGCTACCGTCAAGTCCGCCGCTTCGCCCCCAGGTCCTAGCCGCTTTCACATTCCATGCCGCCGCCCCCAACGATCCGCTACTACGCGCGGTAGACCTGCTCAAGGAACTGAACGCCACACGAGCAAGACTCGTACCCGACGGCGCTCCTCTCGACTTCGCACCGACTCGATGGAAGCGGTTCATCACCACCGCCAACCTGGTCGACCGTCACAGATGGGAGATGGCAGTGCTCACCCAAGTCCGTGGAGCGTTACGCGGAGCGAACCTTTGGGTCAAGCACAGCCGCCGCTACCAGAACCCGACCAACTATCTGATCCCATCCGACCGCTGGGAACGGCTCCGACCCGAATCACCAGCGGCGACCGGGATCCCCCTCGACCCGCACGAGCGCATCAACGAGCTACACCGTATCCTGATACGCGAACTCCACGCTCTCGACGACACGCTCGCCGGAGCGACCAACGTGAGGGTCAAGAACGACCGCCTCGTTGTAGCACCTCTCCGAGCAGAACACACCGACCCCGAAACAGAAACCCTCAGACATCGAATCGGTAGCCTGTTACCGGAGATCGACCTCGTGGACCTGCTCATAGAAGTCAACTCCTGGTGCGAATACCTCGACGAGCTGGTCCACGGCGGCCACAGCACAGAATCCCGCACCCGTGACCACCACTCACGTCTACTCGCAGCCCTGGTAGCGAACGGCTGCAACTTCGGACACGTCACGATGGCCCGTATCGCAGGGTTCAGCCCCGACGAGTTGGCCTGGACCCACAACTGGTATCTACGCAACGAAACCCTCCGAGCTGCCAACGCCCGTATCGTCAACTACCAGGTGGACCAACCCATCACCGAAGCCTGGGGCAGCGGCACCCTCTCGTCGTCGGACGGGCAACGATTCCCAATGACCGCCAACACTCCCAGAGCCCGGGCCATGCGCAAATACTTCACCGGTGCCGGGGCAACCATCTACACCTGGACATCAGACCGCCACGCCCAATACGGAACCCGGATCATCCCCACCACAGTAAGAGAAGCCACCTTCGTACTCGACGCCATCTTCGACAACGAAACCAGCCTCACAATCCAAGAACACACCACCGACACCGCCGGATACACCGACCTCATCTTCGGACTGTTCGACCTCACCGGCCTCCGCTTCTCACCCCGCATCAGAGACATCGCCGACCAACGCCTCTGGAGGCTCCCCACCACCCCCACCAACCAACCCGCGGCCAGCCTCCTACGCCACCGCATCAACCCCAAAAGGTTCATAGACCACTGGGACACCATGCTGCGAGTCTCAGCCACCATCCGCCACGGCCACCTCCCCGCGTCGCTGCTCGTCTCCCGCCTCCAAGCCTCCGCCCGACAGAACCAACTCACCCAAGCCATCCAAGAATACGGACGGATCATCAAAACAATCTCCCTGCTCCGCTACCTCCACGACGAAGGCCATCGCAGACGCATCCACACCCAACTCAACAAAGGCGAAACCCTCCACGCCCTCCGCCGGCAACTCTTCTTCGCCAACCAAGGACAAATCCGCCGGAGACGAACAGAAGACCAAGACATACAAGGCGAATGCCTCACCCTCCTCACCAACGCCATAATCACCTGGAACACCATCTACACCACCGCCGCCCTCCAACACCTCAAAGCAACCGGAACACACCCCCCCGACCATCACCTCACCCATCTCTCACCCGCCATCCACAAACACATCAACCTCTACGGCCGATACGACTTCACCAACCCCACACCACCACCCCACGGCCAACTCCGACCCCTACGGATCGGATCCCCCCCCGAAACCGTAACATTTTGTCCATTTACTACGGTCACCCCTGACCAGGCACTTCGGTGGTAGTTCCGAGGCCACGTCACCTCCCGTACACGGATTCCGTCACGTCACCCCGGTGAGGCCGGTCCGGTGTCAGTCCACGCGGTGGGGCCGGTACTTGACGGTGGCGTGTTTCGAGGATCGGTACTTCCCATCTGTCGGCCTTGACATGCCGCTGGTATGTTTCTTCGCTGTCGTGTTTCGTGCGCGAAACCATGGCGAGCACCCTGGTTTCGTCGTCTGTCGGGTTCTTCTGCGCTAGTCGCCATCGGCTCGCTGCTGCTTTCGATAGCCGTGCTAGCTCCCGGCCGCTCGGGTCGAGCACTCGTGCACCACTGTTTCCGATTGGTTTCAACGTGACCGTTGTGTTCGTTCCCGTTTCTGCGAGCGCCTGGTGGATCGGGTGCGTGCCGGCCTTGTTGCCGGCGTAGCTCAGATAGATGTCCCCGATACCCAGCACCGTGTATGTGGTGCGTCTCCGGGCGCCCGGGTCTTCGGCAGCGAAGCTGCGCTTTAGTTGGGTTACTCCTTGTCCTTGTAGGTCTCCTATGTAGGGAGTGGGGTCGTCGCGGCGGTTGATGATGGTCAGGGTGCTGATGGCACGGGTCATCGCCACGTAGAAAAGCCGCCGTTCGGCTTCGGGAGAGTCGCCGTTGCGAGGGTTCTGGTTCCAGTCGCCGCCTAGGACCACTACGTGTGGGAACTCTTTGCCTTTGGCGGAGTGGATTGTGCCGACGAGTACGCCTTCCCCGATGAGTTGTTCGCTTTTGGCTGCTGACAGTTCGCTGTGGACGGCTCGTGTGAGGTAGGTGGTCGGGCATGGGGATGTTCCGGTGTCTTGTTGTATCCGGGCGAGTATCCGGTCGGCCATTCGAGTCCAGAACGATTGGGCGTCGCAGATCGTTGTGATGTTCTCTCTGAGTGCCGGCACCGCGATGTCTGTGCTGTCCGCTTGCTGTAGGTGGGTGAGGAGGCGCTGGAACTCTCGGATTCGCTGTAGGCGGGGCAGTCCGGAGGGGACGGGTCGTCGGATCGGTATGTTGTGGTCTTCGAGGAAGACGCGGGTTGTGTTGGTCTCAGCCCAAGTGCGTCCTAGGACCGCGAAGTCAGTCCAGTCGGTTGTCCCGTCCAGGTTCTTCACCCATTCGATGTAGGAGGCGACCGCGGCGACCGCTGCGATACCGTTGTCAACGGAGAGGACGAGCACTCGGCCCTCGATGTCGGGATCCTGTTCCTCCCAGGCGCCGCCTTTGGGGTCGTTCCTGCGGTCCTTGTTTATCTGTATCGGGTAGTCCGCTTTCAGCCTGTCGCGGTTGGGACCGATGAGTCTGTTGGCTGCGGTGATGATGTGCGACGTTGAGCGGTAGTTCTCGACAAGGTAATGGAGTTCAGCTCCGAAGTCGCTCTTGTAGCGGCGGATGAACCGGGTGTCGGCGTTGCGCCATTCGTAGATGGCTTGGTCGTCGTCACCTACAGCGACGATCGCGGCGGTGCGATCTTCGTCGTCGCCCGCCTTCCGAGCGATGTGGGTGAGCATCTCGTACTGGTCTTCGTCGATGTCTTGGTACTCGTCGACTAGGACCTGTTCGTATCCCGCGAAGAGCCGGTCCCGAAGGTCGTCGGAGTCGATTCCTTCTATCTTCTCGTCTCCCCGCAGCCGCCGGTTGGCGGAGCGGATCATCTCGCCGAAGTCGATCTCCTGGTCTGCTCCGACCTGCCGTTCGTCCACCAGGGATCGTTCGCATATGCGCAGAGCGAGGGAGTGGTAGGTGTGGACCGCCACCTGTCGTGCGAGGTCGCCGACCAGAGACCTGATGCGTGACCGCAGCTCGTACATGGCGGTTCGGTTGAAACAGATCACGAGGATACGCCCAGGCTGGACCCTCTCGACTTGAAGAAGGTACGCGCAGCGGTGGACAACCACTCGGGTCTTCCCAGAGCCCGGCCCGGCCAGTATGAGCAGGTTCTGCCCTCGGGGTGCGGTGACTATCCGCTGCTGGGCCTCGTTGTTCAGGATTCCGACGATGTTATGGAAACGATCCGGGGACGTTGGTCGCTTGACGGCTTGGGAGTCCGGCAGATACTGCCGGCGGAACCGGTCTTGGGGCATGGCGAAGTAGCTCTCGACGAGTTGCTGGCCCCGGTCGGGTGTGCCGTCCTTAACCGCCTCTACATAGCGTCCTATCGCATGGACCTGGAACACGCGTGCCTCGTAGTGGTCGGACAAAGGTTTGTAGTCCTTCTCCGAGTAGCGCCGGCCCTTGGCGGAGTCCAGCAGGCGAAGGGTCATAGCCTGGCGGAACAGCGACAGTCCGTGTTCTAGTCGTATGGTCTGGTGTTCGTCTAGGAACAGCAGCGTTTTCTCTATCGCGGTGAACTTGTCACCTAGCCCGGACGACAGTTCCATGTGCGATTCGAGCGCTCTGCGGATATCGTCCAGGGAGAACAGGATGAGCTGCTCCCCTCTGAGTTGACGGCTGTCTGCCAGCTTGCCCAACTCGTTGAGGATGACACGGCCGACTTCGGTTCGGAGTTCGAGTTGGCGGCGCATCTCATCCCAACTGGAACTCCGTCCTAGATGCAGGGAACCGTAGCTGTTGCTCTTGAGACTGGCGGGCTCCCCGAAGCCTTGACGTTCCCAACCCCTGAGCAGTGTGAGTACGCCTTCGTTGAGTAAGTTCACGTCGCGCCTGCGCAGATGTGTTTGCAGACCCGCGAGGGTTACCTCCACTTCCCCGTTGCGACGCAGGTCGGGGTAGTGACGGTCCAGAATCGTGCAAAGGGCGGTCTGGGCTTTGTGTACCCGGTCGAGCCGGGTGTGTGAGTGGTTCGTGGTCTTGTGGCGGAACCAGGCGGAGAAGTGGACTCCCCGTTTGAGTACCCCGGCTTCGCCCATGTGATATAGCATCCGGACGATTGCACGGTTGGCTGCTTCGTTGACGAGGCGGGGATGGTCACGGTAACGTTTCTTCAAAGACGCGAACAGGGACGCGAAAGACGGGAGCCCCGCCACGTCGTCGATGTCAATTCCCGCTCGCACGTCGGAACGTCGGAGCACGTTCAGGGTAGCCACCCACCGTGCGGCCTCCGCGTCGGACAGGTCCAAGCTACCGATCACCTTGTCCGTGTCCGCGTCGGACGCGGCGGGCACTCCCTGGAACAGAAGGGTCCTGTTCTCGTCTCTCAACACGAAACGGGCACGTTCCAGCCATGAAATGGCCACCCGGACCTTGGTGACGGCCTCCCTCCCGTCCGGGTCGAACGAAGTTGCGGTGTCCGGGGCTCTAAGCAGATCCCGAGCCGAGACCACAATGTCGCTGCGGTCCTTCCTGCGCGCCCGGCGTATAGCTCGGAGTATCTGCGCCAGGTCCCGTTTGGTCATCTGATTCCGGGCCAGCTGGTTGAACTGGCGGTCTAGGTCACCCTTGGTGAACAGCAGGACACAATCCGCCGGCAGGCCGTCCCGTCCGGCTCGGCCTGATTCCTGCAGGTAGTTCTCAAGCGAGGCTGGAACGTCCGCGTGTATGACAACCCGAACATTGTCCTTGTCTACGCCCATACCGAACGCGTTCGTGGCCACGATGATCGGAATCTCCGCTGACACGAACGCTTCCTGAACCGCCTTCTTCTCGGGTGGGTCCATACCGGCATGGAAGTGTCGAGCATCCCAGCCCCGGTTCCGGAGTCCTTCCGCCAGCTCTTCCGTGCGGCGACGGGTGCGGGCGTACACGATGGCCGCCCCCTCCAACCGTCCACCGTCAGGGGCACGAAGGCTGCCAGCGAGGAGAACATGGATACGAGACTCTTTCTGCGCTGTGGTGACCTCCTCGACCCGATACGACAAGTTGTCACGGTCCACGCGGTCAGCTGAAAGGACCACAAGATTCTGGTCAAGTTGCTCTTGGAAGTAGCCGCGTATCTCGTCACGGACATCTACGGTCGCAGTAGCGGTAAAACAGGCAACCGGGGCTGGTCGGATTCCCTCCCTTTCCGAGAACTCACGGATGAACCGTGCCGCGTAGTGGTAGTCCGGCCTGAAGTCGTGTCCCCACTGGGCCAGACAGTGGGCCTCGTCGAACACCCAGGCCGCTATCTCCCGCTGGCGGATAGCCCGCTCGAAAGTGGTGCTGCGTAGCTGCTCCGGAGACACGTACAGGAGTGCGAACCGGCCGAGACGTACACCTTCGAGCATGTCGTGGCGCTCCGGCATGGTCTGCAGTCCGTTCAGGGTCGCTGCCACGTTCGGGCTGCCCGTCTTGGCGTTCAGGCCATCTACCTGATCCTTCATCAACGCCTGAAGCGGCGAAATGACAACAGTCATAGCTCCGGTCTGCTTATACCGGACAATCGCCGGCAGCTGAAAGCACAACGACTTGCCGCCGCCTGTCGGCATGATCCCCAACAACGGACGCCCGGCGAGCATCATCGTCGTGATCCGCCCTTGCAGGCTGCTCCCATCTGGGGTGGCAGGCGTCGGGCGGAACTCCGGGAAACGGAAGAACCGCCGCAGATTCGCATTCGGGTCATGCTGAGTCGTGCAATACCCGCACGAGCGGTCACCACAACGAACGCTGCGAATCGCACGTATCAGCCGGCCGGCATACGGGAACTGGTGATGCACCCACCTCGGAAGGACCGACTCGGTGTCGGCTACCAGCAACCATGCCAAAGCGTAGGCAACCGCCGGCCTAGCCGCCACATCACCCAGCCGCCTACGCGCAGCCTCCTGGCAGAACTTCTCCCCAACCAGGTCAACGAACCGTGACCCGATCTCCCAATCCCATATTCTCCGACCACCCAGCCTCTCGAACACGACTTCCGTTCCCCCATCGAAACATGTCCTGTACACATCCAGAAGGCCCGGGTACGACCGGCCCCACCACCCGAGCTGCGACCAGCACTCCTCAAGCAAATCACGACTCCGTTTGCAATCCTCCAAAGGATCGCTCCGCTCCGCGCCCACCAGCTTGTAGTCCTTCACAAGCCTGTGATACGGACGCCGTGGGAAAGCCAGCGGGGACAGAAAGAGCGTATCCACCGACCGCAACCTGAGCAGCGGAGACGACGGAACTATCCCCTCGACAAAACGCCGATCATGAGCGACGATATTGTGTCCAGCCACGAAACGGGCACCCCTCGCGAGTTCAGCCAACTGCCCCATCGCTTCACGAGCCTGTCGCTTAGTGCGAATCTTAGGTATCAGCAGTTCGCGTTCCCCGTACAGGCCAGCCAGCGCCCTTACCGTGGGAGCCCCCGACTCAGCGTCCCCTACAACGGTTTCGAGGTCGACGAACACACAGTCGTCTGTGACAGGACAAGGAACCGACCCAACATCCCCCGCCAACAGATTCATTGAAGCGATCTCTGAAAGGCTGCCATCCGTCCCTGCAAGTGCTAACAACACCAAATGTAGCTATGCGGTGTCAACCGGCCCAGATAAGACCCCGACCACACCCCCTAACCCGCGAACTCACCAGCTACAGGGGGACCGTTCCGGCGATTTTCGCGTTCTCGGCAGCCCGCGGGGATCGGTGAGTGTTCGTGGGCTACTGGTGGCAAATCCCCGAATCAGGGCACTCGGTCCTAGGGAGCAGCGGCTTCGATGGGCTTTGAAAGGTAGTCGAGAGCGGACAGAGTGTAGATCTTGGCGGCTTGGGCAACCCCGGACGCAGCCATACGCTCATTGGGCGCGTGCGCCCGCGGCACATAACCGGGCCCGAACGCCGCCACGGTGGGAATACCGGCTATTCCCTGAAAGCTCAACGCATCGGTGGCGCCCGGAAAGACGGCGGGTTCCAGCCGCTCACCGAGTATACGTTCGGCAGCCCGCTGAAGGCCTGTTACAATGGGATGATTGAAGGGAATCTCGGTTGCTTGGCTGCAGCCGACCATGACCAACTCGGCGTTAAGGAGAGGATTCTCGGCCATCGCTTCGTCCAGAAAACGCCTCAGATCGGCGGTAACGCTCTCCTCGGACATACCGGGCACCAGCCGGATATCCGAAGAGAAGCGAGCGTTTCCCGGATACACACCATAGAAAACGCCTGCTTCGGCCATGACACCTACGTTCACGGTCGGCCCGGCATTACCCAGACGGTGAGGAGTGAAGGTCAGATAACCCATGAACTCGAAATGCATCTTCCGGATCAATCCCGCCATCTCTACCGTCGCATTCACCGGATCGAAACGATCCGACACGCTGGAGTGCATCTGGGTACCGGTCACCTTGATATCAACCAAGGCCGATCCGCGCGAGACCGCTCCTATGTTCTCCCATTCCCGAGTGACCCCGCACGGTTCTCCGATGATGGCCGCGTCGGCGTCCAGGTGGCCTTTTTCCGCCAACCATTTGGATCCCAGCGTGGAGCCGCCTTCTTCGTCGGCGGTGAACACCAGCTGTAGTTCTCCCGCCCAGCTTCCGGTGCGGGCCAGAGCAGCCCCGGCGTACACCATGGCCGACACGGCTCCTTTCATGTCCCCCGAACCCAGCCCGTGAAGGTCGCCATCCGCGATAACCGGTTCCCACGGATCGGTACGCCATTTCGATCGATCACCGGGCGGTTTGGTGTCCAGATGTCCGGACAGGATCAAGGTACGTCCCGGCTCCCGTCCCGGTATCCGCACTACCAGATTGGGGCGGGATGGATGAGCGGATAACGTCGTGACATCTTCGATGCCTAGGTCGGCTAATCGTTGGATCACCAAGTCGGCTACCGCTCTCTCATCTCCCGGCGGGTTGGGACTGGGTGTGGCTATCAACTCACGCGCGAAAGCCAGTTGGTCAGACTCCGTACCGTCAAGGAACGCCAGTGCGTCCTGCTCCGGAGAGTCCGCGGCGCATTTGCCGGAAACGCTAATAGCCATCCGGCGAGTCGATGTCCGGAGGGGGTGATTCACGCACCGTCTAATCGGTCGATCGGATACAGTGGTCTGGGCGCATGTTGGAACTCGAGGTTCTGCAATCTTGAAGTGCTGGGCCCGGGAAGGTCCAGCGTGACCGCTTCAGGCGCTGACTCCGGGAAGTTGGCGCGATAGTCGCTACACGAACGCACAATGAGGACCTCGGCGCTATCCGGATCCATACCCGCATGGCGCCAGGTCGCCGGGTCAGCGGTGATGGCAGGCTTGGACGTGATCAACAACCGGTGGGAACCGGATTCCAGAACGGCCCAACGACCCATCGATACAGTCCTGCGGGTGAACGACTTACCCGATAACCGGTAGGTTCCCTCCCCGGATCGGGCCACTATCCCGTCGACCATTACCGGATTCACCGCCGGGTTGGCCATCCCGCCTACCTTCAAACTGATCCGTTCACCGACCGCGGAAGAGCACCGCTCAACCGCTTCGGCATCTACCACGGAGTGCATGACCGACATACCGGCGCCGTGGGTGGCGGCTTCGATCACCATCACCGGGTCGTCTCCGGTGGCGCCGGCCGTTGGGCAGTCGGAGGTGTGCGCCATCAGGAAGGGTCGGGTAGTGGAATTGCGAGCCGCTCGGAAGGCTTTCGCAGGATTGGATAACCGGGGAACGACCATTCGTTCCCGCCTTTGCCAGACCTCATCGGCGATTTCCTCGGCGAACGCCTGGGCGCCCGACATATCACCATGGGTGGTAGCCAGCACTCCGAGTCCGAGCTCGGGCACATCCAACCACGGTTGGACCGGGAAGAGGGAAACATCCAGCACATGGGCCGGCGCCCTCTCGTAGGCAAGCCGACGTACTTCCGACATGGGGCCGACGTCGGTGCGCATCGCTTCGGCAGGAATCAACAAGGGACGTTTGGCCAAGCCCATCGACGGGGCGATCTCTCCGTATGCCATCCCGGTTACCAGCCGGGCGATCCGCTTGCCGGTGGCCGCCATGTCGACGTGCGGCTCGGTGTGATAACCCACTATCACACTTGCCTTCTTTACCATTCGCGAGGTCACGTTGGCGTGCAGGTCCAAGCAGACGCCCAAGGTGGTGTCGGCGCCGATGCGCCCCCGCGCAGCATCAATAAGGGCCGAGTCGGCATCGAAAATGGATTCGGTAGCCATGGCGCCGTGCAACGACAACACCAACGCATCGAGTTTTCCCGCCTGCTTGAGGCGCTGGTCCAGAAGGTCAACCAGTCGATCGAAAGTACTGTCCGTGACCTTTCCGGATGGAAGAGCCCATGCGGCCAGCAGAGGAACCGGCTCGGCGCCCATCCGGCGAAGGGCGGTAGACGCTCCGGCGAACTCGGTGTTCGTTCTCTTCAGAGCGGAAACCGCCGCGCTGCCTACCAGTACGGTGAAGTCTTCCCACACGGTCGGCTTGGGACTGAACGTATTGGTCTCCTGGACCAACGAAGCGACCCCGATTCGAGGTCTTGTCATCTGCCAAGGATCCATCAGCGAGCGGGGGTCAACGCGACCGGTTGGTGGAGTCGCGCCGATCGTTTGGCTGCGTCGACGAGGGCGTGGGCCCGCCGGGCATCGGTGAGGGTTACCTCGGGCGGGGTACCGGCGAGGATCGACCGGATGAAATGGTCGAGCGAAGCAGCCAGATCTCCCTGTACACGGTTGCGGCTGATCGGCCAGTGGGTCAGGTCCGGAAGGGTGAACCGATCAGCGTCCACCACCGTAAGACCATGGTTGGAACCATCGACGAAAACACCTCCCTCGGTTCCCACAACTTGGAGGGAGGCGTCGAGTGGGGCTGGAATCGATGTGGGGAGAACCCAGCTGGTTTCCAGCGATCCGATGACGCCGCTCTCGAAGCGAACCAGCATCATGACCGCATCGTCATGGCCATACGGCGCCGATCGTTTGGAGATGGTCTCGGCATATACCCGGCGCACCGGTGAATCCGCCAACCAGGCCATTATGTCCAGATCATGGATGCCGGTGGAGATGAGAAGATCTGTCCACACACCGTAAATGTCGGCGCCCAGGGAAGAACCCCGCCTGCGTACGAATACTGTATGAACATCGCCCATCCTCCCCGACGAGACCGCCGCCTTCGCCTCGGAGTAGCGAGGGTCGAACCTGAGTATGAAATTGACCATGGTCAGCACTCCGGCCGCTTCGAGTTCGGCTATCAGCCGGTCGGTTTCCTCGATCGACGGCGCCAGCGGTTTTTCGAGCAGGAGGTGTTTGCCGGCTCGGGCGAGCGGAACCGCGACGTCGTGGCGGTGATGCTCGGGTACCGCTACCGATGCGGCATCGAAATCGCAGCGCTCGATAAGCCTTGAAACCCCTGTAAACCACGGTACGTCAAGGTCTGCGGCGACAGCCTCCGCGCGGGCGGCGTCGGCATCCACGACACCGGCTAACTCGGACATCGGATGCTCGTGGTAGATGCGAGCGTGGAGTGACCCGATCGCCCCCACCCCTACCACGGCGGTTCGTAGCGGCTTCATCGCCCGCTCGATTCGGGTGCAAAAGCCCGATCGTGGCCGGGCATGACCATGGTGGGCATGAGCCGATGGATGCGATCGAGACTCGAATGAAGGCCGCGTAGCTGATCTTCGGTGTACCAGTGTGAGAAGGTACGTTCGGAGTATTCACTACGGGTCATCACCGTGTCGCCGGCAATGAAGACCCGATCGCCCGTATCCGTTTCCACCAGCACGCTGACATGTCCCGGCGTGTGTCCGGGAGTGGAGATCGCCGTCACGCCGGGCATCAACTCCAGCTCCCCTCCCCTCGGAACTTCGGTGAGTCTTCCCATCACCGCCAGCCGGGCGGCTGTCTCGTCCGGTCCGTATAGCTCCTCGCAGAAGTCGACTTCCCCCTGCCCCATGACCAGCTCCGCCCCCGGGATGCGGAAGGCGCTTCCCATATGGTCATGATGGCAGTGCGTACACACCACAACATCGATCTGATCGGGTGTGAGGCCAAAGCGCTTCAAGCCGATGGCGAGCTGCCCGTAGAACCCGGTGTGGTGATTGCCCGGATCGACGACGATGTTGCGATCCCCTCTGATCAATACGGTGGTCGACACCGGCAAGAAGCCGAGATTGGAGTCGAACAGGGAATCCTTGGCCGGGTTGACTCCCATCATCGTCTCCATCCGGTCCAGCATGGCCTCGGTGTCGGAGGCGAAGTGATAGACCACCTCGTCCTCGGAGAGGGAAAACCTCAGCACTACCGGTTGGATCACGACATCGATTCTGTTAGTCATTCTCGTCTCGCTCCTCCCCGGCACCTCTAGCGTTCACCGATCGGCTTGATCATCTTTCGACCCCCGCCGTTATTACTTCGGTGATGTTCCTCTGGAAAATAGCGGTGATAAGGATCACCGGTAAAGCGGTGATAACCGTGGCGGCCGCCAGCTGGCCGATTGCGATATCCATAGTAGAGCGGAAAAGCCCGAGGGTAACGGTGAGAATCGACAGATCGCTCGTGAAGAGCAGGGGTGTGAGAAACTCGATCCAGGCCAACACGAAGCCTAGGAGCAGTCCGGCCAGGATGCCGGGGCGGAGTAGGGGTAGGACGATCCTGAATATCAGTTGGGCAAGGTTCGCTCCGTCGATACGGGCCATCTCCTCGACCGACACCGGGATGGAACGCACGAACGACCCCATGATCCAAACCATAAAGGGCAGCGTGAAGGCGACGTAAGGGAGCAGCAAACCGACGTACGTGTCGTAGAGGCCGAGTTGTACGACGGTTATGAACAAGGGCAGCACGAACAGGAGGGTCGGCGCCACATAGATAGCGGCGAACCCTCCCAGAATTAACCGCTTTCCCGGAACCCGCATCCGGTTGAGAGCGTATGCGGCGGGTACCGCAATCGCCACCGTGACCACCGACGACAGGGCTGCTACCACCAGGCTGTTCACCATTGACTCGGCGACCGGAACCCCCGAAGTCTCCGAGAATATCCGTTGGTAATGCTCGGTGGTCAGGTAGGTAGGGATGAAAGCCACGTCTCCGGACCTAATATCCCGCTCGGTTTGGATGCTGGTCAGGATGATGCCGTACAGCGGGAAGGCCATTACCACAAGGACCACCAGAGCAAGCCCGTAGGTGGCGCCCTTTCGCAGGCGGGACACGGCCCCGAAGCGCACCTAGTCCCTCACCAGCCGGCGCGCCCGGACCAGCATCCAAGCCAGGCCGCCGATTGCGATTACGGTCATCGCCGACAGCAAGTAGGCGGTGGCGGCGGCGTTCCCGAAGTCGAACTGCTCGAAGCCCTGACGATAGACCAGGAAGTTCAGAGTGGTTGTTGCCCGGCTCGGCCCGCCCCTGGTTAGCACGAAAATCGTGTCGAAAACCTTCATCGCCCACACGAACAGGAAAATCACTACCGGAACCACCACCGGCGCCATGAGCGGCAACGTGATATGGCGGAAAGTTCTCCAGGAACCGGCGCCGTCGATAGCGGCCGCTTCCAGCACCGTCCTGGGCACGATCTGCAGGCCCGCCAGCAGGAAGATGGTCGCGAACGGGATCCATCGCCATACCTCCGCTATCAGCACCGAATGGAGAGCGATTATCTGCCCTCCCAGCCAGATGACGTTTCCTTCACCTCCCAGGAGCCTTATCAAACCGTTCAGGAACCCGAACTCCGCATGGAACATCTGAACCCACAGCACTCCGGACGCCACCGGGGGAACGGCCCAGGGCAGTAATACGGTCACCCGCACCAGACCCCTCCCCAGAAAAGTCCTGTTTAGCAGGAGGGCGATCAGGAACGACAGCATGATCGTCACCACGCAGAGCATCACTCCGAAATAGATCGTGATCCCGGTCGCTTCCCAGAAGGCGGGATTGGTGATCTGCCGTCCGAAGTTCCTAAGACCTACGAAACCCGAGATACGGAATCGTGGTGAGAGGTCAATGGACGACAGGCTGTAGAGAACGGTCGAAACGGCCGGGTAGGCGTAGACGCCCGCCACCAGCAGTACCGCCGGCGCCACCATGGCAACGGCCGTCCTTCGACCGCGGATCCGGGTTGTGTTCCTGATACCGCTCACCTTTGCCAAAACCGGTTTGAGCCCGGCGGCGGGGTCTAGACTTCTACGATTCGTCCTGCTGTCTGGCCGAGACGGCCGCGGCTGCGGCATCATCCAACGCCTGCCGGGGCGACTTGCGATCGGCCAGTACTTCATGGATCTCGTCGGCAAGCATCTGGGTCCAGCGAGGTCGATCCTCCGACCAGCCTCCGTCCACCGGGTACTCGTATGCCTTGGCCAGGGCCGGGTAGAAGGGGAACGCGTCCACGATGTCGGGCTCCTGCAACACCCCGTGGTAGATGGCGCCCCAACCGCCTAAAGCCACCGCTCTCTGACCCTCACGAGACGAAATCAGATCCAGAAGCCGCCAGGCCTCGTCCTTGTTCTCGGAGTAGACGGGAACCCCGAAGAACTCCGAACCGTCCACCGAGCCGCTGGTCACCACGGCGGGGTTGGGTGCAAACGCACTGTGGCCGGCGATCTGGGAGGCGTCGGGGAGGGCCGCCACCCCAGCCACGAACGGCCAGGAGATGAACATGCCCCTCGTTCCTTCAAAGAATCCGGGTGTGGCGTCGAACACCCATGTGTAGGTGGCGACCGCAGGATCAATTACCTGATGGGTGTGCAACAGGTCATAAAGCTTCTGGAGAGCCTCGACCCCGGCCTCGGAGTTCCAGGCCGGTTGCTGCTCCTCATCGAGAAAGCTTCCCCCGTGCATGTTGAGCATGCCGCCCCAGGTCCAGAGTACGTGCTTGTCAGCCCAGGCGTCGGTGTAGCCGTAGTACTGGACACCGTCTCGTTCCCCGGTCATGGCCTTTGCGTACTCCACGAAGGTATCCCAGGAGTTTGAAGTGGAGTGCCAGTCAGTCGGGGCGTCGGGATCGAGCCCCGCTTGTTCCATCAACTGCTTGTTCCAATGGAGTAGCTGGCTGCCCATGGTCCACGGTACGGCGAGCGTATTTCCGTCTACCTCAACGGCGCCCAAGCCACGGGTTAGCAGATCGTCTTCGGTCCGCACCCGCTGGTCCATGAAAGTACTGGCGTTGGTTAGCCACCCACGCGTACCGAGCTCAGCTCCCAGCTCAGCGGTTACGAATGCCGCATCCCATGGAGAACTCTGAGCCAGGAAGGAAGTCGTGAGCTTGCTACGCAGGTCGGGGGTGGTTACCTCTTCGACATTGGGAGCGAAACCTACGGTAGCTTCATGCTCGGCCAGGAGCTGTTTGATCGGATCCATATGCGTTCCGATCAGCACCCCCAAATTACCGGTGAAATCATCTCCGGGTTCCGATCCCTCGTCAATGGGGTCTCCTCCGGAACACGCGGCTACCAGGGCGGATAGCCCACCCATTGCCGCAAAGGCCATCAGTGCAGAACCTCCGCCCAATACCTGACGGCGGGTGAAATGACGCGGGTCGTGTCCTTGGGAAACCAATGTTTTCTCCTTGAGGGGGCAGCCGATTAAAGAAGAAATCTAGTTGATCGCCGGCTTGGTGGGCAAGAAAACCGAAACAGATCGAAGCGGTCCGTCTTCTTTAGAAAGATGGGATCAGATCATCAGGTCGCACCGGAACTCTGGAAAGTTCCAACCCGGTGGCGTTGCGGAGGGCATTCACGACAGCGGGAGTGGACGACAGGGTGGGTGGTTCTCCAACCCCGTTCAGACCGTAGGGTGAATCCGGGTGGGGGAACTCGAAGAGCCGTACCTTGATCGGAGGCGTGTCGAGGATGGTAGGGATCAGGTAGTCGGTGAAAGAAGGGTTTCTAACCACCCCGTCGGTGAGTTGGACTTCTTCCAGCAGGGCAAGGCCGAGGCCTTGCGCCGTCCCGCCTTCGATCTGCCCCTCGACAGCTTGAGGATTGATAGCCTTACCCACATCTTGGGCGGTTGCCAGCTCCACAACCTTCACCAATCCAAGCTCGGTGTCCACGTCTACTACCGCCCGGTGGGCGGCGTAAGCGAACGCGATGTGAGCCTTCCCCTGCCCTCGTAAGTCGTCAATAGGCTCGGTGAGCCGGTGGTGATACTCGAAGGTGGCATCGATCGTCTCGTCACCAAGTAGATCAACCAGGCTCATGAGCGGATAACCCGTCGAAGCCTCCTCAACACCGTCACCCTTGAACAGAAGATCTTCGACCGAGCGTTCGAGCCGCACGGCTGCCCTCCTCAGGAGTCTGGACCTTAGGCGTTCGCAGGCGCCCTGGACGGCCCCGCCGGTCATCCAAGTCTGGCGAGAAGCGGCCGATGACCCGGCGTCACCGATGCCGGTGTCCGCGGGGCGGATTACCACCTTGTCGACCCCGAGTTCGGTGCGGGCTATCTGTGCCTGTACACCGACGATGCCCTGGCCGCACTCCGAGGCGCCCGAATAGACCTCCGCAACTGCGGACCCTCCCACCACGGAGAGAGAGACACGCGCGGTCGAGTAATCGTCCACCCCTCCGGAGAACCCGATAGCCTTCATTCCCAAGGCGTATCCGACTCCTCTAACCACCCCTTCCCCGTGGGTGGTGTTGCCGACTCCCCCGGGTAGATGGGTCAGGTCCGGGTCCGGTGTGGGCTCCGGCTTCGGAAGGGGCAGGTCTCGCAGGTAAGCCAGCAGGTCTTTGGTGGGGGTCGGACCGTCGACCGCCTGCCCGGTCGGGAGCAGACCTCCTTCCTCGATGGCGTTCTTCATTCTGAGCTCAAGCGGATCCATTTCGAGGGTGTCAGCTAGTTTGTCCATCGCCGACTCGATGGCGTAGCAGGCTTGGACCGCCCCGAAGCCACGCATCGCCCCGCGGGGAGGGTTGTTGGTGTAGACCGCATAACCGTCGATCTCCACATGGTCCACGCGGTACGCCCCGGATGCAAAGTAGGAACCGTTGGCGATCACGATCTTCGAAGTAGACGTATAGGCGCCCCCGTCCAGAAGCAGGCGCACCTTGGAATAGACCAGAGTGCCGTCGCTTCGAGATCCCAACTCAACCCGGATGCGGGAAGGATGCCGGTGAACATGGCCGACGAATGATTCCTCCCGGTTGTAAGACATCTTTACGGGACGCCCCATCCGTAGCGCCAGCATGCAAGCGTGAATATGGATGGAAATATCTTCCCGACCACCGAAGGCGCCGCCCACCCCGCCCAGGATCACCCTGACTTGGCTCAGGTCAAGACCGAGACCGGCGGCGATCTGGCGCTGATCGTCGTGTATCCACTGCGAGGCGACGTAAAGGTCGATTCCCCCGGCGCCGTCGGGGATGGCCAACCCCGATTCCGGCCCGAGGAACGCCGGATCCTGCACCCCGGTCCGGTACTCCCCCCGGATGATCATCTCAGCCTGCGAACGGGCCGACCCGACTTCCCCATGGCGGATCCGCACATGGCGGGCGATGTTGCCCCCCGGATGGATCGGGTCGCCCTTTCCGGCTAGAGCATCTTCCGGGTCGGTCAGAGGCACATTCACGTCGTATTCGACCCGGACAGCCGCTACCGCTCGGCGGGCCGTATCGGGATGGTCTGCAGCGACAACGGCAACAGGCTCACCCAGGTAACGAACCTCGTCGATCGCGAGGACCGGTTGGTCCGCTACCTTGATCCCGTAGAACTTATCCCCCGGGACGTCCTCGGCGGTCAAGACGGTTGAGACCCCTCTGATTTGTAACGCCTTCGAGATGTCGATGGACACGATCCGGGCGCGTGGGTGAGGGCTCCGCACGGTTGCGCCCCACAGCATGCCGTCGATATGCAGATCGGAAGAAAACGCGAACCGACCGAGGACCTTCAGCGGGGCATCCGGGCGGGCGGGTGAAGCGCCCACCCCGCGGTGATCCAGACCGGTAGGCTTGACCTCCGACAGTACTCGTGGGCCTGAAGCGCTCATACGAGACAATTCCTAAGGGCTGACCGCACTTCGGCCTCCTCGAAGTTACGACCGATCAACACCAGTCGGTTGATGCGATCTCCCGGCCAAGGACCGGCCGGATACAGGTCGAACAGCCCATGCACGCCTTGGAGGACCATGCGCTCGGGCCGACTTTCGATCGATAGGATCCCCTTCAAGCGGTAAATGTCGGGGCCTCGCTTGCCTACCAACTCGGTCAACCAGGTCCGCAGCCGTTCCTCGCGCAGGTCCCCTTCCATCATGATGCTGGTAGCAGCCATGTCCGGCGCCGATGACTCGAGCGCCGTCGCATCCATGAAACCTGCGTCCAGCGCGTGGGCGGACGGCTCGAAGGCCCCGATCCCGAGAATCCGGCTCGGGTCCACGCGGGCGAAACAGGTTCTGATGATCGGAGCGGTGCTGTTGAACTCCCTTATCCGATGTTCGATCTCCTCGCAGCCGTCCCCATCGACGAGGTCGGTCTTGTTGAGCAAGATTCGATCGGCACACAGGATCTGGTCCGCCACTCGGTTCCGGGACCCGTCGGTTTTATAACCCTCGAGGTGTTTCCTGACATGCTTGGCATCCACCAGGGTCAGGATTCCGTCAATCTGTACAGCGTCGATGAGTTCGTCGACGAAGAGCGCCTGGGTGACGGGCGCCGGGTCCGCCGCCCCGCTGGCTTCGATGAGCACATAATCGGGTGGCTCGGTGCGTGTCAGCAACCTTCTGAGCATGGTGGTCAAGTCGCTGCGCACCGACAGCGTGCAGCACACACAGCCGTTGGCCAACTCGATGATCTCCTCGTCGGACGACACGATCAGATCGCCGTCGATACCGATCTCGCCCACCTCGTTGACTATCACAGCAATACGAAGCCCGTGGTCGGATGAGAGGATGTGGTTGACAAGGGTGGTCTTGCCGGCGCCGAGGAATCCGGTCAGGACGGTGACCAGCGGCTTGGTGACGCCTGGATCCGGAACGCTCCTCACGAGACGGCCATCTCCAAGGCGGCAAGCCGGACCGCTTCGACGATCTTCTCGTAGCCGGTGCATCGGCACAGGTTCCCGGCGAGGTGCTCCCTTATCTCCTCGTCTGAGGGACTGGTTGTAGCGGCGAGGAGTTGGTGGGTGGCGATTATAAGGCCAGGGGTGCAGAAACCGCACTGGACCGCTCCTTCAGCGATGAACGCCTGCTGGATCGGGTGGAGATGGTCGCCATCCGCCAAGCCCTCCACGGTTACCACATCCGCTCCGTGAGCTTGTCCGGCGGAAACCAGGCATGCACAGACGAGGGCGCCATCCAGATAGACAGAGCAAGATCCGCACTCACCCTGCTCGCAGGCATTCTTGGATCCTCTGAGGCCGAGATGTTCCCGGAGTAGGTAAAGCAGATTGTCGCCGGGCCACACGTTCTCCGCCGACCGGCGCCGACCGTTTACGGTTAGCTCAACGAGCATCTTGCCAACCTTTCATTACATCACCCCAGGCCCACCGCAACGTTCTGGCCGCCATCACCTTGAGGGCGTGGATCCGGTAGCGAGTGGTACCTCGAACGTCGTCAATCGGACGGCAAGCCGAGGAGACCATAGCGGAGAACCTATCCACCATCTCGGCAGGTAGCTCCCTCGGCTTCTCCCAGTAACCCCTCCGGTCAAGCTCGGACTCCAGATAGGCGCCCCCTTCGGCCGCTCGGATGGGGGTAGGAGCGGCGGAACCGATGCCGGTACCCACCCGCCTTTCGGCTAGGTCCAGGGCGATCGCGAATGAGGCTACCGCGATCACCATGGCGTTCCGGGTTCCCACCTTCGAAAACTGCTGAGGTCCTCGGGCGCTAGGGATCCGAACCGACCTGATCAGCTCGTCAGCCTCCAGAACGCTGCGTTTCGGGCCGATGAAGAAACTCTCGATCGGAACATTCCGTGTACCGCGCATCGATTCCACCCGGACCGTGGCGCCGGTGGCCAGGAGCGGCGGGTGGGCATCTCCGGCGGGTGACGCGGTGGCCAGATTTCCGGCGACGGTCCCTCTGTTACGGATCTGCGGGGAACCTACGGTTCGGGCTGCGATAGCCAGCGCCGGTAAGTGATGAGCCGGCCCTTCAATGATATCGGTGTACGTAACCCCCGCCCCGAGTTCCACCGTACCGTTGTTATGGGTCCATTCCTTGAGATCGTCGAGGTGGGATAGATCAAGCAAAGCTACCGGGCGGATATGAGCAAAGTTGATACCGACCATAACGTCGGTGCCGCCGCAGATAGGAGCCGCTTCCGGGTTCTCCGTCTTCAGCGCAACTGCATCCTGCCAGGTACGGGGTCGAAGGTAGTCCACTCAGTATTCTCCTCCAGAATGCATGATCCTAGCCCTGATTATTCAGGTTTCCCACCCACCGAGGCATCCGGCCTTGACCCTTCCTGACCGATGAACGTACAATGGCCGTACAAATCGAAAGAGATCTGCTCATGGCTACACGTACTGAACGACGACGCAGCCGCCGTCTCGAAATCCGCACCACACCGGAAGAGCGGGCGTTGATCGACCTTGCCGTCAACGTATCCGGTACAGACCTCACCAGTTTTGTCTTGAAGCACCTGACCGTGGCGGCGCGCCGAGTCCTCGCCGACCGGTCCGAGTTCACGTTGGGTACCGACGCGCAGCGCGTATGGGAGGAAATCAACCGGTGCCCAGCCCGAGACCTTCTTGAATTGAGAGAGTTCATGCAGAGACCGTCGCCCTTCGCCAAGAGGTGACGCAACTATTTCTCCCACCACGGCTCTTGCAACCCGACCACGACGTGGACCGGTTCCTGTGCAGATCCGACGAGCAGACAAGCTGGCTTCGCCGCCATGCGCGCCAAGCCGGAACAATGGGCGCCACCAAGGTTCTCGTCGTCACGAGACCCGCGAGTGCCGAGGTAGTTGCCTATTACGCGTGGTGTATGAGCAGCATCAGAATCGCTGATGCGCCGGTCCGACTACGCCAAGGGGCAGGTCGGTACCCGCAGCCGGTCGCTCTTCTGGCCCGCCTCGGAGTTTCGATCCACCACGAGGGTCAGGGTCTCGGCGCAGGCCTATTGCAAGATGTGATCGAGAGAACCGTTCATCTCGGGACCGAGATCGGATGCCGCGGCCTGCTCGTACATGCAGAAACGACCGAGGCTCGTAGCTTCTACCTCCATCTTGTCCCCGACTTCGAGCCATCTCCTACCGATCCCCTACATCTTGTCCTGCTGATGAAGGACATTCTCAGGACACTCAGATAGGCGAAAGTGTCTCCGATCATATCCGTGATAACTTGGGTCGACCACCATCACTAAGGGCGGAATGACGGGGACGCGGCGAGACAAACAAGATGCTCGGCCACGGATTCTCCGGCGTGCCCGGAGGTTGGAATGGTTGACCGTGGGCTGGAACGCGGTCGAGGGAGTGATCGCGGTAATGGCGGCTGCCGCCGCGGGCAGCGTGGCGCTGTTCGGGTTCGGGATCGACAGCTTCGTCGAGACGCTCTCCGGAATGGTGATTCTCTGGCGTATCGGCGCGGAGCGACGCGCCGCAGCAGCGGCCCGGATCGAGAAGGTTGAGGACGTAGCCCGCCGAGCGGTGGCCCTCAGCCTCGGCCTGCTGGCGCTGTACGTGGCGGTGGACGCCGGCTCCGCTCTGGTTAGCAATGACCGGCCCTCGACTTCGGTTGTCGGGGTGACCTTGCTGGTGCTGTCCCTCGCCGTGATGAAGTGGCTGGCGAAGGCCAAGCGAGCCACCGCCCGCGCTCTCCACAGCCATGCGATGGAGGCCGATGCGGCTCAGACCGACTTCTGCTGGAAGCTGTCGGCGGTGGCTCTCGTCGGGCTGGTGGCCAACGCGGTTCTCGGTTGGTGGTGGGCAGATCCCGTCGCGGCCTTGGTGCTCGCCGGGCTGATCGCCATCGAAGCCCGCCGAACATGGAAACTCGGAACAGCAGCTTGCTGCGAGTAGGACCTTCCGGGACCATTCACGGAAGGACAAGACCATCATGAGACACCTCTGCCGGAGTAGCGTTCCCGGTCCCGTAGGAGCGGACCGTGAAACCGAAGAATGCAAAGACGATTACCGACAATCACCCTTACGGTGAGGACCGGGGTAGCGTGCCTAATCCAGCAAAGACCACCCATAGACTGGCGACCATTGCCCTTCTGATCATCTTGATCCCGGCATGCGTGACTGCCGAGGAACCACCGGACACCACCGTCAATGTGGGCAGCGGTCCCACACCTTCGGTAACTACGACCACCACAACACCTCCGGAGACGCGAACGCCGGAAGTCGCCCCTTCGACATCGGCACATTCGGCGACAACCAACGCACCGACCACTTCGACTTCGACTTCGACTCCGGAGACGGTCGTCACCGAAGCGCTACCCGGCGAGCCGTCGGAGTTCGGACCGATCCGAGGCGCCGCACTGGTGGTGGTCGGCGTGGCACACGACGATGTACTCAACGTCCGTGACGTGCCTTCCGGCGATATAGTCGCCACGTTGGGCCTCCTGAATCCGCATGTCGGCCTCCTCGAAGTTCGTGAAATGCCTTCAGGTGAGGTCTTGGCCACACCGGAGTCGTGGGCGGACGCCATCGTTGCCACCGGACGTACCAGAACCCTTCCCACCACCTGGTATGAGCTTCAGGCAGGCGGCCTGACGGGCTGGTCGAGCGCCGCCTACCTGGCCCGGTTGGGGACTACCGCCGACCTGACCGCCCATATCATCGAGATGCTCAGCGGACGGCCCCAAGCAGACACGTTGCTCGACCTCGGTCTCATCGTTGCGGAAACCCTCGCCACCGACGGGCCGGAATCTCGAATTGTGGTCTCGGTAGCGCCAATCGTGTTCGAAGCCCTCGGTGAGATCACGATCGATGTGCTGAACGTCGGCGACGACTCCGTCTTTGGTTTCCGGTTGGATATATTCGCCCACGCCGGGGACGACTGGATGTCGGAGAACCCCGGTCCGTTCACGCTTCGCTCGGTCGAGAGCACAGTCCTGTGCTACGCCGACCGGGGAGTAACCGAAGACGGCTTATGCCTATAGGAAGTACGGCTTTATGTCGAGATCGGTAGTGGAAACCGGCCCCCGGGAATCGTCACGCAGGCCTGACGGATGCGGGACGGCGCGCTCGGATGATGGCGGAGTGTATCCCATCAACGGGTTCGGCGTTCGCGGTGGTCGTCATCCGGTGGGTGGGGACTATCTCCACATCGACCAAGCCCGCCGATTCAAGTCCGGTCCGGTACTCGGTGAAGGACGGCGCCCCGGCGATACATCCGACCCACGAACCCCGCTCCTTACGGTCCCCGGGACTGAGGGTGTCCTCAGCCACCACATCGGTCACCGCGACCCGTCCATCGGGACGGAGCACTCGGGCGATCTCATTGAAGACGGCGATCTTGTCGGATGACAAGTTGATCACGCAGTTCGAGATGACCACATCCACCGAGGCGTCGGGAAGCGGAATGTCCTCCATGTAGCCCTTCAGGAATGCAACGTTGCCCACTGCCGCGTCTTCGGCGTTGGCTCGGGCTAACTCCAACATCTCGTCGGTCATGTCCAATCCGTAGGCGAACCCGGTCGGACCCACCCGCCGAGCGGACAGCAACACGTCAATCCCACCGCCCGCGCCGAGATCCAGGACGGTCTCACCAGGGTTTAGACGCGCCACAGCCACCGGATTTCCGCAGCCGAGGGACCCCTCGGACGCAGCCATCGGAAGCTCATCCAGGTATGAATCCGCATAGAGAGTAGAAGCGTACCCACACTCCGGCGCGGCCTCGGCCACTTTGGTCATGGTGGCCCGAGCGGCGTTGGCGTAGTTCTCCCTCACCTGCTCACGGATGCTGTCAGTCATCGAGTCCCTCCGTTGGCGGCGATTAACAGTAGTCGATTGACAGTCATAGACCGTACCGGAATCCACCCCCGGCGTGGTTATACGTCAATCATGCGGGCTGTGATGTTAAGAACCGATAGCAGGACACATCTGAAGTGCCGGCCTCGCCGCACAGTTATCCCGAAGCGCGCGCCCTCAGCCCGGTGAGATCTACCGCATCGCATTTCCTGACATGCCGAGTTCAGCGGCACCTTCCGGTACCGGTCTCCTTTACCCGACCGCACCGTGACCATCCCTTTGCGGGCAGCGATCGCCACATCCGTTACCACGAGCGCCGCCAACTCCGACAGCCGAAGACCCTATACAGCATCACAGTGACAATGGCCCGGTCCCTCACCGAAGGGAGACGCTCCACCGCACGCATCAGCTGCCGCTGGTCCGTCTCGTCTAACGCCCGGGGAGCCACCTGAGGAATCTGTTCGCGGGTCACGTCAGGGCGGCCCATCTGACGGGAACGATAGAAGTTGTCGATAGCAGCCAGCGCCTGGTCGATCGTCGTCGCAGACCAACGCTTCTGCACCTTCATCTGACGCTTGCAGTCCCGCACCGCCCAGTCACGCCGATCCTGCTGTGTCAAAGCAGCCGCAGGAACGGCGGTATCGACGAGCCATCCCAGACACGCGCCCACCTGCGCCCTGTACGCTTCTCGTGAACGGGAGGCCAACAGCTGCCGGTCAAGCCACGCCGAGTAGGTCTCAAAGGCTCTCCGAGCTACCGTTCCGGCCTCCACAACCGCCCTCCTCCCTGTTAGACAAAGTACGTTCGGGGTGTTTCCAGCACTTCCCGAACGGTTAGACGACGTAGCGGCGTATTGTATTGCGTCTAACAAGTATTAGACGCAGGAGACCGTCGCTGGGAGGTGGCGGTACTGAGTGGTCTTCGCGACCACCCCCGACCAGGGGTAATGGTAGGGGTCCCACGAGGCTGTCACCTCCTCAACCGGATCCTGTCACCTCGTCTCGCTGACTAGGAGAGTCCTGAAAAACGAGTCTTTCGGGGTTCGGTGGTTGGTAAAGCGCCTGGTCAGGGAGTTACGGCTCAGTGGCTGAACCCCTTTGTACGGGGTTTCTCAGCACTCTCCTAGGAGGTATAGTTCGGGTTTTGGATATTGGGGATTACGCGTCGTTGACCGGAGTCGGCGACGACCGCTATGGAAGCTCGGCTGAAAGCCGAGTTTAAGGCATGAGCAGCGACCCAACCCCCACGCTGAAACGCCTCCTCGGAATGCGGGAGGACATACTGGCAGTTGTGCGATCCCACCGAGGCAAGGACGTACATGTATTCGGCTCCGTAGCGCGTGGCGATGACAGGCCAGACAGCGACATCGACTTCCTCGTGACACTCGAAGAGGGCGGCAGCTTCTTCGATTACATGCGTATCCGAAGGGGCCTCCAAGAGCTGCTCGGCCGCAGGGTTGATGTCATCAGCATGGATGGGCTACGTCAGCAAAGGGACGGCCGGTCGCCGTCCCGTCGTAAATCGATCCTCGCCGAAGCAACCCCTCTGCGACCCGCGATAGCTGTTACATAGAGGACATTCTCCAGTTCTGCGATGAAGTGCTTCAGATTGTGGCGTTGGGTGAGGACAGGTACTTTGGTACGGAGCTTCTCCACAGCGGGCTATGGAACGATGTTTGCAGAATATCGGAGAGGCCGCTGGCCGTTTAAGCGACGCTGCCAAGGACGCCCATCCGCGTGTTCCCTGGTCCGACATCGTTGGGTTACGGCATGTGCTAGCCCACGAGTACGGCAACATCGACTACGAGCGGCTGTGGGACATCGCGACGACTGACGTGCCGCTCTTAGCCGCGCACCTGTCGCGCTGATCGTCTGGACTCCACTCCCCCAATCCGGGAGGAGCGCCCGTCACCGCCGTCGCCCCGAACCCGCAACCCCTACGGAACCACCAAATGGGCAACCGACTACGCCGGCCGCAACCCCGTCGAAGGCGTCAACAGCATGATCAAAGACGACGGCAGCTTCCACCAACGATCCTGCCGCGTGTTCGGTCTCGCCGCCCACTCAGACGGATACTCCCCCCGATGCTCCGCAACCATACGGACAGCCCGCTCCCGAACCTCCGGTGAATACATTGGTTGGTCTCGTCGGACCAACCGCGTCCAGAACCACCCGCCGCGTCCAGAACCACCCGTAACCGGTGACGCACACCCCCAAACACCGGCCAATCCCGCCCCGAACACCCCGAAATAGGCCAGAACCCCCCACAACCCCTAACCCGCGAACTCAACAGCCCATAACGCGCGAAGACCCCACTGAAGGGGTTACCGCGCCCGGGGTTTGGCTCTAGCCCGTCCGGTGTACCTGGCCGGTTCTGCGTGGAGGAGATCGCCAACTGCCACCTCCATTTCTTGGTCGCCGAAGATCGCAGTGATCCGCAGTTTCCCGCCGGTAGCTTCGATGAAACGGACCAAGGTAGCGAGATGAAGGTTGCCTCGCCTCTCGATGCGCGACACCTCACCCTGACTGATTCGGAGCTGATCTGACATCTGCTGTTGGGTGAGACCGCGTGCCTTGCGGATCGCCTGGAGGGTTCGGACCCGGTTGGTGATCTCCGCGAACGTCTGGGCTTCGACCGCGGCTGCTCGTGGGTTAGCGCGGATCTGCTCCCGGACAGCGTCCATCTCCTCCGCTGCTGTTGCCCACTCTTTTTTAGTGAACTCACTAGGTCCGAGTTCTGGGTTGTCGAGCACGGCCCGCACCCTCTCCCAGTTTCGATCTAAGTTGCCGGTCCCCTGATTCTCAGCCATAGCCGACCTCCTTGACCCACCAAGTACCCCGCGTCTTGTTCCCGACAAGCATCACCACCGCCACCTCACCTCCGTCCTCGACATCGAACCAGACATAAGGGATCCGCAGCACTGGCGGACTGTCGGCGTACGGTGTGTAGATGGTCGGCGGGGTTCGACGCAGCGCGAACAACTCGAACCGCGACGTCACAATCGGATGGCTGGCATCCCCAGGCTGATAGCCCTCAATATGGTGGCCATGCTCTTCGAGCGCACGAACCAGGGCCACAACATCACCCAGCAACTCCATGTACCGGTCTTCAGCAACGGCTACAGCATTCAGTTCCCGAAACTGCCGAACGAATGTCGGGTGGTACATAACAGCCGCCACAAGCACCCAGTATGCTATACAACCCATATGCTGTCAACCCCATAACCCCTTTAGCACCGGCGACACCCCCAGCCGTATTAGACAAAGTACAACCCACCTATTTGGCACAAATGATGAGGCAACCCCTCCATCTGGATCAAGGCCCCGGTATCAAGAACGAGGGTCATGGTCCGTAGAGCAATTCCCGAGCCCGGGCACGTTCTTCTTCGGTGGATGCCCCGTTCTCGGTCTGCCACTCATCGAGCAAATCCCTCCAACCCTCCTGTGCCTCACGCTGTTTCTCCGGATTGTTGTGCCAGCGGTTCGGATCCCGATCAGCCGCCTCATACACCTCCTCCAAAGCCGCTGCAAGGGCGGGGTTAGCCGGACTCGCCGGGCACTCTACACGTATCACGTAGAGTCTTTCCGGCGGCTCGGGAAGCTCGACAAGCCCCTCGCCGACATTCTCCTGAGGCGTCGCATCCAGATACTCATCGACCGAACCGATCGTTTGTGCTGTATCCATACAGGCAACGTAGCCGTCAGCCGGCTCGGTCGATGGCCTTGATGTCGCTCGGGTCGTCCAGCATCTCCCAGCGGAGCAGCGAGATCGGAACGTTGCCGTTGCTCCACAGATGGTCGTGGAACCACCGGAGGCTGAAACCGTCCCCCAGCTTCTTCTTGGCGTCGGCCAGCAGGCGGATGATCTCGAGCTTACCGACCATGTAGGCCATAGCCAGACCGGGGTTGGACACGTACATCGACGTTTCCTCGAGGGCCGTCTGGGGATCGACCGGGATCAACTCCTCGAACATCTTCATCCCCTCCTCGAGGGTGATGGCGCCGGTGGCAAGGCTCACGTCCACCACTGTCCGCAGGCTGCGGAGTCGCTTGAAGTTCTGTGTGACCAACCTCGACCAGGGAGCGCCGTCGAACAGGCCGGCCTGGAGCATCAGCGCCTCGTTGTAGTGGGCCAGACCCTCGTTGATGATCGAGTCGTAGTAGCGGCGCCGTAGCGGGTTGGGATTGGCCCAAGAAAGGGCCAGTTGCTTGTAGTGGACGCCCTCGTGCATGATCCCCAATCGGGGGTCCCGGGCGTTGGCCTCGTAGAAGTAGGACAGGGGCCGGTTGGGATCCCACACGTAGGTGTACGCATCCTCGTCGAGGCGCTGATCGGAGGTCAGGTCGTTGGCCACCCCCAACCAGTTGATAGGCTGCACGTACTCCGGCAAGGGCGCGGTGAGGTAGCGGCGGAGCGACTCGGGTTGTGTGAGAAGATTTTCGTTCTCGTAGAATTCGCGGACCGCTTGCTCGTCCCGTGCCTGCGTCTCGCATTGGGCTTCGGCGGTCGGGAAGCGGTCCGGCACCGGCGTGTCGCCGTAGCGGTTGCGCTCCACCTCCTCCCAGGCATAGTTGTAGTAGAGCTCTCGCTCAGCGAGTAGGACCATCTCCTCGGGCTGGAGGGGGAGCAGCGCCACGTTCCGGAGGTACCACATGAAGTTGTCGCGCCCGACCGGCTCCGGAGCAGCCATCCCAGCCTGATGCTCACGCAGCCACTCGCGGAACGACACCAGTTGCTCGGTCGCGTCGGCGCCGGCCTTGATGAGGGCGCTCCGGCGGGTCGCGTCGAAGAACCCGCTCACCTCCTCGATCGAACGGGGCAGGGCAGTATCGATCTCTTGAAGGAGGCGGATGGCTGACCCGGCCAGCGCCGAGGCGCCGGCCCGCGCCAGGTTGTCGAGAGCAACCCGTAGCTGGGAACCCACCATGTTGAGCTGGTGGATGATGCCATCCTGTCGGTCCGTGTCGAACGGCGGAGGCCGGAGGAGCGAGTCGAAGTACGTACCGAGCGCCTGATGGACCTGCATGACCGCATCCCGCTCCCAGGAGCGCAGGATCCGGGTCTCCCACTCCACCCGGGAGATTGCCGACCCGATGAGCCGGTAGTCGACCTGGGTTGGAACCGCCGCACCGGAGACGTCGAGAGCCTCCCATCGCCGCCGGAAGTCGGCGGCCTTCTCCAAGCGCCTGCGAGCCGAGTCCTGGTCGAACTCAGGTATCCAGTCGGGGTTCATCTCGAGGCGGGGTACATCGTCGGGGCTTCGGTAGCCGCTGACTATTCTCCAATCCCAGAACTCGATCCCCAGGTCCTGCACTTCCCGGTTCAGATCATCCATGTGGGGTCCTCTCACTAGTTCGACCACGGATTAACGACGCGGACACCGCATCCTTCGAAACCGCCTGTATCCCGCGTGGCTACAGTGGCGCCCACCGAGCGTGCGATCCCTGCTATCTGGCAGTCCGGCTGGCTGATAGGGCGGCCCGCTGCGCGCCGCGCCGCGGCGATCAGAGCGTAGGCACGAGCGGCATCACTATCGAAAGGGAGGATACGCCCCGCGAAGTCCTCCCTCAGAAGCCCGTCGACCGCAGCTTGGAGTGCCCTCCGCCGGGTACCTTCCGACAGAACTTCAACACCGTACCGCAACTCGGCTTCGCTGATACTCGATGTGTAGAGACGGAGGGCTGGCTGTCTGCCAACCCAGTCAACCACCTGGCCAGCAGGATGAGGGCGCATCAATTCCGAAACGACATTGGTGTCTAGGACGATCATCGATCGCCGTCGTTGAAGTTGGGAGGCTCCCGCATCGGTTCACGGGGCGGCAATTCCAATTCAACACCTCCCACGGGCGCGAACCGGCTTCGGATGGACCGGACAAGGTCCTCGCCCGTCGAAGGCTGCCCGTAGAGAGCTGCCCTCAGGATGTCTCGAACCTCCTGTTGCATGGATCTACCGTTCTCGGCCGCCCGGATGCGTAGCCGACGTTTCAGTCCTTCCTCCAGGTTCCGAACTGTGATACTTGCCATGGAACTGCTCCTCCCGGCTGAAAAGGCACATGAGTAGGCGTTGATCGCATTGCAATCAGAGACTACTGCATCTAGCCGGTTGAAGCCTGGTATGACGAGGAGGGCAGCTTCAGTAAGGGGAGACCGGTGCACGGAGATCAGCCACAGATCAGATAACCATCTCAAGACGCCGGTCCCGGTCACGATCCGCGGCAGCGCGCTCCGCAGGGTTCCCCCATCCCCCTCCCCCGCCGGTCTTGACCAGGATACGGGTCCCGGCCTCGACCTTGAGACCGTTGGCCTTGAGCATACGGGTGGGGGGCTGCCCGGGACGGTGGACCCACACCTCGGGCGGCGCGCCGTCCTTACCACCGAAGAGACCCCACGACGGCTGGATCGAGCGCTCGAACCAGAGATTGACCGTGCAGGGCGCCAGCAGTTCGTACTCCCTGATGATTCCCAGGCCGCCGCGCCACTTGCCGTCGCCACCCGACCCGTCCCGCAGGGCGTGACGGCGCATCAGGAAGGGATACCGGTTCTCCAACGACTCGATCGGTTGGTTTCTGTACGCGCCGGCCGCCGAGTGGATCAGGGCCGACTCGCCGTCCCCTCCCTCGTAGGCGCCCCAACCGCCGGTCAACGACTCGCCCGACAGGAAGAGGCCGAACTCGTTCTCCCCCACGATGCTGACATTCCAGGAGTCGCCAACGTGCCCCGCGGCGGTACGCTCGGGAATCACCTCGCTCAAGGCCTTGATCATGAGATCAAGCGCCAGCATCAGATGCGGCCCGTAGTGAAGGCAAGGCGCGGTCTCGCTCGGATTGAAACAGGTTCCCTCAGGAGCGATGACCCGCAGGTTGCGGAAGTTGCCTCCCGACACAGGAGCATGGGGGTTGACGAGGAACTTGAAACCCTGCTCGATGGCAGAACGGGTCTGCACCAGGCCGCTGTTGATGCTCCCCACACATTGGCGGTTGGACCCGGAAAGGTCCACCGTCATGCCGTCACCCTCCACAGTGACCGTGACCTTCACGTAGACCGGGTCCGAGGTCACGCCGTCATCGTCGAGGTAACCATCAGCCACGTAGACACCATCGGGGATCTCAGCTACTGAAGCACGGTCCTCGGCCTCCGCTTGGTGGAACACGGCCCGGAGGGAGGCCTCGACCTGATCCCAACCGAAACGGCGCACGATCGACCGGAACCTCTCCATCCCGGTCCGGCAGGCGCTGATCTCGGCCATCAGGTCACCGACCAGCGCGGTAGGGAACCGGGAGTTGAGCGCGATCAGATCCACGATCTGCTTGTCGAGACGGCCGGCTCTGAAGATACATGTGGGCCCGATCCGCAAACCCTCCTGGAAGATGTCAACCGAATCCCCGACGTAACCGGCCCGCTTGGCGCCGATATCGTTCCAGTGGGCTTTGGCCGCCGAGAACCCGCGCAGCACACCGTCCACGAAGATCGGAGCGAACACGGTCACGTCGTTGAGGTGGCTACCTGCGATGCTCGAGTCGTTGACCATCCAGACGTCCCCTTCCCGGAAGACTTCGTAACCCTTGATCCTGATCACGGCCCGGAGCGTCCCGCCCAAGCTGCCCAGGAAGAACGGAAGGCCGGGTGCCTGGCCTAGAAGCCGACCCTTCGCGTCGTATATACCCACCGAGCAATCCTTCGCCTCGTAGATAACCGGGCTATAGGCACTCCGGTAGAGATTCCTCCGCATCTGCTCGGCCCCGGAGATGAACGCGTTCCGCACCACCTCAACCGTCGCCGGCGATGGAACGGGAGGTTCCAGAGTTTGGATCGCTGTGCTCATGGTCTTCTACTCAGCCCTCCACCCGTCACCAATGGTGCTGAGCACCCCGGGAGCAGCGACTCGGATCTCCAGGAACAGGAACACGTGGGGCCTCGAACCGGGATCCGACGTTCAGATGATCATCTCCAGCCGGCGGTCCCGATGGCGATCAATATCGGCACGGTCCGCAGGGTCTCCCCAGCCACCTCCACCGCCGGTCTTCACCAAGAGCCGTGTCCCGGCCTCGACCTTGAGGTTGTTGGCCTTCAGCATGTGGATGGGAGGCTCGCCGGGACGGTATACCCACACCTCGGGCGGCTTTCCGTCGCTGCCGCCGAACAAGCCCCAAGAGGGCTGGTTGGCCCGTTCGAACCACAGTTGCACCGTGACCGGAGCCAGGATCTCGTATTCCCTGATAATACCCAGACCACCACGCCACTTCCCTTCCCCTCCGGAGCCGTCGCGCAGGCTGTGGCGGCGCATGATCAGCGGGTAGCGGTGTTCCATGGTCTCGATGGGAAAGTTCTTGAAGTCCCCGGCGGCCGAGTGGATGAGGGCAGACTCCCCGTCCCCCCCTTCGTAGGCGCCCCATCCTCCTGTCAAGGCTTCCCCCGACAGGAAGAGGCCGTGCTCGTCCTCCCCCACGATGATGACATTCCAAGAGTCGCCGACGTGTCCGGCGGCGGCCCTCTCCGGAATTGCCTCGCTCAGCGCCTTGATCATGAGATCGAGCGCCAGCATCAGGTGGGGTCCGTAATGGAGGCAGGGCGCGGTCTCGCTCGGGTTGAAGCAAGTGCCCTTCGGGGCAATCACCTCGAGGTTGCGGAAGTTGCCACCCGACACCGGGGCGTGCGGGTTGATGAGGAACTTGAAACCCTGCTCGATACCGGAACGGGTCTGCACGACTCCGCTGTTGATGCTGCCCACGCACTGCTTATTGGACCCCGAGAGGTCCACTGTCATGCTGTCCCCCGCAACAGTGACGGTCACCTTGACATAGACAGGATCCTCGGTGACGCCGTCGTTGTCGAGGTAGCCGTCCGCCATGTAAACACCGTCGGGGATCTCCTCCACCGAGGCGCGATCCTCGGCCTCGGCCTGATCGAACACCATCTGGATCGACTGCGCCACCATGTCCCAACCGAAACGGCGCACGATCGACCGGAACCTCTCCACCCCCGTCCGGCAGGCGCTCATCTCGGCCATCAGGTCGCCCACCAGCGCGGTAGGGAACCGCGAGTTCAGAGCGATCAGGTCCACGATCTGCTGATCGAGTCGTCCGGCCCTGAAGATGCAGGTGGGGCCGATCCGCAGACCCTCCTGGAAGATGTCCACGGTGTCCCCGACGTAGCCTGCTTCCTTGGCGCCGATGTCATTCCAGTGGGCCTTGGCCGCCGAGAACCCGCGCAGCACACCGTCCACGAAGATCGGAGCGAAGACCGTCACGTCGTTGAGGTGGCTACCTGCGATGCTCGAATCGTTGACGATCCAGACATCCCCTTCCTGGAAAGCCTCGTAACCTTTGATCCTGATCACGGCCCGGAGCGTCCCCCCCAAGCTGCCCAGGAAGAACGGAAGGCCCGGCGCCTGGCCGAGAAGGTGACCCTCAGCGTCGTATATACCCACCGAGCAGTCCTTCATCTCGTAGATGACCGGGCTGTGCGCACTCCGGTACAGGTTTCTCCGCATCTGTTCCGCTCCGGAGATGAAGGCGTTCCGTACCACTTCGACCGTCGCCGGCGACGGCATGGACACCTCGGTTACTCGGGTAGCGGCGCTCATGATCCCGACCCTCCCGTCCTTTCCATGACCAGATGGCCTTCGGCGCCTACCCACAGCTCCCATCCGGGGGGAACCACCGTCGTGGTAGACGGCTCCATTACGATCGCCGGTCCAGCCAGGCGTCCGGCCAGCCGGTTGCGGGTCACCACAGGAACCTCGACGGCCTGTCCATCGAATACAACCTCCTCACGAACGTCCAGCGACGAACCGTTGCCGGTTGATCTACGGCCACCCGGACCGCCTTCGAACTCGAGGATCCCGGTGAGGCGGATGGCGACCATCTCGATCGGTGCTTCGGGATTGCAATGCCCGTACCGCTCCTCGTAGCGACTGTGGAAGCCGGCCTTGAACTCGCCGTCGGCAACCGTGCCCGGAAGCGGGACCCTCAGCGTGTACTCCTGGCCGACGTATCGGAGTTCGATAATCGTCTCGAACCGCATCTCCGCCCTGGTCGCATCGTCGACCTTCATTTCCCGGCACACCCTGTCCTTGAGCCGTTCGATCGGCTCGTGGAGATCCAAGTAGGGCGCATCGAGCCTCCGGTAGAAGGTGGACACCGCCGCGTGGCGAACATCACCCTGGAGCATGCCCCAGGCCGAGAAGACGCCGGGGTCGGACGGGATGATCACCCGCTCCACCTCCAGTTCCTCGGCCAGGAAGGCGGCGTGAAGCGGACCGGCGCCACCGAAAGCCACGATGGCGAAGTCCTTGGGATGCAGACCGCGTTCCACTGTCAGTTCGCGAATCGCCTCGGCCATGACGAAGTGCGTTATATCGAGGGCCTGCTCGGCCAACTCGGTGGCCGTGAGACCGAAGTTCTCCGCCACCGACGACAGGGCGAACTCAGCCGACTCGCGGTCCAACTCGAGCGAGCCGGCCAGCTTCTGCGCCCTCGGAAGGCGGCCCAGCATCACGTTGGCGTCAGACACCGTGGGCTGCGTTCCTCCCAGTCCGTAACTGGCAGGTCCTGGCGATGACCCGGCCGACTCGGGGCCCACCCGAAGTCCCCCATGCTTTTCGTGAATGATGCTCCCACCGCCGGCGCCGATGCTGACCAGCTCCACCGCCGGCGCCAGGATCGGCAGGCCTTGCAGCTCGAACTCGGACTGCATGCCGACCTCACCACTACGCACTATCGACACATCGAAGGAAGTGCCCCCCATGTCGATACAAATCAGATCCGGTTGATCCATCTGGCGGCCGACCTCGCGCCCGCCTATGACTCCCCCGACCGGCCCCGAGTAGAGGGTCAGCACCGCGCGATCGGCCGCGGAGTCGGCAATGATCGCTCCACCGTTCGACTGGGTGATGTGAAGTTCGGAGGTCAATCCATTGTCGGTGAGAGCGGTGGCCAACCGGCGGAGGTAGTGGCGCACCTTGGGTGTTATGTACACCGATGTCACGGTGGTGGAGGTGCGTTCGTACTCCCGCCACTCCGGTGCGACCTGGTGGCTCATGATGATCGGAATATCAGGAAGCAATTCCTTGAGAAGTTCCTTCACCTCGAGCTCGTGAAGCGGATCCACGTACGAATGGATGAGGGACACAGCTACGGCTTCGTATTCCCCTTCGAGGATGGCCTTGGCAGCTACCTCGACCGAGTTGGTGTCCAGCGGGGTTAGCACCTCGCCGGAGGCGGAGATGCGTTCGTCCACCTCGAAGATCGAGTCCCGCTCGGTCAACGGGGTCGGTTTGCGGTACTTCAGATCGTACATTTCGGGACGGTGCCCTCTCCCTATCAGGTACGCGTCGCGGTATCCACGGGTGGTGATCAGCGCTACCCGCCCTCCCGACCGTTCCAGAAATGTGTTCAGACCCACGGTCGTGCCGTGGATGAAGAGGTCTACTTCGGACAGGTCGGCGCCGGCCGCTTCGACCGCGTCCAGAACACCTTCCACCAGGTCATGGGGTGTGCTCAGCACCTTGGCAACGTCGGTCCCCGAATCCGACTCCGTAACCAGGTCCGTGAACGTACCCCCGATGTCAACCGCAATCCTTATTCCCATTACGAATCAATCCCTTCGGGTTGCAAGAGGCGATCCTCAGGATACCAGTTATCAGCGAGGGTGACCCACCGCGTTCCCTGTGTCTGAATAGTTAAGGAAGGTTATCGGCCCTGGTACCGACCGCATAGGCTACGCATCATCACTGACCGTCATGTCCATGGGTCTGGATATCACCCGGGTCGTCCAGCATCTCCCAGCGGATGAGTGACAGCGGGACGTTGCCGTTCTTCCATAGATGATCGTGGAACCGACGAAGGCTGAACTTATCGCCAAACTTCTGCTTGGCGCCGGCCAACAGTCGGATCACTTCCAGCTTGCCGGCCATGTAACTCATAGCAAGCCCGGGGTTGGCCAAGTACATGGACGTCTCCTCCAGAGCCGTCTGGCAGTCGATGGGTACCGGGTTCAGAGTCAGAACGTCCTCATACCCTCTTCCAGCGTCATCGCCCCGGTCGCCAGGCCCACGTCCACCATCGACCGCAAGCTGCGCAGGCGCTTGAAGTTCTGGATGACCAGGCGCGACCACGGAGCATCGTCGAATAAACCAGCCTGGAGCATTAGCGCCTCGTTTTAGTTTTAGTGGGCGATGCCTTCGTTAGTCGTCGAGTCGTAATAGCGGCGCCGGAGAGGTTTTGGGTGCGCCCAGGGAAGAGCGAGTTGCTGGTAGTGAACTCCTTCGTCGTGGATGATCCCGAAACGGGGGTCATAGGCCAGCACGGCGAAGAAGTAGGGAAGTGGACCGTTCGGATCCCACACGTAGGCGAGTCCGTCCTCGTCTGATCACCGGTCCGATTCCGAAGTCAAATCGTTGGCGCATCTCAACCAGGTAAGTGGCTCGACGTAGGAAGGCAGGGAGGCCGACTACTATCGTGACCACACACCAGCCCAGGTAGCTGGACTCAAGTTAAACACTCTCCAACAAACCCGGTATGGTCAATCCAGATGGTATTGTGTCACAGCCAGTTGGGACAATCAGGTTTTGAGATTAGATCTCGCACACAACAACCTGGCAGGGTCTTTTGCCCTCCCTACGGTCTCATGACAGGTGTCCGTGCTAGAACTTGACAGCTTGACCAAGCGCTACGGCGAGGTGGTCGCCCTGGATGGCTGCGGTTTCTCCGTCAGACCGGGCCGGATAGTCGGCTTCCTGGGTCCCAACGGCGCCGGCAAGACCAGCGCCATGCGCGCCATCTTCGGCCTGCTGCGCCTCGATGGAGGCACCGTGACCTGGATGGGCCGATCCGTCACCCACGACGCTCGCCGGCGGTTCGGATACATGCCGGAGATGCGCGGCCTGTACCCCCGCATGCCGGTGCGCCGCCAGGTGATCTACTTCGGTCGCCTCCACGGACTCAGCAAGGCAGCCGCCGCTGCAGCCGCCGACCGGTGGATCGCCCGGATCGGGCTCGAAGAACGGGCAGACACACGGGTGGACGACCTTTCTCACGGAAACCAGCAGCGGGTGCAACTCGTAACCGCGCTGGTACACGACCCCGATCTCCTGGTACTGGATGAACCTTTCAGCGGCTTGGATCCGCTCGGCGTCGAGGAAATGTCCCGGATACTGCGAGAGCGGGCGAAGGAAGGATCGGCGGTGCTCTTCTCGAGCCATCAGCTGGACCTCGTCGAGCACCTCTGTGATGACGTCGCCATCATCAACCAGGGCCGGGTGGCCCTGTCTGGACCGGTCAGGACGCTGAAGGACCGGGCGACTCACCGGCGAGTCGAGGTGGATGTGGACTCGGCGCTTCCCATCACCCGCACCCTTCCCGGTGTCCGGCTGGTGGAGTCGCGAGGCACCCGCCACATTCTCAGGGCGCCCGCCGAGGTCGGCATGGACGAGATAATGGCTGCTCTCGCGGACGGCAGAAGGGTCCGGGAGTTCTCCTACGGCCCGCCGAGCCTGTCGGATCTCTTCAGGGAGGCGGTGGCATCGTGACCGCCTACAGGACGATAGGCCTCGTAATGTGGCGCGAGCTCCTGGAGCGGGGCCTGAGCAAGTCCTATGCGCTGAGCTGGCTCTTTCTGGCCATCCTCGTCGGCGCGGGCGTAGCCATCCCGGGGTTCTTCGGGGATGACGGATCCATCCACACCTACCGAGTCGCCACCGTCGGCGCCGAGAGCGTGGGCCCGGGAGACCTGGCGAGGGTGCTGGCGCCGGGAGAACCGGGCTCCTACCGGATCGACCTCAGCACATCCTCAGACAGCACCGGAGCCGCCGCGGCGGTGGCGGACGGAGCGGTGGATGCCGCCCTGGTCGGGGGGGACAAGGTGCTGGTGGGCAAGGACACGCCCTCGGAACTCGAGTCCGCGTTGAGACAAGCCGTCCTCTCCTACCAGGTGCAGCGCATGGTGGCTACCGGCGAAGTATCCGAACGGGCGGTTGCGATCATGGGTGGCGAGGGGGTGACGATCGTGACCACCGAACCCGATGCCGATGCTGACGCCGAGGCTCGGCAGTTCCTGATCGCTCAGGTGGCGCTGGTGCTCCTTTTCATGGCCGTCATAACCACCGGATCATGGGTGCTGCTGGGTGTCACGGAGGAGAAGACCAACCGGGTGTCGGAAGTGTTGCTCTCCTCCCTGCGTCCGTGGCAGCTCCTGGCGGGCAAGATCATCGGGGTGGGGCTGCTCGGCTTGTTGCAGTTCGGATCGATCGCAGCAAGCCTGATAGTCGCCGTCCGCCTCGTCCTCGATGTCACCCTGCCCGAACTCGATGCCGGATTCCTGATCATCTCGTTGATCTGGTTCGTGCTCGGCTACGTCGTCTACGCCACCGGCTATGCGGCGGTGGGGGCTATAGCCCATCGTCCTGAGGATGCCCAGAACGCCGCCTTCCCCTTGATTATCGTCACCGCGGCCGGTTACATGATCGGCATCATCTACGTCTCCGGCAATCCGGACACGATATGGTCGACTATCCTCACGCTGGTTCCGCTGACCGCCCCCTTCGTGCTCCCGGTTCGAGCCGTGTCCGACTCGGTGGCCCTATGGGAGCAAGTGGCCGCGTTCGTTCTCATGGTCGGCTTCATCATCCTGCTGATCAGGGCGGCCGGGAGGGTATACGCCGGCGGGGTGTTCAACTACCGCACCCGGATCAAGGCCCGGCAGGCCTACCGCTCCGCCGAGTTCTGAGTTCGGCGCACCCACAGGTCCACATCGGCCGGGTCGGCGCCCGCTGGGCGTTACTCTCAGGAATCACCAGCTACCCAGCGGAATTCGAAGATCGCAGGACCAACCAATTGGCTCTTAAGACACCTTCCAGCACCGCACCATCCTCCCGCCGGCGGATTGAACCAGATCCTGCTCGGCCGAGCAGGAAGCCTCGGCCAGCGGACATCGCGGCGCCAGCCGGCACCCGCTGGTCGGATCGGTCTCTCCCTTGGGACCTAGCGCGAAACTGTCTGTCGCGAACTTGCTGGCCGCTATCAAAGCCTGGGTGTACGGATGGGCCGGCGAGCCGAAGACCTGGGCAGCCGTGCCTTCTTCGACTACTTGGCCCAGGTACATGACGATCACGTCGTGTGCGCATACCCTCACAGCCTCGAGGTCATGGGAGATCAACACGAACGCGACATGGAACTCTTCTTGGAGTCGTTGCAGAAGGGACAGGATCTCGCCGCGCACGCTCAAGTCTAGCGACGAGGTCGGCTCGTCGAGCACGACCAGTTCGGGATCAGGCGCGAGCGCCCTTGCGATTGCCGCACGCTGGAGTTGCCCTCCGCTCAGGGCCCTGGGTTTGCGGTCCCACAGTTCCTCCCCCAGGCTCACAGCCGTCAATACCTCAGCGAGACGTTCGTCCTGCTGTGATCTTGACATGTCCGGCCTGAGTCGCCGCAGCGGCTCCGCTACCGAGCTACGAACGGTCCGGGTCGGATCGAAGGATGCTTGCGGCATCTGGAAGACCATCTGCAGCATGCGGCGATAGGGTCGCATTTTCCGTACGCCGAGGCCACCCAGCAGGTTCCCGTCCAGCAGAACCTCCCCTTCCGTAAGCGGTGTCAGACCCAGGAGGCAACGAGCCACGGTCGACTTGCCGGATCCGCTTTCCCCCACGATTCCCAGGGTCCGGCCCCGCTCGACCGTGAATGAGATGCCTTGGGCCGCCTTCACCGTCTCGACCAAACCGATGGACCGGCGCACGCGATAGGTCTTGGACAGGTTGCGAACTTCGAGGATCGGGGCTTCAGCCATGATCGGACCCTAAGTGGCACAGTAGCCGGCCACGTCCGCCCAACTCGTATCGAGGAAGGGGTTCTTCATCACACACGACCATCCGCGAACCGCAGCGGTCCCGAAACGCACAACGCTCGTAGGGCTCTGTCATTCGCGGGACCAGTCCGGGTATGGAGCGGGGGCGCTCGCCGGTACGCAGGTTCATGCATTCGAGGAGTGCTCTGGCGTAGGGATGGGATGGATCGGTCAGGATACGCTCCCGAGGTCCGAACTCGACCACCCGCCCGGCGTACATGATCCCGATGTTCCGAGCCACCCTCGACACGGCCCGCAGATCGTGGGAGATGAATAGAAGAGCGGCGTTGCGGGCGCTCACCTGACGCTCCAAGAGATCGAGCACCCTTATTTGAGTTGTCATGTCGAGGCCGGTGGTCGGCTCGTCGGCCAGGATAAGGGAGGGGCCGCATGCCAGAGCCAGCGCTATGTTGACCCGCTGTGCCATACCGCCGCTCAACTGGTGCGGGTAGCGGTTCATTATGGCGTCGGGGCTGCCGAACTCGAGATCCCGCAGGGCGTCCCTGGCGAACTCCTCCGGAGCACCGTCAGAGATCTCCCGGTTGGCCTTGAATGCATCCACGATCTGGCGCCTCACGCTGAGCATCGGGTCGAGCGCCGATACGGGATTCTGGTAGATCATGGCCACTTCCGAGCCCCGGTAGGCCTGGAGTTCATCGGTACCCAGGTCGAGCACAGAGCCGTTCTGCCACTTGACTGAACCGCCGGTGATCGCTCCGCCCGGTGGCATCAGCCGTAGAATCGAGCGCAGCGTCATCGACTTTCCCGAACCGCTCTCCCCCACCAACCCGACCGTCTCGCCGGGGTATACCTCGAGATCCACACCCTGGAGAGGATGGACCGGCCCCGAGACGGTGTTGATCGTCACCTCTACCCCTGACAGGGTCAGCAAGGCTTCTCTGGCCGAACCTGACTTCATGCGGACGTCCCGCCTGGACCGACCAACGTCTCGGAGCGGGCGGAGAAGCCGGTCAACGAGTACACGGACAGGACGATGGCGGCGCCGGGGAAGATGGACACCCACCAATGGCCCTGGACGATGAGTGTGGCCCCTGCCTTGATCATGGATCCCCACTCGGGGTTCGGGGGTTCGATGCCGAGGCCGATGAAGCTGAGCCCGGCGATGATCTGGATGGCGTAGGCGCAGGTCAGAGGGAACAAGGCCAGGATCTGGCCGCGGGCGTTCGGGATGAAGTGGTTCCACACTATGCCCCGCGCCCCCAGGCCGGCACACTTGGCCGCCTGCACGAACTCCGCTTCGGTAAGCGGCAGCAGCACGCTGCGCACCTGGCGCAAGTACAGCGGGAAGTTGACCATGGCGATGGATATGACGAGGACCGCCATGCCATGGTCTACCGGGCCGAAGATGTCGAGGGAGCCCAACGCGGCGAACATGGCAAGCCCGAGTAGGAGAACCGGGAACGACTGGACCACCTCGACAATCCGCAGGGCGACCAAGTCCACCCACCCCCGCCGGTAGGCGGCCCAGGCACCCGCGAAACATCCCAGGCCACCACCGAGCGTGACCCCTATGAGGGCCAGAGTGAAGTCGACCCGGGTGGCCATCAACACTCTCGTGAAGACATCAAGGCCCAGGGTGTCCGTTCCGAACCAATGCTCAGCCGAAGGCGGGGACACCGGATTGAAAGGATCCGGCCGGAGCGGATCGTAGATGGGAAAGGGGAGCAGGTGGCTGAAATCGTCGAGCCACGGAGCGACCACGGCTACCAGCACGATGAAGAAGAACAGGGAACGCCGGATGGTGACGCCGACGGTGGGCCCCACGAAGACACGGGCCATAACCCCGCGTTCGCTCTGCGACAAGACGGTAGCCATCCCCATTCAGTCCCGCAGGCGTGGATCCATGGCGAACTGGATCAGGTCAACTATGAAGTACAGGATCACGTAGATGACTGCGGCGATGAGTACCACCCCCAGCACCACGTCATAATCGGAGTTGTCCATACCCCACACTGCGTATGACCCGATCCCGGGCCAGGAAAACACCACCTCCACCAGAACACCACCCCCGATCAGATAGCCGAAGGTCATGGCGGCGAGATTGAGCACCGGCGGGGAGGCGTTGCGGAGAACATCCCTGGTCAGGACCTGCCGCCGCCTCAACCCGTAGCTGTACGCCGCTTCAACGAATGGACTGGCCAGGGCCTCGCTGACAGCGGAGCGGGTCACGCGGAAGAGTGGAGGCCCGCTGGTCAACGAGAGGGTCACGGCGGGAAGAATCAGATGCCACAGGGCTTGCCAGGCCAGACGGAAGTCTCCGGCGATCAGGGCATCGATCGTGTAGAAACCGGTCACCATTCCGGGGGGTTCGACACTACCCAAGCGCCCCAGGGGAGGGGGGAACAGACCGGGAAGCGGGCCTAGAGGTTCAGGGATCCTCGGAGGCAGAAAGTAGAGAATAAAGATGAACAGCAGGCCGAGCCAGAAGGCCGGAACGCTGACCCCGAACTGCGCCATGCCTTCCCCGAGTTTGGCGAGCTTCCCGTTGGGTCTGAGTCCGGCCCATACACCGAGCGGGATGGCCCAGATGAAACTGACCGCCAACGTGAAGAAAACCATCTCGGCGGTGGCGGGAAGCTTGAGGGCGATGTCCTCTGCGACCGGTATGCGGCTAATGCGGGACACACCCAGGTCTCCCTGCAGAAGGTGAGTCGTATAGATCCAGAACTGCACGACGATGGGCTCGTTGAGCCCCATCTCCTCGGCTCGCTGCTCGATTATCGCCTCGCTCACCGCCACGCCCAGCGAGGCGTACAGAGGGGTGCCCGTGGAACGGGTGATCGTGAAGCCGATAACGACCACTGCGACGAGCACCACGGCGAGGATGACCACGCGATTGACCAGGAACATGGCCCATCGGCGGAATCCGGAGAGCCGATCGCGGGTCTCCCGCTCCTGACTAGTTGCCTGTGTCACTTCTATTCGTGGCTCCAGGAAGGTGGAACGATCGGGAGGGCGCCGCCGGCAGCGTCGCCCTCCCGATCTTCGTTGTAGTAATGGCCGATGGGCTAGCCGGACCGGTTCAGAGTCGCCATCCAGAGAAGCCCGTCGGGATGGAGCGTGAACCCGCCGATGTCTTCGCGCATCGCCAGCGTGAAGTTGGCATTGGCAAGCCACAGCATCGGTGCTGCGTCGACCAGTCGGGTGACTGCCTCCCGGTAGGGCTCGCGCCGTCCCGGATCCGAGACGACCGAAGCCGTTTCGTCGAGGATCTCGTCAATCCGCGGATCCACGAAGCCGGTCCAGTTGATCGCCGCATCCTGCGAATCCCACCACAGGAAGAACTGGTAGTAGGGGTCATCGACGTAGTCGAGGAGACCGCCCCGGAAGGCCATCTGGTAGTCGAGTGTGGATAGGGCTGTGAACATCTCAGCCCCGGTGACAGGACGGATGCTCATGTCAATCCCGAGGTCGGCGAATTGCGCCTTGAGGTTCGTAGCCACCGCTTCATCGAGCGGGATATCCTGGCGGATGATTATCTCGAACTCGAATCCGTCGGGATGGCCGGCTGCCGCCATGAGTTCCCGAGCCCTGTCGGGGTCGTATTCGTAGAGCCACGCGTCACCCAGGTCGTAAAGGTCGAAGAACCGGGAATTCACCGATATGGGTCCTTGACTCTGTACCGCTTGGCCATTCAGGACGCCGTTGACTATCGCGTTGTAGTCGGCCCCGTAGGACATCGCCTTACGCACGTCCACGTTGTCGAACGGCGGGCGCTGGTTGTTCATCAGGACGTTGATCCCGTTCCGGTCGGGAACCGACAGAACCTTCACACCGTCCGAGGTCGCTGCGGTAGCCAACTGCTGTACGGAGAGGTCGAGGGCGATGTCCACATCACCGTTCTGGAGCAGGGCGAGACGGTTGGCCGCCTCGGGCACCGTTAGCAGCTCCACCGTCTCGAAATAGGGTTGGAAACCGGTCCAGGTGGGGTTGCGCTTCAGGACCATCCGCGATCCGCGCTCCCAGCTGTCCACCACATAACGACCGTTACCGGCGTAGTTCTGCTTGAGCCAGTCGCGGCCCCAAGGATCGTCCTCGGTGGAATTCGCCTTGATGGTCACGCTGTCCAAGATACCCATGGTCTGATCTCTCATGAGCGGCAGCACGATCGTGGACGGACGAGCGCCGTGGACGATGAGCGTCCGCTCATCGACCCGCTCGATCTGGTCGAGCGATGTGACACCGATATTGCCCCAGACCCAGGCCGGTCCGGCCGGTCCGGTAGCAAGCGCCCGCTCGATCGTGTAGACCGCATCATCGGATGTAACCGGGTTTCCGCTGGTCGGGAACGTCAGACCCTGGCGGAGTCGAAGGGTGATGGTTTCGAAGTCATCGCTGAAGTCCCAAGCCTCGATCCACTGACCCTCGAAGGATGTTGTGTCGGCGTATGAGAAGCCACCCGCATCAGGACCGGGACGGTACTGAACCGGCTGCATGTAGACGTTCTTGAGTACCAGGTTGGTCAACTGAGCCGAGCCCAACGCCGGGTCTAACTGCTCGATGTCGTCCGCGATGGCGATGCGAAGTGTTCTCGCCTCGGAGTCATCGACCATAACGGTCTCGGTGACCACCACTTCCTCGGTCACCACCACTTCCTCGGTGACGATTGACGTGACCACCACTTCCTCGGTGACCACCACTTCCTCGGTCACCACCACTTCCTCGGTCTCGGTCACGATCGAGGTAACCACGACTGTTTCAGTGGTGCCACATGCGGTCACGACCAAGGCCAAGCCGAGCAGGGCCGCTAGTATTGGCGTCCTACGTCTCCCAAGCACCTTCATATTTGCCCTCCCTTCAGTTCAGGCTGTCCAAACGATACCTTATAATATGGTCGCTATCGATGATCCGCAATTAGAACACCGACACCTCTAGCGGTCCGTGGTAAGACGCTCCTTGATAGGGTGGCCAGCTTTTTTAGCGAACGAACCAGCCACCCACCCCCGTGCGAGATAGCTTTCTTGTCCCTGCTACTTCCGGTCAGCCATATGGCTTTCCCACCAGCTACCACACAGGGCCTCTATATCTCCCTGGGCGTCCCGATAGTCATACCAGCTGTTCAACCAGTTCAGGAAGCGCGGATCCCCGGGGCGGATAGACACCTTGTTGAATCCTGTGAAGAGAAGCACTAACTGTCCGTCCGGTTCTCGTAACAACGCTAGATCCGGGTGGAGTCCCAGGTATCGACGTGTCACGGAGTCACCGACAACGGCATCCACTGCGCCTGACCGGAGCAAAGCGGTCGGATCGGCCGTCTCTATGATCCGCGCAAACGGAAAGAACCGCTTAGCCACATCCAGGTTGCTCGATCCATGCCAGACGGCGATCGCGAGATTCTGCCGGTCGAGTGATCCGATACCGTCAGAGGCGCTCTCAACAGGTACGAGGCACGTAACCCGTATCTGCATAAGGCGACCGGATATGAACTCAAGTTCCAAAGCTCGCTTCGGGAAGAGGGTGTGCTTGGGCAGAAGGTCCACCTCGCCGCGCAACAAAGCCGGGATCTGGTCCGGCCACGCGATCTCGATTATCTCCAATTCGACACCGATATCGGAGGCGATCATGGCAGATATTCTTGGCGCCACACCATCGGGCTCGCCGGTTTCGGGATCACGGTACATTTCAGGAGGGGCGCCCGTATCCGGGTGATCCAGAAACTCGATGGGGACCCTGAGGGAACCGCGTGCGAGAATACGGTCCAGGGTCGATTCCTGTTTCATAACTGTGTGGGGTGGTCGCGTGTTATGGGGTGTGAAGTTCACGGGTTAGGGCTGTTGGCGGGAATCTTGGGCCGTTTCAAGGGGCCACAGGATCTTCTGGCTAAGTGCGCCATCCGATGATCACTTCGGGTTGGAGATGCTCTGAGGTCTTGACGTCCACAATCGGACCTCATACGTTGTGTGTACCGGTTTACGATGTGGCACTTACGCGCCCCTACGACCGCCGGGAAGACGTGTGGAGAGGAGTATACGATGACTATGTTGCAGGATGCCACCGTTGCTGATCGGGTGGCGCAGGCGATGAGCTTCCTCACCCAGTCGGACGCTGAATTCGCGGTTGGCGATACCCGGCAAGGGGCTGAGAAACTATATGGAGCGGCCGTCCAGGCAGTGATAGCCGCCTCCCATCAGCGTGGCTGGGACTACCGGTCGCATCGATCCAACAAGAACGCCACCACCCGGCTAGCCCACGAGTACGACGATCACTTCCTCTCTACCGGGTTCGCCGCGGCTCAGAGGCTTCACATCCATTTCCACCATGGTGATATGGAGGACTTCGAGCTAGCCGCTGACCGCCCGGCTGTCCGTGCTTATGTTGAGCGCATGGTGAAGCTGATCAACGAGTACGAGGCCAACCGAGGATCGCACAGGTGATTGCGTCAAGCGACTCCGAGCAACGAACGGTAGCGGGCGCCCGACATGGGGTAACGACCTAGCTGTTCAGCGATCGTGATGACCGCTTCCAGTTGCTCGAGGTTGGACGAGATCAACTCGTCGCGATGGGGATAGCGCCAGACGGTGTCCTCCATCCCCAGCCGGACGTGGAGCCCCATCAACATCGCCAGGGTTACCAGGTAAACGGAGGGACGGCCCGCGGCGCACACCGAGATGATCGAGTCGGGATCGATGTCGAGGATCGAATCAACGATCCGGGTAAGTCCTTGGATCATCTGGCGAGGATTGTGCATGGGGCTGCCGCCGGGGAGAGCCGGAAGAATCACCCAGTAGAGAGGTTGATCGACGAGGCCCGATTCGATCAGGTAGCGGCGGGCGTTGTCCACGTCAGCGTCGGTGTATACGGCGATCTCCGGCTTCACGCCGGCGTCCATCAGAATACGGGTCTTTTCGATCATCACGGCGGGTGGCTTGGCAAAGAGTGTGTCCCCGCAGAAAGTTGCCGTGGTGTTGACCGGCGATCCGGTGATCAGACCGGAGTTCGTGATCTTGATCATCTCGTTCCAGTCGTCGGGTCCAATCGCCACCTCTCCTGCCGAAACGTAGAGATCCTCGAACTCATCCTGTAGCGGCTCGATAATGGTTATGAAGCGACCTAGATCCAGGATGGAGAACTCCATCTCGTTCCGTACGTGGATGTGCAGAGCGGAGGCGCCCGCCCGCATGCAGGCCCTCCCCGCCTCCATGATCTCCTCTTCTGTGATCGGCTGGGCCGGATTGTGGCGGGTCATGAAGAACCCGCCGGTGAGGGCGACCGAAATGGCGACCTCCTCGGAAATCGGCCATCGGGGCGCCACGTCTACGTCCGCATAGGCGGAAGTGAAGGGATTGGTGATATCAGGCATCCCGTAGGGCTTGAGCACCGCTCGGGTCTTGCTCCTCGTGAGATAGGTATTTACCCGGTCCCAATTGATCCTGTCATCTGCCATATTCAGAATCTCCTTTATTCGAGACGTAAGGCTCTGAAACCCCCGTCAACGTGCAGCAGCTCGCCGGTCACGAAGCTTGACTCATCAGTCAGCAGGAAAACGATCGCCTTGGCTATCTCCGCCGTGGCGCCCAGACGTCCTAATGCATGCTCCGCGGCGGCTGCTTCCGCATCCACTATGCCTTGAGCCGCCGCCCGCTCGAACAGCGGCGTGCGGACCATGCCCGGTATCACCGAGTTGACCCGGATTCCGTTAGCCGCCCATTCCACCGCCAATACCCTGGTCAGGCCACCGATACCGGCCTTGGATGTCGTGTATGCAGCCCGGCCGGGAAACCCGAAGTCCTGGGCGATCGAACCGACGGTAACTATCGAACCACCACCGGCATCCCGCATAGCCCGCCCGGCGGACTGGCACCAGTAGAAGGTACCGTCGAGGTGCACCGACAGCACCTTCCTCCAATCCTCGGCGGGGAGGTCGAAACTGTCACCGGCGATCTGAATCCCCGCACAGGTGACCAACAGCCTCATCGGTCGATTCCATTGCTCGATTTCCTGCGTAGCCGCTATCACCGCCTCCTGATCGGTAACGTCGCATTGCACGAAGCGAACCCGATCGTCACCGAACCGTTCCTGCAACTCCCCGGATCGCCCCTCGTCCAGGTCGACTAGGGCACAGGCGATATCTGCGTGACGTTCGAGCAGGAGTTGGGCGGTCTTCCAACCGATCCCTCCTCCCCCGCCGGTGATCACCGCTACCGAAGCTACCCCCATTGCTTAGTTACCTCCTCCACCCGTGGCATGCCTTGCCGACATGCGCTTGGCGATCAGGTTGCGATGTATCTCGTTGGCGCCGTCCACGATCTGGTTCAATTTGGCTTCTCGCATGAGCCGTTCGACCTTTCCCGAGGTGAGATACCCCTGGCCGCCCAACAGTTGGGAAGCAGCTGTCGTGACGGCCATGGCCAGATCGGTGATGTACACCTTGGCGACGGAGATTTCAAGTGAGGCCTGCCTGTCGCTGTCGACCAAGGAGGCGGCTCGGTCGAGGTAAACGCGTCCGGTCTCGACCGCGATGCCCATGTCGGCCAAGGTTTGGCGGACCGTGCCCATACGGTTGAGATAGTCGCCGAAACGTCTGGTTCCGGCGGTGTAGTCCAGCGCCAGCTCGAGAGCTTCGGTAGCACATCCGAGAGCAAGGCCGGAGGTCAGTATCCGGCTCCTACTCAGGTGTGGCTTCAGTCCGTCAAAACCGCCTATCCGGTTTCCGGACGGAACGACACACCCGTCCAGTCGGATCCGGCACAGATGAACTCCACGCAGAGCCATGGTGGAGCCCAGACGCCGTATGTGACAACCATCGGAACGGGGATCGACCGCAAAGATGGAGGGAGGGGAGCCTGGCGTTTCGCGGGCGGCAACCAGCAGGAAATCCACCTGATCGGCGTTGGGTATGTAGGTCTTCGAGCCGGTTAGCCGGTATCCCGCTTTACAGGGCTCGGCCAGGGCCGAAAGGGACCCCAGATCGTTGCCGCTGTCCGGTTCATTGAGGGCAAGTACCGTGAACTGCCGCCCCTCGACGATCGGAAGGCCCAGGCGCCTCCATTGATCGTCGTTCGCCTGATCGGCCAGGTATCCGGCTACTAGGGCGTTTGTCAGCAGAAAGCCAAATGGTCGGTATACGCGACCCAGATCACTAGCCACCCTGACGATCTTCGCCCACGGCCTAGGCGCCCCACCCCGCGCGGCCGGGGTCATCATCCCCAACAATCCGAACCGTCGACCCACTTCCCAAAGGGCCTCGGGAGGGGCGTGGCCTGATTCCTCCCAATCTTCGACCAGAGGCTCTATCTCCGATCGTACGTGCTTCAGTAGCGCGCTCATCAGCGAACCCGGCGGGTGACGCCTTTGGAGAGGCAGAATCCTGAGAAGAACACGGAGTGCGAGGCGTTCCCCTCGGTTCCCCCACCCACCACTATCCTTAGATCGGCCGGGCTCTCGCATAACAGCACCCGGTCCCCGTCCACCGTCCAGTCACCCTGGGGTATGTTTCCCTCGGGTGGGTAGTCGGACAGCGGCACCTTTCCCATTTCCCACAGGCGATCTCGGAGTTGACGCTTGCTCCACCCACGACGGGCAAAAACACCGGCATGGGCGGGGCTCATCAGAAGGGTTAGGGTTCCGCGGGAGAAGAACTGGCTGGTGGCGGTGGATCGGAGCGTCTTGGCAAGCATCTTCGCCAGGGAATCGGGCGTCCACCAAACAGCAGTGGAGTTGATGACCGATTCGATTCCGGCAACCGAGACGGTGGATTCATCTGGTTGGAAACCTAGTTGGACGTGGAGGGGCTCCCACGGGCTGGACTCCTCGTCCTCGGGTACCACAAGGGTGTATTTGGCGGGACTTCCATGAGTCGCCTGATCAACGCCTACATACGCTCCGCCGACGTTTCGTAGGATCAACCGGAGAGCCCGCCCGATCGTGGCGTTGGCCCGGTTGCCCGGACCGAGCATATTTCGGTCGGTGTTCATCGAGAGGCGCCGCCGGATCGGTCCGTTAACCACTACCAGGGGTGTGGCCGGATTGGTGGTGGACTGGATGGCGTGCAGGTTGAAGATGGGATCGCACATAGCTTGCACGGCAGCGACGATCAGCGGCATGTACGAGGGAAGGCAACCGGCCATGACCGCATTCACAGCCAGTTTCTCCACGGTTGCGACTCCCCGCTCAGGATCGATGATCCCGACTTCCGCATCCGGGTCTAAGCCGACGTATTCGACCATACGTTCTACCCGCTCCGGAGTGGGTGGGATTATGGGAAGGCCGTCAGACAGGTCGCGCTGATGAAACCAATTCTGGATGACGTCCAAACCACGATCCGTCGGACACTCAAGCCTGCGCGAAAGTAGTTCCACCTCGTCCTTCCGGATCCTCTCAGACCCAGGGGTCTCGTAGCTCTTTGATGAGGGGAACGATCTCGTGGTCGACCGCCTTTTCAACTACCGGCCGCAACTCATCAATGGTCATGACCTCGGTGTCATGCGGGAAGATCACTATCGGAAGATCGGGGACTCCTCTGCTCGCCAAGGTGGCGTCCGCCAGTTCCTTGAATGCTTCGGTGATCAGCACCACAGTTCCGATCCCTTGCTTTCTCAACTCGGTTCCATCGTGGCAACTCCACGCTGTGCAAGCCCCTCAGTTACCGAGACCGAGCACCGCGAAGTGGCTGTAGCCGGTTACCTGATCGATGACATCCTGCGGGGTGGGTTCGGAGTGCTTGATCTTCCAGTGCCGGACGTCCCGTATGAAGGACAAGCTTCGCAGACGCTCATCCACCACAGCCGCGATCCGGGTCATGGACTCCCAGCGCGAGTTGAGAATGGCTACGTTCAACTCCACATCCTCTACCGGTTTGAGCGGATCGGGCGCCTCCATGCGACGAAACTCCTCGGCTCGGGGATCCAGAAGCCTCATACCGGTATCTCCAGATCAGCCAGCATGAGGTGCTGGTGCGCTCCGAACACGTCCTTGCAGGCCGGATCGGAGGAAGCAATGTCCTTTACCATCGTTACCTTGAAGGCCAGAGCGTTGTCGAGAAAGTAGATGCCTAGTACCTGGTCGGCATCCAGCCCGTAGAGAGGCGCCAGCACCTCGGGGGCGATCTGCCCCGAGTCTCTGACCTTCAAATATGAATCCTCCGTGTCGAAGAATACGTCGAAGGTGGTATTGAAGGGATCGCAGTTCTTGGACCGGAGGGTCTTGGCCAGGTCGCGAAGCTTCGGCATCACCGCCCCCTCGGGAAATCGATCACTTCGTAGGGAAACAGTTCAAGAGGATCGTCGACCGGCAGCAAGTGCCAGATGTTGAACGAGTAAGCAGGCCCCACATTTATGGTCGGTGGTGCGAAACGAGTGGCCAGGTTTCCTGCGGAGGTCTGCCGGTTGGGATACGGCTTTATCCATAATTCCATGCATATGAAGTATGCCAGATTCTCGGCCAGTTCCTGAGTATCGGCGATCACGTCTACGAGGAGCCCGATCTCATGGGGCGACCGGTCAACCAAGGGCTCGTTCGGACCCAGCACTCCGTTGCGACCGTACTGATCGAAGGTGATGCGATAGTTCTTGCCTTCGTCGAGATGCCCGAATCGGGGTGAACCGGCAATGGTGGAGCGGATTTTCTCCAGAAACCAGTCAAGGCACTCGATGAAAGCCGGCTCCCTCACCCCGAATACCGCAATGGTGCGATAACCCTCCCGACGGGCGCCTTCCAGCTTGATCGTATAAGGCGTGTCCACCCAGATCGCACCTTGAGAGCGCACGCCGACGCCGGAAACCTCCTCGTAGGTGGCGTCGGTGAGGTCCAGATAACCGCCGGGGTTCTTCTCCATGAACGGGTTGTCCCGCTCGTACATGGAGTGGCTGGCGATCGATCTCGCGGTAGCAGCCTGTGTATCGGAAACCGGGTATACGGTGATGGCGTCATGCTCCAGCACTCCGTAGATGGGCTCGGACGGATCTCCCGGATGCAACGCCAACCCGGCACACTCAAGCACCTTGGCCATGTGAGTTGTGGAGCCGCGCGGAAACCCGGCATGGAGCGGCGGCGCCATGTATATCCCGACGTCGAGTGCCCGACCGGTAATCACCCCGTCTACTCCTGCGTCGAGTGCGGCCATGATCGGTTCGGGACCCATCTGAGCCACAACGTGCTCGGAGGATTCCACATCCTCAGTTGTAAGCACTTCCGACAGGTGTGGAGACTCCACGGCTCTGGGGGCGACAACCCCTGATCGGACTCGTTGAGCAAGCTCGTCCCGGTCGAGTTCACCGTCTATCACCGCGATGCGGAGCGGCATGTTCTCTTCGGCGGTTATCTCGTCCACGCGCTCGAGGCACTCGTCCAGCTGGGTGCGACCTCCGGCGATCCCGACCGAGAACACGAAGGGCGCCCCTTGCTGCTTGGCGAACCGCATGTAGGGTCGGACGTTCTCACGGAAGTTCTCGCTGGTGAACTGGGTACCGCTTCCAAGCATGTACGGCCCGAAGTCCATTCCCGTCCCCTGCGAGCAAACCGCATCCACTCCCCGCCGGGCGGTCTCCTCCAGATACTCCTCTACGCGAGGATGGACCGGAATGTGGTTGACGAAGGAGAGGATCCGAAACTCGTCTCTGTTCATACGGGACACACCTTTCATGAATTGGGCTAACCGAAGAAGAAGTTGACCGGCGCCAGGCTTAGCGGTGGGAAGAACGCGATGATCAGGACGTCGATTATCAAGGCGACTACGAACGGTAACACCGCTTTGATCAGGTCGGCGGAGGGTATGCCTGCAATCTTGGAATTGACGAAGAGGAGCACCCCGTAAGGTGGTGTCAGGAGGCCCACCGCGATGGCCCCCATGAAGGTCACGCCGTAGTGGATGGGGTCCATTCCAACATCCGGGGAGGTGGCGATCGGTTCGAGAATCGGATACAGAACGAGCACGATGGGTACCGTCTCCATGAAGGTACCGATGATCAGGAGCAGAGCGATCATCATAAGGATCACCACCGCCGGGATGTTGGAGAACCCCAGCATGAACTCGGTCAGCTGTTGGGGAACCTTGGCCAGCGTAAGGAACCTTCCGAATGCTTGGGCGGTAGCCACGATGGAGAACACCACGGCCGCGAACTCGGCCGACTCCTTGAGAATTGCGAAGAAGGCCTTCCATCCCAACTCCCGGTAGATGAACACCGACACCAGCAGTGAATAGACCACCGCCACGGCGGCAGCTTCGGTGGCGGTGAACACTCCGGTAAGGATGCCTCCCATGATCACAACCGGGAATACCAGCGCGGGCGCCGCCTTATAGGTGGTAATGCCCATGCGCTTCAGGCTGAATCGTTCCGGATCGGCGCTCACACCGGAGCTTGGACGCTTGATCCAGGCGACAAGAGCAAGCGAGACGGCTATGAGGAGGCCTGGTCCGTAGCCGCCTACGAAGAGTTTGGTGACCGATACGCTCGTGGCGGCGCCGGCCAGGATCATCGGAACGCTGGGTGGGACGATGATCCCGATGGAGCTCGAGGCGGCGGTGACTCCGGCTGCATAGGGAGTCGGATAACCGCCCTTCTTCATCTCCGGTACCAGCACCGAACCGATAGCAGCCGAGTCAGCCGTGGCCGAGCCCGAGATGCCGCCAAAGAACATCGAGCCGAATACGTTCACGTATGCCAGACGCATGCGGCTGAACCCGAACAGGAGATCTACCCAGCCGATGAGGCGCCGCGATACCCCTCCTGCGAGGATGAGGTTTCCGGCTAGGACGAACAGAGGCGCCGCGAACAACACCAAGGAGTCGATACCGTTAATCGAGTTTCGCACTACATCAATCAGCGAAGCTGACGGGTGAAGCATCACGCCCACGATGGTGGCTCCACCCAGAGCCACGAAGATCGGCACCCGTAGCAGCAACAGTAAGAACAACGTACCGAAGACCACTAGCAGCAACATGTTCAGGCTTCCGAAGCAGCCATGTCAGAAGATTCCCGGTCGCTTCCGGAGGATCGGAACAAGTCCACGATCTCATCCACCCCCAAGAGAAGAGCCAGCGCCGCGCCGGTAGGAGCGGCGGCATATTGCCAGGAGCGGGAGATCTTGGTGATGGGCATGGTCTGCCCGGACACTTTCACAGCCAGGATGGTTCCGTACCAGACAAAAAAGATCAGCAGCGCCCACTTGATCACGATCGAGACAATCGTGACCCAGCGGCGTTCTCTAACGATGTCGATGATCAGGTGCTTTCCCTTCATGGTGGTGGCCAGTCCTACGAACACCAGCCAGATGAGCATGATGCGCGGTACCTCCTCGGACCACACGATCGAGGAGTTGAACACGTAGCGCATCACTACCTGGACGAACATCAACAGCGAGAGCCCGCCCAACAGCACGGCCAGTAGCAGCCGGAGCACCGCGATGGTGCCCCGGCTGCCTTTGGCAATCAGGTCAGGCGCCGAGCTCACGGAGCAGCCGCACGGATGCGGTCTGCCCATTCGGCCAACTCGGGCCGTTCGTCGTAGATGGGCGCAACCGCGGCGCGGAAAGCGTCCTTGTCGACCTGGTTGACTTCCCAACCCCGGTTCTGCAGTTCCTGGAGGTAACCGTCGTCGAGCAGGGCGGCTTCGGCTCGCTGATGGGCGGCGGCTTCGATAGCCGCTTGTTGCACGAGTTGCTGGGCAGCCGGTCCGAGTCCGTCCCACAGCTCGCCCGACATGAAGACCAGGAGCGCGGCGTAGATGTGCTCGGTGAGCGACAAGTACTTGACCGGTGTCTCGTAGTACTTCTGGGTCACCGCCGCGAAGATCGGAGCGCCGGTCCCGTCCACCACACCGTTCTGCATGGCCGTGAAAATCTCCGGGCCCGGCAGCGGAACCGGATTCGCACCCACCAACTCGTAGGTACGGATGTAGATGTCCGACTCGGGAACCCTGAACTTCAAACCTGCCGAATCGGACGGCGTGGCGATGGGTCGTTGGCTGTTCATCATCGAACGCAGACCGAACTGACCGATCGACAACGCCTTGATCCCGACATCCTCGGCAAGACCGAGCAGCTCCCGCCCCACCGGACCGTCGAACACCGCGTCCACATGTGCTTGCCCGTCAAACAGGAACGGCAGGTTCACCACCCCCATCTCCGGCACGAAACTCTCGAGCAGGCCCGCGAACACCACCCCGGCGTCGATCGAACCCAGCTGAGCGCCTTCCACCAACTCGCGTTCACTGCCGATCTGAGACGAAGGGAACACCTCCACCGTCATCCGACCACCGGAACGCTCTTCGACCAACTCCTTGAACCGGACCGCCGCAACATCCGCATAACCATCAGGAGCACCCGAATGCCCGATATTGATAGTCACCTCGGGCAGCAGGGAAGCGTCCACCGCACCACTCGGGCTCACCGCCCGGATGCGATCGGCCCACTCGGCCAACTCGGGCCGCTCGTCGTAGATGGGCGCAACCGCGGTGCGGAATAGGCCCTTGTCGACCTGGTTGACTTCCCAACCCTGGCTTCTGAGTTCTTCGAGGTAACCGTCGTCAAGCAAGGCGGCTTCGGCTCGCTGATGGGCGGCCGCCTGCGACGCTGATTGCTCGATGAGGTCCTGGGCCTTTGGCGGCAAGCTGTCCCAGAGCTCACCGGACATGAAGACAAGGAGGGCGGCGTAGATGTGTTCGGTAAGCGACAGATACTTGACCGGTGTCTCGTAGTACTTCTGGGTCACCGCCGCGAAGATCGGAGCGCCGGTCCCGTCCACCACACCGTTCTGCATAGCGGTGAAAATCTCCGGGCCCGGCAGCGGAACCGGATTCGCTCCCACCAACTCGTAGGTGCGGATATAGATATCCGACTCGGGAACCCTGAACTTCAAACCTGCCGAATCGGATGGTGTGTAGATGGGTCGTTGGCTGTTCATCATCGAACGCAGACCGAACTGACCTATGGCTAGCGCCTTGATCCCGACATCCTCGGCAAGACCGAGCAGCTCCCGCCCCACCGGACCGTCGAACACCGCGTCCACATGTGCTTGCCCGTCAAACAGGAACGGCAGGTTCACCACCCCCATCTCCGGCACGAAACTCTCGAGAATTCCGGCGAACACCACCCCGGCGTCGATCGAACCCAGCTGAGCGCCTTCCACCAACTCGCGTTCACTGCCGATCTGAGACGAAGGGAACACCTCCACCGTCATCCGACCACCGGAACCTTCTTCGACCAACTCCTTGAACCTGACCGCCGCAACATCGGCATAACCATCAGGAGCACCCGAATGCCCGATATTGATGGTCACCTCGGGATAGTCCGGCTCGGCCGGCTCCTCGGATGTTTCGGCAGGCGCCGCAGCCGTAGTATCCGCTGTGGCTGCGGGGGCTCCTGTGGTAGTAGTAGTGGCTTCCTCTCCGTCGCCACAGGCAGTTGTCACCAGGGCCATCACCGCAAGGACTACCAGAATGCGTTTCATCGTTCACCTCCCATTCAGCGAAATACCGTACCGGACGGGCCCCTCGCTGATCGGTGTCAGATCGGGCAAGAACCCGGCATCGCCAAAATAAACTAGCATTGATTCCTGTTCCTGTGTCGATACAGGAACAGTTAGAGGAGAATACTATCCGGCTGTCGCCGACGCCTATTCCGGCCGCCAACCAAGTTGGGTAGGGGACGATTACCCGACACCAGACTGATTCGTACTGCGGGAGTGATGGGAAGGACTAACGACCTCCAAGCTGAGTTTGAGCAGGTATTGCTGAACAAGGCCGATCCATTTCCCTTCTACACGCGGGCTAGGGCCGACGCTCCTATCTTCTGGAGTTCACGTATCGAAGGATGGGTGGTGTCCCGCCGTTCTGACGTGGCGGAGGTCTTGACGGACGGAGAGCGGTTCGCTCCGTTGATGGGGGGTCCGGGCTCGTCAGCTATCCACGGGCGGGTGATCCTTCATATGGAAGGCCGGGAACACACTCGCCATTCGGGCCTTCTGAGTCGCTGGATACGGCACCGCGGCAAGTTGAACGGAGAGCTACGCGAGCTAACCGAGCGGATCACGGCACGACTCCTGGACACCTTGCCCTGGGACCGTCCCGCAGAACTCCATAAGGGACTCAACACTTCGGTCCCTATGGATGTGACCGCAACGATGATGGGGATACCGGATGTGGGCCGCTTCCGTCCCTGGTACGACGCTATCGGGAAGGCCAGCGTTACCAACATCCGCAACGACCCGGAGATCACCCGCAGGGGTATAGAAGCCCGCCGGGCTCTCGGGGACTACCTGGCCCCGGTCATAGTTGACAAGCGTCGTAACCCCACCGCCGACTTGCTTTCCGACCTCTGCACGGCCCGGATCGACGGTGAACCACTCTCTACCGAGATGATCGCGTCCACCTGCTCCCTGCTCCTGGCGGCCGGGGTGGAGACCACCTCCCGAGGCTTGTCCAACCTGATGTGGGTTCTTTTCTCCAACCGTGATATCTGGGAAGAGGTACGTGAGCATCGGAACCTGATGAGGAGGGCCTGCGCCGAGATCCTGCGCTATCTACCTCCGGCCCATGCGTTGGTACGCAAGGCGAAGAGTGACACCGAACTCTCCTCGGTGGGTGTACACAAAGAAGACAAGATCATGGTGCTCCTGGGATCGGCCAACCGCGACGAAGCCCACTTCGATGATCCGGATTCGTTCCTTCTCCATCGTTTCGCAGGTAGTTCCTTCCGCCAGTTCACCCCCCGCGCCGACATCCTCCCCTTCGGGGCCGGCAAACATCATTGCACGGGTTCTCTGCTCGCTTTGATGGAAATGGAAGTGGTAATGAACCGTTTCATGGACCGGGTGCGCCGGGTCGAGTGGGTGGACGGACCTCCTCCAATGACCGGATACTCCCTACGCTCACCCGCCGAAGTCACGGTACGTCTCATTCCCGCTCGCTCGTAGGAGGGTGCTGAAATACGGGCTCTTAGTTGGCCCCGCGGCTGGAGGTTCCTCTCCAAGGGTTAATGAAGGAGGGCCACCATGGGGTCTTCGCGACCATAACGTAGCAGGGGTTTCGTGGCGGGGTTCGGCAGGCTGTCATCTCGTGTCACTCCAACCGACGGTTCCGCGGCTAGCTTGTGTCTGGCGCGTTGTACGGTTTCGGTGTTTATGTCGAGTGTGTCAGCTACCACGAGCGTTACGGAAGAGCGGCTTTGTTGCGGAAGTCGCCTGACTCTTCGTATGCGGCCAAGTCGTACAGGGTCAGGGGTCTACCCTGCTTGCGGGCCTGCAACCAGCGACCCAGCGACCTTGCCGACTCTCCCGACGGTATACCGTCAAGCAAGTCTCTCACTGCGATATCCTCATCAAGGTCGGGCCACGATATTCCCCTGCCCCCGTCAAGCAGTTCCCAACGGTTCTGCTCCTCAGAGGTTCCGTGGCAGAGGCGGGGATACCAGGACAAGGGCACGGCTACACCCCGACCGTCAGCCAGGAACACTCGCAGATGAGCGTCCGCTACTTCGACCCGAACAGCGACCAGGCAGCGAGTGTCACTCTCAACTGAAGAAGTCATTCCACTGCCTCATCATCTCTAACCGTTCTCGCTCGACTATCCTCATAACCCGCTTCATCTCTTTTCCGGACAGGTAGCTGTACTCCACGGACATATCCTGAAGCCATATCTTGGCCGTGTTCCGGTCGCGACGGACATGGACATGGGGCGGCTCGCCACGGTCACCAGAATAGAACCGGAACACAAAGGGGCCCTCCTCAAAGTAAGCGGGGGACAACGCTACCGACGGTTGATGTGCTCAATGATCTGGCGGAAGCCTTCATCCATCTGCTGGGCTGTTGTCTGCTGGTTCACGTCCACTTTGACGCTGAGCAGCTCAATGGCGTGCTTCAACTCGGCCTTCAGGTCGGACATGTCGGCATTAAACTCGGCCTTCAGCCGATGTTCCATGCTGTTCAACGCATCAGCGGTCACCGCAGCCACATCCCTCGCGTCCACGACACGAACCCTAGGAGGGTCCTGAAAAACGAATCTTACGGGGTTCGGTGGTTGGTAAAGCGCCTGGTCAGAGGGTTGCGAGTTAACGGCTGAACCCCTTTGTACGGGGTTTCTCAGCACCCTCCTAGCACCGTGGAAGGTCTACTGGCGGGAAGAGGGTGTCTTGACCGGGCTAGTCGCCCACCTAACCCGCGAACCCAACACGCCTCAACACGCGAACACCCCACCATGTGGGAGGTGAACCTCCCCGGCTCTCTCCACCAGTAAGGAGGACGCTCCCCCACCGGGACGGATGTCTGGAGTAACCTGCCGGAATGATCGCAACCGCCGCCGCGGTACCAAATCCGGATCGAATACCAACTCTCAGCGAATCGCCACCGGCAACGGGGTGGTTCCACCGTTGAACCAGACCACAAAAGGAACCCTCTGGGCTGCTACCGCGGTTGTCACCGGCTCCTGGCTTCCGGTGTTCTATTACTTCAGCCATGCAGGCGACGACCCGTTCGTCTGGCGCTCATGGTTGCTCGTCTTCCAACTGGTCACGTTACTTCCCGCCCTCTACCTGATTCCGAATAACACAGCGGACTGGAAAGCCAACGCCCGGCGGCTGCTGTCCTACTGGGGAGACCGTGGGAAGCCGGTTAGGGCAAGGCGCCCGGCCGAGGTGATCAGAACTCCGGCCTTGTGGATGGCGATCTCCTTCGCAGTCGATCTGGCCTTCTGGGTTTGGGCAGCCACCCTTATCGATCCGCTCGTGGTGACCGTCATCTACCAACTGGTCCTGATAGGGATGGTATGGCTGGCAGCCAGGTTGGGAAGGAAGATCGCCAAAGATAACAAGCAAGTCCCCCACTTCATCGGGAGGAAGCATTGGGTGCTGATGATCCTTTCCTTCGTGGGTGCGGCTCTGGTCATCTGGTCCGAGACGGGTGCCGTAAGGACTCTGAACTGGTTAGGGATTCTGGTTGCACTCGTGGGGGCGATCACCGCTACGGGCAGCCTGTGGGGAACCGTTTCGACCGGGCGGCTTATGGCGTGGCCCGGGGGGAATGCCCACGATCTGGTGTGGAACGCTACCTTCGCGGCAATCGCAGGGAGGATAGGCGCCCTCCCGCTTACCTTGTTGGGGAGTGTTCTGTTCTTTCCTTCGACCGGTAACGATCTCCAACTCACCTGGACCATCCTGGGACTGCTCACCCTGACAGGGGTGTTCAACGCAGTCGGCGCCCTAAGCCACCGTTACTCGTTGTATGTCACCTCTAGTTTGAGCGTTCAGCGGGTTATGTTCTTCTCCCCCGCCCTGCAGATGCTCTGGCTCTGGTTGTTCGCCGATATTTCCATTGCCAATCCGATGGTGCTGCTGGTCGGCGCCGGGATCGTCCTCATCTCGAATGTGGGTTGGCATAGCGGCACAGGCGACGAGTAGCCATCAATTCTCCGTCGACTGATAAATCTACCCTTCAGCCGGGGACGGCGTATCGTTACAGGAGCGTGCCTTCACTTGTATCCGACCTTCTAGCACGGTCGGCTCGCCTCTACCCGGAACGGTCCGCCGTCCGGATCGTAGGGGGGCCGTCCTTGAGCTATGCACAGCTCTCCGAAAGAGTGGAGAGGGTAGCGGGGGCGATGAACCGGCTGGGTGTCCAGCGCGGTGACCGGGTGGCTGTCATGGCGCCCGCCGGATTGGCCTACTTCGACACCTACTTGGGAGCGGCTCACCTCGGGGCTATCGCGGTGCCCTTCTCCACCCGTCTGGCGCTAACCGAAGTAGAAAGGCAGTTGTCAGACGCCGATCCCCGGCTCGCAATCGTAGGGGCGGAGTATGCCGACACGGTGTCCCGAGCCGATCAAACCGGTCTGACGGTAATCGACCATGACAGCCCCGAGTACAGGCGCTTGCTTGATACCACCCGGCCATCCCCTGTTAGCGCCTCCCCCGAGGATATAGCGCTGATCATCTACACCAGCGGCACGACAGGAGATCCGAAGGGCGTGTGCCTCTCCCATCGAGCTCTGACCTTCAACGCCTTCGTGTCTGCCATCTCACAGGACCTTCGCCACCCGGACAAGTACCTGTCGGCGACGCCTCTGTATCACGCCTCCGCCGGGTTGCGAGTCATGACCATGTTGGTGGATGGCCAGACCCATGTCGTGCTCCCTTCATTCGACCCCGACACGGCCATGTCGACCATTGCTAGGGAAGGAATCACGACCACCATCATGGTTGCCACCCAACTACAGCGCATTCTCGACTCACGAGGCTTCGCCCCCGGCTTGTTCAGGTCGATGCGACTACTGCTCTACGGAGCGGCGCCCACCCGATCCGATCTTGTGCAACGGATGATGGATTCCCTCCCCTGCGGCTTGTACCACGGTTACGGGTTGACCGAGGCTACGGCGGTATGCGCCGCGCTCGGGCCTGAGGATCATCGTCCCGAGAGCGAACGGCTCGGGTCTGGATTGTCCTGCGGTCGTTCCATCGTCGGGGTGGAGGTTAAGATCGGAAACCCGGAAGGTAGCCAGGTAGAGCCTGGAGAGGTGGGTGAGCTTTTGGTCCGCACCCCGAAGCTCATGTCCGGCTACTGGAGGCAGCCCGAGGCCACATCCAGAGCCATCCGGAACGGGTGGCTTCGGACCGGCGATCTGGGATATCAAGACACCGAGGGCTACCTATTCCTCTCGGGACGGATCAAGGAGTTGATCATCAGCGGAGGAGTCAATATCCATCCTCCCCAGATCGAGAACGCACTTTCAACGCATCCCCAAATCGAGGAAGTGGCGGTGATCGGACTCCCCGACCGTGTATGGGGAGAGGCCGTAACGGCCGTGGTTGTCCCCCGCCCCGGTCAACCACCAACCTTGGCCGATCTCGGAACCTGGATAGGAACCAACCTGGCTTCCCATATGAAACCGAAGCGATTGATTCTCACCGAGCGACTCCCACGAGGCGCCACCGGCAAGGTACAGAAACACCTGCTGGTGGAACAATTCACCCACGCTCTGTAGGGATCACTCCCGAAGCCTCGCCGCTGACCGGGTGCTTCCCTCCCAGGACCAGTCTAAGAATGGGGATCAGTCGGTGGGATAGACCAAGGAAAGCTCCGAGAACTGCACCCCTTTCGACCGGAGCCGGTGAGAGATCATCTCGGTGAACAACCCCTTCGGGATAAGGCAGTCTTCGCAGGCATCAGGTCCGGGGACGATCTCCACCGTGAGTTCCGCAGGCCCGGCCCGAACTACTTCCAACGCGTATCCGTCGGCAGCCAACCCGGTTGTAAACGTTTCCAGCGCCGAGACCGCCGATTCGAGATCGAGGTCTTGCTCCGACCTGCCACTTCGTTGGGTAGGCGTCAAACCACTTCCTCCCGTTTCGGGAATGTTATCGCATGTAGCTGGCGCCGTTTATGTCGATAGTGGCGCCGGATAGATGGCGGCAATCGCCTCTGGCGAGAAAGACCACCAAACGGGCGATCTCGACCGGAGGAATCCACTCCTGCATGGCTAGTGAACGGGCCGTGGCTTCTTCGCCGCCCATATCTCTGGCCGCCTCCACGGACATATCCGTCCGCACCATCCCGGGGGCGATGTTGAACGCCATCACGCCTTGGCGTGCATAGTCACCGGCGACCGCTTTGGTGAGAGCTGTCACAGCAGCCTTCGAGGCGCTGTAGGCGGCGGTCCCGGCCCGTCCGGCTCGGTAGGCCAGCCAACTCGAAAGCGTGATCAGGGTACCGCCATTGTTGGCTACGAAGTGCCGCACCGCTTGCCGAGCAATCGTGGCCGGTTCGTAGACGTTTACCTGCATGGTGAGACGCCACAGGCGGTCCCAGTCCTCGTCTGATCCTTCCCAGTCGACTTCCCGGAGGATGGCGGCATTGTTGACCACTACGTCGATCCTCCCGAACCTGTCGACGGCCTGCTTCCAGACTTCGACTCCCGCGCCCGGTCGAGAAAAATCCGCCTGAACCAGATGTCTCCGTGCAGCAGGCAACTCCCCGGTGGCAGACTCAGCTCCCGCCCGGGTACTCGAATAGTGTGCGATTACCGAGGCGCCCTCCCGGCCCACCTCGCGAGCTATCTCGAAGCCGATGCCGCGGGAGGCACCGGTAACCAACACTATCTTGCCATCTAAGGACTCTCCCATCATTCCTCCGTAGTAACGCGACGCCATCTTACGTCTGGAAATCCCACACGGCCATGTCACGAAGACCGGACTGCCGGTGATCCGACGATACACTCCGGTTCCAACGCATCGTATTTCGGTGGGATCAAACTCGCCGTCGGTCCAAGGAGGGCGCATGAGAATCCGCTACATCGAACCGATAGGAATAGACATACACGTTCCCCGGGCCGTGTCCGTGCTCGAGAAACACGCATCCAGCGGGGTGTTTGTAGAGGTTGTTCACCTGGATCTGCCGCCCGACCTGGCCGGACCGATGCTTTCGCCGGTTCCGCTGTACATGAACGAGTTGATCGCCACGGTTCTCCGAGCTGAGGAGGAGGGTGTGGACGCCGCCATTATCGGATGCTGTTCGGATCCGGCCTTGATGGAGGCTCAACGCTCGGCGAGCATCCCGGTGATTGGTCCCTTGCAAGCGGCCGCCGCCCTGGCGGCGGGGAGGGGCCTCAACCTCGGGATACTCTTCCCTGACGAGCACGACTGGCAGGTAACCGCCAATTGGGTAGGTCGCAACCTGAGGGCATACGGATTGGCGGACGTGGTGAGCGATATCGCCTTCGTACCCATGCATGTCGAGGGTGAGGACAGCCTGATCGGCAATATGGAGGTGACCTCCGAGATGGTTCAGGAACGGTTCCGCCGCCAACTCAACGAGCATGCGGTTCCGGCAGCCCGGGCGATGCTCGAGCGGGGTCCGGTAGAAGCCATCCTCTTCGGATGCACCATCTGGGGTGGGATGATCCGGGAGGTCGCCGACCAGGTGAACGCGGTTTGCATCGATCCGATGGTCGCCTCGCTGCATCTCGCCGAGGCGCAAGTCAGGATGACGATGCTGGCCTGAGCAGGCAACCGAAGCCGGAACATTTATGCTGAATGTTCAGCGAATATCAAGGGTACCGGCGGCATACAGGATAGTCATCGAGCAACAGTCGGAACCGCTACCGTTATTCGCGCCTCTGGCTGCGTTGTCGGTGGTGGAACGCTAAACCCATCAACGTTTCGTCGCGCCACATCACATGGTCTTCCCGCCTCTCGACCGGTCTCCGGGCATCGAGATCCTTCGCTATCCGATCGACCACGTCCGATTCCCAAGGGTTGTCCGCGCCTCGCTGCACCGCCATGCGCGCGTAGGCCGATCCGACACCCCGGGCGTGCGCCCGGATCCCTCCGCGCGTGTTGAGATCCACAGTCGTGAACGGACCGATCACTGACCAGCGTAGGCCTAGGCCCTCGGTAACCACCGATTCCAGATCTTCGGGGCTGATGATTCCATCCCTCACCAGACATAGCGCTTCCCGCAGGAGGGCGCCCTGGAGCCGGTTGAACACCAGGCAATCAACCTCCCTGCGTATGGTGACCGGGACCATCCCGGCCGTCGCCAGAAGGTCGCTAACCGCCGTGACCACCCCCGGATCGGTGAACGGCGCCGGAGCCACCTCCACCACTTTGATCAGGTAGGGAGGGTTGCCGGGGTGCACCAAGATACAACGGGACCGGCCCTCCAGTTCGGAGGCAATGTCGGAAATCGTCATGCTTGAGGACGAACTTGCCAAGGTTGTTCCGGTATCGGCTAGAGCGTCAAGCGATCTGAACATCTCTGACTTGAGAGCCAACGATTCGGGTACGCACTCCTGAACATGCGTTGCACCTTCGACCGCCCTCCTCAACTCGGACTCCACCACTACCCGGGCGATCACCTCTGCCGGGTCCTCGTCCAGCAGGCGGTGCCTTTCCAACTCGGTGAGGCGTACACCCATCTCGGAAAGGATCGCCTCGCGGCGACCGGCGTCGATCTCGTAGACCGCCACTTGAAACCCCGCTTGCGCGAAGGCTACGGCCCATCCGACTCCGATGTGACCACCGCCCGCGATGGCGATCTTTGCTTCTTGGGGCTGACTCGGAGAGCGGCCGTTATTCACGTCAGGGTTTCACCCCAGGCCGACCGAAACGCACACCTCGCCCAACTGGTCGATCAGCACCTTCATCCGCGCGACCCGCTGCCGGCCTTCCTCACCCAGTTCGGGGAAGGTGGTGAGAGGCGCCCGAACGTCGCCCATGGGATGGCCAACGAGCGCAGCCAGAGCCTTGGAGTAGCACTGGTGACCGTAGGTAGGATGACCCGCCGCGATGATATGGTCGATCCGGTCGATGATTCGCCAGATGGAACGGGCGTCGTCGATACGATCGGCTTCCAGCAACTCGAATATGCGACCCGAGGCCGTCGGCAGGTAGTTGCCGTACGGGTTGACATACCCGATAGCGCCCAGCAGGTAGGAATCCACCACCCACTCGCCGGCGTACACCTTCATCTGCCCTTCGGAGGCTTCTATCACCTCTCTTACACGGGAAAGGTGCAGGCTGGACTCCTTGATGTACTGGATACTTTCCAGGTTCCTGCACAGCCTCGCCACGAGGGCCGCCGACATGTCCACGTTCGAGGTGACCGGGTTGTTATACAGCATCACCGGGAGGGAGATGGCCTCATCTATAGCCGCGTAGTAGTTAAAGATCTCGTCGTCGGTCGGGGTGTAGTAGTAGGGGGGAATGATCATCAGCCCATCGGCGCCCTGGGCTTCGGCTTCACGGCTGTAACGGACTGCGTTGGGCGTATGGGCGTTCATCGTGCCGATGATCACCGGAACCCGGCCGTTGACGTGGTTTACGTAGGTATCCACGATTAGGCGGCGCTCCTCGTCGTTAACGGTCAGGAACTCGCCGGTACTACCGAGCGCTATGAACCCCGGTACTCCGCAATCCAGTTGCCAGTCGATGAAATCCTTGAGGGCGCCGACATCAATGGCTGATCCATCCTGGGTGAAGGGAGTGACCGATACTGTGTAGCTTCCTCGAAATTCCTTGGCCATTTTTCCTCCGATAGTTGCCGGTTCCTGGTTTCCGGTTTCTAGTTACTGGTGACTCTAACCGAGGGGGCTTCGGATGGTGAGCGTGATGTGCCGCGTGCGACGCCGCGTAAGGCTTCAGGTGCGTACGCGTCGCGAGCGTTTGATCTCGCTCGGCATGCGGCCCGCCTCCTCCGAATGGGAAAATGATAAGGTTCGCTTGACGACGTTCTGGCTACTGACCACTACTACCTGCTACCTCCGCGATGGTCACCGGACGAATCGGGGTTTGCGGGGCAAAGCCGGAGAACTCACCCACCGGCGTCCCCGCCGCTTCCGATGCGAGCGCAACCACGGAGGGACTGCAATACCGTCCCTGGCACTTGCCCATCCCGGCTCTGGTTAGCCGTTTAGCCGCTCCGGCCGAAAGCGGCCCCTCAGCAAATGAGCGGCGCAGGTCGACCAACTCCACCGACTCACACCTGCATACCAGCGTGGTGTCGGTCGCCAACTGGGTCGTTAGCGGCGTAGCCCCGTAGAGCATCTCCAAGCCCTTCTGGAAGCGAAGATGTCGGGCCAAATGCTTGCGTTCCCGGCGGGTCAGGGAAGTGGCTTCCCGGTCGGTCAGGACACCTAGATCGGCCAGCACATCGGCGCCGGCGATGGCGCCCAACGACTTGGCCGCGTAGGCGCCGTTGATCCCGCCCGCGTCACCGACCACCCATACCGTTTCAACAGAGGTACGTCCGGTGGGTGTGCGGGAAGTAACCAGGGTTCCGGACCGCGGATCGATCCGGTGGGCGCACCCTAGGGTCCTGGCGATCTCGTTAGCCGGCACGAAACCGTAGCCGAGGCAAACGGCATCGGTCGGTATCTCCCGCTCGGTTCCTCTTACCGGCGCGCCGACCTTATCAAGGGACGCCACGACGGCTGCCTCGACCCTACCCTCCCCCCGGATCTCGACCACCGAACTCCGGTCCAGGACGGACACGCCGGCTCGTTTCAAAGTCATCCGGTAGGAAAAGCCCTTGCCGACTAGTTCCGGCGCCGACACCAGCATCCTCCACCCGGAATCCAGGTTGCTCCACCAGCGCAGATCAGCTTGTTCCACCAGGGCGGGAACCTCGATTCCGGCTCTGACCAGCTCGGAAGCGACCTGCATGTTTAGAGGACCGTTGCCCGACAGGAGTACCCGACGACCCGGGGACACCTGTCCGGAGCGGAGCAGGGTCTGTACCGCTCCCGCGGTCATCACGCCGGGGAGGGTCCACCCCGGAAGCGGAACCGCTCTCTCGCAGGCGCCGGTGGCGAGAACCAGCCTGGAGGGCCGGAGGCGCCACGACTCCTTGTCACTACACGCCATCAGATGGTCCGGAGCGAAGGCGGCCCATACCGTCGCCCCGCCGATCACCCGTACACCGGCCTGACGGACCCTCATCACGAGTTTGCGGCCGGATTGATACTGGCTATCCAAGCTGTCGGGATGGATCCGGCGGTCCGGCGACGGCTGCTTGTAGAACTGTCCTCCGAGCTTGGATCGTTCGTCGATAAGCACCACATCGAGCCCCTGCTCGGCCATTGTCGCCGCAGCCGAGAGTCCGGCAGGTCCGCCTCCCAGTACTAGTACCGAAGGCGATACCTCCTCCGGAATCGGGACCTCCCCCGCGGTCTTCGGGGCTACAGCCGCCGCGACCTGGTGCGTCACAACCATCCCATCCTCAACACCCACCATGCAGGAGAGAGCCGGTCGCCCGTCTATTACCACCTCGCATTCATGGCAGGCGCCCATCCCGCAGAACAGACCGCGCCGACTCCCGTCCCATGTCTCGCGCAGGTCTAAGTGACCGTCGGCTATCAGAGCCGCCGCCACCGTGTCGCCCGAGCTCCCCTCGATCGGTTCACCGTCAAAGGTGAACGGGAAGGTCCTCTCCGGGTGACCTACCCCCGGTACGGTTACCCGCACCGTGGCCGTTCAGTTTCGGGCCGGTTCGGTCGCTCCACCGTTACCGTTCTTGTGCTGGTAGGCGCGCCAGGTGGTAGCCCACCGGTCCGGATCGTCGAGTCCGGAACCCACCACCCGGTGGATCGGCTGGTTGTGCGGAGCGGTTCTGACCAGATCGGGGTCGGTGCGGGCTTCCTCGCAGATTGCCGCGATCACATCCACCCAGTAGTCCAGGTCCTCGATGGACCACATCTCCCCCGCTTCCGGGGTGAACGGCTCCGGTATGAACCAGGGCTCGTGGCTCATCCAGAACGCGTCAACGCCGTAGTCGGTCATCCGGTTGGCGACGTCGACGGTGGTGATACCGGTCTCCTCGGCCAACTCACCGAGGCTGTAGCGGGTCATCTCCATGCGGTGGCGGTCGAGATGGTCCAGACCCTTGCTGACTCCAGGTATTTGGAGCAGGCGTGTCTCCATGTAATTGTTGGCCAGCAGGGACAGATCAGCTGCTTCCTTAATACCGGCTGCACCCATGGCGCGTAGCCATGCGTAGGCCTTGATGATCACCGGAATGTTGCCCAGGTACTCCCTGACCTGAGTGGTTCCGGCATGGTCCGGTACCTTCACCGTGTAGCCGTCCGCACCCTTGGCCACGATCGGGGTGGTCAGGTACGGGGCCAGTTCGTCCGAGCAACCGTAGGCGCCCACTGCGGGACCACCTCCCGCCTTGGGGGCGCCGAAAGTCTTGTGCAGCATCATCATGCAGGCGTCGAACCCGAGTTCCCTGGCCCGGATCCTCCCCATTACCCCGTTGAAGTTGGCATGGTCGTAGAAGCAAAGCCCACCCACCGAATGGACGATCTCGACCCACTCCTTTATATGGGGGTTGTAAATGCCGATGTCGTCGGGGTTGTTGACCATCAGGGCGGCGGTCCGCTCCGAGGCGACCGAGCGCAACGCTTCCACCGAGGCGTAGCCCTCTTCTTCCAACGGAAGCGTGATGACCTCGAATCCGGCCGCCGCGGCGGTTGCCGGGTTGCAGGGATGGGCCTGGGCGGTGGTGATGATCTCCCGCCTTTGAGCGAGGTTCCCCGCCGCCTCGTGATAGGCGCGGGTTACGGTGGCATGAAGGAAAGCGGCATCGGCCCCTCCCCCCGGCTGGAAAACGAACTGGTCCATTCCCGTGAGTTCCCGCAGCATCAGGTCCAAGCCGTGGATGACGGCGAGCGTTCCTTGCAGGGTTTCCGGATCCTGATCGGGGTGGGTGTCCGCCACGAACGGTCGGCGGGTGATCGCCTCGGTCAACCGGGGGTTGTACTTCATGGTGCAGGTGCCGAACAGGCTGATGCCCATCATCCCCAGCACCTCCTGCGAAAGGTGCAGGTAATGGCGCAACACCTCCGGCTCGGACAGTTCAGGTAGGTCAGCCGACTCCGAACGCCTCACCGCCGCGGGCACCAACTCGGTGGGATCATCCGTCGAATCGAACTCGGCGCCGTCGTCGGGAAACAACACCCCGCGCCTGCCGGGCGCCCCGAGTTCCATCGCCAACGGTTCGTCCCAGACCGCGGCGTGATACTTTCTCAACCCGTTACCCATCAGCTCGTCACCTCTTCCAGTTCTTTCACCAGCCGGTCTATATCGTCGCGGGTGTGAATCTCGGTCACGCAGTAGAGGGCGCTCTCTCCCAGGTCGGGGAAGTCACCGCTCAGGTCCCGCCCACCGAAGATGCCCCTCTCCCGGAGACGGCGGTTGATCTGTTCGACCGTTTGGCCGGTAGCGCCGAAGTTGACCACGAACTCCTTGAAGAATCCGTTGGGCCAGGTGACGGTCACCGAGGGGATCCGATCTATCCGTCCGGCCGCATAGTGGCTACGGCGGAGTATGGCCCGGCCCAACTCCTGGAACCCGAGCGGACCGAGCACGGACATGTAGGCGGCGTTGGCGATCGCCCACAGATAGACGGAGTTGCCGGTCCAATCCTTGCCATCCTCTCTCGATCCGTAGGAGCTCTGGTGGAACAGGGTCAGTCCGAAGGCCCGTTCCCCTTCCACGGTGGTGTCCGTCAAACTGACCTGCAGGGTCGGATACTCTCTGGCGTAGCGCTCCTCGTCCCTCGTGGCTATGAAACCCCCCACACCGCCACCACCGTTCATATGGATACCGAGAGGCTGGGTAGTTCCTACCGCTATATCGGCCCCGTAGTCAGCGGGGGGAGCGATAACACCCAAGGAGGTGGGATCCACTCCCACGATGGTCTCGACGCCCGCGGCGCGCGCCGTACGAGCGACCGAGGCAGGGTCCTCTTCGATTACCCCTAGGTAGGAAGGGTTCTCGAAGTAGACCGCCGCGATATCCTCGGAGAGCTTGCTGTCAAGGTCATCGAGATCTATGCGGCCGGAAACGGGATCGAACCCTACGGGGATTAGCTCGATGTGACCCGTCTGCTCGGGAAAGCCACAGTAGGTTCGGGCTACGTCAAGTCGTTGCGGATCCATGAGTTCAGGTACTAGCACCCGGCGCCGTCCGGTCATGCGGACCGCCATCCGGATGGCGTGACCTACCGCCGCCCCCCAGCTGTATACGGGCAGGCCGACGAAGTCCATGCCCACCAACTCACCCAACTGGCTGGCGAACTCGAACCAAGCCTGGTTGCGACCCAAGTCGGAGGAAGGGGTCCCCCACACGGAGGTGAGAAACTCGCTGCGGGTCCATATCTCGTCACAGATGGCGGGTACGTGATGCTGCCAGGTTCCGCCTCCCAGGAAGCTCAGGTGGCGCTCGCAGTCTCGGTTCTGTCCCAGGACATCCTGAAGGTGGCGTTTCAATGACACCTCCGAATCCAGGGCGGGGGGCAACTGGAATTGTCTCTTGGTCAGATGTTCGTCGGGAATCTGCTCGAAGAGCCTGTCGACGTGTTCGACACCGATAGCTTCAAGCATGCGGTTCTTGGCTTCCTCCGTGGAGTTGGCCATGTATGGATGTGCTCGTTTCACTCGATCAACCTCAGGATCGCCTCAAGTCCAAGGCTCGACTCGGGAAACTCCCAGGAACGCCGCTATGCAGACGCAAACTCGGGTAGCCCGGTCGGAACGCCGGTTATGACTATAATTGGATGAGCATTCCGAGGCTGGGACTCTCGACCTGTAGGAGTTCCAAGCGTCGCCGTCTTCGAGGCCGAATGACCCACCACCCCACCACCGGTACCGATCATGTTCCACTTGCCGGCGAACCAACCGCGCTGCCTCCCCCTCGGCTGGGGTTGATAGTCAACCCGATTGCCGGGATGGGAGGTTCGGTGGGCCTCGGCGGAACCGATGGTGACACCTACCTGCATGCGGAGAGCCTGGGTGCTACGCCGGTCGCGGAGAACCGAGCCCTGAGAGCCCTTCGGCGCTTGGCCGAAGCGGTACCCGATGTCGAGGTCCTGACCGGTTCGGGACCGATAGGCGAACGGGTCGCTCAGCGAGCCGGATTCCGCCCCGAAGTGGTAACGACCGTCTCTCGCCCGACCGACGCTGAGGACACCAGGAAACTGGCGTCGATCCTCAAATCGAGGGTCGTCGCGCTCACACTGTTCGCGGGAGGTGACGGAACCGCTCGCGACGTGGTGGGGGTGCTGGGAACGGACGTCCCGATGGTGGGGATTCCGACCGGAGTGAAGATGCACTCGGCCGTGTTCGGTAACACACCGGAGTCCGGTGGCGTCATGGCGGCCCGATTCCTGCGGTCGCCCACGGACGTGCCTCTGGTGAAGCGCGAGGTGCTGGACGCGCCGTGGGGTTCGCCGGGCCAGGTGGCCGGCTTCGCGGTCGCTAGGGTGCCCTTCGCCCGTGACCTCCTGCAACCGGGCAAGGCTACGGTTCCACTCGGCGATGACAGCGCTATCGATCGGCTGTGCGCGTCCGTCGCCTCCGGCATGGTAGACGGACGGCTATATATCCTGGGACCGGGAACCACCGTGGACCGGATCATAGATCACCTCGACCTGGTGGGTACGGTGACTGGGGTGGACGTGGTTATGGACCGCCAGATCATTCAGGAGAACGCCACCCGCGTCCAGCTACTGGCGCTCGCCAGGCAATATCCGGCCACGATCCTGCTGGGGGTGATCGGCGGCCAGGGATTCCTCCTCGGACGGGGAAACCAACAACTAAGCCCTGCCTTGATCCGCCGGGTTGGTGAGGAAAACGTCATGATCCTGGCCGGTGAAGCGAAGCTCCGAAGCCTTGACCCGCCGGTGCTTCGGGTTGACACCGGCGACGCGTCCTCCGAGCCGGTGATGCTCGGCTACCGGCGGGTGTTTACATCTCCCGGCCGTAGCACCGTCATGAAGGTGGTCAGCTGACCACCTCTTCAGGACCGCAACCAACTCACTTGAGTTCAAGAGCGACGCATGGATTCAGGCTATGCCCTCGTGCCGGAGTTAAAGGAGGGTCCCCAGAAACGAGTCTTGTGGGGCTCGGTGGTCGGGACATGCACTGATCTCGTTACGCTTTCTAGTCGGCAGGTAACGTCGTCAATGGGCTCGAAGCAATCTAGTCGTTGTCGAGGATGGTGCCGGTACCTACCGGTTTGGCTATTGGTGCACCGTAAGCGGCGGAGAGAACCAGTTCGAAGGTTTCGGTCCCCTCTGTCAAGGAATCGTCGAGTATCAACACCCTAACCGTTTTCCGAACATCGAAGGGACCGAAGAGAAAAGTCCCGGCAGGAGATTGATAGTCAATACCGGACTCGGCTGTCACATCCCGAACGTCATAATTGACGCTAACCTGACGATCCAACGGCTCTTCACTCAACGTAACGTTGAAAACCAGCAGTTCGCCCTCGGTCGCAGAAGCGTCCGACACCGAGATACTCAAACCGTCCGCCGCTGTAGTGGTCGTCGTGGAAGGCACCGTCGAAGTAGAGGTAGTGGTTGTCGGAACGGTAGCCGTGGTGCTCGTAGTGGTAGACACGACGGTAGTCGATGTCGCCGGAACCGACGTAGTGGTAGACGGCTCGGGGATCGTACTGGTCGTGGTAGACGCATCCGAGGTGGTCGTCGTGGACGAGGGAGCCACGGTTATCGAAGTCGTGGTCTCAACAGTGCTACTCGTCGTCGACGCCGACACGGTCGTGGTAGTAGTTGTCGTCGAAGGCGGAACGAAATCAGCCGGCGGAGACGGAGGAAGAACCGTCGTCTTGCCCTCACCCTCATACACAGCCCCAGCAGCAACATAGTACTCCTGAAGCTTGTTCGCATCCGTGACCAGCATCGGCAACGTGGCCCCCGCCCGCACGCCCTGCGCCGCTGGGAACCGTTCCCCCTCACCGTCGGCGGCCACCGCCCCGTCCACCGCGGTTATACCAACACGCCCACCAGTCAAGGTCTTACGCTCCACAGCCGCCGCCTTGATCTTCACCACCAAATCATCCAACGGCATATCCAACGCCGCTCGCTCCTCCGCCGTATCCGCCCAACGAAGATCCGGAGACACAGCCCTAATCGTGTCACCTCTCTTCTGAACAAACCAAAACGACGTCGACGAGACGAGGGTATCCCAGGACTCGACACTGACGCTAGGAGCCGGTGAAAGGAACAACACCAGTTCTCTATTCTCATACGCTGCCGCTGTACGATCTCCCGGATAATCCAAACCCTTGACCACATCTGCTCGACTGTTCGCCCAGTCATCGACTTTTTCCGGACTCAAACCAAGAAACTCATAATGCATTATCACACTCAGTACCGGTGGTCCTTCTCCGACGATGTACTCCCTGACCTGAACCTCTGAAAAGCAATAATAATGATATGCATTCTTCCATTGAAGACGGTCACCCTCAAAACCATAATCCTCTAATGGATAGAGTTCACATCGTGTTGAATCGGCCAATACAATTCCACGTATGACGAGGTGAGGAGCAATAGCAGGAAAACCGAGACCGAGTAAGACATCCGTATATGACGGCATCACCCCTGAAGACACCCAGATCGGCCATCCACTAGCCGAAGTCGAAGACTCAACCAGTGCCAACTGGCCCAGCGCACAAGGATCTCTTCCGGAGCCTTCCATAAGTGTACAAGGGGGGACCGATTCCGTGAGATAGGGGCTCTTCGGATTTTACGGGGGAGTGACCGCGGGGAGTAGGTTCCAGTTGGGTTTCCCGGCGTAGAGGAGTGCCCGTATTCGGTAGTTCGCGAAGTTGCGGAATCCGTAGGCTGTTCGTTTGATGCGTTTGATGAGGTTGTTGAGGGCTTCGGTTGGTCCGTTGGTTACTTTGGCGTGATGCCAGTTGGTGATTTGGGTGGTCCAGCGGCCGATGGTGCGTCCTAGTTTGTTGATTTCGGGTGGGCAGGATTGGTCTTGTAGGTTGCCGGCTAGTTCGATGGTGTATTGGAGGGCTAGGGTGGGGTCGCCGATTTTGTAGATGCTTCGCACGGTTTCTTTGGCGTGCCAGGCGGTGCGTACTTCTCCGTGGGGGTCACCGGCGTCTAAGAGACCGCGGAGGCGGGTGCGGCCCCGGTCGCTGATACGTTGAGCGGCGATTGTCAGGAGCCGTCGTATCCGGTACAGGGGGTCGTTTTTACGGCCCCGGTGGCCTAGGGTTTCGTTCTGGGTTCGGCGGCGTACCTCGTCGAGCCGCTGGTTGGCCAAGCGGACAACGTGGAAGGGGTCTGCTACTTGTGAGGCGTCGGGCAGGGCCCGGTTGTACGCTTTGCGGTAGGGGCCGGACATGTCCAGCACCGCCCAGCGGATACCGTCGACCCAATCCTTTGGTTGCGCCCGGAACCAGGCCTCGGCGCTTTTGGCGGTTCTACCAGGTACTATGTCTATCAGTTGGTGGCCTCCCACGTCTACCACAGACGTGGCCCACTGCTTGGTGCGGTACCGGCCCCGCTTCACGAACAACGTCTCATCAATCCCGACAGCCTCGACCTTGCCCACCCGGTCCTTGTCGGCTTCCAGCAGCGCTTCACCCCAACGGGCCGCCTCGTCGTTGACCGTATGCCAATCACAGCCCAGTTCTTCGGCTACCTCCTTGGCGGAACGGCCATACTTGCCGACCTGGGTAGTCGCCCATCTTGCCGCCCTCGATGTCAGCAACGCCCGAGCCGGGCCGATCGTGGCGTCTTGCTCAACGAAGGATCTGATCTCACAGTCGGTGTTCGGACACGTCCAGCGGCGTTTCCGCCACCGCAACCGAACCGGACGACCAAACGCCGGCAGATCAACCAACACAGCTGTCCGATACCCCTTCGACCACACCCGCCCGCCGCATGCCCCACAGCACGGACGGGCCTTGCGGGAACGGATCACAACCCGAAGCGGCCCTCCCCCGGCGTCGTCGACACCTACCACATCAACGTCGCCCAGGCCCACCAACTTCTCGCACATGCGCGTAGGATCAACTTCCACAGGGGTCCTCCTGCCTCGGATTTGTTTCTCAACACCCGATTATGGAGGACCCCCCTTCACTACCGGTGGATTCCCGACCCCCACGGATCCCCCCACTCCCCCCTAATTTCCGAAGAGCCGAGATAGGACTCCGCAGGTCGATCCATCACATCCACCTGGCTGACGGACTCCTGGCTGCATCCCGTCAACAGCGAAACAAGAAGTAGGACAGGCACAACAAAACCAAGTGAATGCAGATTATGTGTTAACATCAGGTCATGACTCCCTTCCAACATTAACGATACGGAGGCTACCGTGACTGATATATAGCTTTAGTGGCTACTACGTCGTAGGCCGTAGGGCTGCATAATCTATCATCTGGCATATTCATCACGGATTCGTCTGGATGACTATTAGGATGAGCTAGTCCGAAAGCGTGACCTATCTCATGCATGGTAATACGGAATAACTCAGAGCATAGTTTGCCGTCATTAGTGAGTCCAGCAGAGGCATATATAGCTATAAACGTATCGTCGACTTCTCCAGCACTAGAGCCCCATGATATCGCACAAGCTGTGGCACCGAGCCTATTGCAAACGCCTACTACCTCCCCATCGTCCATGATCCGAACAATATTAGCTGCTTGGGTTGGGTCTAGTTCCTTGTCTTGACATTCCTTAATGTCTGTGGCCTTGGTAGACACCTCGTTCGTACTATTACCCCATGTCGCGGCGGCCTTTGTGATGATGCTACGCCATTGATCGGGGGCACCTGGATAGTTGTTTACAGTATCTGGACTCTGATTGGTACACAAAATATAGTTGTAGCTCTTGCCGGAGCGGTAATGAATAATAGGCACTATCCCGATCTTGTCGCCTCGTTTTGCTGGCAGTAACGTAGGATATGTATAGGTTGACTTCGACCATCCGGATCTGACTCCTCCGCGATGGGCTTGCACCCTTATCGAGTACAGTCTGTTGAGTACCAAGCCCTGGATAGTGACCGATGAGGTGGTGCCCGTCCATGTCTTCCTACCATTATTGGAGCCGTCAGTGGGCTGAACGACCACCGTGTACTCCTTAGCCCTTGATACAGAGTTCCAGGTGATCGCACTCCGGCCAGCACCTCCGGCGCCGATGCTGTCGCCGTTGGCTTTGACCCCGGTGGGTGTTGCTAACGGCTTGGGCGGTGGTGGTGGTGGTGGTGGTTTGGTGATGGTTCGGGTTTCGTTTTTCTTGTAGGTGCAGGTGGTGGTTTTGCCTGAACCGGATTTGGTGAGTGTTTCACCGGTTCGCGCTGCGGGGCAGTCGTAGACACGGGGGGTGGTTGTTCCCCCCGACCTCGGTTTCTGGCATTTTGTTCCTACCAGGTTCTCGTTCGACCGACACGAGTAGGTGGTTGTGCCTCGGGCGGGTTTCGTTTCGGTGACGGTCATGTTGTAGTAGCAGTCGTTACCCGAACGGTGACCCCACCGGTATCCGGACGGTACCGGCGGGCACCTCGATATGGTCTTTCGGGTGGCGGGTTTGGTGGTGCTGGTGGAACGCGTGTACTTGCATGTTTTCCCGGTTCGGCCCGCCGGCGTGTACGTGTCGGGGGCCGGTGGGCATGTGTACGTTTCGTATTCTTCGTAACCGCGTTCCGTCGACGTGCTACGCGTGTAGTAGCAGGTGATTCCTTCCCGTTTGCTGTACGTGAACGTGGCGGGCGCCTTCGGGCAAGGCCCGACATAACCGTACATCGGGATCCATTGTTTCAGCCGGGTGGTCTCACCCGACCGTGTGTAGAGGCATTTGCTACGAATATCGTCAATCCTGCTGAACTTGAACGTGGCAGGCGCCGACGGGCAACGATACCGTTTCGTGACCTTGGCGGGCAGCGTCGTGGAACCCGAACGAGTATACGTACAAGTCCGTCCGTTGAGGCGGCCAGGTCCGTAACCCTCCACCGGGTCGCACACATACACAGCCGGGATCGGAGCAAGACGCAGGGTCTCTTCTTTCGTGTAGACACACTCATCGCCGTTCCGTTTCACAGCCCACCCCGTACGCGGATCACAAGAATACGTGACCCTCTTCGTAGCGTCCCGTTCCGTATAGGCAGTCCTCGTATAGACACAGCGGTCCGCCGTCGAATCATCCAACCTGTAACCACCCGTCAACGTTGAAGAACACGGCTCCGCAACAGGATCCCTCACTGTTTCGACCACCCGCCTGTACACACACCTCCGTGACCCATCCGACAAAACCCGCGAACTGTGCAACACATAATCATCAGAAGTATCAGCCGGAGTACCATTATCAAAAGAAGAAGAACACCGCGACGCAGACCGCGCCGCATCAGCCGCATCCATACCCGAATCCGGAACAGGATCGTCGGAAAGCTCCCCAAAACCAACGTCCTCCCGACCGTCACCGGTTCCAGACGGCCGTACCTCCTCAACAGCCTCCGCACCCAACAAAGCCACCTCACCCACACACAACACAACCACCACAACAACAAAACGAACACGCTTCAACATACCGCTACAACCCGAAACCAACCGGTTTCAATCCCGCACCCGCGGAACCATCACATACTGCAACAAAAACACAGGTGGCGTAGCCGGTCTCAGTCAAATCCAAATTCCTAGGTTTGAAGCACTCTAGCTAGCTAGTTAGGTTAGGCGGCTTCTCTTACAAGCCTCTCAGCATTCCCCCGTCAATAGCGACCGTGGCGCCGGTGACATAACTCGCGGCGTCCGATAGAAGGAAGCCGACTACAGAAGCGAACTCCTCCGGTTCTCCGTACCTTCCCAACGGGATCGCAGCACGTGACCGGGCCGCAACCTCCTCGGGGGTGATTCCCATCCGGGCGGCCTTCCCGCGGTCCAGAGCCGCCACCCGATCAGTGCCGATCCGGCCCGGATAGACATGGTTGACCCTTACCGCCGGGGCCCACTCTTTTGCCAGCATCTTCGCCAGGGCGCCCACCCCGGTGCGTAACACGGTTGAGGTGACCAGGTTATCGATAGGTTGCCTTACGGCTGAGGAGGTCATGAACACCACCGCCGATCCCTCTCCCAGGTGCGGCTTGACAGAACGGGCCAGGCGAACGGCTGACATCAACACCAGATCGATCGCATCCGCCCAATCGGTATCGGACAGGTCGTCGAAGAAGCCCGGCTTCGGGCCTCCCGTGTTGACTACCACAGCATCGATCCGCCCATTGAAACGATCCGCAGCTGTTCCGACCCAGGCCTCGATATCCGCACTCTGCTTCAGGTCGCAAACCTGACCGTGGACCGGACCGGCGTCTCCCCCACCGATCTTCGTTACGGCATTAGCTACTCGTTCACGGTCACTCCCGCAAACAGATAGAGCGTATCCCTCGTTGAATAGGCGCCGGGCAATAGCGAAGCCGAGTCCGCTGGTAGCGGCCGCGACTAGAGCGGTCTTGTGGTTCATTCAGGAATCTCCCTTCTTGCTTTCGGATTCCCCCGGATCGACGCGCCGACGCACATGTCGCCGCTTCGGCATACCTAATCGACCAACTCGAGAGAAGACCTGCCGGTGGATGCTTCGAGCCTGAGAAGCAGGCGGTCGAGTTCTCGGCGGTCGATTCGACTCAGGGTAGGCGCCGGGAACCGGGCCCGGGCGGTGTTGATAGCTTTGCGACGGCGTAGGAGTTCCTTCCGCACGCTAATGCCCATCCGGAACTCATGGCGGTTGATAGGCAGGTACTGATCGAACAGATCTTCTGCTTCGTCCACCTGCCCAACCCCGTGTAACGCGATGACCTTCGCCAGAACATCAGGGAAGGCGAATCCGGTCATCGCGCCGTCGGCGCCCCTTGCTAACTCCTGAACCAGGTGAATCCCGTTGTTCCCGGTCAGGATCGTGACCCGCCGCTGCCCTGCCGCTTCTGCTCGGCGGACCGCGGTGATCTTGCCCAGACCCGGTTCGTCTTCGGCTTTCAGCATCGTCACCGTAGGGCAACGCTCCACGATCATGCTCCAAGCGGTGGTGGATAGGTGCACACCGCTCGCCTTGGGGTAATCCTGTACACAGATCGGCGTTGCGCCCAAGGCTTCGGCAGCCGCCTCGAAGTATCCGGCCACTCGCTCGTCCCCGGCTAATCCGGGAAGAGGTTGAAGGAGCACCCCGGCGGCGCCTAACTCCATGGCGAAGCGGGCTAGGGCGCCGGCTCGGGCGAGGGAAGGGTCGGAGACCCCCACAATGACGGGAACGCGACCATCCACGGCGCCCATAGCCTCAACCACCACCGAACGTGCTTCCTCCTCGGTCATCCGGTTGGCCTCACCCATAACGCCCAGCAAGGCAATACCGCTGGAACCGCAGGAGATGTAGAAGTCCATCAAAGGTCCGATACCTGGCAGGTCGATGCCACCGTTATCGTCTAGCGGGGTAACCGCGATCGCAACAAGGCCGGAGGCGGGCATGGAATCGGTCATTGACATGGTCCTTTCTCATTTACGGAATCTCGTAACGTGAGCGCGGCGAAGCGGACCGCGGCTTGGCAGGGTTCGACCACCGGCATCGCCAGATCGCGCTGGAGTCGGTCACGAAGATGGGTCATACCGGTGCATCCGAGCACTACCACATCGGCCCCGGCCCCGACGAGCACTCTTCCGGTCTCCAAAACGTCATGGTAGGACTCCTCGCTTTCGAGGTCCAACACTCCTCTCCCGGTCGCAACATCCTTAACAACCCGTCCGGCGACCCCGATCCGGGTCCAGTACCGGTGGTGGCGAGGCAGCGCCTCCTCGACCGCGGATATGATCCCCACCCTACGTCCGCGCGACATTGCCGCCAGGACAGCGGATTCCGCAATCCCGAAAACAGGTGGGTCGAGGCGGTCCCTCATCTCATCTATTCCCGGATCGGAGAAACATGCCACCACGTACGCATCCGCCGGGTTGCGCATCACAGTCTCGATCATGGGCTGAATCGAAGCCGCGACGTCGTCGTCGGATTCGATGGCGGGAGGCCCGCCCGGACTGGTAACTACCTCGACTTCGACTCGCATGTCTTCGGCGATTGGCCGGACAGCAGCGCCGATCTCCATCGAAACGCGCTCCGAGCTATTCGGATTGACCACGATGACTCGACCGAACATCGGCGTCACCTTACTTGATCGTCAATCGGCGACGGAGCAGGCGGGAAGAGCCGGATGGCGAACCACGATTGCGGGAGCTACTCCGGGGCGGAGTCGATCACCCCGAGACTCCCGAGATTCCGTGACGATCCCCGAGGCGGGCGCCGAGGTATCCCGCCAGTGCTTCATGGGTGAATCCAGGAACGAATTAGCCGGATACAGGGCCACGTCCCGGAACATGTCGCCGAAGGTCTCCACTCGAATCCTCAGTAGAGCGTTCGTCATGCTGTCTTCCGACCGGGCCGCGCGCAGCGTAGCGGTGTCGAGCATCGCGCTGACACCCGCCGTCTCAACCGGCGAATCCTCGAGGGCGATCGTGTTACCTCTGAAGTCGACGATCCGCGATGAACCACCTGTAACGGGCGGGTCACCGTCGGAGAAACCGATAGATCCGGCCACGTTGGCGGACACGACGTACATCATGTTGGCGGCCGCGGCCGACACCTTGGCCGCTCCTTCGGCCTCGCTGACCGGTTCGTTGGTCGGATGGACGAGTATCTCCGCGCCGCGCAGCGGCAGGCGCCTCGGCGCTTCCGGAACCATGATCTCCCCGCAGGCGAGCATGGCTACCCTGCCGAGAGACGTGTCCACGACCGGCCAGAGGCCCTCCACGCCGTACCGGTCGAGGTAGTCGTCGAGAAAGTCGTGAGGAGACACCCATTGAGCGGTGTGGATGCGCCGGTACCGGAGTACCACCTCGCCAACCGGATCGATCAGGAACGAGGTGTTGAAAAAACGGTTCGGCCATACAGGGTCGGCTTCGAACTGGTTGCCCCCCTATGTGCAGTACGAGCGTCCGGGATAATGCCTGTAGGGGTTCGGTAATCGGTCCTGGAACCGGATGGCAGGCCTTGTCGAGAAGACCCTGTTGCGCTCCTCGCTGAGCATCCGAGACCCGTCCTATAGCGTTCCATCCCAGGTTGAGTCTGGCACCCCATCTCGGATCGGATACACCTCGGATTGAGGATTTCATGAAAATTATCGCCACAGGGGTGTTGGAAGGTAGGGACGCACTCCGCCGTGCGTCCTCTCAATCAGAAGCGATCGGGTGAGAATGGAGCAAGGTCCGCCTCCGCAGGAAGGCCCAATGCCAGGCGAGCCAGAACCCGGCCCATCAGGGGACCGGCGGTGAGTCCCATGTGGGGGTACAAGCCGACCACCATGCCGGGGGGGCCGATCGGCCCGATGATAGGTCCCAGATCGGGGGTGGCGAGGCCTCTGCCCGGCCAGGTACGTATCAACCGTATACCGGCCAGGGAGGGCACCACCCGAAGCGCGATCGCCATGTTGGCGACTAGGTTGGTCGGGTTCACCCGGTTGCGGCCGGTGGCGGGATCGAGGTCGGACGACCAACCGCCTCCGATCAACAGGGATCCGGCCTTAGCCTGCTTGAAGGTCAACGCCCCCCCTGCGTAGTACACCAGGTGATGGACCATCGGAGCTATCGGTTCGGTCACTCCCACCTGGGCAGGGTCATCGATTACGGGAAGTCGGCGACCCCACAGGGGAGCGAAAAAGTTAAGGTCGTTCCCTGTGGCAAGGACAACTCTCCGAGCCTTCACCTTGCCCGAGGTCGTGGTGGCCGTGAACAGATCGTTTTCCCACCCCAGCCGGGTGACGGCGGTGTTGGTCCTGATCTCGGCACCTCGGGACAGCGCCGCTCGGGCGAATGCGGGCGCCGCCAGCATGGAGTTGACCTTTCCCTCCATGCGGCATAGCTGGGCGCCGGCCATCGACTCCGAAACGTAAGGGGCGATCCGTTGGAGATCCGCCGAGTCGAGCATGTCGGACTCGACGCCTATCAGTCTTTCGATGGCTACCTTGCGCTCGATGTCCCGCATCTGTTGGGAGGTTTCGGCTATCAACAATCCACCGTTTAGAGAAACCTCCAGATCGGTGTCGAGTTGGTCGCTCAAGTCGGTCCACATCTCGAGGGACCGGGCGAGAAACCTCAAAGCCGGCAGGAAGCGATGAGCCCATTCATCGCCGAACTCCATGAAGGAGGCGAACTGGATCTGGCCGTGCAGGCTTCCGGCGTTCCGGCCCGACGACTGGGTGTTCAGGTCCGATTGCTCCAGCAACACCGTTTTCGCTCCGTGACCGGATAGGTTCCAGGCTGTGGAGCAGCCGGTGATTCCTCCTCCGACTACGAGGACGTCGTAGTCGGAGATAGCCATTCGTTCACGATCGGGCCTTGAGATCACGCAAGGCAGCGAGTTCGGCGCCGGAGGGGGGTTCGGTCTCCTCCAGGTTCGACGAGACCCGCAGCGGCCAACCGGTCTGCGCCTTCACCTGATCGACGGTAACCCCGGGATGGACGGCCACAAGAATCAGTTCCCTGTGTTCAGGGTGCGGCTTGAGCACCCCCAGGTCGGTGATGACCACCTGAGGTCCCCGGCCGGTGAAGCCGAGGCTCCTACGCATCCCGGGAGAATCGCCCAGTCCGACCGAAGTGACGAAATCGAGTTCGGAAACGAACGCTCGGGAAAGATGGCGCATGATCACCGTCACCGCGCGGCAGAAGGAGGCAATCTCGGGCGCGCCGCCGGCACCGGGGAGTCGAACCTTCGGCCGGTAGTAGTCCTTTCCGATCACCGTGGTGTTCAGGTTGCCGAACCTATCTATCTGCGCGGCGCTCAAGTAGCCGATATCAATATTTCCACCCTGGAGCCAGTAGTTGAACATCTCCGGTACCGAGACCACCGCGTCGGCTGTCGTGGCTAGTTCCCCGTCACCGATCGAGAGTGGAAGCTTGGTCGGCTTGGCGCCCAGGACACCTGCTTCGTAAACCAGGAACAGGTTCGGGGCGTGCGTATGTCGCGCCAGATTGGCAACGGTGCTGGGAAGACCGATACCTACAAAACACGACATCCCGTCGCGGAGTTGGCGCGAGCCGACCACCGCCATGATCTCTTCCGGAGTCCATGCCGCTTGACCGTCACTACTCTTGACCATCATCCGACCTCGAAAACGGCTTCCCGCAGCCACTCCAGGAAGCGGTTCCGATCCTTGCTGATCCGATCCCAGCCCCGGTAGGCGTCGTTGTCGCGCTCGTAGTAATCCTGTACGTAGGAGGGTCGGGCGCCCCCCGGCGCCTCGCAGAACGCGGTGACGGCCATCGCCGGGATGATCAGATCACCGGGTCGACGATCTAGATGGTCGACCACTTCTTCAACCGTGACGATCGAACGGCGGGACGCCAGTACCACCTCCTTCAATACCCCGGAGATTCCCCATATCTGGACGTTTCCCGCCCGATCGGCTCTTTGCGCGTGGACGATCCCGACGTCCGGGTTGACGGCGCGTACCGCCGCCACCCGCTGTCCGGTAAAAGGGCACTCTATGAAGCTAACGTGTTCGGCGATCTCGCCGAGCGAAGTACCCCGGTAACCCAACATAGTGGTGAAAGGCATCCCCGACGCCCCGGCTACGTACCGGTTGGTGAGCCCGGCGTGGCTATGTTCCTCGATCTCCAACGGGTGGGGCCAGCCGTTCTCCACTGCGTCGCGAAACCTGTGCAGCGAGCCGACCCCCGGGTTACCACCCCACGAAAACAGCATCTTGCGTACGCATCCGGCACCGATCATCCGGTCATAGATCACATCCGGGGTTAAGCGAACCACCGTCAGGTCACGCCTCCCCTGGCGGATAATCTCGTGGCCCGCGGCAAAGGGGATCAAGTGGGTAAACCCCTCCAGGGAAACGGTGTCACCGTCGCTCACGTATCGAGAAATCGCTTGGCTAAGTTCTAAGTGTTGTGCCATGCCTCAAAGCCGGGTTCGCTACAACGGGCGGGCAGTACGGGGCACCCCGCCGATGGTGGAGCCATGATAAGCGCCGGACATGCGAGAAACCGATTGACGAGGTATGGGTGGGCGATAATGGTCGAAGATCGACCGCCTGTCTCCGCAAGCCCCGAACCTTCAGAACTTCTCCTCGACAAAAGTCTGATCGGTTATGGGTGGCCGGACGTATCCCATCCCGGATTGGCGGTCGGGTAGTTCTATCTCATCCCAGGCAACGTCTTCATAGGCAATCTGGCTTAGCAGATGGGAGATGCAATTGAGCCGGGCCCGCTTCTTGTTGTCGGCGTTTACCACATACCAGGGGGCTTGTTTGATGTCGGTATGAGCGAACATGATGTCCTTCGCCTTGGAGAACTCGACCCACCGAGACCTGCCCTCCACGTCCACCGGCGACAGCTTCCAACGCTTTTTGGGATCTTTGATGCGAGATTGGAAGCGGCGTTCCTGTTCGGCGTCACTCACGGAAAACCAGTACTTGATGACAATGATCCCGGACCGGACAAGCATGCGCTCGAACTCCGGACACGAACGGAGGAACTCACGGTATTCCTCCTGCGTGCAGAAACCCATCACCGGTTCGACAACCCCCCGGTTGTACCAGCTGCGGTCGAACAACACCATCTCGCCTGCCGCGGGTAGCGCCGCCACGTACCGTTGGAACCACCACTGGGTCTTCTCCCGGTCGCTGGGCGTTCCCAGGGCGACTACCCGCACGATCCGAGGATTGAGACGTTCGGTTATCCGCTTTATCACACCACCCTTGCCGGCCGCATCGCGACCTTCGAAGATGACCACCACCTTGAGACCTCGGTGCTTGATCCAGCGTTGCAATCGGACCAGTTCCTCTTGCAGACGGACGAGCTCTCGCTCGTATCTTTTGCGTTTCAGTTTGGGTCGTGCCGGAGCATTCTCATCCTTGGAACCGGCAACATCGGTGAAATCAACACTCATGGCCCAAACCATACCTAAACCGGACCCGGTTTGCGCCGCCTAGGTTTGGCGATCTCTAGCCGGACATAGCCTTCAGAACGGCGGGCACCGCCGTCTCCAGAACGCCCTGCCCGTAGCCGCCTTCCTGAACGACGACGGTCGGTAAACCGGTCCGCAGCGTCTCGCCGAGCTTGGGGTAATCCTCATCTTCGAGGGCAAGCACCCCGTCCGACCTATGAGTGTCCACCCCGAGAGCCACCACCAGCACCTCGGTACCGAATCCGGTTACCGCTTCCAGCGCTTGCTCTAGAGCCGTGGAATACCCGTCCCAGGTAGTACCGGTGGGGAGGGGAAGATTGAGGTTGGCGCCGGCGCCCGCTCCGCCTCCCACCTCGTCGGCGAACCCGGTGAAGAACGGGAAGTGGACCTCCGGATTGCCATGAACGGAGACCGTCAGGACGTCGGCCCGGCGCCAGAAGATGCGCTGCGTTCCATTGCCATGGTGCGTGTCCACATCCAGCACGGCAACCCTTATACCCCGTTGCGCCAGCCAGGCTGCGGCGAGAGCCGGGTTGTTCAAGTAACAGTAACCACCGAAGGTGGATTGCGCGGCATGGTGGCCGGGAGGTCGGCTGAGTGAATAGACACACCCCTCCCCTCGACGCACGACGCGAGCGGCGGTGATCGCACATGCCGCCGATGACGTGGCCGCTTGCCATGTTCCTGCAAGGATCGGATCAACATCGTTGGAGAAGACACCGAGTTGGGCATCGACGTGAGTCGGTTGCTTCCACGGAGTTTCCGGTAAAGGCCGGATGTAGGCGACCGCCTCCCCGGTAGCCGGCCCACCGGTAGCTTCCCGCCACCGAGCATGCGCGGTGCGCAAGAAGTCGAGGTAGTCGGGATCATGGACGAGAAGTAGGTCATCCGGATCAAGTTCGTCCGGTCGATGAACTTCGAATCTGTCGTGCTGAGAGAGTGCTCCGAGAATGCGATCCGCCCGGGATGCCGTCTCCGCCGGAGGGAGGAGCACTCCTCCGAACCGGTGTGGATCTACCGGGTCATGCTTTCGGGTGTCGGGGTGGTAGAAGACGATCATGCGGTCCGATGGTGCCGAGGATGGGTACTGGGAGTATATTCTAGGAGGGTGCTGAGAAACCCCGTACAAAGGGGTTCAGCCACTGAGCCGCAACCCTCTGACCAGGCGGTTTGTAGACCACCGAACCCCGAAAGACTCGTTTTTCAGGACCCTCCGAGGAAGGTACCGAGAAACACTCGCGGCATTCGAAGTTCGGCCGACTACCCGGCTTACCTGTGCGAACCGGGCGCGAATCCTGCCGCGGCGGAACATGAACAGCCCCTACGGCGAACCACAATCAACCGGCCATTTACACTTCCTGTCTATGTCGGGGCACACAGATTGCTAGAGTTCTGGTAGCCACAAGAGACAGGCGCCCGAGACGGCTAGCGGAGAGGACTGATTAGTAGGTGGACCCGGTCATCTCTTTCACCGATGTCACCAAGCGATTCGGAATCACCCACGCGCTGGATCACACCACGCTGTCGATTCGCAAGGGTGAGTTCGTATCGCTGGTAGGCCCCTCCGGTTGTGGCAAGTCCACCGTTCTCCGATTGGGTTCCGGCCTCATCCGACCGTCATCCGGTGCAATCACCCGTTCGTCGGACAGCATCGGTTATATATTTCAGGAACCCACGCTGATGCCTTGGCGTACCGTCGAGCAGAACGTGCGGTTTCTAGGGGAACTTGATGGAATGAACCGGGAGGAAAACCGCCGCCGCACGTCGGAGGTGCTCTCCCTGGTGGGTTTGGAGGAGTTTCGTGACTTCTACCCTCTGGCCCTCTCCGGGGGAATGAAGATGCGAACCAGCATCGCCCGATCCATGCTTCTCGATCCCGAACTCTTTCTCTTCGACGAGCCGTTCGGCGCGCTCGACCAGATCAGCCGCGCCAGGCTCAATGCGGAGTTGACCGGGCTCTTCGCCGACCGGCGCTTCGCGGCGCTGTTCGTAACCCATTCCGTTGACGAGGCGGTGTTCCTGGCCTCCCGCCTGCTGGTGATGAGCAAGCGGCCGGGCCGGATCGTAGCGGAGTTCGAGATTCCCTACAGTTTCCCTCGCAATCCGTCGATCAGGTACGAACCGGAGTTCGCGGTGTTGGCCGGCAAAGTGGCCGCCACCCTTGCGGAGGCCTCATGAGCGACCGAACTATCACCAACTCGGCTGACACAGAGGAGTCCACCGGCAAGGCCAAGTCGATCCTTCAGGTCGCGGTACCCCCCACGCTCGTCTTCCTGCTGATCCTCCTCTTCTGGTACTTCATCACCTATTTCGTGCTCGAGCCCGACCGCCGCTTCCTCCTCCCGCCGCCTCATGGCATAGTGCAGGAAGGAATTCTCACCCTGGAAACCCTGGGCGAGATCGGAGGCGGCCTCTACCGGACCACTACGGTGTCGCTGCTGGGCTTGGCGATCGCTTTCGCCTTAGGCTTCTCGATGGCTCTGGTAATGAGCCAGGCCAAGTGGATCGAACGCTCGCTCTACCCATGGGCGGTTGTCTGCCAGACCGTCCCGATCCTGGCGCTCGTTCCCCTGCTCGGATTCTGGTTCGGCTTCGGGCTGATGTCGCGGATAATTGTGTGCGTGATCATCGCCCTCTTCCCGATCGTAATCAATTCCCTGACCGGTCTCCAGTCGGTCGAACCGAAGCTGCACGACCTTCTGACGCTCCATAAGGCAAACCGCTGGACACGAGCTCTCCGGCTCCAGATCCCCGCCGCAAGGCCGCTGATCTTCACGGGGTTACGCACCTCCGCCGGGTTGTCGGTAATCGGCGCCATCGTGGGCGACTTCTTTTTCGGTCGCGGCCAACCGGGACTTGGAATACTCCTTGATCGCTACAGCCGCCGACTCAAGAGCGAGGAGCTGCTGGCGGCGGTCATCGCCGCGTGCCTGCTGGGGGTGGTCGTGTTCTGGATCTTCGGCCTCATCGGACGTCGCGCGGTCGGCCACTGGGACCCGTCGTGGGCTGATGAGCGCGATTAATGAACACGCAGACCGTCATCACCAATAACCGACCTAGGAAAGGACGCTGAGATGGTAAGAAAACGGAAGGGGCGAACCAGGATCCTGATCGCCACAATGACCGCACTAGCGCTGATCGCGGCGGCCTGCGGAGGTGACGACGAACCGGAACCTACCGTAGCCGACACGGCTGCTACGTCCACCACCCAAGCCGCGCCGGTCACAACCGCCACCGAGGAGACCATGCCGGAGGAGGAGATGGTGTCTTTGGCGGGGGTTTGTCCTGATCCGTTGGTGATTCAGTTGGATTGGGAGCCTGAGTCGGAGCATGGTGGTATTTACCAGTTGGTGGGTGACGGTTACGAGATTGATGTTGATGCCAAGAGTGTGCGTGGTCCGCTGGTTGCGGGCGGCGAGGACACCGGTATCGATGTTGAGGTTCGGATCGGTGGTTTCGCGGTTGGTTTCCAGCCGGTTCAGTCGCTGCTGTATCAGGATCAAGACATTTTCATGGGGTTCGTGCGGGCGACTGAGGCTATGGCCAGTTACGCGGATGTTCCGATCGTGAGTGTTATGGCCACCTTCGAGAAGAGCGCTTTCGCGGTTTATTGGGATCCGGAGACGTATCCGAATGTGAACGAGATTGCTGATCTCAAGGATGAGGGCGCCACCATTCTGTTGGGACGGCCTGACGTGTTCCAGGACTGGTGGGTCGCCGAGGGGATTATGGATGAGTCCCAGATGGATCTCACCGATCAGCCCAAACCGGCTGCGTTCATCGGCCAGGGCGGGCAAGTCGCCGAGGCCGGTTTCGCTACCGCCGAGCCGTACATCTACGAAGTGGAAGTACCCGAATGGGGCAAACCGGTACGGACCCAGTTGATTCATGACACCGGGTTCAGGGAGTATTTCCAGGCTCTCGGTGTTAGAGCCACCGACGCGGTGGATCGGGCGGACTGCCTCAGGCAGGTTGTTCCGATCATCCAGCAGGCCCATGTTGATTTCCTCAACAATCCCGATCCGACCAACCAGCTGATCCTGGAGTTGGTGGACACTTACGACACCGGATGGATCTACACCGAGGGTGTAGCCGACTTCGCGGTCGCCACCATGCTGGAACTCGGAATCATGGGCAACGGCGACAACGACACCTTGGGCGACTTCGACATGGACCGAGTCGTCGAACTACTCGGAATCATCGACCAAGTAACCGACGCCGACGTCTCCGGACTCGCACCCGAAGACCTAGTAACCAACGAATTCATCGACTACAACATCGGGTTATCCCATGAGGCCGCCATGCCGGAGGAGGAGATGGTGTCTTTGGCGGGGGTTTGTCCTGATCCGTTGGTGATTCAGTTGGATTGGGAGCCTGAGTCGGAGCATGGTGGTATTTACCAGTTGGTGGGTGACGGTTACGAGATTGATGTTGATGCCAAGAGTGTGCGTGGTCCGCTGGTTGCGGGCGGCGAGGACACCGGTATCGATGTTGAGGTTCGGATCGGTGGTTTCGCGGTTGGTTTCCAGCCGGTTCAGTCGCTGCTGTATCAGGATCAAGACATTTTCATGGGGTTCGTGCGGGCGACTGAGGCTATGGCCAGTTACGCGGATGTTCCGATCGTGAGTGTTATGGCCACCTTCGAGAAGAGCGCTTTCGCGGTTTATTGGGATCCGGAGACGTATCCGAATGTGAACGAGATTGCTGATCTCAAGGATGAGGGCGCCACCATTCTGTTGGGACGGCCTGACGTGTTCCAGGACTGGTGGGTCGCCGAGGGGATTATGGATGAGTCCCAGATGGATCTCACCGATCAGCCCAAACCGGCTGCGTTCATCGGCCAGGGCGGGCAAGTCGCCGAGGCCGGTTTCGCTACCGCCGAGCCGTACATCTACGAAGTGGAAGTACCCGAATGGGGCAAACCGGTACGGACCCAGTTGATTCATGACACCGGGTTCAGGGAGTATTTCCAGGCTCTCGGTGTTAGAGCCACCGACGCGGTGGATCGGGCGGACTGCCTCAGGCAGGTTGTTCCGATCATCCAGCAGGCCCATGTTGATTTCCTCAACAATCCCGATCCGACCAACCAGCTGATCCTGGAGTTGGTGGACACTTACGACACCGGATGGATCTACACCGAGGGTGTAGCCGACTTCGCGGTCGCCACCATGCTGGAACTCGGAATCATGGGCAACGGCGACAACGACACCTTGGGCGACTTCGACATGGACCGAGTCGTCGAACTACTCGGAATCATCGACCAAGTAACCGACGCCGACGTCTCCGGACTCGCACCCGAAGACCTAGTAACCAACGAATTCATCGACTACAACATCGGGCTGTAGCTCGATGGCGTCAACGAGCCTTCGTCTGGGGGTAGCCCAGCCCCGGACGGTGGTGGAGCCTGACGCCGAGGTGAACGTAGCCCGGGCGGTTGAAATAGCCGCCCGGGCCGCCGCCCTGGGAGCAGACCTGATCCTCTTCCCGGAGGGCTATCCCGGCCCGGTTCTCACCAAGCCGAGGGACTCCTACGAGGCATCTCCCGCCATGGCGGCCGCAGCCGCGGCGCACGGATTAGCGATCTGCTGGAGCAGGATGGAACTGTGCGGAGACGGCCACTACCGGCTGGTGGTCTACGTCCTCGACAAACGAGGCCGCCAGGTGTTGAGGTACGAACGCGCCCATCCGGCCACTCTGCCACCCGACGAGGCGAGGGTGTGGGTAGCGCCCGGGGAATCGTTGGGATTCGTCACCCTGGAGGAAGTCGGGGTGGGGATCGTTGTCTGCTCCGAATTGTGGATTCCCGAACCGACCAGGGCTCTCGCCCTTCGGGGCGCCCAAGTCATCCTGTCACCGGCTGGAGGGGGTTTCACATCCCTCACCGATAACTGGCAATCCGTCGTGCGTGTCCGAGCTATCGAGAATCTGTGTTACGTGGCTATGACCAACAACATTTGGCGTGACGAGGTGGGCGCGGCGATGATCGCCGGTCCCGAGGAGGTGGCGGTGAGCTCGGGAACCGAGGAGGTGCTGGTGGCGACGCTCGACCTCGATCGGGTGGAATGGCTGCGGTCCCGGGATGATTCGATGGTGGAACCCAAGGGGTTTTCCTCGATCCCCGGTCTGCTCCGAGCCCGTCGTCCGGAGATGTACGAGGATCTGGTCAAGCCGGGCCCGGACCTGTACGACTTTCACACCCCTCCCCGATCGCTATGACCGACCGAGGGATTCTGATCCGAGGGGGATACATCCTCACTTCGTCTACGCCCGAAATGGTCGAGGACGGGGCGGTACGCATCGTGGGTGAGACCATCGACGCGGTCGGGTCGTGGACCGACCTTCGACGACTCCACCCAGACGATAAAGTGTACGGTGACCGGTACTCGATCGTCACTCCCGGCTTTGTCAACACCCATGGGCATTTCTCCGAAGCCCTGTTCACCGGGATCGCGGAGGACTTCACCCTCTGGGAATGGATCGAAGCGGTGGTCAACCCGACAGCGCCCCACCACGATTACGAAACGGCCTATGTAGGTACGCTGCTGGCCGGCGCACAGATGCTGCGGACCGGGATCACCGTTGCCAGCGACATGTTTGTTTGTGACCCCTCCGACCAACCGGTGACTCCGGGTGTGGTAAAGGCACTGGATGAGCTGGGAATGCGGGGAGTGGTCACGTTCGGCGCCGCCGACAGACGAGGCGCTCCGGTACCGGCAATCATCGAGGAGCACATCGCGCTGCGGGAAGCATGCGAGGCGAGTCGGCTCTCCCGATTCCGGGTTGGGATAGCCCTGCTGGGGGCTCAGTCACCTGAGCTGTTCGAACAATCGGTGAACATGGCGGCAGAGCATGGAAGCCACATCCATCTGCACGAGGTTCGGGAAGAGGTAACCGCGGTGCGGGCCGCAACCGGATACACCCCGATCGAGCAGTGCGCCCGGCTCGGATTGTTCCAGGGACCGACGATCGCCGCCCACTGCGTATGGGTGGACCACAACGACCGTGAGATCCTGGCCGAGCACCGAGTAGGGGTGGCCCACAATCCGGTGTCGAACATGATTCTCGCCTCCGGAGTTTGCCCGGTCCCCGCCCTGCGCCGTCTCGGCGTGATGGTCGGTATCGGGGTGGACGGTCCTGCCAGCAACGACCGCCAAGACATGCTGGAGGCGATCAAGCTAGCCGTGCTCCTGCAGCGAGTGGACCATCTCCAAGCGACCGCCCTCTCCGCTCGCGACGCCTTGGCGATGGCGACCATCGAAGGCGCCCGATCCCTCCGCCTCGACGACACCATCGGTTCGCTGGAGCCGGACAAGCAGGCCGATTTGGTGGTATTCGACGGCTCCTCCCCCGCGTTGGCGAACATCCATGATCCATTCCAAGCGATCGTGTACTGTGCCGGCCCACGCGAAGTTTCCGATGTGTGGGTAGCCGGTTCGAGAGTGCTGGCCAAGGGTGCTACTGCCGGTGTAGATATCACCGAAGTGGTACGAAAGTCGCGGCCGCTCGCCCATCGCCTCGCCAAACGCTCCGATCTCTCCCGACACTCCCTGCTCGCTCGGGCCTGATAACGAACACTACTGCGGGGCTGCCGAGTCAGGAATCGGCTCCCGCGCGAGGGAGGCGGCTATTCCCAGACTACTTCTAGGACTCTGACGCCGGACACCGACTCAGCGTCAGCTATCGCACTCTGAACAGCATCAGAACGGGACAGGGCCTCGCGAGTGAAGGCGATCACAGGGCCTTCGCCATTCCGACCGACTAGGGCGTCATCGCACCCAGCTTCATATAATGCGTCTGCAAGCGTCGGCGAGTCAATATCGCATTCCGCCAACAGCAGGTCGAACTCATGCTCCTGGCCTTCTACCACCATGGGCACTTACCCGCTTTCCGTAGAATCTGCTTGGCGCGGTTGGTTGGCGACCGGGGAGTGCTGTATATGTGCCAGAGACAGCACCCGTGAGGACACTTCACTCGAGCCTATGGGTGCCCACTCGACAACTCTATCTCCCATTGCTTATCGATCAGCGTCTGTACTAATCGTTGAACGTCTTTGTTCGGATGTCTAATAAACCAACCACCACACTACCTTTTAGGATAGCATCCACCGCGACCCTATGGGTGGTCACTCTCGGTCGGATGATGACGCGGCGCTAGTCTTTGGGGGCGATGCCCGCGACGTTGATGGCGTCCTCACGGTCAGGAACCGTATTCCTGTGTCGAGCCGCTCGAAGAGCGTGGGCCCCGACTTTCAGCAGATCCAGATTGCGTTCAGCTATCCGTGCCAAAGCAGCAAAAGCGTCCGCGACGACCAGGAGCCCACACTTCACAGATCGTCGAGTCCAAATCCAACACCAACGCATCTTCACCGGTTAATTCAGACTTACCTGTGTCTATGGGATGTGATCAGCCCCGGACATTCGGCAGGACTAGCGTGTTCTGCACATTTGGCTAATACACCATCCACAGTCTGATAATGGATTAGGGCCTGTTGACACTATTTTGGCGGCGTGTTCGTAGGGGTTGACATGGTTGGTCTTGTCACATTCGTAGGGCTTCGATGATGAGTACGAGGGTTATGAACCCTTTGAAGACTGTGTCGAGTTTGTCGTAGCGGGAGAAGACACGCCGGTAGGCTTTGATCCGGCGGAATAGCCGTTCTACTTCGTTTCGTCGTTTGTAGATTTCCCGGTTGTAGTCCCAGGGTTGTTTACGGTTGCTTTTGGGTGGTATGACCGGTGTGTACCCGCGGTCGGTGATCAGGCTTCGGGTTTCGTCGCCTTCGTACGCCCGGTCGGCGACGACGAAGAATTGCAACTGCTCCGGCTCTTCCCCCTGCTCGGATGGGGTTTCAGCCTGTTCGGATGGGGGTTTCAACCGGTTGACGAGTTCCCTTCCGTGGGGGGCGTCGTGGTCTTGGCCTGCGGAGAGTTTGAAGTGGATCGCGGTGCGGTCGCCGGCGGCTGCCATGTGTATTTTGGTGGTTAACCCCCCGCGTGAGCGGCCGATAGCCTGCGGACCGTTTTTTTTAGAGCGCCGGTACCGTCCGGGTGTACTTTGACGGTTGTGCTGTCCACCGAGACGACGTCCACTTCGATGTTGATGATTCCTTCTTGGGCCAACCCGTTGAGTATCCGGTCCAGGACCCCGTTCTTGGACCAGCGGTTCATCCGCCTGTACAGGGTGGACCATTTCCCGAACCGTTTCGGCAACGCCCGCCATTTACAACCGTTCTCGGCTACATACAGCAACCCGTTGACCGCGACCAGGTTGGATATCACCACGTTACCGCCCTGAGTGGGAAACAAGTGCTTGATACGTTCGAATTGTGACTGTGTGATCTCCATACACTGGATAATAGCACATATGTAACTACACCAGTGTCAACAGGCCCTAGACTATCCGGTAATGGTGGAGTCGTGGCCTCGAGGCGAAGTTCGGCCAAGCGGTCACCACCGCTGACGCGCTCCATCTTGCAACGCTGCGAGGCTCCCTAGGCGACGCCCTTCCCGCCGGGTTAATAGTCCACCCCGGTGCAGTTGCGGGACGGATCGACGACCGCATCGCCGCCGTCCCGCCTCGGCGTTCTGGTCTGAGGGGAAACCAAAACCCGGTGTCAGCAGGCGGCCGGGACGAAACCCTACCTGATGTATGGGTGAATGTGACTGTCGGTTGGTTGATCCGACCTCAGGCAGCCAGAAGGTGTTGCCCGACACTAGCAAAGCTACATTCCGGTTAATGACAGCTGGTCTATGTTTGACCAAACAGGTAGTGATACTCCCTCTTGGTCAGCTAGCGACCCCAGATCGAGACCTCTTAAGAGCTGGGCTGTGATAGGGCGCTTTGCATCCCAGAAAATACTGGACCGAAAAAAGCCCTTCGAGGCTCGCGAATTGAGTAACTGGAGGAGAAGTTCGGAGTCGCGTTGGGTACGGCAGGGTAGGAAGTAGCAGGTATCGTCAAGCACGACCGGCTTACCGCCGGATGGTCCAACGCATCTGAAGGCGAGTTGTTTGTAGAATCCAGAGGTGGCCACCTTCCAGGGAGCAAAGCCATAAGGACCTACACCAAATATCGAGAAGCGTGGGCGGTTTCGATAGATGGAACTGGCTCGTCGGTCAAGGAGGTCGGCATAGGACTGGAGGTATCTCCAGGTGTGAGGCGCCTTCTGAGCGATCCCGGATGTGTCTTCCCCCACCGTGTGTTGAGTCACGAGCATATGACGTGAAGGTGTCGGGACCGGCTTTGTTAGATCGGAACTCTTGAGCATCGGATAGAGATAGGTTGCTTCGAGGCGTACGACCTCGCCGAACCCGTTACGGAAACGGCCATCCCCTTCCGACCACAACTCTATAACCCGTGCACAGTCGTGTTTGATACCCGACCTCCACCTGAGAGGCGAGGATCCGCGTAGGTGACCATAGGAATCGTAAGCGTCAAGGTCGGCCACCAGCCGACCATGACGGTAGGCAAACACTGTGCTGGACGAGGATGCTTCGAGGTTAGGATAAACAGCACATTCGTTAGAAGTTGCTCCTGGTTCCAGCACGCAGATCAACAGACATGCATCAACGGAGGCCCCAAAGTGCTCAACCGCGTTGATCTGGTACAGCGTGGCGTCGGCAATCTGGAGGTTACGACTCCAGGCGTGGTAAAGCACCTTTCTGGCTACGGTGGTCTTGCAGAGCATCGCCAGCACAGCTTCCCTCCCGGAGAGCGTCTCTAGAAGGTGAGACAGCATCCACTCAGAGATGTCAAAGTTGCTCTTTCCTGTAAGCGCATCGAGTCCGTTGAGTCGATGGAAGTTGGATTTCGTCGGAAGATTTGAGCCTCCCAACGCCCCGACCCTCGAGTTCGTAACCCAAGGTGGATTGCCCACAACGAGAACCGGCTCCGGAAGGTCTCCAAGCGTTGACGGCCAGTCCTGGTCAAAAAAGTTGACGCAGCGTATGACTGCGTCCGTCACGGTCCGAGCCGACTGTACGTACTCCGGGTTGATCTCGAACCCCAGAAACCGTTCACACTCGGGAAACGTTGCTACCGCAGCCCTCAGGAACGATCCCTTCCCGCAAGTTGGTTCAACGACCGACCTTGGAGCTACCCGGTGTCGTACCACATCACATACAGCTAGCGCGAGGCCTCTAGGGGTCTGAAAATCACCGAACTCCAACTTAGCCCGTCTACCCACGCTCTAATCCACCCGCAAGACCCCATCAACGGATCCTGCCCTGTCGATAACCCGCTTGTACTGTAACCGCCATTGGAGGGCGTTCGAGATTGTCAAATACCCTACCTTGGGTGGGTTCTCCAACAACTCCTCCGCTAGCCGTGTCGCAGCAACGTCATCAATCGGAAGATTCCGATCCATCATGAACGCAACCAGGTCATCCACGTTGCCGTCATGCTCGATGATCTCCCTGATACCCCGTGTGGTCTGGTAATCCGCCGTACTGGACTCATCCACAAAGACCACATGCAGGATGTCCAGACTCCCAACCCGCTCAACATGGTTATCCGTCTTGCGGTAGACAAAGACGAGCAATGAATACCCAAGTCCTAGTACCTTCTGGCGGGCTGACTTGAAGGGAGACGACGACTGCGGTTGCCGGACACTGGTGACCTTCATGTCCACACCGATACCCGGGAAATCTATCCCTATTGCCGAACTGCCCTCCTCGAAGTTGTACTTGGTTCGCAACCAATCCCGGAATTTGTGCTCCACGTAGGTCCCTACGGCCTTGCCGTCTGTCACGCCATACAGATCTGGATCCACATGGGCGAACTCCACCGCGGCAAACTCTGCCGCTTCCGAACAAAGCTCCTCGACACGCAACGGGGGCAGCGCCGACCATCTCACGGCCTACCTCCGAGCACCTGAACCAGAGCCCGGGTGGTTCTACGGTCAGAAAGCAACACGAACAACGATGAGAATGACCAACCGGCAGACCAGAGCCCATTGCCCTTGAACAGAACATTGACCCGGTCACCCACGAGTTCCCCAAGTTGTTTCATTGTTGTAATTCTAGTATCGGGTGGGACCGTATCAGTCCGGGGAGGTGGTATGCGTGGCCGGCCCTACCCCCGTCCTCGCTTGCCGTGAGCGTACCGACAACCGACCCGGCATTCCGAGCATCGCTGCGGAGCCACTCCGTGTCTTCGTCGGTACGAAACCCGGCTCCAAGCCTGCGATCGTCGCGCATCGGGACTCGGCGCTGAAGCGGTGCCCCTCCATCGAAGGGGTCTCAGCGGGCGAGATCGAGTAGCCCGTCTCCGCGCTCTTCCCGGTCCCCTTGAGCTAGCTCTCCGGTGCCGTCGCCTCGAACTATCAGGGTCCGGTGGGGGTATGGCATCTCGATTCCGGCGGCATCGAGCGCTTCTTTGATCCGCAGGCGCAATTCCCTTTCCGTTCTCCATTGGACGGAAGGGCGGGTCTTGGCCCTTACCCGGATGAAGATACCGGATTCGCCGAGCGACTGGACACCTTTGACTTGGGGGGGCTCGGATAGTTCGTCATGACCCCATTCGGGATCCTCCCACATTTGCTGACCTGCTTGACGGATCACGTCCATCGCTTGGCGGAGGTCACAATCGTATGACACCTCGATATCGACTTGCGCGCGGGCCCACAGCTGGGAGTAGTTGGCTACGAAGTCGAGCTTCCCGTTGGGAACGTTCCAAACAACACCTTGACGGTTGCGTATCGAGGTGGATCGGAGTGAGATCTTCTCGACCGTTCCCCGACCCCGACCGAAGTCGATGTCATCCCCCACGCTGTAGATGTCTTCGATCATCATGGAGAACCCGCTCAGGAAGTCCCTAACCACCGATTGGGCGCCGAAACCAATCGCGACGCCCACTATTCCGGCGCCGGCGATCAGCGGACCCAGATTGAGTCCCAGTTGACCCAGCGCCAAGAGGAAGGTAAGGCTCCAGATCCCGAATAAGGCTACGCTGCGTAGCACTCCGGCGAGGGTTTCGGTCCTAGCCTTGGCTCGCAAAGCTTCGGCTTCGATCGACAAGGTGGGGTCACGCCCCACATCCCGCAGGGACGGGCGGTCGAGACGTTTGGTGAAGTGGGAAATCGCTCGCTTGACGATACGGGACGCCACCCATCCGGCAAACAGAAACAGCACTACGGTCAAGCCACGCCCCACGAACCAGGCCGTCAACTCCGCAAGCAGCCGGCTCCCGGACCATTCGTAAACGGCGTCACATACGAATCCACTGCTTTCGCAGGCAGCTGACAAGCCGGATCCGGTTTGCTGGGCTAGGAAGATCATGCGACACCTCTACGGTTGTGGATGGAACAGGATACCGCCCGGAGGCGGCACATAACCCGGCCGGCCGGTGGTCCCGGAAGGCTCGATAGGGTTACTTCCGGTGTAGGGCCGCGACAAGGGCGATCAAGGCGCGGCCTGCTCGACCCGCAGGCGGAACGTCCGGGCGGAGTGCTGGTCAAGCACCCAATCCAGCACGATGACACCCGGTAGCCGATCCTGCTCCGACCGCGACAGACCGAGAGCGCGGGTAGTCACCAGAACATCGTCGGGGCCCAGATCGGGGATGTCGTCGGCGCCGCCCAGATGGGTGACGATGCTTCCCCCATAGTACTGCCGGACAAGGGAGGAAACCCTGACGATCCCCCGCTCCATGGGCAGCACTACCACCGCCCTGCTTCCGGGAGCGAGTGTGGCGACCCGGCGCAGGGTTTCAGGGGTTGGCACGAAGTTGAGTTCCACCACCCTATCCAGTCCGGGCGGCTTGGCGGCCACATCGGCGAGGTGAAACAGAGGAACCGCAACCACCTCGAAGTCGTCGGTCCAGCGGTCCGGCAAGTCATCCAGAAGAACGGGCCGGACTTCGACGCCGGTCGCGTTCTGCACGATGCCGGCCATACGTTTCAGATCGATCGCATTGCATTCGACAAAGGCCACCTTGGCGCTGGTCGATGTCGAGGCGAGGGCGGCTTCGAACAAGTTCATAACCTTGGAACGGTCATATCCGGCCGCGCTCGCTCTCGAAACTACCCGGGCCATGTCTAGAACGAGTTGGGCTTCCGAGTCGACCCTAGAGGGTTGGGTAGCGGTAACGAAAGATCCGATTCGCTCCTCGGTTCGGATCAATCCGTCCGCCGCCAGTCGCCTGAGGGCACGGCTGACGGTGGAAGGGTTGGACCCGATCTCTTCGGCGAGCTTCCGGCAGGAGGGAAGGCGTGAACCCAATGGGAAGGAACCGGAACCGAGACGTTCGAGTATCAGCAAGTAAACATCCTCCAGAGAACGGGACGGTCTGCTCATGTCTTCGTCCCTACCACCACAGTCAGCGGATCGTCGAAGTCCAGCACTTCCGGTCGGGCGAACCCAGACTCCCGCAGCATCGAAACGAGGGTGGAACGGGAATGAGCAGCGCCCCCGGTTTCGACTCTCATCATCAGGTCGAACATCGTTCCGAAAGCGCCGGGTCCGCTGTCCATCGAGAAGTCGTTGACTACTACCCGGCCACCGCTGACCAGGGCTTTGCGCACCCTCCGCAAGAGGTCCACCCCTAGGGACCGGGGAAGGTCGTGAAGCAGATGCGATACCAAAGCCGCATCCATCGAACCGGGGCCCACCCCGCACGAGGGGTGGTCGAAGAGGTCTACCCCGACGACCGATACCCCGGTATCGACCAGTCCCTCTCCGGCCCATTCGGCGACCTGCGGGAGGTCCACCAAAGTTACCCGACATCCGGCCGCATCAAGCAGTCGCGAGTAGGCGCCGAGACCACCCCCCACGTCCAGCACCCGTTCTCCGCTAGCCAGGGCGTCGATCCGTTCCAGTGGAGGTCCGCCGATCCGGGCTAGAACGTCCAGCGCATCCAGAAAGGCCCTGGCTTGCTCGGGCCGGGTCCGGAGCAGTTCTCTCCACGGCGTCAGCACCGGATGACCCTGAAGGATCACCTGGTCAAGGTTTGCCCACGCCTCCGCGAACGTCGCCTCCTTGGCGACTACCAGCGCCATATCTCCACCGGGCCCCAGCCGTCGCCGAGCAAAGTCGGAAGCGGCGTATCCCCCGGCCGTTCGTTCCACCAGACCCAAGGATCGCAGGGCCTCCAGCAGCGCCTCCAGATTGTCGGGATCCGCTCCTAGTGCGCCCGCGAGCGCGACGGCTTCCATCCGAGTGGATCCGAGAGCGTCAAAAACCCCGATATGGAGAGCGGTGCTGATGGTTGCCGCCGGCTGGTAGCCGGTGACGGCGTCGATCAACCCCTGATCCGTGTCGATTATCACCGAGTCAACGCCCGGTAGAGACGCCAGCCGTGACGTGCGGCGGCGAAAGGGGACAGTTTATTGCCCCTGGGTAGTTTCCGCCCGAGGTCTCGGAGAAGGGCGAGGGCAGCATTCTTGCCGGGCAGGCCCGTCAGTCCGCCGCCCGGGAACGTACCGGCGCCGGACAGGTAAAGCCACGGCACACCGGTGCGATATCCGAGACCGGTCGGAGGTCTCTGCGAGAACATCTGATCAATGGTCATATCGATATGGTTGGGGTTACCGTAGACCGCGCCGGTACGCCTTTGCCATGCTTGTGGCCCGGTAACGCGCATATCGACCACATGGTCGCGGACATCCTCGCCGCATATCGAGGCGAAGCTGTCCAACACCGCGTCGGCCATAGCCATCAGATTGCCATCGCTCCATTCCCCATCTTTGAGGCGGGCAGGTACGAATGTCGACATCCATGCGGTCCCCCCTCGGGACGGCGCTCCCGAGGGGTCGAGGGCCGAGGGAGACGCCCACAGGATGGCCGGCTCTGACGGCATCTGACCGGCCACTATCTCACCGAACGAGCGCCCCATGGCGCCCGGATGAGGCTGGAGCATCCATATCGCTTCCGGATGACCGAATCGGCCCGGTCCGGCCGGAGCTGACAGAGCCAGATCGATCTTGAACTCGGCAATGTTGAGGCCCCCGCTTCTCGCCATCCGGCCTGCATCCTCCAGGGCGGGTGGTGGGGGATCGAGCAGCCGGCAGGTTCGGACCACGTCGAGGGTGGAAATTACGCTGTCGAACCCACCGTAATTACCTTCGGGAGTCCGTACCACCACTTGCCCACCCGCTCTGTCGATCGACATCACCGCTTCCCCGGTTTGGAGGGTTCCTCCGGCGGATTCGAGAAACTCGGTTAGAGCAGTTATCAGGCGGACCGAGCCGCCGATGGGTCGTCCGGGGCCATGCCCATGGGATCCCGCCAGCAGCAAACCGAACAGTCCGGTTCCGGGAAGCCAGGGAGGTAGTTGGCTGAAGGCGCCGTACATGGTGAGTGCGGCTGTTATGTGTGGATTGTCGATGTGGCCGGTCACGACCTTTTCCGATGAAGCCAGGATCAGCCGCATGGGATCGACCCGGTCGGTCGGGCGTAGCCCGGCAATGTCGGAAAGGGAGGGACCCGATGGCAGGCCACCCAGCATGGACAGTAGATCAGACCCGATCCGCGCCAGCCGCTCGTAACCGGCGACGTCGGCCTGATCCAGGTCCGAGAAACCCGCCAGGGTCGACTGGAGGTCCTGATGAAAGAGCAAGCGGGTTCCGTCCTGGTAGCCAGCGCCCGCAGTCACCTCCCGGAAGGCGTACTCCAGACCGAACCGGGCGAGATCCAGTTCTTCGACCACTTCCAGGATGGGACCGTGGTCTATCGCCCCTCGTTCGATACGATGACCGGACGGGAGTTGCTCGGTCCAGATACAACCTCCCGCGGTGGGGTTGGCTTCGAAAACGGTCACCTCGACACCCGAGTCGGCCAGGTAGCACGCACACACCAGACCGTTGTGGCCGCCACCTATGACCGCAACCCTGGTCATAGGAAGGAATGAACCCCGCTCAGCCTCGCCCTCCTCGCCACGGTTCGAGCAAGTGAGCGGCTGCGAGCAATCTGTTGAGGCTCGTCGATGGTCGTAAGGTGGCCGTCGGCCAGCAACCGGCGTCCATCGACCCACACGTTGCTCACCGATCGGGGACCTGAGCAGTACACCACCTGCTGGTAAGGGTCATGAATAGCCGCCAACTCGACCGTCGGATCCAGCAGGATCAGATCGGCGTACTTCCCCGCCTCGAGACTGCCTACCACAGAGTCGGCCCCGAGAGCGCGGGCACCTTCGATGGTGGCCATCCGCAGCACGTCGGAAGCGGAAATCACCGCCGGATCGAGATGATGCACCTTCTGTAGCAAAGCGGCTATCTTGACCGCCTCGAACATGTTCTGGGAATCGTTGGAAGCAGCCCCGTCGGTGCCGATGCCCACCGCCAACCCTTCAGTGGCCAGTCGGGAGACCGGACACACCCCGGATCCGAGAATCATGTTGGCGACCGGGTTATGCGCCACCGAAACGTTCGCCTCGGCGAGCAACCGGATGTCCTCCTCGGTGATCCAGATCAGGTGAGCGGCCAGCATCCGAGCATCGAGAAGGCCTAGCTCCGCCGCTTGGGAAACCGGGCGCCTCCCCCACCGCAACGAGGCATGTACCACCTCTTCCCTGACCTCGGCGAGATGGGTGTGGACTCCCCAGAAGTACCCGCGACATTCGGCTGCTCCGGCTTCCAGAAGCTCGTCGGATTGGCCGAGCAACGTACCGATCCCGTACCTGAAGTCGAGAATCTCGGACCGCCCGGCATGGCGCGCCAAGAGGTGGTGTTCCTTGATTACCTCGTTCACGGTCATGGGCGGGGCGCCGGTCGTCTCGCCGAGCGCATCTTCGGCGCCGAAGCTCACCGTCCCTCGCAATCCCACCTCCGCCAGACCGTCGACCACCCCGAGGGAAGCTCTCGATCCGGAATTGGAGTGCACGAACATGTCGTTCACGTAGGTGATACCGCTGCGGATCATCTCGATCGCCTTGAGTTTGGTTCCCTCCCGAGCCATCTGCCTGGTGAGGATTCGAGAAACGGGGGTGACGATGTCCTCCCCCCACTCGTAGAGGGTCTTTTCAGATCCCATACCGGGTATCAGGGCCTCTGAGAGGTGCGTGTGGACGTTGATCATTCCCGGCATGACGATTCCTAGACCGTCTCCTACCACCGGCACGGAGGGGTGATCGCGGCGAATCCGACGGTATGGCCCTACTTGGGTGATCTTGGTACCGCTGAGGAGCACCGCGCCGTCCTCAAGCGGTGGATCCCCGCTCATGGTGAGGACCCAAGCGCCCCTTACAATCACCGCTTCCCGGTTCGGTAGGGGTGTCATCGTCCAGCTGTGAGTACTGCGATGGAGGCGGCCAGCACGTCGGTGAACCGGTCGATCTCCGTGCGTGTGATGATCAGCGGGGGAGCCACCCGGACCGTGCCCGCCGAGTTGAGCATCGAACCGACTACGACACCCTGTCTCGCCATTTCCGTAACGAGCGGCTGGGCCAACTCCACCGGACGGACATCGAAAGCGCACCATAACCCGAGTCCACGAACCCGGACCACGGCTGGGTGTTCATCCCGTACCGAGCGCAGACCGTCCCGCAGATACTTCCCCAACCGCGCCGCTCGATCGACCAAACCTTCACCTTTGATCACGTCGAAGGCGGCTACCGCTGCGGCGCACGATACCGGGTTACCTCCGAAGGTAGTGAGATGGGACAGCGGCGGGTCCAGGAAGGTGGAGAAGATCGTTTCGGTGGAGATGAAAGCCCCCAGCGGTAGACCTCCCCCGAAGGCCTTGGCGACCGTGATCACATCGGGCGTGACGTCCCAGTTCTGGCAGGAGAACCAGTGGCCCGAACGACCCATGGCACCCTGCACCTCATCGCAAATGAGGAGGGCGCCTCGTTCGGTGCAAATCTCTCTGAGGCCGGGAAGGAAACCATCCGAAGGGATCCGCACTCCCCCCTCTCCCTGCACCGGTTCGACGATTACCGCCGCTATGTCACCATCGATCGCCTCGGATGCGGCGTCGAGGTCGTCGAAGGGAACGAAGCGGACCGGTTCCAGTAGCGGTTCGAACGGCTTGCGCCACTCCTCTTTCCATGTAACGGAGAGCGAACCGAAGGTGCGACCGTGGAACGCCTGCCGGAATGCCACGAAACCGGGACGACCGGTGTACTTGCGGGCTAGTTTCAGGGCGCCCTCGGTGGCTTCGGTTCCGGTGCTGGTCAGAAACGCGACATCGAGGTTGCCGGGGGTGACCGAGGCCAGACGGCGAGCGATCTCAACCTGGGGGGGCAGCGTGAAGCGGCCGTAGACATCAACGTGCGCGAACCGGTCGATCTGGTCTTTGACCGCCTGCACCACCGCCGGATGGCAATGGCCGACGTTCGAGACCGCGATACCCGAAATCATGTCCAGCAGGATGCGACCCTCGGCGGTCTTGAGGGAACATCCGGCGGCATCGACTATTACGTTCTCCTTGATGCCCGGGACGGTCTGGCACAAGTGGTCCACAAAGTCCCTGCGGTACGAATCGGAGTCCTCCCTCGTCATCACCGGGCGGGTGTCGAGCTGTTTGGGACCGGTCATTTCCTCACTCCTCCTTCGGTGGGGCGGTTCCGTAGGTCTTGAGCATCCACTGTTTGGCCCGGATCAGCTCGGCACCTGAATCCGCCAACCTGGATCGCCATACTCTTCCGGGTGTCTCCACCATCCCGATCCGGGCGCTGCGAGCCTGTATCACCACCCGGGCGCGTTCTTCCAGATACCACAAGCGAGTGGCCGCCTCCAGTAGATCGGCACCGACCGTAAGGCATCCATTGCTTTGCAAGAGGAGGCCGGAGTTGTCACCGAGTGTACGGGCCACCGCTTCTCCGGCCTCTCGGGATTTGACCAGCCGGATGTCCGGATGCACCCTAACCATCCCTCCCGCCATGCCGCCCAAACCGTGCAGGAGCGGTAGGCGCTCGCTGGTAACCCCCCACGCCACTGCGAAAGGTGGATGACCGCGGCAGATGGCGGCCACATCGGGTCGGGCTCGGTAAATCGCGTCGTGCATCGGAGCTTCGAGGGGCAGCTCACCAACAGGTCCCCTAACCGGAGTCCCTCCTTTTACTTCGATGACGTCGGCTGCTGTCGCCGCCGCCAGAGGACGGGTGCTAGTAATGAAAAACCCGGTGGGGGTCCGAGCCGAGACGTGACCGAAGGCTTCTACGAGACCGGCCGAGACCACCATCCGCGCGGTGGTCGCCACATCTTCGCGTCCGGCCGTCGGTGGATGAGTCATCCCCGGTCTAGGAGGGTGCTGAGAAACCCCGTACAAAGGGGTTCACCGCTAACCCGCAACTGTCTGACCAGGCGGTTTGCCGACCACCGAACCCCGTAAGATTCGTTTTTCAGCACTGTCCTAGCCAATCGACCAGATGGGTGAGGGTTTCGGGGAGTCCCAGCGGGGTGTCGTTACCGTCTCCCCGGGCGTAGACGGCCCGGACCGCTCCCGGAGTGGCATTTCGACCCTCCGCCTGCAATCGAACCGCCAGGCGGGAACGAGCATCTTCCAGCTGGTCCTGGCTCGGCATCACGGTGACGAGAGCGGGAGACTCCTCAAGAACCCCGACCAGCTTCACCGGACCCTCGACGCCGCTTCTGGACATCGGCAAACCTTCGGCGCGCCGAAAGGCCCGATCCGCCAGGAAGCTGCGGTGGGTGAGACCGGGGGACACCCAGGCTCCGATACTGGAATAGGAAGGTGACAGGCGGGTCAGGGCCTTGCGGATCAAAACGGCGAGGTAGTTGTGGGTTTCGGCGTAGGCTTGGCGCTCCGCAGGCCCCCACCTCCATTTCCCGTTCCTTAAAGGCACCGCAGTGCAGTCGGCTCGCTCCGGCGACACCGACGTGCCTCTCGACTCGAAAAGGCCGGGGTCATCGTAGGAGGCGGCGGGGCTTTGCCGCCCTTCCCAATAGTAGATATGCGGGTAGGGAACGATGGCCAGCGGTTCGGACAGCACGAACCGGTCCAGATACACGTCTCCTTTACGCAGCGGTCCCTCGTGCAGCAGGAACGGGTTCTCCCCCTCGTCCAGGTAATCGGCGAGCGAGTCAGGCGCGTTCGACGATCCCTCTGGTTCCCATCCGGCCGCCAGGAGAGCCGCGTTGATGGCGCGATGTTCCCGGCTGGTCGAGTAGGGCTTGAACTTGGTGCAGGGTATGAGCAACGCAACCCGCTTAGCCCCGGCAGGCGTTGACGGAGGCTCCCACACGTCGGTCACAAACTCGTGGAAGCCGGCCACCTGAGGATGGTCCATGGCCTCCAGGTTGGCTTGGGGTGAGTAGATGCACAATGACGGGTCCAGCTCGAACGGCGCTCTGATCTTGCGCGCCGACTCTGCCCAGCGCTGATCCTTGGTTAACGCTCGCGCTTGTGCGGCCATGTGTTCTTCCGACCGGCGATCACTCATCCCGAACCCTCATCAGCATGGAGGTCGGGTTGAAGTCGTTGCAGGGGGTGAGGTCCTGGGGACAGGCCGACAGCAACACCACGAGATCTTCGTGGACCTGGAGGGTGATGGTGGCGCCTGCCTCATGAGCAGCCGGATCGGTGACCACGGCCCCGTCGTCCGTCACCCGGTTATGCATGAACACGTTCCATGCCGTCTCGCCGCGCAACTCGACCTCTTCGCCGAGCAGATCCCGAGCCTGTTCCAGGTTGGCCAAGCAGTGGTCATGGTCGTCCAGGTCGTAATCCCGCTTGAAACGCTCATGGTCACAGCAGGGGACGATGATGTCGTGCTTTTCGACATCATCGCGCACGATCGTGAAAATCGGGTTCCGATGGTTCGAGAACAGCGTCGATCCGGTTGCCAGCAGGATCGAGGCATTACACGACACCGTATGGGTCGGGGAGAGGTACTCGGTGGGATCGTCGCGGAACCAAGCGATGAGATCACCCACCTGATGACCCTCCACGTCGACTATGTCAAGTAACTGGCCGGCCTTGACGTAGACCCCCCGGCCCTCTCGAGCCGGAACCATTACTTCGGTTGTTCGAGCCCGCTCGTTCATCCATTACCTCCTGAATCAGTATCGCCTCTTGATGCCAACCCGTCACCGGAAATCGTGACATGGCAACTCAGCACGCCCATCGTCCGGAGCGGGGGAGGAATCAATGCCCATCAAGCCACCGTTGAACGTTCATGGTCCGCTGGTAGTTCTTGTCTTTGCCGGGTTTCTTGGCTTTTGTGATGGGCTTCCACTTCCTCTCTGCTTCCATCTTCGACTTGAGCCATCGGGCGGCCTCGATCTTCTCGTCACCCGACCAGCGGCCCTTGTTGGCTTCGCTAAAGATGAGGGTCGACTCCGGCATGTTCTGATCATTCCGATCGTGGATCAACTCCTGAATACTCCGTTGAACGGGGCTGAGCTTCACCATCCTCTGCTCATAAGCGATGCGCTCCTCCCGTTCTGTAACGACCCTGTCGAACTGATTCCGGAGCTTTGCTGTTCTTGTCTCGTCTAGCGCGAAACGTCCGTATCCGACCGAAGTCTTGGCGCCTGCGCCGACCTGCTCCAGCGCTTCCCCGAGCCATTCTTCTACCTGAGCCATGTCTCGTCCGGCTTCCGCATTGCGCGGAACGATCCCGAACAGGAAAGGTGTCCCGACCGCGGTCACCAGGAATGGGATTGGGACAGGTGACCTCCAGTCTCCAGGCGGGTCGGATTCCGACCAACCGGCGTAATGGGGGGTCATCACATCGACTTCGAGCCGGGCCGGCTCGACGGGAACGGCATCCAGAAAGCACAGGCTCCCCACATCACCCGGCGTACCGAACTGGTTTTCTATGATTTTCGGGGCGGGAGTAGGGTCGGCATCCAGTTCGGCCCAGGCGCGTACCATCCCCTTGACGGAGCTACTCGGAAGGTACGGCGCCCCGAGGGTCGGGTGCCAGGCGAAGCCGTTCTCGACCGGGTGGCTACGGCCCAATCCGGTCACGAAGCGAGACTGTGTCGTGGTGACCATCCATCTCCCTCCGGTGCTCTCGACGAGCCGTAACGTCCGGTGGACGAACTCTTCGATCTCATCCTTGTCGCCGACCGGTCCTCCGATCAACGTCTTCAACCAGTCGATCTTCGGGCTGTTGCCACCCGACATGGACCACGTTCCGTTCGATTTCCGCCACCCGTCACAGAACTTGTCGAACCACAAACCAGCATGACCATTGGCGTCACGGGTGGGCGGATTCTCACGCAACCGTCGGTAGAGCGGCAAAGTCACTGGACTGTTACTTCGTCAGCAGGTAGATAGGCGCGGCAGAACTTCTTGTGCCACTCCAGCCAGGTGAGCGCCTCTGCTTGCCCATGCAGATACGAATCCTGGTCGTTCTCGACAATGGCCGAAATCAAATCGCCAACCCCTGAGTACACACCGCCAGAGCGGCAAAGCCAACTCTGGACGCTCAGGTAGACGGCGTGATGAGGATCGTCGGACTTCCCCCCGGCCGCGGCTAACTCGACCGCCATAGCTTGCCCTAAGCCATTCATTACGATGGTCGGTCCCAGCCGATCCACGTAGCTACGGTACAACTTCTTGAAGTTCTCGCCTTTCTTTTGGAGCTTCTGAACCCGCGCCAGCGCGTGGCCCGCTCGTTCCTGCGCGATCGTCCTCACTGCGCACCTAAGCGGTCAGAGCGTAACGGGGAGACCGCGAACCAACCCTGGCCTAATGTCTCGTTGCCACCCACCTGGAGATAGGGCTTACCGGCCCCGAAGAGCGCATCAAGTACGTTCAACGCTTCGGAATTGCGTCCCGCGATCAACGCATACATGACCGTATCGGGCGGAAGTGCCTCCTCATACCATAAACTCTTGCTCTTTTTGGTACCCTCCTCGAGCTTGTTGCGGGCTTGGATGGATAGCCCGTAGCGAGCGAACCAAGCGAAGTCGTCGTCGTTGACAATCGCGAGTTGGCGGGAGAGTCTTTCCCTTGTCTCGTCGTGAAGGATCATCCGTCCAATGGAGGACGCGACCTCCGGCGGCGGTTTCTCGACGATCGAGAACTGCCGCTCCTCTAGGAAAAGGTCACCCTTGCCTTCCGTGAGGACTCTTCCTCGACCGACCGCCGGGATAGTCGGCGCACTCCCCACCCCGGCGCGGGCAAGATCACGGGCATATCGCTCGATCAGGTGAGGTGAGGTCACCCAGCGATACGAACCCGTCAAGCTGCGTACGGGAAGGAGCAGAAGGCGTCCGTCAGATACCAAAAACTCACCTGCTTCATCCGGCTTGCCGAAGCTCGCCTTGCGGTCGATGCCGTCAAGGGTCCTCGCCTTATCACGTAGTGCCCCCTTCAAGCCGGATCCGGCCAGTACCGGGTAGTCCGTAGCGGCCTCCCTCGCTACCGGCAGATCCACCACTCCCAGCCCACGTCCGGCGCCGGGATGGATGGACGTTTCGGCGAGAAGGCCGATCAAAGCTGTTTCCATCACCTGTTCTCCTCGTCTCCGGGCCAGGCCCCGAGCGCTACCAGCCCGAAGCCGGACCGGGTTCGGGCACCTATCCTCATCGCCTTGTTTCTTGATCTCAACGCCATGTCTTCTTCTCGCGGGTCCGACCCGTCAACCTCGCAGAACAACACGCTTCCCGGCGGCAACACGGACCGTATGGGTAACGGACCGAAATGGCCACTCCTGGAGTCCCAACCGCCGATTCGTAGTGGTCGGTCCATGCATACCGATACCACCCTGGCGCCTCCGAGTTCCTCCAGCGGCGCCTGACCACGGCAGACCGCCGGTGAGATGTCCAGTGGAGTTAGCGCCACCAACGCCGTCTTCGTTCCATGTACACCCGTGTCAACATCTGAGACTCCGATGTTCAGGCTGCCATACCATGGATCGAGTAGAGCAAGACGGCTTTCACCGCCCAGAGGTGACGCCTTACCGAACGGAAAGGTCCATGCGTCCGGTAAACCCGATATCAGCGCACCCAGCGACACACCAGTCACAGGACGGACGTGGCCCGTGTTCCACAACATACCTTCGACGGAGGTGCGTGTTCGGGCGTCGCGTGCCAGTCCTGTCCTATGTTCCGTCTTCCACAGATGACGGCTAGGTATGACTTGGTCGGCATCCGGAACGTTGCCACCGAGCACCGCATTCATCCCGGCTGCCGTCAGCCACTGCTCCTTTCCCGGTGTCAGCCCTTCGTAGTCATCATCGCGGGCACGATCCAGCGCCGGGAGACGGACCTCGCCTAGATCACATACGACCCGTCCACCCGGGCGGAGAAATGTCCTGGGTGACCATCGTTCGTTCTCGATCACCCCTAGGAGATGACGAGGTACCCTATACAGTGGTTGATCGTCAAATAGCAGGAACGGTCCTCGGATCGAGATCCTTCCGAGATCGTCGGGACCATCGCCGAGCACCTGACAGATTTCCTGCGACCATCGTCCCCTTCCGTTCCAACCGTTCTCGCGAGCCACCGCGGCGCGCAATGCACCGACCAGCGTGGGAGGATGCGGCGGAAACAAGCTCTCGACATCAAGCCAGGGAGTGTCCTCGAAAGGTGTGCCGTCGCGAAAGAACCAGGTGTCCACCGGACGAAGCTCAACCCCGATCATTGATCTGCCTCCGGATCGTCCAGATTGAGCAGAAACCGAGCCAGCAGCAGGGCATCGACGCCGACCTCCATAGCCCGCTCTTGGCCGCGGTAGGTAACCTGAACCTTCGGCTCCTCGGGCAATGTGTTACGAGAGCGGGTGAGCAGGCTGACCACACTATCCGCAACCTCCTGAGCTCGTTCCCCCGCGCCGGTCTCCATCCTCGTCGCCAGGCTATTGAGTATCTCAGCGCGAAGCAGGGGATCCAGGTCGAGGCCGTCAGGGACCTGTCCCCAGCTACCGGGTTCCCAACGATCCCATCCACACAGGAGTGCCAGCAGTTCCCTTATGCGATAGACCAGCGCCGACGAGATGCCTGGCTCCCCATCCTCCGAGCCCAAGGCGTCGACAAGGTGTCCGAGCATTTCCACCGCCCGCCTGTCGGTACCTCCATGACGCCTCTCCCATGTGCTCACCCATCGGCAGTAGCGCCCGCCCGGCTTGAGTACACCGATCGCCAGAGAAGATCGTCCGTTCCCTTCCTTGGCAACGTCGTCGAGTAGCTGGTGCGCTTCGGCAAGTGCCGCGCTCAGCGGCATCCGTACATGCGCGAACACCACCGCCGCGGAGAGGGTGGCGCGATCCACCATGCTGCCGGAACCGGCAAAGCAGGAAGTGTATACCTGTGATAGCTCATCGGCGCATTGAAGCGCCCCATCAACGGGAAGCATGGCCAACACGTCATCGCCGCCGGCATAGACGGTGACGCCGTCGTAGGTCCTCGCAATCTCGGGAACCCGCCGGTTGAACGAGGACAGAGCCGTGCTCGCAACCTCGCCGCCAACCGTATCAACCAGCTTACCGAGGCGATCACCGTCGGCGAGAAGCAGCGCGTAGACACTGGACGGGCCACCTAGCCGCCCATCGTCGTCCTGCCCGTCATGAAGCGACTGCAATTCGTCGGCCAGCGATTGACGGTGATTCTCATCCTCTATTGGACAACGGTTCTTGTTGCCCACGGATTGGAGATCCATGTAGTTTGCGGCAAGCTTCGGAAAGTTACCTGCGGCGCCGGTTCCCAGTCCGTCAAACAGCGATCCCCGTGATCGGAATGCACCACGCCCTACGGCTATCTCCATCGTGTCGGCGTATTCGCGGGCTGCGTCGGGCACCGCGGTGACGACACGGCGGATCCACGGAACGGCGCCCAGGTATACTGTCGAGGGCCAACTCAAGGTGTCGATCTTCCAGCCCAGCGCAGGCTGCGCAACCTGTGGGAACAGCCGCTTAACCAGCGCTACGGCGCACAGCCGCTCGTTGTCCCGCAAATCAAACGCGCCCACTCGTTGCCCTATCATCTGCCAGAACTGTTTTTGCTTCTTCCCCTCTCTCACACGAACGTACCCGGAGAGTTCCTGCAGGTCGTGCATTACAGTGCACTTGTCTCCGGGCTCATCAGGCGGGATATGGCTGCGCCAATGTTTGCGACGACCGCGGCGGTTGTCCCTACTATCGGTGGGGGCGGTGGTCCAGGTGATTTCCCAGAAGGTGTTAACCTGCCGTTCCCAGATCACCTCAGTGTTGTTTCCCGCGCCGGTGGCGTGCGCGACATATCTGTCCCATACGGCACCGCAGACTCGGTCCCATGCGTTCTCCACGGCGTATTCCATGGCCCGTGCTAATACCGCCGGATCGTGATCGGTCTCGACTACGACATGGTTCGGAACGGTGGCACACGGTGGCTTTGTGGTTACGTCGCCGGAGGCGTGCCTGAAGAGTGGGTCATCATCAACCGAGGGCCGTACAACCCTGGCGCCGTTCTCCCTTGCAGCGTATATAGCGTGGGTGGAAAGGAAGGCGAGCAGGAACGAACTACCCCATAGATCGCGAGTCCGGCGCGACTGGGAGATAAACCCCTGTACCGGGCCGATCGAGAAATCAAGGCGATGCTTCATTGCTATACCTCTGCCTCATCGGTGAAGGGCTCCACACGCTGGTCCCGATTCTTGATACGGTCCAAGAAGTCATGGATGGGGTCGTACAGACGTTCCTCAGGCGAAGGACTCACTGGACTGCCGCCGACATCAATACGAGTACTCTTTGGCAGAAACCGAGCCGGAAGGAACGACAGCACCGCTACCGGTTCATCCCCACATTGATGGATATGAATGAAGAGCGGGCTGGCGCGCCGGTCGAGTTTGCCTGCCGGACCGACCTGCTGAGCAGGATGACGTCCATAGTTATGAGGAAGCCCGAAGGCTACACGACGAGGATGCGCGTCCCGCTCGTACCGATGTTTCTTCATCAGGTCATGATCATCCTTGAAGTTCTGCTCCGACGACTCGTTAAGAACTATCCCTCTATGTCCCCAACTTCGGAACCTCATCATCTCGCGTCCGACCAGGTTCAGCACTTCAAGCGGCCGGGTTCGATCCGAAGTGACCAGCACGAAACGTGACCGCTCTGACAAAGCGGTGTACGGAGGTAAGGCACTTCGCCGGTGGGTCGGACGTAAGCCTCCAATATGCTCAGCTAGCTCATTTATGGATCGCCGGGATCGCCATTCCTCACCACCGTCTACATGCAAAGATTCCAACACCAGCGAGCCGTAGCCCTTACGGCTCTTGGCGCCCATACCGCCTACCAGGCCTAGCAGGATAAGGGCATCCTTGAGTTGTCCTACATCTTTGCTGTTACGCAGACGCATCCTCACAGTGAAGGTGAACCCACCACCCAGACAGGGACGAATCAATTGGCCGGCGACCTTCCCCTTATTCCTGCTGGCGAAGGTCTCCATCACGCCGTAGCCGAGATAGCGCGCACCCTCACCAACGACTTGTCTTCTTCCCGACCCGACAGTCAGAACCCGACCGACTGGAACTGTCTGTGTCCCGGGAACCCGATCGAGCCACATCGACACCTTCGATTGACCGCCTGCTGCGCTCCCAAACAAGCGGTCCTCCTCGGCTTTGATTTCTTGGAGGTTCCCGCCCATCTGTGACCATGCGAGAGCCCGCCACCAGAAGCGCAAAACACCCTTGAAACTCGGCAGGCGTAGCTCAGGCACACTGGGATCGGCACCTCCGCAGAACATGGGTGTCGTAACCCGATACCTTGCCGTGATCTCGCTAACGGCCATTTGTATCCGCGATCGAGTCAAGCCAGAGCGCCTCCCCTAGTTGATACGGATCCGAGTCCTGCTCGTGTGGCGGTCGACGGTCGATAAGTCCGAATCGGCGGGTAGGTCGAGCGAACCGGCGAGCTTCCGATGCGATCCTTTCGGCGACCAAGCCCATGAGCGTCGTTCCACCGGTTACGTTTATAACTACCTCGTCCGCGCTCACGAGATGCTTTCTAGACTCCTTGACAAGTCGGTTGATATCTTCGCGGCCAGCCCCGAACGGATCCTCGAGTAGGAGCGTGGTCACCTGGCCGGCGTGCCCAGCCTGCCTCACCGCCTCAGTGATTCTCCCTTCCGTGTCCGTCGAGCATATAACGAGACAGTTCTTCAACTGCTCGTTCTCTCCGCCTGACCGAACCGCGCTGACCGCACTGAACAACACGCCAGGCCGTTTACCGATAGGACTGACCAGAACCCGGCCTCCGTGGGATCCACCTATATATAGAGACAGATTCGGGCCCCAGCGCAGGGTACGATTCCAATACTTGATAACTGACTCGAGTTTCTTCCCGATCTTGGGATCCCTTATGAGAACCTGGGGGCGCATCCCGTGATGGGCATAGCCGTTACGCAGTTCGGTGAGTTCATCCCAATACTTGCCAAGGCTTTGCTGCTGGTCGGTGAGGCATCCTCTGAGTTCGGGATTCTTGCCGATGGCATTGAACGCTCCGAGTAGGTTCCTAGCCCGCGATCTGACATTCTGGTAGCTCAACCAGTCGTCCACATCACCGTGTTGGGCAAAGATAACCCACGAAAGGGTCCATTCGTGCATCAGCCCGAGAGCGGTAGGCAGGTGTCCGTTGTCGAAAAGGGAGTCGACGACTCTGGCCTGCCTCGATAATTCGTTTTTTGACAGGCGCACCTTACGTTTCCATCCAGGGCCCGTGGTCTTGCCATCAAGGGCCTGTGGAGCGAGTATCTCGGCCAGCCGACCCACCAATTCGTGACTGAGCGGTAGGTGATGGTCGTTGCGCAATATCTTCGCGAAGGCCCTGAGGCGCTGGTCCTTGACCTTCAACGCCCGCTCCCCCAACTCCAACGGCAGACCAGCCAGATAGGCTTCGGAAAGACCCCTGAATTCTTCTCTGATCCCTTTTAACGGTTGGCCCTTACCGGTGCCGAGAAGGTCAGCGATTGGTAGAGCGCTGCCAGTGGTCCTTAGTACGTACAAGGCGCGGGTCCAGCGGGGTAACTCCATCAGAGGACGCAGGTCCAGGAAGGGACTTGTCCCGTTCTTACCTTGCCCGAGAAGGCCGTAATACATCCCGCGAATCCGAACCCCGCACAACTCCGTCAGATACATCAGAGCGGTGTACACAAGGAACGAGTAGTGTCGGAAGCCGTGGGTGATGTCGACGGTCAGGTGCACATTGTTCGGGACAGCACGCGTAACGACGTCGAGGAACTGCCCGATCTGGTCCTGATCCTCCCCCGCCGGAATGTCGATCAGCCGGACATCGTATCGGTTCTCGAGTTGGTCGACGAGTGTTCCGCCGGTGTCCTGCTTTGCTTCAGATGTACAAAGGGCCAACACACCGTCGGGACGTTCGGACTCGGCAAGCAGATCAAGAAGCGCTACCGGAGCAAGATCGGCTCGCACCTCTTGCCCTTCAAGAGTGTAACGAGTCGAGCGAGGCTCCAGCCCCAGCAATGTCAGCATCAGATGCCTAGACATGGGCCGAACCGGGAAGTTCCCCGACGTCCGGGGTTACCGTCACCTGGCGTGCCGCGGCGGGGGTATTGCGGCTCCTCAGAGCCTTCACCTGACCGTCGATAACCACCGCGCTGATGCCGGGAATGTCACCTCGCGCTAGAGCGCCCAGCGCATCCCCTCCGTACGAGCCCCAGGGGGCGTCGGCGATGACCAGATCGGCCGGGCTACCCACCTCGATCTTGCCGGCTTCGAGGTCGTAGACATCGGCGGTGACTCCCGACGCCCAGGCCCATACAACAGCCGGGTCGGCGGAGGTGAGCGAGGACAACTCGGCCATCGTCTTGAGGACCCCCAGCGGCATTACCCCGGTCCCGGTAGGGGTATCCGATCCGATGATCACGCGATGTTCGGCGCCGTGTTCGAGGACCGCTTCGATGATCATGATGGCGCTGCGCAGGTTGCCGGCCTGCACGATCTGGAGGACGAGGTCCGTATCGCGCACTATGTCCAGCAGGCCCGCCTCATCCAGCGAGGACGGTCCACCGTTTATGTGGCCGCACACGTCCGGCGCCAGCAGCTTCAAATGGTCGGTAGTGATCGGTTTCGAACCCGGAATCGACGCTCCCCCCGAATGGCACATCACTCGAATGCCTACCTCCTGAGCGGCCCGAACTTGTGGAACACCGTCCGCCGGATCCTGGTAGCGACCGAACCCGAACTTGGCCAAGCCCACCCCCTGCTCCGCCAGGTAACGAAAGTGGCGAGGTTCCAGAGTGGGTTCGAGAACCACCGCCCCACCATGAACCTTCATACCGTTGGGCCGGTAAACGCTCCAGGATCGCTGCGCGAATACCGCCAGGGCTACCACCCCGTCGGCATCGTGAGGACGACCCGGCGCATGTATCTCTCCCGGAGAAATCGCCTGGGTGATCCCTCCGTGTACGTAGGAACTCAAAAAGCCGACCACATTCTGGCGCGGGGTGAAGTCCCCGATAACCACATGGCAATGGGAGTCGATGAGGCCCGGCCCTACTGTCGACCCGTTGGCGTCGATTATCCGGTCCGCCTGCTCGTAGCCTTCCGACGACCCGATGGAAACGATCCGGCCGTCCTCGATGAAGAGAGCTTCCGCCTCCGTAATCGGGTTATCAAGGTCGCCCGTGACCAGGGTCCCGATATTGATGACCGCGGTCTGGAACGTTCCGGCCACTAACGCAGACCGTCCTCACCTATCGCATCTTCGGCGGCTAAGCCTCCTAACCGGGCGTTAGGCCGGCCTCGGTTGGCGACCGCCACCGCTACCACAACTTCATCCCGGCGAGGAGCGTCGCCCGGATACAGGGTGATGGCGTCGTAGTTGTCACGTACGTACAGAGCATCCTTGTGGGCGAGCGGTATGGTGATCGGCGTGCCCGGGGAGCCGACGATGGTGGCCGACGACATCCAGGCCACTCCCCCGCCGACCTTCGCTCTAAACGGATCGGCGAAGGCGGTCGAGAGGAACATGACCACATGTTCTTGGGAACCGGCCAGACCGGCGATTCCACCCTTACCGTAGGATTGCACCGGGTCATCGAGAGCTTCGGTAGCCATCACTCCCAGCCTCGCGCCGAGGTCGGCGGAGAACTCGACGGCTTCGGACAGGTCTTCGTGGTACGTCCCCGCATACGGGTTGCGGATTACCGCCGCCACGATCGCCTTGCGCAATGGCGGGCGAACCGTTATCCCTTCTCGCCTCCGCTCGTCATCGATCCGGGTTATGAACTTGCGGATCGGAAACTCGAGACTCAACCGGACTCCCTTCTGGCTGCCTCGGCGGCCGGCGGGTAGATATCGTCGAATAACCCGACCGGCAGACCTTGCAGGTAGGTGAGCACATCGTCGAGATCGGTGACATCCACGTACTTCATATGCAGGTCGAAGAGCGCCACCCGGTGGGACAGGTCACCCCGATCGAACACCGCCTCGTGCGGGATCGTAACCCTCAGATCGTAGGAGAGGGCGTCCACCGCGCTGGCCCGGACGCATCCGCTGGTGGTGGTTCCGGTGAGGATCAGCGAATCGGCCCCCAACATGTTGAGATGGCTGGCCAGAGGAGTTCCGAAAAAGGCGGACGGCTTGCGCTTCTCGATGAACAGGTCATCGGGGCGGGGCGCCACCTCGGCGACGATCTCGTTGCCCTTGTGGCCCATGACGTCCACCTCGTCCTCGGCTCTGGTGCTCTTGAGAGACCAGATGCCCAGATCGAAACCGTCGGCCCTCCTAGGGTTGGTTGTGTACACGACGGGAAGGCGCTTGGTGCGCGCCACTTCCAGTATCCGCTGGATGGAAGGAATCGCCGTCTCCCAAGCGACCGGCCCGCAGGCGTAGCGCCATCTCTTGATGGATTCGAGGATGGGTTCGGCCCGATCGCCGCAGAAGTTGTAGTTGACGTCGATGACCATGATCGCCGGGCGTTTTCCATAACCGGCTCTGCGGCCCCAACCGGCCGCGTCGAACACCGCCCGGTCCGTGTCGGTGAGGAGGTCATCCCAGATCGGCATGACTCAGGTCTCCCTTACCGACGTGTACCTGGTGGTTTCGGCCGCAAATCCGGGCCGCCGGAAGTCGTCGGCCAGCCAACGACCGGTGCGAGCGATCCGAGCCGGACTGGTGGCGTTGATCACCTCATGCTTGGGATGCAAATTGCGGCGAAGGTACTCTCCCTGCGGCGATCCGACCGGACGCATACCCGGTGAATCGTCAGCCCACTCGGCGGAAACCTCCCCTCGCAGGATGGTCATGATCGGCCATCCGGTGAAGTTGTGGCCCTCCATGATCGACCATCCCGACCGGGTGTTGATGTGTTCCTTGCCTACCTTCACCTCACGGCCCAGGTCGATGATGACCATATCGGCGTCGAAACCGGGCAACAGTGATCCTTTTCTACCCCACAGTCCGGAAGTCTTGGCGGGGTTCTCGCAGCTCACCTGCACCGCCCGCTCCAGGCTGATCCGACCTTTGTTAACCCCTTCGGACAGCATCACCGGCAGGAATAACTCCACTCTGGAGAACCCGGTGCGGCAGTCCCAGATAACCGGATTGAACATCTCCTCGTAGGATGCAGGTTCCCAACCCACGACATGATCCGAGCCGACCACATCGACGATTCCTTCCGCGAGGGCCACCCACAGAGCTTCGATGTTATCTCGGCGCCGCAACGGCACGTTTATACGCCAACCGTATTCCGGCTCGGCCCACAACCAGGGAGGCCCGGTCTGCGCATATATCTCCAGCCCTTCCGCCCTGGCTCGCGCTACCTCCTCGAACGACAACTGGGTCGTGCAGTGCTGCAGATACAGAGGTACGTGGCCGGGAGTTTGCATCGCCAGATATGCATAGGAGCGTATGTGATGAGCTTCGAGGAAGTCGGGTGAACGATCCGTCCACGAACCGAAGTCGGTCCGGCCTCCCGACCGGAGCCGGTCCTCGAATATCCGGCCAATCTCCCAGTTCTCCGGATGTATGTGAACGATGCCCGGATAGCCCAGGTGGCCCACCTCTTCCATTACCAGGTACACGGTGCCGTCATCGATACCTTCTCCCAGCCCGGCCCGGCGGGACGGCCAGTTGGTGTCCGCATCGTCGGACATGCCCTTCATCGAGCGGGTCTGCAGGTAAAGCTTGAAGGAGGTAACCCCGTGTTCCTCGGCGTACTGCGGTATTTCACGGGCGTGCTGGTCGGTCTCCAGCATATATGTCAGGTAGGCGTCCACATGGCTGTGTTCGTTGATTACATCCCGGCCCGACGGGAAGGACTCGTTGAAGGACACCACATCGGCCCTGCCGACAACCTCTTTAAACGGTTTGGTACCCAGTCGGGTGGTGGGCGCCTGTATCCCCCAAGTCGTGATCCCCGCCGCGGCGGCGGCTCGCGACTCCGTTTTCATATCGTAATCGAACGGTACGTAGCAGCCCGGATGGGCTTCCGAATCGACCACCCCCGGTAGGACATAGTTGCCCCGAGCGTTGATGGTTCGTGATGCCGGCGGCATGAACTCCTCGGGAGCGAGCATCGCCACCTTGCCGTCCTTCACTCCTACCGCCACCCGGTACCGGCCGTGCCCCAGCACCACCGTGCCGTTTACAACCACCAGATCAAGAGGTTCTCCTGCCATCGGTTCGCATCTCCCTGTGTGTCTTGTCAGCAACAGAAACACTAGCTGAATCAGCCGAGCCACCCAACCGGAAACGGGAGATCAAGATTCCCTCCGGATCGCTCGGACTCAACCGCTACAGACCCGGCTTTTTCCCTTCAAGAACGCGGATGTCCGGGCACCGGTGTAGCCACTCAGGCCCCTGGCATTTTCGCGAAAGATAATCATATCTTTCGCGCATAAAGGGGAAAAGGGCCTATTTTGAAGAAAGATTCGATTATATTCCGCTCGTGGTCTTGCCGTCCTCGCCCGATGAGATTCCAGACTCCCTAACGACGGAGGCTTTCTGGGAACTGTTCGGCCACCGTGAGCACGCAGCGCTCGACTTCAAACGTGGTGTGTCTCGGGGGGTCCTCGATGCCATACCCGCGATGGCCATGACCGATGGAGGACTGATCGTGCATGGTGTCACGAACGATCGTTCCATCGTCGGGTGTCCGCTGACCCAGAAAACCCAGGACAATATCTTCCGTTTTGCGGCTGAGTGCGACGTGGACGTACAGGTAAGAGCTATCCGGGTCGAAGAGATCGAACTTACCCTGACCTTCGTTCCCCAGGTGCGGGGGCGGGTCGTCACTACGCCGAGTGGTCGGCTACTGCGGCGCGTCGGGGGCGATTCGCTGCCACTCAGGGGAGATTCCTTGCGTCGATTCGTCCTGGCCCGCTCCGAACATCCGGGCGAGGAGGAAATAGTTGGTCGATTCGATCCTCGTGACTACGACCTAGACCTGGTCAACCGGGCGCTTGAGGATGACGGTAAGAGAAGGGTGGATAGATCGGATCTGGCAAGAGCACTTGTCGATCTCCGGGTTGCCAAACCGGCTGAGGCCGGGACCGGTGTAGAGGTGCTCCGGGCAGCAGCCATCCTTTTTGCTTCGGATCCCACCCGTTACATTTCGGGAGCGAGAGTTCAGTTCGTGAGGCGGACCGGGGTCGGGCCCGGACCAGGACCCACGAGCCATCGTGAACAAATCAAGGGACCCTTGCCTCTCATGGTGGAGCGTTGCCTGGAGTCGATTGCCGAGCACACACGGCGATTCGAAGCTGTGTTGGATGTGAAGAGGGAGTCAATCCCGGAGTATCCGCGACGTGTGTTGCGTGAGGCCGTTGCCAACGCACTTGCCCACCGTGACTACGGCTTGGTCGGCGCCACCGTCGATCTAACAGTCTGGGATGATCGTGTGGAAGTGACCAGTCCAGGCTCTCTCCCGGGACACATAACGCCGGAGAACATAAGAAGTGAGCACTACAGCCGTAATGGCCGGATCATGGGCGTTCTGAGGACGATAGGGCTAGTGGAGGAGTACGGCGAGGGCGTGGACCTGATGTTCCGTGAGATGGAAGCACGCCTACTGGAACCGCCGGCATTCGACGTAACACCAACCTCTGTCAAGGTGACTCTGAGAAATCGGGCCCTTGTGAGCGTCGAAGATCAGATATGGCTGCGACTCTTCGCTAACTACACGATGACGGTGGAAGAGCGCCGAGCGCTGGTGATCGCCCGATCCGAAGGTTCGGTGACACCCCGTCGTTTGCGGCAGTTACTCCACGATGTCGATGCCAACGCGGTTTTGGCCGGGGCTTCCGCCAAGGGTCTGCTCACTCGTATCGGCGTTCGTGGCGGTGCGCGGTACGTGCTGTCGCACGAGGTCGTTCTCAGGGGCGGCGCCGGGAGCATGCAGGCATGTAACCGCCAACAACAGAGACTGCTTGATGAGATCGCCCGCAGCGGAAGCATTTCGACAGCCGAAGCGAGCAATCTCTTGGATGAACCGGTGAAGGTAGCACGGGACCTCCTGAACGACCTCGTGCGCGCCGGTCTAGCTCGCGCCGAAGGCCGGACACGGGCCCGGCGGTATCACCCGCCTGATCCGGATACGGTGTCACCTTCAGCAAATCTCTGATACCTCAAACTAGGTCCTGGACCGAGGTGCGGAGGCGAAAGGGTGCGAATCACTCGCGAGACCCTGGCATTATACGGAAACATATTCGTATCTTTCGCGCATAAAGGGCAAAAGGGCCGATATTGGAGAAAGATTCGAATATCTTTGGCCACAAACGTGAGGAACCGCGGGTGCTCGCCGGGGCGGACGCTTGCCGGATGTCTTGGCTATACGGCGGTTTCGCTCTTGGTATTAGCCGAACCGGGCGTCGATCACATCCTCTTCCGGACCGGACGGGCTATACATCCAGAACAGCTTTACCGGCACGTCACCCGTGTTGAAGAACTGGTGGCTCACTCCCGGCGGCGTGTAGACCACTGTTCCCGGCCGGGTGGTTATCTCCCTATCCCCTACCGTGGCCCGTCCCTCCCCTTCGGAGAACATCCAGATCTCGGCAGCTCCGGCATGGGTGTGGAGGCTGCCCATCTGATGTGGCGGCACCTCGCACACGCCGACCGCGAAGTCGCCGATTCCCGGCTGTAGCATCGGTGATAGCAGCACCTTGACATGACGGACGAACGGCTCGGCAGTGGTCATGCCCACTCCGTCGGCTTCGGTTACCACCAAGGGCTCGCTCCAGAATGTGGATGTGCCCGCTCCCCGATCTGCCTGATCTCCATCACCGACCGTCATGGCACTCCCCAAGCTCGACTTCAACCGTTCCCGGAATACCGGATTCCGGCACACGGTAGTAACCGATCGCCTTGCAAGGCGGGAAACAACCCACGCCTCCCCACTTGCCCGACGCAGTAGCGGTTTCGAGTCAATGCGTGCGACCCTCGCCGGGCCCGATTCCCCAGAGACCTGCAATGGGGACCGCCTCGATCAAGCGGTCCAGTTCATAACGATGGGGACCGGTATGGAACAGCACTCCACCCTTGAAACGGTCACCCGCCACTCGGTCCCTGAACCACATCAAGTGGCGGGCGTCCGTGCGGGTGGGGGCACGTCCCGCCTTGTACTCGAAGGCGTAGAGATCAAGACCCCGCTCCGCCACCAAGTCAAGTTCCCGGTCTCCGTTTTCGGTACGGAGGTGGTAGAGCCTGGTCCTGCCGGATGCCTCGGCTTCTACTCTCAACTGCGACGTAATAAACGAGTCGAGCATCCGGCCACGGAACTCCGCGCTGCGGAACACATCATCGACGGTAAGCCCGGCCACCGCCGCTGCCAGCCCCGGATCGGCAAAGTGGCGCTTGGTTCGCTCCACCAAAAGGCGCTTCCTCCGGTTACCGGCCCACGGTGCTAGCTCATCGACTATTCCGAGGGTTAACAGCGCATCCAGATAGCCGTTCGCGGTACGGCGATCCAACCCGATGCGGGAGTAGATAGAGGAATGGGGAACGACACCTGCGGTGTTCAGTGCATACGACTGCATATAGGTTCTGAAACGCCTGCTGTCTTTCTGCCGGCCGGTCCTCCCGGCCAGCGAGGCAAGATCCCGATGGACGATGTCCTCGACGTACGACTCCAACCACTGAGAACGATCTCGTTCATCTTCCAGCGAGATCGTATCGGGAAATCCGCTCGCCAGGGCGATCTCCAGATAGTCACGGATTCCGGGCGGATCCGGAGGTACCGTAAACCGGATGTCCTGGTCATCCCACCGATCGAAGAGAGGTGCTGCGGCGGTGGACCCGAACCGTTCCCGCCCCACCATGCCCCACAATCGGAAGCGGATCAGTCTCCCGGTAGTAGGCCACATATCGGTTAACAGGTCGTTGCGAGCCGAGCCTGTGACGATGAACCCACCCGGCGCCGCTCCCTCGTCGATCCGGCGCTTTATAGCTCGCAACACCTCGGGCGCCAGCTGCCATTCGTCGACCAGCATAGGAGGTCGACCTTCGGTGGCTGCCATCGGATCGGCCTTGCACAGATCCCGATCATCCGGATCGTCGAGCCGTAGCAGCGACGCCGCGAACTCGAGGCCGGTGCGGGTCTTGCCCACTGCTCGAGGGCCGGTGACCAGCATTCCCGGAAAGACCCGCAGGCTCCGACGCAGTATCCGGTCGGCTATCCGAGGTAGGTACGGGCGCGCCACCGGTGCCTCATTTGGAGAAGAGGATATGGTCGGGTGGTTCGTATCAAAGTCAGGCATAGTTCATATCGCTCTCACATATCTGTTTATGCCGCTCCACTCACTCTAGTTCATGTCGCTCTCACACACCTATTAATGCTGGTTTCCCCGATATTAGTTCGCCATCAAGGCTTTGTGCACGCCCATATCCGTATGTTGGAGAAGGGAGACACCGTTCGCCGAAGGGGATTTTTCAAGCCGAGTCGCGACTCAAGATGCATGTGGGTCAGGTCATGGCCGACAGACCCTCGAGAACTCCTCCGGGAGTGACCACAACCGGCGCTACTCCCACTGCTTCCAGAGAACTCACCGAGGCGGTCGCCCACTCCTCAACGAATACTGCAGTCAAGGGCTCTAGGCTCCCGGTGAGGGTGGGAATATCCTCTGCAGGTCCTTCTCCGTCATCTCCAGGATGCCGTCGGCGATGGTAGCGACCTCTCTGGCCACGCTTGCCAGTCTGGGAGTTGCTATCAAGACCTCGATGTCGAAGTCCTGGGCTGCGCGTATTGCCTCAGCGAAGTCTCGGTCACCCGAGATGAGTATGGCAGTGTCGATGGTCCCGCGCTCTGCTAGCCGGACCATATCCAGAGCAATGAGAGTGTCAACACCCTTCTGCTGCAGTACTGGCCGGAACTGCCATCGGGTATCGAACTCGGCCAACAACTCGGAAGGATCAATGCCCACCTCCCGAGCGGCGTCAGCGATGGCACTACGGATAGGCTTCTTGAGCCGCGACTTCCGTTGGGAGACGTGACCTAGCCGGAGATGGACTCCAGGAGTCCTACCGATAGCCTCGAAGTAGCGGCGCTGGGCAGCAGCTCGTGGATGACCAGGGTCGAACGCCCCGTCATACCAGTAGGCACGGAGCAACTTGGAGCCGCCCCATGCAGGAACGTGGTCCCCCCACGCGTACTGTTCAGATGCTTGGAAGGAGTGACGCGAATAGCTTTTTCTCAACCAACCTACCACTGCTCTAGGAGGGTGCTGAGAAACTCCGTACAAAGGGGTTCACCTGCTAACCCGCAACTCTCTGACCAGGCGGTTTGCCAACCATCGAACCCCGCAAGATTCGTTTTTCAGGACCCTCCTAGCATCAGTGCGGCGGTCGCGTTTGCTGACTCCTAGAACCCTTGGCCCCTTCCTTTTCCAGGAAGGCCGCGTCGATGAAGCCTGCGGCTTTGTCCGGCAGATCGCCCCCTTAGTCAAGGAAACGGGGGCCCGTAGGCCCCCGTACACAATGATCCCCAACGGGGAACCTACGCCTTGTACCCACAAAGGTACTAACGACAGGATAGCGTTGGTACAACGGTCCGATGCGGCGGCATCCTGGACAGCGAACGATTTAGTGTCGACATATACAACCCACATTCATAGCCTTCGTGCTTATCATCGAATCTCTACGTAATATCAACACGCCTTAGATCCTTATGTCGGAGGTGGGCGTTTCCGTCAAGCGGTAAGACTTCAAAGTGATTCAGACCTACCGAGCCACCGCCAACAGAACGTCGAGAACTCCTCCGGGAGTGACCACAACCGGCGCTAAGCCCGCTCCTTCCAGAGCGCTCACCGAGGCAGTCGCCCGGTAGCCGGAGCCGCACACCACCCAAACCTCTTTCGTGACGTCGAGTCCGGCGGGCAAGCCGATGGACAGGTCCGGAAGATACCGATGCAAGGAACCATCGATACGGGCGGACTCCCACTCCCCCGGCGACCGAACATCCAAGATTTGTATCCCGCCCTCGCCGGCAGCGGAGGCCAGATCCACCGGAGTACGTACCCGGTTCGAGGACAGGTCCCCTCCGGCAGCTACCCAGCCGTCAACACCGTACATAACGCCCACCACGTTGTCGAAACCTATCCGCCTGAGCTGGCGAAACACCCGCCTGACATCCTGATCTCGATTAGCCACCACGCAGATCGGACTGTTGAACGGCAGTAGCCAACCGGCCCACACCCCAACTTGGTCGGAGAACTCGAGTCCTAACGACCCGGGCACGTGCCCGGCCGTGTAATCCGATCTGGGTCTGATATCAACCAGATTCGTCCCCGTCGGCGCCTCGCTCCATTGTATCTCTCGTACCTCGCCGGTCGGGAACGGATCCGGACCCAGCAAGTTGATCGGTCCCATATGGGCGTAATAGCTGGGAAACGGCTCCAGGGCGCTTAGTTGGGCGGAGGCAAACGCCTCCCGGTCGGCGTGCGCCAGTACGGGGTTGGTCCGCTTTTCGGTTCCGATAGTCGAGGTGTGTCTGCCTGCGCCCGAAGCCGTGCAGAAAGATCCCTCCCCGTGGGTCGGGTAGAGATAGGTTTCATCCGGCAGCTCGGCCAACCTCCGTACCGAATGGTATTGAAGGCGCGCCAGTTGGCGGGCTCGCTCATCGCCCAGAAGGTCGGTTCGTCCGGCGGAGCCCACCAGCAGGCTTCCTCCTGAGAACACGGTGCGCATCCGACCGTCCAGGAGAACCGCATAGCTCATGTGTTCGGGCGTGTGACCCGGAGTGTGGATCGGACGGATCACCATCTCGCCCGCCACCAGATCCTCGGTGTGGAACGCGGGGAGATGGTCGAAGGCCACACCTGCCGCCGCCGGTATCACGAGTTGAGCTCCGACGCGTCGGGCTAGTTCCCGCCCTCCCGACACGTAATCATTATGTATATGAGTTTCCAGAACGAAGGCGGGTTCGGTACCAGACTCGGCTATCGCTCTCTCGAAGCGGGCGACATCGCGCTGGGGGTCCACTATCACACCCGTCCCATCGTGAGTCAGCAGGTATGTAGAGTCGCCCAATCCGTCGGTACGAATGGCGGTTACTTCCATGATCTTCTGCTCCTCCCGTACCGTATGACAGCGTACAGCAAGCCCAACGTAGGTCCGCATGACGAGGTTACCCTCCCACCGGAACGGGCCTGGTACCTGCCAGGTCTTGTAAAGGAGATCCCGGGTATCCTCGTAAACTCGTGACAAGTGCGTCCCCACGCATTGAAGGACTGCGCCTATACGGATAGTCAGCGTGTCGGAGGTGAATGTGGGCGATCATCGGAACCTGATCCGGGTCTCGGGAGCGCGTGAGAACAACCTGAAGAATGTGAGTGTGGATATCCCCAAACGCCGTTTGACGGTGTTCACCGGGGTCTCCGGCTCGGGCAAGAGCTCACTGGTGGTCAATACCATCGCGGCTGAGTCCCAGCGGCTTATCAACGAGACCTACCGCACCTTCCTCCAGGGTATGATGCCGACCCTTCCTCGTCCCGAGGTCGACATGCTCGAGGGGCTCACCACGGCCATTATCGTCGACCAGGAGCGAATGGCTTCCGATGTTCGTTCCACGGTCGGTACCGCCACCGACGTCAACCCCATGCTCCGTATCCTTTTCAGCCGGCTGGGCCAACCCCGCATCGGCTCGCCGAACGCCTTCGCTTTCAACGTTCCCTCGGTACAGGCCAGAGGTTCCATCAAGGTGGGCCGCGGTACGGCCAAGGCCGTTGCCAAGACCTTCAGCCGAGCCGGTGGCATGTGCCCCGAGTGTGAAGGCCGGGGAACGGTGCCCGACATCGATTTGGCCCGGCTGTACGACGATTCCAAGTCCCTCGCCGAGGGCGCCATCACCATTCCGGGATACAAGAAGGGTGGATGGGCGGTGCGGTCCTTCACCGAATCAGGGTTCGTGGACCCGGACAAACCGATCCGCGACTACTCCGAGAGGGAGCTGGCGGACTTCCTGTACCGGGAGCCGGTCAAGGTGAAGATGATGGACATGAACGCCACCTACGAGGGCCTGATCCTCCGGGTCAAGAAGTCGTTCTTCTCGAAGGACCGCGAATCCATGCAACCGCACATCCGGGCGTTCGTAGACCGGGCGGCGATCTACGCGGACTGCCCCGACTGTGGCGGCACCCGACTGAGCGAAGCGGCCCGGTCATCCAAGATCAAGGGGATCAGCATCGCCGACGCCTGCGCCATGCAGGTCGACGAGCTGGCGGAGTGGGTACGCCGGCTGGATGATCCGTCCATGGCGCCGCTGCTCGACGCTTTGCGAGGAACCCTCGAATCATTCGTAGAGATGGGCTTGGGATACCTTTCCCTCGACCGACCTTCCGGCACGCTGTCGGGTGGAGAAGCCCAGCGCACCAAGATGATCCGGCATCTCGGTTCGTCGCTCACCGACGTCACCTACGTCTTTGATGAGCCAACCGCCGGGCTGCATCCCCACGACATCGAACGGTTGAACAACCTGCTGCTGCGCCTGCGTGACAAGTCCAACACGGTGCTGGTCATCGAGCACGAGCCGGGAGTGATCGCCGTCGCCGACCATATCGTGGAGATCGGCCCCGGCGCCGGGTCGCTGGGCGGGGAGGTGATGTTCGAAGGCGCTGTGGAAGGATTGCGCGCGAGCAACACAACCACCGGACGGCACCTGGAGCACCGAGCCACGCTGAAGAGATCGGTGCGGGCGGCTTCGGGAATGCTGGCGGTGCGCGGCGCCGGCACCCACAACCTGAACAACGTTGATGTCGACATCCCGCTCGGCGTTCTGGTGGTGGTCAGCGGCGTTGCCGGAGCGGGCAAGAGTTCCCTGATCTCTGGATCGGTCTCCGGGCGGGAAGGAGTGGTGACGGTGGACCAGAGCCCGATCAGGGGTTCGCGCCGCAGCAATCCCGCGACCTACACCCGACTGCTCGACCCGATACGTAAGGCGTTCGCCAAGGCCAACGGTGTGAAACCGGCCCTGTTCAGCGCCAACTCCAAAGGCGCCTGCCCTTCCTGCAAGGGTGCCGGGGTGATCGACTTCGACCTAGCCGTCATGGCCAGCGTCCCGGTCATGTGTGAGGAGTGCAAGGGCAAACGGTTCCAGAGCGCGGTCCTCGAATACCGGTTCGGGGGCAAGGACATCAGCCAGGTGCTGGGCATGCCGGTAACCGAAGCCGGAGACTTCTTCGCCGCCGGTGCTTCACGAGTTCCGGCCGCTCACCGCATCCTTGACCGGCTCGCCCAGGTCGGTCTCGGCTACCTCACCATCGGCCAGCCGCTCACCACCCTGTCGGGCGGGGAGCGCCAACGGCTCAAGCTGGCCGTCCACATGGCGCAGAAAGGCGGCATCTACGTTCTCGATGAGCCCACAACCGGACTCCACCTCGCCGATATCGACCACCTACTGGATCTGCTCGACCGCCTGGTTGACGCCGGTAAATCGGTAATCATCATCGAGCACCACTTAGCGGTGATCGCCCACGCCGATTGGGTCATCGATCTGGGACCGGGAGCGGGACATAAGGGCGGTCGCGTCGTCTTTGAAGGCACCCCGGGCGACCTGGCCGCCGACCGGTCCACTATCACCGGTCGCTACCTGGCCGAATACCTAACCTCTAGCCCCTTCCCTCACGAAACACCCGACCCCTCTGCGAAACGCCGCACCGGCTTCATGCGAGGTGTCAACCTGCCACCTGACTTCGACACCATGATGCGGGACGAGATCCGTGAGATCTTTGAGGACGGTGGACGAGAACGCTGATTCCAAACTCACCTGTTGTTGCAAGACTCGATTAACCAGAGACATTGCCCACCAGAACGTTCGACCTGATCTCTAGGCCGGAAGGATCACACCCCTTCGGCATGTACGTCAAGGGTATATTGCCCTAATGCGTGCAGATCACGAAGGTCCGAGGTGACAACCGGACCATCGGGTGACCACAACTGCAATCACGACACTTCAGCCGATTGATTGTCGGGAGCGGTGGACAATTCGGGCAACTACCGCTCGCTCTCTGGTCAACTCCTCCTCGGTCGGCGTCCCTACCTCTTCAAAGAACTCGGTCAGGTATTGATCGGTCTCTGCAAGTAGATCGCGCCGACCGAATTCAGCCCGGACAGCATCCTGCAACAGTGCGGACGGTTTGAGGTCCGAGTCCTGAACCGCTCGATAGGGGGTCTTCGCGTGTTGGGGTTGTTTGGGTTCGTGGGTTAGGGGTTTTGGGGGCACCGGTGCCGTAACCGCCGCCAGGGGGCGCTAGCCTTCGTTTTCGTGCCCCGGTTCTTGCAGTCTGCGTTCAAGCATGGTCTGTCTGAGAGAGACATCCAGCGTACGCTCGACAACCCGCTCGAAGCTGAGGGTATAACTACCCGCCGGGGGAACCCCGGACTGTCCGTAAAGGGACTATCCGCCTCGGGACTGCCGATACACGTACTCGGGGAGTATGACCCGGTAACAGGGGATCTGGATATATACCACGCCCAGCGATCGTAACGGAGTCGGCGGCAGGATTAGGGCCGGATATCGAAGGCTGGGACCTTCACCATCCGGCCTGTCAGCACCCCGTCGATCCTCTGTTCGATATAGAAATGATCGGGCAGGTTCGGGTCGGTGCGGACGAAGCGACCTTCTTCGTATGCGTACCCGTCGGGCAGTCGACTGATCACAGCGTCGTGCTGCCTCGCGAAGATGTGGTCGTATGCGCCTGCGTCGGCTGCGTCGGACTCGCGGATCAGCCGAGCGTCGCGCTCTTCGCGGGTCTCAGTGCGGGTTACCATCGCTGCTCACCTTGCCACCGTCGGGGCCGGTTGTCAAGGACAGCCGAGGCGACGTAGTCCAGGTTCGGGAGGTGACGTGGTCGCTAGTGCCTTAGCGAAGTGCCTGGTCGGGGATGGTCGCGAAGACCCCGATAGAGGTCGTCCGGTAGGTAAACCTGCATTCTCGGCATATCCGCATTGTATGCACGGGAAAGTGGAGGCCCCGAAAGGCTGCCCTAAGCTAAAGGGGGCTACTTTGTAGGTGTTCGGTTGGTATTCGAAGGGCGTTCTCAGTGAGTTCAGGATCGATGGGCGAGTTCCTGGTCGAACGTGACCCGATTCGCTGGTCGACTCCGCCCGGCTTCCCCACTTCGCTAAGACCGGCGGGATTGTTCGCTCAGGATGTTCCCAACGGGCTTGAAGTAGTACTGGTCGAAACCAAGCGGAAGCCGAACGCAACGGTAATGCGCAACGCCTGGTCGAAACGCCGAGCAGGGCGAGCTTGTCCGGTGTTGCTGGTGGCCTTCTACCCGACCTCAGAGGGTGGACGGGTGTCACTTTGCGGGCCGTCCGGCGACAACCAGCTAGTCCGACACGACCAGGATGTGTGTCAAGTGGAACGGATGGCTGAGGTGGCGCTGCGCGAGCCCAGCCACCACGCCGCGACCCGCTTCCTGCATGCCGCCCTGGCCGAACTGGACTCCGAGTTCCCCGGCTTGCGCAATGTGGGACTCCTGGCCACCAATGAACTGGGGACGGGAGTACGGGAGATGCCGGAATGGCCCGCCGCCACCCGGAGATCAGCCCCCTTGTTGCGTGAGCGGGGCCGCCGCTTGGTCCAACGGCTGGGATACTCGGTGCAAACGTTGGCCACCAACACCTCGATGTTGACCATCGGGGGACGTAACCAGGCTGTCGCGGTGTTCTGCGACGAGGACGAACCGTTCGACGCCCCCGCTCAGCGTTTCCAGGGCACGTCACCGGTGTCACGGGGACTGGCGGTCGCCCACCAGCAGGGCGTGGATTGGGTGATCCTCACCCGGGCGTCGGAGATCCGCCTGTATGCCGCTCGGGCGAACACTGGTGTAGGACGCAAGGGTCGGTCCGAGACGTTCGTCGAGCTCAACCTTGCCCTGCTCTCTTCGGAAAGGGCGGGCTACCTACATCTCCTGTTCTCTGCGGACGCTTTGGTAGAGGGCGGCACCTTGGAGACGATTCTGGGCGCCTCTGAACGGTTCGCAGCCAAGCTGGCCACCCGATTGCGGGAAAGGATCTATTACGACGCGGTGCCCGCCCTCGCGAAGGCGGTCGCGGGTCGATTGAGCTCAGATCCGAGCATTGCGGACCTGGAGGATGCCTACGAGCAGGTAATGCTGATCCTGTTCCGGTTGCTGTTCGTCGCCTACGCCGAGGATCAGGATCTGCTGCCCTACAGCGGCAACCACCACTACCACCACCAATCCCTGAAGCAGGTCGCCAAGCGCCTCCTCCAGGATCGTCGGGAAGGTCGCGAGGTTTACGACACGGCGGCCACCGGATTCTGGGATGACATCGTCCGACTGTGGAAGGCGGTCGACAAGGGAAACACCGGTTGGGGCGTTCCCGCCTACAACGGAGGGCTGTTCTCCGAAGACCCGCAGGTGAGCCAGGCCGGGGAGCAAGTCAAATCGCTCCAGCTCGCCGATGCGGAGTTCGCTCCGGTGCTGGCTCGATTACTTATAGACGAGACCCCCGAAGGGGAAGGCCCGGTCGACTTCCGGGCATTGTCTGTCAGGGAGTTCGGGACTATATACGAGGGGCTCTTGGAGGCCCGGTTGTCGGTGGCCCGGCACAACTTGGCGGTGCGGAGCGTGAAGGGCCGGCCCACCTACCTTCCGGCCCGGCCAGGCGAGACGATCGAGGTGGCGAAGGGAGAGGTTTACCTTCTCAATCGCCTCGGCGTACGGAAGTCTACGGGTAGCTACTTCACCAAACCGTTCGCGGTGGAACACCTGCTGGACAGCGCCCTCGAACCTGCCCTAGATGACCACATCGACCGGCTCGACCAGCTCCGGATAGAGGGCGACCAGGCCGGGCTGTCCGAGGCCTTCTTCGACTTCCGCTGCGCCGACATCGCCATGGGGTCGGGCCATTTCCTGGTGGCGGCGCTGGACCGGATCGAAGCACACCTGTCAGGGTGGCTGGCGTTGAACCCGGTTCCGGCGGTGACCGCCGAACTCGACCGCCTGCGAGACACCGCATTGCAATCCTTGGGAGACCTCGGCGTCGGGGTGGATATCGAGTCGAGTTCGCTGATCAGACGGCAGGTCGCCCGGCACTGCGTGTATGGAGTGGACCGCAACCTCGTGGCGGTGGAGTTGGCGCGCCTGGCCATCTGGGTTCACACGTTCGTTCCCGGCCTTCCGCTGTCGTTTCTGGATCACAACCTGGTGTGCGGCGACAGCCTCACCGGAGTGGGCACCCTTGATGAGGTAGTGGCCGAGTTCGAACCCGACGCCGACCCGTCGACTCCGTCCCTGTTCAGAAACCAACTGGAGGGCATGCTGGTACGGGCCGAGTCAGCCCTTCTGCGGCTGGCCCGCACCTCGGACGCCACCAAGCGGGAGATCGACGAGGCGCGAGCGGCTCACCATGAGGCTGAAACGGCGGTGGCGGGGGCGAGGGCTCTCTTTGACGTGGTGACCGCTCACCGGGCGGGAAGGTTGGGTTCGCTGCCGGAGAACTACGACGAGCCGACCTTCATCCAATTGAGCAAGCGTCCTGAGGTCGTCGACCAGATCCGGAAGCTCGATCCGATCCACTTTCCCTCCACTTTCCCGGATGTCTTCCTGCGGGATCGTCCCGGCTTCGACTGCATCCTCGGCAACCCACCCTGGGAGAAGGTCAAAGTCGAGAAACAGCAATGGTGGGGCCGCTACCAGCCCGGTATCAGAGCCCTGTCGGTGGGCAAGATGAACGCGGTGATCAAGGAGATGCGGCGCTCTCGACCCGACCTGGAGGCGGCCTACCAGCGAGACATGGCGGTAGCAAAAGACATGGCCGCTCTCATCCGGAATACCTTCAAGCTGGGCGCAGGCGATACCGACCTCTACCAGGCGTTCGGGTGGCGGTTCTGGCAACTCGCCTGTGACGGTGGCGCTATCGGAGTAGTGCTTCCCCGCCAAGCCTTGGCTGCACCTGGCTACAGCAAATGGCGTAAGGTGATTCTAAGCGATGGTAGCTTCGATAACGTGACAGTTCTCATTAACCGTAGAGGTTGGGTGTTTAGTGACGTAACACCGCAATACACCATCGCACTCTGCACAATAAAGAAGGGAGCCGGACACCGAGGCACCCTTCGTGTGTCTGGCCCTCATCCAAACCGTGCCTCTTACTTCAGTAGAGAGAGAGAGAGAGAGAGAGAGAGAGAGAGAGAGAGAGAGAGAGAGAGAGAGAGAGAGAGAGAGAATCCATCACCGCTCATCTCCAAGCCAAGCGGGTTCGTAGCCGCCGCAACAAACGCTCGGTCTTCTCGGAGTTCAGTCCCGGAGTAATCGAAGACCCATCCACCCTGGCCTGCTTGCGACCCCGGATCATGTTCCGTGACGTTGCCCGAGCAACCGATACCCGGACCGTGATTGCCGCCCTCGTCCCCGGAGAATTGGTGGCGGTGCACAAGGCTCCCACGCTCCTTTGGCCAAAGGGGACTGTGCTGCACCAGACCTATCTGCTGGGGATACTCTCCTCCATGATGCTCGACTGGTATGCGCGGCGTCTTGTTGAAATGACCCTCAGTTTCACGTTGCTGAACAGCTTCCCCATCCCTGACAAGGACCCAGAGAGTGACCCGATTGCTTCACGGGTAGTGGAGATCGCCGGACGCCTAGCAGCGGTGGGTGAGCGGTTTGCCGAATGGGCGGCCGAGGTAGGCGTACCGGTCGGCTCGGTCACCGATGAGGACACCAAGGACGATCTGATCCACGAACTCGACGCTTGCGTGGCCCACCTGTACGGGCTGGCCGAAAGCGATCTAGCGGTCATCTACGACACCTTCCACGAGAAGACCGATTACTCGCAGCGCCACGCCGCGGTTGTCCGACACTTCCGGCGCTGGTCCGCGCCATGACCTCCCCCACCCCTGAGGCCCACCAACCCAAGCCCGAGTTCGCCGCCAACCGTGGGGGTCGCACCGTGGCCGAAGCTGTCACCGGCTTCGTAACCCACGCCGCCACCAACTTCGTCGGGGGCGCAGCACTGGACATCGCCACCGCCTACTTCAACCTGGGGGGATTCCAACTGCTGGCCGACTCCCTCGATCAGGTTCGCGGGGTCCGCATGTTATTGGGTGCCGAACCTCAACCCGCCGAGCGGCGCCGCCGCTTAGGGGTGGAGTCGGTACAACCCCGGCGGGCGGAGCGCACCCGCCTGCGGGAGGCGCTGGCCACCCACCAGCATGAGCTGACGCAAGCACGGGACCTGCTGGGTTTCTCCACGGAGGTCGACGGCGCCGCCCGAAGGCTGGTGGCCTGGTTGCGCTCGGGATCGGTGGAGGTGAGGCGATTGGAGGACCGGTTCCTGCACGGCAAAGCCTTCCTCATCACCGACAACTCCCACGGCGTGCTGGCGGGCTCGTCCAACTTCACCCGGGCCGGTCTGGCTCACAACGTGGAGCTCAACCTGGGTAACTACTCACCCATGGTGGTCGGGCAAGTGCAGGAGTGGTTCGACGAGCTATGGAATCAAGCTGTGGAGTATGACCTCGCCTCCCTGTTCGATGCTCGTTTCGAACCCCACTCCCCCTACCTGATCTACTTGCGGATGCTATGGGAGCGGTACGGCGCGGAGCTTCTGGAAGAGGCGGAATCGGAGGGGGCGCCGCAAATCCACCTGACCTCCTTCCAGAAGGACGGCCTGTGGCGGTCTCGCCGGATCCTGGCCGAGCACCATGGGGTGTTGATCGCCGACGAGGTGGGCCTGGGCAAGACCTTCCTGGCCGGGGAACTGATCGGCCAGGCGTCTCTCGAACGCCGGCAGCGGGTTCTGGTGGTAGCTCCGGCCACCCTGAGAGACGGTCCATGGCGAGCGTTCATCCGGCACTTCAATCTTCCGGTGGAAGTGCGCTCCTACGAGGATCTGACGTCGGATCGCCGACTCAACCCGGACCACGCCACCGGCATCAAGCTGGACGCCCGAAAGGTAAACGACTACGCGATGGTGGTGGTAGATGAAGCCCACAACCTCCGCAATCCGGGCACCCAGCGGGCTGAGGCGCTCCGCCGCCTGCTGGGAGGCTCACCTCCCAAGCAGCTGGTATTGCTGACCGCCACGCCGGTGAACAACAGCCTCTGGGATCTCTACCACCAGCTGGGCTACTTCATACGCAACGACGCCGCCTTCGCCGACGCCGGTATCCCGTCGCTGCGGGACCACTTCGCCAAGGCCATGGCGCTCAACCCCGATGACCTCACCCCCGAGCATTTGTTCGACGTGCTGGACACGGTTGCGGTGCGCCGCACCAGGTCGTTCGTGAAGCGCTACTACCCCAACGACACGGTAACTATCGGGGACCGCGAGCAGACCATCACCTTCCCGACACCGCGGGTCCGCAAGGTGACATACGACCTCGACGCGGTGCTTCCCGGCTTTTTCGACCGGTTCGAGAGAGCGCTCGACGGCGACGACGCAGCAGATGATCCGGAAACCCTCACCCTGGCGCGCTACGCCCCCTCCCGATACCGGATCGACTGCGACATCGAGACCCACGAGGTCCAGCTGGCCGGATTGCTGCGGTCGGGGCTGTTGAAGCGGTTCGAGTCCTCCCCCTACGCCTTCGCTCGGACTTGCGAACGGATGGCGGCAAGCCACGACGCGTTCCTCACCGTGCTGGAGGGCGGGAAGGTGGCCACCGGTGACGCCTTGGCCGATTGGATGACCACCGACTCCGATGATGTGGACACGTATCTGGGCGAACACGCCGGCCTTATGGACGACGCGGTGGAATACGATGTCGAGAAGCTTCGTTCTCACGCCATCCGGGACCGGCGCCTGTTGCGATCCTTCGCCGTCACCGCCCGGACAGTCACCCGCTCCTCCGACCCCACCCTGGCCGAGTTGGTGGACGAGTTAGCCGCCATCGCGCAGGAAGCCGGGCAAAAAGGCATCGGATCGGAAGACACCCGCAACCGCCGCAAGGTTCTGGTCTTCAGCTATTTCGCCGACACGGTGGACTGGATAGTCGAACATCTGCGCCGGCAAGCCGAAACCGATCCTCGGCTGGCCGCTTACGAGGGCCGCATCGCGTCCTTATCGGGCTCGACCGGCTCGGACAGCAAAAGGACCGTCATATGGGGATTCGCCCCCAGAACCACCGACCCGCCCGAAGGCGCCGATGAGGACCTGTATGACATCGTGGTGACAACCGACGTCCTCGCCGAAGGAGTCAACCTGCAACAGGCCGGCCACATCATCAACTACGACCTGCCATGGAACCCGATGCGCCTCGTCCAGCGACACGGTCGCATCGATCGGATCGGTTCACTCCATCGGGAAATCGTGATCCGCTGCGTGTTCCCCGATTCCCGACTCGACGACCTTCTAAACCTCGAGGAACGCCTGCATCGCAAGATAAAGCAGGCGTCCGCTTCGGTGGGGGTTGGCGAAGTCCTGCCCGATCAGCCACGCCGCGACATCGACTTCACCGAAACCCGCGAGGAGATCGAACGCATCCGCCGCGAGGACCCCACCCTGTTCGAGCGAGCCGGGACCGGTCGCGGGGCCCTGTCCGGAGAGGAGTATCGCCAGGAACTCCGCCAAGCCGCCGACCAGGGGCTTCGAGAAATGATCGAACAACTCCCCTGGGGTTCGGGATCGGGCATGGCGGTCCCTTCCTTGAGTGTTTCGTCGCCGGGGTACGTCTTCTGCATTCGGGTGGCGGATTGGAAGAAGCCGCTGTTCCGCTATGTAGGACCCGAAGACGGAGGGTCACCGGTAGCGGACACTCTGGCTTGCCTGGATCGGGCGCGCCCGCCCGCCGGGTTCGGCACATCCAGGGTGCTCGACGACAGCACGTATCGTCAAGCGTTCGAAGCATGGGAACGGGCTTGCGCTGATGTGGTGGTGCGGTGGAACCACCTGGCGGACAAGGCCAACCTCGAACCCCGCATTCCTCCCGTTCTCGGCCGAGCGGCCCAGATCATCCGCTCCCACGCTCCCTCTACTTCGACCCAAGCGGAGATCGACCGAGCGGTGGATAGCCTTCAGGCGCCTTACTCGCCACGGACCATCCGGACATTCCGAGCAGCATTGAAATCGATCCACGATCCGGCCGAACAGGCCGGGCGAGTGTTGGAGATCATCCAGGACTTGGGGCTCGAACCGTACGAACCTCCCAAACCCCTTCCGGAGATTACTACCGATGATGTCCACCTCGTCTGCTGGATGGCGCTCGTCCCCGCAGCCGAGTAGATCGTGGTGTGTCGGCCAGGGGCTGGATCCCTCGGGCCGATCGGTTCTGCCAAGGACCCGAACAAATCTCATATGGTGCGCTACTCGACTACATTGTGGGGTCTTCGCGACCACCCCTGACCAGGGTTAATGGTAGTGGTCCCGGGAGCCTGCCACCTCCTCAACCGGAATCTGTCACCTCCTCTCAGTCGCCGAGAAGCGAACGGCTTAGCCGGGCCTCGACAGCTTCCTCCCAGGACGTGACATCTGACTGCCAGCCACAAGCGTTGCATGTCGCTTGCGATCCCTCCCCTCGACCGCGCTGACCTTCTTATCGCCTATTGGAGTCCCCCCTCTGCAGAAATCTAGGGGTGGTTGTCCGGGTTGAGGGTTTGAGCATAGGCCCCAGGAGGGCGTTGGAGCCCTGCCCGCCGCGGCGGGCAACGAGCCCCGATACTCACACATCAGAGCCACTCAATAAGGCAAAGGGGGGATAGGGGTGACGGGTGGCCGCTGCGCTGCCGCACAGGCCCCTTTCCCGGAATGCCGCAACCCGTCGGCACCACCAGGTATGTAATCCCACATGGCTGCTATGCTGATTACATTCATGGGTCCCCGCAGCGTGAATGGATAATAAACCTCGCCGCCGGCACAATCTTCCGGTCCGGGGAAGTGCCAGGCCGGTCACGGGCGGCTGTCCGCACGTTCCTGAGCCGCGCAGCAGCCGATGACACAGACCAGGCGCTGTGCGCACGGATCGGACGGGACCTCTACTGGAAACCGACCCACGACCCCGAAACCGGACGCCCGCGCCCGGTCCCACCCCAAGACGCGTTACGGAAAGTCCTGGGACCGGGCTTCGGCCCCGCCGGGCACGCAGCCGGTGTCGCTGCGAAATGGCTGACACACAGCAACGAACCGCACGTTCAGATCGCCGCGGTCGGCAACCCCCATGCTGTCCGTCCTATGCCCCGCTATGTCATCCGACGGCGGTCGAACACGCTGCGCAAGAACCTGAACCCCACCGAAGTGGCATATCTGGAAGCTGTCCGCTTCTTCGACGAATGCGCCGAAGTCAGATGGGACGAAGCGCTGCGGATAACAGCCGCGAACGCCGAGTGGCGTGACAGAGTCCGCCCAGCGGCGCTTCGGGAAGCCGCCGGCGGAGAAAGGCTCAAGAACGTCGCTTTGCTGCGGACGCGGATCGGCGAACTCTGCGACGTGATCGAAGGAACAGCCGTCCCGCCCGCGACGCACAACCCGAAGACTGGCCTGGACGGCCCGCCCGGTTAGACGCCGCGCACCTTCCCCAGCTGATGTCCACAAGCCAGCCCGGACGGGGCCAAAGCGTTCCGATATCCCAGTTCGTCAACGACTGGGCCTACTGGACAGACAACCGCGAAGCTATGTGCGTGAGGGCACCGTCCGGCCCGAACCGGCTTCACCTGGTGTGGGTAGCGGCCACCGTCCACGCGTTATGCGACCGCGACGGCGTGCCCGTGCCAGCCTGGGTGTGGAAACATCGCTGGCATGAAGACGTGCTGATCTACGGGTTCCGTCCGGTGAAGGACCGCGACCGGACGGAAGCTGTGCCCGCCTGCTCATATCATCGGGTCTGGTTCAACCCCTCTCACATCATGAACTACCGGGTCCACGGATTCTGGACCCCGCCCGCCCTATGAGCGCCTTTGGCCTAAGCCGAGTGATCGCACTGCTCCATACCGTAGACGACCTGCTGGAGGACGGGCCGCCCATCGCGATCCGGGTCGGCGGCGGCGCAGCGATGATGCTCCACAACCCCAGCCGCCTCACCGAGGATGTGGACGTGTTCGACCGGGTGCTGCCCCCAGAACTACGAGAAGCGGCCATTCGTGTCGCCCGCAGCGAAGGAATCCCCGACAGCCGGCTCGACTGCCACAACCCACCGGAGACTGCTCGAACCAAACGGGGACAAACCACCAACAGAGAGGGAGGCTGACTACTATCGTGACCACACCCCAGCCCAGGTAGCTGGACTCAAGTAAAACACTCTCCGGCAAACCCGGTACGGTTCATGACGATCTGTTTCACACCGTTAACACCGGAACAATGGGACGAACTGACGCCTACGACAACAGTCCCAACCACCACCACACCAACCACAACGACGACCGTCCCAACCTCGACTTCCCCTACCACATCAACAACAGTCCCAACCACCACCACACCCACAACGACAGTTCCAGCCACCACCTCGACGACAGCAGCGCAGAATTGTCAAGAGTCCGACGGGGTGACGATCTGTACCACACCGCTAACACCGGAAGAATGGGAACTGTCGTCCACCACCTCGACAACGAGGCCAGTCAGTTCCAGTTCCAGTTCCAGTTCCAGTTCCAGTTCCAGTTCCAAGTGGATGCAGCATCCCCAGTGGGGAACCTGCGAAGTGGCTCTGCCGTCCGATTGAGCAGGTTCACACCGCTCGATAATCACGGAACAGAAAGTGAGTTGCTAGAGTTCGGTTGCGGAGATCGGTTCCCGGTTTGCCCGCGACCAGACGGCATCCGGTGTCCTCTGGAGGAGCGACGAGATGGAACAGGCAAGGCCTATACCTGCGGAAACGCGTAAGCAGATTGCCAAGATCGCCGACGAGGTGGCATCCCACCCCGAGATACGTCCTCATGATCGATTTGCCCGGTTAGCCGTCACCGAAGCGGTCGAGGGAGGTCTCGAAGGAAACGCCGCCATCGGGGCGCTCATAGTCAACCCGGATGGCCGGGTGATACTTCGGGAGCGCAACCGGATGTTCGTTCCCAGGTTCAGGAGCGATTTCCATGCTGAGATGGTGCTGCTCACCCGCTACGAGAACCAACATGGTAACCGGTCCGATCTGCGGGGCCACACCTTGGTCAGCTCGCTCGAGCCTTGCGAGATGTGCATGATCCGGATCATCAATTCCGGGGTGACCCACACCTTGTACGTGGCTTCCGACTTGGGCAAGGGCGGCGTAACCGGGCCGAATGCTCTCGCTCCCCACTGGGCTCGTTTGGCCGAACCTCAGAGCTTCGCGGCGGCCGACTGCTCACCCCGGCTGGCCGAGCTCGGCCTTGAGGTGTTCAAGGCCACCATCGGCGGCGTCGTCGAAAAGATGATGGCGCGACGGCTACCGGAATGAACAGACCGTAGGATGCTGAGAGACCGGCATAGACCATGGCTCGATTAGTACCGGAACCGCTAACGCTCATAAAAATAGGACACTGATGGACCCGACCGTTACCACAGTCGAAGTCGTATTCCGGCTGATCCCCCTGTTCATCCTGATAGGGATCGCGGTTATGGGGGCCATCGTCTGCCTGAACAACATCACCGCACCCGGCGCCAACCTCCGCTTTGTGGAACACATCATGACGATGGATACCACCAACCGCGACCGCGGTACTCAATGGCGAGAGATCAGCTCACCGGTCATCCATCGGATAGCCTTCATAACCATCCTTTTCTTCGAGATCGCGGTGACCGTTCTCGGACTCTTAGGCGTTTACTTCCTCGCCGCCAACCTGACCGGCCCCGGAGACGCTTGGGAATCCGCCAAGTTGTTCGGCTACCTGGCGTTCCTGTCGGCTCTGGTCGTTTGGTTCGGGGTGATTCAAGTCGTGGGAGCCGAATGGTTCGTTAGCTGGCAATCCAAAAAATGGAACGCCATCAGGGACTCCACCAGAATCAACCTGATCACGATTGCCGGGATCATCCTGCTCCGCCTCTCCTGAACACCGGTCGGGCCCGGCCACATGTGCCCGTGTCCTCGGCTTCACCGGTCTTGAGACTTATCTTGAATAGTTTTGCAAGCTTTGGCTACTCCAACATTATCTCAGGAGCCTCCATATGCAGGAATAGACCAAACTCGGCTAACGTTGTCGGAATGGGCCTGGGAAGGTCGAAACCGACTCATGAGTTTTTCGACTTCCTAGCTCAACTCGTTCATATATAGTATGCGGAGGTCGGAATACCGGCCCGGGCAATCGGAGTCGTGATCTACGCGGTCACGACAAGAAAGCGAGCGGAAGGACGATCGTATGAAGAGATTTACAGGGGTCATCGTTTTGATGACCGCCCTGTCGTTGCTGGCTGCGGCCTGCGGGGACGGCGACGCGACGGCGGACGCGGAAGCTGCCGCAGCTGCGGCGCAGGCAGAGGCCGCTAACCAGGCCGCTGCTGCCGCCGAAGCGCAGGCCGCCGCTGACCAGGCCGCGGCAGACGCCGCGGCGGCACAGGCCGCGCTGGACACTGCGCAAGCGGACCTAGAGGCGGCTCAGGCTGCTGCTGAGGCAGGCGACGCTGAGGCACAGGCGGCCCTCGAAGAAGCCGAGATGAAGGCCCAGGCAGCAGCAGACATGGCTGACCAGGCCGAAGCTGATGCTGCGGCGGCCGCTAAGGCGCTTGCAGAGTCCATGATGGTCACGGCGCCCGCAATCCGTGAGGCTTCAGTCCGTATGGGCATCTATCCGTGCTGCGCCGATCTTGCCTACTGGCAGATCCCGATCGAGCTCGGCTGGTGGGATGAGCTCAATATCACCATCGAGCCTAACCAGCCCACCTACCACTACTTCACCGCTTCCCAGGAGATCGTTCCCTGGTTGGAGCGCGGTGACGGCGACGTGGCTCAGGGTTGGGTACCCGGCGTGTTCGGCACTCTGGAAACCTTCGGACAGTCCATCCCGCCCATCCACTTCGCTGACATCTATGTGGGATACGCCATCCTGGTAGCTCCCGACAGCGAAGCGAAGACGGCCCTTGAGTTTATGGACGAGGGCATGAGCTTCTCCGAGGCGGCCACCGCAGCTGTCCAGCAGCTGGTCGGTAAGGAAGTTCACATTCCACCGCACAGCACGACCCAGGCCCAGTACTCGGATGCGTTCTTCGCCTACCTGCCCCAGTGGTGGGAGGATGTCGAAGAGGACATCCCGGCGCTTGACGGCGAGGGCAACCCGCTGGTTCTTCTAGGACGCGACGGCACCCCGGTCCTTGACGATGACGGCAACACCCGGCCGATCCGGATCACCACGAATGACTGGCGCAACTACTCCACTCCGGTGTACGTAGATGATCCGACCATCGTGCAGCTCTCGGCGCAAGCGGGCCGGATCGAGTTCGCCATGCCATATGGCGCTCCAACCCTCGTACAGATGATGCGCAACGGTTGGGACCCCCTGATCAACTTCGGCATGATGTACGAGCACGATCTTTACTCGCAGCAAACGGCGATCGCCAACGCCAATGTCGGCGGCACCGGCCTCTTGGCCCGTCGCGATTGGGTGGAAGAGAACTATGACCTGGCCTACAGGATCATTTCTGTCGCCAACCGCATCTTCCACATGCTTGAAGATCCTGATACCCAGTACGAGGCTTGGGAGATCGAGGCCAACATAATCAACGAGAAGCGCGGCCTCTCGATGGAGCCCGAGGACATCGGTGACATTTGGGACACCATCGACCCGTCGTTCAACTGGGCCGACCAGGAAGCCCTCTGGGATCTGAGCAAACCGAGCTACCATCCGGAGACGGTGTTCCGTACCCAGATCGAGAAGCTGAAGGCAGACGGTGTCCTTTCCTCGACCTTCAATACCCAGGCTGAACTGGAAGAGTTCCTGCTGGCTCAGGAGCTCTACTACGACCTGAGGGCCATGCAGGAAAACACGGATGAGTTGTTCGCCAGGGCGATGGACATGAACCTGTCCGACAGCCAGCAGGCGTTGGTGGACCAGGCACATATCTTCTACGACCGGTACAACTTCTACGATGCGGAACGCTTCATGGAGGCTGCGCTGATCGGTTAGACTTCAGGGAACCAAAACTCAACCATCCACCCCCTGCATTTGCAGGCAACTCATAGGACAGCAGAGCGGGGTCAAGCAATCTTGGCCCCGCTCTCTCCTGTGATCGTAAGTAGCCAACGCCACGTAAGGGAAACCGATAGCCAGTGACGATGACCTCCACTGATGTTCTTGATGTGAGAGCGAAAGCAAGAAGAGAAAAACGGAAGCGCCAAGTCTTCCAGGTAACTTATCTGCTGCTCGGATTGGTCTTCTTCTTCCTGATCTGGTGGCTCATATCACTCGACGGTTCCCCTTTCTACTACTCCATTCCCTCTCCTCTTGATACATGGCGCCACTTCTGGGGCAACCTCGGCACCAGCCAGGACATGCGTAGCAAGTTCGTTCACGCGTGCCCCGATCTCCATCCCGACAACGTGAACAATCCTTTCCGACAGGTCACCTCCAGCATTATGGGCTGGAAATACACCGCCGAGACAGCCATCGCATCCTATGGACCGTCCGTACCCACCAGCCATCGTCCCGTAGCCATCGGCCAGCTTCCTGACTACTGCTATGGCTACGGCATACACCTCCTGGTGACAATTATTCGTATCCTGATCGGCGCCGCTCTCGGCACCGTCTTCGGACTCACGATCGGTTTGTCCAGCCTCGTCTTTCCCCAGGTCTCCCAGGTGTTTACGCCCATCGCTTCCTTCTTCGGAACCGCCCCGATCTTCATAGCAGCTCCGTTCTTCGTGATCTGGTTCGGGGTTGAGGTACCGATCATGACCACCATCGGCCTGGTCACCTTCTACACCACCCTGTTGATGTACTTTTTCAGTCGGCGAGCCGCCGAGAACATTCCGGTCGGGATAGTCGAGTCGGCGCTCACCCTAGGCGGCACCCCTCGATCAATCTTTCGATGGGTCTACCTACCGGGAACAGTGCCCGAGATAGCAGGTGGCTTCCGGATCGCGTTAGCCGGAGCTTGGGGACTCGGAGTTCTCGTTGAGGTTCTCGGTATCCAGGTCGGGGGAGGACATCTAATCGATATCTGGCGGTTCCTTATCGGACAAATCCAAGCCCCGGCGGCACTTGTTTCTCTGATCACCTTCTACGGGCTGCTGGCGGTAGTGGTCGACGGGATCCTGCTGGTGATCATCCGATTCATAACCAGGTGGTCCGAGGCGGGTCGTCGTCTGGGCCTCTAAAGCATAAGGAGATGGCAACTATGTCAAGAGTCGTCAGGTTCGAGGGTCTCTGGTGTGTGTTCGAACATCGTTCGGGACAGCTGGTCAATGCCCTCCAAGATGTAACCTTTGACGTTCAAAGTGGGGAGTTTGTTTGTATAGTCGGTCGTTCCGGTCACGGTAAGACCACCCTCCTTCGGGTGTTGGCCGGGTTACAGCCGCCCACCGCCGGTCAAACCCGGTTAGGCGACGAAGTGGTTGAAGGTCCCGGGGCAGATCGAGCCATGGTCTTCCAGCAAGACACGGTGTTTCCGTGGCTCCATGTACGGGAAAACGTTGAGTTCGGATTGCGAGCTATGAACGTAAGCGATAACGAGCGAGAGAACACCACCAACCATTGGCTGGAAGCGGTGGGCCTTACCGATTTTGCCGACTCCTGGCCACGTGAACTATCCGGAGGTATGAGAAAACGGGTTGCGCTCGCTTCCGCCATGGCGGTGGGTTCCGACGTCATCCTGATGGATGAACCCTTCGGTTCGCTGGATTACTTCACCAGGCGGAACCTGCACGAGGTGCTCCTGGACCTCTGGAAGGAAACCAAGAAGACCATATTCTTTGTAACCCACGACATTGAGGAAGCGCTGATCCTCGCCGATCGGGTAATCCTGCTAGCTGAGGGCAAATTGGTCGATGACATCGCTGTGCGCCTTCCCAGGCCCCGAGATGAAGACGTGCGCGCCAGTACGGCTGCCGTTGAAATCACCAAGACCATCCTCGCCCATCTGGGCATCACCGAAGAGGAAGCGACCAAGGTTTGAAGCGGGACCGGATGCTATCGATATTGTTCTGGGTCGGATGGCTCGTCTGGTTCTTCGCCACCGCCTATGCCCTTACCTTTGGGGCGGATTTCTTCGGTAGGTGGAGGTTCGAAAATGGATTGCTATACCTGAACTGGTCGTTCTTCGTTGGTTGGGCGATCCTATTCTGGGCCTATCCGCTGGTCCTTCGATTCAGAAGATCCGTAGCGAGGTTGCAACGGCTTGTTCGGGGGGTGATAGAGACCCCCAAGCGTTTGGCGCACGCGGTGAAGACCAATTCATTGTTCTTCATAACCTGGATCGTCTTACTCGTAGGGTGGCAGTTGGTGTCGATGATCGCCCCGCGAGGCACCCTGGAGCATCCCCTCGTCCCAGGCTTCGAATATATTTTCTTCAATCTTGAAGGGGGCATTTATCGGTTAGCCGGTAATTGGGATCTGACCGGCGGTGTTGACCTCCCGGGCGTCCTCCTGCAGTTCGGGGACCTTGCACCCTTCCCGTCAAGGGAGGGCGGCGAGTCAAGAACATGGACAGCAGTCTGGCTGGCTATGGGATTCCATTCTTTCATGACTCTTTCGCGCCTTGTAGTCGGTTTGGCGCTCGGTCTGGTTGCAGGTTTCGTTACCGGCCTTGCCATCCCGTACTGGTCGGCTCTGCGACAGATTTCCTGGGCGCCCTTCAACTTCCTGCGTATGATTCCCCTTCTGGCAGCCATTCCCTGGATGCAGTTCGCTCTGGGCGCCGATCTCCGAGCCACTACCATTTTCATTGGATTCGGAGTGTGGGTCATGTTGGTGGTCGCCACCATGAACGCTGTCTCGAATGTGCCGGACCGATACATTGAGAGTGCCCGCACATTGGGAGCTTCACGGCTTTATACCTACCTTAAGGTCATCGTGCCTGGCAGCATGCCGGAGTTGCGTACCGCCCTTCTTCTAGCCGGCGGGTTGGGTTGGTCCCTTACGATCGCCGCAGAGTTCCTCGGCTTCTCTACAGGCCTAGGTTTCATGGCTGCGGCGGCGGTCCAGGAAACCAACACGGCTCGTCTGGTCGTAGTTGCCATAGTGGTCGCTTTCTACTCACTGCTCACCTTCTACCTGCTGAACAAAATGTTCAACGGGATGGTCAGCTGGATGCCGCAACGCTCTACCGGTACAGATATCTCGAAGGTGGCCGGCGCGGCCGGGGCTGCCCGTGGCGTCGAAGCCCGCTTCCAGGAATAGGAGACTCCTGACCAGGACCCCTTACAGACGATTGAGCGGATAGGAATCTAGTACTGTGCTGCTCGGCGTCGTCTTTGGGATCATCACCGCGGTAACCCTGGGGGTCAACAACCTGCTCACCGCGGTGGTGGCTCGGCGTTTCGGTGTTCTCCGTTCCACCACCGCCACGCTCACCATCGCCTTCGTTGTCATGATCGGGTGGGCGCTGGTAATCGGCGTTCCATTCGAGATCACCTCCGACCAGATCATCCTGCTGGGGCTACTCGGAGCGGCCGCCGCCACATCCTTCTTGGGAAGTTACATGGCCCTCCGGCTGGGACCGGTCTCGGTGGTGAGCCCTATTTCGGCGCTCTCGGGCGCTATCACCGTCCTCTACTCGTACTGGCTCCTGTCGGAAAGGCCGACAGCAGTCCAGTGGATCGGAATCCCGATCGCGGCGCTGGGAGCGGTGCTGGCGTCGCTGATCATCGAGAAGGGCGCCAAGATACGTCTCGTTACGTGGGGTCCGGTCTTCGCGATGATTGCGGTGCTCATCGGATCGCTCTCCAATGCCGGGTTGAAGATTCCTATTCGTGACGGTCTGGACTCCAACTGGACGATCATCACCCAGCGCTTCTACACGGTGGCGTATGTCGCCCTTATCTTTTTGATCATCTCCCGGATAACTCGGCAGGTCCACGAACGAGGCAAGACCTCTCGCCTGGACGATTGGGACACCGGCCAAGCCAAGATCACTTGGCGCAACGGGTGGCTGCTCGGAGTAGTGGGCCTTATTGACGCCGTATCCTTCGTCACCTTCGGGTATGGACTGGCCTACGCTCCAGCCTGGCTAATCGGACTGCTTTCCCAGAGCGGGCGGGTGATCGCAGTGGTCGGCGGAGTCATGTTCTTCCAAGAGCGACTACACCGACTGCAATGGACCGGCGTCGCCCTAGTGGCTATAGGGCTGATCATGTCTATCATGGGATAGAACAAGCTTCTTCGATACACCGTACTAACTATTGTTAACATCAGTATTATGATGGACTTCGTAGTGAGAGCCTGACTGAACCGGAGGGCCGTTTAGTGCAAACTATCACCTACCAGGAGACAGCCCGGCAACTACTGGCACAGGCCTTTGAGGAACTGGCCGAAGGCGACTCCCGCCAAGCATCCGAAAAAGGCTGGGGCGCAGCCGCACAAATCATCAAAGCCATCGCATCAAGCCGAAACTGGAATCACAACAGCCACGGGGCACTCTACCGAGTCATAGGGAGGCTGGTCGCCGAAACCGGCGACGACCGAATCCACGTCGGCTTTGGAATGGCGAACAGCCTACATCAGAACTTCTACGAGAACTGGGGAGACGCCGACTACGTGGCTCGCGGGTTGGTGCATGTGAGGGACCTGGTCCTCAGGCTGGAGCCTTTGCTCAGCAGTAAGGAGTAGTAATGCCGCGAACGTTGACATACCAGGAAGCAGCCTGGCAACTGTTGGCACAAGCCTTCGAGGAACTGGCCGAAGGCGACTCCCGCCAAGCATCCGAAAAAGGCTGGGGCGCAGCCGCACAAATGATCAAAGCCATCGCATCAAGCCGGGGCTGGAACCACCAAAACCACGCCTCCCTCTACCGGATCATCGCAAGACTGGTAAAAGAAACCGGCGACGATGGCATCTGCAACCGGTTCAGCACCGCCAACGCTCTCCACCAGAACTTCTACGAGAACTGGGGCGAAGCCGACTACGTAGCCGGAGGGCTGTCAGACGTACGGGAACTGCTCCACAAACTGGAACCATTGCTGGAAAGTTCCCATCCGAGAACGACCTATAATTCGTGACATCGGCTCGACAACGGATCGCCGACACCAACCCAACAACCCGGCCACTGGTGGCCGAGAACGTCGGACTGGATGTCGTGCACTGGCCTGATCCAAGGTAACAGGACGATCTCGTTTCGAGAGAAACGCAACTACGGAAGGGAATCAACCCATGTTCATAGCAATCCTCGCGGTCGTACTGGCACTCGTCGCGGTTGTGTTGCTCATTGCCTGGCTCAGGACCGGTGGCCGAGCCAAGAAGCAGACCGATCCCTACCGGAAACAAGCGTTGGCGGGTAACGCCGCCTTTTTCGGTATCGCCGCTGCGGTGGCCGCCACGGCCGCGGTCGGTCTGGCAATAGCGTCTTTGGTCGCCATCGTTCCGGCGAACCATGCCGGGGTGGAGGTGCTGTTCGGTAGACCCACCAGGGTGTTCGGTGAAGGATTGAACATCAAGAATCCGCTGGCCGGGGTGGTCGAGCTACCCGGCTTGCAACAGGAGTCCACCTACAGCAACACGGTGAACGAGGGCGAGCGAGGGGGACCGGACGCGGTTGTCGCCCAGACTACCGATAACCTGGACGTGAATGTGGACGCTTCGGTGTTATGGAGTCTGAACCTGGAGGGGACCGCACCGATCAACACCTACCGTGAATACCGTACCATCGAACAGGTTCGCTCCGTGCTGTTGAGACCGGTGAGCCGGGACGCTATCCGTGTCTGCCTCGCCAGGTTCAACTTCGAGGAGGCTCGAACCGTAGGCCGTGAACAGATCGGTGACTGCTCGGCCCAAGCGATAGCAGACGCGGTGTCGCCGTTCGTAATCGTGAGAGATGTACAGATACGGGAAATGTCGGCATCTCCCGAGGTCATGGCCGCCGTTGATCGTAAGGCCGCTGCCGAGCAAGCAGCACGGGAAGCGGAGTTCCGGCGGGACCAGGCGGCTATCGATGCCGAGACGGCTCGGATCGCCGCGGAGGGAGTAGCCAACGCCGAGATCGAGCGGGCGCGAGGCATCGCCGAAGCCAACCGGCTGGTTAACGAGAGCCTGACCTCTACGCTGCTCGAGTACCGTAAGGTCGAGTTCCTCTCCCAGAGCAACAACACTGTTTGGGTGCTCGAAAGCGACGCCGCACCTGAATTGGTGATCCCGATCGGCACAGGGTTAGAACCGGACGAGGAGGGGTAGGCAAACAGATAGGCGGGTTAGCGGGTGAACCCCTTTGCACGGGGTTTCTCAGCTCCCTCTAGAACTGTTATACGCCGCATGGACGGAGCACGGCCAAACTCGCCGTGCTCCGGGTTTGTCGATCACACTTTGGGAAAGTTGTACTGGAAGACTCCGCCGGTCCTCACCATCTCGGCCGCTATACCGTCAGCGTGATGGATGAAGCGATTCAGCATGGCGTTGATCTGATCCGGTACATCCTGCAAGGCTTTGTGGCCCGCTCCCACCGGTTTGCCGACCACCACCTGCGGACACAACTCCCTCAACAGATCAAGATCCAGGTCAGGTTGGCCGCAGTCGATATACAGGTAGGGGCATTTGACCGCGGAGAGGATCGGCCCGGCGTCGAAGGACATCATCCCCTTCCAGCCGTTGAGGATCACATGGTCGGGAACTTCCGCCAGCCGCTCGGCGATGGTTCCGACTCGAGATGGGTCGTCAGTGGGCAGGTATGAGGCCATCAGGAAGATTCGCAGAGTCTCCCTAAAGTCTTGATCGGCGGCCATCAGATGGTCGAAGGGTCCATGGTGGCGCTGATGCCATCCGGGAATGTTGCTCGGAGAGTCCAGGCTGGCGATAGCTCCCACCAACTCGGGATGACGGGCAGCCGTCGAGATGATCACCTGCCCGCCCATGCTCTGGCCCACCAGAACCGGCTTCTCGAGACCCAAGTGACGGATCAATGCAGCCACATCATCGGCGTGGCCCTCCATGGTGTATATCTCGTCGGGCTTATCGCTCTCCCCGTGCCCCCGCAGATCAACCGCTACACACCGGTGATCAGGCGAAAAGTACTCCTCCTGGAAGCCGAATCCGGTTCGGTTCCCGAAGCCGCCGTGAATAAAGATTATGGCCGGATCGCCGGTGCCTAACTGGTGAAAGGCGATCCGCACGCCGTCTGATGTTGTGAAGTTCTCGGTCATGGGACCAGTCTAGTTGGTACCGGTTCTCTGCCGAGCAGCTACGGGAAACGCGGTCCGCGCGAATTACGCACGGTTGCCTATACCTCGGGGAAGTTGTACTGGAACACCCCGCCGGTTCGAACCATCTCAGCCGCGATGCCATCCGCGTGATGGATGAAGCGATTCAGCATGGCGTTGATCTGATCCGGCACATCCTGTAAAGCTTTGTGCCCCGCCCCCACCGTCTTGCCGACCACCACCTGCGGACACAACTCCCTCAACAGATCAAGATCGACCTCCGGTTGGCCGCAGTCGATATACAGGTAAGGGCACTGCACGGCTCGCAGAGTCTCGGTCGGATCGTAGTCCTTCTTCCCCAGCCAGCTGTTGAGGATCACATGGTCGGGAACGTGAGACAACCGTTCCGCCATTCCCCCGAGCCTGGAAGGATCGTCGGTGGGCAGGTAGGCGGCGCTGAGGAAAGCAATGAGAGTCTCCCGGAAAGGCCCGTCCTTCGTCATCAGGTGGTCGTAGGGACCGTGGAAGCGCTGATGCCAACCGGGGATGTTGCTGGGCGAATCTAAGCTAGCGATAGCGCCAACCAGGTCCGGATAGTGTGAGGCCGCAGCGATGACCACCTGCCCGCCCATGCTCTGGCCGACCAAGATCGGTTTCTCAAGTCCCAGGTGGCGGACCAACTCAGCCACGTCATGCCCATGCTGGTCCATCGTGTAGATCTCGTCGGGCTTGTCGCTCTCGCCGTGACCGCGCAGATCAACCGCTACACACCGGTGGTTCGGAGAGAAGTACTCCTCCTGGAAACCGAAGCCTTGCCGGTTGCTATACGCGCCATGAATCCAGACGATGGCCGGATCGCCGACACCCACCTCATGGTAGGCGATACGTATCCCGGCGGAAGTAGTGAACCATTCTCTCATGGCCCGATAATAGCGAATCCGAGGTCAGCAGCGGCCCCCTTGATAGCCACGATGATATAGTGTGATATCACTATCGATCTGGAGGTTCGCTTGTCGGATATTCTGGTCCGCGGCATTCCCGCCCATGTCGTCGCTGCTCTTGATGCCAATGCCCGGCGCGCCGGTCTCTCAAGAACGGAGTACATGCGGCGTTTGCTGAAACGAGAGGCTCTTCAAACGCGTAACAAGGTAACCGTGGACGTGTTGCATCGTATCGGTGCTGTCTGCTGTGACCTGAAGGATCCAGATGTGATGAGTTCAGCCTGGTCGTGACGGCTTGGCTGATCGACAAGTCCGCTCTGGTGCGTTTGGCGCTCAGTCGGCAAGCGTTTGAGTGGTCATCCAGGATAGAACGCGGGCTGGTACGAATATCTACCGTGACCTTGCTAGAGGCCGGATTCTCCGTCCGGTCCGCCGCTGACCTCCGGCAGATCCGTTCGACGACCCCGCTAAGCGCCATGCCGGTCGAGTACCTCACGCCGGCTATTGAAGATCGTGCGGTAACGGTCCAGCAGGCTCTGGCCGATACCAGTTATCATCGGGCTACGTCAATACCGGACCTACTCATCGCGGCTACCGCTGAGTTGGCAGGGCTTACCGTGCTGCATGTAGATAAAGACTTCGAGTTGATCGCAACCATCACCGGCCAAGCCATAGAACGTCTTATCGGAGGGGAATACGGGGTTGCTTGACGAGGCTGTCCGATCTAGGAGCGTACTGAGAAACCCGGACAAAGGGGTTCGCTCGCTAACCCGCAACTCTCTGACCAGGCAGTTTGCTGACCATCAAACTCCGTAAGATTCGTTTTTGAGGACCCTCCTGGAAACCCACTCAGGCACCGGGAAAGTTGTATTGGAACACTCCGCCGGTACGGACCATCTCGGCGGCTATCCCGTCGGCGTGGCGGATGAAGCGGTCAAGCATGGCGTTGATCTGGTCCGGTACATCCTGTAAGGCTTTGTGCCCGGCGCCCACTATCTTGCCTACCACCACTTGCGGGCACAACTCGCGCAACAGGTCGAAATCCAGATCCGGTTGTCCGCAGTCGATATAGAGGTATGGACACTTCACGCGCCGCAGGGTCTCGGTCGGATCGTAGGCGCTCATGGCCTGCCAAGCCCTGACGATCACATGGTCGGGAATCCCGGCCAGCCGCTCCTCCAGCCCTGCGACGTGGGACGGATCATCGGTGGGCAGGTAGGCGCCTCGTAGGAACCTGTGGACCGCTTCCCGGTAGGGACCGTCGAAGGTCATCAGATGATCGAAGGGTTCATGGAAACGCCGCTGCCAGCCCGGAATGTTGCTGGGCGAATCCAAACTCGCCACCGCCGCCACCAATTCGGGATGGCGGGCGGCAACGGATATGACCACCTGACCACCCATGCTGTGTCCGACGAGAACCGTCCTTCCCAGACCCAGGTACCGGATCAGGCCTGCCGCGTCGTCGGCGTATCCGGCCATCGAATAGGCCTCGTCCGGTTTGTCGCTGTCTCCGTTGCCTCGAAGATCGACCGCAACGCATCGGTGATCCGGAGTAAAAAACTCCTCCTGGTAACCGAAGCCCATCCGGTTTCCATAGATTCCGTGAACGAACATCAGAGATGTGTCACCGTCGCCTACTTCGTGGTAGGCAATACGTACTCCGTCGGATGTGACAAACATTTCAGCCATGGGTGCAAGCGTAGTGGTGGGTCGTTTGCCTGGTCAGGGCGCGGATATGGTCTACTCCACTCATCCTCCAAACCTCCATCCATGAATAATCGGGGTTAGTCGTTTGGTAAGGCGACGAATACTCTCCGAAGAAGCGCTGAATTCACCTCGGTCCTCTCCCTCACCCACCAATCCTCTTCTAACGGAAACATCCGATCGGGGACACTATCCGAAGAACTCGAGGAGAGCGGAGGCGGCTTGTTCCACCTGGGATTCGGTGATCTGAGGGAAACAGGGCAGACCGATCATCCGTGATGCGGTCTCCTCCGCTACGGGCAGGGACCCGGAACCGAGCCCCATCCAGCGGAAGGCAGGATGCAGGTGTAGGGGCGGGTTGTAATACAGGCGGCTGGCTACTCCCCGCGAAGACAAGTGATCGCGAGCCCGGTCACGTAGCTCGGCGCGCACCATCACGTTGTAAGCGAAGTACACATGGCGGGCCCACGGCGCTTCGTAGACGGGGGTCACCGGAGTCCCGGCAAAGATCTCACCGTACAGAGCGGCAGCCCGTCGCCGGCCGGCGATCCTGTCTTCGAGGGTACGAAGCTTGACGTTGAGGATCGCCGCCTGCAGCGTGTCTAGTCGCTGGTTGTATCCTTCCTCCAGTACGTTCATCCCCGCGCCGCCGGTTAGATCGGCGCCGGACAGCTTCATACCGGGAGCGTGTCCATAGTTACGCAGTACCCGAAGGCGTTGGGCCAGCTCGGGATCGTTGGTCACGACCATCCCCCCGTCACCGTATCCGCCCAGAATCTTGCCCGGCGCCACGCTGAAGCAGCCCAGTGGACCGAAGGTTCCCGTTCTCCGACCTTTGTACTCTCCGCCCACCGCTAGACACGCATCTTCCAGCACGGTGACCCCCCGGCGTTCGGCGATCGCGCATATGGGATCCATGTCGGCGGGGTGCCCGAAGAGATGCACGGGGATGATTACCTTGGTTCCGGGGGTTATCTTCTCCTCCAGGCTCTCGGGATCCATCGTGAAGGTGTCCGCGGTGGTATCGCACAATACGGATCTGGCGCCTGCGTGGGCAACCGCCGAAGCCGTGGGGTTGTCGGTGTTGGGAACCGTTACAACCTCGTCCTCCGGACCCACACCCAGCGCCAGCAAGGCAAGATGGAGTGCGGCGGTGCCCGATCCCACTCCCACCGCGAATCTGGCGCCTACGTAGTCGGCGAAGGCGTGCTCGAACGCTTCCAACTCATCACCGAGCACGTACATTCCGCTGGCCAAGACTCGCTCTACCGCCCCGTCTATCTCGGTCTTCAAGGACCGGTATTCCCGGGCCAGATCGGTCATCGGCACAACCAAGGCACGCTCCTCCGTCATTTTGTCGCTCAGCGGAATGCTACCCCCGGTCCGAGTCTCCGAAGACCGGATCGTCGATAGTAGCCGCACAGGGCCACCGTCCAGATCGATGATACGCCTCCGATATCCAGTCCCCTCTTGACAGTAGGCCCGTGATTATGATACTGTATCGTTGTTTAGGGGTAGATATATCTCATAATTATCCAATAAATTATTTATTTAAATCACCAGTACTTAGCAATCAGACCTTAGGAGCAAGCATGATAATTTCATTCAAGAATAAGGGATTGGAAGACTTTTACACTACCGGGCGGGCGAGGTACGTTTCGCCGAATCATGTCGAGAAGCTGAAGCGCATCCTTGCAGCGCTTGACCGTAGTACCAGTCTTCAAGGGATGAACCTACCTGGCTTTAGACTACACAAGTTGATAGGCGACCGAAGTAGTCGGCATGCGGTTCAGGTTTCGCGAAACTGGCGGGTGACTTTCAGGTTCACCCCAGACGGCTTCATTGACGTAGATTATGAAGACTATCATTAGCCCTGTTTCGGTAATACTTCCTACCGGTGGTACAAGATGTAACGTTGACTCCCGAAAGAATCCGTCACCATTCGCGTGGCTCTTCTATTGACGGTCGTGAAAGCCACGAACCTATCGACCGACTATTCTTCAAGGCAGGTGATCTGATGGCCCTACACGACCCTCCACATCCCGGGGAAATATTGAGGTATGAGTGCCTCGAGCCCTTAGGTCTGACCGTTACGCGGGCAGCCGCGGGACTGGGAATGAGACGGGAAGCTCTGTCCGGTGTGCTCGACGGAAGTTCCCCTATATCGGTCGATATGGCCTTCCGGTTAGCGCAGGCGTTCGGTTCCACCCCGGAAACTTGGTTGGGGATGCAGATGGCATACGACCTCTGGCAGGCTCGCCACAACAACGGAATGCAGGTAGAGGTCGAGAGGTTCGTGCCTCCGGTAGCTGTCTAGGAGGGTCCTTAAAACGAATCTTACGGGGTTCGGTGGTCGGCAAAGCGCCTGGTCAGAGGGTTGCGGGTTAGCGGGTGACCCCCTTTGTACGGGGTTTCTCAGCACCCTCCTAATGGGGGTCCACCACTTCTTCTGGTTTGTCTGGGAGGGTGTGGTGGTTGGGCTGGCCGGCCGGTGAGTACTCCACCCTCCGGGAACGCTGATTCCTAGAGCTAGAGCGTACCCCGGCTGGTTAGCGGGAGCTCCTGTAGCGCTCATGGGGTGGCGTGCCGTAGAGCACTGATCCATTAGGTAGCCGCCGGGGTGTTCCTCCGCAGCTCAGCGAGAGCAGATCCGCGCAGAAGGAGGCAAGGGATGATTTTTGTGGGTAACGACTGGTCTGAGGGCCACCATGATGTGTTTTTGATGGACGAGGAGGGATCCCGGCTGGGGTACGCTCGTCTACCCGAGGGCATTGCGGGTGTGGCCCGTTTGCATGAGATGGTTTCGGATCACGTATCCGATCCGGGAGAGGTGGTGGTCGGTATCGAAACCGATCGTGGCCTGTGGGTCGGCGCCCTGGTGGGGGCCGGCTATCAGGTGTATGCGATCAACCCTATGGCGGTGTCCCGCTACCGGGACCCACACAGCCTGGCCGGAGCCAAATCCGACCGTGCCGACGCCAAGGTGTTAGCCGATCTGGTACGCACAGACCGTCACAACCATCGTCCGGTGGCTGGTGACAGCCCCGGGGCGGAAGGCATCAAGATCATGGCCCGCACACATCAGAACCTGATCTGGGCCCGGGTTCGTCACACCAACCAGGTCCGTAACGCGCTTCGGGAGTACTACCCGGCGTTCCTGGAAACCTTTGAGGACCTGGCCCATCGCGACGCCTTGGCCGTACTCGGCAAAGCACCACCCCCAGCCAAGGTTCCCGCCTCACGCTGCCCCAAATACGGGCTGCGCTGAAAAGGGGCGGACGGCAACGCAACCTCGACAAGGTGGCCCGGAGGATACAGCAGGGCCTTCGAGGCGCCCACCTAGCCGCACCAGGACCGGTTGAGGACGCCTACGGGGCAACCGTTCGCTCACTCGTAGGAATCATTGCAGAAACCAGCCGCCAAATCGCAGACCTCGAAACCCATTTTAGCCAGCACCCGGACGCCGGCATCTACCACTCCCAGCCAGGACTCGGTACCGTACTCGGCGCCCGGGCGCTCGGTGAGTTCGGGGACGACCCCGAACGCTACACCAGCGCCAAGTCACGCAGAAACTACGCAGCAACGTCGCCCATCACAGTCGCATCAGGCCGCAAACACGCCGTCGTCGCCCGCCACGTCCGCAACCGCCGCCTCTACGACGCCCTAGACCAATGGGCGTTCTGTTCCCTAAACAACAGTCCAGGAGCGCGAACGTTCTACGACCAAAAACGAGCAGCCGGCAACCTCCACCACCAAGCACTACGAACCCTCGCCAACCGACTCGTAGGCATCCTCCACGGCTGCCTCAAACACCAAACCCCCTACAACGAACACACCGCCTGGGCACACCGAACCACAATCGACCAAGCCGCAGCTTGACATTTACACTCCTGGGGTGTCTAGCTTCGATTCACGACGCGTTCGACCTTCAGTTCAGAGGAGTTAAGCGCAGGACACAGCCCCTCGGCCAGCCGCTGTCCACCTACGCCTTGACCACTTCGAACGGATGCCGCTCCGGTGTAGAGATTTACCTGTCGGGTGAACTGTGGGTTTCTCCCATCCTCGGGTGGAACGGCGTTACATGCCTTGGTGTGGGAAACCTGAATAATCAGGGTTAGAGAATCGGCGAGGTCAGTCTGGAACCACCACCGTTCGAAGAGCCGAACCGGTTTCCAGGTTCTCGAAGCCTTTCTCCATATCGGAAAGGGGAATCGTATGGGTCACCATGGCGTCGAGATCGAGATTGCCCGATTGGTAGAGGGAGTCGAGCACCGGAAAGTCCTGCGCGGGTATGCCCTCGCCGCCGTGGGTAGTCATCAATGTCGAGGTGTTGCGGAAGAACGCCGACGGTTCAAACGGGGCGGTCGAACCGTGAGGAGGTACCCCGATCATCGTGGTAACACCGCCATACGACAGCATCCGCAGGGCCTGCATCAGGGTGTCCCCCAGTCCGACCGCTTCGAATGAGAAATCAACCCCTTCGCCCTCCGTTATGGCACGAACCGCTTCCACAGGATCCTGGTTGGCGGAGTTGACCGCATGGGTAGCGCCCATCGACATCGCCCAGTCGAGCTTGAGGTCCGAAATATCCACCGCGATCACTTTGGAGGCGTTGGCCAGATGAGCTCCCTGAACTGTGGACAGACCTATCCCACCGCACCCGATCACCGCGGTAGTGGCGCCCGGCCATACCTTGGCGGTGTGGAAAACGGCGCCCGTGCCGGTGATAACCGCACATCCGAGCAACGAGGCGGAGGTCAGCGGCATCCCGTCGCTTACCTTGAAGGCAGCCCCGGCATCCACCGGGATGCGCTCGGCGTACATCGCTAGGCCCATGGGCATTTCTACCTTGGAACCGTCGGCGGCGATCGAAACTACCGGAGCGCGAGGCGTAGACTGGTTACACCTCCTGGGATCGTTGCGCCGACACATGATGCATGCGCCGCACGGGACCCGGCACCCCACCGCCACGCGGTCCCCTTCCTCGAGGTGGTCCACCCCATCACCCACCTGCTCGACCACCCCGGCGCCTTCGTGGCCCAGCAGCATCGGGTAGCGGGGCGTCCGGCCGGATTGCAAACCCTTGGAAACCTTGTAGTCGGTGCGGCATACCCCGGCTGCTTCCATCCTCAGGATGATCTCGCGTTCCCGGGGAGGGCCGATCTCGATCTCGGTGACCTCAATCCTCCCCGGCGCCATTACAAGGGCGGCGCGGCTATGCATCAAGGTCTACCAGGATGTCTTCTTCGTAGGTGAGGCGTTCTCCCCCGTCGGGTGTGACCCGAATGTTGTCGGAAACGCAGATCCCGCCCACCGCCAGAGCCTCGGCCGGATCGTCGAAGGTGATCTGGGGATGGAGGTTGATAACCATATCGGTCTGCATGATCCGTTCCTTGCCCGGAACCCAGGGCGGCTCGTGCGAGTCGAGTCCGATGCCGTGAGCGGTGTAGGCGACCGAGTCCTCGCCACCCTGCCCGTACTTGCGGTGCACCCGGTTGCGGGCGGCGATGACGTCCTCCGAGGACTGGCCGGTCTTCATCGCCTCGATGCAGGCATCCAAGGTTTCGATCCTGGTGTCCCAGTACCGGAGTATCTGGTCGGAAGGCCGACCGAAACAGTAGGTACGGCGTACCTCTACCCAGTAGCCGGAGGGTCCGCCCCATTCGAGATCGATGCACAGAACGTCATCCCGCTCGATCTCGGCGTCCATCCCGAACGTGTAGGCCCGGTATGGCTGGCGGCTCATCTGGGCGATCCCATCGAGACATCCATGCTGGCGGACCAGCCGATGCGCCTCGGCGAGCACATCCCGCTCGATGGCGCCCGGCCTGATATGGCCCTCCAGAGCATCGAACACCACCCGCATTATCCGGGAGGTCTCCCGCAGGTTGTCCAACTCCTCGGCACTCTTGATCGACTTGATATCGTCGAACAGGTCGGTAGCGTCGATAAGGGTGGCGGTGCGTCCGAACGTCTTCTGGAAGCCCATGTAGTGCGCAGCGGAGGTGATGTCGGCCAAGCCCACGATGCCTATCGTGCCGTTGGAGATACCGTGATCGGAAAGAATGCCGGCGATCTCGACCTCCGGAGTTTGCGTAGCCCGGTAGTCCTGGATCCAGTTGACCAGCGCCACCCTCGATAGGCCCCACAGCGGGTCGCCGATGAAGGTGGGCTCACCCTTCTGCGGAAGTACCACCATTCCCCATCCGGCCCACTGGAAGATGTCGCTCACGTACTGGACCCGGCCTCGCACGAACTCGTCGCCGCGGCTACAGATGATCATCGCATCGATCCCGGCCCCGGCCATAGCCTCGCGCATCACTCGGTGCCGTCGTTCCCGCTCGGCGGGGGAAGAAATGTGGGTTAGTTTGCCTTCAGCCATTTGTGTCAGCTCCCTTAGCTTGCCGGAGTGGGAATGGAAGCGGTCGATTGGCCACCGGACCTTCCGGGTTCTCCAGTTCCTTGCAGATCTCGTCGGTGGTGCGGGAAGCGATGAAGCCCCCGTCGGTCATCCTTACCAAGGCGTTCTCGTGTAGTTCCCTGGTCGAGGAGGTACAGGCATCCGACACCAGGGACACCGTATAGCCTCGATCAGCGGCGTCACGGGCTGAAAGCTCCACACAGCCCTCGGTAACGATCCCGGTGAAAACCAGATGGGTGATGCCCATCCGCTTCAGCACGTTATCGATGGCGCTGGAGTTGAAGACGCTGGAGGTGGTCTTGGAAAAGATCATCTCGTCTCCCTGTACCGCCACCTCAGGGAGGAGTTCGTCATCGAAAGGCTCGCGGGGAACCGGCTCGAGGTCAGCAGCCGGCATGAAGGCTTTACCCGCATCCCGCCCGTTGGCCGTTCGGTAGGCGACCCGAACATGGATGACCTCTTCGCCTGCTGCCCGGAAGGCGTCCTGGCAGCGCCGTACGTTGGGGAGGATGCCGTTGATGTTGTCCCATCTTTCTTGCATGATCTCGGGTTGGCCCGCCGCCTTGGCGATACGCCCGATCCACCCGTCGGCATGAGCGTCGAGATACTGTAGATCGATAGTCAGAATCGCCGACTTACCCGGTTCGATCGAAGGGAAGCAAGGGCGGGGGAATAGGTCGTAGAAGGGGTCATGCAAGTCCAAGGGTTTGCATCCTTTCGTTCGTGGTGGATACGCGGCAAAGGTGGCCCCCCATACGGGGAAGGGTCCATCTCCGGTTAGGCAGTATATTGGATCATGTACGGGGCGGGGTGCCACCGGGGGTCAGTTTGGAGTTACGGAGCGGGCATCGTCGACTGATGGTCGATCTCGCACCATTCCGGGTGGCGGGGCCGCGGGGCCGAGAGAGGTTCGGGTTCCGGGACCTGTTAAACCCTCACAGTGCGACCCTCTCGACTGGAGACCATCACCGCATCGAGTAGCCGGTGAAGAACCACCCCGTCTCGGAAGTCAGGTCGAAAACGTTCCCCATTCCTGATCGAATCGGCGAAACGTGAAAGCGCTCCGGCCACGTTGTAGGCGGAATGTCCCTCCGTTACCGGCAGTTGCGTGAAGTACTCCGGCGGGATCGGAACCTCCTCCAACCGTTCCGAGCGTATCCCACCCACGGATACTTCCATCGGGCCTACCGACACCTTGACCGGACTGAACTGGTAGTAGGAAGGCGCGGCCAGCAGGATCTGGCCCTCCTCACCCACGATCCGGAGGGAATACCCTTGAGGAGGCGACACCGCGTTGGAAACGTAAGCGGTCCCGACCACTCCTCCTGCCAACTCGGCGGTTGCCGTAACCGTGTCGGCGGTCTTCCACCGGAACGCTCCGCCGTCGGTGTATGTACCTTTCGGCGAAAGGGTCAACTGGCGGGCTGCGATACTTTCAACGTCGCCGAGGATACATGCGACCGAATCCATCACATGGGCGAAGGCTACGAACAGGGCGCCGCTGGCCTCCTCGTGGCGGACCAGCCATGCTCGGTCACGATCGACATCGAACTTGGAAAGCATCTGCGACACCACGAATGAGAAGGGCCGACCCACCGCGCCGTCCTCCACCAATCGGCGAGCCCAGGCGACGGCGGGAGCGAAACGACCCTGGAGGCCGACCGCGGTTGGTATGCCCCCCTGTTCGGCTGTTGCAACCATCTCTGCGGCCTCTCCGCTGTCGAGCGCCAGTGGCCACTCGCAGTAGACCGGTTTGCCGGCTTGCAGAGCGGCAAGCACCAGCGGGTGGTGCAAGCGGGGCCGGACCGCCACCGTGACGACCTCGACCTCCGGATCACCGCACAAGTCCTCGATCCCCGCGTACCACTTGCGCGCCCCCCATTTTTCGGCCGCGGCCCGAGCGGTGCGTTCGCTGGTGGTGCATACGGCCTCCAAGACCAGTCCCGCAGCGGCCTGGATCGCCGGGAGATGGGCGCGGTCGCCGAACCCAGGAGGGCTGGCCCCTACTACGCCGACTCGAACCGGGCCGTCCCCTGAACTTCCCCGCATCATGTCCTCCATACATCAATAACCCATACACCATACATAATCGAAGCCTGACTCAACCGGTGGGCGCCATAGCGCCGTGGATGTTGGCGGAATCCACCGTCGACGACCCCGTTTCACCTCTCCAGTGGTGGCAAAATCCCTATTAGCATGGAGGCGTTTCCTAAATTAGCGGGCGGGGAGGAGGTCGGTTTGGACCAACCGACATTCGTGTATCGACGGATGGAGCCGGTCCTCAGAAGATACATGCGGACATTCCGGGTGGTGGCTCTGCTCGGTGCTCGGCAGTCGGGTAAGACAACACTGGCTCAACGAGTTGTAGATGGTGGGATATACCTCGACTTGGACGATCCCGCCGCGTACGCGGCTGCACGAGATGACCCGGTCGGATTCGTAAGCGATCGTCCCCGTCCGGTCGTCATCGACGAGGTGCAGCGTGGCGGTGACGACCTACTGCGGGCGATCAAGTTGGCGGTCGACGCTGATCCCGTACCGGGTAGCTTTGTGCTCACCGGATCCACCAACCTTCTGACTGCGCCGAGCCTTAGCGAATCCCTGGCGGGAAGGATGGGTATCCTTGAACTGCACCCGTTCTCGGCCGGCGAGACCTTAGGCACGGCAACGTCCGGTTTCGTCCGCTGGTTCGTAGACGCGGCAAGTAGGAGCCGCGGTGCCGACAACCCATACTCCGGTCTGCTCGGCAGGCCCGCCTCGATCGCATCACGGCGTTCCTATGTACAACTGATCTGCCGAGGCGGATATCCGGAGGTGCAACGGTTGGACGAGCGGGACCGCGCCGTGTTCTTGCGTTCCCTCCTTACCGCAATCGTCGCGCGGGACGTTCGCGAGATGTCGGGAGCGCGCCGAGTCACCGAGTTGCCCCGGCTCCTGGCAGCAATCGCTGCTCGGACCGCCGGGGAACTCGTCATCGAGAACCTGCACCGCGACGTGGGGTTCGGCGCCTCGCAGACAACGGCCGGCTACGTCACTTATCTCGAAATGGTGTACTTGACAGCGACCGTCAGTCCATGGGCTTCGAGTGCGGCTGTTGACGATCGTTGAAACTCCCCACTCTCGATCACTGAAATTCCCCATCTTGTGACGGCAAATACCAGACGTTGAGTGGGGTCCTCTCCAAGCTGCTGACTGCTAGGTCTGGCAGCGAGGAGAGGGAGCCCACCGCTGATGTTGGCACAGGAGGAATACGTGGAAGTACACGCGTTGAAGCGGAGGGGATGGTCGATTTCGGCTATTGCCCGCCATGTGGGAAGAGACCGAAAGACAGTACGAGCGCACCTTTCTGGGGAACGGGTGCCGGGGCAGCGGGCAGCAGCGGAGCCGGACCCGTTCGATGTGGTCGAGGCTTATGTTCGTCAGCGGCTGGCCGAGGATCCCCACCTTTGGGCGACGGCGCTGTTCGACGAAGCCAAGGCCCTGGGCTATGGGCAGAGCTATGTGACGTTCGTCCGCAAGATCCGAAACCGGCAATTGAGACCGTCTTGTGGGGCGTGTTCGGGAACACGGGGCCAGGCCGTGGCGGTGATCGACCATCCCGCGGGCGAGGAATGCCAGTGGGACTGGTTGGAGTTGCGGGACCCACCGTGGGGATCTCGGGTGTCCGTGCTGGTGGGTGTCCTGTCGCATTCGGGCAGGTTCCGGGCGTGGGTGAGCCCATCCCAGGACCAGGCTCATCTGGTGGAAGGCATCGACGAGGTGCTACGCCGCCTCGGCGGGACGGCCCGGAGGTGGCGGGTGGATCGGATGGCCACAGTGGTGGTGCCGGGCACGGATCGGATACAGGCCTCGTTCGTGGGAGTCGCCAAGCACTACGGTGTCGGGGTTGATCCGTGTCCGCCCCGGCGGCCGAACCGCAAAGGCGTAGTGGAGAAGGCGATCCATTACATAGCTCAGCGGTGGTGGCGCACGGCTGCGGTGGCAACGGTGTCCGAAGCGCAGAACAGCCTTGATGAGTTCTGCGAAAGGGTTGGGGATGCCCGCCGGCGGGCCGGGAGCACTGTTGGGGAGCTAGCCGATACGGAACCGCTGCTGGACCTGCCCCCGGTGCCGTATCCGGCGGAGGGAACCATGGTCCGCAAAGTGGCCGCCAACGGGCTGGTCGCGGTGTGGGGCAACCGGTATTCGGTGCCGCCTTCTGTGATCGGAACAGAAGTCACGCTTCGTTGGCGGCTGGGTGAACCAACCTTCGATGTGACCTCGGGTTCCGGGCGGCTGGTCGCCACACACCGCAAGGTCCCCCGAGGTCAAGGACGGGTGGTTCGCCTCCCCGAACATACCGCAGCCCTCGAGAAGGTCGTGCTCGGCGCGTTCACCACAGCCCGGCCCTGCAAACCCAAACCGAACCGGCCACCATCGGCAGCAGCCAGAGCGATCGCCGCCGACCTCGCCGCCGGAGTGGAACACGACGAGCCGGTCATCGACCTCGCCGTCTACCAACGTCACATCGACCAACAACACCGGGGTCGGCGATGAGCCGAGACAGCATCTACCAGCAGTTGCGGAGCCATCTCGCCTACCTCAAGCTGGCAGCCGCTGCCGAGGCGCTACCAGGCCACCTCGAAGCAGCCCGCCAGAGCCGGCTTGGACACACCGAGTTCCTAGAGGGTCTACTTCGGGTCGAGGTCGAAGCCACCGAGCAGCGCAGGTGGAACAGCCGGATGCGGTTCGCGAACTTCCCCACCCCCTGGCAACTCGACGACTTCGACTTCTCCGCCCAGCCCAGCATCGACCAAACCCTTGTCAGAGAGCTAGTCGCAGGCGCCTACCTCGCCGACGCGACCAACGTGCTGCTCATAGGCCCGCCCGGTGTCGGCAAAACCATGCTCGCGACCATCCTGGGTCGCGCCGCGGTCGACAGTGGGCACAGGGTCTACTACACCACCGCAGCCGACCTAGCAGCCCGATGCCGCAAAGCAGCCCTCGAAGGACGATGGGCCCCAACCATGCGGTTCTTCTCCGGACCCGCAGTCCTCATAATCGACGAATTGGGCTATCTGCCCATGCCATCCGAAGACGCAGCCTCCCTGTTCCAGGTCATCTCCCGCAGATACCAGAAAGGCTCCGTAATCCTGACCACCAACCGCAACGTCGCCTCCTGGGGAGACATCTTCTCCGACACCACAATCGCCGCAGCCATGCTCGACCGACTACTCCACCGAAGCGTCGTGTTCACCATCACAGGAGACAGCTACCGGCTACGCGCCTACCAAGCCCAAGCCAGAAAACACCGACCGAAAGGAGCCGCCAGCTAGACTCACCAACACACCCAGGGTGGGGAATTTCGATGATCAACCCTGGGGAATTTCAGTGATCGCCATCACGGCCACACGCGCAAAACGGAAGCCCAAGATCTACTTGAGCGACACGGGAATAGCCACAACCCTTCTCGGACTGGGCCCGGAGAGACTGCTCGATCCGATGGAGCGAACTCGTGGGCCTCTACACGAGACCTTGGTCGCCAACGAGATACGAAAGCAACTAGCTTTCCTGGACGAAGGCGCTGTTCTCCACCACTACCGGGATCGACGCGGTCGGGAGATCGATCTACTCGTCGTTCTGCCCGACGGCAGGATGCTCGGCATCGAGGTAACGGCATCGATGCGGGCACAAGGCCGCAAGGCAGACACCCTCCGATGGTTCCGCGACCTCGTGGGGAACCGATTCGAACTCGGTGTCTTGTTCTACGCCGGGGCTATCCCGATCCAGCTAGCTCCACGTATCTTGGCGCTGCCGATCTCCTACCTTTGGGATGTCTGAGAGGCCGCACGGAACGGTGAACCAGTCGGGCTTCGTTCCCTTCTTATACCTCGGTGTTCGGGAAACCCGATCAACCAGGGCTAGCTAGCAGCATCCGACCCGATATCACCTACGTGGGCGGGGGGGACATCCGGAGTGACGAGTCGTCCGCCCCCCTCCCCCACTACTTTGCCCTCGGCGAACACCGCCCGTCCGCGAGAGAGTGTGGTGACGATCCGTCCGCGCAGGTCCATACCGTCATAGACCTTGCCGCTCCTGCCCGACCGGGCGAGGAAGCGTGCCGAATCCACGGTCAGACGGCCCTCGGGATCGACGAGTACCAGGTCAGCGTCGGCGCCGGGCGAAACCGTACCCTTCCGTGGGTAGATTCCGAACAGTTTGGCCGGGTTGGCGGTCATTACCTCCACCGCTCTCTCCAGAGGGAAACGTCCACTCAACCCTGCGTCAAGCATGGTGGGAACCAGCATCTCCAAGGAGGGGATGCCCTGGCCGGACGTTGCGAAGTCGGCGGCTGCCTTCTCCTCGTGGGTAAACGGAGCGTGATCGGAAGCCACCACCGACAGCGTGCCGTCGGCGAGAGACTTCCAGAGGAATGCCACGTCATCGGATGTGCGCAGGGGCGGGGCTACCTTGACGAAGTTACCGAACCTCTCGATGTATGACTCGTCCAGCAACAGGTAGTGGGGACATGATTCGGCCGAGAGGTCCGCACCCAAACACTGTGCCGCCCTTACCTCTTCGGTCGCGAGCCGGGAGGTGATGTGGACGATGTGAGCGGGCAGATCGACCTCGCGAGCGATCGTGGCTACCAGTCCGACCGCGGCGGCTTCGACCATTGCGGGGCGGTTAGGGTGCCCGAGGCGATTGGTCGTCTTGCGGAAGTGTTCGATAAAGGTCTGGTTCTCGGCGTGGACCGCGCAACGCAGTCCAACTTGGGCAACCGCTTGCAGGCATTCGTAGATCTCGTCGGGTCCTGATGCGTACAGCCCCTCGAACTCCACGATCCGCTCCGGAGGCGGCTCGTGAGTGAAGAGTTTGAAACCGATCGCACCGCTCTCGGCCATCGCCTCCACCCGGGCCCGGTCGAAGAATCCGGCGCCTGAATAGAGGGCGAAATCGATAATGCTCTCCGCCTCTCCCAACTCCCGCCGCGCCGCGAAAGCCTCGGGAGTACTGCATGGCGGGTTGGAAATCGGCATCTCGAAGAAGGTCGTAACCCCCGACGAGGCGGCCGCCCGCGACTCCGAGGCGAATGTGGCCCGTTCGGGGTGGCTAGGCGCCCGGCAGTGAAAGTGAGCGTCCACCGCGCCGGGAATTACCAGCAACCCCGAAGCGTCTATCTCCCGGTGGGCGGGTCCGAGGCCCCCTTGGGGGGAAACATCGGCGACCTTCCCTCCCGCCACGCCGACATCAGCGAAGCGGGAGGTACCGTCGGTCACCACCGTCCCTCCGACGATCTTCAGATCGAACATGGTGGACATCCTCCTAGCGGATGGGAATGCGTTCAGGCCCGGCGGTATCCGACCTCGGCGCCAGGTCCCCAACGGGTACCGATCCCCTCCATATCCCGTCCGACCTGGGTGTAGCCGCCATCGGAGGAGAAGGCCATCTGGCCGCGGACGAAGACCCGCTTGACGTCTTTCATGTGATCCAGCGAAGCCAGCGGATCGCCGCCTACCGCCACCACGTCGGCGGTCTTGCCCGCCTCCAGGGTACCTAGTTCATCCTCTAGACCCAGCAGCTTCATACCACGACGGGTTATCGAGTTGAGCGCGTCCAGATTGTCAGGACACACCCCGACTTCCACCATGAACTTGAGTTCTTCGGCGATGGCATAGTGAGGCACCACCGGACTACCGGCGTCCGTACCGAACACGATCGGGATACCGGCCCGCGCCGCGGCTACATTCCCGGCGAACCGATCCTTTTCGGCCATCTGGTCCTTGCGACGCTCCACATCGGAGACGGTCATCCCGAAGTCCAAGCCGAACTTAACCTGCTGGACAAGCGGCGAGAAGGTGGTCACGATGGGAACCCCCTTGTCGACCATCTTCTCGATGGTTGCGGGGGTCATCGACCCACCGTGCTCCACGCAATCCACTCCGGCGTCCACGACGCGGGAGATGGCCTCATCGAAAGTGGCGTGTGCCGTTACCTTCATACCGTTCTGGTGGGCCTCCTCCACCATGGCCCGCAATTCGTCCATGGTGAACTGCACTTCCTCGTGCGAGCCCATGATCTTGATCCAGCTCGCGCCGGCCTTGAACTGCTCCCTGATTGCCTTGCGCACTCCGTAGATTCCGTCAGCCTCCCGGCAACACCACCACGTATGCCCTCCGGTGGTGCAGATGGCCCGCCCGTTGGGGAACAAGCGGATCCAGGGCGCCCAACCGTTCTCGACAGCGGTCATCGCATCGATATTGGCATTGTTCATCCCCAGGTCACGGATGGTGGTGACCCCGGCCGAGAGTTGGCGGTGGATGTTCATGACCGCCTTGATGGCGTTGATGGCCGGAGACTCGTTGGCCTGCATCTCAAGGTCGTGGGTGCCGTCCCACCCCAGGTGAACGTGGCAGTTCACCAGTCCGGGGAGCAAGTACATGCCGGATACGTCAACAACGTTGTCACCGGAGCTACCGTTGGACTCTCCCACCGACGCGATCCGCTCGCCGTCGATTACCACGTCCTGCTGGTGAGATGGACCGCCGTCGAGATTGACGACTACTCCACCTTTGAGGATTGTTCGCACGATTCAGTGTCCTTTCTGTCGCAGGTCAGATCTTTCCGAGGCGGCGCAGGGCGGTACCTACCGCGGCCAAGTTCGGAAGGGTCAACTCCGAGTAGTTGCGGGAGATCATCACCCCACCGGCGCCGCCGTCAAACGAAGCCTCCACCATGGCTTCGCAGTCGGCCGGAGTGATATCGCGAGCTACCGTCTCCACACCTAGGCCGATACCCGGATAGACCTCCACCTCGGGGCCTACCGCTTCCACATACCGGCGGGTGAACTCAGCTACGTACTCGGGGCTGAAACCGGTAGGAGGAAGGTCTTCGAAGGGCGCCTCGTCCAAGCCGAGGATCTTGTAGAGGATGGGGGTCCACTCCGCAGGACTGGCGTCGCCGAGGATGGTCTTGCACAGGTTGGTTACGAACTTGGCGAACCGCGCCCCGCCCGGAGCGTTGTAGAACACCGGTTTGAGCCAGTCGGCGTACAGCTTGTACTCGGCGGGATCATGGGCTGCTCGCAAGAGCGGGTTGAAGGTGTTGATCATCTGCCAGATCCCGAAGCCGACCTGATAGTCGTCTCCGAAGAAGCGCACCAACCCGGATATCTCCCGGTACAGGTCCTTGTGGCCGTCCCACCACAGCTTCTGCCATTGGGACACTTCCGGATACTCGAAGAGGTGGCGGAGGAAGGTGATCAGCTTGCCATCTCTGGGCTGATGCCCGGCCCGTACCGCGGCCAGGTAGTCATAGATCTTCCGGTAGCCCTCGGCGGCTCGTCCGGCGTCGATTCCCCGGCGGTGAGCTTCGGAACGGCAATGGACGCAGAAGCAGGTGGGTACCTCGTCGCTGACTATCATCGAAGACAGCGGATCCTCACGTTCGATACCCCAGCACACTCCCGCCAGGTCGTACTCGTTGAGCCAGTTGTCGATCACTCCGAACCACCAATTGCGGTAGTCGGGGTTGTACATGCAGGGGCGGGTGGCCTTGCGACCCCACGGGTCGACCTCCAGCACCTGGGCGAAACCCGGTTGCCAGAGCGGCTTGGGGTTCTTGTGTGATGTCTCGCAGTAGTACGGGAAGACCTCCATGCCCCGTTCCCGGGCGGCGGGGATCACATCGCCCAGGATGTCCCATCCTTCATAGAGCGGGTCGGGGGCGGTGAAGTCCTTGATGGTGGTGCCGTGGTAGTACCTGGAATCAGGAGGAAAGAAAGCCCCACCCTGGAGATTGTCGGGCTCCTGGCCACCGTGGTCGGGGAAGTCGTTGCTGCCGGACCGTCCTGCGTTGCCCCGCGCCCAGGAAAGGGCCGAGATGAAGATGGCGTTGACACCGGCCAAATCCTGGAAGATGTCCAGGGTCTCTTCGATGCCTTCGTCGATGAAGCTGATCCCACCGACCTGCATTCCCACGAAGGTCTGATCGCTCATCTCACGCCTCCAATCGCCCGGTGATGACCTTACCCGCCGCAGCTAGTTCCTGGGCTACCGAGACCGCGCTGGGAATGCCGCCGGTGTGGGGGGTCATCAAAAGGTTGGGAGTGGACCGCAAGGGACTGTCCGGAAGGATCGGCTCCCACCAGAAAACGTCCAGAGCCGCCCCGGCCAGATGCCCGCTGTGTAGAGCGCCCATCAGTGCGTCCTCGTCCACCAACCGACCACGGGCCGTGTTCACGAAGAAGGATCCCTGCGGCATCAGGGCGAACTCGCGGGCGCCCATCATCTTCTCGGTCTCCGGGGTGAAACGGTTGTGCATTGACACGCAGTGGGAGGCGGCCAGCAGCTCATCGAAGGGCAGGTAGCGAATACCTAGTTCCTGTTCCTCATCCGGGGTGAACCGGTTCCGCTTGTAGTAGATGACGTCCATGCCGAACGCGGCCAGCCGGGTGGCTGCTTCGCGTCCGATCTTGCCCACCCCTACGAGGCCGACCCGTTTGCCTACCAACGCTTCGAAGAGGTCTAAACCGACCCAGTTGTAGGAGTAGTTCTCCTGGTCGGTGACGAACGGTTCCATGCCGTCCACGATCACCCCGTCCATGAGGCGCCGATGGGCGGTGGGAAGGCGTTTGAACAGTGCCAAGACCAACATCACCGCATGTTCAGCCACGCTTATCAGCGACGGGGACAGGACCGTGTCGGTCCAGATACCGCGGGCTTCGCAGACTTCCGCAGACGGTTTGGCGCCCCCTGAATCCAGGGTCACCACTCCTTGCAGAGACGGAAGCGCTTCGAGCCGGGCGTCGTCGATTCCCTGCCGCCACAGCACCAGGTGATCTACCTCCTCTGTAGCACCCGATCCGAGGGCGTCCTCCACTACAGTCGCTCCGGCGGGGAGGGCGTCCAAGAGCGCCGCTACCTGAGCGGAGGAGAAATCCTCGACGAGCGCTACTTTCGGGCCGCTCACTTGCCGCTCCGGCAATCGTTCCACAGTCGCTCGAAGCGGTCCATGGCCTCATGCAACTCTTCTCGGGGCGCTAGGTAGGAGATCCGGATGTACTTGGCCGCGCCCTCGGCGAAAATGTTGCCCGGTGAGAACAGCAGACCGTAATCAACGGCCCGATCAGCCAAGGCCACCGCGTCGAGTCCCGAGCCCGACACGTTGGCGAAGAAATAGAACCCTCCCTTGGGCTCTCCGTAGGTGACGCCCAGCTTGTCGAAGGTAGCCCGCATCACCGCTCGGCGATGGTGGTATTCGTCCATCATCTCGTCCATAAAGTCCTGGGGTCCTTCCAGCGCAGCCAGAGCGGCGTGCTGGGAGGGGAGGGAGGTGGAGATGCTGAGCGAGTGGCGAGGCTCGGTGGCGGCCAGGATGTAGTCGGCCGGACCAGCCATGTAGCCCACCCGGAACCCGGTCATGCTGTAGGCCTTCGAAAACCCGTTGATGGTGATGGTGCGTTCCCACATGTCCGGAAGGGTGGCGAAGCTGAGGTGCTCGAACCCGTCGTAGACCACCTTTTCATACAGTTCATCGGAGATCACCACCAGATCAGGATGTGACCGCACTATGTCGGCGATGGCCGACAAAGTCTCGGCGTTGATCACACCGGCGGTGGGATTGTTGGGTGTCACGAGTATGAGGAGTTTGGTCCGATCGGTGATCGCCGCTTCGATGGCCTCCGGCTTCAGCTCGAAGTCCTCCTCCTCCACGGTAGGCACGTAAACGATCGTCCCTCCGGCCATGGTGATGTTGGCCGGGTAGGCCATGTAGTGGGGGGTGGCGAGAAGCACCTCGTCGCCCGGATCGAGCAATGTCTGGAGGCTGACCGCCATCGACTCCTGCGCCCCCGCCGTGACCAGGATTTCCGACTCGGCGTCGTATTCCAGGTTGTTGTCCTGCTTGAACTTGCGGGCGATCGCTTCCCGCAGTTCGATCATGCCGCCCGGTGGGGTGTAGCCGATGCGGCCGGTGTCCAAGCACCGCTTGGCGGCCTCGACGATGTGCGGAGGAGTGGGTATATCCGGCTCGCCTCGCACGAGGCGGATGATGTCGTCGCGTCCCTGGACCTTCCGCATTATGCGGAAGTAGGGCGACTCATGACCGCCGCGAATCCGCAAGGTTCGTTCCGCGAGGGCCGATCTCAATTTGCTATGGCTCATTTAGGCTCCATGTTTTCGGATGTCACGTTCCTGATGGTCTGGTCTGAATTGTGATACGAGGATGCTCAGCCGCCCAGGTCGGCGTAACATTGCATTCCCTCGGCGATACCGATCGGATTCCAACCCAGTTCAGCCCGGGCCTTGTCGCACGAAATAGTGGTCGCCCGGTCGGGGGTGGCGTCGATGAGCATCTCGGCGTCCTCAGCCACCACCACACCGAACGACGCGACAGCCGCGTCCAGAACATCGCTGAAAGGTATCGGATCGCCGGACGAGAAGGCGAACGCCCGCCTACCCATCTCTTGTGAAAAGAACCGATGGGCTCCTTCGGCAACATCGTCTACGAACACCCAGTCACACCGGTCATCGAGTCCGATAACCCGTACCGGTACTCCATCGAGCGCGGCGTCGGCTAGCTGCTTGGCTTGGGTGACGAAGGGGCGGGTGTTCCTGAACTCCTCGGCGGGACCGTACATGGAAGTGGGCCGGATGGCGCCGGCGTCGAAACCGAACATGTCGGAGTAGCGGAACAACATGATCTCGGCGGCCAGCTTCGCCGACCCGTATAGCGAGAATCCACCGTCGGCGTCCGCTTCGGTGAGAACCTCTTCGTCGAACTGGTTGTAAACACCGGCTGACGATATGAACAAAAACTTGGCCAGGTTCTGCCGGCGGGCAAACTCGAGTGCGTGGAGGGTACCGGTCAGGTTTACCCGTACCAGGGCGGCGGGGTCCTCGCGCGTTTGCTGGATGCTGGGCGTTAACGCCGCGGCATGGACGATCCCGTCCACGGAACCGGTCACATCGGTTGACCAGGCATCAGGGTCACCCACGTCCAGGACTACGTAATCGACCATATCTCCAGGGGTGTCCGAACGCGGAAGGAACTCGTCCGGCGGGAGGATGTCAGCGGCTACTACGTGCTCACCCCCACGGGCGAACGCCCGGACCAGAGCCCTCCCGAAGAATCCCGCGGCACCTGTAATCAGTACTCTCATATCGTCTCGCCCTACCTTTCCCCTGCGCACGCGCAACAGGATTCAATCACTAAATGTCGGAACCGTGCGGCCTCATGGCGCGCCACCATCAGCCGGAACTATGCACAATATAACTTGCCGTATCCCCGGAGTCACAGCAGTGAGGATGGCCGGCCCGGATCGAGGGGAGAACCAAGCCTCTGGCCCGGCTCTCCCCTCACCTTGTAACCGTCTCGGAATCCGGAACTCAGCAGTCCAGTACGATCCACTCGTCGGACTGATCGACCATCCGGGTCCCGCCGTCCGGCCCTACCAGCACGTTGTCGGCGATGCTGATGCCTCCCAGCGCCGCACCCACTTCGGGGTCGGAAAATCCGATCGCCGGATGGAGGTTGATCATCATGTTTTCCACCATCATGCGTTCCTTACCCGGTACCCACGGCGGCTCCAACGAGTCCACCCCGATCCCGTGGGCGGTGTAGGAATTGGCGCCCATCGCCGAGTATCCGTAGGCGTCATACACCCGATCGCGGGCATCGAGGACGGTTTCAGATGACTCGCCGGCTTTCATAGCCTGCACGCAAGCCTCGAAGCTCTCCACTCGCATTTCCCAGAACGCCTTCTGCTCGGCTGTGGGGGGTTTGAAACTGTAAACCCTCCGAACCTCTACCCAGTAGCCCGAGGGACCGCCCCACTCAAGGTCGATCACCATAATGTCGTCCTTTTCGATGACCCCTCTGGTTCCGGGACCGAAACACTGGAACGGAGCTCGACCCATGAGGGCGATACCTTCCATACATCCCAGTTGCCGGGATAGCCGGTGTGCTTCGGATAGCACGTCCACTTCCTGCACTCCGGGCCGTATCTCGGCCTCCAAGGCTTTGAACACCCGGCGCATGATGTTGCCGGTTTCGATGGTGGCGTCGATCTCTTCCTGGCTCTTGACGGAGCGCACGTCGTCGAAGAGATCCGTGGCGTCGACGAGGTCGGCGTCGGGCAAGGCCGCTTTCATGCTGTTGTAATCGGCGACGGAGGTGATATCGGCAAGACCGACGATGCCGATGGCGCCGGACGCACTTCCATGGTCGGAGAGGATGGCGCCGATCTCGGTACCCGCATCGTCGGGTTGGCGGTAGTCGTTGAGCCATCTGCCCTGCATCGCATACCCGGTGCCCCACAAGGGATCGGTCACGAACGTGGCCTCACCTTCCATGGGGAGAACCACGAAACCTCGACCGGCCCACTGGAAGATGTCGCTCACGTACTGCACACGCCCGCGAACGAACTCGTCACCCCGACTGCAGATCACGAACGCGTCCATGCCCGCCCCGGCCATGGCCTCGCGGAGGGCGCTATACCGTCGAGCGCGTTCAGCGTCCGAGGTTATGTGGGTTACCGGAACATGGGTCATATGCAGGGCTCCTATCTCCAGGCTTGAGCTTGCGAACCGATACTAGTTGTCAAGAGCCCCCCGGTACGGTATCCGCATCCGTACAGGACGGATCACCTGGGTTCCTGATACGAGATCGCCGATCCTCCGGCCGCCGGTGGTGTGTCAGTCGTTCCGGTCGCAGACGTCGAAGGCCGCCATTGTGTAGCCCAGGAGTGTGTAGTAGCCCACCAGAACGGTCAACTCCACCACCCCGTCGACCCCGAACTCGGTAACCACCCGATCGAACGCCGAAGCGCTCAGCGACGACTGCGAGCATAGCTCCCGGACCGTCTCCACGATGGCCGTCTCACGTTCCAGGAGGGTCGTCGGCTCTCCGTCGAGATAGGAGAGCGCATCGGGCCGGACCCCTTCTCGTTGAGCTATGCCGAGGTGAGTGTCCCATATGTACCGGCATCCGTGGGCGCGCCCGGTCGCCAGGATGGCAAGCTCGCGGGACGCTCCGTCCAAGACCGATTCGAACCTGACCTCATGACCGAGCCGGGCAAGGTGTTCTGCCTGGCTGGGGGCGTGTAACAACACCTGGAAAGGCCGGACAAGGGCACCGCGGCTCTCGATTATCCAATCGTACAACCCGGCCTGGTCGGGCGACAGTCCCTCCCTGCTCGAGATCAGGTCAATTCTGGCCATGCTCATTCAACCTCCCCGCTTCTCAGCAGCCATGCACCGGCATCGGACGGTAGCGGACTTCGGGAAGGCGCCCGACCCGGGTGGAGGCGGGTAGACTCAAGAACCGATGCACGAAGCGCCGCGATCAAATGCAATCTGAACCCGACCGAATCCGCATACTGCGGGACGATGAGAACTGCCCCGAACTGCCGATAGTGGAGCAAGGTGGCGGTCGCGCATGGGCGGTAGTGTGGCCCGGCGTAGACGCCTACTTGCGGTCGATGCACCGCATATCGCTTGGCGCAGGAGGCCGTACCGTAGTTCTGGAACATCCCACCGAGGCTGTGTACTACATAATGTCGGGCACGGGGATGGTGGGAACTTCGGACGGAGGGCGTCAGACGCTTACCACCGGCGCCATGACCCACATAAGTCCGAGGACCGCCTACGTCCTGGAAAGCGGCGAGACCGGCGGCGAGATCGTAGGCGGACCATGTCCGGCCGACCCGAGGTTATACACCCATCTGGGGACCTTCGAGGCGCCGGAACCCGACACCCGACCCGACCGGCAAGCGCCCGGCGGTATCCGTACCTTCCATCGTGATCGCCCCACCGCCATCGTTCCGATGATCGCACGGGACGCCCGACTGGTGGTCTGGCCGGGTGTGGAGGCCTACACCGCCAACATGAACTACGTGGACATGCAACCGGGTGAACGCAACGTCGAACATGTACATGTGGAGTCTGAAGACACGATATATATCCTCGACGGCAAGGGCAGCATCGATGACCTAACCAACGGGTTGCGCTTGGAGTTCGAGGCCGGCGAGGTAATCCACGTACCGGTCGGGGTGTGGCACGCCGTGTCGGGTGACCGCAACGACCACATCGAGAGCGTCGGCGGTCCCTGTCCGGCGGACTGGAACATGCTGCGCGTCGCCGGACTGGTACCCGAAGACGACAACGGAGAGTAATGACCGTGGCCAATACCGTTTCCATAGGGCTCGTCCAGATCGGTGGTGAGCCTTTCCAAGTCGAAGAAAACCGCTCCCTCTGTCACCGTTCGGCCGTCGACGCATTCGGGCAGGGCGCCGATATCGTCATCCTGCCCGAGATGATCATCCACGGCTACACCTCCGACTGGCGGGCGTTGTGGGAAACGTCGGAATCGTTGGAAGGGCCTACGGTCGAGCAGTGGACCGCGCTGGCGAAGGAAGCCGACGGGTACGTGGTGGGCGGGTTCTGCGAACGGGACGGCGAGGCCATCTACAACTCGGCGGTGGCGGTCGGACCGGACGGGTTAATCCTGCACTACCGCAAGACCCATCTATTCGCCGACGAAAAAGTGGTGTTCCGTAACGGTGATCTCGGCTTTCCGGTGGCCCATACCCGGTTCGGGACTATCGGTCTGTGTGTCTGTTATGACCTGCGGTTCATCGAAGTGACCCGGTTGCTGGCGCTGAAGGGGGCCGACCTGATCTGCGTTCCCACTGCCTGGCTGCCCGGGTTCGATCAGGAACGCTGGGACAAGGACGGGATGTGTCCGCAGGGGCGGGGCGCCGTCCTGCAAGCCAACCTCAACCAGGTATACATCGCTTGTGCCTCGCAAGCAGGCCGGCACGGAGGTCTCGACTTCCTGGGATCCTCGATACTCGTCGATCCCTACGGCAAGCTTCTGTCAGGACCGCTGCCGGGCTCGACCGACAAGGTGACCGTTACCGAAGTCGATATCGGCGCCGCCAAGCGGGCGCAAGTACGTGGTGAACTGATAGCTCCCAGGGCTGACCGCCGTACCGATCTGTACGGTATATGGTCGGACGGCCGGAGCTACTGAACAATGCCCGGCAGGCCTGACTCGGCCATCTATCATCCCCTCGTCAAGCGCTATCGGAGGTACCCCGGATGAAAATCGTCGACCTTTCTCACCCCATCAACCTGCATACACCGGGCTGGGTCGGGTATCCCGGCTCGAAGATGTACTACACCCAGACCTTGCAGACCAACCGGGTGGTGTCGCAACGTATCGAATCGTCACTGCACGTAGGGACCCACTTGGACGGTCCCATGCACATGGCGGACGGCGCCGGGGACATGGCTTCCCTGCCGGTCGATAAGCTGATACACGAGGGCGTCATCGTGGATGTATCCGACGAGGTGAGCGACTGGAGCATCATCACACCCGAGCACATCACCTCCAAGGTCGAGGTGAAGAAGGGTGACATCCTGATCATCCACACCGGCTACCACCGCTACTACGAGGGCAAGCCGGAACAGGACCTGACCCGCTACTTCTGCATGCATCCGGGCGGTACCCAGGAGTTGGCATACTGGATGCTCGATATGGAGATCCGCTGGTGGGGCGTCGACGCCGGATCGGGTGACCATCCCATGAACACCACTATCAGGCATATGCGACCCGATCTCACCAAGCGTTTCGAGGAACATGTCGGTATGTCGGTTCTCGAGTATTTCGGGGAGTACACCTACACCCATCACAAGAGCGGGCGGACCATCACCGAAGATCTGTTCCCGATGCACTACCTGGCCTTCCCCGACGGGTGCATCCACGCCGAGAACGTCGGCGGAAACATCGACAAAGTTCTAAACCAGCGCTGCGTCATCGGCGCCTTCCCGTGGAAGTTCGAGGGAGGGGAAGCCTGCCCGTGCCGGATCATGGCTTTCTTCGACGTGGGCGACGACCTGTCGGTGGAGGAAATCGTGGAGGCCCTCTGAACCGATCAGGCGGCGCAAGCACCTCTGTGCGAAGGGAGGTGGGGGGAGCTTTCGGGGGTTGTATTACCCTCCGGGACCATCACTATGGCTCGATCACACATACCTAGGCCCTCAGGCGCCGTGGACCGTCCCGAACCGAAGGGTTCGACTAGGACCACTCACCCGGCGGTCCTCGTAGATCGAGCTACCAAGATCTACAACGAGGACACGCCGCAGGCCCTGCTAGCTATCGACGACATCACGATGCGCGTCGAGCAAGGAGAGGTGGTTGCTCTCCTCGGCCCAAGCGGATGCGGAAAGAGCACGCTCTTGAAGATGGTCGGCGGTCTCTACGCGCCTACGGACGGCAGTATCTATGTGGATGGGGTTCCGGTTACCGAACCGAGCGAGTTAACAGGCATGATGTTCCAGAAACCGGTGCTGTTCCCCTGGCTAAAGGTGGTCGACAACGTCCTGTTACCCGTACGAACCCACGGCGCCAAGCGATCCGATTATCTCGATCGCGCCTACGAACTGATTTCCCTGGCAGGTCTGGAGGGTTTCGAGGAGCGATATCCGTGGGAGTTGTCGGGCGGCATGCAACAACGGGTCGCCATCTGCCGCATGCTCATCGGAGAACCCAAGGTCCTGCTGCTCGATGAGCCGTTCGGCGCCCTGGACGAGATGACCAGAGAATACATGGACCTCGAGTTGCGCCGGATCATCATCCGCCAGAACCGCAGCGCCCTCCTAGTGACCCACAACCCGCTCGAAGCGGCCTTCATCGGTGACCGGGTGGTGGTCATGACGGCTCGCCCGGGTCGGATCGCCGGAGAAGTGCGAGTGCCGCTGGGGAAAGACAGACCTGAGGAACTGTTCGCCTCTGATGAACTCAACATCTATATCCGGGAGGCGAGAAGGCTGCTGGAACTCGGTCGCGACAATGTGAGGCACGGCGCATGAACGAGGGCGTCAAGTCGACCGCTACCTTCCTGGCCTCTCTGGTGGTCATCATGGGAACGTGGGAGTATATATCCCGCAGCGGCGGGGTCAATCCGCTGGTCCTTCCGGCGCCGACATCGATCCTCGCCTCTCTTTGGTTCGTCTTGACCAACATGTTCAGCCGCCTGGCCTACTGGCAGGACACATGGATCACCCTGTACGAGATCATTTTCGGATTCCTGCTCGGTTCGGGTGTTGCGGTGGTGACCGGATCTCTGGTATCCGAGTTCGTCACCGTCCGGCGGATCGTTATCCCCTACACGATCGCCCTCAACTCGACACCGAAAATCGCGATCGCTCCGCTGTTCGTGATCTGGTTCGGTTTCGGCGCCATGCCCAAGATCCTTATCGCCGCGGTGATCTGCTTTTTCCCGGTTTTCGTCAATACGGTGACCGGACTCGGTTCGGTGGAGGAGGAGGAACTCGAGCTGATGGCCTCGATCAGAGCCTCCCGCTGGCAGACCTTTCGACGACTCAAACTACCCCGTTCCGCCCCCTTCGTCTTCGCGTCCCTGCGTACCGCCATGGCTTTCGCAGCCATAGGAGCTGTGATCGGGGAGTTCGCCGGCGCCCAGGACGGTCTCGGATTCCAGATAGAGTTCGCGGCGGCCCGGCTGGAAACCGCCCGCCTGTTCGCCTTCCTGGTGGTGGTGTCGGTGCTGGCATTCTCTCTCTACTCGCTTATCGCGTACACGGAACGCAAGATCATCTTCTGGTCGGCCACCACGAGGATGCAGCGCCTCCAGTAGATGGGAAGATCCTGATCGGGGATGCGGCAAGAAACACGCCGCCCCACCCACTGCACATTGCCTCTCCCGCCCAGAACGCGAAAATCGCCGGAAGGGTCCCCTGCAGTTGGGCCCGCCCCCGCCTCCACCTTTCCTGGGTTCCCGAACGCGGCCCGCCGAACCCCGCAGTGGGGGAGACGGTCGAATTGTCCGTATATTTGATGATCCCTGCCCCGGTTCGTTCGGTACCGAACAACCCGAACCGGCGGTGGTTAAGGCTACCTACCATTATGCAACCAGGGTGGGACACTTTCGTAGCCTGGCACCCGAAACTGTGACTTGCGGATGCACAGTTAACGTTGGACTGCCATCCCCGGTATGAGGCCTTCCCACGGGCAAGCGAACTAACGATCCGATACACCGGCAACTACCGCCGAAGGACTTCGATCCGCCCTTTCCCGCCACCAACCGGTGGCCTTGATCGCGGAAGGGCCGCCGATACGGCGGCCCTTCCGGTTGACTGACAGGTTCGGAGCGCGCTACGCAGAGGTGGCGGTGTCCCGTTCCACTTGTTTATCGAAGTCGTTGATAACTTCTATGAACTCGTTCGTGTACACGGATTCCGGATCGAAGTCCCCGCCGAGCGTACCCCTCGAAGCCAGCAGATCTATATAGGCCTCCCAGGAAGCCGGACGATTCCATCCGAGCATGTTCCCCGAGTCTTCGTAAGGAAGCTGCCGCTTGATGCTCTCATCGACGGCCAACCTGTCGAAACCGTCCGGGTCGGAGATCTGGTCCGGACGGGACGCAGCGATCGCATCGATGCCGGCCCTCGGATCGGCATGGGTGTATTCAGCCGCGCGAGCGATCGGACGCAGGAGACAGACGATAAGGTCCGGATCCTCGTCGATCAGGGACTGCTGCACCACGATGCTGGCGCCGTTGAGCAGACCGAACTCACCGAGATCGAACTCGTTCAACTCGATCTCGAAACCGAGCTCGATGACGTTGAAGTAGTCCGAGAAGTAGGCCACGATCCGATCACTGTCGAATGCCGCTGCGGTGGTACCTCCGGCACCCGTTTCGATGATCTCGACGTCCGCCTCCGGATCGATTCCCTCGGATGCCAGGAGGCTCTCGAAGAAGGGCACCTCACCGGCGGTCGCCTCCGACACTCCTAGAGTCTGGCCGGAAAGGGATTCGATGGTGGTGTAGGGCGAACCTGCCGGGGTTACCAGCGCGTAGATCAGGCGGTTCTGAAGAACGAACACCACGGCCAGATCCTCACCGAGCGCTTCCGCGTCAACGATCGGGCCAGGATCGGAAAGCCCGAACTCGACGTTGTTGGCCACTACCTGCTGAACGACCGACGCGCTGCCATCGGCAAACTCGATATTGACCTCAAGGCCTTCCGCCTCGTAATAGCCGAGCGATTCCGCAACGAAGATCGAATAGAACGGGGTCGCAAACGGGAACGGGAGGAGGAAAGTGGTCTCCCGAAGTTGACCATCGGTAGCGCAGCCTCCCGAAGCCACCTCCATGGAGTCGTCATCTTGGCATGCTGACGCCACCAGTGCGATGGTCAACAAACCTGCTACCAGGCTTGACCTTGACAATATTCGATTCATAGGGTGCATCTCCCAGCGTTAGGGGCCATCTCTTCCAGCCTCGGACTGATCATGAATCTACCAAACCAAGCACGGCAGTCGGACGGAACCCAACCGCTTATCCTTGGTGCGGTGATTTCGGTCGTGGAGGGTCGTCATGAGAAAAGCGTTGAACAGTCCCGATTACCACGTTCCGATCGACGGCTTCTCTCAGATCATCGTAGGTGAAACAACCGGTCGAAACCTCTACGTCAGCGGGTTGACTTCACGTACATCCGACGGAACGATCGTGGGGGTCGGCTCCATGGCTGCTCAAGCGCGGCAGGTGATGGAGAACATGAAGGTGGTTCTAGCCGCGGCAGGCGCCACCCTCGACCATGTTGTTCAGATACGCACCTACGTCACGGATATATCGAGCTGGGACGATATCGAGAAGGTCTGGCGAGGATACTGGGGCGAGGCGTGGCCGGCCTCGACGCTGGTCCAGATCGATCGGTTGTTCGACCCCACCCAGATGATCGAGATGGAAGCAATCGCCCGGATCGAACCGTAAGTGAAACCAGCCGACTCCCTCCCGGAGTCATCTCGCTCGACATGAGACAGATCGGCCAACCCCTCCCCCGCCGGGAGGACCATCGTTTACTTCGGGGAGAGGCTCGGTTCATAGCCGACCTCCTGGTTTCCGATCTTCATGACGCGGTGGTCGTGCGGAGTCCCTTTGCTCGGGCTCGTATCAACAGTGTGGACACCGGAGCGGTACAGCAAGCAGAGGGGGTAGCGGGCGTGCTGACCGCAGCCGATCTCGAGGGGGTGGAAAACGCCATCACCCGCCAGTTCTACACGCTGACGCCCGCTTTCGTGGCACGTCATGAGGTATCTCTGGGTCCATACCGGGAGCCGGTATTGGCCGACCGGCAAGTGAATCGGGTGGGTGAACCGGTAGCCATGGTCGTGGCATCGAGCCGAGAGGCCGCCGAGGACGGCGCCGAACTTCTCGACGTGGACTATGACACGCTCGACCCGATCGTCGACCCCGACGAAGCGATGGAGACCGACTCGGAACCGATCCTGTCCGGTCTCCCGAACAACGTCCAATCATCGTTCCGCATCACCGTCGGGGATCCGCAGGAGGAGATCGCGGGTGCGGAAAGAACTGTAAGCGGGCGCTTCCGGATTGCCCGATCAGTCGGATCACCCATCGAAACCCGCGGAGTGATCGCCGTTCCCCCAACCGGCGCCGAACCCTTGACGGTATGGTCCACCACCCAGATCCCTCATCTTCTCAGGTCCTATCTGGCCGACTTCCTCCGATGGGACGAACGGTCGATAAGGGTCGTCGCGCCGGACATGGGAGGGAGCTTCGGGGGCGGCATCTATCCAGAGGAACTGCTCACCGCCCTGGCTGCGCTACGTCTCCGACGACCGGTCCGGTGGCTGGAGGATCGGAGGGAGAATCTCGGAAACGCTAGGCACTCCCGGGACCAGATGATCGACGCCACGCTGGCTTACGACCGAATCGGGCGATTTCGCGCCATGAAAATGCGCATCGTCCAGGACTGCGGTTCCGCCAACCCCTTCGGACTCACGTTGCCGTTCAACGTCGCCTCGCATGCCAGGGGCCAGTTCGCCATCGACCACTTCGACGTCGAGGGTCTTTGCGTCCTGACCAACAAGAACCGGGTGACACCCGTGCGCGGCGCCGGCCGGCCCGAAGCCACCTTCGTGCTGGACCGGCTGGTGGACATGGCCGCAACCGATCTTGAAATGGATCCCGCCGATCTTCGCATGGTCAATCTCATCCCTGCGGAAGAGATGCCCCGTGACATGGGAATGCTGTACCGGGACGGAGCGCCAATGGTGTACGACTCCGGGAACTACCCGGATCAGCTTCGTTGTGCGCTGGACGCGTTCGGCTACGAGGAGAGAAGGCAGGCAGCAACGAAACCTCGTGATGACGGTCTGCTTGCAGGCATCGGTATCTCAGCCCATGTCGAGGCAACCGGGCTAGGCCCGCACGAAACTGCCCGGATCGAGATCGATGAGCTAGGCCATGTAATCCTCACCTGCGGATCGAATCCTCATGGCCAGAGCCACTCCACCACCCTGGCCCAAGTAGCCGGGGAGGTTCTCGACTTACCGTATGACCGGATCGAGACCCGGTTCGGGGACACCGCCCTCCTGTCCCGCGGCGGTGGAACGTTCGGAAGCCGGAGCGCCGTCACCGCGGGAACCGCCGTCTGGCGGGCCTCCACCAAGTTGCGGGACATGTTGAAGGAACTCGCCGCCGAACAGTTGGAGTGCGATCCGGCGGATCTCGTGCTCGTCGACGGAAGAGTACATCCGCGCGGGGTTCCCGGCCTGGCGCTGACCTTTGGAGAACTGGCCGGCGCCGCTCGATCCGATTCCCGGGTTACGGACTCCGGATCGATTCTGATGGCCGAGGACGAGTTCACCCCACCGTCGGTCACCTTCGGGTCCGGAACGCATATCGCATCGGTGCTGGTGGATCGTGAAACAGGAATGGTCAAGGTCACCGACTACCTGGTGGTCGACGATTGCGGAACGATTCTCAACCCGATCGTGGTGAACGGCCAGCAGCACGGAGGAGTTGTCCACGGAATCGGCAACGCCCTCCTCGAAGAGGTGCACCATAACGAGGAGGGCCAATTGATGTCGGGAACCTTTCTTGACTACCTCCTTCCGACCATCGCCGAGACGCCGGAAATCACCGTGATACATCGCCCCCATCCGACCCCGCTGAATCCGCCGGGGATCAAAGGAGCGGGCGAAGGCTCAACCGCTTCAGCTCCCGGCGCCGTCGCCAACGCCATCGTCGACGCCCTACGACCGCTGCCGATCGAGATCAATGAGATCCCGATCACCCCCCAACGCCTGCTCGAGCTGATCCGCCAAGCCGAGATCGACCTCGGCGCCGACCGGCGAGCCGGGCCACCGGCGCCGCCGGAGTAAACTTCCCCTGCCACTCGCAAGCTTGGAGTTTCCTATGCCCGGTATCGATCTCGCCATTGCCGGAGGATCAGTCTGGACACCGACGGGTTTTGCCGATCGGACCGATATCTTCATAACCGGCGAGAAGATCGTCGGTATCCAACCGAGTTCCGGATCGCCGATCAAGGCTTACGAGGTAATACACGCGGATGGGAAGTTGGTGATTCCGGGATTCATCGATACTCACTCCCATCACCGCGACCCCGGGTTCACCTACAAGGAAGACATCACCAGCGCTACTCGGGGCGCCGCCGTGGGCGGGGTGACCATGACGGTCGGCATGCCCAACGTCAACCCTCCCACCACCAGCCCGGACCATTTCCGAGCCATTATCGAGAGCCAGTCGCAGCGAGCGGTGGTCGACTTCAACCACAATCCGGCGCCCACCGACATCGGAGCGGTCGCCGAGTTAGCGGAGATGGGCGCGCTCGGTTTCAAGGTCTTCATGGTGGTGGACAGCGCTCGAAGCTATCCGCATATGCCGGGGCTCGGCGTCCACAAGCACGACGATCTGCTCCGTATCATGGAGGCGGTGGCGGAAACCGGGCGACCGCTTATGGTGCATCCCAACGATCAAGCCGTGCTAGGCGTCATCGAACATGCCCACTTCGAGGCCGCAAAGATGGACCCCGAGTCGTACTCGAAAGCCGAATGGATGTACGACGGGACGGTGTGGAACAGCGGGGTTGCCACCTTGATCGAACTCAACCGAGGTGTGGGAGGGCCCCTCCATGTTCTGCATATGATGTCGGACCGGACCGTGGAGCTAATACGGAGAGCCAAAGCCGACGGCCAGAACGTGACCTCGGAAGTCAACGCCTTCGGGCTGTTCCTCGGTGACTGGGACGAGATAGCCCACATGGGTCCGCTGGCGATCGGTCGATGCCTCAAGCCGGAATGGCGGGCGGCTCTCTGGGAAGGTATCGCCGACGGCACGATCGACGTGCTCGGAACCGATCATGCACCCCATACCCTGGAGGAAAAGCTGCCGGGATGGGAGAACATGTGGGCCACCCCGACCGGTACTCCCCAACTCCAGCACTACCTGATGAAGCTGCTCGACGCGTCGCACCGAGGCCTCATCTCCCTCGACAACGTGGTGAGAATCGGCGCCTACAACCCGGCCCGAAGATTCGGCCTGTATCCGAGGAAGGGCGTTCTAGAAGTAGGCTCGGACGCCGACTTGGTCGTGATCGACTACGACGCGGAACACACGATCACCAGAGACGAGGTTATCTCCAAGGCGGGTTACTCGCCCTACGAAGACCAGACCCTGAAGGGTGTACCGATCTTGACCACCGTCCGGGGAACGGTGGTAGCTCGCAACGGCGTGGTCACCGCCGCCCCCGGCCATGGTCGGTTTGTCGGTCCGGTCAACCGGTAACCCCCGGCGTGGAAGGGTACATCAACGCTATCTAGTGTCCCCAGTCGGAGTTTCCATCAAGAGTGCAGGTAACCACCGGCCCGCCTCCGGCACAGACCCGGGTCAAGACCGCGAAAACCGAGCTACCCGGATGGGTCCCTTCCCTGTGGGACCCACCCCCGGCCGCCGCCTCCTCAGCGTCGAAACGCGTCCCGCTAACCCCTCTCCTGGCCAAACAGAGGCAAGGCAGAGAAAACAAGCAAGATGATCCCAACCCCGGTCCGGTCGGTACCTGACCCAACCGTCGGTGCTTTACGGTTACCCCACCAGTATGCAGAGGGGGTGTGACAGATTTCCCCGGATGTCGGGTCGCGCCCGCCACAAAGATTTCGCGGTCTCCCGAACACAAGCGAAGCAACGATTCAGGAGACCAGGAGGGTCCTGAGAAACGAATCTTACGGAGTCGGTGGTCGGCAAAACGCCTGGTCAGAGAGTTACGGGTTAGCGACTGAATCCCTTTGTACGGGATTCTTAGACCCTCTCGGAGCGCGCTCAGGAGAAGTTCGGGGCCACCTCCTCCTGGAAGCGGGTCCACTGCTCGATCAGATGATCAACCGAGTGGTAGATGAACTTCATCTCGAACGCCGTACATCCGGAGTCGAGATACTCCTGTATCCGGGCAGCTACGTCATCGGGTGATCCGATCAACGAAGCCGACCAGATCGCCGCCATCGTGTCGGTACGTTCTTGCGCCGATACATGGAGCCCGGTAGTACCGGCATATCCTTCCTCGAACGCGAGCATGGTGGGCTCGGCTTCGCGGCGAGCCTGCTCCATGGTGTCGCCGAGATAGACCTGTATCTCGGTACCGACCGTGAACTTCTCCGGATCACGGCCTCGCTCCCTCATTCTCCGGTGGATGTCGGCGATAGCGGCTGGAAACTCGTCAGGCGTGATCCAGAAGGACAGCCAGCCGTCCGCATAGTCGGCGATCATCTCCAGGGACTTCTCCGCCGAGCCCCCGATCCAGATGGGGGGATAGGGCTTCTGCACCGGCTTCGGGTATACCTCGGCCTCGTCGAAGTTGCAGAACTCGCTGTGCCAGGTGGCTTTGTCCTTGGTCCAAACCTCCCGCATGGCCTCGAAGACCTCACGGGTGTGCCGAACCTTGGTGCCCCGGGAAATATCCATCACCTCGAACTCGACGTTGTGGGTGCTTTTAGGCGCTCCCTGGCCGATTCCCAACTCCAGCCGCCCGTTGCTCAACACATCAATGTTGGCGATCTGTTTGGCGGTACCGAGAGCTTCCCGGTAGGGGAGGCAAAGAACGGCCAGCCCTAAGCGGATGTTTTGCGTCACCCCGGCCAGAAAAGCGAGATTCGTCAGCGATTCCATGAAGAGCGGCTGGTAATCCTGGCGGGCGGACGCCTCCCAGTAGGTCTCTCTGGAACCACATGATATGTGGACCGAGTCGAGGAGTTGGTTCCAGACGAAATAGTCATGCACCCAAAGCGTGTCGAATCCGAGACGATCGGCCTCCACCGATGAGCGGCGCAAGGCTTCAGCCCCTGCCAGCGGGCCTGCGCAGGTTACGCGCACCCCGAACCGAGCCTTCTTCGAAACCATGATCCTCCCTATATCGACCTGCGGAACCCACGCTACCGGATCATGAACCGCCGGATGGAAAGCCCGCTGTCGATTACCTACGACGTTCGCTCTCCGACCTCGGCGATACAAGGGAAGCCAGGACGTGTCCCCACCGGTATCTATGATCGGTGACCTCATGGAGGGCATGCCGGATCACGTAGTATTCGACCTCGAGACCAACGCCGACCGGCCCGATCCCACCGAACACGAGATCATCCAGATCGGCGGTGTCAAGGTCTCGGGCGCCGAGGTAGTGGACACCTTCGATTGTCTGGTACGCCCGCAGCGGAAGTTGCCCGAGCGGATCACCCGGCTGACCGGCTTGGAGTACGGCGCTCTCGGCAAGGCGCCACCGCTGGACGAGTTACTGCCGCGTTTCTTCGAGTGGGTAGGCGACCTGCCTCTGATCGCCCACAACGGGTTGGGCTACGACTTCGTGGTGCTGGACTCCGCCGCCTCCTCGCTAGGCCTCACCCCGCCTCGCGGACCTCGCCCGGACACGCTGGAGTTGGCTCACCTGGTGTTCCCGCGGGCAGGGACCTCCACCCGTGGGATAGATGGCGGTTATGCGCCGCCCGGTCGAACCCTTGACCATCTGGCCAAGATCTACAAGTTGGAGCCCAGGGATCGCCACGTTGCATTGCACGACGCTCAGATGACTCGGAAGATCATGCTGGGACTCCTGAGGAAGCTGAACGGCCCATCTCCCGCTCGCCGGCTCCAGCGCTGGGTCCTCGGTGTGGTCGACCATCCTTGGTCTCTATTCACGCATCCGGTGCCGGAAGCCCCTCCGCTGCATGATGTGATCCCGATGCCGCCGGTGGTAGATCCCAGCCCGCCGTCCGGTACCTTTGACCCCGGAAAGATAACCGGATACTTCGAGACGGGCGGCCTGCTCATGTCGGGTGGTCGGGAACCCCGGGAGCAGCAGGCCCGGATGGTTCGGCTGGTCGCTAAAGCACTGAGTCATAAAGGCAGCCGCTGGATGATCGAGGCGCCCACCGGCACCGGCAAGACCCTTGCTTACCTCGTTCCCGGCATCGAGATGGCCCGTGCTTCAGGGCGTACCACAGTGGTCACACCGCATTCCCGGGTGTTGCAGGACCAGATCATGACCACCCTTCAACAGCTGGAAACCGAGATCGGCCCCATCCCGAGCGTGGTGCTCAAGGGCAGGCGGAACTACATCAGCCTCCGATCCCTCGATGCGGAGCTTGCCGCCCTGGAGGAGGAATCGGACGGAAGCCCGGCTCACCAAGACGCCGGGATGGCGCTGGCCATCATCTGCGGCTGGGCGGCGGAGACTCCAACCGGCGACTGGGCCGACCTGCGGACCACCGCCCTCTCTCGCTTGGGCGCCTTGGGCTTCTTCCGATGGAAACTCCGGGTGGTAAGCCGTCCGGGACCCGTCCGGAACCAACTCGACACCCTCGACTTCTACCGGCGGGCGCTCAACGCCCTCAAGACCGCTCATGTTGCGGTGCTGAACCATGCGCTGCTCGCTTCGGGACCGGACCTCTACCCGGGCTCCTTCAACTTGGTGGTGGACGAAGCCCACGACCTAGAGGACTCGGCCACGACCGCCGCCACGAGAGAGATAAGCGGTAAGCAACTCGAGAAGCTATGCGACGCTCTATGGGATGCTCGAACACGTCGCGGCCTGTCCGCTCGCCTGGCCCGGGCGACAGGGTGGGGTCTCCGGAACCACAAGATCAACGCGCTTCGCTTAGCGAGCGACGAGGTGCGGATGGCGATCGTAGAACTTTCCGCACCGCTCACGGAGTACGTACGCGATCGAACCGGCGCGACCCGTAAACAGGCCGCCCGCTACGGCGCCTCGTATCGCATCCGCCGCGGCGTCGACACCCGCCATCCCAAGTATCGGACGGTCCTGCAAGCCGGCCACAACCTCAAACGAGCCCTACGCAAGGTAGTGGAGACGCTCAACGACATAACGGTGCCCGACGAGTTGGTCGGCAGATACCGCCAGAACGACCTTGAGGAGGAAATGGCGCGATACGGGCGGGAGGCATGGGACGCCGGTCGGCTTACCGACGCCGTACTGTGGGCAACGACGGGTCGCCAGTCGCAGGATGATACCGAAGAAGAACCGGACCCAGGAACATGGATCAACATCGCCGTGGTCTCCTTCGACAGCACGACATCCGAACGTGGCACAGCCGAGGAAACCAGTGAAGCAAAGCAGGGAGGTTTGGCGGGTAATTGGCGGTGGACGCTACGCCGCGCGCCGCTGTCCGTGGCCGGTCTGTTGTCGGACCTCTGGGAGTACAGCAATTCGGTGGTGCTGACCTCGGCCACGCTCCGATCCGGCAACGACTTCGGCTACCTGATCAAACGTCTGGGACTGGAGCGGGTCGAATCCGAAGTGATCGGATCACCGTTCGGGAACTTACCGGAGAACCACCTGCTCCTGCTCACCGACTACCTCCCGGCGCCGCGGGGCGGCCTGATGGACCGGTTCACCGAGACCGAGGCGGGAGAGATCCCCCGGCTCTGCGTGGCGAGCGGAGGGGGCGCGCTGGTGTTGATGACGGCCCGGGCTCGGCTCGACCGGGTTCGGGATCATGCCCGCTCGCATCTGGACAACGTTGGAATAGAGTTGCTCGCCCAGGGCGACGAGTCGTCGCCGGCCCTGATCGAACGGATGAGAGCCGAACCGGACTCCTGCCTGCTCGGGCTGCGGTCATTCTGGGAAGGCATCGACGTACCCGGCCGAGCGCTCCGCCTGCTGATCATCGAGAAGATCCCGTTCGACTCCATCGGGGATCCGGTGGTCGGCGCCCGTACCGAGTTGCTGGAGATCCAGGGTCGCGATCCTTTTGCCGACTATATCGTTCCGCGAGCCGCCATCGCCTTCGCTCAGGGAGTGGGGCGCCTGATCCGCACCGCCGACGACCGGGGCCTGACCGTGGTGCTAGACAACCGGCTGCGTCGCCCGGTCCGCTATCGCGACGTGCTTCTCGACAGCTTGTCCGGACCACCTACTCGGATCGACATCGATAGCCCCGAGGATGCGTACCGGACCATCGCCGATCATCTGGACCTACCCTTTGACGAGGAACGGCGCCGACAGATCGAAGCGATACCCGGTGTCCGCACCCTTTCTCAAGCGGCCCTCGATCTGGGCGCCGACGGCCCGTTCGAGGATCAACCTATCGAGAGTCGACTCGAGATAGCTCGTGAGTGGCTCGGGTTTGATGCGTGGCGGGAGGGTCAGCACGAGGTGATGAGCCGCTTCATGCGGGGCGAGGACGTGATGGCGGTGCTCCCGACCGGGTCCGGGAAGTCGGTGACTTACCAGGTCCCGGCCCTGGTGTCTCCCGGCGTGACCCTGGTCGTCTCGCCGTTGATCGCCCTCATGCGGGATCAGGTGGACAACCTACGCTCGCGAGGTGTGACCGAAGCGGCGGCCCTCTACTCGGGAGTGAGCCAGGCGGAGCAGGAGTCGATCCTGCGAGCCGCGGCCGAGGGTCTTATCAAGTTGCTGTATGTCAGCCCCGAACGACTGTGGTCTCCGGTGTTCCGGCAGTGGCTCGCCGAAGTCGAAATCACCCGGGTAGCGGTGGACGAAGCCCACTGCATCTCTATGTGGGGTCACTCGTTCCGGCCTGAGTATTCCATCATCCCGCGAGCCATCAAGGAGGTGAGCGACAAGCGTCTGCCCACCCTGGCGGTCACGGCCACCGCAACGCCGGAAGTCCGCGACGACATCACACGGCTCCTCGACCTCCGCATGTCCTCGGCCGAGTTGATCGGATCGGCCGACCGACCCGAAGTCCGCTACTACGTGGAACGTTGCGCCAACCGGCAGGACCGGGATATCCGGGTGGCGCAGGTTCTCGAGGCTTTCCGGCGCCAAAGCGCCATCGTCTACGTCCCGACGGTCAAGGACACCTCCCGGCTGTCGGCCCTGTTGCGAACCTTCGGTCACCGGGTGCGACCCTACAACAGCGGGATGGGCTTCTTCGAGCGGCAACACACCGAGGACGCGTTCCGGCATGGCGAGATCGATCTGGTAGTGGCTACCAAAGCGTTCGGGCTAGGCATCGACAAACCCGACATCGCTCTGATCGTGCATCTGGAGATGCCCGCCTCCATAGAGGAGTACGTACAGGAAACGGGACGGGCAGCCCGCGGAGCTCTTGACGGAACCGGACCGAAGACCGGGACGGCGGTGCTGCTGGTAACCCCGAGAGACTGCTTCATCCACCGCTACTTCGTGAGTTCCTCGGTCCCGCACCTTGCGGATGTCCGGCAGGAGTGGAAGCGCCTCAAGGTCGGGATGAACTACATCGACCCGGAGGACCGGCGGCGAGTGGGCCAACATGGTGCGGAACCGGACGAGCGGGGCAACCTGGCCCTCCACTATCTCGACCATGCGGGCGCTATCCGGAGGCATCCGGATTTTGTCCTCCGGGGAAGGGTATCCACCGTTGCGGACACCCCTCAGCGGATAAAGGAGCTCCGAAAGGAGTATCCCGACCTCGCCCGGCAGGCCGAACACTTGCTCGGTTCCGGATTGGATCAGCGGGAGTATGAAGGGCTGAGGGAGGCGGATCGTCTCGGAATGTCACCCGAGGAGATGGAGGGGATCCTGTTCGAGCTTCAGAAACGAGACATTTGTAGCTTCACGAGTTGGCGGTACGGGCTGGTGTTCGAACGTCCGGCAAACGTGCAACCAGACTGGGATCGTATCGAGCGGAGGATCACCGAACAAAGAAGGTCGGTGGCGGCGCGAGCGGCGCGGGCTCGCAAGCTGGCGCACGGTTCTCCCCCATGCCGGCGGCGCGCCATGCTTCGCTATTTGGGCGAGAATGAGCCGGCATCCATGAGGTGTGGAAGGTGCGACGCATGCACTCCCGACCTGCCCCGGCCCTGGGCGGAGTTCAACATCCGAGTCGATGATATGCAGGAGGCGGTACAGGACACCGCCCAACCTCTTGTCCTGATGCTGGTCGACGATGTGGAAGGCGGGAAGTTCTCCCGGCGGAGCTTGGTCCGGACCCTGCGAGGAGAGGGTGGCGGTCCTCACCCGTTGAGCGAGCATCTCAAGCTTCATGGATGCTTCGGACGCTTGGCCATGCTGGCGGTCGAGCAGGTCGAGCAAGTAATCGACGAGCTTATCGATTCGGGTCACATAGAGGAAGTGGAAGTGCAGGAGGGGGGCCGAACCTGGAAGACGCTGCGCCTCGCCCCCGAAGGCCGGAAGGCGCTGAAGTTCGGGTACGGACGGTAGGTGAACACGGGTAGCATCCTTGCGGTGACGGCCTTTCTGATCCCCAAGAACATTGCCAGCCGATCGAGCCTGCCGGATCGGCTGCGCCAGGTGGCGAGGGCCTTGCGGGACCACATGCCCGAGGAGACCACCGTCTGGCTTCAAAGTCCGGAGGGGTCCAGCCCCTACCTGGAGGTGTTGGATCCGGGGGCCGGTATCGCGGTGATCTCGGCGCCCTTCATCAATCCCAGGAGGAGAAAGCGCCGCCTACGTCGCTTCAGCAAGGTAGAACTCGTCGCCATTCAGGAGCACATCGCGGAGCGAACCGAAAACTTGCGCGATGGGATCGACCGGAAACTGGTCCGGTCATTTCCGGTCAAGTCGATACTGGCAACCCCCCACCATGATCAGGTTCCTATCAAGGCGCTCCATCCCGACCAGCGCGACGTGCCCATCCTCACCCAATCGGACCTGACCGAAGGCAATCTGGCGCCCGCCATCCGGCGGATCCTCGGAAACCCTTCCGGATCCCAGATCGACGAGCAGGACGTGAGCCGGGCGAGAGCGGTACTCAACCCTCGCGTCATCATCGATCCCAAGGTAATAACGTCCGAAAACGAACGCTCCGAGACGGCGCCGCTCTTCCAGGATCCGGAGATCGCCCCGGAGAAGATCATCCGGGTCATGGACCGGGAACAGGAGCGGGTCGCCGAGCACCTGGGCTGGGGATACCGGATAGTCCGGGGAGTGGTGGGCAGCGGTAAGACCTTGGTACTCATCCATCGGGCTCGTTACCTCCACGAATTGAACCCGAGAATGAGGATTCTCGTCCTGTGCTTCAACCGCTTGCTGGCGAACGCCCTGCGAAACATGGTGGGTAAGACCGATCGCATCACGGTTACCAACATCGACCGCCTCGCATACGATCTGGCGGGCATGGTAGACCGCAACGGCCGTCCGGACTTCGAGGCGACCCGGATGAAGGCAGTCGCCGAGGCTGAGGAGTTGGCCGAGTCCGATCGTTACGACGTGGTTATGGTGGACGAAGCTCAGGACCTGGATCACACCGGGCTTGACCTCGCACATGCCATGCTCAAGCCCAGCCGCAGGCATCTCGGCGGATCCGGACGGCAGATTCGCCCGGACCGCTCCGGCCACTTCGTGATGGCCATGGACAACGCCCAGAACCTGTATAGGCGGAAGATGACCTGGAATCCTCCGAAGGTTACCGGCCGGGGCCGAACCACCGTCTTTCGCCGGAACTACCGCAATACCAGGGAGATTCTCTGGTTCGCGTGGACGTTCTTGGAGGGACCGGCTGCCTGGTTGACCGGGACCACCGACGTTGATGATCTTACGACCAGGATCCCGCCTGAGACGGCGCCTCGGAGCGGCCCGATGCCCCGACTGGTCGACTGCTCCGACCTCCGAGGCGAGGCAGAAGCGATCGCACGCCAAGTCCAGCGGATGCTCTCGGAGGGAGTATCCCCGGGGAATATCGGCATCATGTACGGCGCCAAGGATCTCCAGAAACAACTGTGGTCGCAGTTCCGGCGGCGCAGGCTCCCCTACTTCCACATACAGCAGACCCCGGGCAACAAGGACAAGGCCGTGGGAGTACACGACAAGGTGCGCGTTTCGACGCTGTTCGGACTCAAGGGCCTGGAGTTCAGACGGGTGATTATCGGTGGGGTGAATCAGGCCTACGTCCACGACGTTCCGGAAGATGAGCAACAAGACGCGGTCAAGCAACTGCTCTACGTCGCGATGACCAGGGCCGTGGATGAACTCATCATCACGCAGTCCGGTGACGGCTGGGTCGGCCGGGAACTCCGAGCCCTTCGACCGGTCTAGATAATTCGTTACCAGCAAGCGGGCGGTCGTAACGGGAGGCGGCGGCGGACTCGGCAGAGCCTTCTGCCTCATCCTGGCCGAAGCGGGCGCCGAGGTGATCGTCGTCGACATCCTCGGTGCTTCCGCGGAGGAGACGGTTCATCTCGTCGTCGAATCCGGAGGATACGCCGAGGCAATCGAGTGTGACGTGTCGAATGAGACCGAGGTCTCCCGGATGGAACGACGAATAACGGACTCCGGTCCGCCGGTGAACATCCTCGTGAACAACGCCGGCATCTCCACCCCGTCGAGGCGGGTGGCGGACATCCCGGTGAGTGAGTGGGATGAAGTGCTGTCGGTGAACCTGCGCAGCGCGTTCCTTTGCTCCAGAGCGCTGATCCCATCGATGTTGCGCACCGAATACCCGACTATCGTCAACGTGGCCTCGATTCTCGGAGTGAGGGCTATGGATCCCGGGATAATCTCGCAAGCCGGATACGCAGCCTCGAAGGCGGGAATGATCGCGCTCACGCTCCAGACCGCGGCCGATTACGGATCCCACGGCTTGCGGGCCAATGCGATCGCGCCAGGGTGGCATTTCGGTACCGACCTGGGGAAACGGGTGGGTAACTTCACCACCCCCGACGAAGAGGAGCGGCTTCACCGCCGTGTAAACCGGCGCACACCGCTGGGCAGGGGATCGAATGCGGAGGAGTTGGCGCCCCTCGTCTTGTACCTGGCTAGTGACGCATCTCGATTCGTCACCGGCCAGGTAATCAGCCATGACGGAGGGTGGACGGCGCTATGACCACAAGTGGCGTGCTCCAAGACCGGGTAGCCATCGTGACCGGCGCGGCTCGGGGTATCGGACGCCGCGTTGCGGAGCGGTTCGCCGCCGAAGGGGCTCGGGTGGTGATAGCGGACATACTGGCTGACGAAGCGGAAGCTGCGGCCGCCGCCATCAACGACGGGGGCGGGACGGCTTTGGCGATCCCGACCGACGTTGCCGACTGGCCGAGCGTGGAAGCGCTGGTCAGCAAGGTACGCAGCGCATTCGGACCCATCACCGTGCTGGTGAACAACGCGGCGATCGTATCGGAGTTGCGGAGAGGACCCTTCGACCGGATCTCCGAAGCCGAGTGGGATCGGGTGATGGCCGTCAATGTAAAGGGATTATGGCTGATGGCCAAGGCGGTAGTTGGGGACATGCGGGCGGTCGGCTACGGGAAGATAATCAATGTCTCATCCGACCTGGTCCTCTCCGGTGTTCCCGGACTGCTGCACTACGTCAGCTCGAAAGGAGCGGTCTGGTCGTTTACCAGGGCGTTGGCGCACGAATTGGGACCTGAAGGAATTCGCGTCAACGCGGTGGCGCCCGGCTACACCGAAACATCCGCAGCATCGCAATTGGGTGGCGACGCGTCGGCGCGCAGCATCTCCCGGCGGGCTCTGCCGCGGGCCCAAACACCGGAGGACCTGACCGGCACGATGGTCTATCTGGCGTCCGCCGACTCCGACTTCGTAACCGGGCAGCTACTGGTAGTCAACGGGGGCTACGTCCTCCACTGACCCTGATTATTCAGGTTTCCCACACACCGGGGCATGTAACGCCAGTCCAACCCGAGTATTGGGAGAAACCCAACGTTCACCTGCCGGGTGAACCTCCACAGCGGATCGGGATGGGGGATGCCGATAGCTGTATTACCTGGTCAGGGTGTGAAACTGGTCTACTCCACTCGTCCTCCAAACCCCCATCCATGAATAATCGGGGTTAACGCGTCGGCAGTGATCGGTCCGGTGGCCGGATGCCCCGGCCGGATTGCTCACCCTCAGCTCAGTTCAGCTTCAGCAAGCCGGCCAGGTTGCCACCCATAATGGCCTCCATGTCGTCGTCGCTGAGGTTGACACCGAGGGGTGCGGGGCGAGTAAGAGTCTCGATAATCCGCAGCTGGCTGTAGGGTTCCTGTACGGGGCAGTCACTCCCGAACACCAGCCTGCCGGCCCCGATTTCCTGCACCGCTTCAGCAACCCGCGGCTGGTGTCCCCATCCGGTCTCCAGCAGGACGTTGTCGCAATGGCGAGCCACATTGATGGCGTCGTCCGCGTAACCACCCTTCTGCGTCCCGAGGTGGGCGAGGATCACCGTCGTGTTCGGGTGGTCGCCGGCCAGAGGCTCCATCAACGACGGAATGGCGAACGGAGGATCCCCGGTGTGGATCAGCACCGGAATCTGCAGTTCAGCAGCCGCTTCCAGGACCGGATCCGTGAAGTTGCGCATCTTCGGCCAGTAACCGTGGGCCGTTGGATGGAGTTTCACCATCCGGAAGCCTTCCTCTTTCACCAGACGTCGCAGCTCGCGAACCCCGCGGTCCACTCCCAGATGCGGGTTCAACATGAAGGTGCCGACCAACCGGCCCGGATGCTTGCGAACCGCTTCGATGACCACCCGGTGCTGCTCCCGGAAGGTGAGATCAGGTCGCTGAGTCACCAACGGCATCGGCATGACCGCCGCCCGGTCGATCACCCGCTCAGTTCCCTTGATGGGCAGCTTCTCGTCCATCAAGGCGATGAGGTCATCGGCAGTGAATGCAGGCCAACCACGGGCGGGTTCCGGTTCATTCGAAATGTGGACATGTCCGTCTACGATCACGAATCCTCCTCAAGGCACGGCACCGTTCGGTAACCGGACGCGATCACCATCCAGCGGGTACCATAGACCGCGATGACTGATCTTCTCTCGATATCCAAACAAATGCTCCCCGATCTGGTGCGTCTGCGACGGCATTTGCACCGGTTCCCCGAGCGTGGCAACCACCTTCCGGTGACCCGTAACATCGTGTTGGAGTCGCTGGCCGACCTGCCGCTCAACATCGTCCTTCACGAGTCCACCAGCGGCATCGTAGGCGTGCTCAGAGGTGGCCGTCCCGGCCCGGTGGTCCTGCTTCGGGCCGACATGGATGCGCTTCCGGTGGAGGAGGACACGGGTCTGGAGTTTGCGAGCGAACATCAAGGTTTCATGCATGCCTGCGGGCACGACCTCCACACCGCGATGCTGGTGGGGGCGGCCCGGATGCTGTCCTCGATGCAAACAGATCTGGCCGGGACCGTGCTGTTCATGTTCCAGCCCGGTGAGGAAGGTTTCGCCGGCGCTCGCTTCATGATCGAGGAAGGACTGCTGGACACAGTGGGAGAGAGGCCGACGGGAGCGTTCGCGCTGCACGTCAACCCGGGGGTCGAATCGGGCGCCGTCCACCACCGCGCCGGAGCTCAGCTCGCGTCCGACGACCTGGTCCGGGTTACCGTAACGGGGAAGGGAGGGCATGCCTCCAGTCCGTATCTTTCATATGATCCGATTCCGGTTGCGGCCGAGATAGTGCTGGCGGTGCAGACCGCCATTACTCGAAGGATTAACGTGTTCGACCCGGGTGTGATCACCTTCGCCACCCTTGAAGCCGGCAACACCCATAACGTGATACCCGAACAAGCCCGGCTGATCGGTACGGTCCGCTCGATCTCCGACAGTACCCGTGAACAACTCCACGCCCTACTGAACCGGGTGGCGCCCCATATCGCCGCCGCCCATGCCATGAAGGCCGAGGTCGACATCGAGATCGGTTACCCGGTCACCTTCAACGACCCGCAGCACACCACCCTGGTCGACACGATCGCGCGCCAGACCCTGGGCGACAGCCAGGTGGGGTGGATGGACGCCCCGTTCATGGGTAGCGAGGACTGGGGTTTCGTACTCAAAGAAGTTCCCGGAACCATGTCGTTTCTAGGCGCCTGCCTGCCGGATCATCAACCCGGCGAAGGTCCCGGCCTCCACTCCAACCGTGCCGTTTTCGACGAAGATGCGATGGCGGCCGGCGCGGCAATGCATGCCGCGGTGGCGATCGCCCACGGCGGCGAACAGGCGACGTTCTAGGCGGGTCCTGGAAAACGAATCTTACGGGGTTCGGTGGTCGGCAAACCGCCTGGTCATGGAGTTGTGGGTTAGCGGGTGAACCCCTTTGTACGGGGTTTCTCAGCACCCTCCTAGTGTCCTGAATCGTTGTTTCGCTTGTGTTCGGGAGACCGCGAAATCTTTCCGATGGGCGTAACCCGACATCCGGGGGAATCTGTCACACGCGGTCTGCATACTGGTGGGTAACCGTAAAGCACCGACGGTTGGGTCAGGTACCGCATACTGGTGGGTAACCGTAAAGCACCGACGGTTGGGTCAGGTACCGACCGGACCGGGGTTGGGATCATCTTGTTTTTTCTTCTGCCTTGCCTATGTTTGGCCAGGCTAGGGGTTGGCGGGACGCGTTTCGACGCCGAGGAGGCGGCGGTTGGGGGTGGGACCCACCGGCGAGCGATCCATGCCGGTAGTTTGGTTTTCGCGGTCTTAACCCGGGTCTGTACCGGAAGCACGCCGGGTGGTTACCCGCAACCTTCAGCGAACTTCCGACTCGGGACACTAGCCCGTCCAGTCGGTTTCAGGTGGAGGGGGTTGGGTTTTGGTTCCATTGTTCGGTCCATTGGTTGATTGAGTCGGTGAGTTGTTTCACGGACCGGTGGGTGCCCCTTCGACGAACTGAGGGTCGGGCGATATCTTGAAGTCCTCCGTCCGGTGCGGTTTGAGACCGAACGCCCGCCAGATCTTGGAAACCGACGACGCTGAAATACCCACCGCCTCGGCCATCCCCCTAGTGGACCAATGCGTCGCTCCCGAAGGTGTCTCCTCCAAGGTTTTGACCACCACCTCCTCCACCTTCGCGTCGTCGATGGTACGCGGAGCACCCGGCCGCGGGTCGTCCGCCAACCCGTCCAAACGACGATCCGCGAACCGGTTCCGCCATTTGCCCACCGTCGCCCCATGACAACCCAACCTCTCGGCTATATCCACATTCGCCAAACCATCCGCCGCTCCCAGCACGATCCGGCAACGCAACGCCAACGCCTGACTAGACGTATGCCGCCTCGCCCAACGCTGCAGAGTCTCCCGCTCCTCATCGCTCAACACAACAACCACCGGCTTACGACCCCTCCGAACACCCATCACATCACCTCCCACACAACGCTCTATACAGTCACCACAACCCTACCACAAAAACGCGGTGAAACAGCGACACAGGACACTAGGAAGGCACCCTCCCCAGGTTGATAAATTTTTCCTATCTGTGTGCTGGTTTTCGATATATAGGAGTTGGCATATGTCGTAGGGGTTTGGTACAACTAGGTTATGGAACACGAACATTTGTTCGCTCGCTTGAGGGAAACTGATTCGGTAGGTGGTGGACCCGTTGAGGCGGGTACCGTATCCGGGGGGATGGACCCGAGGATTGGGGTCGCTTTGGCCGAGTTGAAGCAGGCCCGCATCGGATCGATGTCACGGGCAGCCGCTGACGAGACGCTCGCATCGTTGACCCGCATCCAGTCTGTGGCTGCTTCTTTGATGTGTGACGTGGCTGAGAGGCTGGCAACAACCGATATCGACCCGGCTGAGGTGCTACGGCAGGGAACCCGTCTTCCTACCCGCGAATCGAAACGGATCGCGAAGATGGGCAATCAACTGAAGGTGATGCCTAAGGTGAAGGAGCGGTTCGCGACCGGGGACATCACGACTAATCATGTGAACGCGTTGGTCAACGCCGCGGAAAAGGTGAGTCCCGAAGTGGTGGACACCGACCAGGATCTGCTGGCAGCCGCCGGTCGGCTGCCAGCTGACAACTTCGGGCAGCACACCCGCAAATGGTCGGAGCGGAAACTGATCGAACAGGGTTTGGACCCCCTGGAGCGGCAGCGCCGCGCGCGGGAAGCGAAGCTATGGGTGGAGGCGGACACCGGACTCGGTGTGCTGATGGCCAAATTGCCAAGACCGCAGTTCGAACAAGTCCGCCAAGCCGTCGATGACCACTACCTGCATCATCTCCGCCAGGACGGCGCAGATGATCGTGATCCGGATACTGTGCGGACACCGAAGCAGCGGGTCGCAGATGTGGTGTTCGAGTTGTTAACAAACCGGAACGCTTTGTCGGGTAAGCCGATCACCGACCAGGTCGGGATCAAAGCGAAAGCCTCCACCCAGCTAATCATCGCAGCCAACCTCGACGTTATAGACGGCACCCAAGCTGACGGAAATGTTGAGATGATCGGGGTAGGCCCGGTACCACCCAGTATCCTCAAAACACTCACCCCCGACACCGAGTTGGCCGCAATGATCTTCGACCGGGCCGGCCGACCCCTCTGGTTAGGACGCAACCAAAGACTCGGCAACGCCGCCCAACGCCTCGCCGTAGCCGTCCGCGACGGAGGATGCTACGAATGCGGCGCACCCATGCACCGCTGCGAACTCCACCACATACAAGAATGGCGCCGCGACCACGGACCCACCGACATCGACAACCTCGTCGCGGTCTGCCGACAACACCACAAATGGATACAAACCCAAAACCTACAAGTCCGCAAAACCGCCCACGGATACCAAACCCGGCCGCGGAACAAACCCCCACCCTGACCTGTATTGAGGTTGCCCCGGTTTAGTGGCCGCGGACTCCCCCTGGCAGGACTCGACGGAAGATTCGTCACTCCCTTCTATTATTGGCCGCGTGATGGATGACAGCGACCTATTCGATGACTACTGGCCTACGAAGGCGGATGCCTTGGTGGCGGTATCCACCATCGCGGAGCGGGCCCGAGAGATTTACGGTAACGAACTGCACGGGGTCTGGCTGTACGGATCGCGGGCGAGGGGCGACAACCGACCGGATTCTGACCTAGATGTTCTCGTGGTGAAACGCTTCAAGGAGTTCGACCCTCGTAACCGGCTCCGACGGGACTTATACAACGCATTGATACCTGACCACTTCGACCACCCGGCCTCGATACAGTTGTACATCCATCTGGCCTACGCCGAGCAATTCGAGGAGTGGGATACCATGTTCTACCGTAGCGTGCGCGCCGACGCCATTCCCGCGCCATGACCTCTACCGACGAAGCATTCCGGCTCCTGCACCGTGCCGACAACTACCTCGACTACGCCGAGACGACCCGCCGTAGCTCTATCTACGGCCCGGCCGTTTCGATGGCCTATTACGCGGCTTTCTACGCAGCCCAGGCGGTGGTGGCCTACCACCGGCGAGAATCCAAGACTCATAGGGGTGCCCGAAACCTCTTCAACGAGTTGGCGGTTCACAAGTCCGACTTCCCTTCAGAAGTGTCCCCGCTGCTCAGCGAACTGGGGGGTAGCCGTGTCCAGGCCGATTACGACTACGAAACGATGGACGACTGGAAAGACGAAGACGCCGTGGAAGCCATCCGCAAGGCACGCACGTTTGTGGACGAAGTGAACGCGTGGTTCCGGCGGCACCACTCCCCCGGTGATGATTAGGCGCCGGTAGCCGGATGCCGGATAGCTGAGTAATGAACTCGCTTGTCTTGGATGAGAGTCCGTCCCCGGGGCGATTCAATCTAATCTTCGACAACTCAACAAACTATCTACAACAATAATTCAGGAATCAGGACGCTATAGCATCTGCAATAGGACCTGCAAGCGCTTGGCCGAGCAGGGGGGGAACAGCGTTACCAATTTGTTTGACCACCTGCGTCTTGTTTCCAGCGAAGGCGAAGTCGTCGTCGAACGACTGGAGTCGTGCACCTTCTCTAGGAGTAAGGGCTCTGTCCGAATGCGGGTGGATGCAGCGATTTGAGGCAGGGTGAACGAAATTGACGGTAAGCGTCACTGACGGCTCTTGTCCGGCGAGGCGTGAGTAGCAGGAACTGAAGCCGCTGCTAATCAGGTTCCTAGGTATGGAGTGGATGTTTGGGCCTGAGTGTTTAATGATGTCAAGCATTCGGTCCGTGTGACGAGTTGAAGAGTGCAGCGTGAGATCCTTCTGCCCGTTGCGCCTCGCGGTCTGGTAGGGGTTCTGTGGTGGCCGGTCGTAGCAGGTGGCTTCTTGGCCGGACTCGATGATAGGCAAATCCCCGATCGCGTCATCGACCGTGAGCGCAGGCGGGAGTCGTACTATGTCTCTAACTGAGAACAGCGTTGGTTGGGTGTTACCAGAAGGTGGTCTGAGCATACGCTCCCGAGCTACATGGCCAATTGTCTTGAACGCCCCTCCGTTTGTAGGGGTAGGGAACTTGAGGGGGATCCCATTCAGAGCGCCAAGTACGATGAGTCGTTCCCGCTTCTGCGGGACACCGAAGTGCGCTGCATTCAAGATCCGCCAATCTACGTCGTAGCCCAGCGACGCGAATGCGTCAATGATCGCCTCGAGTGAACTTCCCCCTTTGTGGGTCGCTAGCCCTACGACATTCTCTAACACCAGGTACTTGGGCCTGAAGTAGTTGACGTAGGCAGCGAACTCTTCGAAGAGGTTGTTCCGCGGGTCGTCATCATTCACCGATCGGAAGGGCCGGATCGACGAGAAGCCTTGGCATGGCGGCCCGCCGATGATCACATCAATCTCGTCCCGGCCCAGTCCTATGCGTTTCGATACTTCGGATCTGCGGATACTACGGATGTCTCCCGCGATGCCGGTGGCTTTCTTGTGATTGAGCTTGAATGTCTCGATCGACTGCTTCAGGAGGTCGATACCAAAAACAACTTCGTAAGCGCCGTGGTTCTCGAAACCCTTCGAGAACCCGCCTGTTCCGCAGAAGAGGTCTATGACTTTCAGGGGTTGCACTCCTGCCCTCCCGTGCTGTATGTCTAACGAGCGGTGGATCATCACTTTGTAGAGACAATAGTCTCATAGCTATCGAACCCGGTTCTTTCTAGCCTACCGAGCGTGGGTGACATCACATTGTCCCTCTCTGCTGCCATCGGCCTCATGATCAAGGAAGTAAGGGAACGGCAAGGCCTCACGTTGGAAGAGCTTGCCGACCGTGCCGGGTGCCATCGTACTTCGATCAGCTTGGTCGAGCGCGGACTACGTAGTCTAACGGTTAGGACGGCGGCGCAACTTGCTGACGCATTCGGTATTAGGACTTCCGACTTAGTGGCACTGGGCGAAGGACGACTGGTAGGGGACACAAAGAGGATCCTCCTAAGGCCTTCGCTTGATCAATACCTGACGAATAGCACAACAACACTGGACAAAGCAACGGGGTTGGACGGAAAGTGGATTGCCGATGGGGTCTTGTCGGCTTACGAGACATTGGACCTGATAGACGGTCAACTCCTTGCTAGAGGAGTTGACCCCCTTTCCGAAACAGTCGAGCTAGCGAACTTATCCTCAATGCTAGGTAACCTCCTCTGTGCAGGGCTTGCGAATGCCTCCGACGGTCGGTATGTACGAAACCGACCGCACGCATACCCGGATCTACTGGCAACATCCTCCGAACTATCCGGAATTGAAGTCAAAACGGCGATTGAGACCAGCAAGCCCAAGGGTCATCTACCTAAATCCGGTTTCTACATGACGTTTCGCTATGTGCTCGGTGATCGGTACGGTGGTTTCACTATCGGTAAAGAGCATCGTGGTGACACCATTTGGATCTGGGAGTGCCGAGTCGGCAAACTGACCGAGTCAGACTTCGATCTCAGCAACACACCCGGTGATTCAGGCAAGACGGCCACTATAAAGACAGAGTCCTTCAAAATGATGCAGCGAGTTCTCTACGTACCGGAGCTTCTACCGTACAAGCGTCGGAGCGGTTGGTACGGCGACGACCCGGAGCCACCTGCGAATACTGTGAGGGTGAGCGGGTAGGTGTTGAAGAACCCGGTCATCTCACCTCTCCAAGTCGTAACCCGAGGCTGCTTCGCTGTGGGCCGGCTGTCCGAGCCACACAGCTAGCCCAATCCCCTTGAGACCTGCGCCGGCGGGCCCTATGGAGGCAACCGTTTCGGAGTTTTTCGCGTTCTCGACCCCCACCCCGTGCGGATTGTTGAGTGGGCGGAGTGGTTAACGTATTCTCCGAATCAGTACGCTAGCCGGAGGTTGGCGCTTCCCCATCAACGCTCCTCTGCGCGATTTCTCGTACCCGCTCGGGACTGAGAGGAATCCGGGTCACCTCCTCGGGGGCGCCCAAGGCGTCGGCCACCGCATTGGCGATGGCCGCCCCCACCGCGGTGATTCCTCCCTCCCCCGCCCCTTTAACGCCTAACGGGTTGAGCGGGCTGGGTGCGTCCTCGGTCACCAGCGTCTCCACCGGGGGCATCTCATCCAGGGTCGGCATCAAGTAGTCCATGAAGGTGGCCGCCAGGGGCTGTCCGGATTCGTCATACAGGAACTCTTCCAGCAGCGCCCCTCCCAGCCCTTGGGCCGCCCCACCGTGAATCTGGCCGGCCACCAGTAGCGGATTCACCGCCCGACCCACGTCGTAAGCGACGACTAGTCTTTCCGGTTCTATAGCGCCCGTGTCGGGGTCGACCCGTACCACCGCTACATGGATCCCGTAGGGGTACGCCATATGGTCGACCTCGAACCAGCCTTCCGCCGTCAAGCCCGGCTCATGGTCGGCTACACCAGGCCGGAGGCGCCGGGCAACGTCGCCGAGCGTTATCGCCGGACCGTCTCGGGATCCGCGCACGAAAACCCGCCCGTCCGTGATGGTGAGGTCCTCCCGGCGGGCTTCGAGAACCTTCGTAGCGATGTCCAGAGCCTTCTCACGCACCCGGCGGGCGGCTATCAGAGTGGCGGAACCGGACATGACCGTCACCCGGCTGGCAAAGGCGCCCATCCCCCATGCCATGTCGTCCGTCTGGCCGTGGCGGACCTGGACCGCCTCTATCCCGACCCCCAAAGTGTCGGCACAGATCTGGGCCAGGCAGGTTTCCACGCCTTGCCCGATGGAAGCCGCCCCCGTCACTACGACCACCTGTCCGGACTCATCGACGGTGATCCTCACTCCGTCGAACGGACCCAGTCCGCTCTTCTCGACAAAGAACCCCAGCCCGATCCCCACCTTCTCCCCCTGCTCCCGGCGCTCGGTAAGTTCCTGTACAAGGCTGTCGTACTCCAGGTAGCGGATCAGACGGTCGAGGAGGAGCTCGTAGTCTCCCGAATCGTACGTAACCTCGGTACCGAGGGCACTGATACCACGCTCGAAGGGCATCTCCTCTCGTGGAATCAGGTTCCGCCGGCGTACCGCTACCGGATCCAGCCCGAGCCGGTGGGCGATCACGTCCAGCAGGCGCTCACGTACGAAGCTGCTCTCGTACCTTCCCGGCGCCCGATATGTTCCACACGGAGTCTTGTTGCTCAGCCTCACATGCCCGGTGCAGCGATAGGCCGGCCATACGTAGGGTCCCGGCAGCATCGAAGACGTGAGTTCGCTCACGGTGGTCTCGTGGGTTCGCAGGTAGGCCCCCTGGTCGACCCAGAACTCGGCGTCGACACCCCGAATCCAGCCATCCTCGTCAACGGCGGCCCGAATGCGGTGAACCTGATCGCGAGAATGGTTGGCGGCCAGCATGTGCTCTCGCCGATCCTCCACCCAGCGGACCGGTCGGCCGGTACGCCGGGCTGCCCAGCACACCAGCACATCTTCGGGGTACAGCTCACCCCGCACCCCGAAACCACCCCCGACGTGCCCCTCCCGCAGAACAACCGACGAGACGAGTAGACCGAGCATCCGAGCTAGCGCCATGCGGTTGTAATGGGGAACCTTGGCCGCTCCCAACATCTCCAGGGTGGAAGCGGTGGCGTCGTAGCGGGCCAGCGCACCACGAGACTCCATCGGTATGGCGGAATGGCGGCCCACCGAAAGCTCCATCTCGACCACGACAGATGCGCCGGTGAAGGCGTCCGCCAGATCACCGTATTCCTTCTTCAGGACACCGACCTCGGTCGCTCGCGAGCCATCCCGGTACGGATCGACCACCGGGGCCAACTCGTCAATGTCGACGAAGACCCGCTCCGCGGCATCCTCGGCCAGGTACGGATCTTCGGCCAGCACCACCGCAACCGGCTCCCCGACGTAACGCACCAAGTCCCTGGCGAGCACCGGCTGGCGATAGCTGTCCACCCCCGAGATCATCGGCATTCGAAAATCGATCACCGGGATGTCACGGGTATCGGCCGCCGTCCAGACAGCCGCGACACCGGTAAGGGTTAGCGCCTCCGAGACGTCGATACCGGTTATCCTCCCGTAGGCGACCGGCGAGCGTATCACCCGCATGTGCAGCTGATGACTATACGAAAGGTCGGCGGCGAAGCGGGCCGAACCGGTTAGGAGAGGTAGATCTTCGAGCCTGGATACCGAGCTTCCGACGTAGGTCATCGCCTCATGTCTTCGGCAGCCTGGCGCACCGCGGCCAAGATGTTCTGGTAGCCGGTACAGCGGCACAGGTTCGACGACAGCACCGATCGCAACTCATCTTCGCCGGGCTCAGGGTTCTGTTCCAGATAGCCGACCGCCAGCATCAAGAAGCCGGGAGTACAGAAACCGCACTGCAAGCCGTGGTTCTCCCAGAATGCCTGCTGGATGGGATGCAGCCGATCCCCATCTGCCAGACCCTCCACGGTTCGGAGTTCCACACCATCGCACTGCACCGCGAACATAAGGCAAGATCGGACCGGCTGGCCGTCGAGAAGGACGGTGCACGCTCCACAAACGCCGTGCTCGCAGCCGAGATGGGTACCGGTGAGACCGCAATCATCCCGTAGAGCATCCGCCAGCGTACGCCTGGGTTCAACCCGCACCTGGTGCGATTGTCCATTCACCTCAAGGGTAACGTCGACCATCGTGCGCTCCATCATGCGGAAGTCCTTTCTCCATTCTTACGACGCCTTACCAGCCTCCTCAACCGCGCGGGGGTGGCAGGAGTCTCGTTTACCTCGATACCCAGCGGGCGAAGGGCATCGGAGATGGCGTTGATGATTGCAGCCGGGGCGCCGATGGCGCCGCCTTCACCCAGACCCTTGGCCCCGGTAAGGGTGGCGTCGGATACGGTCTCGAGATGATGTATCTCGAAGTCCGGCACCTCTGTCATGGTAGGAGGGAGGTAGTCCAGCAACGACGTGGTGAGGATATTGCCCTCGGCATCGTAGACGACCTCCTCGTAGAGCGCCCCCGCTATTCCTTGCGTCACTCCCCCGTGCAGTTGGCCGTCCACGATCATGGGGTTGATCAGGACACCGGCGTCCTCCACCACGATGAACCGGTCGATACGAACCCCGCCCGTCTCCGGATCCACTTCCACCTGAGCCACATGGCAGGCGTTCGAGAACGTCCCGTTCGGGTCGTAGGTGGCAACCGCGCTGAGACCCGGGGTCATGCCCTGCTGGAGCCGATAGCTTGAGTGATATGCGAGGCGAGCTAATCGTGAGATCCTCACCGCCGAATCGGTCCCCGCCACCCGGGCCACTCCTCCGCTTATGACGATGTCTTCGGGCGCGGCCTCCAACTCGTCGGCGGCAATCGCGGCAAGCTTGGAAGAGAGGTGTGCGGCGGCCAGTTTGGCTGCTCCGCCCGCGATGACAAGTGACCGGCTGGCGAACGTCCCCCATCCGTACGGTGTGCGGTCGGTATCTCCATGAACGATACGCACCGTGGCCGGATCCACGCCAAGCTCATCCCCTATCAGTTGTGCCAGGCTGGTCCCCAGACCCTGTCCATGGGGTGAGGCGCCGATGCGGGCCTCGACGTAGCCCGACGGATCTATCGACAGATCAACCGTCTCGTAACCCGGAGTGACATCCATGTTTCTAGCTGCGAAGGCGGCGGTCCCGTAACCGGTGCGTTCCGAGAAGGTCGAGAAACCAACCCCCACGTATCGACCGTCTTGGAGAGCGGTTGCTTGGCGCTCCCTAAAACCGGGCAGGTCGAACTCCTTGATCGCCCGTTCCAGAGAGGCCAGGTAGGAACCTTCGTCATACACGAGTCCGGTCGCCGAGGTATAGGGGAAGCGTCTGATCAGGTTCCGTCGCCGGATTTCGGCCGCTTCGATCCCGAACCGGTCGGCAGCCTGGTCCATAAGCCGCTCCATCGCCAAGGTGATCACCGGTCGAGAGACCCCCCGGTAGGGAGCCATGGGGCAGGTGTTGGTGGTCACGCCTCTCGACCGTACTCGGTAGGTCTGGAAGTCATACGGACCGGGTAACTCCACCATGGCCATCAAGGGCTCCACCCCACAGGTCACCGGGTAGCAGGAGTAGGCCCCGATGTTGCACACGAGGTCGGCGTCGATCGCTACCAACCGGCCGGCCGCCCCGAAGGCGCCCCGTATCCGGTAACTGTGGTCCCTGCTGTGAAACGACGAGAGCAGGTTCTCCCTGCGGTCCTCGATCCACGCCACCGCGGTGCGGAGACGCCGGGCCACCCAGACCGTCACGACGTCCTCCACCGCCAGGCAGAACTTCTGACCGAAGCCTCCCCCCACGTCAGGAACCACAACTCTGAGGTCCGATTCGGCCATACCGAGCAGGTCGGCTATCACGGTTCGCACCACATGGGGGGACTGGATCGAAGCCGCCAGAGTAACCCGGCCCGATCGTCGATCGTAGGTGGCGACGGATCCGCGCGCCTCCATGGGCAGGGCGCTTTCCCTTCGGGAACGAACCTCGAACTCCACCACCTCGTCGGCCGCCCTGAACGCCTCTTCCACTCCCGGGGTGGCCAGGCGCGCATCCACCACCACATTGTCCGGGATATGGTCGTGCACCCGGGACGCTCCTTCCCGGAGCGCCTCCGACGCGGAGGTAACGTGCTCGAGCGGATCGATGTCCAAGAACACCTGCTCGGCTGCGTCCTCCGCTTCCTCAGGGGATCCTGCCACCACCACCGCCACCGGCTCGCCGACGAAACGGACCTCGTCTCGAGCTAACACCGGCTGGTCCACGGGCCGGTAGTCGTCTCGATGGAGGAGGGGGCGAATAGGACGAACCATTTCCAAGTCCTTCGCCGTGAACAATGTGACATCGTCGGGTCCGTCTATCGAAACGATCCTGCCTCGTGGCACGGGGCTGCGCAAGAACCGCAGGAAAGCAACGCCGGCAGCCAGATCGGCTACGAAGCGGCCTTCGCCGGTTAGGAGTGGTGGATCCTCGAAACGTAGCAGCGACTGCCCGACCCATCGGGTCACGACGCGGTTGCCTGCTCTAGCGCTCGCCGAGTAAGTACCCTGGCCAGGTCTCTGCGGTACTCGGGGGAACCGTGAATGTCACCGATCGCCTCGAAGCCGTCGGCAGCCAGTTGTGCCGCCTCGCTAAATACCTCTCGGTCCGCCGGTCGGTCCCTCAGGAAGTCCTCGGCCTCATCGGCCCGGATCGGACGGTCGCTCACCCCGCCCATGGCTATCCGCGCCTCGGCAACCTTCCCTTCCCGGATCTCGAGGACCACCGCGGTCATGGCTAGGGCGAAATCGCCTGCTCGGCGGCTGAACTGCTGGAAACCTACTTTGGCTTCGGTACTCAATTTGCCCAGGCGGGTCTCGACCAGCAGTTCATCGGGCGCCAGGTCGGTCGTGAACACGGTGTGAAAAAAATCTCTGGCCGGTACGGTACGGGAACCGGTCTGGCTGCGGGTCACCATTTCTGCGTCGAGCAGCGCCGCTAACACGCACCACTCCGCTGCCGGATCGGCATGGGCCAGACTGCCGCCGAACGTACCGCGGACACGGATGGGAAGGTGACCCACATGGTGGGCAGCCATGGTTAGAAGGTCTCCGAGGGGACCGTCAACGGTTGGTTGCTCGAACACAACATGGCGGGTCAACGGGCCAATCCGGATCGTTTCGCCATCATCGGTAATGTGATCGAGTTCCGCAACGTGGTTGACATCGACCAGGACCTCCGGCCTGGCAAGCCGGAAGTTCATAGCAGGAACCAGACTCTGGCCACCGGCCAGGATCTTCGCGTCATACCCGTGCCGGTGGAGGACGGCGACAGCCTCCTCGACGGAGCGAACCTGGTGGTAATCGAATCGAGCCGGTTTCATCTCAACAGGAGTGTAGTGCCCGGCGTCGGCTCGTCTTGCCGCCCATGATCCTCACGTTCGGTGATTGTCGAAATGTCGGAAAGGGGTGGCCGGACGGATCTGCATTACCATCCACCTTCGCTTCGGTTGATCGGATCGGCTGCCGATCCTGCGCCGAATGCCTCCGGAGAGCGCGGCACGCTTATCATCTCGACCACACAGATATCTACCTAGGCCCAGTCCTATGACCAAACATAATTCGACCGAGCGGGGTGGTATCGGCGCTTCTGTGTTGCGGCACGAGGACCCGCCACTGTTGACCGGCCGGGCCCGCTACATCGCCGACGTAACCCTCCCCCACCAGCTCACCATGGTGGTAGTTCGATCCCCTGTCGCGGCCGGACGGCTCCAAGCGATTGACACCGCCGGAGCCGCATCCTTACCGGGAGTAGAGGCGGTTTTCACTGCAGATGACCTGATCGATTCGCTCGGCCACATGCCCCGCATCCCACCTAGAGTGTCCTTCGACGAGACAGTACTCCCCTACCTTCAGCCGCTGCTGGCCACCGATCGGGTGCGGTATGTGGGCGAACCTTTGGCGATCGTGCTTGCCGAGGACCGCTACGTCGCCGAGGACGCCGCCGATCTGGTTTTCGCGGACATCCATCAGCATCAGGCCGTTATAAACGCAGGTCCTGAAGCCGAACGGGGAGAACAGTTGTTCGATAGTGGAAACCTGATTACCACCCTGCACGCCGAGTTCGGCGACGTGGACGGCGCCATTCGCGATGCCGAGGAGGTCGTAGAGATCGAGTTGGCGGTGGGTAGGCACACCGGAGTTCCGATGGAAACCAGAGGACTGGTGGTGGAGTTCGATCCCGGAAGCGGACGCCTCACCGTCTATGGCGCCACCAAGGTTCCTCACTGGAACCTCCGAGCCACGGCCGAGTTACTGGGTATCCCGCCCAGCCGGATCCGGATGCGAGAAACCGCCGTAGGGGGAGGCTTCGGGGTGAGGGGCGAACTGTACCCGGAGGATGTGCTGGCCGTCTGGGCGGCGGATCGTGTCCGGAGACCGGTATCTTGGATAGAGGATCGCCGCGAGCACTTGGTATCCGCCAATCACTCCCGCCAGCAGCGACATCGGGCCCGTATCGCCGGTGACCGGGATGGCCGGATCGCTGCGATAACCTCGGACTTCGACGTGGATATGGGCGCCTACATCCGCACCCACAGCATCCGGGTGGCGGATCTCACATTGTCCATGATCCCGGGACCGTACGACATCAAGGCCTACCGGGGATCCGCCCGGTGCGTGGTCACCAGCAAGACCCCCACCGGAACCTATCGAGCCCCGGGGCGTTTCGAGTCCAGCTTCGTTAGAGAGCGGCTGGTGGATCTGTTCGCCGCCAAGATCGGCATGGACCCGGTGTCGGTACGCCGCCGGAACCTCATAAAGCCCAGCCGGATCCCCTATACCCGGCCCTTGTCCTCCACTGGTGAACCGATGCTGTTCAGCGACGGTGACTTCCCGTCGATTCTCACCCGACTGGTCGATTCTTTCGACTGGGAAGACATACGGCGGCGGCGCTCTGCGGGCGAGATGGTGGGGGTTGGTCTGGCGATGTTCCTGGAGAAATCGGGGCTGGGTCCTTGGGAAACCGGTGCGGTCGAGGTGGACCCGGACGGTCTGGTCAGAGTGCGGTCGGGATGTTCCTCCGTAGGCCAGGGAATAAGGACCGTACTGGCCCAGATCGTCGCGGACCGGCTACAAGTGGACCACTCGGTGGTCCGGGTCGAGTTACTCGACACCGATCGAACGCCTTTCGGCACCGGTAGCTACGCCAGCCGCTCGACTGTCACCGCCGGGAGCGCCCTGATCCAGGCTGCTGATGAGATCATCGACATCACGAAGCAAGTGGCCGCCGTGGAGTTCGAAGTGTCCGAGGACGACCTGGAGTTCATCGACGGCGCGGTTCGAGTCCAAGGCTCACCCGACTTCCGGATGTCTATCTTCGAGACCGCGGCCCGGCTGCACCCGATCACCGCCCCCCGTTACGGGCGGGAGCGGCCCGGTCTGGTAGCCGAGTCGGTTTTCGATGTCGAACGGGTGGTGTATCCATGCGGCGCGAATCTGGTAGTCGCACGGGTGTGTCCGGAAACCGGAGCGTTGACCCTCGAGAAGGTCGTCCTTCTGTACGACGTGGGTCGGGCGATCAACCCTCGGTTGGTTGCCGGGCAGATGGAGGGTGGCGCCGTCCAGGCGATAGGAGGCGCCCTCTACGAGGAGTTCGCGTATGACGCCGACGGCAACCCTTTGTCAACCTCCTTCATGGACTATCTGCTCCCGACCCTTGCCGAAACACCCCGGATCGAAACCATCGTGGGAGAAACCGCCCCGACCGGTACCAACCCGCTCGGGATCAAGGGCGCCGGAGAGGGAGGCCTTCCCGGCGTCGCTGCCGCCATCGCTTCGGCGGTCGAGCAGGCGTTAGGTAAGCCCGGCCTGGTGACCGCGGTACCGATCCTTCCTCACAGCCTGATCGGTCAGAATACCAATGGGGTGTAGTAGGCAATCTGCTACTACCCGAGTAGCATCGCGGGTATGAAGATCAGTGTAAGCCTCCACGAAGAAGACATCGGATTTCTGGATGATTACGCGCAGGTACATGGAATGCCTTCCAGATCGGCAACCGTGCGGAAGGCTATCCGGCTTCTCAAAGCCGCCCAGCTTGCGGATGAGTACGCGGAGGCATTCCGGGAGTGGACCGATAACGGTGAAACGGAGGTCTGGGAGACGGTGGTAAGCGACGGCCTCGAACCCGAATGAGGCGCGGCCACATCCACATCGCCGATCTTGGCGTTCCCGCCGGCGCCGAGGCGGCTCATACCCGACCGGTGGTGATCGTAAGCAATGACGCCGCCAACATGGCCGCAGCCCGGCTCCAACGTGGTGTGCTCACCATCGTCCCCCTGACCGCCAACACCACCCGTGTCCACTCGTTCCAGGTCTTCTTGGCTGCATCCGATACGGGACTCAGGCACGACTCCAAAGCACAGGCCGAACAGGTCAGGTCAATCACGATCCAACGTATTGGCAGGAGGGTAGGTTCCGTACCCTTCGATCTCATGATCCTGCTCGACGATGCGCTCCGATTGCACCTGGCTCTGTGAGATAGAGAGGTTGGAACGGTAGCAGTACACCCCCTGAACTCGACTACGTATTCGACGGGGAGGTCAAGGCTCATCGAGAACGGCGCCTACGAGGCGCCCACCTGGCCGCGCCAGGCCCGGGTTGAGAACGCCTACGGGGCGACCGTACGGTTCACCGGTAAAGATCATTGCGGAAACCAACCGCCAAATCAGCCGACTCGAGAACACCCTCCCAAACCCGTTTTAGCCAGCACCCGGACGCCGCCATCTACCACTCCCAGCCAGGGACGGGAATATTCGATTCATCGAAGGGTTCTACAACACCCGCAGGCGGTACTCCACCATCGGATACCAAATACCCAGCGACTACGAAAGGCGACACCAAGTTAACATCTAACCCACAAACCAAAACCGTCCACAAAACCGGGGCAAGTCCACCCTGCTATCTGCCGGTCGAGTGGGCTGGTACTCTTAGCTTTTCCAGATCGGACCACATGCCTCTATCGGGCCGATCAAGTAGAGGCATACCGTCACGGGATCGGGACAGTGAGGCATCCACTGATCGCACAACCGTAATGTGGCCCTTCTCATGCCAGATCTCGTAGCTCGCATCTGGCACTAACGCGTTATCATTTGCGTAATAGGCTGGTATTGACACTTCGAATCCACCGTCTCCAAAGGACAACGGTCTATCTCTAGCTCCGAACCACCAACGGAGCACGCGAATAGTCGACTGGCCACCTTCGAACCTGGCGATAAGTACAGACCTCTGGTAAGGATCGTCGGACTCAGCGATATATGACATGGCGTAGCCGGGTTTATGGGACGGTGCCACGATAGTACCCATCCGAGGAACTGGGCTTCGTTCAACTGAAGCGAGGACGGTTACAGTTGGTCTATCTGTGAAGGCTTGGGTATTTGTGGCGATGGCGGCTAACTGGCCCTTGGACAACGTACGACTGGCAATCAGTGGTTGTCTGTCAGTATTGGTGCTGCTGCCTAAATAGCCATGAAGGTTATTGGGACCGACATTTTCATAATATGAAGGTGACATCTCGGCTATCGAAATAAACTCAAGTACACCAACTAGACCCGGCGATACGTTTACTCCGCCGACAGTGACGGGTCCATCGACACGATAGAGTGTCGCGCGAGGCGATCCTGATTCTGGTCCTGGATAGTCATCGGGGAGAACTATTACGGCAGTCGCTGTGAACCCATCGGGAATCTGGCGCAACATAACGGCAGAGTCAGGTACAGATGACGTATACGTACTACTGGCCATATATGCTGCTATCGCTGCAGCTATAGCAGCATATACTCGCCATCGTCGCCACATGATTTGTACCTGAACTAGCTCATTTACCCGTTGCGGCTAGCACTAGTCCATGAATGCAGGTTCACATGTGCTGTCCAACATAAGTCCTGCTGTGTAAAGGTACCACTATAGTATCCACCCGGATATACCTTGTGCTTGTTAGCCAGGCTATACTCTTCTCCACATGCGAAGAAATCAGTGTAAAAGTCGGCATAGGCTTTCGCGCTTCGTGAACTAGATGAAGTACCACTCTGATACCAGGCTTCTCCGACCGCTACGACTTCGTTCCAGCTAAACCAAGTTTCAGCGGATTCCCATCTATCCGCCTTAAACTGTGTAATACAGTCGTTCCATTTTCGATCGGTATGATATCTCAACTCACCAACATCTAGTTGAAGTATATCTTGTACAGTATGCTTCGTATGTACATAGTTTCCTAGCCACGAGCCACAAGAAGAACTTCGTTGAGCAGTACGGGTACTATTACTATCACGCACCGTTGTGTTCGTAGTAGTATCGACTGCGAAGCCTATTTGTGCGACTGTGCAATTGTCCAAGATTGAGTACGAGATCGACGTGACCTCACTGGCTTCGGCACCAACTAATCTCCCGGTGGATGTTGTTATCGATAGGTCTCCACAGTCACCTTCGTTCATGATCGTGACTGAGGCGTCGGAAGATGGATCGACAATCATCCGACCGGGTTGGTCGGATGATTGATCGGCGGCGAGACTAGTCGAAGTGGTGGACGCCACTGTAGTTGTGAGCAGTACACCGACTAAGAATAGAAGAAGCCATCGACGTTTGTACAACATGAGAGATACCTCCTGGTTCTCTGAGTGAGTAGAAGGCTAGACCCGAATGCAAGGGCACCGACGGATATACACCAAAGAACCCCGACTAGGGGCGATTGCATACAATATACAAAACAGTTACTTTTGCACATTGTATGCAAAGCGGGCCGTTAGATAGAGCACCATGCGCCAACGCTCTCCGATGAGCCGGTAGTGTTAACAGGCCCTAGCTGTGCTCAACCGGGGAGGAGTTCCTCAGCCGTGCCTCGTAGGATCCTTCTGCAGGCATCCGCCCTCAACCCGGCTTGCCGACAGGTCTCCTCGACGTAGCTCACCGGTGTATCAAGGCTCATCGGGAACGGAGCGTCGGTGCCGGCCGCTATCCGTTCCGGACCGACGGAGGTCATCATGAACGTCAGGGAACGTGGATCGTGGAGCAGGGTGTCGTAGTAGAAGCAGCTCAGGATGTCGTCGGGATGGTCGACCGCGCGGCGGAACCCGGGCCCGTGGCGGGAGGCGTGAGTAGCTCGACCTGCCAGATAAGGAAGGGCGCCGCCGCCATGAGCAAGGAGAACCTTGAGCCCCGGCCACCTGTCAAAGACACCCGCGAAGTAGAGCCGCAAGGCCGCCAGCGTCGTCTCGAATGGATTGCCGCACACGTTGCCGAGAAAGTGCACCTTCATGCGATCGCCACCCATCACCCGGTACGGGTGTATGAAGAGAACAGCATCGAGAGCTTCCGCTACCTCCCACAAAGGCTCCAGTCCTGCCGCATCTAGGTCCTTTCCCCCGACTTGGGTGGGAATGGCCCCACCGCTGAAACCGCGTTGCTCGACCGCGCGGGCCAACTCGTGAGCAGATGCTTCCCCGTCGACCACCGGTAGGGTCGCCAAGGCTTTGAAACGAGGATTTCCCGCGATGTCCTCCGCACAACCATCGTTGAGGGCCCGGCACCATACCTGTGCCGCCGGCGCCGTCAGGTCGTCACCGGCTACGTCCATCCATGGAGACAGCACCTGAACATCGATACCTCGATCGTCGATCCAGCGTTCCCGGGCCCCGAGGTCGGTCAGTGCGGGAGGAATCGGACGGGAGGGACCGGAAGGGAAGTCCAACACCCGACTGGTGGCGTCGAACGCAACCGGGAGGAGACCGCGGGCCGCGGAAGCCAGCACCGACGGGGGAAGGTAGTGAGCATGAACATCTATCAAGGATCGGTCCCCGGCTTAGCCCTCCGACAGGGATCGCCAGGCGATCTCCCCGCCGACAATCGTCATGGTGGGCTTCATATCCGCCAACTCGTCGGGAGGAAGGTCATGTGGATCGCGGGAAAACACGGTTAAGTCCGCCAGGTATCCGGGCGCGATACGACCGCGCTCATGTTCGAGGCCGTCAGCTTCGGCAGCCCAAGCGGTCATCATCGAAATCGCCTCGTCGAACCTGATCCCCTCCCCCGAACCCCACACATTGCCTTCGTCGTCCACCCGGGCAGTGGCGGTGGCAACCGCGGCCATCGGCGAAGCGTCGGCTATCACGGGGGTGTCGGAACTGTGGACCGGCTTGAGGCCCGCGTCCAGCCAGCTTCTCAGCGGGTAAAGCTCCCCCACTCGTCGCTCTCCGAGCCCGGCTAGAAAGTCGGCGGACCGGAACCGAAGGAAGGCAAGCTGCGGTACCGGAACGATGCCGGCCCTGCGCATGGTGCGGATCGTGCTGTCCGATGTCAGGCAGCAGTGCTCGATCCGGTGTGAGCGAGACCCATTCACCGGCGGGTGGTCGGCCAGCACGTTCGCAACTATACGAACCGCGGCATCCCCGATGGCATGCACGCACATTTGCCAACCGATGTCGGCGCCCTTGCGGACCTTCGCTTCCAAGTCCTGCTCGTCAAGGTGCATCGACCCGCAAGACGAGGAACCGACGTAGGGCTTCGAAAGCAGGGCGGTACGCGGTCCGAACGCCCCGTCCAAGAATACTTTGGCGCCCCCGATCCGGAAGCTCGTGTCCCCCGCGCCCGGCCGAAGGCCCAGATCGCCGGCTGCGTCGAGAAGCTCGGCCCGGATCATTGACGTGAACCGAAGGCGGAGGCCCCGGCGTTCGTTGACCCGTAGGAACGCACCCACTTCCTCACCCTGCCGGGACATGGTAAGGGGCGCCGCATTGGTGACATAAGTGAACCCCGACGACAGGAAGTAGTCGGTAGCCAGGTCGATGGCTTGCTCGTCCTCGGTGTTGGTCCATGGGGGAATGACCGGATCAAGCAGACTCCGGGCGCCATCTAACAGCTCTCCCGTGGGCACGCCGTTCTCATCGCGGACGATCCTGCCGTCAGGAGGGTCGGGTGTGTCTATTCCGATTCCCGCCTTGTCCAGCACCGCCTGGTTTGCGACACGACGGTGAAAGTCGAAGCTGTCCAGAACGACGCAGCGTCCGCCGTCAAGATCGAGTTCCGCGGCTGCGGGCGCCCGCCCCTCGGCCAGCCTCGCCGGGTCGTAGCCACGTCCCTTGATCCATCGACCGGGCTCCAAGCGCCGGTGGGCCTCGTTGACCCGCTCCACTATGTCAGCCACCGTGCTCACGTCGGACGGCCAACACGGAACCCCCATCCGGGATCGACCGTAGTTGACCGCGTGTACATGGCTGTCGGCAAATCCGGGGAAGGCGACTCCCCCTCCTAGGTCGACCATCTCGGCGTTGGGCGCCGCCATGGCTTTAACCTCATCAAGGTCGCCCATGCAGCGAACCCTCTGGCCGCTGACGGCGACCGCCCCGATAGGACGGCCGCCGTCAGTTACGAAAGAGGCGTTGGTCAGGATCCGATCAGGCACCTATCAGCAGTCGGTATCCAGTTCGTTAGCCTCATCAATGATCGCCTGCTGGTCGAAATCGTTGATCTCGTCAAGCAGGTCATCGATTACGTACTGGCCCATGTCGACCTGGGAGGAGATCACACCACCTTGGATAAAGATGTTCACGTAGGTATTCCAACCCGCCGCATCCAGGAATCCGAAGACGTAATCGCCACCCACCTGCGGGGCGGTGGTGATCTCGATAACCGCGGCGAGGCCGGCTCGACCCTCCGCGTCGTCGGTGAACTCTTCAGGAATGAGCTCCTTCAGAACGCACACGGCGCCGTCGAGGTTGGTGTAGGCCACCAACTGACCCTTAGCCGTAGCCCGACCCAGGCCGACCAACAGCTCGTTGTCGTCTTTGAAGTCCTCGGCAGCCAGCAGCCCTTCTGCGGGCAGGGTGTTGAGTGACGCCGGGGCGACCGATACCGTACCGAGACCTGCTGCGTTCATCGATGCGATGTCGGACTTGGCCGACGAATATGCGTCGATCCGATTGTCGTCCATCGACGCCTTCACGCTGGGTGCGTTAGTCCCGACCTCGATGATCTCCACATCGGAATCCGGGTCTAGGCCGGCCTCGACCAGCAGCGCCCGTACCAGCGGAACCTCTCCACCGGCCAACTCCGAAATACCTATCGTCTTCCCTTCCAGACCGGCGATGTTGGTGATGGAGGAACCTTCGGGCACGACTACGTCGAAAACCTCTCCGTAGGCGTAAGTGAAGAACGGGTACAACCCGGCGCCCTGCTCGATAGCGGGAAGCATGGCCCCCGGCACACCCATCCCGGCCTCGGCGTTGTTGGCGGCCAGAATCTGGGCGACGTCGGACGATCCGCCCGTGCCCTGGAGGCTCACGTTAAGACCCTCGTCTTCATAGTATCCGAGACCTACCGCAACCCAGTAGCCATAACCGAACGAGCTGGTTGTGGAGAGGGCGAGGTTCACGTCACGGAGTTCCTCATCCCCGCCGCATGCCGCCCCGATCATCCCCAGCACGACCGACATCGCGAGCATGACCGACCAAGGCCTGGTCAAGCGAGTGGTTGGTTTCATATGTTCCTCCTTGTCTCGGGTGAGCGACCCGCTCACGATGATTGATTCTACCTGTCGGGTCCCCTTCCGGGGGAGCCGCTTTGAAGGCTTAATGGCGACGATCTCCGGCCTTTTCCGGTCTCCTCCACGGGATCCGGATTCTCCACGGGACATTGGTACCCGTCCTCGGCCAACGACCTGTGGCGCCCCCGGCTACGGGTGCTGGTCGACGTCCGCATGCCAGAACAGCAGCTTTTTCTCCATCCGGGCGGCCAGAAGGAACAACGCCAGTCCGATCAAGGCCAGCATCAACAGGTAGGCGAATACGTCATCGCTCCGAAACTGGAAAGCCGCCGTCTCGATCAGGTGACCGGCCCCTTCGTTGGTGGCGGTCAACTCTCCTACTATGGCGCCGATCAAGGCAAAGGTAAGCGCAGCCTTGAGCCCTGCAAAAACAGTGGGTATCGAGCTTGGAAGCCGGAGATGGCGGAACGTCTGCCACCTCGTGGCCCTGAGCGACCGCATCAGCAGTCCCGCGTTCTCATCAATGACCGTCAATCCGGTGATCGTGTTGATGAGGACAGGGAAGAAACAGATCGTCGCCGCCAATGCGATCTTGGAGGTGATTCCGAAAGCGAACCAGGCGATAAAGACCGGCGCCAACGCTACCCGTGGAGTCGACTGGAACAGTATGATCACCGGGTAGAAGGCTTTCCTGAAGGTCGGTACCAACGCCACATAGGTTCCCAGCAGGAACCCTCCCCCGGCGCCGAGTACGAAGCCGATGATCGTTTCCTGGAAAGTCACCCAGAAGTGCCAGAGCACGAACGGGGTAGTAATTGCCCGCAGGAACGCCGGAAAGATCTCCGACGGTTTGGACAGCACGATCTCCGGCCAGAAACTCGGATCGATACGGCTGAGGACCTCCCAGATCAGGCAGAAGGCAACCACGACGGACCCGGTCAGCAGTATCTGAGACCAGATGCCGCTGAACCGAGTGTCGTCAGGGCGAGGCAACAAATCGGTTTCGAGCGTGCCGCTGTCGGCTATGCCTTCGGTATCCATTCAGAGTTCCTTTCCCGCCCCGACTAGTAGAGACCGAGCACTTCGCGGATGTAATTGACGAGTTCGTTATATCGGTCCAACCGCCGAGACTCCGGAACTCGCGGTCTCGGCAGATCTACCTCGACCACATCCAGCAGCCGGCCCGGTTTGGTACCCATCACCGCTACCCGGTCGGACAGGAAAACGGCTTCCCGGATGTTATGGGTCACGAAGACGGTGGTCTTGTTCTCATATTCGGTGATCCTGGCAAGTTCGCTGTTGAGGTGCTCTCTAGTGAACTCGTCGAGGGAACCGAACGGCTCATCAAGCAGCATCAGATCCGGTTCGGATACGAGAAGGCGGGATAGGGCGACCCGCTGCTGCATCCCACCGGACAATTCACGTGGGAAGTGCTGTTCGAAACCTTCGAGGCGGACCAACTCGATCACGTCGGCTATTCGTCGCTCGCCATCCGGCTCCATCGTCCCGGTGATTTCGAGAGGTAGAGCGATGTTCCGGATCACGTTACGCCATGGGAAGAGGGTGGAGGTCTGGAACATCAGACCTATCTCCTCCCGCGGCTCCACCACCTCGTCGGCGCCGAGAAATACATGACCCGCAGTCGGGGTCAGAAGCCCGGCGATGATCTTGAGAAGGGTGGATTTTCCACACCCCGATGGCCCGACGAGAGTCAGGAACTCACCGTCCCTCACCTTGAGCGAAACATCTCTCACGGCTACCAGAGGTTCGCCGTTCTTCTCGAAGACCTGAGTCAATCGATTGAGAGTTAATGACGTACCTCCGCCTCCGGGGCGGGCGCTGCTCTGAGATGTCGACACTCGAAGCTACCTCCAAGGTGCGGGCCTTGCGGACCTGATCGTAGACAGGACGATCTTAGCCTAAGAAAAGGCCCCCAAAGTCAGGGCCGGCCGGTACCGGACCTACCCCCGCCGGATCGATGAAACCGAGTGTCGTCCGGCGTTCTGGGCGGGCACACTACTCTCATGTAGACGGCTGATGGGGAGATGATGAAGGTCTCCGGGATGATGAAGGCGATGGAGCTTGCCGAAGGGTATGTTCGCTCTACCAGCAGGCCCATTCCTGACGTGTCCGCCGGGTCGGTACTTGTACGGGTTATGTCCGCCGGAGTGTGCGGCACCGAACTGCACTTCCTGGAAGGCCTCATCGATCCGCGAGGCGAGGGCAGAGTTCTAGGACACGAGGTGGCCGGATTCGCGCTTGACCCCGAGGCTGGCTCCGACCCTCGGAGGGTAGCTGTGTACAACGTCCTCAACTGCGGCTCGTGCCGGTACTGTCGCTCCGGGAGGGACCGGCTGTGCGTACGTTCGGCGGGCATGATCGGTTTCACCGTGGACGGGGGATTCGCAGAGTACGCCGTTGTTCCAGAGGCAAACCTGGTTTCGCTTCCCAAGTCCGTATCCTTCGAAGCCGGTGCGGTGCTTTCATGCAGTGGGATGACCGCGGTTCATGCGTCCCGGTTGGCCGGTATCGGAATTGCCGATCCGGTCCTGGTCAACGGAATCGGAGGCGTCGGTCTGATGCTCACCCAGGTGGCATCCCTGGCGGGCGCCACGGTACTAGCGGTAGCCGACGATCCCGCCAAACTGGACTTGGCCCTCTCGCTGGGCGCCCGAGCCGGTTTGCTCATCGACGGAGCCGAAGGGTACGGAAGCCTGCCGCGGGAGGCTTCCGGACTGCTGGGCCGGCCGCCGGACGTATTCTTCGAGACGGTTGGGACCCGTGACACCATGCAGGCCGGTTTCGCCTGCTTGGCGCCGGGTGGCGCCTTCGTGCAGATCGGCTACACCGGACAACCTCTAAACGTTCATCCGGGCGCCCTGATCAAGAACGAACTCCGGATACTCACATCTGCGGCGGGTTCCAAGCACGACCTGGAGACGGCCATCTCATTAGCCGATCATGGCAAACTAGAGGTCGTAATCGCCGAACGGACCGACCTGGACGGGCTGCCGGCGGCCATCCAAAGTTTGAAGGACCGCCGGGTTCTGGGCAGAAACGTGGTGACGTTTGCTTGATCGGCCGTCGCATAATCCTCCGTCGTCAACCATCGGAATCCTCAGGTAACGAGGCCGGAGTCTGGCCCATCGATTCCAGCATGGCGGTCGCAGTCCGGTCGTTGATCAGCGAGGGCACCGGCTGGGGGCCGGGTCGGAACTTGCTAGCGGAAGTGGCCAGAGCGGCGAGCGACCGGACCTGAAGGGTAAGGCCGAGATCCATGGCCTCTATGGGATTGCCGCTGCTCCCGGCGGTTGCCAGATTCGCGATGCGGCCCTTGGCCAGCACGAACACGCTCCGACCGTTTGGTAACTCGTGAGCGTGTAGCGAAGGGGCTAACGGCGCCCCGGGCGCCTCCCGCTCCAAGCGAAGCACATCGATCTCGGCGTCGGTATGGCCGGCGTTGGCGAGAAGCACGCCGTCGCGCATCGTCTCGATCAGTTCGTAACCCACGACCCGCTCGCGCCCGGTAGCGGTGACGATTATCTGGGCGCTCCGGACCGCCCCTTCCGGATCGCCCACGTCGAAACCATCCATGGCGGCCTCCAGCGCCTTGACCGGATCGGGCTCCACCACGGCTACATCAGCACCCCGGCGCCGGGCGTAGAGGGCGATGCCCCGGCCACACCAACCGTATCCGAACACCACCAGCCGCTTCCTGTGCAACGACATGTTGGTGGCCCGCACGATGGCGTCCACCACCGACTCTCCGACACCGTGCTTGTTCTCCACGATCGACTTCAGTGGGCTGTCGTTGATCACGATCACAGGGAACTCCACTGCGCCGACCCGCCCCTCCCGTAAACGGAACGCCCCCGACGTAGTCTCTTCGGTGGCCCCCACCGGCGACCGGTCAGCGCGTATGCACGCCTCGATCAACTCGGCACCGTTGTCCAGCACCAGATCGGGACCAGCCGTAGCGATCCGGCGGAGATGATCTCGAACCGCGCTCTTGCGGTCGCCGGGACGGTCGAGAACCGTACAACCCCGATCGGCCAGAGCCTCCGCAGTACCGAACTGGGTGGTGCCCTCGTTGCCCATGGCCAGCACCCTGGCGCCGCCGGCAACTAGACCCTCGACCAGCACCGCCGTCTTGGGCTCCAGATGGAGCCGGAAGCCGATCGTCAGCCCGTCGAACACCCGACGGCGCCCCAGGTCGGCCAGAGCCTTCCCGAGCACCGGCATACACCGCTTTGCCCAGACGATCCGGCCTTCGGCGATTGCCCGCTCACTCACCATTTACACCACTCCTCCCATAGGAAACTCCAATATACGACGACTCGATAGTCGTCAGGCTGCGTGGTGACGTAGAGCCCGGAGGCGCATTGAGCGGATCGTGCCCGCGATCTTGGAGACCTCGGCGAGGATCTGATCGGGAGAGCCGGAGAGTTCCACAGCCACAACTTCCAACCGCTTGCCGACGTGCTTGATCGGGGTGGCTGACCGGGTCGGCTTCACCTTGCGCGTAGATCAGTAGTCCCGTAGGCAGGTCGGCGGCGATCATGTAGGCGAGCAACTGGCAACAGACACTCGGCCATCAGTTGGATCGCCGCCGGCTGTGCATCCCTGAACCGACTTTCAATGTTGCCCCAAGTCAGATCAAGGGGCTCCCCCGCCCTCTCCCCCAAGCGACCGCGGACCTCGTCAAGCCCCCGTCGCGACCAGATACGCACACCCGGAGTAAAGAGCGAGTCATCGCTCTCAAGAGCCGACTCGACCCATCTCCGGCCCGCCGCGCCCACAGCCTCAAACTTGCTGAGCCGGGCCATCGGGACCTCCTCATAATTGATGAGCACAGGTAGCTCTCAACCCTAACGCCGTCGGCAGCGAGTGTACGGGGACCCTGTGATAGTCAGGGCTGAGCGGCAGGTCTAGATTGAGGGATGGTGTACCTGAGTGGTAATACTAAAGTGGGTAACATGTCGAAGAGTCACCGATACTTCCAAGCAAGCCGCGTGGGGCAGGTAGGTCGCATACCGCACCAGTTCGGGTCCGAGCATCGGACAAGCGGGGCCAACAGCAGCCGCCGAACGCTCCCTCCGCCTCAAGGAGCAGCAACGCAGACCCGAAGCCACCACCCAGAAGCTGACGGGGTTCCCCCCAACACCTGATTAGCTAAGCCGATGCCTGCGACTCTGAGCGGCCTCGCAATCTTTGTGGTGTTTCTGACGCCCGGATTCGTCTATCTCGTGAGAACCGAGACCAGGCTTCCCGAAAAGCGATACAGTCCACTACGAGAGACAGTGACGATCATGGCGGTGAGCCTTGCCGTGAACTCGGTCATCCTCGGGATGTTCGCTGCCCTTCGAGGATTGTTACCGACGATCACCCCAAATGTCGGAGCGTTCATCCGCGCCCCGACAGCTTATTTCCACGATAACTATGCAGAGGTCACGCCGACCCCCCCTGGTCAGAAAGTTGCGGGTTAGCGGGTGAACCCCTTTTACGGGTTTCTCAGCACTCTCCTAGCTGTTTCGTGGTCCACTACAGTTTCTTGACCTCAGAGGTTCAAGGTCTCAGAGCAGCCAGAGGAACGACAACCACCCCGTCTGATCTCTTGTAGCCGTATCTTCCACTCGTGATGACCATCAGGCGTGCAAGGTCGGCGGCGCGCTTTCTGCTAACGCGCTCTCTGAGCTTCAACAAACCTGCGGCCGCCGCGTCGATAGCGGAGGTACCGCCTAGTTTCACTTCCACGGCGATCCATCGACCGTCACCGGTCTCGATCACCGCGTCGGATTCGAGTCCGTAGGTGTCCCGGTAGTGATAGACGGAAGCTTCACTTGCCTGGGCGTAGATACGCAGATCGCGGACCACCATAGACTCGAACAAAAAGCCGAATGCGTTCAGGTCGCCCAGATACCGTTGTGGACCGGCGCCGAGGGCGGCGGCCGCCAGGGACGGATCGACGAAGTGGCGCTTGGGGGAACGGACCAGGCCGGCTCGTGATCTGATGTGTGTATTCCAGGCGGGCAAATCCTCCACCACGAACAGGCGGCTCAGCACATCCAGGTATGTCTTCGCGGTGGTGCGGTTCACGGGGATTTCGCCCCCCGTCTCGGCTGCGAGCTTCCGGACTCCAGCGGTAGTGGAGATGTTGCGGGCAAGCGACCGGATCAGGCGCATCACACCCGTGGGACTGCGGCGTATGCCATCTACGGCAGAGACATCCACTCGGCAGATGTCGTCGAGGTAGTCCCAAGCAAAGCGGCGGCTCTCCATCATCGGTGTGTTAACAAGCTGTGGCCATCCCCCGCGGCATGCGGCCTCCACCAACTCGAGGACACTCATCTCCGCTTCCGTGGCCGGCGCCTCCCCACCTTCTAACAGGCGCCGTAGTGAGACCCCGCCGGAGGACTGACCAGTTTCCCACAGCGACATGGGGCGCATGCGCACCCGACTGACCCGGCCTGCCCCGGAATGGCGGGTCAACTCGTCGGTGGGAACAGCGGATCCGGTCAGGATGAACTGGCCGGGCAGGCCGCGGCGATCACAGGCGGCCCTGACGAGATGCCAGAGGTCAGGAACGCGCTGCCATTCATCTAGCAGGCGTGGGGTAACGCCTTCGAGCAGAAGTTCGGGAAGATGAGGAGCGATCTCCCACAGGTCGGGACGCTCTTCCAAGAACAACTCGCTCCGGGCGAAGTGCTGCCCGGTCCATGTTTTGCCGCAGCCCTTGGGGCCTTCTATCAGCACCGCTCGGGCCGAGCGTAAGGCGATCGGAACTTCCTGGTCCACCACCCGATCCAGATAGACACGCTCGGGAATCGCTTGGCGTGAAGATCTGGGCAACAGCTACCTCAAATGCCGGTGGTTAGAACCCATCCTACAGTTGTTCGACCTTATAGGCTACAATTCTTAGTCATCGCAAGCTACAATAATCAGGACCCCCGGCCTACATATTCTTTGGTCAATACCAGTCTCAGGCATGTGCGTCTCATGGTCCGGTTCGTTTCCCGCGCACACGGCAGGGGTGAGAGCCCGACCACCCCGCCTGCGGGTGGGCCGGAGGGATCAGGAAGGAACAACAGCTACCAGATCGATCTCCACCATGATGCCCAGCAGATCGCTACCCACGGTGGTGCGGACCGGCTTGGGATTCCCGAAGCGGCGCTCGTACACCCGGTTGAACGCCGCGAAGTCTCTGAGGTCACGGAGGTGTACCGTCGCCTTCACGGCGTGGTCTAGGCTCGTGCCGGCTGCATCGAGAACCGCCGCCAGGTTGTCAATGGTCAACTCGGTCTGCTCCTCGACGGTGTCACCGACCACCTTGCCTGTCTCGGGGTCGATCGGACCCATACCCGCCGTGAAGACCAGGTTGCCTACCCTGATTCCCTGCGAGTACGGTCCCATAGGGGCCGCGGCGCCGTCTGTACGGATTTCTCGTTTCATGTTCTACCATCACTTCCGGTTAACGTCTTTTCCACATCTCCGTTATCCACTCCATCGTGGCTGCGGCTCGTTCCGGATCACAGCCCGGCAGACGGCCCAACCCGATAGGGCACGATGGTACCGGCCAAGAAGTAGGTAGTTGCAAGGGAACAGCGGGAGATAACCGGCCTGCACCATGCGTGTACAACGCGCTGGCAACTAGCGTTCCGCGGGATGCCGCCGTAGCCGTTTGGCTGATCTCGGCTGCCTAGGTTCAAGAAATCCCTGCCGATACCCCCTCCCCCGCCCGCAGATCCGGTCGGGCATCCCCTCAAGGACCATCCCTATCCCGCAAAGCAGACGGACCAAGGACTCAGACAATGAACGACATCGAGCGTTCGACGCGATGTCGTGGTGTTCGAAGGATCCTCGGACGCCGCTAAGCCTGGCCAGCTGAAGCCGGCGGCTCGGGACAACCCCGAGCATGTGGGTTGGGACTAAGCGAGCGGTCCGGCGGAGCGCTCAACCGCTTCCACCAACATCTCCTCCCTTAGTAAATCTTCGGCAGCCAGTAGTTCCGGCGACAGGATGCGATCCGGACCGGGACCGGGGACCCGGATTCGGAGCAGGTCGATGGCCGCGCCCGTCCCCGCTGCCGGTTGCAAGGGTCTCCGCAACTCGACCGCCCTCGCCGCGGTAACCCACTCGATAGCGAGGATCCGCCGCAGGTTGTCGATCACCCTACGCAGTTTGCGGGCCGCACTCCACCCCATCGAGACATGATCTTCCTGCATGGCCGAAGTCGGATAGGAATCGACCGACGCCGGAGCGGCCAGCCGCCGGTTCTCCGCACACATGGCCGCCGCGGTGTACTGGCCGATCATCAGGCCGCTATCCACTCCCGGATCGTCTGCGAGGAAAGGAGGGAGCCCGTGGGAGCGGTTGTGATCGAGGAGACGGTCGAGGCGCCGCTCCGCGATGGCGCCCACCTCCGCTAAGGCGATCGCCAGGTAGTCGGCGACCAACGCGACCGGCGCCCCGTGGAAGTTGCCACAGGACTCGACCCTGCCGCCGGGCAGGATCATCGGGTTGTCGATGGCCGAGGCCAACTCCCGGCCGGTCACTTCCCCCGAGAAGGCGAGGGTATCGCGCGCCGCCCCGTGGACCTGGGGCGTACATCTGATGGAGTAGGCATCCTGAACCCGCAGGTCGCCGCGGCGGTGGCTAGCAACGATCGGAGAACCGGCGAGAACAGCCCGCAGGTTGGAGGCGCTCGCAGCTTGGCCCGGATGGGGCCTCAGCGCTTGGAGGTCGGCGGCATACGCCCGGTCGGTGGCCAGAAGACCCTCGACGGTGAGAGCCGCAATGATGTCGGCAACGGTGAGCAGGTACGAAGCATCATGAACCGCCAGGCAGAGCATTCCCAGGATTCCGTCCGTACCATTTATCAGGGCCAAACCCTCCTTCTCGGCCAGCACCAACGGTTCTATAGCGTGCCGGTCCAGCACCGCGCCCGCCTCCTGGACGCCTCCGTCGGTCATCACCTCACCCTCACCGATGAGAACCAGCCCGACATGAGCCAGAGGGGCCAAATCGCCACTCGCCCCCAGCGACCCGTGCTCCGGCACTCTGGGCACGATCCCTGCGTTCAGCAGATGCACAAGCCCCTCGGCAACCATCGGTCTGGAACCCGAATACCCGAGCGCCAGAGTCCGCGCTCGAAGGAACATCATGGCCCGTACCACCTCGGCCTCCACAGCCGCGCCCATTCCTGCTGCGTGGGAGCGAATCAGCGAACGCTGCAGTCCGACCCTCCTCTCGGTCGGGATCGTCTTGGTCGCCAGTGCGCCGAAACCCGTGGTAATCCCGTAGGCCGGATCACCGTCGGCAAGATGCTCGACGATGGAACGGGCAGACCTCATACGCTCCAGGGCACTATCCGTAAGCCGCACTCGCTCGCCTTGGCGGGCTACCCGGACCACGTCGGCAACGGTCACTCCAGGCCCCTCTAGCAGCAGAGTCACCCGAGCACCGACTATCGGGGGGAAAGCGCCAACGATGTCTTTGCGGCCGCGTCGACCACGGCGTCGGCGATGACGTCCAGGCGATCTGCCACCATCCGCTCGGCAGGACCTAGAACGGATATCGCCCCGACAACCCCCCTCATCCCTTGGACGGGTGCGACGACCGCCGTTACATCCGGTTCGATTGCCCCCGTGTTGAAAACCGGTACCGGCGCCTGACCGGGCCTCGATGCCGCGGTCGCCAAAGCCTCCCCCACTGCCGTGCCTTCGATGGGTACCGATTTGCCGACCCATCCGACGTGGCGAATGGCCCGGCGACTCTCCACCGTGGCTATGTAGACGGCTTCACTTCCATCCCTGACCGCCAGGTACGCAGACTCCTCGGTTACCTCAGCCAGGCGCTGCAGGGCCGGCTGGGCTGCTGCGGTGAGCCGGGCATAAGGACCCGACTGGAAGGCGCCCAGGGCGATCCGAACGAAGCTCGGCCCGGCAGAATACCTGCCGAGATCGTCTCGGACCAGGTACCCGCGACCGGTCAGGACCCGTAGATGACGCAAGGCCGTACTAAGCGGGATGCCGGTCTCGGACGCCGCCTCGGTCAAGCCGACCGCTCCCCCGGACACAACCGCTTCCAGCAGGCTCAGAACCCTCTCCGCCGAGCGGGACACATGAAGTGTCGACCCCGGCCCACCTGTGGATCGACCGCTGGTCACGGTCACTTGACTGGAGCCCTCATTGGTCACTTTGTTTCATAAACTGAAAGTTCCTTGTATATATTGACAGCATAGACCCGGACTCGCTATTCTTCCAAGAGCAATTCCGCCCTAAAGCCACCCGTGTGATTCCCGAGGTCTGTGATGACACCAAACAGGCAAACCAGTTCAGGTGCACCGGCGGGAGGAGTCCGCGCCCCCACCGGAACCGGCCTGACTTGTCGCGGCTGGCCGCAGGAAGCAGCCTTTCGCATGCTGCAGAACAACCTCGATCCGGAGGTCGCGGAACGCCCGGACGACCTCGTCGTGTACGGCGGAACCGGTCGCGCAGCCCGGTCGTGGGCTGCTTACCATGCCATGATCCGAACGCTGACCACCCTTGCTCACGACGAGACGATGCTCGTCCAGTCGGGCAAACCGGTGGGTGTCCTGCGCACCCACGAATGGGCGCCTCGGGTGTTGATAGCCAATTCAAACCTCGTCCCTGAATGGGCCCACTGGGACGAGTTCCGACGACTGGAGCACCTGGGCTTGACCATGTACGGGCAGATGACCGCCGGGTCCTGGATATACATCGGCACCCAGGGCATCCTGCAGGGCACCTACGAGTGCTTCGCCGCCATTGCCCGGAAACGCTTCGGAGGCTCCCTGGCCGGAACCCTCACAGTGACCGCCGGGATGGGCGGGATGGGAGGGGCCCAACCCCTGGCCATCACCATGAACGGCGGCGTGGCCCTCTGCATCGAGGTCGATCCCGAACGCGCCCGGCGCCGTCTCGAGACCCGCTACCTCGACATGCTGGCCGATAACTATGCCGATGCTCTACGACGTTGCGCGGAAGCCGTCGCAGCACGGCGCCCACTCTCGGTAGGGCTGGTGGGGAACGCTGCCGACCTGGTGCCTCGCCTTCTGGCAGACGGTGTCGATGCCGACATCGTGACTGATCAGACATCCGCTCACGATCCGCTCACGTACGTGCCCAATGCCCTCTCCCTCAATGAGGCAGACGCGTTACGTAACAGCAAGCCCGACGAATACATCCGCCGTTCTCGATCCGCCATGGCTGACCACGTGGAAGCCATGGTCGGGTTCCTTGATGCGGGATCGGAAGTCTTCGACTACGGAAATAGCCTGCGGGCCGAAGCAGAACTCGGCGGTTACGACCGGGCCTTCGCCTACCCGGGATTCCTGCCCGCTTACATCCGCCCCCTGTTCTGTGAGGGGAAGGGCCCCTTCCGCTGGGTTTCTCTCTCCGGCGATCCGGCCGATATAGCGGCGACCGACCGAGCGGTACTCGAGGAGTTCCCCGACGACGCGGGTCTGAGAAGGTGGATCAAGCTGGCCGGGGACCGGGTTTCATTCCAGGGTCTCCCGGCGCGGATCTGCTGGCTCGGTTACGGCGAACGCCACCGGCTCGGACTGCGGTTCAACGACATGGTACGCTCGGGAGAGCTCAGCGCACCTATCGTGATCGGGCGCGATCATCTCGACTCCGGGTCGGTGGCCTCTCCGTATCGCGAAACCGAGGACATGGCGGACGGCAGCGACGCTATCGCCGACTGGCCTCTCCTGAACGCTCTGGTAAACACGGCCTCGGGAGCATCGTGGGTCAGTATCCACCACGGGGGCGGGGTCGGCATCGGCCGGTCGATCCATGCCGGACAGGTGTGCATTGCCGACGGGACCGACCTAGGCGCCGAGAAGCTCGAGCGGGTGCTCCTCAACGACCCGGCCACCGGAGTCATGCGGCATGTCGACGCCGGTTACGAGCTGGCCGCTCGGGTCGCCGCACACCGGGGGGTGAGCGTCCCGATGGCGGAAGGGAACCTGCGGTAGTGGCGACGCGGCGTCGGCGGGGTGGGCGTCGCGCTCGTGTCGCGGGGCATGGCGCCTCTAGGCCCCAGCCTCCTTTCCGCCAGCCTAGCCTCCCCTGGCGACCGGTCACGGCGATCCCCGTCGACCGCCTCGAAGCTATCCACGAGGCTTCTCTACAAGTTCTGCGTGACGTCGGGATGGACATATTGCACCATGAGGCCAGAACGATCCTGCGACGGGAGGGCGCCGACATCGATCCCGACTCGGCTCGGGTACGGTTCGATCCCGAGATGATCACCGAACTCGTGCGCGGTGCGCCCGCCGAGTTCACCCTGCATGCCCGCAACCCGACGCACCACCTGCACCTCGGCGGACGCTCGGTGGCGTTTGCGGCGGTGGCCAGCCCACCCAACGTCTCCGGTCTCGGCCGAGGTCGGCGCAGCGGTAACGTTAACGATTTCAGACGACTCGTTCGCCTGAGCCAACACCTGAACGTCGTGCACCTGCATGGTGGATACCCGGTTGAACCAACTGACATCCATCCATCCGTTCGTCATCTGCACGCCACCCTTGATCTACTGACCCTCAGCGACAAGGCCATCCACACCTACAGCCTCGGACGGCGCCGCACGCTGGACACGATAGAGATGGCCCGGATCGCCCGCGGGGTCACCGATAGCGACCTCGAGGCGCAGCCGTCGTTGTACACGATCGTCAACACCTCTTCACCACTGCGTCTCGACACCCCCATGATCGAGGGAATCCTCGAGATGTCGGCGCGTAACCAGCCGGTGGTGATCACCCCCTTCACGCTGGCGGGAGCGATGGCGCCGGTCACGATCGCCGGTGCCTTGGTCCAGCAGAACGCCGAGGCCCTGGCCGGCATAGCCCTCACCCAGGCTGTGCGGCGGGGAGCCCCGGTGGTCTACGGTGGGTTCACCTCCAATGTCGACATGCAATCCGGCGCACCCGCCTTCGGCACCCCGGAATCCCTTCAGGCTGCTCTGGTCGGAGGTCAACTGGCTCGACGCTACGACCTCCCCTACCGGTCCTCGAATGCCAACGCCTCCAACGCTGTCGACCTGCAAGCCACCTACGAGAGCATGTTCTCTCTGTGGGGCGCCGTGATGGGGGGCGCCAACCTCGTAATGCACGCGGCCGGATGGCTTGAGGGTGGTTTGCAAGCCTCGTTCGAGAAGATGGTGCTGGACGCCGACCTGCTGCAGATGATCTCCGCTGCCCTGGAACCTCCGGCCACCGACGAAGGCGCCCTGGCTCTCGAAGCGATCGCGGAGGTCGGCCCGGGCGGGCACTTCTTCGGCGCCGACCACACCCGGGCTCGGTACCGTAACGCTTTCCACACGCCGCTCCTGTCCGACTGGAGCAACTTCGAAACCTGGGACGAAGCCGGACGACCCGACCCCGCACACCGAACCGTCTCCCTGGCGAGGGAGTTCCTCGACGACTGCGAAGACCCGCCGATCGATCCGGCCATCCGGGAGGAACTCGAAGACTTCGTAGCCCGGCGCGTCGCCGTAGGCGGCGTGGCTACCGCCTACTGAAAGGAGTGAGGTGAGACCCACCCGTCTCAGTCCGGTTCGCCTTGATGCCGACCGGAACCCGGCCGGCCACCCGTGTGCCGACCTTCTCCACTACGGTGCCGATCTGGCGCTAATGAACTACCTGCTTCAGGACTTGCGGGTGCTCGTACGCCAGGCCGCGACAGGCGACGCGGTTCTCCACCCCTACCAGACGATCACCTGGCATGTTCACGGACTCAAGCGCCGCACCGTCATGTGCGACCCTGCCCCCCTCCTCCGGGGTTCGGATGTGTGGGTCGTGGGGTTTCTCGGTGATCGACGTTCGCGGGACGAAGCCAACGAGGTCGACGAGTTCGAGATCGACGTGATCGCCGAGTTCCGGGAGTACCCGGGAATCCTTAGTTACAGCTCCATCGAACTGATCGGCAACCAGTGGGCCAACCTCGTCGTCCACCGCAACATCGAAGACCGGGAGGCTTGGCGCCACAGCCCTGTCCATATCGAAGCAGCAGAAAACCTCGCTCCTCGCGTGTATCACAGCGTCCGCATCCACAACGGCCGGGTGCTAGGCGGCCCCATCGGCAGCAACACGGTGATCGTCGAACTCACCAAGTACTGGGACTACGACTCGGACCCCACATGGCACGCCATCCGTGTACTACCGGAGGGGATCACCGGGACGGTGAGCCAACCGTGGCCGGGACGGCGATGACGGTTCGCCCGATCCTGTCCATAGGCCACCCGACCCTGCGGGTGCGAGCGACGGAAGTGCCCCGCCATCAGGTCTCCCTACCGGCGATCCAGGACCTCATCGACGACCTTATCGACACCATGCGCCATGCCAACGGCTCCGGGATCGCCGCCAACCAGATCGGCGAGCCTGTCCGGATAATGGTCATGGAAGTCGACAGGAATCCCCGTTACCCCTACAAGCCCCCGATTCCCCTAACTGTCGCCATCAATCCCCGGTTCGAGGCGCTCGACAACGAGACGATCATCATCAACGAGGGCTGCCTCTCGGTCCCTCTCCGGGGGGAGTTGGAGCGTTCGGTGAACCTTCGGGTTCGCTATACCGACCGTGATGGCCTCGATCACGAACAAGTACTTCGCGGTCTTAGCGCCGGCACCTACCAGCACGAGTGCGACCACCTCGACGGCGTCCTCGTGGTCGACCGGATCGATTCGCGGACACTCAGCACCTGGGAGCAATTCGACATCCACCACCGCGACGACTTCGTCCGGCGCATCACCCGGTTCGTGGCCGAGGTGGGATCGTGATCACCGGGTACTGGTGCGAGCTCGCATGGCTGGGCGGTCCGAAGGCCGCCCCGGGCGTGCTGATCGAAGTCGACGATGATCGAATCGTCTCCGTCGTCCCGGGCCAGGTCAACCCCCCTCCGGGCTCTACCCGCCTCGCCGGCCTGACCCTTCCCGCGCCGGCCAACGCCCACAGCCACGCCTTTCACCGCGCTCTGCGGGGCCGGACCCAAGACGGGCTGGGAACCTTCTGGACCTGGCGCCGACTGATGTACAGGGTGGCCGCCAACCTCGATCCCGACAACTACTACCGGCTTGCCCGGGCTACCTTCGCCGAGATGGCTCTGGCCGGTGTCGGAGTCGTCGGCGAGTTCCACTACATCCACCACCGTCCCGGAGGAGATCCCTACGACGACCCGAACACCATCGGGGTCAGCCTGATGGCCGCGGCTCGCGACGCCGGGATCCGCCTGACCTTGCTCGACACGCTATACCTGCACGGCGGGTTCGCACCCGGGTCACCATCCGGGTATGCCCCGCCGGATGCCGAACAAGTCCGGTTCAGCGACGGGACCGTGCACGGTTGGGCGGAACGGGTGAAACGTCTGGAGGCGAACGACCACGGACCCCGAACGAAGGTCGGAGCGGCGATCCACTCCGTCCGCGCCGTTGACCCGGAAGAGATCGGCATCGCCGCCCGGTGGGCGGGCGAGAACGGACTGCCTCTCCATGTCCACCTCTCCGAGCAGCCGGCCGAGAACGAGGGCTGCCGGAAGGTGCACGGCCGAACCCCGACCGCCGTCCTCTCCGATGCCGGGGCGCTCGGTCCGGACACCACTCTGGTACACGCGACGCACCTCACCGACGCCGACATACGCCTGATCGGCGAGGCCGGGTCGCACGTTTGCATCTGCCCCACCACCGAGCGTGATCTGGCCGACGGGATCGGTCCCAGCGAGAGCTTGGCCACCGCCGGCGCCGCCCTCTGCGTGGGGTCGGACTCGCATGCCGTTATAGACATCCTGGAGGAGGCTCGAGCCGTCGAGTTGGGCCGGCGGGTCCTGACCAATCGCCGCGGTATCCACTCCGTCGAAAGCCTCGGCGCCATCGCCACCGTCGCCGGCTACAGGTCACTCGGTTGGAGCGACGGAGGCGTGATCGGCCCGGGCCACCTAGCGGACTTCACCAGCGTCAGGCTCGATTCGGTCCGCCTCGCCGGGGTCGACACCGAGAATGCTCTCTCAGCGGTTATCTTTGCAGCCTCCGGCCATGACGTGCACAGCCTGATCGTCGGGGGCCGGCCGGTCGTTGTCGACGGCAAACATGTTTCGATCGACGTCAGCCACGAACTCCACTCGGCCATCGCCGAGGTGATGGCGGCATGACGATGGTGATCGACAACATCGGTGAGTTGGTCACCAATTCCCCCGAACTCGGGGCGGGACCGCTCGGGATCATCGAGAAGGCGGCGGTGGTGATCGAGGGAGATGTCGTGGTGGCGATCGGCGCCGCCGGAGCCGAAGCGGACGAACGGCTCGACGTCGGAGGCAGGTGCGTCCTGCCCGGATTCGTGGACTCCCACACCCACCTGGTATTCGCAGGTGACCGCGCCGAGGAGTTCACCCGGCGCATGGCGGGTGAACCCTACGACGGGGGCGGAATACGTGTTACGACCGAGGCCACCCGTGCCGCAGGCAGCTCGGCTCTCCGGGCCGGGCTGCGACGGCGCCTCGACGAGATGCACCGCGCCGGCACGACTACGGTGGAAATCAAGTCCGGGTATGGATTGTCGGTCCGGTCGGAGGCCGAAACGGCCTCGCTGGCGTCGGAGGTGACCTCCGAGACTACGTTCATGGGTGCCCATGTGGTGCCGGACGAGTACCGGGACCGGACCGACGACTACGTAGACCTGGTATGCGGCCCGATGCTCGAGGCCGTTCGTCCTCATGTGCGCTGGATCGACGCCTTCTGCGAGGAGGGCGCCTTCGACGCCGACCAGTCGAGGGCGGTGCTGGAAGCCGGCCGTTCAGCAGGTCTTGGTCTACGCCTGCACGCCAACCAGTTGGGCTACGGGCCCGGGGTCCGGCTCGGGGTGGAGATGGGTTGCGCGTCCGTCGATCACTGCACGTACCTGTCCGACGGCGACATCGAAGCCCTCGCCGCAAGCGACACCGTAGCGACTTTCCTGCCCGCGGCGGATTTCTCCACCCGCCAGCCCTATCCCGACGCCCGGCGGGCCCTCGACGCGGGCGTGACGGTAGCGATCGCTTCCAACTGTAACCCCGGGTCGAGTTACACGACCTCCATCTCGTTCTGCATCGCGCTGGCGGTACGCGACATGAACATGACCATCGACGAGGCAATCGCCGCCGTTACGACCGGAGGAGCGAACGCGCTGCGCAGGAACGATGTGGGGCGGCTGACGCCGGGCGGCCCTGCGCACCTCACCATCATCGACGCACCGAGCCGCCACCATCTCGCCTACCGGCCGGGCGTACCGCTCATATGGCGGACGGTCGGCGCCGACTACGTACATCCATCGACCGATGTACCGAACACGTAACCCGAAGGAGAAAGGCAAGCCCATGAACCTCCCCAACCCCACCGGACACAACCAGTGGTACCCGTTCGCCAACCGCCCGCTGCCTCCCGACGTGGACGGTTGCCTGACGAACCCGGCTGCGATACCCGTCTTCGACGCCGTACCGCTACCTCCGAGCGCCCGATTCGTCGTGGTGGGCGCCGGCGTTCACGGCCTGTCGACCGCCTATCACCTGGCCATGTATCTCGAGCGGTCGGGCCGGGGCAAGGGCAGCGATGTAGTGCTGATCGATAAGCAGGGACCGGGCGCCGGAGCTACCGGCCTGGCCTGCGGCTGCGTTCGTAACCTGTACATGACCAATCCGCTGCACGCCATCCTGCGCGCCAGCGTGGAAGTATGGGAATCCGATCCGGTGAATCTCGGTTTCCAGCAGGTCGGTTACGTATCCGTCGGTGAAGCGAACCAGGAAGAGGATTACATCAAACTCCACGCTTCCCATGCGGCGAACGGTTACCCGTCGGACCTCTACACGGGATCGGACGCGCGTGCATTCCTGACCAACATGTGGCCCGATTTCAAGACCGAGAACTGCGACGTGGTACTCCACGAACACCGGTCAGGTTACGCCGGCACCCACATCGCAGTGTGGGGCCTCGACCAGAAGTGCCGCCAGTGGGGCGTGCAGCGGGTCTACGGGGCCACGGTCACCGGCTACGAGCGGGACGCGTCCGGGTCCGTGACCGCGGTCGAGACCGACCAGGGATCGATCTCATGCGAGCAGGTCGTCGTCGGCGCCGGAGCGTGGACACCCCGGCACTGGGAGTGGCTCGGAGGGCCGTCGCATCTCGACGTCGTGTATCCCGACGGCCACACCGAGGAGCAGATGGACATGTGGACCTACTGGCGCCTTCTCGAAGGCGAGGTCCTCCTTCCGGAGGGTGTGGACTTCCGAACCGCCCAGCACCGGGACTCGCCCGTCTTGCACGTGGAGTTGCTGGATACTCCGGTGTATGGCGAGGACGGCACGATGATCATGGACCACACCTACGTGTACACCCGCTACGCCGCCGAGCGGGTGGGCGCTCCCGGTCTACAGGGCGGGACGATTCCCGTCAAGATCGGTCCCAGAGCGGAGGTGGAGCCCTATGGCCATCTCAACGACCTCTACCAGGCGGAAGAGTGGTTTGCCGACTACTACTGCTCGGCGCTCGGCATGCTCTTCAAGCGGCTCGAGAACCTGCGGCCCTACTTCAAGGACCGGCGAAACGGTGGGATAGGCGCGTTCACGCCCGACAACGTCCCCGTGTTCGATTACCTCGGTGACAATGCCTGGGTGATTGCCGACTCCAACCACGGGTTCAAGATGATCGGCGTGGGCAAGCTCACGGCCCGGATGCTCGTGTACGGGGACAAACCCTACGAGCTGAAGCCGTTCACCCTCGACCGGTATCACACCGGCGGCACCTTCGGCAGCGGGAACTCCAACAGCCCATGGGTATAGACTCCTGTTAGCCCCCCGGTAGTGACTGGGCCATTGATGGATTAGGCCGGCGGGGCATTCCTGACCACGGTACGAGGACGGAAACCGTTGAATACCGCCGCAGAGGCGCCTCTCAGAGCTGCGACCTATCTGGGTGACAACACGTTGGCCATCATGCGTGATCTGGTCGGCTACTTGTCCCGTGCAACGGGTATCGAAGTGGTTGTCGACCGGACGGCGGGGAGAAGTTCGGCCGAAGCGCGTCACCGGGCGCCCGACCTGGACCTCGTGTGGATGTGCGGATACCTCACCGCGTCGCTCATCTCGACGGGCGGCATGTCCCGTGAGATCGTGGCGGCGCCGATCTTCGGCGGACACGAGGGACCGGTCTACCACTCGGTGATAGTGACCCGGCCAAACGGCCCATCATCTCTCCACGCCGCGCTGGAAACAAACCTGGCCGTGAACGAGTTGGAGTCCTGGTCAGGGTTTCTCGGATTAAGAGCCCATGTCGATCGGTCCTTCCGGGATGCCTGGTTCATGTCTGAGACGATTACCGGTTCGCATCGAGCCTCGATCCAGGCAGTTGCGGATCGGGCCTGTGATGTGGCAGCCATCGACATCACGATCTGGGAACACCTTCTGGCCACGGAACCGGGAGCGGCCGCCAACCTCCGCGTTATCGATCGTACTGTCGACTGGCCGGCGCCACCCTTTAGCCTCGGGTCCCATCTCGACCCTGCTGTAAGGGAGACCCTGACGACAGCCCTACTGGCGATCGGACCTTCAGACATTCCCTTCTTGGTCGGCATCGCCTCTGCCGACGCCGACCTTTACCGGGACATGGCGCTTGTCTGACTACGGAACGCTTGCAGATTGATGGAGGTTATGTCATCCTGCAAGCATGCCCGTACAGATCACCATACGAGGCGTCCCGGAGGCAGTCCGCGACGAACTGGCCTCTAGAGCCGCCCTCAACCGCCAGTCAATGCAGGAATTCCTGCTAACCGAACTCGAAGGTATCGCTTCGCGGCCGTCCAGGAGCACGCTGCTCGCCGAGATCCGGCGACGGAAAGCGGCTGCCGAGACCATCGTTCCGAGTTCGCTTATCATTGAGGCACGCGACGCTGACCGGAAGTGAAGGCGGTCATCGACGCTTCAGTGCTGGTAGCGGCGCTCGTCGATAGCGGTAACACCGGCTCCTGGGCAGAGGACATTATCTCGGACGGTCCGCTTGCTGTCCCGGAACTGGCCCTGGTAGAAGCGACCAACGTTCTACGACGGTTGGAGCAGAACAGGCGTATCTCGCGACTGGAGGCCACAGCATCCCATCGTGACCTGCTCCGGCTCGACCTGGAGGCGTACCCGTTCGCTCCCTTGGCAGACCGTGTTTGGGAGCTTCGCTCCAATCTGACCAGCTATGACGCCTGGTACGTGGCTCTGGCCGAAGTGCTGCAGTTTCCGCTGGTGACCCTCGACCGCAGACTCAGCCGTGCCTCGGGACCGAGATGCGACGTGATCGTGCCACCACGCGGGCCGGTATAGGAACGTCAGCCCCGGGCACGGCGCCACCCGGCGATAGAATGGCCCCGTCAGGGTCGCTGCGGGTCGGTCGTCGGTTCGATGCGGGCGGAACGGCGGACCCTCTTTCCGTTCAACATCGTCCCGATCGAGGTGTAGCGGACCAGGAACTGATAGCTCACCAGGAGGAACGCGGTCACCACCACCGAAATGAGCAGGAACTTGACCTCCGCCGGAAGTTCCCAGTCGCGTACGACCGCTTGGGCAACCACGACCACCGGAAGGTGGGCGAGGTACAGCCAGTAGGAGGAGTCGGATAGGTAGCGGACGCCTCGGCGTTCCCGCGGGATAAGGACGCGGAACAGCCCGATCAGGCCGAGGCACATCCCCCAGGCGTAGGCAACCTGCAACACCGACGCCACCGGCCACGAGAAAGCCGACTCGTCGAACGTGAACACCAGCCCGGCCGGGAGTACGACCAGAAACGAGACCGGCAGGAACAGCCACCACGGTCTTCCCACCGTGTCGACCAGGAGTGCGTCGCCGCGTCCCTTCCGGCCATACATCAGCGCCCCGAACGTGAAGAAGGTGGCGTAGTAGGCCAATACGTGAAATAGCGGAACGAATCCATCCGACGTGTCAGGCCCGAAGACGGGATAGGCGCCTCCCCCGCCCATGTACATTTGCGGAACGATGGTGAGGGGGACCATGGACCACATGACCCACCGAGGCCGGCTCGCCTTCCGGGCGCCCTGATGAACCCGCCGCTCCACCAGCCACGCCACTATCCCGAACCCCGCCACCAGCCACAGAAGGAACCAGAGGAACCAGAGGAACCAGAGGTGATAGAAACGTTGGACGGCGGACAGGTCGAGCCCGTCATTCGAACCGTTGCTCTCGTCGGGATCGGCAGAACCTGCTCCCCATCCCGGGATATCCGCCCACTCCCGCCCTTCGGGAAGCGGATCCCCGCCTCCGTAGGCGACCAGGATGTCGGCCGCCTCCTCATGACCGAAGTGGAAGGCGACACCCAGGGGGGTCTCACCCTCTGAGGCGGTGGCGACCGGCGCCGGCTCGGCGCCGCGCGCGAGCAGCAAGTCCAGCATGTCGGCATTACCTGTGAGCGCAGCCGCATGGAGAATCGTCCATCCCCCCGGCTCCGAACGCAGGTCGACGTCGAATCCCGTGTCCAGCAGTTTCTCCACGCCGGAAACATCGCCGGCGAACACCTTGCCCCAGATGTCATCCTCCGCCGTTTGTGCAGGGTCCCCGGACACGGCCGCCCACTCACCGACCAAGCTGGTCAGCGGCACGATCGCCAGCAGGCCGATCGCCAGCGGGAGGGCTACCCGCCGTAGCCGGTGGCGCAGGAGGGCGCCCAGGCCGCGCCGCCGCCACAGCAATGTGGTGAAGAAACCGCTCATCAGGAAGAACACGGGCATGCGAAAGCCATGAACAGCCCACAGGAACTCGTCGAACAGTCCGTCGAGCCCGGAAGTGCGGTCCTGAACCCACCAGGGCGCGGGGAAGAACGCCGGCGAAGCATGAAGCCCGATGCCCAGCAGCATGGCGAACCCCCGCAGCGCGTCGAGGTCGTAGCGTCGACGCTGCTCGGACGGGATGGAAACCATCGACAATTCCACCGGACCCCTTAACTCCGATTATTCATGGATGGGGGTTTGGAGGCTGAATGGAGTAGATCCTATTCGCGCCCTGACCAGGAAATACGGCTATCGGCGTTTCCTATCCCGGTCCGGTGTAGAGATTTACCTGTCCGGTGAACGGCGGGGTTCTCCCAATACTCAGGTTGAACCGGCATTACATGCCTCGGTATGTGGGAAACCTGAATAATCAGGGTTAACGTTCAACGAACGGCGGCGAGGTTCAAGACCACAACCTTGCTCGTAATCCCGAGGCACGCTGAACCGATCGTTCCACGGCCACGCGGACCACCGACTCCTCCCCCACGATCGTGACCCGGCGGGAGGCTCTGGTGACCGCCGTATACAGAAGCTCTCGAGTAAGCAGCCGGGACGCCTCCGAAGGAAGTGATACGACCACCTCGTCGAACTGCGACCCTTGACTCTTATGGATAGTCAAGGCGTGGACGGTGGTGTGATCGCCGAGGTAACCGAGCGGGTAGCTGCGCAATCCACCACGTTCGAAAACCGCCCGCAGTCCTTCCGGGGTCTGAACCAACACCCCTATATCCCCGTTATAGAGATCCAGGGTGTAGTCGTTGGTCGTGATCATCAGCGGACGTCCCGGATACCAATCCCCCCCGTAACGGAGACCGGGGAACCTCGCGTCTAGAGCCACCTCTACCTCGCGGCGCCACTGGTCGGCGCTACCCGGACCTTCCCGATGAGCGCACAACACCGCCATTTTGTTCAGGGTCGCCAGCGCCGCTTCCCCGCCGCCCGGTCCGGATGCCAGCTCAACCAACCGTACCCGGTGTGCAATCACCCGCTGCTGTAGCCAGCGAGAGGATGCTCCGGTCCGGTCATCCACCCAACTGACCGATCTCCGACCGCTTCTCAGCAGCTCGATCGCCCGGTCGGTTTCACCTGTCCGCACCGCGTCGGCGAAGTCGGCTATGGGACCCTGCTCATCGAAGCGATGAACGCGCTTCAAAGTCACCACGCGCTTCGCCAAGATCACCGCTCCGCTCTTGTCCGGCGGTTGGCCCGGATCTGTAATCCCGGCCGGCGAACCCACAATATCGGCGAGCACGGTGCCGGCCTCGATGGACTTGAGTTGGAAGGGATCGCCCGCCAGCACCACCCTGGCGTCGGGACGTATGGCGGTGATCAACTTGACGGCCAGAGGTAATGAAACCATCGACAACTCGTCCACGATCACCATGTCATGGGGAAGTGGGTTGCGTTGATGGTGAAGGAATCTCCCCCGTACCCACGATCGCCCAAGAAGCCTATGAATGGTGCTGGTTTCCAGGCTCTCCATCCTGGCTTTGACTTGTTGATCGACATCTCCGGATGCGTATTCCTCGACTACTTCTTTCAGCCGGGCCGCCGCCTTCCCGGTAGGTGCGCAGAGAGCTACCCGAGGGAAGCTATCCGGTCGGTGGGCTAGCGCAGCCAGCATCCTGACCACCGTGTAGGTCTTGCCCGTTCCCGGACCACCGGCAATGACGGTTAGCCGAGACTCCAGAGCGGTGCTCGCCGCGGTCCGTTGGTGGTTCGGAGTGTTGCCCGACTCTCGAGGGAACAGCGCGTCCAGCGCTGTGCGAACCGCAGGATCGAGGGTGGTCTCCGGATAGGCCGCTCGGACTCCGATCAGCTCCACGAGCCGGTTCTCATACCGGTAGTAGCGTTCCAGGTAGAGACGATCCTCGACCAGTACCAACGGTTCCTCACCGCTACCGTCACCTACTATCGGGCTGGCGGCAACCCTTGATACCCAATCGCGCGCATCCGGCCACGGCAGCTCATCGAGCGACTCAGGCGGCTGCCCCTCGACTACCATCGCCTCCCTCTGGCGCCCCAGATCAATGCACACATGCCCGAATCGAGTACCCCGCACCGCCAACGCGGCAGCCAGGATCACCGATTCGTCCGTCTCCCCCCATAAGCGGGCAATTGCGGCGGCTGCGTGAACATCAAGCGCTGACAGCACTCCCCGATCGTTGAAAGATGTAACCAGACCGGAAGCGCCGACCACCACCTCAGACCGAGCGACGGCTGTATCGATCCGGTCGACCAACGTCATCGACGACCCGCGAACAGATCGCTCACCGCGGAGATCAGCTCCACCGGAGGGCGCCACCGGGTAACGCCGCATCGTTCCCCTTCGACAACCGGCGTCCCGGTCCCGATCATGCCCCGTATGAACAGATATCGGGATCCGCCCAAATGGAGATCCGGGTCGTAGCCGTCGAGGCGTAACTGGAGATAACGATGGAGCGCCACCTGGTACAGCAACGCCTGTAGCACGTAGTTACCGTGATGCATCGCATCTACGAGGGCGCCCGGTCCGTAGTCGGTGGCGTCCGGTCCGTCACCTAGCACCGGAAGGGTATTGGACTTGAAGTCCATCACCACGTAACGCTCACCGTCCGATCCGGGCAGGACGGTTATCAGGTCGATAGCTCCGGCCAGAAACCCGCGAAACCGGTATGGCTCGATAGATCCAAGGCGGGCGAAGTAGGGACGGTGCGGGTCATCATCGACCGAGTGTTCGAGGGTAACCTCCGCAATAGCAGGCAACGATATCGCAGAGTCGCCGGTGCGGAGAGGCAGCTCGAAGTCCATCTCCTTCAGGACCCTCCGCCGATCAAGGCCACGCAGCGAGCAAGCATCGTCACCGGCCCCTAACGGGGTCTCCAGAACTGCAACCATCCCCCTCACGAAAGCATCAGCGTCAAAGTCCCAAGATGTTTGCCGGGTGAAGCGGTCCAGCACGGAAGCGACGGTTCCCGGGAGGTCGGGTGCATCGAAGGGCACGTCCTGAAGAACCCGATGCACGAGAGACCCGAAACGGGGGCCTCTCGGAAGGTCCGCCATTAAGGAGAGACCGCCGATTCGTGGCGAGACCGGACCATCATCGGCCTCGTCGATCCGGTCCGGTTCTTCCTCCGTATCGGTCCAGCCTTCCAGAGGACGGTCGGGCGACAGAGATGAGAAGGAGACCCGCCTCCATTCGTAGTCCAAGGCTCGGTCAAAGTCCGCCGGCGCCAGAGCCTGTTCGGTCCGGGCCTCCGGCTGGTAAGGCACGGCTGGTTGAGGCGTGTCGAGGATCGTCTGGCTAATGCTCCCCCGGGACCTCTCAACCAGCCGCTCGACCTCTCGCCCAGGCTCGCCGACCCTAGCGAGCAGGCGGTAGAACTCGCTCATCTTCGACTTTTGCGTGTTCTCGATCCACCACACGACCAACCGATGCTTGGCCCGGGTCAGAGCAACGTACAGCAAACGACCCTCCTCCGCGGTTTCCGCGGCTAGGGCCAACTCCTTATGGGTCTCGAAATCGGGCGAGTCGGGACCGCCCACATCGACAAGACGCCCTCTCGGTTCTCCGACCGCGACCGGCGCCGGATCGTGAAACACCGGAACACGTGGGGTGATGCGGGGCATATCCCATAAGTAGGGAGCCATCACCACCGGAAACTCGAGTCCCTTGGCGGCATGGATGGTCAGTACCTGAACCGCGGCGGCATCGGTGTCCAAACGCCGCTGGCGAGACTCGACGTCTTCGACTCCGGCATCGGCGTTGCGGGCCGCATCCTCCATCGCCCCTTCGATCCACACCACCAGCGAACCGATCCGTCCTCTACGCCAAGCTGAATGCAACTCCTCAGCGATGTGATTGAGGTCGGTCAGCACGCGCTCCCCTCCCTCACCGGCCAGCACCCGGGAGGTGAGGTCCGTGGTTCGAACGACATCAGCGAACATGGCGGGCACACCGTGGCTGTGCAGAAGGGACTGCCACCCGATAAAGCGTTGCTGGAGACTCAGGATGGCGTCGTCCTTGAGCTTCGCGATGAGTCCGGGGGTCATCCCGACCAGCACGGAGGTGGCGGCCAACCGCAGGTATCCGGGTCGGCTCGGTCTTTCCACGGCCAGCAGGAAGCGCCGCCACTGCTCGGCGGCGGTGGTGGCGAACACACTACCGGTTCGCGCCACCACCGACGGCACCCCACCGGCCTGAAGCGCTTCCCTTACCGTGTCCACCTGCCGACCGGTACGGCAAAGCACGGCCACATCGCCGGGTCCGATTGGTCGGGAACCGGCACTGTCCTCTAGGCGGGCTGAGGACGTTAGAAGCCGCACCGTCTCGGCGGCCAGGTCGCGAGCGACCGCGTTTCTAGCATGCTGGATGTAGAAGTACGGCTTCCACCGCAGGCGCGGAAGCGGGAACTCGCCGGAGAAACGGCGGATCTCGAGTGGTGATCCGACCCCGAAAATCCGGCTCTCTCTATTAGGGCCTGCGGCTCGTACCCGGCGATACCCGATACGGTCATCGCCGAACGTAGCCCCGGTGAGCAACGTGTCGAGAGCGTCGACCAGCGGTCCGTCACTTCGCCAGTTGGTCTCCAAGGTGCGTTGGGTAGCGGCCCGATCCACCGCGGATAGGTAGGACTCGATATCGGCGCCTCGAAACGCGTAAATCGATTGCTTCGGATCACCGATCACGACCAGCCTGGACCGGTCGAACACCGCTCGAAGGATCTGCCACTGGATCGGATCGGTGTCCTGCGCTTCGTCGATCAGAGCAATGGAGTAGCGCCGTCGAAGCAGTTCCCGGGCGGCTTTGCCTACTCGTTGGTCGACCAACGTGTCACGGGCTTCCACGAGGGTGCCGTCATAGGTGACCCTCCCCCGCGCCTGGAGTCGCCCGGCCACCAGGACATTCAATTCCCGGGCCAGTTCCGCCCGCCGCTTGACATGGCCATCCACGCCGGCGGGGGCCGGAACGAGCCGGGCGTCGGGCGTAGCGACAACAGTCTTGCCGATATCGATCAGTTCCTCCAGCTTGACGGTTCCCCCCGGATCGTCGGATCGGGTTCCCCCGAAGTGGCGGACCACGAGATCGGCTGCGGTACGCCGTAGGATCCCCTCGTCGATCTCCCCGGGTTCGGCGTCGTCCGGAATGCGGGACCTGAATCCGAGCTTGGTCAGCAGGCGGCTGGTGAAGCCATGTATCGTGAAGATCTGGGCCTGATCGAAGTGGGTGATCGCCTCATCCAGCCGGTTGGCGTAGCGAGCGTTCCCGTCGCCGGTTGCCTGGAGAAGTACCTTCATATGATCATCGGCCTCATGATCATCGGTGAACCTCCTCCCATGGTCACCACGGAGCAGGTGGAGAGTAGAGACCATCCGGCGCCTGATCCGGTCCTTGAGTTCCGCGGTAGCGGCACGGGTAAAGGTGACCACCAGGATGCGATCCAGTGGAACACCTTCCTCAGCCACCAGCCGGGTAACCAGCGCCGCGATGGTGAAGGTCTTGCCGGTGCCGGCGCTGGCCTCGATGATGGTGGCGCCATCGCCGAGAGGGGTGGCGGGATCGTACCTGGCGATACCGGTCATACCGATTTCTCCCCCAGCAACGGGAGGATCGGTCGCCAAAGCCTCTCCGCGTATCCCGGGAACGGACTTTGTTGTAGCGCGGTCATCGTGGCCAGGTCGGAAAACAGGAACTCGTGGGCCGGTTCCTTCCCTTCCGGGGAGAACCGGTCGGTCTCCCACGCCGCCCGGGCCCCAGCCACCGCCTTGGCGCGATCGTTTCCGATGTTCCTCTGCCAGTTGTAGGAGGTTTCGCAGGGCATGGGAATAGGAGTTACCAGACCGGCTACATACAGATCCACCAGCATTGACAGCAGCCGTTCGGCCTCCGTTCGACGGTGGGCCGCCTCGCCCCGTATAGGTCCGATTGTCACTCTCCGGAGCTTGTCACCCCTGACGTGGCGACCGAGCAGCAATCCGCGCCAAGGGATTTCAGGTTCGACCGCGGACAGGAAGACAACTTGGAGGAACGCTCTCAGCCGCTGTTTCCCTTTGAGCCGGGACGGAGTAACGATGTCGATCCGCGTGGTGGCGGGATCGGCGCTCACCGTTCCTTCGATCCGATGGCCGCCGACCCGAACGCTACCGGTGTATTGCCGGTATCCGTTCGGGTCATGACCCTCGGCCAGCGCCGCTCTGCTCAGATCGGTGGCCCTTTGACGAACCTTGGCGAGGGCCTGGACACCTAGAAAACCGGAGGGGACAGCATCGTCGGCTCGCTCGTGAGCCTCCAGCATTTTGATGGAGTACCCGCTCAGCAACCCGGAGAGAATGCGATCGGTGACCTTCCACTCACTGAGGGGATCGAGGGCCGTAGGGACGCTGTCGTCGGGTATCTCACCCCGAGCGGGAATGATGAATCCCAGCCGGAGGCGGAGGAACTCACGAGCCGGATTCTCCAGAAACCTCCGCATCTCGTCGAGTCGAATCCGGGAAAACATCTGAGCGTCAGGAGGCGGCAGGGAGAACCGGACCGGCCTGCGAGAGCCGCGTTGTTGGATTGCAACCGCCCCGTCGAACTGTGCAGGGTCGAATCCCCACGATCCGGGAAGGTTGAGCGCCCCAGGTCGGAAATTGCTCTCGCTGAACGGCTGGAGCGGGTGGTAGGTAACGACATTATCCGACTGCTCCGCTCCCACCATTTCGTGGACCAGGTCTCGGAGTTGAGCAATCGGGGTCGACGGCGGGAACTCGGCGTTGGTCAACTCGTCGCGGCCCGAGTATGTAACTATCAAGTAATCACCGGCGGCCATCAGTGCGTCCAGGAGCAGTTGGCGGTCCTGGACGCCCCGATCCGAGTCCCCGATCAGTTCGTCGTCTATCAGGAGGTCGTCACCGTCAGCCCTGCCGCTGCGCGGAAACCGCTGATCATCCATACCGAGCAGACATACGACCCGGTACGGGACCGAACGCATGGGGACCAACGTGCAGACCGTGATATCACCGGTCCTGAAGTGCAGGGGACTCGGGACGTCTCGCGACCAGTCATCGACCAGCAGGCGAGCCTCGTCCGCTCCGATTAGGGGATCGGGGGAACCGGACTCACGGGGCGGGAAACTCCGGGCGAGCAAACGCTCCAGCCCGCTCCACTGCCACTGTTCGTCCCAGGCCGGGGCCGCCAGCAGGCGCACTGCGGAGGCGATGGTCGGCGCCCACTCCGAAAACGGACGCGGTTGACCCAGGATCGACCGCACCGTGACGATCCGGTCGATGATCTGGGCCGCCAACCCGGCTACCTGTGTCTCACGACCTTCGACGCCGGCGAGGGGGGCGATGGTGTTTACCACCCTTACCGCGCTATCCCCGTAGAACACGCCGGCCAAAGCCCGTTCGAGACCCCGCTTCCAGGTGTGGTCGGCGATGGCGCCTGCGCTCCACGCATCACGGTGGTCGGCGTCAAGACCCCACCGGACATTGATATCGTCGATCAGTCCGGCTAACTCGTCAGCCGTCTCCTCGTCGATCCCGAACAAACGCCGAACCACCGGCATGGCAACCAACTCCCGGATCGTGCCCGCCTCGAGTCTCGATCCGACTAGATCGAGCAATGTGGCCACGAAACGGACCAGCGGGTTGGTAACGGAGGGTGCCCGGTCCGCGATCCGGAGGCGTAGAGCGGGAAGGGATGCAATCGTCGGGATCCCGTCTGCGACGTCTCCGGACAGGTTCGGATCGGCGGCGCCGGGCTGGTCGAGGAACACCGCTTCTAGAAGTGGTGCAAAGGTGGCCAGGTCCGGAGTCATGATCGCTATGTCGCGAGGCTCCAGCGTGGGGTCAGCCGCCAGCACATGAAGGATGGCGTCACGGAGTACCTCAACCTGCCGCCTCGGCCCGTAGCAGACATGTATCTGGACCGACCGATCGGCCATTGCCCCGTTTTGATTACCTGAACCCTCGACCCGGTCAGGGGAACGATTGGCGCGAACACCATCCTGGATCCAAGCGAGAAGCCCGGACGGCGTCGACTCTCCGGGTTCGGTCGGCAACGACCCCGTGATTACGTTCCGTCCGGCTAGCACGAACTGGAGTTCCCGGCTTTCTTGCGCCCACGACCGAAGCAGGGGGTGAGCCGGCAGCCGGGCGGTCGGGTCCGAATCCCTCGCGGGAAGCGCCTGGCAGGTTGGCGACTCCGAGAGATACCGCTGCGTCTGTTTCCACAGTACAGGCGAGGCGTGCAGTAGGTACAAGTGAACTTTCCTACAAGCAGCCACCGCCTCGAGCACGGAAATGTCGAGTGGATCGACCGCGGTCAGACCGTAAACGAAAACCCTCTCCGGTAGGTCGACATCCACCGGACCGTCCCGAATGGGCTGCAAAGCTTCGGGGATCAACTCCGCCAATCCCGGACTCCCGATACGTTCCCTCGCCAGCCTCATCAACCGTGGCTGCCAGAGGTGGGCCGGGGACAGGATATCACCGCGGGGACCGGCATCACGACCGTCCAACCAGGCGAGCACCATCTCTGGCCGGCGTCTTTCATATCGTCCGAATAGCCGGGCGATCTTGCGGGCAGCCCGGAGCCGCCGGTTGTTTCCGAGGGTGGCAAAAGTAGCTCCGGTAGGATCCTCGATATAGCGGGCCAGCAACCACATCCACTCTTCATCTATGTGATCATCGATAACTGCTAGCAGGGTGGCTAGCAGCGGCGGTCCATGCCAGGCATCCATGGCTGATTCCAGATCCGGGACCGAGCGCATGACTTGGCGTACCAGCCGGCGCGGGGAGGGGAACGCCACGTTGGCGCAGATCCCGTCTCCGGGCGCCAGCCGACCCATTCGGGATGCGATCCGCTGGGTGAGCCAGCGCTCGATCCCCTTGGTGGGAACGGCCACCACTTCCCCGGCAAACGGATCGGTTGGCGGTACCGCCAACCGCTCGCACAGCTTGGACACCAGCTGGTCAGGATGCGATCCGACGTGGATCACCAACGCCATGGCATCTCCGTCAACCGACCGCTCAGGGTGCTAACCGCGCTCCGGATACGAACGCTGCCGACCTCTCCGCTGCAACCGGACCCGCTATCCAGGCCCTCGATAATCTCGTACATACAGATGCGAACATATCACCTGGATGGGACGGATGCCGCTACGCCTTGGGTACCGGCCTGTTTCCGGCTTCGCCGACAACTCCACCGGACCCCGTTCCGGCGTTTAACGCAGCATCAGCACAATGGCGGGTCATGCACCGCGGTCGACTCCGGAGATTCGAGGGTCATGGCTTCTCAGCTTCGCGCCCAGAGTGGATTATCCACCGGAAAGACGTTGTTGATCTGCAACCAGTGTCGAGGCCCCCTGTACATCGGTACTGCGTAGGCTTTGGTAAGTCCGACAGACAGGTAGGAGCCGTCCAGGCGACCCTGTATAGCAGCAATGTTCTCGCCTGATGGCGTTCTGTGATCGGGCTCCCATAATCGGACGTCTGTGACCCTAAGATCCAAACGCCCTAATCTCGGGTCGTCAAACTTGAACCTGATATCGTTTCCCCAGGACGTTTCCCGACTTCGGAGTCGACCCCCGCCTCGGATCTTTATCACCTCCAGGGAGGCGCCCCCGACACCATCTGGTATCGCCGCGGCCGTCGGGCTGAGGCGCTCCAACTCGGGTCCGAACGCGGTTTCCAAGGACCCTACGGAGAGACGATCGAGCATCGACAGGAATCTGCTCTCGGGAAGGTCATGAAGCTTACGTACCCGGTAAGGCTCAAACACCACATCTTCCACATGAGGATTGTCCCCGGCGGGGGTAACCGGCCCGAGATCTACAACAGCGCCGAGCGAGAAGGGACCGCCATCGCAACCCAGCTTGTTACGGGGAATCTGCTCGTAGCGGAGTATCGGACGTACATGCCCGACCTCTCGGGACACGGCCCCCACGCAGATGTATCCTTCCTTCATACGGGTTAGATGGTTGATGGCCACCTTCATGAACTTCGTCCCGGTTGCTTAACTTCCAGATACCCTACAGATGAACCGCCCTAACCGCACCCCAATGACGGTCCAGGTACTCGACGACCAGCCGGCGATGGCACCGGTCGGGGGTTGGCTCGCTGCATAGCAGCGCTGCCCGCCCGGAGAAGAGGTCGCTGGGTATCTCGGTCTCGACTCGACGTCTCGACATCAGATCAAGGAAGGCCACCTCATAGTCATCCCAGGTCACCTCGCCCGCTCGGTAACGCTTTAGAAGCTCCTTGGTAGGCGCCAGCAGCGGGGCGTGAACGTAATCAGCTCCGATGATCCGGCGCAGAAAGTAGGCGAGATCGTTGCGTTTGGCGAAACCGGCCAACTGGGACGTATTGTTGACCCGCACATCTACAAGTCGCTGAACTCCCCTTGCCTTCAGCGCATCGAAGAACGAAGAGGCGGATTTCTTTGTAAAACCGATCGTGTAGATCTCCATGGACTCCTCACCGACGTATCGAACAGGGACAACTCCTCATAAACAGGATCCGACCAGCCCTCAAATGTAGACATTTCCTCGGTTCTTTGGGTCTTTCCGTTGCCTCGGATATGCGCCACTTCGACTCGTTTTCGTTGCAGTGCTCGCGTGACAAGGAGAAAGCGATGGCATTCGGAGGGGTCTTCCTCACTACACATAATGGCCACCCGAAACCGCCCGGCCCTATCAATGAGCCGGTCCAGGCCGGCCTTGAACAAATCCGTCCGAGCCAGGCGTCCGTAAAGGACATGGCCATCGGGATCGTAGAACTCGTCCCTGTCGGGCTTACCGCCGAGTTCCTTTCCTAGAAAGATGTACCGGATACCCACCGCTCTCAACCTGAGCTGGAGGCTGTCACGGTTAAACTGGGGGTTGAACCTGGAGAAGGGCGAGGTGCGCACATCGGCCACCACTTCGACCTCGTTCCGCTGGAGAAGATCGAAAAAGACCCCGAGCGGATGCGTCGAGTGCCCGATGGACATAACCGAGCAACCACCCCGCCGGCTGAGATCAACCTCATTCATGACGCATCATCCACTGTACATACGCGTAACTGACTTACGCACAAGCCGGAGGCCGAATCGTTCCGGGAACTCACGTCCCGTAGGCCTGTCCTGGGCCTCGAGTTCGGACATCGGGTAATCAACCAGATCGCCGTAAATCGCTTCGTCGCTGTGCTCGGACCCAACTCGCAGGATCGTCATCCCACTCGTGGCCAGTGCCGGAGAGCGTCCCCAAGGACGCTTCGATATCGTACCATCGATGTTCCCTGTCGACACTCCGGCCTCTCGTCACCGCTCCGGACTTACCTTCGTTCGCTTCGTCGGGTGCGGCACAGGAATCATTGTGTACGATGGCGTCTACCAATCATCAAAACAGACTACCAGCCCTGATACAGTCCCTTCTAGTGTTCATCGACTAGGAGACCCGAGATGCCGAGCTTGGCCTACACGAGCGGTGACAGATCAAATCCCCTATTGCGAGAAACTATCGGTCGCAACCTCGAAACTACCGCAGCCCGATTCCCCGGACGTGATGCTCTAGTCTCCATTCATCAAGGAATCCGACAGAACTACCGAGAGTTCAACGAGTCGGTGGATCGCCTGGCTGAAGGCCTGCTACGACTCGGCCTCGAGGTGGGTGACCGGGTAGGTATCTGGAGTCCGAACTGCGCCGAATGGGTATGGCTCCAGTACGCCACCGCCAAGGTAGGGGTGATCCTGGTAAACATCAACCCCGCCTACCGAACCCATGAGCTGCGCTACGTGCTCGCCCAGTCGGGCTGCCGAGTGCTGGTATCCGCCCGGAGCTATCTCTCGTCGAACTACCGGGAGATGGTCGCGGAGGTGGAGGACGGCCTGCCCGAACTGGAACGGACCATCTTCCTCGGGACCCCCGAATGGGATGCTCTGATGGAACCGGGCGAGGATGGGATGGGCGACAGGTTGGCGAGCCGAGCCGCCATGCTCCACCATGACGACCCGATCAATATCCAGTACACATCGGGTACGACCGGCTTTCCCAAAGGCGCCACCCTCAGCCACTCCAACATCCTGAACAATGCCTTCTTCGTCGGGGAGGCCTGCGCCTATACCGACGCTGACCGGGTATGCATCCCTGTCCCTCTCTACCACTGCTTCGGAATGGTGCTGGGAACCCTGGCTTGCACGACTCACGGATCAGCGATCATCCTGCCTGGTCCGGGCTTCAAGCCGGAGGAGGTTCTGGCGGCGGTTCGGGACGAGGGGTGCACCAGCCTGTATGGGGTACCGACCATGTTCATCGCCGAGCTTGCCCATCCCGATCTGGAATCGTCCGATCTCTCGTCGCTCCGTACCGGGATAATGGCCGGATCGCCATGCCCGGTGGAGGTGATGAAACAGGTCATCAACGAGATGAACATGACCGACGTGACCATTGCTTACGGCATGACGGAAACATCCCCGGTATCCACCCAGACGATGACCACCGACTCGATCGAGCGGAGGGTGTCCACGGTAGGGCGGGTGCATCCCCATGTCGAGATCAAGATCATCGACCCGGAAACGGGGGCAACCCTGGAGCGAGGACGGGACGGAGAACTCTGCACTCGTGGTTATTCGATCATGCTGGGCTACTGGAACGATCCGCAACGGACCCGAGACTCGATCGATTCCGACGGATGGATGCACTCCGGCGACCTGGCCACGATGGACTCGGACGGCTACGTGAACATAGTAGGGCGGATCAAGGACATGATTATTCGGGGCGGGGAGAACATCTACCCTCGGGAGATCGAGGAGTACCTGTACGGTCATCCCGCCATCGAGGACGTGCAGGTGATCGGCGTCCCCGACGAGAAGTACGGCGAGCAGGTGATGGCATGGGTGAAGCTGCGTGAAGACTCCGAGGCGACCGAAGAGGGCATCAAAGCCTTCTGCCGGGGCCGAATCGCCCACTTCAAGGTCCCCCGATATGTGAAGTTCGTGGATAGTTTCCCGATGACCGTCACCGGCAAGATACGCAAAGTAGAGATGCGGGAGATTTCGATCACCGAGCTAGGTCTGGAGGCCGCCGCCCGGATCAAGTCGGCCTAGTGATCTATCTGAATAACAACCTGGCGTGCTCTGCGCGCCATCAACGCTCCTCGCTACACTCCTCCTCCTCGACGTACACTGCCGGTTGGCCTTCGTAAACGGGCCTTGCGAGGAACGCCCCTGCCTGCGCGCACCACACCGCCATTTCACACCCAGACCACTAGTGTCGTGAATCGTTGTTTCGCTTGTGTTCGGGAGACCGCGAAATCTCTGTGGCGGGCGCGACCCGACATCCGGGGAAATCTGTCACACCCGGTCTGCATACTGGTGGGTAACCGCAAGCACCGACGGTTGGGTCAGGTACCGACCGGACCGGGGTTGGGATCATCTTGCTTGTTTTCTTCTGCCTGGCCTCTGTTTGGCCAGGCGAGGGGATAGCGGGACGCGTTTCGACGCTGAGGAGGCGGCGGCCGGGGGTGGGGCCCACTGAAAGGGGTCCCACCCGGGTAGTTCGGTTTTCGCGGTCTTAACCCGGGTCTGTGCAGGAAGCCGGCCGGGTGGTTACTTGCAATATGCACGGAACTTCCGACTCGGGACACTAGCAGCACCCCGCATCCGACGGTGCCAACCCGACCCCTGGAGGAAGGTTGTCCACCTTCTTGCTGTGCCGCTCCAGTTTGCGGAAGAAGTCGCGATAGACGGCATCCCTGTCGATATCGGTCGCTTCGCTCATCAGCGGCCGGCCGGGAGCATGCTGCCAGATGAGATCGTCGTCGAGGATCGGAGTCGGCAGGAACGTGGTCGGCACCCAGGTCGGGTCGATCAGCCATGCGAAGTTGATGAAGTCCCAGCACACCCACGACTGGCCCGGGAAGGGCTCGACTAGTCGTTGAGCCCGCAGGCGATTGTTCGTGTACAGGTAGTGGAGGTACTTGCCGATCTCTCCCCGGCCGTTGACCCACCGTTCCGACTCGGGCAGCGACATCACGAGTTGCTCGCCGATGTAGTAACCCGGCAGGTACAGGAGCGGCACACCGGAGTCGAACAGCAACCGGGAGGCGTCCTGGTCCTGGACGAGGTTCATCGAGGGAGCGTTGCTGAACCTCACGAAGGTCGGGTATCCGGATGTCCATGACACCACCATCCGGGTGATGATCTCCGGTTCCATCAGCAGCGCCGCGGCTATGTTGGTGAGCGCACCGATCGCCACGACATGGAGGAGGCGATCGTCGTCCGCCATGGCTGCTTCGATGATGCGGCGGGTGCCCTCGCTGTCCACGATGTCGTCCGGTGACTCCATGAACCGGTCGGCTCCCCGGAAGGCCACTCCCTCCGATGACATGCCGAGCCAGCCCATGATGGTGCCGATCTCCGCGAAGGACATCTCCATACCCTCGGCCACCGTCTCGAAGGGGACATTCTCCGGGTCGATTCCGGCGGCTCTCAGCCGGTGTACCCAGGCTGCGATGTCGTCGACCTCGGCGGCTGTCGAGTGGTCGACGTTCGCCCGGGCCGCCGCCAGGAGCGGCTCCCTGAAGTAAGCCCGCGAGAACGGAGCGGCCACGATCGCTTCGATGTCGAGCCGTTCCGGTGACAGGAGCCCCCAGGTGAGAGCGAACTGGTCGTCGACTTCGTTGGCCGCATCGGTATCGACGATCACCCGCACACGGCCGGGTTGCGGAGACAACATCTCCTTGCGGCGCTCGTCGCTGATGGACGGGAACTTCGTCATGCGTACTCCCCCATTTCAGGACACGACCCCTCAGCGGATCCGGTCGGCTATGGCAGCGCCGACCTCGTCGGTGGTGTTGGTACCGCCCATGTCACGGGTACCGACCTCGCCTTCCACCAGGACCTCTGCAATCGCTGTGCCGACGGCGTCCGCGGCTTGATGCTCGCCCAGGTGGTCCAGCATCATGCGCACCGCTTCGATCGAGGCTATCGGGTTCACCCGACGCTGGCCGGTGTATTTGGGAGCGGATCCGTGGATCGGTTCGAACATCGACGGGAACCTATGCTCCGGGTCGATGTTGCCCCCTGCGGCGAAGCCCATTCCTCCCTGCAGCATGGCGCCGAGATCGGTGATGATGTCGCCGAACAGGTTGGAAGCCACCACCACGTCGAACCACTCCGGATTCTTCACCATCCACATGGAGAGGGCGTCCACGAGGGCCATGTCCGTCTGCACGTCGGGATAACCGGTCGCCACCTCGTCGAACACCGAATCCCAGAACACCATCGAGTAGTTGAGGGCGTTGGACTTGGTGCAGTTGGTGACCCTGCCTACCGGCGCCGAGGACCCCAGCTTGGCGCGCCGGCGAGCCAGGTCGAAGGAGTAGCGCATCACCCGCTCGCATCCCTTGTATGTAAAAACCCCGGTCTGTAGGGCCACCGCATCGGGCGTGCCGACTTTGAAGATCCCGCCCTGCGCGGCGTACTCACCCTCCGTGTTTTCCCGGATCACCACCATGTCTACGGTCTGCGGAGTGGCGGTGCGCATCGGGGTGGCCACCCCCGGATACAGGCGGATGGGACGCAGGTTGACGTACTGGTCGAACCCCCGCCTGACGCCGAGGATCAACTCCAATGACAGATGGTCGGGCACCTTGGACACGTCACCCACCGAACCGAGGAATATCGCATCAAATCCGGCCAGGATGTCGAGGTAGTCATCCGGCATCATCTTCCCGTCGGCCAGGTAGCGGTCGCATCCCCAGTCGAACCACTCGGTTTGCACGGCAAAGTCGTAATGCGACGCAGCCGCCCGGATCGCCCGTTCCGCTTCCTCCGAAACCTCCGGCCCTATACCGTCCGCGGGTATGACAGCTATCCGATACATCCGATGACCCTTCACTCGCAGTACCTTCGGCACCGTAACACCGCCGGATAGGACGGCTAAAACCGTCGGTCTATCAGAGACAACCAACACGGGCTGAATCGAATCATGATCTTGACTCTCGAATCAGGACGTTCATGGCACAGTCGTTTCGGTACTGCGGGTCTCCCCGTGGTTGGTCTGTGTGGCGGCGGTGGGAAATGGCGCTGCGGCCACCAACTCCTAGATACCTGCACGCAAGGTACCGAAACACTGCCGTCATCCTCAACGTCGATCAGGACGGTGCCTCCCTGCAGGTTGAGGAACGCCACCAACCCCGTGACGATACTCTGGATCGAGAGGCCGTTCCGCTGAGCTCCAAAGGTCGTGCGCTCACCCTGGTCGATGAGCCGCCCAATCTATGCCTACTCATCCCGTTCCTCAGAAGCCCGTACGCTCGACCTCGTCTTCAGGTGGTCGTCGCCTCGGAGTCGGCGCTCACACCGTTACCGTCTCGGTAAAGAGGTAAGTCTCGGTAAAGAGGTAAACCGTGTGTTCAACGGATCTCACACTTCGACGATCCGTGTGATCGAGTACAACATGGAGACCAGCGTTCGCATGTCATCCCCGTCAGATGTGAGGACTACGACTTCGTTGTCGCGGCTCCTCGCTCTAGCGGCAGCGACGGCTACGGATGCGTCGATCACGTCGCTGGTGCCCGTCTGACCGCATAGTTGTCCCGCCAACCGGGCCGCGCTGCCGTCCAGCGGGATCTCATCGCATCGTCTGAGAATGCGTGATAGGAGAGCTTGCCGACCGGGCTCTCGCCATGCCTGACCGATCACCCCGGCAGGCACAAGAACGGAGTCCGGGGTGGGCCAGCAACTCCCGGACCTCGGCCGCGCTCCGGGCCACCTTGATGGTCGCACCCACCAGAGCGGCGGTGTCTCGGAGTTGGCGCTGGAGGTCGGTGCGGTCCGTGACCAGGACGATCTTGAACCTCCTCAGCTCTGGATGGCTCCGCATCGCCCGGATCAGGAATACCATGGTCAAGCTCTTGCCCGACCCCTGCGTGTGCCAGATGATCTCACCGCGGCGGTCGACCTCGCTGTCAATCGCCCTGGTCTTGCCGGTGAGCAGCCGCTGGATTGCCTTGCGGACGCCCCGGTACTGCTGGTAACGCCCAACGATCTTGACCGTACGGCCGGAACCGACTTCCACGAACAACGTGAAATGTCGGACAATGTCCAACAAACGCTCAGGTGACAACATCCCCGCCGCAAGCAACTCCTGCTGAGTCACCGCTTCCTCAGGCTTATCAAGGGAAGCGGCCACCTCCCCGATCGTGGACGGGTACGGGTCCTTCCAAGCCAGATAGTGCTCGGGCAGGGCCGAGAACGTCGCCGCCTCGGCCCGCTCACCAGTAATCGCGACCGTGAACTGATTCGTCCAGACCAACTGCTCCGCACCCTCCAGCGTTTCCGTGCTCCGCTGGTTGGCGTAGCGGCGGAGTTGATCGATCGCGTGGGTGATGCCGCTGCCCTTGCCGGGTGGCTTGGCCTCGATCACCACCAACGGGATACCATTGACGAACAACGTCGCATCCGGCCGGATGTTCGGCGCCTGGCCCGGCGTGGACACAGGGAACTGCGACACCGCGAGGAAATCGTTGTTCGACCAATCGGTCCAGTCGATGTAATCGATGGTCTGATCTCGACCACCGTCCCACCCCTCAAGGCCATCAACCGTCACCCCACCCAGCAACAGATCGGTCGACAACCGATTGGCCTCAGACAACTTGCCCCCCGCCGGCATTGATCCCAGTTCTGCGACCGCCGCCTTGATCCGGCTCTCATCGAGCCACGGCTCACAGTTTGGACCAAGGTTGACCTTCACCAGCGTTGAACGAAGCCGGCTGCTCCAACAAAGGCCTCTCGACCAGCTCCCACTCAGGACTGAAACTCACGCCGTCATCGTCCTAACCCGACCCGAGAGCAGATCAGCCGTAAGGCAAGAATAGATCTGTTGAAGCTTGGCAATAACCAAGTGCTCTCTCCTAACCCCGATTATTCATAGATGGAGGTTTGGAGGATGAGTGGAGTAGACCATATTCGCGCCCTGACCAGGCGATACAGCCTTCGGGGTCTCCTATCCCAGTCCCGGTGTAGAGATTCACCTGTCGGATGAACGGCGAGTTTCTCCCAAATCTCGGGTGGAACCGGCGTTACATGCCTTGGTGTGTGGGAAACCTGAATAATCAGGGCTAGTAGGGGCCCGGCGAGGAGTTTGATGACGGTCTAGTCGGCAAGGTGGGGGCGTTCTTGTCGTCTTGGCTGGCTTCGGTGGTGGTGAGCCAGGCGTCGATCACGGCTTACCGGCCCCGGTTGGAGGCGGTTTGAAGCTCGTGGAAGCTTTCTTCCCACCAGGTTGCGGCCATGCCAGCGGCGGCGTAACGGTCGAAGCCCGCAGTAGTCATGTGGGCCGTGAAGTCCTTCACGAGTTGGCGGCGCTGACCGACGCGGAAGCCGTGGTCGGGTAGTTGGCGGAGCATGGGTTCGACCGCGTTGGTCCACCATTGGGCCAGGGACTGGCTGCAGCGCGTTGAGCGACCGCGTGGCTGAGGACCTAGTGTGCGGCGCCTCGGCCGTTGGGGGACGTTGGGGTGTGGCGCCAGTCGGCGTAGCCGTCGCCTCGGTCGGCGAGCAGGGTTTCGGCATCGAGACCGGCTCGTTTTAGCAGGTCTTTGGCTTCGTCGATCTCGGCAGTCGGTACTCCGCCGTGGAGGTGGGCGCGGACGTCGTGGGGTTCGGGTGGTGGGGCGTTGTCGGCGTAGCGGCGGATGTTGCAGTTGCAGTCGTTCTCGGCCAACTCGTCGACGGTGACGACCTTCCTAAACCCGTCAACATCGGCGTAGTTCCGGTAGGTGGCGGTGACCTTCTCCTCGTCTTGAGGGCGTAGATGGTTCTGAGCGCGGCCCTCGCCGTAGTCCCGATCGGCGTTGATGAACAACACCTTGCCCCGCCGCAGATGTCTTCGGAGAGATAAGAATGCAGGGACGGTCTGGTATTCCTTAACTTGCCAGCTCTTTAGCGATGTTTAGGGGTTGTCATTTGTCATAGAGGCATGGTATAACTATGTTCATGGACAACGAACACACGTTCGCTCTCTTCCGAGACTCCGAGCCGGCACGTGGCAGCACCCCCGAGCCGCCCACCGGACTAGCCGGAGGCCTCGACCGCCGGATCGCCGCTGCCCTCAACGAACTGCAGCAAGCCAGGGTCCTGCCTATGTCGCAGAACGAGGCTGATGAGACGCTAGGAATGCTGAGCCGTATCCAGTCGGTCGCTGCCTCGCTGATGTGCGAGGTAACAGAGATGCTCGCAGCCACCAACACTGAAGTTGATCCCGCCGAGGTCTTGCGGCAGGCCGGCAAGCTCCCCGGCCGCCAGTCGAAGCGGATGGCTAAGACGGCCAAGCAACTGTCTGACATGCCCAACGTCAAAGAACGGTTCGCCACCGGCGACATCACCCCCAACCATGTCAACGCATTAGCGAACGCGGCGGAGAAGGTAGGACCCGAGGCCGTCGACGGCGACGAGACGCTGCTCGAAGCCGCTGACCAAATGCCTCCGGACACGTTCGGCCGGCACGCGAGGAAATGGTCCGAGAAGAAGCTGATCGAGAGAGGCCTCGACCCGCTTGAGCGTCAACGTCGAGCCCGGGAAGCCAAGCTCTGGGTGGAGGGGGACACCGACCTCGGCGTGCTGATGGCCAAACTTCCCAGACACCAGTTCGAACAGGTCCGCCAAGCGGTCGACCGCCACTACCTGCACCACCATCGCCAGGACGGCGCCGACGGCCGCTCCCCCGACGAGGTCCGCACCCCGATACAGCGTCTAGCCGATGTTGTATACGAACTTCTGACTGGGCGCAGCGCCCTGTCGGGCGACATCATCGCCGACCAGATCGGGATCAAGGCCAAGGCCGCCACTCAGCTCATCGTGACCGCCCCCCTCGGTGTGGTGGACGGTACCGACGCCGACGGGCAGGTGGAGGTCGTCGGAGTCGGCCCGGTTCCGCGCCACTTCCTGCAAACGCTCTCCCCCGACACCGACGTGGCGGGCATGATCTACGACCGGGCAGGCCGCACCCTATGGCTGGGGCGCAACCAGCGACTCGGCAACGCCGCCCAACGCCTCGCCGTAGCTATCCGGGACGGTGGCTGCTTCGAGTGCGGCGAGCCCATGCACAGATGCGAACTCCACCACATGGCCTAATGGCACCGCGACCAAGGACCCACCGACATCGACAACCTCGTCGCCGTCTGCCGCCGCCACCACAAATGGATAGAAACCAACAACCTCATAGTCCGACGAACCCCCAACGGCTACCAGACCCAGCCCCGCGCCGGACCCGACCCTCCATGATCCGCGCAACGAATCCAATGAGCGCTACTTGCCGACAACCGGCCCTTGCAACCTATCCGTGAACACAAAGAAGACAGGCGCCGTCCAACTCCTGGGTACGATTGGATGATCATGTCGACCGATACCGGATACTTTCCCCGACTCGAGTCTCGTGCGAAGTACGTGGACCACCTCGAGGGCTTCACGACGGCTGAGACCGGAGAGCCCAACGGAGGCCGACCAAAGCGCACCCGAATCAAGACCTACATGCTTGAGACGGCCCGCCATAACTATGCAGTCCCGCCTCTCGACAGCGTCTTTCCGAGTGAAGTTCACCTCCACCGATTGGATGACACCCTCTACCGCGTCGAAGATGCATCTCACCAGAAGCGGGTCGTAGGCCTGATCGAATCCCTTGCTGACGGTCGTCACCCTGTTCTGTACACCGCACTGCCAGTTGCCGCGAGCGACAAATGGGTTCGCCGGGTCGTTGACCACAATCCATGGCTGGACCGCCTATGGCTGTCGTCGCCGATCCTGTTCGAGCTCTGGAAATACGTACAACGCAGCACTGCGACTGATCGCTACGTGCGTCTCGGCTTTGAACACGAAGCGTGGTACGAGACACCCTCTGACCTCGATCGAGCAGAGGAGGACGTAGAAGAGGAGGACGTAGAAGAGGAGGACAGCTCCGACGAAGACGAAGCAACGCCACTCAGCCGGATTGAGCGCCGCCGATCCAAGGTCACGCTCACCGAGCGCTTGGCGCTGCTCAACACCCAGCTGCAACAGCTAGTGGACCTCTACGACCCTCTCCACTCCCTTGTTCAGTTACAGATCCCTGCCGGAGAGCGCGGAGGGCACCGTCTCTACCACGACGGACGGGCCACGAACTGGAGCGACTCGTTCCTTGATCACCGGGCGACTGTCGGTCTGGTCGTAAGGCTCTACCGAACGGTCACCACACGCGCCGAGGATCGGCTCTGGGTGGACACAACCCAAGTCGGCGAGGATGGATTCTCGGTGAGCGGGGCGCCCGTAACGATCCGATTCAGTGAACAACTGAGCGAGGCGACCTTCAATCGATTCGTCGACTTGGCCCTTAGGCGTCGCACTAGCCGGTTCCGTATCGGCGGCTATGTAACCCGGCGGGGGCCTACCAAAGTGCACTTAGCCGGGATCGATCGTCATCTCTGGCAGCCTTTCCTCCTTGAGGCCACGAGCCATCACCTGCTCGCCCTCCTTCCGCAGGGGACCTGCGGAAATACGATCCACCGACTAGTGACCAATGTCCAGCGGTATCTCGATCCGAAGGTGGATGTCTGGCTCGGCAGCGAGAAATACGAAGTTGCCGTCGCAGAATCCATGAACGCCGGGTGACAAGCGGAGCGCGTCTTCTCTCGGATCAGGTGTTCCAACTCAACGCGTTCCTCTGGGCTCTCGAGGATCTGCCCGCAACTGGCAGAACGCGGCCTGTGCTTCGCAATGCCGGCTACTACCTCATGGCCATCGGACGCCGCGTACAAGTACCTGCCGAGGACTCGGTCATAGCCGCGTTAGAACGGCTTACCGGATCAGCCGATCGGTCTCCGTGTCGTCCGGACCTATGGTTGAGGCACCAGGACCACCCAGTACAAGTGATCGTGGAACTCAAGGCGCGAGGATTCTCTCGAGACTCTTCCAATACACGGCAGGCAGTGAAGTTACTCTTGTCCGCCTTCGACCTTGCCGCTTCTCTTGGAGAGCAGGCTGAGCGTCGTGGCCATGTGATCTACGGAACCGTCGGAGCAGATGCAGAGAGTCTGTCCACAACGCTGAAGGAACTCGCTGACGAAGTGAGTGCCATGGGTCTTCCGGCAGCACCCACCACGGTGGTTGGACTCTCGATCGATGACAAAGGCGTATCACTGTCCAGTCCCACACCGTCTGATCTGCCCGATCCCGCCGCAGTAGCTCTTGCTGCTCCTACTGTTGTCCTGCGCAGGGATGGTGACAACGATCTACGACCACTCTACTTCGTCCCATGGATCCCAGGTATCGAAGACACCCAGGAGCCTGAGCTGCGCGCCGACGGGCTTCGTGAACTGACAGCCCGCGTACTAACACAGGCGATGGGCCATGTGGGCCGGGCACTCGTGCCGACCACACTCGCGCTCAACGGAACCCAGCTACTCAGTGACGCCACCTTCCGTGTGTTCGATCGGTGGCACGAAAGGAACCGGAACCAGTTCGGCGAAGCTGCGGTCAAGATCGTGGAACGTGCACTCAGGAAATCCGAGGTCGAGATCCGTCGCTACGGAGGAGACCGCCTGGAGATCGACCTCCCGAGCACAGAAACCAAGGACCAAGCCATCAAGGGCCTTGAACAGGCCGACCCTGCTAACGCGAAGAAGAATCTTGAGGCGACGACGCGGGAGCATCCGATGCTTTTCGAGAACTTCTAGCTGGTGTGACGGAGGCGTTTCATATCTTCAACGGGGTTGGCCACCATCACGGGCGCTATGACCGGCCCGCCCAGACCATCGGGGTGTCGGTGTCGATCGACCTGTTGATAGCGGAAATGGCACTCAGCCGGCCCCAGGTATCGGCGGCCTACCTCATCGGTACCCTCGTCGGTGCCATTCTCCTTCTACCGGTCGGCGGATCATGCCGCCCACAATGTGACCCGCATGCCCTCCAACACTGATCTGGAGAGGATGATTCGCCTGGGTGATAGCTCGTCCCTGGAGTTGAAGCGAGTACTGCTTCAAGGGTCGAAGGTCGTCGGGCCACGATGGGCGGCCATGGCCGACACGGTCGCGGGAATGGCGAACAGCAAGGGGGGTACGATCGTTCTCGGTGTCGATGACGGGACACGCGAAGTACTGGGTATCCCTCTCGCCAGTCTGGACATTGTGGAGCAGTGGATGGCCGAGATATGTCTGGACTCGCTGAAGCCTCCGCTCAATGCCACCATCCGTCGGCTCGAGCTGCCCGATGTGTCAGGGTGCCTGGTACCTGTCCTGCGCGTCGACGTACCGCGCAGCCTCTTCGTCCATCAGAGCCCTGGCGGCTACTACCAGAGGACAGGTAGCTCCACCCGCAACCTACAGCCGCAGGTTTTAGCCCGGCTGCTCCAGGAACGTAGCCAGACGAGGCTGATCAGGTTCGACGAGTCCGTAGTGCCCGGTAGCGAGTTCGGAGACCTCGTGCCAGAACTAGCCACCCGGTTCCTACGGAGCCGTGGCGATACGAGCGAACAGAACCTGCGCAGGATAGGACTTATAGCCCACGACGACCAGGGCGCCACATGCCTCACGGTGGCAGGCGTGCTCATGTGCACCACGAATCCAGGAGATTGGCTCCCGCATGCATACATCCAAGCGGTTAGCTACGCAGGCGAGCGACGAGACATCAACTACCAGCGGGATGCGGCCGATCTCTCCGGTCCACTCGATCGTCAGGTCTCCGAAGCGTTGCACTTCGTACGAAGGAACATGTCCGTCAGGGCCACGAAAGGGGTCGGCCGCACCGAACGTCCACAATACAGCGACCGGGCGGTGTTCGAGGCGCTGGTGAACGCGGTCGCTCATCGAGACTACTCGATGGCCGGTGCGCGTATTCGGCTACACATGTTCCGGGACCGGATCGAACTCTACGTACCCGGATCCCTTGCGAACACGCTGACCATCGACAGCATGACCGATCGACAGTATTGCCGTAACGAGCTCATCGTCTCGCTTCTGGCCCGCTGCCCCGTAGCCGAAGACGGTCTTGCCCGAAGGTACATGATGGAACGGCGAGGGGACGGGGTGCCGATCATCCTCGAAGAAAGTAACGACCTATCGGGACGATATCCCGACTATACGATTATCGACGACAGCGAGCTCCGTCTGATCATCTGGGCGGGCGAGACCGGACCGGGCTAGGAAATAGCTTGACGACCGGGCTCATTTTCGGCGCCAATGTATCTTCAGCCCGCCCAAGAACCACGAGAACTCGGAGAACCGAATGGGCCGCGTGTGTTGGGTCGCTGCGATCCGGGTGCGGTTCGTACATCACGATGCGAACGGACCTTCGAGCAGCTCGACCAACACTTCGGGCAAGGTGTTCGGGTGCTTAGCGACCTTCATTCGAACATACCCGTGTTCGTCGGCGGCCAGAGTCGTGAAAAGGGCGACCGGCGGATTCGGATTGCCGACGACGAGACGGCTCGTTACGATCACGATGTTCCGGCATTGGACCGTTTGTTCCCGTGCGAAGTTCACTTGGATCGCTCGGATGACAGCTTCTACCGCGTCGAAGACACAACTTTCGGGAATCGGATCGTGGGACTGATCGGGTCCCACCGCGTCCAGCGGTATCTCGACCCGAAAGTGGATGTCTGGCTCGGCGGTGAGAGGTATGCGACTGCAAGTCGCAGAGTAGATGATTGCCGTGTGGCAGGAGGGACGACCTCCTCTCTGATAACGTTCTCGAATAACGTTCTCGAAGTTCAACAAGCGCACTCGTCCTACGAACGTCCGCTGACATATGGCCGGTCAGGACGACGGAGAAACTACGCCCTCCAAGCGTAGCCGCATCTCTGCGAGGTTCTCGGGAAGTTTGTCAAAGTCGAATCGTTCGGGCAGGCGAGGTATCACCAACCTTCCTTCTGCATAAATATCGAACACACCGTTGTCGTTGCCCAGTGAGTTGTAGTACATGTCGGGAACCGGTGTTCCCGGACTGAGCCGGTAACGCGGTTTGTCCGTGGGCACCGGGCCTGAAAGGAACAGCAATACCTCGTCACCTGGGTCCAGGCGTGTCAAATTGCCGGCGACGAACCTCTGTGCGTCGTAGCCACCCAGCGTGACTACTGCCCCGGATTCACCCTTGAGGGTCTCGGATACTCTCACCGTGTTAAAGGCAATCGGATCGGCGCTTGTCCCGCTAATCTTGTACTTGATCGACTCGATGAAGTCCACCGTCTTGCATCTCTTGCCTCTGTACCATTCAGTAACTGTGCCCACGACGATGATATCTGCGTTCTTCGTCAACTCGTCCACGGACTCATAAACCGGCCCGTCAATGGAACCATAGACGGGCAACCGACCAACGTCACACCGATCACCCAGCCACAACGCTGACAAGACGACGAACACAATCGGTAGCCAGACAACACGAACACACGCCTTCTTGGTCGGGAGCTTCATCCTGACCTCCCTTCACAGCCCATCGCATTGAGCGAGTACCCGATTTGAGATGGCCTCCAACAGCGACGTGATTCGTAGCATAAAGGAATGTGGCTCTTCGGAAACAAGGGGGGTGTCCCTGTCTTGTTGTCAAGCCGCGTCGGGTAGTTTGTCGGGTTGTGTACGTGGTTGGTAGGGGGTTCGGGTTTTTAGCATGGCGAGGATGATGTTGCAGCGTCGGCGGGCGACGCGGATGACCGCGGCGTTGTGTTTTTTGCCTTGGGCTCGTTTGCGTTGGTAGTAGGCGCGGGCGTCGGGGTCGTGTCGGGTGGCGACGAACGCGGCGATGAACATGGCGTTTTCGAGTCGGTGGTTACCTCTTCGTGACCGTCGGGTGGTGTGGCTGCGTCCGGATTGGCGGTCTACGGGTGCTAGGCCGGCGTAGGCGGCTAGCCGTGCGGGGTTGGCGAAACGGTTAGGGTTCTCGCTCCGGTGCGGGGTCCGAACCCGCACATGCTGTTGAGGACTTTTCCCAGCGGATGTTCCCCGAAGGCTTCCTCGATGTCAGCTGCGAGGCTTTCTCGCCGGTTGATGATCCGGTCCAGGTCGGCGGCGAGATCGCTAATAGTCTCGCCCCAGGTCGCCTCGGCAACCACGGTGACGGTCTGGGAACGGAGCGCAGCCCAGATCCGGTCGGTGAGTGTGGCGGGTGCGCTTGGACCGCCGCGAGATCAGCGTCCGGACGCGGGTTTTGCCGGCGGTCCGCAACGCGGTGGGTGTGGACCACTTCATGAGCAAGTCTCTGAGACCGGGTGTTGACACCAACTTGTCTCCAACAGCTCGTTCCAGAGCCGGGGACACGGCTAATAGGCCGTCACACAGGCGGTTCACACACCTGGTGGCGTCAGTCGCCAGGTCCGTGTCCCGACCGTTGAGGATACGCAGACGGGCCAACAACCCGTCGGTTATAGAAGTCCAGGTCAGCCGGTCGGCGTTACGCCAAGCGAAATCGGCCAACACCCGGGCGTCTTCGGGATCGGTCTTGGCCGCACCCGCATAGAGGTCGGCGGCTCGGCGCATCGTCAAACCAGTGACGTAAGCCACCGGAATCGACATCCCCGCAGCTACGGTGAGAACCAGCGCAGCCGCCGACGAGGTCACGTCAACCACCAACGCCGGACGACCACGCTCCGCGGCGTCGCTGATCATCCGCCGAATGGCCCCCTCGTCGTTGAGAACCGGACGAGCGAACAACGCCTCACCACCCGCCGATACCACACAGGCATAATGATTGTCTTTGGCGATGTCCACACCGACGAACACCTCCGGAACGGGATTGGGTCTATCACCCATCAGCTGATCCTCTCTGGTCTAAGACACATACGGCAGCTACCCGGGGCACCACACGCCTCAACCACTTTACGAACCAGCCCCCTAACGGTGCATGTCCCTGTAAGAGGTCGCAGGCACCCGACCACGGCAGGTGGCAACACCCCCCAGGCCATCTCTCTGACAGGGGGACAAAGCCCTGCCCGCCGCGGCGAGCAACCAGCCCCGATGCTCACACATCAGAACTACCCAACAAGGTAAAGAGGGGCCGGTTGCGGGGTGGTGGTGCTTTGGTGTTGGGGGTGGGGTCCTCCATTATTCGGGTGTTGTAGTGGCATCCGAAGAGGGAGGACCCCTGTGGAAGTTGATCCCTGCGCGTATGTGCGAGGTGTTGGTAGGCCTGGGCGATGTTGATGGTGGTCACCCGCCAAACTCGGGTCTGAAGCATGTGGTTCAACGGTTGGTCGCTTGACGGCCATGATCTGGTTCAACGACGCTACTCGGCGACTAGGTCTGCTCGAGGACGCTTTCGCATCGGATATGACCACTACAAGCATCCTGTAACCGACCTGTTAGGATCAGCCTCAGTTGTTTACATCGTAGAGAGAACCCGCAATACCATGCACGCGCCAGATGGCTTCTTGAACGCCGGTACTGCGGTAGCTACCGGAGCGGTCAGCCTAGGTGTACTCGCCGCCACGCTGCGGAACCTCGGGACCAGCCTGAAGGAACGGCAGGCGCCACTTGCAGGAATCGTAGCCGCCTTCGTTTTCGCCGCTCAGATGTTCAACTTTCCGGTGGCGGCCGGAACGTCGGGGCATCTCCTGGGCGGGGCTCTGGCTGCGGTGCTGCTGGGTCCTGCGCTCGGATCGGTGGTGGTAACCGTCGTGGTTGTGGTGCAGGCGTTGGTCTTCGCCGACGGCGGACTCACGGCCTTGGGCTACAACATCATCAATATGGCGCTGGTTACGGCATTCGGCGGTTACGGTGCATACTCTCTGTTCCGTAAGGTGCTGCCGGCGAACCGAGGCGGCGTTATCGGCGCCACCGGCTTAGCGGCCGGACTCTCCGTAGTCCTGTCGGCCATGGCCTTTTCGCTGGAGTGGTTGTTCGGCGCCACCGCTCCCGTCCCCTTCGACAAGGTGTTCGGCGCCATGGTGTCGTTTCATGTGCTGATCGGGGTTGGAGAAGGTGTGATCAGCGCTCTCGCCGTAAGCGCAGTGCTAGCGGCCAGGCCGGACCTGGTCTACGGCGCTCAAGATATCTCCGTGAGTGTCGGGAGACAGGCCGGACGGCTTTCCCGGCGAGTGTTCGTCATCGCCGCACTGGTAGTCACGCTTGTTGTTGCGGCCGTGGTGAGCCAGTTCGCCGTCGATTCGCCGGATGGTTTGGAGCGGGTAGCAGCGGACACCGGGATACTGGGCGAAGCCAATCCCTTGGAGGGAAGTGTCTTTTCAGATTACGCAGTGGCTGGCCTCGAGAACCCGACGCTGAGCCTGGCCATCGCCGGGATTGTGGGAACCTTGATTGTCCTGTCGGTGGGTTGGGGCTTGATCGTGGCCTTGCGACGCCGGAAAGATGGGACAGTCTGAACGGTGGTTGCCGCAGACGCGAAAGCGCTATACGTCCACGGTCACAGTGTGGTGCATCGCCTGGCGCCCGAGGCAAAGGTGGCCGCTACTTTCCTGTTCGTACTGTGCGCGGCGCTGACTCCCCGCACCGCAATATGGGCGTTCGGCGTTTACGGGACGTTGCTAGCAGTAGTCGTCATGGTTGCGAGGATCCCGTTGCGCTTTCTTATTGCGCGACTCGTCGTCGTCCTCCCATTCGTACTCTTCGCTTTCATGGTTCCCATCATCGGCGAGGGTGAACGCGTCCGGGTTCTGGGCATTTCGCTCTCGGCCGAAGGGTTATGGGCGATGTGGGGCATCCTTGCCAAGGCGGGAGTGGGCGCCACTTCCAGTATCCTTCTGGCCGGTACCACCAAGGTGCCTGATCTGCTGAAGGGCCTGACCCGCTTGCACGTTCCGCCCGTGTTCGTCTCGATCACGTCGTTCATGGTCCGCTACATGGAGTTGATGGCCGATTCATTGGGTCGGATGCGGACTGCCATGGTTGCACGAGGGTACGACCCCCGCTGGCTATGGCAGGCCAAGCCGATCGCATCCTCCGCCGGTGCGTTGTTCGTCCGCTCCTACGAGCGGGGCGAGAGGATCCATGCGGCGATGCTGTCCAGGGGGTATACGGGTGTGATGCCTGACTTGACTGGAAAACCCGCCGAAGCCTCGGATTGGCTCAAGGCGGTCCCGCTTCCCCTGCTTGGGCTGATCACAGTCACGATTGCCATGTTGACACAATGACGCTCGCTGTGGAGGTGAAGGGGCTGAGATTCACCTATCCGGATGGACGCCAGGCGTTGTCAGGAGTGGATCTCGAGGTTGAGACCGGGGAACGGCTAGCCGTTCTCGGTCCGAATGGGGCGGGGAAGAGCACCCTGATGCTGCATCTCAACGGCATACACACTCCTGCGGCGGGAGACATCTGGGTCGGGGGGATGGAACTCGGGCCATCAACCGTGGGCGAGATCCGCCGCCGTGTCGGTTTGGTGTTCCAGGACACCAACGACCAGTTGTTCATGCCGACTGTGGCTGAGGACGTTGCCTTCGGACCGGCGAATCTGGGGTTGCGCGGCGACGAGCTCGAGGAGAGGGTGGAAGAAGCCTTGGCCCGGGTGTCAGCTGCTGATACTGCTCACCGGGCGCCCCATCACCTGAGTGGAGGGGAAAAGCGCAGGGTTTCGATAGCCACGGTGCTGGCCATGTATCCGGACGTGCTCGTGCTGGATGAGCCGGCCGTGGGTCTCGACCCGGCAGGTCGCAGAGACCTGATCACCACGCTTGCCGGTTTGGATGTGACCCAGTTGATCGTGACACATGACCTCCCGCTTGCATTGGAACTCTGTGAGCGGGCGGTGATCATGTATGGGGGGCGGATAGTGGCCAGCGGACCCACCCGCCGGCTGGTATCCGACGCCCAACTCCTGGGTCGCCACTCCTTGGAGATGCCATTCGAATTCGAGTTGGCGGAAGAGCAGCAGGCACGGGAGCGCTTGCTGGGCCTGGTCCGAGCCAGCCGAGCGTTCTACAGGGGCGACCCTTCGCCCGCCGAGCTGGAAATGGCGCTCACAGCCCTGTGGGTTCCACTCGCGGGACGGGTGATGGAGGCTGAACTCTCGGCGCAGACGGAGGTAGAGCGAAACGAGGTTCACGAGTGGTCCCTACTCGTGGAGGCGCTCCAGTCCGCAGCAGAAAAGGCAGGCGCGGTCAAGCCAGGACTACTGGCCCGAGCATCTGACGAATAGATCGGCCTCCCGTAGTAGTAGAGCAGCGGCAAGCGACCGGAGAAGGGAGGTTGATCCGCTTCGGGTGCACCTACATCCCACGCTGCAGTACGGATCGATCCCCGGCCCCCACACACTTCTTGAACCTCCGGGAGGTGAGAAACGCCAGACTGTCCGGGGCTAGAAGCCGGTCGGAGCCACTCCTAGTTGTTTACGAGCTTCATCGAGCACCTGCAACACACGTTTGGACATCGACAGAGGGTGCATCGGTGACTCCGTAAGACCATCAGAAATGTGTCGAGCGGCCCAGACCGCCTGCCTGCACAAGCCATCCTCGGCCGTGACGAGGCCTGATCGATCAATGAACTCGGCTACAAGTTCGTTCTTGTGATCGTACAACGCCAGATCACCAGGAGCCGGGTGGCGCGAAGCAATCAAGACCCGGCCACCGGAACCGTTTACGCTCGCCTCTCCAGGACCGAATGTATAGAGGCTGCAACTTGCAACCGCGTGTTGGCCACTCTCATTGGTCAAGACAGTTATGGATTGACCATCGACACCTGTCGAAGTAAGTTCCCCGATGCATTCAACACGGGTTGGCGATCCCAAAACGAAAACTGCAAACCAAACTGAATAGACTCCTATGTCCAGCAGGGCTCCACCCCCGAGCGTCGGATCGTATATTCGACTACTGTGATCGACAGGGAAGACCGCCCCCAAATCCGCGGTGACCAGACTTATATCCCCGACCTCGCCACCCTTTAACAGCTTCTCTAAAACCCTAGTTCTCGGATGAAAGCGTGAATGCATGGCCTCCATGGCAAACCTGTTATGGATCCGTGCAGAATCACTGATAGCTTGTACCTCTAACGCCGTTGTTGCCAGTGGCTTCTCGACAAGAACATGCTTACCGGCCTCGAGTGAGGCCACCGCCATCTCTTTATGGAAACTATGCGGCGATGCAATATATACAATGTCAACATCATCATCACCGAGTAACGCTTCATAAGAAGCGTACGCACGCGGAATCGAGAATCGTTGTCCGAAGCTCTTAGCCCTCTCACTCGATCGTGAACCTACTGCGACAACTTCTTGGTCGGTGTGACGCTTCAACGACCTTACGAACTTATTGGCTATTACTCCCGGTGCTAGAATCCCCCAACGCAGTACCGGTCCACCACGAAGAGGGATCGGTTCGGGGTCGGGCAAGAGTGTCATGTGACAACCCCCGGAGTCGGCACGGCGATACCTCCTCGCTTATCTCCCTTGAGTCTCACAGCAAGTCACTGAGATTGTCTTCGAGATTCGTGAAGTCAATATGGCCTTTGTACCGGCACACGGCGATGTTGATAAACTCCAACGGGGCGTCGGTATGGTTGATGATCCCGTGCGAACCTCCGATTCGATTGGGGATACAGTCTCCTCTGGCCACCTCGCCAACTTCGCCATCGACTTTCATGCGGCCCCGACCCCCGATGATCACGTAGCACTCCTGGATGGTTTCGTGACGGTGATAGCCGACCGAGGTTCCGGGAGGTAGGAAGGCGTGGTCGACGAAACCCCAATTCGTCGTGAACATGTCTTGGTCGAAGAGCCGCCGGAACCGGATCTCTCCCAAGCCGAGATGGGCGCACCCCGGCGATAGCAAGGTCGGATCAAGGCGTTGGACACAATCGAGACCACCGACACTGCGCTCCCGGCCGGCTAGATCATCCGCGAGATCCACCGCTTCGAACGGTCCATCCTCCGGAGCTACTCCGATTCGGATGCAGTCGGTCGAGCGGTTGGTGTGGTTGATGATCCCGTGGGTGTCGCCGGCCCGGCACAGCGCTATCGAGGGCGGTTCGATGACTCCGAAGCGCTCGTTGTGCGCCACCGCCAGCGGACCGTCCAGCAGAACCAGGCACTCCTCGGACCGTTCGTGGCGATGGAGGCCGACGCTCGCTCCGGGCCCCAAGCGCTCCGTCTTGATGAACGCGAACGAGGTCTCGAAGTCCGATCGGTCCAGTACGTCGAGCGTCCCCACCTGTGCGGACGATCCCTCCACCTGTTGAGTCGTGAACGGACCGGTTTCGTAGTTGCGGATTCGCATGATCTGTCCTTCAACGGCTGATCGGATCCTAGTAAGGAGTGAGGATGGTGAGTAAGGTCTCAACTGGTTCTGCGCAGGGCGGCGACCTGCGGGAGATCTCTGTTTCCACAGATACATCACATGGGGAAGGTGATGCACGCTTGAACCACACCCCCCTACTACGGAAGCCGTCCTGGTGGCGGCTGGAGGAGTTCCAGGACAATCTGATCCGGGTCGTGGAAATACACCGCGTAACCGCCTTCGTTGATTCCCGCCGTTATGCGGTTCGGCTCCGAGAAGAATGAGACTCCTGCGGCGCTCAGTCGCTCGTACCATCGATGGATGTCATCGACCGCCACCGCCAGGTGGGCGGCGCCCGGATTGGCAATATTAGGGTCGCCTCTCCGGCCTATCGGTCTCACATACTGCACGAGCTCGAGGTCGTGCGTGGAGAGGTGACGCGGCTGGCCGGGAACCGCCAATTGAGCGACAACTATCCGGGCGTCCGGATAGCCGACTAGCCGTCGTGTGTACGAGTTGTCCTGAATCTGGCGATGCACCAGCTCGAACGACAGCAAGCCGACGTAGAACTCGAGAGAGCGATCCATATCGGAGACGGTGAAACTGAAATGCCAAACACCGTGCATTGCCCCGATCTTTGTTGTCATTAGGCGCCCTTCCTGTGCGGTTGCCAAATCGGCTACTGCCTTGCATTCGGGATCACAACAAGGCCGGCTTGTCGCAACCGGTCAAGAGCCTACCTTTCGCAACATCACTACCAGTGTCGGCCAAACTCAGTTTCTCGATGATTTCGACTACATGTAGGGCCACGTCGGGCGCCGCCCGGGGAGGTCTACCCTGCCGTATCGCCTGGGCCATATCCACCACACCGACTCCGCGGAGGTTGACACCACGACTGCCCCTTACGCGCTCTTCCGAGATCCACTGCCAGGAGCGCTCACCATGCCGGCGCCAGCGAACATCAGCCGAGAAGGTATCGGGATTCGGTAGGCATAGCACCCCATGGGTACCGAATACCTTGAGAATCGGAACCTCTCCTGAAGGTGTGCCACCCCATCGTAGCGTTAGATTGCACAGCACATCGTCCATAAACCTGAGACTGCCGGAGGCAAAGATCGGGCACTTATCTGCTGGGGTTGGGACGCTAGACAGCCGTGATATCCACGACATAGATATGGCGGAACCAAACAGATTCGACAGAGCAGACAGATAATACGGCGCCATATTGAAGAGGGGAATCGCTCCGGTACGGTGTCGTTTGAGTACGGGTAGAGGCCGCAGCATGGCGGCAAGTACTGAGAGGGGTTTGCCGATCACACCGTTTTCCAGGGCGCGGCGACCGGCTTGAAACCCGGGACCCAGAACCGTGTCCGGCGCACAACCGACGCTCAAGCCCAATCGATCTGCGGTTGTCAACAACGCGGAGGCATCCTTTGTGCTTAAGGCAAAGGGCTTCTCGCTATAGAGATGCTTACCGGCTCGTAGAATACGTAGACTTGTGTCGAAATGGACCGGAATAGGAGTGAGATTGACGATGAGTTCTATCTCCTCACAACGGAGTATCTCCTCACCTGGGAATACCTTCGGAATGTGATACGTTTGGGCCAACTGTTCAGCCGCTCCGTGGTCTAAGTCACCAACGCCGATCACATCAATCTCATCACTAGCCAGCAGGTTCGGTACATACTGAGCGGCGACCTCTCCCGCACCCAGAAGACCAACCGGTGTTGGTTGTGTTCCCAAGAAGGTCTCCTCCTCCTGATAGTCCTCGTCACCGACCAGTACGATTAATTACTCGACGCTCCACCGAGCTGGTTAGAGCCGGTTCTTATGTATCCTTTAGCTGTGCCAGTCCTCACTCTTGGATGGCCTCTGCGGCCAGTTATTGTATCCGAGCAGCTTCCTCGTTACTTCATTGCTCCGATTCGAAGACCTTCCGTAAGCTTTCTCTCAGTGAACGTATAGAGGACCAGTATAGGAATTATGGTGAGAACGAGCGAAGCGAAAAGGGCGCCATAGTCTGAACCATACTGGCCTCGAAATTGTGTCAGGCCTACGGGAAGTGTTCGGCTGTCGGGGCTCAGCAACAGAACTTGACCAAGTCCTAGTTCATTCCAGATGAAGATCACCTGTACCAGGCCCACTGCAATCACACCTCCCCAGGAAAGCGGCAACACGATGCGAATGAAAGCCGTCAGTTCACTCGATCCATCGATCTGTGCCGCTTCGATGAGGTCCAGAGGAAACGAGGAGAAGTAGGCACGCATCATGACGGCTGCGAAGGGAATTAGACGAGCAGCGTACATTACACCGAGTGCTAACGGGTTGCTCAGCACCCCAAGGCGATCCGAGAGTACGAAGAGTGGTATCCAGGTCACGATGAAAGGCAAGGTGATCAGGAGCACGAAGTAACGATTCAGCAACCCACCGAACCTTGTCCGGGTCCTCGCTATCGCATATCCGGCAAACATCCCCGCCCCCACTCCGAGCACGACTCCTACGCTGGTTGCGATCACGCTGTTCCGCGCGAACAGGACCAGAGGCTCACCAAGGTTCGTTCCCTCCCAGGCCCTGTGATAGTTATCAAAGAAGAGGCTTGATGGGAGCTCCAAAGGTTGCGAGATAATTTCCGTCTGTGCTTTTACGGAAGAAAGAACACTCCCCAAGACCGGTACGATCGTGGCTACGGTCCATAGCAGTAGACAGGCAAAGCCGATAACCTTGAGAACGCCTGCTGAGATCTTCGCTCGTCTTGACATCGTGCTCGGTACCTACCCTGATCGCTCAAGGCGTCGTGGTCTAATAATCGTTAGATACGCCATTGATATAACGGCTATGACCAAACTCGTGACAATCGCTTGGGCTGTTGCATAGCCGAACCTTCTGTTGACGAAGGCCTCTCGCCAGACGAACGTTGCCGCGACTTCCGAGAAACGGCCCGGTCCACCTCGCGTCATGACGAACACCTGGTCGAATACTCGAAAGCCGAACATGAACTGGATGAGGGTGATGGTCGCGATGACCTCTCGGATTGATGGAACACTGATGTGCCGGACCCGCTGGAGTGGTGATACCCCATCTATGGTGGCCGCTTCATGGATGTCGTTAGGTATGTCTCGCAATGCGGCAACCAGAATCACCATCGGAAAACCGGCGAACTGCAGAACGCTAACAAAGATGATCACGATATTTACAGTGGCGGGATCACCAAGCCAGGGGCGTGAAAGAGATGGATGGATCCATCCGAGAACAGTGTTGATTCCCCCGAAGTTGCCGTCGAGGAAGAATGCCCACATAAGGCTGGTGAAGACGATCGGAAGCAGTACAGGTAGGAAAATCAGGAACTTGAAGGTTGACGCGCCGGGGATTCTGCGATCGATAGCTAGTGCGATGGCACCCCCGATCCCGACGGTTCCCATAGTCATCCCGATCGAATAGACGATCGTGTTACGGAGGGCCAGCCTCGCAATCGGGTCTCGAACCAGGTCGTAGTAGTTTTCGAGTCCGATAAAGGTACCTTGGCCGACGCCGGTCCAATCGAGCAACGAGATCCTTGCTGAGTCAAGGAACGGATATAGAAGAAGGAACGCCGACAGGAATACCGCGGGTAAGGCAAAGACAAGCCAGACCCAAGACGACCGGAGACCTCCACCAAGTGGAGGTCTCCGGCGTGTCTGCTGAGATACCGGCATCATCGATTACATCTGGGTCACGGTGTGCTCGAAGTTGACCATCTCCTAACCGGATCGGAGTTCATCTGCGATTCGCTCTAGATCGGCAGCGAGATCTGCGGCAGTTATCGTCCCTACCAGCATCTCCACCCAGCCTTCCGCAATTCGATCGCGGAGCCGGATGTGTAGCAGAGTGTTCGGCGCCGGCTGGCCCGCGAACTCATCTAGTGCGGCGAGTTGGCTCAGGGCAAGCGGAGGAACCGTCGCAGGATCAGGTACGACATCCTTCCGGCCCGAGAACCGGGAGTACTGGGCCATATATGTCTGAAAGTCCGCGCCGGCGATATAGGAAATGAAGTCTGCCGCCAACTCCGGATTATCGCTATTGGCTGCGACGCCCAATCCGTCGATCGTTGCCAGCTGGAACTGGGTCGGCGCAGCCGCCATGGAAGGCATAAGCAGCCAACTTCCTTCGAAAGGCAAGTCCGCGGCGTTGATGGCTGCCACCTCCCAACTGCCGCTCATGAACATTCCCGCCTCTTCCGTGAAGAAGAGAGTCTGTCCGATATCGCGACTCACTGTTGAGGGTGAATCTCCATAGACTCCCCGGTCATTCCATTCGCTGTTGATGAGCTCGAATGCTTCCACGGCGCAGGGATCCGTGAATCTAGCTGTCGGAGTTGCTCCGGGCAGCCATCCTTGCTCCAGTGCCAGCGCCCAGTCGGTCCCGCAGTTGCTCGCCATGTATTGGCCTGTGAACCACATTGTGGCTCTGAATCCGCTGACGGCTAGCGCTAGAGGTGTCTTACCCGCATCCTTCAGCGCATCGGTGATTGCATACCAGTCGTCCATCGAGGCGACTCGGCCTCCGTCGGGCGCCTCAATCCCTAGTTCGGCGAACATGTCCTTGTTGTAGTAAACGACCGGAATCCAGTTGAGCCCGACGTTTATAGCAGAGTGCCCGCCATCCGCATCGGTGTAGGTGGCGACGACGGGACCGAGAAAGGCATCTTCAAGCCCATCCTCGGCGTATACGTCACTGAGGTCTGACAAAGTCCCCGTGTTTACCAGATCTTCCCAAGTACCTGCGAAACCCACTTGAAGCACGGTAACGTCCGGCGCCTCGTCAGTCGCGAGAATCCGTGGCAGGGTCGGGAAATAGTCGTTTCCACCGACTATGGACTCCAGAATGATCGTGGTTCCCGGGTTCGCCGCCATGTACTGGTCGGCGCCATCACGTATGAAGTCCCAGTCCGGGTGGACAGCCACCGTTATCTCGCCTGAAAGTCCTGAAACGGCTGTCGTGGGAGCGGCGGTCGTTGCTGCTGTCGTGGCGGCGGTTGTTGCCGGCGTCGTGGGAGCGGCGGTCGTGTCGGGAGGGTCGTCGCCTCCGCACGCTGCAGCCATGACAAGCATGGCCGTAAGTACAGCCCATCCCTTGTACCGACCTGCAATGCTTCTCATTCTTTTCCTCCAGGTTGTGGTCCAGCGCCGTGGATGTTTGGTCCCTTGTCGCGCTATTCGACCGTGCACCCGGTGGAGCCGTCTGCAGATCACTCTACCGCTGCACGTATGGGCCATGCCTCTAAAATGTGCGTTTACTTTTGATTTCAATGATTTGTGATGATCGTTGCGATCCACTCATAGAAGACAGGCACCGGTGCGTCCTTTGCCAGCGCCACTCAGATGATGGGGAGGACTTCCAGGACCGAGGAGCAGGTCTCATCCAATTCAAATCCGGGGCGGATGGCGCCTTCATGAGAGAGTTGCTGGACTGCCCGATCTCAGATCAATCCGAGTCTATTGCCGGATGATGGTCGCAGCGTTGTCTCTCCGCCACTGATCGTATGTGAGCGGACCCTCGGCTATATCGATCTGTTATGTTATCTTGGATATATGGACGGTAATCATGAAGTAGGCATGTCCGACCAGACGACCGACAAGCTGTATTGCATCATCGTGGCTCCCGACGAAGGCCCGATGGACGAACAGTTGGCCGAGGCGCTGAGGGAGTACAGAGAGAAGTTCGCGAGGGATCCGGAGCGTTGGCACAACAACCCCGAGAAGAAGCGTCGGGCTCTGGCGGGCCTCGGCCGGGTGTTGGCCGAATGGCAGGAGGAGAACGGCGCCTTCACCGAAGAAGAAAAGGCCCGAGCCCATGCCCTCATATCCGGTGCCGACGTTCGTACTTGACGCCGGGGCGCTGATCGCGGTGGACCGAGGTGATCGCGATGTGTTGACGATATTGCACTCCGCCTTCGACAATGGCTACTCGGTACTCGCACCTGCTGGGGTGATCGGGCAGGTGTGGAGGGACTCGAACCGCCAGGTCGTACTGGCAAGGACGTTGAAGCGATGCGACGAGGTTCCTCTTGACGGATCGATGGCGCGGGTGGCAGGACAATTATGCAGCCGGACAGGAACATCGGACGTGATTGATGCTTCGGTCGCGGGTATTAGCATTGAGCGGCGCCAGTCCCGCCAACGAGATCGTGGTTCTCACATCCGACACCGGGGACATGCGAGCGCTCCTCTCGGAACTCCGTACTCGAGCGCGGATCATCGGGGTCTGACCCAGCCGACCTCGTAGTGACTCGGATCTCGGATTCGGCCGATGGGACATATACGCTGCGGTGGTCGCAGAGGCAGAACGGAGGGCGTCATGGCGAGGGGTTTGGTGGCGGCGGACGCCGTGCTGGATGACGTGGTGTCAGGCAACCCAAGGATGCCCGGAGTCGTAGCATTGGCTACCAACCGTGAGGGCGCCATCTACGAGGGCGCGGCGGGAGTCCGATCGCTGGAAACCGGTCAAGCAATGACAACCGACACCGTGTTCGCGATCTTCTCCACCACCAAGGCGGTGACCGGCACTGCCTGCCTGCAACTGGTGGAGGACGGTCTCCTCGATCTTGACGCTCCGGCTAAGGACTATGCGCCCGACATCGGCGAGCTCCAGGTGCTGGAGAGGTTCGACACCCGCGGCGACCCGGTGTTACGTCCTCCCAAACGTGACGTTACGACAAGGATGCTGCTACTTCATACCGCTGGGCTGGCGTACGCCTTCTGCAACGAGCAGTACCACCGATTGGCGGAAGACCACGACCAGCCGAGCGTCGCCACATCTTCCAAGGCTTCGATCATGACTCCTCTGCTCTTCGATCCGGGCGACGATTGGGAGTACGGGTCGAACATCGATTGGGCAGGGCAGGTGGTGGAGGGGATCTGTGGCAAGCGTCTCGGCGAGGTGATGCAGGAACGGATCCTGGAACCTCTCGGAATGGACTCCACCGCCTTCACCCTGGACGCGGATATGCGGAGCCGGATGGCGCATATACATCAGCGGGGAGTAGACGGGTCTTTGGAGGTTCTCGACTACGAGTTGCCCGGTGACCCGGAAATACATATGGGCGGACATGGCCTGTACTCGACCGCGGATGACTACTGCAGGTTCATCCGCATGTGGCTCAACGACGGCATGGGTCCCGACGGGAGGGTCCTGAGGAAGAGCACCGTGGAGATGGCGGCGCAGAACGGGCTGGGTGACATGAAGATCAGGGGGCTGCCCGGTGTCATCCCGACTCTCTCCCACTACGCCGAGTTCTTCCCGGGCATGCCCAAGTCGTGGGGGTTGACCTTCATGAGCAACGACGAGAACGCCCCGACCGGCCGTCCCGCCGGCGCCCTCGCATGGGCCGGCCTTGCCAATCTGTACTACTGGATCGACCGGGCCACCGGGGTGGGCGGCTTCTGGGCCACCCAGATATACCCGTTCGCCGACCCCACATCGCTTGGGGGCTACCTCGATTTCGAGACCGCCGTCTACGACTATCTCCGAGAAGATCATCGGAAGGGCGCTTGAGGCGCGCGATCCGGGGGAACTGACTATCGGGGTGTTTCGAGGCTTCTCAACGTAGCTACGGAGTGTGCGGCGAGAACGGCTGTCAACATCACGCCTCCCACCAGAGTGAGAGTGGTCGGTACCTCCCCAACCGCAATCCAGACCCAGAGAGCCCCCAGAACGGTCTGCAACAGCAACAGCAGGGCCACCTCGGCGGCCGGAATGAACCTCGGTCCGGTAGCGATCAGGCCGAACGCCACCGGCATCACGAAAAGACCGAGGAGAAGGAGCAGTATCCAGTCTCGGAGATTGGCCGAGCCGGGACTGGCTAGCGGCAGGCCCACCAATCCGCTCAACCCTGCTCCGATCGCGATCGCCGGGATCATGTTCAGTGATGGTTTGGATCGCAGGACCACCAACGTCCCACCGATGGATACGGAAGCGACCAACCCGGCGAGGGTCCCGACCAGGTCGCCTGTTACCAGCGAGCCGAGCATGATCACCAGCGTGGCGACCGCTCCGCCGAGGATGGCGAGCCATGTTCGCCTGGGGACCCGCCGCCGTAGCACGATCCGGGTCAGCAACCCGGCAAAGAGCGGGCTTAGGCTGATCATGAGCAAGGTGTTGGCAACCGAGGTGTGAGTGATCGAATAGATGAACATCGCGTTATCCAAAGCGAACAGCAGCGCCGCGGTCACCCCCGCCAGTCCCATGGCGCGTAGCTGATCCTTCCAGCGGGACCTCTCCATCACAAAGAAGAAGACGAATAGGCCCGGCGCCGCTAGGACGCCCCGCACGAACAGCAGGGTCCACGCATCCACTTCGACCAGTCTTATCGGGATACCCTGGAGGCTCAGGACCACGACACCCACAGAGGTGATCAGCAGTCCTTTCGCCTGCCGGGAAAGCCGCGAGAGCCAGCCCATAACTACGACCTTCTATTCGTCTGCACGGCTACGAGCATGACGGAAATGATCGATTCCTCCAAGCGAGAGATGGCAATTGGCGGCAGTCGAACACACCTGGTTCAACGGTTCAGATTCTCGATACCCGTAGTCCGGAAAAAGCAGAACCGGCGACCGAGTGCCCGGAGATGGAGTGCAAGCCCCCGGTCGCCGCTCTGGTGACCTTGCAACATGAAGTGCAGGTGAATGGTAATGATAAAAGGTCTCATTCCTATTAGCAAGGGGTTGTGCCTAACCGGTAGACGCCCGCCGGCGTGATTAACGACGCGCTTTGGTCCATCCGCTACTCCGGTGGGATAGCGTCCTGGTCAGAGAGCCCCAACTCTCGGCGGCCCTCCATATTCTTGAGGCCGGTGACGGAGTGCGCTGCAAGCACCCCCACCAGGATGAGCCCACCCACAATCGTGGTCACGGACGGCTCCTCCCCGATGATCGCCCACACCATGTAGGCACCGAGCACCGTCTCGAGCAGGAGCAGCAGGGCGACCTCGGCCGCCGGAATGAATCTGGGACCGGTGGCGATGAGGCCAAAGGCCACCGGTACGACAAAGAATCCCAGCGCGATGAGATAGACCCAGTCTTGGGCATCGGCGGAACCGGGAGTGGATGCAGGCAACCCCACCAGGGCTGCTAACCCCGATCCGATGGCCACCGCGGGAACCATGTTCAAAGTTGGATTGGCCCGCAGCACCACCAGCGTGCCGCCGATGGCTGCCGCCGCTATCAGGCCGGCAAGCGTGCCCGAGAGATCACCCTCCACAAGCGACCCGAGCAAGATGATCAGCGTCGCCACCCCTCCTCCCAGTATGGCAAGCCAAGTTCGACGGGGAACCGTCTCCCTAAGCAGCAGGCGGGTGAACAGGCCGGCGAAGAGCGGGCTGAGGCTGATCAGCAGTAGGGTGTTGGCCACCGAGGTGTGAGTGATCGAGTAGATGAACCCGACGTTGTCGATCGCGAACAGAACAGCCGCCAGCACACCGGCCCACCCCATGGAGCGCAATTGTTTCCCCCACCCGCGCCGCTCCGCGATCAAGAAGAACAGGAACAGCCCGGGACACGCCAGGACACCCCTCAGGAACAGGAGCGTCCACGAATCGAGTTCGATCGACCGGATCAGAACACCTTCGAAACTCAGCACCAACACCCCGATGAAGGTGATGAACAGCCCGAAGGCGGGACGCGAGAGACCGAGGTAGGGAGCCCGGCGGGAAGGCCCGGCGGTCACGCAGGCTCCTTGGTGGACGACCAATGGCGGCGCTCGTCCGGATGCGGCAAACGTCGGAGGCGGACGGCCCGGACAGAGGGTGGGCTTCGGGTCATGTGGGCGCGCCCTTCGGTTGGACCACCCGGAGGATAACTCTCCGCTCACCAACCCGGCGACCCACCGGCTGAGTTCCTTTCGTACGAACAGAACCGGTCGACGGTTTTTCGTATCCGGTGGTAAGGGAGCCGGATCGACCGTCTACAGTATTTGTCTAGCCCTGATTATTCAGGTTTCCCACACACCGCGCCATGTAACGCCAGTTCAACACGAGTATCAGGAGAAACCTACCGTTCACCCTGCAAGTGAATCTCCACACCGGAGAGGGAGGGAAACGTCGATAGCTGTACTGCCTGGTCAGGGCGCGAATATGGTCTACTCCACTCATCCTCCAAACCTCCATCCATGAATAATCGGGGCTAATGAGAGCGGCTTCACCGGTTGGGCAGATGCCGACAAATAGGCACCCCGTTCGATCACCGTCTGGTCGAGGGATCGGATGCACTGCTTCCGACACTCTTCGTATACCTGCAAGGTGGCTTGGCGTAGTACCCGCTGCAACCCTTGAACCAGCCGTACTTGCCTTCAATCATCCTGACTACACCATCGGCACAGGTAGGGCATGGTTGGATGGGCTCACCGATCTGGCGCAAGCTCGGCGAGTACCCGATCAACTCCCGGATGAACGGTGACGGCCGGTTCTGATCGGTGACTAGATAGGTGCCCTTCCTCGCTCGAGTCATTGCTACATAGAACAATCGGCGCTCTTCGGCATACGGGTACGCAGTTCCCGATCGCGGAGGTAGCACCAAGTCGAGCAACGGATCGTCTTCCCTTGTGGATGGAAAGCCCCCCCGGTTGAGATCCAGTACGACAACAAAATCGGCTTCCCGACCCTTCGCTGTGTGAACTGTGCTGAACTCAACCCGGAAGGACCTACGATCCGGACAGCCCTCAAGGGACCTTTCGCTATTCCTGTAACGTCCCAGAACTAGGACGGACGGTACATTCCTTTCATCATTCGACAGCTGTCTAATGTCCTGGAGCGAACGTTGCACGCCCCACGAGTTAGAGTCCCATTTGTTTCTCTTGTGGCGATAGTTGGGTTTGCGGTTGTCGTCTTGGTTCAGGATACGAGGAGGAACCACGATTGTGATTCCACCCTCTGCAGAGGTACGCATCGATCGTAATGGTCGTCGGGTTTGCTCCGGATTCTTCTGAACGAACTTTGATGACGGGCTTAGAATCCCGTCCGCGAAGCGGAATGTGAGACTTAGATTCTCGACAGAAGCGTGGCCTAGCCTGGAGCGACCATTAGCTACTTCTCGGAGAACTCCAACATCGCTGCCTGCGAAACGATATATTGATTGCCAGTCGTCACCTACGAGGAAATACGCCGACTCCGGGTACCATTCGCGTAGGGCTTCGAGTAGTTTCATGCGTCCGCGAGAAATGTCTTGGAACTCGTCTACGAGAATATATCTATACGGATGTCCCCACCTGCCATCAAGCAGATAGCGTATCGCATTGTTGATCATGTCATGGAAATCGATCTCGTTCTCAGTGTTGAGGCCACGCTCATACCTGTCTTGTACTACTTCGAATACGTTTACAAAACTCCGGTTACGTAGCCAGTCGCCCGTCGTACGCGCGCGCTGACGGAGTTCCCCGACTCCAAGACCGATAGACTTGAAGTGGTTCAAGAAGGTTACTAGTAGTTCACTCAGCCAGGAAAACATCCTGCTACCCATCGTTTGTACAAGCTTCTCGCGTGATACACGCGAGAAGCTCACGTTCTCTTCCTCAAGCCGAGTCCGTAAGAGGCGCAGTAGACTATCGTCCTTACACTGCCAACTGTAAGTCTCTATAAGATTTGTGTTGTTCTGTCTATGTATAGTACGTTTCCAATTAACCCCTTCGATATACTGTGGCCAACCTTGTGGTGCACGACCCTGTTTGTCAAGGGCAAAGTGTTCAATATAGATACCGTAGTCCGGTAAGAAGAAATCCGGTTGGTACTGCCGACGTTTCTGTGTAGTCGTATTTATCTCGTAGTTTGCTTCGTACTCGAACCTTATCCCATGCTCGGTGAGATAGTTTGCTATTAATAGTTCCTCATAGCTCTTGACCAAGACATTATTCAGCGTACGTAGTTCGACACGGCGCACATATTCTTCATATTCCTTGCGAGTCCTGAAGTCGAACGCAGAACGATAAGGTTTGTTATGATAGGCAAGGAAGTCGATAACGTGGTCCTGTTGGCCCGGATCTGCTAGGAGTGAGTCGACAATCGTTTCTATTCTCCGCTTCAGCGCATAGTTGTCGCCCGCGACCTTGGCTACTTTGGGGGCGGCATCAGAAGCGATGACCTTCCGTCCGAACGCATGGAAAGTGGAGACTTCCACGTCGGATAGCTCGGTGCCTGAGAGGCGTTCCCTTATCTCCTTAGCGGCCTTCTTGTTATAGGCGAGCACCAGAATTGCATCCGGTTCGGTTTGTTCGTTCCGGACAAGGTGAGCGACCTTCCCGACGATGGTGGCGGTCTTCCCGGTCCCCGCCCCGGCGAGTACCAGAGTCACATCCTCATCTGTCGCAACGGCCGCAGCCTGCTCGTCGGTCAAGGGAAAGGAAAGCAACTTCCCGACGGAAGCACGCACCGCCGGGATGCTGTTTGAGATAAACCGCGCGTTGGTATCCGACCGGACCCGATGAAACTCGTCCTCGGGTGTGAGCATCGAAAGCCTTCGTAGCGCAGCACTCGCGTCCTCCCTGAGGCGAGTGCGGACAAGGCCACTCGCCCGCTGCACCGTAGCGACAACCGCGTCGTGAACAGGTGCCGCGGCGGAGTACCGGACGTACCGCGTGCCATCGAGGAGAGCTTCCAACTGCTCCTCCAGTTGGAACAGGCGAACGCCGACCTCTTCGGCGCGCCGGGTAACGTCCCTTATGATCGCGTCATGGATTTCGCGCGCCCGGTAGTCGAGTCCCCCTATCTCGCGCTCCATCCGGTTCGCCGCGAAAATGGTCAATCGATGCCGAAACCAGCGCCGCACCAACTGTATTTCATCGATCTCGTCCAAAGGAATCGATTCCGCTGGAGTTCCGGCCCGTCCTTCGATTTGTAGCGCCTTCCCGTTGAACGAGACTCCCGTCGGACCGCCGCCGAGGACGCGATGGAACCAACCGGCCTGCGAAACGATCACGGGATTGTCTCTGCTCATCGCGATATCAACAATACGGCCTTCAGCTATAGGTATTTATAGAAGACGAACGATCTCCGACCGTCACTCCGCTTAACCCCGATCCATGAAGAATCGGGCTAGAGGTCGCGGACAGCGGCGCGCAACTTGGCTAGGGCCAGAAGTAAAGAGGTCTGCTGGCCGCTCGCGGTGGTGTGATCCCTTATCTCGAGGCTTCGGGTGTACTCGGACAGCGCGAACCGGAAGTGGCCGACCTCGCCGGCAAGGGCCTCGGGCCAGTCTCCCACCTCTTCCAGGGTCAGGCGTGCCTCTTCCAACGCCGGAAGCGCCATGTCGAGCCCGACTCCGGGCGAATCCCAGCGGAGCTTGTAGACGGTTGCCTTATAGATCTGGAGATCGAGATCGGTTACGGCCGCCCACAACAGCGCTTTCCTACCCTCGCCGATGGTCATGCCGACTCTCCCGGTCTACTAGTACGGCCAGTCACGATGCGTCAACGGATCGCCACTCGGTGAGATAGTCGGAGAGATCGATACCCTCCCATACCTCCGTCGGGACATCCGCCCTTTCCTCGAAAGGGGCCTCGACCGGCTTGGTTGCGTCGATGGCCCACTTGGTGTTCATGGTGTCCTTCTCCCAGCGGCTCCAGATCGAGTAGGAAGCCGGGTCGAGACGCGATGTGGCGGATTCCGGAACGAAGAACGTCGAACGATCCGGCTGGGTCCTGGTAGCAATCGCCCAAAGTACCTCGGCGTCGTTGTGGATGTCCACATCCTCGTCCACAACCACCGCCAGCTTCACGAAAGGGTCAGAGGAGAGGGCTGCCAGGGCGGCGAGTTTGCCCGCACCGTCGTACTCCTTGCGGATCCGGACATACGCGTGGAACCGGCAGATGCCCGACATCGGCATCGCCACGTCGATGACCGACGGGACCGCCGCCTTAACCCGCTTGTAAAGCACCGATTCCCTTCCTAACCGTCCGGTCAGGTTGTGCTCGGGGTGCGCCGCGAAAAGATGGTGGAATATCGCATCCTTGCGGTGGGTGATGGCGGTCACCTCCATCACGGGACTGGGACGCTCCAGCCCGTAATACCAGGTGAACTCCCCGTAGGGACCCTCACCGATGCGCTCGTGGGGAAGGATCCGGCCCTCTATAACCACCTCGGCATAGGCGGGGACTAGCACGTCGACTGTCTTGGCCATAGTGACGGGAAGCGGCTCCTGGAGCAAGCCGCCCATTACCTCGTACTCATCCTCGCCAAAGGGAATCTTCGACTGGCAACCCAGCAGGCAGGCCGGGTGGTGGCCGATCCAGGTCACCGCCTCTAGAGGCTCGCCTCGGGCCTCGAAAGGCCGATGCACCTGCCCGATGTGGGTGTGCTTCTCGTAACTCATCCCCAGAGTGTTCCGGGAATGGACCATCATGCGGTAGATGCCGGAATTGAACTTGTCGGTCCCCGGATGGCGCACGGTGGTGATTCCTGCGCTGATGAATGGTCCCGAATCCTTTCCGCAGTTGGTCACAATGGGGATCTCGTGGAGGTTGACATCACCAGCTTCGATAACAACGTCCTGCGCCGGTCCCGTGTCGACGACCTCGTAAGGAATGCGAGCATCTTCACGGTCGATATAGGCTCTCGTCATCTCGGTCGGCGTCGTCTCGAGCGCCTCGGCCAGCAAAGTGGCGCTGCCCAGGACGTTCGAGATCGTCCGCAGGTCGGCGCCCTCCACCGACTCGAAGAGCACGGCGGGGTAGCGGCCTTCGGACTGAAGCTTCCGCAGCACCCCGGGAAGTTCGTACACGGGGCTCACCGGTCGGGACACACGCACCAGTTCGGACGGAGCGTTGGCCTCAACCCGTTTGAGGAAGCTCCTCAGATCTTTGGGCACGAGCAACTCCCTTCGTCACCTCGGCTCGTGAGGGCGATGTTAGTCATCAAGCCTTCGACCTCGTGAGGATCGATCCCCTGGAACGCAAACACGGCGCGCCTACCCCGGCCCGCCGTCGTAAGATGGCCACCGAGTCGCTGGTCACCCGCCGCCGGACCGGTCTCGGCGTACGATGCAGGCGATGGAACCAAGGAGCTGGAATGTCACGGATTGAAGGCGCCGAACTCAGCCGCGACCTGCTGGCCCTGCTAGACGGAAGGGAACTGGACAGCAAGGTCGGCGAGACAGTGCTCCTGCTGACTGTCAGCGACAGCGGTTGGCCCCATCTCGCCATGCTGAGCGTGGGCGAGCTACTCGCCACCGGTCCAAACGAGGTGAGGATGGCCCTCTGGAAGGGTACGACCAGCGGTAACAACCTGCGCCGCAACTCGAAAGGGACGCTGGCGCTCGTACACGGCGGAGCGGGCCATTACATAGAACTCGAAGTCACCGGAACAGCCGACCTCCGCGTAGGCGGCAAGTCTCTCGACTACTTCGTCTGCGGGGTGGCAAAGGCGCTCAGCGACATGGTGGGCTACGCCACCCTCACTTCCGGCATCCGCTTCGAGCTACCTCGCCGGGAGGACGTGGTGTCCCGCTGGAAGCGCACCGTCAGCGCGATGAGGGAGGTCTGACCGCCGGGGGAGCCATTCGGCTGACGGACTACTCGCGGAGGCCGGCCCTGATCTCGTTGACCAGGTGAAAGAACCGGTCGTCCTCACGGGTCTGCTCGTTCCTGGGGTGTGGCAGATCGATGTGCCGGTCAAGCACGATCCGGCCGGGCCGGGGGCTCATGACGAGTACCCGGTTGGAGAGGAACACGGCTTCGGGAATGGAGTGGGTGATGAAGAGGATGGTGGTATGGGTCGTGTCCCAGATCCGCTGCAACTCTGCGTTCATACGCTCCCTCGTGATCTCGTCGAGCGCGCCGAAAGGTTCGTCCATCAGGAGAATGTCGGGGTTGAAGGAGAGCGCCCGGGCGATCGACACCCGCTGCTGCATGCCTCCCGAAAGCTGCCAGGGACTCTTGCGAGCGAAGTCGTCAAGGGCTACCAACTCCAGCATCTCCGACGACCGCAGCCGGCGGTCCGCTCTGCCGACCCCCATGACCTCCAGGGGGAGTTCAACGTTGCGCCGCACCGAACGCCAGGCGTACAGGACCGGATTCTGGAAAACGACGCCGATAGCCCGCGCCAACCGTGCCTCCCGGGCGGTCAGGCCGGCCACGCTGATCGAGCCCGATGACGGCGGCAGCAGGTCGGCTATGAGCCGGAGCATCGTCGACTTGCCGCAACCCGACGGGCCCACGATGGATACGAACTCGTTCTGCCCGACCGAGAAGGAGATGTCCTCCACCGCAACGACCGCGTCGTCCGTGGTACCGAAACGCTTGGTCACGTCCCTCACCTCGATGGCGTTCACGTCCCTACCTGTCGTTACCATCCGCCAATCCTATCCCGTCCGGTCGGACGGTCGAGACCAGCCGGTCGGGCACAGTTGCTCACCGAAGGAAAGATAGCCTGTTAGTTTTTGGCCGGCGTGGGGAACATCCTCGCGTATCCGCCTGAATTGGGAGTCCATGAAGCATGTCACGTTGAGCAAGGTCCCTATGAAGAACAGCCCGGACCTTTCTGAGCGGTGGGTACAGAGGGTGCTCGAAGATGACCCTTCGCTACTAGGACTCGGAGAACTCGACGTTAGGGAGGTCGAGCGGCGCCAGCCACGAGCAGGACGACTCGACATGCTTCTCAGCGATCCCGACGGCGCCACCCGCTACGAGGTGGAGTTGCAACTGGGCGCTACCGATGAGTCCCACATCATCCGCACCCTGGAGTACTGGGACAACGAAAGGCGACAATATCCTCAGTACGAGCATGTGGCCGTAATCGTCGCTGAGGAGATCACGAGCCGATTCTTCAACGTGATCAGCCTTTCAACGGGTTCATCCCTATCGTCGCCGTCCAGATGACGGCGCTCCGGGTGTCGGACAACCAGGTCAGCCTGGTATTCACCAAGGTCTTGGATCTTCTGGTCTTGGGAACGGACGAAGAGGATAGAGCCGAGCCTACAGACAGACCCTATTGGGAAAGCAAGGCCACACCACAGACAATGAAGCTAGTGGATCGTCTTCACTCCCTGGTTGAGGAGCAGGATGACGGTGTGACCTTGAAGTACAACAAGTATTACATCGGACTGGCCAAGGACAACGTGGCCGACAACTACATTCTTATGAGGCCACTGAAGAAAAAATTAAACGTCGAACTGAGGATACCCCGCTCGGTTGAGATAACAGAGATGATCGACGAGTACGGAGTAGATCGGCTTTCCTACGACACCCGGAACAGACGATATCGAATCGGCATTTCCAGTGCGTCAATGATCGACGAGAACCGGCAGCTATTGATGGAACTGATCAAGACCGCGAAGGGTGATTGATCTCAGGCAGGTACCGCTGGATCTGTAGCCGGCGGTCACCGAAGCCCGATCCACTGCGACCAGTCGGGTACTTCATCCACGCCGGGTATCTCGACCACCTCGGCGAAGTCGGCCCCGTAAGGTATGGTGGCATCGATCCCCATCAGCGACGAACCGAACTTGCTGGGGGCGGACGGGTCAAGCTGGCCACCCGCAGCCCGGGGAATGATTACCACATCCTCGGCCGGCTGGGCCCTGGTGAGAACCGCCCACCAGACCTTGGTGGTGTCGTAGATGTCGATGTCGTCGTCCACCACGATCACCACCTTCGGGTGGGCCACGCTCCCCAGGGCGGTCAGAAGCACGTTCTTGGCCTGGTTGACGTATCGCTGCTTCATGCTGATTACAGCCAGGAACTCTGCGCCCCCTTCCGGTGCGTACCGGACACCGGTGATGTCCGGATACACCTGCCGCATAGCCTTGAGCAGGTTCGCCTCCATCGGCAGGAGCTTGAGGACGTGGTTCTCGGTGACGGGGATGCCGGTCAATCCGGCCTGGTAGATCGGATCGGTGCGGGAGGTGATGGCGGTGCATGTGAAGATCGGCTCCGGACCTCCCGGCCCGACGTAGCCGGTCATCTCCCCGAACGGCCCTTCCTCACGACGCAGGTAGGGTTCGATGTAGCCCTCGAGGACCAGCTCGGAAGTTGCAGGCACCTCCAAGTCGATCGTCTTGCACTTGACGAGTTCAACCGGAGACCCGTGCACGCCTCCCGCGATGGCCAGCTCGTCGACACCGAAGGGAACCCGGGCTTGGGTCGCCAGCTGGATCACCGGGTCGACTCCGATCGCCACCGCCACTTCGAGACGCCGTCCGAGTTCCTCGGCGTGGACCCGGATGGCGTCGAAGTCCGAGTAAGGACTGGAGGCAAGACCCATCTCAGTAGGCCCGTACAGTTGCATCCGGTAGATTCCGGCGTTTCGGGCGCCGGAAACCGGATCTCTGGCAATCTCCACCCCGACCGTAACGAACGGTCCGGGATCCTGCTTCGAGTAGGTGGGGATAGGCAGAGTGGTCAGGTCGACATCGTCGCCCGTGATGACGACCTCCTGGCATGGCCCGTCGTCCACCACCACGGGAGGGATGGGGTTTTCGAGACCGTTCATGAAGATCTCGAGGGCGTCGGTGGGTCCCGAAGCACGCAACGCGTGGATGGCCTTGGACGGCGAGCAAAACACGCCGGCCACCACCCGCATGTCGCTTCCCTTGGCCTCGTCGAAAAGGAACGCGGGGCCGAGCACGTCTGAGCTCTTTCGTATGTACGCCGCGACTTCGTACAGAGGATCGACCGGTCCTGGAAGGTGCGCTAATTCACCCCGGTCGGACAGGTAGCTAAGAAACCCGCGCAGATCCTTGTGCAACATCGATCTCTCCTCGGAGCGGCTGGCAGGACCCCCTGTCCAAGGGGGTCGAATAGCAGCATACAACCCGGTTACCGAACGGTCCACCACCGGAGACCCATTGCGGTTCGCTTCTCATTACCGTCCTTCACCGCCTTCAGCCGCCGCCGGTCGCGCGGTCGGCGCCTTCTGGATCGCTCCCCAGACCCTTGACGGTGTCATCGGAATCTCGTTTATACGGACGTGATGGTCGCGCAAGGCGTCCTCGACGGCGCCGACCAGCGCACCCAGCGCGCAGCCCATTCCGGACTCCCCCGCGCCTTTAGTACCGAGCGGGGTGAACGGCGACGGGTACACCTGGTGGGCCACATTAACCCTCGGCATCTCCACGGCGGTGGGAATCGTGTAGTCCATGAGGGTCGCGGTCAGTAGCTGGCCCGACTCGTCGTAGCTGATCTGCTCGAAGAAGGCGCCACCTAAGGCCTGCGCGGTCGCTCCGTGCAGGTTGGCGTCGACCAGCAGCGGGTTCACGATGGTTCCGGCGTCCTCGACCAGATAGTAGTCGAGCACATCTACCTGCCCGGTTTCAGGGTCAACCGCCACCACACAGGCGGCGGCCGCGCTGGGCCAGGTCGGGTAGGCGTTAAAGCGTCCCTGGGTAGCCGGTTGGTGGTAGATGTTCTCGGCCCGGTAGTAGCGGGTGACCTCCAGGCCGGGCTCGACGTTCTCGGTGGCGGGCCCGTAGGGGCGCCGGTACATCTCGTCGGCCACTTCCGAAATCAGGACCGATCGCTGTGGCGCTCCTACCACCCCGATCCGGCCTTCCCGTGCTTGCAGGTCCGCCGGTGAGACCTCCAACATGTTGGCGGCGACCTCCATCAGGCGGGACCGCAACTCGGCTGTCGTCTCCCCCACCGCCGAGCCGCCGATGATCACGCCCCTCGAGCTGTAGTTCCCGAGCCCCCACGGGCACACGACGGTATCGCCCTGCACCACCCGCACATCCTCGAACCGGCAACCGAGCCCGTCGGCTGCGATCTGGGCGAGGGCGGTCTCGTTGCCGTTGCCCGGGGAGGTGATCCCGCTGAGGACCGTTACCTCCCCCGTCGGTCCTACCCTGACGGTGGCGCCGTCGTAGGCGGAGATCATCACAGATCCCGGCATGGCGCATCCCTCGGGGGTGAGCTCGTAGCCGATCCCTACCCCCACATACCGCCCTTCTGCCCACTCCGTCCGGCGACGATGCTCGAAGTCGGCGTAGCCGACCAGGCTCATCGCCTCTCGGAGGGTGGCGTGGTAGTCGCCGCTGCCGATGACGCCGCCCCCTTCACGAGCAAAAGGGAACTCCTCCGATCGCAGGAAGTTGCGCATCCTCACCTCGCCCCGATCCAAACCGGTGGCCCGCGCTACCTCATCCATGACCCTCTCCAGCCACAGGTTGGCGACGTCCTTGCCGAAACCCCGGTAGGAGTTCCAGGGTGTCTTGTTGGTAACCACGGTGGTCAGGCGCACCCGTGTGTTGGGTATCCGGTAGGGACCGGGTATCAGGCCGCTCGCCGCGAAGGTCATCCCCCACCCCACCAGGCTGGTGGGTGCGCCGACATCGGCGACGATCTGCACATCAATACCGTCGACTACCCCCTGATCGTCGTATCCGGCCCTTATCCGGGCCGTCATCTCACGGGCGTGACCGATGGACGCGAAGTTCTCGTCCCGTTGTTCTATCCACTTGATCGAGCGGCGTAGCTTCAAAGCCAGGTAGGCGATGAGGGGTTCCTCCTGGAACGTAGGCTGCTTCAGCCCGAATGCGCCGCCCACTTGGGGTTGGATGACCCTGATGCGGGACTCGGGGACGCCCAGGGTCTGGGAGAGATACACCCGCAGCGGATGGGGGTTCTGGGTGGAGTCCCACAGGGTGAGTGTTTCCCGCTTCCGGTCGAAGAACGCCAGCAGGCCCCGCGGCTCGATCGGGACGCCGGTCCCCCGATGGCTGACGATCTCGAACTCCACTATGCCGTGTGAGCCCGCCATCGAGCCCGCCGCGTCGCCTACCTTGAGGTCTCGCCTCACGAGAACGTTGCTTCCCCAGGAGGGTTCGACCAGCGGAGCGCCGTCCTCGAGCGCCATCTGCACGTCGGTGGCAGCCGGTAGTGGCTCGTACTCGATGTCTATGTACTCGAGAGCCAGGTTGGCTGCGTGTTTGGTCTCGGCTACGACCGCAGCCACCGCCTCGCCGACGTACCGGGCCCGGTCCACACACAGTGCGTACCATCGAACCTGCCGGGCGCCGACCGCGGCTGTGTCCCATCCCTGAGGTATCGGCTCGGTACGCGCCGCGATCTCGGCGCCGGTGACAACGGCTAGGACACCGGGGAGCGCTTCGGCGCGCGAGGTGTCGATGGACCGGATGGCGGCATGAGCGTGGGGACTGCGAAGCACGGCCATGTAGCTCAGGTCGCCACCCGGCCGAATGTCGTCAACGTACTTTCCCTTACCGGCCACCAGTATCCGGTTGGTGCGCCCCACATAGCTCCGGCCGACATGAGTGGAGGTAGTGGACGAGTTCACCACTGCTGATCCTGTTTCGATCGAGGTTCCCTTCCGGATCGATCCATCGCCTTCCTTATCCCGTTCCAGACCCGCTCGGGGGTGAGCGGCAACTCCTCGAACCAGATCGACAACTCCGGAAAGGCGTTCTCGATGGCGTTGCACACCGCACCGAGCGACGCGCCCAAACCCGACTCCCCCACCCCTTTGACGCCGAGCGGTGTAAACGGCGAAGGGGTGTGATGGTGGAGGAGGTCGAATCTGGGCATCTCCACCGCGGTGGGGATGGTGTAGTCCATGAGGGTGGCGGTGAGCAACTGCCCGTTCTCGTCGTAGCGTACCTGCTCGTACAGGACGCTTCCCAGCCCCTGCGCGATCCCCCCGTGCATGGTGGCGTCGGCGAGCAGCGGGTTGATGATGTTTCCGGCGTCCTCGACCATGCAGTAGCGGAGGATGGCCACCCCGCCGGTGTCCGGATCCACCTCGACTATGCAGGCCGCCACACCGTTGGGCCACGTCGGGTAAACCGAGAAACGTCCGTCCCGTTCAGGCTGGTGGTAGATGTTGGGGATCCGGAAGTAGCGGGTCGACTCGAGGCCGGGTTCCACCAGGTCGGCATGCTCCTCGAAAGCATGCCAGTAAACCCGCTCGGCGACATCTGCGAAACCGATAGACCGCTCCGGCTCCGCTTCCACCCAGATCCGTCCCCGTGCCGCAGCCAGGCTCGCGGGCCGACTGCCCAGCATCGAGGCCGCAACCGTGTGCATGCGGCGCCTCAGTTCCCGGCCGGCTTCGAACACGGCCGACCCACCGATGATGATGCTCCTCGAACTGTAGTTGCCCAGACCCCAAGGGCATGACTCGGTATCTCCCTGCACCACGGTCACACGATCGAACTCGCATCCCAGAGCTTCCGCCGCGATCTGGGCGAGGCCGGTCTCGTTGCCGTTGCCGGGCGACGTGACGCCCGTCAAAACCATTACCTCCCCGGTGGGCATCACCCGCACTGTCGCACCGTCGTACCCGTTGTTGGTGATGCTTCCCGGCATGGCCACCCCTTCAGGAGTGAGTTCCTGGCCGATACCGAGGCCCAGATAGCGCCCCTCCGCCCGGGCGGCCGCCTGCATCGACGGGAACTCCCTATATCCGACAGCCTCGAGGGCGGTGTCCAGCACCTGGCTGTAGGACCCGCTGTCGAGCATGGCGCCGGACACCTGGGGGTAGGGGAAAGCGTCGGCAGGGATGAAATTGCGGCGCCGAACGGTCTCGGTCGGTATCCCGAGGGTGCGGGCCACTTTCTCCACCACCCGGTCCATAAGGAAGGAGGCTATGTCCTTGCCGAAGCCCCGATAGGGGGTCCACGGACACTTGTTCGTAACGACGCTGGTCAGGCGGACCCGGACGTTCTCGATCTCGTAGACGGTCGGGAGGGAGTACATGGTGACATACGACATGCCCCATCCGAGGTAAGAGGTGGGGGCGCCTACATCGGCGGTTATATCAACGGACAGCGCGGTGATGTTCCCGTCGGGCTCGAACCCGACCCTGAAACGGCATTCCGTCTCCCTGGCGTGGCCTCCTACCATGAAGCTCTCGCTACGGGTCTCCAGCCAGCGCACCGGTCCTTGCAGGCGGAGGGCCGCGAAAGCCACGATGACCTCCTCCTGGGAGGTGGGTTGTTTCAGACCGAACGCCCCGCCCACATCGGTCTGTATTACCCGTATGGACGACTCCCTCACCCCTAACGCCGAGGCAAGGAAGGTTTGCACCTGGTGCGGTTGCTGCGTCGACTCCCGGAATGTGAGCAGGTCGGCTGCCGGGTCGTACTCGGCGACTATGCCGCGAGGTTCGATGGGCGCCCCTGTTAGGCGCTGCGACTTGACCCGTCCGGTTGCGGTGTGGTCCGCCAACGCCATGGCCATGTCGTAATCACCGGCCTCGAACCCATCGGCCACCAGAACGTTGTCATCCCAGGACGGCTCCACTCTGACCGCACCCGGACGTAGAGCCACCTCGGCAGAACTGACAGCTTCGAGGACCTCGTACTCGACGTTCACGTACCCGGCCGCAGCCTTGGCGATGTACGGGTCGGTGGCTACGACCGCGGCGACAGCTTCCCCGACGTAGCGGACCCGACCCTGGGCGACCGCGTACCAGTCGACCCCACGCGCTCCGGCTTCGGCAGTGTCCCAGCCTTCGGGGATCGGCCGGGTGTACTCCGCTACATCCATGGGCAGGATCACATCGACAACCCCATCGCTGGCCAACGCCGCGGAACCGTCGACCGAAAGGATACGTGCGTGGGCGTGGGGACTGCGCACCACGGCCAGGTGATGCATGCCTTCCGGCTGTAGATCGCCCACGTACTCGCCATCGCCGCGCGCCAGGCGGCGATTGTTGGCGCCTATGCGGGGAGTCCCGACTTCATCCTTAGACAGTCGCTGAGTTCTCGTCACGATGCCCGTCATGGTACGCGGGCCAGCAACTCACCTGTGGTCAGGAATCACCGGCGAGTCTGAAACGCCTTAACCCCGATCATTCATGGATGGAGGTTTGGAGGATGAGTGAGGTAGACCATATTCGCGCCCTGACCAGGAAATACAGCTATCGGCGTTTCCCATCCCGGTCCGGCTCCCAATACTCGGGTTGAACTGGCTCTACACGCCTCGGTGTGTGAGAAACCTGAATAATCAGGGTTAATCGGTGAGCGGCAACTACGATACCTACCAACCCCTTCGCACAGCCGAGAGACGCCGGGTGTATCCACCACGCTTCAAGTACGTACCTGCACGATCCCTGGAAGAAGCCGTTGATGAACTGGCCGGCTACGGTTATGAGGCCAAGGTCCTCGCCGGAGGCCAGAGCCTGATTCCCATGATGAAGCTGCGCCTCGCTTCTCCCTCGGTGCTGATAGACATATCCCGCCTCGAATCCCTCGCCACAATTGCCGAGACCGCCGGAGAGGTGCGTATCGGAGCGATGGTGACCGAGTCGGCTCTCGAACGCTCCCCCGTCGTGGCGTGCTGGGCGTCCGCGCTGATCGATACAAGCCGAGTCATCGCCGATCCTCTGGTCCGGAACCTGGCGACGGTAGGGGGAAACGCCGCCCACGGTGATCCGGCGAACGACCATCCGGCCACCCTGGCTGCCACCGGAGCTTCGTTCACCCTCGTAGGGCCGGCCGGGTCCCGAACCGTACCGGCCGGTGACTTCTTCGTGGATGTCTTCACCACGGCTCTGGAACCGGATGAAATCCTGACCGAGATTGTAGTTCCCAAGCAGCCAGCAGGCACGGGTAGCGCCTACGTAAAGTATGAACGGCAGGTCGGCGACTACGCAATCGCCGGAGCGGCAGCGTGTTTGAAGTCCGGTGATGCGTCCACCGTCGGAGATGCCCGGATCTATCTGACCAACCTGGGTCCGATCCCCGTCCGGGCGACTGATGCCGAGTCGGTGCTAGTGGGGCAGACGGTCTCGCGCCGGTTGTTCGAAGAAGCCGGATCGGCGGCGGCCCATTCGGCCGAGCCGTGGTCGGACATGCGAGGATCTTCCGAATACCGCCGCCGTGTAGCAGCGATGGTGACCGGCCAGGCGCTGGAGAAGGCCTGGGCACGGGCACGAAAGGGTCACCATGAGTGAAAGCGCCGCAACCGATCGCCTAGCCGTATCGATCAGCGTCAATGGCGCGACCGTGACATCCACGGTCGAATCCCGCCTCCTCTTGGCACACTTTCTCCGTGAGGAGGCCCACCTCGCCGGAGTACGGATCGGATGTGATACCACCAGTTGCGGAGCGTGCGCGGTATTGCTCGACGGTCACGCCGTCAAGTCCTGCACCCTGTTCGCGGCGCAGGCGGCCGACCGCACGATTACGACCATCGAGGGCATAGCCGACGATGATGGACTACATCCCGTGCAGGCGGCGTTCAGGGAGGAACACGCTCTCCAGTGCGGTTTCTGCACGTCGGGTTTCGTGATGGCCACGATCGACTTGCTGGAACGTAACCCGCAACCCGACGAGCACGAAGTACGTGAGGGCCTGTCGGGAAACCTGTGCCGGTGTACCGGCTACGCCAACATCGTCACCGCTGTGCTTCGGGCGGCGGACAAGGCGGGCCGGGCGGGAACGGGCCGGAGGTGAAACTCACGGGAACTTCCGTGCGGAGGGTCGAGGACCGGGCCATCCTCACCGGGAGCACCCGCTATCTCGACGATATCCGGATCCCCGGCACCCTCCACTGCGCCATCGTCCGGAGCCAGGTGGCCAGGGGCAAACTGGCCTCGATCGATGTTGTGGAAGCTGTGTCGACATCCGGCGTCGTCAGGGTATTCACGGCTTCCGACCTCGGTCCCGCCAACGGACCGATCCTCCAGCCAACCTGGTTCCCCGCCCCCGAAGGTCTCCGCCAGCACGTAGAGGTGATGACCAGGCCCGAGTACGCCCACCTGCTGGCGCCCGGCCGGGTGCGATACGTAGGCGAACCGGTGGTGGCCGTTCTCGCTACCAGTCCGTACGCAGCCGCGGACGGCGCCCGCGAGGTGTACGTGGACTACGAACCTCACGATCCGGTCGTCGACATCGACCAGTCCCGAGCCCTCCGCGGCGGTCCGCTGAATGAGGGCCGGCCCGACAACCTCGCCGCCCGATTCGTGGTGCGCAAGGGCGACGTGGACCTCGCCTTCGCCCGCGCCGACCATGTGGTGAGCGGTACGTTCCGAACCGGACGCCAAACCGGGACCCCGATCGAACCGCGGGGGGTGCTCGCCGACCCCACCCGGCCGGTGTTCACGGTGTGGTCGTCCAACCAGGCGCCCCACTGGCTCCGCGACGCGCTGGCCGCCTACTTCGGGCTCGATCCCGCCGATATAAGAGTGGTGGCGCCTGACGTCGGGGGGGGCTTCGGAATCAAATCGATGGTGTATCCCGAGGAGTTGCTGATTCCGGAACTAGCCAGGCTGACGGGCGCCCCGGTGAAGTGGGTCGAGACCCGGACCGAGAACTTTCTCGCCGCCGTCCACGCCAGGGATCAGCAGCACAGTATCGAACTGGCTCTGGCCGGCGACGGCCGATTCCTCGGCTTGCGGGACACCTTCACCACCGATGCCGGAGCCTCGAACCTCGAGAGCCTGGTGGTCCCCTACAACACAGCCGCCCATCTTCAGGGGACCTACCGCATCCCCGCAGCCCTAATCGTTCACGAGACCTACCTCACCAACAAAGCACCCCTCTCCGCCTACCGGGGCGCCGGTCGCCCGGAAGCGGTCTTCCCGATGGAACGGATAATCGACGTTACGGCCCGGAAACTCGGAATCGATCCGGCCGTCCTCCGGCAGAAGAACCTCATCACCGGGGACGAGATGCCCTACCAAGCCGGCATCCGCTACCGGGACGGAACCCCCCTGAGCCTGGACGGGGGCGATTACCGCGCCGGGTTCGACGAAGCCCTCCGGCGCGCCGACGTGGAGTTCTGGCGGGAGGAACGGTCCCGGGCCAGGCCCGAGGGTCGGTTGCTGGGTATCGGGTATGCCAACTACATCGAAGGAACGGGGATCGGCCCCACCGAGACAGCTATCGCCACCCTGGAACCGGACGGCACGGTGGTCATAACCATCGCACTGCCCTCGCAGGGACAAGGACACGCCACCATGCTCGGCCAGTTGGCGGCCGACGGGATGGGCGTTCCACTGGAATCCGTGCAGGTCCTGCAGGGAGACACCGGGCTGCTCCCGAGCGGCGCCGGCACGATTGCCAGCCGGACCGCAGTGGTCGTGGGGAGCGCGGTTTCCGCCGCGAGCGCCGAGTTGCGCATGCTGGTGCTGGATCGGGCGGCGGGCCTGCTGGAGGTCGATCCCGGTGACCTGACCATCCGGGATGGTCGGGTGTCCGTCATCGGCGCTCCGTCCCGTTCGGTGTCGCTGGTTGATTGCGCGGATCCGGGCATGGGCGCTCCCCTAACTGCGGCCGCCGGGTTCGATCCCGGTCGGGTCACCTTCGCCTACGGCACGCACATAGCCGTCGTCGAGGTTCACCCGGTCACCGGACACGTGTCCATCCTGAAGTACGTGGTCGTGCACGACTGCGGGAAGCTGATCAACCCCATGATCGTCGACGGGCAGGTCGTGGGAGGGATCGCACAGGGGATCGGCGCGGCGCTCTCCGAGGAACTCCTCTACGACGAATCGGGCCAACTCTCCACCGCCAGCTTCCTCGACTACCAGATACCCCGCTCGACGGACTTGCCAAGCCCGGAGGTGTACCACTTCGAAACACCGTCGGAGTTGAATCCTCTGGGGGTACGCGGGGTCGGGGAGGCCGGCACGATAGGACCTCCGGCGGCGTTGGCCGGAGCGATCGAGGATGCTATAGGGAAGGCCGGCGTGGTTATCGACCGCTGTCCCATGTCCCCTTCGTACATCGCGGGACTCATTGATCCGAGTGTTGCGGGACACGTAGCCCCTTGACCACTGACAACGATCAGTCAACGACCTATCATGTTGTATACATCCCGCCGGTGACCTATCAGTTCGATGTCTCCGGTCTCGATGTCGAAGATGATGCGGTAGGTGCCGCATCGCAGCGCCCACAAGGCCGGATTGGCGCCCTTCAGTTTCCTTACCCGTGCGCTGGTCGGGTCGGTGTTGTATCGGTCTATGCATTCTCTTATCTGGTCGCGCACATATATCGGAAGGGCTCTCAGCCTACGCCGAGCACGCGGCGTGTGTGATAAAGATTGTGGCACGAACGGGTCAATCGTCGCCTATGAACCAGGAATCGCCGGCTTCTTGGAAAGTGCTGCATCCTGGGGGTAGTTCGAGACGGCGGGGCCGGTTCTCGGCGGCCCACCGCCAGTTGGCGCACACCTTGGCAAACCGAGACGGGTCGGCGGTGATCTCGATCAGCAGCTCCAGATCTTCGGTGTCCTCGGCGTAATAAGGCAGAACCCCCTCGGCATGGAATCGACGCAGCTGTTCCAACTGCACGAGCCGGGCTTCCTCAACCCGGTCCGGAGGTATCTCCCCCCAGCCCAGCTCGACCAAGGGGTGCTCATTGATCTGCCGGTCGGTCCATCCGGCCGGATCCTGCTCGAAGAGTGACTGTACGCCGTAGGTAGTTCGAGTAGCCATACCATGACGGTAACAGCCTATACCGTGTAATTCGTAGGCTAACAACCCCGACTATCAACTATCTTGGTTAGATAGTGAAATCGTCGGCGCCCGGCACCCGCACCACCTCCGGGTAGGGAACCCCGAACGGACGGGTGGCGTCGATGCCCCAGACGGAGATGACCTCCTTCTCCGGGGCCGAAGGATCGAGTGGACCGCCCGCCACCCGGGGAACCACGATGGTGTCCTCCGCAGGCTGGCTGCGCGTCATGATCGCCCAGTTGACCATCTCGGTGTCGTACACGTCGATGTCCTCGTCTACCACGATCACCAACTTGGGCCGCGACGAATCGCCTAGCGCGGTGAGGATCACATGCCGGGCCTGTCCCTTGTAGCGCTGTTCCAAGGCGATCACCGCCGCGTACTGGACACCACCCCAATTCGGGTACGAAACGGCGGTCACTTCCGGGAAGGTCTCGCGAAGCTTCTCGTAGAGGGCGCTCTCGTAGGCGAACGACTTGAGGATGTGGTTGTCGGTCGGGGGAAGACCGGTCATGCCCGCCAGGAAGATAGGATCGCGTCGATGGGTCACCGCCGTCACCTCGATCACATGGTTCTCCTCGGCCGGCCCGTAATAGCCGGTAAACTCACCGAAGGGGCCTTCCGTCACCCGCTCCCCCGGCAGCACCCGGCCCTCGATCACGATCTCCGCCGAGGCCGGAACCTCCAGGTCGACCGAGACGCACTTGACTACATCCACCGGCTCTCCCCTGATCCCCCCGGCCACGGTCAACTCGTTCACCCCTTGGGCTACCTTCGCCTGCGATGCGTAAAGCAGGACCGGATCACATCCGTTGACGATCGCCACGTCCAGCGGCTCCCCACGCCGTTCGGCTCGGGCCATATGCGTGCCGAGCCCCTGGAAAGCATGCGACATGACCGACAGGGTGTTCCTACCCGTACGCATCACCCGATACACCGACGCGTTCACCCGCCTGTCGATGGGATCCTTGCTGATCTCAAGCGCCACGGTCACGTAAGGGCCGCCGTCCTTCTCCGAGTAGACGGGCATCGGAAGCGAGTTCAAATCAATGTCGCCTCCGGTCCGCACCAGTTGCTGGCACTCACCGGAGTCCACCAAGCGGGGCTCGACGGGGTTCCTCAACCCGTGGGAAAACCTTGCGTTACCCTCCTCCGGGGAGTCGACTTCCAGGGCGAGAAGCGCCTTGGACCTGGTGGTGAACACCGCCCCCACCACAGGCATGTCGTGGCCGACCACATTGTCGAACCAGAGGGAGGGGCCACCCGTGTCCGACATCTTCCTGATTCCGGCCGCGATCTCGAACCGGGTCTTTACCGGACGCTGAACGTGGACCAGGTCATCTGCTGCTTCCAGCGCCGTGAGAAACTCGCGGAGGTCATGGTATGGCATAGGAAGTAACCCCCATGTTGTGTCCCAGCCGATCGTACGCTGGTGAACTACAGAGGCAAACAACCAGGGACGACAGAAGCTCCGCGGGAATCGACGAGGATTCGGGTTCCGGGAGGCTCACTAGCCCTGATTCAATGCATATTACCGTCACACCCCACCTCGAAAGACCACCTCAAGCCCGTTTCAATGTCTTCTTCGCTGTTGGCGGCCTACCAGTCGGACCCGCGTAAGGGTCATCAGTTGTCCCAGGCTAGCAGCCTTCTGCAGGATCCTATTCCGCCGGACAAGCCACGCACATCAAGAATCGGACCTAACACGACTCGAGAAGGTCCATGAGGAACACTCGTCAACAATAGCTTCCAGAGCAACCACGACGCGGGAACCTCTGTGTATCCACTCATCGGGAACCGATCTCGCTAGACTCCATACTACAAACTGCCCACTCGGCACTCATCGGCACACCGTTTGTAGGTACTCCGTTGATCTTGGCGCCTCAAGTCTGGGTTCCAAGCAACTACACGAAGGAAGGTGTCCCGGTGTCCATTGCACCACAGAAAGAAACCACCTCATGAAACTAGTAACGCCTGTCCACTTCGACGAAGCCCTTCAGAGAATAGGTTCACAGCCTGATCGCCGGGCTCATGCTGACGCACTTATTGACAGGATATGCTCCTGCCAGACATACCAGCCTGCGCCAATTGACCTCCGCATCGCCACTCTTCTGAGGCTCATAGACCTGAATCTGGAACTCGTCCACAACAATCCCCACAGGCCACACCTCCGTAATCTTATCCAAGATCGCTTTGAGCAGCGCACTCCAACCCTACTCTCTCAATACAAGATAAAATCCCAACTACAAGGATTTCAGTGGTATCGTCGTATCGAGCCGCTGGCTGCCGATAGTATCAATACATTAAACAAAGCCGTCGCTGTGTATGATGGTATCACTACAATTCCGGCACTCCGTCAGAGGCTTCTTAAGGCTCTCAGTTCGTACTCCTGCGATGTTCTCATCCTCCCATTTCTAGAGGGCATTGGTGACACAAAGCAAATCCTCAATACATGTTGTAGTCGTATCATTCACTATATAGACGCCGATGTATCCGAAGCGAGTCAGGCATATGAACATGCAGTGGATACGTTGTCTTTAACTCTCAGACAGTTTCGCCACTCTCCAGTATCTCTCGCCGTACCTATCGTTGATCTGTTGAACCAGATACTTGCTGACCTAACGAATCACTCGAAAGCTAATCCTCACCTTCGACCGGCCAATCTCACGATGACAACGGACCTTCGCCGCCACCCTCTCCACGTACCACACCTGACACTCACCATTCCTATTGAACTAATAAATGACGGCGAAGGAACCGCTGCAAATATTGAGTTAGAATGTCTTGATGCACTTGGCCTAAGACCCCTTGGTCCATCCATCCGCCTTCAATCAATGGCACCGGGACGAATGATCATAGAACTATCGGCAGAGACTTACCCAGAAGCTCTGGAGGCTACAGACGGTACCTTCTGTGATTTTACGATCGACTGGATCAACGGTGACGCAACACAGGGACACTACCGGGAACAGCATTGGCTCAGAGCACAAGACCCGACTATCGAATGGGATCGCTTGGCCCGTAGCAATCCCTACAGTCTTGATGCTGTCCGCAAACCAGAAGATCTCCTCGGACGCCACCAGATCCTTAATCGTATACTTAGCATTGCCAATACAGACACGGTCGGTTCTCTATACATACATGGAGAAAAGCGTGTTGGCAAAACCTCTCTAGCACATGTAGCACTCAATATTCTTGAGGAACAGTTTGGCTTCTTCACGCATTTTGTCGATATCGGAAGTATACATGATCGCGATCCTGGAGTGCTAATCGATAAACTTACTCGACATATCGTGCGTAGGTTTGATCAGCATTATCGTGACTGGACGAAGAACCCAACTACTCTCGACAGGGATGGAACCTTAACTCCCTTGATCGAATACTTGACTGGTTTAGTTGAAACCGGACTAGAAAAGCGCATAGTCATTGTACTCGATGAGTTCGATCGCCTCCCACACAAGATACTCCAGCGATCTACTGCTGGAGACAACTTCTTTTTGGGTCTACGTAGCTTATCTACTATTGATGGTGTTGGGATAGTTCTGATAGGGGCTGAGCGAATGAAACTGGTCACGAATGCCCTTGGGGTTGAGTTGAATCGCTTTAGAGGATTCGCTGTTGACTATATCGATCGTGCTACACACTGGGCAGAGTTTAAAGAGTTGGTACAAGCTCCGACGAAAAACAAGTTAGAATTCACGGAGAAAGCATTTGATAAGATCTATCTCTTTACTGAAGGTAATCCCTACTACACTAAGTATCTTTGTAGTAAGCTACTAGAACGTGCGGCTCAGCGCCGCGATGCATTCGTAGATGAACGTGACGTCGATACAGGTGTCGAGCACTTACTCAGTGACATGGATGCGATCGGGTTCTCACACTATTGGGAAGATTTTATATTGGGTGACGAGACCGCACGGAACTTAGCAGCTGTGAATCGGCGGATAGCTCTACTCGCTTTTGGCCAGGCAGCCGAGCTGGATGGTTCAGCGGAACGAGACAACATTATCCGATGTGCAGCAGATCTTGGTCAATCCTTCGAAGACACTAACAATACTATAGACGAGTTCATTATGCGAAGGATTCTTAGACCAGTTGATAGTGTAACACGTATCAAGCCGCGTGTTAAATTATTTAGTCGTTGGATAAAGGAGTGTGGTCAGGACCAGATTCTACTCGGAGTCGATGAGTTTGATTCCGTACGTACATCGATCGAATTGCGGCGAGCTAGCAGCGTGAGCCGCGAGGAGGCAAAGCACCTTGTAGCTCGATGGAGCCTATACGCTGGCGAATATATCTCAGCGGACCGGTTGCTCGACTATCTGAGGCAGTTCGGTGATGAATACCGTCAGCGGCTGATATTTAGCCTACTTAAGGCCGTGAAGTTCATAGGAGTAGCGGAGGTCAACGTGCTAGTTCGTGATGCGTATAAGATTCTAGCGAATGACATGAACGACCGCTACGGATACGGCAACTGGAATACGTCTCAGTTAGCTGTTTCATATCTCGGATCGTCCGGTAAGAGTAGTAATGCGATGGGCCGGGCATTCACTCGCCAGAATCCGCTGACGATTACCCATCATTTCACATCACCGCTGAAACTTAATGAACGCGCTAAAGGAGGCGTTACAGATGTCGTAGTGGTTGATGACTTCGTCGGCTCCGGTCGGACGATGATCGAAGATATCCCGAGGCTCATAGAAAGATTGGGGTCAGATCAACGACTCCACATTTACGTGCTTGGCGGCTTAGAATCGGGTACAAGTCGTGTGAAGAATAGGGTTCTCAATACCTGGGGTTCTGAATCAGTACGGTTTAGCGTATTATCAGAGGTTTCCGAACACCCGTGGCCCTTTGAGGAGAAGGTGAAGAATCCGAAGGTTTTTGCTTCACTTGAAGTGGCTCAAGAGGCAGAGAGTCTTGTTAAAGAGTTTGGTCGGAAACTGGAACCGAAAACTCCCTTAGGCTATGATAATGGCTGTGCCTTAGTGGTGTTTTCGGATACGGTTCCAAACAATGCACCACCTATCTTGCGCAAGTCACAATCAGGTAGACATTCGTTTAGAGCCTTGTTTCCAAGGCCTCTCTAGGAACTAGTCGGACCCGGTTCGTCGCTCTTCGAGAAGCCGGGAAACATTCGCGAGGGAACCGATGATGACCTGCTCGGCTTTGGTTCCGACGATCCGTTGCCCGAACGTTGCAATGCGACCGACCATCCGGACATCGGCCGTTATACGAACCTCCGTCGCCGCTCCCGAATCAACCTCGGCGAGGTCGAAGGTCTGCTCGGAGTGGACGGAACTTCCCAGACCGGTGTCCGTTCCGTCGACCACAGCGGTGACACTCTGCATGGGAACCAGATCCGTCAGTTTCGCCGCCAGCTTGAAGCGGGCGGTCACCGGTCCCACCCGCTGCGTCAGGAGGGCCGTGAACTCGTTGGGCGCCGTGGCCGCGTAATTGCTGATTCCCGGGATGCACAGGGCCACCGCTTCGAGATCTCCCAGGAGACCCCATATATCGGCGGGCGGAGCCTCGACTCTCACCGTCTTGTCGAACCTCATCCCATACCTCCGTATCGAAGCGCTCCGGCCTGTCTCCGCCCTGCGCGACATCGGCGGACCGCCTGGTCTCAGGGCCGCTGAGAGGTAGCCGGTAGCGCTCCCTCGTGACACAGGAAACATAACAGGCCCATCCGGTCATCGGCATGACGTCGCGCAGGTATCACTCAGCCGAAGGACGACTCGGTACCCGACCGCCAGGAAGGTCCACCATGGAAGTGATACAACCTTCCACCCTGCGAAGGGCGGTTGAATCGGCACATCCCTCTCTGTAACATCTTTGCCGAGGGCCGGGACATTCCCGGACCTCACTTCGAGTATCCGGTCGGCGAATCGGCCGGCGGACACAGCAAGAGGAGACCAACGTGCGACGGGACATGGAACTGCTGCGCGGAGCGATCGACATGCACGCCCACACGGCGCCTGCCCTGTTTCCCCGTCCTATCACCGACCAGGACCTGGGCCGCTACGCGCTCGACTACGGCATGCGGGGCTTCGTTCTGAAGGACCATGACAGCGCGACCTTCCACCGCGCCGCCAACCTGAAACGGACCATGCCCGGACTCGACCCGATCGGGGCGATCGTACTGAACCGGTCGGTCGGAGGTATCAACCCTTACGTGGTCGAAGCAGCCCTCCACTACGGCGCCAAGGTGATCTGGATGCCCAGCAACCACTCCAAGCACCACGACGACTACTTCGGGATACCCGACTACCCGCAACTCGGTCGGATGCAACCGCAGCTCCCCGGACCGGGTGTCACCGTCCTCGACGCGAATGGTCGGTTGACGGAGGACGCCAAAACGGTGATCAAACTAGTTGCAGACGCGGGTGCCTGCCTCTGCACCGGACACCTGAACCTCGACGAGACCCGCCTGGTCGCGAAGGAGGCCAACCGGGTAGGGCTCGAGAGACTGCTGGTGACCCACGTCAACTGGGCCCTCACCAAGTACGACCTCGACATCCAGCGGGAACTTGTCGATGCCGGGGCGTACCTGGAAATAGTCGCCATCACATGCACATCTCCGACGTTCTACGAGCAGACACCGGAAGAACTCGCGCCGGTAATCGACGCCCACGGCGGGGAAAGGCTGATCCTCAGCTCCGACCTCGGCCAAGGCTCGGGCCCGCCACATCCCGAGGGACTGCGTATGGCCCTCTATTCACTTCTCGATGAAGGGGTCGACTACCGCGCCCTCGAGAAGATGACCAAGGAAAACCCGGCATTCCTGACAGGCCTAGGTTGATGGAGCAGCGCTTGGTCGGTTCGCCGACAACTGCGGCGCCGGGTACGGGTTTCCGGCCTTACACCGATCGGTCCTGATTGCGCCGGACGTCGCCTCCGCGCGTCCGCAAGTCCGCTGAACAAGCGGGGCAAGAGGATCCGACCCGACCCACCGGAAAGCCCCCCGCCGCCGAACCCGTCTTGCGCATGCGGGGCATCCGCAAGACCTATCCGGGCGTGGTGGCCAACGATGACGTAGATCTGGAGGTCTACCCGGGAGAGATCCACGGCCTGCTGGGCGAGAACGGCGCCGGGAAGACGACCCTGATGAAAATCCTGTACGGCCTCGCCCAACCCGATGCGGGAACCATCGAGATCAAGGGCCGCCCGACCTCCTTGCGATCGCCGCGCGACGCGGTCGATGCGGGCATAGGGATGGTCCACCAACACTTCATGCTCGTACCGGACATGACGGTGGCCGAGAACGTGGCGCTCGGGTTCCGCACCGAACGCTACCCGCTTACCGACCTCCCCGGTATCTCCGCCGACCTGACGGAGTTGTCGAGGCTTCACGGCCTCGAAGTCGAGCCCTCTGCCGTCATCGAAGATCTCTCGGTGGGAGCTAGGCAGCGAGTGGAGATATTGAAGCTGCTCCAGCGATCGGCGGAAATCCTCATCCTTGACGAGCCCACCTCGGTCCTGACACCCCAGGAGTGGGAGGATCTCGCCGACGTACTCCGATCCCTGGTAGCGGAAGGCCGGGCGGCGGTGTTCATTACCCACAAACTGGACGAGGTGATGGCCGTCGCCGACCGCTGCACCGTTTTGCGGGACGGGGCCGTGGTCGGAACGGTGGAGGTCGGGGACACCGACAAGGCAACCTTGGCGAGGATGATGGTCGGCCGCCCGGTCGTGTTCCGCGCCACCCGGGAGGAAGTCGAGCCGGGAGAACCCGTGCTCCAGGTTGAGGACCTGTCATTGGTCGGCAGTTCCGGCGCCCCGGTCCTCGAAGGCATCACCTTCGAGGTCAGGTCGGGAGAGGTTCTCGGGGTCGCCGGAGTCGACGGGAACGGTCAGACGCAGCTGGTAGATGTGCTCACCGGCATGACCCGGCCCACAACCGGACGTATCCTCATCTGCGGCGAGGAGATCGATCGGCTGACCCCCTCCGACTTCCGGCGTCGGTCCGGCGGTGTCGTAACGGAGGACAGGCACAAGACCGGACTCGCCTTGGACCTCTCCCTCAGAGACAACCTGATCATGCGCGATTACCGGGACCGACCCCTTTCGACCCGAGGCCTGCTCGACCTCGCATCCATCAAGCAGCATTGCCTGAACCTGATCCGCCGGTTCGATGTGCGGACACCGAGCCAGCAGATCAGGATGCGCCAACTGTCCGGAGGCAACCAGCAGAAGTCGATCCTGGCTAGGGAACTGCATTCGGCGCCGAACCTGCTCGTGGCCTCGCAACCGACCCGGGGACTCGACGTAGGGGCCATGGAGTTCGTCTACTCGACCCTGCTCGAATGCAGGCTTGCCGGATCCGCCCTGCTCCTGATATCCACCGAACTCGACGAGATCCTCTCCCTGAGCGACCGGATAGCCGTAATGGCGAACGGCCGGTTCCTGCGCATCCTCCCCGCGGGCGACGCGGACGCCGAGACCTTGGGACTCCTGATGGGAGGTGAGGGGTAGTGGGTCACAAACTGTTGTTGAACGGGGCGATAGCCGTCGGACCGGTGATCGCCGCCCTACTTGTCGCCGCCGCCGTCCTGGCGGTGGCCGGGGCTCCCCCCATCGAAGCCCTCAACGCTCTTCTAAGCGGATCGCTCGGCGGACGGATCCAGCTCGCCCGCACCCTCAGCTTCCTGCTACCGCTCGTCCTGATCGCTCTGGCTTGGATCATCGCATTCACCACCAAACGAATAAACCTCGGTCTTGAAGGCCAGATAATCGTCGGAGGGATAGTCGCCACCTTGATCGGACTGCATCTGGGCGGTCTGCCGACGGGCGCCCATCTCACGGTGGGGATGCTGGGGGGCGCCGCCGCAGGCGCGTTGTACGCGGGTATTGCCGCCTGGTTCTGGGCAAAGCGCGACGTCAACGAGATCATCTCCACGTTGATGTTGACGCTCATCGCCACCGAGGCGCTCAGCTGGCTGGTTAGGGGACCCATGCAGGAACCAGGAGTGGTGTTCCCACGAAGTAGCGAGGTGGCGGAAACCGCCCAATGGGGGACCATCGTGGCCAACAGCGCACTGACCTGGGACATCCTGCTGGTGCCGGTGGCAGTGGTCGCGGTGGCCTTCCTGCAGAACCGGACCACCCTCGGGCTGACGCTTCGCATCACCGGCGCCAACCCGACCGCGGCCCGCCGGGTCGGCGTCAACACTGTCCGGATCAACGCCATGGGCCTGATCCTGTCGGGCGCTATCGCGGGGGTGGTCGGCGCATCGCTCATTCTCGGTGGGGAGACCGCCCGAATGGGAGACGGATTCTACGCCGGCTTCGGATTCGAGGGAATCGTCGTGGCGCTCGTCGCCCGCAACAACCCCTTCGGGGCCGTTCCCGCCGCGCTTCTCTTCGCGATACTCGACTCGGGCAGCGGCTTCATGGAGACTCGGGTGGGAGTCGCTTCGGAACTCGTGTACGTGACCCAGGGCCTGGTGATCCTCTTCGTCGCCGGCGCCGCCTACTTGTATAACCGCACCAGACGCACCCGTGTCGACACGTCCGGGACAACTCCGGACGCCTCGCCGAACCCAACCGAAGTGACGGGGGCCGGCTGATGGGTGTGTTCGACGCGTTCTGGCTGGCAACCACCCTACGTCTGTCGACACCCCTGATCTTCGCCTCCAGCGGCGAGTTGCTCGCCGAACGCACGGGCATCCTGAATATCGGTCTCGAGGGGTTCATGCTGGCCGGCGCCTTTTTCGGGTTCCTGGGCACCTACCTGACAGGTAGTTTCCTGATGGGGGTCGTGTTCGCGGTGGTCGCCGGGGTGATGTTCGCCGCGGCGATGGCCTTCCTATCGATCCGGCTGAGAGCCGATCAGATCGTCGTGGGCATCGGGATCAACATACTCGCCTTGGGATTGACCTCCTTCGCCTTCCGCGAAATCTTCAGCGGCCCGCAGGTGCTCCTCGACCGTCCGGCGCCCTGGAGATGGCCCTACCTAGCCGACATACCGGTTGTCGGGGAAGCCCTGTTCGCCCAGCCAGGGTGGGTCTACTTCTCGATGGTGGTCGTGGTAGCCATCTGGTTCGTATTGCAGAGAACCGCTTGGGGACTGTCGATGCGGGCCACCGGCGAGTTGCCGGAAGCGGCCGACACCGCCGGATCGAGCGTCTTCCGGAACCGGTGGGTTGCCACCCTCGTAGCGGGGGGCCTGGCCGGAGCGGGCGGGTCTTTCCTGTCGATAGAACTCGGAGTTTTCATCGAGGGTATGACCAACGGACGCGGCTACCTGGCCCTGGCCGCCGTCATTTTCGGCCGGTGGCGCGCTCCCGGCGTCCTGGCGGCATGCCTCCTGTTCGGAGCAGCCGACGCCCTGCAGCTGCGGCTTCAGGCGGAGGCGACCGTCCCGGCGGAGGTCTGGCTGGTACTCGCGTTGCTCGGCCCCGCCTATCTGGTCGTCGCCAGGCGCTCCCTGAAATCCCACCATTCTCTGACTCTGGCCGCCATAGGCTGCGCGGTGATCATCGGTACGATCCTGGCGGTGGCCCAACCGCAGTTCACCCTGCCCGCGCAGCTCTGGCGTACCCTTCCCTTCGTGCTCACGATCATCGTCCTGGCCGGGTTCATCGGGCGGTCGTGGATGCCCTCGACCCTGGCTATCCCCTACAACCGGGAATCCGATACCTGACGAGGGGCCCGTCGGAATGGGCTTCGACTGTCACAAGGCGAGAAGGACCTGTTCTCGGGCTCGCCGACTCCTAGAATCGGCTGGAGCTTCGGACACGGAGTTGGAAGGGTTCACTACATAGGAGGGTTCGTGAGTTCAAGAACATCCACTCACTGGAAAAGGCTGGTGGCGGTCCTGATGGCGTTGACCGTAGTTGCCGCGGCATGCGGCGACGACGCCGCGGAGGAAACAACCACCACCGCCGCACCGGCAACCACGACGACCGCCGCGCCCGCTGAGCCCGAACCGCTTACCGTGGGAATGGCCTTGCCCGGCCCGAAGAACGACAAGGGCTTCTCGCAAGCCCACTACGACGGTCTCCTACTGGTGGAAGGCGAACTGGGAGCTTCCATCTCCGTGCGGGAAAACGTCCTCGACCCCCAGGCCCGTGTCGAGGCCCTCAGGGACTTGGCGCAGGACAACGAGTTGGTGATCGGGGTAGGCGCCGAGTACGCGGAACCGGGCGTGACCGTCGCCCCGCAATTCCCCGACACCACGTTCATGGTCATCAACGGGCAGACCTCCGACGCTTCCAACCTGTTCGTCTACGGCGTGAGGGAAGGGGTTCCCGCCTACATCGCGGGTGTGGTGGCAGCGCATCTCACGACCTCCGACCAGGCGGGGTTCGTCGGGGGTGAGGAAATACCCCCTCTGTACATGGCGGATGACGGTTTCTCCGCGGGCCTGAAGTCGGTGAATCCGGACATCGACATCACCTCGACCATCGTCGGGTCGTTCGTCGATCCGCAAGGGGCGTTTGCAGCTGCTTCCGCCCAGCTCGCGGTCGGCGCCGACGTGATCTACAGCTACGTGGACTCAGGCGTCGCCGGGGTAATCGAAGCGATCGTAGACGCGGGCGACACCGCTCTCACCTTCGGCATCATCTTCCCGCGGTGTGGAGACTTCCCGCAGATCGTGGGCACCTCCATCCTCAACGCGGCCGGCCTCGTACTCACCATGACGAGTGACTACGTCAACGGCACTGTGCCGGATCAACCGCAGTTCTTCGGCGTCGAGAATCCGGATGTGCAACGGTTCGAGTTGTGTCCCGGCCACCTCACCGACGAGCTGCAACAGATTGTCGACGGCACGACTGCCGGGATCAACGACGGCTCGATCACCCTGCCAGACGGAGTCTGAACCGACCTGGCGACCTGAATCCTGCCAGTGGACGCGGGCGGCCGGGTTACGGTTGATTGCCGGCCCGGCCGCGGGTTGTGGATAGCTCTGCACTTGATGCGTAACCGGCGGGGACCGCGACGGGTTCCATACCGTGAACGCCGGCCGGATCGGCAAACGGCGATTGGTAGGCTCAGTTGTTAACGCCCTGCCTGCCCGAAGGTCGGGGAAACTCCGGAGATGGGAGGAACAGTGAAGGTTATGAAAGGCAGGATTCTCGTCGGGATCCTCGCTCTCGCACTAGTTGGAATGGCGTGCGGTGAGGACGAACCGGCGCCCACTACTGCGCCGACCACGACTGAAGGCCCCACGACCACCGCCGCGCCCGAGAGGGTAAGCCTGGTGATGCAACTGACCTGGGTACCCCAATCCCAGTTCGCCGGCTACATCATGGCTGACCGGAAGGGCTTCTACGACGACATGAACCTCGATGTCGAAGTGCTTCCCGGCGGGCCGGATGTCAGCCCCGATCAGCAGATAATCACCGGCGCCGCCGACCTGACTCTCGGCAAGGCCGCCGCGATCTTCGTGGCCCGCAGCCGGGGAGTCCCGCTGGTGGCCGTCGCCCAGTTCCATCGCAAGTCAGGGTTCCCGATCGTGGCCATGGCGGACAGTGGAATTCAGGGTCCCGAAGACCTCGCAGGCAAGACCGTCGCGGCCTTCCAGGGAGGCGGCGACGAGGTGGAACTCCTCGCGCTTGCAGCCCAGATCGGATTAGAGCCCGGAGTGGACTTCGAACTGGTCGAGCAGGGATTCAGCCTTGATCCGTTCCTGAACGGGGAGTTCGACACGATCACCCCCACCTATTGGAACGAACTCCAGTCGCTCTACGAAGAGGGTTTCACGGACGATGATCTCGTCATCATCGACTTCGACGACTACGGCGTCGGAAGCCCCCATGGGGTGCTGCACACCACCGAGGAGATCCTCGCCGAGAAAGGCGAAGCGATCGCCCGGTTCGTTGCGGCCACCATCCGCGGATGGAAGTACGCGTTCGACAATCCGGAGGAGACTGTCAGCGTGATCCTGGAGCAGGCGATCCAAGCGTCCGAGTTGCATCAGACCAACATGCTCACCGCGCTTGAGGCCCTGCATTTCCCCGAGGGCTTCTCGGAGGCAGAGTACGGAAGTATCGATGTTGCGGCGTTCGATCGGCTCTCTACGGACCTCTTCGGGTTCGGGCTCCTCGATCAGGAAGTCCCTGCTTCGGATGCCTACGACACATCGATCTGGGACATGGCCTCTCACGGAATGTAGGGATCAAGACGCCCAACTCCTGAGATGGACGCAAGCGAAACCAGCGTGACCGACCGGGGCGGCAGCCCGTCTGCCTCCCCGGTCGATTCGCGATCGGAGCGGTCCAGGATGCGTACGTGGGGTATCGGCGTCCTTCTCGTGATCGCAGTCGGAGTCCTCTGGCAGTTCAACGCTTGGCGGGTGGCATCGAGCGACACGCCTCTGGCCGGCAAGAAGTTCCCCTACCTGCATGACATAGCGATAGCCATGGTCCAGAACTGGCCGGATCTTTGGTCGGCTGTTCGTACCACCGCTACCGGAGCCCTGGTCGGGCTGGCGATCGGGACCATGATCGGCGTGGCCTTGGCGTTGATCGCGGGACGCTCCCGTATCTGGGAGAGCGCGTTCTACCCCTACGTGGTGTTCGGCCAGATGGTGCCGACCATCGCCCTAGCCCCGATCTTGCTAGCAATCTTGCGCGACTTCACCATCACCCGCATCGTGGTGGCTAGTTACATAACGTTCTTCCCGATGTCCCTGAACATACTGAAGGGACTCAAGAGCGTGCCGGATGACGAGGCGGAGTTGATGGCCAGCTACAACTCATCCCGCCGGCAGACGCTGATGAAGCTCAGGATCCCGGCCGCGGCGCCCTTCTTCTTCACAGGTTTCAAGATCGCTGCGCCCTTAGCCGTCGTAGCCGAGATAGTCGTGGAGCTTTCGGGCGCCACCGACGGGGTCGGGTACCTGATCCTCATCACCCAGTACTACGGGCCCCAGTTCGCCAGCCTGTTCTGGGCGGCCGTGGTCCTGACCCTCCTGCTCGGAATCGTCTTCTACCGGGGCGCCGTCCTCCTCGAGCGGTTGATCACTCCCTGGCAGCCCGAGTTCAGGGCATAGGGGTCGCATGATCCGGGGCCGTATACGTCTCATCACCCTCAGGACAGTTCCACCACTGGCTGTTCTGGTAGCGCTGCTCGTGACGTGGGAGATGGGCGTGTTCCACGACCTGTTCGACCTGAAGATCTTCACGGTCCCGTACCCGACTGCTGTGGTGGACGCCTTCTTTGAGGGATGGTGGTTCTTCCGCAAGAACGCCTACGACACTTTCTACGCAGCCGGGGTCGGGTACGTTCTCGGCTCGATTGCCGGTGTCAGCCTTGCGATCCTCCTCTCCGAGGTCGACCCGCTGCGCCGCTACCTGCTGCCGATCACCAGCGGTTTCGCCGCCATGCCTATCCTTGCCACCGCCCCGTTGATGGTCCTCTACTTCGGGCTCGGACCCAACTCGGCCATCGCGGTGGTGGTCCTCATGTCGGTGCCGCCCACCGTCATCTCGGTCTACAAGGGCCTGACATCCATCGAACGTGAATCCCAGGAGTTGCTCGAATCCCTTGCCGTGGGCCGACTGGGCGGGTTGACCAAGTTGAAGATCCCGAGTGCACTCCCCTGGATCTTCACATCGCTCAAACTCAACGTCACGCTGGCCCTCGTCGGGGTGATCGTCACCGAGTTCGTGACGGTGCAGCGAGGCCTGGGAACCCTTCTCACGAGGAGCCTGGAGACCTTCGACACGCCGGACGCCTACGCGTCCATGCTCATCGTTGCGATAATCGGCGTGGTCTGGTTCCAGATTGTTCAACTCATCGAGACCGTATCGATCCCCTGGCACTCCTCGGTCCGGTCCGAGAGCGGCTGAGATCCGATCGACGATCCTGTTCGAACCGGAGGCCCCGGCGCTCATCCTCAGCGGGGCCCGGGTCATCGACGGCTCGGGCAGGGAGCCCATCGAGGACGCCGTATTGGAGTTGGCCGGAGGCCGGATCACCAACATCTACCGCCGGGGTGAGGTCTTCCCTACCGGAGGGGCGAGGACCGTCGATCTCTCCGGCAAGACCATCCTGCCCGGCCTGATCGACAGCCACGTCCATCTGGGACTTCTGCCCTACAACCGGTTCGGTGTGGATGACCCGATGCCGCTGTTCGACCGGTTCATGAAGGATTTCGTCGAGTATGGGGTGACCACGGTCAGGTGTACGGGTAGCCCGGACCTCGACTGGTCATTCCGGATGCTCAAGGAGGGGAACCGGCGCTGGCCGCGTTTCTACGGGTCCGGGCCCAACCTGGACGGTCCGCCGGGAGGGCCGCATCCGGGCCTCCGGGTGGTCCGGAACCCCGCCGAAGCCCGAGCACAGACCCTCGACCTCATCGAAAACGGCGCCGACTTCCTGAAAGTCTACGTCTGGATGACGGAAGAGCCCCTGAGGGCGGTCGTCTCGGCAGCTCACGAGCACGGCAAGAAGGTGGCCGCTCATGTGGGCAACGTAATGACGGCGGAGAAGGCCGTCCGGCTCGGGGTAGACGCCCTCGAACACATACGCATCGGATCCGAGCTGCTGACCAGGGACCAGCGCGCGAAGATCGCCCGCCTCCCCGTCCGCGCCCACGATCACCTGCTGTCCTTCCGTCCGTGGCGATACATAGATGTCGAGTCCGATCGCACGGGCGCCCTGCTCGATCTGCTGGTGGAACGAGGCGTCTACCTCACGCCGACCTTGACGCTATCTCGAAGCGCGCTGCTCAACAACGAGGAAGCGGTTCGCAAACCGGAGGGCATAGGACAGATGCCGGATGCGGTTATCGATACCTGGGAACGGAAGGGCTGGATCAACGACTACTCGCCCGAGGACTGGGAAGCGGCGCCTGTCGAATGGCAAAGGCAACTGGAGTTCGTAGGCCGGGCGCACCGGCACGGGGTCAAGATCGCAGCGGGAACCGACATGCCGAACCCTTTCATCCTTCCCGGCGCTGGCCTGCACGACGAGTTGGGGTTGCTGCATTCGACAGGGATGCCGCGCCATGCGGTGATAGAAGCCGCCACACGCGTCGGGGCCGAACTGCTGGGTGTTGACGGGGATCTAGGAACCGTAGAAAAGGGGAAGGTGGCGGACCTGTTGATCGTAGAAGGCGATCCTCTCAAGGATCTGGGTTGCCTCCGGAGCCCATGGGCGGTCCTCAAAGCCGGTATCGAGGCTACCGGCGCCGGTGTGAAGGCCTTCGGAACGCCTGACCGCCCGTCTCCTGGGTTGTAGTCCTCACGGAGGCAAACTATGGGGAAACTATATGCCCATTCGGCGAACGTTAACGGTGAGCGGCAGCTTCTTGTTGATCACTTGCGCAACGTTGCGAACAGTAAATGCTCGTCGTACTGCGGCACATGTTCCTTGACTTCCCGCTCCGTTCCAGATAGTTTTGAACTGAGGGGTATGTGGATGGATACAGAGAAGAGGGACATTGTTCAAACGAACAGCCGCATGGTGGCGTCGCAACTGCAATTCGGGACAGGCCCACTCCTGCGGAGGTGCCGAGATACACGAGCTGGCGATTCGGCGCGAGCGGACTAGCACCAATCTCGGCAATGCGCCTATCCGCCGTGTGCCCGTGTCTCGCGTGACTGTGCGATGTGAGATCGTGGCTAGCCGTGATCGAGGGCTTCCCTCTTACGATCATCCAGCGACCAACTTCCTGCGCCTGTGTTGGACCTCATGCTCCCCGGTCAGTAGATGACCACCTCCGACCGCTCCCTCAACGTTGCACGCGGCACGAATGACAAGCCAGCGGCCACTGGTGCACTCGTTGAGGACCTTATCGAACAGGGGTACGAAGGCCATCTCCTAATTGGATATCCCGTAATGGCAACCCCCGACGGGCCGTACACGATCGACGCCCTGCTCGTATCGCCTCAGGCTGGGTTGGTCTGCTTCGACTTGATCGAAGGCTCGGATCCTGGGGACTTCAAAGCGCGACAGGACGACGCTTACAACACGCTCCGCGCCCGGCTACTCACTCATCGCGAATTGATAGACAACCGAGACCTCCAGACGCCGATTCACACCCTATCTTTCGCGCCTGCCCTTGTGACTCCACCCAGCAGCGCTAATTACCTAGTCCTCAACAGCGATTCCCTCTCGGCTGCTATCGCCCCATTGGAATGGCCGCAGGTAACGCCGCGACTGTACGACCAGACCCTCTCAGCTATCCATAGCATGACGGCCATACGGCGCTCCCGCCGACCTCGTGGGATCCGTAATCCAGACTCGCGCGGTGCAAAACTGGCTGCCATCGAAGCCTCAATCGCCACGCTTGATCGCCGTCAGAGTCAGGCGGTAATCGAGACGGTCGATGGCGTCCAGAGAATCCGAGGTATCGCTGGTTCGGGTAAGACGATCGTCCTTGCCCTGAAGGCAGCATACTTGCACGCTCAGCACCCGGACTGGCGTATGGCAGTTACTTTCAATACGCGTTCCCTCAAGGATCAATTCAGTCGACTCATAAATAAGTTCACGATCGAGCAGACAGGAGAAGAGCCGGATTGGGACAGGCTCCGTATTATCAACGCATGGGGAGCTCCTGGACCTCCTGACCGAGACGGGATATACTATGAGTTCTGTCGAACACATGATGTCCAGTATCTAAACTTCAACGCTGCGAAGATCAAATATGGCCTATCTAACGCCTTCAATGGTGCCGTATCACAATCACTCAAACTGGTCTCAGATCCATTACCTCTCTATGATGTCATTCTAATCGACGAAGCACAGGACTTCTCACCTGCATTCCTCAATCTCTGTTACGAGATTCTTAGCCAACCAAAGCGGCTGGTCTATGCATACGATGAGTTACAAAATCTTACGAATACTGGTCTCCCACCGGTAGAAGAGATCTTTGGATCAAAAACCGGTCAACCGAGAGTGACATTGGACAGTCGTGCAAGCGGGTTACGTGCTAGTCAAGACATCATTCTTGAGAAATGTTACCGTAATTCACGACCAGCCCTCGTTACTGCTCACGGCCTTGGATTCGGGACCTATCGTGAGAAGCCTAAGAATAGTACAACTCATCTAGTCCAGATGTTCGGGCAACCCGAATTGTGGACGGACATCGGTTACAAGGTTAAGCAGGGCCGCCTCAGGTTAGGTGCTGATGTAACTCTTATTCGAACTAGTGACTCAAGTCCAGAATTTCTTGAGACTCACTCACCAATAGACGACTTAATCGTGTTCAAAGAGTTCGACGATGAACAGTCACAAGCTGCCTGGGTAGCAAAGCAGATAGAAACCGATCTTGAACGTGGGGAATTGCGTCACGACGACATAATTGTTATTAATACCAATCCTATCACAGCACGAAGTAAACTCGGTACTCTGCGGAAGGCGCTAATGGATCGAGGAATCGTGAGTCATGTCGCTGGCGTTGATACCCTACCGGATGTTTTCTTCAATCCAGAATCAATTACCTGTACAGGTATCTTTCGTGCAAAAGGTAATGAAGCGGCGATGGTTTACGTCATCAACGGGAACGAGTGCCAAACTAGTGCCGCTAATCTATCGCTAGTTCGTAATCGACTGTTCACGGCGATTACACGCAGCAAGGCATGGGTACGGGTTACAGGAATAGGCGATTCGATGCGACAGTTAATGTCAGAATATCATCGTCTGAGGGATGCACAATTCGAACTAGCATTTAGATATCCGACACAAGCAGAATTGAACAAACTGACGATCGTACACCGTGATATGTCCCATGCTGAAGAGAGGAAGGTACGTAATCGTCAGCAATACCTGAGTGGCTTAATCGAAGACCTTAGGCAAGGTGTGCTCTTTTTAGATGATTTTGATGAACAGGATATCGATGATCTTCGGCATCTTCTTTCGCAGATGGGTGTAGGAACCTAGTTAAGATGGCCACAGCTCATCGAAGGGTCTGCGGTGAAATTAATAGCGCTATTCGAGTTCTAATTGAGTCAGGCTTGGTCGATGATCAGAACTTTGCATTTATTGACCGACAGGGTAAAAACAACTATCTAGTGCGACATCAGAATCAATCTGCAATTACGTCTGTTTCAAGAGAACGTCCTTATGCGGATATGTACCTGGAGCAACGCCGTAAGAGATACTTTAATATGCTGATGCTAGATGGTGCACTACTACAAATGACATACGAGTTCCACTATGGAGAGTTGACTCGCCATAGACTTGTATTTCTTCCGTCCCCAGTCTTGCTTGAGTACCAGAATTTCCCAGAGTTGTACGACGAAGAGGTATTATACGCAGACGTTGTGGAAAAGCACATTGTTGCTACTCCGTTACGTTTCGACTACGACTCACGAAGAGATATTGCTCATCCTGTAGTACATCCGGTCTCACACTTGACCTTAGGTCAGTATGTGGGCTGTCGTATTCCGGTGACGGCCGGTCTAACTCCACACTCCTTTGTCGAATTCATACTGAATAGTTTCTATCGTAGTGCAGCCGAAACAGTTGGTCTTAGGCTTTCCTCACCATCAATCCGGTTTAATCCTTGCATAGCGCGAGATGAGTTACGTATAGTTCACATCTCGGTTCCGAGTTATTTGTAAGTGCTCGGCTTTTCGCTTTTGGGTCTGAACCTCCTGCCGCTCTTATCGTGCGGGAAGCCTCGGTTGTCGGTGTCAGTGGTGCCAAGCGACGCCGCGATCCCGCAGCATCCGACGGTATGCCAAAGCGCCGGCATCCGTTCCCCGGAGATGGAGTTCGGCGGTCAGATCAAGGGGTAGCTCCTCGGGCCGCTGGTTCTCGACCACTACCCGGTCTTGGGACATCACCACCGCATCGAATGCGTACCAGTCCTCGTCGGGTTTGGTCAGGCTCCAATCACGCGATGTGAAGAAGTACTGGATGGTGTCCTTCGACGAGACGGGGCAGCATGTGAACATCATGGAGTAGTTCCGGCCTTTGGGACTCATCGGGTTGGTCTCCCGCTCGTGTTGCGGTATGCGGGTGGTGACCGTCAGCCGGACCGTGAACGGAAGGAAGAGCCGGTAGGAGCGGGTGGTGTTGTTGCGATCGTCGGGAACGTCGTAGCCGAACCCGTCTTCGTACGGCACGGGCCGGACATGCGGGTACATCGGCTCGTCCCGCTGGCCGAGCAGCCCGTCATGGACCCATGGAAAATGGGTGTAGTCCAGCACATTCTCGATCACACGGGCCGCGTTGGCCTTCCAGCGGAAGTCGTCGTAGAGGACAGTGGCCATGGACTCGCTGTCGTAAGCGGGGTACTCCGGGATCGGATGCTTGGGTTCACCGAGAGCCACCCACACCAACCCGTACCGTTGCTCGGTCCGGTACCGGGGAATCCTGGCGGCGGGAGGGATCCGCCCGCCTGGGGGGAGGGTCGGAATGAGAGTACAGACACCGGTCTTGTCATAGCGCCAGCCGTGATAGTGGCACACGATCTGCTCGCCTTCCATCCATCCCAGCGACAGTGGTGTTCCGCGGTGGATGCATAGATCTTTAAGAGCGACGATCTCATCCCCGACCCGGAAGAGGACCAGTTTCTCGTCGAGGAGGGTTACAGCGACCGGGCCCGCTCCAACGGACGACACCCTCTCCACCGGATGCCAGTAGTTCCGAAGCTCCTCCATCGCTCAGTCTCCTTTCGCACGCCACTCCACCGGGCGCGAGGTTATCACGCGGCCCTTGACTGCAACCCTTCCCGAGTATCAGCAGGAATCACCGATCATCCATCCGTAGACAGGCCGAATGGGGGATTCACCACACTCTATGATCGGGCACGGTGTCCGTAGACTTGGCGGAGGAGGAAGATAAATGCCACCCACTGTTGCACGGGGAGTTGTAGCGGCTGCTAAGGGCGGCCCCTTATCGGTAGAGGATCTTCAGGTAAGGAGTCCCGGCCCTGGCGAAGTGCTGGTCCGCATCGCCGCCGGCGGGGTGTGCCACAGTGACATGCATTACGTGGACGGACATCTCGGCGACGACTTCCCCTACTTGCTGGGTCACGAAGGATCCGGCCACATAGACACGGTGGGCGACGGGGTCGACCCCGCACGGGTAGGTGAGTTCGTAGTGCTTACATACCGGGCGCCGTGCCACGGATGCCGCTCGTGCCTGGCAGGCCGGATCGAACACTGCCGGACACCCGTCGAAGCCGCCACCGGACCCCGGACCAGAGATGGCCGCCGGCTCACACCCGCCCTGAGCCTGGGAACGTTCTCCGAGTACCTGGTGGTCGCCGCGTCCCAAGCGGTCCCGGTCTCCCCCGACTGCCCTCCCGAACAGGCATCGCTGCTGGGATGCGCAGTCTCGACCGGTGTGGGATCGGTTCTGCGGACCGCCGGAGTCGAACCCGGCGCCACCGTGGCGGTCTTCGGAGCGGGCGGGGTCGGTATCAACGTCATCCAGGGCGCCCGGCTGGCTCGGGCCGGACGGATATTCGCGGTGGACCTGGTTCCGAGGAAGCTCGAATGGGCGACCTCGTTCGGCGCCACGGATACAGTGGACGCCTCTCGCACGGATCCCGTCGAAGAAATCCGCGCGCTGACCGGTGGCTACGGGGTGGACTACTCGTTCGATGCGGTGGGCGCCGCTCCCACGACCCGGCAGTGCGTAGAGGTCCTCGACTACCGGGGCACCGCGGTGCTGATCGGATTCCCTCCCGATGACCAGATCCTCACCCTCCCGATGCAGGACTTCTTCTTCCCCGGTACAACATTGAAGGTCTCGCTCAACGGCGACTCCCTCGCGTCCCGCGACTTCCCCCAACTCATCCGGTGGTACCTCGAAGGAGCACTCGATCTGGATGGTCTGGTTACCGAGAGGATCGGTCTCGACGATGTCGGATCAGCCTTCGAGGCCATCCATCGCGGTGAAACGATCCGGAGCGTGATCAGCATCGACTGACCTTTGCTGATCGGCGCTCTCCCCGTGATCACTATCGCAGCCGTTGTTCTCACAGTCTGAAATAAGATTTTCGACACGCGACAGCCACCCTGGTACCGTGATTCTCTAGGAGGGTCCTGAAAAACGAATCCTACGGGTTAGGTAGTCGACAAACCGCCTGGTCATGGAGTTGTGGGTTAGCTGCTACACCCCTTTGTACGGGGTTTCTCAGCGCCCTCCTAATACAGATTCTCGAGGAGTATTCGAGGAGCACATGACTACATCGGTTCTCTCCACGGCCGCCCTTCCGTTTCGCCCCGAGTTGTTCTCCGCGGGCGAGAAGCTGGCAGGAAATCCTCTGGAGGTCCGCTCCCCCTGGGACGGGTCGGTCGTGGGCATGGTCCCGACCGGTGGGAAGGCGGAGACGGCGGACGCCATCGACGCAGCTCATCACGCAACCCGTAACCCCCTTCCCGCATACCGCCGGGCCGAGATACTCGACGGGGCGGCTGCCCGTATCGAGTCCAACCGGGATGCCCTGGCCCGCATACTCGCACTTGAGATAGGAAAGCCCGTCAGCCAGGCATCGATCGAAGTGGACCGGTGCGTTCAGACCTTCCGATTCTCGGCGGCCGAAGCTCGCACGCTCACCGGAACCGGTGTCGCATTCGATGCCCATCCAGCCGGAGTCGGGCATCGTGGCTTCACCATCCGGGTGCCTATCGGTGTGATCGCCGCCATCACGCCGTTCAACTTCCCTCTCAACCTGGCGGCCCACAAAGTCGGTCCCGCCGTCGCCACCGGATGCGGCGTGGTGCTCAAGCCTTCCAGGGACGCTCCGCTGGCAGCCGCCGCGCTTGCCTACATCCTCTACGATGCCGGGCTTCCGAGGGAGGCTTTATCGGTCATAGTGGGTTCGTCCTCCGATATCGGGGATGCGCTCATCGCCGATGATCGGGTGGGGATGATCACCTTCACCGGATCGAGCGAGGTCGGGTGGCGGCTGGCCGCCCGCGCCCCGCAGAAGCGGGTGAGTCTGGAGTTGGGCAACTCCACTCCGGTCATCGTATGCGCCGACGCGGACCTCCGGGCAGCCGCCGGCGCCGTCGCAGCGAGCGGCTTCGCCTTCGCCGGGCAGTCATGTATCTCGGTGCAGCGGGTTATCGTCGAGCGGTCGGTACACGATCGCTTCGTCGAGGAACTCAAGGGCGCGAGCGCCGGAAAGATTCTCGGAGACCCCCTGGATCCGGCAACCTTCGTCGGGCCCCTGATCAACCGGGACGCCAGAGACCGGGTGGCGTCCTGGATCGATGAGGCACGGGACACGGGAGCGACGACTATCGTGAACACGGGCAACGGGGGACCACACCTGGGACCTACCGTCCTGGACCATGTCGATCCTTCCAACCGGGTATGGCACGACGAAGTATTCGGCCCGGTGGTCGGCTTGCGATCCTTCGATAGCTTCGAGGAGGCTATCGACGCGGCCAACGCCACCGATTACGGACTGCAGGCCGGCATCTATACCTCCGACCTACGTAAGGCTCTCGACGCTTCCGAGCAACTCGACTTCGGTGGCGTGACCATTAACGAGACACCCACCTTCCGGGTCGACCAGATGCCCTACGGAGGAACCAAGATCTCCGGCAACACCCGGGAAGGACCCCGGTACACCGTCCGGGAGATGACGGAAGAACGCGTTGTCGTGATCGGAAGCTGACCTGACGAGTTCCGCCGCAAGCCGGAGTTACGAGGTCTTCGACCCGTTCCACGCCGTCATCGACTCGCGTGGCGCCGGTCCCCGAGTGCTCGACCGGACCTTCGCGATACTCCGACTCTTCACCCCCGACCTACCCGATTGGACAGTCACCGAGGCCGCCGAGGCGCTGGACCTGCCCGTTCCCACCGTTCACCGGCTCCTGGCAGCCCTGCAGCGGCACGGTTACGTCGCCCGTGACGAAAGGTCCAAGCGTTACCGGCTGGGCGTGGCTGCCTTTGAATTGGGTAGGCGGGCCACTGCCGCCACCGACCTGCAAACGACCAGCCTGGAGGTTCTGGAATCGATCGCCTCCCAAAGCGGTGAAACGGTACTGCTCACCGCGATCAGCCCGGATCGGCGTACCTCGGTATGCCTGGAGCGAGTCGAGAGCCGCAAACCTCTCCGGCTATCGGTAGTGCCGGGCCTCCGAGTTCCCCTGCATGCAGGCGCCTCGCAGAAGGCGCTGCTCGCCTATATGAGCAACGCCGACCTCCACGCTTTCGTAGAAGGAGGGCTCCCAACCCTGTGCGACGCGACCATCACCGATGCGGCCCTGCTGGAAAAAGAACTGAGGAACATACGGAGGCGGGGGTGGGCCACGTCCTACCAGGAGACGAACCTGGGCCTGTGGGGTATCGCTATCACGCTGCTCGACGCCCGCGCCAATCCGGTAGCGGCCGTCGGTCTAGCCGGGCCTAGGGCGCGCCTCCCGCAGTCACGGATTCCCGAAGTCCTTCAGGTCCTGGATGAAGGAGCCCGAGCCATCGCAACCAGCCGGGCATTGACAACCTCTACACAGCTGACAACCGGAGAGTCGTCCGGGCCATTTCCGGCAACAGCCGGACCTTACCTACGACAGAAGGAGAAGAGCCGTTGACAATTTCGAGCCAGTCCCTCCTAGATTCGGCAGCGCCGACCTCGGCACTTTCCGGGAAGGTGGCGGTAGTCACGGGCGCCGCAAAAGGGCTCGGGGCTGCTATCACCCTCGATCTGGCCCGCCAGGGCGCGGACGTGGTGCTGGCAGCGCGCGACGAGGACGCCTTGCGCCGGCACGCCGACCACCTGGACGACGAGTTCGGTCACCGCTCCTCCCTGGTGGCGCCCACCGACGTCCTCTCCGAGAACGATGTACAGCAGATGGTCAAGGAGGCGGCAAACCGTTTCGGTGGAATCGACATCCTGGTCAATTCGGCCGGGGGTACGGGGCCGATCGAAACGCCCGCCCAGAACGTCGACGTCGAGGCCTTCAGGCAGATACTCGACCTGAACGTGCTGGGTACTTTCATCGTTTGCAAGCACGCCATCCCCAGCATGATCGAGCGCCGCGACGGCCGGATAGTCAACATATCCGGGACAAGCGGCTTGCGAGGCTACATCAACCGGGCCGGATACTCCTCTTCGAAGTGGGCGGTGCGCGGCCTCACCAGGACATTGGCGCTGGAGTTGGGCCGGTACGGCATAACGGTCAACGCCGTGTGCCCGAATGTCACCCACGGCGACCGCATGACGAAGATCGTATCCACCAAGGCGGCCACGCTCGGGGTGACCGCCGAGGAAGTCTACGAGGACTTTGCGTCGCAGACCGCTCTCGGCCGGTTCATCGATAGCGTCGACATAGCGGCGGCGGTCTCGTTCTTGGTGTCCAACGGCGCCCGCAACATCACCGGCCATGACATTGTGGTGGACGCAGGGTGGGACGTCTGACACCATGACAAGGAGGGTACCGGGAAACCATCTAGCGGGGTTCGCCGTCCGGCAGACTGCCTGGTAGATACTGTGTTTACAGAGCGCGTAACCCCTTTGCACGGACTTTTCCAGCACCCTCCCGAGCCTGTGAGGAGACCGACCGGATGCGAGTAGCGGCCGTTCAGACCGGCCCCGTCGATGACCGGCCCTCCATTGCGGTTAGGCGGGCGTTCGACCAGCTAGGAGACGATCAACCCGACTTGGTGGTGTTCCCCGAACTGTTCAGCCTGCCGTTCTGGTGTGTGGGCCATACCAATCACGGTTACTTCGCTCTGGCCGAGGACCTCGAGGGAGAGACCCTCACGACCGCCCGTGAGGAAGTGGTGAGGCGAGGTTGCCACGCGGTCGTTCCGTTTTTCGAGCGGGGAAACATCGCCGGAGAGTATTACAACAGCGCCGCGGTCCTGGGTCCCGACGGGTCGCTGATCCCGGGCGTTCTCCCCGCAGGGAAGGAAATACCCGTCTACCGGAAGAACGCCATCTCCTCGTACAACTGGGGCGGCGCCGTGAATGACGAGAAGTACTACTTCCGGCCCGGACCGGGATACCCTATCTTCCCGACGACGGTCGGGAAGATAGGGGTACTCGTGTGCTACGACCGCTGGTTTCCCGAAGCCTGGAGACTCCTCGCTCTAGCAGGCGCCGAAGTGATCTGCGTCCCTAACGCCTCGAGCGGCGCCGTCTCGGAGTTGTTCATTCCGTCCATAAGAACCTGGTCAGCCCAGAACATCGTATTCTCGGTAGCTGTTAACCGGTCCGGAGACGAGACTGTCAACGGGGTGACCACACCGTTCTACGGTCTCAGTTGCGTGGCGTCTCCGCGGGGGAAGTTGCTGGCGGAGGCGCCGGAGGGCGAACCAGGGGTCGCATCAGCGGTAATCGATCTGGAGGAGGTGAGCGCGGCCCGGTTGGATCAGACTATGTACCGCGACCGGAGGCCGGAACTCTACGCTCCCCTAGCCCGACCGTGACCATTCCGACCAGCCTACGAGCGGGACTCGACCTGCTCGACCGCAGGGGCGGACTCATCCGTGTCAAGCGCACCGTGGATCCTCTCGGCGAGGTGACCGCGGTCATGACCGCCCTGGAAGAACGGGGTGATTGGTCGGCAGTCCTGTTCGAGTCGATCAAGGGCTACGAGGACTGGAGGATCGCCGGGTCGATCTTCTCCGACCGGTCGAACGTAGCGGCTCTGCTCGACGCCGATCGGGAACGCCTGGTAGTAGCGTTGAGCGAGCGGTTCCAACACCCGGTTCCCACCACTAGGACCCGGTCCGCACCTGTACAGGAGGTGGTCCACACCGGGGAGGAAGCCTCTCTGGATGACATACCGCTCGTGTGGCACCACGAGCGAGATGCCGGCCGCTACATCTCCATGGGTCTCACTTTCGTCAAGGATCCGGACACCGGGGCGTCCAACGTCGGGATCTACCGGTTCATGCAGCGGGACGAAAGAACCTTGGTTCCTTCACTGACGTCCATCTCGAACATCGCGGACATCTTCCGCCGCCAGGAAGCACGGGGCCGACCGCTCGACATCGCGATCGTGCCGTCGGCTTCCGCGGCGATGACCCTGGCGGCCAGCTATCGAGCCGCTCTCGGAACCGACGAGTGCACTCTGGCCGGGGGCCTCCAGCGCGGTCCGGTGGAGATGGTTCCGGCCCGCACGGTGGACGTTGATGTTCCGGCGGATGCGGAGGTGGTCATCGAGGCCGCCATACAGCCGGGTGAGAGGTATCCGGAGGCGCCGTTCGCCGACATGTCCGGTTCCTATAGCCGCGTGAAGCACGGTCCTCTGGTCTCGGTCAGCGCTATCACGAGGAGGAGGGACCCGATCCTGCAGCTGGCGTTCTCCGGTCACGCCGACGCCACGAACATGGCCGCTATCTGTCACGAGGTAGCGATCTGGCGGGCCGTCCAAACATCCTCTTCGAACGTGGTAGCCGTTCACGTTCCGGCCAGCGGGTACGGATTCCATTGCTACCTGGCCATCCGGAAGGAGCCGACCATCGAGGGAGGAGAGCGCGGGGAACAGCGTAACGCCATGCTGGCCGCGCTCGGAGCGGTGCCCCAGATCAAGCTGATCATCGTCTTTGACCACGATGTGGACATCTTCAACGAGCAACGGGTGCTCGGAGCGCTGGCAAAGCGGTTCCAGGCGATCGACCCGCGGACGGGCCGGACCCGGCTGACGACCATCGGAGACCTCAAAGGCGCCACCTACGACCCGAGCAGCTTACACCGTGAGTATCCGAACTCGAAGCTCATGATCGACGCCACCATTCCCACCGACCTTGATCCTTCAGTCCGGGCCGCATTCGAGGAGGCGAAACCAGGCTGGCCGGATCGAATCGACCTCGACACCTATCTACGAGGATCCTGAGAAACCCCGTCCAAAGGGGTTCAGCCGCTAACCCGCAACTCTCTGACCAGGCGGTTTGCCGACCACCGAACCCCGTGAGACTCGTTTTTCAGGACCCTCCTAGGGTTGGAAGAGGGCCTTTGACACCCAACGAGCCTTTCGCATTGACCGACGCTCCCCGACACCCCGATCACGATCGGTGGGGCTCGCCGTGACACCGCACTCGAGATGTTCAGAGACCTTGCGGAACCGGACGGCTCCGTTCAGAGGAGGGCGACGGTTTCCGGAAGGGCGTGGGTTCGCAGCCAGTCTCCCATGACGGGTTGGGTGAAGCGGAGTCTCCCACGACCTGCCGGCGTAATTGACTCTGTCCCGCCCTACGAGCAAGGGTGGAGTGGCGCCGAACGTCGGCACGAACGGGTTTCTCATTGTTGGAGCGCTCTTACCTCCGGCACCGTTCCGAACATGTCTTACGAAGGCGGCAGCGCGCCACCTCCCAACGCTCGGACCAGGTCGGCGCCCGGCCCGGCGCGCTCACGAGAGCTTGTAGCATGCCCCTTCGAACACGTAGTCGGCCGCCACGGGGTGCGTGTAGGACGACTCGATCGTCGTGATTCCCGTCGCATCGATGCCTTCCGCCAAGCCTTGCGGGTCGGCGCGGCCTATCCATATCGTACGCTGGACGATCTCGTTGGGCTCGCCCACATACGTCTCGGTCGGGGCCACGCCGTCGAAGTCGAGCGCCTCGATGCTCTTGGCGGCGGCCAGCACGCCCCCCTGGGTCAGGTCGCCGGCCTCGTAGGCGAGTTCAAGCGTGCGGAGCATCAGGAGCCCCTCAATGAACCCCTCGATGAGATACGTGCTCTTGGGGGCATCCGGAGCGTACCGATCCATCACGTCGCGCACGTTCGCCATACCCGGGGTGTCGTCCGAGTAGGACGGGAAGTACGAAGGACTGTAGTAGTCGCGGGCGAGCGCGTCCTTGAGCGGAGAGTTCGGCGCTACCAGCGCGGGATTCCAGTTGGCGGGCGGGCCCGCCCACATAGCCTGGAAACCCCCGGAGAGAGCCGCGCCGTATATCTCGGCCAGCACGGTGGGGGATGCGGCGACCCACACGATGTCAGCGCCGCTCTGGGCGATGGCCGCTCCGACCGGCGAGTTGTCCTGGCCCGGCAGGACCTTCCCGGACCCGTCGTAGACGACTTCCAGACCAAGAGTCTCCGCGGCCGTCTTCGCGCCCGCTGCCGAGTCGAATCCGTAATCTCCGGGAAAGGTCGCCAGCGCCAGGGACGGGTCGGCGATTCCACTCGCCTTGGCGACATCCGACAGGTAACCGATCATGTTCATCGCCTCGATGCAGTAGGGCGTGCCGTGAGGAAGCAGGTTGGAGTTCATCGCCGGGTCCGACCAGCCGGAGTACCACGTCAGCGGGATGGCCAGGATACCGTCCTCCGCCAGGTCCTCCAGGATGGCGACGGTGTGCGGTGATCCCGTGGAGTGGCCGAAGGCCACCACCTCGTCCTTGAGCTCCTCGTAGAACTGGACGTGGTTGTCGACCGAGTAGGCGGTGTCCCGGTAGACCAACTCGACCTGGAGACCGTGCACGCCGCCGCGAGCGTTGACGTCCTTCCAGAACGCGTCCACACCTGCCGTGACGAGGCTGATCACCGGTCCGAACAGGCCCGTGAGGTCGGCCAGCATCCCCACCTTGATCACGCCGGCTTCGAGGTCCACGCCCACATCGGTGGCGATCTCCATCGTCGGCTCTTCCTCCGGGGTTGTGGTTGGCACTTGGGTGGTGACCGGAGGGGGCTGCGTGGTGGTGACCGGAGGGGGCTGCGTGGTAGTGACCGGAGGGGGCTGCGTGGTAGTGACCGGAGGGGGCTGCGTGGTAGTGACCGGAAGCGGCTGCGTGGTAGTGACGTCGACCGCATCCTCCTCCGCCGCTGCGCCACATGCGGCGGCCACCAATACCAAGGCCGACAGGAATGCCAACCGGTTGAGATGCCTGCTCATGCTGTCCTCCTGAAGGTCATCGGCTCGCGTCATCGTGAACTCACCAAAAGGATTCCCTCGGGACGCCTAGCAGAGAATACACATCAAGCCAGACGTGTGCCGCCCGGACCGGGTACCATTCTGGTCGGCCTCGTCAGCTCGGTTCCGCCACACGACCCGGCGCGACGAGAGGCCCGGTACGACCGTGTGGACTTGCCACAACTGCGAGGAACCCATCATCTCCTTCCGCCGACGCTCCCTATCGCCCAAACATACTTAGCGGGTCTCGGGGACTGATTCTGTCACAGGCCCTTGGTACAAATAGATCATGAAGAACGAACGCTTGTTCGCTGCCGCCGGCAGTCCGGGCACCATCGATCCGGCGGATGAACCGTTCGGGACGGCTAGCCCTTACGCAGGTCGGACCGGTAGGTCGTCGACACCCGTGGGGTGCGAGCGAACAAAGTATCAAAACGGGCACGACCGTCCGGCAAGCCGGCTAGCCATCGTCTCCGGATCGGCCCAGGTAGGCCCGTATCACCTCGGGATCCTTCTTTATGTCTGCGGGGAGGCCTTCGGCGATCTTGCGACCGAAGTCGAGCACCATCACCCGGTCGGCTATATCCATCACCAGACCCATATCGTGTTCGACGAGGATTACCGTTATCCCCAACTCGTCCTGGATATCGAGGATGAAACGGGCCATCTCCCCGGTTTCCTCAAGGTTCATACCGGCGACCGGCTCGTCCAGCAGCAGGAGTTCGGGTTTCATCGCCAGCGCTCGGCCCAACTCCACCCGTTTCCGGATGCCGTACGGGAGGAGCCTCACCGGATACTTACGCCATCGCTCAATCTCCAGAAAGTCAATGATCTCCTCCACTCTGAACCGATTTTCCAGCTCTTCACGCCTGGCTCGGCCCCACCATAGAGCTCCGGCCACCCAGCCGTGGCTCATCCGTATATGGCGACCTGTGAGGATGTTGTCCAGAACCGTCATATGGGCGAAGAGCTCGATATTCTGGAAGGTACGGGCGATGCCCCTCTCCGCGGTCTGGTTGGGTTTCAGGCCCATCAGGGAAGAACCCTTCCAGGTGATCGTTCCCTCCTGGGCCCGGTAGACCTGGTTGATACAGTTGAATATCGAGGTCTTTCCGGCCCCGTTGGGTCCGATAATGGCGAACAACTCGCCCTTGCCGACTTCGAAGGACACCCCGTCCAGCGCCACAAGGCCTTTGAAGGACAGCCGGACATCCCGGACTACCAGCAGCGGACCGCCGACATCGCCACCGCTCACGACAACCATCGCTTGCGTCGCTTGTAGTGCTTGACGTCCCGGAAGGATTTGCGCTCACCGGCCCGCAGACCAAGGTAGAACTCTTGAACGTCCTCATCCCGAATGAGGGTGCCGGGGTCGTCGTCCATAACTATCGTGCCGGTCTCCATGACGTATCCGTGATGGGCAACGGAGAGAGCCATGTGCGCGTTCTGCTCGATGAGCAGGACAGCAGTCCCCTGCTCGTTGATCGCGACGATGATCTCGGCCATCTGCTCAACCAACCGGGGCGCGAGACCGAGCGAGGGTTCGTCGAGGATCATCAGCCTAGGTGACTGCATCAGGGCTCGACCGATCGCCAGCATTTGCTGCTCGCCTCCCGACAGATAACCGGCAACCTGGTTCCTCCGCCCGGCAAGGACAGGGAAAAGGCCCATGACCCGGTCGAAAGCAGCCCGAGCCTCCGCCCGATCGCGGACCGTGTAGGCCCCGGCCACAAGGTTATCCGCCACCGTCATCTCGACGAATATGCGGCGCCCCTCCATTACCTGGCTGATCCCCATCCGTACCCGCGCCGACGGCAACGTCCGGGTGATGTCCCGACCCTCGAAGGTGATGGACCCCTTGGTGATCTCGCCCTCGTGAACATCCAGCAAGCCGGTGATCGCTCGGGCGGTGGTGGTCTTGCCTGCCCCGTTCGCCCCGAGCAGGGCAACTATCCGGGCATCAGGAGCCTCCAGGGAGATACCTTTGAGCACCCTGACAACGTCGTTGTAAACGACCTCCAGATTCGACACCTCAAGCACTGCTCACCCGACCAACCCTCCGGTGATCATAAGCACGAATGTCTTCGGGGGCGATCCCTCCATAGTCCAGTTCCTCGACGCTCTTCGCTACCGCCGCAACACCGGCCTGGGTCATGTCCCCGCTCGAGTATGCAGCCGCAACATCCGGGGCAGGCATCAGCGTGAAGCATCCGTATCCGGTTCTCATGCGCATAGCCCTGTGCTCGATCCTTGTTTGCTACGTAACAACTTCGTCCTGTTCACATTCTCTGCTTCAGTACGTGAACGGCCATGTCTTCCAGTAGTTCCTTATCCGTACCCAGATACCGTACAGGCCCAGTGGCTCGAAGATCATGAAGAGGATTATCAGCAGACCGAATAGGACCTGGTTGAGCTGGAATACCGAGAGGCCGGGACCAACCCCGGGAAGCGTATGGACGATTCCGGAGTCATCAGCGGACACCGCTACCACCACGTCGGCAATAGCGGCCAGGGTTCCATCGCCGGTCTCGATGAGCCGCTTCAAAGCTTCTGTCGAGTCCTGGACCAGACGGGGAAGAATCACGACAAACGCCGATCCCATCAGCGTTCCCGACACGGTACCCGCCCCACCGATGAGGATGACGGCGAGGAACTCCACTGATAGGAAAAGATCCCAGGTCTCGGGAATCTGGCGACCGACGAACGAAGCGAACAAGGCGCCTGCGACACCTGCAAAGCCGGAGGATATCCCGAAGGCCGTCAACTTGTAGCGGAACTCGTTGACCCCCATCACCTCGGCCGCGATGTCACGGTCGCGTATTGCCTGGAAGGCTCGACCGGTGCGGGTTCGCTGCAGATTCTTGGCCACCAGCGTGGCGAGCGCCAGGAACGCCACCAGCATGAGGTAGACCTTGGCCTCCTCGCTGATCTCGAAACCCAGCCACACCGAGTCGGCCGTGAAGTCCAGAAGCGGTTCCTCTTCTTTCCACCACCTCCACTGGAAGTCCGGAAAGCTACGGCCTGAGAAGGAGCCTCCTGAAATGAAGGTCAGGTTGCGCCACGCCCATTCCCCGATGAAGACGAGGGCGAGAGTGGCGAATGCCAGGTAGAGACCTCTCACCCGGACCGCGGCGGGACCTACGAGGAGACCGATCAGCGCAGGGACGATCCCGGCCATCGGCAACCATATCCACATCGGCAATCCCAACCCCCACAGGTCGCCTGGGGATCCACCGAACACTGCGGCGACGTAGGCGCCGAGGCCCATGAAAAAGGCATGACCCAGGGACACCTGGCCGGCCACGCCGGTGAGCAGGTTTATTCCCAGGGCTCCGATCCCGAAGATGGCAACGTGGGACAGGAGCTTCATCCAGTCGTTGTCGCCCAGGAAGTCGGGATACAGGGGGATCCGGTTGGCGAGCGGAGCCAGCGCCACGAGGGCTAGGAAGACACCCAGAACGGTCTTCTTGGTGGCCGTCGGCATGAGGGACTGGTCGCCACCGTAGGAAGTGTGCAGGAGGGGGCGGCCCCTCATACCCGTCTAACCTCCCCGGTACCGAAAAGCCCATAGGGGCGGACGAACAGGACGCCTAACATCAGAAGGTAGGGCATGATGCCGCTGAAACCGACTCCGAACAGGGGCTGGGTAAGGTAACTTCCTGCCGCCGCCTCGGCCAGACCGACGATCATCCCCCCTAGGACCGCCCCACCGACTGAATCAAGGCCACCCAGAATGATGGCCGGGAACGCTCTCATCGCCAGAAGGGCTGTATCGGGAAAGACCCCGACGCGACGGGGATAGACCGAGCCGAAGATGCCGCCAACCGCCGCAAGAACGGCCCCGATCGCCCATGCGATGGCGAAGATCCTTCCCACGTTGATCCCCTGGGCGCGTGCCGCTTCCTGATCAAACGCCGTGGCGCGCATCGCCACACCCGTGCGCGTCCGGAAGAAGAGAACCACCAGGGCCATCAGAGCTACCGCCACCACGAACTGGGCAATCTCCGTCTCGGGAATGACCACCGAGCCTAAGTCGACCCTGGAATCCCCCCAGGGATCAGCCATCGACCGGGGGTCGGGTCCGATGAGATCCGTCACGACCGTGAGCAGGATGATGTGCATGCCGAGGGTGACGATGGCCAGCGAGAATAACTCCTCGCCCACCATAGGTCGCACGAAGAGCCTCTCGAGAAGCATGCCGACCAGAGCCGAAAGGGCGAGGGCGACCAGCACCGAAACCAGCCAGTCCAACAACGGGGACACCTGCAGGTAGCGACCCGGGAAGTTCAGATCGACCGCCACCACCGCGGTGAAGTAAGCACCGAGGGTTGACATGGCCCCATGAGCGAAGTTGACGACCTGGGTCGCCTTGAAAATGATCACGAACCCCATCGCCAGCAACGCGTAGACGGCGCCGAGCGAGAGACCGTTGACGATGGTCCCCAAGAACTGGCTCGGCCCGGTCTGGGCCACCAACCCGAGCGAAAGAGCGACGCCCGTCATCGGCAAGCTCTCCAGAACGCAGATCTCTCAGCGCTAGGCCGGGCGGGGTATTCTAGAACAAGGCCGGGAGGGGTTGCATGCCGACGAACTCCTCGCTGTAGGAGCTGCGCTCTCGCCGTCAAGGATGGGCGTAACGGATCGGACGGACCACTAGTCGGGTCCTGAAAAACGAATCTTTCGGGGTTCGGTGATCGGCAAACCGCCTGGTCAGAGAGTCGCGGGTTAATGGCTGAACCCCTTTGTACGGGGTTTCTCAGCACCCTCCTAGGAGAGTCCTGAAAAACGAATCTTTCGGGGTTCGGTGGTTGGTAAAGCGCCTGGTCAGATGGTTGCGGGTTAGCGGCTGAACCCCTTTGTACGGGGTTTCTCAGCACTCTCCTAGTACATGTCATTGATCAGATCCTTGAACATGTCTTCCATCGCCGCCCTCTTCAGCTTCTGGGTGGCGGTCAACTCACCATCCTCGTGGTCGAGTTCCTTCGGGATCAAGCGGAACTTCCTGATGTTCTCGACCCGGGCGAACCTGCCGTTCGTGCGGTCCACCACTCTCTGCATCAGCCTGACGACCTCGGGCTTCTCCCCCAAGTCCCGGTAGGTCGTGTACGGGATGCCCTGTCGTGTCGCCCAATCCCCCACCGTGTCGAACTCGAGACCGATCAGAGCGGTGAGGTATTTCCTGCGGTCGCCTATCACCATCGCCTCTTTCACGTAGGGAGAGGTCTTGAGGCTGTTCTCGATCTCTGACGGGGAGATGTTCTTGCCGCCCGACGTGATGATTATGTCCTTGATCCGGTCCACGATCCGGACGTGAGTACCGTCGATCCACTCCCCCACGTCCCCGGTGCGGAGCCATCCGTCTGCGGTGAAGGCCTCCTCTGTGTTGGTCGGGTCGTTCCAGTACCCCTTGAACACTCCTGGATGACGCGTCTGTATCTCACCCGTCGCCGGATTGATCCGCAGGCCGATACCCGGATAGGGCTCACCCACGGTGCCCAGCTTCATACGCCCCGGAAAGTTGTTGGTAGCCACGGCGGCGTTCTCGGTCATCCCGTACAACTCGTAGAGGTTTACTCCCAGACCCTGGAAGAACTCGATTACCTCAGGGGCGACGGGGGCAGCCCCCGTGCAGGCCCAACGGCACCGGCGCAGCCCGATCCTCTCCTTTGCGGGCCGGAACACCAGCGGATACCCGATGGCAAAGAGAAGCCTGCTGATTGGAGTGTGGCGCCCGCCGTTCCGGATCCGCTTCCGTCCGATCACTCTCGCCACCGCAAGGCCGAACGCCATGCAGAGCCGCTTCAACCTGGTCGCGTCGTTGGTCTTTATCAGAATCGACGCGTAGAGCTTCTCCCATATGCGAGGAACGGAGAAGAAAAGGGTGGGTTGCACCTCCCTAAGGTTCTCGGGAACGGTCTCGATGGACTCGGCGAAATTGAGCGCGGCGCCCATTGCCGCCGATGTCCAGGTCGAGAAGATCCGCTCCGCCACATGGCAGAGCGGAAGGTAGGTGAGTATCTGGTCGGCAGGCCCCGGGGGTACCCCATCCGGCATTCGCTCCCCGTGCTTGATGAGCACCTCGACACAGTACGCCATGTTGGCGTTGTCCAGCATCGCCCCCTTCGGAGGTCCGGTCGTACCGGATGTGTACACCAGGGTGATCACGTCTTCGGCGCGGGCTTCCTGCATCCGCGCCTCGACCGCGCCGGGGTTATCGGCCCTGTGCCTGCGCCCTGCCTCGAGGAACTCCTTCCAGAGGACAAACCTGGAGTCGTCCCGGTAGGCACGGAACCCTCGTGGTTCCAGATGGATGATCTTCTCGAGTCCGGGAAGGGTTTCGAGAACTTCCACCAGTTTGTCCGCCTGCTCCTGGTCCTCCGCTAGGTGGAAACGCGCCCCCGAGTCCGAGAGAAGGTACTGCACCTCCGCCGCAGGATTGGTCGGATACAGACCCACTGTTATTCCCCGCACAGCCATGGTTGCCATGTCCAGGATCAACCATTCCGGGCGATCCTCCGAATGTATGGACACCCTGTCACCGGCTTCGACACCGAGGGCCAGCAATCCGTGCGCAGCCAGCAGGATCTCTTCCCAGTAGCGTCCCCAGGTGATCTCCCGCCATATCCCGTACCGCTTCTCACGCATCGCCACCGAGTCGGCATTCGCGCGCGCTCGCTCCCTGACGAGCACCGGGAGTGTCTCGAACCCAGACACCATGGCCGGAGATTGTTCTGAATAGGCTACGGCGGTCAGCGCTTGCCCCTCTCGAATGACGTCCCGGGGACGATCCGAGGCTACCAAACGGAGCACCGGAGACCGGCCTTCTTCACCGGCCCGCAGGGTACGTTGAGGAGGTAGGACGCAGCCAGAGGCGTCGATGGCGGTCCAGAGCACGGCGCCCGCAACGCAGACCGACCACGCACTAACTAGTTTGGGCCGGACGAGCTAGTAGGGGTATACAAACGGCCCGAGTCAACGACCATATACGCTACGAACCGGACGATAGGTGCCCACCCCTCGTTTCGTTCAGTGTCGCCCTGCAGTCGGTCATCCTCGTACTAGCGCCCACCGTCGTGATCGTCGCCGTCACGGTTCGCTCCGCTCGACAGGGAGATTCATACCTTGAGTGGGCGGTCTTCGCCGCTCTGGTGATCGGTGGTCTGGCCACCGCCATGCAGTCCGGACGCGCCGGTCGGCTGGGCGCCGGCCATCTACTCATCACATGTGCCACTCCGTCATACGTAGCCATCTCGTTGATAGCTCTGGAGGCCGGCGGTCCTGCCATGCTCGCAACCCTCACCGTCGTCGCGGCCGTCTGCCAGTTCGCCCTTGCCGGATGGCTACCCACGTTGCGCCGGATTGTCACACCGGTCGTCTCGGGAACAGTCCTGATGCTGATCGTTGTCTCGGTTCTCCCACTGGCGTTCGACCGGTTCCAGGAGGTGCCCGAAGGGGCCTCGCCGGTTGCCGGCCCCCTGGTAGCCACCGTAACGCTGGTAGTGACCGCGGCCATGGTGCTTCTCGCCCGGGGCACATGGAGGATCTGGACCTCGCTCATCGGGATCGCGGCAGGTTGTGCGATCTCTGTTCCGTTCGGGCTATACGACATGCAGCGCGTCGTCGACGCATCCTGGTTAGGTCTCCCAGACACCCGACTTCCGGGACTCGCGCCGGCGCCGGGTACCGAATTCTGGGCGCTCCTCCCGGCCTTCGTGATCCTGAGCGTCGTCCTCGGCATCAAGATCGTCGGCGACGGCGTCGTCATCCAGCAGGTGTCGAATAAACGACCGGGAACGACCGACTATCGGGTGATACAGGGCGTCCTCAACACCAACGCAGCAGGAGTGCTGCTGTCGGGAGTTGCCGGTACGCCGCCCACCACGGTCTACTCGGCATCCAGCGCCGCGATCATCAACCTCACAGGGGTCGCGGCCCGAAGCGTCGGTTATGGAGTCGGGATAATCCTCGTGGTGCTTGCGTTTCTACCGAAAGTCACCGCGGTTCTGATAGCGGTTCCGAATCCGGTCATGGGGGCCTACTTACTGTTCCTGATGGGACTGCTGTTCGTGGAAGGTATGAGGACCGTCGTGCAGGATGGCCTCGACCAACGAAAGACTCTCGTTGTGGCCTTCGCCTTCTCGATCGGTGTGGGAGTGGAGTACCACGGCTTCTTCGGGCAGATGTCCACGGGAGCGTGGGCCACCTCGCTCGATACGGGCATGACGGTGGGAGCACTCGTAGCAGTCCTGATGACGTTGTCGATGGAGTTGCTCGGACGGCGACCGGTGAGGATACGAGGGCCGCTCGGAACAGAGTCGCTGCCCGGTATCTACCGGATGCTCCGCGACCTGGCCGCCCGGCACGGCTGGGACGCTGAGGCAGCGGAGCGGTTGTGCTCAGCGGGTGAAGAGACCCTCCTCTGCCTGCTACAGCCCGGCAACCAGCACCAATCGGCCGCCGCACCGCGGCTGACCGTCAAGGCGCGCGGTGCTGCTTCCTCTGTGGATATGGAGTTCCTAGCCGTCTTCGTGAATGAGAACATCGAGGACCACCTGGCCTATCTGGACGAGCAGAGCGAGGTCTTCGACGACCGCGAGATGTCGTTCCGCCTACTGCGGCACTACGCCTCCTCGGTCCGCCACCAGAAGTTCTACGGGATGGATGTCATCACGGTTCGCGTCGACAAGCTCTAGCCCTGATTCGTCATGCTTCCAGACACACCCACGGCAACCACATGATCGCGACTAGGCGGGACTGTGGAAGCGCCCGTAGTGCCTGGTCAGAAGCCAATGTCCCACACCCCTGTTCACCCGGTACAAGCCCCCGCACGAAGAACTGAGGCCTCGAGGGTGCCGCACAATGACTATTGCTCGGGCCTGCCGCCGGTGGATTGCTCAGCACCCTCCCAACGGGGGTCCACCACTTCTAGGTCGGACCGGTCGGCGAGGGCCCGGTAACCGCGAACCGGGCTCTGGCCGCGAGACCTGGTCAATCCGAGTCATATCCTGCTCCGGCCGGGCTCCCACTCGGCAACGCCGGTCGCTCGACAGGAGCGTTCCCAGCGGTGCTCGGATGGTTGACTTGGATATGCCGGACGGCTACCGTCAACCTGTCTCACCAGCAAGCCAACCAGAGAGGTCGATTATCAATGGCATCCACCGCAGAACGACTCGTAAATCTGGTCAACGACAACATTGAGGTGGACGGTCAAGCCTTGGACATTCCAGATGACCTGAACATCAGCCTTACCGAAGCCGGCGTATCCTCGCTGGATATAGTTGCTCTGGCCAAGCTCGTGTCTCAGGAGTTCAGCGTTGACTTCACCGTCGAGGAATGCACCTCCCTCAAGACACTGGATGAAGTTGTAGGCTTCCTGGACGGCAAGGCAGCTTAGGCTACAGTTCGTAATCCTCTCTCCCGTCGGGAGGGTTACGTGGTAATGACCGAGCCGATGAAGTCTCGGACTATCGCTGCACATTCTTCCGGCTGCTCGAGTGGAAGAAAGTGGGTAGTTTCCGGCAGGAAATCGTAATCAACGCTCAGCATGTCACTGAGATCAAGCGTCGGTAAGTACGAGTACGGTACTAGTGGATCGGCGCCTATGACCTTGGTGGGGCTGGCAAGTTCGGTGAAGTCGACTAGGACCGAATATGAACTGGCGTAGTCTATGATCTGCGCCTCGTAGTCGCGTGGGCATCTAAGTGTATAGGTTCGTTCGGAACCTTCTCTGCGGAGGATTGTTCTTGCCATCAGATCAAGTACTTCGGGTCTTACGTGACGGAATAGCGGAAAATAGCTCATAAGCTCCACGAACTCATCGTGACCGCGGAATCGATCCGTACGACGACGTGCGATTGCCGCGGTTCGTGTAGCAGCGATGTCGAAGTCCTCGTAGCTCCTGCCAGGTCGACACAAGGGTGGATCGAGTAGTACCCGCGCCGCAAAGTCGCCGCCTCTAACGGGAGATAGAAGACTTATCAGGCCTGAAACAGAGTGGAAGATCCCGATTCTGGGCTTCTTTCCGTAGTGTTCATCGATCGTACTCATGATTAGATCATGGTCTTTGACGAAGGTAGGAATGTTGTGATTCTCTATCGGTCCTGTTTCGTTCCATCCGTGGTTTCTCAGGTCATATACGATGATGTCGTAGTCATCCGCTAGTAGCGACCAGAACGGCAGATAAAGATCTACGGCAAGGCCATTACCGTGACTAATGACTAAACGGTGACCTGAGGATCGTCCGTGGCGGCGTAAAGTGATGTATGTGTCGTCGTCCACACGAACATCAAGGACCGAGTTGGGCTCTGGAACTTCCCACACGGTTGACCCCTTACTCAATCTGGTCCCCACCGGTGCGAAGAAGGAGTACGCCTGATGCCGCTTGAGTATGCTGTCACAATCCGTACCGTTCGCCGGTTATCCACCACATGAGGATTCAGAGTGTCCGGCAAGCTGAGTTGCTGTGAATCAATTCGGTATCTCATACGCGAGCGCTGCTGCAAAGTCTTTACTCCCCATATCCTCCAGGTTCAGGGAAATACCCGCTAAGGACCGAGATTGGTAGATAGAGGTCCTCGAACCCTGGCGCATCGATGCTGGAACCGTGATCGACGCAACGTCAAGTCTATGGCCGACTCCGATGGCCTTGATGATTGCCTCCTTGATCGTCCACAGACGATAGAACGAATACAGCCTGAGATCGTTGGACAGACCTTCGATCTCCGACCGCTCCTCCCGGCTCAGCACAGCCTCGATCACCGTGTCCAGATATGGACGATCAGAGCGCTCCTCTATGTCTACGCCGACTCGGCCGGCGGGCGCGATCGCGATCAATCCGTGCCGGCCGCTGTGGCTGACATTGAAGCTGATCGGGGCAGGACCACCGCGCACCAACACGAAAGGCTTCCCTCGATCCCCCTCGCCGAATGCGATCTCATCGCCCCTGCAACCGAGTTGCGCTGCGAGGATCGCGCGAAGCGCAGACCGGCACAATCCGAAACGCCTCCTCGGTCCCGGATACGGGTAGCCCATCCAACGCGATCTCTCCGCTTCGTCCAACCATGCCACCGCCTCGCGCTCCGTGGTTTCGTCCGCGGCGATCTCGACATGCATGACGACGGTTTCCCCGTATCGCCGATACGGCGCCCACCACGGATCGGCGACCACGGAAGGCATGGTGGCCGGGGCCTCACGGATCTGGGTAACCTCTCAATGTGTGGGCAAAGGTTAGACCGCCGGAACGTCTATTGAGGCAGTTAGCAGTAAACGAATGTCAGCCTGCCTCGTAGCGAGGGAGTGAGCAGCGCGTGACACAGCCGAACGGCGACAGGTCATCCCCGGAGTACGGAATGGGACCATCTACCGTGTCAGAGCAGCCCATCGCGATCGTTGGTATGGCTTGCAGGTTCCCCGGAGCCGGTGGTGTCTCGGCCTTCTGGCAACGACTGGAGAATGGCGACAGTTCGGTGATCGAGGGAGTCCCGGGTTCCGGTCGCGGACGAGTTGGCGACCTGTTCCGTGACGCCACGGTCCAGAGCGAGGCCTGCCGTTTCGGGGCTTACCTCGACGATCTGACCCGGTTCGACGCCGCCTTCTTCCGTATCTCGCCCGTCGAGGCCCAACTGCTCGATCCCCAGCAGCGCCTCATGCTGGAAACGAGCTGGCGAGCCATCGAGGACGCAGGCATGGACCCTGAACGCCTCAGGGGAACCCGAACCGGGGTCTACGCGGGGATCAGCAACAATGAGTACCGGGGGCTGATCCTGGAGGTGAGCGATACCGCCGAGCCGGCGCCCAGCCTCTACACCGTCACCGGCACCTCCTTCAACACCGCCATCGGCAGGGTCGCCTACGTGCTCGGACTGCAGGGACCGGCTATCGCGGTGGACACCGCCTGCTCCTCCTCCCTCGTAGCGGTACACCAAGCGGTGACCGCACTGCAGCGGGATGAGGCGGATCTTGCCCTGGCAGGGGGTGTCCACACGATCCTGTCCGGGCGCCTGCTGGAACTCCGCGGCAATGCCGGGATGCTTGCCCCCGACGGACGGTGCAAGACCTTCGACGCCGCCGCCAACGGCTACGTCCGGGGAGAAGGCTGCGGGATCCTGATGCTCAAGCGACTCGGCGACGCGAAGGCCGACGGCGATCGGATCTGGGCGCTGATCCGGGGGGCGGCGTTGAACCAGGACGGGGCGAGCCAAGGACTGACCGTTCCGAACGGGGCGGCCCAGGAACTGGTGATCGAGGCCGCCCTGCGTCGAGCCGGGATCAGGCCGTCGGGAGTGGACTACGTGGAGGCACACGGCACCGGAACGCCGGTTGGGGATCCGATCGAGGCGCAGGCGACCGGGACCGTCTACGGAAGGGACCGGGAAGAGGACAGCCCGTTGTTGATCGGTTCGGTCAAGACGAACATCGGTCACCTGGAGTCGGCGGCCGGAGTCGCCGGGATCATCAAGACCGTTCTCGCGATGAACAAAGGAGTCATTCCCCAGCACCTGAACTTTCGGACTCCCAACCCTGCGATCGGCTGGGAGAGGCTCCCGCTCCGGGTCACATCGGAAGCAACTCCGTGGCCGAGCGGTCCCGACCGTCCACCTCTGGCCGGAGTGAGCGGTTTCGGTTGGTCGGGTACCAACGCACACGTACTGCTGGAGGGCTACCACACGCCGGACCGGACCCGCTCGGAATCCACAGACGGGCAATGGCCGCGCGGTCCCGAGCGGCAGGTTGGCATTCGCCTCCCTGACGGTATCGCGGACCCGGCGCCCAAGGAGCGGTTCGTTCCCCGTACGACGCGGATCCTTCCATTGTCGGGAGAGACGTCCCAGGCATTGCGGGACCTGGCGGGACGCTATCTGCAATGGCTCGACGAGCACCCCGCGATCCTCGCCCCTGAGGACTCGACCACCGACTCCTTCTTGTCGGACATTGCCTGGACCGCAGGCGTCGGGCGCAGCCACTTCTCCCGGCGAGCCGGGATCAGGTTCAGCGACGCTGCTTCTCTCCGTCAAGGTCTGGCCGCAGTGACGGCAACGGAGGGGGAAACACCGGCGCCGGCGGTCACCACCGTCGCCTTCGCGTACACGGGCCAGGCCAGCCAGTGGGTGGGTATGGGGGAGTCGTTGTACGAGAGCGAACCTGTGTTCCGCGCCGTCCTCGACCGCTGCGATCAAGCCTTGCGCGGACTGCGAGACGTTTCGCTCCTCGACGTCATGTTCGGCCGAGCGGGACACGAAACCCGCCTCGACGACCCGGCCTGGACCCAGCCGGCCATCTACGCGCTGGAGTGCGCTCTGACGACCCTATGGGCGAGCATCGGGATCGAACCCGACGTGGTCGTCGGACACAGCCTGGGGGAGATCGCCGCCGCTGCGGCGGCCGGCGTCTACACGATCGAGGACGGACTCCTGTTCGCGGCCGCCCGCGGGGAACTGATGGGGGCCGTCCCAGGCGACGGGGCGATGGCGGCCGTATTCGCCCCGGCCGCTCGCGTGCTGGCGGCGGTCGAGGATCAGAACGCTGTATCGGAAGGCCCGGACGTGAGCCTCGCGGCCGACAACGGCGCCCAGCAGGTGGTGAGCGGTCCTGCGAAAGATGTGGAGGCGCTGGTCAGGCGTTTCGAGTCGGAGGGTCTTTGGGCCAGGAAACTGAGGAACAGTCCCGCCTACCACAGCGCCATGGTGGAACCCGCTCTGGACGGCCTGGCGGCCACCGTGGCGTCCCTGGAAGCCTCCATCCCTTCATGCTCCCTGGTGAGCAGCATGACCGGCCGGGTGGTCGAAGCCGGAAAGACGCTCGACGCCGGCTACTGGCGGCAGCAAGCCCGCCGGCCGGTGGCCTTCCGCGACTGCATCCAAACCCTGGCCGCCCTCGAGGTGGACGTGGTGGTGGAGGTCGGACCCCAGGCGGTCCTGGGACCGATGGTGCTCATGAATTGGCCCGACACGTCGGACCGGGCCCCGCTCGCCCTCTCGAGCCTGAACGGACCGCCGGCGGAGCCGTCCGGCCCCGGGGAGGGCAGCGGATTCGAAGACGCGGTGGCGGGCGCCTACGAAGCGGGGCTCGCCGTAGCCTTCGAAGGGTTGTACGCCGGAGAGGAACGCCGCCGGGTTCCCCTCCCCGGTTACCCGTTCCAGCGTCGCCGCCATTGGGTGCAGGCCTCGAAGCGGCGTAGGCGCGACGGCGCACATCCCCTGCTGGGTGCCAGGCACGAGTCCCCTCATGGCGAGGTTCTGTTCGAGACAGATCTGTCACCTTCCGATCCGGCCTGGCTGGCTGACCACAGGGTGTTCGACCGGGTGGTGGCGCCCGGGGCGCTCTACGCGGCGATGGCGCTGGCCGCGGGCGGCTCGGAGAGCCCTGGGGGGTCGGAAGGGAACGTATCGGTGGTCGTGGAGGACTTCCAGCTGCACACCGCTTTGATACTGCCGGAGCCGGACCCGGAGTCGGGCGACGGAGAAGGGAGTCGCCGGGTCCAGACGGTGCTGGAGGGTTCCGGTACGGCAGGCTCGCGTCGCTTCGAGGTGTTCAGCAAGGACGAGGACGAGGACGGCTGGACGCTGCATATGGAGGCCAGGCTGTCGTCCTCCGCCACCGGCCGGGCCACCCCGCGGATCGACATCGGAAACCTCACCGCCGGCCTCTCGCCGGAGGACCCGTCCGAGTTCTACCGGGCCAGGGCCGCCGCCGACATAACCCTGGATCCGCTCTTCCGTACCCTCTGGAGGCTCTGGTCCGAGGATGGGCTGGCGGTGGGCGAGATCGCCCTACCCGAGACGTTGGAGCGGAGCGGCCTGGAGGCGCACCCGGTCCTGCTCGACGGTTGCTTCCAGGTGATGGCAGCCGCCCGGGGAGCGAGTATCGCGCCGGACGGGACCACCTACCTGCCGTTCGGCTGGGACCGCATGTGGCTGTCCCAGCGGCTCCCCGCCCGGGTGTTCTGCCAGGCCCGTATCAGGGAGGGAACCCTCCCCATCGCACCTGGCGGGGCTGACGGTGAGACACCGGAGGTTCTGGCCGGCGATCTGACGATCTACACGCCGGACGGGCGCGAGGTCGGGGGGGTGACCGGCTACACCGTCAAGCGGGCGACACGGGCCGCACTCCTTTCGGCTACCGAGAGCGGGAATGACCTCCTCTACGAAGTTGTGTGGCGGGACCGGCCCCTCGCACCGGCCATGCCGGCCGCGGACTTCCTGCCGAGCCCGAACGAGGTCGGCGCCCGGTCCGGACCCTTCTCGGAGTACCTGGCAGCCGAAGGAGTGGGCGCCGACACCAGGAACGACCTGCTCACCGACCTCGAGCGGCTGTCCTGGTCCTATGCCCTCTCCACCTTGGAGCGCATGGGATGGGAGCGCCGGCGGGGCGCAGTGACGGAGGTAGAAGATCTCCGGCGCCGTCTCGGGGTTCTCGACGAGCACGAGCGCCTGTTCCGCCGCATGTTCGAATTGCTCGCCAGGGCCGGCGCGGTGGAGGCGGCCGGCAGCGACTTCGCCGTGAAGGTCGGGGCCGCGGACCCGCTTCCCGACAGTCTGGCTGCGGACCCCGAAGAACTCGCAACCCGGATGCACGCCTTGTATCCGCACGGAACCAACGAGATCGGCCTGTTCCGCCGGAGTGCGGGCGCTCTGGCGGACGTGCTCGTGGGCCAGGCCGACCCCCTGACGTTGCTGTTCAGCAGTGGCGAGCCGACCGCGGCCGATCTTTACATGAAGGCGCCTGTCGCGCGGGCCGCCAACCGGATGCTGGGCGACGCCATCTCGGTGCTCCTCGAGAACCTGCCGGAGGGACGGAGGCTGCGAATCCTGGAGGTGGGCGCAGGTACGGGATCGGCCACGGCGGCGGTGCTACCCGAGTTGCCCGCAGGGCGGTTCGACTACATCTACACCGACATATCGGCCGGTTTCTTCGCCGAGGCGGAGACGCGCTTCGCTCAGTACGGCGGGTCCATCGAGTACCTGGTCCTGGACATCGAGCTCGATCCGGTGTCCCAAGGCTTCGAACCCCATGCGTACGACCTGGTCATCGCCTCCAACGTCCTGCACGCCACCCGGTTCCTGCAGGAGACGCTCGCCAACTGCCGGGAGCTTCTCGCTCCGTCGGGCCATCTGGTGGCCCTCGAGAACCTGAGGGGCCAGGGCTGGCTCGATCTCACCTTCGGACAACTGGACGGATGGTGGCGATTTGCCGACAGCTACCGGCCCCACCACGCCCTCGCCGGTCCATCTGTCTGGGCGCAGGCTCTCGGGGACGCAGACTTCGGGGATGTCGAGGTGCTGGGGGTGACCGATTCCGACGAACAGCCGGACCGTGGCGTGATCGTGGCGCAAGGCCCGGTAGACGTGGCCGAGCCCCCCGGTGTGTGGGTGCTGGCCGCGGATCGAACAAGAACCGCCGAGGCGCTTGCCGCCGAGCTGGCGGAGCGTAACCAGACCGTCCTCGTGGTGGGCGGGGAAGCCGAGGGGGACGCAGCGTCAACGGGCATGGCGACGGGCATCGATCACGTATCGATAGACAGGGAATGTCGGGATTCCTGGAGGTCGCTCCTCGAAGAGGTCCCGCCGGACTTACCCCTCAACGGGGTAGCCCATCTGGTGGCGCTGGACGGTAACGGGCCGGACGCCACCTCCGCCAATTTCGCGCGGGACGTGCGCGACGCGGCGGCGACCGCGCTGGCGCTGGCGCAGGGCATGGCTGACGCAGATGTGACACCGGCCCGGGGCGCGTGGTTCCTGACCCGGGGCGGGCAGGTCCTGGAGAAGGAGAGCGAAGGCGACCTCTCCGGGGCCGTGCTCTGGGGCTTCGGCAAGGTCGTGGACCGCGAAGCAGCCCACCTGCACCCCCGCATGATCGATCTCGACCCCGCGGCGGACCCACCGCTCCCCGACCTCGTCCGGGAACTGTTGCATCCCGATGCCGAGACCCACATCGCATACCGCCTCGGGCTCCGCCAGGTCGCCCGGCTGGTCCGAGCTGAGAACGTGACCGACCGCCTCACGCTTCCCGACGAAGGAGGATGGCTGCTGGAACCCGATCCAGGCGGTTCGCTCGAGGGCATGAGCCTCATGCCCTGGCCGCCCCCGCCTCTGGAACCGCGGGACGTTCGCGTGGCGGTGGAGGCGACCGGGCTCAACTTCTGGGATCTCTTCCGTTCCCTCGGGGTCATAGACGAGGGGCTCCTCGGGGGCGAGTTCTGTGGCCGGGTCCTCGAGACCGGATCAGAAGTATCTGCGGTGTCGGTGGGCGACCGGGTCGTCGGGCTGGCCTTCGGCACGTTCGGATCCCAGACCGTTACCCGGGAGGAGATGGTGGCGCTCGCTCCGGAAAGCGTCCCGCTGATGGGCCTCGCGACGATGCCGACCGCCTACGCGTCGGCAGTGCTCTCGTTCGATCTGGCACGGCTCGAGGAGGGCGAGCGAGTGCTCATCCACGCCGGCGCGGGAGGGGTGGGCACCGCAGCGATCCAGCTGGCGCACGCACTGGGAGCGGAGGTGTTCGCGACGGCCAGCACCTCCAAACATGCCTTCGTGCGCTCGCTGGGCGTGGAGCACGTATTCGACAGCCGCCGGACGGATTTCGGCCGCCAGATCCTCGAGGCGACAGGAGGCCGGGGCATCGACGTGGTGCTGAACAGCCTCACAGGAGAGGGCTTCATCGAGGCCGGCCTTTCCTGCCTGGCGGCCGGTGGCCGGTTCGTCGAACTGGCCCGGGTGGGCATCCTGAGCGAGGAGGAGATGGCCGCAGCCCGGCCCGACGTCGCCTACTGGATCCTCGAGCTGGACACGCTCAAGGAGCACGACCCGGCACAGCCGGGCGACGCCCTGAGGCGGGTGATGGCACAACTCGAGGCAGGAGACGTGACTCCGCTACCGCACAGCAGGTGGTCGCTCAACGAGGCGGGACCGGCGATGAACTTCATGCGGGCCGCGCGCCACCGGGGCAAGATCGTCTTCGCCGCCTCTCCCCTCGAAACCGGCCGCCTGCGGGAGAACCGAACCTACCTGGTAACGGGAGGACTAGGTGGGATCGGATGCGCCCTGGCCGTCTGGCTGGCTGACCTGGGCGCCGGCGCCATCGTGCTGAACGGACGGCGGAACCCCGACCCCGATGCCGAAGCGGCGATCGAAGACCTGCGCAACCGGGGAGCGACCGTACGGGTCGAGCTGGCGGACGTGACCGACGGTGCGGCTGTCGACGCGATGCTCGCCCGCATCGATAAGACGCTGCCGCCCCTGGGCGGCGTAATCCATAGCGTTGGGGTGCTTTCCGACGGCGCTCTCACCAACCAGACATGGGACAAGTTCGAACGGGTGCTCTGGCCCAAGGTGCTGGGCGCCTGGCATCTGCACCGGGCCACCAGGGACCGCGACCTGGACCTGTTCATCCTCTTCTCCAGCGTGGCGGGGGTGATGGGCAATCCGGGCCAGGCGAACCACTCCGCCGCCAACGCCTTCCTGGACCAGTTGGCCGGTCACCGGCGGGCTCTCGGCCTTGCCGGGCAGTCGATTGCGTGGGGCGCGTGGTCCGGACTGGGAGAGGCCGAGGAGCACCGGGAGCGGATCGCTAGGCAGCTGGAAGCGGCCGGGACGGGGTGGATCACGCCCGCTCAGGGTTTGAGGGCCCTCGAACGGCTGATCCGCCAGGACGTGACCAGCGGGATGGTGGCGGCGGTGGACTGGGACGTGGTCTCGTCGGGTCACGATCACCTTCCACCTCTCTTCGAGGAACTGGTTACCGAGGCCGCCGCCGATGACGACGAGCCGACCGAAACACCTGATGATCTTCTCTCCCGCCTCGGGGACGCCTCGGTTGATGACCGAGAGGAGATACTGGCGGCGTTCCTGGCGGGGGAACTGCAGGCGGTAATGAGGCTTCCAAGCCAGCCGGCTAGATCAGTGGAGTTCTCCGACCTGGGAATGGACTCTCTGATGGCGGTCGAATTGAGAAACCGGCTGAACCGCGCCTTCGCCGGGGAGTACACGGCGCCCAACACCGTGGTCTTCGATTATCCCAACATCGTGGATCTCTCCCGCCACCTTGCCCTGGAACTCGGAGGGACGGAACAGGTCACGGAACATTTCACGCCGGCGCAGAGGATCCCGCCTTCCGAAGACGCGATCGCCGTCGTGGGCATCGGACTGCGCTTCCCGGGCGCGGACGATCCGTCGGAGTTCTGGCGGCTACTGGAAGCGGGCGGGGACGCCTTGACGGACGGACGCCGGGATCCCGGTCCCTGGAAGGGCGTGGCGGGGGATCCCGCCGCCGAAGACCCGGCCACCCGCCGTGGCGCCTTCATCGACGGTGTCCACATGTTCGACCGGCGCTTCTTCCGCATATCCCCGATCGAAGCTCGGTCGATGGACCCACAGCAGCGAATGCTGCTCGAAACGACCTGGCACGCACTCGAGGACGCCGGAATGGACGTGGACCGGCTCCGTGGCAGCCGCACAGGCATCTACATGGGGATCGGCGGCAGCGAGTACCGCCGCCTGATAAACGCCAAGGGCAAGGACGACAGTTACGTGGGCACATCCGGAAGTGTGGCCGTCGGCCGAATTGCCTTCGCCCTCGGGCTGGAGGGGCCCGCCATCCCGGTGGACCTAGCCTGCACGTCTTCGGTGGTGGCCTTGCACCAGGCCGCTATGAGCCTGCAGGGAGGCGAGATCGACATGGCGCTGGCCGGGGGCGTGAACGCCGTCCTCTCCCCCTCGGTCATCAGGTTCCTCGTTGATGCGGGGATGCTGTCCCGTAGCGGGCGGTGTTGGGCCTTCGATGCCGCCGCGGACGGATACGTCCGTGGTGAAGGCTGCGGGATCCTGGTGTTGAAGCGGCTCGGCGATGCGGAACGGGACGGCGACCGGATCTGGGGGGTGGTCCGCGGGTCCGCCGTGAACCAGAACGGAGCAGGCCTAGGGCTCACCCAACCGAGGGGTCCGGCCCAAGAACGGGCTATGGGGGAGGCGCTGGCGCGGGCAGCCGTGACTCCGGACGAGGTGGACTACCTCGAGGCGCACGGAACGGGAACGCAGCTGGGCGACGCGGTGGAGATCAACGCCATCGCCTCCGTATACGGTCCGGGCCACGAACCAGACCGACCGCTGTTGGTGGGTTCCGTGAAGACGAACATCGGGCATCTGGAGGCGGCGGGCGGCGTGGCCGGCGTGATAAAGGTCTTGCTGGCGATGCAGCGAGGCGTGATCCCCGAGCACCTGAACTTCCGGGATCCGAACCCCGACATCGATTGGAAAGCACTGCCGGTGCGGATCACATCGGAACCGATCGCCTGGCCCTCGACCCCGGGCCGTTCGCCGCTGGCCGCGGTCAACGTCTTCGGCATCTCAGGCTCCAACGCACATGTGGTGATCGAAGGGTACGGAGCATCCGACGGCGAGTTCCGGCCCGCAGGCTCGCCTCGGCCGGTATCGGGTTCCTCGACAGGGGGCGTCGACCGGCCTGAAGTGGAAGGAACGGATGTCCGGACGGAACGGCTCCTACCACTGTCGGCGAGAGCCGAGCTGGCGCTGGGGGAGTTGGCCGGACGGTATCTCTCCTGGCTTGATGAGCACGCCCACCTGCTGGTCAACGAAGACGATGCGGCAGCCGGTCTGCTCGCCGACATGGCATGGACCGCCAGCACCGGCCGCACCCATCATCCTCACCGAGCAGCCGTGGTGTTCGACAGCATCGGATCGCTGCGCCGCCAACTGGCGCTCCTCGCCGCGGATGGTGCGGCGCCGGAGCGCCGCACCGATCGCCACCCGACCGCCGGCAGCGCCACGGTGGGTTCCGATGCGTACCGGGAGCTAGTCGAAGTATTCGCCACTGACTACGAAGCCGGCGAGACCGTACCCTTCGAGAGACTGTTCGAGGGCGAGACGCGCCGCCGGGTGTCCCTCCCCACTTACCCGTTCCAGCGGATCAGCCACTGGTTCGAATAGACCGGACGATCGGTATCTCAGTCCGCTGCGCTGAAACTCATCGTAGTGGCCATCGGCATGACCCTTCCATATGGATACGATCAATGGTTCGATTTTGTATACGATGTAACGCTCTTACATCATGGTTGTCGCTCATCGTCGCACCCGCTCTCCCGCTCCGTCCCGGGCTTCACCCGTCGGAACCTTCAGCCGCCGGGTGAAGCCGGGCGCAGTCGAGCGTGGTTTCCACCATATGGGAGTTGATTCCTGAACAGGGACCCGTTCTGCTAGCTTCGCGAGCCATGCCCTTCGACGGATTGTGCCTCTGGAACCGGACCGGACGTTCAAGGTTGCAAGTCTTGATCGGTATGTCCCGATCGATCCCGTACCTGCCACTCATGAACTCCAGGAAGGACCTGTGACAACCACGAGCACGCTCCGCCATGTGGGCAAACCATATCTGGGCCTGACCAACCGAGAGCTCGCCGCCGGAAAGGGCTTGTTCGTTTCCGACATCGTCCTGCCGGATATGGCTCACCTGGCGATTCTGCGCAGCCCTCACGCGGCCGCCCGCATCCTTTCCGTCGACACGTCCTCCGCCGAGGCGCTGGATGGCGTGGTTTATGTAATGACCGGTGTCGAGGCCAAGGCCGAGATGCGTCCGATCCCCGAAGCTTGGAATACCAAGGAAATCGGCGCCAAGGGCGTGGACTGGTATGCGCTGGCGCCGGACCGGGTTCGCTACGTCGGCGAGGCGGTCGCCGCGGTGGTAGCGGAATCGAAGAATACCGCTTTCGAAGCAATCGGGCTGATCGACGTTTCCTACGAGGTGCTACCGGCCGTCACCGACCCGAGGGAGGCGCTCGAAGCCGGCGCCGTGCTGGTCGAACCGGAGTGGGGCGACAATCTCCTCACCACCCGCGACTGGCGAACCGGGGACATGGAGGGCGCCTTCGAGAGCGCCGAGCGAATCATCGAAGGAGAAGTCCGTTCGGAAAGGATTACCGGGGTGTCGCTGGAGCCGCGTGGCTCGGTGGCCCGCTACGACCCGTACCAGGACAAGCTCACCCTGTGGGAGTCGACCCAGAACCCCCACCCCCTGAGAACCTTTCTCGCCGAGACCCTGGATATTCCCGAGCGGACCATACATGTGATCCAGCCGAACGTCGGAGGCGCCTTCGGATTGAAACAGCCCCCCTTCCAGGAGCAGCCGCTTATTGCATATCTTGCGAGAAAGCTCCACCGTTCGATCAAATGGATAGAAGGTCGTGACGAGAACTTCGCCACGACCGGACACTCCCGCGATGTCAGGTTCGATTACCGGGCCGCTTTCAATGACAACGGGATCGTCACCGGCCTCGACATAAACGTCGTCGCCGACGTCGGCGCTCCAACCGCCCTGCTGGGTTGGGGCCAGTCGTTCGTCACCGCTTACTGCCTGCCCACCGTCTATCGAGTGCCCAACAACCGGATCCGTCTCTCGGTAGTGGTCACCAACAAAACCCCGTGGAACGCCTACCGGGGTTTCGGGAAGGACTCCGCCACCTTCCTAATGGAACGCATCATCGACCGCGTCTCCCGGGAGACCGGCATCGACCGAGCTACCGTCCGTTACCGTAACTTCATCCAGCCGGACGAGTTCCCCTACTCGCAGCCTTCCGGCGCCATGCTCGACAGCGGAGACTACCCCGGGTCCTTGGAAAGGGTGCTGGAGATGGTGGGCTGGGAAGACTTTCCCGAGTTGCAACGCCGGGCGAGAGAGGAAGGCCGTTACGTAGGGATCGGCATCAGCCAGGAGCTGACGCCCGAGGGCTGTGCCATGCCGGGCGCGGTCCTTATTTCGGCCTACGACGGAGCGACCGTCAGGGTGGCCCCGTCCGGGGATGTCACGGTCTTGACCGGGGTTACCTCGCCGGGCTGCGGAAACGAGACCGCAATGGCTCAGATCGCAGCCGAGTTCCTCGGTTGCGACATGGAACGAATCAAGGTTATCCAAGGCGACACGGAGTCCTGCCCATACGGCCTGGGTAATTTCAGCTCGAGAGCCACCATGTACGGGGGTTCGGCAGTACAGGCCGCCGCTACGGAGTTGCGGGAGAAGATGTTCCGTATCGCCGGAAAGATGCTGGAGGCTGCACCCGAGGATCTCGACGCCGCGCACGGGAGGATCTTCGTCTTGGGAGCGGAGAGCCGCAACGTCCGCTTTGACGATGTCGCCAACCAGGTATATCGGCACACGTTCGGCGAGTACGCGGACGAGGAGGAGCCCGGCCTCGAATCCACGCGTTACTTCCGTATGGGCAACGTCTACCACCAGCCGGAGAAACAGGGGAGGTTCAGTAACTATCCGGCTTGGCCCAGCGGCAGCGCGGCCTGCATCGTCGAGGTCGACCCCGACACGGGAGGGGTCGAGATCCTTAGGTTCTGTCTCGTCGACGACGCGGGCACGGTAATCAACCCGTTGCTGGTCACCGCCAACCTGCACGGGTCCATAGCCCAAGGTATCGGCGGCACGATGTTCGAGCAGCTGGCATACGACTCCAACGGCCAGCTCTTGACAGCCACCTTGATGGACTACACGATCCCGACGGCTGTCGAGCTCCCTAGGTTCGAAGTCGAACATCAGGAGACACCTTCACCATTCACCCCGCTCGGAATGAAGGGAGTCGGCGAGTCCGGTGTCGGCGCCTGCCTCAACGCACTGTGTAGCGCCATCGAGAACGCTCTGCCCGAACTCGACCTGGAGATCAACGAATTGATCCTCACCCCCGGCCGGGTCTGGCACGCCATCAACGAAGCCCGCCAACGCCAAGGGGTAACGCTTTGATAACACGGGAACTGGAACTCCTCCGACCGAAAACAACCGCCGAGGCCGTTGCGTTGCTGGCCGATCAGGGAGACGACATAACCGTCCTCGCCGGAGGCATGAGCCTGCTGCCGATGATGAACCTCGGAATCGTACAGCCGGATGTGGTCATGTCGCTCAACCACATCACGGACCTCGCCGCGATCAGCTTGGACGGCCAACTCCGGATCGGCGCCATGGTACGCCACCATATGGTCATGACCGATCCTCTCATTACGGCTCATGCGCCGATGCTCTCCGCCGCCGCGGGCGCCATTGGAGACGTGCAGGTGCGGAACCGTGGCACGCTCGCCGGAAGTCTGTGCCATGCCGATCCGGCCGGTGACTACTCGCCGGTGGTGGTGGTTGCCCGAGCGGATATCGAACTCACCGGCGCCAAGGGAACCCGCCGGATGCGTGCGGACGAGTTCCTGATCGATCTGATGTTCACCGCCCGGGAGCCCGACGAGTTGGTTACCGCCATCCACATCCCTCCCCAACCGTCCGGCGCCGGTTCGGCGTACGTACGCTTCGCCCGGGTCGAAGGCAGCTTTGCCATTGTCAACGCCGCTGCCCTCATCGGACCTGGTTTCGAATCCGTGAGAGTCGCTATCGGCGGAGTTGGTCCCACCCCGGTGGTGGTCGACGCATCCGACGCCTTCTCCGACGGACCCCGACCCGATGCCTTCGAATCGCTCGCCGCGCAGGCCTTTGACGCCGCCGAGTACGCTTCGTCCGACATCCACTCGGATGCCGAATACCGCCGCCACATGGCAGGCGTGTTCGCAAGACGAGCGGTGCAGCAGGCCATTACCAACATGCCACCGAGGTGATCGAGTCATGAAAAGCCGGATCAGCCTGACCGTCAACGGTAAGAAAACCACTGTAGATGTCGACACGCGGACCATCCTGGTAGACATGCTCCGAGACGAGCTCCGCCTCACCGGCACTCACTTGGGCTGTGCCACCGGCAACTGCGGGGCCTGTACGGTGTTACTCGACGGCCAGACCGTGAAGTCATGCTGCGTCCTAGCCGCCGACGCCCATGGCCAAGACGTCCGGACCATCGAATCGATGAGCACAGGACCTCACGACCTCCACCCCATCCAGGAAGCTTTCATCGATAACCAGGGCTTGCAGTGCGGTTTCTGCACGCCGGGAATGATCCTCTCCACACTCGTCCTGCTACGGGAGAACCCCGACCCGAGCGAGCAAGAGATACGCCACGGGATAGCGGGTAATCTCTGCCGGTGTACCGGGTACCACTTCATTGTCGATTCGATCGAGGACGCCGCGGCCCGAATACGTTCGGGGGAGAGAACTTCGTGACCAACCGTCATAGTGGAATATCTCGGTTAGAAGAGAAGGAACAGGAGAGCAAGATTAATGAGTAACTTCGATCTGGTAATCCACGGGGGAACGCTCGTGTTCACCGACGAGGCGGTCCCGGGCGACATAGGTGTCCTTGACGGGAAGATCGCGGCCATCGCGGCGCCGGGCATGCTCCGCAACGGCGGACGCACCATCGACGCTACTGATCTGCACGTGTTTCCGGGGGCTATCGACCCGCACGTTCACCTCCAGACCTTCCAGAGTCCGTTCGACGTCAACGTGAAGACCGAGACTCGCAATGCCGCCATCGGCGGATGCACCACCATGGTCCCCACCCTCCTCAACAGGGAGGACGCCTCGGTCTCCTTCCTGGACTACTACCCATGGGCGCTGGAGGCGGTTCAGCGTGATTCGGTCATCGATGCGGGCTTCAGCGCCGTGATCGGAACCGATCAACAGATCGAAGAACTGCCGGCGATGGCCTATGACTGCGGCATCACCTCGTACAAGTTTTACATGGCCTACACGCAGGACGAGGCGTCGGTGTTCGGGATCTTGGCGGTCGACGACGCCCAGTTCCTGGCCGGCCTCCGCCAGGTAGCCGCTATCGGCAAGCCCGCCATCGCCATGGTGCATGCGGAGAACATGTCCATCATCCACAACCTGAAGGCCAAGTACATCGCCGCGGGTAGGACCGACCTCAAGGCGTGGACCGACGCCCGGCCCGACATCGCCGAGGAGGAAGCGACCAGGCGAGCGATCTGGTACACGAAGGAAACCAACTCCCAGCTCTACATAGTTCACATGACTATCGGTCGGGGAGTCGACTGGGTCCGCCGGGCGAAGGCCGAAGGCGTCGACGTGATCGCCGAGACCTGTCCCCACTACCTGGTGCTGACCAAGTACGACAACGACAAGGTGGGCAGCCTGGCCAAGGTGAACCCCCCGCTGCGCGATGCAGAGAGCCAGGAGAGGCTGTGGGAAGGCCTCCGCGACGGGACCGTGACCTGCGTCGGTTCCGATCATTCGACGGTGGTAGCCAAACCGGACAAGGTAAAGCAGAGTATCTGGGATGCGGTGCCGGGTTTCCCGGGTATGGGCATGCTGTTGCCCGTGATGCTCAGCGAGGGCTATCACAAGGGTCGTATCTCACTGCCCGATGTGTCCCGGATCTTGGGCCTGCAGAATGCCGAGGTTTGGGGACTCTACCCCAAGAAGGGTGTCCTTCGGGTCGGATCCGACGCCGACTTCGCCATCGTCGACCTCGACCGGGAGCGGGTGGTAACACCGGAGTACATGCAATCGGCGGCGGATTGGGGTCTCTACGACGGCTGGAACATGAAGGGTTGGCCCACCCAGACCATCGTGCGCGGAAGCGTGGTGATGGAGGCGGGCGAGATAGTCGGGGATCCGTCCTACGGCCGGTACATTCCGAGGTATCCGTACGACAAGACAAGCTGAGCACCGACCGAAGGGACACGGCGCCGCGCCGCTCGGGTCACACGGGCTGAGGGACGAATGATGAGACCGGATTCCGATCCCGACTATGGTTCCAGGCCGGTCCGTCGCTGGTTCGCTGACGTCCGGAATGTAGAGGAACGGCTGGCCGAGTTCGATTACCTGGCTGATCGGGGCTTGGCCACGGCCGTCTTCCTCGCTACCTCACTCAACCTACCCCTCCTGCTCGAAGGAGAAGTGGGGGTAGGCAAGACCGAGGTCGCCCGAGCCATCGCTCGAGCCTTGGATCGGCGGGTCGTTCACCTCCAGTGTTACGAGGGTATCGACTCGAGCCAGGCACTCTACGAATGGGACTACCCTCGCCAACTCCTCTATCTGCGCGCCGTGGGAGATAGCAGGACCGACAAGGAGCAAGTCGTCCACGACCTGTACCAATCACGCTTCCTCAGCGAGCGTCCCCTGCTCGAAGCCATCAGGGCCGGCGCGAGCGCGGTGCTGCTGATCGACGAGATCGACCGAGCGGACGACGAGTTCGAGGCGTTCCTGCTGGAGGTCCTGGCGGACTTCCGGATCTCGATCCCTGAAATCGGCGCCATCAGGGCCGACGAACCACCCATAGTGGTACTGACCACAAACCGGACGCGCGAACTCCACGACGCCCTCAAACGACGCTGCCTGTACCACTGGATCGATTATCCGGATCCGGATCGCGAGATGGCGATCGTACGAGCCCGGGTACCGGAACTTCCCGAGGACCTGGTGCGACGGATAGTGGAGGCGGTTCACCGGTTCCGGCGCCTCGACCTGGTCAAGGCGCCCGGGATCGCCGAGACAATCAACTGGGCGCTCACCTTGAACCTTCTCGATATCGAACGACTCGAGTGCGATTCGGTGGCCCCCACGCTCGGCGCCTTGCTGAAGCAAAGAGAGGACATAGATCGGGTCACGCCCGTACTGCAAGAAGTACTCGATTGATCGCGCTTACGGACGATCCGACCCGGATCCTGGTTTCTTTCGGGCAGGCTCTCCGTACGCAGGGAGTCAGCGTAAGCCCGGCCGAGATCGTGACCTTCGGCAGAGCTGTATCGGCTCTCGGAATCGACCACCTCGACGATCTGTATTGGGCGGGAAGAATCTGCCTGATCTCCGGATTCGCCGATGTCCCCACCTACGATGCGGCATTTGCCTCCTTTTTCCTCGGATCGGAACAGGTTCTAGCGGCCGACCGCGCCGAGGACGAGGATCCGGAGTCCCCGCCAACCGACGTGACAACTTCCGATCCGAGCGAGGAACGGTCTCTATTGATCGACTCCCTATCCGTCCGGACAGGCGCCGGGGAACCTGTGGAAGAACAGAGCCCCGATCCGGGAGCGGTGGCCTCCCTGTACGAGACGCTCCGGCACCGATCATTCGCGGAATGGACAGACGAGGAGAAGGCCTGCCTCGGTACTCTCGTCGCCCGCATCGAGTTCCGGATCCCCCGTCGGCGTACCAGGCGGCTCCGACCCTCCTCGACCGGAACCCGGCTCGATATGCGCAGGACCGTCCGGATGGCGTTGCAGAGTGACGGTGAGATCCTCCGGAGAGCATGGCGCCGACGCGTCCTGACCCCGCGGCGTTTGTTGCTGCTGGTAAACGTCTCCGGATCGATGTCCACCCAGTCGAGGGCCATGCTGCACCTGGCATACGGACTCGTGTCGGGCAGCCTGAAGACGGAGGTCTACTGTTTCGGCACCAGGCTCACCCGCACCACCGATTTCCTCAAGGAGCGGGACCCGGACCGAGCCGTCGAGCGAGCATCTACCGCGGTGGTCGATTGGGCCGGAGGGACCAGGATCGGCTCTTCGTTACGGTCGTTGCTCGGGGATCCTCTCGGTTTGCAGCACGCGAGAGGGGCGGTGGTTCTGGTGGCATCGGATGGCTTGGAAACGGGCGATCCGGAACTCATGGAGGCCCAAGTCGCTCGCCTGTCCCGGCTTGCCTACTCCCTGGTGTGGATGAGCCCGCTGAAGGCTGATCCTTCTTACCGCCCCCTGACCCGTGGCATGCGCCGAGCCGCCCCCCATCTCAACCACCTAGTAGCCGCGGACTCGTTGAACGATCTGGAGACGGTTGCCGAGCTACTTCCGGATCTGGTCGCCGGTGTCGGGCCCCGATAAGTTTTATCCCCCCGCAGGTACCGGCATTCCTGTTGTCTGGCCCTGATTCAAACCCGCCCAACATCCACAACCCCCGACTCTCCGACCTCTACCCCCAAGGCTCTGCTACTGCTAGCCTTCACCATAGGGTGCCCTCCTAACCACGATCACGGACCGCCACTACACAGTCCATAATCGCCGGTTAGGGTATCCCGCGTCACCCCCCCCAAAAGGCGCGAATAATCGGGGCTGGCTATGGAACGACATGGGGCGAACACTATGACCAAGCGTAAAAGAAGGCATTATCCCCCTGCCACTGCTAAGCGAGGAGCAAGTGTACAGAGGGTGGGAAGGGCGCTTATTCGACCGCCGATCAACCCTCGTACGCGGTGACAGACGGCGCGAAAGTCAAAGGTATGAACCTAATGCCGGGGATAGATATCTTGGGGCTGAGCCTTGATATAGTGGGAGTGGTTATGCTCTTTTTGTTCGGGCTCCCTCCCAAGGTGGCTACACAAGGAATGTTAGCCCTGGATGGGGCTGATCCGAAGCAGAGACGGCTGTATGGTCGCCTATCCTGGCTTGCCCTCTTTTTTCTTGTAGCAGGGTTCGTCCTTCAAATATGGGCGAGTGTTCTATCTTGAGCTACAAGTGAAGTCCGGGAAAGATATCTAATCGGCCCAGGCTCAATAAAGGCGGCGAGTGCTTCCTGTCCATCGCATCCAGGTGATGCGCGACCCAACCTTCACGGCTCGCTGACCACTTCCAGAAACCCTTGGAACCAACTATCCCGGTGTGGAGAGAAGCAACTTCATGTCAGTTGTCACCGTGCAATGCCTGACGCAGGCCTGCCGTTCTGATCACCGCCCAGCGCCGGCTGTTCTCGGACGTCCGGCGCCATGATGTCGCTTCCGTGGAAGGCACCGGGGAACACGTGTAACTCGACCGATACGCCCGCTTGGATGAGGCGCTGTGCGTACTCGATGTCCTCATCCACGAACAGGTCCAGTTCGCCCACGATGATGACTGCCGGAGACAGGCCCGACAGGTCCTCGGCTCGGGCTGGCGACGCCGTATGGAGCGACACCATCCGAACCGGCCGTGCTCGCCCAACAGGGCACTCCATCCGGCGATGTTGGCCTTCCAGTTCCAGACATGGGGTGTTGGACATAGTGGCTGGCAGGAGTGATGTTCCGGTCGTCCAGTATGGGATAGATGAGCTGTTGGAGGCAGATTTCAACCTCTCCCCGGTCCCTTGCCAACAGCGCGAGATGCCCCGAACACGAAACCTCGCCGAAAATCAACGCTGGCTGGTGCGTCGAAAACTCGACACCAATGTAGAACGCGACCGAGCAACCGACATTGGTAACCCCGAGGCGTGGGGGTCCGGTGGCTGCTCACTTCCTGCGGATGGGCATGCGGGCTCTCCTGTAAGGTTCGAGGATGATCGACCGAAACGTATTGCGCTGTGAGAGTTGCGATGGCATCACGCTGATCCGCACGGCGATTGGTCATCGCTCAAGACAGACACATAGATTCCCGTGTCCCGGCTGCGACATTGAGATCGTCTACGTAGTACTGCTCGATCAGGACACCACTGAGTTTCGCTACGAGAGGCCACGGAATGGCCACTGGCTAACCGGCTCAGCAGCTGACGCAACCGATGATGAGCATCTGGCGGTGCTAACGTTCGATTCCGAGCTCTTGGCGGAGCGTGAGGGCGTATTCAGTCCATTCATGTCCGCTATGGGGCGGTTTTATGACTACCAAGCATTCGAGCGCGACGAGGAACTTAGACACACCCTGCGCACCACCATCTGGGACCCTCTCCGCCAGCTCCTTTCCCATTTCGAAACAGGACGAGATGACCTGTTTGATCGGGTGGCCACAGCAACGTTCAGGGGTACTCCTGATGGCGACACGCGTATTGATCGTCTGAGTTTCCTGCACGATCAGACCGCGCACTTTCTGCGAAGGTTCACATTTGACATCGACACTGTCGCTATGGAAGCCGGAGAGCGTATGGGCGATGCGTATCGAACGGATACGAAGTTGCTACAGGAATTAGTTGAGAACGTCGTCTCCAGTGGACTGGCAGCGGCACTCTGGCGTCAGATCCATGACATGCATCGTGAGTTCATGGAGATCTGGGAGAGTTTGAGTCCAATACTCAACCTACGGTACTGGAAGAACGAGCCAGCCGACCTGACAGCCTTCTCCGTCACCAGCAAGGACTTCGAGCGTATTCGGCACTTCTACCTAAGTTGCTATGAGACCATCTCCCAGATTGCTGTTCTTGCTATTGGAGTGGAAGCCATCGCTCATCGTCGCCAACTGTCTATCCCCACGCGAAAGGGAACCCTATCGGTGATTCCAGGCTTTGCCGAGTTGCCCAGTGCAAACAAGGCGGACCATCTCGCCAAGTATCCGCCGCTTGACAGGCTCTTCGTCCCCCACATGACATCCGAAATTAGGAACGGAATCGGGCATAATGCAGCGTTCTACGACTTCAGCAGCGACGAAGTCGTGTGCCACAAGTCATCATCAGGAATGATCAAGGAGACATACAGGGAGAACTACACCCTGTTCTGTCGACGGGTTCTTGATCTAATCTCCTCCAGCATCGGGCTTGAGATCTACCTATACATGATGCTGATGCTTGTTGGAGGAGAATACCGGCCAGATGGCACGCCACGCCCAAGCGTGTCGCCATCCGAGCCGCCGCGCGGTGTCGAGAGTTCCATAAGGTATCACGCCATCTAGCCCTGATTATTCAGGTTTCCCACACACCGAGGCCTGTGACGCCAGTTCAACCGGAGTATTAGGAGAAACCGACGGTTCACCCTGGAGGTGACTCTCCATACCCGACCGAGTCGGGAAACGCAAAAGGCGGTATTGCCTGGTCAGGACGATATGGCTCTACTTCACTTCTCCTCCAAACCCCAACCATGAACATTCGGGGCTAGAGTAGTGCGGATGTCGACCCGGTCGGCTTCTGCAGGCATCTGTTCCACAGCATGGTCCCGCCCCTCCGGCGCGTCCCGGTGGGTCTGGAGATGCCGGGAGGCGTGACAGAACCCGGTGCCGAAGGTGCACATTCGGTAATGTGGCTCTTCGGATTTGATTCCAACCCCCCCTGATAGATCCCCTGTTCCCCACCCGTTTCCGATGAGCCCGATTACTCCTCTACCTCATTCGACTCCCTAGCCCCGATCCACGAGGAATCAGGGCTAGGGATCGTTCTGCTACACCAATACAAGAACTCCGAGAGCCCACCCGGAGCTCTCGGAGTTTCAGAAACTCGTTCAGGAGTTGGCGCCCAATGCCAGATCACGCAACGTTACGAGAAAGGCGAGAGCATGCCCGAAGATGATATGGCCGTATAGGCTCGGACCGAGACCGAACGCGAACACATCACCGCCGGCGATGAGCGGCAGGATAAGATTGCCGCCCACTATCCACCAGATCAGACCGTAGATCAGACCGCCCACAACGATGTTCATAAGCGCATTGCCCATCTTCACCGTAGAGACGAATACCGCCGTGTAGAGGGCGCCGATAATCGCGCTGAACACAATATGCATGATGAAACCCGCAAAATCGTTGGCGTTGATCATCCCGCCGATCATGTCCTGCATACCCACTCCGGCGTAGGCGAGGAACAGGTAGCCGGCCATCACACCCGGGATGACACCCTTAACCCTGATTATTCACGGTGTGACTTTGGGGGCGGGTTTCGGCTGGTTTTGGGGGTGTTTGGGGTGGTGTTCGCCGGGGTGGGGGGTCTGATGCGTGCCGGTTTTGTCGGGGGGTGTGTTGTTTCGGTTGGGCTTCCCGGTTCGGGGCGTGTTCGGGTTGGGTGTGTGCGGTTCGGTGCGGCGTGTCGGGGTTGGTTAGATGGTTCGGAGGTGTTGGTGGATGCTGGTGATTAGGGGTGCGGTGGGCCAGGTTTGTGGGATGCGTATGATGATTCTGCGGGCGTGGTGTATGAGCTTGGCGGGGGTGTGCCATAGTGCCCAGCGTAATGTTTTGGGTCGGGCCCGCCGGAGGCGGGTACCGGCGAGGGTGAGGTGTTGGAACCAGCGGACGAGTGTGTCGGCCCAGGTGACGAGAGCCAGCCAGGCGCGGTTGGTTTCGAGGTCGGTGAACGGGAACCGTTGCGCACCACTGGTTTTGAGTCGGGCGATGTGGTCTTCGACCCGGGCGTGGGCGCGCATGTCGGCGTCGGCTTCCGCAGCGTCGGCTGTGTTGTCGGTCCAGTGTCCCCAGTAGCGGTAGTCGTCTGAGGGGAAGAGGGAACGCTGCGCGCCGGGGTGGCGGGGTTCGCGTCGTACGACGAGTCGGGCCCCGGGTGGCCAGTTCCCGGCGTCGACCAGGTCGGTGAGGTCAGCGACATGAGCGCGGGGTTCGCTGTTGTTGCTCGGGGTCGGCCGGTTCGGGACGGCCGCTTCCCAGCGTGGGTCGTCCACGTCGATGAGGTTGATGGCTTCCTGTATCGGCCCGGTTTTGCGGGCTACGAAACTGAACCCGACCCTGCGTTCCCGGCATTTCTTCGCGAACGTGGGACCGGCCGCCGAATCCGCCCGGACCCGCACCTCCCACCGAACCGTGTCTTCGTTGTCGCCTTCCCGGTGTCCCACCCCTATGTGTTCGGGCAACGCTTCGATAGCCTGGTCCAGGACCTGCACATGATCCGCTACGGTGTTCGCCCCCGCGTTGCCCGGACGCAGCAACACCGACAGGCACTCCCCCGTCCGGTCGGCGAAACAATAAATCGGGTGAAACCCGTAGCTGCGTTTATACGTCGGCGCCGCGCCCTCCTTGTTCTCGGAATGAACCACATGAACCGACGCGTCGATGTCCAAAACCACCGCAGAGGTCGGGTCGGTGTCCACTTTGTTCCACACCCGTTCCCGAACCCCGCCCATAGCCCCGGCGAGGCCGACCCGCGTTTCTCCACCGATGCTGCGCATCGTTCGGTACAGCGTCGAGTCCGACGCCACCGAACCGAACAACCCCGGCTCCGAACGCAGGAACTCCACATCCGTGCAGCACTCCCCACCCCCCGAAAGCATCAACATCGCATGCACCAACACCTTCCCCCGATCATGAACCACACCCGACCTGTCGAACACCCCCGACAAAGCGTCACCCACCCCCAGACGATCCGCGAACCCGCCCAACAACCACAACCCCACATGACCCACCACCCCCGAATCGTCCACCTCAACCGCCAGCGGCTTCGTGCTGGTAACCTTCATCATGCGGATGCCCTCCCCTCAGCGATACGAAGATTTCTCATACACTCAACTATCGCAGACCGGGAGGGCACACCCGCGTCAAACACCCCCGAACAAACACCACAAAACACGGGTTTCAAACCCCCTCCCGGCGGCCCTCCCCGCATTCACCCAACAGGTGAAACCCACACACCACCCAAACCGTCCGCCTAACACACCATGTCCCCAGGTCAGAAGCCTAAAACCCCACCCCCGACCAACCCCGGACCCCCCACCCATGAATAATCGGGGTTAATGAGGTTTTCCTTCTGCATACTGGGTCCTTTCTCAGAAAGCTCTTACCGGAAAGTGATGATACATTTTCGCGACCTCTATCCACAAAGCACCTGCCGCGCTGGTAAACCAAGTGTTGCTGGTCTCCTGAATCGTTAGTTCGCTTGTCCTGCAGGAAGGCTCGTCTCAAAGATAGGGATTGATTCAACCAGTCTGTGCGTTCCGGATGGGGTGCTGTTTCCGGGAGTGTGGTCTGGAAGTGTCCCACCCTGGATGCATAATGGTAGATAGCCTTAAACACCGCCGGTTCGGGTTGTTCGGTACCGAACGAACCGGGGCAGGGATCATCAAGCTGTGGACAATTCGACCGTCTCCCCCGACGGCGGGTTCGGCGAATCGCGTTCAGAAGACCTCGGAGGTGGAGGCGGGGGCGGGCCCTGTTTGGAGACAACCGTTCCGGCGTTTTTCGCGTTCTCGGATCCCCGAGCCTGCCGACACACCCGACTGGTTACCGCCATCGTCAACGAATCCTCGACTCAGGACACAGGAGGGCAAAAACGGGATTACGGTTGGCCCTCCGTTCGCTGACCAGGGAGTTCGCCATCGGACTTCGGGCCAACGAGAGGTTTCTCAGCACCCTCCCAGGGAGTAACTTTCGGCGGGGAGCGGTCTCCGCCGAAGGAAAGGAATCAGGAAGCTCAGGCTATGCGGGTCATCCGCGTATCTTCGCTCTCTTCCACATGTCCTTCGAGAACGGTTCGTGCCCGGCCGATGTGCGGGGAGGTCAGGTGTCTCTCCAGGTCTTCGACCGTCCGCCAGTTCTCCACGAAATAGAAAAGGCCCGGATCGTCGTTGACCACATGGAGGCGGTACTCCAAGCAGCCTTCCTCTTCCAGCGTTGGCGCCACAAGCGCTGCGAGGGCTTCGCGGACCGTTTGCTCAGACCCCTCGCGGGCACGGATACGGGCGATGAGAGTGAGAGATCCGGTCATGCCGACAACTCTACTACCGGTGACGGCGAGCGATCCCCGTCTGTCCTTATCACTCTGAGGCGCTCCCGGCAGCGCGAGCTTGGATGAGCCAGATGTCGACAAGATCGCGATTCTGCGCGATCCAGCGGGACGCCAGGTCGTTGACATCGGCGCCCCGGCTTTGCATTGCGATCTGACCGGATACCGCCAATGGGTCCAGCCGGACGAGTTCGAGTAGTCGCGCAACCGCCGGATGGGTATCGAGAAACTCCACAGGGGCGGCCACTCGGATATCGGACACTCTCCAACCCAGCAGGCACGAACCTGAGTCTCCGACCGCGGGGCACATCGAGGGTCCGAGCGCGACTGTCCCCGGCCTTTGATCGAACCCTTCCCCACCGGGCGTCCCCCGCGGGTTGGAATCGTCAAGCACCTTCTCGACACCCAACCACACCGTTTCCACCCCCGGCATGAAGCTAGCAAGATGCTTGCTGGGCGCCCATGCGTATACGAGAATCGGCGTTCCTTGCCCGAGCTTGGCTACAGCCTCAGCGTGCATGGCTTCATGCCGACCGGTGACCTGATCGATGTTCGCCCAACCCGAGAAGGCAATCATGCTGTCGAGTATGTCGTAACAAGACCAACCTACAGGGCACCCGTAGATGTCCGCGAGACCGTTCCCGGGGTTGGCGTCGGTGGCGTCGAACTCGGCCAGAGCGGTAGGACTGCGGTTGAGATCATCAAGCGTTTCGATCCCGTGCGTCTCGGCAAACGCCTTGGAAACCAGGATCCCTTGAAATCCTCCGGCCATCATCTGGGCGCCGATCGGCGTCACATGGTCACCGACCCGCGACCCATCTCCGATCCGGGTTTCCAAAAAGGAATCGTGATCCGGGAACCAACCGGAGGCCCAGAAGTCGATCCGCCCTTCCGCCATCCCCAGGTAAGCATCCATCGGGTCCCGCTCTCGTTCCGGCGGTTCGCTCACCTGATAGCCGAGTTCCGCCAGGAGAATACGATAAAGAGTGGCTTGGAAGTCTCCGGAAGGCCACCCGGCCCGGGCCATCCTCACCTGAATCCCGCTCCCGGGCAGGCGATCGGCGCCCGCGCCGTCGGACTCGGTTCGGAACGCTCGGACCAGGAAGGTGGCCATCTGATCGCGGGTCACGGACCGGAATGGGCAGTATGACAGAGGTTCGGTCGAGCATCCGGTTGTCACGCCCGCCTCCAGAACTCCTTCAACCGCGCCGGCTTCGCTCCAGCCGGCCGGAACATCGCCGAAGACACCCGCCGGTTCCGGTACCTCCTCGATGTTCGGGAACGCCCGAGCCAGGAGTACGGCCATTTCCAGGCGGGTTAGCGGATCGAGCGGGCGGAAGGTCCCGTCTTCCGGAAGCTCAACGATCCCCCGAGCTACCAGACGCCGTAAGTCGTCGAGATACCAAGCGTCCTCAGGTGCGTCTTCCACTCGAACTCCGGTGGATGCGGCATCGCTACTACCGCCCAACGCCCGCGCGAGCAAGACCGCCATCTGCGCCCTAGTCACCACCTCTCCCGGACAGGAACGGTCATTCTGCGGGGGGTTGCATCCCAGGGTCACGCCCAGGGCGGCGATGGTCTCGATGTTGGACTCATGGAGACTCCCGTTATCGTCGGAGAACCGCCCGCCCGGAGGGGAAGGCGGCCACTCATCGGAAACAGGGGTCGGCTCCGGCACGAGTGGATCGGGAGAGAACGGCCCGCCCAACCCGGAAACCGACAGACGGTTACCGTGCAGCCGCAGGATCTCCAACTTGGCGAGCCCTTCCAGGGCCGCCGGCACAGGCCCGGAGAGACCGTTCATGCTGAGGTCTAGGCCGGCCAACTCGGAAAGGAGGCCTAGTTCGGGAGGAATCCGGCCGACCAGCCGGTTGCGCTGCAGGAAGAGCCTCTCCAGGTTGGAGAGTGACCCCAATTCCTTGGGGATCGAGCCGGAGAAGCGGTTACCGTGAAGGAACAGGCCCTCCAGCGCGGTGAGTTGTCCGATCTGGCGAGGGATGGCGCCACTCAAGCGGTTCCCGCTCAACTCCAGTACCTTCAGGCCGGTGAGGGAACCGAGTTCCCTAGGCAACGGTCCCGACAACTGATTGTTGTGAAGGAACAAGGATTCCAGTCCGGTCAACCCACCCAGTTCAGCGGGAATCGACCCGCGCAGGCTATTGCCGGACAGGTCCAGGATTACCAGGCCGATAAGTCTCCCGATCTCAGGTGATAGCACCCCCTCCAAACCTGAGCCGGGCAGTATCAGCGCCCGGACCGCCCCGTCCGTCACGACCAGACCTTGCCACTCGATGAACGGAACCGTGGGAAGCCAAGCGGTCGGGTTGTCCTCATCGTCGAGGGAACCGGGATCGTCGAAGCCGGTGTAGAGAGCCCAGACAGCCTCACACTCCGACCGGAGACCGGGTTGGGAAGCAGGAACCACCGTTTCCGATCCACACGGAGAGGTCGCTCCGGCGGGTGCGATCCAACTCAGCAAACCAAGCGCCAGGGAGGCGCCCACCAGCCATCTACGCAGCACGGCACGCCGGTGGAGCAACCCGAAACCCGATACGAGGAGGGCCGACCATAGGCTGCGGGCAGGACGAAACCGATGCACGGTCATGGTTGTACGCATCTTTGCCTTGAGAGCCGATCTCTTAGGTGGCCTCCGAAAGCCTAGCCCCGCGATGCCTTACTTCGACGGAATTGCCGGACCGGTGGACAGAGAAACGATTTGGTCAGCAGCCTCTCCGATCCGGTAGCGTTCCGGCATGGGATCCACAGCAACAATGTTAACGGTCGGGGATGAAGAGGTCCGTATCAGTTCACCCGGAAGGGTCGTGTTCCCCGACCGGGGATGGACCAAACTAGATGTAGCGCTTCACTTCCGGACGGTGGTCGAAGGATGCCTCAGAGGTGTCTACGGACGGCCCACGATGATGAAACGATACATGAAGGATGTGGACACCCCGCCCATATATCACAAGCGGGCATCCTCCAAGACTCCCTTCGAGACGGCCCGGATTCGCTTCCCTTCCCAGCGGGCCGGACGGATGAACGTGCCCAGGAAACCATCCGACATTCTCCGGTTCGTGCAGTTGGGCTGCCTTGACCTCCACCCTTGGCCTGCCCGAGCCGAGAATCTGGATCATCCGGACGAACTGAGGTTCGATTTCGATCCGACCCCGGGGTTCGGATTCTCGCATGTCAAACGGGCGGCGCTGGCCGCCAAGCAGTTGCTGGACGAACTGGGCTTGGTGGGATGGCCCAAAACGTCGGGCAGCCGCGGTATCCACGTATATGTGAGGATCGAACCCCGCTGGGATTTCTTCCAGACCCGGCGGGCCGTTCTCGCCTTCGGCAGGGAGCTGGTCCGTCGGCATCCCGACCTCATAACCGTCAAATGGTGGAAGGAAGAACGGCGCGGAGTGTTCATCGACTACAACCAGAACGCGCCGGACAAGACTGTTTCGTCGGCATACGGAGTTCGCCCCACCGGGTACGTGTCAGCTCCGATCACCTGGGAAGAGCTACCGGATGTCGAGATCGAGGACTTCCCGATGGACCGTTTTGCCGCCCGCTACGCGGAGGTGGGGGATCTCACTGCCGGTATCGACAACACGTACGGGCGGATCGATCAACTACTGGAGTGGGTGGAGCGAGACGAGAAGGCGGGAGAAGGCGACGCTCCATGGCCGCCCAACTTTCCGAAAATGCCGGGTGAGCCTCCCCGCGTGCAACCGTCGAAGATGGTCAACGCCAACTGGGAATAGCTGGTCGCCGACGGAAGTAATCGGATGATTCAGAGGTTCGAACCCCGGATTCAGGTCAGAGGGATGTTCGCGACTAAGAGCGTCCGCGGGTAGGGGTTAGTTGAGGTTGTAGCGGTCTCGCCATTTGATGAGTTTGATGGTGATGATGAGGGTGATGGCTAGGTTGAGTTGGGCGTGTCGGTGGTGGGTGTTGCGGCGGAGTTGCCCGTAGTTGGTGAGCCATGAGTTGGTTCGTTCGACGGTCCAGCGCATACCGAGGGGTGCGAGTGTTTTGGTGTTGCCGGTTTGGCCTCGTGGTTTTTTCTTGGCGCATATGACATTGCTGATACCCATGGTGTCGCACAGGGTCCGGACACGTTCGGAGTCGTAGCCTCGGTCGAGGAGGGTGGGTTTCTATGTCGGGGAGCAATCCCCGTCGGTTGATCGCTTCGAGGGTGGGTTGGAATAGGATGCTGTCGTGACGGTTGGCCCCGTTTGTCGCCCAACCGATCGGGATGCCGTTGCGGTCTACGGCCAGGGACCATTTCCACCCGGATTCGGCCCGGTCGCAGGGGTTTTTTCCGGTTCCTTCCCCCCCCGGAGGGTGCTTTGTGTCGGCTGCCGTCGACCGAGACCTCGCTCAGGTCCAACCCGATCACACGGTCGTAGGCGGCTACGGCTTCGGTTCTCCGGTTTGTCGAACACGCCTGCTTTGGTCCATTCATCGCGTCGGGCCCGCAGAGTGGTGTCCGACACATCCTTGTCCAAGAGTTGTTCGGCTGTTTCCCACGAACAGCCGGTCACCAACCGGATCAGTATCCCCTGGAAGCAGACACGGTCCGGTTTACGGGGATTGTGACAGCCCAGAGGATGGTTGTCCTCCCGGGCGGGTAACAGACCCTTAACCGCTTCGAAAACCGCATTTATGACTTCGGGTTCAAGCGCGCGCATAATGATACCTCCACCAGTTAGGGGATTTGTGTTGCACTCGGTATGAAAACCGAGACAACCCCTCAACTGGTGGATTTCCACCTACCCGCGGACGCTCTAACCCTGATTATTCACGGCACGACTTTGGGGGCTGGTTTTGGGGGTGTTTGGGGTGGTGTTCGCCGAGGTGGGGGGTCTGATGCGTGTGAACCGCCCCGGACCAAACCCGAACCCCCCGCCCATGAAGGTTAATCAGGGCTATGCACCTGACAGGGGCAACTACTATATGCTGAGCTGACGCCGACCAGCGAGGGGGCAGATGAGCGAACATTTGAGTCCGGGCGGCTGAGTGATGCCCTCACTGAAATCGTTGCTGACCACGACCAACAGAAGCAGACGTTCGTTGATCCTGTGCGTCTGGTCGGCGATGTCATCCACATCGACTACATGACAACCGATGTTCTCTTGCACGACAGCGCCAAACAGGCCGTCGGCGGCGTGCAGCAGGGATGCCTACTGGTCGCGGTCAGGCTAGGCGACAACGACCTTCCCGACCCGGGCGCGCCCCGGCTGTTGCTCCGGATGGTGTCGAGTGCCCCGCTGCCGAATGACATGTCGATGCGGCAGGCCCGTTTCGACGCCGCACAGCGGGTGGCGGCCAGCACCGGTAACTGGGATGACAGCGAAGTGACGGACCTGTTCACTCTGAACTTGATGAGGTATTCGGGGGTACGGTGCCGGGTCCTCGGGACGTACCAGCCACCGGCGGATACCGGCACCCCGTGGCGGTTCAGCAGCGACGTCGACAACTTCTACAGCGGGCGGGGCCTAAAGGTGTACAAACCTACCGGCGATGACCTAGAGCAGATCGTTAACAGCGCCAGCCGGGCCGGACACGGGGGCCAGGCCACCAAGATAGGCCATGTCCGCTATGCTACGGCGACACCCGCTGACGCGGCCGCGGTGAACATCGCGGCAAGGGACTTCGTTGCCCAACGTACAGCGCTGTTTGGGATGACCCGCACCGGCAAGTCGAACACAGTCAAGATCGTCGCCCGGGCGGTGTTCGAGCTGCGACAGCCCGAAGACGGCGCCCGCGTCGGACAGATCATCTTCGATCCCAACGGCGAGTACGCCAACGCCAATCCCCAGGACCAGGGCTGCCTGCGCAATGTGGGCAACCACGAGTGGGCAGATCCGGGCGATGTGGTGACCTACGGACTGCATCCCCATCCGCACGACCCGAACCGGAACATCACCAAGTTCAACTTTTACGGGGACGGCGAACCGGCCAACCCCCCAGGTGGATATGACACTGGCGACTCGCTGAGCAGCCTGACCCAGGGCAAACAGATACTCGACGACTACCTGTCGGGCGAGACCGCCGGGTACATCAAGCCCTTCGTGAGCCAGGACATGGTGCCGCCGCAGAACCCCGCAGACCGCAGCGCCTGGACTAGGTACCGCAGGGCGTTGCTCATCTATCGGGCGATACTCGCCGCCGCCGGATACGGAGCCCCGAGCTATGCGCCGAACACAACACGGCTCTTCCATAAGGACCTCAGGAAGGCCATGCGACAGAGCGACGCTATGAGGCACTTTCTTGACGGGTCCGAAGTGAAGTTGAATACCTGGTCGAGGGCCGCCGATTTCGCGGCGGCGTTCGCAAAGTTCGTGGGCACCAAAGAGTTCGACAACTTCGACAGCGCCTATGAACGCAAACGGGGCAAGAAGTGGTCCGACAACAGGCTGCTGGACCTGCTCAAGATATTCTCCAACACCCGCGGCCTCAACGTGTTGAGGTCCGCTCGTGACTGGCACGACCCGTCAGCGGGGTCGAACTACACCGACGAGATCGTGAAGCATCTCCAGGCCGGCCGACTAGTGATCGTGGACCAGTCCACCGGCGAGCCGCAGATGAACACGACAGCCGCCAGCGACGCGATGCGGGCCATATTCCGGGCTCAGCAGCACGCGTTCATCAATCCGGAGCCCGTGGGAGATACTGGAGAGTTCTCCAAGCCCCCGCCGGTGATCGTCTACGTCGAGGAGGCCCACACCTTGCTACCGCGCGACAGCAGCGATATGTCGAGTATTTGGGTTAGGTCCGCCAAAGAGGGGGCAAAGTTCAACATCGGCATCGTGTATTCGACCCAGGAGCCGTCATCGGTGCATGCGAATATCCTGAAGAACACCGAGAACTGGTTCATAGCCCACCTCAACAACACCGATGAGACCCGTCAACTCGCCAAGTTCAACGACTTCGGGGACTTCACGGACGGAGTCATCGCTGTCAACGAGCCCGGCTACGTGAAGATGCGGACCCTTTCGAGCCGTTTCACAGTGCCGGTACAGATCGATATGTTCGAAGCACCGACAGCCGGGACTGGCTCCTAGATTGCCTTACGAAGGTGAGTACGCCACCGGCCACACACTGGCCCGACTGGTCGACAACCCGGCCGTGCGCGACTTCGACGGCGAGATCAAGAAGTCGGCATCCACCACATCTGTAGCCCTCCCTCCACCATCGCGCCGAGCCGCGGGTCGGCGAGGGTGAAGCGCCTCATCGCCATAGACGGCTCCACGGTGACATCTAGAGTCCAGAACGGCCATCCAGGAGCGGAGGCATCGCTGCTGAACATTGCCGCAGTCGTAATCGCGTTAGCCAGACTGCGGGAACTGGCCAGAACGGGCAAGAGCACCGCCGACCCGATCCCGAGCCCCGCCGACATTAGAAGGCTCGAAAAGTGCCACACTCTCAGCGCCGTGCTCCCCGGACGCAACGTCATAGGCAAGTCTGCCGACGCGGACACCCCCAAGAGGTTCTTCCGCCAAGTCGTGCACCGCCAGATCAGCGGAGCGACCCTCTCGGGCGACCACGAGACCCTACTGGAGACACTGCGAGCCATCACCAACGACCGGTCCGCCCCCATCCGGCGCCCAGGCGAGTCCTGCGACCGACACGTAACCCCGCAGCCTGAACCGACGAGACGCGCAGCGTGCGGAGAGACGGTGTATCCGTCGGACTCGCTGCGCTGTCACGAGAGATTCGAAGACTACGGCAGCAGCGAGCAGGCATTCACGATGGTGAGAATCGTCGTGGAGCACCTATCAATGGTCAACCTAATCCGCTGGTTCGAGCGCCACGACCGGTTCGACGTGCTCAACGGCATCGGATTCGTCATGGACGGCCCGCTGGCCATCTTCGGCATGGCAGCGTGGCTCAAAAGCACATCCAAGACGAACTAGCCCGCCTGCACCGGCTGTCGCTGCGCAAGGGCGGAGCGGGAATACTCCTGCTGGGAGTCGAGAAGAGCGGGATGTTCATGGACCACGTCGAGGCACTCGACTGGTCCGCAGCCCGAGGCGAGCGCGGCCGGCTACAGCCCGGCACGGTGATGGCACCCGACGTCGGCTACATCCACCAACACATCGCCCTGCGGCCCCCAGACGCGAAGCCACACGGCGAGGACACCTACTACGGCCGACACCTGATGTACAAGTCACAGAGCGGACAACACGCCGCCTTGACGCTGCCAATCGTCAACGCCCAGGGAGCAGACCCGGCATGTGTGGATTTGGGCGCCTACCCGCGCGTCGGCGACGCTCTGGACCTCATCGACGAGTTGGGAACCCACCTTTACAAGGACGGTTTCGCGCCACTGGCGCGGGCCCATCTCCATGCCGCTGTACCGCTCCGTCGCGGCGCCGAGATACTGGCCTCCATCTTCTCGGACCGATGACGGCCCCCTCGGTCAATCCATCGCCCGACTACAGCGTAGGGTTCGCCACTCCCGAAGCCCGATGGTCCCGGCTCGGCCCCTACTACGCGATGTTCCCCTTCGGCTTCGCCCAGGACGCCATCAGCCGCTTCACCCAGCCCGGGGACCTAGTCCTAGACCCCTTCTGCGGCCGGGGCACCGTCCCCTATGCGGCCATGGTCGCCGGCAGAGACGCCCTCGCGTGCGATATCAACCCGGTCGCCTGGGTGTACGCAGCGACCAAGACAGCCCCCGCGCCCGACCCGGAGACAGTGAAACGCCGCATCAGCGACATCGCTGAGTTCGTCTCGCCCGACGACCGCGAGCCCAGATCGGAGTTCCAGACCCTCGCGTTCTGCCCGACCGTTCTTGGCTTCCTACACGCCGCCCGCCGCGAGCTGCAATGGCGACACGACACCACCGACCGAACAGTCACCGCGTTGGTCCTTCACTACCTGCACAGCAAGATCCCCCAGGGGCTCTCGAACCAGATGCGGCACTGCCGGGCCATGTCGCCGGGCTACTGCGTGCGCTGGTGGAACGACAACGGCTACCAGACACCCCCCGAAGTCGACCCTGTCAGCTTCCTCAACGCCAGAGTCGACTGGCGCTACCGCAAAGGGATCCCCGAAGAGTCCCACAGCAGCGGCGTGACTGTTTCCCTCGGTGACTCCGCCACCGACATGGCACCTGCGGACAACCCGGCCCGGCTGGTAGTGACATCGCCCCCATACAGCGCGGTTACCGACTACCGAGCCGACAGCTGGCTGAGGCTGTGGGCGATCGGCGAGGGTCCCGCTCTGCCAAAGTGGGACAGCAAGCAGAAGTACGTCGACTTGGCCGCGTACCGCACAATGCTGCGCCGAGTGTTCTCAGCGACGGCACGGAGAGTCCACCCCGACGCCGCGTGGATGGTGCGCTGTGACGCCCGTAAGCGGACGTTCGATGTGGTGTTCCCTATTCTGGCCGAGATCGCTGACGGCCGCGACGTTGAAGTGACCCCAGCCCCGTACCGGCGGCCGACCCAGACGTCGCTGTACGGCGACCGGGCCGCGAAACCCGGAGAGACGGACCTGCTCGTGCGTCCGTAGGGCCGGCCCTCCCGACATAACACCGTCTCCCCGCCATCGAGTAACACCAATGGCTTCACACCACCGGCGCGGCCACAAGCTCCAGAGATCAAACCAAGCAGGTCTCCACCACGGATTCTGGAGCACACGCCCTGATCCTATTACGGTCGAGGGACTCGCTCAGATGGTCGCTACAGACTTCCGGCGCCTGTTGACGATGACTTGTGCCCCGAATGGGCGTACCGGGAGATAACAAGCGGGAACCCCCGATCTCGACCCGCCCAGCCGGTTCCGACGGCGGCGTAGCCAGGCGGTCGAAGCGGGCGTTGCGCTACGCGAAGAGGACCAAAACCCGCGGGTGGATGGCGCAGGCCCCTGCGGGAATATGGAAGTCCCCCCACTGATAATGTGGAAGTCCCCGGGGGAATGGTCGTATCATCGCAGGTCAGGGATGGTGGCGAACATCCCTCAGAGGCCGGACTACCACTTCGGGGCTGAGGGCTCTGGAAACGCAGGTGAGGATTATCCCGGACTCCTGCTCGATAGCGCTGAGGGCGAACGGTACGCCGGGATCGACCCTTCCGGATAGCAGCCTGGCCTTACAGGTACCGCAGACTCCCGACCGGCAGGCGTAGAGAATCGACGCCGCCATCCGGTCAAGGGCGGAAAGCAATACCTCTTCCGCTCCTACCGTTACGGCCCCTTCCAGGCCCTCTACACGCAACTCTGCTCCGTCATGCGGCGCCGGGACGCAATCCCTCTCCGGCGGCACGTAGCGCTCGACTCTAAGACGATCGTCAAGCACCCCGAGCGTCCGGAGCCGAGCCTCGACGATCCGGTTCATTCCGGGTGGCCCGCACACCAGATACCACACGTCCGCGGTAATCGGCGGATGGTTGGTCAGGATACGATCGACAAGGTGGCGATCGATCCTGTGTCCTTGACCGCTGAACACGTGGTAGACCTTGAGCCGGTCCGGGTAGGCCCGGACAAGCTGCTTCAACTGATCGGCAAAGATCGCCTCGTCCGCACGCCGATTCCCGTAGGCCAAATAGAAGACGGAACGGGGTTCCAAGTGGAGAACCCCGCCCAGGATGCTCATAACCGGTACGATCCCACTCCCGGCTGCGAACGCGTAGTAGACACGCCGGTTGTCGGGGGACAGACCGACCGTAAAGCTTCCACCTGCTGCCTGGGTGTTGACAACCTCTCGCCGCTGGGCTGACTCCACCAGGTAATTGGACACCAGCCCACCGGGGAGCCGTTTGACGGTGATGGAAGGTTTGGAACCCAGTTCGGGTGTCGAACTGAGAGAGAAAACACGACGATGCTCCTCCCCGTCGATATGCACCCGAACGATCACGTACTGACCGGCGCGGCCTCCGATCTTTCCCTCCGGGTCATCGAAGGTGACCGTGACCGCGTCGGTCGTCTCGCGACGGATCGACTCGATCCGCACCGGGAAGACTTCGTTCTCTGTTCCGGTCAAGCCACCACCTGCGAGAAACCTGACCCGGTCGGTCTGACCAGCTGATCCATGGTGCATTCCTCCGCAAGCTTGTCGGGACGCCACCGCTCGAATCTGGTGGCATGGCGGAACCTCCCGCCTTGGATCTGGTCGTAACTCACCTGGACGACCACCCCCGGCTTGACCGGGGTCCATTGCTTGGACCGCTCGGTCGACCACCTGCTCTGCGCACCGGGGGCACGGGTGCCTTGGCCACCACCGAAGCTCTCATCGGTCCTTATCTCCTTAAGCAGGTTCAGTATCTCAACCCGATCCTGGTTCGAGAAACCCGAGCAATGCCCGATGAAATGTAGCTCCCCTTCGTTGTTGTATAGCCCCAGCAGGATCGACCCGACCCGGTCCCCCTGTTTGTGAACCCGGTATCCACCGATCACGCAATCGACCGATCTGCGATGCTTCCACTTGACCCATTGCCGCTTGTCTTGGCGGTATACCCCGTTCGCTTGCTTGCAAACGATCCCATCGCATCCGGCCGACTCGTAGTCATGAAACCACTCGGAGGCGGTCTCGTAGTCGGCGGTTGCCGGAGTCAGGCGCCACAGATCCCCCAGTTGTGTGTGAAGACGTTCGAGACGCGCCCTTCGGGCGGTGTACGGGGCGTCGACGAGAACCTCACCATTATCAGCGAGCAGGTCGAAGGCCACCAGACAAGCCGGTATTTCGTCGGCCAACCGCTCTATCCGGGAGCGGGCGGGATGGATGCGCATCTGGAGCAGGTCGAAGTCGGTAACGTCGTTCACCACCACAAGCACCTCTCCGTCCACGATAGTTCCCGGCGGAAGCATCTCCAGGGATGGCTGTAACTCGGGAAAGTAGCGAAGCAGAGTCTTACCGTTGCGGGAATCCAGCCTCACCTGCTCTCCCCCGTAAGCGATCATCCGGAAGCCGTCCCATTTGGGTTCGTACATCCACCCCTCACCCCGAGGGGGTTTGGGCGCCACCCTCGCCTTCATGGGTTTGATCGGAGGGGTCAACGGCCATGTCATGATCGCCAGGATAGGGTATCGGGCAATCGACTAGTCATCGGAGCAGGTCAGAGCGTGAAACCGTAGGGGTGCAACTTGGCGAACTCATGGCGCCTGACCCCGCTTCCCTCACCTGCGGTCACAACCACCCACTCCGTCCCGAACTCGTTCATCAACTGCCTGCAGTTACCACACGGGTAGGCGCCGTCGACCGTCCCGGCGTCGATGCAAGCGACCGCCACGCCGACAATCTTGCGTAATCCCTTTGCCGCCGCACCGGCGATGGCAGTGGCTTCGGCGCAGATCGAGGAACCAAAGGCAGCGTTCTCGACGTTGCAGCCGACATACATCTCGTCCTCCGCACCGACCACCACCGCCCCCACTCGGAACCGGGAGTAGGGCGAGTACGAACGGAGCGCGGTGTTGCGGGCGAGATCGGCCAGATCCTCCGGTTTCATTCGCTGGATAGTAAGGAGTTCAGGAAGGTTTGGGGGTCAAAGGGCGCCAGATCATCTAGACCCTCCCCCACCCCGATGAACTTGACCGGAATGGACAATTCCCGTTCGACACCTATAACCACCCCACCCTTCGCCGTTCCGTCCAGCTTGGTGAGGATAATCCCGGTGACACCGAGCTCGGCGAACCTTCTCGCCTGGGCTAAGCCACTCTGCCCGGTGGTGGCGTCCATGACTAGGAGAACCTCGGAAGGCTGGTCACTACCTCGCCCAATCACACGGAGAATCTTGGATAGTTCCTGCATGAGGTTGTGTCTGGTCTGAAACCTGCCCGCGGTGTCTATCAAGACCACCCCCGCTCCTCGAGCCCTGGCAGCCTCGACGGTATCGAACGCGACTGCGGCAGGGTCGCCTCCGGATTGTCCCGTAACCACCTGGACGCCGACTCGTTCCGCCCACACGAGAAGTTGGGTATCGGCGGCAGGCCGGAAGGTATCGGCGGCGCCGATGATCGGTTTATGCCCTTCGGCCTGTAGACGCGCCGCCAGTTTTGCCACGGTGGTTGTCTTGCCTACTCCGTTAACCCCCACCATCACCACGACAGGCGGCGTTCCCTCCAAGCGAAGCCCGCGATCCATACCCTCCAAGAGGCGGAGCATCTCGGCCCGGATCACGTCGCGTGCCTCCCCCGCGTCAGCCGGCCGACCCCGGCGAACCGCTTCGACAATGCGATCAACGGCCTCTATCCCCAGGTCGGCGGCGATCAGACTCTCTTCGAGCTCCTGCAACGCGGACTCCGACACTCCCGAACGGCCCAAAACGGACTCGAATCCAGCGCCGAATAACCTCTTGACACCTGACAGACGACGACCCGAGTCGTGCTTCACTCGGCTTTTTGGGGTTTTGCGGCGCGGGGTCGAGCGTGACGAACGTATGTAGAGGATCACCCCGGCAACAACCAGGGACGCAATGAGAATCCATACGACTTCGTTCATGATGAAGGTCAGAGTAGATGGGCTAGGTCTGAGCAGGGGTAGAGCACGATCCCGGATACTACCTGCAGCAGCAGGATAGGAGGATGCCGGAGAAGCCCACCACCGCCGACTTCGGCCACAGGGACGAACAGGACACCAGCCAACAACGCTTCAGAATTCCGGCAACCAGCAACCGACATATAGTACTACCGATAGAGATCGATGAGCGCAGCGACGTCCTATCTAAGCATTGCAATGCCACAATGGCCGAGAAACGTACGCATGTGACACCAATCAATAGCGAGCCGGTCGCACGCCAGTGGCTACCGAGATACTGGTCCGGTCAACGGTATCCTCCGTCACGATACAGACAGTGTGGCTATCAGCCTTCAGGCGCAGCGCAAGTGCTAACACCCAAGGGTCTGCATCTTCGCCGAACTTGCTGACCTCCACGATGTCTCCGACAACCGACGTGACTCGTGCAAGATAGTCGTAGCCCGCATCCAAGGGGTGCTGGAGGACCCTTCGAACGCCAGGATCCAAACCCCAACGTCATCAAGGTCCATTCAACAAGCCCTTCAGATCTTCGAGCTGCCCCGTCTTGAGTTGTAGATGGTCCGCGAGATCCCGAGTTGTCAGGCGGCCCCGATCCGCCGCGGCGACAAGAGTGCCGGGGAGCCGCGTCCCGAACTGCCCAAGCCGTTTTGCTGAAACAGGCCGGCCACCTCCCCCTCCTCCTGAGGAATCATTCCAGTCTCTTCCTCCCAGATGCGCGGCGACGGCAGAATAAAGTGACGACTCTGCGAGCCCGACTTCTTGGAGTCGAATCGCGGTGGCACGCGTGCTCACCCAGAATCTGTTAGCAATGAGCCGTGCGGTGTCAGGGTCAGTGATCCGCGATGCGATGGTGACGCCATACTTTCTCGCGACCATCTTCAGGCTGTCCTCAGGAATGAGAAATGCTGCCGCGAATCGTTCACACCACCTCTCGACGGGCCGATCTTGTTGATCGGGGAAAACAAAACTTTGGCAGGCGGCATCGGTGCGCGTCAACAGATGGGCAACCTCGTGAAAGAGCGTAAAGATCCGAGCGGTCGGGTGGTACGCAGTATTGACGGCAACCAAGGGTGCGTAGTCATCCCACACCCCGAATCCGCGGATGTTGTTCTTGCCCATCGTGAGCTGCATGACCAGGACTCCCCGGTCCTCAAGGTGGTCCCTCCATGAGCGAAACCCCTCCGAAGCGCTCTTCCACGCAAGCTGCTCGGTAGTCGAGATGCCCGACTGTGAGCGCTCGACCAGCGCAACCTTGACCGGATCTTGGCTCGGTCGGTAACGAATAGGGCGGACCTCGGGCGAGCCTTCGTCACGAAGAACCCAGGAGGTCAACTCCTGAAGCCTGCGTGCCCAGCGAATCTGGCGAGCTTCCTTAGGACCAAGTTTGTGATTCCCGAGAGCTGGGGCACTGCGGAGCGAAACCGGCATTCCCGCCTCGGTCGGTGGCTTGGGGAGGAAGAAGAGAGCCGATGGGCGTTTCAAGACCCTCAACAACTTGCTGAACTGGCCTTTCGTGGGTCGCGACTCCGCGGCCTCCCAGGCTTGAATACACTCCACGGCCAACCTGGCGCGCTCGGCAAGCTCAACTTGTGTAAGACCAGCCTCCTCACGAGTCCAAACTAGAACCTGTGGAGTGATAGGTACGGTGTTGTCTGCCATAAAACGTTCTCCCCCACTGTCACGCTCCCAGGGAAAGCAAATCAATGCTAACCAGGGCTACCTGGGTTGGGTCATGTTCCGGCGGGGGTGGGTTCCGGTTAGGGTCCCCAAGAAAACCTGGAGCGATTCAGAACTATATCGACTAGCTGTGAACAGACGCCTCATCCATCCTGTGGATGAGGGCTTGGGATGATCCACCGGGCTCCATGGTTACTCCGTAGAGGACATCAGCCGCCCGCACCGTCGCCTGCTGGTGGGTTATCACTATCAGTTGTGCCTGCTCCCGGAACTCATCCACCAACCTGAGAAACCGTCGCAGGTTGGCGTCGTCGAGCGCGGCGTCCACCTCATCGAGGATATAGAACGGACCGGGCCGGGCCTTGAACACGGAGAACAGGAACGCAAGGGCGGCCAGGGACCGCTCCCCGCCCGAGAGCAAAGCGAGCTTGCCGACCTTCTTCCCGAGCGGCTGCGCTTCGATTTCCACCCCTGCCGTTAGTGGGTTACCGGTATCGGTGAGGGTCAGGCGCCCGGTCCCTCCGGGAAACAGCTCAGCGAAGTAACCTGTGTAATGACGAGCGACCTCCTCGAACGTGGAGGAGAACCGCTGGGCCATCTCGTCGTCCAGTACCTTGAGTACCTTGCCCAACTCGGCTCTCGACCGTTCCAGATCCCCAAGCTGCTCACGGATCAACCGATAGCGCTCGTCGAGTTCATGGAACTCCTCGGCGGCGAGCAGGTTGACAGGACCTAGCCGGGAGAGCTCCGCGGCGAGAGAGGCTTCTCGCTCTCGATGATCATCGGTGGCGGCTGGTGCCCGCGCCGCAAGAGCTACCTCCCTGGTGGCGTCGGCGTCCCTACGCAGGGCCTCCAGCAACGACTCCTCCCTTATGCGAAGCTCCGCTTCATCGACCGCCAAAGCTCCCGAGCGTGACACAGAATCCTTGATGGAACGCTCCAGCTCGGACATTGCACGGCGAGTTTCGACGACGCGCTCGTCAAATCGAGCCACCTCGCCTCGCAACCCCTCAATCCGTCCTTCTAACTCGGCCACCTTGTCCGCTATAACACGGATGGTTCTTCCTGCAAGATGCTCCACGCGACCAGCCGCCTGCAGTTCTCGGCTATCAGCCGTCAGGTCCCCCGGCTGATCGAGTTCCGCCCTGACACCGTCGATCCTCGTAACAAGAGACCTCTGCCGTTCGGTCGCCGCCCCCAGACGTCTTATAGCGTCGTCCCGGACCAGTGCGGCAGACCGCCGCTCCGCTTCGATGACGGAACGTTGCGCACGCAGGCGTCGGTGGGCTTCCCGGCGGCTACGCGAGCCCTCTTCAAGGGAGGCGGCTCTCCGTGACAATTCACCACGACGGCGATCCTGATCTATCACGGCTCGATCGACGTTTTCGAGCCGCTCCTCGAGTCGGGCCATGTCACGTCTGGTTGAAGCGATTGAACGTCGGGTCCTCTCTATCTCGGCGGCTATGCGAGCTCGTTCCCCCCGGACCGAGGCAAAGTCTCTCTTTACGGTTTCCTCGGCTTGGTGAGCTTTCTCAAGTCTTGCTGCGGTGGCGGATTCGATACGGTTGGCTTCAGCCTCGGCAGCCCGGGCAGACTCCAACTCCCGGCGGGCGGCCTCCAGTGTGCTGGACGAAACGCGACCCGGCTGAATCGGACAGATACCGAAGGCTGTGATCAGCCTCCCGTCCGGGGTCACCGCCCTTACTTCAGGATCGGCGCGAACTATTTCCAGTCCGGCCTCCCAATCGGCCACCAGCACCACATCCCCCAGAAGGTGAGACGCCAGGTCATGGTGTTCGGAGTGACCGAGGGCGTCGATCAGGGACTCCCCAACGCCCGCCCGCGCCGCGAACCGGGAGCGAACCCGGCCAGGCGGGGCTTCGGCGTGCAGGAGGGGCATATCCACCCGTCCTTCCTCCTCTAGCCGGGCCAGCGCCTCCCGCATCGCCTCCGGGTCATCAAGTACCAACCCGTCGACCCAGGAACCGAGGGCGCCCTCGACCGCGGAAACCAAACGGTCGGGCAGGTCCAGAAGCCCGGTGAGCTTCCCCTGCACGCCTCCCCAATCCTTGTAACCGTTCGGGGTGGTGCGAGCGGAAGAGGCGCCGCTCCCTTCAAGACCTTGCACCCTGGCCTGGGCTTCGATCCGCCGAGCTGTTGCCGCACCGAGCTTTCTTTCCGTACGCTTGCGGGCGGCCTCCAGGTCGGAACGGGCCGCGGCAGCGGCTTCAACCCCCCGGCGGGACGATTCAAGACGCGCCATCGTTGCATCGAGTTCCTCCTCCATAACGCTCAGCGCTTCCGAGTCCTCAGCGGTTCGCGCTCCGGCCTCCTCGATAAGCGCTACGAGGTTCGATCGCGCCCCCCTATCCCGGTGCACCGCCGCCTCGAGAGCACGGATCTCGGTGCGCAAGGCGGCCAACTCGGACTCGCTCGGATCAGGCCGGGCGACCGTAAGGGAATCTAACCGTTCCGAACGCATGTCTAGATCAGACCGAGCAGCCTCCAGCGCTTGTCGCGACTCCCGCTCCTGCTCCGCTGCTTCGACAAGACGTTCTTCCAAGCGATCGGCTTCACCTTCCAGTTGCGCCCGCCGTAGTCTCGTCCCTTCGATCCGGAAAGAAAGACCGCTTACCCGCTCGCGGGCCACCTCGGCGATTCCTTGTAGGCGGGTGGATACGGATACCAGCCGTGTTCGAGACGCCGACGTGCTATCCAACGCCTCGACCGAACGAGATCGGCGTGTGGACAGGACACAGAGGGTCTCCTCATGGTTGCTCAACTCCGCCCTTTTTGCCTTGATGTCCAGACTCAACCGGGTTTTCTCCCTTTCCAGTTCCCGGAGGCGGCGTCCCGACGCGCGGAGGTTCTCCCCGCCGAGCCACAGCCTCAGGGCGCGTAGCTCATTGCGGACCAGTTCGTATCGTTGCGCCGCCGCCGCCTGCCTGCGTAGCGGACGTCGCCGCCGCTCGATCTCCCGTACCACATCATGAAGGCGGGTCACGTCTCGGTCGGTATCCTCAAGGCGACGGATCGCCCGCTCCTTGCGGAGCCGGTGCTTGAGGATTCCGGCGGCTTCCTCGATGATCCGTCGGCGGTGTTCTCCGTCCGCGGTCAGGAGGGAGTCCAACCTTCCCTGGCCCACGATGAGGTGCTGATGGCGACCTATTCCGCTGTCGGACAACAATTCCTGCACATCCAGCAGCCGGCACTGCACGCCGTTTATCTCGTACTGGGAGAGCCCTCCCCGGAACAATCGGCGCGTGAGGGACACCTCGTCGAGTTCGAGCCGTAACAGGCGCCGGGAATTGTCAAAGACCACGGTCACCTCGGCTCTGGCGTGCCGTGGCCGGGTGGCTGTCCCCGCGAAGATGACATCATCCATTCGGTCGGTACGTAACGCCCTGGTGAACTGGCTTCCCAGCACCCACGCTACGGCGTCCACTAGGTTGGACTTGCCCACCCCGTTGGGCCCTACCACCACCGAAACCCCTGGTTCGAGCTCCAGACGGGTCCGCTCCGCAAACGATTTGAAACCGGCGAGGTTCATGTATTTGAGATACAACTCACACCCATGTGATTCCTTGTCCCGAACGATACCCGATCCGTCACGCCGTCAGGATTGGCAGGCAGGGCATTCAAAGGTTGATCTGGCGTTTAGCACTGTCCTGATGATCGGGGTACGGCATAACCGGCATGGTTTGCCCTCCCGTCCGTATACCGCCAGATACCGCAGGTGACGCCCGGCCCGCCCATCGGGAAGGAGATACGCCATATCGTCCAGCGAGGTGCCGCCATGCTCGATACCGGCCTCCAGAACCTTCCTGATCCCTCGCCTGATCGCCGCCATCTCACGCCGCGACAAGGACCCCGCCCGGCGCCGGCCCCTGATACCCGCTTCGAACAACACCTCGGTCGCGTATATGTTGCCCAGCCCGGCCAGGTAACGCTGATCAAGCAGCAGGGTCTTGATCGCAACCTTCCTGCCTTCGGCTCGGTTGGCCAGCACGTCCGCTTCCGGTAGCGCGGTCAGCGCGTCGGGTCCTAACAATGCCATAGTGGAACCGGCTAGCTCCTCCGGCGTGTAGACCGCCATGAAACCGAATGTGCGAGCATCCACCATCCTGACCTGTGCCGCGCGGTCCGTGATAATCGTCACCCGGGTATGCATGTGCCGCGCATCGTCAAACGGCCGGACGGAGAACCTACCCGACATTCCGAGGTGGGTCACCCAAGTAAGCCCCTCCCCCACATCGAACATGAGGAACTTGCCGGTACGGTCGAGGGAACGGACGATCCTACCTTCGAGCCGCTGGACGAAGTCCTCCGGATAGCGTTGTCGCCGGAGCATCCGGTCGTGATGCACCCTTACCGCTACCAATCCGGCACCGGCCAGCACCGGTATCAGGTTACGGCGGGTTGTCTCTACCTCAGGAAGTTCCGGCACCGCCGTTCACCGAACGTTTCAAGGCTCGCAAAGCCTGGCCGGCTGCTGCCTGCTCCGCCTCTCGCTTAGACCTGCCCACACCGGTTCCCCACTCGCGGCCGTTGATCTCGACAGTAGCCGTGAAGGACTTGTCATGGTCGGGACCCGCCTCGCTGATGCTGTAGGACGGCCGGTCACCATCCTGGGCGAGATCCTCCTGAAGCCGGCTCTTGAAGTCCCCCCATCCCGGAGCAGCTGCCCGCCGGAGGATTCTTCGCTTCCAGAGACGGAGGATCAGGCTTCGGGACTTCTCCAGGCCGCCGTCCAGGTAGATCGCACCCAAGACCGCCTCCATCGCGTCGGCGATGATTGACGGTTTCCGGCGTCCGCCGGTGGCTTCCTCGCCCTTGCCGAGCATCAGGTGCTCACCCAGTCCCATCTGTTGGCCCACATCCCACAGGACTTCTTTCCTGACGGTCGAGGATCGCAGTTTGGCGAGTTCTCCCTCGGGGTATTCCGGGTACTTCTCGTAGATGAAGTCGGTTACGACAAACTGCAATATGGTGTCTCCCAGAAACTCAAGCCGCTCGTTGGAAGGCCCGTGGCCGGTTTCCGCTACCCAGGAACGATGCCGGAGAGCTTCGTTCAACCGGTCCGGTCTCTCGAAACTGTATTTGAGGGAGCGTTCGAGATCCTCCAACACCACGTCCGCGCCGGATTCGGGTTCAGACATCTGACCGCTAGCGTCCTGAATCGTTGTTTCGCTTGTGTTTGGGATACCGCGAAATCTTTCTGACGGGCGCGACCCGACCGCCGGAGAATCTGTCACACCCCCTCTGCATACTGGTAGGTAACCGTAAAGCACCGACGGTTCCGTCAGGTACCGACCGGACCGGGGTTGGGATCATCTTGGCTCTTCTGCCTTGCCACCGATTGGTCGGCGAGGGGTTAGCGGGACGCGTTTCGACGCCGAGGAGGCGGCGGTCGGGGGTGGGACCCACCGGGAGGAACCCCTCGGGGTAGTTCGGTTTTCGCGGTCTTAACCCGGGTCTGTGCCGGAGGCGGGCCGGATGGTGACCTCTAAACTTCATGAAACTCGCGACTCGGGACACTAGTGGTGAGCTTCGGTTTGTGGCGCCCGAGGACCTTTCCTCGAACCGGGTCGGATCAAGCTCGATCACCGGTCGAGACGGAATGTCCCGGTGCAATCGGAGTGATGCGTCGGTGGTCGCAGGTTCGGTCATGGACCGACCAAACCCATCTGGAGCCGTTCCACGAGTCCACCTTTGACACCCTCGGTAGCCATCCTGATGGCGTTGAAAATCGCGTAACGCGACGACGAACCGTGGCAGATGACAACCCCGGCTGAAGTACCCACCAGGTGGGCGCCTCCGTACCGTTCCGGGTTGGTCACCTCGTAAAGTTCTCCCATCGGTCCCGCAATGTGGGGAAGAACCTCTTCCGGTAGTGCGCCGAATCCGTCTTTTACCAGCCGAACCACCAGCCCGGCAGCCGCCTCGATGGTTTTCAACGCCACATTCCCGGTGAACCCGTCGGTAACGAACACGTCGGCTGTGTCGCCGGTGATGTCGCTCCCCTCGACGTTACCCACGAAGTTGATAGGTGCTTCGTCCAGCAGGCTGAAGGCCGAACGCTCGAGATCCCGTCCCTTCATCGTTTCGGATCCGATGTTCAGCAGCCCCACTCTGGGCTCTTCCACTCCGTAGACGATCTCGGCGAGGAGCGAACCCATCACGCCGAACTGGAGCAGGTGAACAGGTCTGATTTCGAGGTTGGCGCCCGAGTCGAGTAGCAGTGACGGCTTATCCAACCGAGGAATGGTAGTGACGATGGCGGGCCTGAGGACCCCTTTCAGCCGACCGATGACGATGGAGGAGGCTGCTATCGCGGCCCCTGTGGAACCTGCCGACACCAACGCGTCAGCCTTGCCGGCGGCGACGAGACGAGCGGCGGTGAGGATCGAGGAACCCGGTTTGTCTCGGAGTGCTTGGGCCGGGTTGTCACCCATCTCGACAACTTCCGATGCGTGTACGACTTCCAGATCCGCTCCGGAGGAGAGCAGCACCGGCTCCACCACGTCGCTCCGTCCTACCAGGACCACCTCGTGGCCCTGTTCGGTAGCCATCAGCGCCCCCGCGACAACCTCCGCAGGACCCCGGTCGGTTCCCATCACATCGAGTACTATCCGCGCCACGGACACCCTCCCGCGTTCCTTCTACACATCTGCGCCCGCACGCCGAACGGGTAGGCGATCGAGATGACTACCGGTAAGTCCTGGTCCGCGGAGGGTATGTCCGCTCGCTCCAGGATTCTCCGGCCGGCTACCAAACCTCCACCACGGCCCGGCCCCGGTAGGAACCGCAACCATCGGGCCCGGTACAAGCTCGATGAGGCAGTCTCGGACTCCCACAACGCGGGCACGCGACGGTGTGAACGGGACGGATCTTCATCGCTTCCGCCTTCCGGCGCCTGGTTCGGGAGCGCGACATCTTCTTTTTCGGTACTGCCATGGCGTACCCCTTCTTCGTGTGTGAACTAACCGGATCTGCCTGCGGGCCTTAGCGGTTCCCGGATTCCTCTAACCAATCCGCCAGCCCGGAAAACGGAGAACCTTGTTCCGAGGTGTGCCCTGCACACGGATCAACATTCAAGTCGGTTCCGCACTTCGGACAAAGACCCCGACAAGTCTCTGAGCATAGCGGTACCAACGGCGCCGACAAGCACAACTCGTCATGGATGGCGCCATGCAGGTTGATCGAACCATCAGGAGCGATCTCGTGAACATCGTCGTCGGGTCCGGCGTCGTCGGGCTCACCGCTATAGAACTGAACCATCGGCAGGCTCACATCAGCCACCACCTCGCCCAAACAACGATTGCACCGCAGCCGGAGAGAGGTCGTGATCTCCCCCCGTATCAGTACCGATCCGCCGGTCTCCTGGAGGTTGAGATCGGCCCCTACAAGACCGGAGTCCTCAATCTGGTCGAGTTCTATAGCCATGGACCCCGAGAGAACAACGCGGCGGCGAGCACCGGGCCGATCCAGGAGATCGGCCACATGGACCACGAACGGATGGGCGCCGGGGAAGCGGGATTCTGACATCGGTCGGTCGAGTGCGGGGCGGATCACCTAGTTGTTGGTCGGTCGCGGTTGACGGAGTTCGTCCCTGACCTCCCGAACCTGATCCAGAACCCTCGACAGGAGCCCCTCCAAGCGTTGGAGCCGGTCATCAGCGTAGTCCTCGGCCTCCAAGCGAATACGGTTGGCCTGGTCCTCGGCTCGACGCACCAGGATGTTGGCCTGCTCCGTCGCTTCGGCAATGATATGGGTGTCGGCCACCATCTCATCGGCCTTCCGGCGAGCCCTCTGAACCAGATCCCTGACCCGTTCGTTGGTTCTCGCCACGAAACTATCCCGCTCCCTGACCATCCACCGTGCAGCGCGTAACTCATCGGGTAGGCGGTCCTGGACTATTTCCAACGTTTGCAGCATCTGCTCACGGTCGAGGATGACCTTTCCGGATGCCGGGATAGTCTTCGCCTCCGAGATGGCGATGATCATCTCGGACACCAGGTCCTGAACCTCTCCAACCATCGGAACAACCGAAGGTCGATTCTCGATGTGGCCTCTGCCTCGTTCACGGTCCATTACGCCACCGCTCCTTCATCAATCGGGCCACGTCACCGGGCACCAAGCCATCCACCGTACCTCCAAGACTTCCGACCTCTTTCACCAGCGACGAAGAAAGATACGCGTGTTCCGGGCTGGTGGGTATGAACACGGTGTCGATCCCGGCCAGGCGATGGTTCATCTGAGCCATCTGTAGTTCGTAGTCGAAGTCGGACACCGCCCGAAGGCCCTTGACGATCACGTTCACCTTCCGGTCTCGGGCGAAGTCAACCAGAAGCCCACCGAATGAGGCAATCTCTACCTTGGGTTCGTCGGCGAATAACCGTTCCAGCATGGCGACCCGTTCTTCTGACTCGAACATGGGCGTTTTGGAGAGGTTTCTGATCACCGCCACCACTACCCGATCAAAAAGGGAGATACTCCTCCGGATCACATCCATATGTCCGTTTGTGGGCGGATCAAAGCTTCCGGGACAAACCGCCGTCGCCACCTTTTGCCTTCCTGGGGTTGGTTTTGCATAAATCTAACCGTCGGAGTTGCCTAATCCTGAACTATAGGCACCCTGGAAAAGCGCCAGATGCAGGTTGTCCCGTAGATACGGGACCCCTCCGGGTAGAATCCCGGCGCGTTCGGCATGTTCTCCCCGACCCTCCGATGAACAATGACGGTTGCGGGTATCCGGGTAACGGGTCCCAGCAGCCTCATTATCCCCTCCACCGAAGCCAGGCTATCCGGGTAGGGAGGATCCACGAATGCCAGGTCATAGCGTTCCCGATTCGTCTGCTTGACACGGTCCTTTCGCCGGGCCAGGAACCGGCTGACATCCACAGGTGCAATACACCCACCCAATCCGACCGCGTTCATGTTTTCTCGCAACGAGCGGAGGGCGCCGGGGTGGCGTTCCACGAACATGGCGGAGGAGGCGCCTCGGCTCAAGGCTTCCAGACCCAACGATCCGGTCCCCGCGTAGAGGTCCAGTACATCTGCTCCCGGCACCAGGTCGGCGATGGATGAGAAGAGTGCTTCCCTCACCCGGTCGGTCATGGGTCTGGTAACGAGGCCGTGAGGGGCTTTCAACCTTCGGCCCTTGGCAAGACCACCGATGATCCTCACCGCAAAGCTCCGCGTCTCACGATCGGAAGAGCCACTCGACCGCGTCACCGAGCAACACCCTCACCTCTTCTCGTATCTCCGGGTGTTCAACAAGGGCAGGATCCCGGTCAACCAGAGCGAATGCCTCCCGGCGGGCCGAAGCGAGTTCTTTCCTGTCCCGCAGAATGTCGGCGATGCGGAGATCCGAGAAGCCCGATTGCCGAGCCCCGAACACCGTTCCGTGGCCTCGGATGCGAAGATCCTCCTCTGCCAGGCGGAATCCGTCGGATATCTTCACCATGGCGTCGATGCGCCGAGCTCCGTCTTTGGTAGCCGGATCGGCCATGAGGATGCACTGCCCCGGATGGGAACCTCGCCCTACTCGACCGCGTAACTGGTGCAGTTGGCTAAGGCCGAAGCGGTCGGCGTCACGGATGACCATGACGGTGGCGTTGGGCACATCGATACCCACCTCGATGACAGTGGTCGAAACCAACACATCTACATCACCTGATCGGAAGGCATCCATCACCCGCTCCTTGCGGTCCGGAACCATCTGGCCATGCAGCAGACCGATGCGCATTTCGGGAAACACCTCGGCTAACCGGCGGCTTTCCGCCACCGCGGATGCCGCTTCCACCTGCTCGGATCCCTCCACCAATGGGCACACCACGAACCCCTGACGGCCTTTGGCGATTTCGTCCCGGATGGCCTTCTGTACCCGTTCATTACCGTTGGTATCCGAGGCGGCCGCCCAGGTGCGAACCGAGGTACGTCCGGGCGGCATCTCATCAATCTCCGACACGTCGAGATCCCCGTACAGGGTCATCGACAGGGTCCTCGGGATGGGTGTGGCGGTCATGATCAGCAGGTCGGGATCCACTCCCGCCGCCTTATCCTTGAGCTTCACCCGCTGGTGTACCCCGAACCGGTGCTGTTCGTCCACCACCGCCACGCCAAGCCGATCGAACTGCACCCCTTCCTGGATCAAAGCGTGAGTACCGATCACTATGTCGATCCGACCCTTCGCGATCCGGTGCAAGAGTTCACCCCGCTTGTTCATCCCCTGCGGATCCGTGCTTGCCACGGCCCGGTTGCCGGTGAGGAGGGCCACCCTGACCTGGGGATCGCCGGGTTCCGGAACCAAACTGTCGAACAAGGATCCGGATTCGGTGACGGGGGGCGCCATACCGGCCTCGGCCAGCAAGCTCACGATCCCCGTGTAGTGCTGTTCGGCAAGGATCTCGGTAGGCGCCATGACTGCCGCCTGGTAGCCGCCTTGCACTCCTACCAGAACGGTAGCGACCGCCACCACGGTCTTGCCGGAACCGACCTCGCCCTGAACGAGCCTGTGCATCGGATGCTGCGATCCGAGGTCCTGCTTTATCTCGTCGATGACCCTCCTTTGAGCCCCGGTAAGCCGGTACGGAAGCCCTTTCACGAAGCGCTCGACCAGCTCCGGCCGGCCGGCGAGTGAGTGTTCTATGCCTACCGATGTCTCCGTCTTGCGGTGTTTGGTCATCGCCAGCGCCACTTCGAGGCGGAAGAACTCGTCGAAGATCAGCCTCTTGCGGGCCGGTCGAACTTCCCGCAGAGAGCCGGGAAAGTGGACGGACCCGATGGCTGTGTCCCGATCCATCAAACCGAGCCGATCCTTCAGATCCGTGGGAAGGGGATCGGCAATCGGGCGCGCCCGACCCAGGGCGTTATGGACTCCCAAGCGAAGATAGTTGGGACCGGCATCCCCCATCGCCCTGTAGACCGGAACGACCCGCCCTACCGCCAGATTCTCCTTACCGGTTGTAAGGATGTCCACCGCCGGAGCGTTGATCTGTAATCGGCCTCGGAAGCGGTCGACCTTGCCTGAGACCGCCACCTCGGAACCACGGGGAAACCGGCGAGCCTGGTATTCCTGGTTGAACCAGACGGCGGTGATCGAACCTTGATCGCTTCTGATGACCGCTTCCACGATCACCATGCGGGGCTTAGGTCGTCGCACGCTTACCCGATCTACCCTCCCGATCACCGTAGCCTCAGCCCCCACCTCCACCTCGCCTGCCTGCATCACTTGGGACCGGTCTATATACCGGCGGGGAGGATTGAGCAACAGGTCGGTAACCGAACGTATCCCCCGCCCGCGCATAGATGCGGCTCGCTTGCCGCCCAGCCACTTGACTCTTTCGATACCAACACCGTGCAGGTAGGAAAGGCTCCGCTCGGGTCGTGATATGGGTGGTGGGTTACCGATTCGATCCATCCGTGCCAGGATACGACAGTCATCCGGCCCGGCCGACCCGCCGGACGGTATGGCGGCGCGGGAGGAACCCTCCGGAAGGGGACTAGACTGTCCGCCATGCAAGGAGTGGTCAAGGTCTACGATCCGAGTACCGGCGCCGGGATTATCGTGGTGGATGAGGACCGGAGCGAGGTTTACCTTCGACCCGGATCCCTGGCGGGCAGCGTGTTCCGTCTGCTACGCCAGGGGCAACGAATCAACTTCGACGTCGAAAAGGATGGCGGTCGACCCTTCGCCCATACGGTCCGTATGGGATCGGATGGCAGGTAACCGCGAGAATTGTTCTACCCTTTGTAAACGTTACGATCGACTGGCACAGACCGAGAGGAGCATAGTGGTCGAAGCATACGTGCTTATCCAGACCGAAGTCGGCAAGGCAAAGGTCGTCGCCGACGAGGTTCGGGCTATCGCCGGAATCACGTCCGCGCATGATGTGACCGGCCCTTACGATGTCATAGTCAAGGCGGGAGCCGCCGATGTCGATCAGTTAGGTCGGCTAGTCGTCGCCGGAATCCAGTCCATTGACGGGATCACCCGAACCCTCACCTGTCCGGTCGTCAACCTGTAGCCCGCCGTGCCGGGTTCCCCTGTCCCGACCTTCAGAAGGGACACCAAACCTCGGTTTGGAAGTTTCCCGTCCGGGCGGATGATTCTCAACCCAGCTTGGCCGAGATGGAGGCGGCACTCTGAAGAGCTACTCCGTCGGCGCCGGCAGTCGAGAAGACCCTGGCCTTCGAGGTCTCGATCTCGCTAACCAGGTCGACAACGATACGCCGGCGGTCAATCGGCGGATCCACCCATAAATACAGGGAAAGGCTACCCGGGATCGTATTGATCTCGTTCACCCACAGATCGCCTTCAAGCTCGAGAAAATCGAGCCTGGCTATCGATCTGATTCCCACCAGCCGGGTTACCTTGGCGGCCATCGACCTGATTCCGGCCTCCATCTCTTCGGGTAGGCGGGCAGGAAGTTCCCTGGCGGAGCCTTCGATACCTCCGCCGGAAAGGTATTTTTCCTCGTAACCATAGAACTGCTCGCTAACCGGCGCCTCGATCGCCGAGAGCTGGAACTCAGGATAGGTTCGGATTGCGATATTGAGGTCACGCCCGCCCGACAGGTACGGCTCGATCACCGCACCCCTATCCATATGTGGTGACATACGCAGCAGATCGAGCGCCGTATCGTAATCCTCGACCACATGGATACCGATCGAGGATCCACCGAAACGGGGCTTGACGATGTAGGGGGGTGGGAAGACCGGCCTTGAGTCGGTGGTAACCAACTGCCTGGACAGGGTAGGCATTCCGGATGCCGCCATCAGGGCGCCGAATGCCAGCTTATCCATGGCGAGCCCCGACGAGGCGGCGCCGGGACCCGAGTAGGGGATTCCGGCCAAGTCGAGTGCGCCCTGCAGGGTGCCATCCTCACCGGGGCCTCCGTGACAGCAGAGCAGGACGGCGCTCACATCCAAGCGGCGGCGCTTGGCCATCCAACCGACCTGTGGCTCGGCCACGAACCGCAATTCCTTCGACTTGCGAGGTGGTCCGGATGCGAAGTCGGAGGCCTCACCACCCGGATCCACCCGGTACCAGCGCCCTACTTTCGACCAGTAGATGGCAACGGGCTCGCGGCCGGCCTCGGCCAACAACCGCGTTGCTTGCAGTCCGGTAAGAATGCTGATGTCGTGTTCCGGGGACGGACCCCCGAACACCACCGCCGGATGGGTCATCCCTCTTCACCTCCACGATGTCGGATCCGGCCTGGATCCACTAGCGAAACTCCTGACCGCGAGGCTGCGGGCCGACGTAGCGTGCACCATCTCCGGCTCGTAGCCTCCCTCATGCCAGATGGCATGGTAACCACCGAACTACAGAAAACTCGTCAGCGAGCACCCGCCCCGGAAGAGGAAAGTTGTTCAGGGGTAGTGATCGGGCAGGTCATTCTCGTACAGGACCGCGTCGCCCGGACCGAGGCGATCCCGTACCCAATCCACCGCTTCCTCCCGCGTGCCGACCTCCACCACGGATGCCCCACCAGACCTAGCACCCTGCTTCAACGCTCTCCGGTTGGTCCTGCCAACGACAACCAGGACATCGGCGGCCTCGGATGCCCCTGCTCCGAACCGGGTATTCTCGATCCGCTGCCGGTGTCCCAACTCCACCATACCGGGGGTCACCACCACCCTCGTTCCCTCGGGATCTCCCGACGAGGCCAACACCCGGAGAGCGCGAGCGGCCCCGGCAGGGTTGGAGTTGAAGGTGTCGTCGATAATCGTGAATCCCTTCCGCGAGCGACCTAGCGACTGTCTGTGATCCGCCTGGGAGATCCGCGCCGCCAGGTCGGCAATCTCCGAAATCCCTACACCCAAGTCCAGCGCCACCGCCACCGCGCATGCCAGATTCGCATGAAATATCCCGGAGGCCGGGATAGTCAGGTCAGCCCCTCTTCGCACGCGGATCGACATACCTCTCCGGTGCTCGGTAACCCGAACGTCGACCGCCGCCTCGGAAGTTCCACAGCGCCACACCCGCACTCCGGGGCGTTCGCTGACCAACCGGTCGGCCAGATCCGCCAGAAGCGGATTATCAATGTTCATCACTGCGGCCTCGACCCCTTGGAGGATCTCCGATTTAGCCTCGACGATCCGCTCCTCCGTCTTGAAACGCTGCAAGTGCACGGGGCCGATGGCGGTGAGCACCGCTATACGGGGGTGCAACCACGAGCAGAGATCGGCGATCTCGCCCTTCCGGTAGGTACCCATCTCGGCTACGAACACTTCGGCGTCGGCGGTCAGATGATCGTTGACTGCACGAGCCAGACCCAAGCGGTTGTTGAAGCTGGCAGGGCTGGCCACCACGCGGTGGGCGCCCTCGATCAACTGCTTGACATACCATTTGGTTGACGTCTTCCCGTAGCTGCCGGTGATCCCCACCACCACCGGTTTCACCCGGACCAGGGTCGCGGTCGCTTGGTCTACAAACCTTTGCGACAGGCGTTTCTCGATCGGAGCGGCCAGTAGTAGCGCCGCGTCAAGAACGAAGTAGAACGAAACAACACCCGCGACGGTGGCGGTTCCCGGTACCGACCTGGCCGGCAACGCGCTGATCAACCATGTTGGCAGACCGGCGAACACCACCAGTATCCCGAAAGACAGGACGGCGGTACGCTTCAAGCGAGCGGTCCATACCAGCGGCGAAGTGCGACCCCTGATGGTCAAACCGATAGGGAAAACCACGATTGCGGCAACCCCCAGCAGTGGCCAGAACGCTTCGGGATAAAGAACCCATCCACCGACTCCGGCTAGGACCAGCAGGATCTCCACGCTGTTCCAAGGGCGACCGTTGATCCAAACCCAGCGCATCTGCAGAACCGAACCGGGCAGGTAATGTTCACGCTGCGCCACCCGTAGCCATCTGATAGCCGACAACATGAGGGCCACGGCCCCCAGAATCGGCAAGGTAAAGGTCACAGGAGTTCCTCGATCACCCGTCGAATCCTTTCCGGAGCCACTCTGGGAACATCGTGACCGCAATCGGCCACGATATCCAACCTCGCATCGACCGGACGGGGACCTCCCAGCAACTCCATCGAGCGGTGAGCCACATCCACCGGAACCTCCTGATCATCGGCGCCCCACACCAAACGAACCGGACACCGCAGTCGGCCCAACTCTTCCTCGTAGCTCTCGTTAACCACCTTGACCAGGATCTCACGCATTACGCCGGAAGCCATCCGGTAATCGGTCGACCCGCGCCGCTGCTTCTCCCGCTCGAGTCGAGCATCACTTACCAGCCCCACCCGATTTCCCCACCTTATCAACCGGTACGTTAGGGGGGGCTTTCTAGCCGCGGTTAGCGGTCGCAGGAGGGGCACGCCTATCAGCAACATGCCTGCCACCAATTCGGGTCGTTCGGCGCCCAGAACGGTGGCCACCCGACCTCCGAAGGAATGCCCTACCAGGATCTGCGGTCGCCCGAGGTCCTCGATCCAGGCCGCGAGCGCTTCCGCGTACCCATGTGCCCCGATAGCCGACCGAGGAGAGGGCGTGGCGCCGAAACCGGGAAGGTCGAGCGCCACCGCGTCGAAACCCCGCAGTACCTTGGAGAAGTCGCGCCGATCTCTCCCCCAGCCGTGCAGAGCCACCACTCGAGTTCGGACCGAACCGTAACGCTCCCCGAACAGTCGCCCCCCGGAGATACTCACCAGAGCCACACGGTGTCCTCTCTCCTCCACTGTGCCGCCGCTTGCCAAATCACGGATCAATAACTAAACGTAGATGATCGTCACTATCAAGGCGCCAACCGCAGCGACGAGCGCACGAGCAACATCGAAGATTGCCGCTTCCGCAAGGTTGGTTCGGAAGATGCTCGATGTCCTATTGCTAGTAATGGACTCCGCGATTGTCGGTGCCAGAGTCTCGAGGGCTAGGACATCCTCGATAGCCAATACGTGCTGGACGGCGGGTTTATCGATGTACAGAGCAGCCCAGACAGCAGCCGTCAAGTAGATGCCGGAGAGACTCAGACCCACAAGAACCCCCGGGGAGTACAACAGACCTTCTCGAAGAGCGAGATTCAAGGCAACCGCATCACCTGCAAACACCAGTCCAGCAGTCTGCAGCACCCCTCGCGCCTTGGATCCTACCGCTCGGACCCTACCCTGGTCAGACTCGAAGATCGACAATAGGGTAGTTATGGCCAACCGGTGCTCTACATTCGAACAGGAACGTAGTTCTTCCCGCCACTCCTCTCGGCTTGGACCTGTTAGATCTCGTGAGTCGGTCTTCAGTTTTTGATTAACCCACAGGGTACGTATCAGAGTTGGCCTTACCGTTTTCCAAACCCTTGAGACAACCCATAAACTGCGACCACCTATATAAAGAACAGCTCTTCGGACGCGTACACCAGCCCTCCTAGTCACACCGTAGAGAGCCCGACCAACTGCTCGAAACACGACCACACCCTTTGACATAAGGTCGTTACGTTTCAAGTCGGGCAATTGTTTGAAGAGGTAAGTTGAGCGAGAAGGTGGCCGAGCATTCGAGTAAGAGCCCCATCTAGTACATCATCAAGGAACCCGAACTCACCCGATGGATTACATTCTAAGAACACAGGGTCTTCGTGAGTTTTTGATCCGAGAATAAAATCGAAAGCACCATACTCCAGGCCGAACTCCCGCATGAACGTTATAGCCCTCCCGACCGTTCCCACATCCGGAGTCCAGGGAACCCAGGCGATATCAGGCTCTCTCCTCCAGTCTAATGCCGTTCTGGTACGGCAAGCACCTGCGACCCTATCGCCCACGACGAATAGGCGTGCATCGTGAGTACCGTCGATTCGTTCCTGTACGAATAGAGGCTGTGCATGCCATAGCTCAGCGTCGGCTGCCAACGCGGTATCAGCGTCGGTAGTGAATACGAACGACTGGTCTGAAAACTCCCAGAAAGCAGTAGTAATGGACTTGACAACACTGGGTCCGTGTTCAGCATCGAATCGCTTCGCCTCATCTAGCTCACACGTCACCAACGTACGAGGCACAGCAAATCCAGTGCGAACCGCCGTGGCTAACTGGTATATCTTCGACTCAGCTCGATAGGTTCGGAACGGATCGTTTACCCACCTGGTACCCACATTGCTCAGTAGACGGGTCCACGCCAGCCATTGCCGACGGGTGACTAAGATATCATCAATCTCAGAGGGAGTCGGGGCGGGTCCGTATGGATCGCGTTCAGGGAGCATCTGCCTGAGCCATGCAACCCTCGGACCATGCCGACACCTCCAGCCAGATTGATCCAGTACCGCTGACATACCACCCAACGGAGCGATATTTTCCCGGTTTATTCGGTGAACCACAATCTCTGGCTTGTTATTAGAAAGCCAGTTGACTACCCGATCCAGAGAGTAGTCCAACTCGTTGGTTAGGAACAAGAGGTCGATTATGCCCCCTTTTGGTCTTCTCCGGTTTCGATATCGGCCTTCTTGGTCGTCGGAAGCGCCCCGGCTTCCCAGGAGTCACGCCAGACACCACCCTCAAGGACCTTAGAAGTCTGGGTGGCCTCCTGGTATCGTGAAATCGGGCGGTCCGTAGCGCGACGGCGAACTCGCAACTGTCGTAGTAGAACTGTGAGCTCCTTCGTTGGCTCCTTTATTCTACCGGCCTTCCGAAGAATTGTGTCGGCGGTAGCTCGATGACCCAACCCTGTAGGATCTCCGATTGCTATTGGCCCCCGCAACCTCGATCAATGTCGAGACATGCAGTGTAGGCGAGTTTCTGTCGTCAATCGACCGAATAGGGCTTGGACCGCCGATCACTGCCACGATCTAGCCCTGATTATTCAGGTTTCCCACACACCGAGGCATGTAACGCCTGTTCAACCCGAGTATCGGGTATAAACCCGCCGTTCACCCGACAGGTGGATCTCCACACCGGACCGAAACGGGAAACGCCGATAGCTGTACTGCCTGGTCAGGGCGCGAATCTGGTCTTCTCCACTCATCCTCCAAACCCCCATCCATGAATAATCGGGGCTAATAAGTACAGCTCGGCGTTGCCGCTCATTCCGGCAGGTGGCTGGAGGTAGCTACGGCATGGAACCCGCCGTCCACATGGACCACCTCGCCGGTGACCTTGGTGGCGAAGTCGGACAGGAGCACGGCGATCATATCGGCAACCGGTGAGGGATCGGTGGTATCCCAGGTAAGCGGAGCGCGTTCGGCCCAGACATCCCCGAAGCGGTCGAATCCGGCGATGCCTTTGGCGGCCACTGTTGACAGTGGACCGGCCGATACAGCGTTCACCCGGACGTTGTGCGGTCCGAGATCCCGGGCCAGGTAACGGGTGACCGAAGCCAGGGCGGCTTTGCATACGCCCATCCAGTCATAAGCCGGCCAAGCCTGGGTGCTGTTGTCGAAATCGAGAGTCACCAGCGAGCCTCCTCCCGCCTTGCGAAATAGCGGAAGGAGGCCGACCGCGAGGGTCTTGTAGGAGAAGGCGGAAGTGGTGAAGGCCAGCGCGGCGCTCTCCGGCGGGGTGTCGAGAAAGTTACCTCCCAACGCATCTGCCGGTGCATACGCGATGGCATGGACAGCCCCGTCCAGACTTCCCCACCGATTCTCGAGGTGGGCTACCAATCGGGCCATGTGTTCCTGATCGTTGATATCAAGTTCGAGGACATCGGGCGGGTCCGGTAAGCGCTGGGCAGACCGTCGGGTGAGGCGCATGCCCCGCCCGAATCCGGTCAACACAACCTCGGCGCCCTGTTCCTGGGCAACCCTGGCGGTGTGCCAGGCGATAGAGCCGTGTGTCAGCAAGCCGGTGACCAGCAATCGTTTACCTGCCAGCAGCATGTTTCCTTCTTTCATAGTCGGCTATTGCCGGGTAGACGGAAATCGGTGAATCGTCCGGTCCGAGGAGGGTACTTCAATCCTCGTCGTCGGAGGCGCCCGCCGCCATCTCGGCAATCTCAGCCACGATGTCCGCGTTGGCGAGGGTGGTCACGTCGCCCAGGCTGCGCTGCTCGGAGATATCCCTCAGCAAGCGCCGCATTATCTTCCCCGACCTGGTCTTCGGAACGTCGGGCGTAAAGACGATACTCTTCGGCTTGGCGATCGGTCCGATCGAGGTTGCAACGTGGTCGCGTAACTCTTTGATGAGTTGCCGGTCCCCCGAGTGACCACCTCGCAAACTCACAAAAGCGGCGATGGCTTGGCCGGTGAGCGGATCGCTTCGACCCACCACTGCGGCTTCCGCTACCGACGGGTGGGACACCAGAGCCGATTCGACCTCCATAGTCGAGATGTTGTGGCCGGAGACCAGCATCACGTCATCCACCCGCCCCAGGAGCCAAAGGTAACCGTCCTCGTCGAGTTTGGCGCCGTCGCCCGGGAAGTAGAGGCCCTCGAAGCGGGACCAGTAGGTATCGACGTAGCGCTGGTCATCGCCCCAAATGGAACGGAGCATCGACGGCCAGGCGTTACGAATCACCAGGTAGCCTCCCCCTCCCCGGCCGACCGAGACACCGTTCTCGTCCACCACATCCGCTTCGATTCCCGGCAACGGCATCGTGGCGCTGCCCGGCTTGGTGGTGGTGATACCGGGAAGGGGTGCGATCATGATCGATCCCGTTTCGGTCTGCCACCATGTATCCACCACCGGTGATCCGGTACCCCCGATATGTTCGTGGTACCACATCCAGGCTTCAGGATTTATCGGCTCCCCCACCGTTCCCAGCACCCGGATGGAAGAAAGATCATGACGGGCCGGGTACTCGGCGCCCCACTTCATGAAGGTCCTGATGGCGGTGGGAGCGGTATAGAGATGGGTAACCCCGTACTTGGCGATGATCGCCCACAACCTATCCCGGTCCGGGTAATCGGGGGTACCCTCGTACATGACCGAAGTGGACCCGTTGGCCAGCGGACCGTAGACGATATAGGTATGGCCGGTAACCCAGCCGATGTCGGCCCCGCACCACCAGATGTCCCGATCGGGTTTTATGTCGAACACATAGCTGTGAGTGGTGGTAGCCCCTACCAGATACCCGCCCGAGGTATGCATGATTCCTTTGGGTTTACCGGTCGTACCGGAGGTGTAGAGAATATAAAGCAAGTCCTCGGCGTTCATCACCTCAGGTTCACACTCGCCACTCTGTCCTTCCACCAGGTCATGCCACCAGATATCACGTCCGGGTTTCATCGACACATCGTTGCCGGTACGACGTAGCACCACGCAGTGGCGAATCAGATCGGTACGCTGCATCGCCCGATCGGCAGCCACCTTGAGGTCGACCACTCCTCCGCGTCGCCAGGCGCCGTCGCAGGTGATAAGCACCTCGGCTCCGGCGTCCTCTACCCGGTCGAAGATCGCGTCGGCGGAGAACCCCCCGAATATCACGCTGTGGGCGGCCCCGATCCGAGCGCAGGCGAGCATGGCGACGGCCAGTTCGGGAACCATCCCCATGTAGACCGCAATCCGATCGCCCTTCTTCACTCCTAGCGACCGGAGCCCGTTGGCGAATCGGCACACTTCGTCATACAGATCCTGGTAGGTGAGAACCCGCTCATCTCCCGGTTCACCCTCCCAGTAGAAAGCCACTTTGGCGCCCCGTCCTGCTTCTATATGCCGATCCAGGCAGTTGTAGGTGACATTGAGTTCGCCGTCCGAAAACCACCGGAAGAAGGGTGGATTGGAATCATCAAGCATCACGGTGGGTTCCTTGAACCAGGTGACCCGATGGAAAGCTTGTGACCTCCAGTACGCGATGGGATCCGCCGCCGCTTCCTCGTGCAGGCCGGGTTGAGCATTGGCTTGCGCCACGAAGTCAGCAGGCGGTGGAAAGGTACGGTGTTCATGCAGCAGGTTTTCGATTGTGCGCTCGGCCACGTCTCCTCACTTCGGGTCGGCTAAACCGAAGGGTAACGCTTCGCAGGAGGTGCGTGCTGCTCCTCACGCCGGTCAACCAAGTACCACGGCCGGGGAGTCAGGTGAACCCTACGGTCCGGAGAACTCTAGCCCTCACCCTCCCGCATCAACGAAGTCGGCATTCTGCTACTGGCGGTGATCGCTGCGGCGCATCCTCTTGGAAATCCCACCCGGAGTCTTCAAGCACTGCACCCCGTCGTTAACGGCGTGTAGATCACTCAAAAGGCCTCGGAGATCGCTGCTTTCCGCGAGGAAGGGGTAGGCGGCCCTGATCCTGTCTTCCATCTCTCGGGCCCACTCTTCGATACGACGATCCATGGCACGGCACTTCTCATCGAGTTCGGTTCGGAGGACGGCGATCTCAAATCTGAGTTCTTCATCCAAGGCGTCAATCCGTCGGTTGGTCCGCCAGAGGTAGTAGAAAGCTACGATCTCAAGGATGCCGAGTACAACAAGGGCGAGAATGGTTACGGGATGCATCCTTTAATTGTATGCAACGTTGTTTGAAGAGGCAAGGGGCTGATCGTATGGCCCGATGCTTCTGATCCGGACGCGCCTACTAGATGTACCGTAAGCGCCTGCACCACCCAGAGAAGGCGAGCTACTCCATGCGTTCTAACCGTGTCCAGAGATCGATGCTGTCGGTACCCGGCTCCCGTCCTGACATGTTCCCCAAGGCTGCTCGATCCGGCGCCGATCAGGTCATGATCGATCTTGAAGACGCGGTGGCGCCCGGGGACAAGGAGACCGCCCGCGATACCGCGGTCGCCGCTTTGGGATTGGTCGACTGGAAGGCCGTCGGCCAATCGGTATCCGTCCGGATTAACGACACCGGGACGCCCTGGATGGAGGGAGACGTTCGGGCGGTGATAGCCGGTGCGGGAAACTTGGTTGATACGCTGATCATCCCGAAGGTCACCGAACCGGGCGACATCGTCCGGGTCGCCCATCTGCTGGATGAAGTCGAGCGCACCGCCGGGATCACGACCCCGATCGGCCTTGAGATCCTTATCGAAACAGCTCGAGGGATGGCCTACGTGAACGATATCGCCGATTCGCACTCGCGGATCGAAGCCCTCCACTTCGGCGCCGGGGACTTCGGGGCCAGTATGGGTGCACGAACCCTGGGTATCGGTGAAGGACTCGGGGCTGACAGTCGATGGAACACGGCACGGGTAATGATCGCGGTAGCCGCCAGGGCTCACGAACTGCGCCCGATCGATTCCGCCTACGACGACTTCCAGGATGATAAGGGCTACTTGGCCGAAGCCGGACGGGCGGCCGAACTCGGCTACGAGGGAAAATGGGCCATCCACCCGCGCCAGGTTCCGCTAGCCAATCAGGTGTTCTCGCCTACTCGGGATGAGGTGGAGGCCGCCCGCGGACTGCTGGAAGCCTTAGACTCGGCAGCCGACGAGGGGCAGGGAGCGGCCCGTTACCAGGGCAAGATGATTGACGCCGCGTCTGCCCGCCTAGCGGAGAACGTCCTCCGCATCGCCACACGCGTCACCTACCAATCCGATAGGTAGCTTGCCATTCAGCCCTTGCCAACTTGACCGCCCGCTCGGTTGTGCTGTCCTTGCTCATCGCATTCTCGATAGCTCGCAGTCACGAGAGATCGCTACACCTGTAGTCAACATTGAACGCGACGCGGGGGTCGAGATAGATGCCCTCCGTGGTCCACATCATGTGAAGGTTTGTACACCAATACTCTTCGATCGTTGTGGTCTGGACGATGCGGCGTGACCCGTCTGCGATCGTGACCGCGACCAAGCTGATCTCCGTTTCCCACCATCCGGGTGACTCTCTGTCATCGGTGATCTGGAAGAACGCAATCCTCGCGCCATCCGGCGACCATACCCACGGTGTACCCCAGTCGACGTTTGGGCGAAGCATCCCCGACCTTGATCCGGTTCGAACCATCAACCGCTACCACGAACAACCCACCGTCCCTTGCTCTGTAGGCGATGTGTTTACTGTCCGGCGACCATGATCAGATGACCGTGATGAAACCGACCTGCCAGCAGCCAACAGGTCCAATTCAAATATGCCGACTCCGGAAAACCGGGGCATCACCTGAGACTCCGGAAAACCCGGGGCGGTTCACCCAGATCAGAGGCACTTTCCGCGTCTACCCACACCAAACCCCGTCGGTGGATTCAGGCTGAGTGCTCGGTCAGCGCACGCGTGAAACGCGTGCGCGAGAAGAACTGCGCCGGATCGCTGTAGTCCGGCGGAGCGGTTCCGTTCAGCACCTGCTCCAAGGCGATGGCGAACTCGTCCGGGCTGAAGGAGCGCCCTTCACGGACTTCCTCTCGGAGCGTTACGGCCTTGTACCAGGGCCTCATCAACCATCACCTCGCTCTCGATTCCCTCCTCGACGGATCCGCACGCGACTCCGGCTCACCACGATCAGGACTCCTTGACACATCGAATCCGCCTCGTGATCGAGAAGACTTCTCATCGCCGACACCTTTTCTTCAACCCGCATGTCAACGAACCGGATGATGCCGGAGTGCGGCAGCCTGCGCACGAATACCAACTCGCCGAAGTCCTTGTCTTCGGTGATCAGCACCCGCTCCTCTTCCAACGCCATGGCCAGCACTTCCACGTCGGAAGCCCTCAGGTCTCGGTCTGCGACCGATGACACGTCGTGGCTCCGGCCGGTCAGCATGGCCCTCATGGGTCGGGATGACGCGCATACGTCGAGGAGAAACTTCATTGCCGCCTACCGCACCGCCAAACGCTCATGCACCTGCTCGCCGGCAAGGGATCGGTGGGCGAATACCAGGCAGGCCTGGATATCCTCCGCTTCGAGGAACGTGTACTCCTGCAAGATGGTCGCAACTGTTTCCCCGGCCGCGAGCATCGCCAGCACATGTTCCACTGCGACACGCATGCCCCTGATGATGGGCTTGCCGCCGAACACCTCGGGCCGCACCGTTATGCGTTCCAGCAACTCCCTCTCGTTTGTCATGATCCAAGTCCTCCTATCCCGAGAAACAACCTACTCACCTTGGAACCGCCGGCAGCATCGCGTCCAGCAGGCGCTTCTCCTCACTACCACGCGGGTAAAAGGCGGTCAGGGCATTGGCGAGGCGCTCAAAATCGGGACCTCGCTCGTGCCCCGCCTGCAGCAGGTTTCGCAGTGCCTGGCTACGGCCTGAACCCTGTAGCAGCATGGCGGCATGAACCCGGTCCAGGGTGGTAGCCACATGCCTGGCAACCAGCTCACCTGGAGTGGAGCGGGCCGATGAGAACCTGTCCTTCATAGATTCTGGTGCTAGCTGTCAACCGTTACGCCTCTCTCACCGACTAATCGACACACCGTCCGGATCGGTACACTAGCCCCATTCTTCATGGGCGGGGTTTCGGGGTTGGCTGGTGGTACTCCCATCACCACAACCCGTATCGTCAAAACACCCCGTCGTCGGTCAAAGCCTCCACCGCCTCCGAATACAACGCATCCGGCGACACATCATCAAACCCGGAATCCTGTGCACAACCTAAACCAAAGCACACCCAACACAATTACCAGTAACATCCAGCACGAAACCCGGAACCCCGCCCTCATCACGACCCATATACCGATCGGGATAAACTCAGGATGAGCAGGATCCGGGGATGGCGCACGGCACCTGGTCGACCCGAGTTCCCGTTCAGGTCTTTGCCCCTATGGCTACGGGAATCCCAGGCCCCGACGCCGCATCCAGCGAGTCGCGAGCGTGATAGGAGGACCGGACGAGCGGGCCTGACTCGACATGGGGAAGGCCGACGCGACGCCCGTACTCGGCATACTCGTCGAACTCGTCGGGATGTACGTAACGATGGATAGGACGATGGCGGCTCGTAGGCCGCAAGTACTGGCCGATGGTAACGATATCCACGCCGACCGCCCGCAGGTCGGCGAGCGCCCCGAGAACCTCCTCGCGGGTTTCGCCCATACCCACGATCAATCCCGACTTGACCGCGCCCTCGGGGTTGTACCATTTGGAACGGGCGAGCAGGGTGAGTGATCGACCGTAGTTGGCCGAGGTCCTAACCTCTCGCTGTAACCGCAGCACAGTCTCCGTATTGTGGTTGAGGACCGAGGGTCCGGCCGCCAGGACCCGTTCAAGATCGGCTCGAACTCCCTTGAAGTCGGGGATAAGGACCTCCACGTCGCAGGCGGGTACCCGCTGACGAACCTCCGAGACGGTACGGGCAAATACCGTCGAACCACCGTCATCAAGATCATCCCTATTGACCGAAGTGATGACCGCATGAGCCAGACCCATTGCTTCCACAGCCTCGGCTACCCGGAACGGCTCATCGGTATCAAGCCCTTGGGGTCGGCCCGTGTTCACGTTGCAGAATCCGCAAGCCCGGGTACATGTATCCCCGAGAATCATCATCGTGGCGGTTCCCTGTCCCCAACACTCGTAAATATTGGGACATCCCGCCTCCTCGCAGACGGTGTTCAGGTTGAGTTCCCTCATCAGTCTCCCCAGGCGAAGGTAATCACCACCGAAGCGGGCGGTCACCTTCATCCACGGGGGACGGCGCGGCTCTCCCTGGAGACGCCTGCCGATCGTCACCGGAACCCCGGAACGACGGGACGGCGAGAAGCAACCCTCGGCGAGCAACCGATCCACCTCGAATGATCGAGGTCTGCCCTGTCCTCTTACAAACGCCCCGTGCTGGACCTCGTTGCACTCATAACCGAAGACGTCGGCGAACCGGTCCTGAAGTGCCTCTACCGTCTCCTCGATAGAAACCGGGCGCTCCAATAGTTCTACCAGTGACGTAACCGGTCGATCGGTGATGCCGCACGGATTCATATTGCTGAAATAGGACATATCCGGGTTCACGTTGAGAGCGAACCCGTGCATGGTCACCCCGCGGGCCACCCTGATCCCGATGGCTGCGACCTTTCCCCTCTCCGTCCACACCCCCGTGAAACCGTCCTCCCGGTGGGCCTCCACACCGAAGTCGGCCAACGTGCGGATAAGCACTTCCTCCACCGCCCGCACGTAAGGAACGATCCGGCGGGAATCGGCCAGCCCAAGGATCGGGTAACCCACCAACTGACCCGGCCCGTGATAGGTGATGTCGCCGCCTCGGTCGATGTCGAACCGCTTCGCCCCGATGGCTGTCAAGCGCTCCTCCGGGACGAGGAGGTTGGCGGCGTCGGCGCTGCGACCCAACGTGTACACATGGGGGTGTTCAAGCAACAGCAGGTAATCGGACCCGGCCCGGCCGGTATGGCGACCCTCCCAGAACGCTCGTTGCAGGTCCCACGCTTCCTCGTAGTCAAGCCTTCCGAGCCACCTGGTACGGACCAGCCGCCGATCGGCGATCACCTGCGGAAACGGATAGGCCGACCGGTTGGCGCCTTCCGATCTGCCGTTCAGGTCAGGTGCTGATCCCAATCCCAGCTCTCCAGGTTGTCCCGAATACGTCTGAGGAACAACACTGCGGTCGACCCGTCAAAGGCCCGGTGGTCCCACGATAGACCCAGATAACCGATATGGCGGATAGCGATCACGTCCTGCCCGTCGGCGGTCGTCACCACCTTCGGTCGCTTGGCGACGGTGTCGGTGGACAGGATCGCCACATTCGGCACGTTGATGATAGGGGCGGACATGAAGGACCCGTACGGCCCCGGATTGGTGATCGTAAAGGTGCTTCCGCTCACGTCATCGGGACCGACTCGACCCTTCCGGGCTCGTTGCGCCACGTCCCTGATCTTGCGGGCCATCCCCCGTAGCGTAAAGTCGTCCGCGTCTTTGATCGTGGCGACCATCAGACCTTCCTGGTTGAGGTCGATGGCAACACCCAGGTTGATATTCGAATAGTGGGTAGCCGTACGTGCCTCCAGATCGAAGGAGCTGTTGACAATCGGGAACTCCCGGAGAGCGTCGATGGTCGCCTTGGCGATGAACGGTAGGTACGTGAGAGAGAACCCTTCCCGTTTCTTGAAGGTCTCGCGGTTGGCTCTCCGCACCCGTTCCACCGCCTCGTAGTCGACCTCCATGGACGTCCACACATGGGTCGCGGTCCGGCGGGATTTGATCATGTTGTCGGCGATCCGGACCCTGAGGCGGCTCAGCTTGCGAGACGGCTCCGTGGCGGCCTCTTCCTTGGGTGTGCCGGAGGGCTTGGGAGGGAGGGCATCCCCTGATCGTCGCACCTCGGGAGTTGGTTCCGGCCGCTTCTCCTCAGGGACGGGCGCAGCCGAGGCGCCTCGGCCGGCTTGCATCTGGTCGATGTACGCCAGAACATCGTTGCGTGTGACCCGCCCATCCTTGCCCGAGCCTTTGACAGCGGTTGGATCGACGCCATGCTCACGAGCCAACCGCCGCACCACCGGGGACAGGAACTGCCCGGTACCGCGCCGTGCTCTGGGCCGCGACCGGATCGGGGGCGCCGGCGCCGGACGGGAAGGAGGCGGAGCCGGGTCGGCGGTCGCCGTAACCGGTGGTGGGGAGGCCGGGCCGGTTGCGGAGGACTCGCCGTCGCCAACCACCGTGCCATTCCCATCCTGGCCGATAACCACCATCGCGGTTCCGACCTTGATGGTCTCACCTTCGCCGACGAGAATATCGCTGACTATCCCGGCTACCGGGGACGGCACCTCGGTATCCACTTTGTCGGTTGATATTTCGACCAGGGGCTCGTCCTCGGCTACTCCGTCGCCTACCTGCTTCATCCATCGAAGAACGGTCCCTTCGGTGACGGTCTCTCCCAGTTGCGGCATCGAGACTGTGGTTGGCATCGTTTACCTCTCTACGATCAGCAGTGGTTTCGACACTAGCTTCGCTTCTTCATATCCGTGGTTCGCCCGAGCGAACTCGATCCTCCATAAAAGACTCCTGACCTGGGGTATTCGTCGGTGTATCCCGGAACATGGCCGATCAGTGAAGGGGTAGGCCCGCGGCCGCCGTCAACGCTTCCCCGGTTGCTTCGCTCAGGGTGGGATGGGCATGGATGAAAGCAGCCGCTTCCTCCGGTAGGGCTTCCCAACCGACCATGTACATCAGTTCGTGGATGAGTTCCCCCGCATGGGCGCCTACCACCGTGGCTCCCACGATGGGACCTCCGGTCTCGCTGAGGATCTTCACGAAACCTCGATTCTTTCCGATGATCCGGGCTCGCCCCACTCCCAGAAAGGAGTGATCCTGGACTTCCACCGATAAACCCTCGGCAGCCGCCCGCTCCTCGGTCAGGCCTACCGCGGCGACCTCAGGATGGGTGTATACCACGCTGGGAAGCGCCCGGTATTCAACGGGCTTAGGTATTCCGCCGGCGATGTAGGTAATCGCCGAGATGGCTTCCGCGAATGCGCCGTGGGCCAGCCCCGGCGTGTCGGCGACGATGTCTCCGACCGCGAAGACACCCTGGCGGGCCGTTTCCATGGTGTCTAGATCGACCCTGATGAATCCTCGATCGGTTTCGACACCCACGCCGTCGAGACCGAGGTTGTCGGTGAGGGGACGCCTCCCGACGGCTACCAGCACAGTATCGACCTCGAAACCATCGCCGCTCCCCGATGCGGCCAGCACCATGTTCCTGTCGTCGTTCTCACCGGTCCTGAGCTCGGCCCGCGCGCCCAGCACGAACTTGACACCCCTGCGCCCGAGCTGTTTCTGCAATTCGCGAGCTGCGCCGGGCTCGAAGCCGGGAATCACCTGATCCAGCATCTCGAACACCACCACCTCGGAACCTACATCGGCCAACAGGCTGGCAAACTCGCATCCGACCACCCCACCGCCGACGATCCCGACCCGGCGCGGTTGGTTCGGCCAATCGAGTGCATGGTCCGAGCTGACGATCCGGTTTCCGTCAAACGGGAATCCCGGTAGCTCCAGCGGAACGGAGCCGGTGGCGAGGACCACGTTGCGCGCCTCCAGCACCCGGAAACCCCCGGGTTCCTCCACCTCCACCCGTCCCACACCGGCCAACCGCCCCCGGCCCTTAACCACGTCCACCTTGCGGTGGCGGAGCAAACCGGCAAGCCCGCGTACGAGGCCGTTGACGATGCGGTCCTTACGGATCAAGGCTACCGGCCAGTCGAATCGCGGATCATCGGTGACCACCCCGAAATCTCCGGCCGACCGAACGGTCGTGAAGACCTCGGCGGCCTGCAGCCAACTCTTGGCGGGTATGCATCCCCTCAGAAGGCAGGTACCTCCGACGGTGTCCCGCTCGATCAAAGCCACGGACAGGCCGAAGTTGCGTGCATAGAGTGCAGCCCCGTAGCCGCCGGGGCCTCCTCCAATAACTATTACGTCATACACCAGAAGTCACAGTTCTCCAGACTTCTACGGAATACCTAGCCTAGCCAACCAGGTTCGTCCAGACGATCCTGCTGTCGATGGCCGACACATTCAAGACTCCGGGATCGTTGGGGGCCTCCTTTCCTGTCGGCTAACGCCCACAGTTACGACCACGCGACGGTGACTCGAAGAGCAACAGGGCCGGTGTAGCCGGCTTGACGGGACGAGGGCCTTACTTGTTGGCGCCCACGTCCCGAGGATGGCCCTCATGTCGTCCTTGGAGGCGGGCGATGTTCTTGCCGTTGGCAACCACTTCGCGGCTGAGGTCACGAAGCTGCCCGTCAACGTAGTCAAATCTTCTTGTTTGGGAGCGCCAGAGGAGGGTGGCGATCGCGATCAGGATGGCGGGGTTGATCCAGAAGTTAAAGGAGTCCATTTCACGAAGGTAACCCATCCGGCTGCGTATGTCAAACCTCTAAATATGTGTGACCAACACTGCCCAACGTTGACCATATGAAGTTGACATAGTGAGTGTATCCAGCGGCGAAGCATCCCCGCAGGCTGGCGGGAGATGCTTGAATACCTCGACAGGCTGGTCGTCGCCGTTTCCCAACTTGTCGCCCTGCAAAAGCCTCCTCCTAATATCTGTCACCTCCAACCCCTAAAGTGCCGATCGACCGGTGCGGAGTTCGGCGGGCTGGTGCGACGGCCTCAAATACACGGACCTCGACAGGGGAGGATGAGACATGGCGAACGGAACGGCGGATGACCAAGGGGACCTCGGGTACCGCCAGAAGCAGATCGAGTTCAGCAGGCGCTGGTACGAGGCGCACGCTCGCCGCGCCGAAGCGGATCCTGACTACGCGCCGGCGGGGTCATCCGAGTCACAGCGAGATGCCCGAACCGTGGGTTACGCGGGTAGTGCATACAAGTTCCTGGAGTTCACGACCGGGCGCCGATTAACGTCATCTGCGTCCGAGCGAGATGCCCGCTTCGCCGGGTTAGTGGCCGAGATTGACAGCGATTCCCGTCGATTCGAGCAGATTGCGGCTTGGTGGGACGAGAAGAAACCCGTCTTTCTCGATCCTGTCCTCATAGATCGTTGCGCCTTCGGGTTCCAGGGTGATAAGGAATCTCTTGAGGTCCGAAAGATCAACGCGCGCGCGTTGTTGGCGATTGGAGACCACCTCGGTCAAGCAATGCTCGAACCTATGTCCCGTGCTGCAGGTCTCCAACTCAAGACATGGAAACCGCCGTTCTATTTGGGTGCCTAAGACAAAGGCCACGCCGAGACCGGATCTCTGGGTCGATTGGCGTGTTGATGCGGAGGGCATAGGTGAGATCGGGCTGCGACTGTGGATCAATCACAAGGGCGCAGCTATCGGCGTCATGCCGGGATGGGAAGGAAAGGGCTGGAAGGCCAAGGCCTTGGAGGTAATCAGGTCTACGCAGGTCGACGGGTTTCGCATGATGGAACGGGGCGATGGCAAGGATATAGAGTTCTACGGGAGGATAGGTAGTTTCTTCTACGGCCGTTCATACACGCGGGATGAGCTAGCCGATCTGGACCTGAAGACCCAGGCAACGACCGTTGCCGCCGCTGCGCGGCCCCTTGTCGCCGCCCTAGTCAGCCGCGCGTGCGGTGGGCCTCCCCCTCCAACAGACCGGCTAGCGGACGCAGTTGAGTATCTCGATAATCAAGACAGGCCCGAACCGGGGAACGATCCCGATCCAGTCGAGACCGCTGCCGAGGATTTGCTTGTAGATCCCGGTTTCCTCAAGGACATTGTGGAGTTGCTCGAGGACAAGGGCCAAGTGATCCTCTTTGGACCTCCCGGCACCGGCAAGACGTACCTGGCCCAGAGGCTGGCCAAGGCACTGGCTCCCCAGCCGGAGGATCGCATGCTGGTGCAGTTCCATCCCTCGACCTCCTACGAGGACTTCTTCGAGGGTTTCCGACCCGACGTCGGCGCCGATGGCCGGATCGTGTACTCATTGACGCCGGGCCCCCTGGCGCTCATGGCTGAACGCGCCGCAATGTTTCGGCAGGGTCGCCAGGTGATGGTGATCGACGAGATCAATCGGGCCAACCTGCCACGGGCACTGGGCGAGCTGCTGTTCCTGTTCGAGTACCGGGACAAGGCGGTTTCCACCCTGTACAGACCGGACGGGGATTTCGAGCTGCCCGAGTCTTTGTGGTTCATCGGCACCATGAACACCGCCGACCGGTCGATCGCCCTCGTAGATGCCGCCCTACGCCGCCGGTTCCATTTCGTGCCCTTCTTCCCCGACCGCGGTCCTACCGCAGGCTTGCTTGAGCGCTGGCTGGAGCGGGAAGGCGAGCCTCCCTGGGTGGGCGAGCTGGCGGAGATGGTCAACAAGGAGTTGACCGAAGCCATCAACGCCGATCTCCAGCTGGGTCCGAGCCACTTCATGAAGATCGGCTACCCTCCCAACCCCGATCCGGACCACCCGCGTCTGCGCAGAATCTGGGAGTACAACATCGAGCCCCTCATCGAGGACCAACTCTTCGGGAATCCCGATCGGATCGAGCGGTTCCGGTTCCGGACGGTGATGAACCGCTACCGGTCGTCACTGACACCCCTCCATGATGCGCCGGTAGGCGGAGCAGACGGGGAGCAATCGGGTCGGGAACCGTCGCAGACGTGATCGACCTTCCGGTCCTGTACGAGTACGGATTCCAAGGGACGACCTCAAGACCATTCGGGGGCCGGATCGACTTCGGGAGGCAACTGTCCCGCGCCCGTACACCGATGCCGATCTCATACCGGTTCGGGGAGTTCACCGCCAATCTAATCGAGGATCGCGGTCTCCGCGCCGCCATACGGACTTCGTTGAAAGCACCGGCGTACCGTGGAGGACCGGCGAAGGCTCATGCGGGAGATGGCGGCTATGGAGGAGGTGGCGGATTCTCCTGTCGGCGGGGAGGATCTCCGCCGGTCACCACCCGACAACCGACTGCACAATACAATATAGGAGCTTCACACACGATGGCACCCGTCGGGTCCGGCCTTATCCGAGACATATCCTGATCCGTTAACCTCCCGATGGATGCCTACCCGTTTTCTGATCATCGCTTCCCTGATCACGGCCCTGGTGATCCTCATCGGAGTAGGAGTTTGGTTCCTTCTCGGCGTCCTATGATGAAAGCTTCCCGCGTCGGTTTCGCCCTACGTGAAAGGTCGGAATCCACGGTTGCGAGCTTCGGCCAGCGTGTCGGGACCATAGGTCTGCACCAGCCTGCGACCCAGCAGATCGTCACTGTCGAGACGACGCTCGATGACGGCGAATTGCTGTTGATCATCGCAGTCGTACACAACCATCGTGTCCCGAGCTCCCACGAAACGGCTCCGCTCGAAACGGCTCAGGCGAGGCATGGCAGACCGCCGCCCAATTCACTACACATGGCCCGTTGATTCTTACAAGGCATCGGAGCCGTCCCCGCAACCCGAGGATTAACCGGAACCCACGCCGTCACCTGATCAGGCCCCGGGTCTTCACCTCGGCGCCGCACATAGGACACCGGGCCACCGCAATGTCGCCGACTATGAAGCTGAACCCGCACTTCTTGTCGGGACACCGCGTGCGGCGGGACGGCTTCTCAGCCGGCGGAGATGGGGGCGCCAACGGTCCCGACGGACCCGCCCCTTGGCCGCCGGAGCGAGGACCGGCGCCTTGGCCCTCCGGATAACCACCTCGAACCTCGTTGGTGGCGCCACAAGCCGGACATGCATAGCGACCGGGTCTAAGGACGTCGAATTCCGAACGGCATCGACCGCAACGTGCTCTCATAACAGCTCCTGCTCCTTCACTCGATCACCCAGCGCACCGATCCCGACCAGGTACGCCGCTTCCCCTGCCAGAACCGCGGCAATGTCGCTCGACGCGTAATCGTGCCCTCGCCGAGCTAGTTCCCCGCGAATGTACTCGATCGCGCCCTCCTGCCCACCGGCCACTACCTGTAAGCCTGTCCGGCGTCGAGCCGGAACCGCCAAGCCCTGCAGGTAGTGGGTGGACCACTCGATTATGCGGCGGACACCTTCCGGCCGGATGCGATCTATTATGTCAGGATCGAGCCGGTCCGCCACATGAGCGATTGCGTCCTCGATCACGTACACCGGACGCCGATCCGGCCCACCGCTCAAACGCCTTACCAGGATTGCCGTACCGATAGCCGTCAGGACCACGAGGAACAGGGCGATTCCGAGCCCGAGAGTCAGATACGAGGGCATGCGGGGAGCCTAACTGTCCTGACTTCCGAGATGCTTCGATCTGAAGAGGACCGACGTATCCACCCCCGGCACGCTACTACTCAAGATCGGTCACAGATCCGGATTCACGGATGGAAAAGGAAGAACCCTATCCAGGAGGTCTGCAAAAACGTATCCATGTCGGTCCCCATCAAACCGCCCCTGGACAGAGCGAAGAGCGTGTTGCCCACCACTAAGGATCGACTGATGGGGACTGGACCCCGGAATAGGTCAGCGACTCCCGCCTCGGGGAGCATCACCTCGTGATCGATGGTGGCCAATTCGTCGATGCCGTCGGCGCCTACCGAAAGCACCAACGCCTCGTACGAAGTAGCGGAATCCTGGAAGGAGTCCTGGTCCGGATCGTGACTCCACCTTGTGACCGGGATCACGGCCATCCCGGTCGGAGCCCAGTACAAGAAGGCCCGGTGATCCCACTCGATCTCCGAATAGGACCCGCTTGAGGTGAACTGGTGGATACGAGTCGGGTTGGCCAGGTCGGAGACGTCGAACACCGAAACCTGGGTTCCCAGGGTTACGCCTTCCTGATCCGCGTCCTGGCCGATTCCCAGCAACAGTCCGTCCCCTATGGGGGTGGAGGTATCCGCAATGGCCGCAGCCTCGGCCTCCATCGCCATGGCTACCATTTCGGGACCGCCTGTCAAACCATAGAGTCCTAATTCTTCGGTACCCTCACAGATCATATTCTCAGTACCCTCCTCGGACGGGTACCCTGGGAACACACATCGACTCGCTCATCAGGAGAAACCGCCTTGAACGCCGCCGCGCCTCTGCTGGCCATCGAAGACCTGCACGTCGCGGTCGATGACCAGCCCATCCTCCGGGGAATCAGCCTGACCACCCATCGCGGTGAAATCCATGCGCTAATGGGCCCGAACGGTTCCGGTAAGTCAACCCTGGCGAAGACCCTGATGGGTCATCCCGCCTACAAGATCACATCCGGAAGGGTGTTATTCAAGGGTGAGGACATCACGGAAGCCGACTCACCCACGCGCGCCAATCTGGGCATGTTCCTGGCGTTCCAGTATCCGGAGGTGATCAGTGGTGTGACGGTGGTTAACTTTCTGCGAACCGCCCTCAGCAACCGGACGGGGATCGACTACACGGTGCTGGAGCTACGTCTACGGGTTATGGACACCATGGCTTCCCTCGGCATGGACGCCAGTTTTGCCGACCGGTACGTGAATCAGGGATTCTCCGGCGGGGAACGCAAGCGGAACGAGGTGTTACAGATGGCGGTGCTCGAACCGGATCTGGCCATCATGGACGAGACCGATTCGGGTCTCGACATCGACGCCCTACGCATTGTGGCCGAAGGGGTCAACAAGCTGGCCGGACCGGAAAGAGGTTTTCTGATCATCACCCACTATCAACGACTTCTCGATTACATCAAACCCGACGCCGTACACGTCCTGGTCGATGGTCGCATCGTGGCCACCGGCGGGCCTGAGCTGGCGCATCGGCTGGAAGACGAGGGCTATGAAGCCTTCCGGACGGCGGCCGCGACGTGATCGACCCTTCCTGTATCCGAGCCGACTTTCCGATCCTCGATCGTCGAATCAACGGTCACCGTCTGGTTTTCTTGGACTCGGCGGCGAGTTCTCAGAAACCCACCCAAGTGCTGGACACCATCACCCGCATCTACCGGGAGTCTTACGCCAACGTCCATCGGGGCGCCTACACCCTCTCCCAAGAGGCGACCGAGGCCTACGAGGAGGCTCGCACCAAGGTCGCCCGCTTCCTCAACGCAACCACCGACGAAGAGGTCATCTTCACTCGGAGCGCCACCGCCGCCATGAACCTATTCGCCTACGGGTGGGGACTGAACACTCTCAAACCGGGGGACCGGGTGCTGACCAGCATCTTGGAACATCACGCCAACATCGTGCCTTGGCACATAATCGCCCGCCACACCGGGGCGGAACTCACCTACTTGGAGATAACCGACGACTTCCGTATCGATCCATCCGCCGCTCGGGATAGCTTCGATGAACGCGTCAAGATCGTCGCCCTGTCCGGGATGTCCAATGTGTTGGGGACGATGCCGCCGGTTAAGGAGATCGCGCGGATGGCCCGGTCGGTGGGGGCGGTGATGCTGGTTGACGGAGCGCAGCTGGTGCCGCATGCTCCGGTGGATGTGCAGACTCTCGGCGCCGACTTCCTGGCGTTCTCGGGACACAAGATGCTCGGGCCGACCGGGATCGGTGTTCTTTGGGGGCGAAGGAACCTTCTCGAGGAGATGGAACCGGCCGAAGGAGGGGGAGAGATGATCCGGGATGTCAAGCGCCAGGAATCGAGTTGGGCGCCGGTACCACACAAGTTCGAAGCCGGTACCCCTCCCTTCGTGGAGGCGATCGGGTTAGGAGCGGCGGTCGATTACCTGTCCGATATAGGAATGCATGAAGTTCAGGAACATGACCGGGCACTCACCTCCTACGCTCTGGAGCGCCTGAGCGATGTACGCAATCTATCCGTCCAGGGACCGTCCAGCACGGTGGACCGGGGCGGAGCGATCAGCTTCGACATCTCGGGAATCCATGCTCACGATATCGCCACGATCCTCGACCAGCACGGTGTAGCGGTGCGAGCGGGACACCACTGCGCCAAACCACTAATGCGACATCTGGGTTTGGCGGCCACCGCTCGGGCTTCCTTCTACATCTACAACACTTCTGAGGATGTGGACGATCTGGTTGACGCGCTCGGGGTAGCCACCCGCCTTTTCGGACTGGATTAGGATCCCGGGCTTTTCACGGAGGTTCGACTTATGGCACTCGAAGAACTCTACCGGGAAGTGATCCTCGACCATTACCGGAGCCCCCGCAACCGCCGGGGTCTCCCCCAGGCCAACGCGAGCGCAGACGGAAACAACCCTTTGTGCGGTGACGACGTGCATGTGGATCTGGTAGTCAAGGACGGCACGATCCTGGAGATCGGAGTTACCGGACAGGGGTGCTCCATCTCCCAGGCCTCCGGCTCGATGATGGGCGAGGCGGTCCGCAACAAGACCACCGAACAGGTGGGGGAACTGACCGACGGATTCAAAGGGATGATGGGTGTCGACGGCGCTACCGATCCGAAGCTGGACCCGGAACGCCCGGGCGCGGTGCTAGGCGACCTGGAAGCCCTCCAGGGAGTACGCAGGTTCCCGGTACGTATCAAGTGCGCCAACCTTCCATGGACGACCCTCGAAGAAGCACTCCGCGTCTATCTGGCTGATCAGGCCGACCCGAGTTGATACCGGCGAGGGCGCAACCCCGCCGGATCCGTTTCTCAGCGCCTCCCTTGAGAGAGTGCTGAGAAACCCCTCGCCGGCCCGAAGTCCGATGGCAAACTCCCTGGTCAGTGGAACGATGCAGGGCCAACCGAAAGCCTTTCTTCGGGCAACTGTCCTACAGGATCCCGCCCTCGGTCATCCGCTTGATATCGAGCGCCTGATCCAGTTCCTTGCGGTCCAGGTAGCCCTTCTCTCTCACCACCTCGCGCACGGTACGTCCCGAGGAGAACGCCTCTTTGGCTACCTCGGCGCCCTTGTCATAACCGATCCGGGGGTTGAGCGCCGTAACCACGATCAGGTTCTGCTCGACGAGGTGATAGGCCCGTTCCTCATCGGCCTCGATTCCCTCCACGCAACGCTCCCTGAAGGTTGAGGCCGCATTCGACAGCAACTCGATGCCTTCCAGAAGGTTGTGAGCCATCATCGGCATCATCACGTTTAGCTCCAGGTTGCCGTTGGCACCGCCCCAGGTTATGGCTGCGTCGTTACCCACTACATGGGCGGCAACCTGCATCACCATTTCGGGGATAACCGGGTTCACCTTGCCCGGCATGATCGACGAACCGGGCTGCAGCGAGGGGAGTTTGATCTCGGCCAGCCCGGTACGGGGACCTGACGAGAGCCACCTGAGGTCGTTGGCGATCTTGAACAGCGAGACGGCGACCGTTTTCAGGGCGCCGGAAGCCATCACTGCCGCGTCTTTGGCGCCCTGGGCTTCGAAATGATTGTCGGCCTCACGGAACGGGTGGCCACTCCTCCGGGCGATCATCCGGACGACCGATGAGGCAAACCCGCTCGGAGCGTTGAGACCGGTTCCCACGGCCGTTCCGCCCAAGGCCAGCTCCTCGAGGTCAGGCAACACCGCGCTTAGCCGTTCCATCCCGCGCCGCACCTGTACGGCATAACCTGAGAACTCCTGACCCAACGTCACCGGGGTTGCGTCCATCAGATGGGTCCGTCCGGACTTGACCACATCGGCGAAGGCGCCGGCTCGGGTCTCCAAAGCTCCGGCCAGCCCGCCAAGAGCGGGGATGAGTTCCTCGCGGATAGCAGTTGCCGCTCCTACATGGATAGCCGTGGGGATCACATCGTTGGAAGACTGGCCGTAGTTGACCTGATCGTTGGGATGCACGAGATGACTGCTCCCCTGCCCGCCCAGCACTTCGGTAGCCCGATTGGCGATGACCTCATTGGCGTTGGTGTTGGTAGAGGTACCGGAACCGGTCTGGAAGATGTCCAGCACGAATTGGTCGTCAAGGGCGCCATCCATCACCTCATCGGCGCCCACCGCGATGGCGGAAGCCACATCTTTCGGCACGTACCCGGCCTCCCCCGCTACTCGGGCCGCGGAACCCTTGATCAGGCCCAGGGCCCAGATGAACCTGCGGCTGAAACGCAGCCGGGAGATGGGAAAGTTCTCCACCGCTCGCTGGGTTGACGCCCCGTAACGCGCCGTAGCAGGAACGCGCACCTCACCCATCGAGTCCTTCTCGATGCGGTATTCCACTCCGTCCTCCTTACCCACCGGCCTCCTTACCCCACCGGTTCTCGCCACCCAGTCTACCGGTGGCTCCCTTGCGGCCGCGGCATGGCGACTCGGTCGCCGGTCGCCGGTTGCCGCTCATCGGAGATCTATCACTTGTGCCACCCGCTCAGCGATGCGCACGCCGATCGCCAACCCCGACGTAGCAGCCGGGGAAGGTGCATTCAGTACGTGAACCGAGCGGGGAGCGGTCCGGATCAGGAAGTCGTCGTGGAGCTCGCCGGACCGTGTCACCGCGAGAGCCCGGACCCCTGACCTACCGGGGCGGAGGTCACCGGAATCGATCGCGGGTACCAGCATCCTGGCGGAACGCACAAAGCGGCGCCGACTGGCCGATTGGACGATCTCCGCCACCCCGAACCGCCAATTCCTTGCGGCGAACCGCAAGGCGCCGGGATAGCTGACCGATTGGAGCAGATCCCGCGGCTGGACGGTAGCCCATCGATAGCCTTCCCGAGCCAAAGCCGGTACCGCGCTGGGTCCGGCCCTTACCGTGCCATCCACCGTCCTGGTCAAGTGAACCCCGAGGAAAGGAAACCGCGAGTCAGGGACCGGATAGATCGAGGAAATCACCATATCCGACGAGGCGCCGACCACGTCGAAGTACTCCCCCCGGAAGGGAAGGATACGAACCGCCGGATCGACACCTGCCATGATCGCCAGACGATCGCTGAACAGCCCGCCACAATTGACTACTCCCCGAGCGGTAACGGTCCGGCGGGCGCTGTCGATCGTGACCTTCGATCTCGATACATCGATGCGCTCGACCTCGAAAGAGGTCCGGATCTCCGCACCCCGCTCCCGGAGCAGGCCGGCCATTGCTCGGCATACGGCGCCGAAGTCGACTGCTCCCGCCTCCGGTACCCACAGCGCCGCTATGCCGCTTGCGTGAGGCTCGATTTCACGTAACTGCGAGGAACCGATGCGACGCAATCCCCGGAGCCCGTTGGCCTTACCACGCTGCTCGAGCTCGGCGAGTTGGGGAAGGTCTCTCTCGTGGGTGGCGACGACGACCTTACCCTTGCGGTTGTACCTCACTCCCCGCTCGTCGCAAAAACGCACCAGACGCCCGATGCCTTCCCGGCATAAGGTCGCCCGCAGGGAACCAGGTCGGTAATACAGCCCGGAGTGAATCACCCCACTGTTGCGGCCGGACTGGTGAGCCGCCACCTGTGCTTCCTTCTCCAGCACGACCAATCTCCGACTCGGATACCGCTCAGACAACTCCATTGCGGTGGAGAGCCCGACGATTCCGGCCCCGATGACGACCACGTCGTATTCGATCATCCAACCTCCCGATGATGGTCAGGACCGACCTAAAGGGTAACGATCACGATAACCTCATATGGGACACCCGTGTCGGTAACAATCCGGTTGGCAACTATGTCGAGGAAATCATGAGCACCGCCCGCCTTCTTCTGGTTGAGGACGACCGCGCAGTACGGGAGTCACTCGGTCGCGCGCTGGAACTGGAAGGCTACGAGACCTTCTCGGCGGCGGACGGCCCGCAAGGTCTGGGAATGGTGGAGCAGATCGTCCCGGAGGTCATCATTCTGGACGTGATGATGCCTCATATGGACGGCCTGGAGGTGGCCCGACGGATACGCGCCCGAGGAGACACCACGCCTATCCTCATGCTTACCGCCCGTCACGAGGTTTCCAGTCGGGTGGCCGGGCTCGACGCCGGAGCTGACGACTATCTGGTGAAGCCATTCGCCCTCGAGGAGATCCTCGCCCGACTCCGCGCCCTGCTACGCAGAGGTTCGCTCATCCCGCAGAACGATCGGCTCCGCCTCGCCGACCTGTCCCTCGACCCGAAGAGCAGGCGGGTATTCCGAGGTAGTCGAGAGGTTAGGTTGACCAAGACCGAGTTCGACCTCTTGGAGCTTCTGCTGTTCAATGCCCGGACCGTACTGACACGAGATCTGATCATGGACCGCATCTGGGGATATGACTTCGAGACCCGATCCAACCCACTCGAGGTCTACATCGGTTACCTGCGGCGAAAGCTGGAGGCATGCGGCGAACCTAGACTCATCCAAACGGTACGCGGCGTCGGATATGTGGTGCGAGAACCATGAGCCTGCGCTGGCGGTGGGCGCTGGGTCTGGGAGTGGTGGCGGCCCTGGCAGTCGGGCTCATAACCCTCGCCGCGGTCATCTCAACAGACCGCCAACTACGGGGAACCCTTGACGCCGATCTGCTGCGCCGAGCATCCGAGTTGTCGCGCTCGACCGGAAGCCTGGACACCAGGAACCGGGGTGAGCGGGTCCGCGGCCTACCGAGGATCGTAGATTTCGACGCCGTCCTCCAAGCCTTCAGCAAAGACGGCGGCGTTCAACTGCGTATCGGGCGGGAGGGGATAGCCCTTCCGGTCGAGGACGTTGATCTGGCCATATTGGTGGATGATGGGCCCCATCTCATCCGTGACGTAGACGTGGGTGATCACGCCTTCCGGATGATCACCATCCCTATCCGTTTACGGACACCGGAAGGTGTACCCCCGCTTGGTTTCCAGATAGCACTCGACCGGTCGAGCGTTGACGCCAACCTGGCGGCCCTCACCGGCCGTCTGGTACTGATCGGGGTGGTCGGGGTGCTGCTCGTCGCCTTCACCGGCTGGGTTCTCGCGTCTAGAGCGGTGCGCCCGATCGCCGATCTCACCGATAAGGCCGAACGCATCGCCACTACCGAACGGCTCGACGCGGTGGAAAAGCTGGACATCGCGGCGCCGGGCGAGATCGGTCGTTTGTCCACCGCCTTCTCATCCATGCTCAATGCGCTGGCGACCTCCAAACGGGAACAGCAACGGTTGGTTTCGGATGCCGGACACGAGTTCCGAACTCCGGTTACCGCTCTGAGAACCAACCTCGAGATTCTGCGCCGCCAGGGTGGCCGGATCTCCGAAAATCAGCGTCGGGAATTGATCGATGACGCCCTCTTCGAATCCAACCAACTGGCCGATCTAGCCGCCGAACTCGTCGATCTGGCGTCCGACGTACACCATACGGATGAGCCGTTGACCGAGATCGATCTGGAATCGCTAGGCGCCGAGGTGGCGGATCGCTTCCGCCACTCGAGCACGAAGACCGTTACGGTGTCCGGGACAGGCGCCGCAGTACTCGGTCGACGGTCACAGATCGAGAGAGCCGTTGGAAACCTGGCCGATAATGCGGTGAAGTGGGCGGATACCCGGGTTGCGATCGCGCTGGATGGGTATACCGTTACCGTCCGGGATGATGGCCCGGGCATTCCGGAGGAGGATCTTCCCCACATTTTCCGACGTTTCTACCGCTCTGAAGGAGCCCGCACAACTCCCGGATCCGGCCTCGGCCTCGCCATCGTGGAGCAACTCGTCGAGGCCCATACCGGCACGGTCTTTGCCCGCAACCTTCCCGATGGAGGAGCCGAGGTCGGATTCATCCTCCCCGAGCAACCAGAACACTCGAGTCAAGAGGGTGCCGGCAGGAAGTCTTAACGCTGCTCGATTCTCTGATCTACTGTTTGGAAGGACAGCCCACTGCCGTTGACTGGATGAACTGAACAAAGAATCCGACTAGCATAGTTAGTTAACTTTAGGAGAGTCCTAAAAAACGAGTCTTTCGGGGTTCGGTGGTCGGCAAAGCGCCTGGTCAGAGAGTTGCGGGTTAACGTCTGAACCCCTTTGTGCGGGGTTTCTCAGCACCCTCCTAGACGGAGTCGGACACAAGGAATTGGACACAAGGTGACATCAGTAGGAGTTCACGAATCCAAAACCAACCTTTCGCGGCTAATCAGGCGGGCCAACGCCGGCGAGGAGATCCTGATTACCCGCGGGGGGAAACCGGTCGCCAAGTTGGTCGGAATCGAGAAGCCGTCCGACCGCGTCCTGGGTCGGGACATCGGCGCCTTCGACGTGCCGGAGGGCTTCAACGATCCTCTACCGGATGATCTGCTCAGGCTCTTCGACAGGTGACGATCCTCATCGACACCCAGGTGTTCTTGTGGATGCACGTTTCGCCCCAGCGGATGTCAGGTCCAGCCCGGTCGATCCTGACGAATGGTTCCAACACCCTGCTCTTCTCGGCCGCCAGTTCATGGGAGATAGGGATCAAGTACGCGATTGGTAGGCTTCCGCTTTCCGATCCGCCTTCCAAATACGTAACCGAGCGAATCCGTACGAGCAACTTAACGCCGCTACCGATCGAACATGTTCACGCACTTCGCGTGGAGGACCTGCCCGTCCACCATAGAGATCCATTCGACCGGCTGTTGGTGGCACAAGCGATTGTGATCGGTGTTCCGATAATGACATCCGACCTTGCCTTCAACCAATATGAGGTAGATATCTTCCCGGCGGTCGGTTGATGCGGTAACGGGTCCCGGCCGGGGAGGAAGGACCGGGACCCGTTGGTTATCGAGCTGGAATCCAATTACGTCTGCTAGACGGACAGGGTACTCGTTGTGCCGGACATTTTGTCGGCATTCAACGATTCGTGATGCCGGCGACCTTCTTCGTGTCCTCCGCGATGCCAGGACCCGGACCGTCCTCGATGCCCGCCCCGATAGCGGGAGAGTTCGTCGAGTTCCTCTTTGGTAATACTGCCGTCTTCCAGCGCCTCGGCCAGTGGCCCGTCCGGATCGGTGATCCAGTTCGCCATCGGCAGTTGTTCGATCTCTTCGGAGGTCAGGATCCCGTCCTCCCAGAACGTCGCCAACTGTGACTTATGTTCTTCCCAGGTAGCGTGGGCCTCGGCCTTTCTCTCTTCGATAGCGGTAACTATGGCGTCGGACTGATTCTGGGTGATGGTTCCATCCTCGACCAGATCCCCGAGAACCTCCTCCAGAACTCCCGGTCCACCGATCGATCCTTCAACTTTGGGTCCCTGACGGCCGACAGATGCCCACGCCACAGTCCCGATTACCAAGACAAGTAGTACCGCGGCCGGAATCATGTATTTTCGCAAAGAGCCTTCTCCTTCGCCAGCTTCTAATTGGAACCCAGTATGAGGCGGCGATCTGTGTTTTAGCTGAGAGGAACCTGAGAAGACGATGAGAACCACCTTCTCGGGAGAGGGACGAGCGTCAAACTCGTGGCGGGAACATCCCGATCAACTCCGTTCGACGCCATCCGCCCGCGGTACTCGGGAGCACCGTCTTGACGCAGGGACCGGTCTCATAGATCGAACGGTGTATCGGTGAAGAGATCGCTAACCATCGGCTCGGGTCGGGAGGGTGTCGGGTCTACCAAACCCAAGCGGGAACGCACCCCGCCGTAACCGCCGGCTTCCAGCTCATCAGCCAGCTCCGGACCTCCCGACACAACAATGCGCCCGCCCATCATCACATGAATCCGGTCGGGCTGCACATAGTCCAGGATCCGGCTGTAATGGGTGATCATCAGGACCGCCATGTCATCGCTGCGCATGTCTGCTACCGCACCGGCCACCTGCCTGACCGTGTCGATGTCGAGACCGGAATCGATCTCGTCCAGCACCATCACCCTGGGCCGAAAAACCGCCATCTGGAAGATCTCGGAGCGCTTCTTCTCCCCTCCCGAGAGATCCCCGTTGACCGCCCGAACCAGGAATCGCTCCATGCCGAATTGCCGGGCCGCCTCCTCGATCCTGGCTTGGGCCTGGGCCGGCGACATTCCGAGAGATAGGGCCGCCTCCTCCACGAATACCTCTAGATCCAATCCCGGGATCCCCACGGGATACTGGAATCCCAGCATAAGGCCGGCTCTGGCCCGCTCGTCGGTCGGAAGGTCGGTAACCGCCGTACCGCCAACCAGGATTCTCCCTGACACCCGGTAGCCGGGATATCCGGCCAGTGCATGGCACAGCGTGGATTTGCCCGAACCGTTAGGACCCATAATGGCGTGTACCTCGCCGAACGGGACCGCAAGGTCGACCCCTTTCAGTATCTCAAGCTCCCCGATGGATGCCGTAAGACCTTCAACCCGGAGGGCGGGCTGGGTCATACCTCCTCCCGGCCGGATTCGATCCTTACCATCACTGCTCCGTTCTCCTCCCGAACCCGGTAGGTGGGGACCGGTCGGGTGGCCGGCAACGACCTCGGTTCTCCCGTCTTCACATCGAACTCGGCGCCGTGGAGGGGACACTCCACGTCGTAGTCGAACACCTCTCCCTCCGCCAGCGACGCCTCCTGGTGACTGCACCGGTCCCCGATGGCATAGAAGTCTCCGTCGATCCGGAAAATGGCTAAGCGGCGCCCGGATACATCAACCCGCGACCCGCCTTCGGGGAAGTCTTCGACACTGCCTATCTTTACCCAGCTTGTCATAGTCCCCTCCTCCTTTGGGCGACGGCGAACTTCTCGGTAACCGCGCGGCGAGACGGAGGGGCCAGATCGGCTACCGCCAGACCGGAAAGTATCTCGTCGAAGAATCCCTGGATGAGCAGGCGTTCCGCGCGGTCACGGGGTAGTCCCCGGCTCATCAGGTAATAGAGCTGTTCCTTGTCAAGCGGCCCGGAGGACGAACCATGGCCGCACTGAAGGTCATCTGTGAGGATCTCGAGGTTAGGTACGGAGTGCACCTTGGCTCGGTCTGACAGGACCAAGTTTCGATTGGTCTCGAACGCGGAAGTCCCCACGGCCGGCTTCTCGACCCGCATCAGACCCGTCCACACTGCTTGTGCTTGGTCGGATACCGCACCCTTCAGGAAGATATCCGATGTCGTGCGGGGTCCTTGGTGGGTGACGTAGATCCGGTAATCGAATACCTGGCTCCCATCCCCGAAGTAGATGCCTCCCATCTTTACCGACGACCCGAGCCCGGCCAGATCTATACCCAACCTCTGGCGGGCGTAGCTTCCGCCCAGACCGATCTCATCAATCCGCACCGTAGCGTCCCGTTCCGCCACGAAATGATGATGGGCCACCATTCGGGCGGAGTGTGCCAGGTGCTGGACAACCGACACCGATAGATGGGCGTTCCGGCCGGCCAGCACCTCCACGACCGGGCTGGTTAGTACGGAGGCGTCGGGAGCGGACCGGTAGAGCAATACGACGGATCCCTCCGATCCGGCGCCCCCCACCACCGTGATGTGGGGATAACCGGCCGCGCCGTCGGCTACCGATTGCACATCCACCAGCACCGGAGCTGATACCGCCCGGCCGGCAGGGAGCAGAACGACCCCTCCCGAAGGGGCAAAAGCGTGGTTGGCGGCGCTGAATATATCTATCTCCGGCAAGACAGCGGACCGGTAGCGCGGCGCCACGCTCGCCTCGTCGACATCCAAGAGCCCACCTACAACAACCTCATCCGCCTCGGCCGCCACCACCGTCCCGTCAACAATGGTCAGGTGACCGCTCACATCTCCCAGCGCATCGACGTACTCGTCATTACCGAGAGTCCGGGACGGTTCCCCGGCCGGCCGGAACTCATCAAGCGCGAAGTCCAGATCGACGTATTTCCAGTCCTCATCCTTCCGATCGGGCATGGAGAGTCCTGACCATGCTTCCAACCCCCGACGGCGAGACGACTCAAGCCACGGGGGCGCGGCGTCAGAGTGCCGCACGGCGTCTAAGTAGGGTGTTGATCCGGGCACGGACCGATCCTCCAGGAAGGCAGAAGTTGATAGTAATCGGGATGGCCATGGTATCCCCACCGGCCGCTAGTGCGAAACCGGCGCTTCGATCACTTGCCGACCAGTTCGGCAGCCCGCCCGAATACCCCGTCCAGCATGTCCTCGGTCAACCGACCCGTGAACGTGTTCTGCTGTGACGGGTGGTAGCACCCGAGCAATACCGGTGCGTCAGGCCCCAGATCCAACTCGCTGCCGTGGGAGAAGCGCGGACGAGGACGGGCCACCCTCCAACCGCGCGGTATTCCCAGCCGAAGGACCTGGTCGAAGGCCATCCCGCCCAACGCTACGATCACCCGCACCCGGTGACACATATCGAGTTCCCGTTCGATCCACCGGGCACAGGTGTTGCGCTCCGCCGGGGTGGGACGGTTGCGGGGTGGTGCGCACCTGACGATGGAAGTAATCGCCGCGTCGATCAGTTCCAGCCCGTCACCGCGCCTGACCCCGTCCGGCTGGTTTGCAAACCCGGCCCGGTGGAGAGCGCGAAATAGCCATTCGCCGGACCGGTCCCCGGTAAACATACGCCCGGTGCGGTTCGATCCGTGCGCTCCGGGCGCCAGACCGACAATCAGCAGGCGGGCAGCGGACGAACCCAGCATGGGAACCGGACGCGCCCAGTAGTCATGATCGGCAAACTTGGCGCGTCTAGTCGCTCCCACCTCCTCCCGCCACGCAACCAGCCGGGGACATAGCCGACATTCGACAAGGGCTTCCTGTAACTGCTCGAACTCTCGGACGCTCACAGTTAATCGTTACCCGGCTTCGTCGCCTAGCAGGCCGGATTCCACCGGGGAGGCCACTTCCAGCGCCGCCACCTGGAACCTGCTGCGCGCGTTCCACAGCATCCACCCCAGAGACCGTTGTTCGGCGGCCTCGATCTGTTCGCGAACCTGTGCCGGGTTGTAATAGAAGTCCTGTAGCCACGGCCGGATCACGGCCGAGCCCTCCACCCGTTCGATCCCGTCCGAGAGTGCTTCCGCTACCACGATTCCCGGATGATCGTTTGGAACGTCGAGGCCGAACCATCCTCGTGAGTAATGGCTCGGATAGACCATCGGCGAGAGGACATCCACCGTATGGGAAAGGGCGCCGAGTTCTTGCCCGATACCTCCATCCCCTCTCACGGAGGTTATGAAACCGAATATGTCAGCGGCCACAACACATCCGAGGGGATGGAGCCGGTTTCCCGCCTCCTCAAGAAATTCCGTGATAACGGCGGCCCGTGCCTCCGGTGCACTGTCGGCGTCGAAACGAATATGTTCTGGGAACCCTTTCGGAAAACCGTCCGGGAAGCGAACGTAGTCGAACTGGATCTCGTCGAATCCTCTCCGGCAAGCATCCTCGGCCAGATCCAACCCGTAGGCGCGAGCTTGTTGGTCGGTCGGGTCGAGGAAGTACTGGTCACCCATCCGGAAGGGTTGATCCGCTGCTGAATCGTAAATGGCAAGCTCCTGAACCTTCCTAGCAGCGATGGGATCCTGAAACGTCGCTATGCGAGCAATCTTGTAAAGCCCGATACGGTCCATCTCGGCGAGTACCTCATCCACGTCGTACAACGTGTCCACCGCGCCTACCCGGTAGGCAAGTTCGACACCCGTGTCGTAGAAGACCCGACCGGACTCGTCCTTCACATCGATCACCAAAGCGTTGACCACGGTTTCCTCCGCCACCTTGAGGAGGTCCCGCCACATGTTCGGCTCGGTAAAGGCGTTAAATGCGATGTGAAGGGCCCTGATCACCTTGGGATCCATCTTGATCTCTTCCACCAAGGCCTCGCCGGTCCAGACGAACTCGGTGTCATGCCACCCTGGTTTTGTAACGTTGATGGTTCCCTCCAGAGCCCTCACGAACTGGAAACGGCCTGACTGATCGGTGATCGATTCATCATCGCCCAGCGTTACCGAGGCGGCCGGAATGCCGGTATTGGATTCGTCGAGAACGAAACCGCGCAGCACCACGTCGCGGAGTGTTAGCTCCAGCGGCTCCTCCTGGAAGGCATTGACGGCGAGCGCGGCGGGAAAGAAACCGTCCGCTTCGACCGAGACCGGGACTACATCCCCCTGCCATCGAACCCGAAACATCCCCGATGCGTCGGTAACTACTCGGACTTCGCCTACCGTCCCCGTCGCGCCGACGATGGGAACCCCGGCCTCGTCCGACACCTGCACCGCCACGGTGGGAACTTGTTCCGGAGGGGGGATCGGGGTCTCCCCTATCACAACCACCGACGGGGCCACGCATGAACTCGCCAGAATCGCCGGAAGGACCACGCTGATCACCCGCCGCCACGCCTGATTATCCCGGGCTCTGCAGGCGAGCCGAAGATTGTTCATCAGCCACTCCTCTCGAAACGGGGCGCGGACTCGGAAGAATAGTCGCCCGGTAGCCGACGAGGTGAAAGCAACTGGCAACCCGATTACCTCTGGGTAACCCGGGAACCGGGAAATCAACCCCCGTGATGGGCGTGACATTGCGAAATCTTTCTGAGGGTGATACTTTGCCATCTCTCAGGTATTGAGGGGAACACGGGAGAAGTGCGATCGTAGCGCGGCAGACCTTACCGCTCGCCGACACCGTCGGTATGTATCTCGAGGAGGTGTCAGAACACTCACTCCTCGAGGCCAAAGATGAGGTCGCGTTGGCCCGCGCCATGGAACTCGGTACATGGGCACAGGTCGAACTGGAATCCGACCAGGACCCGGTCGAGAGGCGCAGGCTTAACCGCCTCGTAGAGCGGGGCGAGCAAGCCAAGGACGTCTTCATCAAGTCCAATCTTCGCTTGGTCATCTCCATCGCCAAACGCTACACCGGCCGGGGCCTAGACCTCATCGACCTGATCCAAGAAGGAAATCTGGGGCTCATAAGAGCTGTCGAGAAGTTCGACTGGCGCAAGGGATTCAAGTTTTCCACCTACGCCACATGGTGGATACGCCAGGCCATCACTCGCGGCCTCGGGAACCAGTCCCGCACCATCCGGATCCCGGTTCACATGGTTGACATCGTCCGGACGGTAAAGGAAACCTCGGTCATCCTGACGGAGCAATTCAGGAGACACCCGACCCGCGAGGAGATCGCCGAAGCAAGCGGCTTGGATGTGGAAAGAGTCAATGCCGCCCTTGAAACCCCGTACAGCACCATCTCGCTGGACCGGCCGATAGGTGAGGACAGCAGCGCGGCGATCGGTGACCTCGTGGAGGACAAAACCGCCACCGATCCCTTCGTATACGCGGCGACCATACTTCGCCGCCGCCATATAGAGGATGCTCTGGAAGTCCTCGAACCCAACGAGCGTTTGGTGATCACCAAACGCTACGGATTAGGGGAATCGGACCCTCACACGCTCACCGCAATCGGTGACATGCTCGGTATGACCCGTGAGCATGTGCGCCAGATCGAGAAACGTGCCTTGGCGAAGCTCCGCCATCCGTCGTTCTCCTGCGGGCTCAAGTACCTGCTGGAGTTGTAGGGCTTCCCATCCACGTTCGGCGTCTGGGCCACTGCCGGACAGGGCAACCTTGACTCTATTACCCTGCCGGGAGTGAACGGGGTGGGTGCTCCTTCAGAGAGTGACCCGGCGATCAACCAACCGCGCCGGCGGCCGCCATATTCAATTCGATCAGTCGGTTCATCTCCACCGCGTATTCCATGGGGAGCTCCTTGACGATGGGTTCGATGAATCCGGCGACCACCATGGAGGTAGCCTCGTCCTCGGTCAAACCTCTGCTCATCAGGTAGAAGAGCTGCTCTTCACCTACCTTGGACACCGTGGCCTCATGACCGATTTCGGTATCCGCCTCCTCGATCTCCATATACGGGTAGGTATCGGAGCGGCTTTCGTCGTCGAGGATGAGCGCGTCGCACCGGACAAAGGATTTCGCTGATTCCGCGCCCGGTTCCACCCTCACCAATCCCCGGTAACCGGCTCGTCCCCCATCCTTGGTGATGGACTTCGACAGAATCGTCGAAGTGGTGTTGGGGGCGGCATGGACCATTTTGGCGCCGGTATCCTGGTGCTGGTCCGAACCTGCGAAAGCGATAGACAGTACCTCACCATGGGCCCCCGGCTCCATCAGCCAAACCGCCGGATACTTCATAGTTAGCTTGCTACCGATGTTGCCGTCGACCCATTCCATCGTGGCATCGGCGTAGGCGGCGGCCCGCTTGGTCACCAGGTTGTAGACGTTGTTGGACCAGTTCTGGATGGTGGTGTACCGGCACCGTCCACCCCGTTTGACAATGATCTCAACCACCGCCGAGTGGAGGGAATCGGTGGAATAGACCGGCGCGCTGCAACCTTCGACGTAGTGGCAGAACGCCCCCTCGTCAACGATGATCAAGGTGCGCTCGAACTGACCCATGTTTTCGGAGTTGATCCGGAAGTAGGCCTGGAGCGGCTGGTCAACGTGCACGCCGGGCGGAACGTAGATAAACGAACCGCCGGACCACACGGCCGAGTTGAGCGCCGCGAACTTGTTGTCGTTGGGAGGGATAACCGTCCCGAAGTGCTCCTTGACCAGGTCGGGATGGTCTCGTAACGCCGAGTCCATGTCCGTGAACAGGACACCGAGTTCTTCGAGGTCTTCCCGGTTGCGGTGATACACAACCTCAGACTCGTACTGAGCGGTAACCCCGGCCAGGAATTTGCGCTCCGCCTCGGGGATTCCGAGCTTCTCGTAGGTGTCCTTGATCGACTCGGGCACCATGTCCCAGTCCCTTACCTGACCTTCCGCCGGCTTGACGTAGTAGTAGATGTCATCGAAATCGATCTCGTCGAGGAGGCCACCACCTCCCCAGGTCGGTATCGGCCTCCGTAGGAAGCGACTGTAGGCCTTGAGCCGGAAGTTAAGCATCCACTCGGGCTCGCCCTTGATGAGCGACATCTCCCGGATGATCTCTTCGGAAAGGCCTTTCTCGGGCTTGAATACGTATTCATCCTCCGGGTCGCTCCATCCAAGTTTGTAAGCACCCATATCGATATCAACTGTGGCCATTAGAGACTCCCACCGCCATACTGCGAAAGCTATTGAAAGGGACCTCCGAACGCATCGGGGTCGCGACCCGATTGTAGCTACGATCCTGAGACAATGATGAGGTTTTAATCTAACGCCAGGGCCCGTCGGTAGGTCGGACCGTGGCGGGCATCATGGTGGCGCCCATCAGAAACCGATCCACGGCGGACGCGCAGGCTCGTCCCTCGGCGATAGCCCACACGATCAACGACTGCCCGCGACCCATGTCCCCGGCGACGAACACCCCTTCCACGTCGGTGGACCAGGAGTCGTTCCGCGCCACGTTTCCACGGCTCGTCATGGAAACCCCCAACTGTTCCAGCATCGGCGAGCGCTCCGGGCCGGTGAACCCCAACGCAAGCAACACCAGATCGGCCGCGAACTCTCGGTCGGTGCCTGCAACCCGGTCGAACGACAAGCGCCCGTCTCGTGTGGACATCTCCACCCGATGGGTTCGCAGGGCGACCACACGCCCCTCCTCACTTCCCACGAACTCCTCCGTGTTAATCGCAAACTCGCGAACCCCGCCCTCCTCGTGGGCGGACGAGACGCGGTAGACAAGGGGCCAGGTAGGCCACGGTGTCACCTCGGCCCGCGTGTCAGGCGGTCGGGGCATGATCTCGAACTGGTGTATGGAGGCGGCGCCCTGGCGGTGAGCAGTCCCGAGACAGTCGGCGCCGGTATCCCCTCCCCCGATGATGATCACATGCTTGCCGGTCGCCGTCACATCCGGCGCCGAAATATCCCCCTGCCGGACTCGATTCGCCATGGGCAGGTACTCCATGGCTTGATGGATTCCGTCCAGGTGTCGCCCCGGAATGGGGAGGTCTCGGCATTGGGTGGCGCCCCCGGCCAGCACCACCGCGTCGTATTGTTTTGCGATACGGTCCGCGGAAACGTCGATCCCAATCTCGACGCCGGTCACGAACTCGGTGCCTTCCGCCTCCATCAGGCCCAGCCGCCTGTCCAGGAACCGTTTCTCCATCTTGAATTCGGGAATGCCGTAGCGGAGGAGACCACCGACTCGATCATCCCGCTCGTACACGGTGACCGTGTGGCCGGCCCGGGTCAGCTGTTGGGCGGCAGCCAGGCCTGCCGGGCCGGACCCGATAACCGCAACCTTGTTTCCAGTCATCACGGTTGGCTTCACCGGGGTAACCCAGCCTTCCCTCCAGGCATGCTCGATGATCTCCAGCTCCACCTGCTTGATGGTGACCGGATCCGAGTTGATGCCGAGTACGCAGGCCGCTTCGCAAGGCGCCGGACACAGACGTCCGGTGAACTCGGGGAAGTTGTTGGTGGCGTGCAAGCGATCGATCGCCTCCCGCCAGTTTCCTCGATAGACCAGATCGTTCCAGTCCGGGATGAGGTTTCCCAGCGGGCATCCACCGTTACAGAACGGTATACCGCAATCCATGCACCTGGCTGCTTGATCGCGCAGGTGACGGGCGGGGAACTCCTCGTACACCTCATTCCAGTCGAGTAGCCGCACCGGTACGGCCCTACGGGTGGGTGTTCGCCTTCCGTGTTTCAGGAAACCTTTGATGTCACCCATGAGCGGCGGCCATGATTGCGTCTAAGACGGGTTCCCCGGCCAACTCGGCTAGGCGAACCGCTTCGGTTACCCGCTTGTAGTCGTCGGGCATCACCTTGACGAAGCGTCGAACCTCGACATCCCAGCGGTCGAGCAGCCGAGCGGCCAGCACCGAGGCTGTCTCCTCGTGGTGAGCCTTTATCCGGTGGCGCAGGAAGATCCGGTCGTCCTCGGAGAGAGGATCCAGAGACACCATTTCCGGGTTGACCCGACTGGGGAAAGATCCGTCCCCGTCATACACGTACGCGATTCCACCGGACATACCCGCCGCGAAGTTGCGTCCGGTAGGGCCGAGGATCACGGCTCGTCCCCCGGTCATGTATTCGCAACCGTGGTCACCCACGCCCTCGACTACGGCCACCGCGCCCGAGTTACGCACGCAAAACCGCTCACCGACCATTCCACTGAGGAACATCTCTCCCGATGTTGCTCCGTACAGGATCACATTTCCGGCGATCACGTTCTCTTCCGCCACTAATGCGGTCTCTGATGGAGGTTTCACCACGATACGCCCCCCGGACAAACCCTTACCCACGTAGTCGTTGGCGCTGCCGGACAGGCGCAGGGTGACGCCCTTGGGTAGGAAGGCGCCGAAACTCATACCGGCCATACCATTGAAGTTGACCGTAATGGTGTTGTCCGGCAATCCGTCGGCCCCGTAGCGTTGAGTGACGTGATAGCCGAGGAGAGTCCCGACCGATCGGTTCACGTTCCGTACCGGCAGGTCCAGCGTGACGGGAGGCCCCCCGGCCAGAGCGCCGCCGGCCAGCTGGATCAACGTCTGGTCGAGCACCTTGTCGAGACCGTGATCCTGCTCGGTGGTGTGGCGTCGGGCCTGGCCGGAGGGCAGATGCGGTACATGGAAGATGGACGACAGGTCGAGGGCGCCGATCTTCGCATGGTCAACGGATTCGGGTACTTCGAGCAACTCGGCATGACCGATGGCTTCATCCAGGCTCCTGAAACCCAGGCCGGCGAGGATCTCCCTCACCTGTTCGGCGATGAACTTCATGAAGTTCACGATGAACCTGGCTTTGCCGCTAAACAGTTTTCGCAGATCAGGGTTCTGGGTGGCAACGCCGACCGGGCAGGTGTCGAGGTGGCACACCCTCATCATTATGCATCCCGAGACAACCAGCGGAGCGGTGGCGAAGCCGTACTCGTCGGCGCCGAGGAGGGCCGCTATTACCACGTCCCTACCCGTCTTCAACTGCCCATCCACCTGGACCACCACCCGGTCCCGCAACCGGTTGAGGAGCAGGGTCTGCTGTGTCTCGGCGAGGCCGACCTCCCAGGGACCGCCTGCGTGTTTGATCGATGTGAGGGGCGACGCCCCGGTACCGCCGTCATGACCCGATATGAGGACCACGTCGGCCTTGGCTTTGACAACTCCGGCCGCCACCGTGCCGACACCCATCTGGGCGACGAGCTTCACATGGACACGAGCTCGGGGGTTGGAGTTCTTGAGATCGTGGATGAGTTGCTTGATGTCCTCAATCGAGTAGATGTCGTGGTGGGGCGGCGGCGAGATCAGGCCCACCCCCGGTGTCGACATTCGGGTCTCGGCGATCCAGGGGTAAACCTTGTAACCGGGCAACTGCCCCCCTTCACCCGGCTTCGCCCCCTGTGCCATCTTTATCTGCAGGTCTTCGGCGTTGACCAGGTACTCGGACGTCACCCCGAACCGGCCCGAGGCCACCTGCTTTATGGCGCTCCGCCGTAGGTCGCCGTTGGGGTCCGGAACATTGCGAGCGGGATCCTCACCTCCCTCCCCGGTATTCGACTTACCTCCGATCCGGTTCATGGCGATGGCGAGGAGCTCGTGGGCCTCCTTGGAAATGGATCCGTACGACATGGCGCCGGTGCTGAACCGCTTCATTATCTCGGAAACCGGCTCGACCTCCTCGAGCGGAACCGGAGCTCTCTCCCCCGTCTTGAATCTGAACAGACCTCGCAGGGTGCCCAGGCGTTCGGACTGTTCGTTCACAAGCCGGGTGTACTCGTTGAATATGTCGTAGCGGCCCGCGCGGGTCGAATGTTGGAGCTTGTAGACGGTCTCGGGGTTGAAGAGGTGGTACTCCCCCTCCTGTCGCCACTGGTACTCGCCTCCACCATCGAGGTCGCGGTAGGCGAACTCGTTGCGGTTCTCCCCGAAGGCCGCTCGGTGGCGATGGACGACCTCGGCTGCGATCACGTCAAGTCCGACGCCTCCGATCCGGCTGACCGTACCGGTGAAGTAACGATCTATGACCTCATCACCCACCCCCACCGCCTCGAAGATCTGAGCGCCGATGTAGGAAGCTACGGTGGAGATGCCCATCTTCGACATCACTTTCAGGATGCCCTTTCCGGCCGCCTTCACATAGTACGCGTGAGCTGTTGCCGGGTCCATCCCGGCCAGCCCGTACCGTTCCTGCTCGATCATGTGGTCAATGGCGTCGAAGGCCATATAGGGATTGACAGCGGTGGCGCCGTATCCCAGCAAGAGGCAGAGGTGGTGCACCTCGCGGGCGTCGCCGGATTCCACTACGAGGCCCACCTTGGTGCGGTTCCGAGTCCGAACCAGATGATGGTGAACTGCGGCGGTTACAAGCAGCGAAGGTATCGGAACCCGTTCGGGGCCCACCTCTCGGTCGGACAGCACGATGGCCCACACTCCGGAAGCGACCAAGCGGTCCACTTCGTCGCAAACCCGGTCGATGGCCGCCTTCAGGCCTTCACCCCCCTCGTCCGGCGGGAAGTGACACGGAATAACCGCGGCATTCCCTCCCACTGCAGGAGATTCGTCCATGCGGAGCAACGAAGCCAGTTCTCGATTGTCGATTACCGGACCATCGAGCTCGATCATGTTGCATGAACCTGGTCCGGGCTCCAGCAGGTTCGATTCGGGGCCGATGGTCGTCCTCATCGAGGTCACCAGTTCCTCACGGATCGCATCCAGGGGAGGGTTGGTCACCTGGGCGAACACCTGCTTGAAGTAGTCGAACAGCAAGCGGGAGCGGTCGGAAAGAACAGCCGGCGGGGTGTCGGTACCCATAGAACCGAGCGGCTCTTCACCGTTGAGAGCCATCGGGGCCACCAGAACCTTCAGATCCTCATGCGTGTAACCGAAAGTCTGGAGGCGCTGGACGACCGGTAGTTGACAGGTCTGATCCGGTATCGCCTCGGGGAGGGATCCGAGAGACACCAAGCCATCACCTAGCCACTCCCGATAGGGTCGGGCCGTCGCCAAGTCCCGCTTTATCTCGATATCCCTGATTATGCGTCCCTTGACGGTGTCGACCAGAAACATCCTGCCGGGCCGGAGACGGCCCTTCTCAACGATGCGCGACTGGGGCACGTCGGTAACCCCTACTTCGGAGGCCATTACCACCAGATCGTCGTCACTGACCCAGTAGCGAGAAGGCCGCAGCCCGTTGCGATCGAGCACCGCGCCGATCTGCCTTCCGTCGGTGAACGCTATCGAAGCCGGACCATCCCAGGGTTCCATCAACGACGCGTGGTACCGGTAGAAACTCCGCACCGCCGGATCCATGCTTTCGTGCTTCTCCCACGGTTCGGGAATCATCATGAGGACCGCCTCCGGGAGGGAGTAACCGCCCATGTAGAGGAGTTCCAAGACCTCGTCGAACCCGGCGGTATCCGACAATCCCGGGGTGCAAACCGGGAAGATACGGCTCAAATCACCTGGGATCAGGTCGGTTTCGAGGAGGCTTTCGCGAGCCCGCATGAAGTTGCGGTTGCCGGCGATGGTATTGATCTCGCCGTTGTGGGCAATCATCCGGTAGGGATGGGCGAGCGGCCACATCGGGAAGGTGTTGGTTGAGAACCGGGCATGGACGAGAGCGATGGCGCTCTCAACCCGATCATCGTGAAGATCGGGGAAGAAATCAGCCAGCTGCATCCCGGTGAGCATTCCCTTGTATATGAGGGTCCGGCAGGACAGGCTGGCGAAGTAGACACCGTCATGCATAACCGACGCTCCACCGATCTGGCGGGAGGGTCGATCAGGCCGGGACATGAGACGGACCTCGTGCTCAATCCGTTTCCTGACCACGTAGGCAAGGCGCTCCAACGCCATTCCGGAAACGCCGTTCCCGCCGACGAACAGCTGTCGCATCCTCGGCATGGTTGCGCGGGCGTCTCGACCGATCACCGACGGTTCGGTCGGTACATCCCGCCAACCCAGGACCTCAAGACCCTCTTCATTAACGATCCGCTCCACCTGGCGGATGCCTAGAGCGACAATATCCTCCCGGTCGGGGAAGAAGGCTATGCCGGTGGCGTAGCGGCCGACCGGCGGAAGAGGAAAGGACACCGCCATCCGCAGGAAGCGATCGGGGACCTGCAAGAGGATACCCGCGCCGTCCCCGGTCTCGGGATCCGCGCCCGTCGCTCCCCGGTGCTCCATGTTCCAGGCGGCTCCTATGGCGAGGGACACCAGATGGTGGCTACGCCTACCCTTGAGGTTCGCGACGAAGTTAACCCCGCAGGCGTCCCGCTCGAACTCTCTCCGGTAAAGACCCGCCATCATCCAATCCTTCCCCCCTGTTTGACCCACTAGTTACAACTTCCGCGGTACCTGGTCGCCGGTGACGACAGATAAAGAGGTCTACTCTACACACCGCAACCCGTGCCGCCATTATCCGGACATCCTGATAAGTTGGCGGTCATGCCGGTAATAGTGGTAGGAGCCGATACACCTATGGGTGAGGCAGTGGTGAGCGCCATAATCCCCGCCGCCGCCGAGGTGCGAGCCTTTATCTCCGACGAAGGTCGGGCGGGCGGCCTCAAAGCCCGGGGGGTGAAGGTAGCCCTCGGGGACTTGTCAGACACTTCTCATGTGGAAGCGGCGGCGCTGTACTGCTTCTGTGCGGTTCTCGTTACAGATGCGGCCCTCGACGGAAGGGAACTCGGGTTCGCGGACGGGGCCGGAACGGTTTGGGAAGGATGGGCGGACGCCATCCGCAACGCCGGCGTTCACCGGACGATATGGGTGGGCGCCAAGTCCGAGTTCACAGGAGGGCGGGACAGCCGAGCTACCCCGGAGGTAGCGGTGGTGGCCGACACCGACATAGCCCGAGCCGCCGCCAGGGTTGCCCGCCTTGAGGAGGCGCAGACGCTTCCTGATCGGAACCCGAAGGACGCGAACGGGGATCCCGGTTGATTAGCCCTGATTATTCAGGTTTCCCACACACCGAGGAACGTAACGCCAGTTCAACCCGAGTATCAAGATAAACCCGCCGTTCACCCGACAGGTGAATCTCCACACCGGACTGAAACGGGAAACGCCGATAGCTGTACTGCCTGGTCAGGGCGCGAATATGGTCGTCTCCGCTCATCCTCCAAACCCCCATCCATGAATAATCGGGGCTAGACACCCCAGGAGTGTAAATGTCAAGCTGCGGCTTGGTCGATGGTGGTTCGGTGTGCCCAGGCGGTGTGTTCGTTGTAGGGGGTTCGGTGTTTGAGGCAGCCGTGGAGGATGCCTACGAGTCGGTTGGCGAGGGTTCGTAGTGCTTGGTGGTGGAGGTTGCCTGCTGCTCGTTTTTGGTCGTAGAAGGCTCGGGCGCCTGGGCTGTTGTTGAGGGAACAGAACGCCCATTGGTCTAGGGCGTCGTAGAGTCGCCGGTTGCGGACGTGGCGGGCGACGACGGCGTGTTTGCGTCCGGATGCGATGGTGATGGGCGACGTTGGGGCGTAGTTGCGGCGAGACTTGGCGCTGGTGTAGCGTTCGGGGTCGTCCCTCGAATGCTCTGCGAGCGCCCGGGCGCCGAGCACGGTACCGAGTCCTGGCTGGGAGTGGTAGATGACGGCGTCCGGGTGTTCTCTAAAACGGTCCTGGAGGCTTTTCTCGAGTTGGCTGATCTGGTGGTTTGTTTCGGCGATGATCTTCAACAGTGATGCGACAGTCGTACCGTAGGCGTCCTCGACCGGCCTTGGTGCGGCTAGGTGGGCGCCTCGAAGGCCCTGCTGTATCCGACGGGCCACCTTGTCGAGGTTGCGTTGACGTCCGCCTTTCTTCAGCGCAGCCCTGATCTGGGGCAGCGTCAGGCGGGCGCCTTGGCTGGGGGTGGACGCCTTACCGAGTACGGCCAAGGCGTCGCGATGGGCCAGGTCCCCGAAGGTTTCCAGGAACGCCGGGTAGTACTCGCGTAGGGCGTTGCGGACCTGGTTGGTGTGACGGGTCCGTGCCCAGATCAGGTTCTGATGCGTCCGGGCCATGATCTTGATGCCTTCCGCCCCGGGGCTGTCACCGGCCACCGGGCGATGGTTGTGCCGGTCGCCGCGTACCAGATCGGCTAACAGCTTGGCGTCGGCACGGTCTGATTTGGCTCCCCCCAGGCTGTGTGGGTCCCGGTAACGGGACACAGCCATAGGGTTGATCGCATACACCTGATAGCCGGCACCCACCAGTGCAGCGACCCACAAGACCACGATCGGTTTCGATGCCCACCACCACCTCTCCCGGATCGGATACGTGCTCCGAAACCATCTCATGCAAGCGGGCCACACCCGCCAAGCCTTCCGGTAGCCGAGCGTACCCCAACCGGGATCCCTCCTCATCCATGACACACACATCATGGTGACCCTCGGACCAGTCGTTACCCACAAAAATCATCCTTCGCCCTCCATCTAGACGGATCTGCTCTCTCTCTGAGCTGTCGAGAAACCCCCGGCGGCGACCTAATGGATCAGTGCTCTAACGGCACGCCACCCCATGAGCGCTACAGGAGCTCCCGCTAACCGGCCGGGGTACGCTCTAGCCCTAGGAATCAGCGTTCCCGGAGAGTGGAGTACTCACCGGCCGGCCAGCCCAACCACCACACCCTCCCAGACAAACCAGAAGAAGTGGTGGACCCCCATTAGGAGGGTCCTGAGAAAACCCCGCACAAAGGGGTTCAGCCACTGATCCGCAACCCTCTGACCAGGCGCTTTACCAACCACCTAACCCCGTAAGATTCGTTTTTCAGCACCCTCCTAGGTGGCATGGATTCCCATCCGGCGTTCTCGATCGGGCGCCCGGTGAGCACAAGAATGGGTCACCGGTCTTGCAACACCTCCCCCAAAGCTCCGGGAGCATCAGGATGAGTGCCGGCATGGGCCGCCACCCGTAGAAACCCACCCCGCTCGGTCAGGAAGAACCCGGCAGCCGTTAACCGTTCATAGGCGGCCGCGGCAGGTTCGCCCACGGGCCGGAACGTGACGATACCGCTTCGTTCCGAACTGTCCCTCGGTGGGCACAGCACTTCGGCGCCGGCGGTACGGACCGCTTCCTCCACCTCCGCCGACCTCGCCAGCACTGCGGCTTCCACATCCGCCATCCGGACCCGGTTGAGCACCTCGAGAGAACCCCCCAACGCGGCAACGGCGGGGAAGGGAGAGCTCCCCATCATGAAACGCCCCGCACCCGGCGCCGGCGCATGTGGGGCAGGTTTGTCGAAGTCGAACGGATCTTCCACCCCGGACCAACCCACCAAGGCTGGAGATAACCGCTCCAGCGCTCGATCGGAGACAGCCATCAGACCGACGCCGCCCCCGGCCCGCAGCCACTTGTGACCGGCCGCCACGGCAACATCGATATGTTCCATGGACAACTCCAGAGCACCCAAGCCTTGGACCGCATCCACCACCAGCAACGCCTCGCCCGCTGCCTCGCGCATGGCGGCCGGGTTGCATCGGAACCCGGTGTGGTAGTCCACGTAGCTGACCGCCACGGCCACGGTGGAGTCATCCACAGCCGCCGCCACCAGATCAGGAGTGAGGCGCCCGCCGGGAACTTCGATCAGCCTCGGTTCGATCAGGCCGGATTCCGCCGCCCGCATCCACGGGTACAGGTTGGCGGGGAATTCGGTAGCCGGAACTACCACCGACCCGGGTGGGAGTCCGAACGCCACCATGAACAGGCCGGTTGAGGTGTTCGGAACTATCGCAACCTTGCTCGGGTCGGTCATCAAGAGTCCGGCGGCCAGATCGGTAGTCACCCGGAGTTCCTCCATGACGACCGGAACCAGTTTCTCTCGACGCCCGGCCAGTACCTCGGCCATCGCCCCCAGACGGCGGCGAGCCGGGATGGACATAGCTCCTATGGCCGCGAAATCGAGAAAGCCGAACGGCTCGTCGTAGCTATCGAGAAAGGACCCGGGAAGTTCCATAAGCACCGCAAGACTAACCGGACGGCTCGAAGGCCCGCCCGCTTGTGCGATGGATCGGTTAATCCTCACCCCACGCCGCGATTCCGGCCCCGTACATGCCCACAACACAACATCGCCGCAACCACCTCGGTCGCCGTAGTCGCTCGCCTCGCTCAAACCGGGCGAACATCTACTGTCTAAGTGCCCTTGTCGCTTGTCGCCTAGCCCGGATAGACATAATATACGTGAAGAGAGCGATCCTGTTGACCCGGCTGCGGAAGATCGCAAGGAAAAACAACGTGGAGATGAGGTTTGGTTCGGCAAGGTAGCCACGAAGTATGGGAATGTGGCGGAATCCGGTTCCCGATCCCACGCCACCGGGAGATCAACGAATACACCGCCCGTAGGAGGGTCCTGAAAAACGAATCTTACGGGGTTCGATGGTCGGCAAACCGCCTGGTCAGAGAGTTGCGGGTTAGCGGGTGAACCCTTTGTAGGGGGTTTCTCAGCACCCTCCTAGCATCATCAAGAACCTCCGCAAACGTCTGGAGAAAGGCTCATGATCTACAGAGCAGTTGCTACCCGCCTAGGAGGGTCCTGAAAAACGAGTCTTTCGGGGTTCGGTGATTGGTAAAGCGCCTGGTCAGAGAGTTATGGGTTAGCGGGTGAACCCCTTTGTACGGGGTTTCGCAGCACCCTCCTAGCGCCTTGGTGGGCGATCGAGATCACCGAAGGCCTACCGGACCACATGTTTGCCCACACTCAGGTCCGCCGGCTCACCGCTGTGGATCAAACCGCCCGCGAGGTGATCGGGGCCCTTACCGAGGTCGATCCGGACGACATCGATGTCGAGATCACGATCCGGATGCCCACGGAACTCGCCAAGGCGCATGCCGCGCTCTCAGCAGCCGAGGAAACCGCGCGGAACGCCACACGCGACGCTCGGGAACGTAGGATTCGCATGGCCCGGATCGCCCGTAACGAGGGGCTTTCGACCAGGGAATCGGCCCTGCTACTAGGCGTATCCCACCAGCGCATCAGCCAACTCCTCAACGAGCAACCTATTTGAAACGTTGAGGTAGCCACACCATCGAATCGGCCGCTGTCCATCCTAAGCCCTGGGCTCACGTCGACACATTTCGGGGCTACGAGGCGCCCGGGCAATGGGGTACCAGGTCGGTGGCCTGTGTATTAGCCTCGATTATTCATGGATGGAGGTTTGGGGGATGAGAGGTTTGAGGGATGAGTGGAGTAGACCATATTCGCGCCCCGACCAGGCAATACAGCTATCGGTATTCCCATCCCGGTCCGGTGTAGAGATTCAGTGTCGGGTGAACGTGGGTAGCCTCCAAGACTCGGGTGGAACCGGCGTTAGGAGCCGGTGTGCGGGAAACCTGAATAACCAGGGCTAGGAAGTGCTGATGGCAGATCTCCCGGCCTCCACCGGGGTCGTCGTAATCGGGGGTGGGATTATGGGCGCCTGCACCGCACACCACCTGGCTCGCGCGGGCATGGATGTGACGGTCGTGGAGCGAGCAACGGTCGGATCCGGTTCCACCAGCAAGGCGGCCGGTGGATTCCGGGCCCAGTTCTTCGACGAGTTGAACATCAAGATGGCGCTGGAGAATATCCGCCGCCTCGTGAACTTCGATGAGGAGTTCGACACCGACATCGGGCTCAAGCAATGGGGATACCTGTTCCTGTTGACGGAATCCGAAGTAGAGACATTCCGGAAAGGGGTCGAGATACAGCGCTCACTCGGGGTACCCACCGAGATGATCGACCTTCGTACGGCTCGGAAGATGGTCCCCGGAATCCGCACGCATGACCTGGCAACCGCTACCTACTGCCCGCTGGACGGCACCTGTACCCCTGAAGCCGTCGCCTACGGTTACGCCCGCTCCGCGGTTCGCCGCGGCGCCGTGATCGTCCAGGGCTGCACAGCAACGGAAATCGACGCGCAAGGTGGACGGATCAGAGGAGTCAGGACTACCGACGGGTACATCGCCGCCGAGGAGGTCGTGCTGGCAGCCGGGGTTTGGAGTCGCTCGTTGGCCGAGCCGGTAGGGCTCGACCTTCCGGTTCGACCAGTGAAACGCCACGTATGGTTGACCAGAGGACCTGACCCGTTCCCGAGGCGTCTCCCCATGGTTATCGACTTCTCCACCGGATTTTATTTCCATCGAGAAGCCGACGGTCTGGCGATGGGCGGGCGAGCCCAAGACCTCGAAGATCTGGCTCCCACCGTTCTGAATCGGGTTCCGGAGATGCTCGATTCGGAGATAACCCATGGATGGTGGGGTTACTACGGGGTCAGCCCGGATAACAACGCCATCGTCGGGACCGCCGAGCAGATCGGCAGGCTCCATTACGCCACCGGCTTCAGCGGTCACGGCTTCCAGCAAGGTCCGGTAATCGGGGAGCACCTGGCTCAACTGGTAATGCGGTCCATTCCGACCTTCGACCTCTCCGCTTTCGATGCCCGACGCTTCGAAACCGGGGAGACAATTCCGGAAGGAGCCGTGATTTGAACGCAGGTCCCCGCCTCACGGCCGAAGACACGGCGATGTTGAAGGGTGACCGGGGCCGTGCCGAAGCGCTGGCCATGCGTCTTCTGATCGGGCTGGGCCGAGCCACCGGAGCTCGCCGGATGATCGACATCTCCGGCGCCCACATCGACGGAACCCTATACCTGGGCCGATCGAGTCTCGACTACGCGGCCCGGCTCCGCGATCTCGGCGGACAGGTCAAGGTTCCGACCACCCTCAACGTTGCTTCCCTCGACCTGATCCATCCGGAACTGTGGAGCGGGAACGCATCGCTTCGAACCGGCGCCGTGGCCACGATGCAAGCGTACGTCGATATGGGAGGACGACCTACCTGGACCTGTGCTCCGTACCAACTTCCCGAACGACCCGCCTTCGGGGACAGGGTGGCGTGGGGAGAGTCAAACGCCATCGTGTTCGCCAATTCGGTGATCGGCGCCCGCACCCCACGCTTCGGTGACTTCATCGACATCGCCGCGGCAATCGCGGGCCGCGCCCCCGAGTTCGGCCTGTACCTGGATGAGCACCGGAAGGCCGGGGTGTGCTTCGACATATCCGGCATCGGAACGGCGGCCAAGGTCACGGATCTGCTCTTCGCGGTATTGGGCTTCGTGGTAGGACGGAGGTCGGGTAATGACGTTCCGGCCATCATCGGATTCGAACGCGCCACCGAGGATCAACTCAAGGTTCTCGGGGCCGCCGCCGCCTCCTCAGGCTCGGTAGGGATGCTGCATGTGGTAGGCGTCACCCCGGAAGCGGCAACGCTGGATAAGGCCACCGGAGGCCGATCCTTCCGGATGGTAAGGATCGGCCGTGACGATCTGGCCGAAGCCTACGAAGGGCTGACCACCACGCCGTCAGGGGAACTCCGAACGGTGAATCTGGGAACACCTCACTACTCATCGAGGCAGATCGCCCACCTCGCCGATCTGCTAGCCAATCGAAGCGTCCACGAAGGGATCACCATGTACGTCAACACCGGCCGGGACGTGCTGAGGACGGCGCCGGAGGTGGAGCGGCTCGAGAGGCTCGGAGTGACCTTCGTGGTCGATACCTGCACCTACGTAACGCCCATCATCAGGGAGGGGCAGGGCGTGGCCATGACCGATTCGGCGAAATGGGCGTACTACGCGCCCGGGAATCTCGGACTGGAGGTGGTATTCGGCTCTACCTTCGATTGCGTGGAATCGGCAGTGACCGGCCGGGTGATCAGAGAGAGAACCCCGTGGTGAGCATCCGGCTCCGGGGTGTGCCTCTCTGGAAGGGAGAAGCCCAAGGATCGGGCATGGTCCTCGACGAACCGCTGAGTTGGTGGGGCGGCATCGATCCGCAAACGGGCACGGTGATCGATCGCAGCCATCCCCAACTCGGCGCCTGCACCGCGGGACGGATCCTCATCTTGCCGAGCGGCCGCGGCTCATCCGGTGGATCCGCCGTCCTGGCCGAGTCGATCCGCCTCGGTACCGGGCCGTCCGGTTTGATCCTGCGAACCGTCGATCCGATTCTCGTAGTCGGGGTGATGGTGGCGGCTGAGTTGTACCCGGACCGTCAATGCCCCATCGTGGTCGTTGAGGATGGTTACGACCTTCTCTCCGACCACCTCCCAACCCGTATCGGCCCGGACGGGATAGTGGAACAAGAGCTCGCAGAAACCATGAGCGAAAGGAACCGGCTGAGGCTGAGCCGGTGACTCCGCCAAGATCATCGAGAACCTCTACCGGTGGAGTTCAGCCTTCTCCCGGCTCGGCCGGCCGTCCGCGAGCCTTGCCGCGACGCCCGGAGCGATCCTCCACCCTGAACCTAACGCGCGCCACCTCGGCACCGCCGACATAGATCGGAAAGGCATATCCCCCCGGTCTGGGAAACAAGAGGTTGTTGAAGGTGAAAGCCCTCGTGACGCCGGTCTCGCTTCCTGCCGGCCTTCCTAATCGCCGCGCCACCTTTATGCGTTGCACGAATCGTTTGCCCCCGAACAGGCTTCTCCCGTCTTCATCCACGAGGTCAACCGAGAGATCGAACTCGTCCATATACGACCAGGGGACCCGCAAGCGGAGGCCGATTCCCATTGACGGGTGCCGGGCAGGGAAAGACGCGACCCACAGCATGTCCCACCCTCCTCCCAGAACGTAGAGCTTGCCCCCCATCGCCTGTACGGCGTCGGCCACCATCACGAACTCCACGCTCGGCTTGGGATCCAAAGACGCTTCGAACGATTCCATCCCCCTCACTCTAGAAGGGCGGGATCGGTTCCCAATCACCGTCCTGATTCCCGACACTCCTCCTGATTCCCGATACCCCTCCTTCCGTTCGCCACCCCTGCCGGCAATAGACACTCGTCGACGGTCTTGCTATGGTAGGGATTTGCCACGAGGCGGGTATGCACCTTGTCCTTGACCTGCATTGCATAACCCTGCCGTAGTTGGCCAATCGAAAACCCCGCAGGTTTAGAGGAGGAACCTATGCACAGAACACGATGGGTGGCGATGATCGCCATGCTGGCTCTGGTCGTCGCAGCGTGTAGCGCCGACGATGCCACGCCGGAAGCAGACACCACCACCGCAGCTACGGCAGCCGCCGAGGAAGCGACTACCACCGTAGCGGTAACGCCGACGCAAAGCATGGACTTGACCTTCCACATGGTCACCCACTCTGATGACGGCGTATTCTGGTCGGTAGTCAAGAAGGGCGCTCAGGACGCTGCCGATGCGTTGGGTGTCGAGATGGTCTGGAGCCCTTCAAGTAACGATCCGGAGAAGCAGGTACAGGACATGCAGGCCGCGGTTGCCTCGGGCTCCGACGGCATAGGTGTATCTCTTGCCAACCCGGAAGCTCTCGGGTCAGAGGTCGAAGCCGCTATCGCCGCCGGTATTCCTGTGATCACCCTAAACTCCGGCTCCAACCAGTTCAAGGAGTTGGGCGCCGTCACCCACGTCGGCCAAACCGAAATCGTGGCCGGTGAAGGCGCAGGCGAGTTCTTCAACGACCTGGGCGCCGGCAAGGTGCTCTGCGCGCAGCAGGAACAAGGCAACATCGGCCTTGAGGAACGCTGCCAGGGTCTGGCCGCCACCTTCAGTGGCGAAGTGGTAACCCAGTTCGTCGGGCTCGACTCCGAGCCGGAGACCCAAATCAACACCATCGCCGCGGCCCTGCAGGCGGATTCCGATATTGACGGCGTCCTCGGAGTGGGCCCGAACGTAGCGGTGAGAGCGGTGGAAGCCGGCAACCAGGCCGGGCGCGATCTCTTTATCGGTGGATTCGACATCTCGAACGACCTGATCGCCGCCATCGAGGCCGGGAATGTCAACTTCACGGTTGATCAGCAGCAGTACCTGCAGGGGTACCTGACGGTCGTGTTCCTCTACCTGAACGCCACCAACCTGAACACCGTCGGTGGTGGACTTCCGGTTCTCACCGGTCCGGGCTTCGTAACAACCGACAACGTTGGCGAAGTAAAGGCCCTAGTCGACCAAGGCACGCGCTAAGAGCGGAGCAGCCAGATCGATAAACGGAAGGGGACCCGGGTTCGGGTCCCCTTCCGTGCTTACCGAGGTGTGGTCAGCTAACTGCACCGGTTTCCCTTGCACGGGATATATCGGGAGAGCGCAGGAAATCCAGTAGCGAGCAGAAAGGAAGTAGGGGAGCCAATGGGTACCTATAGGAAGGGTGGCTTAGATGGCCGCCGAAACTAAACCAGCACCGGCCGCCGGAGATGAACGTCTCGCCTACCGGGGGCCTATCCAGCGGCTACTGACCCGTCCTGAAATCGGAGCGCTGGTAGGTACCGGCACTATATGGATCTTCTTCTGGTCGGTCAGCGACGTGTTCGGAACCACGGCCGGTACGAACAACTACCTGGACGTGGCGACCTCCCTCGGGATCATGGCGATCGCGGTCGCCCTCTTAATGATCGGAGGAGAGTTCGACCTGTCGTCGGGAGCGATGACCGGGGCCACCGGCATGCTGGTGGTGCTGCTGGTCAAAGATACCGGCGAGTTGGGTGGCCTTGGGCTGCCCTTGACCCTGGCCATCCCGATCACGTTCCTTTTCGCTATGGGAGTCGGCTGGGTTAACGGCACCCTGGTGGAGAAAACGGGATTGCCCAGCTTCATCGTTACCTTGGGTACCTTCTTCGTGCTCAGGGGCGCCAAGCTCGGGTTCTCGAAATTGTTCGTCGACAAGGTCATCGTCGAGGGTCTCGACAACGCCCCCGACTATGACTTCTGGGCCAACATCTTCGGCGGGGTGTGGATCCGCAACGATCATCTCTGGGACTCATTCCTGGGTGGCCGGGACATCGTGTTCGGTGTACTCGCGACTCTGGGAGTGGTTGCCTTGGTGTTCGGCCTCATGGAGTTGAGCCTGGTCAGGCGCGAGAGGTCGGCAAAGGAGCAATCGGACGTAGCCGTGATAGGAATAGCGTCCATGGTTCTGGCCTTGGCGGCAGCCGTCATCGGCGTGGTGGTCGCCTTCGTACTGGTCGGGATGGGCGACTCGGGTGATGTCGCCGCGAACTGGCTGCTGGTGGTCGCGGTCGCGGTCGCTCTGCTGCTGGGCTTTCTGGTAGGAATCGGCCTCACCAGAAAGTCCCGGAGTGGTGGTTCCTTCGGGAAACTCAGCCAGAACGGTATCGGGATAACCGCCACGGTGGTGGGCTTGGCAGCCGCCGTCACGGGGCTCACCAGCCTTACCGTCACCGACGGGGTAGACCAGAACTGGGTATGGGGAATAGTTCTGAGCGCCGGAATGCTGGTGGCCGTATTCGGCTATGCAACCTGGCGATTCGAGTCGGCCTCGGTATCCATGGGCCGGTTCTCGATAAGCCGCGAGATAGGTCGGAGAACAGGCATCGGCTTGGCTCTGATCGTCCTTGGAGTGATCCTGGGATTCGCCCTCGATTCGTCCGACACCACCGTGATCGGAATCCTGCTGACCGTGCAGGGACTGCGCGCCATCCTCTTCGGAGGTCTGGTGCTGGTCGGAGTCATGATGCTGCTCAATGCAGCCCGAGATGCCGACTCGCCGGTGACCCGCTTTTCCATCACCGCCGTGGCCGGCGTAGCTGTGGCGGTGGTCGGGTTCGTTGTCCAGTTCGAGGCAGCATCCCGGAAGTACCGTGCCGAGTTCTTTGCATGGATGATGGCTGCGGCGGTCGTGCTGCTAATCGTGGCTATGGTGCGCCTGCTCTTCGATCAGCGGCGCCATTCCCACGCCCAAGCCGACCGGTTCGGCACCTCTGTGTCAATAACCGGAATCTTGCTGATCGTGGTAGCGATCGCTACCAAGCTGCTGTGGGCCACTTCGGAAGAACTGGAAGCGTCACGAGCCTTGATCACCTACCGGGTTTCGATCCTGTACTTCTTCGCGTTCGCCGCCTTCGCCACCTGGTTGCTGATGCGTACCAAGTTCGGAAGCTGGACCTTCGCGGTCGGAGGAAACAAGGAAGCCTCCCGCCAGGTCGGTGTGCCGGCCGCCCGGACCAAGACCCAACTCTTCATGGTGGTCTCCGGAGCGGCGTGGCTGGTCGGCACCCTCATCGCTTTCCGGCTCAACTCGGTTCAGGCGAACGTGGGCGACGGGCAGGAGTTCTTCTACATCATCGCCGCGGTGGTTGGCGGAAACCTCCTCACCGGAGGCTACGGCTCGGCTGCCGGCGCCGCGATCGGAGCGTTGATCATGGCAATGTCGTTCCAGGGAATCCCCTTCGCCGGCTGGAACTCCGACTGGAGATTCCTGTTCGTCGGCGTCATCCTGCTGTTGGCGGTCATAGTTAACAACTACGTCCGCGGAAAGGCGGAGAAATCCAAATGAGTGAACCTGCACTTCTCGAAATCGAAGGAATCTCCAAGTTCTACGGCAACATCATCGCCTTGCGCGACATCACCACATCGGTGAGGGCCGGCGAGGTTACCTGCGTACTGGGAGACAACGGCGCCGGCAAGTCCACCTTCATAAAGATCCTGGCGGGCGCTCACAAGCAAAGCGAAGGTCGGCTGTTCGTCGAGGGAGAAGAGGTGGACTTCGACTCTCCTCGAGATGCCCTGGCCATGGGCATCGCCACCGTCTACCAGGATTTGGCCGTGGTACCGCTCATGTCGGTATGGCGCAACTTTTTCTTGGGCGCGGAACCCACCAAGTGGGGATTCCTGAACGTGATAGACAGGGAGAAGGCGTCCGATATCGCCAAGGCGGAACTCGCCAAGATGGGTATCGACATCCGTGACACCGAACAACCGGTAGGGACCCTCTCCGGTGGTGAGCGCCAGTCGGTCGCCATCGCGCGAGCCGCCTACTTCGGCGCCAAGGTGCTGATCCTGGACGAGCCCACCTCCGCTCTCGGCGTCAAACAGTCCGGAGTGGTGCTCCGCTACATAGTCGAGGCTAGGAATAGGGGACTCGGGGTGATCTTCATCACCCATAACCCCCACCATGCCTACCCGGTCGGGGATCGTTTCATGATTCTCAACCGAGGTCAGTCGCTGGGAGATTTCGCCAAGGCGGAGTTAAACCAGACCGAGTTGACCCAGTTGATGGCCGGAGGAGCTGATCTCACCACGCTTCAGCACGAGTTGAGCAAAGCGATAGCGGATGGTCGTTAGGGCGATCAGTAACGGTTAAATCCGGGTGACACGTCAGGATGAAGCATCGGGCAGTCACCCGGACGTGCCCGAGTTGGTTGCGATCGGGCGGGTCAGTGTTGATCTCTACTCTGAACAGGTAGGAACACCGATCCGCTCGGTCCGAACCTTTCGCAAGTCGATAGGAGGGACCGCCACCAACGTAGCGGTGGCAGCCGCCCGTCTGGGTCGCCGATCCGCCGTGGCTACCAAGGTCGGCGACGACAGCTTCGGCGGGTACGTTCGGCACGCCTTGGAACATACCTTCGGGGTGGACACCCGTTTCGTCGGAACCGATCCCGAACTCAAAACACCCCTGGCCTTCGCCGAACTCGACCCTCCGGAAGACCCCAACATAATCTTCTACCGGGAGCCACGCGCTCCGGACATGAACCTTTTACCTGAGGACCTCGACCCCGAAGTCATCGCGGCAACACCGATATTGTGGATCCCCGCCTCCCGCCTGTCGGGTGAACCCAGTCGTACGACCGTCCGGGAACTCCTGAACCATCGTGACAGGGCCCCGGAGGTGGTGTTGGATCTGGACTGGCGTCCGGCCTTCTGGGAATCCGAATCAGAGGCCGCGCAGGAAATCGGCTCGATCCTGGATGCGGTCACGATTGCGATCGGCAACCGGGAGGAGTGCCGTATCGCCGTGGGAACCGCCGATCCCGACCGGGCCACTCGACGGATCCTCTCAAGGGGAATCGGGACCGCCGTGGTCAAACTAGGCGGCGACGGGGTGCTGGTGACCACCTCCGATGGCGACCAGCAACGTATCCCCCCGTTCCCGGTTAAGGTGGTGTGCGGTTTGGGTGCCGGAGACGCCTTTGGAGGCGCCTTCTGCCATGGGCTCTTGAGCGGATGGGGCGTCATCAAGGCCGCCCGGTACGGAAACGCCGCCGGCGCTATCGTAGCCTCCCGGCTCATGTGTTCCGACGACATGCCTTATCCGGAAGAGATCGAGTCGTTCCTACACGATCGGAGCGGGTTGTAAGTGTCGGCGCCTTCAGGCTGAAAGGCCTTGTCGCGAACGCCCTCTAGTTGGAGGAAAGCAGTGAAAGATCTCACAATCGCCGTCCTGGGAGCAGGCCGGATCGGGTCCATGCATGCCGAATTGCTGCACCAGCGCATCCACGGGGCGACGGTGGCGGCGATCTACGACATCGTTCCTGAAGCTGCCCGGATAGTCGGCGACCGGCTCGGAATACACGTCGCGGAGTCACTCCGGGAAGTGCTGGACGACCCCTCCATCGACGCGGTGGCCATCTGCACGAGCACCGACACCCACATCGACGTGATGGTCGAGGCCGCCTCGGACGGGAAGGCGATCTTTTGCGAGAAACCCCTCTCCCTCGATCTGGCGGAGGTAGACCGAGGCCTGTCCGTAGTGCGCGAGGCCGGCGTTTACCTGCAAGTGGGTTTCAACCGTCGCTTCGACCCTTCCCACCGGTCGGTTCGCGACGCGGTCATCTCCGGGGCGGTGGGTGAGGTCCATCTGGTGCGGATCACCTCCCGAGACCCCGAGCCACCCCCGATTCCATATGTCAGGGTCTCCGGGGGAATCTTCCTGGACATGACCATCCACGACTTCGACATGGCCCGGTTCATAACCGGAAGCGACGTCGTCGAGGTATACGCGAAGGGGGACGTTCTGGTGGATCCGGAGATAGGAGCCGCCGGAGACCTCGATACGGCGGTGACCGTGCTAACCCACGAGAACGGGGCGATCACCACCATCGACAACAGCCGCCGGGCTGTCTACGGCTATGACCAGCGGGTGGAGGCGTTCGGCTCCCGGGGGGCCGCCTCTTCTCGTAATCCCCTCACCAGCACAACCCTGCTCCGTGATGCAACCGGAGGACACCTACCGACCCTCCCCTACTTCTTTCTCGAACGCTACATACCCAGCTACCTGGCAGGTTGGAGAGCGTTTATCGATTCGATGAACGAGGGTAAGCCGTCGCCGGTGGATGGTACGGACGGGCGGGCGCCCCTGGTGATCGGCCTCGCGGCCCGGAGATCGGTACGCGAGGGGAGGCCGGTGCGTATCGAGGAAATACGCTGAGAGGAAATGGGCTGAGAGGGAATACGCTGACATGAAGATCTGGATGACCGGCGGAACCGGTTTCGTCGGTAGCAACATCATGCACGAGGCCCTCAAGCAAGGCCACATGGTGGCCACGACCTACCGTTCCTACCGTCCCTCCGGCGACGAGATCTTCGGCCTGCGCCGGATAGACATGCTCCATCGGGCCGCGGTGATGGCGGACGTCAAAGAGTACGCCCCCGATTTTCTGGTGCACTGCGCCATCCTCAACGACCTGGGGGCCCTGTACCGCGATCGGGTAGCGGCGTGGAAGAGCTACGTGGAGGCAACCCGAATCACTGCGGAGGCCGCCGCCGAAGTCGGCGCCGCCTACGTCCTGGTATCCACCGACTGGGTATTCGACGGAACGCAGATAGGTGCGGACGAGTCGACCCCTCCCAACCCCGTCAACCTGTACGGCGTACTGAAGATGGCTTCCGAGATGGTCGCCCTCGAGCGGGGAGGCGCGGTAGCGAGGGTCTCGGGAGTGAACGGCCTGCACCGGACCCGGCCGGCGGCGCCCCGCTCTCAAGATCCCGGGTTCGGTTATTTCGTCGCCTCACTGGTAGATCATCTCACCCGAGGTCGCCCCTACACCGTGTGGGAGTCGGACCGGATCAATATGTGGGCGACTCCTTCGTTGGCTTCCGAGTGTGGGGAAATCATTCTGGAGATCGGTAAGCGTCGCCAGACCGGCATCTTCCACTGCTCCGGCGCCGATGGAGTGGATCGGATGAGTCTGGCCCGGCTCACCTGCGAGGTGTTCGACCTCGATCCCGGTCTGCTGAGGAGCGGCCCACCTGACCCGGACGCGATGCCCGGAGCGCCGATCCCCTACGACACCACCCTCACCGCGCCGCGTACTTCCGAACTTCTCGAACGACGACCGACCCCGGTCCGCACACTTCTGGAACGTTTCCGAGACCAATACCAGTCAAGTGGATGAGCAAACGCCCGATGAGGAAACTCGTCGTAGCCATCGGGTTGTTGCTCGCTACCTCAGCCTGTGCGACGTCGCTTTCCGAACCGTATGACCCCTTTACCTCGGTGGCCCAGTTGCGAGGTCATGTGTGCGGACGTTCCATGGTGGGTAGCGCGGTCGTCATCGGGCGGGGACTGGCGCTAACCGCCGCCCACAACATGGCAGGCTCCGACGGCGGGGTGACGGCCACCTTCGAAGACGGAGTGGAACGTCCGGTCACCCTGGTGGGAATCGATACCCAGCGGGATCTGGCCTTGCTGTCGGTCCCGACCTTGGAAGGTATCGCCAGCGATCGGATCTTCGGCAACGGGTGGGGCGCTCATGCCTCATTGCAACGCATCTACCCGATCAGCCTCGCCAATCCCGCGCCGGGAGAGGCAGGTCGGATGATCCGCCTCCGGGCTCAGGCGGAGCGGGCTGAGGTTCCGTACACGGATGCCGAGCTTGTAACGGCGGTCGGACGAGACATGTACGACCGGAAAAGCGATGTCCGTCGGCTCAACGTTCGAGTACGGGCTGCCGCGGGCGCCGGTTACTCCGGCGGCCCCGTCCTCAACAGCAACAATGAGATGACCGGCCTCGTGTACGCCACGGCTCGGCTGGAAGACGTGACCTACGCCAACGCCGCCGCCGAGATCAGGGTGTTCCTCCGTTCGGTTAATCCGGCAACCGTAGTGTCTTCGGGTCGATGCCCTTAGTCGCCGGTTTGCCGGTCGTGTCGATCGAATGGTTCGCTAACATTCGGGAGACCGCGAAATCTTTTTGGCGGGCGCGACCCGACATCCGGGGAAATCTGTCACACCCGGTCTGCATACTGGTGGGTAACCGCAAGCACCGACGGTTGGGTCAGGTACCGGCCGGACCGGGGTTGGGATCATCTTGCTTTTTTCTTCTGCCTTGCCTCTGTTTGGCCAGGCGAGGGGTTAGCGGGACGCGTTTCGACGCTGAGGAGGCGGCGGTCGGGGGTGGGTCCCACTGAGAGGGGTCACATCCGGGTAGTTCGGTTTTCGCGACCTCGGCCCAGGACCCGACCAGGACCCGACCCGGACCTGATCCAGATACCGTGTCACTTCCATCTCGGTTCCGCAAACTCCTACCATCAACAATCAGGGCGAACACGGCATTCGGAAGTCGTTAATCTGGCCAGTGTGCACGGACCAGATTCTCGACTGCCACGCTTGGTCCTCCTTCTCTATGTAGCAACCCTGACATCGGGAATCGGGGTGGTATTCGCGCTGCTGGCCCAGATCCAGAGCCGGTACGGTTTCCCCACCTGGTCACTGGGGCTTCTGGCCGGCATTCCGTTCGCCATGACCCTATTCGGCAACCTCTGGCTGGCGCCGCTTGCCGACCGAGGTTGGGAGCTACGCATGATCGCCTTCGGCTGCGGAATGGTGGCCGCTTCACTGCTGTGGATGGTATTCGCCACCACCCTCTGGCAATGGGTCGCCGCCCGCGCTCTGATGGGTCTCGCCGAAGGTATCTCGGTGAACTCGGCCCGCCGGATCATGCTGAGCTGGAACCAGGATAGCCAGGGACGAGCCCTGAGCCAGATCATGGTGGCTGTCGTCGCAGGGATACTGCTCGGCCCACCCCTCGGCGGCGCCCTCAACCAGATCAACTTCGCCGCTCCCTTCCTGGTACCCGCCGGCGCCGCCGTCCTGGTGCTCTTCCTCCTTCCGATAATCAAACCGGGCAAGTATCAACCACCACCCGCCCGGCTTTCCCGCCGCAGCCTGATGGCCATCCCGGGTTTTGCCTCCGGATTGATGCTCGGATCATCCAACTGGCTCTACGTCGGCGTTATCGACACCATCTGGGCCCGGTACATGACCGACCTCGGAGCGGGACCGCTCCTGGTCGGAATCGGATTCGTCATGATCGCTCTCCCCTCCGTTGTGTTCCTACCGCTGAGCGGCAGGCTGGCCGACCGTACCAACCCGATCCGGCTCGCCCTGATAGCCTGCCTTCTCGGGCTCCCTCTGCTGGCCGCCTACGGGTTGGCCGGTGGGATACCCGCCCTCCTGGTAATCGGGGCGCTGCACTCGACCTGCTGGGCCTTTCTCAGCCTGCCCGCCCAAGCCGCGGTGGCCAAGGTGGCGCCACCCGGCCAGACCGCCGAGGCTCAGGGCATGGTCCAGGCCAGCGGGTTGACCCTCGCCGCTGTAGGAGCGTTCGCCGCCGCGCCCCTGTACGAATTGGGAGGTCGGACGGTGTTGTTCGTCGTGACGGCCGCAGCCATCGCCCTGCTCCCGATGGCTGTCCTGACCAGGCGAGACAAGTGGCGAAACGCCTTCTGAGCGGTCCCTGAGCGACCGGCAACTACCATCCCGGCGGTGCCGCCAACCCTTCACAGAGTGCCTCGTCTGGTTCTACTCACCTACGTCGCCACACTGGCCACCGGCATCGGGGTGATATTCGCCCTACTGGCGGAGATACAGGACCGGTATGGCTTCCCCACCTGGTCACTGGGGCTTCTGGCCGGCATTCCGTTCGCCATGACCCTATTCGGCAACCTCTGGCTAGCGCCACTTGCCGACCGAGGTTGGGAACTACGCCTGATCGCCGCCGGCTGCGGGCTGCTGGTGGCCTCCTTGCTGTGGATGGTCTTCGCCACCGCCCTCTGGCAATGGGTCGCCGCCCGAGCCCTGATGGGACTGGCGGAGGGTGCTTCGATAGGCGCGGCCAGGCGAATCATGATGAGTTGGGACCAGGACCGCCACGGACGAGCCCTGAGCCAGGTGCTGGTGGCGATGATCGCGGGTATCCTGCTAGGCCCTCCCCTCGGGGGAGCACTCAACGAGATCAACCACACCCTCCCGTTCCTCGCCCCGGCGGGAGCGGCGGTCCTGCTACTTCTGGTCCTCCCTCTGGTCAAGCCCGGTGCCTACCCGCCGTCCCCGACCAGGCTTTCGAGGCGTGGCCTGACCGCCATCCCGGGCTTCGTGTCGGGCCTGCTACTCGCCGCTTCCAACTGGCTCTACATCGGGGTGATCGACGCCATCTGGGCCCGCTACATGACCGACCTCGGAGCGGGGCCGATACTCGTCGGCCTTGGGTTCCTGATCATCGCGTTGCCGACCGTGGCCCTTACCCCGGTCAGCGGCAGGTTGGCCGACCGCACCAACCCGATCCGGCTCGCCCTGATAGCCTGCCTGCTGGGGCTCCCTATGCTGGCCGCCTACGGATTGGCCGGTGGGATACCCGCCCTCCTGGTAATCGGGGCGCTGCACTCGACCTGCTGGGCCTTCGTCACCCTTCCCGGTCAAGCAGCCGTCGCCAAGGTCGCGCCACCCGGACAGGCGGCAGAAGCCCAAGGCCTGGTGGAAGCGTTCGGACTGACGCTGGCGGCAGCGGGAGCATTCGCCGCGGCGCCCATGTACGACGCCGCTGGTCCGCTGGTCCTCTTCGTCGTCACCACCCTGGCCCTTGCCGTTGCCCCACTTGTGGTATTACTCCGCCGCCACAAGTGGACAACCGCTTTCTGAGGACTGCGGTTAGCTTCATCCAACCCACATCCCCACGAATTCGCGAAACTTTGTCTTGTTTCGGTTATGCTCGCCGGGCGTTCCGGGCATATGACGGTTGGAGATGTCCCAGATTCGTTGCATACTAATAGATAACCGTAAAACACCGACGGTTCGGTCAGGTACCGACCGGATTGATGCCGGGATCATGTTGTCCATCCACCCCCATCGAGGGGACGGAGATACGCGCTCAAGCGCCTAGGTAGGGTGGCGGTGGGGGAGGGCCCGGTGGCGCAAACCATTCCGGCGATTTTCGCGTTCTTGGGAACTCCGGGCCGTCGGCGCACTCCTTCCGATGCGGTCGGACGCTCACCGCAATCGTCAGCTAGTTGCACGGCTCAGGCGGTCTTCCAGAGGCGGACCGTGAAGCGAAACTCTTCCTCTATCAAGTCGGGGGTTGTGCCGTTGTGGGATCGCATTCCTGGAATGATCTTGTTCCGCACACCCATGCCGCGAGCGTCCACGTATCCGTAGTCGCGCATGACGTTGACCAGGGTCTGGTTGCGTGCATATCGCGCTCCGGCCCGCATCCCATCCACTGTGATCGTGTTAGGCAGACGGCCGGGACTCACGATCTCCATCCGATCCGCATACACGGCGAGCATGATGTCGGTACCGGCGATGCTGTAGTCACGATGGACAAGAGCGTTAACCAACACCTCCCTAACTACCTCCTCGGGATACTCCCATCGGTCAATCCGCCGAGCTCCCGACAGGTGAGCCGTCGGGGTTGTGTTGCGGCGTAAGAAATCCCAGGCCTGATCAACCAGCCCTGCCTCGATCAACGAACCGTCCTGGGCGGTGAGCGAAACCATCGGTCCCCGCAGGTCTTCGTCGGCGCGGGTGGCGTAGTTCGGCTCGGTCCCCGGATAGCAGATGGCGCGTATCCCGGATTGAGGTACATACCTCCTGGGTAGTTTCCCGAAGAGGAGCATGCCATCAATGGTCGCGACGTACTGCCCGATGGAGACCGTCATAATCTTGAGATTCTGTAACAGGGATTCCCAACCCCCAAGGTCTTCATCCTCAGGAGAAACCCATCCCAGGACATGAGTCAGGTAGTCGCGTAGCCTGCGGCGATCAAGCGCTTCGAGACCTGCGCCCGGCACGGGCTTGGCTCCGTAGCGCAAACGTCCGGAAGCTTGGTACATCCTCTCGAGCTCTTCCTGGCTCGCCTCACGGGAGGTGCTACCGACCCGGATGTAATAGACCTTGCGATTGTTGTGAATCCGCGCATACGGTTTGTCCGGCCCTGGAGGAACAGCCACGGCAAGGACGTCACGTCCTCGTTCGACATTCCTCGTCCACGACATGAGTGGGACGATCGGAGGCCCTATCTTCCTACGACACGCCTCGGCTACCCACTCCTCGAGGTTGTCCCGATGCGTTCCCGAGATGCTTCCGTCATCCTCGACACCGATTAGTACGGTGCCCCCCTCAAGGTTGAGAAACGCCACCAATTCCTTGGCAAGAGCCTCGATGCGAAGACCATCTCGTTTGAACTCCAGAGACGAGCTCTCACCCGCTCTTACGAGTTCAAAAAGCCTGACTCTATTCATTGCTCATCCTTAGAATCCATACTTACGGCGTCTTTTCTCGAACGCGTCCTTGCCGCCTTCAAGAAGTTCTTCTACCAGTTCTCGTACCGGCTGTGCATCTATCGAACCTACGTGCTCGGGCGATGTCCGTGCTTGCCCTTGCCCAGCTTCACCTCTTGCCGTAAGTCCTACAATTAACTCGGCGTCGCCGAGCACAGGTATATTGGCATTGTGTGTAGAAAAGATAAACTGCCTCTTGTTCTTTTCGTCCCGTATCCGAGGAACGATGCCGTCGGTGATGAATCGGTTGTCGAGGTCGTCTTCGGGTTGATCCACGATCAAAGGCGCATCGGATTCAAGCAGTAGCAGAAGCAGAACAGCGGTCGCTTTCTGACCTGTCGACAGTTCTTCCAAGGTCTGCCATACTGGCTGATCCTCGGAAGGCGCTGTATTCAGCCTGATGGAAGTGGTGGGTGGCAACTCCAGTTCCTCAATCAGCATCAGAACTTCGGGAGGAACTGCGGCGAGGTTAGCCGCCTGTCCTGATGGTATCCGATATGTTGTGATAAGAGCGTTGGCACCCCTTCGGCATTCTTCTACGAACTCAGGAAGCGAAAAGGTCTCTTGCCTCTTGATAGCGTTGATCGCCTCGGAGAGACGACCTCCAATCTCCCCACGAAGAAGGTTGACCAAAGGCTCTCGATCACCGCCAGCCGTTACTTCCACTTGAACCCGGTGCATCAATTTCCGGTTGACCTTCTTAGCACTCCGATCTAGACGTCGGAACTCCTCTGCCTTGAGATCCTCCCACTCCGCCAGTAGAGTGCGTCGGTGATCGCTGTGCTCGCGTTCGAGCTGTTCCAAGAGCGGCATACGCTGACGAAGCGGGCGTAAACCCTCAACTTCCCTGCGCAGTTGGATGAACTCCTCGGCATCCACGGCTGACTTCTGGAGCTCGCGCAGGATACGCTGGTAGGCGGTTTCCACCTCAAGCTTCCGCTCACCCCAAACAACACGAATACCGTCAACTCCTTGATCGGCGCGTCGAAGTGCCTCCTCAATCTGGTTCGCAGCCTGTCTCAAGTCGTGGCTCAAGCACTCGAGTATCTCGTTGGCTTCCGCAAGGACTTCCCGTCCGGGTAGACTTTTGATCGCCTTGGGTGACAGAAACAGCCGGTCGATAGGTAACTCTTGACGCAGCGTATCCAAGCACTCGACGAAGACCGACATACGCTCGGGAATCGAATCTAATATCTGCTCCTCGCGAACGAGAAGGCTCTGCTCCCTCAACCGGTCCTCAAGACCGGCGTCCTCGAAGCGCCTGAGCGTTTCTTCGATAACCGGCAGCGCAGCCAGCCGATCCTCGACTTCAGTCATCTCCCGTCGTACATCCACAAGAGACCGCCTCGTTGCCACAAGGTCCCGTCGTATGTCGGCCTTCCGTCTGGCCAATGTTGGATAACTCTCTACGAACCTGTCGAGCAGGCGAGTGCGTTTCTCACGGCTCTTGGCGAGCTCGGAGATCTCGTGCTGTCCATATATCTCAACGCGGGGAAGGATATCCGTGGGCGACAGGTTCGATACTTGACCAACCTCATCGCGGACAACGGGGGGGGTTAGGCACCGTGCGCTCAATCAAGTAGTCGCGTTGCGCCGGGCGAACGCGACGCGTCCACAATGAGATCTTGGTGCCACTGCGGAGTACTTGACGAACGATCCCCTGGTGGCTCTTAGTCGCTTCCACTCCGATGGCTTCGAGTCCGAGCACGAAGCGCAGACTTTCGATAACCGTTGACTTTCCTGCACCGCGTCCGCCTATGAGGACATTGAGGTTCGTGTTGAAGCGAATACTCACACCGTCTAGAAACCCACCTTCCCACGCAATAGTGAGTAGCTCGGAGTGGCTGTCTGGTTCCACATCGCTATTCAGCCTGATACGGGAATCCGGGTCGAGGAACGCCTGACGTAGACCCTCAATGCCGACCTCCGACATCTTGATGTAACATGTAGCACCGGGGTTGTACAAGTCCTCAGGCCTTGAAACATCACTAGAATTCACCACAGCAACAGCTTGTCTATCACTTGCGGGATCAGTTCGTAAGTATTGTGGGTCTTTGTTCTGAACTATTCGACGGTAACTAACTGGGAGTTCCTCTATAGAACTTGGGATCTGAACAGCCAGTAAGTCCTGGCTCCTCCATGCATTGATACGGGCTCGGCCAGTCAGTGTCTCCAATAGACCCTTGTCATGGGTAACGTGAGCTGCTATAGAAATACCGCCTTGTTCTCTCACTCGCGAGAGAATGCCTTCGAATGACTCGGTTGATAGCTCCGACGATGACCCGATAGTAAGTATCCCAAAATCGCCCAGAAAGCGTCCAAGCTGATCTTCTTCGGTATCCGGAGGATAGATACATAAGACATGGATACCTTCAGAAGAAGTCAGCTCGAAACCTGGAAACACGGTTATGCCCCTACCTATAGCCGCTTCCCGGAACGGGGCTACACTGCTCGCATCGTTGTGATCAGTAATGGCCAGCACAGAGATACCGTTCTCAACTGCCACGTCGATCATGGCTTCGGCGTAAGATACGGCGTCACCTTCATTCTCTTCGCCACGAAAGACTCTGGCGTAATCGTGCGGGTTTACCTGCAACGCACATCGATAGAAAACTGCACCAGCGGTAGGTTTGCGAGATTTCAACTTTGCTCCGTCCGGATTCACGCCTTCCACACTTCGATCAGTGTGCCCTGTCCGCCCCCGAGAGTAGCGGAATGCCCGCGTTCTACTGGTCTACAACCGCTCCGAGCCAGATGTTCTTGCCCACCGCGGCGAGGGCAACTTTGTGAGTCTGGTAACCAGGCATCAGTCGTTCGACGACGACCCAGAACTCGGGCGTGTGGTTGCGTTCACGCAGGTGAGCCAGTTCGTGGACCAGCACGTAGTCGATCAGGCTCGGGGGAAGCTGAAGGGTGGCCCAGTGGATGTTGATGCGTTGGGGGCCGTCGGTGGGGCGGGCTGAACCCCAGCGGAACCCGAGATCGCGGACCTCGACAGCCACGGATTGCTCACCCAGTCGGGATACCCAGGGCCGGATCCTCTTTCTTAGCCACCTGGCGCCGACTTCGGTGTACCAGCGGCGCATAGCTGCGGTGCCTTGGTCCACATCTGCGGCCGGTATGTGGAAGCGTCCTCGATCGAGGCGGACCCTCCTCCCCTCCGCGTTGACGGTGAGTCGATAGCTACGACCGAGGTAAGGGAATCCTTCCCCCTCTACGAACCGCTTGACGACGGGCGGGCCGGACAGAGCGTCTTTCTCGATGAGCTTGCGGTAGATCCACGGACGTTTGGCGTTGATGAAGCGGGTCGCTCGCTCGATCGTCACCCCGGGCGGGGCCTTCAGAACCAGGGCGGCGTCGCGCTCGACGACGATCTCAATAGTCTTGCGTTGGTGGGGCGGAGCGACCTCGAGCACGAGGTCACCGATGATCAGTTCAGGTCGATCGTGCAACGCTGCCACCGGCGCCGCCGTCATCACAGACGGTGCTGGTTGGCCTTGGCAAGGGCGACGACCTCGGTGGCCAACTCATCGAGGCTTGAGAAGGTGAACAGGTCACTGTCATCGAGTGTACGTTTGACCGCCTTGCGGAGTTCATCCTGTTTGGTCGCGTTGTCCCAGAAGCCCACGACGCCGATGATCCGGCGCACCCTGGCAACAAGCTGTCTCGTAAGATCGATTAGTCGTAGGCAGGAGTCGGTCTGGGATGTGGCGAGCTTCTCGGCTATCTGGTTGTGGAACGGAAGTTCGGTGACCGGATCAAGGCCCGTGTTGTCTTCGTCGGTGCGGCCGGCGTTGACCTCGTCGACCAACTCTCCGAGTTCGAAGGCTATCTGGTCCCAGCGCTCTTCGAGCCGATCAAGAATCTCGTCGATCCTCTCCGACAGCTTCCCGTAGTAGACCGGGTCTTCATCGACATGCGTACGGACGTGGTGGCGCACGGCGTGTTCCATCTCCGAAGCCTTGGCCCTACCCGTACCCATCTCCTCGACATGGGTACGAAAGGCGGGATCGGTGATCCGCAGCGGCTCGATCTTCCGGCTGAGATCGAGAACCGTGATGTGATCATCGATCAGCCTCCGCACCTTCTCCCGGTACTTGTAAGGATCGAAATCGCCGTCCGGAGTGTCCCGGTAGCGACGCCGGGTCATGATCTGGATCTCGCCGAACAGGTTCACGTCCTCTACGAAAGGCAGGGCTTCAGGCCTGGGCAGGACTGTATCGAAGGTGGTGAGAAAGGTTCGCAGGGCCGCGTCGAACTCGGCTCGGAGGCGTTCGTCGGCCAGCAGTTGAACGCATGCTTCGATCACCTCGCCGTCGACAATGGGCTCGATCCCGTGCTGAATAAACAAGTGCCGGACCCGCCGACATTGCGGTTCCAGCTTCTCGATCTCCGCAGCGAGGGGGCGGAGGGCGCCATCCACATCGGGATCTACGATCTCCCCCTCCGCGTTGGCGTAGGCGGCCAGAGCTCGGGTGAGTTGTGCGGAGACACCATAATAATCCACGACCAGGCCATGCGACTTGTCCGGGGCGGTCCGGTTCACCCTCGCCACGGCTTGGAGTAGTTCCGCCTCTTGGATGAACCGATCGAGGTAGAGAACCTGGGCTAGCGGAGCGTCGAACCCGGTAAGCAGCATCGACTTCACGATCAGCAGCGCCGCCGGGCTTCGCTTCACATCCTCGGCAGGCCCCAGAGGAAGCTTGAAGCTATCAATATGCCTCTGCTGACGCTGCCGGTCGGTCCAGGAGGCATAGTCCGGTGGGTCGTTGTGGTCTGCGGAGAACACCGGCACGAACTCGAGCTCGCTGATCAGGTCAATGTCCCTTGCTGCGCCCCGGCGCGAATGCTCATCGAGATCGTTCCGCGAGCCGACTCCCCCGGATGGATGCGAATACTCCTCGGAGATGTCCCGGACCAACTCCTCCCTGGCCTTGTTCAGGGCTTGGAGGTAGCGCAGGCAAGCCTGGCGGCTCGTGGTTACCACCATGCCCTTGAATCCACCGGGCATCACCGTGCTCACATAGTGCCACAAGATGTCCCTGGCCTTCGCCTCGATCACCTCGGGAGCCTCCAGTATCCGGGGAACGGTGGCGTATTTTCGCTGCAAGGTCTCTCGCTGGGTGTCTGTGAGAGCGGCGAACCACCGGTAGAAGACCTCATCCATCCTCGAAGCCCCCTTGACCGCCGCGTCGGCCCATCGACCCTCATAGTGGATGGGTACCGTCGATCCGTCCGCCTCCGAATCCTTGAGCGTGTAACGGTCGAGATAGCCGCCGAAGATGTCACGGGTCTTCTTCCGCTTACCCATGATGATGGGCGTGCCGGTGAAGCCGATCCGGGCCGCATTGGGCACAGCGTGCATCAGGTTGGCGTGCAGCACCGAGGCATGCGAGCGGTGTGCTTCGTCGATCATGACCAGGATGGACTCCGAGCGGTTGAGAATCGGGAACCGCTCTCCCCCACCGACACCTTCGACATCCGGACCCGTGGAGTCGCGGGCTTTCTGGATCATCACCATCACCACGCCGGGTCCGGACACCCTCAGCAGCGATCGCGCCTCCCGGCTGCTGCGAGCGACCTTGACGGTCTCCCCCACCAGCGCCGCCGTGTCACGGAGTTGGCGTTCCAGATCCCTCCGGTCGGTGACGAGCACCACCTTGAACCGCCGAAGTTCAGGATGGCTGCGCATCGCTCTGATCAGGAAGGCCATAGTCAGGCTCTTGCCGGAACCCTGCGTGTGCCAGATGATCCCGCCACGGCGGTCGACTTCACCGTTGACGCTTCTGGTCTCGCCCGTGAGTAGTCGGTTTATCGCCTTGCGAACCCCTCGATACTGCTGGTAGCGGCTGACGATCTTGGCGGTGCGACCACCTCCAACCTCCATGAACAGGGTGAAGTGGCGGATGAGGTCTACCAGGCGCTCCGGTGCCAGCATCCCCGCCGCGAGAAGATCCTGCTGAGTGAGCGCATCAACCGGTTTTCCCAGTGATTCCGCCACCTCCTCAGGTGTGGCTGGGAACGGGTCCTTCCAGGCCATGTAGTGCTCGGGCTCGGCAGTGAAGGTCGCCGCCTCCGCTCGCTCGCCGGTGGTGGCGACGGTGAACTGGTTGGTCCGGAACAGTTGCTCGGCGCCTTCCGGAGCCTGGGTGTCGCGCTGGTTGGCGTAGCGGCGGAGTTGATCGATAGCGTCGGCGATTCCGCTCTCGGGACCGGGAGGCTTGGCCTCGATCACCACCAGCGGGATACCGTTAACGAACAGAGTCACGTCGGGGCGGATGTTCGGCGCCTTCCCCTGCGTGGCGACCGTAAACTGCGAAACGGCCAGGAAGTCGTTGGCCGACCAGTCGTTCCAGTCGATGTAATCGATGGTCCGGTCCCGTCCTCCGTCCCACCCCTCAAGCCCGGCAACCGTGAATCCTCCGAGCAGCAGATCGGTAGCGTGCCGGTTGGCTTCCAGCAGCTTGGTTCCGGCCGGCATCGATTGGAGTTCCGAGAGCGCCGCCTTTATCCGTGTTTCGTCGAGCCACGTCCGGCCGTCGGGGCCAGGGTTCAGCTTACGGAGCGCGGAACGGAGTCGCTGGTGGAGTACGACATCGCGATCCGAAGACCGGGCGACGTGGTGGGTCGGTCGTCGCTCCGGCCAGATCAGCGTCTCCCACCCCAGGATCGCCAGATGCTCCAGGAGGGGTCGCTCGACCTTCTCCCATTCCGGTCCGGAGGTCATGATGGCACCGTCCGTACTCGGCCTGAGAGGAGATCGGCTGCGAGACCGGAACGGATCCTCTTGTACTTCGATAATTCATTGGATTCTGCTCTGAGCCGAGAATCAAAAGCCTTGAGCACCACAACCTGACGTTCTTGCTCCTGCCGCGGCGGTAGACAAAGGGTGAGCCGGCCGAGTTGACTCTGATTAACAGACGGGAGTGCTCCGACTTGCACCAATCGACCGAAATCGATCGTCTGGAGCCAGCGATAAAGCCACTCTGTCAACACACGCTGTCGTGGAATCGCGGCCATCATATTATTGTCGACAATCGAACGGACGGTCAGGATACGGCGCCTGTTACTCAACAGCGCAGCACCTACCTTGGCAAACACCACGGCACCGGGCGGAAAGACCCGCCAGCGGTGGCGCTCCACCACGTCAGATTCTACGTAGTTGTTCGCTCTGCGTAGGTACTTCTCATTACCGATGCGGTTCATGTCGCTTACCTTGTAGAAGGGCAGCGAACCATCTCTAGCCCCCTGTTCATCGTCCGGGAAGCCATGGCCACCTCGCAAAACAGCAACCGAGGAAAGCGTGGTCGGCTCACCTCGGGTATTCGAAATGAGCCGATACTGAACTGCATCTCTGATCACGGTTAGCTTGGCGATGACTCGCTCGGTGGCTTGAATGGCCTCGTCGATCGTGTCGAGAATCTCCGCGATCCGCCGCTGCTCCTCCAAAGGCGGCAGCATGATCGTGATCCGTCCAAACTCTCTTCCTGAGATCTCCAAGAAGGTTGTACCCGAGGCACGCCTTGTCATCTCTCGGCCGAGTATTCGACCCAGATAGAAAAGGTAGGAATGATCTACATCCTCATTCGGAACTAAGTTCTTGAAGCCCTGATTCGTCGCCATCGGTCTGCCCGCCAAGGCACAGGACCCGATCGAGGCACGACTAGTCACAAGGAGCGACCCTTCAGGCAATAGCCTGGCACCGGATACAACAAGCCCGAGTTGGCTAATGCAGTCATGGGTTTCGGATACGTACTTTTCATTATTCCCTGTGAGTTCCCCAGGCGTAAGCCACGGGATGCTCCCGTTCCAATACTCAAGCCTCTCCCGTGACGGAGTTCCACCGCCTACAACCTTCCCCAAGTCTCTGAGTCGTGACATTCCCCATTCAGCCATACCCCAACTCCTTGAGGTGCTTATCGAGCCAGGCGGTGGCGGTGTCCCGTTCCGTTTCGAGTGATTCGAGAGTCGTGCCGTACTTATTGACGAGGTTGTCGTACCAATCAACAACGCTCCGCTCCACCTCAGCGAAGTGATCAGCCACCAGCTTCTCGACCCTCCGCAGGAGTTCACCGATAGCCTTGACTAGAGCATCGTCCGGCGACAGAGTTTCGAGCGTCTGCCGCGCGATAGTAAGCAACCCTGCCTCCAGCACCTTCAAAGCCCTCTTCGCCTTGGTGCGGACCGCCTTCAGCTTCCTGATCTCCGCCGGGGAGTAGTCTCCAGACTTGATCGCCGCGTCAAGGCGAGCGTGTTCGGCTACCAGTTCCGATCGCTTGGCAAGTTCGGATGCGGCCAGTAACCGGACGGCTATCTGATCGGCCATGGGAGGCGCGTTATGGTCCTCCTGGCTCGCCTCCGCGGTGGTGAGCCAAGCTTCGAGCACGGCCTTCCAACCGCGACTGGCGGCGGTTTTTAGCTCGAAGAAGCTCTCTTCCCACCATGTTGCCGCTATACCCGCCGCGGTGAACCGGTCCATCCCGGTCGGCATCATGCACGCCGTGAAGTCCTCCACCAATTGATGGCGTAGACCAGTTAGTAGAGAGCCTTCGTCTGGCAGTGATCGGATAACAGGTTCCGCGACTTCGGACCACCAGCGAAACCACGGGACGGTGTCCAGACGTCGCGACACATCTTGTTTGATGGACGCGTGGGCGGATTCTTTGCCTTCCGGCGATATAGCATCGTAAACCCACGATAAATAATGTACCCCCCCCCCCCCCCGCAAACGAAGAGCGATGTATCATCAACACCGGCGCTCTCGAGCAGACCCCTCGCCGCGTCGACCTCCGCTACGGGCACGCCTCCGTGTAGATGAGCCCGTACATCGTGCGGTTCGGATGGTGGGGAGTTGTCGGCGTAGCGGCGGATGTTGCAGTTGAAGTCGTTCTCGGTCAACCCCTCGAGGGTGACCACCTTGGCGAATCCGTCCACATCGGTGTAGTTACGGTAGGCGGCGGTAATCTTCTCCTCGTCACGGGGCCGCAGATGGTTCTGGGCGCGACCCTCGCCATAGTCACGATCGGCGTTAACGAACAGCACCTTGCCTCGCCGCGCCGACGGCTTGGCGCCCTTGGCTCGCAGGATCAGGATGGCCGCGGGGATGCCGGTACCGTAGAACAGCTTCGGGCCGAGACCGATGACGGTGTCGAGCAGGTCGTCCTCGATGATGGCCCGGCGAATCTTCCCCTCCGCACCGCCCCGGAACAGCACCCCGTGGGGCATGACCGTAGCCACCATCCCATCTCTCTTGAGGACGGCCAGCATGTGCTGGAGGAACATGAGGTCGGCCTTCTTACCACCCACGGGGGTATAGCCGTATCGGAATCGTTCAGTGTGAGTGAGGGAGGCTTTGTCGTAACTCTGACTGAATGGCGGGTTGGTGATCACCCGATCGAACCGGATCAATTCCCCGTCCTTCACATGCTCAGGGTTGGTAAGCGTGTCGTTGTTGCGGAGTTCAGCGTCCCGAATCCCGTGCAGCAGCATGTTCATCTTCGAGATCGACCAGGTGACGCCGTTGTTCTCCTGTCCGGCCAAGACCAGATTGGAGGCATCGCCGCCGTTGTCCGCCACATGTTTGTGGGCGTAGATCAGCATGCCGCCCGATCCCGAACATGGGTCATAGATGGCCATACCCTCCTGAGGATCGACGAGGCGCACCATAAGCTGCACGACCGGGCGGGGCGTGTAGAACTCGCCGCCCTTCTTACCGGCCGTGTCGGCAAAATCCCGGATCAGATACTCGTAGGCGGCGCCCAACAGGTCGGGAAACTCGAAGTCCTCGTTGCGAAGCCGATACTTGGAGAAGTGGTCGATGAGGTCGCGCCACTTCTTGTCCGAAACGGTCGTGTTACCGACCCGCCGTTTGAAGTCGATATGCCGCAACACCCCTTCAAGCGATACGTTGGCTTGCTCAAGGGCGCCCAACGCTTTATTCAGCCCGTGACCCACCTGATGGTGGATGTCGTCGCGGATGTTCCACCAGCGAGCCTCGGACGGCACGAAGAATCCCACCTCGTAGTAGTCCCGGTCCTCAGCGCGCTGCTCGGCCTCTTCCTGTGACCGCCCCCTGGCGAGTTGGTCGTCGATGATTCGCCGGTACTCCTGCTCGAACACGTCACTCGCCCGCTTCAGGAACAACACGCCGAAGATGTACTCCTTGAACTCCGACGCGTCCATCTTCCCCCGCAGGATGTCGGCGGCGGCGAACAAATGCCGTTCGAGTTGAGGAAGCGTTAGCACGAAAACAACCTTAGAAGGCCTGAGTGACAGTTCTGCCGGTTTCGGGACTGTCAGGCGCGGACGGTACCTGTATTTTAGATTGGGCACCGGCTGCCCAGGTTGATAAATCTTTCCTTGTCTGTGTGCTGGTTTTCGATACATAGGGGTTGGCATATGTCCTAAGGGTTTGGTATAACTAGGTTATGAGATACGAACATACGTTCGCTGACATTCAAGGCGGTGGCACTCCTGGCACAAACGCCGTAAGATCTCCCGCCCTCCCGGATAGTGGAACGGATCCCAGAATCGCTGCGGCTCTCGACGAGTTGGAACAGGCCCGTATCCGGCCCATGTCACCCCGAGACACCGAACAAACCCTCGGGTTGCTGAGCCGTATCCGGTCGGTGGCCGCCTCTTTGATGTGCGACGTAGCCGAAATGCAAACCGCCGCTAACACCGAAGCTGACCCGGCCGAAGTACTACGGCAGGGAACCCGCCTTCCTACCCGCGAATCCAAACGGATCGCCAAAATGGGAAAACAACTGAAGGCGATGCCCAAGGTCAAAGAACGGTTCGCCAACGGGAATCTCACCCCCAACCATGTCAACGCGTTGGTCAACGCCGCGGAAAAGGTCGGTCCCGAAGCTGTGGACACCGACCAAGATCTGCTGGAAGCCGCTGACCGGCTGCCTGCTGACAGCTTCGGGCAACACACCCGCAGATGGTCGGAGCGGAAACTGATCGAACAGGGTTTGGACCCCCTGGAGCGGCAGCGGAAAGCCCGGGAAGCCAAACTATGGGTAGAAGCGGACACCGGACTCGGTGTCCTGAATGGCCAAGTTGCCGAGACCGCAGTTCGAACAAGTCCGCCAAGCCGTAGACAACCACTACCTGCACCATCTCCGCCGCGACGGCGCCAACGGTGAGGACCCGGACAAGGTACGAACACCGAAACAGCGGGTCGCCGATGTGGTGTTCGAGTTGTTAACCAACCGCAACGCGACGTCGGGACAGTTCATTACCGACCAGGTCGGGATCAAAGCCAAAGCCTCCACCCAGCTCATCATCGCAGCCAACCTCGGCGCTATAGACGGCACCGAACCCGGCGGACAGGTCGAAATCATCGGAGTAGGACCCGTACCACCCAGTATCCTCAAAACACTCACACCCGACACCCAATTAGCCGGAATGATCTACGACCGGGCCGGCCGTCCCCTCTGGCTAGGACGCAACCAAAGACTCGGCAACGCCGCCCAACGCCTCGCCGTAGCCGTCCGCGACGGAGGATGCTACCAATGCGGCGCACCCATGCGGCGCTGCGAACTCCACCACATCCAAGAATGGCACCGCGACCACGGACCCACCAACATCGACAACCTCGTCGCGGTCTGCCACCAACACCACAAATGGATACAAACCCAAAACCTCCAAATCCACAAAACACCCAACGGATACCAAACCCTGCCCCGGAACAAACCCCCACCCTGATCGAAACCACTCAAACCGGAAAACCACCACACGGAGGCGACTGGACCTCGTGGCTAGAAGTGGTGGATCCGATTAGGATGGTGCTTAAGAACCATCCAGCAGGGTTAGCAATCCGGCAAACTGCCTGGTAGATACTGTGCGGACAGAGCGCGAAACCCCTTTTGCACGGACCCTTTTCAACGCCCGACTCGTCGTTTCCGCCAACATCACGCCTGTAATAGGCGTCGCTCTAGTAACGCATGCATTTCCCGCCGACCGTCGACAATCACCAGCACGTAGACATGGTCACCGCTAACTCGGTAGATCACTCGGTACGGAGCGACGGAACCTCCCGATACTCCAATATCCCTAGGTCAGCCAACTCCTTCGGAAAACGTCCCCGTAGCGGGAAGTGGGCTAGGGCCTCAAGTGTCTCCTCCAGCCGATCCAATACATGGTCGGCGTGCCCAACTCCTGCATGTCGATCTAAGTAACGATAGATCGCCTGCAAGTCGCTCTCGGCACCGGAGGTCAATCGGACACGGAAGGGCATCAGTCGGGTAGTGGCCGCTCCCGAAGTTCCGCTATGACATCAGCGGCCGGTCGTATCCTACCGGCATCCACCTCACGGTTTCCGAGTGCTAACACCTTGAGCAAAGCGAGCGTCTCCTGCATCTGCTCGTAGCTGTCGATATCCTGGATGACCACCTTCGCCTTGCCGTTCTGGGTGATGATCAACGGCTCTCCCTGCTCGCCGAGGGTTCGCACGACCTCGGCGGCATGAGCCTTTAGATAGCTGATCGGCTTGATCCGGTGGGATACTCTCATCGTCGGTCTCCTCTCGAACTGAACATAGTCCATGAACCGGTCAGGTAGTTACTGTTCAAGTCAAGATGTGCTATGTACATCTCCTCAGGTTGGAATGAGCGACATGGGATTAACTTACACCAACGCAATCATACGAAATCCGACGATCCCGGAGAGGGAATGGCGGGGCCGGTTCTTGGTGGACACCGGAGCGATCGATTCACTGGTACCGGGACCATGGCTCGAATCCATCGGTCTGGCACCGCGAGGCACGCGGGTTTACGAGTTGGCTGACGGCACGGAGGTCAGCTTCGACGTAGCTGTAGCCGAGTTGGAGATCATGGGTGAGACCATCGGAGCTACGGTGATATTCGGTGGTTCTAACACGGAACCCCTGATCGGGGCGACTGCCCTGGAGTCAGCCGGAATCTACGTTGACCCGGTGGGTAGAGAACTGAAACGGCTGCCGGCGGTTCGACTATGAGAGCGAGCCGGGATCCTTCCTGGACAGGCTGACTATTCCCCACCGACATCGATGAGATAATCCACGCTTCTGCGGGCATCTCGAACGGGTCCCTCACCGGTGGGAGGTGGACCCGACAGCGCTACATCCTGCTCCAACACGTACCAACCCTGGTAGCCCCGTGCTTCGAGGTAGCGGACCACTCCGGCCACATCGACAAAACCTTCTCCCAACGGCTTGAAGAGCCCATCGATAACCGCCTGGCGGAAGGGCCGCTCCCCCGCCCGCACCTGCTCGGCCATACGCTCATCGACATCCTTGAGATGAACATGGACCACGCGATCACCAGCCATCCGGGCCACCTCAAGCGGGTCGCCCCCGCTGAGGGCTACATGGCCGGTGTCGAGGCAGATGTCAACCCCACATGTTTCCAGTAACCGTTCGATTTGCTCAGGACGGTCGACCGCCATCGCCCAGTGAGAGTGAAGGGCGGTCTCCAAGCCGTAGCCGCCACATATGTCGGTGAGGCGTTGCAGAGCCTCGTCGAAGACCACCCATTCGTCGTCACTCAACTCAACCGGGGTGTCGTATCCGTCAAGTACGGAAGCAGGGCCCAGCACGAACGTGCCGGCGCCAGCGCCGGACAGGGTTCGGGCCGCCCGATCCGCGTAGGCCAGCTCGGATTCCAGCAACTCTTCCCGGTAGAGGCGCACCGGCACGAACCCTCCCACCAGCTTCATATCCCGACTCCCCAGCAGCGGATCGAGCTCCACCGGATTGATCGGCAGGAATCCATCAGGGCCGAGTTCGGTAGCCCGAAGCCCCACCTCCTGCATCTCATCGAGGATCCGATCGCGGCCCATGACGTACCCCCAACCGGGAGACTGGTCGACACCCCAGGTGATGGGTGCGCCCGCGATCCGTTCAAGCAACGGGATTCCCGCCATATTCCCCTCCTCATGTCTGCATCCGGCGGTGGTGCAGGACGGGTACCTAACCGACTCAACTCCTAGGGAGAACCGACCGTCACGATCTTCATACCGATAACCCGCATGAGCAGGTATGTTCATCAGCAAGGTCCTGGCGGCCTCAGCGCGCGGCCCTCCAAGGGTGAAATCCTAACCTACCACGATTGAAGCTCCGGAAGCGCGGGACGCGAACCGCGCGAACTGTGAGAGGCGGGCACCCGATCCCACAACCGAATCGGAACCATCCGCCCTCAAACAGCGCATGGCGCCCACTGATCGTGAAATCATCGCTACGATTCTGCCAGTGCAAAGGGGAGGTTGATATCGCCCATCGTATCTGGTTCGAGCGCAAAGTGACTGAGGCACTCATGCCGCTGGTGCCCCCCTCGGTCGAAATGCTCGGACCGAGCCTGGACAATGGCGGCCGAGATGGCGCGCAAGGTGATATCCACGCCGGCATCCGGACCGCCGGAGCCGCCATCGCCGCCCGAATACCCTACGATGACCAACTTTTCGACCGGGCGCCTGGGTTGGTGGCGGTGTGCCGTAGCGGCATCGGCTGCGACACGATCGATTTCGATGCCGCCAACCGGCGTGGGGTAGCGATCTGCAACGTGCCCGACGGTCCGACGGTACCGACCGCGGAGCACTCCCTAGCCCTCATCATGACGGTAGCCAAACAGGTGATCCCATCCGCCGTCCGCCTGCGTTCGGCCACCGGCGGTTACTACCGTTCCCACGCGGCCCTGGAACTGGACGGGAAGATGCTGGGTTTGGTGGGCTTCGGACGCATCGCTCGACGGGTAGCGGCATATGGCGCCGCCCTCGGTATGAAACCGATAGCCTACGACCCGTTCCTCCCCGCGGACGCCTTCCCGGAAGACGTAGCTCGGGCCACTTCACTCGATGAGATGCTGGCCGCGAGCGATGTCGTTTCGGTCCATGTTCCGATGACTTCGGAAAACGCTCGTATGTTCAACGCCGATAGGTTTGCAAGCATGAAATCGGGCGCCGTTTTCGTCAACGCAGCCAGAGGCGGGCTGGTTGACCAGGACGCGCTCATGGCCGCCCTCGATAACGGTCATCTACTCGGCGCCGGACTCGACGTAACCGATCCGGAGCCGTTGGATCCGGATCACCCGCTTCTTCAACACCCGAAAGTGGTCGTCACCCCCCACGTAGCCTCGGCCACAGACGAGGCTCGGGCCCGCATGTTCGGTTCCGCTGTAAACCAAGCCCTGATGGTGATGGACGGAAAGAAACCACCCCACCTGGTCAACCCCGAGGTCTGGGACAAAGTCCTGGCAAGAATCTCAGGGAAGGCCCGACCTTCGAGAATGGTATGACCGGCGCGCGGACCCCCATCCGGATCGGCTTGGTCGGTTTCGGTTGGATGGGCCAAGCCCACTCCCGCTCCTACCTGTCCATCCCTCGGTACTTCCCCGAGGCAACCTTCCTGCCTGTCCTGGCCGGGGTGGCCGACACGGTGCCTGCCCGTACCCGTCATGCCGTCGAGGATTTCGGCTACTCCTCCGGAACGTCCGACTGGAGGGAACTGATCGCTCGCCCGGATATAGACGTCATCGATATCACCGCGCCCAACGCCATGCACCAACCGATCGCAGAGCAAGCCGCGGCCGCCGGCAAACACATCTTCTGCGAGAAACCGGTAGGTATCTCCACCGATGCCACCGCTCGTATCGAATCGGCCGCACGGCGGGCCGGGGTGATAACCGGATGCGGCTACAACTACCGGTGGGCACCACTGGTTCGCTACGCCAAGGACCTCATCTCAAGTGGCCGAGTCGGCGTCCCGACCCACTACCGGGGCCGGTTCTTTACCATGTACGGGCGAGATCGGCTCGGGTTGCTCAGCTGGCGATTCCTCAAAGACAAGGCCGGCCACGGTGCTCTGAGCGACATCATGTCCCATGCCGTCGATATGGCCCAGTTCCTGTACGGCCCGATCAGCCGATTGGTTGCGACCCGGGAAACCTTCGTCCGGCGCCGACCTCTTCCCAAGCCGGGAACGGGAACTCATTACGACCGCGGTTCACCGGATGATCCGACCGGAATCGTTACCAACGAGGATTACGTGGGGGCTCTCGTTGAGTTTGCGAACGGGGCGCGGGGCACTCTGGAGGCCGACCGCTCCATATTCGGGCCGCAGAGCCAGATGGCGTTCGAGCTGAACGGATCGAAGGGCGCCATCTCGTGGGACCACGAGAAGATGAATCAACTGCGCCTTTACCTGCCGGATGAGCAACCCGAGGACGGGTTCATAGAAGTCCTCGGCGGTGACATGTTCCACCGGCAAGCCAACCTGGTGCCGGGAGGAGGCAATTCGATAGGGTTCGAGGACATGAAGATCATCGAAGCCTACGAGTTCCTCTCGTCGGTAGCGGCCGGCCGTCCCCACGAGCCCGGCTTCGATACGGCCCTGGCCAACGCAGCGGTCGCGGCAACCATGATCCGGTCATGGCAGTCGGAACGATGGGAGGACGTAGAGTCCCTGCGAATCGACTGATGTATACCGGCTGATAGAAACCGACCTTCAAACACCGGTTGATACACATAGGTGTTTGAAGGTACGGATTCTCTGATACAAGCAGAAGTCACATAAACGTAGATACCGAAACGCAAAGATACCGAAACACAAAGATACCGACATCCGGCGCGAGCGGGCTACGGCATCGGGTTGGAATACGCGCTCCGAGAACCTGGAGGAGGACATGGAAACGATCAGGCTGACAACCGCCCAAGCCATCGTCAGGTGGTTGCTGAACCAGCATACCGTGGTTGACGACCGCCAGGTACCGATCTTCGCCGGAGCTATGGGCATCTTCGGCCACGGCAACGTAACGTGTCTGGCGGAGGCGCTGCAACCGGTACAGGACCGGCTACCCACCTGGCGCGGCCAGAACGAGCAGTCCATGGCCCTGGCCGCGGTTGCCTACGCCAAAGCCATGCGAGGACGGCGCATCATGATCGCCACCTCGTCGATCGGGCCCGGATGCACCAACATGGTGACCGCCGCGGCGGTGGCCCATGCCAACCGGATACCCGTGCTGATCCTGTCGGGGGATACCTTCCAGCACCGCATAGTCGATCCGGTCCTCCAGCAGATCGAGGTGTTCGAAGACCCCACTATGACCGTCTGTGACACCTTCAAGCCGGTGAGTCGTTTCTGGGACCGCATCACCCGCCCCGAACAGGTAGTCCAGTCACTCCCCCAGGCCCTCGCCGTCATGCTGGATCCAGCCACCCGTGGACCGGCCTTCCTCGCTCTCCCACAAGACATTCAGGCGGAGGCGTATGACTACCCGGCCCGGTTCTTCGACCCTCAGGTCCACTACATCCGCCGACCGGGTCCCGATCCCCGCGATGTGGAGAAGGCCGCCGCCATCCTTGCCGGGGCACGTCGACCGATGATCATCAGCGGCGGCGGAGTCCACTACTCGGATGCGGTAGCAACCCTCACCGGTTTCGCGGAACGGCGCGGTATCCCGGTGGTCGAGACCGTGGCCGGGAAGGCAACCCTGGTTCACAACCACCCGAACTACGCCGGTCCGATCGGCGTGACCGGATCGGCCGCCGCCAACTCGGTAGCCGAGGACGCCGACGTGGTGCTGGCCGTCGGGACACGGCTACAGGACTTCACCACCGGATCGTGGTCAGTGTTCAAGCATCCCGAAGTCCGGTTCATCTCGATCAACACGGCCCGCTGGGATGCTCACAAACAATCGGCCACCCCGGTGATAGGGGACGCTCAGGTGTCGATCGAAGCCGTCGACAGCCTGCTAGGTGACTACCGGGCGCCGACCTCATGGCTGGAGTCAGCCCAGGCTCACATCGCCGACTGGCACAGCTATCTCGACTCGTGGAAGTCCGACCAAGCCGGGGAAAAACCCGCATACGCCCAGGTAATCCAGATGGTCAACGAGCTTTGCGATGATGACGACTACTGCCTGTCCGCCGCCGGGGGTCTTCCGGGTGAGTTGACCATGGGTTGGCGTTCCAAGTCGGTGGGTAGCTTCGACTCCGAGTACGGCTACTCGACCATGGGATACGAGATCGCCGGGGCGTGGGGCGCCAGGATTGCCAGGTCCAGCGGCGATGTCATCGCCTGGGTAGGCGACGGTTCCTACCTGATGATGAACTCGGACATCTACTCGACCGTCCTGACGGGGCAAAAGGTCATCTTCATGGTGATGGATAACGGCGGGTTCGCGGTGATAAACCGTCTACAGGTCAACACGGGAGGCGCCGAGTTCAACAACCTGCTCCGCACTACCCGCCATGAGGAGTATTTCCGGGTCGACTTCGTGAGCAACATCCGGTCGATGGGCGCCCGAGTCGAAAAGGTGGAACGCCTGGAAGACCTCCCTGAGGCTTGGCGCAGGGCGAAGGCATCGGACCGGAGTTACGCCATCGTTATGGACATCGACCAGTACACATGGACGGAAGGAGGCACCTGGTGGGAAGTGGGTATACCGGAAGTGAGTGACCGGGAACAGGTCAGGGTGGCCCGGGCCGAATGGGAAGCCGAGCGCAAACATCAGCGAGTGGGTGTGTAGTCACCGATACAAGCGACTACACACACCTACGAACAGCAGATCGAACGGAGGAGGTAGACGATGGGACGCTTCGGCGGCAAGGTAGCGGTCGTGACCGGAAGCACGCAGGGCCTCGGCGAAGCTATCGCCGGGCAACTCGTCAAGGAAGGCTTGGAAGGGCTGGTGATCACCGGACGTAACGAGGAGCGCGGCGCGGCCGTAGCTGACCGGCTCGGCCGGGATTGCCGTACCGTGTTCGTGCCGGCCGACCTCGCCGACCCGGATGCCACATCCGGAATAATCGAGCGTACCGACCACACGTTCGGCCGCCTTGACATACTTGTAAACGCCGCCGGCGACTCCCACCGAGGGACGATCGATGACACCGGGGTCGATCTATTCGATCACTTGATGGCGGTAAACGTACGTGCTCCCTTCCTGCTCATGCAGGGCGCCATCCGCATCATGCGCCGGGAGGGTACCGCCGGCGCCATCGTGAACATCGCCTCGGTGGCCTCCCACGGAGGTCCCCCCTACCTGACCATCTACTCGACTACCAAGGGCGCCTTGGTAACCCTCACCAAGAACGTGGCCAATTCGGTGCTGTGGGACCGGATCCGGGTCAACGCGTTGAATATCGGCTGGATGGACAGTCCGGGCGAGCATGTGATCCGCAAACGCTTCCACGGAGGGGACCCGGACTGGTTGGAAAAGGCCGAAGCCTCCCAGCCGTTCGGACGGCTCCTCAAGACACCGGAGGTCGCCCGGGCGGTCGCCTTCCTCGCCTCCGAAGAATCGGGGATGATGACCGGGGCAGCGGTGGACTTCAACCAGATGGTCATCGGATGCGCAGCTGTCGAACAACCATCTGCCGATGCTTGATCCGGATTTGTGATGATGCAGGCGCTCTCATGATCTGGAGTGTGCCGTGAGCTCGTCCCTGATCAAGGCAAATCGCGACCGGCCTATCTCCGTATCGGTAACGCCCCGATCAGCCGGATGGACCTACCTCGACTTCCGGGTGGTCCACCTGCAGGGCGAGAGTCGTTATGACGAGAAGGCCGGAGAACGGGAAGTCGTTCTGGTTCCCATCTCCGGACGAGGCCTGGTGCGAATCGGGAATGAGCTCATCGAGTTGGCTAGGACCGGGGTTTTCGAAGAGCTTCCCCATGTGCTTTACGTTCCGCCCGGCCGGTCGATCGAAGTAGAGACGGATCAAGCCGAGACAGATCACGCCGAGACAGGTAAGGACTTCACCTTCACGATCGGGGGCGCTCCGGCCGAGGGCGGTCTCCCGTTGCGGTTGTTCGAACCTGCCGAGATGAAGGTCGAGCTACGCGGTGGCGGCGCTTCCTACCGCCAGATATCCCATATCCTCTCCGCCCCTCTCCCGGCCGAACGCCTGATCCTCTACGAGGGTTACGCTCCCCGGGGAACTTGGTCGGGATGGGCCCCTCACTGCCACGACGGCTACGCCGGGTCACCCTACCTGGAAGAGGTTTACTACTTTCGCCTTCAGCCGAGGACCGGGTTCTGCTTGCACCGGAACTGGCGGGAGGACTCGGACTACGACGAGGTCCTGGTTTGCGAAGACGGCGATACAGCCCTCGTTCCCCAGGGTTTCCATTCCACCGTCGCCTGCCCCGGAACCAACATGTACTTCCTCAACTACCTGGCCGGCGAACCGGTGGGCGAGGAGCGAGCGCGCGGTCCGCACTTCCATCCCGACCACACCTGGATCCATGAAGATTGGAACGCAGGGGCCATGACCCTGCCCACCGCCGGGGCTGTCACAGTTGGGGAGCAATTACCTCCGAGAGATGAACACCGGAGCGATGAACACCGATAACGGGTCCCGAGAATGAGACTATGGACATGATCCCATCCGAGATACCCACCGAGGTTTCGGACTTCAACAGCTGGGTGGCGGAGATGACCCGCCACGTACCCCCGGTGTGGGAAGTGGGCGCCGCCGCAGGTCGCCAGGCCCGAGAAGATGGCAAGTCACTGCTGGGACCTCCCCGACTGTCACCACGAGCGTCGGTACGAACTATTGAGGGATCGCGAGGACCTATCAAGCTCCGTGTCATCCACCCGGATGGAAGACCGGCGCGGGGAATCTTTCTTCATATTCACGGAGGTGGTTGGGTCTGGGGAGGACCGCATCATCACGACCCGCAGATGACCGCCCTAGCCGACACCACCGGCCTGATTACCGTGTCCACCTCCTACCGTCTCGCTCCAGAGTATCCATATCCGGCCGGGCCGGACGACTGCGAAGCCGCCGCGCTGTGGTTACACGAGAACGGCGCCGACCAATTCGGACGCCAACTGGTGGCGATCGGCGGTGAATCAGCAGGTGGTCATCTCAGCGCCGTGACCTGCCTCCGACTCCGTGACCGCTACGGTCTGACGCCCTTCCGAGCCGCCCTTCTCACCTACGGCGCCTTCGATCTGCGCGGAACACCCTCCATGCGAGCCTTCGGCAACCAGCCGCTCATACTCAACACGCAGTCCACCGACTGGTTCATCGATCTATTCGTCGGCGACCGGGACCTTGAAGATCCGGACATCTCTCCCCTCTGGGCTAACTTGCGCGGGCTTCCTCCCGCTCTGTTCACCGTGGGTACGCTCGATCCCCTGCTCGACGACACGCTGTTCATGGCCGCCCGCTGGCAGGCCGCAGGAAACCTTGTCCAGCTGGATGTGTGGCCCGGCGCCCTGCACGCTTTCGACCTGTTCGACAACGACTACGGCCGGGCCGCGCGAGAACGCATGCACGAGTTCCTCAACTCCGTTCTGGGAGAGCAGGATTAGCCGTCCGACATTCATACCCGCGAACGCCGGCATTCCCTCAAACATCCACTCCAAAACACCCACTCCAAAACACCCACTCCCAGGAATACGTCCCCTAACCTGGTCGGGTCCTAAGCCAACCCTGTTGAAAGGAGAGAACCGAAAATGGAACTGATGCCAGGCGTCAAGGCCCGATCGGTCACCACCCACCGACTCCGTACCCACTACTACGAGGCCGGCCCTGAGAGCGGTGTCCCGGTGGTGATGATCCATGGGAATCTGTCGACCGGGCGCTTCTTCGAACACCTGTTGAGTGACGCGCCCGACCGATATCGTTTCATCGCTCCGGACATGCGTTCCTTCGGACGGTCGGAATCAGCGCCGATCGATGCCACCAGGGGAATGGACGACTGGGCGGACGACACGAGAGCGCTGCTGGAAGTGCTGGGAGTAGAAGACTCACCCCACCTAGTGGGCTGGTCCGCCGGTGGAGGCGCCATCGCCTCTTATGCTATGAAGCACCCGGTGTCGTCGCTGACCTTCATCGCCCCGGTCTCTCCATTCGGCTTCGGGGCGACTATACGAGACGGCGCCCCATGCCAGCCGGACTGGGCCGGTACCGGCGGAGGAACGGGTAATCCCGAACTGCGCAGGCGGCTGGCCGAGGGAGATCGCTCCGGCGAAGACCCGATCTCACCCCGCAATGTGATGAACTCGGCGTACTGGTCGGCCGAATACAAACTTCCCTCGGATCGGGAGGAGATTCTGGTCAACGAGATGATCTTGAGCGTCGTCGGCGACGATGGCTACCCCGGTGACCTGGCGCCCTCCGATAACTGGCCGGGCATGGCGCCGGGAACGCGGGGGATTCTGAATGCCCTATCCGGTAAGTACTGCAACTGGTCAAGCATCGTCAACCTCCTCGACAAGCCCCCTGTGCTGTGGACCCAAGGATCGGACGACATCGTGATAGCCGACGGATCCCTCTGGGAAATGGGTGCCCTAGGCCAGATGGGTGTCATTCCCGGCTGGCCTGGCGACGATGTCTTCCCGCCCCAGCCGATGGTTACCCAGATCCGGGACGTATTAGAACGGTATGCAGCCGACGGTGGGCGAGTGCAGATCGAGATACTTGAGGATTCCGGGCACGGACCTCACATCGACAAGGCCGAGCGCTGGTCCAAGACCTTCTTCACATTCTTGGCCTCGGTCGACGCCGGATAGCCCGGAGAATATTTCGGCGGGATCAGCGAGGAATATACCCGGGAAGACCTCGTGAGAACGATCCGCTGTCCGCTCTGTTCTCCGGGAGCTACGTGTTGGTCATGCTCGTCTTGTGTTGTAAGTCTCGGTCAAAAAGTCACGAAGCCTGCGATAATGATTATCTTCTAGGTTCAGTATCACCAACCAACTCACACTCTGGAGAGTCATGACCATTGAATGCCCCAACCGCAAAGACGAGATGTCATCAGCCGCCGGGAGCGCTGTTCCATACGAGGCGTCCGGCTTGATCGGTTCTCTGGCCAACCACCGGTGGTGGCCGGAGCAGCTCAACCTCAGGCCACTAGGCAAGAACTCACCCCTGATCGATCCCATGGGTGAGGGGTTTGACTACGCAGCCGAGTTCAACAGCCTGGACCTCCCGGCGGTGAAAGCCGACATCGAAGAGGCGCTCACCACATCGCAGGACTGGTGGCCCGCCGACTATGGCCATTACGGTCCTCTGATAATCCGAATGGCGTGGCACAGCGCCGGCACCTACCGGATCTTCGACGGGCGTGGTGGCGGAGGTTCGGGCACCCACCGCTTTGCCCCGCTCAACAGCTGGCCCGATAACGCCAACCTGGACAAGGCGCGCCGGCTGCTGTGGCCGGTCAAGCAGAAATACGGACATAAAATTTCTTGGGCCGATCTGATGATCCTCGCCGGGAACGTCGCTCTGGAGTCGATGGGCTTCGAGACCTTCGGATTCGGTGGTGGTCGGGAGGACGTTTGGGAGCCCGAGGAGGACATCTACTGGGGATCCGAAACCGAATGGCTGGGCGATGATCGCTACAGCGGAGATCGCGATCTGGCCAACCCCTTGGGCGCGGTGCAGATGGGTCTGATTTATGTGAACCCGGAAGGCCCCAACGGAACGCCCGATCCCCTGGCGGCGGCTAGGGATATTCGGGAGACTTTCACCCGCATGGCCATGGACGACACCGAGACGGTGGCGCTCATCGCCGGGGGACACACCTTCGGCAAGACCCACGGGGCCGCTGATGTCGGCCGCTACGTCGGTCGCGAACCGGAAGGCGCCGACCTGGAGGAGCAGGGACTCGGATGGACCAGCACCTTCGGCAGCGGAAAAGCGGGAGACGCAATAACCAGCGGCTTGGAGGGCGCCTGGACATCCACGCCGATCACCTGGGACAACAGCTTTTTCGAGATACTGTTCGCCTATGAATGGGAGCTCACCAAGAGCCCGGCGGGCGCTTGGCAATGGATACCCGCCAACGGGGCTGCGACGGATACCGTTCCGGATGCCCACGACCCGTCAACACGTCACACTCCCGTAATGTTGACGACCGATCTCGCTCTCCGTATGGACCCGGTATACGGGCCGATATCTCGGCACTTCCTCGAGAACCCCGATGATCTGGCTGACGCTTTCGCCCGGGCTTGGTTCAAGCTCACCCATCGCGATATGGGCCCCTTGGCCAGGTACGTAGGTCCGGAAGTCCCCGACGAGCAACTCATCTGGCAGGATCCGGTGCCCGCGGTCGACCACGAACTAATCGACCGCGACCATATCACGGCCCTCAAGACCAGGATTCTTGACTCCGGCCTTTCCGTCTCCCGGCTGGTGGCAACCGCCTGGGCCTCAGCCTCGACCTTCCGCGATAGTGACAAGAGAGGCGGGGCCAACGGCGCCCGCATCCGGCTCGCCCCGCAAAAGGACTGGGAGGTCAACGATCCATCCGAGCTGGCTTCCACCCTTGCGGTCCTGGACGGTATACGGACCGATTTCAATACTTCCCATGGTGGTAAGAAAGTATCGCTGGCGGATCTGATCATCCTGGGCGGGTGTGCCGCCATCGAGCAGGCCGCTCGAAGTGCCGGATGTGAGATTGAGGCGCCGTTCTCGCCGGGCCGTACCGACGCCCGGCCGGATCAGACCGATGTTGACTCTTTCGCCGTGCTGGAACCTACCGCGGACGGGTTCCGTAACTATTGGCGACCGGGAGACCCGCGTCGCCCCGAGGCATTGCTGATAGACCGAGCCAGTTTGCTCTCGCTCACCGCTCCCGAGTTGACGGTGCTTATCGGTGGTCTCCGGGTCCTGAACGCCAATTCGGGCGGGTCCGATATCGGTGTTCTTACCGACAGTCCGGAGACGCTGACCAACGATTTCTTCATGAATCTGCTCGATATGAGTACCCGCTGGCGGCAGTCGGCGTCCGATGATTATCCCGATGACGTTCCCGAAAACGTCTACGAGGGCCTGGACCGAGAAACCGGTGAGGTCAAGTGGATGGCGAGTTCGGTCGACCTCGTGTTCGGTTCCAATTCCCAGCTGCGCGCTATCGCCGAGGTGTACGGATCGTCCGATGCCCAGGAGAAGTTCGTCCAGGACTTCGTGGCGACTTGGCATAAGGTCATGAACCTCGACCGCTTTGACCTTCTCTGATTTGGCGAGGGTTCCGAGATAGGAGGGTGCTAAGAGAGTCCGTGCAATGGGGTTCGAGCTCTGTGCACCCAGTCTCTACCAGCCAGGCAGTTTGCCACCCCTCCGAGTGTCCTGTTTCACAGGTTCGCAGAAGGTGACACCGTACCCGGGAAGGCGCAGTTCGGAGCCGAGGTCGCGAAAACCGCTCTTAAGCCGGGATCATGTTTTAATCAGCGGGGTCCCACCCCCAACCGCTGCCGCCTCAGCGTCGAAACGCGTCCCGCTAACCCCTTTGCCGACCCTTTCGGCGGCAAGGCAACACGAAACAAGATGATCCCAACCCCGGTCCGGTCGGTACCGAACAACCCGAACCGTCGGTGCTTACGGTTATCCATCAGTATGCAGAGGAGGTGTGACAGATTCGCCGCCTGTCGAGTCACGCCCGTCAGAAAGATTTCGCGATCTCCCAAACACGAGCGGGCCAACGATGCACGACGACCGGAGGGGCTGAGAACTTTCGTTGGCCCGAAGTCCGATGATAAATCCTGGTCAACGGACGCAAGTGCACTAGCCCTGATTATTCAGGTTTCCCACACACCGAGGCATGTAACGCCAGTTCAAACCCGAGTATTGGGAGAACCTACCGTTCACCCGACAGGTGAATCTCTACACCGACCGGGATGGGAAACGCCGATAGCTGCATTGCCTGTTCGAGTGTGAATATGGTCTACTCCACTCATCCTCCAAAACCCCCATCCATGAATAATCGTGGCTAATACTTGGTTCAGCACTGTCCCCAAGACACATCCTGTAGTGTCCTGAATCGTTGGGACGGGCCCACCGGAAGAGACCATCCCGGTGATTTTCGCGTTCTGGACACCCGGGAGCGGGATCCTCGCTATCCGGGATGGGGGGTCACCTCGAACCTGAAGAGATCCGAGCGGCTGTAGTGACCCGCCACATCCAGATCGAACTTTCCCCTTACCGTCTCGGACAGATCGATCTCGGCCAATAGGATCGTCTCGCTATCGAAATGAGGTCCTGCCAGGATCTCACCGAACGGATCGACTATGCAGCTCCCACCCCTGGTAACCACCTCATCCGGGTCGTCACCGAGGGGGCTCTCCGGAAGTGAGGTCGATGGATAGTCGCTCGGATAGTCGGAACGGGTGGTGTACTGATTGGCGGATAGAACGTAGCACCGACCCTCCACGGCTATGTGCCGCATGGACGCAGTCCAGCTATCTCGAGCGTCGGCCGTGGGAGCACACCAGATCTGAATACCTTGACGGTAAAGGGAATACCTGAGCAGCGGCATGTAGTTCTCCCAGCAGATGGCCGCCCCCAGATTGCCATGACGAGTGGGATGGACGGCCAGCGTAGACCCATCCCCGAAACCCCAGATCAGCCGTTCCGAACCGGTGGGCATCACCTTGCGATGCTTGGCGTACAGACCTTCGTCCGCCGCGAAGAAGAGAACCGAGCAGTACAGGGTGCTTCCGCCCCGTTCGATAACCCCTATCACGATGTCCAGAGCCAAGTCGGTCGCCAACTCCGCCAGCCGATCGGTAACCGGACCGGGTACATCGATCGCCGAGTTCCAATACCGCAGGAACATGTCGCGCCCCTTTTCGCTTCTCGATCCGACCACCGCCCCGAAGTCCAGACCACGCGGGTAGGCCGAAAGGAAGGCCTCCGGGAATACGGCCAACTCGGCTCCCTTCGAGCGGGCCTGAGTGGCCAGATCGACGGTCCTGTCCAGGGTTGCCACCGCATCGAACCCGACCGGCGCCGCTTGGACCACCGCCGCCATGAAAGTTCCGTCACTCCTACCAGCAGTCATGAGCAAATCGGTTAGGATCGATTATCGGCATTCGCCGACGAAGATTAATACCGGTATGTAGCGGTCACTCGAGTTTCCGCACGAGTTCTCCCGAAGGGTTCCAATGTATGTAAGAAGGTTCACCGAAGTCGAAGCGTACCAACATGCCGACGACGGCTACTACTACCGTCCGCTGGTGGCGGGAAAGGAACTGTTCTCCTACGTAGCCCATGTGCCGTCCGGGGGCTACATGCCTCCGGATGCGGAGGAAGCCGAGTTGTTCGAGCTCTCCCTCTTCATGCTGGAAGGCGAACTCGACGGTATACTCGACACGGATCGGATTGCTCTGAAACCGGGGGATGCATTGCATATCCCGAGAGGGATGCCCTTCGGGGTGGAGAACAAGGGCTCCGCCACGGTGTCGTTCGTCTTGAGCTTCGCTCCCCCTCCCCCCAACGTTAACCTGGAGACGATGAAGCAGTCGGCCATCGAACGGGGCCGGGTGGTCATCGAAGCGGAGGACGTGGAGGACGTGGTCGGGCCGGTCACCTTCCCCGAATAGAAACACGCTTCCAGAGAGATCATCGTCACTATGACAGTTCAAACCACTGCTCCGTCCGTGCCGGCTCCATGACCACGTCCGGCTACTTCCGAGACGAATACCACTATGTGGAGACCGACGGCCCGACCCTGGCGGGCACGCTTACCCTTCCTGCCGGTGAAGGTCCCTGGCCGGTAACCCTCCTGTTGGGTGGAACGTTTTCGGACCTGCGCGACGCCGACGCGGATCCGAGGCGGTTCCCCGGCGCCCCCAAACGAGGCATGTACGCCATACTGGCCCGCCATCTCGCCAGGGCGGGCATCGCATCTTTCCGCTTCGACCGTAGAGGTGCGGGAGAAAGCACCGGAGAGTTCGGAGTCGAACGGGCTGAGGAGATAGCCGACGCCGGCGCCGTGTGGCGATGGGTGCGATCCCTCCCGGAGTGCAACGGCAGGGCGGCCATGCTCGGCCATAGCGCCGGAGCTTACGTACTGTGCCGGTTGGCGCTGGAGTATGGTCAACCCGATGCGGCGGTGCTGCAGGGCGCTCTCTACCGGTCGATCGCCGAGTTGCTCCGCTACAACTACCGCCTGGTTCGCGATTACATCGGCCTCGGAGAGACCCAGGCCCTCTGGGTCAAGGAAAACTCCCCGAAGGCCTACGAGGATGCTCTGATGATGGACGCCATCATCGCAGCTATCGAGCGCGGTAAGCCTGGAGTGGTGGGCGAAGTAAACGGAGAAACTACGACTCGCGACCTGACGAGCCTCCGGTACGACCTCGACCTCCCCCCGGAGGATCAGTTCCGCCACCTAGCCGCCCCCACCCTCGTTCTGCACGCCTCCGAGGATCTGAACGTGCCCGTGGAGGACGCCTTCAACACGGTGCGCGCCCTGTGGGCCGCCGGGAATCGCGATGTGGAACTGCGAATACTGCCGCACGGCAACCATTCCTTCCAGTTCGACTCGGAGGACTACGAGACCCGGGTCCGGGAGAAGATCACCGCCCATAACTTCGCCCGGCCGTTCGATCCACTATATCCGGCAGTGGTGGTCGACTACCTGGCGCGGAGACTCATCTGACCTTCCCGAACCGACCCGGCCCTCCGGTTTCGTGTCATTATCAAGGCTTGTCGCCAACTTCCATCACGACTCCCCGTCTCAACATACTTCCCGCTGACCGTATTTCCATCTCACCGTCCGGAACACCTCCGATAGAACTAACGGAGCGAAGATAGGGGAAAACATCACCTCGGACATCCCTTCATAGCGTGCAAAATGTATAGCTACTTGTCATTTTGCGCCTATATTTAATGGCATGATGTACACTCGTCTGACTAAGGTTCCCGAGCGAAGCTTCTTCCTGCTCGGGATACGGGAGTAGGCAAAAGTACCTGGGCCCTCTCCGCCCTGCCCCAGGCTCTGCGCCTTGACCTACTCGACGAGACCCTGTACACAGATCTGCTCGCCGACCCGTCCCTATTCGAGAATCTCGTTTCCGGAGTCAGGAGGGACGAATGGGTGGTGGTCGATGAAGTTCAACGTATCCCGAGCCTCCTTAACGGCGTGCACCGGTTCATCGAGCAGCACGGAATCCGGTTCGCCCTGCTCGGTTCGAGTGCCCGCCAACTGAAGGCAACCGGCACAAACCTGCTCGCCGGACGAGCTCTGCACCGGGTCATGTTCCCGCTCACCGCCGATGAACTCGGCGAGGACTTTGGCCTCGATCAAGTCCTCCGGTTCGGCACGATCCCTCTGGTGTGGGCAGCCAACCGGCGCCGCGAGGTCCTCGAGAGTTATACCCACCTCTACCTGCGGGAGGAGATAAGGGCCGAGGCAGCGGTACGTAACCTTGCCGGCTTCGTCCGGTTCCTTCCCATCGCCGCCCTTATGCATGCCCAGACCATTAACGTGTCCGGGATTGCTCGTGACGCAGGCATAGCTCGATCTACAGCCACGGGCTATCTGGAGATACTGGAAGATACACTGGTTGTTACGCGGTTAACCGCGCTTGACACCACATTGCGGGTGCGCGAGCGACAACATCCGAAACTGTACTGGGTGGACCCGGGCTTGGTACGCTCCGTGAGGCGCCGGTTCGGCCCCGTTACAACCGAGGAGCGAGGGCCTCTGCTGGAAGGCTGGGTCCTGGGTACGCTCCGCGCCCACGCCGAGTCCCGGGAACTCTACGACGAAATCACATACTGGTCACCCGCTCGGTCGCTCACAGAGGTCGACTTCGTACTTACCCGGGATGGCGAACATCTCGCCATCGAGGTCAAGGCCGGCACCCGGTACAACCAGACAATGCTCAAAGGACTACGAGCAATAGCGGAACTGCCCGGATTGGTCCGCCGTATCCTGATCTCTATACGGGTCCGCACACTTTCCGAACCACGGATGGAATCGACGTATGGCCGCTACAGAGGTTTCACCAAGCCACGGCCGAGGGGACACTCTGGCCTTAGGAGAGTACGATGCTTCTCTCACGGATGCTCTCCCGGACGGGCAGATCATCAAAGAACGCGGATGAAGGAACTCCTGCCCCGGCAACTATACGAGAGCGACCGGCGGAACTCACCACAACGATGAGGGCACCGACACATCCACCAGCAGTGGCGAGGCCGCCTAGCCCGACGGACCTACCGGGCGTACTGTCCGGGAAACCCGGCTGACCGTGCGTTTCAAGATAAGATCGGAACCGTCAATCCATCGAGCATTGCTGGTCCTCGGAGGTCTCATCCTCGTCGGACTTGTGGTGCTCGTAGCGCGCGGGTACGACACCCTGAGCCCGGCAGCATCTCGGTTGCAGCCTTCGGACACCGCGGTGAACTCGACGCTGTCTGATTCACCGTCGGCAATACCGACCCCTCCCAACCCTGCGGGAAGCAGCCCGCCGATGAGTACCGACGACGAAGCCCAACACAGGCAATCTCCCCCCTCGGCGGTGACCACCCCGCTCGGAATCCCGGTGGCGGTCATCAGACAGACCGGCGCGGGCTACGTGGTGCAGACGCCTTGCGGAAATACCGCCGAAGTAGTCACCGGTGTTCCTATCGAGAGCGTCCGAGTTGTAATCGACCCTGGCCACGGCGGGAACAACACCGGGGCTATCGGACCCAACGGCCTATTAGAGAGCCACCTGAATCTGGAACTCAGCCGCGCCGTCCTGAGCGCACTAGCCGACCGTGGCATACCCTCGGCAACCACCCGCTCCGCCGACTACGGAATGCTGATTTCCGTCCGCGCCGACTTCGCCGACGCGCTCGGGGCCGAGGCGCTGGTTTCTCTGCACCATAACGCCCCCACCTGGGACAACAGCAGCATCCCCGGCACCGAAGTGTTCGTGCAGTCCGCCACAGCCCAACAAGCCCGGGCCGACTCAGCCCGCCTCGGCGGGTTGCTGTACGAAGAGATCACCACGGCGCTCGCCACGTTCGATGACATCGAATGGAGCCGCCTCCGTGACGCCGGGGTGCTGCGCGTACTGCAACCCGGCGGGCAGGATCTCTACGGTATGATTCGCCGCCCGATCCTCCCGTCCGTTCTAGTCGAATACGGTTACCTCTCCAATCCGTCCGAGGCCGAATTGTTCGCCACCGATGAATACATCGAGGTCGCCGCCAAGGCCACCGCCGAAGCCATCGACGCCTACCTGCACTCCGACCGCCCCGGCACCGGGCTCGTCCAGGAACCACGCGAATTCGACCTACCCTCAAATGCAAGCTCCGACTGGTGCATCGATCCCCCCTTGGAATAGAAACACAAGGAACTCCCACCATCTATCGTTGATCGGCCCGCCTCCTCAGCGTCGAGCCGCGTCCAGCTAATCGCCTTAGCAACCAGCAACCAGCAACCAGCAACCAGCAACTATCCCCGACTGATCACGCCCTCATCCGCCATACGCTCTAGGTGAGCATCGCTATAGCCCAGCCCATCCCCGAGTATCTCGCGGTTGTGAGCTCCCAACGGGGCCCCGGTTGTCCGTACCCGGCCGGGAGTGGCCGACATGCGGCCCACCAGATTCTGCATCCGAACCGGACCGATAACCGGATCTTCCACCGTGGTAATCGTCTCGTTGTGCAGGAACTGTGGATCCTGGAAGATACCGGCGATATCCAACATCGGAGCGATAGCCGCTCCCGCCTCCCCGAATTTTGCCACCACCTCGGACGCATCCCGCTCCCCCACCCAGGTACCGATGGCTTCGTCGAGTTGGTCTTGGTGCTTCAAACGCCCGGCATGGTCAGCGAACCACTCCTCCTCCACCAACTCAGGTCGACCCACCAGGCGAATCGTCCGTTCCGCGGTTGATTGGGACGAGGCCGACATCCCCAGCCACACGCCATCGCGAGACAGATAAGCGTTGCGCGGCGCCGTGAAGGGTGCCGCATTCCCGCTCCGACCCTGCACGATCCCGAGTTGGTCGTATACGGTGGCCTGCGGTCCCAAGAGCCAGAAGATCGGCTCGTAGATAGACAGGTCGATCATCTGGCCGGTCCCGTCATCTTCATCCCTACGCCTTAAGGCGGCAGCCGTTAGGAACGCCCCGCAGATAGCGGTTATTCCATCGGCCAGAGCGAACGGAGGCAAGGTCGGAGGCCCATCCGGATGGCCGTTAATGTGGGCGAACCCCGACATGGACTCGGCCAAGGTGCCGAATCCGGCCCGCTCCCGGTAGGGACCGGTCTGCCCGAACCCGGTTACCCGCACCATGATCAGACTCGGGTTGAGCTCGTGGAGAACTTCCCACCCCAAGCCCCACCGCTCCATCGTGCCGGGTCGGAAGTTCTCGATCAGCACGTCGGCATCCTTCAGCAGGTGAAGCATCGCTTCCCGACCCAGCTTGTGGGACAGCTTGAGGGTTACCGCCCGCTTATTACGGCCGACCACAGCCCACCACAAAGAAACCCCGTCCTTTTCCCAGCCCAGGCTGCGAAGGCTGTCCCCTTGGGGATGTTCCACCTTGATCACGTCAGCGCCGAAGTCCCCCAGCAGCGTCGCCACCATCGGCCCTGCGAACAAGGTGGCCGCATCCACCACCCTCACTCCCGCCAGCGGACCCGAAACCTCTTTCGCCCGATCTTCGCCCATCCCGGACAGTGTATATGTCCCGACCAATATATCCCGACTAATATGTCCCCGACCCGGAATTACCCGACCGGTCCGTAGTCTTCCCCGCAGCCCTGCCTGATGCAGCCGGGAGCTAAGACCCGGCTACTCTCTTTGTCCGCATGCGCAACCACTCTCGGAGCTCCGGTCGACGAGTTCTCTCCACAACCCATGGATCGAAACCCGGAGCGTTCGGACCGATCGAATGGGCTCTCCTCGCGGGTGTCGCCTCTATCTGGGGCTCGTCCTACCTGCTCATCGAAATAGGCCTCGATTCCATTGCACCGGCGGTCGTGACTTGGGTCAGGGTGACGCTTGGATTCTTGGTGCTGGTCTTGGTTCCATCCGCACGGCGTCCTATCGAGCGGTCGGACTGGCGCCATACCATCGTGCTAGCCCTGGTCTGGACCAGCTTTCCCTTCCTGCTTAGCCCGATTTCCCAGCAACACATCGACTCCGCATTGGCCGGAATGATCAACACCCTGATACCAATCTTCGCCGCAATCATCGCCATGGCTTTTCTGAGAGAACTTCCCGGCATTCGCCAGGTGGGCGGTTTGCTACTCGGGCTGTGCGGCGCGGTCGGACTGGCGCTTCCGGCCGCATCGCAATCCAGCGCGGCCGCATGGGGGGTTTTTCTCGCAGTAGTAGCCACGGTCCTCTACGGTCTCGGCCTCACGCTGACAGTTCCCTTGCAGCAGCGCTACGGAGGTCCCACCGTCATGCTGCGGGTGCTGGGCATCTCCGCCATCGCCACCGCCCCCTTCGGCATTATCGGGTTATGGGACTCAAGTTGGGAATCCGGACCGGTTGTCGCGGTCGCCCTGCTCGGGGTGTTCAATACAGGGCTCGGGTTCGTAGTAATGGTTGCGTTTGCCGGACGGGTGGGCGCAACCAGGGCAGGGGTGGCCATCTACTGCATACCGGTCGTCGCCATCATACTCGGCATAGCCTTCAGATCCGAGGTGGTGGCGCCGATCCAATGGGTCGGTACCGGCCTGGTACTGCTCGGGGCTTTCGTGGTCAGCCGAAGGGAGAACTGAGCAGGAGAACTGAGCAGGAGAACTGAGCAGGAGAGATGAGCCTCAGCTGTCGGCCTTGAACTCATAAGGGTCGACTCACATGGCTGTGTGCGACCGGGCCGGACCCGCCGGCGGTGAGGTATCTCTTCATGAGGGTTCGAGTCGTCGCCGAACCTTGTACCCTCGTTTCACTCAATGTCATGCCTACGTCCCGGCCGGTCTGGCGGCTGACCGGTGCTTTCCACAGCCAGAGGTTCGAAACCGGGCCCGTTCGGTCTGCTCGAATGGACTCTGCTGGGCGGCGTCGCGCTGATCTGGGGTTCCGCCTTCCTGCTCACCGAGATAGCCCTGGAAGCGCTGGCGCCGTCCACGATCGTCTGGGCGAGGATCTCGCTCGGGTTCTTGGTTCTGACAGCCTTTCCTCCGGCTCACACTCGGGTCAGCCGGAGTGACTATCCCCGTGTAGCGCTCCTCGGTATCACATGGATGGGGGCGCCGTTCCTGCTGTTCGCGCTCGCACAGCGGCACATCGACTCAGCTTTAGCCGGAATGCTGAACGGCATGGTCCCGATCTTCAGCGCTTCCATAGCAATACTGCTGCTGCGCTTGCGTCCTCGTTTCCCGCAGGTCGTTGGTATCGCTCTGGGAGTAGCCGGGGCGATCAGCATCAGCCTACCGGTCGTCAACGGTTCCTCAGTCGGGGTTCGTGGGGTGATCCTGGTAGTCGTAGCCAACGTGCTGTATGGAATCTCCCACAACCTGGTGGTACCACTCCAGCAGCGTTACGGCGCCCCGGCGGTGATGATGAAGGCAATCGGTGTGGCGGCTCTCCTCACCACACCCTTCGGTCTGGCCGGCCTCGCCGACTCGGAGCCGCGCATCGGGCCGGTCATCGCGGTGATCGTGCTGGGAATAATCCATACCGGTTCGGCCTACGTAATCATGACGGCCCTGGTGGGGAGGGTCGGCGCAACTCGGGGCGGGGTGGCAATCTATTTCGTTCCCGCCGTGGCCATGATACTCGGCGTCCTAGTCCGCTCCGAGGTCGTATTCCCCATCCAGATCGCCGGAACGGCGGTAGTGCTCTTGGGAGCATGGCTCACCAGCCGCCGGGAAGCTTGAGCCCTGAAGCTTGAGCCCTGAAGCTTGAGCCCTGAAGCTTGAGCCCTGAAGCTTGAGCCCTGAAGCTTGAACAGTCCCGGTCATGATTCCATCGGAAAGCGCCGGGACCGCCGTAGCCCCCGACAAGCAGAGCAACATCCAGTATGAGTGAATCGCGCCTGACTACTCTCGTCACTCTGATGTCCCGGACTCCCCGCCCCACAGATCGTCGCATTGTGTTTTCCACTGCTCCCGGAACGCAATCCGGACCGTTCGGATTGATCGAATGGGCGCTCTTCGTAGGTGTGGCGCTGATCTGGGGTTCCTCCTACCTGCTCATCGACATCAGCCTGGACGCTCTGTCTCCGCTAGCTATCACCTGGTTGAGAGTGATGTTCGGTTTGGGAATACTGGCAGCCTTCCCGGTAGCCCGTCGTCCCATCAAGCGGACCGACCGGTGGCGGGTGGCGGTGCTGGCGATGACTTGGACCGCGATCCCCTTCGTCCTCTTCCCGGTGGCCCAGCAGCACATCGACTCGGCGGTGGCCGGGATGCTGAACGCCCCGATACCGATCTACAGCGCGCTGATCGCGGTAGCACTGTTGCGCAGACTTCCACGCGCACCTCAGGCGGTGGGAATAGTTCTAGGGCTGGTGGGAGCAATCGGAATCGGACTGCCCGCAGTCCGGAACTCGGCCTCTAGCTCCTTCGGAGTGCTGCTGGTGATCGTGGCCACCCTGCTGTACGGACTGTCGATCAATCTGGCGGTTCCGCTCCAGCAACGTTACGGCGCTCCGGCGGTAATAATGCGGGCTCTCGCAGTCACGGCTGTCGTCGTCCTACCGCTTGGGGTGATAGGTCTAATCGGATCGGAATGGAACCTCACGTCTGTTCTGGCGGTCTCGGTATTAGGCATCGTGAACACCGGGGTGGCGTACGTCACGATGGCTGCCCTGGTAGGGAGAGTGGGCTCCACCCGAGGCAGTGTCGCCTTGTACTGCCTCCCTTTCGTCGCCATTGTCCTCGGGGTGGTGTTCCGTAGCGAAACCATCCAACCTGTGCAGATAGCCGGGACCGGCGTAGTCCTACTAGGCGCTTGGTTGGCAAGTCGGCGGGAGTCATGAGCCCCGGTTATGACATTGGTCGTGTCGGTAGGTGGCCACCCCGGAAACGCCGACACCTCTCCCAAGGGGTCAGCGGGTACCCGACGGCTAACATCCCGGCACATGAACCTTCTCGACCCCCAGGATCTGAACACGCAGGATCCCGATCTCAACGCGCAGGATCAAGCGCTGCTTCGCCGCGCCATCGAAATCTCGGTGCGTTCGGTTACCAACGGGAACCTACCCTTCGGCGCCTTGCTGGCCGACCGCGACGGCAAGATCCTTCTCGAGTCGGAGAACACGGACATCACCGGCAAGAGTCCCCTCAATCACGCCGAGACCAACCTGATGAGAATGGCGATCAAGGCCCTGAACCCCGAGCAGATCGCCACCGCCACCTTTTTCACCAGCTGTGAGCCCTGCGCCATGTGCAGTGGCGCCATGTACTGGGGCGGGATCAACCGCATGATCTACGCCATCAGCGAACACGCTCTTGCCGAATATACGGGGGCCAGCCCACTTAATCCGACCATGAAGGGCATCGGTTGCCGCAGCATCCTCAACAGCGGGCAACGTCGGGTCGAGGTGAGCGGACCGCACCTGATCGAGGAGGCCTCAATGATCCACCGGGACTTCTGGGCTTCCTGAACGATACGCAGCCGACGGGTCGGGAAGGAGACCCGTATCCTATCCGCCGCCACGGTAGAGGTTGAGCCCTAGCCCCGATTATTCAAGGATGGGGGTTTGGGGATGAGTGGAGTAGATCATATTCGCGCCGAGACCAGGCAATATATTATCGGTGTCCCATCCGGGTCCGTTGTGGAGATTCACCTGTCGGGTGAACGGTGAGCTTATCCCAAATCTCGGGTGGAACGGCGTTAGGCGCCTCGGTGTGGGGGATACCTGAATGATCGGGGATAGATGACTAGCCCTGATTCTTCATGTTTCCAGACACACCCACCCATAAACCGCCAGGTCAAGCCCGTTTTATGTGCTCCATTCGCATACAGCTCATGGGTGACGGTCGCGGTCAATCCGACGAGCCTGTCAAGTCCACCTTAATTCCAGGTCAGGAGCCTATTCAGGCTGCCAAATCGCCGGGGCAAACGCCTCGCATGAAAAATCGGGGCTAGTGTTCCTGAATCGTTGTCTCGCTTGTGTTCGGGAGACCGCGAAATCTTTCTGACGGGCGTAACCCGACATCTGGGGGAATCTGTCATACCCGGTCTGCATACTGGTTGGTAACCGTAAGCACCGACGGTTGGGTCAGGTACCGACCGGACCGGGGTTGGGATCATCTTGGCTCTTCTGCCTTGCCGCCGATTGGTCGACTAGGGGTTGGCGGGACGCGTTTCGACGCTGAGGAGGCGGCGGCCGGGGGTGTGTTCCTGTCTTGTTGTCAAGCCGCGTCGGGTAGTTTTTGGGGTTGTGTGCGTGGTTGGTAGGGGGTTCGGGTTTTGAGCATGGCGAGGATGATGTTGCAGCGTCGGCGGGCGACGCAGATGACCGCGGCGTTGTGTTTTTTGCCTTGGGCCCGTTTGTGTTGGTAGTAAGCGCGGGCGTCGGGGTCGTGTCGGGTAGCTACGAACGCGGCGATGAACATGGCGTCTTTGAGTCGGTGGTTACCTCCTCGTGACCGCCGGGTGGTGTGGCTGCGGCCTGATTGGCGGTCTACGGGTGCTAGGCCTGCGTAGGCGGCTAGCCGTCCGGGGTTAGCGAAACGGTTGGGGTCGCCTATCTCGGCGAGGGTTCGGGATCCGGTGCGGGGCCCGAACCCGCTCATCGTGTTTAAGACTTTTCCCAGGGGATGTTCCATGAACGCGTCTTCGATGTGGGAAGCGAGTTCGTCTCGCTGTGTGATGATCCGGTCCAGGTCGGATGTGAGATCGGAGATGGTTTCTCCCCAGGTCGCTTCGGCCGCTACCGTCACGGTCTGGGCACCTAACGCAGCCCAGATGCGGTCGACGACCCTTTCAGCGGTTCGTCCGGACCGCTTCGACATGAGCGTCCGGACCCGGGTTTTCCCGGCGGTCCGCAACGCGGTGGGCGTGGGGTATTTCACCAGTGTGTCTCTGAGGCCGGGTGTTGACATCAGCCTGTCGCCGACAGCCCTCTCCAGGGTCGGGGACACGGCTAAAAGAGCGTCACGCAGGCGGTTCACACACCTGGTAGCGTCGGCGGCGAGGTCTGTGTCCCGACCGTTGAGGACCCGCAGACGAACCAGCAACTCGTCGCCGACGGTAGTCCAGGTCAGCCGATCCGCGTTACGCCAAGCGAAATCGGCCAACACCCGGGCGTCTTTAGGATCGGTCTTGGCCGCACCCGCGTACAGATCCGCGGCTCGGCGCATCGCGAGGCCGGACACGTAAGCCACCGGAATTGACATCTCCGCAGCGACCGACAGCACAAGCGCAGCCGCCGACGAGGTCATATCAACCACCAACGCCGGACGGCCATGACCTCCGGCGTTGCTGATCATTTCCCGGATGGCCGCCTCATTGTTGGGAACCCGGCGAGAAAACAACGCTTCACCACCCGACGATATCGCACAGGCGTAATGTTTGTCCTTGGCGATGTCCACACCGACGAACACCTCCGGAACAGGACTAAGAATATCACCCATCAGACGGTTCCCCTCTCTGATCGAAAACACGTTACATCAGCTACCCGGGGTACCACACGCCTCAACCACTTTACGACCAGCCCCCACACGGTGCATGTTCCTGCCCACACGGTGCATGTTCCTGCCCATACGGTGCATGTTCCTGTAAGAGGTCGCAAGGCACCCGACCACGGCAAGCGGCACCACACCCCAGGCCATCTACCTGACAGGACCCAAGAACCCTACCCACCGTGGCGAGTAACCAACCCCAATGCTCACACACCGGAGCTACCCAACACGGTAAAGGGACCCACCGGCGAGCGATCCATACCGGTAGTTCGGTTTTCGCGATCTCAACCCGGGTCTGTACCGGAAGCACGCCGGGTGGTTACATGCAATGTGCACGGAAACTTCCGACTCAGGATATTAGTCACCAGTTTGCAGTCGATAAGCTGGTAGGCGTGGTTATCCGGATCTAGATCCTGAGATATCGAATAGCTGCGTTCTTGAATAGGCTAAGATCGTGCGTCTCCTGACAGGGAAGAATGGGCTCGTGCCTAGATTCAGAGTCTATGCCGCAAGGCAAAGCCGGGTCTCGGCGCCTATCAAGGTCGTTAGGCTGCCCTTTTAGGGTATCGTTGTCAACCAACCGGAGCAGGCCCGTGGAGCGACCCTCCCATCCGGCAAAATCTGGGAACTCAAGCAACTTTCAAGGAACCAAAATGATTGATGTAGACCCTGTTGTGGTGGTTGGGGCGGCTCGCACCGCCGTCGGCGCTTATGGAGGCTCGCTCAGCGGGATCGACGCCTATCAGCTCGGGGCCACCACCATCAAGGAATCTCTGAGCCGCGCGGAGGTCGAACCCGAAGAGGTGGACGAGGTTGTCATGGGGCAGATCGGCCAGGTCGGCCCCGACGCTTACAACGCCCGGCGTTGTGCACTTGAGGCCGGCCTCCCCACAACCACCACCGCCATGAACGTGAACCGGCTTTGCTCATCGGGATTGCAGGCCATAATCACCGGCGCTCAGCAGATCATGTTGGGTGAAGCGACCATCGTTGTCGCCGGCGGTAACGAAAACATGAGCAGGCAGCCATTCCTCGACTACCAGGCCCGTGACGGCTGGAAGCTCGGTTCCCGTCGTGCGATCGACGGTACCTTGGCTCTCGTGACCGACCCGTTCGGCGGGTATCCGATGGGTGTGACCGCGGAACGGGTGGCCGAACGCTACAACGTGAGCCGCCGGGAACAAGACCGGTTCGCCGCCCAAAGCCAGCACCGCGCCGCCATTGCCATCAAGGACGGACACTTCAGCGAAGAGACTGTCGGCGTGAGCCTCCCCAAGGATGATCCGTTCCTCGTCGACGAACATCCCAGACCGAACACGACAGAGGCGAGCCTGGCGAGATTGCGTCCGGTGTTCGTGAAGGATGGAACTGTCACTGCGGGCAATTCGTCCGGTATCAACGACGGGGCGGCGTCGATGATACTGATGAGCGAAAAGACGGCTCGGGCGAGGGGCCTCCAGCCCCGCCTCCGGCTAGTGGCCTGGGCGGTATGCGGGATCGACCCTGAGGTGATGGGCTACGCTCCGGCTCTCGCCATTCCAAAGGCACTGGACAAAGCCGGGCTGACCCTGGCTGATATCGACTTGGTGGAACTCAACGAGGCCTTCGCCGCCCAGGCGGTTGCGGTGATCCGGGATGCGGGCCTTGATCCCGACCGGACCAACGTATCAGGCGGAGCTATCGCGCTGGGACATCCGGTCGGGGCGACGGGAACGATCCTGGCCATCAAGCTGCTGCATGCGCTGGAGCGGACCGGAGGGCGGAGAGGCATCGTGACGATGTGTATAGGAGGCGGCCAGGGTATAGCGGCCATCTTCGAACGCCCTTAACCCCTATTCACTGATACTGGTTGTTGTCCTGTTTGTGGGGGGCTGCTGCGATGATGTGGTGGTTTTCCGGGGGACTGGGGGCGGGTCTGACCGCCCTGATTCCGGGCCGGCGAATGTGCCTTTGCGAAGATCTGTCGACCTGTCCCCCGGCCCGGGGTGGGAGGTCCACCCGCCGGGTGAACGGTGGGCTTGTCCTGCTATTCGGGCTGAACTGGCGTTACATGCCTCCCGGTGTGCCGGAAACCTGATTAATCAGGGTTAACCGCTGGTTAGCGCCAGCAGGATGACCCCCAGCACGGTCAAGGCAGCCCCGGTGGTGATCCTCCAGGTCAGCCTCTCGATGTCTCGGAGAAACACGGCGGAGAGCATTACAACTATCAGCGGCTGAGCCATGATTATCGGACCTACAACGGAAACGTCTCCGGTGTCGAGCGCGTTGAACACCGACAGGACGCCCAATCCGGCCAGGAAACCGGACAGTAGGAACCATTTCCAGCCGGGTGCGAAGGTCACCTCGTTCCGGATGCGGGGCACCGTCAACGCCAGCACGCCCCACACCAAGGTCATCGAAACGGCCCCTACGACCGCTCCCAAGGCAGGGTACGGGGATTCAGCAAGACCCAGTTTCCTCACCAGGTCGGAGGACGCAAATGCGAGACCCCCCAACACCGGCAGTAGATAGGCCCATCGCCAACGGCGGTTAACCCTTACATTCCCGCCCCGTGTACCCGGTGTTTGCTTGCCCCCCACGAGCGCCCAGATCCCGGCTGCTATCGAGCCGGCCCCTACCACCCTCCACAGGGTCACCGGTTCGGAGAACAGCAACAAACCACCGAGCAGGGCGAACACCGGATATGTAGCGGTCTGGATAGGGGTGGCGGTCGAAGGCCCCATCCGTCCTACAGCCGCAATAAATGAAGTGCGTCCTACCCCCTCGCCCAGGATCCCGGCCGCCACGAAAATACCCACCACTCTCATGGATACCTGCGACGGCATGTTGAAAAGCATGAACGAACCGGTAACGCAGGCGCCGACGGGAAGTGATACGACCAGCGCGGTCATGAGGCTGTTGTTACGGAGTCCTCTGGTTACACAGATGGCCAGAGCCGCAAAGGAGCCTGCGGCGGCCAAGGCATACACGACCGACATCGGATCTACCTAACCGAATTCAAAGGCCGAAGATCCACCGGAATCAAACATCTCGGACCCGATGATCCCGAATGGAACGAACACCCTTCCCCGAGAACCAAGCTCTTGATGATCGTAACGGTCCATCGGTTCCGCTCACGGTACATCCTGCACCGGACCCGGAGCCATTCCATTGAGATCAGAGTGCTTGCACCAGCGCTTGTACCCAGAGAGGTAATCAGAGATTGCTAGCCACCACTCCGCGAATGTGGTCGGCTAGACGAAAGGCTTGTTCCTCGGTTGCGTGCATTCCCAGACCGAGCGGGGCCAGATTCGGATCGACTACCCCGATACCGATGCTCATAGAGCGCTCCAATAGATCGTCGGTACGGGGGAGCATACCCCTACGGTAGACGGGGCTACGGGGATCAGTCTCAGGGCACTCGAAAGGACAACCCCACCCGGTCACAGTACGAGCGGCGAGCAGGTGCTCCATATGGTTGTAAACGTGCCACCCGGACTCCGATAGGGTAATCGAACCGAGTTCCGCGGCCACGGTTCGAGCCGTTTCGGCACTCGGGAACACGACCACCAGATGCGTGCCCAGATCACCCACCGGATCGGGTCGTTCCGCAAAACCGATACCCTCTAGTTCAGCCAGCCGTGCGAGGACTATGTCGCGGTTGCGCCGCAGGTGAGAGCGGATACGATCCAACTTGGCGATCTGAGCCAGAAGCACCGCCCCCTGCAACTCGATCATGCGGAAGTTCAGACCGAGCAAGGGCCTCTTCCCTATCTCTACACCGAGTCGATGGGGGCTATGACCTTGGTCATGTATGGCGAAGCAGCGCCGATACAACTCCGCATCATCGGTGATGAGCATGCCACCATCCCCACATGTGATGGTCTTGTACATATTGAAGCTGAAAATCCCGGCTTTGCCGTAACTACCCACCCATCGCCGGCGATAAGTAGCTCCGAACGCCTGCGCGGCGTCCTCGATGAGGGCCAGCCCGGAGCGATCTGCGAGGCGCCGGAGTTCGTCCAACCGGGCCGGGTTCCCCAGCATATGAACGGCAATGATGGCGCGGGTTCGTGAACCGATTCTCGTTGCAACGTCAGCGGGATCGAGGTTAAAGCTGCGATCGATCTCGGCGGGAACCGGCCGCGCTCGAGCATAAACCACGGCCGACATGGAAGCCACGAACGTAAAACCGGGGACGATTACCTCGTCTCCCGGACCGATTCCAAGCCCGGTAAGGGCCAGGTAGAGAGCGCTGGTACCGGAGTTGACAGCTAGAGCATGCCTCACTCCGGCTCGACGCATCACCTCCTGTTCGAAACCCCGAACTTTGGCCGGAAAGCCCTCATCCGGTCCATAGCGGGCCAAGTGCCCGCTCGCCAGGACCTCCATGACTTGGGATATCTCCTCCTCGCCTAGGAGATCCAAACCCGGCCCGGCCATTCTCTACTCCCCAACCCTGCTTACTCGGGTTGTCCCGCAAACCGAGTCATCTAACACCGGTTCATCCCGACACTCATCCTCCAAACCCCATCCATCACAACTCGGGGTTGAAGGTCAGGTGCCTGAGCCTTCCAACACGGCACCGAGTTGTCCGATCAGCCGGCCCGCCTCGTCAATACTCTCCTGGTAGCTGCCCAGATCCCCTGAACGGAGAGCCTCGCCGGCCTCGTCGAACAGGTCCTCTATCCGGTTTACCAGGGATGCGAGATCTTGCCCGACCACTACCGTATCCGAGCCGGAATCAGATCCGGTCTCGGAAGGCGAGTCCTCCGGATCCGCCGGGGCCGACAGCCCGAAGATCTCCTCCAAGGCCGCATCGAGGGTCTCCCGCATGATGGGTGGGGATTCCTCTCCGTACACCAATACCACCCGCTTGAACTCGGGTAGGAGCACCTGTTCGCCCCGTAGGTAGATCGGTTGGACGAACAGGAGGGATTCCTCAACCGGAACCACCAACATGTTGCCGCGGATTATTTCCGAACCTTGCTGACCCAACAGGGTGAACTGCTGGGATATGACCGGGTCTTGGTCTATGCGGGTACTGATTTGCTGGAGTCCGTTGATCAATTCACCCCTCGGCAGGCGATAATCCACGATCTCGCCGTACTCTGCCGGATCGCTCTTAGCCACCATGAAGGCCGTCATGTTATTGCGGCTGGCCGGGTTGAAGCTCTGCAGGATCAGGTAGGAAAGGTTCTCCTCCCCCGGAAGCTTCATCAGCAGGTAGTAGGGCAGGCTCATCTTTGTTTCCTGCCGGACCTGCCTCAACTGGTCGATCGTATCACCGCGGACCAAGGGGCGATCGGAAGTCGAGGGATCCAACGGGATCTCCCATTTGTCCTCGTCCTGGAAGAAGTCCTGCGGGTCTAACTGGTGGTAGGTGGCATAGATGTCCGATTGAATGCGGAACAGATCCTCCGGATACCGGATGTGGTTCCGCAACTCGTCGCTCATCTCCGAACCATCGGTGAACACACCGGGGAACACCTTCTGGTAAGCGAGGGTGAGCGGATCGGCATCCTCCAGAACGTATAGCTCCATGGTGCCATCTTCTGCGTCCACCACCGCTTTGACCGAGTTGCGGATGTAGTTGAAGCCGCGTGGCAACGGCGAACGGACCGAGAGTCGGGCGTCGATCGCAGGCTGTGAGTACGGATAACGATCGCTGACCGAGTAGAGGTCCACGATCCAGACGAGGCGTTGATCTATCAAGGTCAGGTAGGGATCCTCATCGGCGTACATCAACGGCGCCACTTGCTGGAGTCGATCCACCACGTTACGGAGCATGAGAATCTTTGATTCTGAACTCAGCAGGCCTGATATAAGGGTGTTCAGATCTCCATACCTGAGCGCCATGGCCGCCCTGATGGCAGGATTCGAGAGCTGCACTCCTCCCGCACCCTCATACGTATTCCGGACCACGCTGTCACCTTCACCCGATGGAAAGTCGACCTCCTGCTGTTCGGTTCTCACGATTACGTAGTTGCCGGAATCGACGGCCTCACCGAAGTAGATGCGGGGCTGGATCGTCTCCAGCTCCGGAACTGCGGAGTTCGGAGGCACGTCTCGCACCAGGAAAGCCGGTTCGCCGGTGGTGGGGTTAACGTCGTTGGCCCGGGAAATGACCTGACCGAATCCGTGGGTGTATACGAGCTTTTCATTAACCCATCCCTCGGCCGGTAGGTCGTTCGAGTCGAGCTCGCGGGCGGCGACCATCACCTGGGTCATCTCGCCTTCGATGACATAACGGTCGGTGTCGACATTGGAGATCTGGTAGTAGGGTCTGATTGCCTGCAATTGGGAGTATGCCGGCGCGAGCACTCCCGGATCCCAGAGCCTGACGTTGCTGATGGTCGCCTGATTGGCCGCTATATCCTCCGCAGTCAGATCCGGAGAAGCCGCAAAGTCACGGATCTCGACCTGCCCCTCCCCCAACCCGTACGCATCGAGGGTGTATTCGATGTGGTGCACGATATACGGCCGTTCTTTATTGAATTGGTCCGGCTGAACGCGGAAACGCTCGATCGCAGCCGGAATAACGCCCGCCACCAGGACAGAGACGACCAGCCACAAGCCGCCCGCGACCACCGGGAGGGTCCAGCCCCCGCGGCGGATGTTCCAGAGCAATAGTCCTGCGGCGAACACCGATATGGCGCTCAGTAGCGTGAGCGCCGGTCGGTGGGCAATCACATCGGTGTAGGAGGCGCCAAAGATAGCCCCACGAGTCGAATAGAGCAGGTCATAGGTGTCGAGGCGGTAGGCGACGGCCTTGAGCAATGCCAGTACCGCAAGAAGCACGGAAAGGTGGGATTTGACCCCGGAGGTTACTTCCGGCAGGCGATTCTCGCTCCAGCGGATGCCTCCAAATAGGTAGTGGACCCCGATAGACACCAGGATCGTGATGATGACAAGCTGAAAGAGAAACCCGAGCACATCCCGGTAGAGGGGCAACCTGAATATGTAGAAGGCAACGTCGCGACCGAAGATCGGATCCTCGGTTCCGAAGGCCACCTCGTTGAGATACAGGAGGACGTTACTCCACCAACCGGATGCTCCGACGCCGACGAATAGGCCCATCAAACCGGCGATACCGATCTGGAACCACCGCCGACGAGAGGTCAGCCAGTCCTGAAATCTTTCCGCCAACTCGTCGCCCGACCCCACCAGCACGAGATCCTCCGAGGAGATCCGGCGAACAACCACCAGGTTGACCCATACCACCAATCCGGCTACCACAACCCCCACCGCCCCCAAGATTACCTGGGTCGCGATTACGGTAGTCCAGACGCTGGTCGCGCTAACAGACGAAAACCACAGATAATCGGTCCACGCCGTGGCCAAGCCCCTCAGAGTCAGCAGCAACACCACGGCCACCCCGATTACCACCGCCACGACCGGGCGCTTCCTGCGCCGTCTTCGACCGAAGGATCCCGGTTCCATCCTTATCATTGCAACACCCTCTCTCGGGCAGACCGTTTCAGGGTCGCTGAGGCTTGAGCGGCCCTGTTCCGAACCAGGGTAGCCCGCATCTTCGTATAACTCCTACTAGCCCTGATTATTCGGGTATCCCACACCCCGAGGCGCCTAACGCCAGTTCCACCCGAGTATCGGGAGAAACTCACCGTTCACCCGACAGGTGAATCCTACCCCGGACCGGAACAGGAAGCGCCGATAGCTGTACTTCCCGGCCGGAGTGAGAATATGGTCTTCTCCACTTATGCCCCAGCCCCCATCCATGAATAATCGGGGCCGGCAAACCACGCGGCGAAGTCTCTGTGTACACGGCGCGAACCCTTTATCGTGGGCTTTCCAGCATCCTACTAACACAGACACCGCCGACACTGTGACGGAGGCTATGAGCGAAGGGGGGCGATGCTCGGAACGACCGTGCATCGGCATGCTTCATGAATCGGTAAGGTCGGAAGGTCATCCGGAGCCAGCATCCCGACATCAAGCCGGGCACAGGAGTCGCAACAGTCCTCCACCATCACTAACAGCTTGTCCAGCCCAGACTTCTTGAGACCTTCCACCAAGCCCCGGTGGTAGGCGCGAACCGCGAGAAAACGTAACCGGCGATCCACCTCGTCGGTTCGCCAGCGCCGGTATTCCCTCGATAGATCGTTGGAGAGGTTCCGGCCGGTGCTATCACGTTCCCGAGAGGTGCGGTACGCATCAACTACCCCATCGAATAGGTCATCGATAAACGATTGGTTTTCTCCCCGACTTGACTTGCCCCGACTCGGCTCCCGGCGCGGAGAGGAGACTTGGATACCGGTGAATCCTTCGGCGGTGGAGAACCCGCAATCAGATGCTTCCCTCTCCATGACAGAGATCGTGTGGACCAGGTAAGGGCCGAAGTCGGAGCGGAGCGGCGCCCATCCCTCCGGGTCTTTTTCCAGAGCGCCCATCTGTTCTCTCTGCATGTCGGTGAGCTGTCTCTTGACTCCTCGGACAGCTCGATTTATGACCGGCAAGAGCCTGAGGTCTTGGAGGGCCAACTGAGAATCAAGGCCGGCCGACCCGGCGCTCCTAGTCGCACTCTCGGTAGTCTCCCTCATCCGAAGTTCCTCGAACAGGAAGGCCAGATCGTCTACGGTGGATGCGCCTTTGGTGTGACGGATCCCGACGGTACTTTCTCCGACGGTACCTATCCCGTTCGAATCCGTAGAAGCGCTCCGATTGACCGATTCCGGTGCGTCGACGCCAAACAAGAGCGATGACGTATCCACATTGTCGTCCTGTTTGACCACACCCTGGTCACGACCGCGGTTCGCCACTTCTACGTGGTTTTCAGAACCGGGCGCCGCCTTGGGTTTTCTCGCGTTGTCCTCCGGAACTTTGCCGGAACCCGGCGCTACGGCAACCAGCCGCATGTTCCTCGTGCCATCCGCCCAAGCCGGCGATGCCGCTTTCCTGATAGGCGCCGGTTCGGATCTTTTCGCCTTTCGCCTCTGTGGACGCTGTTGAACATTCGGATCGGAAGACTTCCCCTTCGATTGCTCGGGATACACCACCCGAACGGCCGACGGCTCCATGACCGCCGCTCCCCCATCGTATCCGTGCGGTAGCTTGGTGTCGTCTAGCTTGATGTCGTCTAGCTTGCCGACGTCGACTTCGGTTTGAAGATCCTCGATAACCGTCCCTGCCGACTGGAATTGATCAAGGGTCGTCGCAGCTTCTTCCTCGGCCTTGCGGACTATCTCTTTCGCCTCCATCTGGGCCGACCTCAACAACCGGTCGGATTCGACCGCGGCGCGCTGCATGACGTTGTCGCTGTCCCGGCGCGCGGCCGCCAACTGGCGATGTGCTCTCCGCTCTGCCTCACCGATGATGTCGAGAGCGTCTCGCTCTACGGCTGCCCGCATGCGGGCACCCTCGGCCTGGGCTGATTCCAGCAGTTCCGTTGAGGTTTCCCAGGCAGACTTCCGTACCGCATAGGCATCGGCCTCGGCTTCATCCCTAATGCGCATCGCCTCCCGAACCGCGTCCGCGCCACTGTCCGAAACTGCTAGATCAGCCTGCTCTCGGATTCTCCTAGCCGATACTCGTGCCGCTTCCAAGACTTGGCCGATCTCGCTGACGGTCGCATCGATCGCCGTCGCAACTTCGCGATCTATCGCCCCGGCGACAACCGTTGGATCGATGCCCCCCGGCGATTGCAGCCCGGCCAGGCGGTCGTTCAGTTGTGTCAGGTGACTTCGTACTTCATGTGGGTCAAAACCGAAGAAACTCCTGCGGAAGTCCGGTTCCGCGTCACCAACGGATGACAACTGTTCACTCATATGTGGATAACTCTACCGTACTTGTACTCACCAAGAATCGAAGAAAGAGGAATATCGGCGTTTAGTCCTGACCGGACAGATCGTGCCCGGATCGGTCTAGGAGGGTGCTGAGAAACCCCGTACAAAGGGGTTCAGCCGCTAACCCACAACTCCATGACCAGGCGGTTTGCCGACCACCTAACCCCGTAAGATTCGTTTTTCAGGACCCTCCTAACGGGCAGCTATCTCTTCAAGGGTGTCAACCGCCTCGTCGATGGAGGAAACGGCGTAGAGCTCGACGTCCTCCCTCTTGACCGTGAGGGCGTCCGCGTAGTTGTCCTCAGGAACCAGAACGAATCGAGCTCCCGCATTCTGGGCCGCCACCACCTTCTGTCTCACTCCACCGATCGCGCCTACCTGCCCGTCGGAGGAAATGGTTCCCGTACCGGCGATGATCTCTCCTCCGGTGAGGTCCTGTTCGGTCAGCAAGTCAATCAGAGTGAGTGCGTACATCACCCCCGCGGAAGGCCCGCCGGTGCCGTGGGTATTGATCTCGATCTCGAACGGCATGTCAAGAGATTCGTTATAGGTTCCGGGTACGAAACCCACCATCGGTCGCTCCGGATCTTCGGTATGAGCGCTTAGGGTGACATCGATTGTCACCGTCTCCTCTCCTCGGAGGACCGTCAGAGGGACGGTGTCGCCCACCTCGTTAGCGAGAATGGCTTTGATCCCCTCCTCTCGCGCCGATACCTCGTCGGCGCCGACCTTCACGATCACATCACCAATCTCTAGAAGGCCATCAGCGGGAGATCCCTCGGCAACGGACATGACCAGCACGCCTTCGCCGAAGCGTTCGACCGGAAGATCGAGAAAGCGTAACGCAACCTCGATAGCGGCTTGTTTGGAGTTATCCATGAGCCGAAGGTTCGTCTTTCGGTGTTCTTCCGGATTAACCCCCTCCGGACGGATGACCTCCCGCGCTACAACATCAATACGAGAATCCAGCCAACCTTGCACCAGCTCGAACGCGTTGACTTCCTTCAGGGTGACGGTGAGCATGTAGAGGTCACCGTTGAGCTTGAAAAGAGGTGGTCCTCCCTCGTCAACCTCGATCAGGTCCGAGACCTCCTCAACCGGTCCGGGCCAGAGAGCGTAGAAGGGAAGGGTGACGAACCAAGCGAGAACGGCCACCGTAGCTGTCAGGATGAGGCTCGGTACGACCATATAAGGCCAGAGCGGGCGGTCGGGCCTGGTCTGTGAAGGAAGACCTCTCCCTTCGCTACGCTCTACCGAGGGTTCGATCGGGTTATCCACTAGTCAGCCTGAATCCTTCTTGGATAGAGTCTTGCAGGGTGGTTTCGTTGGGTGGAACCGGGATTACATCCTCCCGACAACTCGCCGCGGCAATACGTCGAGGCTCATCGACGAGGTGATATCCTGCCCATCCAGGAACCTCCCGAGCATATCATTGACCGAGCGAAAGACCTGATAGTCGGTTTTAGCCTGTCGCCCAGGGTCCGGAACCAGACACATACAAGGAGGACCTCATGACCTACGCACCACCAGTACTGGCAAGTCGAATCGTTCCATTCGGCCGCGTCAACCAGCGAGTCGCCACCGCGGCGCTGGTTGCAGGCTTCGCCCTGCTGACCGCCGCGTGCGCCCAGATCACGATCCCGCTGGGTTTCACTCCGGTTCCGATAACCGGCCAGACATTCGCCGTCTTGATCACCGGCGCGGTCCTTGGTTCCCGAGCCGGAGCAGCCAGCCAACTCCTCTACGTCGCCTTAGGGGCGGTAGGCCTTCCCTTTTATGCAGGAGGGGCCGGTGGATGGGAGTCGGCTACCGGCGGGACAGCCGGATACCTGCTGGGATTCATCGTCGCCGCGTACGTGATCGGATACCTGGCGGAACACGGGCAGGACCGCCGCTTCGCTACGTCCGTAGGCGCCTTCCTGACCGGAAACCTGATCATCTACGTGCTCGGCGTGGCTTGGCTCATGTACACCTTCTCGTGGGGTCTCGCAGAAGGTGTCGAAAAAGGCATGGCGCCGTTCATCATCGGTGACACCCTGAAGATCCTGCTAGCCGGAGCTTCCATGCCGGTGGCCTGGAAGCTGGTAGGGGAAGGGAAGTAGTTCCCCAAACCCGGTATTCCTGACGGCTCGGAAGGGGACTACACACGATCCGGCGGGGTTCGGAGCCCGGCCGAACTACTTGGTAGTTCCTCTGTGAGAAGGGAGGCGGACCCTTTGCGCGGAAGTGTTCGGCGTCCTCTACGAGCCGGGGGACCACTCCTCGCCGCCCGGCCAGCATTCCTTCTTCCAGATCGGAGCACGAACCTTTAGTTGGTCGATCATGTAGCGGGCCGCCGCGAAGGCTTCGGCTCGGTGAGCGCAGGCCACCGCCACCGCCACCGATGGCTCACCGAGTTCCACCCTCCCGATTCGATGCTCCACCACCAGCCGGTCAATCGGCCACCGGGTAGTTGCTTCGTCGACTATCTGATCGATCTTGGTGACGACATGGCCTTCATACGCCTCGTAGTCGATGTGGGTTATCCCCTCCTTGCCGGGAGAGTGGTCGCGGACCACTCCGAGGAACAGCACTATCGCCCCGCTGGTAGGACCTGATACCTCCCGGAGGAGAACACCCGAATCAATAGGTGTTGCCGACACGCGAACTCGACGTGATCCGGGTGTGGATAGAGTCGGATTTTCCATAGACTCACAGTTTATGGACATCACGAGCGAATCTCCATCCCCGACGCCGGACGAGCCCCCTAGGAAAGCACCTGAACAAAAAGAAACACCTGACCTTCCCGTCGAACGAGAGGAAGCACCTGAACGAAAGGCTGAGTCAGAAGGCGGTGTATACGTTGCGATAGCAGTCGGTTCAGCGATTCTGGCCGCTCTGCTGACGGCTACTGTTTTCTGGCTCTCAGGTGCTTTCGACCGTGAAGAGGTCCAGATTACCGAAGTCATCGAGTTCAGCAGTACGGAGACGACCACCTCTACGCTGATCAATGGCGATAGTACGCCCTCCACCCTCCCCGAACCGAAGCGGGAGTCGCAGTCCGACCCCTCGGCGGTGTCTACCTTGCCGGTACTCGGAACTGTCGATCTGGTTGCCGAGGTGGCCGCACGGACGATTCCGTCGATCGTCACCGTTCAGAGCCTCGACGGCGACGGAGGGTTGGAGGGATCCGGATCCGGGGTGGTTATCCGCTCGGACGGTTTCATCGTCACCAACCAGCATGTGATCGAGGACGCCAACGAACTGAGGGTCATAATGTCCGACGGTCTTTCCTATCCGGCCGAGTTGGTTGGCGCCGATCCTCTGATGGACATAGCGGTCATCAAACTGGAAGCGACCGACCTACCACCCATCGCGTTCGGCACGATGGATGGACTGCGTACCGGGGCGCCGGCCATCGCGGTGGGCAATCCGTTAGGTCTGGACGGCGGACCTTCCGTCACCGCAGGCGTTATATCAGCCTTCGATCGAAGCCTGGTGACCGACTTCCTTACCGGTGAAACCCTGTTCGGTCTCCTACAGACCGACGCGCCGATCACCCGCGGATCCAGCGGAGGCGCCCTTCTTGATAGCGAAGGTCGCCTGCTTGGGATCACCACCGCTATCGGCCTCAGCGACGTGGGCGCCGAGGGTTTGGGATTCGCCATCCCCATCAACCTCCTCGAAGGTATAGTCCAGGACCTGATGTCCACCGGAGAGGTGCAACATGCTTTTCTGGGTATCCGGGGTAGTTCCGCATTAGATGAACTGGACCAAGGTGTAGCCTCACCCTTAGGCGTCGCTATCAGTCTCTTGGAGGATTCGGCAATCGGCGCGGCCGGCGCCGAAGAAGGAGACGTGATCGTGGCCCTGGATGGTGTACCGGTTAGATCCATGCCACTGCTGGTAGCCCGGCTCCGGGAGTACCGAGCCGGCGACCGAGTCATGGTCACGCTACAACGGGAGGATGAACAGTTCGACATCCGGTTGACGCTGGACCGGTACCCATCATGACGCTTAGCTCGCTGACATAGCCTCGGAAACACCCAGGGAACCAACAATGCCAGACCGGAACCTACTCGACGAACTCATGAAACTCCTCAACCAACCGGGTCCGATCAATTGGGCTCTGGCATCACAGGTGGCGGACCACATTTCCGGACCGCCGGTTCCGGTGGATCCCTGGGTCGCCGAGGAATACATGGAATTGGCTCGGTTTGCTCTCCGACGGCTACCACAGGTGACCGGCATCCCTGTCGATCCCACCATCGATGTGGTCCCGGTGGATCGCATAGGTTGGACGAAGCGAAACCTGCGAGCCTTCGATTACCTGGTAGAGCCTCTAGGCGCCGAGTTGGGTGTGGGGTCCGCCGGCACAGGTCCTCTGGACTCGATACTCAAGCCCCTCGGACCTGCGCTGATCGGAATGCAGATTGGCGCGCTGGTAGGGGGTATGAGCGAGGAGGTGTTAGGGCGGTTCGACACCGGACTTCCCGCAACACACCCGGTCGGGGTATACGTCCTGCTTTCGAATCTGGAAACCTTCTCCGCTTCTAATGGACTTGATTCTCGCCAGGTAAGGTTGTGGTCCGCCTTACACGAAGTCGTGCACTACACGCTGGTCGGACACCCGTGGGTTCGTTCCCGTCTCACCGATCTGGGTAAGGAGGCGGTCCGCTCGATTGAGTTCGATACCTCATCTATGGCCGACTGGTACGAGGATCTCGCCGATCCGGCCAAGTTGGAGGAAAAGCTGATCGACGGGGGCGGTCTTACCGGGCTCTTGGGTCAACCGATCAGCGACGAGAAGCTCGCACCCCTCCGAACCCTGATCGCCACCCTCGAAGGATACGGTTCGTACCTGGTGGAACGAGCCTCGGAGTCGCTGATCCCTGACCTGGATTCGATACGGATCGCCATGTCCTCCCGGCAACGGAACGCTACCGGTCATCTCTCATCGGGCGGCTTATTCGCGGTCGACAGCGCCGCTGGTCTTAGCAGCCCCACCACGGCATTCTGTGCCGAGGTACATGCACGTTGGGGCGACGTTGCAATACACCGGATCTGGGAACGAGCCGAAAACCTACCCCATCCGACGGAACTGGGCGACACCACAGGTTGGGCTGCTCGGGTCTTGCTGGACGACCCATTCGCCTGATCCGGCAAAGCAACCCGAGGGCGATACAACCATTTCGTGTTTCCAGTCCCTGTCCGGTGTGGAGATTCACCCGCCGGTGTGCTGGAATCCTGAACAATCAGGGATCGAGAAACCGTCCTCAGGTTTCGCTGCTGGTCGTGGGGGTTGTCTGGGCGGTAGCCGTAACCTGATTGCCGGTTGAATCTTCTCCATCATCCGCGGTCCGGCCTTCCTCTACTCCCCTACGGAACTCCCGCGCCGAGCTACCCAATGACCGAGCCAACTCGGGAAGCTTCTTAGCCCCGAAGAGCAGGATCAGTACCACGAGGATAATGACAATTTCACCGCCACCGAATTTGGGCATCATTTCCTCTCCCTTCCTTACGAACGGATGCTAACACCTGTACTCCTCCAAGCGCCACACCCTATTCTCGACCAGATTCTGCACCAACCAGCCGCTACGGTTGATCCCCGGCCGCTACCTGGTCTCCCAGGCTATCCAAGCCCTGACAGCAGCTTGTAGTTCTACAGGCGTGACACCGAACTCCGAGGCAGCCAGCGGGATCAACGACTCGTCGGGTGGCAACGGATCAACCGTATCAGCGAGGTTTTCCTTGTATGTCCTGTACCGCCGGTACAGCTGTACCTGGGCATCGGTAGGCAACAAGCTCCAGTCCTTCTCGATCGTGCTATCGCTGACCCGATGCTGCGAATAATCCCCCCGCTCCGCTTCCGCCGCCCGGTTCCAATCACCGAACGGTGCATGGATCCATGCACCGAGAGTATCCACGCCTTCCGGGAAGTACACGAAATAGATGAGGAGGGCTTGATACTGCTGGGCGACTCGATACTCGAATGCCAATCGTGTCCCTACCTGCGCCAACTCAGCCTTGGTGGCGCCGCTGTCTACCTGCACCGTTAGCCAAATTCGCTCGGCGCCCTGAATGGGGGACGATTCTTGCGTTATGACCCGATAGCCGATGTCCGGAGCAGGGGGAACCGTCTCGATCACAGTCACCTGCGTAGTACTGGTGGTGGTCGCCTCGCTAGTCGTAGTTGTCGCCTCGCTAGTCGTAGTTGTCGCCTCGCTAGTCGTAGTTGTCGCAGCGCCGGTGGTGGTAGTGGTCGCCGCCGCCCTAGTAGTGGTTGTCGTAGCGGCGGTCGTCGGGGTGCTGGTCGTGGCGACGGTAGGCAACGATACGTCCGCGGCTACCCCGATGATCTCGATTATCCGACCGAAGGCCGCGTCGAAACGCTCGTAGGCAACCAGGAAGCCGGTCAGGGCCGCCCGACGCTGCTCGCCGGTGTCGGTAGAGCGCAAACCAGCCAAGGCTTCGATAGCCTCGTCGGTCATCTGACCGACCGCTACCCAGGCTGTCTGATGTTCCACAGGTAGGCCCCGAGCGGACGGAGGCTCGACCAAGGCAATATCGTCTCGCAAGGCTCGCGATCTGCGTTCGATATCGACCATCGCAGCCTCGGTCTCCGAATAGGTCATGGCGCGGTTGTCCCAATCGTTGTTGGCCGCCCTCATATCCAATACGAGATCGCCGATCCGAACGGCCAGATTCTGCATGTCCTGGAAGTAGGTCAAGACATCACGGCCGGGGAAAGGTTCCGTCGTAGAAGTCGTGGAGGTATCGGCCGGGATCTCTTCCAAGGTCACTACCTCGGTGGTCGTCGGAACGTTCGAGGTGGTGGTGGCCGAACTGCTCGTAGTCTGGTCGCCGGGCTCATCCGCCGCGGGGTCACCGGAACATGCGGCGGATACCAAGAACAGAATTACCAAGAGGGCCCCAAAACGGGCAAACTTCGAAATACCTCTTACTGATGCCATCTGCGTGCCAGTCTACCCGCCGGATTGACGGATAGCACGTTAGCCCCGATTATTCATGGCTGGGGGTTTGGAGGATGGGTGGAGTCGACCATGGTCGCGCCTTGACCCGGAAGTACAGCTACCAGCGTTTCCTGTCCCGGTCCGTGTAGAGATTCACCTGTCGGGTGAGTGGTTGGGTTTCCCAATACTCGGGTGGAACTGACGTTAACATGCCCCGGTGTGTGGGAAACCTGAATAATCAGGGCTAGTGTCCTGAATCGTTGTTTCGCCTGTGTTCGGGAGACCGCGAAATCTTTCCGGCGGGCGTAACCCGACATCCGGGGGAATCTGTCACACGCGGTCTGCATACTGGTGGGTAACCGTAAAGCACCGACGGTTGGGTCAGGTACCGACCGGACCGGGGTTGGGATCATCTTGGTTTTTCTTCTGCCTTGCCTATGTTTGGCCAGGCTAGGGGTTGGCGGGACGCGTTTCGACGCCGAGGAGGCGGCGGTTGGAGGTGGGACCCACCGGCGAGCGACCCATGCCGGTAGTTTAGTTTTCGCGGTCTTAACCCGGGTCTGTACCGGAAGCACGCCGGGTGGTTACCTGCAACCTTCAGCGAACTTCCGACTCGGGACACTAGGAGGGTCCTGAAAAACGAGTCTTTCGGGGTTCGGTGATTGGTAAAGCGCCTGGTCAGAGAGTTATGGGTTAGCGGGTGAACCCCTTTGTACGGGGTTTCTCAGCACCCTCCTAGTTCAGGGCGCCACTACCCATCTATCCCATTCCTCTGCCAAACCACCATACATAACCGGGGATGGACATAACCGGGGATGGTCATGAAACGGCACGCTTCATGGCCTCGAGTGCCCGCTGTTTTCTGATCTTCCTACGCTCCCGTTCGGACAGTCCACCCCAAATCCCGAATTTCTCGCCTCGGGTAACCGCGTATTCGAGGCACTCAAGTCGGACCTGACATTCCGAACAAATCTGCTTGGCGGCTCTGGTCGACGCTCCCCGGTCGGGAAAGAAGAGATCCTCATTGGCGCCCAGGCAATTGGCGTAGTCTTTCCAGCCAAGGGGCCCGACCGCCAGCACGTCGATCAACTCACTATGCACGACCTCATCTCCTCACCGACGATTCCCCTCACACAAGTCTCCTTCACGTAAGCCCCCTTACAGACGCGCAATTACATCGCTGTGATTTTCCCGACCAAAGGGCTTCCTGTCAAATCGATTCGTGGAGGGGGTGGTATGGAGTGGTATGGACTGGTCGGACCATCCCCCCGCCGCACTAAGATATCCGACGTGCGACTCACCGCTCGAAAGCAATCGGCCCGGACCCACTCGCTGTCATGGCTAACCGGCATCTACCGCTCCGACACGGGCAAGAAGTATGCGATGGCGATCAGCGGGATCGTGCTGCTCGGATTCGTGTTCGGCCATATGGTCGGCAACCTGCACGTCTTCGAGGGGGCGCACGACGGGGTGTTCCGGATTGATGAGTACGGAGAAGGTCTGCGTGATATCGGCACTCCACTGCTGCCGCGCACCCTGACTCTTTGGGTGGTACGCGTGATTCTCGCGTCGGCCTTCGCCCTCCACGTTCACGCTGCCTGGGCGCTTACGCGGAGTAACCATGCAGCCCGCGACACCAAGTACCAATCCCCCAGGCACTACCTCGCCGCCAACTATGCGAGTCGAACCATGCGTTGGAGCGGGGTGATCGTGCTCCTCTTCCTGATCTGGCACCTTGCCGACCTGACGATCGGAGTGCCCGCCGCAAACCCGGAGTTCGAGCGTGGGATGGTGTATCGGAATCTGGTCTCGAGCCTTAGCCGATGGCCGGTTTGGGTCTTGTACGTGGCGGCCCAGGGAGCCCTCGCCTTCCACATCCGGCACGGTGCCTGGAGCCTCTTCCAGAGCCTCGGGGTCAACAACCCGCGCTATAACCGTTTTCGGCGAACCTTCGCCAACGCGTTCTCGACCGTGATCGTGCTGGGCTTCCTCGCGGTCCCCTTCGGCGTGGCCTTCGGCCTGATCCGCTAGGTCCGCCGGAAAGGAGGCAGGAAGTGCCGAAACTTGACGCCGGAGTACCGGCCGGTCCGATCCAGGAACACTGGGACAACCACAGGTTCTCGATGAAGCTGGTCAATCCGTCCAACAAACGGCGATTCACGGTGATCGTGGTGGGTACCGGCTTGGCGGGCGCATCGGCGGCGGCCACACTTGCCGAACTCGGCTACCGGGTAAAGGCCTTCACCTATCATGACTCGGCCCGCCGGGCCCACTCGATCGCCGCCCAGGGGGGAATCAACGCCTCGAAGAACTACCAGAACGACGGTGACTCCATCTATCGCCTCTTCTACGACACCGTAAAGGGGGGGGATTACCGTTCAAGGGAGTCGAACGTTTACCGGCTGGCACAACTCTCGGTGGAGATCATCGACCAATGCACCGCTCAAGGAGTGCCCTTCGCCCGTGAGTACGGCGGCCTGCTCGCCAACCGATCCTTCGGCGGCGCCCAGGTCTCCCGCACTTTCTACGCCAGGGGGCAGACCGGCCAGCAGCTCCTCCTCGGCGCGTATCAGGCCATGATGCGGCAGGTGGACCTGCGAACCGTAGAACTGTACACCCAGACCGAGATGCTGGACGTGGTTCTAAAGGATGGGCGGGCAGTGGGCATCGTTACTCGAGACCTGCTGAGCGGCGAGATACGGTCACATTCCGGCCACGCGGTAGTCCTCGCCACAGGCGGCTACAGCAACGTCTACTACCTGTCCACTAACGCGATGAAGTGCAACGTGACCGCCATCTGGCGAGCCCATCGCCGGGGAGCGTTATTCGCCAATCCGTGTTATACCCAGATCCACCCGACCTGCATACCCGCCTCGGACGAATCCCAGTCCAAGTTGACCCTCATGTCCGAGTCGCTGCGCAACGACGGGCGTATCTGGGTACCTAGCCGAGCCGGTGATACCCGTCCGCCGGATGAGATCCCCGAGAGTGAACGGGACTATTACCTGGAGAGGAGATACCCGGCCTTCGGAAACCTGGTACCGCGCGATGTGGCTTCTCGAGCGGCGAAGTTGGAAGTAGACGGAGGTAAGGGTGTCGGTCCGCTCCGTAACGGGGTGTACCTCGACTTCTCGGAGGCGATGGACCGCCTAGGGGAGGAGTTGGTCCGGCAGCGGTACGGGAATCTGTTCGACATGTACCAGCGAATCACCGGGGACAACCCTTACGAAGTACCCATGCGGATATACCCGGCAGTTCACTACACGATGGGGGGGTTGTGGGTGGACTACAACTTGATGACCACTATCCCCGGCCTCTACGCCCTCGGTGAAGCCAATTTCTCGGATCATGGCGCCAACCGGTTGGGCGCCTCCGCCCTTATGCAGGGCTTGGCGGACGGCTACTTCGTGGTCCCCTACACGATCGCCGACTACCTGGCGCCGATGCTGGGGGATCCGGTAGTCCCGCCGACAGATCCGGTATTCCGAGATGTCGAAGCGTCGGTTCAGGCCGAAATGGATCGATACCTGTCACTCGATGGGACTCGGACGGTGGACTGGTTTCACCGCGAACTCGGAAAGATACTGTGGGAACACTGCGGGATGGAACGTTCGGCGGGAGGATTGGAACGCGCCATCGAAGATATCTCCTCCCTGAAGGAGGAGTTCGATACGGATCTCCGTGTACTGGGTGATAGCAACACCCTCAACCAATCTCTGGAGAAGGCCGGGCGGGTTAACGATTTCTTCGAGTTGGCCATGCTGATGTGCCGGGACGCTCTCGACCGGGAGGAGTCCTGCGGCGGCCACTTCCGGGCCGAACATCAGACCGAGGACGGCGAAGCGAGGCGCGACGACGAGCACTTCTCCTACGTGGCCGCCTGGGACTGGAACGACGATGCCGACCCGACCATGTACCGGGAGGATCTCCGTTTCGACTACGTCGCGCCCAGCCAACGTAGTTACAAATAGGAACGAGTAGTTACATATGGGAGAAAACGGTATGCACCTCACGCTGCGGGTGTGGCGTCAGCAAGGTCCCGATTCGGAAGGACGGTTTGAAACCTACGACGCTCCGGGCATTAGCGAGGACATGTCCTTCTTGGAGATGCTCGACATCGTCAACGAGCGCATGGAGATCGAGGGCCGGGAACCGATCGCCTTCGACCATGATTGCCGTGAGGGTATATGCGGTTCCTGCGGACTGATGATCAACGGGCGCGCTCACGGTCCCCAAGCCAGTACCGCCACCTGCCAGCTTCATATGCGGGAGTTCTCCGATGGGGACGTAATCGTGATCGAACCGTGGAGGGCTACCGCCTTCCCGATCATCCGCGATCTGGTAGTGGACCGGTCTGCATTCGACCGGATAATCGAAGCCGGCGGGTACATCGGTACCCCCACCGGGGCGGCCCCCGAAGCCAACCTTATCCCGGTTCCCAAGGCAACGGCCGACGCAGCCATGGACGCGGCGGCATGTATAGGCTGTGGCGCCTGCGTGGCCGCCTGCCCGAACAGCGCCGCCCAGTTGTTTACCGCCGCGAAGGTCGCCCACCTCAACCTACTCCCGCAGGGACAGCCGGAACGGTGGAGGCGGGTTGAGAGAATGGTTGACACCATGGAACAATACTTCGGATCCTGCACCAACCACGGAGAGTGCACCGCGGCCTGCCCCAAGGACATCTCACTGGACAACATCGCCCTTATGAACCGTGACTACCTGCTCTCCAAGTTCCGAAATCGCAAGCTCGGCAGCCAACGCTAGGCATCGGGGGTCGGTTGGATGGCTACTAGCTTCTTGAGTGTCGAATGGGCGCAAGCCGCCACCCAATCCCTGGCTGAACATACCCCTTTGTCATCGGCCATGGTAGGTGTGGGGGTGTCGATACAGTTCGAAGTAAGTGATACACCACCGGACGCCAACTCCTCTTACTACCTCCGGGTAGCGGACGGCCACGCCACCATCGAGATCGGCGCGATAGACAACCCGGACATATCCGTGACCACCGACTATGCGACCGCGTCCTCGATCTCGAAAGGTGATCTGAACATCCAGACCGCCTTTTTCAGCGGAAAGCTGAAAGTCTCGGGAAACCTGGCCAGACTCCTGCTGTACCAGACCGCGCTCGGTCATCTAGCGACCGCAGTCTCGTCACTCGAAGTCGACTACTAGTGTCCCGAGTCGGAAGTTCCGTACACATTGCAAGTAACCACCCGGCCGGATTCCGGCACAGACCCGGGTTAAGACCGCGAAAACCGAACTACCCGGATGGGACCCCTCTCAGTGGGACCCACCCCCGGCCACCGCCTCCTCAGCGTCGAAACGCGTCCCGCTAACCCCTCGCCTGGCCAAACAGAGGCAAGGCAGAAGAAAACAAGCAAGATGATCCCAACCCCGGTCCGGTCGGTACCTGACCCAACCGTCGGTGCTTCACGGTTACCAACCAGTATGCAGACCGCGTGTGACAGATTTCCCAGGATGTCGGGTCGCGCCCGCCACAAAGATTTCGCGGTCTCCCAAACACAAGCGAAACAACGATTCACGACACTAGGAGGGTCCTGAAAAACGAATCTTACGGGGTTAGGTGGTCGGCAAACCGCCTGGTCATGGAGTTGCGGGTTAGCGGCTGAACCCCTTTGTACGGGGTTTCCCAGCACCCTCCTATCCTGGCGCGGCACCCGAGTTGAGGTGTGGATGCGATCAGTTCACAGCTTGTTTGAGCCCCTGAGCAGGCTTGAAGGCCGGTGACTTGGTCGCAGGGATGGGCACCGACTCACCGGTACGGGGATTTCGCCCCATGCGTGCCTTCCTTTCCCTCACTTCGAACGTTCCGAAGCCCCGGATCTGGACCTTGGCGCCATCGTGGAGAGCCGCGGCAATCGCCTTGAACAAGACGTCAACGCCGGCTTCGGCATGCTTCCGAGACACGCCGGTCTCGTAGGCGACTATGTAGGACAAATCTCGCTTGTTCATGAAACCTCCATTCAGCCCCGGAGACCGTGTTTACGGAAACCCGCTTGCGGTACGTTCATTCCCAACTCGGGCAAACGCTGTGGAAGCTCATCGGCGCCAGGCGGGCCGGCATGGAGTGCGGGACGCCCGAACCTCCCCATCCGGCTCAGCCGGAGTTCGCGCCGGATGGACCAGACCCTGATACGAATCCGGGATCAACCACCCACCAACTCGGCCATCTCGGTCACCTTTGCCCTGACCGCCCCGGCGGCCTCGTGCAGATCCTGACGTTCCCGATCGGTAAGGGGTAACTCGATGACCTCCTCGACGCCACCTGCCCCCAGGCGGGCCGGCACTCCCAGATATACGTCGGAAATGCCGTACTCTCCGGTAAGCCAAGCGCACACCGGGGCTGTATACGGCTCGCCCGTCAGGACCGCCCTCGCCATAACCGCCGCGGCCGAGGAGGGAGCGTAATACGCGCTACCTGTTTTGAGGAGCCCCACTATCTCGGCGCCTCCCCCGCGCGTACGCTCCACCAACTCACCGATCTCGTTCTCGGGGAGGAGATCGGCAAGCGGGGTATCACCTACGAAACACTGTGAAGGGACCGGCACCATGGTTTCGCCATGGCTCCCCAAGGTCAAGGCCCTCACCGAGAGGATATCGACGTCCAGCCGTTCGGCGATGAAGTGCGCGAATCGGGATGAGTCGAGGACTCCCGCCTGGCCCATCACTTTGTCGCGAGGTAGACCGCTGACGTCCGCCACCAGTAGGGTCATCTGGTCAAGCGGGTTGGTGACCACGATGATGGTCAAGTCCGGAGACCGCTCCATCAACTGCTCGGTGACCTGCTGGACGATCCTGGCATTGACGGCGAGCAGGTCCATCCGGGACATGCCGGGTTTGCGAGGCAGACCGGCGGTGATAATGGCTACGTTGCTGCCGACGGTGGCGTCGTAGTCGTTAGCACCGGTAACCCGGGTCCGGTACCCTTCGATCGGGCGAGACTGGTTCATGTCCAGAGCCAGACCTTGAGGTAAACCCTCCACTATGTCGATCATGACCACCTCGTCCGCGACGTCCCATCCGGCGAGCCGCTGAACCGCGGTGGACCCGTACTTGCCGGCGCCCACCACCGTCACCTTCTTTGATGCGCCGCTATCCATAGTGCCTACTCCCCTCCTCTCATCTAACGGTGTGTAATTCTACATGTAGGCCCTGAGGTGACTCGGCGCCCGCCGCGTACCGTGCAAGGCCGCATATTCCTCGATGATCCGCATGCGCGTGATCATCTCATCGGCGAAGGCCGACGTCTTCACCTCGGTAGAGTATTTCATGAGCCTGGCTAGGTCATAGGTAACTATTCGGTCGCCGATTACCGCCTCGAGGCTCGCCTCGATGAGATCGGCCACCTCCATCCAACCGAGGTAGCGGAACATGATCGCCCCGGACAGCATCAGGGACCCCGGGTTGACCTTGTCCAGACCGGCATACTTGGGAGCGGTTCCGTGCGTGGCCTCGAAGATCGCATGGCCGCTGGTGAAGTTTATGTTGCCTCCCGGGGCCAAGCCGATCCCCCCGACCTGGGCTGCCAACGCGTCGGAAAGGTAATCGCCGTTGAGGTTGGTGGTGGCGATCACGTCATAGTTAGCCGGGCGGGTGAGGATTTGTTGCAACATCGCATCGGCTATCACATCCTGGATTAGTATCCGGTCCCCCGGATCGCCACCACATTCCTCCCAGGTCACCGTCTGGTCCGGATACTCCTCCGCGGCTACCTCGTAGCCCCAGGTCCGGAAAGCTCCTTCGGTGAACTTCATGATGTTCCCCTTGTGGACGAGGGTCACCGAGCGCCGCCCAAAGGCGATCGCGAACTCGATCGCAGCTCGGACCAGTCGTTTGGATCCGGTGATGGAGATCGGCTTTATGCCGATCCCCGAGTCGTCCCTGATATCCCAGCCGTAGCAATCCGCCAGGAAGGCTCGCAGCCTCGCGGCCTCGAGAGTGCCTTGCTGGACCTCCTTCCCGGCGTAGACGTCCTCGGTGTTCTCTCGAAATATGACCATATCCACCAGGTGTGGAGTTCGTATCGGGGATGGAATCCCGCGAAACCAGCGTACCGGCCGGAGACAGACGTAGAGATCCAGAGTCTGGCGCAGAGTGACGTTAAGCGAGCGGATCCCTCCCCCGACCGGGGTAGTGAGCGGTCCCTTGATACCCACCAGATGTGTCCACAGGACTTCGAGCGTTTCCGCCGGCAACCACTCACCGGAGGCCTCGTACGCCTTCTCACCGGCAAGAACCTCAAGCCATTCGACTTCCCGCTTACCACCGTGCACCAGCGAGACCGCCGCATCAAACACCCTTCGGGATGCAGCCCATATGTCAGGTCCGATTCCGTCGCCTTCGATGAATGGGATAATCGGGTGATCGGGAACAACCAGTCCCGAATCCCCCATGGAAATAAGTTCCGCCATACACTCTCCTGTCAGCACACCGGACTACCGAGCCTAGTTCTCGATCAGCGATGTGTGGGTATCCTGCCCCATAGTGCAGGAAATACGGTTGACGGAACTGTGCATTCCCCTTCGACACCCGCTAACGAATGCGAGGGGAATGGTTCACGAACGTCGCGTCGTGGTGGTTTCGATCACCGAATCCGGATTCACCGGCTGGGGTGAAGCTGCTCCATACCCGGGAGTCACCACCGAGACGGTAGGCGAGGTGTGGGAAGCCCTTCGATCGCTGGGCAGATCGGTGAAGGGAACCGGAGGGGCCGGGTTGCCGGCTTCCGCCCGGGCCGCCGTCGATCAGGCCCGTACAGAAATCAGAGCTCGGCGAGCGGGAATGCCCCTCTGGGCCTTCATGGGAGGAACATGCCGACCAATCCGAGCTTGTGCGGCGATCGGGTTGCAACGAAGCCCCGCCGAGACGGTACAGCGGGTGAGTCGGGCTGTCGGCGCCGGGCTGGAGGAAGTGAAGATCAAGATCGAACCGGGGCATGATCTGCAACACCTTCACGCGGTTCGCCGAGATTTCCCCGACCTCGCAGTGACCGCCGACGCCAACGGCAGTTACCGGAGGGATGACCCGCTCTTCGAAACGGTGGATGCCCTGGGTCTCGAGTATCTTGAGCAACCCCTGGGTAGGCATGATCTCGAGGGCCATGCCCTCTTGAGATCCCGGATCGAGACGCCTGTATGCCTGGATGAGTCGGCCACTAGCTCTACCGAAGCCGAGCACGCCATCGAACGAGAATGCGCCGACATAGTGAGCCTGAAACCCGGGCTGCTCGGCGTGACCGAGGTCCGTCGCATCATGGAGCTGGCACAGGCGACCGGAGTGGATGTCAAGGTCGGGGGGCTAGTGGAAACATCGGTCGGGCGAGCTCATGCACTGGCCCTGGCGTCGCTGGCGCCGGCGAAGTTCACCGACCTGGTCCCACCCCGGTGGATGCTGGCTTCCGACGTTTGTGACTACCGGTGGGATATCGAAGCCGGCCTGCTACGGCTTCCCGACGGACCGGGGATGGGTATCGGCATGGATCGGATCCCGAGCGCGAACCCCGATCACGTTGTGCGTTCCGAAGTGCTGGAGAACCATGGGTAACCACCGGGTCCACTCCGGATCATCCTCAGGGACCGTATTTCGCCCACCATCCGTACCCTTCCCGGATTGAGGGGGATGCCCCGGCGCCCATGTCTTGCGGCATGGCCCGTATCGGGGGAAGGGATTGATCAAACCAGGCCGTGTGTTCCGGAAGGGGGGCGGGTTTCCCGGTGGCGGGGTGTGGAAGTGTCCCACCCCGGATGCATAATGGTAGGTAGCCTTAAACACCGCCGGTTCGGGTTGTTCGGTACCGAACGAACCGGGGCAGGGATCATCAAAATGTGGGCGCTTTGACTGTCTTCCCCCGACTTCGGGGTTCGGCGGGTCGCGTTCGGAACCCAGGAAAGGTGGAGGCGGGGGCGGGCCCTGTTTGGAGGCAACCGTTCCGGCGATTTTCGCGTTCTCGGACCCCCGAGCCTGCCGATCCACTCGAATAGTTACCGCGACCGTCAACGACTCCCCGACTCAGGGCGCTACCGTCCGTAAAGAGGACAAGGATCACGTAGGTCCGTTCCGTGAGCCACCGCTCAACCGGACGAGGTGGATCGGAGCCGGTTTTCAGCGGCGATCACCGTATTCCTCATCAGCATCGCCACGGTCATGGGGCCGACGCCTCCGGGTACCGGGGTGATCGCACCGGCGATGCCGGATACCTGGCTGAAGTTCACATCTCCCACGAGGCGGCCCTCTGCGGTGCGGTTGATCCCGACGTCGATCACGACCGATCCGGGACGGACGTATTCGGAGGTGATCATCTCCGGTCGACCGACCGCAACCACGAGAATGTCAGCTTGCCGAGTGACTGCGGGAAGGTCCCTTGTGCGAGAATGAGCGATCGTGACCGTCGCATCAACTCCCCGTCCGGCCAGCAGGAGGGCGAGCGGGCGACCTACCAGGAATGATCGCCCTACCACAACCACGTCGGCGCCGCGAACCGGAATGCGATAGTGATCGAGAATGCGCAGGCACCCCGTCGGCGTACATGGCGCTAGAACCGGGCGGTCGAGAACGATCATGCCCAGGTTGGTCGGATGCAGTCCATCCACGTCCTTGGACGGATGTATCTCCAGCGTTGCCGCCTGGTCATCCAGTCCGGCCGGTAACGGGAGCTGGAGGAGAATCCCGTCGACTCCCGGATCGGCGTTCAGGCGCCTGATGAGCGCAACCACCTCACCCTGGCCGGCGCTCGCCTCCAGGGCATGATGGACGGAACGGATGCCAACCTCTGCGGCACGCCTGCGCTTGGAACGTACGTACGTGGCCGAGGCCTGATCGTCACCCACGAGGACCGTTGCCAGGGTGACTTCCCTACCGGCGTCCCGTAAGGCGGCAACCCGCCCCCGAACCTCGTCAAGTACCTCGGTAGCCACTACCTTGCCGCTCAGAACCTTCGTACCCATCACCTGCTCCACTGCCTCGCCATCTGATCGAACCTAACCGTCTTACGCTATCAAACTGCGGTTACCCACTGCCGGATGATCAGTGGCGGAACTGCCGCTCGCCCGTGAACATCATCGCCATATCCAGGCGGTCCGCAGCCGCGATCACAGAGCCGTCATTGATGGATCCACCAGGTTGCACGATCGCAGTTATCCCGGCCGCTGCGGCCGCCTCGATCCCGTCGGGGAAAGGAAAGAAACCGTCAGATGCACAAGCGCCGGCCGAGGACCGCCCCGCAGCCTTGGCCGCCGCCAACTCTACCGCTCCAACCCGGTCCGGCTGGCCCCCACCGATTCCAACCGCCATCCCATCCCTGGCCATCACCACCGCGTTTGACAGGACGTAGCGGCAGATCGTCCAAGCGACCAGGGCATCCGCTTCCTCCTTGGCGGTGGGCGGCCGGCTGCTCACCACCTTCCAGTCGCCGGCGCCTCGTTCCGATCCGGCGGTGGACTGGACGAGCCAACCTCCCTCGATCTGGCGGATGGTTCGCGCCGAGACCCCCGGCCGGGGCGCCGCGAGGATTCGGGTACTAGCCCGTCTGGCCCGGATTCTCTCGATCACCCCATCGTCGAATCCGGGGGCGATCACCACATCCGCTTGAGGCGCCGCATCGAGCGCGGAGACCGTGGCGCGATCCACCACCCGGTTGAAGGCCACCACACCCCCGAAAGCGGCCCTCGGGTCACAATCGATCGCCTTGCGGTAAGCCTCCCGAAGGTTCCTGCCTAGGGCGGCGCCGCACGGGGCGGCGTGCTTTATGACAGCTACCGCAGGACGGCCACCGAGATCGTGCACCAGCGCCCATGCCGCACCTGCGTCATGCAGGTTCATGTAGCTGAGCTCCGACCCACCATGTTGGCTGGTCCGGTCCCACCAGTCGGAGTTATCGGACCCGGCCTGGAAGCCCGCGGGCCGGTAACGAGCCGCAATCTGGTGGGGGTTCTCGCCGTATCTCAAGGTCTCGGTCCGGTCGAGCGTCAGTCGGAGGGTCGGCGGCAACAGGGAGGAACCCTCCTCAAGAGAATCGAACCAGTCGGCTACCGCCATGTCGTAAGCAGCCGTGCAGGCGAACGCGGTACGGGCCAGTCGCCGCCTCGTGGCCTCGGACAGGTCCCCTAACGACCGGAGTTCGTCCAGCACGCGCCCGTAGTCCCGAGGGTCGACCACTACGCCTACCGACGGGTGATTCTTGGCGGCGGCGCGGATCAGGGCTGAACCTCCGATGTCGATCATCCCCAAGCCCGGTTCCGAGGGGAAGGGGTACAGGTTTACCGCTACCAGATCGATCGGATCGATACCGTTGCTTGCCAACTCCATCGTATGGCCGTGATCACTGCGGTCAGCCAGGATGCCGCCGTGGATCCTGGGATGGAGAGTTACCACCCGATGCCCGAGCATGGACGGACTACCTGTATGGTCGGCCACCTCGGTTACCGCCAGCCCGGATTTTTTCAAGACCGCCGCGGTACCGCCGCTGCTGATCAGATCCCAACCCAATCCGGTCAATCCGGACGCGAATTCCGTTATGCCCGTCTTGTCATGAACCGATAGGAGGGCTTTCCTTTTCACGGCGATTCCTGTCCATTCCGGCGGTTCCCATCCTCGACCATGTCAGAGGCCCTGCACTACCTCCACCATCAACGTCCCGGCCTCGGTGGGGCTCTTCCCCACCCGCACTCCCGCAGAGCGGAGGGCTTCGATCTTGGCCGCCGCGGTTCCCTTGCCGCCGGAGACGATGGCGCCCGCGTGGCCCATCTTCTTCCCCGGAGGAGCGGTGATGCCGGCCACGTAGGCCACCACCGGTTTGCTCATCCGCCGGGAAATGAACTCCGCCGCTTCCTCCTCGGCCGAACCACCGATCTCCCCGATCATCATGACCGCTCGGGTTTCCGGATCCTCCTCGAAGGCGGCCAGACAGTCGGTGAAAGATGTCCCCGGTACGGGGTCGCCACCGATCCCTACACAGGTAGTCACCCCGATCCCGTTGAGCTTGAGCTCGTAGAGAGCCTGGTAGGTAAGGGTGCCGGAGCGGCTGACGATCCCCACGGGACCGCCTGGCAGGGCGATATGACCGGCGGTAATACCTATGTTGGCCTTTCCGGGACTGATGATGCCCGGACAGTTGGGTCCTATCATCCGGACCGTCGGATAATCGCGTCGCAGTTTGTTGCAAATCCACGCCTCGTCCTTGGCGGGTACGCCTTCGGTGATCACCACTACCAACCTCACCCCCCCTTCCGCCGCGTCGATCACCGCATCCTTTACGTAGGGCGCCGGGATGAACAGGCAGGACACATCGGCGCCGGTCTCAGCTACCGCATCGGTGACCGTGGCGAAGATCGGGATTCCGCCCACCTCGGTACCGGCCTTGGAGGGGTTGGTACCGGCCACGACGTTTGTTCCGTACTCCCTGTTGCGGAGTCCGTAGAACCGGCCCTGCCGCCCGGTCAGACCCTGGTAAACGACCCGGCTGCGCTGATCCACCCAGATGCTCATGGCACCTTCCTAGGAGGGTCCTGAAAAACGAATCTTACGGGGTTCGGTGGTTGGCAAACCGCCTGGTCAGAGGGTTGCGGGTTAACGGCTGAACCCCTTTGTGCGGGGTTTCTCAGCACCCTCCTAGCCAGTTCGACCGCCCGAGCGGCGCCGGCCGTCATCGAGTCGGCGAGCATGAGCATGTTCGACAGGAGCGGTTCGATCATGGCTCGGCCTTCCGTGGCGTTCGTGCCGTCGAGACGCAGCACGATCGGCGACCGCATCTCGACCCGGTCCAGCGCGTCGAGGATTCCCCTAGCCACCACCTCGCCCTTGACGATGCCACCGAAAATGTTGATGAAAATAGCCCTCACCGACGGATCGTTGTTGATCACCTCGAGGGCCCCCGCCATGGTGTCCACGTCGGCGCCACCACCTATGTCCAGGAAATTGGCGGCCGAACCACCTGCCTGGGCCACCACATCAACGGTACTCATAGCCAGACCGGCGCCGTTGGCGATCACTCCCACCGTGCCGTCGAGCCCGACGTACTGGAGCCCACGGGCGTGGGCGGCTGTCTCGCGATCGTCCCTCGGCTGCGTGAGATCGTACTCTTCGTAGTCAGGATGCCGGTAACGGGAGGCGCCGTCGAGGGTCACCTTGGCGTCGAGAGCCAGCACCCGGCCCTGTGCGGTGAGGACCAAGGGGTTGATCTCCACGAGGTCCGCATCACCTTCCACGAAGGCCGCGTAGAGCCCCAAGAGCATATCCACGAGTTGGTCGGTCGCCCGCTCATCCAGCCGGGCGGCCTGTATCCAGCTACCCGCCGCGGGTTTGCTGAGCCCTTCCACCGGATCGATCCATACCTTGGCGATAGCGTCAGGATCGGATTCCGCCACGGCTTCGATGTCCACGCCGCCGCGCGCGGAGAGGATCCCCAGGTATTTGCGGGCAGAACGGTCGAGAGTGAAGCTGACGTAGTATTCGGCAGCGATCTCGGCGGCCTCCTCAACCAGAACGAAGGCCACCTTATGGCCCCCTATCTCCATTCCGAGTATCGCATCGGCGGCAGCGCCCACCTCCTCGGCGTTCCCGGCCAACCGGATGCCTCCCGCTTTGCCCCGACCACCGATATGTACCTGTGCCTTGACCACGACGGGAAACCCGAGGCTTTCGGCAATGGTGACCGCTTCCGAACTCCGGTCGGTCACCACCCCGGCGGATACGGGAAGCCCGAATCGGGCAAAGAACTGCTTTCCTTGAAACTCGAGAAGATCCACGACGGTGATTCTATCCTGCTCGGACGGCTCTCTATCCGGACGGCCTCAAGCGAGGCTCAACCAATATGTCATGCAATGGAAAGGCCGTAGCGGGTTTCGTTAACGGGTACCGACGTTGGTTTCGACCCAACGGGTTATCTCGGCGAGCGACGTACCCGGGATGAAGATTGCACTAATACCCTGTTCTTCGAGCAGTCTGGCATCTGAGTCCGGAACGATCCCTCCTCCGAACACCACTACGTCGTGGGCGTCCCGTTCCTCGAGTAGTTTCATCACCGCGGGGAATAGGGTCATGTGAGCGCCCGACAGTGCGGAAAGCCCGATCGCGTCTACATCCTCTTGTATCGCTGTCTCGACGATCCGCTCGGGGGTCTGGTGCAGGCCCGTATAGATCACCTCGTTGCCCGCGTCCCGCAGCGCCCGAGCCACCACCTTGGCGCCGCGGTCATGACCGTCGAGTCCCGGCTTGGCGATCAGGATCCGTCGGGGCGTCTTATAACTCTCACGCGTCATAACTCTCACTCATCGTGGGCGGAACCGGGCCGGGACGCGTGGAGCGCATCCCGCTTGCTCTCGATGTCTCCGATCATCTGACGGAATGACGACACGAAACCGGCCACTCCCTGCCGCTCGAGTTCGGCGGCCACCTCGTGGTAATCGACCCCCACCGAAGCAACCTGTTCGAGAACCAGCACCGCGTCGTTTAGATCGTTGATGCCTAACACCGATGAAATCTCCGGACCGCGCTCCTCGTAAGCCGCCAATGCCGACTCCGGCAGGGTATTGACCGTTTCCGGAGCTACCAGCGTATCGATGTACAGGGTGTCGGAGTACGCGGGGTTCTTGGTGGACGTTGAGGCCCACAGCGGCCGCTGTACGTTGGCGCCCACCCGGCGCAACCGGTACCAGCGTTCGCTGGAGAAAGTGCGAAGAAACTCGAGGTAGGCGACCCGTGCGTTGGCCACCGCCGCTCGGCCCCGCAGGGCGAGAGCCGCGGATGACCCGATGCTTTCGAGGCGAGCGTCCACCTCGGTGTCGAAGCGAGACACGAAGAAGGAAGCAACCGAATTGACCGTGCCCGGATGTCCACCCGACTGCTCGAACCGTTCCAACCCCCCGAGATAGGCCTCCATCACCGACCGGTAGCGGTCGATCGAAAAAATAAGGGTGACATTGACCGAGATCCCTTCCGCGGTCAGATCCTCGATAGCCCCGATCCCGTCCACGGTGGCGGGGACCTTGATCAGCAAGTTGGGGCGGTTAACCCGCTTAACCCAGTCCCGGGCCTCCGCTACGGTCGGCGCCGCTTCGTGAGCCAATTCCGGTGACACTTCGACCGAGACGAACCCATCCAATCCACCGGTTCTGCGGTGGACCGGTTCCAGCACATCACACGCCCGCTTGATGTCGCTGGTAACCACCGCGGTGTAGATCTCGTCTATACCGGCGCCCCTTGACACCATCTCCCCGACCTGATCGTCGTAGGCGTCACCCGACCTTACGGCCTTGGCGAATATGGTGGGATTCGAAGTCACACCCGTCACAGCCCGTGCGAGATAACCGGATAGTTCGCCCGAGTCGAGCATCTCCCTGGAGAGCGAGTCGAGCCATACCGATTGGCCCAGCGCCGCCAGGTTGTGGAGCTTGGAGCTTCCGGTCATGGCCATTTCATCTCCTCCGTATGAGTCAAATCGAAGGTCCGGGCTCGGTAGCCCGCCACTCCGTACTTCGGCACCCGTGCCCGTAGGTTCACGGTAATACAGTCCGACACCCTCGGTATTCTAGATTTTCTCCAGGGGCGCCCAGCACAGCAGCAGTCTCTTGGTTCCGGCGGAGTCGAATAGGACCTCCGCCTCCGCCCGCTCCCCCGTGCCGGAGATCGACGTCACCCGTCCCGGACCCCACGTATCATGCCGCACCCTATCGCCCGCCGCGATACCGCCGTCCTTGATGACGGACACCGGCCTACCGACAGATTCCCGTCGCCGGCTACGGCGCCGGAACTTGACGTGATCGACAAGTCGGGTGGGGATCTCGCGCAGGAATCGGGATGGAGTGTTGTAGGACGACTGCCCGTAGAGCATTCGGGACTTGGCATATGACAGGTGTAGACACTGTCGGGCTCTGGTCAAGCCGACGTAACACAAGCGGCGTTCCTCCTCGAGTTGCTCAGGTTCGGTCAACGCACGTTGGTGGGGAAACACCCCGTCCTCCATGCCGGTTATGAACACCACCGGAAACTCGAGGCCCTTGGCGTTGTGCATCGTCATCAAGGTAACCGCGCCGCTCCCCTCCTCCAGTTGATCGATATCGCCCACCAGGCTGACAGACTCCAGATAGACCTCGAGACGGCCTATTCCATCCAAGGACTCCCATGTCCGACCGTCGAATTCCTCTCCGATGGAGATTTTCTCGAACTCTTCGGCGCCCGAGAGCAGCTCTCGGAGGTTCTCACCCCTCCCCTGGGCCTCGAAAGACCCATCTCCCTCCACCCAGTCGAGATAGCCGACCTCTTCCAGCACCGCTCGTACGGCGGCTGCGGGACCCTCGTCCCGAGCCCGCTCCTTGATGCTGCTGAAGATTCCCACAAAGCTTCGCAAGGCTTTCGCCGACCGAGAAGGCAGCGTATGGATCTCGTCGAGCCGATTCAATGCCGCGAGGAAAGGGATACTCTCGGCTTCTGCGAAGCGATCCACATGCCCGATGGTGACACCGCCGATACCTCGCCGAGGACGGTTGATAATCCGCCTAGCCGAGATGTCGTCATCAGGGTTACCGATAAGCCGCAGGTAGGCGAGCACATCTTTGACTTCGCGGCGCTCGTAGAACCTGACGGTCCCGATCACCTTATTCGGCACTCCGTATCTCCCCAGGACCTCCTCCAGAACCCGACTCTGGGCGTTCATGCGATAGAAGACGGCCATATCGGAAAGGTCGGTGCCTTCGGCCTCCAACTCGACTACCCGGTCAGCGACGAATCCGGCCTCGTCCCGATCGTCCTGAGCGGCGTAGGTGGTGATCGGCGCCCCGTCTCCCAGATCACTCCACAACCGCTTGGGACGGCGGGCGGCGTTGTTGCAAATGACCGCGTTGGCCGCCCCCAGGATGGTCTGGGTCGACCGGTAGTTCTGATCGAGCACCACCACCTTGGCGTCGGGATAGTCACGCTCGAAGTCGACGATGTTGCGAATGTCCGCTCCGCGGAAGGCGTAGATCGACTGATCAGCGTCCCCCACTGCGCAGATGTTGCGGTGCTGACCCGCCAACCGGCTCGTCAGGACGTATTGGGCCCGGTTGGTGTCCTGGAACTCGTCCACATGCAGGTAACGGAATCGGTCCTGGTAGTGGGCCAACACGTCGGGAAAGGCGTCTAGAAGCGTGGTGGTGACCATGAGCAGATCATCGAAGTCCATCGCCGACGAGTCGAGCAATCGCTGCTGGTAGAGTCGGTACACGTCGGCAACGATGCGATCGCGATAGTTGTAGGCCTGGTCCCGGAAAGTCTCGAAGTCGATAAGTTCGTTCTTGGCTTTCGAGATGGCTGCCCGAATCGCACGGGGTTCGAACTTCTTGGTATCGAGGTCAAGGTCCTTGACGGCGCGGGTTATCGCCCGACGACTGTCCTGGGCGTCGTAGATAGTGAACCGGGAGCGGTAACCGAGCCGGGGCGCTTCACGGCGCAGGATGCGGACGCATGCCGAATGAAACGTGGATACCCACATGTTACGGGATGCCCTCCCCACCAGCTGAGCCACCCTCTCCTTCATCTCACCGGCGGCTTTGTTGGTGAAGGTGATGGCCATCACCTCCCAGGGAGCGATCCCCCGATCGCGGATGAGGTGGGCGACGCGGTAGGTGAGCACTCGGGTCTTGCCCGAACCCGCCCCCGCCACCACCAGCACCGGGCCCTCGGTGGTCGCTACCGCCTCCCGCTGCCTCGGGTTGAGATCAGCGAACAGGATCGAGTCCATCACGGGATCGGATTGAAGTCTTATGCCGTCCACCAACTGAACCATCCCTCCATGATACCGGTGGCCCAGGACAATGAATAACACGAATGTAACTTCACGGCCTCGAGATGGATCGGATCCCTCGAAACGAAGTACGGATCTCCTAAGAGCGATCGGCGTTAAGAAATCCTGACAGCCCCCCTCACATGGTCATTATACTAGTCGTATGACTAGACAAATAACCGCGACTCAGGCCAAGGCCCAATTCCTCGCCCTGCTTGAGGACGTGGCTACCGGTGACGAGATCGAGATCACAAAGCATGGTCGTACCGTCGCCCGACTGGCGCCTGCCAGAGGGCCCGCCGCTATACGAGGAATCTTCGCCGGCGTGGCCCACAGCGTCGAGGATGACGAGAAGCTCTTCGGTACGGACAGCGTTTGGGAGTTCGATTGACGACTCTGCTTATCGACACACATGTCCTGCAATGGTGGTCGGCCGAGCCCGACCGGATCAGCACAACCGCCGCGACGGCCATCGAACAAGCCGATGAGCTAGCCGTGGCGGCGATCACCTGGTACGAGTTGGCATGGCTTGCCCGGAGGGGGCGGATAAGCGTGAGGATACCGATCGACCGCTGGCTCGGTGAGCTGGCAAGATCAGTTCGTACGGTTGCGATCAGTCCGGCGATTGCCGCCATCGCGGCCGCCCTGCCCCGATCCCTTCCGAGCGATCCTGCCGATCGACTGATTTACGCGACATCCGTCGAGAACGGTTGGCGCCTGGTGACCAAGGACGCCCGATTGAGACACCACAGAGATTCACCCGCAGTCTTGACGATCTGGTGAACTGGGGATATTTGCGTATAACGGCCGCTTGGCCCGATCTGCACGGAGGTTTCATAGGATGATGTTCTCCTACGACTACGACGCCGACGCACTCTACATCGGGATGTTCGCCACTATCTCTGACCTGCGCTGATACGACCATTCCCACGGGCGCTTCCACATTATCAGAGGGGGGCTTCCACATTCCATGGACCGGGAGAACCGGTGGGGTGTGGTTGGGCGGCGGACCAGGGTCGACCCAGCTACGTTACGCCAGCCGGCCTCTCTGATAGGTCAGCCGGCCGGGCGTGAGTCGTCTGGGGGCAGGGAGGGGGCAACCCGTCGACGACCGCCCCTCGCTGACGGGAGCCCGCCTGTCAACGTAACGCTTGGGGTCGGGCCGTGGACGTTCGCCCCGCAGCCATATCCGGGTGCCCACACTGGTGAACCACCGTCCGGCATAGCGGACGACGAAAGCGACTGCGAGGATGCCGCAGCCGATACCGTGCAGTATCCAGCCGACCGTCTTGTACGGCTGCGTTACGACGCTCATTTCTCCTCCCGCATCTCTAACACGCGAGTTCTTCGGGTGGGGTCTTCGCGAACACCCCCGACCAGGGCCTATGGTAGGGGTCCCACGAGTCTGTCTCCCCCTCAGCCGGAATCTGGCACCTCCTCTCGCCAACTGAGCACCGAACGGCCTAGCCCCCGTCTACAGACGGAGGCTAGGCCGTAGCGCGGCTTCCCGGTTTCGTCCGTGATCCGCAAGCCCTTAGCTGCGGGAAACCTGCGACCCTGCGAGCGGTCCGCCGCCGGTGTTGACGAATCGTTGAAACTCCCATCGTTCGCCGCACGACGGGGCATCCCATAAACGGGGGAACCGGATGTCCTGTTACCCGCCCGGGAGTGGTTCTATCCAGGGTAGGGGACGACCCCGGCGGGCGTCCCCCCATGCGTCTAGCAGCTCCTGCTGGTGAAGCCAGCCCCACTCCATGACACGGTCCAACGCGGTTACGTCGAACCGGCCCCTACCGACGGTCCCGCTGAGCACTTCCATAGTCTCGATGCTGACATTTATCGTTTTGCCTGCGTGGACGGCTTGGAAATGGGGCAGCCAGTGCGGTTCCCTGTAGAATATGCGTATCTTGATGCCGTAGAACTCGGAGATGCGGGGCATCAGTCCAGGAATCTGACCTGCGGGAACACTTCGTCCAACTGTTTGCCCGTGACCCGCATGTACAGGAACATCGGACTGATATCGTAAAGGTCGCTCTTCCACGCCACCCCCCCGTCCGCGACGTGGACGGTCTCGAAGTAGTCCCTGTCCGACCATAGCTCCGCAACCCATGGTGTGGCGTCGGCGATGTCGGCCAGATCGACAGTCCCGCGGGTGCCGCTCCGGAACTCCACCCAGACGCTCAACCCAGGGCGGGGTTCGACACGGGTCACGTCCTGCGTTTCGCCGGGGGGTATCCGCATGTCAAACACGTACCGCCGTCCGTCGTCGTGAGTGTACACTTCCAGGTCGCGGAGCTGTTCGGTGGATGTTGTGGCCATGCCCGGGTGCTTCCCTTCGCTGGGGGCGGCTTGTCGGCCCTCTCTTAATACCTTACCTTTGCTACACACGTTTGGCGTACTAGTCCCTGTCCAGCGGCGCGGGCCGACGCCACCTTTCGCAACTAATCTCCCGGGATGCTCTTGAATCAGGAGATCACCGTCGCAACTGAGACGGATCGATCTGCTCACGTTGTGGGCGTCGGTCGGTGCTGTTGCTGTCGCCCTTGGAGCAGCGGTACTCACTTATCTCCAGGGCAGAGCGATCCGCCGGATTGAGAGCCAGCAGCATGAGTGGAAGGCGCAAGACCGCCGCTCGACCGCCATTCGGGTGCTCACTATGACTTGAAACATCCCCCAATCATACCGGTGGAACGGACACTAAATCACACCAGCGTGATTCGGCTCGGGTACGCGCCGACTCCCGTAGTGGGTACACTCGAATCATGCCTGAACTTGACTACGCGATGCTCGCGGAACATGTACTAATACAAAGGGGAACCGCTCACATCTTGGGTGGTGGGTGGGACGGCATCGAGACAAACACGATGCCGGTGACCACTAACGTAACGTTCCTGATAAGAATCGGATTCGACCGAGCAGAATGTGAACGACCACACCGGGTTGAGGTGATTGTTCAGGACGAAGATGGTGATCGAAGGTTTCATCTCACCAGAACCCTCAAACCCAAATGGCCTGGTAGATACCCGATAGCGTGGAAGTTCAACGAGCAATTCAAGTTCGGAGTACCCATTACCTTCACTAGTTATGGCATACACGACTGCACGATCCTGCTTAATGACAGCCTCGTCAAGCGGATCCCATTCATAGTCAAGCCCGGATCAGATACCGTTCATCCACCGACCGATTAGATCGTTGTGGAAGTAACCTACACACGCCACGCGCGTGCCCGTATGGCACGACGTGGAATCACGCGTCTGGATATAGAGGAAGCCCTCAAGCGTCAGTTCGACTCCCCGAGGCCAGGTAAACCCGGTACAATCTGGATAACCGGTATGGCTGCCGGTGGTCGGATGTTACGAATATGTGTACGTGTTGACGACCCGTACTATGTGATAACGGCCGCTTGGCCCGACCTGCAAGGAGGTTTCATAGGATGATGTTCTCCTACGATTACGACGCCGACGCACTCTACATCGAGATAGCGGATTCGCCGGTGGCCAACACCCGGCAACTCGATGAGGGCACCATGGTTGACTTGGACGCGTATGGTGACGTCGTTGGGATAGAAGTTCTGCAACCGGCTCGTGACTTGCCATTGGAAGAGATCAAGCATTCCTTCCGGCTCGGGCAGGACAACATCGCGATCCTCGAATCTCTGTGGGGAACCGCCGAAGAGCCGAAGCCCTACCCGTTCGCCAGACCCTTACAATTCGTGAGTTGAGCCGCGTACGCTTACCCGGTGGCGGAACCTCCCCGGCAGCGACAGATCGGCGGGTTTAGGAGGGTGCTGAAAAACGGATCTTACGAGGTTCGGTCGTCGACAAACCGCCTGGTCAGAGAGTCGCGGGTTAGTGGGTGAAACCCTTTGTACGGGATTTCTCAGCACCCTCATATCTACTCCCATTCGATCGTGGCGGGTGGTTTGGACGATATGTCATAGGCGACCCGATTGATCCCCGGTACCTCGTTCATCACCCGGCTCGATATTCGCTCGAGGACGGGGTACGGGATCCGGGCAAAGTCCGCCGTCATGGCGTCCTCGGAAGTGACGGCCCGCACCACGATGGCATGGCCGTAGGTTCGGCCGTCACCCTGTACCCCCACCGTTCTAACCGCGGGGAGGACCGCAAACGACTGCCAGATGTCCCGGTACAGCCCGGCCCTACGTATCTCATCGACCACAATGGCGTCGGCGGCTTGCAGTATCGCAATCCGATCCCTCGTCACCTCTCCTGTGATCCGTACCGCCAAACCCGGGCCGGGGAAGGGCTGGCGCCAAACGATGTCTTCGGGCAAGCCCAGTTCCTCCCCGATCACCCGCACTTCGTCCTTGAACAGGTCGCGTAGCGGTTCCACCAACTCGAAGCCGAGATCTTCCGGGAGACCTCCCACGTTGTGGTGGGTCTTGATGGTCGCGGCTGCTCCCCCACCGGACTCGATGACATCGGGGTAGAGGGTGCCCTGTACCAGAAAACGAGCGTCCGGTATGTCGGCGGTGGCTTCCTCGAACGTTCGGATGAACATCTCTCCGATGATGGTGCGCTTCTTCTCCGGATCGGTCACCCCGGACAAAGCCCCCAGGAAGCGGTTGGAAGCCTCGATATGCACCAGGTCCATCTCGAAATGGCGTCTGAAAGTCTCGGTAACCCGTGACGCCTCCCCCTCCCGGAGGAGCCCGTGATCCACGAACACGCAGGTCAGGCGATCACCGATCGCTCGATGGGCCAGGGCTGCCGCCACGGAGGAGTCCACTCCTCCGGAGAGCCCGCATATCGCCCGCGCCTCACCCACCCGGGCGCGGATCGAGGCGATCTGATCGGCGATAATGGACCCCCGCGTCCAGGAAAAGGGCGCTCGGCAGGCGGTACGGAGGAATCGTTCGAGTACCGCCGAACCGTGATCGGTGTGGATCACCTCGGGATGGAACTGAACCCCATACATTCCCCTCGCGCGGTCTTCCATAACCGCAACCGGTGATCCGGCGGTGGTAGCGACACCGTTAAACCCCGGTGGCGGTTCGATCACCGCATCTGCGTGGCTCATCCAAACGTTCTGGCGGTCCGGGGTACCTTCCATCAACTGTGACGCTCCTGTGACGGTTAGCTCGGTACGTCCGTACTCGGCGGCGCCGGTTTGCCGTACCGTCCCTCCCAGCATGGATGCCAGCAGCTGGTGCCCGTAACAGATCCCGAGGATCGGCACTCCGAGACCTAGCAACTCCCGGTCGATCACGTAGGCATCGTCGGAATAGACCGAGAGCGGACCTCCCGACAGGATGATCCCCAGGGGACGATAAGCCATGACCTCGTCGGCGCCCACGGTGCGGGGAACGATCAGGGAGAAAACCCCGGCCTGCCTGACACGCCGAGCGATCAGCTGGGCGTATTGCGCTCCGAGATCCAGAACGAGAACCGGACGATGGATCGTTGAAGTCACCTGGCGGGATTCCATCGGATATACACCCTTCCGCCTAGCGGAGAGACTCGACGGTAATCGAGTCATCCCATCCCGAGCCCTTGGGCCCGCTGGAGCGCCTTGCCTTCGGTCCGGGCAGCCGGCGCCACCATTACTTCCGCCTTCTGGAAGTTCTTCAGGTTGGAGTAGCCGGTGGTAGCCAGCGCCATCCGCAACCCTCCGAACAGGTTCTGGCGGCCGTCGTTCTCACGAGAAGGCCCTACCAGAATCTCCTCCAGGCTACCCAACCGCCCGACCGTCACCATGGCGCCACGAGGAAGGGTGGGATGGAACGTGGCCATACCCCAGTGTGCACCTAGTCCCGGAGCTTCCGACGCCGCCGCCAGCGGGGAACCGAGCATCACCGCGTCCGCCCCGCAGGCGATCGCCTTGGCGATGTCTCCCCCGGTCCGCATCCCACCGTCTGCTATCACCTGAACGTAGCGACCGGTTTCTTCCAGGTAACGTATCCGGGCCGCAGCCGCGTCGGCGATCGCAGTCGCCTGGGGAACCCCGATCCCGAGCACTCTCCTAGTGGTGCAAGCGGCGCCCGGCCCGACCCCGACCAGGACACCGGCCGCGCCGGTACGCATCAGGTGGATCGCCCCGGCGTAGGACGCGCATCCACCCACGATGACCGGGATATCGAGGTTCGCTATGAACGAGTACAGGTCAAGGGGCTCAGCCCGGCTGGAAACATGTTCGGCGGATACAACGGTCCCCTGGATCACGAGGATGTCGAGCCCGGACCGCAGGATCACTGCGCGGTAACGTTGAACGCTCTGCGGTGTTATAGCAGCCGCCGCTACGACCCCTGATCCCCTGATCTCGGCAATCCGCTGCTCGATGAGGTGGGCTCGGACGGGCGCTCCATACAGTTCTTGGACGCGACGGGTAGCAGATTCGGTGGGTAGAGCCGCGATTTCCTGAAAGACCGGATACGGATCCTCATATCGGCACCACAAACCTTCCAGGTTCAACGGCGCCAGGCCTCCGAGACGACCGATGGCAACCGCGCCGGCCGGACTGACCACCGAGTCCATCGCCGAGGGGAGCATGGGGAGGGGGAACCGGTAGCCGTCGATCTCCCACGATATGTCTACATCATCGGGATCACGCGTCCGCCTGCTCGGAACGATCGACACGTCGTCGAATCCGAAGGCGCGCCGTCCGGACTTCGCCATTCCTATGACTACATCCAACGCAACCTCCCCGCTCATCCGTGAAAGGTTCAAATTAACAGGTGTATACAACGGCTTTATTACGCCCGGTCGTTTCGACGCTAGCCTGTTGGACTAGTGGACCGAACCTCATGGCGCTGGTATGACATTCTGCTTATCTTGGTGGGCGGCGCCCTGGCAGGCATTCTCGCCGGACTGGTCGCCGGCGGGGGGTCTAACGAGGGAACCTACGACGCCAACCTGATCTTCTGGTGGATTATCCCCTGCCAGAATCTGGGCCATATCGGAACGCTGGTTCTGATCGCTCGGGCGAGGAAGGTAGGGACCCTCGCCGATTCCCTGGGGTTCGTCGTCGAAGGTCGTCAGTGGCGTTGGGTTCTGGCAGGCGCCGCCTCTTCGCTCGTGCTAGCGGTCGTTGCGGATGCCGTCAGGTCGCTGCTGAGCGTGCAGGATGATAGTTCGCAGGCCATCGTGGAGGCGGCCGCTTCGATAAGCGGTACCAACACGATGATCGCAGCCGTTGTCGGTGTCGTCATCATGGGACCGATCGCAGAAGAACTCCTCTACAGGGGAGTCACGATGCGGATCATCTTGCGCAGAGGAGCGCCCGCTTCTGTTGCAGTGATCGTCTCATCCGCCATCTTCGCAGTGGCTCATCTGGCGGACCCGTCGCTGTACTCGCCGGCAGGCGCCGTCACCTTGGGGGTCCTTTTCCTGTTCGGCCTGTTCTTGGGTGTGCTTCGGATCCGCACGGGCAACCTAGGCGCCTCGATCTTCGCTCATAGCGGTCTCAACTTGATGACGCTGGCGACCCTGTTCTTCATCGTGTGAAGCGGCCGAAGGCGCTGAGATATACCAACCTTTCGGTTGTCACCACGGGAGACCGATCATTCTCCTTACATCGGTCATGGTCCGCTCCGTCCGACGCCGAGCCTCGGTAGCCCCGGCTTTCATGATCCGCTCCACCTCTTCGTCATCAAGATCGAGGTAGGCCTGCCGTACCGGCGCCAGGCCGGTTACCACCGCTTCCGCCACCGCCTCTTTGAGGTGGCCGTAACCACCCGTGGAATGCCGCTCGGCCAATTCGTCAACGCTGTCGTTGGTGAAGACGGCCAGAATGTCCAACAGGTTGCTGATCCCCGGTTTGCGCTCCACGTCATAGACGATTCGCCTCCCCGAATCGGTGACCGCCCTCCTCACCTTGCGGCGGATCGTGACATCGTCGTCGGTAACCAGAATGCGGGAGTTCGGGTCGGGATCGGACTTTGACATCTTCGACGTGGGTACCTGCAGGGACATGACTCGGGCGCCCACACCCGGAGTGATTTGGCGGGGCCGGGGAAAGTAGTCCCCGTAACGGGTGTTGAAACGGTCCGCCAGGTCTCGCGTGAACTCAAGATGCTGGGTCTGGTCGTTGCCCACCGGAACCGCATGACCCCTATGTACGAGGATGTCGGCCGCCATCAGGACCGGGTAGGAGAACAGTCCCAGGTTCTGGCCGCCCTTATCCAGTTTCTCCTTGTACTGGGTCATCCGGGACAGGTGACCCATGGAAGCCAACGTTCCCAGTATCCAGGACAGCTCGGCGTGTTGGGGAACCTCGCTCTGGAAGTAGACGAGGGAACGCTGCGGATCGATACCGGCCGCTAGCAGTATCTTGGCGGTCCGCAGCCTCGCCTCCCGGAACTCTTCCGGTACCTGAGGCAGGGTGAGGGCATGAAGATCGACCACGCAGTAGACCGTGTCATAAGTGTCCTGCATGGCAACCCAGTTACGTAATGCCCCTACGTAGTTTCCGATGTGGATGTCACCGCTCGGTTGGATTCCGGAAAAAACCCTCTTCCTGGTCATTTCGCTCCTGCTCATCACCACGACCCTGTGCTTCCCCACCTCGCCCCCACCCCACGGCCCGAGATGCTCGACACCGGCGCCCTGATGCTATCAGCCAAGCCATGGACATCGGAAAAACAAATCTATTGACAAAGCCGGTGCTCAGCGGATGGCCTGGCTGCCCGGCGCCGGCCGGCGAGGCTACCGGCGCGCCCGTCAGGGTCTAGGAGGTGCTGAGAAACCCCGTACAAAGGGGTTCACCCGCTAACCCGCAACTCTCTGACCAGGCGGTTTGCCAACCACCGAACCCCCGTAGGATTCGTTTTTCAGGACCCTCCTAGCAGGCTGTGGGCTCCCCCGCCCCCCCGTAGTCGTGGAGGGTTGGTCGGTCGGACCGCCGTGGCGCAGCGGAGGTCCTAACCCTGATTATTCAGGTTTCCCACACACCGAGGCATATAACGCCTGTTCAACCCGAGTATCAAGATAAACCCGCCGTTCACCCGACAGGTGAATCTCCACACCGGACTAAAACGGGAAACGCTGATGCTGTACTGCCTGGTCAGAGCGCGAATATGGTCGTCTCCACTCATCTCCAAACCCCCATCCATGAAAAATCGGGGTTAATCGGTGAAGATGACGGTGCCCACGGCCCGAGTGTTCGTCGCGCCCGACGCATAGACCACATGCAGGCTCAGCTCACGGGTCGTGCCCACGTCCACGGTGACCGACTCCGGCTGGATGGTGCTGAGCGTGAGGGTCTGTGCGCTCCCGGTGATGTCGCCATCGCGGGCGATCACGTAGTGCAGCGTGACCTCGGCGCCGGGGGTGCAGTCGAGGCTGAGGACGAAATCGACCGACGGGTCTGACCGGCTCGCGGTGACGTCTCCTACCGAGATCGTCGGCAGGTCGCTGCATGCGTTCGGATCCCGAGTCTCGGGATCGACCGGCGGAACAACAGGCGGAACAACCGGCGGAACAACAGGCGGAACAACCGGCGGAACAACAGGCGGAACGACCGGAACAACAGGCGGATCAACCGGAACAACAGGCGGATCAACCGGAACAACAGGCGGGACGACCGACAGGTCAGGTTGCGCATCGTCCTGCTGGATCACCACATCATCGCTGGACGGGACCAACGCCGGCCCGTAGTGAACCGGCAGCGAGTGCTGCGCGCTGGTGTCGCCGTGGCGGGTCAAGCCGATCGAGATGTCGAAACTGCCGCTCGTGCCGAACTCCGACGCCATCGTCAGCACGACGCGCACCGGGTCGTCCCAGTTGTCGGGCGTGACCGAATAAGCGAACCAGTAGCCCTGCTCGGGGCTCTGCGCCCCGTCCACCGTCGCGGAGAACGGCGCCCGGTTGTGGGACCGGTGGGGCGGCTTGCTGAGCCTGACGAACAGCGTCTCATGGCAGTCCTCGGGCCGCTCGCGGAAGGCGCAGCCGACCGGCGGCTGACCGATCCGTATCTCGAAGGAACTGCTGCCCCCGGCGTTGCTGTTGATCGACTGCGACGAAATCTCGTCGCCGCTCGGGGCGTGAATGATGAAGTCGGGCTTGTCGTTGTCGGTGACCGAGCCCGCCATGTCGAACTGCGTCACGATCCTGCCGGCGCGGGCCGGGCCGAGGTACCCGTCGGTGTCCCAGTTGTCGCTGAACACATGGCGGATCACGAACCTGTGGTCCGCGCGGTCGCTGTCCTCGACGCCGCGCACAGTGATCGTGCGCGGCGTCAAGTAATCGTCGACCGACGTCCATGACACGCTCGGCGGGTCGAAGACGACCCCCGTTCCCGACGTCAGGGTGGGCGTGATCGTCAACGGCGACCCGGGCCGCGGGACGGTGAAGTTCCGCACCGTGTAGGTCGTCGATTCTCCCTCATTGAGCGACAAGCAGAAGATGAGGCGGCACTCGGCATCGAAGCTCGGGTCGGGTGTGAACTGCGGATCCATCGGGCCCTCGCGGGGGATCACCACCACCTTGATCGGCGGCAGCTGCACTGAGGCGTCGGTGGAGGTGAGCTGAAGATCGAACACCTTGTCCGGCCCGCGGCTCGCCTGCGACGTTCCCAGAAGCGGCGCGTGGATCACCACCTCGCGCCAGCCCTTGTGCAGCGTCGGGTTGGCCTGCGACGTGTATCCCGCCCAGTCCTGGGCTTCGAAGCTGAAGTCGATCGACGCCGAGGGATCGCTGTAGGTGGAGTGGCAGTTGTCGCCGGGGCACTGCTGCCATACCACCTGGGTCTGCACCAGACGGCCGTGGATCGACGAATTGACCACGCGTCTGCCCATGTGCAGGAACCGTGGATGGTTGACCAAGAAATTGGTCGGGTTGGACGAGGTCGCCGTGATCGGCGTGGCGCCCGACACGGCCTGCGCCAGTTCCAGGCGGACGGTGGCGGTGTCGCCCTCGCGCACGAACACGATCTCCGGAGCGGTCACCAGGTACGGCGGGTCGCCGGTCGGGTCGTCGTCGGTGATCGTGATGGTGGTGGTGGCCGGGGCGCCCAAGTTGTAGTGGGCGCCGTCGATGAGCGTGAGGGTGAGCGTCTCGTCGCCTTCGTTGAGGTTGTCGTCGACGATGACGGCGGTGATCGTGGCGCTGCCGGACGTGCCGACGCTGACGGTGCCTGTCGGGCCTGCCAGGCCGGTGTAGTCGGAGGCCACGGCGGTGCCGCCGACGCTGTAGGAGACGGTCACCGGCCCGAGCGGGGCAGGCGTCAACGTGACCGGCACCGAGACCGTGCGCAGTGCTGCTGCTTCGCCGGCGCTGTACGCGGTCTGGCCGAAGCTCGCCGCGGGCAGCGGGTCGTCGTCGGTGATCACGACCTCCACGGTGTTGTCGACGGTGTCGTCGTCGCCGTCGTCGCTGTGCGCAGCCCCGCCTGCCACGTTCGTGGCCAGTGCCGAGGCCCCCAAGTTGCCGAGGGTGATGGTCGCCGTCTCCGATGCGCCCTCGTCGTCCGTGTCGTGGGCGGCGGCGAACACCAGCGTCGCCGTTCTCGATGTCGGGGGGGTCGAAGCTCCGGTGAAGGTCACCGTCGGCGTCAGGGTCTCTTCGCCGTGGAGGGTCACGCCGACGTTCAGGCTCGCATCCGGGTGGAGCTCCAGCGAGAAGTCGTGGTGGGAGACGCCGCGGATCACCAGCGGCACCGCCACGATCTCTCCGTCGACCAGATCGCGGGCCAGCGTCACGGTCTTCTCCGCAGTGCCGCCCGTCTCGATGATCGGCCCCGAACCGGTGCGGGCCAGCGTCACCGCGGTCGGATCGGTGTCGATGACCGTCACCACCACATCGTCAGGGGTGATCGCGGCATAGTCGGGGTCGGTCGAGGTCACCGAGTGGGTGATGGTGAGGGTGTGTTCGCCGCCCGGATGGTCGCGGTCGTCGTCGACACCTGTCACGGTGATGGTCTGCGGCGAGTTCCAGTTCGCCGTGGTGAAGGTGAGCGTCTCGGTGGCCGTCCCCGTACTGCCCGCATCGGGGCCGTCCACGAGCAGGCCGTCGGGAGCGGCCACATTCACCGTCACGCTCGCCGTCGGCTGCTTGGTCAAGACGACGTCGTAGCTGTCGGTGTCAGCGTCCTCGACCACCGTCGTCGTCATGCCGGTCGGCGTCACCACGACGTTGGCAGCCGCCGTCGGGTCGTTGATGGTGAGCGTCCCGGCGTTGTCCGTGCTGGCGAAACCGCCGTTGCCCGTCACCGAAGGGCTGGCGGTAATGGTGCCGAACCCGACGATGACCTCCTCGCCGGTCTCGGCTAGGGCGTCGGTCTGGGCGCTCAAGGTGAACCTGGCGACCCTCGCCGCGCTCGTGTCGCCGGTGAAGGTGATCTGCGCCGTTCCGGAGTCGAAGTTGTCGTATGTGACCCCATTGGCGGCGGTAGTGGTGAGCAGGTAGTCGGTGCCGCGCAAGGCGGTGCCGGTGATGGCGAGCGGCGCCACGATCTCCTCCCCGGCCGCCAAGGGGCGCCCGAGGGTGACGGTGTAGTCGACGGTGCCGCCCTCGTCGATCTCGTTGTCGGTCTCGTCGTGCGCCAAGACGACGGTGGTGGCTTCGTCGTCGGTGACCGTCAGTTCCACAGTCGCCGGGTTGGCAACGCCGCGGCCGCCGGACGCGACAGCGGACACTTCCTGCAGTGCTCGCACCGGGTTGTCGGCGTTGTCATTTTGGGGATCGAGCCTCACGGTGCCGGTGCTGTCCCTGGCGCCCGCGGCGATCCGCAGGGTCTTGTTGGTCGACAGCCTCGCATTGCCGCTGGATGCCACCGTCAAGATCACCTCCTGATCAGACGGGTGGTTCAGCCGCGCCGTCACCCTCACGTCCGGACCTGACTCGGACACCGTTGCGGTGTTCAAAAGCAAGGTCGCTGTCGGCAGATCATCGTTGTCGGTGATCGTGATGGTTGTCTCATCCGTGGTGCCGACGTCGTAGTCAGCGCCGTCGACGATGGTGAGGGTGATCGTCTCGTCGACCTCGTCGATGTTGTCGTCTTTGACGGTGACGATGATGTTCGCGGTGCCCGATGTGCCGATCTCGACCGACCCCTCAGTAGCCGACGACGGCGCTGGCGCCAGTGTGTAGTCGGCGGTGGCGGTGGCAGTGGCGCCGATGGTGTAGGTGACCGTCGTCGCCGCCGACGGTGCCGGAGACAGCGTGACCGGCACGGTGACGGAGCGTGATGCTGCCGCTTCTGTTGCGGGATAGGTCGCAGCGCCGAAACTCGCCACCGGGACCAACGGCCGATCGGTGATCGTCAGCTCGGTGGCGTCGTCGTCGCCCTCCGCGCCGCCGGCCAACGCGTCGTTGGGCATCAATGTGCCCAAGCCGATGTCGACGGTCTCGCCTAAGGCCTCGTCGGTGCTGTCGTCCACCGCGGTGAGCGTGATCGTCGCGGTCGTCGACGTGTCCATCCCGCCGGTGAACACCACCGTCGCGCTGCCCGAGTTCAAGTTGTTGTAGGCGACCCCGTCCGCCGTCGTGCCCGCAAGCGTGTAATCGGTGTTGCGCGTTGCGGTGCCGGTGCCGATTGTGAACGTCAACGGCACCGTCAACACCTCGCCGGTCACCAGCTCACGCCCCAACGTGATGGTGTAGACGACGGTTTGGCCCTCGTGGATCGAATCGTCGGTGTCGAGGTGCGCCAAGGTGACCGTGGTCGGATCGTCGTCGGTCACCGTCAGGGGCACCTCCGACAGGGCGACCACACCGTTGCCGCCCGAAACCGTCGCGGACACCCTCACCGACCGCGGCGCAGAGTTGTCGATGTCGTCGTTCGTCGGAGTCAACGTCACGTCGCCGGTGCTGGTCGTGGCACCGGCCGCGATCGTCAGCTCCTTGTTGGCCGACAGCGTCGCCGGGCCGGAAACGGCGACCATCAACGTCACCTCCTTATCGGAGGGGCCGCTCAGTGTCGCAGTCACCGTCACCCGAGGAAGAGGAGAATCAAACTCCTTGACCGTGTCCGGGGACAGCATCAACGTCACGACGGGCAGCGGCTCGTCGTCGGTGATCTCCACCTCCACGGTGTTGTCGTCGGTGGCCGGGTTCTCGTCGTCGCTGGCCTCGGCGCCGCCGGCCACGTTGGTGGCCAGTGCCGAGTCGGCCAGGTTGCCGAGCGTGATGGTGGCGGTCTCCGAGTCGCCCTCATCGATCATGTCCTGGGCGGCGGTGAACACCAAGACCGCGGTCTGCACCGTCCCCGTCTCGCCCGCCTCATGCTCCAGCGTCACCGACGGCGCCAGAGTCCCCGCATTCGACAGCGTCACGCCGTCGTTCACCCCGGTGCCGGACTTCAGCGCCAAGGAGAAGTCGGCAGTGGTCAGATCTTCGCCGGCAATCGTGAGCGGCACCTCCACTGTCTCGCCCTCGACCAGAGCACGTCCCAAAGTCACGGTGAACTCCGCGGTTCCGCCCGCCTCAACGATCCCCCCTGAACCGGTGCGCGCCAGCGTCACCACCGTCGGGTCGTCGTCGGTGACCGTCACCTCCACCGCAGCCACTGGCACTTCGTGATAGTCGGTGTCGGTCGAGGACGCCGAGTGGGTGATCTCCACCTCGCGCTCGCCGCCGGGATCGTCATTGGTGTCATCAGCGGCAGTGACCGTCACGGTCTGCGCCGAGTTCCAGTTCAAGGTTGTGAAGGTGAGCGTCTCAGAGGACGTACCGTCAGTGCCCGCATCGGGGCTGTCCACCAACACGCCCAACCCCGCCGACACCGCGACAGTCACATTCGCCGTCGGCTCCGTCGTCAGCACCACCGTGTACGTGTCGGAAGTGCTCGTGGCGCCCCTCTCAACCACCTCCGTCGACATGCCCGACTCCGCGACCACCACGCCGGGGACGACAACATCGGTGATGGTCACCGCTGCGGGATCGCCGGTGCCCGAAACGCCGCCGACACCGGCCAGCACCGCATTGTCCGACAACGTGCCCAGGGCGATGTCGACCGTCTCGTCGGACTCGCCGATGCCGTCGTCCACCGTGGTGAGCGTGATCGTCGCGGTCGTAGCCGACGGCCCGGTGAACTTGACCGTCGCGCTGCCCGAGTTCAAGTTGTTGTAGGCGACCCCGGTCGCGCTGGTGCCCGCGAGCGTGTAGTCCTGTGTGCCGTCCGTGGCGCGAGTGGCGTCGCCGGTGATCGTCAACGGCACCGTCAACACCTCGCCGGCCACCAGCGCACGACCCAAACTGATGGTGTAGACGACCGCTTCGCCCTCTTTGATCGGATCGGCGCCGACCGGGTCGCGTGCCAAGGTGACCACTGTCGGATCGTTGTCGGTCACCTTCAGCGTCACCGACGTCGGGTCGGCCACGCCGCTGGTGCCCGAGACCGTCGCGGACACGGTCACCGACCGCGGCGCTGCGTTGTCTGCGCTGTCGTCCTGAGGGGTCAGCCTCACCGCGCCGGTGCTGCTCGTGGCGCCGGCCGCGATCGTCAGCACCTTGTTGGCCGACAAGGTTGCAGCGCCACCCGACGAAGCGACCGTCAAGGTCACCACCTTGTCCGTCGCACGGTTCAAGCCGGCGGTCACCGCAACCGGCGAGCCGTTCTCCGCCACCGACTGCGACGCCAGCACCAGCGACGCGACCGGCAACGCCTCGTTGTCGGTGACGGTCAAGGTCACCGACGACGGGTCGGCTACGCCGCGTCCGCCGGCAGCGGTGCCTGTGACGGTGACTGTGCGTGCCGCGTTGTGGATCGTGTCATCGACAGGGGTCAGCGTCACCGTTTCGGTGCTGGTCATGGCACCGGCCGCGATCGTCAGCACCTTGTTGGCCGACAGCGTCGCAGCCGTGCCCGACGACGCCACTGTCACCGTGACGGCCTGGTCCGACATGCCGCTGAGGCTCGCGGTGACCGCGACCTGGGCACCGTTCTCTGCCACCGACGCCGACGCCAGATTCAGCGTCACCGTCGGGGTCTGGTCGTCATCGGCGATGGTGACCGTCGTCGACGACCGGCCGCCCACGGTGTAGCCGGTGCCGGAGGCCAGCGACAGGATCACCGTCTCGTTGGCCTCGTCGACCATGTCGTCGTTAACGGTGACAGTCATGTCGGCGGTGCCCGACGTGCCGATGATGACCGTCCCGGTACCCGACGACGGCCGCGGCGACAGCGTGTAGTCGCGGATGTCCGTGGCGATGCCGCCGACGGTGTACTCCACCGTCACATTCGCCGTCGGCGCAGGCGACAGCGTGACCGGAATCGTGACGGTGCGCGATCCAGCTGCTTCGCCGGCGGCGTAGGCGCCCTGCGCGAACTGCGCCACTGGCACATTCGACGGCGGCGGGTCATCGTCGTCGGTGATGACGATGGTCACCTCGTTGTCGTCGGTGGCAGGGTTGTTGTCGGCGTCGTAGGCCGCGACACCGTCGGCCACGTTGGTGGCCAGCGCCGAGTCGGCCAAGTTGCCGAGCGTCACCGTGGCGGTCTCCGACGCGTCCTCGTTGATCTCGTCGTCGGTCGCGGTGAGCACCAGGGTCGCGGTCTGCACCGTCTTGCCCGCCTCATAGGTCAGCGTCACCGACGGCGCCGGAGTCGCCGGATGCGACAGCGCCACGCCGTCGTTCAGCCCGGTGCCGGACTTCAGCATGAGGGAGAAATCGTCGGCAGTCACGCCTCTGATCGTCAGCGGGACCTCCACGGTCTCGCCCGCATCCAGCGCGCGCCCGAGGGTCACGGTCAGTTCCGCAGTGCCGCCGTTCTCGGCGATGGCGCCGGTGCCGGAGCGGGCCAGTCTCACCTCGGTCGGGTCGTCGTCGGTGATGGTGATGGTGGTCTGCTTCTGGGTGCCGAGGTTGTAGGCGGCGCCGTCGGTGAGGGTCAGGACGATGGTTTCGGCGCCCTCATCGATCATGTCGTCCGTGACGGTCACGGTGATGTCGGCGGTGCCCGACGTGCCCACCACCACCGACCCGGACAACGCCGTGTAGTCGGCATTCGCGGCGTGGGTGGCGGTTCCGCCCACCGTGTAGGTGACCGTCACGTTCTGTGACGGCGCCGGCGACAGCGTGACCGGCACGGTCACGGTGCGCGACGCGGCTGCTTCGCCGGCGGTGTAGGTCGCGGAGGCGAACTCGGCGTCGCCCGGGGTGCTCTTGTCGCGGATGGTGATGCGTGCTGAGTTGTCGGTGGAGTGCGTAGCGAGGCCGCCGTCGACGTTGGTCCTGCGGGTGGCGTGGTTGAGCTGGAGTCCGGTTGTGATGTCGATGGTTTCATTGGTTTCGTCGTCGTCGGCGGCGGTGGCAGCGAAACGGATGGTGGCCGCAGAGGAGGTCTGTTTTATCTCGTCGGCCTCGTCGACGTCGCCGTCTTCGTCGTTGTCGATGCCGTCTGCTGCGGGCCCGAAGCGCACCACCAAGTCGATGCCGAACAGTTGTCGCCGGCCCAGGGGGTCAGCGGTGATGGTGACGTTGTTGCCTGTGGCGACGCGCCAGGTGACGGGCCGGAACCGGGCCGGGCCGCCGAGGCGGGCCCGGGTTGGGCTCGACAGTCGGATCGGCACGTCGACGATCTCGCCGGGTGTGAGTGCTCTTCCGAGGGTGACGGTGATGTCGGTGGTGCGGCGGCTGTTGCCTTCGTGCAGTTCCCCGCCGCCGCTGAGCGTCACTGTGGTGGGTGACGCGTCGGTGATGTACACGTCGTGGGACGGGCCGGTGGTGACGCCTGTGTAGCCGCTGACGGTGTGGGTGACGGCGACGGGCGGTGTCGGGGGATGGTCGGTGGTGGCGTCGGCCGGGGCCCGCACGGTGACGGTCTGGGCGCGCCACCAGTCGGTGGTGGTGTAGGTGAGCGCCGCGGTCTGTCCCCAGGTGCTGCCGTCGGTGCTGATCTCGAGCCTGCCGGGGGCGGTGGCGGTGACGGTGACGGCGCCGCTGGGCGCGGTGGCGAGCCGGACCAGATAGGTGTCGGTGCCTGAGCCCTCGGTGACCCGGGTCTGCGCGGCGACGGCGCGGATGAGCACCGCGGCGGCGCCGCCGTCGTCGTCGACGATCTCGATGCTTGCTGCGGTGGGCCCGTCGGGGTCGGGTGCCGCACCGCCGCCGGCGGTGGTGCCGGTTAGGGCGTCGAATACGGACTGCGCGGCGAGCGCGACGGTAACGGTCTCGCCGGGCGACTCGTCTGTGCTGTCGTGGTTGGCGGTCAGTACCAGCGTCGCGGTTTGTGCGCCGGTGGTGAACTCGAGCACTGGTGATGCGCCGCTCAGCGGCGCTGTGGACGACACGGCGACGCCGACGTTGACGCTGCTGGTGGCGGTCTTGAGCGTCAGCGTGTAGTCCGCTGCGGTGATGCCGTCACCGGTCACGGTCAGCGGCACGTCGATGCGCTCGCCTGCGATCAGCGCACGGCTGAGCGTGACGGTGATTTCGGTGGTGCCCCCGGTTTCGAGGATCGTGGTGGCCGCGGCGGCGATGGTGGCTGTGGTCGGGTCGTCGTCGGCCACGGTGACGGTTACGGGGTCGACGGTGACGGCGGAGTCTGTGGTCTCCGCGGCGGTGACGGTGTGGGTGATGGTGGCGGTGCGGGATCCTTTGGGGTCGTCTGTGGTGTTCTGGGGCGCGGTGACGGTGACGGTCTGGGGCCGGTTCCAGTTGCCGGCGTTGAACACCAGCGCTTCGGACACTGTCGCCACCGTCGGGGTGCCCGAGACGGGGGTGACGGTCACCTTGCCGGCGGGCTGCTTCGCGAGGCGCACCGTGTAGGTCGCGGTGCCGCCCTCGACGACCGCCACCGTGTCGCTGCCCAGCACGCTGTCGTTGTCGTTGATGTTGATCGACACGGTGCCGGTGACAGAGCCGGTGAGGGTGTCGCCGATGCCCTGGTGGGTGTATCCGGTGGCTGTGGCCGGGATGGAGACGGTGATCTGCTCGTCTGCGGCGTCGGCGTCCTCGGTCGCGGTGGCGGTGATCGTCGCTGATGTCGGCGACGGGCCGGTGAACGTCACTGTCGCGCCGGTCAGCGACACGCCCGAAGGCGTGCCCGACAACGCCAAAGCGAGATCGTCGTCCAGCGCGCCTCCTGCGAACGACAGCGGCACCGACAGCTTCTGCCCGGCGACCAAAGCACGCGACAGGGTCACCGTCAGCGACACGCTCGAGGCGGGGTCGCCCTCGTCGATGGGGGTGCTCGAGCCGCCCGACAAGGTGACGGTCAGCGGGTTGCCGTCAGCGGCGATCGGCACCACGACAGCCGCCGAGCCGGGTGCCGAGCCGGCGCCGCCGTCGACGCTCTGGTCTGCGTCGTCGAACTGCGTCTGGGCGCCCAACGCGACCCTCAGCGATTCGGCTGCTTCGTCGATGGTGTCCGCGGCGGCGGTCACGATCAGGTGCGCGGTCTGCGCGCCGGCGCTGAACGTCAGCATCGCCGTCAACGAGCCGCTGCCGCGGGTCAGCGCCACATCGCTGCTGCGCCCGCCCGCGGTGTCCAAAGCCAGCGTGAAGTCACCGGCGGTGATCCCCGCGCCGGCGAACACCAGCGGAACCGTCGCTGATTCTTCATCGACCAGCACGCGGTTCAGCGTCACGGTGAACTCCGCTTGACGCTGCGCGGCGGTCCCGGCCTCGGCGATGGCGCCGGAGTCGGTGCGTGCCAGCGACGCCACCGTCGCGTCGTCGTCGACGACGGCCACCGTCGCTGTCGGCGCGGCGAGGCCGTGATAGGGCGAACCGGTCGGCGACGCCGCCACCGTGTGCGACACGGTCACGTCGCGGGGCGGCTGATCGACCCTGTCGTTGACCGCCCTCACCGTCACCTTCTTGGGCGCCCAATCGCTCGGCGTGAACGTGACCGGCCCCGACACCGCCACACCCGACCCTGCGGGCACCGACGCGGTCACCGTCACCGTCGCAGCGGGCTGCGTCGCCAACGACACGAAATAGCTGTCAGTCCCCGACGGCTCAGCCACCGACAACGCGCCCACACCGGTGAAGCGCACCGCAGCGGCGTCGTCGTCGCCGAGCACGAACCTCGCGGTGGAGCGCTTGTGGAACACCGGCGAACCGCCGCCGATGCCATGCGAGGTGAGCGAACCCACACCGACCTGTATCTCCTCAGAGGTCCCGTCGTCATCCTGAGGCGCGGTCACCGACAGGTCCGCATGCACCGCGGACGGCCCCACGAACGTCACCGTCGAACCCGACAGCGACACACCCGCAGGCGACCCCACCACACCCAACGAGAAGTCATCGCCCACCACACCGCCCGCGAACGACAACGGCACCGACAGCGACTCGCCCGACACCAGCACCCGCGACAACGCCACCCGCAAACGGCCCCCCGAAGACCCCTCGAGCGCCAACGGAACCGGCGCGGTCACCAGCACCCCCAGCGACATGCCCAACGGCGGCAGCCCCACCGCAGTCGCCGCGATCTCGTCGCTCAGCACGAACGACGCCGACGAACGAGCCGTCACCGTCTCGCTGATGCCCGTCGGGACGGGCGTGCCCACCGTGACCGACACCTGCTCAGAGACATAGTCGGCGTCGTCGAGACCGGTCACCGACAGGTCCGCAACCGAAGCGGACACACCGGTGAACGTCACCGTCGAACCCGACAGCGACACACCCGCAGGCGACCCCACCAACCTCAACGAGAAATCGTCGCCCAGCGCGCCGCCGGCGAACCCCAGCGGCACCACCAGCGACTCGCCCGACGTGAGCGCCCGCGACAGCACGATCCGCAGCAGGCCCTGCCCCGCAGTGCCGTCCACCCGGTAATCGACCGTCGGGTCAGGCGAGGTCACCTCCACCAGCAGCGTCGCGCCGGCCGCCGCGGGCCTGTCGGTCACAGCCAGCACGCCGGTCGTGCCCGCAACCAACCCCGACGGCAACGCCCCGAACCCGACCGCCCACGACTCGCCACCCTCCACAACGCCGTCGTCGACCACCGCCAGCTCAGCGGACGCCTCAGAGAACCCTGCGGGGATCACCAGCGTCGACACCAGCCGATAATCAGAACCCGACACGTCCGCGCCCGTCACCGCCAACGGCACCGACACATCGCCGCTCAACGGCCCGCCCGCCATCCGCACCGTCACCGCAGCCGAACCGCCCTCAGCCACCGCAGACCTGCTCAACACGACATCGACCGTGCGCGAGGCCTCAGGCTCGGCCAGGATCAACAGCGGCGACCCCACCAGCACCGGCGTCAACCGCGCACCCACCAGAGCCGGCCCGGTCGCCGACATCGAGCCCAACGACAGCGTCACAAGCTCGCCAACCGCGTCGCCGTCAGCGACCGCGGTCACCATCACCGTCGCCCGCGACCCGGTCGGGCCGGTGAACACCACACCGCTGTTCGACACCGCCGCGCCCGCCGCCGATCCCGACAGCGTGAAATCGGTTCCCACGGTCGCCCCGGAGAAGCTCCACGGCACCGTCACCGTCTCGCCGGCCACCAGCGACGTGTCCAGACGCACACTGACAGTCCCACGATTGCTGGTGCTGCCCTCCACCGCCACCCGGTCGGTGACCTCCACCAACGCAGTCACCTGCCCCGAACCGCCCGCCACCACAGTCACCGATGTCGAGAACACCGTCTCCGCGGTGCCGCCGCCGTCGGTGTAGGTCACCCGCAGACGCACCAGATCGCCGATGTCAGCAGCCACCGGACGATACGACGCGGCCGTGTTCGGCGACCCCGACGCCGCTGCCCACGTCACGCCCCCATCAGGCGACGTCTGCCACAAGAACCCCAGCCCCGACGAATCGGCAGGGTCGCCCTCAGGATCGCCCTTCAAACTCACGAACCGCAACACACCAAGCCGCGCCGAAGCCACCCCGTCGACGGTCACCGTCGCATCACCCTCATCCACCACCACCGCATCATCAGTAATCGTCAACGACGCGGCGTTGTCGACAGCGGTGACGGCCAGGTTCATAGGCACCAGTACGCCCAAGCCGATGTCGACGGTATCGCCGGCGGCCTCCTCGGTGCTGTCGTCCACCGCGGTCAACGTGATCGTCGCGACCGCCGACGCATCCTGGCTGCCGACGAAGGTCACTACGGCGGCGGGGGTGTTCAGGCTGTTGTTGAAGAACACACCGGTCGCGGGAGTGCCCGCCAGCGTGTAGTCGGTGCCCCGTGTCGCTGACCCGGCGAACGTCAACGGCACGATGAGCGTCTCGCCCGACGCCAGCGCACGGCTCAAACGGATCGTGTAGACGTGGGTCGAGCCCTCCGCCACCGACGTCCCCGCCGCCCTGCTCAAAGTCACCGTGGTCGGGTCGTCGTCGAGCACGTCCAAGGACACGTCTTCGGGATTTGCGATGCCGTTGCCGCCCGAAGCCGACGCGGTCACGTCCACTGTGCGCGTGGACGTGTCGATGCTGTCGTTGTCGGGGGTCAACCTCACCGTTCCGGTGCTGACCGTCGCGCCCGCAGCGATCCTCAAGGTCTTGTTCTGCGACAGCGTCGCCGCGGCGCCGTCCGAGCTCACAGTCAAGACGAGTTCCTCGTCTGAGGCATGGTTCAAAGTCGCGGTCACATCCACCGGCAAGCCCGACTCCGACACCTCGGTGGACGCGAGCACCAGCGTCACCTCCGGCAGCGTCTCGTCGTCGGTGATCGTCACCATCGACACCGACACCGAGCCCACGCTGTAGGCGGCGTCGTCGGTGATCGTCAACACCACCGTCTCAGCAGGACCGTCATGCACATCGTCGTCGACCACGACCACCGCAATATTCGCGGTGCCAGACGTGCCCACCGACACCGACCCCGACAGAGCCGTGAAATCATCGCCCGACGTTGCGGTGCCACCCACGCTGTAGTTCACCGTCACCACTGCGGTCGGCGCAGGCGTCAACGTCACCGGAACCGTCACAGTGCGCGACGACGCCGCCTCCGTAGCAGTGAACGACGCCGAACCGAAAACAGCCTCGGGCAGAACCGGCGCAGTCTCGTCGTCGGTGATAGTCAGCTCACCGGCGCTGTCGGTCTTTGAGGCGCCGCCCACCCCGGTCAACGCGGCGTTGGCGGTCAGTGTGCCCAGACCGATGTCGACGGTCTCGCCGTCGGCTTCGACGGTGCTGTCGGCCGCCGCGGTGAGCGTGATCGTCGCGACCGTCGCCGCCGACGGGCCGCCGGTGAACGTCACCGTCGCGCTGCCCGAGTTCAGACCGGCGTAGGCCAGACCGGTCCCGGCGGCGCCCGCGAGCGTGTAGTCGGTGCCGCGATCCGCAGTGCCAGAGAACGTCAGCGGCGCCACCACCGACTCGCCGGTCTCCAATCGACGGCCCAGGGTCAGCGTGTAGGCGACCGTGCCTCCCTCGTTGATCGAATCGCCGGGGACTGCGGCGCGCTCCAGGGTGACGGTGGTGGGGTCGTCGTCGGTCACTTGCAGCGTCACTGAATTCGGGGCGGCCACCCCGTTTCCGCCCGAAGCCGTCGCGCTCACGGTCACCTGGCGCGGCGCGGGGTTGTCGGTGCTGTCGTCGACGGGGGTGAGCGTCACTGTGCCGCTGCTGGCGGTGGCGCCGGCGGCGATCGTGAGGGTCGTGCCCGACAGTGTGGCTGCTGCGCCGCTCGACCCGACCGTCAGCGTCACCGCCTGCTCCAGCGGGAGGTTGAGGCTCGCGGTCACATCCACCGCAGAACCGGACTCCGACACCTCGTCGGAGGCGAGCTCCAGTGTCACCGTCGGCACGGTGAACACCGGCGACAGCGCGTACATCGGTAGGGCTTCAGATTTGATCTCTGTATGGCCGTTGGCGTTCAAGGGACCGCTGTCGAACCTGGAATCGTTGAGCCGACCGATGAAAACCGGATGGTTCGTCGGACTGCCGCCGCCGAGCGCAGCGGATTCACCGATGATGGTGCCGGCGGTGCCGTCGTGCTTCGAGCCGGTGAAGTAGCCGCCGGCGTTCACTGCCACCTTGGTCCCGGCCTCGCTGCGGGGCGCGTCCTCGTTGTCCCAGGCGCCGTCGTAGAAGTCCTGGTAGTCGTCGGCGACGAGCCGGTCGGCGCCGGAGGCGGCGAGCCAGTAGACGGGGACGCCCTTGTCGGAATTGGTGAACGTGGTGGCGGTGTGGTCGCGGGCGTCGATGGTGTCGGTGCTGCCCAGCGCCTGGAACCAGCCCGCGTAGCGCACCGCCGAGCTGTGGCCGACCGACGCCAGCGAGCGGACGAACAGGTCGTAGTCGGCGATCGACGTCGAGCTTGCGTCGCGGGACTGGGAGGTCACGAAGATCAGTCGGAACTCGCCGTCGCCGTCGAGGCCCGCGGGCGCCAGCGGCCAGTTCGAGGGCACCACCAGCGCGCCCGTCTCGTCGTCGATCACCCGGAACGCCAGCTCGGACGTGCTGACGGCGCCGACTGTCACGCCGCCTGAAGCGCTCGGCGCACGCGCCCCCTGCGCGATGGCGACGGTGATCAGCGGCTGGGTGCGCTGGTCGTTGTCGACCGGCGTGAAGCGCAGTGTGGCCGATGTTGCGCCGGCGGCGAGCTGCACCGCCGGGTTCTGCGCCGAGTGGGGTGCAGAGGTCAGCAGTGTCACGCCGGTCTGGGTTCCGGGGTGCAGCCCGAACGTGAAGTCGGCGCCGACCGCGGCGCCGCCGACTGTCAGCGGCACGGTCACCGTCTCAGTGCCGGTCAGCGCACGCGGCAGCGACACGGTCACGTCCTTGTGCCCGTCGGCCTCGCTGACGTCGCCGGCCGGAGACCCGGCGAGGCCGATGTCGAGCCTCGGGTCTACGGTGACCGTCGCCGAGGCGGGCGACAGCCCGAAGAGCCCCGGCACGATGCGCGCCGTCACTGTGCCCGGCGTCGCGCCGCCGCTGGTCGTGGTTCGCACTGTATGGGTGGCCGAAGCGTTGTTCGCCGGGATCTGCACCTGCTGCATGCCGAGATCGGACGAGACCGCGTGGCCGCCGGTCTGGGTCACGTCCAGCGTCACCGTGACAGCAGACGACTGCTGCGGGCTGACCGACACTGTGAACGTCGCCGTCTCGCCCGCTTGCACCGTCGCCGACGGCGCCGCGACCGAGAACACCAGAGAGTCCTCCGAGCTGATGATCCCCACCGTCGCCATTGAGTTCCGCCCCAGCAGCGGCCGCGCCCCGCCGACCACGTTGGTGTCGGTGTCGGCATCGAACGTGTCTGCGCTGCCCAGCGCCACTGTCGCCGTCTCGACGGCCTCGTCGGTGCTGTCGTCCACCGCGGTGAACTCCAGCGTCGCGGCCTGTGCACCCTCCTGGAACACCACCGTCGGCGTCAGCGTGCCCGCATTCTCCAGGGTCACCCCGGTGTTCACGCCGTCGCCCTGCCGCAGCGCGAGCGTGTAGTCGCCCGCGGTCACCCCGGTGCCCGACACCACCAGCGGAACGTCCACGCGCTCGCCGGCCTTCAGCGTCCGACCCTCCAAAAGCCTGTCCAGCAGTTCCACCTCGAAGGAAGCGCTGCGGAACGCATCTGTCGCGGACGGAACCTCGAGCACCGACGCCTCCGCCGGCGCGAGGTCCAAGCGCTTCATCCGCACCTTCACCGTCTTGGAGAAGATGACGAAGTCGGTCTGATCAGGCGACACGGTGAAGCCGTCCGGCACGGTCGGCGCGATAGAGAACAGCGTGTTGTCGCTTGGCGGCGCCGACGCCGGCGCGGAGAGCGTCACCGATGCTGACGACTGCCCTGCGGGGATCACCACCGAGTCGGGGATCGTGTAGTGGGTGCCCTTCTTGGCTGTTATGTCCGTCGCGTTGAACGTCACCGTCACTGGCCCGGTCCCCGACTCCAGCGCAGCCTCCAGGGTGAGGTTGTCGCCCTGCTCAATGTTCGCGGACGCGCCCAGCGGCGTCTTCTCGGCGCCGACGCGCAGCACCACCCTGCGAGCCGCGGCTTCGTCGTCGGTGATGGTGATGGTGGTTTTGGCGGGGTCGCCGAGGCTGTAGCCGGCGGGGGCGGCCAAGGTCAGCACGATCGTCTCGCCGGGATCCACATCAGTGTCGTCTTTGATGGTGACGGTGATGTCGGTGGTGCCGGTCGTGTCGACGGTGACGCTGCCGTTGAGGGTCTCGTAGTCGGTGCCGGCGGTGGCGGTGCCTTCGACGCTGTAGGTGACCGTCACGTTCTGCGACGGCGCCGGCGACAGCGTCACCGGGATGGTCACGGTGCGCGACGCGGCGGCTTCTGTGGCGGTGTAAGAAGCCGATCCGAACTTGACCGCGGCCGGTTCGGTGATGGTGATGCGTGCCCTGTTGCTGGTGGAGTGCGCCGCCAGGCCGCCGGTGAACTTGGTGGACCGCGACGGCGAGTTCAGCCCGGCGCCGACGCTGATGTCGACGATCTCGTCGGCCTCGTCATCATCGACCGACGTGGCAGCGAAGCGGATGATGGCCCCCCTCGCGGTGGGCGTGATCTCGTCTGCCTCGTCGATGTCGCCGTCGCCGTCGTTGTCGACGCCGTCCGCGGCAGGCCCGAAACGCACCACCAGATCGATGCCGAACAGCTGACGGCGCCCCAGCGGGTCGGCAACGATAGACACGTTCGCGCCCGAAAGGACACGCCACGTCAACGGACGCAGCCGCGCCGGCGCACCCAGACGCGCCCGAGTCGAGCTCGACAGCCGGATCGGCACGTCCACCACCTCGCCGGGCGCCGGCGCCCGCGTCAACCCGACAGAGACCTCCACGGTGCGGGTGGAGTCGCCCTCGGTGACCGTGCCGCCGCCGGTGAGCGTCACCAACGTCGGCGCGTCCACCACCGTCACAACAACCGACGGCGCAGTGCTCACGCCGGTGTAGCCCGACACGGTGTGAGTGATCGTGCGCGTCAACGACACCTCGGCATGATCGGTGCGGTCGCTGTCGCCGCGAACGACGACCGTCTGGGGCTTCCACCAGTTCGACGCATTGAACGTCAGCGCTCTGGTCTCCGAGTAGAACCCCCTGGGCGCGTCGCTCAGACCCAACCCGGACCCGCTGGCGGTCACCGTCACCGTCCCGGTCGGCGCGGCGGTCAACCGCACCAGGTACTCGTCGGTGTCGAAATCGGTGTTGCTGACAACCTCGGCCACGCGGGTCCCGCCGCCGGTCTCGCTGATATGCACCCCCGCCGCGCCGTCGTCATCGACGATCTCGACGCTTGCTGCGGCAGGTTCGTCGGGATCGGGCGCCGCGCCGCCGCCCACGCTGGTGCCGGTCTGCGCGTCGAACACCGACTGCGCCGCGAGCGCGACCGTGACCGTCTCACCGGGCGACTCGTCTGTGCCGTCACCGGTCGCGGACAGCACCAAAGTCGCCGTTTGGGCGCCGCTGGTGAACTCGAGTACTGGTGATGCGCTGCTCAGCGGTGCTGTGGACGACACCGCCACACCGACGTTGACACTGCTGGTGACGGTTTTGAGCGTCAGCGTGTAGTCAGACGACGTGATGCCGTCGCCGGTCACGGTCAACGGCACGTCGACACGCTCTCCCGCGACCAGCGCTCGGCTCAAAGTGACCGTCACCTCAGTCGAACCGCCGGTCTCCAAGATCGCCGCGGCCGCCGAATCGACCGTCACCGTGGTCGCCTCGTCGTCAGCGACCGTGACGGTCACGTCGCCCACCTCAATGCCCAAGTCGGACGCAAAGGCTGGGGCGACGCTGTGGGTGACGGTCACCGTGCGGTCCGCGCCGGGATCGTCCACGGCATCATCAGCCGCGGTCACCGTCACCGTCTTGGGCTCGTTCCAGTCGCTGACGTTGAACACCAGCGGCGCCGACACCGACACCACCGACGCGTCGCCTGACTGCGGCGTGACCGTCACCTTGCCCGCAGGCCGCGATGCGAGCCGCACCGTGTAGGTCGCCGAGTCGCCCTCGGTGACCGGCACCGTGCTGCGGCTCAACAAGCTGCCGTCATCGTCGTCAGCGATGTTGATCCGCACCGTGCCCGGCACCGTCCCGGTCAGCGTGTCGGCGAGGCCTTCATAGGTGAACCCTGCCGCCGCGGTCGGGATCGTCACCGTGATCCGCTCATCATCAGCGTCGACATCGTCCGCCGCAGACGCGGTCAGCGTCGCGGACGCCGCCGACGGACCGGTGAACGTGACCGTGTTCTGCGCCAGCTTCACGCCCGAAGGCGACCCTGACAAAGCCAGAGTGAAATCGTCGCCCAGCCGGCCGGCGGCGAAGCTCAGCGGCACCGACAGTTTCTGGCCCGCCACCAGAGCACGCGACAGCGACACGGTCAGCGACACCGTCGAGGTCGAGTCGCCCTCAACAATCGCAGTGTTCGAACCGCCCGACAACGTCACCACCAACGGTGCGTCGCCGTCAGCGATCTGCACCACGACGGCCGTCGAGACGGGATCGGGGCCGACGCCGCCGTCGACGGTCTGGGTCACCGAGTCGAACAGCGTCTGGTTGCCCAACGCGACGCTCAACGACTCCGCCGGCTCATCGACATGGTCCGCCACCGCCTCGACCACCAGATGCGCGGTCTGCGCGCCCGACGCGAACCGCAGCCCCGCCGACAGCGTGCCGCGCACCCACACCAGGGTCACGCCGCTGCTGCGCCCGCCCGAAGTGTCCAACTCCAGCGTGAAGTCACCGCCTGTGATGCCCGTGCCGGAGAACACGACGGGCACCACCGCCGACTCGCCCGAACCCAACGTACGGTTCAGCGCCACCGTGAACACCGCCTGACGGTCAGCCGCCGTCGAACCCGCCTCGTCGATGCCGCCAGAGTCCACACGCGCCAGCGACGCGACCGTCTCGTCGTCGTCGACAACCGTCACCGACACCACAGGCGCGTCCAACCCGTCGTACTGCGCGTCGGTCGAAGACGCCACCGCATGGGTGATCCTCGCTGTGCGACGCGGCTGATCGACCGAGTCGTCGACCGCCGTCACCGTCACACGCTTGTTGGTCCAATCCGACGAGGTGAACGTGACCGCGCCCGACACGGTCACACCCGAGCCCGCAGGCGCCGACGGCGTCACGGTCACATTCCCGGACGGGCGCGACGCCAGCGACAGCGTGTAGCTCGCCGACCCTGACGGCTCCGACACCGACAGGCTGCCCGCGCCGATCACGAACACCGCGGGGATGTCGTTGTCGTCGAGCACGAAGAACGCCGACGAGCGAGCTGTGGCGCCGCCGTCGATCCCGACCGGAGTCAGCGTGCCCACACTCACGGTGACCCGCTCGGACACCGAGTCGGCGTCCTGCTTCGCGGCCACCGAGAGGTCCGCGGACTTGGCGGCGGGACCGGTGAACGTCACCGTCGAACCCGACAACGACACACCCGAAGGCGACCCCACCAACGACAACGAGAAATCAGTCCCCAAAGCGGCGCCCGCGAACGTGAGCGGCACCGCCAGGGTCTCGCCCGCCGTCAGCGCCCGCGACAGGCCGATCCGCAGACGGCCCCCAGCAGACAGCGAGCCCTCCAACGCGGTCGGGTCCACCGACGACACCCAAACGGCCACGCCCGCATCGGGCACCGGCGTCAGCCCCGCCGGCACAGCCGACATGTCATCAGCAGCCACGAACGACGCCGACGACTGCGCCCTCACCGTCTCAGAAATCGCCGTCTTCGTCGGCGCGGCGACCGTGACCGACACCTGCTCAGCAGCATGATCGGCGTCGTCCACGCCGAACACCGCCAGCTCCGCGACTCTCGCGGAGGGGCCGGTGAACGTCACCGTCGAGCCCGACAGCGACACACCCGCAGGCGACCCCACCAACGACAGCGTGAAATCGGCGCCCAGCACACCCCCGGCGAAGCCCAGCGGCACCACCAGTGACTCGCCCGACGTCAGCGCCCGCGACAGCACGATCCGCAGCAGGCCCTGCCCGACAGAGCCGTCCACCCGGTAATCGACCGTCGGATCGGCCGACACCACCTCCACCAACAACTCCCCGCCGCCCGCCGCCGGTCGGTCGGCCACCGCCAACGTGCCGGTCGTGCCCGCGCTCAGGCCCGCCGGCAAAGTCCCGAGCCCGACCGTCCACGACTCAGCACCCTCCACCACGCCGTCATCGACCACCCGCAGCACCGCCGACGCCTCAGAGAACCCGGCCGGGACCACCACCGGCGACACCAGCCGATAATCATCACCCGACACACCCGCGCCCGACACCGCCAACGGCACCGACACATCAGCGCTCAACGGGCCCTCCCGCAAACGCACCGTCACCGCCACCGAACCGCCCTCAGCCACCGCAGACCGGCTCAACACCACATCAGCAGTGCGCACCGCCCCAGGCTCAGCCAACACCAACAACGGCGACCCCACCAGCACCGCCGTCAGCCTCGCCCCCGCCAAAGCAGAACCCGACGCCGACATCTCACCCAACGACAGCGTCACCCGCTCACTGACACTGTCGTCGTCAGCCAACGCGAACACCGCCACCGACACCGACGACGACGACGGACCGGTGAACACCACCCCCGAGACCGACACCGCAACACCCGCAGCCGTCCCCAACAGCTCGAAATCAGTGCCCGCCGTCGCCCCCGCAAAGCTCCACGGAACCGTCACCGACTCACCCGACACCAACGACGTGTCCAGCCTCACACTGATCACCGCACGATCACTCGCGCCCTCCACCGCCGTGCGGTCGGTCACCTCCACAAACGCGGTCACCTGCCCCGAACCGCCCGACGCCACCGTCAACGATCTCGAGAACACCGTCTCGGCATTGCCTCCGCCGTCGGTGTAGGTCACCCGCAGCCGCACCAGGTTGCCGACGTCGGCAGCCACCGGCCCATACGTGCCGTCGCGGCCCTGAGGCCCGGGCGCGGCGTTCCACACGCTGCCCCCGTCGTCAGAGGACTGCCACAGGAACCTGAGCCCCGAGGCGTCAGCAGGGTCGCCGTCGGGGTCGCCCTGCAAGCCCGTGAAGCGCAGCATGCCGCGCCGCGCCGAGGCCACACCATCGACCGTCACGGTCGCGTCGCCCTCATCCACGTCGGTGAGCGCCACCGACACGGTCTGGCGCACCGCAGTCGCCGTGCCGTCCGCGCCCAACGACGTCGCCACCACCACCATCGACACCGAACCCACCGCCATCGACACCGGATCACGCAGCCCCTCACGATCCAGACCCGTCCCCGTATACGAAATCTGCCCCGACGAAGCATCAATCACAAAACCCGCCGGCACATCCGGAGACTCAGCCCCAGACGGCCACTCCGGCGGGCGCCAACCCTCCAAGGAGTACGTCACCGGATCGCTGTCGGCGTCGGTCGCGGTCACCGGCGAGCCCACCTTGATCGCCGTGGTCGAACCGTCCGCGTTCTCCGCAAGCCTCAAATCGGACGGCACCGCATCGAACACCGCATCAGCGCCCTCGTCGTCAGTGACGATCACCCGCACGGAGCCCGCAGCGATGCCGTCGTAGTCGGGGTCGACCGACTGCACCGCGTGCGTCACCAGCACGGTGCGCAAGCCGCCCGGATTCTTGACCGAGTCGTCGACGCCGCGCACGTACACCGTCTGGGGCCGATCGAAGTTCGACGGCGTGAACGTGGCCTCCGCATCGGTTCCCCACGCTGTCGACGTTCCCACCCGCACCTCGAGCGCGGTCGCGTCGGCGGACTCGACGACCACCGTCACATCCAACGCGGGCTCGGTGTTGAGCACCAGCGTGTAGGTGTCGGTCCCGCCGTCCTCTGCGACCGTCGTGGAACCCGACGACTCGACGATCTCCACCGTCCGCACGATGGCTTCGCCCACGGTGAGCACCGGCGACAGGGCGTACATCGGCCGGGCATGGTCCTTGCGAACGCCCGCGGCAGACCTCAGCGGCCCCGAATCAGCGGTCGAGTCGTCGAGCTTGCCGACGCCGACGGGCGAGTCTGTCGCACTGCCCTGGCCCAGCGGGAGGGAGGAGGCCGTGCCGTTGTGCAGGGAGCCGGTGAAGTAGCCGCCCGCGTTCACCGCCAGCTTGGTCCCGGTCTCGGTGCGGGGGGCGTCCTCGTTGTCCCAGGCGCCGTCGTAGAAGCCCTCGTAGTCGTCGGCGACGAGCCGGTCGGCGCCCGAGGCAGCCAGCCAGTAGATCGGGACGCCCTTGTCGGAATTGGTGAAGGTGGTGCCGGTGTGGTCGCGGGCGTCGACGGTGGCGGTGCTGCCCACTGCCTGGAACAGGCCCGCGTAGCGCACCGCTGATCGGTGGCCGACCGACGCCAGCGAGCCGATGGTCAAGTCGTAGTCGGCGATCGATGTCGAGCTTGCGTCTCGGGGCTGCGAGGTCACGAAGATCAGCCGGAACTCGTCGTCGCTGGTGAGGCCGGCGGGCAGCAGCGGCCAGTTGGCCGGCACCTCCACGTCGCCGGTCTCGTCGTCGGTCACCCGGAAGCTCACCGGGTCGGTGCTGAGGGCGCCCACCGCAATGCCGCCCGACCCGCTCGGCGCCCGCGCCCCCCGCCCCAGCGCGATGGAGACCAGCGGCGTGGTGCGCCGCTCGTTGTCGACCGGCGTGAAACGCAGCGTCGCCGTATCGGCCCCTGCCGCGAGCCGCACCGCCGGGTTCTGCACCGAGTGGGGCGCGGAGGTCACCAGCGTCACGCCCGTCTGGGCTGCGGGGTGCAGCCCGAACGTGAAGTCGGCGCCCACCGCAGCGCCGGTCACGGTCAACGGCACCGTCATCGTCTCGTCTGCGGCCAGCGCACGCGCCAGCGTCACGGTCACGTCCTTGTGCCCGTCGGCCTCGCTGACGTCGCCGGCTGCCGACGCCGCGAGGCTCACGCTGAGCTTCGGGCGTATGGCGACCGTCGCCGACGCGGGCACAAGCCCGAACGCGCCCGGCGTGGCAGTCGCCTTCACCGCACCCTGCGCCGTGCCGCGGTCGGACGTGGTCACCGGGTAGGTGACCGAGTCTGTGTTCGCCTTGATCGTCAGGTCTACGCGCGGGGTGAGACCGGAAGTCACATATTGGGCGTCCGGTTCCTCGACGCGCAGACTCACCGTCACATCCGCCGACTGCTGCGGGCTGATCGAGACTTGGAACTCGATCGTCTCGCCCGCGTCCACCGCCGCGGATTTCGAGGTCACCGAGACCACAGGGGAGTCCTCCGAGCTGGTGATCTCCAGATCCACCTTCGAAGTGTTCGGCACCGGCCGTGCCCCGCCGAGCACGTTCGTGTCGGTGTCGGCATCGAACTCAGCGATGCTGCCCAGCGCCACCTTCAGCGTCTCCGCAGGTTCGTCGACACCGTCGTGTACCGCAGTGAGCACCAAGCGGGCTCCTTGGGCACCGACGCCTGAGAACACCACCGTCGGCGTCAGCGTGGTCGCATTCTCCAAGGTCACCCCGAGGTTGAGGTTGGCGCCCTGCCGCAGCGCGAGCGTGTAGTCGCCCGTAGTCGCAGTGCCTGAAATCTTCAACGGAACATCCACGCGCTCGCCGGCCTTCAGGCCCCGCTTCAGGGTCAGCAGGAGACCAGCGCTGCGATGCACATCCCCTGCGGTCGGCACTTCGAGCAACGGCCCCGTCTCACTAGCGCTTCTTTGAATCCCCACAGTCACTACCGGGTCGATGATGAGGAAGTCGACGCGAGCAATGGACACTGCGAAGCCGGCGGGCACCGTCGGTTCGATGGCGAACAGCAGATTGTCGCCCGCGGGTGCCGAGGCCAGCGCCTCGATCTTCACCGTCGCCGACGTCTGCCCCTCGGGGATGGTCACCGAGTCCGGCACCTTGAAGTGGACGTTCCTCGTTGCCGTCAGACCGATCGGGTTCAGCGTCACCGTCACCGGGCCCGTCCCCGCAGTGAGCGCCGCCTCCAAAGTGAACTCGGCGCCCTTGTTCATACTCACGAACGCGCCCAGCGGCGCGTCGGTGTCGCCGTTGCGCAGCACCACCCGGCGTGCCTGCTCGACGGTGAGGTTGAAGGCGGCGGCGTTGAACGCCCAGCCCGGCGGGTCGTCGCCGCCTGCCACCGCCAGCACTTCGTTGTCGTCGTCGACGATGTCGCCGGCGGCGCTGACGGTGACGGTGGCCTCGCTCTGACCGTAGGGGATGAACACCGAGGCGGGCAGCGCCGAGAAATCGGCCGCCGCGGTGGAGGTGTGGGTGTAGGACAGCGGCACGATCACCGGGCCGACGTCGCCGCTCAGCACCGCCTTGAACGTGAAGCCGAAGCCCTCAGTGACGGCAGCGGCGCTCAGCGCCGAGTCGTCGGCGTTCTTGAACGTGACCTGACGCGTCTTCCAGGAGTCGTCCTTGTCGGCGATCAGCAGCGCGGTGGTGGCGTCGTGGGTGGTGGAGGCGTCGCCGTCGTCGTAGGCGGCGAGGTCGATCCCGAACGACGCCACAGAGTCGTAGACGCCCTCGGCGCCGATCCCCAGCGACGGGGTGATCGTGACGAGGCGGTCGACGGAGTCGGCGGTGTTGCCGCTGGAGGTGAACGTGAGGGTCGCCGACTGCACCGTGTTGTCGTCGGACCCTGTGAAGGTCAGCACCTGACCGAAGGGGCCGAGTTCGACGCCGTTGCCCGCGGCGGCGAAGGTGGCGTCGTGGTCGGTGCCCGTCGTGCCCACGGCGGCGATGTTGACGGTCCGGTGCGACGCCGAACCGCTGTCGACGCTGTGGTCGAGGAAGATCTTGACGAACTCGCCCTCCACCAGCGCCCGTGAGAGCTCGACGCCGACCGTGGCGCTGCTGCCTGAGGTCTCGGCGTCGATGCTGCCGCCGCCGGTGAGCGCGATGGCGACCTCGTCGTTGTTGTCGTCGTCGTCCACCTCGAAGGCGACGCTGCCGCTGCCGGTGGCGACGCCGTCAAACCCGCCGGCGGTGATGCGGGGATTGCCGCTCTGTGAAGAGGCCGGCACGGTGACCGTGACCGACTCGTCCACCGTGTCGGCGTCGGGTGCTCCGACCACGACCACGCTGTGGCTCGGCGCCGCGGCGGTGGGGCCGGTGAAGGTCAGCGTGGCGGTCGACGCCGATGTGAAGGCGCCGCACGCCACCTTGGCCGCCGCGGTGCAGTGGACCAGCAGTCCGTCGCCGGGGGCGGCCCCGCTGAATGTCAGCGGCACGGTCAGCGTCTCGCCCGTGCCCAGCGGGCGTCCGATGCTCACCGTCAGCGTGACGGTCGAGGAGTCTTCGGTTGCGCTCACCACGACCGGGCGCGTCGCCAGTTCCGTGACGACCTCCCCCTCGCCGGTGAGGGTGACCTCGGTGTCGTCGTTGTCGTTGAGCACTGCTACCACCGATGTGGCGGTCTCGGTGCTGTCGATGGTTCCGTCGGCGTCGGTGTCGCCCGCGTCGAGCAGGCCGCCTGGCAGGTCGCCGAGCGTGACGGTGAGGGTCTCGGCCAACTCGTCGACGCTGTCGTCTGCGACGGTGAGCACCAGCGTGGCGGTCTGCGCCGCGGCGCCGGCGAAGGTGACGGTGGGCGCCAGGGTGGTCGCCGCGCCGAGCGTCACGCCGGTGTTGACCCCCGAACCGGTGGCCGCGGCCAGGCTGAAGTCGGCAGCGGTGACGCCTGCGCCGCCGACGGCAAGCGGCACCGTGTGGCTCTCGCCGGCAACGAGCGCCCGGCCGAGCGTGACGGTGAAGGTGGCGGTGCGGTCTGCCGGCGCGGAGGCGCCCTCGGTGAGCGCGCCCGAGTCGGTGCGCGCCAGCGTCACGGTGAGAGCGTCGTCGTCGACGATCGTCAGCGACGCGCTGTTGGCACTGGCGTGGGGGCTCGCGCCGCCGGCCAGGTTGGTGCCCGAGGCGGCGGTGAAGGCAGCCTGGTTGCCGAGCGCCACCGTGAACGCCTCGGCTGTGTTGTCGCCGTCGTTGCGCGCGGTTGCGGAAATGGTGAGCACCGCGGTGCTGATCGAGGCGCCGCTGCGTCCGGTGAGGGTGAGCCGCGGCGAGGCGCCTGCCGCGCCCGCCAGCGTCACGCCCATCTGGCCGGCCTTGAGCGCGACGGCGACATCCCGGTTGGCGCCGGAGAGTACTGCGCCGGTGGTGGTCGCCAGCGACAGCGGCACCTCCACCACCTCGCCGGCGACGAGGGCCCGGCTCAGCGTGACCGTCACCTCCACAGCAGAGGTCGTGTTGCCCTCGACGAGTGCGCCGCCGCCGGTGAGCGACACCACCGTGGGGTCGTCGTCGACCACGCTGACGTCCACGTCGTCCACGGTCAAGTCGCCGTAGCCGCCGCCTGAGAAGCTGTGACTGATCGTCACCGGGCGCGAGCCGCCGGGGTTGTCGGCGATGTCGGCCACGCCGGTCACCGTCACCGTCTGGGCGGTGGAGAACGCCGCCGACTGGAAAGTCAGCGTGGCGCTGGCGCCCGCGGCGCCGGTGGTCCTCACCGTCGCCGCGGCCGGATCGCTGCTGGTGACCGTGACGGTCACCGCCGCGGTCGGCTGCTGCGTCAGCGCCACCGTGTAGGTGTCGGTGCTGGCTGCGCCGGCCTCGTCGACCGACGTCGAGCCGCCGGACTCCACGATCACTGCATTGACGGCGTCGTCGTCGACGATGCGGAAGCTGTGCGAGCCGCTGCCCGACGCTCCTCCCCCGACGGTGGTGGCCGGCGACTCCACGGTCTCGCTGGGCCATGACGGGGGCAGCGAGACCTCCACCATCTCGTCGTCGGTGTCGGCGTCGTGCAGCAGCTTCACCACCAGGGTCGCCTTGGTGGCCGTGCTGGCTGAGGCGCCGGTGAAGGTGACCCTCGTGCCGGCCAGGGACACCTCGCTGGGCGATCCGGACTTCAACGAGAGGGAGATTTCCGTTCCCAGGGTGGCGCCGCTGATGACCAGCGGCACTTCGATCACCTCTCCGGCGCCGAGCGCCCGGCCCAGGGTGAGGTCGATCTCGCGGGTGCCGGCGGTGGCGCCCTCGGTCCAGGCCACCTGTGGCTTGGGGGGTGACGAATCGTCGAGGAAGCGCCCCAGCAGGGTGACCGTCGTGGGGTCGTCGTCGGCGACGCCGAGCCGCTGGGCCGCCGGGTCGGCCACCTGGTAGGCCGCATCGTCGGTGACGGTGACGGTGACCGAGCCCGGGGGCTCGTCGGCCTCGTCGCCGGTGGTGGGCACGGTGAAGGTGACGGTACCTTCGACAGGTATGACGACGGTGCGGGTGGCGGTGGCTGCGCCGGATGCCGCGCCGGCGCCCGCGGCATGGGCCACCGTCAGTTTCACGCTCAGCGGGGCGGTGGGCGCGGGCACCGCGGTGAGCGTGAAGCTCGCGGCGTTGCCCTCGACCACGTCGGGGCCTCTGGTGAGCGTCACCACGTTGATGTCGTCGTTGGTGATCGCCACCGACAGCGGCCCGCCCGCGGCGCTCACCCCGCCGCCCGATCCCGTCACCGACATGGCGCGGCTGCCGGTTGCGTGGGCGATCACCACTGTGCGGTCGGTGGTGTCGGTGTTGGGCACTGCGGTGAGCACCAGCGTGGCCGTGCGGGCGCCCTCGGTGAAGCGCAGGGCCGGGTTCTGGGGGCTGTGCGGCGCCTCGATCAGCATCGTGACGCCGGCGTTGAGCCCCTCGCCGGGCTTGAGCCCGAGCGTGTAGTGGGCGCCCTCGGTGGCGCCGGTGACTGCCAGCGGAACCGTCGCCTCCATGCCGGTGCCCACCGTCGATCCGAGCGTCACCGTGACGTCGACCGTGCCGGAGTCCTCGGCTACGGACGTGCCGGAGGCGGCCAGCGTGGCCACGGTGGGGTCGTCGTCGACGAACGTGAACTCGAGCGGGGTCACCGTGATCAGATCGCCTTTGGGGAAGCCCCGGAACACGACCCGCCCGTCGGCCTCGTCCACGTCGTTGGCCGTCGGCGTCAGCGTGACCCGGGTCGCCACGCTCGACTGCGCGTTGGCGGGGATGGTGAGGTCGAAGGGCGTAATCGCCGTCAAGCCCACCGTGCCCGAGTCCTCAACGGCTGTCACCGTCACGGTCAGCGTCTTGCTGCCGTCCAAGCGCGAGCCGACCAGCGCGGCCGACAAGTCGAGGGTCTGGGGGGCGCCCTCGGTGACCTGCCGGGTCGCCACCGATCCCGGCGACAGCGAGATGGACGACGGTGCGGCGTCGGTGTCGATCACCGTGACCGGTGTCGGCGTGACGGTCACGCTGCTGTAGCGGCCCGTGCCGGCGGGGTCGTAGGCGATGGTGTAGGTCACCGACGTCGTTCGCTGGCCGCCGGAGTTGAAGGTGGCGTCGTCTTGGGCGTGAACGGTGACGGTCTGCGGCACGAGCCAGCCGGCTTGATCGAACCTGAGGCTCACCTGGTTGGCGGGGGTGCCGCCTGCGGTCGACAGCTTCACAGCGGCGGGGTCCTGCGAGGTGGCTGTGAGCACCAGGGTCTTGCCACTCTCGAACGCCTTGGGCCACACCTTGAAGGTGTCGGTGGTCGGCGTGCCTGTCTCGAAGACCATTGTGTCCCCGTCGGTGAGCAGCACGTAGATCCCCGTCTCGGTGTCGTCGATCAGCAGGACGTCGAGCCGCGCCTGCTTGCCCGTGTAGGCGGGGTCGGTGGTGGAGGCTGAGTGGTCGATGTGCCACATGCTGTCGCCTTCGCGGGCTGCGTAGCTGCCGCCCTCGACCTCGAAGGTCACCGGCGTGTTCCAGTTGCTGGCGTCGAATCCGAAGGTGGTCGCCCCGCCCACCAGGTTGGCGCTGACCCGACTGTTGCCGTCGATCCGGTAGATCTTGAGCGGCGACCCCGCGGGCGTGGCGAACCTGATCTTCACTGTGGTGCCGTCGGCCGGTCGCGACCCCAGCCGGATCTGGTAGCGGTCGGTGTAGTGGCCGCCGAGGCGGCGCTCGGTCACCGCGGTCGAGCCGTCGGTCTCGATCAGCCTCAGCTCCGGCGCTTCGTCGTCGATGACGGTCACCACGACGCTCGGCGCGGTCAGGCCTTCGTAGCGCTGGTCTGTCGAGCTTGCCGTGCCGGTGAGGGTGACTCTGCGGTTGCCGTTGTCTTCGTCGTCGTCGACGCCGGTCACGGTCACCGCCTGAGGCTCGTCCCAGTTCTGGGAGGTGAACGTCAGCGTCGCCGTGGCGGCGGGGCTGCCGCCCGCGGCGCTCACCTGCGCTGCGGTGCTGGGTGAGGCCACGGTGACGGTGACGTCGTGGGTGGGCTGCGCTGTCAGCACGACGGTGTAGGTGAAGGTGCCGCCGGCTTCGCCCACCGGCCCGCCGATGGCTGAGACGCCCACCAGCGGAACCTCCGAATCGGCCACCGTCGCGGTCACCGTGTCGACGGTCACACCGTGGTAGGCGTTGGTCGAGGGCGTCGCCGTGGCGGCATGGCTGATCGTCGCGGTGCGCGGATTCGTCTTGGTGAGGTTGGCGACGCCGGTCACGAAGACCGTCCGCGCGAAACGCCAGCTGCCTGCGGGGCCGCCGGTGAAGGTCAGCGTCGCCGTGGTGGCGGGGGTGCCGCCGGCGGTGCGCACCTGCGCGGTGGCGGGCGCGCCGGAGGTGGCGACGATGGTCACCGTCACCCCGGCGCCCGGGTCGGAGTTGAGCTTGACGGTGTAGCTGTCGGTGCTGCTGCCGTCGTCGAGCAGTGACGTGTCGCCAGACTCGGTGACGGTCACCCCGACGGTGTCGTCGTCTACCACGGTCACTGCCACGGTCGCGGAGGCGCCCGAGTAGCCGGGGTCGCTCGAGACGGCCGCGTGGCTGAGGCTGACCGTGCGGTTGCCGCTGTTGTCGGTGCTGTCTGCGACGCCGGTCACGGTCACCTGCTGGGGCAGGTTCCAGTTGGCGGTGGTGAATCTCAGGGTTGTCGAGGCGCCCGCAGGGCCGGTCGGGCCCCGCACGGTCGCCGCAGCCGGCGTCGGGGAGGTGACCGTCACGCTCACCGGGTGGGAGGGCTGCGAACCGAGCCGCACCGTGTAGGTGTCGGTGCTGCCGTCGTCGGTCACCTGCGTGGCGCCGGCGGTCTGCTCCACGATCACTGCGGCGGTGTCGTCGTCGACGATGGTCACCGTCACGGTGTCGACGTCGGCGCCGTCGTAGCGGAGGTCGCGCGAGGTCACGGCGTGGGTGACGGTTGCGCTCAGGTCGGCCGCGACGTTGTCGATTCGGTCGTCTGCCGCGGTCACGGTGAAGGTCGCCGGGCGCCGCCAGTTCGCCGCGGTGATGGTCACCGCGCCCGACACGGTGATGCGCGACGAGCTCGCCGTGGGGGTGACCACCACGTCGTGGGTCGGCCGGCTGCTGAGGGTGACGGTGTAGCTGTCGGTGCGCCCGGCGCCCGGCGCCTCGGTGACCCGGGTCGAGCCGCCGGACTGCGTGAGATCGACGTCGACCGCGGTGTCGATCACCGTCACTGCCACATCGGGGGCTGCGGTGACGCCGCTCCAGCCTGCGATGGTGTGGCTCAGCGTCACCTCTTCGTCGTCGAAGTCGATGTCGGACGCCGCGGTGAGGGTCACGGTCTGCGGCGTCTCCCAGTTGCCGCTCGACCCGCCGGTGAAGGTGTAGCGCGCCGGGCTGACGGTGAGCACCGACGTGTCCGACGACTCGACCCCCACCGTGACGCTGGCGCCGCTGCCGGGGTCTTGGTTGAGGCGGATGGTGTAGCCGCCGCTGGGTTCGAGCACCCTCGAGCCGCCTTCGAACACTTCCACCTCGAGCGCGGAGGGCACGATCCCGGGGTCGTTGTCGTTGATGCGGACCGTGGCTGAGTTGTTCGTCGCATGCGGCACCGCCCCGCCGGCCACGTCGGTGCCCGCGCGCGCCGCGAAGGCCGCAGCGTCGCCGAGCTCCACGGTCATCGTCTCGAATTCGCCCTCGCCGATCTTGTCGTCGACGAACGAGAGGATCAGCAGGCCCTCGCGAGGCACGGGCCGGCTCGGCTCCAGGCTCTGAGGGTTGTCAATTCTGAATCCGCCTTGGCGCCGCGGCTTGGGGGGGTCGAACTCGGCGGCGTCGAACACCGCGACGAACTCGCCGGAGGTGGTGTCGAAGGTCCTTTGCACGACGAACAGAATCGGCTCCACGAAGCCGGTATCCCGGTCCCAGTCCCAGCCGGAGGTGTCGGTTTCGGGGGTCCACAGGTTCCCGCCGTGCAGCCAGGTGACGCCGGCGTTGAGCGCGCTGCGATTGCCGGCGGGGTTCTTGCCAAGGCCGCCGCCCGTGCTCGTCCGCCAGATCAGCCGCGCCTCGACGTCGGCGGGGGTGACGTTCGTGCCGCGGATGCGGATCGGCACCTCGATCCGCTCGCCGGGTGCGGCCAGGGCCCGGCTCAAGGTGACTTCGAAGCCGAGATGCTTGCCGTTCGCGGGCGATGCGTCCGCATGGGGGTCGACCGATCCGCCCTCGGTGATGGTCATCTCGCCGGTGTTTCTGAGCGACACCACGGTGGGCTCCGTGTCGCTCGCTGTGGCCGTCACGCTCGGAGCTGTCGCGGTGCTGTAGGCGGTGTCTGAAGACGACACCGCGTGCGTGATCGTGGCCGTGCGGGTGCCGCCCTTGTTGTCGACGCCGTCGCTCACACCCGACACCGTGAACGCAGCGGGCTGGTTCCAATTGTCCGCGGTGAAGGTGATCCGCGGGGGCGCCACGGTTGCGACCGCGGTGCTGCCGCTGGTGGGTGTGACGACCACGGTGGTGCCGGCCGCCGGCGCGGAGGCCAGCCGCACCGTGTAGGTCGCGGTGGCGCCCTCGGCGACGGTCAGCGCGCCGGTGGACGTCAGCACTGCGCCCGTCGAGGCCTCGTCGTCGATCAGGCGCACTCCCACCGAGGCAGCCAGCGGATTCGGCGCCAGCCCGCCGCTCAGCGTGCCCAGGCTGATCCGCGCCAGTTCGTGGACGCTGTCGCTGTCGTGTGCGGCGACGGCGGCCAGCACTGCCGCACCGTCGCCTAAGCCGGCGAACACCACGGTGGGCGTCAGCGTGGACCCTCCCTCGATGGTGGCGCCGGCGCCCGCGGCAACGCTCAGCACCAGGTCGCCGGCGGCCAGGCCGGCGCCTGCGAGCACCAGGGGGACCCTGAAGCTGTCGCCCGCCGCGCGCGGCCGCGACAGGCCGACGGTGATCGATGCCGTGGAGGAGGAGTCGCCTTCGAGCACCTGCCCCCCTCCGCTGAGAGCGACCACCACCGCCGGATCGTTGTCGAACACGCGCACCATCGCCGAAGCCGCTCCGAGCGGCGCGAACCCCGTCCCCTCAATGGGCTTGCGGCCGATCTCGGTGCGGGAGGTGACGCTGTAGCCGGTGCCGGCTGCGACCGCGGCGATCACTGCACCGTTGGGCTCGAAGAGCGAGTCGTCGACCGTGGGCACCTCGAATTCGAACTCGGTGGCCCCCGCGGGGATGACCACAGTGCGGGTGCGCTCGTCGCCGGCGGCCACGAAGTCGCTGCCGGCCGGTTCGCTGATCGTCACCTTCACCGGCAGGTTGTACTGCACTGCGGGCTCCGCGGAGAGGGTGAAGCGCGCCGGGCTGCCTTCGGTCACCGGCCGTGCCCGCGGCGTCAGGTTGCGAATCACCTGGCCCTCGGCGAGCGCCCACGCCACCGACACCTCGGGGTCCGCGTTGGTGTCGGTGATGGTGAGGTCGAGATGGTCTGGGACGCCCTTGGCCACGCCTGCGGGCAGCGAGCCGAACTCCAGGGTCAGCGTCTCGGCGGGCTCGTCGGCGGTGTCGGTCTCAGCGGTGAGGGTGAGCGTGCCCGAGGTGCCGCCTTTGGCGATGTCGATGACGCCGCTGTTCGACAGTGAGAAGTCGGCCGCTTCCGCTGTGCCGGCGCCGGAGCGCTGCTGCACCACGATGGCGAGGTCGGCGGTGGCGGCCACCAGCAGCGTGGCGGTGACGGTGAGCGTCGCGCCCTCGGCCAGCGTGGTCTTGTCCGACGACAGCGACACCGTCTGAGCGACCTTGTCGTCGGTGACGGTGATCGACACCTCGCAGGTGCCCCGGGTGGCGCCGCAGTTGGCCCCGCTGCCCACCGCGCCGCCGTCGAGCGTCTCGACGCTGTTGGCCTGCGTCTCGAACCTGAACTGCTTGGTGCTGTCGCTGGTGACGGGGATGGTCACGACCACGATGTCGTCGACGGTGTTGGCGTCGCGCCCGGCGACTGCGGTGAGGTCGACCGTGGTAGCCGTTCCGCCCGCACGCCCGGTGAAGGTGACCGTGGCGCCGTTGAGCGTCACGCCGGCGGGCGTGCCCGACAGGCTCAGCGTGAACGCCGGGTCGCCGCCGCCGGTGAACCGCAGCGGCACTTCGAGGCGCTCGCCTGCCACCAGCGCCCGGCCCAGCGTGAGGCGCAGCGTGGCGGTGGCGTCGGTGTCCACCTCGGTGGCGGTGCCGTCGGGCGCGCTCAGCGCGACCGTGGTGGGGTCGTCGTCGGTGATCGAGACAGTGGCGGTGCCGTCGGTGCCGACCACCGCCGACGAGGTGGCCGCGAGCACCACGGTGAACGACTCGGTGGACTCATCGGCGCCGTCGTCGAGGATCGGCACCTCGAAATCGGCTAACGACGTGCCGGGCTGGAGGGTGAGGGTGCCGGAGCTGGCGGTGAAGTCGGACCCGGCGACGGCAGTGCCGCTGCTGGTGGCGTAGTCCACCGACACGGGCACCAGCCACTCGCCGGAGGCATTTACCTGGAGCCCTGCGGCGGTGCCCTCGCCGGCGGTGTAGGCGGACGGGACGAACTCCACCTCCGGGCGGTCGGCTGCGTCGGTGATGGTGCCCGTCGCCGAGCCGCGGACCGCACTGACCAGCGGCGCGTCGCCGCTGGCGACCGTCGGGGTACCCAGCATGACTGTGAAGTAGTGGTCGCCCTCATAGGCGTTGTCCTCGCTGGTGGCCAGGGTGATGGTGCCGGTGGTGGCGCCGCTACTGATCACGATCGACCCGGCGGCGTTCGTGAAGTCGGCCTCGCTGCCGTCCGCGCTGCCGGTGGCGACCGCGGCGGCGGGATCGGCGGAGACGCCGCGCCCGTCGCCGAAGGTGTAGGGCACGGTTACGTCGGCGGCGAGACTCTCCGGCAGCGTCACCGTGAAACTGAGCGCACTGCCTTCGGCGGCGGAGGCGGGGGCGACCCGCATGCCCTCCTGCACGGTGAACACCGGCGACAGGCCGTAGAGCCGCCGCTGCTCGGTGGAGGCGCCTCGCTTGCCGGTCAGCGGGCCGACGTCTGCGGTGGAGTCGTCGAGCGCGCCGAAGGTGATGTGCGCGGCGTCGGCCCCGGTGGTGCCGAGCGGATGGCCGGCGCCTGAGCCGCTGCCGAAGGCGATGCCGGTCCAGTGCTCGACGAGGTCGGCTGTGTCGGTCTTCTGCTCGGCGCCCGCGACGTTGGTCGGGGAGTCCTCGTTCTGCCAGCTCCCGTCGTAGAAGTCGCTGTAGTCGTCGGCGACCGCGCCGCCGCGCACCCAGTAGACGGGCGCGTCGGTGTCGGCGCCGGCGGTGCTGGTGTTGGCCTCGACGGTCGTCGTCGCAGTCTCTGCCACCGCTTTGAACAGCGGTGCGTACGGCCCGACCGCGAGGGGAACGATGCGGTCGGCGTGGTTTGCGGCGTCCTGTTGGACGAGGCTGTTGTAGTGGTCGATGTCGGAGTTGGCGGCCGCAGTCTTGGTCCGAGTCGAGAACAGCAGGCGGAAGCTCTCGCCGGGGCTGACGCCGTCGGGTATCAGCGGCGAGTTCTCGGGCAGGGCGGTGGGTGCGGGGGGCTCGACGATGGTGAGGGTGATCTCGGTGGCGGCCCCTTCGGACTCGTCGAGGTAGATCCCGTCGGGCAGCGTCCCGATCTCCAGCGTCAGCGTCTCGCCCCCGTCGTCGAGGTTGTCGCTCAGCGCCTCCACATACACGAATCTGAACTGCCCGGAGGATATTCTGGTGCCCTCGAAGTTCACGCGGTTGCCGCCGAAGGTGACCACACCGCCGTCTCGCAGCCGGACATCGGCCGCCGACGCGGTGCCGCCCTGTGCCTTGATCCGCACCGGCACATCGAAGTCGGCAGTCGCCTCGCTGGGGTCGTCGGTCAGGACCTCGACGCGCACGAAGCTGCCCTCGGTGACCTCGGTGTCGGCGACCCTCAGCGACACGCTCGGTTCGGGGGTTGCGATGATCGTGATGAACCCGGCGCGCGGCGATCCAAAGACGGCATGCTCGTCGGGCTCGAAGAAGACGAAGAGCGTCTCGCTGCGCTCGTCGTTGACGGTGTCGTCGAGGATCGTCACCTCGAGGGTCTTGGTGTCCTCGTCGGGTGCGATGGTCACCGTCGTAGGGGTGACCGCCTCATAGTCCTCGCCTGCGACGGCAGAGTTGTCCCGAGTGCGCCAGGTGATGGTGACGGGCACCAGCGTGGAGCAGTCGTCGCACTCGACTCGGGTATTGCCGACGAAGAACTTCTTGTCGATCGTGACCTCCGCAGTCCCGCTGAGCTCTCCGGTGGCGAACGAAAACTTGGCAAATTGGAGCTTCGGGCGGTCGGCGGCGTCGTCGATGGTTCCCACTGCGGTGGTGCGCGTCGAGTCCAGCGCCGGCGCGTTGCCGCTCGTGACGGTCGGCGTGCCCAGGGTGATCGTGAAGTGGTGGTCGCCCTCGTAGACCTTGTCGTCGGTGGTGGGCACCTCCACGGTGGCGCTCTCGGCGCCGGCGCGGATGACCACGCTGCCCGCTGTGTTGGTGTAGTCGGCGTCGGCGCCGTCGGCTGAGCCGGTGGCCACGCTGTACGCCGGGTCGCTCGACATCGAGCGTCCATCGGCAAGGGTGTAGGGCACGGTGATGTCGGTGGTCGCCCGCACTCCCAGCGACACCGTGAAGCGCACCGGGTCGCCCTCGGCGAACCTCAGGCGCTTGTCGGCATCGTCGGTGGGCACGGTGACGCCGACGGCGGGGTCAACCACGGCGACGGTCACCTCCGGACCGGTGGTGACGCTGCCGTATCCGCTCACCGCATGGGTGACCGTCACGTCCTCGGAGTTCGAGTCGGAGTCGGCCAGCGGGCGCAGCCCGACCGGCTGCGGCACCCGCCACTGGTCGACCGCGGCGCCGCTGGGCGCGGGCCACGTCACGGTCAGCGTCCCGTCGGACTCGAGCGTCGCGCTGGGTCCGGCGCTCGCCGCGGCGAGCGCCGGCAGCGACACTGCCCCGGTGTCATCCGAGCTCACCTTGACGGTCACCGACCCGGTGGGCTTGGTCGACAGTGCCAGCCAGTAGATGCCGTCGCTGCCGCCCTCGAGCAGCTTGAACTCGTCCTGGTTCGCCACGAGCGCGGTGGGCTCGTCGGCGGCGTTGTCGAGCGCGGCGAAGCGCACGACGCTGTTGAAGGTGTCGAGCACCGGCGTGTCGACGTTGGTGTCGAGCTGCTGGAGATCGAGGTCGGTGACGGTGACCACCACGCTGTCGTGCTGGTCAGTGGAGTCGCTCACCACTTCGGTGAGCTGGATCTTGGCCTCCTGCACGGTCTTGCCCGCTGCCGCGGTGAAGGTGAGGGTGCTGGCGCCGGGGCCGTCGGCCAAGGCCGTCCCGCTGACGGTGACGCCCGCGCTGGCGTCTCTCACCAGCGTCCAGCGGAAGTCCGACGGAGTGCCGGCGAACGCGATCGGCACGTCGATGATCTCCGCGGTGCCGTCCGCGGTCACTGCCAGCGGCCTGCTGAGCCGCACCGTGAAGCTGGGCGGGTCGGCCGGTTTCGTGCCCTCGTACACGATGCCGCCGCCGGTGATCGACACCACCGTGGCGTCGTCGTCGGCGATGTCGACGACTGTGGCGCGGGTGGCGCCGATGCTGAAGCCTCCGGTGGGCTTCGACAGCTCGAGCGTGAAGCGCTCATTGGGCTCGTCCACCGTGTCGGCGATCAGCTCGATCGGCAGGTCCACGGTGCTGGCGCCCGCCGGCCAGGCCACCTCGAACGACCTGCGGCTGCCGCTAGTGGTGAGCGCGGCCGAGCCGGTGTAGCGGTAGTCGGCGCCGTATTTTGCAGTGGCGTCGACCATCGTGACGGTCACGCCCCCGGCGGCGGTGCTGTCGCTGACGCTGAGGGTGGCGCCGAGCGTGCCGGGCGCGGCGTCGCCCTCGGTGATCTCGGCGGTCGCCGCCCCGAGGCTCACCAGCTTGGAGGCGTCGTCGTCGTCGTTGACGGTGAGCCTCAGGGAGCCGTCGACGTCCGCGGCGACGTACAACGGGTTCTGGTCGCTACAGAACGTCGGCCGCCTCGTCTCGGGGCCCGCGACCGCCACGATCGGGCCGTAGGTCTCGTCGTTGGCGTCGTCGTCGTCGAGGAACGTGAGCTTGACGCCCACCTGGGTCGGCGCGATGAAGAGCTGGGGGTTCGGGTTCGGGTTCGGCAGGTCCCACTTGACGTTCATGCCGCGGATTTGGCGGCCGGAGATGGCTCCGTTGTACGGCGTGAGCGTGACTGCGTTCAGGCCACCTCGTGTTTGTCTGGCCACCAGCTCGGCTGTGTAGTCGACGCCGTAGCTCGCGCCCTCAATGTAGAAGACCGCCTCGTAGAACTCGTCGGCGCACGTCAGCAGCCGCGTATTCAAGGTCACCGTCAGCATCACCGTGTCATTGGAGTCGCCCTCGGTCGCCGAGTTGTCTGGGGCCGCCACCGTCGCCTTGATGCGGACGTCGTTGAACGCGCTCAAGGGGATCTTGACCCCCTTGACAAAAGCGGTTTCGACTGTCTCTTCGTTGCCTGCGTTGTCGGTGTAGGAGACGATCGCACGCACAGACCTGCCGGCGTCTACGTCTGCGGAAGTCATGGTGTAGGCGCGGGCCGTGCCGGCGTCGCCGGCCACGTCCACCCACGGGTCAAAAAAGGTTGCCCCCTTGGTCTGCCATTGGAAGCTCATCTCGCTCAGGGGAGGAGTGCCGTCGGGGTCTGGGCGGCTCACCCGCATGCGCACCGGAGCCCCGGCCCGGACTCCGGGACCGACGGCGTCCTCCTGGTACGGACGCACACTGGCTTGGCCCTCATTCTCGTCGCCGACGGTCACCGTCACTTCCTGGGTGACCTTGGTGGGCGTGCCGTCGGCGCCGGTCGAGGTGGCCGCCACGGTGATGGTGAACTGGCCGTCGGTGTATGCCGTGTTCTCGCGGTTCAGTGCGGGGCCGCCGTAGATGATCTGGCCGGCGCTGTCGATCTCGAAGCCTGTCGGCGGCGATTCGAGCGAGTAGGTGACGTCGTCGCCGTTGAAGTCGACGGCGACCACCGGCGAGCCCACGTTGATCTTGTCGGTCGAGGCATCGGTGTTCTCGGGCACCACGAGGTCGTCGGGCACCACCACGAACGCTGCGTCCACCGGTGTGGTCAGGCGCGGCGCCACCGCGAGCTCCGCCTGCACCGCAGCGCAGCCGCCGGGCGCCGCGAGGCTCTCGGTGTCGGCGCACAGTGCGTCGGCGCCGCCGCTGGAGGTGCCGCCGTAGCGGTTCTTGGCGCCGTCGATCAAAACGCCGCCGATGCGCAGCGTCAGCGTGTGGGCGCTGGTCATTGCCGTGCGGCCGGCTGCGGTCAGCTCGAGCGTCACGGTGGCGGTGGCGCCCCCGCTCGCGCCGTCGAGGCGCAGGGCCGAGTGGCCGGCGGTGGCGCCGCTCGCCAGGCTCAGCCCGGTGGGCGCGCCCAACAGCTCGATCGACGGGTCGGCGCCGAGCGCGGCGCTGCCCGAGGCGAGGTAGCGGCACGGGTCCGAAACGAACTTGGGGCCGCAGATCGTCGTGGAGGCGCCGCTGGAGAAGCCTCCGCTGCGGACGCCGGCGAACACGTAGTCGCCCTCCAGCGTGACGTCGACGGTGGCCCGGTACGGCCCCGAGTTCCCGCTGCGGGTGAAGTCGGTGGTCTGGAGCAGGCCCTTGCTCGGCGTCAGGGTGGCTGTGGGCGGGTCGTCGTCGGTGACCGTCACCGGCACCAGCACCTGCTTGGTGGAGTCGCCCGCGAAGTTCAGCTCCACGTCGAAGTCCTTGTGGTCCCAGATGTCGTCGTCCTGCGCGACGGTCACGGTGACGGTCTGGGGCTTGAACCAGGCTTTGGCGTTGGCCGCGGCCGGCTCGAAGGTCAGCTCTGCGGGCGACAGCTTGACCAGCTTCTTGATGTCGGTCAGTTCGCCGGCGCTCAGCTTGGTGCTGGTGAGCTCGACGGTGAGCCTCTGCGTCGCCGACGGCGCTTGAGCGAGGCTCACCCGCAGCTCGCCGGTGTCGCCCTCGGTCAGCTCCAGCGAGCCGGCCGAGGCGGTGATCCCCTGCGGTGTGCCTGCGTCGAGGTGGACGACGTCGATGGTGTGGTCGGTGTCGTGTACCACCAGGCCGCCCTCGAAGCCCGCGTCGAGCACCGCGCCCGGCCCGCCCGCGATGCGCAGGCCCAGCCGGTCGGGCTCGAGGTCGGAGTCGCTGCCGTTCTGGTCCTGGATCGTCAGCTGGTAGTCGGTGGAGCCCGCGCCCGGCTTGATGGTCAACAGCGGTCGTGTGGTGCCGCCCGCGAGGCCGATTCCGGTCAATTGCCTGTTGACCGTGGTGAAGCCCAGCTGCACCTGCGAGCCGGGGTCTGCAAGGTCGAGCCCGGTGGAGGAGTACAGCTCCAGCGGTATGTCGAACTCTTCGCTGCCGACGGGGTTGCGGCTCAGCCGGACCACCGTGAACACCGCGCTCGGGCCGCCGGACTCGGCGATCACCGGGTCGCCGTCGATCGTCGGGGTGGCGGCGTCGCGGGTGGCCAGGCTCACGACGGTGGGCTCGTCGTCGACGAAGTCGACGGTGATGTCCGGCACGGTCGCTGAGCCGTAGGCGGAGTCCGAGGTCATGACGGTGTGGCTGATGACCGGGTCGTCGAGGCTCGACCCGCCCGGGTTGTCTGCGTCGTCGTTGTGGGCGGAGGTGACCGTGATCGTCTTGGTCAGCGCAGCACCGCGGTCCGACGGATTGAAGACGATCGGGTCAGACACGGTGGCGTGGGCCTGGTCGCTCGCCGGCGTGATCGTCACCGTGTGCGACGGCGGCTGTGCCAGGCGGATGCCGTAGGTGTACGTGTCGCCGACCGTGTCGCGCAGCACCGGCCCGCCGTCTGCGTGCTCGACCACCAGTTCCTTACGCGGCGACACCGTCAACCACTCGAATATGGGCACGCATTGGGCCCGGTTGACGCTAAAGAAATCGGTACGGCCCACACGATTGGTGGAGAGATCATTGTCCAAGCATTGCTTGAACAGCATGCCCCCGGCCTTGATGGTGACCAGGGTCTCGGCGTTGAGTGCCTTCTGCGCTTCTTCGGACATGCGCAGCGTTATCTTTATTGTATGGCTGCTGAAACGTTCGACGCGTTGCACCACCATGCCGGCGGGTGCATTCTGCAACTCGATCGAAGGGCCGACCTCGATTTCATTGCCTCCGACGGTGAGCGTGCCGCCGCGCAGTGCCAGATCGGTTGCAACCAACTTGCTGTCAGCGTCGAGTCTGAACGCTCCCCGCGGATCGCTCGCGTCGTTCCATTCGGCTGCTTTAGTTTGCCAGTTGCTAGTGGGATGCCTCTCGCTCAGAATGCAAAAGGTCGTTTCGACTGCTTCCGATCCCTGAACTGATGAAAACTCCCATTCATTGATGCGCCGAGTGCTTCCACTGCTACATGTGTCTCCTCGCCTCTGAGTAGCTTTACCTCCGATAATGCTGGCCCGAGGGTCGTCGTCGCTGAAGGTGATGGTGCCGGTGCCTCTGCCGACGAGGCGTCGGTCGAATCCTCGGGAGGCCAGCACCGGTGTGGTGAGGTCGGGGGCGGTGTCTGCTGCGGGGATACTCAGTTCGAGTTCCTCGAACCGATTGTCATTGTCGTCGTGCGCCCGCACGATGACCTCCGCGGAGGTCGCCGCGCCCGCGGCGCCGTCGAGGACGACCGTGCTGCCCGACAGGCTCGCGCCCGGTGCGGGCACCAGTTCGAAGTCGAAGTCGTCGCCGAGGGTCAGATCGTCTGAGTTGTAGAGGATCGGTATCTCGAGCCGCTGGTTCTTGCCGAGCCGCTCGAAGTCGGTCTTGAGGCCGACCTTCAGCCGCCCCGGCGCGGGCGCCGACAGCGCCTGCTCGGCGGCCGTGTTGTCGGTGACGGCGAACTCGACCAGATAGGGGTTGGTGGTGTCGGTGATCTCGCCGATGGTGCTTTCAGGGATCGCGCCGCTCCCCGAAGTCGAGTAGATCGGCAGCAGCCTCGACTCGTCGATCCGGACCTTCAGTTGCTCGGCGCCCTCATAGACGTCGTCAGTGGAGATGCTGAAGGTCTTCTTGTGGGTCGGAAGTCTCGGGTTGGAAATGTCGATGGTGCCTTTGAGCGACGGCATGTCGGTCTCGGTGATGCCGGCGCCGAAGAACTCCACGGGCACCCTGACCGCAGCTTCGGCTTGTACCCCATCACTCGAAATCGGCCATACGCCCACACTGATCTCGAATGAGCCGCCCTCGTCGATCTCGCGACTTCCTCCGTCCCTCGCCCTCTGCGCCGCGTAGTCCCTTGTGCTGAATCGAACCGCGCGGTCGGGGTTGTTCATCGTGACGCTGCCCGGCGTCGGGAGGCACTCCGTAAAGGGGGTAGTGAAGGCGACCCGGCGGAAGCATGAGTTGCCCCCAGAGCCGGTGCCGGTCGTGCTGATGAGCACCGGGGAGATCTCCAGGCTGATGCTCTTGAGCGCGGCCGAGTTCTCCGGATCCGCCTTGAATGCCATGAGCGCGGCCTCGGTGAACTCGAAGGTCACATCCGCGGTCTTCGCTGCTTCGTCCGTCGTCTTGACAAGGTTCGTGACCGAGACGCCGGGAATCGCCGGATTCAGTCGGATCGACGGCCCCGAGACCGTGAAGGTGTAGCCCTGCGTGCATCGGTTGGAGTTGGTGACGGGTTGCATGCCGGTGAGCGCGAATTCGGTGATCGCTCGCGACGCGAATGCGCAGCGGTAGCCGTCCCTCTCGAAGAAGAGGCCCCCGGCGAGATTCACTCTTGCGGTGTATGAATAGGGTCCGCCGATGGAGCCCTTCAACCGGCTCGAAGAGAAAGTCGGATTGGCGAATTCCAGCCGTGAACGCGTGGTCTGCGCCGCGGCCGGCTCGGTGCCGGGCAGCGGTGCGGGCGACAACACCAGCCCGCTAGCCAGCAGCGCCGCCGCCAGAATGCACAGGGCCGCAGAGCGGATGCTCCCGGCGCGGCTGCGCGGCGTTCGCCTCGTCCCCATCATCTGCTCAATTGCTCAATGCTACGAGGCTCTACGGTGAGGGCGACAGCCAACCCTCAGGCTGTATTTGAGACTGAGCTTCGCCCGCTTGTAGCGCATCAATTGATCTGCACCAGCCTGTAGGGAATCGCTTCCCCCTTTACCTTGTTGGGTAGTTCTGATGTGTGAGCATCGGGGCTGGTTGCTCGCCGCGGCGGGCAGGGCTTTGTCCCCCTGTCAGAGAGATGGCCTGGGGGGTGTTGCCACCCGCCGTGGTCGGGTGCCTGCGACCTCTTACAGGGACACCCCCCCCCCCGGAAGTGCGCGGGAGCACGCTGTTGTAGAACTGATTTAATTTGAATCAGTTTACCTCCGCCAGCGTGCTTTTGAAAGAATAGCTGAATGCGAGCACCGATGATGGACGCGGGGTAATTAGGTATTTGACAGGATGGCGCCGACCTACCACACTTTTGAGCGATATGTCGCACGTAACCGGGATCATTATCGACTAGGGGCCATCGGGATACCACAACCCGAGCCCCCAAACCCTGCGCTCCGGCGGAGGGTTTTTTTTGTGCCGATCGATCTCGTAAGGCGGTAGCTAGGAGCTAAGACAGCGGAGACGCCATGGCACACTCGCATCTCGAAATATACGACACCACTTTAAGGGACGGCGCCCAGCAGGAGGGAATATCGCTGACCGTCTCGGACAAACTACGGATCGCCCGGTTGCTCGACGATCTGGGAGTTTCCTACGTGGAAGGAGGTTGGCCGGGCGCCAACCCCAAGGACAGCGAGTTCTTCAAGCGGGCCCGTTCGGAACTGGACATGTCAACCGCAATACTCACCGCGTTCGGCTCTACGCGCCGACCCAGGACATCGGTGGTGGGTGACACCCAGTTGCACAACCTGCTGGAGTCGGAAACCGAGGTGGTATGCATAGTCGGCAAAGCGTGGGATTACCACGTCAGGGAGACCCTCCGCGCGGATCTCGACGAAGGCATAGCCATGGTGGCCGAATCCATCGGCTACTTGTCACGCCACGGCCTGAGAGTCTTCTTCGACGCCGAGCATTTTTTTGATGGTTACGCCTCCAATCCTGACTTTGCTCTGGAGATACTCCGCTCGGCTTACGAGGAAGGCGCGGAGCGGTTGGTCCTTTGTGACACCAACGGCGGATCCCTGCCGACCCGAATCGTCGAAACGGTAGGCCAGGTTCAGGACGCACTTCCGGACGCAGAACTAGGTGTCCACTTCCACAACGACGCCGGGTGCGCGGTGGCATCCTCCTTGGCGGCTGTCGATCTGGGAGTACGCCAGGTACAAGGATGCATCAACGGTTACGGTGAACGCACGGGCAATGCCGACCTCTCCACCCTCCTGCCCGACCTGGTACTCAAGATGGGCATCCCGATCCTGGAACAGGATCGTCTCGAGAGCCTTTCCCCCATCGCCCACCATATAGCCGAGATCGTCAATATCAGCCTCGACCCCCACCGTCCCTACATAGGCACTTCAGCCTTTACCCATAAGGCGGGTCTGCACACCTCAGCCCTGGTAAGGCGACCGGGCGCCTACGAGCATCAGGATCCGCTGTCGGTAGGAAACCGGACCCGGATGGTGGTGTCCGAGTTGTCGGGCAAGGCAACCATCCTGTCCAAAGCCAAGGATCTCGGCGTAGAAATGACCGATCATCAGGCGACCCGAGTTCTGGACGAGATCAAGAGCATGGAACACCGCGGCTACCACTTCGAAGCGGCCGACGGATCCTTCGAGCTCATGTTGCGACGGATGGCCGGCTGGACCCATGACTACTTCGAACTGGAGTCCTTCCGGGTCTTTACGGAGCGCCGACCGGATTCGGAGATTCTTGCCGAAGCCACCGTCAAACTGCATATCAAGGGGGAACGGATCATCACCACCGGCGAAGGGAACGGCCCGGTTAACGCTCTTGACCACGCGGTGCGGGAAGCCCTCATCCCCCATTACCCCGAACTCAAGCACCTCAAACTCACCAACTACCGTGTCCGGGTGCTGAACTCCACCGAATCCACCGCGGCGACCGTGCGGGTGTTCATCGAGACCAGTGACGGGGTAAACGCCTGGGGCACCATCGGGGTACACGCCAACGTAATCGAAGCCTCATGGGAGGCCCTCGAGGATGGAATCGTCCTCGGCCTGCTTCGGGCGGGCAAAGGCGATGGTTGACGCTCCTCCGGTCTCCGAATCCCTGGTAGAGGAAGCCGCCTGCCTTGCTCGCCAGGCCGGAAGACTCACCCTCGAGTGGTACGAATCAACCGCCGAGGTCACGACCAAGGGTGATGGGAGTCCGGTAACCGAGGCCGACCGGGCGGCTGAGCGGTTGCTACGCGACTCGCTGGCGGAACGGTACTCCCGTGACTCCGTAGTCGGCGAGGAGTTCGGCACTACGCCGGGCGACACAGGCCGTACCTGGTATATCGACCCTATCGACGGAACCCAGTCCTTCATCCGGGGAGTTCCCCTGTTCGCCACCCTGCTGGCTCTCGAGGACGTACACGGGATGGCTGTAGGGGTAATCGATCTCCCTGCCCTGGGCAAGACCGTGGCGGCGGGCCGAGGAGTCGGATGCTTCCTCAACGACCGGGCGATCAAGGTTAGTGACCGCACCACCCTCGCCGGGTCAGTGCTGTGCGTGAGCGGATTCGATCTGATACCGGAAGACATCACCGGAAGGTTGCACGGCAGCCCGCTGATCCTGAGGGGATGGGGAGACGCCTATGGCTATGCGCTGGTAGCGGGTGGGCAGATCGAGGCCATGTTCGATCCGGTAGTGAAACCGTGGGATATCGCGCCGATGGCCGTCATCATCCCCGAAGCCGGCGGGCGATTCACCGATTCCGGCGGGGGAAACCGTATCGACACAGGGACCGGTCTAGCCAGCAACGGAACCCTTCACGACCGGTTCCTGTCGATGATCACCGTCCCGTCCCACCCGACGGACTCTGCCCCCTAGGAGGGTCCTGAAAAACGAATCTGCTGCATTCCGGGATGTTCGCCACCATCCCTGACCTGCGGTGATACGACCATCCCCACGGGGACTTCCACATTCGGCAGCCAGCCGCCAGCCGCGGGTCGTTCCCACGTCCGGTGGTGTAGTATGCGTGATGGGCGACCCGTCCGGCGAGGGGGCTAGTGTGCCTGTCCCTTCGGTACGCTGATTGGAAGAGGGGAGAGAGCGCATGGTCGTAGCAACTACATCAAACCCCGACGTAGACGTGTACACCGACCGGGACGGCCGGCGTTACGTAGTCGACGGTCGCCTACCCCCCGGCGACATGCAGTACGTGACCCGTGTCAAGCCCCTCCGGGGGCTTCGCTTACGGGTCGAGTTCCGTGACGGAACCAGCGGCGTCGCCGACCTGTCGGAAATAGTGGCCGAGTCGCCCCTAGCAGCGGCCCTGTGGTCGGACCGGGAATACTTCGAGACGGTTCATGCGCTCGACGGCGGCGGTGTCTCCTGGGAAGACGAACGCTACGACATGAGCCCTCTCGTGCTTTACATGCTGGTCACAGGCAAACCTTTAGACGAAGTATGCCCACAGGTCAGATACCTCGACTGACATGCCCAGGCTGTCCACGTTCTATGGCATCGCCATCTACATGTATTACAGCGAACCCCATCTGCAGCCCCACTTCCAAGCCGTCCACGCCGGTAAGGAGATAACTGTAAGAGTCGCGGATATGATCCTTCTTGCCGGCGACGTCGGTAGGGGCCATTTCGACACGACTGCATGGAAACGGGTACAGAAGTGGGGATGGCTACACCAAGCGGAGCTGTTTGACCGTTGGGAGACTAGAAGCCGGGGAGGGGAACTCCCCCAGATAGCTCCCCTCCCCTAAGAACCGCTCGTGAGGCCATTCACCTGCCTCCTGCTCCGGGCCGTTTCACCACAACCACCCCGAACACCGCCGAAACCGGCACCAAGACCCCCCAACCAGCTAGAACCCCGACCAAACCCCCTAAACCCTGATTATTTGAACCGTACCGGGTTTGCCGGAGAGTGTTTTACTTGAGTCCAGCTACCTGGGCTGGGTTGTGTTCCAGCGGGGCTGGTGTGTGGTCACGATAGTAGTCGGCCTCCTTTTCTGTTGGTGGTTTGTCCCCGAATCGGTTCGAGCAGTCTCCGGTGGGTTGTGGCAGTTGACGTATTCGAGGGTGGCGTATTCGACGTGGTCCCGGTTCCGCCATGGGGCCCGTTTGTGGATTAGCTCGGTTTTGTATAGTCCGATTACGGATTCGGCTAGGGCGTTGTCGTATGAGTCGCCTACCGATCCGACCGAAGGTCGGATCCCGGTTTCCGTTAAACGGTTTGTGTAGCGGATGGAAAGGTATTGGGCGCCGGCGTCGGAGTGATGCACCAGCCTCCGGTCGGGGTCAGATGTGTCCGGACGCCGGGACCAGATGGCTTGCTCCAGGGCGTCGAGGGCCAGGCCGGTTTCCAGACTGTTCGATACCCGCCATCCGACGATGAACCGGGAGAAGGCGTCAATCACGAACGCCGCGTACGCGAACCCCGCCCGGGTCGGAACGTAGGTGATATCCGCCAGCCAGAGACGGTTCGGACCTTCCGCCTCGAAGTCCCGGTCCACCAGATCAGCGGGACGGTTTGCGTCCTCGTCGGGTATGGTGGTGCGCTTGGTTTCGCCTCTGACCACGCCTTTCAACCCTTCGAGTCGCATCAGACGCTCCACCGTGCATCGGGCTACCGCCACTCCTTCACGATGCAGCTGACGCCACACCTTGCGGGCGCCGTACACCCCGAAATTGGACTCCCAAACACGGCGAATCCGGATACGAAGTTCGCTATCCCGCCGGCTGCGGGCCGAGCAACGCTGCGGTTCCCGCACCCGCCGTTTGTGCTCGTAATAGGTAGACGGGGCAATTCGGCACCTCGGCGCAGAACAGGTTCGACCCCGAACTCATCCCGGTTCTCATCCACGAAGGCGGTCATCTGCGCCCTCCGCGGTCGAGCTCCGCCAGGGCGAAATACGCAGACGCTTTCCGCAGGATCTCATTCGCCCGCCGCAGTTCACGGTTCTCCCGCCGCAACTGTTTCAGCTCGGTCTGCTCCTCCGATGTCAACCCGGCCCGGACACCCTGATCGGTCTCAGCCCGCCGAACCCACTTACGCAACGTCTCCGACGAACACCCGAACTTCTCCGCTATCGAACAAATCGCCGCCCACCCAACACGGATACTCCACCCGATGCTCCGAAACCATCCCCACAGCCCGCTCCCGAACCTCCGGTGAATACATTGTTGGTCTTCCCATACTCCATTATCTCCCAACCAATTAGAGTCTCCGGAAAACCCGGGGGGGTTCACTTTGTCGGATGCCCAGTCGATAACGTCGTCGATGTGATGACGCTGGGTGATAGCCCACATGTCGATGTAGTCGCGTGGCGCGACGCGGCCTACCAACGCCAGCATCTTGTCGGCTGCTAACTCTCGGATGTTCAGGACCTGCCCGGTCGGGTCTGCAACCGTAGGGTGCCGGCGAGCATCGATCGCGATATCCACCCGTGTTGTGTCAGCGCCGTCAGTGACTCGCATACGGACGAACCCCTCTCCCCAGCGTTCCACTGTCGGGTTCAACCCTTCGTCGGTTAGAACTCGTTGGGCTGCTTCAGCGAAGGGGATGGCTGACCGCGGGTATGCCCCGAACACGTCTATGTCGTTGCTTCCGCGCTGGACGACACCGGTCAGGATCAGCGCTGAGCCGCCCGCTAACGCGAACCCGTCTGCTTCGGGAACCGCTGCGAGTATCCGCCAGGTCCGTTCCTGTAGTTCGGTCAGCATCCAGCGGAGTCGTCGAGCAGTCCCCTGTCATACAGCCACGCCGACCACGCTTCACGGACATAGGGAGACAGCCACAGATCGTCCCACAATTCGACTAGCACGTCGATGTCGATGTAGTAGCGAACATCGTCGTCTAACCCCTCGGTCATCACCGTCTGGTACATGCCTATCAGCTGCCAGCGGTCGTCCATGTCGAACGTGTAGGGCGCTGACCAGGCTATATGGCCGGGAAGGGTCACAACCCCGGACGCTTTCGGCAGCGTCCGATCCACCAAGTCGTCGGGGATGCACACAGGCGGGCGGCTCAACAAACGGGTCCGCGAAACCGTCGGCGAATAGGTGGGCGAAGTCATAGAGATGATGGTAGCCGCCTAGCGCCGTCTGAGAGAGCCGTAACGTCCCGCCGTCCGGGATGTTACGGCCTCGGCGCATGATGGTCCGTACGCGTCCAGTACCGGTCGTCTCCAGCACGCTGCTCAGAGACCGCTCTGGTGCGGCCTGGCACTTATCATCACATGCCATGACCCAGCCGTGTTCGCGACGGTCCGGGTCGGCCCATACGGGCACTCCGTGATCTGGTACACGCCGCTGGTCGATGTTGATCTGGTCGCCCACTGGCTGTACACCGAAATAACAGGCGTCACCGCGCAGGAGTTGCCTGGACGCGACCCTCGCCGATACGCGGATGGAGGGAGCGACACGGCTTAGCCGGACGTGACTCTCGACGAGGTGCCCTGGTCCGAAGCACCGTCAACGCCCCATCGAAACCAATCGCGATCGCCATAGAAGGCCAGCCGGTTCACTATCTCCTCACTGTGCCCACACCCAGGCGGTTGGGGTCGTTGACGATGCCGGAGGCTCTGTTGGTGGCAACCCTGAGACGGTCGATAGCCCACCCCGTGCAATCAACCGCGTCCAGAAACCGACCGTCGCGGCCAGCACCACCCGTAACCACAGCCACACACCCCCACACCCCGGCCAAACACACCCGAACACCCCTGAAACAGGCCACAACCCCCACCATCACCCCTAACCCGCGAACACAACACCCCATAACACGCGAAGAGGCGGCCGGACTCGAACCCCTGATTGCCGTTGATGTGGTCATTAGCAGCGACTTCGACGCGGCGGTGCGTTCCTATGCCGATACGGCCGCTAGCGATGAGGCGCTTGGTCGCTTCCACTCCAACCGGCTGGGCGGGGTAGTACGGGGTAAAACACTCTCCGATAAACCCGGTACGGTTCAGAGTGCTCGTTGACACTGTTGGCTGATCGTGCTCGGGTATACCGACCACGGCAATCGGAACAACTCAGTAGCTTCCCATTCCCAGGAGGCTCCGAACCATCCTCGCGGTGGCGCCCCACAACACATCGCCGTCGATGTCGAAGAAGTACACCTGCCTACCCTTCCAACTCTCAACTCGCCAGCGTGTCTCGTCCCGCAGCAAACCGACGGAGGGAGTGTGGATACGGTCCACCTCGTTCGGATCGGGAATCAGTTCAGGTACGCCGGGAAGCCTGCCAACTACCGGCACCACCATCCTGGGATAGGTAACGGTATGGATAGGGGGTAGGTAACCGAGGACCTCCACAAGGGCCGGATCGATACCCACCTCTTCTCGCGCCTCACGAAGGGCGGTCTCGAGTGGGGTCTCGGCAGGCTTCGGCTTGCCGCCCGGAAAGGCCAGGTCTCCCCCGTGGGTAGGCATGTGATCGGGTCGGCGGATCAGCACCATTCGGATGGTTCCCCGATCCTGATACAACGGCGCCAGCACCGCCGCCATGGGAAGGTCGGAACGGGGTGCGGGACGGGGGTTCATGCTGAAGCCGTCCCATCGATCCGCCATGCCGCTCATAGTACGTGGATCAAGCTCGGTATCGATATCTCCGGCAGGCATTTGCCTACAGACATCTATAGGCTCGCTCACATATGCGAAGATCATCCCGGGAACCACTCCCATCGGTAGACCGCTACACCGAACGATTCCTGATTCGCCCCTTTAGGCGCCGCGATATCGACCCGCTTTTCCAAGCGGTCTGCGCCTCTAAAAGGGAGTTGGCCGCATACCTACCTTGGGCGACAAAGGCCTATTCGAGAGCGTCCGCAGCCGGATTCGTGAAGGACAGCATCCAGTCATGGAGGGAGACCCAGGCCTACGATTTTGCTATCCGCCGACCGGACGAACCGATGCGCCACCTCGGAAACGTGAGCATCTGGCATGTCTCCCGACCTTTCCGCAGCGGTGAGATCGGATACTGGATCCGAACAGACGAAACCGGTTTGGGTATCGCAACGGAGGCGGCCCGCGCCGTACTTCGAGTCGGCTTCGAAGAACTGAACATGCATCGCCTCGTATTACGGGTTGCAATAGGCAACGTTTCCAGTGAGCGGATAGCCGGGAAGCTGGGTTTCGTCCGGGAGGGCGTCCTTCGCGAGGAGATAAGAGTTGGCGACCGCTGGATGGATCACTCGGTGTGGGGACTACTCGACCACGAGTATCTTCAACAGTGAGTCCATCCGACGCCGATCCCGACTGACCTGTTTGGGTCTCCCTATCCCTAGAAGGTGTGTTGGTGTGCTGTTTGCCGCATCCCTAGAAGGTGTGTTGGTGTGCTGTTTGCCGCATCCCTAGAAGGTGTGTTGGTGTGCTGTTTGCCGCGGTTGGCCCGGCTGGGGTTGCGGGTTCGGGCGGTGCTTCCGGCGTTGCCTGCGCATTGGGGGCAGATCAGTTTTTTTCGCCCGTCGGGGTAGTGTTGGATGACTACCCATTGGTATTCGGCTCGTTCGTCGAACCATTTTTGGCGGTCGGTTCCGGTGAGGTCGTCGGGTGGGGTGTGTAGGTGTTGGGGTGTCCATTCGACGAGGGGGGTGCCGCAGTGTGTGAGGAGGGGGGTGTTGCGTGTGCCTGCGGTGATGGTCCTGATCCGGTCGATCTCTGGTCTGGGTTGGTTCATTACGATTTCCCAGCCGTACTGTCTCGGCGACTGAGAAGAGGAGACAGAACCCGGCGCGTTACCCCTATCTAGGAACACCCCAGCGCCTGCTCTGCGTTCTCCCGAACGTTGACACCGGGCCGTGGGTTGGGTGTTCCGTAGACTTCAGCGACCAGGCGGCATAGAGCGTCGATGGTGTAGGGTCCCGTAGCGGCTATCAAAGCGGCTGCGTCGTCGATGTCCTTTTGCCGCCCGGCAACGATCTTCGTGGCTAGGAGGGTCCTGAAAAACGAGTCTTTCGGGGTTCGGTGATTGGTAAAGCGCCTGGTCAGAGAGTTATGGGTTAGCGGGTGAACCCCTTTGTACGGGGTTTCTCAGCACCCTCCTAGCAGATACTGCGGGCCGGGATGGGCGACGGTGATCCGTTTCCCTTGGAATATGGTGTCGGTGTGCGCCGCCGCGGCAGGCAGGTCCGAGCTAGCCGTCTGATCGTTCAGCCAGTCACGGCGGAGCCCATGTTCCGCTGCGACGGTTTGCGCAGCCGTGATGACTGCTTGGTGAAGGGTGGTGATGGTGTCAACGTCGGTGGTCATCCGCTCAGGCCGGTACGTCATCATCGCTGCGCCGCCCACCACCAGCAGGTAGACCGACTCCGGTGGGGCTGTGAAAAAGTCCCTGCTGGGCGACGTGAGCAGCTTGTCGAACTGCTCGTCTAGTTCGGGAAGAAGAACCCTTACCAGGGCACGTAGATCAAAGGTCTGTGCCAGTGAGTCGGCTCCTTTGAGAGTTCTGTTCTCTGGCGGTGTGTGACACAGCGCGGATCCGTGCGAACACGTCCTTTTTGTACTCCAGCATTTCGGCTTCGTAGTAGACGCCATGCTCCGCGCAGGCGGGGGGCGCAAGCGCCCGACGGGTCTTCTCGTACCCCGGGTTGACCAGGCGGCCCTTGTCTAGGAATAGGAGTATTTCGGTTGGGGCTCGGACGCCTTCGATCCAGGCGGGGGTCGGATGATCCCAGCGTTCGCACAGGCCGCGGACGATCGCTGCGACTTTCGCTAGGTCGTAGGGGTCGGAGTCAGGGTCGGGTTCCCCTTTGAGCATCCATTCGCGGTCTTGTGGCCAGGTCCGCCAGTCGCGACAGAACTGGGTGATGATCACAGGTTCGGCGCGGGGCACGTTACGGTCCCGGGCGAGTACTGTCGGCAGTTCCGCCGCCCGGTACCGTTTCTGAACCCAGTTGCCATCGTCGTCGATGATCTCAACTTCGATACCACCGCGGATTGTTGGAACCGCAGGAACGGACATGTCCCGAAGGATACCCTAAAAAGGCTGGCTGGCTGTCACCCATTCCCTCCTGGGTTAGACAGCCAGCGGGAGTTGTGTTGTTGTCTAACCCCGAAGGTTACTGCGGGTCTCCAGAATCGGAAGGACGCTGCGAAGAGGAGACAGAACCCGTCCGAGGAGGTGACAGGCTCCCGGGACCCCTACCATCACCCCTGGTCAGGGGTGGTCGCGAAGACCCCTAGAAGGGTCCAAAAAACGAATTTCACGGGGTCCGATGGTTGCAAACCACCTGGTCAGAGAGTTGCGGGTTAGCGGCTGAACCCTTTGTACGGGGTTTCTCAGACCCTTCTAGGAACCCTCCGAGGCCAACTCGTCTACCCGCACCGGGTAGTTCCTGACGTAGTCAAGGATCTCGCTCCGGAAGAACTTGAAGGTCCTACCGCCCGGAAGTCGGTACGCCGGAAGCCTTCCCTCCCTGGCATACTTCCGCACCATCTGCACGTTCATATCCAGAAGGTCGGCCACCTCCTGAGCACCCAGTATCTTGTCATCTTCACGTCTAGCCATGATCTTCTCCTATTCGAAGCCGGTTACCCGATGCCGCGTTGAGCGCGCGGGCACCCTGTTTTTGCCTGATACGAAGTGTGCAGTCCCTCGAAACATGAGCCTCAATCAGGCCTACGGAACTGAACCTCGAAGCAAGCCAAGAATAGTTTAGCTTATTCCGTATCTGTCCGGGTGTCACATTGCCGGACATCTCAAATCGCTACTCATACCCGGCTGACCTACCAAGACTTGGTTGACCAAAAAACGCCCCGTCCCCCGGCCGGTGGGGAGGGATATCCGGGGTTATCCCCTTCGAACGGCCACGAAGATGCAAGACTGTTGAGAATGCAACGAACGGCCCCCGACTGGTGGGGAAAGCACGCACACATCGTCTACACGATTACGGTGTTCGTGCTGCTGGCGTCTCTCGATAACGCCGCCATCGCGCTCTACCCGGTCCTCACCAAGGTCATGGCGGCCGACCTCGACCTAAGCGAGAGGGCAGTCGGCATGCTTACCGCGCTGGTGATCCTGGTGACCGCGGTGACGGCCGTCGGGTGGGGTTACTACGGGGACCGCTCTCGCCGCAAGCCGCTTCTATTCCGGGCGACGGTCTTATGGAGCATCGGGCTCATCCTGGTAGCGAGGTCACGATCACCGGCTGCCCTCGTATTGTGGTCGGTAGTGGTGGGCGTAGGATTGGGAGCGGTATCGTCGGTTGGTTTCTCGATGATCGCCGACTTCGTGGGGCCGCGGAAGCGCGGTCTGGCCATGAGCTTCTGGGGACTTTCACAAGGCGCCGGCGGATTCTTCGGGATACTGGTGGGAGGAGTTCTCGGAGCGGCGAACTGGCGTAGCCCGTTTGCCGGTCTGGGGGTGATCGGATTGGGGGTAGCTCTTCTCTATCTGACGACCGTTGAGGCGCCCCGAGGGCGGTCGGAACCGGAATTGGCGAAGGTGCTGGCCGCGGGAGGGGTTTACGAGCACCGGATCGAGAAGACCGATCTGGTACCGCTGATCAGGATACGAACCAACCGCTGGCTCATCCTGCAAGGACTTACGGGGCAGTTGGCATACGGCTCCCTCATCTGGGTGCCGCTTCTTTACCAGAGCAAAGTGCAAGCCGTGGGTTACGACCTACCGACAGCCACCGCGATCGGGGCGGTATTCGGCGCCATCTTCCAGATCGGGGGGGTTACGTCCATCCTGTCCGGCTATCTGGGCGACCGCTTCCAACGACGGACCACCCGCGCCCGCGCCCTCGTATCAATGGTGGGAATCCTCGGAGCTATCCCTTTCTTCGTGGCGTTCTTCTTCATACCGCTGACCGGACTCGATATACCAACCGACCAGGGAAGCATCGGGATCGTATTCGCTACGTTGGCGAGTGTGGTCACCAATCCGTACGCGGCTAGCGCCTTCCTCCTTTCCGTTCTGGCTCTCGCCTTTACCTCGGCCGATTCCCCCAACTGGTACGCTCTCATATCCGATGTGAACCTTCCCGAACACCGGGGAACGGTCTTCGGGCTGGGAAACCTTTCGAACGGTCTCTCGCGTACGCTGGGAAACGGCTTGACGGTGATAGCGGCCGGTTTGCTGACCTCGCGCTTCGCTCCCCCGCTTAACTACGCCATCGGCCTGACCGCCTTCCAGATATTCTTCATTCCCACCGGATTGTGCTATTGGATGGCCTCAAAGACCTGTCCGACGGACATCTCCCGGGTTCGCTCGCTCCTCGCAGAACGGGGTAGAAGCACCCACCCGACGAAGGGAGGCGCCGTATGAAGAAGCCCCTATATCTACAGCCGGGAAGGATCGGTTCCCTAACCTTGCCCAACCGGCTGGTAAGAGCCGCCACCTCCGAGACGATGGCCACGCCCGAGGGCGTCGTCACGGATGACTACGTCGAGCTGTACCGTCGGCTCGCCGCGGGAGGCGCGGGGCTGATCCTTACCGGCCATATGTATGTTGATCCCCGCGGACAGGCGAGCGCCAACCAAACCGGCATCCACGACGATAGGGTGATTCCCGCTCTGCGGAGAGCCACCGACGCCGTCCACGACGCCGGGGGACTGATATTCGCTCAACTGGGCCATTGCGGCAGCCAGACGATGATGCCGACCATCAGGCCGGTAGCGCCATCACCGGTTCCCAATGCCATGTACGACATCGAACCGGAGGAGCTGACTTCGGAAGGTGTGGAGAGGTTGGTCGGCAAGTTCGGCCGGGCAGCCGCGAGGGCGGTAACAGCCGGGTTCGACGGCATCCACATCCATGGAGGTAACGGCTACCTGATCTCCGAGTTCTGCTCGCCGCACGCCAATACCCGCACCGATGGCTGGGGAGGAGACGCCGAACGCCGAAGCCGCTTCATGTTCGAGGTGTACGCCGCGGTGCGGGCCGAGGTCGGAGACAGATTCCCCGTAACCGCTCGTCTCTCTGTCGAGGATTCGGTACCGGGAGGTTTGCAACAGGAAGAGTCCCTGTCACGAGCGCGCGTCCTTGCGGAACGGGGAATCGACGGGTTCGAGGCTACATACGGGGTGATGCGAAGCTACCTGGAAAATATCCGACCGTACGTGGCGGTCGGTAGGGCACAGGCGTGGCGCAACCTGGTGGTACAGCGAGCCTGGAAACCGGCGGGACGGGAGGCTTACTACCGATCCTTTGCCCGGGCTGTGAAGCAAGCCACCGGTGTACCCGTAATCCTCGTGGGAGGTGTACGCAGCACCGGGTTGATGACCGATGTCCTCGCCGGCGGTGATGCGGACTTCTTGGCGATGGCTCGGCCCTTCATTCGCGAGCCCGAACTGGTTCGCAAGCTGGAGTCCGGCCACACAGGAACCGCGGCATGCGTATCGTGCAACATGTGTCTCGCTCACGACGGCTTGGACCCGTTGCAATGCTGGCGCACCGGCCCACGTAGCATCGTCCGGCATATCCACAAGACCTACTTGAGGAACCGGGGCATCGGAAGCTGAACATCGGTTGGGTCCAAGGCCTATCTGCGGTGAATAATCCAGACCTGACGATTCACACCGCCGGCGCTGTCCGCTCTTCTCCCGATCCGTCCTGCCCGGACTGCCTGATCTCTTCGAAGATCTGTTCGGCTCGGGCCAGAGCGTCCCCCAATAACGCCCGCATCCGGGCTTCCGACTCGCGATGCACTTTGCGAACGGCCGCCAGATTCTCATCCACCAGCGCTTTCCGGCATTCGTCGAGTTCGGAGCGAAGCCGATCGATATCCGCTCGGGCGGCGGCGTCCCTGGCCTCATGCTCACGAAGCGTTTCGATAACCAAAGACAGGAGGGCGTCGACCTCATCCTCGGCATACCCACGCAAGGTGACCGGAAACCTGGCTTCCTGAACATCGCTAGCCCGCAACCGCATCTTCGCTTATCCGCAGAGGATCCCGGTGACCAATCCGAGACCGACTATGAGAACCAGCGGGGATAGGTCTAACCGGGCAGATCCGATCGGGATTGCCGGAAGGGCTCGCCCTATATACCTGAGGGGTGGATCCACAAACTTGGAGAGGGTTTCCACCATGCGACCCACCGGATGGTGGCCGGGTACCCGCACCCAACTGAGTATCACCCGGGCGATTACCAGATACACGTATATCCGGAGAAGGGTGCAGATGAGAAGCAGCACGAAGGTCAGAGATCCATATCGTAGAGACCGAGCTCGGCCAGTCGACGCAACTCGCGCTCAAGGATTCTGACCCGAGGCGGGCTCACTAGGAGAACACCTTCCGATACCTTGCGCATCGAGCCGTCAAGGGCATAGATCAAGCCACTCGAGAAATCGACCAGCCGCCGAACCATGGATGGCTCGGTCCCCCGCAGGTTGACGATCACCGGAATCCGCTCCCTCAGGAGATCGGCAATCCGCTTCGCGTCATCGAAATCCCTCGCCTCGATAGTTTCGGTGTAGCCGACCACCGATCCTGATTGATCCCCCGGGCGTACTACGACGCTTAGATCCGGGGCCGTACCGGAGTAGGGTCGCCGGTAATCCGGCGCTACTTCGGCGGTCCTGCTCGAGTCCGGTGGTACTACGGTGACCCCGGCCCCCGACGGGTGCATATCGGGGCGGCGGCCAGAGGGACGTGACCCTCCACCTGCCAACCGCGCTTCGCGCCCCGCGTTGCGCATCGGCTCATTCTCTTCAACAAGCCCCAGCCATTCCATGAATCTATTCACAGAGCTCATGTCACCCCTCTGTCGGTCGCTGCCCAAAGATAGCCCTACCTACCCTAACCATGGTGGATCCTTCCTCTATGGCGACTTCGAAGTCGTCGGTCATGCCCATGCTGAGATCAAGGTCACGGCCCACCCGACCGGAGAGGAGGTCTCTGATCTCCCGCATCCGCGCAAAGTAGGGTCGGCTGGACTCCGGGTTGACTCCAAAAGGCGGGATCGCCATGATTCCCAGCAACTTGATCCCGGCATTCTCCCACCTCTCGAAAGTCTCTATCACCTCGTCCGGAGGTATCCCGCTCTTCCGGGCCTCCATTCCGATGTTGACCTGCAACAGCGCAGGCGGAGGATTATCCAACCCCTTCAGCCAAGGTTTGACAAGTCGGTCGCGATCGAAGGACTGGATCAGCTCTACCCGTGGTCGTACCAACCGGATCTTGTTGGTCTGGAGAGAACCCACGAAGTGCCACCGCACCTCTTCGGGAAGGTCCCCGACCTTGGAAACAAGCTCTTGACCCCGGTTCTCGCCGAAAACTCGCTGTCCGGCGTCAAAAGCTTCCCGAAGCACGGACACCGCTTGGCCCTTGCCAATAGCAACCAACTCGACATCGTCAAGGTTGCGGCCAACCCGTGCTGCGGCCGCCGCCATCCTTCCGCGCACCTCTTTCAGGCGCATTTCAACGCTCACGGTATCCATCCTATTGCAGCCTGGCGGGAACGAGTGCCGTCGGCCCGGTGCGAGAACCAGTCTTCCCCGCACATCGTGCAGTCGTCCATTGACCACCAGACCGCCGAGGGTACCTGAGCCCGGATCGCGCCGCGGAGATCTACCGAAGTGGTGTTCCATGTAGTCGTGGCCTGCCAACCAGGAAACACGGCCGCCACCTCCTCTCCGACCTCGAAGCAGCAAGGACCGATCAGCGGGCCTATGGCGGCTCTCCGGACCGGCCCGTACGGGCCGGTTCCCTGCTCGAGACGGCGGGCCGCATTCGCAACAACACCGGCAGCCGCACCCCGCCATCCCGCATGCGCCACCGCGACCGCTCGGGCGGTCTCCAGGACCACGCCTGCACAGTCCGCCGTGAAAACCGCCACCGGGAGATCGTTTCTCGAAGTCACCAACGCGTCGGCGGCCCCGGCGGCCCCCGGCGCCGCAACGTCTAGGACTCTCGCGCCGTGAATCTGCTTTGCGGTGGCCCAATCGTCCCGGATTCCCAGTCGAGCGGAGACTCCGGCTCTATCCCCGCGAGCCATATCGCCGGCTTCAGCAGTCGTGAAGGCGACGCCGCGGAAACCGGGAGGCCGAATAACCATTCGAGCGACCGGTTAATACCTCTCACCCTTCGACGAAATCAGGAATGTCGAAAGGGTCGTCCTCGGGTAGTTGGAATGTCCGCCCCGTTGACGGAGCGCCGCGCGACCGGGATCGGGTCGGCGCTGAATCCCTGAGAGAACGACGTGAGCGGTCGACCCCGGCCGCTATTACCGTGATCCGGAACTCTTCACCCATGCTCTCCACAGGCGTGGCCCCGAATATGATCTGTGCATCGGGCTCGCAGTGTGATTGGACTGCGGAGGCCGCTTCGTTGACCTCGAACAGGGTCAGATCGGGAGGTCCGGTGATGGACATCAGAACCCCGGTAGCACCATCCATGGAGGTCTCGAGCAGCGGGCTGGCCATGGCTCGTTCTGCTGCCTGTACCGATCGATTCTCACCCGACGCTCTTCCGATACCCATCACCGCGGTGCCCGCATCTCCGAGCACCGTCTTTACATCGGCAAAGTCGACATTGATAAGTCCGGGATTGGTGATGATTTCGGATATCCCGATAACCCCGTCCTTTAGAACCTCGTCAGCTAATGAGAAGGCATCGACCATGGACATAGAGCGATCGGCGACCGCCAGCAGGTTGTCATTCGGTATCACTATGAGGGCGTCGACCGCCTCCCGGAGCTCGGATATACCCTGCTCGGCCTGCATGGAACGCCTCTGGCCCTCGAACCCGAACGGTCGGGTCACCACCCCTACCGTTAGAGCGCCGAGGTTACGAGCCACCTGGGCTACCACCGGGGCGCCCCCCGAGCCCGTGCCTCCTCCTTCACCGGCGGTCACGAAGACCAGGTCAGATCCGGTCAGGACATCCTCGAGTTCTTCCCTATGGGCCTCCGCAGCTGCCTTGCCGACCTCCGGATTGGCCCCGGCTCCGAGACCTCTGGTGACCTCTCGGCCTATATCCAGCTTGATATCCGCATCCGACATGAGAAGCGCTTGAGCGTCGGTGTTTACCGCGATGAACTCCACACCCCGTATTCCGGATTCGACCATCCGGTTGACTGCGTTCATTCCGCCGCCCCCGACCCCCACCACCTTTATAACCGCGATATAGCTGTGCAACGCGCCGATATTGCTGACCGTCATGCCCGTTAATCCTTCCATTCAGCCATGCAAGCGTCCTCGACCGATGAGCCTCGTGAGGACTCGCCACATCGGACGGGTATCGAACTATACATTACGCACAAACCTATACTTCTTGTTTAGCTTCATTTATTTAGAATCTAAACCTCAACTCTAAGGTTGGGGTTTAGATTCATGGTTGGGCCTGGACGGGTCCGGCTAGCCGGATAGCCGGCCTAGCAGGAGCGGTCATATCGATAAGACCTTCAGGCTCTGTATCGAGTACCGCCGCGAGCGAAATCGCCTTGGCCGCCATCTGGACCGGAAGGCCTAGCCGGACCGGATGGTCCCCGATCAACCCCCAAAGCTCGTCGCCTCTTTTCTGTACCATGATCTCCGGTCCGACACTTTGGGGCAGAGACCCGACAAACTCGAGTGCGCCTAGTATAGATTGGTCGGTAGCCTTCCCCCCGACTTCAAGGTCGCCGGCAGGAATGGCGATAATCGAACGGGCCGGCTCGGGAGTCTCGGAACGTTGCAGAAGGACCCCGTCATCCGCCAGCAGCCCCCATGATCCCCCCGACCACAACCATGCCACCGCTTCTCGCTCCCGGACATTAACCTCAACCCGCGTAGGGAATACCAGCTTCAGGGAAGCGGTCCTGATCCACGGATCCTCTTGGAGTGACTCCTCGATCCGACCCGGCCGGATAGCCACCAACGGTGTTCCCGGTACTACGTTCTCGCGTGCCAGGATCTCTCCTACGCTTCCGTTCACGGCGCCTACCACCTCCACGGACGCGACACTCACATGAGAAGACAAAAGGAACCAGGCAACCATGCCCGCCACGGCGAGCACCGCAAGAATCATGACGGATCGCCGTACCCGTGAGAGAGCCTGGTCCTCCGCCACCGCTTCCTGTCTCCGGAGGATCCGGGGATCGACCTTCATACCTGTCCCTCCCCGCACGGCCGAGCGTCATCCGGGCCGGAGGAACGGAAGGACCCGGCGAAACGAAGCTCCGGCACTAGCGCGACACCCGTCTCGTCATGTACCCGCCGCCTAACCTGATGCACCAGGTCATAGATGTCCTGGGCCGTAGTACCCGGAGAAGCCACGAAAAAGTTGGCGTGCCGGAATGAAACCCGTGCGCCACCCTGTCGCAAACCCTTCATTCCCAAGGAGTCGATGATACGCCCGGCTGCGTCACCGGGAGGGTTCCGAAAAACGCTCCCCGCGTTGAGGGTGCCCCCCGGTTGGTGTGAACGTCTCCACCTTATCGCCTTCCTCATCAGAGCCGCCGCTCTCTCGGGCGCACCGGGCGTAACCCCGAACCGGGCGCCGAGTACTACATCCGCGCCGCTGATGCTGCTGGACCTGTACCCCAGGTCGAGGTCCGTCGTCTCACGGGTAAGGACGGCGCCCGAAGCAATATCCATTACAGACGCGGAGACCAGCACCTCAGAAGTCTCCGTTCCGAAGAACCCGGCATTCATGGTAACCGCCCCGCCAACCGACCCGGGTATACCAACGTAGAACTCGAGGCCTCTATGACCATCCCGAGCGGTGGAGCGGGCCAGACGGGGAAGAGCTACCGCAGCCCCGGCATCAACAAAGCCCTCGCGGGATCTCATGGTCAGGTTGCGGAACTCTCCTGCGAGATGGATGACCAGACCGTCGAAACCACGGTCCGAGATGACGAGATTGCTCCCTCTTCCCAGCACCAGGATGTCAACCCCGCGCCTGGTGGCGGACCGGACAACAGTCCGCAACGCCTCGATAGAGTGCGGCTCGCAGAACCATCGGGCAGGCCCTCCCAACTTATAGGTGGTTAGCCGGTGGAGCCGGATACCCTCACGAATCAGGCCATCCGCCTTGAGAGCGTTCCTCGGAGTCAAGTCTTTTCCCTCAACCTGCCGGTGAGCATCTCAGGCAGAGAAGCAATGTCTCCGGCGCCTAGCGTCACCACCAAGTCATCCGGCCTCACCCTATTCGCCAGGAAGACCGAGACCTCGTCTAGACCAGGCAGGTAGTCGGCCTGCGTTCCCGCTTGGCGTGCCTCGTCAGCCACCAACGCACCTGTTACCCCTGGAACGGGGTCCTCCCTGGCGCCGTATACATCAGTTACCACCACACGGTCTGCCCGGGCCAGCGAGACACCGAATTCAGAGGCCAAGGCGAGCGTCCTGGAATAGAGATGTGGTTGGAACACCACCCACAGCCGGTTCCTTCTCACCGGTGAGAGAGCCTCGAGATCGGCCGCCACCTCGGAGGGGTGGTGAGCGTAGCTGTCGATGATCTTCACGCCGGCGACCACTCCCCGGAACTCGAGTCGCCGCCGAACACCCCTAAAACGCGCCAGCCCCGCGATCGCGTCATCCAACCGATAGCCGAGTTCGGCTAGGAGCGCCAGAACACCGCACGCATTTCGCGCCGTATGCAGTCCCGGCCGTCCTACCGTCACCCTGGCCGCCGGGAACCTACCCGCCAAACTGAAACAGACCTCGGTAGGTTTTGCTACCACATCGGTGATCCTCCACTCGGCATCGGCAGACGTACCGTATCCCGGTCGACCGGTGCGCCGGATCAGCCGCCGACCTCCCCGGTCGTCCGCACCGACAACGACCGGACCATCCACCCCGTCCACCACATCCCGGAAGGCCTGCTCGAGACAGGTGGTGGTTCCGTAGTGGTCCAAGTGATCAGAATCCACATTCGTTACCACCAAACCGCTCAAACTCAACTGCAAGAAGGTCCCGAACGCCTCATCCGCTTCCAACACCAGTAGATTGTCCGCGCCCAGGTGAGCATTCGTGGGGGGATCGATCGGATCCCCACCCACGACGAACGACGGGTCCGTACCGATCGAGCGCATGGCGGTGATCGCCATCGCCGTAGTGGTGGTCTTGCCGTGGGTACCGGTGACCCCGATGGTGGGAATCAACTCTGTCAAAGCCGCCAGCAGGCGGGGACGGCGCCAGACCGGTACCTCGGCGCCGAGCGCGGCGAGTAGCTCAGGATCGTTGTCGGGGACGGCGGATGAAGCAACCACCAGATCGCAAGCCGCCATCCGATCCGGGCGACTTCCCGCCCAGCTCTCGATACCGTTGCTCCTCAGGGCGGCCAGTTCGGAGTCGGGGTCGAGATCCGAACCGGAAACACCGTGGCCCATGGCTGCCAGCAACTTGGTGAGCGGACCCATTCCCGCGCCCCCGGCGCCTATGCAATGGATCCGGGTGGGGTCATCCAGACTCTGCATGGAAACTCTCCAGCATTGCCTTCGCCACGGTGGCGGCCGCGTCGGGTCGGGCTATACCCATAGCTGCCCGACCCATGCGTTCCAACCTCGTCTCATTCTCGAGCATGCTTCTTAGGCGGCGTCCCAGTGAATCGACCTCTGCCTCCGATAGGAGAATCGCCCCACCGACCTCCGCCATGGCGGTTGCATTGGCCCGTTGGTGGCTTCCACCGAATGAACCGGGTATGAGAATGCCGGGAGTTCCGGTAACCGCGGCTTCCATGAGGCCGCCACCGGCTCGACCGATGACCGCATCGCAAGCGGAGTAGAACAGATCCATCCGGTTCTCGAATCCCCGAACCACCCGGTTCACGAGTGGCGAGTCTTCACCAACCTCTACCTCCCGGCGCCGACCCGGTCCTGCCAGGTGGATCATATCGATCGGCTGACCTGTCCAAGCGGCTGCCATCCGGCTTACGGCCTGGTTTATGGCGACCGATCCCTGGCTCCCTCCGACAACCCCGACAATCGCTCTCCCCTCCTCGAATCCATACCGTCGCAGGGCGGCGGATCGGGCGGCCGTTTTGTCCAGCCGAGCGAGCTCAGCCCGCAACGGATAACCGACCACCGTGCCCGCCAATCCCCGAGTTTCCGGAAAGGACACGAAACAGGTATCCGCCCACCGGCCCACCAGACGATTGGCCAGACCCGCCTCAACGTTCTGTTCGTGCAGCACGAGATGGATCCCGAGCCTGCGGGCCGCCACCGCCACCGGCACGGTTACGTATCCGCCCATGCACAGCACACTCCGGACGCTGCGTGCGGCTAACTCCCGCTCCGCGACCTTCGCGGCCCGCCAGACAACCCTCGGCAATCGTAGATTGCGAGGCGATAAGCTTCTTACCAACCCTTGGAGCTCGAGACGGACGAATTCGTAATCCTCGCCGGGAATGACTTCCGCCTCCATGCGGTCGCCCCCTAGAAACAGGATGTGTCGCCTGTCGACACCGGCCTCCAACAACTGTTCGGCCACCGCGATACCGGGATATACGTGACCTCCGGTGCCCGCTGCCGCGATGGCGAAACCCATTTCTTAGACCCGATTTTTCATGCGAGGCGTTTGCCCCGGCGATTTGGCAGCCTGAATAGGCTCCTGACCTGGGGTTACGGTGGACTTGACAGGCTCGTCGGGTTGACCGCGACCGTCACCCATGAGCTGTATGCGAATGGAGCACATAAAACGGGCTTGACCTGGCGGTTTATGGGTGGGTGTGTCTGGAAACATGAAGAATCAGGGCTAGACCTACTCCTCGACCTCGGATCTGTGAGGCGCGGAGCGGGCAATGTTGACAAGGATGCCGACCCCGGCCAGGGCAGCCAGCATCGCGCTGCCACCCACTGAAACAAACGGAAGGGCCAGACCGGTAACCGGAATCACCCCTACGACACCCCCGATGTTGACCATCGACTGGATTCCGAGCCAGGCGCTTATTCCGCTGGCCACCAAGCGAGCGAAAGGATCGCCGGTACGGTACGCAATCCATATTCCCACGATCGACAACGTAGTCAGGACGATGAGCAAACCCATGGCGCCGATAAAGCCGGTCTCCTCTGCGATGATGGTAAAGATGAAGTCGGTATTGGCGTTGGGTAGGAACGCCCAGCGCGCCCTCGAGGCGCCCAAACCTACTCCGGTCAGGTGACCGCTTCCCACCGCCATCAAGCTTTGCGCCATCTGGTAGCAGCTACCGAGCGGATCGGAGAGCGGATCGAAGAAGCACTCGAAACGCTCGCGCCGGTACGGATAAGCGATGGTCGACAGGGCGGCCAGCACAACGGTGAGAACTCCTCCGCCGAGGATGTAGGTGCCGGGTATTCTGGAAGCCAGGATTACACCTCCGGCAGCCCCGGCAATGATCAGTGCCGTACCGAGATCCGGCTGCAGAGCTACCAGAACACAGGTCACTCCCACAGACAGCAGGATCGGCCCTAGAAACTGTTGTATCTCGCCGAGGCGGTCCTTCCTATCGGCAAGCACCGACGCCAGAAAGAAGATCACCGCCAGCTTGGAGAACTCCGATGGTTGCACGGTAATCGAACCCACTTGTATCCAACGTTCCGCTCCGCCCCGCGTCGAGCCCAGGATCGGTACCAGGACCAGACCGAGCATGGAGGCGCCGAGTATCCACACCGACATCTTCTTGTACCAGGAGTATGGGGTGAAGCCGGTCATGACCATCGCTCCCAACCCGACCACCACCCACCTGAGCTGCCTCCTGAAGGTTGCCAGCCGGTCGGACTGGCCGAGTATGCCGTCCGCCGAAGAAGCGGACATGATGGCGCCTAGCCCAACGACCAGCAGGAGCGCCACCATCACAACCACGAAGATCGCCAGCCGGGAACTAGCAAGGTTCACCTCTTCCCGGTGACGAGCCTTGGCCCTAATGTCGGTGATCGAGGCGATACGAGTACTCATGGCTATTGCTCTTCCCCGTTGACCGCGCCGCGTGAAAGGGTTCTCAAGTGCTCGCTCACCAGCCGGCTGAACAACTCGCCCCGTTCCTCGTAGGAGGAGAACATATCGAAGCTGGCACAACCCGGCGACAGTAGAACCGTGTCTCCCGCGACGGCCCGTTCGCTCGCCAGGGCAACCGCCTGGGCCATCGATCCCGCCAGTACCGAGGGGCATCGTGGTGCTTGACGTACCAGGTCCGGGCCGGATTCCCCTATCGCGATCAACGCCCTGAGGTTAGGATGGTCGGTCAGGGGCCCGAGATCGAGACCCTTGTTACGTCCCCCCGCTATCAGAACCACCGAGGGATAGCCATCGACCGCCTTGGTCGCCGCGTGGGGGTTGGTCGCTTTGGAATCGTTTACCCACCTCACACCCCCCCACTCCCCGACAACCGTTCTCCGATGGTTACCGTGGACGAAACTCCCCACGGTGCGTGCTATTGCCCGGTGATCCGCCCCCATCTCCGCGGCGGCCACCGCAGCTGCGGCCAGATTTACCCGGTAGGCGGGATCTTGAACCGGGATACCCTTGAGGGGGACGGCGCCGGAGGGTAGGACGAGCCGGTTCCGATCGAACCCGAAGACGCCGGGAGGGCGCCTTCCGCAACCGGACACAGGCGCCTTCCGGCCCGGCGCACCGGCGACCGCCATGGCGGCGCCCGGATCGGTTTCATCGTATACCAGAAGGTTATGGTCGGTAAAGTTCCGGAATATCCGGGCCTTAGCCCCCCGATAGGCTTCCTCTGACCCATGCCAGTCCAGATGGTCAGCCGCCACGTTGACTATCACAGCCACTTCGGGGGCTAGCGAAAAGGTATAGGTGAGCTGGAAGCTCGAAATCTCCAGCACGGCGACATCCCAGTCCTGCATCGCTACGTCGCTCACTGCTCGGCCGATATTCCCGGCGGCAACTGCCTTGAGGCCGGACTCCCGGAGCATACGGGTGGCCTGTTCGACAACCGTTGTCTTGCCGTTGGTACCTGTCACCGCCATCAGAGGACAGTTCATCCGCCTTATAGCGAACTCAACCTCGCTCCACACGGGCAGACCTGCCCGATCCGCCGCCGCGATCGGAGCGGAGGAGGGAGAGAAACCCGGACTTGCCAGAACCAGATCGATTCCGTCTAGCGTGGCCGGATCCCATCGTCCGGATACCAAGGGAAACCCGTGGGTGTCCGGATCGGGCAGGCGCGCTAGCTCCGGACTTCGGTCATAAACCTTGAAATCCATCCCCAAACGGGTCAGGAGGCGTGCTGCCGCTCTCCCCGAGATCCCCGCGCCGAGAACCAGAACCTTCATGCTCATCCACCCACCAGCCCGTCGACACCCCCGGTGGTCAGAAAATCGCGATAGAACAGACCTAGACCGATAGCTACCCCGATCGCCGCCAGGATCCAGAACCGGATGATGATGGTGGTTTCGGGCCACTGCTTCATCTCGAAGTGGTGGTGGATCGGCGCCATTCGAAATACCCGCCGACCCCCAAACCACTTGAAGCCCGCTACCTGGATAATCACCGATAAGGTCTCCAGTACGTACAAACCGCCAATGATCGCCAGCAGTAGGTGGGTGTTGGTTAGAAGCGCGAGCGCCGCCATTCCTCCACCCAGTGCTTGGGAACCGACATCCCCCATGATTATCCGGGCCGGGGCGGCGTTCCACCACAAGAATCCGAGTGACGCACCGAGCATCGCCGAGGCAACCGAAGCGAGCCCGAGTCCTCCTTCCACTTCGTAGACGGACGGATGACGGAAGATCCAGAAGGCGATGATCATGTAAGCGGCGGCCACCAGCGCGGCGGATCCCGAGGCTAGGCCGTCGAGCCCGTCGGTGAAGTTCACCGCGTTGGCGAATCCGGTGAGCATCAGGAGAACCCATACCGCAAAGAGACCCGCTCCGAGTTCAAGAGCGGTGGGACGGACGAACCCGATAGCCGTAGAGGCCCCCGAGGCCACCGCCCCCCAAGCAAAGAAACCGGCTACCGCGAGCTGCCCCACGAACTTGGCTGCGATACCCAAACCTTGGTTGCGAAATCGAGAGATCTTCTGGTAGTCGTCGATAAACCCCACCACGCCCATCCCGACGATCGCCCCGATCGCCAGCAAACCGGCCTCTTCCAGATCCAACCACGACCACCCTATACCGCTCGGGCTCATCTGGACCCGTAGGTGGGATACGAAATACCCGACCACTACGGCCAGAATCATCACTATCCCCCCCATAGTGGGCGTACCCCGCTTGTGCATGTGGCCTTCCAGTTCTTCCTGTATGAACTGGCCGATATTCCAGGCCCGGAACAAGCGAACAGCCCAGGCGGTACCGAAAATCGCAACCGCAAAAGCGACTGTGGCGGCGGTAAGCATCGAAATCATGAAGTGGTCCCCGTCATCGCCCGCCGATCCGAGCCGCACGGAGACCATCGTTCCCGTAGGTACTCGAAGGCCAAGGCCCGGTCGCTAAACGGAACGATGTCAGAGCCCACTTGCTGGTATTGCTCATGACCCTTACCCAGTATCAGCACCGCGTCGCCCGGCTCGGCTCGCTCCACGGCTAACCGGATAGCTCTGCTCCGGTCGACTTCCCGCACCACCTCCGCCCGGCCACCGACCGCCCCCGCCGCAACCTGGTCGACCAGACCTACGGGATCCTCTGATCGGGGGTTATCGGAAGTGATCACGGCGAGATGAGCTCGGGAAGCGGCCGCGCCTAGAGGCGGCCGCTTGGTGGCGTCTCTATCGCCGGCCGCCCCCACAACGACGATTGTGGACCCCGAACAGTTCTCGAGAGCGACGCTCACCACTGTTTCTACCGCAGCAGGAGTATGGGCGTAATCCACCAGCACATCGAACGGTTGCCCGGCGTGGACCGGATCCATCCGTCCGGATACTCTTTGCACCGCCTGAAGACCATTCACGATGCTGTCCGGGTCTATGCCGACCGCCCGGGCACAGGCGGCGGCCACTGCGGCGTTGTGGACGTTGTGACGCCCGCCCGGCCTCACCGTCACCGCCCTCTCCCGACCCGCTAGATGCAGCACGAAACCAGAACTGGTCAGGCCGGGTTGCGCCGCGCTGATTCCCACGTCATGGCCGCGCCCGTAACCCACCTTTATCAACGGACCCGGTACCTCTTCCGCCAGACGGCGTCCCCAACGAGTTGTCACATCGATTACATGAACCGAGGCTCGGCCATCGAACAACCTCTGCTTGGCCGCGAAGTAACTCTCCATATCGCCATGAAAATCCAGATGATCCTGGGACAGGTTGGTGAACGCGGCAACAGCAAAGCAAGTACCGTCGACCCGGTTCAGAGCAAGGGCATGGGAAGACACCTCCAAGGCAACCAGCGACACCCCTTTTCCCTCGATGGTCGCGAAGAGCCTCTGGAGATCCGATGCTTCAGGGGTGGTAAGCACGAGGGGACGCGGCTCACCGTCGATGTCGGTTCCGAGCGTACCCACCCTGGCAACCGACCGACCGGACATACGGGCTATCGACTGAAGCATCACGGCAACGGTCGTCTTACCGTTGGTTCCCGTCACTCCCACCACCTCAAGCCGGGTGGTCGGATCACCGTGCACCAGGGCGGCCACCACACCCAGCGCCCGGCGGGTATCGCCTACCCTCACCTGGGGCAGGGAACATGGTATGAAACGCTCGACAAGAGCGGCGACGGCGCCACGCTTAGCGGCCCCCTCGACGTACGCATGCCCATCAACCTTCGTACCTCTGATAGCCACAAAGATGCTGCCCGGACCAGCCTCCCGACTGTCGTGCGTTACGTCATATACCTTGATGGATCCGTCGCCGCGCAGATCACCCGCGACGCGATTGGCCACATCGGCTAGGCGCACGACCTCATCAGGCATCCGGTTCAACTCCCATCTGGTGGAGGGATCCCTCCATTACCTGGGAAAACACGGGTGCCGCAACGGCGCCGCCGGTCCGCCTCGCCACCGGTTGACCGCTGTTGGGGGAGTCGATGACAACGGCGACCACCAGCCGTGGGTTGTCGGCCGGGGCCATGCCGACGAAACTAGCCACGTATTCGCTCGAATACCGCCCGGTGTTGAAATCGAACTTCCGGCTGGTACCCGTCTTACCACCGGCCGTATATCCGGTAACCGCCGCTTGCACGCCGGTCCCGTAATCGACCACCGACTTCAGCATCAAGCGGACCCGGCGCGCAGTGTCCTCCGAAATGACTCGGGTGGGGGCTTCGATCGGGTGTTCGGCCACCCCATCAGCCGTAACCACTCCACGTACCAACCTGGGAACCATACGCTCTCCGCCATTAGCGATCGTTGCGTAGACAACCGCCATCTGGAGAGGAGACACCGACAGCGAATACCCGATTGCAGCCGAAGCGGGACAAGTCGAGCATCCCGCAGCCAGGTTGACAGTCCCTGTGGCCTCTCCGGGAAACTCCACGCCGGTGGATTTGCCATATCCGAAAGCCTCCAGATAGTTCTCCAGGTTACTCTTGCCGAGATCCCGACCCACCTTGATCGTACATACGTTGGATGAGTCCCGTACACAGTCCTTTACGGACATGACCTCGGGTGGATGGGCGGCGAAGTCGGTATAGCACCCGAATATCTCGATGTCCTGCTGTTCCCGATCTTCACAGGCGCCGTCTATGATCTCGATCTTGTCTTCCACCAGGTATTGGGTATCCCAGTCCACGACCTGTTCCTCTAGAGCGGCCGAAATCGTTACCGCCTTCTGGATCGAGCCTGGCTCGAACAGGGAACGGACCGCCGAATTGGTAAGGGTTCCGTTCGCTATGTCCTCTTCGGTCCGGTTCGACGGATCGAACGAAGGAACTATCGCCATGGCTAGGACTTCGAAGACGGACGGGTCCATCACTACCAGGGTGCATCTGTTGGCGCCGGTCGCCTCCACCGCCTCCTCGCACGCCCGATGGGCGATGAACTGGATCTCGCGGTCCAGGGAGACGATCAGGTCAGAACCCGGGGTAGCCGGCTCCACCTCGAAGCGTCCGTGTGGTATCACCTGACCACCGGCGGCGCGCTCAGCCACTATTCGACCCGGGGCGCCGGTGAGCAGATCGTCATACTGAGCTTCAAGGCCCTCGATACCTCTGGAGTCGATATTGACGAATCCGACGGTGTGGGCCGCCAGCGAACCGGACGGGTATACACGCTTCGGCTCGTTGAGGAAATGAATGCCCGGCAGTTTCAAGGCCTCTACCGCCTCGGCTATCGATACCTCCACCTGTCGGGTCACGAAGACGAACGTCGTGTCGGCTAGGAGCTTCTCGCGAAGTTCTACCGCATTGAGTTCCAGCACCTGACTAAGCGCCAGAGCAGTCGAGCGGGCATCCACAATCTGGCGAGGATTGGCATAGATCGAACGTGATTCGATGCTTACCGCCAACTCCCGACCCTGGCGGTCGAAGATGGTCCCGCGGGCAGCGGCGGTTTCTTCAACGCGAATCCTCTGCCTCTCAGCGGCCGCGGCGTACTCGCGGTGATCAACCATCTGGATCTGAAACAGCTGGTAACCGATTGTCGCCCATCCGCCGGCAAGAAGGATGGCGATAGTCAGGAGCCGAACATCTCCGGAGCGCCTGCCCGGTCGCCTTGTCCTCTCTCTTGCCACGACTCAGTCCCCCAGCCTGTTCTGTGGCGCCTCTTGATAATCGGTCGCCACGAACCCGGGAGGAACCTCGCTGGTGATGGCCACGACCTCCTCGGGAAGGACCATCCCCAACATCTGCTCGGCGATCGGAAGAATCTCCTGGGGAGATTCCAGGCGCATTTTCTCGAGGTGGAGTTGATGCCGGCGCGCCTTCTCCACCTCGATCCGGTTATCGAGATAATTGATCCGGAAGGAAGACTCGTCAACCGCCGTTCGCAAATAGATGAGCGCCAGGAAGGCTATGACGGCCCCGATGGTATAGAGCGCCCATATCAAAGCGCGCAGGGGGCGAGGACGGTCACGCCCGGAGATAACCCGTAACTGGAGCGAACGTCGGCTCGGGGTTTGGTGCGGCTGGACCGTCATGGCGCCTTCTCCGCGGCGCGCAGACGTGCGCTGCGGGATCTAGGGTTGGCAGCCACTTCCTCGGGTCGAGGGCGAAGTGGTCTCCTGGTCAGGACGGCCAACTCGACAGGAGGTGGGACCGGTAATGTAGGGCCGGGAGAACGACCCTCTCCATGGCGGAATCGATGCTTGACCAACCGGTCTTCGAGCGAGTGGTAGGAGATGACCACGCATCGCCCACCGGGTCGCAAGGCTTTGATCCCTTGTTCGAGACCGGACGACAAAGCGTCCATCTCGCCATTGACGGCGATCCTCAAAGCCTGGAAGGTGCGACGAGCCGGATGCCCGCCCGAACGCCGAGTCGCGGCGGGAATGGCCTGCTTGACCACTCTTGATAGATGCCTAGTGGTCGTGATCGGACGGGCTCTAACTATTTCTCTTGCGATGCGGTGCGCAAAACGTTCATCCCCGAACCTACGGATCACCCGCACGAGCTCAGCGAAATCGCTGTGGTTCACCAATCCGGCAGCCGAGGTGGGGGCGTCCGGACCCATACGCATATCTAGGGGACCGTCATGGCGGAAGGAAAAACCCCTTCGGGGTTGGTCGAGTTGATGGCTGGATACTCCCAGGTCAAACAGGACGCCGGAGATCCGACTAATCCCCCGGACTCTGAGAATCGTCCCCAGGTCACTGAAGTTTCCCATCTCCAGATCCAACCGGGCATGGACGGCCCCTCTACCGATAGATTCGGGATCACGATCGATCCCTAAGACGCGCACCTCATCATCCAGCTCGTTCAACAGAGCTTCGGTATGACCTCCACCACCATAGGTTGCATCGACCATCACCCCCCGTCCGACCGGGCGGAACAGGTCAACTACCTCCTCCGGCATAACAGGCATATGAAAAGGACGTCGGTTCACGGTATATTCAGCACCTGTAACCTGACTCATTGCCAGCCCCCCGGTCACTGTTACCAGTAGAAAGCGGGCGGAGTAAGGGCAATCCATTGGTCTCCGGGGGGCTGGCAATGAGCAGGTCATCAACAAGTATCCGCTGGATATTCATTCAGATGCCGAAATCCGAAACGACCTCCTCAATGTTCGAGTAGTAGTTGTCGGCCGCCGCGTCATACGCATCCCAAGCCGCCGCGTCCCATATCTCGGCACGCTCTTCCACGCCGATAACAGCCACTTCCCGACCGAGGTTTGCATAGTCGCGCAAGCGAGCAGGAAGTTGGATCCGACCGACCCCGTCCAACTCGAGGTCGATAGCGCCGGCGAAGAAGGCCCTGGTAAGGCGGCGTGCCCTCGCGTCGGTCCGGGGAAGCATGCGGTACCTTTCTGCTTCTTCCTCCCAACGTTCCAGCGGAAAAACATATAGACACCGTTCTTGACCCTTGGTAATTACACAGCCGTCGGACAATCTCTCCCGAAAACGAGCGGGGAGCACCAATCGACCCTTCTTGTCCACCGTGTGGCGATATTGCCCGAGTAACAATCGATATCTCCGCTCGCTCCAGACCTGAACCGCAATCCAACTCTGCCAGACTAGCCTGTCGGCCCACTATAACCCACTTCATAACACTTCTCAACACCATAGCACCCCTTGAACCCAACCTGGGTATCATTTCGCCCGGAATCGGGTCCGATCAATAAGGGTTCCCGCTCCTCTACTCCGTTCATCCGGCGAACCGGGGTCCGTGAGGGATCGGGGCTATACTTGGGGGGAGCGGAGCCGGGTCTCGCCGCTGGGCCTCTGGTGAATTGCCCTGGCCTGCCCATTCCGATCCGGCAAGGGGAGCCATTAGTGGACCAAACAATCCATCGGCAGGTTGAATCGCGGCTAACGAAGCGAGAGGTCAGGTACACGCGCGGGCGGCAACGGGTGGTTGAGACGCTGAGTATGGCCGACGGACCCAGATCGGCGACCGATCTCCACCAGGAACTCGGCCGGGTTCTTCCCCTCTCCTCGCTCTACCGGTCCCTCTCCGTGCTGACCGATGCGGAAGTCCTCGCCACCCACCACGGGAACGGGCGCGTCGTGCTCTATGAGTTAGCCGAATGGTTGCTCGGGCATCACCATCATCGCATATGCGAGAAATGTGGTGCTATTGCCGACATCGAACTGTCGGGCGAGGAAGAGAACTTGCTCGAACGGTTGGTGTCGAACGCTACCCGTAGCCAGGGGTTTGTGGCCACCGGACACTCTCTAGAACTCGTCGGCGTCTGCGCAACCTGCCAATGATCGGAATCACACCTGCCGAGGGGCCTCGCCGGTCCTGCTTCCGGATGTGGCCATGACCTACCACGCATATCGCGTTGCGGCGGACCGTAGACTGCGGTGAGCTTGGTATCGTTACCTGCGTGTCCGAGCGAGCACTGGTCCTCAACACAACATACGAGCCGTTATCTATCGTTAGTTCCCGCCGCGCCCTTGTCTTGGTAATGCGGGCCAGAGCTGACGTCCTCGAGGCGGCAGAACATCGGTGGTACAGCGCCGAGCAAACCTTTGCGGTCCCATCCGTGATTCGTCTACGCAACTATGTCAAGGTGCCCTACCACCGGCGGGTACCTCTGACCAGGAGAGCGGTCTTCGCGCGTGATGGCCATCGATGCCAGTATTGCCGCGCCCCTGCCGAGAGCCTCGATCATGTGGTCCCGAAGGCAAAAGGAGGGGAACACACATGGGAGAACGTGGTTGCTTGTTGCCGTCGGTGCAATATCCGAAAGGGCAGTCGACTACCTGACCAGGCGGGATTGAAGCTCACCCGGAGCCCCGTCACTCCCACCTACCAAGGGTGGCTGTACTCTGCGCTCGGAACGTCACGGGACCCGAGCTGGATCCCATACCTTCTGGCCGAGCCGGCTTAGCCATCCCGGCGGCAGGTTGCTACCCTCCTAACACTGACCACCATCAGGGAGTATCGATCAGCCATGGCTGCTGAGAAGTCTACGATGCTAGCCCTCGGGACCACTGCCCCCGACTTCAACCTGCTAGACACAGTCACCGGCCAAACGGTGGGTCTCGCCGATCTGGCGAACCGCAAGGCATTGGTGATCATCTTCCTCTGTAATCACTGCCCGTTCGTAGTACATATCCAGGAAGGTTTGGTCAGCTTTTCCAATGACTACGCAGGAAAGGACGCGGCGATCGTAGGGATTAGCGCCAACGACGCTATCACCTACCCGGATGATTCTCCGGAACGACTGGGCGCCGTGGCCCGCGAGCGCGGGTACGGGTTCCCGGTCCTCTACGACGAGACCCAAGAAGTCGCCAAGGCGTACCGTGCGGCTTGCACTCCGGACTTCTTCCTGTTCGGCCCGGATCGCACGTTGCTCTACCGGGGCAGGTTCGACCGTTCGCGACCGGGTTCCGGCGTGGCGGTAACAGGCCGAGACCTGAGAGCCGCCGTAGACTCCGTACTAGCGGACCAACCGGTGAGCGCTACCCAGTATCCCTCTATGGGATGCTCGATCAAGTGGAAACCGGGCAACGAACCCTACTGACCGGAATCGCCGCGCCAAGGCCTCCTAGTCTCGCTCTCCGGGGGAGGACTTGAGCTTCGTATTCCTTCGTGTGGCGATCCGTAATCCATCACTAGCCCTGGAGGCATTACGCCTAGTGATGGCGACTGCCGCTCCGGGATGGGTTCTCAGGTTTCCTTTCCTTCCCGTTCCGGAAACGACATACCGTGATTGGCGCTTGCTCACCGCCTACGGATCCGATGATCATCAACCATCACCCAAGGAGGTCGAGGAGTTCCTGCGGTGGCGCCGCGAGATCCGCCGTATCTGAACGACCGGACCCTCCATGAGGAGGTTGCTGAAAGACCGCACAACGGGGGTTCCCGACCCTGTACACAGAGTATCCACCAGGTAGTTTGCCGGACTGTGGAGTCCTATCCCGAAACTGCCTGAACCAGGCTGTGAACCTCTTCCCGACTGCCGTTGACAACATGGAGAAAACGGTCCCGATCCAAGTCGAACAGGGTGACATCCTCCTCAACGTTGCGAGTTATCTCATCAAGGGCGGTGAAGAAGGCGAGTTGCCCTTCGCGCAGGGTGTCGAGAATTAGATCATCATCCGCGATACCGAAAATGGACACGCCGTCGGTGACCAGCTTCACATCTCCCGGGTCCATCCCGTTACGACGAAAATATCCCCACGCTCTCCTGATCCTCTGCAACGACATGCCGTTGTCCTTCAGGCTCCTTATCGACCGCAGAATCACCAGATCGCGAAACGAATACAACCGCCGCACCCCCGGTCTGCGCCCTGTCTGCTGGATCGATGGCTGGACGAGCCGTACTCTATCCCAATACCGAAGCTGAGACGGTGTACAACCGGTCAATCTAGATGTCTGATCAGTCGTGAAGGCTTCCTGCAAGATCATTCTCCCTCTGACACAAACAGGGATGCACGCATCCCCATCTGGAATAAATCTCCTCCTGTGTCCACAGGCGGCGTAGAGACACGACCGGAAGCGTCTTTCCGGTTTCGCCCACTCCGCCTTTGGGCTCCCCGAATCTTAATCGAGTTTTAGGGTCAGCGTCGGAAAGGCCAGCGACCGTTTCTTGTACCCGATAGGAATCCGCCGCTCGGATGATCAGTTACTTCACCCGCATTGCGTCGCACCTGGATCAGCGCGGTCACCGACACGACGGTTACCACGAAGCCCCCCAGCGCGAGGAACGTACCGACCCCGTCAAGCCAGAAGGTGCCCAGCAAGGTCAACCCGATCGCCACTCCGGCTATAGGAAGTCCCGGATAACGCGGGCGCGCACGATGAAGCAAAGATGCTTGACGCTCTAATTCGGGATCCTCTGTCCGGAACTGCCGCTCGATCTCATCGAGTATCCGGCGCTCTCGCTCGTTCAAAGGCATGGCTAAACCGCTCCACCCTTCCAGCCGTTACCTGATTATACGCTACTCTCGGCGCCAACGGCGACGCCTATCCCGGCGGATCGTAAGCGAGTCGGTCGCAAGGACCGATCGCCGGTCTTACACCCATCGCATAGCTGTGACAACTCTGCCCGCGGTTCGACAAATCTTATAATGCCTCAGACCGGATCGACGGTTGCCCGCTCGAATCGGCGGAACCCGATGATCGGAGCCGGGCGGGGATCACAGTATCGCGCCCGAATCTCAGGTGAATACGGTCAACGGTGTCGGAGAGCCGAGCCCATCCCTGTTCGTCATGCAGGGTTAGTTGCCTCGGCGCGTCGGATCTTCGGAGCCCGCTCACCCCGACACCTAACAACCGGATGGGCCGGGAGGCAAGTCCCGAACGGTCGAGAAGCCTGCAGGAAGCCTTGTATAGATGAAGCGGGACGTCACTGCTCATCGGCATGGTTTCGGAACGGGTAAAGGTTCTGAAGTCTGCAAGCCTGACTTTGAGTGACACGGTTCGCCCCGCTAGCCCGACCCGACGAAGCCGCCAAGCCAGCCGATGGCAATGCCTGAACAATTCGGTTCTCAGGGCCTCTAACCCCACGAGGTCTTCCTCATAGGTCCGCTCGACGGAAATCGACTTGGTATCCCTGTCTCGGGAAACAGCCCGTTCGTCTATTCCGTTCACCATCCGAACCAACCGTGCGGCGGTGGCTTTCCCCAAGTGGTGTTCGAGCAAGTTCCGTGGAACCTTCTCGAAATCGTCGACCGTGTCGATCCCCATTTCGCCTAACCTCCTACGGGTAACCTTCCCGACACCCCATAACTCCTCTACGCCTAGACCTTGGAGGAACTTTCGCTCGGTTCCTTCCTTGATTATGAGAACGCCGTCCGGCTTGGCGCGGCCGGATGCCATCTTGGCCAGGTGGAGGGTTGTAGCAGCGCCTACCGAAGCCGGAAGACCTAGTTCGTTCCGTATCCGGGAGCGGATCGCCTCGGCTACGGTCGCGGCGTCCCTGAAGTGACGGCGCAGGCCCGATATGTCCAGAAAGGCCTCGTCCATCGAAAGTCCTTCAACCAGGGGTGTAAAGTCTTCGAATATTCCGAATATTCGAGCAGAGACCTCTGCATAGCGTTCATGGCGGGTCGGCACCACCGTCAGACCGGGACAGTTACGCCTTGCAATGCTCATGGGCATCGCCGAAAAAACCCCGGCCGCTCTAGCTTCGTAGGACGCCGCAGCCACCACCCCCCTCCGCCCGGGCCCACCGACGGCTACCGGCCGATCCCGCAAGCGTTGGTCGTCGAGGCGCTCTACCTCGACAAAGAACGCGTCCATGTCTACATGGAGTATTGGTTCAGCTATTCGCGGGATGGACACCTGCCCAGCCTAGCCCTGATTATTCAGGTTTCCCCGCACACCGAGGTAACGCCGGTTCCACCCGAGATTAGGGGGAAACCCACCGTTCACCCGACAGGTGAATCTCTACACCGGACCGGGATGGGAAACACCGATTGCTGTATTGCCTGGTCAGGGCGCGAATATGGCCCGCTCCACTCATCCTCCAAACCTCCACCCATGAATAATCGGGGCTAATCTCTAGCCGTACCGCCGGGCATCCACCGTCCCCCTCACCGTAATCCGCTCGTGATAGTCCCGTATTAGCCTGTCCGCATGGGTTCAGTTGTGCACCTGGTACGCCACGGAGAGGTGGAAAACCCGGACAACGTCGTATATGCCGACCTGCCGGGATTCCACCTGAGCGAGCGGGGATTGCATGAAGCGGACTGGGCAGGCGCCTACCTTGCTACTCGTTCCATCGCGGCTGTGTATTCCTCTCCCCTGGACCGGGCTATGCAGACGTCCTCGCTGATCGCCAAACACCATGATCTCGAGCCGGTGGCGGTTCACGGACTTATCGAGTGGAGGCTTTTGAACCGATGGCGAGGCTTACGATGGCGAGAGATCGACGTTCACCAACCCGGAGAACTGGAAGCCTATCTCAGCCACCCGACTTCCTTGGACTTCGCCCCGGAATCTCTAAATGCTCTCGCCGGGCGCGTCGCCGGGGAGGTAACCGGATTGGCTAAGCGGAACCCGGAACGAGAGATCGTGGTGGTCTCGCATCAGGACCCCATTCAAGCGGCGCGACTCGTACTCACCGGACGGTCCCTGGATGATCTTCACCACGCTAAGCCGCGTCACTGCGAGATCCTGAGCCTCGCGCCGGGGAAGTCGTGGGTGGAACGCTCGCGAGTCCGTCCCGATCTCTGATCACGCATAAGCAGTGGAACCCCCTCCTTCCTCGACGGTATGGCGCCGTTTCCTCCAACTAGGAGAGTCCTTAAACCCCGCACGAAAGGGTTCAGCCGCTAACCCACAACCCTCTTACCAGGCGGTTTGCCGACCACCCCAACCCCGACCAGACGAATAAAACAGCAGTCTCCTAGACGCGGTTGACAACCGTCAGAACTACCGGCCGCCTACCGGTTTCGGCTTTGATCACCCGGCGAGCGATGGCGCGGGCGGACTTGACCGCATCCCTGGCAAACCGGCGGGGATTCTGCTCGTAAGCCTCTTCGATTGCCATCCCCACCTCATCGAGAATCTCCGGTGCATCCTCCATGAAACCGTAACTCATCAGCTGCGCGTCGTCGTACATAGACCCATTCAGCGGATCGATCAGCAGGGAAACCACCACGACACCGTCGTCTCCCAATTTGCGTCGCTCTCGAAGCAGGGATTCTTGAACCTCACCCACAGCTGAACCATCCACGTACACGTATCCCGCCGGCACCGAACGTCGTTCGACGATCGACCGGTCGCCGTCAAGAACTATCGCATCGCCGTCCTCTAGAACGAAAACCTCCGGTACCTCCATCTCCTCCGCAAGATCGGCGTGGGCGCTGAGATGCCGGTACTCGCCGTGGACCGGAACCAAGGTGGTCGGACGCACCACGTTGAGGAAGGTCTTCAACTCATCGGCGGTGGCATGACCTGATACGTGGACCTCCGCGTTACCACCATGGAACACCCGGGCGCCGATTCGGGTGAGTCCCGAGATCACTCTCGACACCGCCCGCTCGTTGCCGGGTACCGGCCGAGCCGACATCAGGACGGTGTCATCGGCGTCGAGTTTCACCCACCGGTGCCGCCCGGCCGCCATCAACGAAAGGGCGGAGAAGGGCTCCCCCTGCGACCCGGTGGTGACGATCATCAACTCGTCGTCCGGCACGGACATGGCATCCGCGATATCCAGTACTCGGTCATCAGGGAGGTGGAGAACCCCGAGATCGGCGCCGATGCCAACGTTTCGTTCCATGGAGCGGCCGATGAATGTCAGATACCGTCCGCTGTCCAATCCCGCATCAGCCAACTGCTGGACTCGATGGATATGGCTCGAGAAACAAGTGCTGATAACCCGTCCGGGCGCCTGCTGGACTATCGACCTTATCGAGGGACCCAACGATATCTCCGACGGAACCACCCCTTTGCGCTCCGCATTGGTGGAATCCGACAGCAACAGGCGAACACCTTGCCGTCCGAGTTCGGCAAAGGCGGGAAGGTCGGTGCGCCTGCCGTCGACCGGGGTGGGATCGAGCTTGAAATCCCCCGTATGCACTATCAGTCCCTCAGGTGTCTCGAACACCACCCCGGCGCCGTCGGGTACCGAGTGGGACACCGGCACCAATCGGAATCTGAACGGACCCTCGACCACCGGCTGCCCGTCCTCGATCGGACGGAAGTCCCTGTCCACCCCCATCTCATCCACCCGACCGGCCGCGATCGCCAACGACAATTGAGTACCGTAGACCGGTACCGGTACCTCATCCAGGAAATAGCTGAGACCACCCATATGGTCCTCGTGTCCGTGGGTGAGCACGATGCAGCGAACATCCTCACGCCTCTCGACCAACCATCGCCAGTCGGGTAACACCAAGTCAATCCCCCGCATGTTCTCTTCGGGAAACATGAGCCCGCAATCCAGCAGAGCGATGCGTCCGTCGATCTCGATAGCGGCACAGTTCCGTCCGATCTCACCGAGACCGCCCAGGAATGTGACTCGGACGCTCATAACCTCTGTGCCTGACCGACCGCTGCAACCACCGCTTCACCGGTCCGAACCGAAGCCGGCACCAGTGGAAGCCTCGGATCACCCACCGATTCCCATAACGCATTGAGTCCGGCCTTGGTCGGCATGGGGTTGGGTTCGCGGAAGCAGGCGTCGAAGAGGGCCATCAGCCCGTCGTGCAGCCTCCAAGCCTCCGCCCCCTCCCCTGCCCGGTGGGCCTCGATCATTCGCTTGATCTGCCGGCCCGCGAAATGACCGGCTACCGAGACCACCCCGACACCACCTAGTTCCAGGATCGGCAGCGTCGCCGAATCATCCCCCGAATAGATATGGAAATCGTCGGGCAAGATCTCGAGGCCGGCTTTGGTGTACGTGAGATCGCCCACCGCATCCTTGGTGGCGACGATGTTGGGATGCCGGGCCATCTCCGCCAGCGTTTCCGCTTCGATAAGACGAGCGGTTCGGCCGGGGATGTTGTACACCATGAGAGGTAGGTCGGTGGCATCCGCGATAGCGGTGAAGTGAGCTAGCAATCCAGCCTGCGGTGGCCTCGAGTAATACGGAGTGACCGCCATGATGCCATCCACACCGATTTCAGCTGCCCGCACGGAGAGTTCTATCGAGTGCCGGGTGTTGTAAGTACCCGTTCCGGCTACCACCACCCCTCGATCCCCCACCGCCTCGACAACGGTTGAATAAAGAGCAAGCTTCTCCGTGTCGCTGAGGGTGGGTGACTCGCCGGTGGTTCCGGTAACCAGGACACCGTCATGCCCGTTGTCGATCAGATGGACGGCGAGACGCGCCATCCGGTCGTAATGGACCGATCCGTCTGGATGGAACGGGGTGATCATGGCGGTGAGCAACTCCCCGAAGGGGCCCATTGTGTCCTCCCTCGTCGGTGGATCCAGGTTACAGCCCGTGAGCAAGAGCCGGCCTGCCGAAGTCTAGGCTAGGACGAGACCCCTATACATCCCCAGCAGTGTAAACGTCAAGCTTCGGATTGTCGGTAGGGGGAACTCCACTCCCATGGGGCATCCGAGGCGACCGGGTCTCTTCGGTTCAGGTCAACACCGCTAATCATATGCCGCCTAACAACGCCCTTCGGGCCGATCTCAGATTCAGAAGCCGAGGAGAGCGTCGAGACCGACGGTTACCGGACGTTCCAACGACGCCACGTTCCGCAACGCCAGAATGATTCCAGGCACGTAACAGGCGGCGTCGGTGGTGTTGTGGCGGATGGTGAGATACTCACCGGTTCCCCCCAGAACTACCTCCTGGTGGGCAACGAGACCGTAGGCCCGGACCGAGTGGATCGCCACCCCCTCCACCACCGCGCCTAGCGCGCCGGGCGCTATCTCCGTTCCCCGACTGTGAGGTGGGATCCCCCTCCCTTTGCGGGCCGCGCCCATGCGGGCGGCGGTGTCCAGCGAAGTGCCTGACGGGGCGTCGAGTTTCTGTTCATGGTGCAACTCGATGATCTCGGCAGACGGGAAGTGTGGCGCCGCGAGTTCGGCAAACCTCATCATCAGGACCGCGCCTACCGAGAAGTTGGGCACCACCAGGCACCTGCTCGGAGCATCCGCCCACTCTTGTTCGAGCCTGGCCAGCCTCCGGCTGTCATACCCGGAGGTCCCGATCACCAGATGGGCGCCGAAAGTACGCCAGCGGGTGACATTGGTCGGCGCTACCTCAGGGTTGGTGAACTCCAGGATCACGTCACACTGCCGCAGGGCGTCCGGGTTGCTTGAACACCGGTATCCGGATAGATCCTCGCCGTCGTGTCCCGGAGCGTATAAACCACCCACCACCAAGTCCTCCACCGGCGCCAGCGCATCCAGAACGAGTCGGCCCATCCTTCCCGGCGCCCCCGAGATACCGACCGAGATCACCCCAGGTACTCCTCGAACTCCTTGCTATCGAACGGTCCCACCGCCCCCATGACCCGAGCACCCTGCAGGGTACGGGCTGCATTATCGGCTAGCGCCGGACGGGCCATCTTCTCCATCCGGACCAACCGCTCATCGAGGGAAAGATGGGGAAGACCGAAGATCTCATTGCGCCCCAAGCGGATCATTCGTGTGTTCGTGTCCTCCATGGCGAGGGCGAGCGCCCCTCTCATGTGGCCCTTGGCGCGTTCGAGTTCCGCCTCGGTAACTCCTTCGGACACGAGGCGCTGTAACTCCTCGGCCAGGATCTCCATCACCGTATGGGCATTGGTCGGAGTCGTTCCCACATAGATACCCCAGGCGCCGCTCTCGGCAAACCGCATCGAGAAACTGTGGACCGCATAGGCGAGGCCTCGCTCCTCCCGGACCTTCTGGAACAAGCGTGAGGACATGCCACCCCCGAGGATGTGGTGCATTACCCCGTCCGCCAACCGCTCATCGTCGGTCCGGTTGATGGACTCGCCCCCGAGAACGAGATGGATCTGCTCGGTGTCCCGCCGCACCACCCGAACCCTCGGGGTTATAACCGGTGGTTGCAAGTCTCGGTCGAGGTCACCCGCCTCCCAGGACACGAAGTGTCTTTCCGCCAGATCCATCACCCGGTCGTGCTCCACGTTGCCGGCCACCGCCACCACCACCGTCCCCGAGCCGTAGCGCCGTCCCCAGTATCCCGCAATGTCGTCACGGGTCATGGCGGTGATGGATTCACGCGTGCCCAAAACCGGTAACCCCAGCGGATGGTCGGCGAATACCGTGCGTATGAAGGCTTCCATGGCTACGTCGGAAGGATCGTCCTCGTTCATGTTGATCTCTTCGATGACTACCCGGCGTTCGGAATCTATCTCTTCGGGCCGGAAGGCGGGGCGCTGGAGCATCTCAGCCAGGAGGTGGAAGCCCGTCGGCAACTCGGTATCCAACATCCGCGCCCAGTAACAGGTGTACTCCTTGGATGTAAAGGCGTTGCTCTGGGCGCCTATCCCGTCAAATGTTTCGGAGATCTCTCTGGCGGAAAGCTCATCCGTGCCCTTGAAGAGCAGGTGCTCCAGAAAGTGAGCGGCGCCGGCTTCGGAGGAACGTTCATCCCGGCTGCCGGTGTCTACCCAGCATCCCACCGCTACCGAACGCACACCGGGAACCGTCTCGGTGGCGACGGTGAGTCCGGTGGAAGTCTTGGAAACCTGTACCTGCACAATGCGACATAGTACATGCCGGCGCGGGGGTCTCAGCCGACCATACACCGGAACTACCCGGACGCCCACCATAGAATGAGTTTCATGGACAGAGAAACGGTCAACCCTCCGGGCGCGACACCGTGCTACCGGCATCCGAACCAACCTACCTTCCTGCGCTGCTCGAAGTGCGGGCGACCCATCTGCGGATACTGCTCCCATGACGCCCCCGTCGGCCAGCGCTGCCCGGAATGCTTGCGCGGTGGAGGCATGACCCGAGTGGTGGCGGCGCGGGGCCTGTCGGGCCGGATAACTCCGGCGGTTCTCACGATCATCGCGGTGTCGGTGGTCGCCTACCTCTTGCAACGGATGGACACCCGCATAACGTTCGAGTTCGCCCACATCACGCAGTTGGTTCGGCAGGGAGAATGGTGGCGACCGTTAACCGCCGCCTTCCTCCATTCGCAGGGTTCGTTTCTCCACATCCTGTTCAATATGTATGCCCTCTACCTTTTCGGACCTCGCCTCGAACAGCGGGTGGGGACCGCTTCGTTCTCCGGTCTGTATCTGGCTTCGGCCCTGGCCGGTGGGGTCGCCTTCCAGTACTTTTCGGAGGGAGCGGCGGTAGGAGCGTCAGGCGCCATATTCGGCCTGTTCGGAGCGGTGCTGGTCGGTACATACCCGCTGCGACGAACCCCTCAGGGGGCCGACCAATTCCGGAGGTTGTTATTGCTACTGGGACTCAACCTGGCGCTGCCCCTCCTAGTGCCTGGAATCGCCTGGGAAGCACATGTGGGCGGGCTCGTGATGGGAATGGCGGTCGTCGCGCTGTGGCAGCGCATTCCTGCCGGAGCATCGGCGGAGCGGAAACGCAACCTGGTCGTGTACGGCCTGGCCACCCTAGCGCTCGTATTGCTCGTAGCGGCGTGACAACCGGCTCTCCATTCGAAGCCGTTCCCCTGTGCAACAATAAGCGGTTGTGGAACTAGGAAATAGAGCGCTGCTGACGGAGATCCTCACGCCGGAGGATCGGGCCATCGAATCCGTGGTGGCCCGCTACCAGCGAGTAGCCGGGGCCGTAACCAGGGTGGCTCGAACCCTGGCCGGCCGGGAGGAACTGCGGGTGATTCTGGGTTCGTCGAGCGCGGCTTCAGCGCAGGAGGTGGTAATCGATCCCGGCCTGTTCCAGGCCGCCTACAGCAGGAGGGCGCCCGTTACACCTGCGGAAACCGCCCTCGCTTCCGCCCTTCATGAGGTAGTCCATCTGGTGTCGGCCGACTTCGAGGAACGACGCCCCATCCCGTCGGAGTGGCTAGCCGGGGAACCCGATCCCGTCGACGGCGCGGAACTAACCCCCCTGGAAGCTCTGGAACAGATCGGAGGACCCCCCGCCGAAGCGCTCTTCTTCGCGATCGAAGACGCACGCCAAGAAGCACGGGGCATGACACCCTACCCGGGCGCCCACTCCGTGCTGGGTGACCTTTACCGTGCGTCGGCGCCGGCCGCCTTCAGCAGGCACGGACCGCTGGCCCGGTTCGTCATCGCCTGCTTCATGACGGTCGGCGAGTACTTCCCCGATCGGTTCTTGGAGAATCGTCTGGACTCCCTTTCCGGTGGAGCTTGGCGCGATGCCTTGGGCGTGCTGGAAGAGGTCAGAGTGGCCGAGGATCCCTGGACGGTGGCCGGAATGGCGCTACAACTGCTGGCCGTGGCCCGCAAGCACGGTCTGGTATCGGAAAGTTCGGAAACGACGGAAACGAAAGCTCAGCAGCAGGCTGAGAAGGAGGCCATGACCGATGGGATCGATCGGGTGCGTCTTTTCTCTCCCATAGTTCAGGATTCCGAGCACTACAACGAGACCCGCAGCGGTAGGAAACATTCCGTGGACCGGAACGGGAACCCGGCCGAAATGGATCGAGCATCCGGGGAGGGCACGGATCAACTTCTCATGGTCAGCCAAGCGCCGGTCGTCTACCTCCCCACCGGCCAGGGTGGCGCCCTGGCGGTGGTAAGAGTGCCTGAAGCCTTCCGCCGGTTCGCCCCCACGGGCCGGGACGTGCTGCTCGAATCGGCGCGCGAGTGGAAGGTGGACATGCGCCATCTGGGAAGCGAACTCCATCCGCTGTTCATCGCCAACCAGCGCAGGGGTCTCCGTTCCGGCTTCGACGCGGGAGACCTGTCTCCCTATGCGGCCCTGCTGCTGGGAGGTGGCCTGTACCAGCGCATGTTCGAGCGCCGTTCGGCCTCGACCCGTCGCTCCTATGCAGTCAGCGTCCTGGTGGATGGATCAGCCTCCATGCTCCAGCCTCGCCGCCTGGCTGCGCCGCGCGACCGGCGACCTTGGGGGCTGGCGGCCGCCATGCTGGGCGCCTGGGCGCTGGCCACGATGTGTAACGAACTACAGGTCGACTTCGAGGTTGCGCTTTTCAATCGGGCTTTCGCGGCGAAGGTGGACGATACGGAGTGGACCTACTCGCGGCGGCGAACCGCGGCGATCAGCGAACTTCGCCGTAGTCACGGGACGGCCGCCAACCGGCTTACATCCACCGTGAACCATTACCTGCTCTCTAGCTTCAACGAGCCGTGGCGCAGATCGGAAGATGTGCTGGCGGGACTCTTCTGGACCGCGGCCAGGATCGGCGAGGCCGGCGTCGAGGCGCGTCGAACGCCCAAGGAAGCCCCTCCGGTATCCCTGTTCGAAAAGGCGGCCAACGTGGACGAGTTCAACGTCACCTACGCTGCGGAGCGCTTGGCGAATCACGGCGCTCAGGTACGGATCATGGTAGTGCTGGCGGATGGTATGACCAGGGGGTCTGTGGAAGCCCTGGCGAGATCGGTCGAGGAAGTCGACGGCCGAGGTACGACCGTGCTGGGTATCGGGGTAGGTGACGATACCGTCGTATCGGCCTACCGGCACCACCAGGTAATCTCACGACCCGACGAATTAGCCAACTCGATGGTGGTGGGTGTAGGTATGGCTCTGCGTCGCGGGCTAGCCATGTACGGTGACGACACATGGTGGATCAGGGCCGGACGGGAGAGCCTGCAACCAAACCATTCAATCAGAACCTGGGAGAGCCGGAGTGCATGAGAGCCCGAAGACCGTAACCTTTACCGACCCCACCGAGGAAGGTGAGCCGATAACCTTGCAAACGTTCTCCGTCCCGATGGACGGTCTCATGGATTACCGGCAGCGCATCGCCAAGATCCCTCTGCCCGATCCCCATTACGTGGATGTCGGCATGCTTTACCGCTTCGCCCAGGTGGAGGAGATCCGCCGGGCAAAACCGCCCGGTACCGTCCCTCTCCATCTGGCGGTCCGGGGGCATATGGGGACCGGTAAGGATCATGACATCGAACAGTTCGCCGCACTGCTCAAACTCCCTTATTTCCGGGTTCCGCTAACCGGGGAGGTTCGAGACATAACCCTCATCGGGTCTGTGAAGCTCTACGGAGACGGCATGGGCGGCACGGAAAGCCGATGGGAAGACGGTGACATCACCCGAGCGTTGCGCGGGCCGGCCCTGCTCAACCTGTCGGAACTCAACGCCGCCGGCGCCGAGACCTTGTTCGCCCTGCACGGGCTGCTTGATCGTTACTCCGCTCTCGACCTTCCCAACGGCGAAACGGTCGGGCTCCGGGAAGACGTAAGGCTGTTCGGAACGATGAACCCGACCGATCTGCGGGATTACGCGGGAACGCAGACCCTTAACAAGGCCTTCGCCGACCGTTGGGTGATCTGGGAAAAGGAGTTCCCGGATTCGGCCGAAATCAAGGCGATGCTGGTACGGCGCTATCCGGCGATGAGAGGCGCATACGTGGAACACATAAGCCGCCTGGCGACCGAGATCAACCGGTCCTTTCTGTCCACCGACCCCGGAAGCAGGGTGGAAACCCCGATCAGCCTACGGAGCGTGCTCGATCGGATCCCGGCCGGCCTGATGATGTTCTCCCGCCGTGACGATCCCCTCCGTCTTGCCTGGAAGACGATGGTGCTACCTCACATCGACGCGTACGACGTGGACCATTACGAGACGGTGTGGGCGGCCTGCGTTCGCAAGGGACCGGCCTTCCCGCCCTTCGATCCTTGAGCGCAGGCGCCCGCAGACGGCGAGTAGCCGCGGTGGACATGGGAACGAACTCCACCCGGCTACTGGTAGCCGATGTTTCGGAGCGTGGATTCGAGGATGTCGAGCGTATCGAGAACGTGACCGGGCTCGGCCGAGGGGTCGATAGCACCGGTCGCCTGTCGTCCGGAGGGATCGAACGAACCCTCCGGACCCTGTCGATGTACGGCGCGGCCATCCGGCGAACCGACGTACAAGCCGCCCGAGCGGTGGCTACCTCGGCAACCCGCGACGCTACCAACGGAAACGAGTTCGTCGAAGCGGCAACGGAGGTGTTGGGTTTCCGTCCGGAGATCATCGGGGGGGAGGAGGAAGCGGCTCTCGTGTTTGCCGGCGCCACCCGGTTGGTTGGTAACCCCGATGATGTGCTGGTGATCGACATCGGCGGAGGTAGCACCGAGATCGTGTCCCACCGCGAGGGTATCTCGATCGACATCGGTTCCATCCGCCTCACCGAAAGGCGCCTCCCCCACCATCCCGCCACTTTGGCGGACCTTGCCGGCGCCCGCCTCGAAGCCGACCGCATAATGCGCGCTGCGGATATTGCGGTCCGACCGACGGGGGTAGGCACCGCCGGAACGTGGACCACCCTGGCCGCCTTGAGACTCGGGATTGACTCCCAAGACCCGACGCAGGTGGAAGGCGCCGCCTTGAACCTCGACGACCTGGAGTATCTAGTGGGGTGGTTAGCCTCCCTTTCCCTCGCCGAGAAACAGTCCCTACCGGCCATGAATCCCAAGCGTGCCCCGATGATCCTCGGTGGGGCGATCGTGGCCGAGACCGCGCTGCGGACTCTCGGCTTGGAACAGGTCACCGTTACCGGCTACGACATCCTCGACGGAGTGTGCCTGTCATTGGCAGGAGGAACGCCCTGACGACCTCGCGGCGGCGCCGAACACGCGCTATCCCGTAACGTTCCCGCCCAAACTCGGCGAATCGTACGCTGCTTCCACATACTAGACTTAGCGTTGTGCGGGAGATACTGTCAGATTTGGTGGCGGAGCAGCAACAGCTGGATCAGTTCCTCCAGAAGATCAAGGTCAGAAACTGGAGCGTGCTGACACCTTCGGAGGAGTGGGACATTCGCGACACCATCTCCCACCTCGCCCATACGGAGGAGTACGCCCACAACGCCCTCGCCGAGGAGGGAACCATGCTCGACGACCTCGACGAGTATGAAACCTTCGACGACTTCACCGAGGCGGGCGTCGAGCGGGGCCGAGACATGCGTCCGCAGGACGTTATCGAGTGGTGGCGGCTGGGAAGAGCCGACGTGGTCGACGCTCTGAGCCGGACAACCGCTCGCGACCGGGTTCCATGGTTCTTCGGCGATATGTCGGCGCGGAGCTTCGCCACGTTACGCCTCTCGGAAACCTGGGCGCATGGACTCGATGTATACGCGGCTGCGGATGAGGAGGCGCCGGACACGGATCGGCTGCGCCACATCATCATCCTCACCCAGAAGAGCCTGCCGTGGGCCTTTGAACAAGCAGGATACGAATACGAGACTCCGGTTCGTATCGAGGGAATCGGACCCATGTACGCCAAGTACGCATCAGGACCTGCCGACTCCGGGCAACTGATCCGCGGGCCGGCCGGTGAGATATGCCGGGTGGCCTTGCAACGCCTTCACCCGGATGACGCCGAAAACGTAGTAGTTACCGGAGAGGTCGCCGAAGACGCATTTCAGGTGATGCGCGTCTACTGATGCCCTCCCTGCAACTTATCGGGATGGTCCATCTGGATGCCTTGCCCGGCTCACCCCGCTACCAGCCTCCCTTCGAAACGCTGATCCGGCGCGCCGTTCGTGATGCCACGGCATTGGAGGAGGCCGGTTTCGACGCCATCCTGGTGGAGAACTACGGCGACGCACCGTATTTTGCGGATGAGGTTCCCGCCGTAACCGTTGCCGGAATGGCTCGGGTGGTATCCGAGATCCGAAACGTCGTCGCTCTTCCGCTCGGCATCAACATCCTGCGCAACGACGCCGTAGCCGCCCTGTCGATAGCCGCGGCCGGCGAAGCTGAGTTCATCCGCGTCAACGTGCTGTCCGGTTCGATGTACACGGACCAGGGATTGATCGAAGGAAAGGCGCACCGGCTCGCCCGGCTCAGAGCCTCCCTCTGCCCGGAGGTGGAGATACTGGCCGACGTATTCGTGAAACACGCCACTCCCCCGCCCGGACTGCTTATAGGCGATGCGGCCGCCGACCTCTGGCGCCGGGCGATGGCCGACGGCTTGATCGTCTCGGGTGTGGCAACGGGGTCGCCGACCGATCGAAAGTCCATCGAAAAGGTCAGGAAGGCGGTTCCGAACGCCCGGATCCTGGTCGGCTCCGGAGTGACCGCCGATAGGGTGCCGGGATTGGTGGATCTGGTGGAAGGGATGATCGTAGGAACCGGAATCAAGGAACAGGGGGACATCCACCGACAAGTGGACATCGACCGGGCCACCGCCCTGGTGAGAGCCGCCAAGCGACACCGCTAGCCGGTTACTCGCATTTCAAGCCAGCAACGGTTACCCGGGCGGAGCGATACGCTATCCGGAGTTGTGATATCCGATCTGTTCTCCGAGGCGACCGCCGACTGGTTCGAAGAATCATTCCGGGAACCGACCCCCGCTCAAGCAGCCGGCTGGCCGGCCATCGCGGCGGGGAACCATACCCTGATCCATGCCCCGACCGGATCCGGGAAGACTCTGGCCGCCTTCCTCTACACCCTCGATCGAGTGTTCAACGACCCCACCCCTCCCCGAGAGGTTCGATGCCGTGTGCTCTACATATCTCCCATGAAGGCACTCGCGCACGATGTCGAACGGAACCTCCGCGCACCGCTGACGGGCATTCGGCATGCAGCGGCGCGTCACGGGTTGGACCCGCTCCCTGACGTATCGGTGGCCATACGCAGCGGAGATACCCCGGCGGCCGACCGCCGACGCATGCAGAAGCATCCTCCGGACATTCTCATCACCACGCCCGAGTCCCTTTTCCTGATCTTGACCAGCCAGGCCCGGCGCATACTGTCATCGGTCCGCTGGGTGATAGTCGATGAGGTCCATGCCATTGCCGGGAGCAAACGCGGCTCCCATCTGGCGCTGAGCCTCGAGCGTCTGGAGGAAGTCGCCGCCGTTTCTCCCCAGCGGATCGGCCTGTCCGCCACGCAACGTCCCCTTCCCGTCATCGCCCAGTTCCTGGGAGGAGGCCGGGTCGAGGATGAAGACGACTGGGTTGCCCGGCCGGTAACCATCATCGACGTACCAAGCGATCGAAAACTCGAAGTCGAGATCGTGGTCCCGGTGGAGGACATGGCAGCCCCTGCACCGCCCGACCCGCTCAACTCGGACCCCACCGATGTGGGTTACCGGTCGATCTGGCCCTCGGTTTACCCGCGGCTCTTGGATCTTGTCCGCGCTCATCGTTCCACGATCATTTTTGTCAACTCCCGCCGGCTAGCGGAACGCCTATGTACGGAACTCAACAGCCTGGCGGAATCGGAAATAGCCCGCGCCCACCACGGCTCCGTGTCACGGGAACAACGGATCCTCATCGAGGACCTCCTCAAACGAGGCGAGATCCCGGTAGTGGTCGCCACCTCGACTCTGGAGCTCGGAATCGACATGGGGACGGTCGACCTGGTGATCCACATCGAGTCGCCGACCAGCGTGGCGTCCGGTTTGCAGCGTGTCGGACGGTCCGGCCACCAGGTGGGGGCTACCAGCTCGGCCAAGATCTTCCCGAAGTTCCGGGGAGATCTGCTGGAGGCGGCGGTAATGGCGAACCTGATGCTGTCCGGAGATATCGAACCGACCAGCATCCCGCAGAGTCCGCTCGATGTCCTGGCCCAACATGTCGTCGCGGCCGTTTCGATGGACGATTGGGATGTGACCGATCTCTACCGGATCGTGAGGAGGGCAAGTCCCTATCGGGAGCTGGCTCGGGGACCTTACGAGTCGGTGCTCGACATGCTGGCGGGCCGCTACCCGTCCGAGCTTTTCGGTGAACTACGCCCCCGGTTGGTGTGGGATCGGGTCGCCCATAGGCTCTCGGCCCGGGCAGGCGCACAGCGGCTAGCGGTGACCAACGCCGGAACGATCCCTGATCGCGGCCTGTACAGCGTCAACCTTCCGGACGGAAGCCGGGTCGGAGAGCTCGACGAGGAGATGGTATACGAGTCCCGACCGGGAGACGTGTTCATCCTGGGTACCTCCTCCTGGCGTATCGCCGACATCACCTCCGACCGGGTGGAAGTCGTTCCGGCGCCGGGCGAGGCGGCCGCTCGGATGCCGTTCTGGCTTGGAGATCGGGCGGGACGCACCCCGGCAACCGGTCACGCCATCGGTCGATTCATCCGCCGCATCGCCGCCCTGGAAACGGACGCGGCGATCGAGACCCTGCAAGCGGAACACAATCTGGATCCGTGGGCTTCAGCCAACCTGGTCGCCTTCATAAGCGAGCAAAAGGAAACAACCGGGGTCCTCCCCACCGATCGGACGGTGGTGTTCGAGAGGTTCCGCGACGAGATCGGAGACTGGCGGATCGCCATCCTGTCCCCATTAGGGGCTCGGGTTCACGCTCCGTGGGCCATGGCGATCAACCAACGCCTACGCCGACGCTACGGGCGGGACGTGGACGTCATATGGGCCGATGACGGGATCACCTTCCGGTTCGTGGACACCTCCGACCTGCCCCCTCTCCAGGATCTGCTCATCGACCCTGAAGACCTGGAATCCGTGCTGATAGAGGAACTCTCGGGAACAGCTATCTTCGCCGCTCGGTTCCGTGAGGCGGCGGCCCGAGCCCTCCTCCTGCCGCGACGCCGACCGGGAGGCCGCACCCCTCTCTGGCTACAGCGTCGGAGGGCTTCCGACCTGATGGCGATCGTCACGCGCTTCGGTTCCTTCCCCATCGTTCTGGAGACCTACCGGGAGATCCTCCAGGATGTCTTCGATCTTGACGCCTGCGAGGCTCTCATGCGCGATATCAGATCCCGCAAGGTGAGGGTCGTCGAGATTGACACCGCCCTCGCCAGCCCGTTCGCTTCGTCGCTGCTATTTGAGTTCGTCGCCTCCTACCTGTACGAGGGGGATGCCGCCCCCGCCGAGCGGCGAGCGGCGGCTCTTACCCTGGACCGCAGGCTGCTGCGCGACCTGCTCGGTGAGGGGGAACTGAAGGATCTCTTGGACGAGGACGTGATCACATCGGTCGAACTGGAGCTGCAACGGCTCGTCGAAGGTCGAAAAGTCATGGGCGTCGACGGTGTGCATGACCTGCTGAGGGCACTCGGTCCCATCGGCGAAACCGGTGTGGCGGCGCGGCTCCGCCACGGTGACGCCGGCGCCATTCTGTCCGATCTGGAAGCCGCCCGGCGGGTGATGCGGATAACGGTGAGCGGCGAACCGGTGTGGGCGGCCATCGAGGACGCCGGCAGGCTCCGGGACGCGTTGGGAGTCCAGCCGCCACCGGGGACCCCCTCCGTTTTCCTCGAAGGCGAGCCGGACCCGCTGACTCAGGTGGTGGGCCGCTATGCAAGAACCCACGGACCCTTTACCACCGACCAGATCGGAACCGAGCTGGGTCTTCCGCCGGCGGTGATAAGCAACACGCTTGACACGATGGTACGTGACGGGAGGGTGCTCCGGGGTTCCTTCCGCCCGGCGGCCGGAGGTCAGGAATGGGTGGACACGACGGTTCTACGCCGCCTGAAAAGACGGAGTCTGGCGGTGTTGCGGCGAGAGATCGAAGCGGTGGAACAATCCGCTCTGGGCCGCTTCCTGCCCACATGGCAAGCCGTGGGTCGCACCGGCCGGAAGGGACTAGCGGCTCTGCTGGAAGTGATTCGCATGCTCCAGGGTGTTCCGCTACCGGCCTCGATCCTTGAGCGGGACGTGCTATCCGCCCGCCTCGACTACCAACCTGCCATGCTCGACCGACTCATGGCCTCGGGCGAGGTGGTGTGGGTGGGCCATGCGCCGATCGGACCTCGCGACGGGCGGGTGATCCTGTACCTGCGCGAGCAACTCCCCATCCTACATAGGTCCGACAACCGCGAACTACCGGTATCAAGTGTCCACGACTCGATCCGGGCGTTCCTGTCGCGCCAGGGCGCCTCCTTCTTCCGTGATATCCACGGTGCGGCGGGAAACTCCCGTCTGGGTGACACCCTTGACGCCCTGTGGGATCTGGTGTGGTCGGGAGAGGTAACCAACGACACCCTCACCCCGCTCCGGGCGTTCAGGATGGGCAAGGCGAGGAAACGCCGAAGCCATACCCGTCCTCGCCTACCCTCTAGCTTGCCGTCCTCCTCATCCGGGCGTTGGTCCCTGGTGAGCGACCTGTGCGCCTCGACCGTTCCGGACACCGAGTGGGCTGCGGCGTGGGCGGAGCTCTTGCTGGAACGGCACGGGGTCCTCACCCGGGCAGGCGCCCTGGCGGAGAACGTGGCGGGTGGGCTCAACACGCTTTACCCGATTCTCAACCATCTGGAGGAAACCGGACGCATCCGGCGGGGCTACTTCGTGGAAGGTCTAGGCGGTATCCAGTTCGCGCTTCCGGGGGCGATCGATCGCCTCCGATCCGTCGAACCAACCAGGGAATCGACCATCCTCGCCGCCGCCGACCCGGCCAACCCGTATGGGACTCTGCTGCCCTGGCCTGAGCATGCGGAGGGTCGGCCCTCCCGGTCGGCCGGCGCCTACGTGGTTCTGCACGATGGGCGGCCGATCGTGTTCCTGGAACGCGGCGGGAAACGACTCTTGCTCTTCGCCGAGGACCCGGACCTACTTGACGCCGCGGTGGCCGCCCTGCCGGAGGTCGGGCTCAGGAACCCGCGCCTCACCATCGAGACCATCGACGGTGGACCGGCCGCGAAACATCCGTTAGGCGCCAAGCTGCTGGAACATGGTTTCGCGATCAGCCTGAAGGGCTTGGCATACCGGGGCTGATGAAGCGGTGGCTACGCCCATGCGAGAGAGAGTTCAAGGGTTAACGACCGGGTTTCGGGAACCGTTTTTCGCAGCCCGGGGTCGACGGAAGGCCGGTCGCGAATCAGGGCTACACATAGGCTGAGGCGTTGGCCATGCCCCCGTCCACGTCAAGGGTGGCCCCGGTAATCCAGCCGGCCTGGTCCGAACATAGGAACACCACCGCAGCGGCAACGTCGACGGTTTCGCCGATCCTTCCCATCGGATGTGACGCAGCCATGGGCTCTTCATCCGCCCAGAGCAATCGTGAGAAGCGAGTTCGTACCACTCCGGGGGCTACGCTCACCACCCGCACGGTGGGGGCCAACTCGTAGGCGAGGTGGCGAGTCATGTATATGAGAGCCGCTTTCGAGATGTTGTACGCGCCCATGCCCCGGCCGGGAAGGCGGCCACCCACCGAAGCGTTGTTACAGACCACCCCACCATGCTTTCGCATCCACAGATCCCAGGCCACCCGCGCGTGCAGTAGCGGTCCGAGCAAGTTCACGTCCCAGGTCCGTTTCAGGGCGCCCAAGTCCACGTCCATAAGCGGCCCGTAGGCCGGGTTGGTAGCCGCGTTGTTGACAAGGATGTCACAGGCCCCGAACCGTTCCACCGCCGCCCCCACCGCCCGCAATGCACCTTCCTCGGTATCGGACTTGGCGACTATAGGGAACACCCGATCCGGATCGGCGAGCCGATCGGCCGCGGCTTCGATATTGTCCTGCTTGCGGCTGGTGATTACCACCCCGCGGACCCCGGAGGTTAGAAAGGAAGCCGCGATCGCCTCACCTATCCCGCGAGAAGCACCGGTGACCAGCGCGACCTTGCCGTCCATCCGCATATCCATCAGACCAACCTGATGTGAGGGCGCCGACCCTCCGCTAGCGGAGGGGGCACTCAATGGCCTCCCCGGCGGACACCCCCGTATTTCATGCGGGTATCGCCCATCCAAGCTGCTCGGGGCGGGTCATCCACAACGCCGGCGCCGACCAACTCGCCCGCAAACAAGGTGTGCGTTCCGAAGTCGATGGTCTGGCGCACTTCGCATTCCATCCACGCGATCGCCTCCTCGAAGATCGGTACCCCGGTGATCCCCTCCCTGATCGGGCGCCGGTTCAGGGACATCCCGTCCTTTCTCGCCGGTTTGGAGAACTTGACAAACACCCGGGTGTCCTCGGGGGACCACAGATTGACGCTGAACGCGCCTCCCCGGCTAATGAGGCGATGGGTGACCGCCTTATTGTCGACCCCGATACCGATGATTACCGGTTCCATCGACAGTTGAGTGATCCACGACGTGGTCATACCGTTCCATTCATCGCCGGACCGCGAACCCACCAAGGCTAAGGCGTTGGGGATCATCCACGTTACCCGGTTGATCAATACCGGTTCAGGCACCTGTTTCTCCTTCCGGTGATCGAGTACACACACTCCGGAGATCCGGCCTCCAGGGTTTCGTCAACAGAATAACCCTTCTTCGCCTTCAAGCTCCTGCGGGGGATGCGTGACCAATCCTGTAGCCGAGTCGGGACCGTTGAACACCCGGTCATTCCCAAAGAAGCAACCCGGAAGACCGCGAACAGAAGTAAATGACACTAGATTCCGGCTCGTGAACCTTCTCGTCACGACCGCAGGCGTGCTACCGCCTGAACCGGTCGCCGATTTCGTGGAATCCCTCACACGCACCGGAGGCGAGGTGACGGTATTGAACGTGGTGCAGACCCCACCGGACTTCCTTCGGGAGTTGGCGGATCCTGATTGGCAACCATTCGGCTCGGCCGACCACACCGCTAATGATCGGGAAACCCGCCGCTATGTGCGTGAAAGAGGAGAGAAGATGGTGGCGCCGGTGGTAGCCGCTTTGACACGCCGCAATATCATCCCCGAAACCGTGTTCGTTGAAGCCGACGACGTGGCGGACGCCATCGTCAGCACCTCCGAGAGCCTGGGCGCCCAGGCAATCGTGATGGGCGCCACCCGCCGCCTGTTCACCGAGTCGGCATGGAAGAGCATCTCGATGAGGGTGGCTACCACCTCCAAGATCCCGGTTCTGCTGATCCCCAGCCCACCGGACCGGGCGCTGCCGACCCACAACCAGGACGACCCTTGATCTTCGCTCGGCTTTCCTCGGCCGGTGGTTCAGCCCTCCCGGCACCTTGACCGAGGCCTAGTTATCATTCTGTGGAAACGCATCGAAGGTGTTGATTTGGACGACCTTGCAATCCGGGCCGGTAGCAAAACAATCGCAGCATCCCCGCGCTTTCGCGCCAACTCCAAGCGCCGACAGTGAAGTTCGACTCTTACGACCTGAATCCGTCGATCTACGACGAGATGTTGAGATCCGACGGGTCCCCGAGGCCCCACAGCACGGATCTCTACGAAGCGCTCGATAATCTAACGCCCGCTGAACTGGGTGCGATCGGGGATTGGGTGACCCGCTCGTTCACCAACGAAGGCATCACGTTCACTGTCTACGGCGACGATGAGGAGACTGAACGTATCATCCCCATCGACAGCATCCCGAGGGTGATGTCCGCCGGGGAGTGGGCGGGCCTGGAGGCCGGTTTGGTGCAGCGCTTGGCCGCGCTCAACCGTTTTCTAGCCGACATCTACAGCGAGGCTCGGATCATCACCGACGGTGTGATTCCCGCCGACATGGTACGGGATTGTCCCCAGTACCGCCTCGAGATGAGAGGATTCCAAGCCCCGCGAGGGGTGTGGGTGGCGATCTGCGGCACCGACCTGGTCCGCACCAACGACGGGTTCAAGGTGCTGGAGGACAACCTGCGGGTTCCGTCAGGCGTGTCGTACATGCTCGCCATCCGCAAGGCTACCAAGTCCGCCCACCGGCTCCTGTATCGGCGCTCTCGGGTACGGGACATCGAGTACTACGGACTGTTGCTGGCAGAGACCCTGCGGGAGCTGGCCCCGGACGGGCGGTCGGATCCGACCATGGCGTTGCTCACCCCCGGTACGTACAACTCCGCGTTTTACGAGCACATGTTCCTCGCCCGCCAGATCGGCGCCGACCTGGTGGAAGGACGCGATCTGCTGGTCGAAGACGGATACGTGTACATGCGGACCACGTCAGGGCTCAAACGGGTTGACGTGATCTACCGGCGAGTGGATGATGACTTCCTGGATCCGCTCGTCTTCCGGCCTGACTCCCTACTCGGCGTACCGGGTCTGCTGCACGCGGCCCGTCTCGGGAACGTATCGGTCATCAACGCGCCCGGCACCGGCGTTGCCGACGACAAAAGCGTCTACGCGTTCGTCCCCGACATGATCCGTTACTACCTGGGCGCCGAACCGCTGCTCGACAACGTGGAAACCTACTTATGCCGCCGCCCGGAAGACCTCGAGTACACCCTCGACAACCTGGACAAGCTGGTGGTGAAGCGAGTAGGAGAATCGGGTGGGTACGGAATGCTGATCGGGCCTGCTTCGACCCCGGCCGAGCGTAACGAGTTCGCCGCCTCCTTGCGGGCCGACCCGGCCGACTACATCTCTCAACCCACCCTCGCCCTCTCGCGGTCGCCGTGCCTGATCGAGGACCGCATCGAACCGCGCCATGTGGATCTGCGTCCCTTCATCCTGACCGGGCGCAAGACCCGCATAGTTCCGGGCGCGTTCTGCCGGATAGCCCTTCGCCGTGGAAGCCTGGTCGTCAACTCCAGCCAGGGTGGAGGCGGCAAGGACTTCTGGGTCTTGGAGGACTGATCCACGATGCTTTCGCGCAGCGCCGCCGGGCTTTACTGGATGGGCCGTTACCTGGAACGGGCCGGCCACCTCTGCCGGCTGCTGAAACAGCAGGCTGAATCCCTGGTCGATAGCCCACCGCGGGACATCTACTTCGGATGGCATCGGATCTACGGCGCTTTGCAGCGGGGGCCGCAAACCGGAACCCTCGAGTTCGACAACGACGATCTGTTCACGATCGTCGATTCTTTCACGTTGGCCGACGACCTGACCTTCGAACCCACCAACCCGGACTCCGTCCGTAGTTGCTTCGCCGAGGGACGGGAGAACGCACGCCAGATGCGCCACCACATCTCCGCCGAGATGTGGACCTGCCTGAACCGGTCGCACCTGCGGCTCCAGAACCTCGAGATAGGGGATATCTGGGTGAGGTCTCCCGAGAACTTCTATGCCGAGACTGCAGCCGAGATCGACACCTTCCGGGGAGTAACCGCGACGACGCTCTATCGCGACAATGCCTGGCATTTCCTGCAGCTCGGCGGCCATGTGGAGCGTACCCAACTCTCGGCCTCCCTGCTGATCGCCCAGATCACCGCGGTCCGGTTGTTCGAGGTTCCGGCGGACGCGTACTGGACGAGCCTGCTGCGCCACTACTACGCGTTCGAGGCGTATAACCGGGCTTCCAGCACCGCCATCGAACCGGACCGCATTCTGGATCTGTTGGTGACCAACTCCCAGCTGCCGGACTCTCTCAGCCTGTCGGTTGAAGGGCTTTGCCACGAGTTGGAAGCGGTCGGGCGAGGTCCTGACGAACGATCAACCGAGCGGGCGCGGCGACAAGCCGAGCTGGTTCGCCGACTCGTCGGGGACGAATGGCCCGGTAATGCAGGTCGGCGCGCTCTCCTCCGTGACATCCGAAATGCCTGCCGCCGACTCCATCGATTCGTAACCGAAACCTACTTCGACTATCCGGTTGAGGTACCGTCGGAAAGGAAGGTTGGCGGCTTCGACCAATGAGCCTCCCTGAACACCCCCGAGAGTCGGAGGTGCAGTACCGGATCCGGCACATCACCCGATTCCGGTATCGCTACCCGGTCCGACGCTGCACCATGTCACTGTGCCTGCAACCTCTCGAGTCTTCCAACCAGCGCCTCCTTCGGTTCCGGGTGAACACGACGCCTTCGGCTCGTCTCAACACCGAGACGGACCCCTTCGGCAATGTCCGCCATGTCTTGACCCTCCATAGGGATCATGAGCGGCTGGAGGTGGTGTCGAACTCTCACGTAGCGGTTTACCCACCGGCCGTCCTGCCGGAGAGTCTGGCGTCGAGGGCTTGGGATGAGGTTCGGGCGGCCGGTAACGATCCCCGGTGGTGGGACTTCACCGCGGCCGGCCCTCTGACACGGCCCACACCCTCCCTCAGCCGGTTCATGACCGAGTTGGACCTCGAACCCGGCGCCGATCCCCTAAGCGACCTCATGCGGCTCTCCTCGGCGCTCCACGACGCATTCGAGTACACGCCCGGCGCCACAACGGTCGACTCTCCCATCGACGAGATCCTCGCCTCCCGGAGGGGAGTGTGCCAGGACTACACGCATGTGCTGGTGACGATCGCCCGCTCGTGGGGAGTCCCGACCAGATACGTGTCGGGATATCTTCACATCACTGGTAGCGGCCCGGAAGATGACGGCGCCGCCTTCCGGGCCGCGAGCCACGCCTGGGCCGAGGCTCTGTTGCCCGGGTTGGGATGGATCGGCATCGATCCCACCAACTGCACGATCACCGATGAGAGCTACGTGCGTATCGCGGTGGGACGGGACTATCGCGACGTACCACCCACCCGTGGAGTTATCGAGGGAGGGGGAAAGTCCCAAATGGATGTCGATGTTCGGATGAGCTTGCTTTGAAAGGCGTAATAGGAGGGTCCCGGCGCGGTGATCGTACCGGGTGTACCGGAGACTCCCATAGACGCGGCACGGCTCACATCCGGGAGATGGGTTAATACGACAGGCCTAGTTTCTCCACCGCTGGACGGTTGAAGTATCTGAAGCTCTGAGGAGGGTGGAATCCGACCATCCGATCCCGGAGGATCTCGAGAGATTGTGGTGGTGACAGCCGGACTGGAGAATCCACCAAGATCGCTACCGCCTGGTTCGCTCCTGCAAAATAGTCGATGAACTCCGCTTCAGACACTCCGCACTCGCTTCCGTATCGATCCCAGATCGCGGAGATTGAATCAACTTCCAGTCCGGCGATCCGAAAGGTCCCGACCAACTCGCGCTGTGGTGACGATGCGTACAGCAGGACGATCGTTCCAGCGTGCACCGAGGGCTGAACCCGACGAAGCTCAACGGTCTTGGTTCCGTCCAGTATCGCCTCAGCGAACCGTGGCTTGATGGACAGTAGGAGGATTGTTTCTTCAGGCTGCATAGTTCGACACTTTTCTGTACACCGCGGCAAAAAACCGGTCGCTGACCCGGAGGGGAGACTGGGGAGGGTGGAACGCCTCACCGAGAGCTATAGCAGTCTCGCGTGCCTCATTGAGGCTCAGAGGTGTATCAAATAGCTCAGTGTTGATGAATCGAAGCGCCATCACCTTATCTTTGCCGCCGGCGGCAGCCACTACTTCACGTTCGGTGTAGACACCAAGTCGCTCGAATCTCCGAAACAAAGTCCTGGGATGGCCAATGCGTACCTCTGCCAGTTGTGATAGGGCTCGCAGGTGGCCCTGGCTCTGACTCTGGGTTCGTCCCGACACGTACCACAGGAGTCGTGCCGGCGAAGCGAGTCCCCGCCCCGTCAGAGGGCTGCGGTAGTACACATGCTCTCGGCTCAAGCCGAGGAGTTCTTCACGTCCGAACAATGTTTCAGATGCGAGCCGTGTATCGAACAGTTGTTCTGCGAACGGTGGCTTGATGGGGATCATGAATGTCGCAAGTCCAGCACCGGTCAGCTTCGCCGGCCAACACAGACGCTCATAATGGACGACGCCGGCTGGCGTGGCGTTATCAAGCTCGCGCAACTCATTCGCCTCTCTGAGGCCTACGTCTACGGAACAAACCCACTGGTCGGACTCCTTCTCGTATCCCTCAGCAGCAAGGGCATTGATCATCGGAGGCGACGGATATCTGTCTACTACCCGCACGGTCGGAACACGTTCGTCGGCTGCCGCCTGGCGTTGGAGGTAGCACAACTGTCGCGCGATAACATGGCCCAGCCTGTCGGGCGACGCAACTCGCAAGGTGTCGAGTATCAGAGCGTTATCGGCACGGTGGCGAATCGCGCAGCCACGATGTCTACCATCGCTGTCCCGTACCACCAAGAGTTCATATTTTTGAGGCCGGGCTAGCGCCGTATGGAGCACATCAGCTAATTCATGCCGCCGTTCGGCGTCGCCGTAGTTCAAGAATGCCTGAAGGAACAACTGTTCCTCGTCAACAGCCGAGCCGACTGTGAACGATGTCTCATTGAGTGCCGCCGGGGCGTACTGACTTTCTGACCTACTACGGTCAAGCTCGGTGATCAACGGCTCGGGGCGCATTATCCTGATTCCGAAATGATCATGTATTTCGTCAGCGGATTGGATAATCCTGCTATCGCGAGTTATGAAGTATGACGCTTTGCCTGCGATAGCGTAGGCAAGGTGGCGGTGATCCGATCGTCCAATACGAGGTGCCAGCGAGGCAACGTCTTCAACCAGCTTCTCAAAGTTTGTTGAACTCGACGGCAACTTGGTGAAGCGTGCCATACGTCTAAGCATGTGAGTCCGCTGCGTCGCATCCTCTGACCGTTCGGTCTCTTGGAAGCTTTCATCTGTAATGCACAGGACAATCTGCTCGTCTATCCAGTCGTCGAGTAGATTCCGGCTGTCCTCGCCCTCTGGCCTATCGGTAAGGAGATCGATAACGACGTTGTGATCAAGGGCCGCGGCAGGACGTGCTGCGTCAGACTGCTCAGGGCTGTACGTGAACAGATCGCCGTGGCCGTGATCGCGAAACCAGATCGTCAGAAGTCTTCCCGCATGGCCGCGACCGGGGCGCTCGCCTTTGTAGACGAACTCGAGACGAGGCCAGAGTGTTGATGCGTCGTAGTCTCGTCGACACGACAACTGGACTCCTTGATAGTCCTGGTATCGACGGCTTACTTCATCGGTGAGAAGTCGAGCGATGCCCCTTCCCCGCTCGGAGGGGTCAACACACAAGTGGATAATCTTTACGATGTCGCCAGGCAAATCAAACAGCACATAGCCGACCACTCGGTCGTTGGTCACCGCGGCGAGCAACGTGCCACGCTCAGCGCGGTCGCTGAAGGCAGCTGTTGGCATAAACCCAAGCACCTGCCTATTACGTCGCCAGAGCCGTACGACGGCGGTGAAGTGTGCACTCGGGTGGGACACCGTCACTATCTGGCTTGATGTCGTCTCCGATACCTGAGTCACAATCTCTTCCACCCTGTGGTTAGCGACCTAGTCGGGAATTGAGACCAGCGCCGGAACGGAAAGGGAGCCGGCCCGGATGGAAACCCTGACTGAACACGACGCTCCCTACTGGGTCCCCGAAGTGGTGCGGGCCTGCCGTCATCCCGAATGGTAAACCCAGCCATCTTCACCGAGAGAATCTGCACGGTCTGATTCAGTCGCCGTATACAAGCCCGCTAGCCTCACTCCACCATCGGAACCATACCTCACCGACAGAAGAACTCCAACCATCATTATACATTCACAAGAACCAAGCGTCCAGCCCCATAGGACTCCAGCGGGATTCGGGAGTCTCTGGAACTCGTTGTCTGTGTCGTCGGATTCGGGGTTGTGGGATGTGATTGAAGGAGACTCGTTGTGCCGAACCTAGACGCCGCTTTGGGAATGATCCGGGAGCGCTCCTCGACTGCGGTGTTCCAGGGACATAGTTTCGAGCGGCTGGTGAAGGCGGCGTTGTTGGATCACCCGGGTGAGTTCCGGGATCGGTTCTCGGATGTGTGGCTCTGGGAGGAGTATCCGGATCGGGACGGACCGGATATCGGGGTTGATCTGGTCGCTCGGGATCTTGACGGCAAGGAGTGGGCTATCCAGTGCAAGGACTACCCGAGGTCCAGGGTCGCCACTGCCGAAATCAACTCGTTCCTCGCAGACGCAGCGCGGTTTGATCGCCGCCTGTTCGTATCCACATCGAAGGGTGCTCTTCCGAAGGCGGGATGGCGGAAGCTGAAGAAGGCGCCGAACTGTCGTGTCCTTACACATGGGGATCTGGACGGGTGGCCTGTTGATTGGGCGGAGTTCGTGGAGGAACCCGAGACCCTGGTGTTCGAGGAGACCGTTTACGAACCCCGGCGGTATCAGCAGGAAGCTGTTAAAAAGATAATCGCGGGCTTCGAGGCGCATGAGCGGGGAAAGCTGATCCTGCCGTGCGGTACCGGCAAGTCGGTGGTGGCGTTGTGGGCGGCTGAGCGGTTGGTGGGCGAGGGTGGCCGGGTCTTGTATGTGGTGCCGTCTATCTCGTTGTTGGGTCAGACGATGCGGGAGTGGGCGACCCAGCGTCGCACTCTGCAGCGGTACATCGGGGTGTGTTCGGACAGCTCAGCGGGTCGTCGCGGATCGGAGGACGCCAACCTGACGGAGTTGTCGATTCCGGTCACTACCGACCCTGAAGACATTGCCGAGGTTCTTGTCCAGGACAGCCCCGGCGAGATGACGGTGGTGTTCTGCACCTACCAGTCGCTTCCGGTCATCGCCAACGCGCATGCCGACGGGGCTGGGCGGTTCGATCTGATGATCTGCGACGAGGCGCATCGGACCACCGGTGTGGAGAAGAAAGGACGGGAGACGGTTTCGGCCTGGCTGATGGCGCACGACAACGAGATGGTGTCGGCGGATCGGCGGTTGTACATGACTGCTACTCCTCGGCTGTACAGCGCCAACGTCAAAGAGAAAGCCAAAGAACGGCAGGTGGCGATCTACTCGATGGACGATGAGGACACCTATGGTCCGGTGTTCTCCCAGATGAGCTTCCGCAAAGCCGTCGAGGAGGGGCACCTGTCGGACTACGAAGTGGCCATAGTGGCCGTGTCGGACGGGCTCTACGCCAACCTGGCAGGGGATTTCGTAGCTGAACATAAAGAGACCGGCGTGAACGTGTCCGATGTGGTGAGACTGTTGGGATGTTGGGACGCTCTGGCAGACCCGACCAGCCGGGGCCCGGGCGAGCGGGTAACCGGACGGTTGAACCCTCACCACACAGCCCGGCGGGCTATCGCTTTCTCCAACACGATCAAGACGTCCACCAACTTGGAGAAGTGGTGGCCGGCAATTGTTAGTCGCCAAGCAGCCGATGTGGGACGGGAACACGAGTTGGGCAGCACACTGCTCGACCTCGACGTGGAACACATTGACGGAACGACACGCGCCAGTGCCCGGGCGCAGGCCCTCAACGAGCTCCGAGCCGAGATCCCCGAAGGACGCTGCCGGATTGTCACCAACGCCAAATGCCTCACCGAAGGCGTCGACGTTCCCGCCCTCGACGCGGTGCTGTTCATGCAACCGCGCAAGTCGAAGGTGGAGATCGTCCAAGCGGTGGGACGGGTCATGCGAAGCGCTCCGGGGAAGAATCGGGGCTACATCGTGCTGCCCGTGATCGTCCCCGAAGGCAAACGGGTCACCGATGCCGATTTCTTGCGAAGATCCGACTTCCAGCCGGTGTGGGATGTGATCTCAGCGTTGCGTGCTCACGACGAACGGATGGACGTGTGGGTCAACACCGCCGACATTGGCGGCAAACCCCCCGTCACTGTCATTGACAACACCGCCGGTGACGAAGACGACGGCGACGCTCCTGGGACGATTCAGGAAGTCGGCCAGATGAGTCTCCCTCTCAACGACGAGATCGCCTCTGCGTTGGTGGAACACTGCGGCGACAAACGCTATTGGAAGACTTGGGGAAACGACGTGGGAGCGGTCACGAACCGGATCCGCCAGCGCATAGAGGAACTGCTCGAACGTGCCGACCACGCGGACACCCGTCAGGCGTTCGACAGTTTCCTCGACGAAATGCGCCACACCATCAACGAGCATCTTCAGGCCCCGACAGTTATCGGGATGCTCGCCTCGCATCTGGTCACGCTGCCCGTGTTCGAGGCGCTGTTCGGCAGCGACGAGTTCGCTCAACGCAACCCCGTCGTCAGCGCCCTCAACAGAATGGTGGAGGCGCTTGATCGCGAGGGACTGGCTAACGAAGCCCGCGACCTAGACCACTTCTACCAGAGTGTCAAGATCCGGGTGCAGGAAGTTACCGATCCGGAAGGGCGGTTGCGGATCCTGCTCGACCTGTACGAGTCCTTCTTCCAGGTAGTGGAACCGAAACTGGCTTCCCAGGCCGGGATCGCCTACACCCCCGTCGAGGTGGTCGACTTCATCCTCCGATCAGCCGATGTAGCTTCACGCCGCGAGTTCGGGCGGGGACTCACCGACGAAGGCGTACATGTGTTGGACCCGTTCGTCGGCACCGGCACCTTCCCTTACCGGCTGCTCACCCTCCCCGACCTGGTCACAGACCGAGACCTGACCCGCAAATACGTATCGGAACTACACGCCAACGAATGGATACCCCTGTCCTACTACATCGCCGCGGTCAAGATCGAACAGGGCTACATGACCCGCCGTCCCAACGACGACTACCAGCCGTTCGGTGGAGTAGTGCTCACCGACACCTTCGAGCTGAACCCCCAACAGCCTCCCATGCCCACCCTCGGCGCCAACAGCGAACGCGCCCGCAAACAGGCCGAACTGCCCATCCAAATCATCGTCGGCAACCCGCCCTGGTCAGCAGGACAAAGACACGCCGGTGAGGACAACCCCAACATCCCCCACACCGACCTTGAAGAACGGATCCGCCAAACCTACGCAGCGAAAAGCAAGACCCAGAACCGCAGGCAACTAATGGACTTGTACAAGATGGCTGTACGGTGGGCGACCGACCGCATCGGTGAGCGCGGCATCGTCGCTTTCGTCACCCCGAGCGGATACATCGACGGTAACGCCGAAGCCGGGATGCGCGCCTGCCTCGCCGACGAGTTCACCAGCCTCTACATCTTCAACCTGCGAGGCAACGCCCGCCTCCAAGGAGAAGCCTGGAGACGAGAAGGTGGCAAGGTCTTCGGAGGGAGCAGCCGCGTGGGTGTGGCGGTCACCGTGATGGTCCGAAACCCCGGCACCACACACACCGGCTGCCGCATCCACTACCGAGACATCGGCGACTACCTCACCCGCGAACAAAAACTGCAAACCCTCGTCGACCTGGGGTCAGTCGACGGCATCGACGACTGGCAGCTCCTCGAACCCGACGAGCATCACGACTGGATCAACCAGAGAGATCCGACGTGGAAGAAGCTGATCCGGTTAGGCCACAAAGCTGCAAGAGCGAGCAAACGCGCCGTGCCGGATACTGCGATGCGTCTGTACTCTTTGGGTCTAGCAACAGGTCGTGATCCGTACCTGTACTCCTACGACCGCCACGCACTAGTGGACCGCGCAGCGAAGATAGTCGACTTCTACGAACGACGACGACGCGCCGTCAAGGCCGGGGACATGACCCTACAGGAGGCGACCACAAACGACGCGCTGCATCGGATGAAATGGTCGAGAGACACCCGTCTACATCTCAAGCGCGATACACGAATCGTATTCGATCATCATTACCTTCGGCTCGTCCACTATCGGCCCTTCGTCAAGCAATGGCTCTACCACGAGTCGGCATGTATCAACCAGGTCTACCGCATCCCCGCCATCTTCCCCGCACGGCGCGCAGCAGGTAGATCAACCACCGATCCACGATGGACGGACAATATCTTGCGTCATGTCCTCCCAAACCAGGCTATCTACGTCACGGGCCCAGGAGCCAGCGTCGAGTTTTCTGCTCTCATCACAGATACCACTCCCGACCTGCATCTCCACTCAGGCGGACAAGCCTTCCCCCGATACAGGTACGAGACAGGCACCGACGCCCCCCCCCCCCCGCTACTCCACTTCGACCAGCGCACAGGCAACCAAGACAAGCCAGGCCCAGACGGCAGGGTCGACAACATCACGCACTGGTGCCTCCACCATTTCCGACAGCGCTACAACGACCCGACCATATCCAAGGACGACATCTGGGCGTACATCTACGGTGTCCTCCACGCCCAGGACTGGCGCACCAGATACGCTCACGACCTGCGAAAAGGGCTGCCACGCATTCCCTTGGCTCCCAACTTCCGGACGTTCCAGGACGCCGGACAGGCTCTTATCGACCTGCACCTCGGCTACGAGACCTGTGAGCCGTGGCCGCTAACCGTCACCGCACCGAGCGGGACCGACGACGGGGGCTTCTATCGCATTGATAACAGAATGCGTTGGGACAGAATACGTGGCAGCGACGGGAAACTAACCGACAACCGAAGCGTGCTGCATGTCAACAGCCGATGCCGTATCGAGAGGATCCCCGACGAAGCCCACCTGTACAAAGTCAACGGCAGAACACCCCTCGAATGGGCCATCGACCGCCTCAAGGTCACAACCGACAGAAACTCCGGCATCACCAACGATCCCAACCAATGGCATCAATGGGCCGACCATCCATACAACCTCATCCTCCACCTACAACGCCTCGTGCGAGTATCCATAGAAACCCACCGCATCGTGAGCGGGCTGCCGGCCTCCGTAGCAGCAGAAATCTAGATCTCGGACCTGCGAATGTCGCAAAGCCAATGGCCGGTCGGACGATCAGACCCCAAATCACCTTCCGTGTCCCACCCCTCTGGCACCATGTTGTTTATGCGGTGCCTGGACCATGCCGGAACGATCTCGACCCATCGGGGGATCCGGGTGAGAACATGTCCGGAGTGCCAAAGAATCCACCTCATCGACTCCACCGGCGCCGATGACGGGTGGGGATGCATGTCGGCCCTTTTCGGTGACTTCGAATTGGTGGGGCGTATCGACGCCGTCCATGCCCCGGATGTAGAAGTACTGGCCTATCGTGCCCGACATTCGGCCGGTCGCGCGGCTCTGCGGGTAGCGCCCCCTAATCGGTGGTTCAAGGTGAACAACTACCTGTGGATGTGCCATGACGAGAACCTGCTCCTGCTGGCTCATGGGTCACCTTCGGTGTCGAGGGCGATGGGCGCCTGACCACGCTCAGGCCGGCGCGTTCTGTCCCTCAAACATCGTCCGGTACAACCTGGCGTACAGACCATCCCGACGGAGCAGAACCTCGTGGGTTCCCTCCTCCACCAATCGTCCCTCATCCAGAACGAGAATCCGGTCGGCGGCACGGATAGTAGACAACCGGTGGGCAATTACCAGAGATGTTCTCCCCAGCATCACCCTATCGAGGGCCTGGTGTATCAGCGCCTCCGACTCGGGATCGAGGTGAGCCGTCGCCTCATCGAGTATCAGGATCTGTGGATCCTTCAGGATCACCCTGGCTAGCGCGACTCGCTGCTTTTCACCTCCCGATAGGCGATATCCACGTTCCCCCACCACCGTCTGGTAGCCGTCCCCTAGCGAGATGATGAAGTCATGGATGTTGGCGGCCCTAGCCGCTTGTTCGAGTTCTTCCTGCCGGGCGTCGGGCTTGGCGTACCGCAGGTTGGCGGCAATGGTGTCGTGAAAGAGAAACGTCTCCTGGGTAACCACGCCGATCGACTGTTCCAACGACTGCAGACTGGCCCACCGGATATCGGTCCCGTCAATCGTTACACGTCCTTCATTTACATCGTAGAGCCTGGGCAACAGGTAGCTTACGGTGGTCTTTCCGGCGCCGGAAGGTCCGACCAGCGCCGCGTGCTGCCCCGGTTCGATGCGGAAACTCACATCTTCGATTGCCCATGATCGGCTGGTTTGCACCATCGACGAATCTTCATCCGGAAGCCTCCATGGGCGGCTGACCGGCGCCAACCCGGCGCTCTCCTCCGCCTGGTAGCGGAAGGAGACATGATCGAACTCAACCGCCCCCTTGACCGGGCGGATATCCGACGGGTTGGAGGTCTCGACGATCTCGTGAGGTAGATCCAGGATCTCGAAGACCCGCTCGAAGGAAACCAGCGAGGTTGCGAACTCGACTCGGGCGTTGGACATGGACGCCAGAGGTCCGTATAACTGGACCAGCAGCGTGGCGAACATGACCACGGTTCCAAGACTCAGGTCTCCCCTTATCACCATGTAGCCGCCCACCCAGAAGACCGACGCTGTACCCATCGCGCTGATCAATCCGAGAGCGGCAAAGAACCATCGCCCGATCATCGCTTGGCGGACACCCAGGTCTCGCACCATCCGGGCCTGGTCGGAAAACCTCGCCATCTCCTCCCCCCGGCGTCCGAACAGCTTCACGAGTAGGGCGCCGCTGACATTGAAGGTCTCGTTGAGGATGGAGGCCATTTCCGCATTGTGTTTCATCTGGCGCCGGGTGATCCTTCTCAAGACTTGGGCCACCCGTCGCGCCGGGTAAATGAACAGCGGAAGTGCGGCAACCGCCAGCAAGGTGAGCCTCCACTCGGCTCGAAGCATCACGGACATGACCACCACCACCGAGATGAAGTTCGAGATGATGGTTACGAAGGTTCCCGTAATAGCGGTCTGGGCGCCAACCACGTCGCTGTTCAATCGCGAAACAAGCTCTCCGGTCTTCGTCTCGGTAAAGAACCGGAAGGACATGGATTGGAGGTGCCCGTAGAGGCTGCGACGCAGGTCGAAGATAATCCCCTCTCCGGCCCGGGCGGACATCCATCGCTGTATAGCCCCTACCAGCATGTTGACCAGGGGAACCAGCACCATTCCCACTCCGAGGAGGGTCAGTCGACCCAGGTCAGCCTCCGGGATCGCTCTGTCCACCAGTTCACGGATCAAGAGCGGGGGAATCACCGACAGGACCGACACCACCAAGATGGTCAGCAGCACACCCACCAGGAGCCATCGGTAGGGCCGCCCGTAGGAAAAAACCCGCCGGAGCAGCGCCCGATCCAGTGACGGACCGGACTCGCTGGCGTCATAGCGTAGATATGACCACCAGCCACCCCCTGAACCATGAAAAATGATGACCTCCGACGCCGCTTTGTCAGTCTACGACCGGTCCGGTGCCAGCTTGTTCAAACCCTGTCTTTGCCTCGTCAAGGGGTCGACGTCTTCGACAGGATCGCACCGGTGGTTCCGAGTACCAATGGATTGAGCACGGCGACCAGATACCACGCGAAATCATCCGCGGTGCTCAATGACTCCCCCTCGCCCAACATGAGCAACCGGAACCAAAGAGTGAAGAACAGTATGGCCAAGGCAAGGGCGGAGTAGAACCCGGCCCGGGCCGCCAGGTAGGGACCCGGCGCGGTGTCCGGGCTTCCCGCACATCGCCTCCGCGTCCACATAACCGTAACCGACACGACGATCCCGGCCGCAGTCAGATAGTTCATGACCCCGAACACGTCAGAGGCGGAAAGCACTTCCGAGTACAGGCTCCCGAACACGACCTGGACGGTGTACAGCACGGAATAGACGACCAGCGCTATCCCCATCGCCCTATGCACACCTGATGACACAGTCGCCCCTTTCGTAGACTGGAGTAACACTACATCTGTGCCCCTCTTACGCGGTAGACCGGTGATCATGACCGCTCGTCACCCAGACCGGATCCAAAACCCTGACTACGCTGGGCGATCATGCGAATCCTGCTGCTGAACGGCCCTAACCTGAACCTTCTGGGAACCCGCTCTCCGGAGGTGTATGGCGCGACCTCACTGGCGGAAGTGGAGGAAACATGCGGTGAACAGGCTGCAAGGTTCGGGCACCGGCTCGGGACCTACCAGTCGAATCATGAGGGTGACCTCATCGACGCCATCCACGAAGCCCGGCATCGCTACGACGCCATCGTGTTCAATCCCGGCGCCTACACCCACACCAGCTACGCGCTCCATGACGCCATCGAAGCGGTGGGAATCCCGACGGTCGAGGTACACATCTCGAACATCCGGGAGAGGGAGCCTTGGCGACGCGTCTCGCTAACCGGCCCGGCCTGCGTATATCAGATCTTCGGTCGGGGTGTGTCCGGATACCTGTCAGCTATAGCGCACATCCACTACCGAAGCAGACATACACCCACCACCGTCAGCTACGGAAGCCATCCCGACCATATCGCGGATCTACGACTCCCGGAGGTGGAAGGACCGCACCCGGTAGCGGTCCTCATCCATGGCGGTGGTTGGACCGCGCCCTACACCCGCGACCTGATGGACGGATTGGCCGTCGACTTGGCCGCGCACGGTCACGCTACTTGGAATATCGAATACCGCAGGGTTCCCTCGGCAGGGTCTTGGCGAGCGGTAGTGGAGGACGTCGCGCACGGCATCCGTGCCGTCTCCTCACTCACCCCCGAGTACCACCTCGATCCGGACCGGATCCGGATTATCGGACACTCCGCAGGAGCACAGTTGGCGGTCCTCGCCCTCAAGCAACACCGGGTGGCGGCCCGCAAGTTAATACTCCTGGCCGGTATTCTCGACCTCCATCGACTTCGACCCGATTTCGACACGGAACTGGCCGCATTCCTGGGCGAGGACATCGCCACCGACCTCGATCAGGCAAGCCCGATCCATGTCCTACCCCTGGGAATACCTATCGTGGCCCTTCACGGCGAGCGCGATGACTGTATTAGCCCTGAACAGAGCCGACACTTCGTCAAGGCAGCCGTGACGGCCGGTGACGAGGCCCGCTTCGTGAGCCTCGGAGGGGCCGGCCATGAGGACATCATCGATCCGCAAAGTGAGCACCACAAGAATGTCTTGGAAGCCTGCATCAGCTGATCACAGGGGACTCCTCGCACGGTACATCAACGGCCTCAAGACCCGAGCCTGCTGCTCAGCCCGGGAACTGATCAAAGATCACTAACCATCGATTACAGACTATTACTCGGAATAGCTTCGTTAGAAAAGCTCCCAAAAGAAAGGGACCCCGTGCGTTCCGGGGCCCCGTCGCCGCCGCACTTCGGTTACATTCGGCTTGTGCCTACTAACCGAGCGGACAGGCAACAATCATTCTATGAACCCGCCGATCAAATGGCAAGTGGAACCCGCTCAAGCACTCTGTTGAGGCCGTTCCGCTCCAGGTACCAAGAGGAAGGTCACAGGAACAGCAGTACGAACTCAGAACAACGCTATCTGATTCGTGTATTTCCGTCCCCGGGAGGTGATCAGCCCCGGGTGATCCGGCACGGTTCGTGTAGCGGCCATCCTGCGGCTGATCACAGTCAAGCGGCCATCACCCTCGACCACCCGCCGGCGTACCCCTGCAATCAGATCAGCGACCTGAACCGCCTGCGTCGTAAGAGAGTTCGCGTAGTACACACTCGGATGCAGACGGAGGCGTCGTGAAGTCACGAAACTGCCAACGCACTTACTGGCGTGAGCGTCATCGCGGTGGTTAGACCAGTCAGAAACGATCAGCCCCGTCTCCAGGTGTTCGGCACACTCAACAGCGAAGTGCTCCACGAGCGCTTGGAGCTGTAGCGGCATCGTTGTCTTCAGGGTCATCGGATGGTGCATCCGCCGCTTGTCGATACTCACCGTGTAGACCGTGCCTCCCGTCTCCCGGATGATCCGAATAGTCTCGTTTACGAAGCCGCGATTCTTGCTGCGCTTCCACGGGTTGGGCTTCACGAGATAGGAGGACTTCAACTCCCATAAGGCTGGGTCCCCCCGGCCCGGGAAAAACTTTGCCTTCGCCCCGGCAACCATACGGCTGAGGGCCGGTACCCGAACCGACGGTACCGAAAATCCGCCAATCACCAAACCCATCGACGGGTGGCTCCGCTCCGGCTTGCCCGAATCGTCGAGGAACAACACACGCGTACTCACAAATCGACCTGTGCACTCCTATGTATCAAAGGGGCTACGGCTCCGCCGGGGGCCGGGGTAGTCCATGAGTATACGCCCCCATCTGTAGCCCGTGCCGCCGATCGACCGATTCGTGCCCCGCTGAAGAAGGCCACTCTAGAAGGGTCCTGAAAAACGAATTTCACGGGGTCGATGGTTAGCACACCGCCTGGTCAGAGAGTTGCGGGTTAACGGCTGAACCCCTTTGTACGGGGTTTCTCAGCACCCTCCTAGGCCACCGAGTCGGCGCCCAACAGGTTTCGAATATCCGCGTACAGGGTGGAACTCAGCTCAACCCGATGTTGATCATCGAATCGCAGAACCTTGCTGTGCCCATTGGTTTCCATACGGATGAACACCGGCGCCGGACCGGGATGGTTGGAAAGGATATCTCGGAGCTTCTCGACCGTTCCGCGCGACAGGGCCGTGGCAGGAACCGTCAGGTGAAGGTCGGTGTTAGCCCGCAGGTCCGGCTCGGTGATCCGTGACGCTCTGATCTTGACATCGTCGCCCGAGTTGTTGATCTTGCCCTCCACCAGAAGGACCGCATCGCTCCTGATCAATCCACCCGCCTCGGCCATCAGTCCGGGAAAGGCCAGTACCTCCACCGATCTTTCCAGATCCTCCAATTGGAAGAAAGCCATGGCGTCACCGCTCTTGGTGTACCTCAACGTGATGGCGCCCACGATGCCGCCGATGGTCGCCCGGCTGCCGTCCGCAAGATCGGCTAGACCCGATATCGAGCTGGTTGTCAGTCGCTGCATCGCTAGGCCGAGGCCGAGCAGCGGATGATCGGAAACATACAGACCCAACATTTCCTTCTCGAATGCCAGCAGTCGCCGCTTGTCCCACTCCTGGTCCGGTATCTCCACCGGTTCGAGCGCCGGACCCCCTAGATCACCCCCGAAAAGGCTGAACTGCCCTCTATCCTCTTGGCGCCTGCGACCCAAGGTGTCGGCCAGCAGAGCCTCATACGCCAGCCATAGCCCCATGCGCGGATGCCCTAATGCGTCGAAGGCCCCGGCTTTGATAAGGGAACCCACCACCCGCTTGTTGAGCACCTGGGTATCGACCCGGTTGGAAAAGTCCTGGAAGTCCTGGAAGAGACCGTCCCCGGACCTGGCATCGATGATCTTTTCCACCGCTCCCCCACCAACGTTTCGCACGGCCGACATACCGAATACGATCCGCCCATCCCGGACCGTGAAATCGCTCTCGGAGGCGTTGACCGACGGGGTCATCACCTCGATCCCCATGGTGCGGCACTCGTTCAGATACATAGCCGTCTTTTCCTTGTCCCGTCTCACCGACGTCAAGAGCGCGGCCATGTATTCGGCCGGATAGTGAACCTTCAGGTAAGCCGTCTGGTAGGCAATGAGCCCGTAGGCGGCGCTGTGGGATTTGTTGAATCCATAACCGGCGAATCCTTCTATGGACTCGAACAGTTCCTCTCCGAAGGCCGTCTCGTTACCGTTGGCCACCACACCGGTCACGAACTTGTTGCGCTCCTTGCGCATGATCGCGGGAATCTTCTTTCCCATCGCCTTACGCAGAGCGTCGGCGTCGGCCATCGAATAGCCGGCGATGTCACGAGCGATCTGCATGACCTGCTCCTGGTAGATCATCAGCCCGTAGGTCTCCCTGAGCACCTCCTCGGTTGCCGGATGCGGGTACTCGACCTTCTTGCGGCGGTTCTTCCGGTCTGCGTAGGCGTTGTGCCAATCGTTGGCCATGGGTCCCGGCCTGTACAACGCCACCAAGGCAATCAGGTCCTCGAAGCGATCCGGCTTGAGGCTCCGGATCAGGGCCCGCATAGCCGTGCCCTCCAGCTGGAACACACCGATCGTATCCCCTCGACACAACGTGGCATAGGTCTTGGCGTCTTCGAGATCGACTCGGTCTATGTCAGGTCGGATCCCGGTGCCGGCTTCGATCAGATCGAGGGCACGGTCGATGCTGGAGAGGGTCCGTAAACCCAGAATATCCATCTTGAGGAGACCGAGTTCCTCGATCGCATGCATCTCGAACTGCGTCACCATTTCGGCGTCCTGGCCCTTGCGTTGCAGGGGAACCAGATCGGTGAGCGGTCGGGGTGAGATGACCACAGCCGCGGCATGAATCGAATCCTGTCGCCTGAGACCCTCCAGTTTCCTGGCCGTGTCCAGCACCGTGCGGGCCTCTTCCTCGTTCTGGTACGCATCTCTGAGACCGGCGGCGTTGGTATGCCAATCCTTAACCACCTGTTGCGCGTCGTCGGGCGGTGGCTCGAAGCAGATGTCCAGCGACGCCTCCCGTCCGAGTACCGCAGGCGGCATCAGCTTGGCAAGCCGGTCACCAAGGGCGTAAGGCAGACCCCGAACGCGAGCCGAGTCCCGGATAGCCTGCTTGCCCTTGATGGTCGCGAAAGTGATGATCTGGGCGACGTGGTCGGATCCGTACTTCTCGGCTGCGTACCTGATCACGTCGCCCCGGTAGCGCTCGTCGAAGTCCATATCGATATCGGGCATCTCGCGGCGTCCCGGATTGAGGAAGCGTTCGAAGATCAGGCCATACTCCAAGGGGTCCAGGTCGGTGATGCCCAGCGAGTAGGCGACGATCGAACCGGCTGCCGATCCCCGACCCGGACCGGTCCTTATACGACGTTCCTTGGCGTAGCGGATGAGATCCCAAACGATGAGGAAGTAGTCGGGAAACCCCATCTCCTCGATGATGCGGATCTCGTGCTCTATCCTCTCCCCGATCGGTCCGCCGAGATCACCACCGTACCTTTCGCGTGCGCCCGCCAGCACCAACTCTCGTAGGTATGAAACCGAGGTGTGGCCGTGGGGAACTTGGAAGTGTGGTAGCAGGAGTTGGTCGAAGTCGAGCCTTACCTGAGAGCGCTCGGCAACCCACAACGTGTTATCGCATGCGCCGGGAAACTGGTCGGAAGGGAACAGGTCTCGCATTTCCCGAGCGGTCTTCATATAGAACTCGGACCCGTCGAACTTGAGACGCCCGGAATCGTCCACCAGGGAACCGGTCTGGATACACAGGAGCACGTCATGCGCCTCGGCTTGTTCACGCCGGACATAGTGGATGTCGTTGGTAGCGAGCAGCGGCGCCCCGAGGCGGCGGGCGATGTCGACCAGGTCCGGGGTGGTCCGCCTTTGAGCCTCCAACCCGTGATCATGCAGTTCTATGAAGAAGCTATCCTTGCCGAAGATATCCTGATAGATGCCGGCGGCTCGAATGGCTGCCGATACGTCCCGTGTTCCGCCGGTGTTGCCCTCCTCCCTGGAGGCGTCAGGATCCAGGAGTTGAGGAACATGGCCCCCGAGGCACCCGGAGGTGGCGATAATACCGTCGGAGTGCTCGGCCAGCAGCTCCAGGTCCATCCGGGGCTTGTAGTAGTAGCCTTCGAGAAAGGCCCGGCTGACAAGCTTCACCAGGTTCTGGTACCCCGCTTGGGTCTCCGCCAGCAGGGTCATGTGGTAGCGGACGTTATCCGCCCTTGCGGGCCGATCGAACCGGGATCCGGGAGTGACGTAGGCCTCGACACCGAGGACTGGGTTCAGCCCGGCGCCGGTGACCGTCTTGTAGAAATCGACCGCCCCGTACAGTACGCCGTGATCGGTTAAACCCAGAGCCGGTTGGCGATCATCCACCGCCGCAGCCACCGCATCCCGAATACGGGCCGCCCCGTCGAGCATCGAGTACTCGCTGTGAACATGGAGATGAACGAAACCGCTATTCGACACCTTGCTCCAACCTAGCCCTACACCTGGATGGTTATGGCCGGTCAGGGGTACCCGGTCGGAATGACCTTAGCGCCGATCAAGGACGCTCGGGCAAACGAGCGCTCCCGCAACACGCAACACGCATGGAATCGGATTCAGGAAGGAAGGCTTCCCAGGGTGGGCGCCCCTAGCGCATCCAGCCCGGCGAGAAGGTCTGAGGGAAGTGGCGCCGAAACCGCCACCACGGCGCCATCGAGCGGATGGGAGAACCTCAGGCGGTGGGCATGAAGCCAGACCCGGCCCGGATCCACGCCGGGGCCGGCTGGTTTTCCGTAAACCGGGTCGTCGACGATGTGCCTCCTGATCGATGCCATATGAACTCGAATCTGGTGGGTCCGGCCCGTTTCCAGGCTCACTTCCAGCAGGCTGAGCGAAGGCCGTTCCCAGCTCGCCAACCTCCGGTAATGGGTGACAGCCGGTTTCCCGGCCGGACCGGTGAAACGCCGCGGCCCGCGGCGGTCGATCGGAGCCTCAATCGTGCCGGTACCGGCCGAGAACCTACCGTGAACCAGAGCGAGGTACTCCCTGTTGACATCTCGCGCCGCTAGGGCGGTGCTCAAACCCCGATAGGCTTTCGCATGCAATGCCACCAGAATCGCACCCGACGTGTCCTTGTCGAGACGATGCACGATGCCCCAACGTGGATAGGTACCTATACCTTCTACTTGAGGCCAACGGTTAAGGAGGGCGGAGACCAGGGTGCCCCGATGGTTCCCGGCCCCCGGATGGGTAACCATTCCGGCAGGCTTGTTGACCACTGCGAGGTAGTTGTCCTCGAAGAGAACTTCGAGATGTACTTGCTCCGGCCGGATGGGTAGATCCTTTTCCTCAGGAATGAACCAAACCGTCTCCCCCGCCCGCGCCGCTCTCTTCGGGGAAAGCGGGGGTCCTCCTTCGTTCGGATCCCTTCCCGCTCGGCCGCTGTTGATCAGGCGCTTGGCTTGGCTCCGGCTGAGACCTCCTAGCCGGGCCAGCACGTAGTCCAGCCTTGCTCCATCCAACCTTGCCGGAACGGTCAAGCGTTTTTTTTCGCTGCCCAAAGGAGGGCCACCACCCCAATCGTGATAGCGGAATCGGCCACATTGAAGTTGGGCCAAAAACTGAAGTCTATGAAATCGGTGACCGGCCCGCCGAGTCCGGGTCCATGCAGGAACCGATCGATCAGATTCCCTAACGCGCCGCCTAGGACCAAGGAGAACCCGGCCAACTCGAACCGGTCTTGGGTCCTCTCAACCAGCACCAGAATCCCCCCACAGGCCAGGATGGCGACCGTTCCCAGCCAGGAGCCGTATCCCTGGAACATGGAGAAGGCCGACCCGGAGTTTTCGGTCAGGTGGAAGCGCAAGAATCCCGGGATCACCTGCACATCGGATTGGGCCAGTTCCGTACGGGCCCACAGTTTGGTCAGTTGGTCGGCGGCAACCACCACCCCGGCGATAAGCCCGGCCCTTACCCTGCGCGAGGTCAGCGCCGCCGCGAAGCGCACTGCACGCACAGGCTCGTATGTGGGAGCGCCCTTAGACGGGCCACCGGGATGGGGTTACCGCACACCCGGCAATCCCCGTAAGTTCCCTCCTCAACCGCCTGCCGCGCAAGTATCACCTGAGCGAGAATGTCGCGTGTGTTGCGGTCAACCGACAGTTCCTTTTCGAATTCAAACGCCATCGAACCACCCTCGGCGGAATCGGGATCCGGACTCCGTTCCGCAGCGGTCTCGGCGTTCCTAACCTCGCTACGTTCGGCCTCATGTTCGGCGATCACCGCCCTCAACTGCCGCTCCTTCTCCTCAAGGAGTTTCTTGAATCGGGCCAGGGTCGACTCGGCCAGTTTACGAGTCGCCATCTCAGCTACCTCCGGGTTCTGCTACGGAAATGTGAAGCTAGCACGTCGAGAGGCCGACTAAACCGAATTTTCGCCAGAACGACGGATTACGAACGGTTCCCGGCCCCTCCTATTCGACTATCACCACGGATATGCATACCCGAACGGCTAGGAAACATGCTCCGGTATGGGCCTAGCGGGGGTCTCGCGTCGGGTGCGCAGAACCAAGTTACACTGACCATTGCCCATGCCCCCTATGACCGAGGAGCCGATGCCTGGAGCATCTCCGGAATCACCGCCCCCTACCGACTTCCGCCGAGTCGCACCCGTGCTGGACCTGCCTTCCCTCGACGCGCGCGTTCTGGAAAAGTGGAATCGGGAGGACACATTTCAAGTCTCGGTCGAAATGCGTCCTCCGGATCGGGAGTTCACCTTCTATGACGGCCCTCCCTTCGCTTCCGGTAGTCCCCACTACGGCCACATCCTTGCGGGGATCATCAAGGACATCGTGCCCCGCTACTGGACCATGCGGGGTTTCCGGGTGGAAAGGCGCTTCGGATGGGATACTCACGGGCTTCCGGTGGAAATGGAAGTCGAGAAACGCCTCGGCATCTCGGGTCCTCGCCAGGTAGAGGAATACGGGGTCTCCGAATTCAACAGGGCCTGCCGGAGTATGGTCGAGGTCACCACCGCCGAGTGGGAGGACATCACAAAAAAAATCGGGCGCTGGGTCGACTTCGAGAACGACTACAAGACCATGGATCCCGAGTTCATGGAGAGCGTGTGGTGGGTGTTCAAGGCGCTGTGGGACAAGGGCCTCGTCTACCGCGCTTTCAAGGTGCTCCCATATTCCTGGGCGGCGGGCGCCACCCTCTCCAACTTCGAGGCCACCCTCGGCGGCTACCAGGAGGTGGAGGATCCGGCCTTGACGCTCCGGCTCGAGGTGATCGACGCACCGTCCGGCGGACCCGCCGAGCCGGGTGACTACTTAACCGTTTGGACCACCACCCCGTGGACCCTTCCCGGGAACCTGGTGGTAGCGGTCGGAGAGGATCTTGACTACGCAGTGGTGGAGGTTGACGGGAACCGGTACTGGGTGGCGAGCCCGAGGATTGAAACCGTGTTCGGCCAACCCTTGGAACCGATCGCCGGCGCCTCGGGACGGGACCTGCTGGGAATCTCCTACCGCCCACCTTTCGGTCACTTCGAAACCCTTCGAGATCGTGGTGCATTCCGGGTGATTCCCAGCCCCGCGGTGAATACCGATGAGGGCGCCGGTCTGGTCCATATGGCGCCGGCTTATGGGGAGGAAGACCTTTACGCAATGCAGGCCCACGGCCTGGACCTGTTGGTGGACCCGGTCAACCTGGAGGCGCGCTTCACCGACGCCATACCCGAGCTCTCCGGTCTCCACGTTCACGAGGCCGAAGAGACGATTATCGAGATGCTTAACCGCTCCGGCGCCTTGCTGAAGAGCGAACGGATCCTCCATTCCTATCCGTTCTGCTACCGAACCGACCAGCCGCTCATCTATAAGGCCATACCCACCTGGTTTGTGAAGGTCGAAGACATCCGTGAAAGGCTGGTGGACCTGAACACACGGATACATTGGGTACCGGAACGCGTGGGGAGCAACCGCTTCGGCAACTGGCTGAAGGATGCCCGCGACTGGGCCGTCTCGCGTAACCGGTTCTGGGGTAGCTGCATACCCGTTTGGGAATGCTCCGAGTGCGGGCGCCAGGAGTGCATCGGAAGCCGCCAGGAGCTGGAAGAACGATCGGGAGTCCGGCTTGATGACCTCCACAAGCACGTAGTCGACGAAGTCACATACGACTGCCCCTCGTGTGCTGAAACCGGTCGGTCCGGCCGCATGGTAAGGGTCCCCGAGGTATTGGATTGCTGGTTCGAATCTGGTTCGATGCCCTACGCCCAGATCCACTACCCCTTCGACAACCGCGACCGATTCCCCGCCAGGTTCCCGGCTGACTTCATCGCCGAGGGACTCGATCAGACCAGGGGTTGGTTCTACACCCTGCACGTTCTGGCCGCAGCCCTGTTTGATGACGTGGCCTTCGAAAACTGTGTGGTCAACGGGATGATCCTCGCCGAGGACGGTCGCAAGATGTCCAAACGCCTCAAGAACTATCCCGAACCTTCCGCCGTTCTCGACCGGTACGGAGGGGACGCCGTGCGTGCTTACCTGATCGACTCGCCGGTCTTGCGAGCCGAACCGCTTCGATTCTCCGAAGCCGGCGTTCGAGACGTGGTACGCACCGTGCTCCTGCCCTTCTGGAATGCCTACTCCTTCTTCACCACCTACGCGGAAGCGGATGGAATCAGGTTCGAGGATCTCATAGGGGCGCCTCCGGTAGCGGACAGACCGGAGATCGACCGCTGGATACTCAGCGTGCTCCAGTCGCTGATCGGCCAGACCAACCGACTCATGGAGGGCTATTACCTGTATGCGGTCGTCAGCCCGGTGCTCGGGTTTGTCAATGACCTCACCAACTGGTACGTGCGCCGGTCTCGTCGACGCTTCTGGAGAAGCCGCGCCGGTAATGAACTGGACAAACTGGCCGCATTCGCCACCCTGTACGAGGTACTGGTCACCTTTTGCCGTCTTCTTGCGCCGGTTCTGCCGTTCATAACCGAGGAGATACATGTCGGGTTGGTTCCCGGCGCCACCAGCGTCCACCACACCGACTACCCGGCGGTAAACCAGGAGATCATCGACGAGGGATTGGAAGAGTCCATGATGATCGCCCGCCAAGTGGTGACACTGGGCCGATACCTGAGGGCCGAGCAAGGAATCGGGGTCCGCCAGCCACTGTCCAGGCTGACGGTCGTGAGTCGTGACGACTCGGTGGCAGAAGCGATGCACCGCCATATCGACATAGTTTCCGAAGAACTCAACGTCAAGGTCGTTGATACCTCGGTCGACGAGCAGTCGGTCGTGGAGTTGCGGGCCAAGGCGAATTTCAAGCGGCTCGGCCCCAGGTTGGGCGCCACGGTCAGGCAGGTAGCCGCCCGGCTGGCCGCCCTTACCCCTGCAGAGGTGATGGAAGTGATCGAACGGGGCGCCACCGTGATAGCCGGTCACTCGATAACCACCGAGGACATCGTGATCACTCGACATCCAAGACCGGGCACAGCCGTGGCTACGGAGGGGAGCCTTTCCGTCGCCCTCGATGTCGTGCTCACCGACAACCTGATAGCTGAAGGCCAGGCTCGAGAAGTGGTGTCCAGAATCCAGCGCGCCCGGAGGGACCTGGGTCTGGAGGTGGTGGATCGCATCCATGTGAGGTATCGAACCGATGATGAACGGCTCCGGAACTCAATCGAGAGCCACCACTCGCTTATCGCCGGTGAGGTTCTCGCCAGGTCCGTCACCGCAGATTCGGGCATCTCGATGGTGGATCCGATGAAGATCGGGAAGGCTCGCCTAGCGTTCACGATCAAAAAGGCCGCGGACGGGTCGGCAAGGGGATAAGCCGGTATGCAACTGGGCACGTAGCCGGGATCCACCAAGTATCAAGTCAGTCCATATCCCGATGCGGTACCCTCGGAATAACAAGTGCACCCGCTAGAAAGAAAAGGAGCCTTGTTTGTCCAAAGATGACGTACTAAGGGTTCAGGGAAGCGTGGTCGAAACGCTCCCAAACGCAATGTTCAGTGTAGAGATCGACGGGGGTTTGAAAGTACTGGCGCGGGCTTCCGGCAAGATGCGGCGTGGTCGTTTCATCCGGATTCTGCCCGGCGACCGGGTAGACGTGGAGTTGTCCGCCTACGATCCCAGCCGGGGCAGGATCGTCTGGCGATACAAGTAAACGGACGTCGGGAGACGCTACGGTCACCATCTCGAATGGCTAACAATGCTGTTGAAGTTCAACCATGTTCTGAGCCTTTACCCGGGTCTTAACCCGGACCCGGTAGTAGAGGCTTAATACTTCGATCACCCCAGCATCATGCGGATGGCAGCCCCGATAGAAGCGAAAACCAGTACCCACCTAGCCCAAGCGGCTCCCTTGCTGACGGCAAGCCGGGCCGCTAGGTAGGCGCCGGCGGAGTAACCGGCCGCCAGTACCAACCCGAGTTGCAAGTCAACATGGCCGGCCCAGAAATAGAAGGGCAGGGCCACCATGGTGTAGACAAGTATCAGAGCCACCTTCACCCCGTTTCCCCTCAGCAAGTCCAACCCCGAGCCGAGTACCAACGCGCTGAGAAGTAGTATCCCCACGCCCACCTGGATGAATCCCCCATAGAAACCGATGAGTAGGAACACCACGGTGCCCCAAAGCGGGGACAGTCTGGTCGGAACATCCTCCAGCCACCGGTTGGAACGAAACAGGACCGACAGGGCGACGAGTAGCATCACCACTGCGAACACCCTCTGCATGCCTTCGGCCGGTAATTGGGTTGCCGTCCAAGCGCCGGCGGCGCTCCCGACCAGCACCGGTGGCAGCAACCTCTTTACCCGAGCCCACGCAATCGATTTACCCTGCTGGTAGGCGCTCACCCCGGCGATGTTGGCGAAGAACACCGCTACCCGGATCGTACCGTTGGCGATGTTGGCATCGGCCATGAACGTCACCAACGGAACGGTAAGGGCGGAGCCGCCCCCGGCTACCGCGTTGATGAACCCGGCGCCGAAACCGGCGAGGAACAGCAGGACCAGTTCTAGTTCCGTGACCTCACCTTCCTGTTAGCCGCACTGGAACACCGAATCATCGATAGCTTTGTAATCGATGGTCTTTCTCGTACCTCTGTACGGCAGGACATCGTGACCTCGGAGAGAATCCTCCCCGGCCCTTCTACAGGTAGAGACCGCCGGCCGGGTCAGATCGTTCCTCAGCCTGCCTACTACCCATAATCTGCTTCAACTGGGAACGGGCCGCCATCTGCTGGGTCATGATTGCGGCATGGATACCGTTGAACAAGCCCTCCAACCAACCTATCAACTGAGCCTGTGCCACTCGTAACTCCGCCTGGGTAGGAACCTCGCTGTCCAGCGGCACGAACACCTCCTGCAGCTCGGCACGGAGTTCATCGGTCAGGACGTTGTGTAATTGTTCCAGCGATGCCTCGAACACTGCCCGGAGACGTACACGGCCCTCCTCGTCGAGGGTTGCGGTACGAACCTCCTCCAGCATCGAACGAGTCATAGACGCGATCCGAAGTAACTTAGCGGGTTCCTCGATACGGTCCGGCAGGTCCGTATCGACCGGTGTCGACTCGACAACCAGCAACGTACCGTCTGTTGATTCCATATCATGATCAGCCACGCCTTGGGTCATCAACTCTCCCTATTCGCCCAGTCCGACCGCAGGATATCCCGAGCCCCGCGGACTGATACCTTAACCTAGTCCTCCGAGACCTGATCCTCCGATCTAACCGATCCCGTCCAACAGAGAACCAAGGCCCATTAGCTCCCGACTCATAATCCGGCAACGGGAACTCCGGCCTCAACCCCTCCCGGCTACCATGTCTACCCGGCGCTTCCGTCGGAACGCAAGAGCATCAGGCCCGCGTAGCTCAGGGGATAGAGCAACCGCCTCCTAAGCGGTAGGTCGCAGGTTCGATTCCTGCCGCGGGCGCGCCCGTGGGGTGTTCGCGTGTTGAGGCGTGTCGGGTTCGCGGGTTAGGGCTGTTGGCGGAGCATCGAAATACCCGGAGCGTCAGCCGCCATGCTGTCCGAACCTGGGGAGAGGGCAGGTGGTCGCGGCTCCCTGGTCGAGGGTGGTCGCGAAGACCCCATATAGGGTATCATGCCCTAGAATAGCCACGAGTTTGGCGGGTTCCACAGCCCGCTACCCCTATTGCGGTATCCCAGACATGCAGATAAACGAAGACGGCGCAAGTGCCCCTTCCGACGATGCGGTAAAAGCCGCAGTGTCCGAAGCAGTCTCCGGGTACCGCCGTGTGTTCGGGGAGCGTCTGGCGGAGGTATGGCTGTTCGGTTCCAGAGCGACAGGAACTCATCGGCCCGACTCCGACGTGGACCTCTTGGCTGTGCTCCACGAAGAGTGTGGTAGGGGCGCAGACATCCTAAGGCTCTGCTCTGTGGCGAATCCCCTCCGTCGGGCTTACGGTGTGCATATCGACGGGCATCCCACCACGTTGGCGGAGCTCAATGCCAGCAACGATGACTTCCATCACTTCGTCCGACTAGAAGGACATCGGCTGGATGAGTAGAAGATCCGAAGCAGCCGCGTACTGGGAACGGTCCGATCATGCCCTGGAGTGGGCTAGGAAGTTCATCGGGTTGGGAGAACACGCGAAGAGCGTCCAAGACAGCTACAACGCAGCCTTCTACGCCGCGAAGGCGGCGTTGGCTCAGCTGAACATCAAGTCCAAATATCACACAAGCGTGATGAACCGGGTCACATCCCTTGTGAGGGACGGGCCGCTGGCGTCGGGCACAGACGACAAGCTGGCAGCATTGTTCGCATTGCGGAACGATGCTGCCTATCGGGTGGCCAGGGGGGACTGGACAGAGTCAGAAGCCACCCAGTCATTGGGAATGGCCGAGCGGTTTATCGGCGAGATGAAGTCTATCTAGCCGACTCCGGACCCTTTCGACCATCGGCTCGGGATAGCGGTACGGTGTTCTACGCAGCGCAGGCGGCCCTTGCTGGCCGACCATTCGTCGAAGACGTGATCAAGGGCCGTTCTGTCGACCTGCCAAGCCACTTTTGGGCCTGTTTGCGCTGCTACGTGCGGTTCCCCGGGTGGCCCCGATGCATATCGCGCGGCCATAGCATGCAGTTCGTCGCGGGTTAGTCCAGCAGGCAGCAGATCCTCGGCTGCGATCTGTTGCTCGATAGACAGAAATACACCGTCATATACCGAGAAGTCGAAGCCCGGGTCAACCGACGGGTCTGACTCGTCAAGGTGATCCCATCCCCTAGAACCCATATCTCCCCATCTTCTGGTTCCCTCATAGAGGGTAGCATCACGAGCGACCGTGGGGATTGCAGGCGTGTGAGGTTGGGGCTAGCAGGTGGTCGTGACGACCTCGCAACACCGTCACCGCCGCTGAGAGCATGTGATCCGACGGTCTGGAAACCGCTCGATTCTGAGCTGCTGATACGAGGTGACAGAGTCCGGGTACAGGAGGTGACGGACTCGCGGAGACCCTATCGAGATGCCTGGTCAGGTGTGGTCGCGGAGACCCCGCGCAGCGGTGTTTGGAGTTCCCCCCGCTAGCCGGAGATTTCCACAGTGAGTGCGTGTCGTCTCCGACAATGGGACTTGCGCGCTGGAGAGGAGTCCTGTTGGGTGGGAAACGAACGAGACGGAAGTTCTCGGATGAGTCAAACGAGGATGCGGTGGAGATCGTCCGCACCTCTGGCATGCCGATACGGACAGGTCGCCTACGAGTTGGGGTAACCGGGTACGCCAAGACGGGATCAACCGGGGTGATCGGGAAAGGTTCCGTGAACTCGAGCGGGAGAACGCCCGGCCGTAACCGCTCCCCCAGCGTGTTCGTGGTTTCGTTCCGTTGTTAGTAGAGATACTCCGCCGTATCTCTACTCGCGCCGCCCCCTCCGAGTTCCTTTTCAGGAGGCTTTCCCGATACGGATGGGGATGCTGAACTCGTCTTCCCCATTGTCGAACACAGCCTGTATCCGCAGCTTCGCGCCGAGGGGTTCGAGGTACTTCTGCAGCCGGGACAGGGTCAGATCCTGCGCGTTTTCCAACTGCGACACAGCTGCCTGGCTGATCCCGAGCGCGGCAGCCAACCCCACCTGGGACCAGTCGAGATGTCTGCGCATCTCGTAGAGACCGATCTCGGCAAGGGTCTCCTGACGCAGCGAGGCGAGGCGTTCGGCCGCTCCGGGCCGCGCGATGACCTGGTCGTGTAGTTGCCTGTAGTTCTTAGCGTTCACCATGTTTCCGCTCACTTCCTGCCGGATGTTCTAGATCAGTCCTTCGTTCCGTAGTTCCCGAAGGTAAGTGTCGTAAAGGCGATCGGCAGCTGGGATGGCCCACCTATACCAGTCGTCCCACCGCCCAGATTTGTCACCGCCCAGCAGGAGGATCACCTGTCGTCGAGGGCTTCTTGTCGGCCCACCGCCAAGGTATGCCACCAGTCATCGAACTCACCATATTCGTACCCTGACCTGGAAATACAGGTATCAGCGTTTTCCCGTCCCATCCGGTGTAGAGATTCACCTGTCGGGTGAATGGTGGGATTCTCTCAATACTCGGGTTGAACTGGCGTTACATACCTCGGTGTGTGGGAAACCTGAATAATCAGGGCTAGGGCGTTCAACTAAAGGACTTGTCCTGCAAGGTGTATTCCGCCAAAAGCTGGAATGTCATCCTGGCCGAACTCCAGTCTGAGAATCGCCCAACCTTCAAGCACTTCTTGGAGCATATCAAGAACCTTGTCGGGGGTAGGCTCACACGACCAAGCGGCCGGCACACTGGCAAGGCACCCTCCAGAGATTCCACCACTGCCTCGCCGATCCAGGGCTGGGGAGCTCCTCCGTTCCAACTCCCAGAGCCATCCCCGCTCAGCAACCGGGCCAAACGCTGGTCTCAGTGCGCCGGAGCCAGGTTGACCGTGATCGTCATGTCGAGGGCTGCTGCGACTTTGTGGAGGGTCGTGAGCGTAGCGCTCGTGCCACCGGCCTCAAGGCGGGCAACCGCTGCCTGGCTGGTCGACATGCGAGCGGCAAGGTCGCGCTGTGTCAACCCCGCGGCTTGCCGAGCGTCGCGGACCTTCTCCCCCACGTCCAGAGCCAGGCGAGCCGCGGCGAGGGCCTCGTCGAACTCAACACGCTCATTGGTGCTCATCGTGTCGAGCCGTCTGTCTCGTAACTCTTCAATCGTTGGACGCGCCATCACTCCTCCTCGGTTCCATGTCCTTCAGCAAGGCACCGGCGCATCGCCCGGCGAGCCCGCCGGACTTCGGCTCGCTCGTTCTGTCTCTGCTTGCGGAACGTCGTCAACAGAATGATCCGACGGTCGTCGGCGAAGTAAAACGTGATCCGCCGCGCGACACGTCCAGGCCGACCCGAAGCTCGAAGAGTCTGTCGCCCAGCGCACGCGACGCCGGGAATCGCAGACGGTTGCCATCCTCGGCTAGGCGTTCTACCGCCGCTACCACCGTCGCGAACTCTCTCTCACGGAGAGCGGCCCGATCCATCGCTCAACCTCTACCGACCACATGATATCAACAATGATATCGAACGCCTAGCCATGTACACCGGGGTTTATACGGCCTCCTAAGCGGTAGGTCACAGTCCTAATGGAGAGTGGGAGGCTGCACCCTGGGTCAAGTCCCTCAGACGCGAACCTGGCCGGGAACAACCCGCTGGCGTGGCTCCCTTCGGAGGCCGGGTGGACAGTCTCTTCTCGATCAACTCCGGCGGCTGTTACACAGGGGGGTGTACATGTTATGACGAAGCTGACCACCAATCGACGACAAGGTTGACGAGGGCCTGTACCGGCAGTTCGGACCTGGGAAGATCAGTGGATTTCTCGAAGGCTTTGGTTCACCCGCACATGGTTGACGCCGATCTCGAGGCAGCATACGTAGATATGGCGGCTGACGAGGCCCGGGAATCCGAGGCTCTGGCATAGTCCGAAGGACTGATAGGCGATGTCGCCGACGAGCCGAGTTGATATCTGGTAGGTGGCATTCGACTCTGCCCTTGGAGGAGAGATACGCAAGACGCGTCCCGCCGTCGTGGTCAGCAACAACGCTACTAACCGGGCGTTGAATCGTGTGCAAGTAGTCCCCGTCACGTCCAACGTCGCGCGTCTCTATCTCAGCGAGGCGTATGTGGAGGTTGCGGGGAAGCGACACAAGGCCATGGCCGATCAGACCACCACCGCGTCCATGAGCCGGATGCAACGCAGGATGGGTCGCCGTCCGGAAGCGGACCTCGCCGATCTGGATAGGGCCATTCGGGCACAACTAGACCTGTAGAGCCCGTTCATAAGAACTACACCCGACGTCTTCTAGCCCTGATTATTCAGTGTTTCCAATACACCGAGGCATATAACGCCAGTTCCACCCGAGTTTTGGGGGCTACCCACCGTTCACCCGACAGGTGAATCTCTAAACCGGACCGGGATGAGAAATACCGATAGCTGTATTGCCTGGTCAGGGCGCGATTATTCATCTATTCCACTAATCTTCCAAACCCTGATCCATGAACAATCTGGGCTAAAGGTGGTCAAGACCAAATCACCCGTCTGGATTTGGCGGGAGCGCGATGATGACTGGATTAGCAGAATTACGGGGAGGTTGCGGAGGTTATGCGATTTCGTAGGGCGAGTGGGTCTGGTAGACGAAGGATGAACCGTCCTGAGTGGTTAAACTATCCGCGCCGGGAGTCGGAACCTGGGAACGATTCAATAATAGCGGGCGGTAGGAACCGTGCATTTGGGAAGACCGTGCCTGAAGGCGTTCGTTAACTGACTTGTCTTTTTGTTAAACTGCCTCTTCTCACATGGCAGGCAATAGTCGAGATCGACCATCCCCGCTTCCTCAAAGCGTTTACTTCCACGTATTCCGCCTGAGCCAACATCAACGGTGGGGGTCCCTTCTCTTCGCTGCCATGCCTAGCAGTCAGCAGCTTGGAGAGGACCCCACTCAACGTCTGGTATTTGGGGTCACTGGGTGGGGATTTTCACTGATCAAAAAGTTGAACCGTACCGGGTTTCTCCCAATATTCGGGGTTGAACTGACGTTTACATGCCTCGGGGTGTGGAAAACCAGAATATTCAGGGCTAGGCTCTGTATCTGGATGGATACAACAGATAGGCTCGTCGTCATACAGTTCCATGGCGGCTCTCGAGTGCACCTGTCCAGTAGTTCTCTCAGCGAGCGGGGCGTTTGGCAGGGCTGAGGAGATCTGGTCTGAGTGCCCTTGTACATAGCTTGGTAGGCCGACCACACGGCAATGGTTTCTTGGTTTGAAACCCGTAACGTTCCCTGTACTCGGTGTGGGTGCTCCGTTTCCGACCGACCGGTATACCGCAGGCACCTCCGTCTGTGACCGCACGGGCTAATCAAGATGGGCCGAAAGCAATCACGACGCTCAAGCTCAGCGAGTGGCGCCGACCTCGTCTTTAGGAATACGGACAAGCCTGTCGGGTTTACAAATCCCGCGTTGGCTCAGTTGGACGGTTCACCCGAGCCTGTAGTCCGGGAACTCCTACAGAATAGCCTTGACGCCGCCCTCAACGCGGGACGTCCAGGCGTCGTCAGATTCGTACTGCAGAACTTGGCTTGTCGTTCTCTGCCTGGAGCGTCCTCTTACAGTGAGGCCTTCCGAATGGCCCGCCGAGACCGTGGGAAGCGGTCTACAAAACCCACCTACGACGAGCAGTCTGTCATTAGGCGGATCACCAAGCGACTAGAGGACCAAACACTACCCGTCCTGTTCTGCATCGATAACGGTACCGGAATCAATCCAGACCGTATGAGTTCCTTGCTAACCCCGGGCAACAGCGACAAGGGGCCGGAAGGGGCTGGCTCCTTCGGCGTCGGACACCTCACCGCCTTCGCAGCTTCAGACCTGCGCTATGTACTGTACGGTTCACGATACCGCACTACCGACGGCCGTCTAAAGACTGTCTCTGCTGGTCATGTGATACTGGCTACCCACCACCCTGCGAACGGGAAGAGAGCCCTCCTATCCGCTGACGGTTTCTGGATACGGACCGGACAGAGACCACTGCCATTCCTTGGGGACCCGTCCGAGTATCCCGAGACGGCACCGCAGATCCTCGGAAACCAATTGGACACGTTATCGGATACAGGAACTGTGGTGTGCGTAGTAGGTTTCAACGACTTTCGAGGTGGTCGCACCGATAAGACACCAGCGGAAGCGATAGCAAGGGTCGCTGCCCAAAACTTCACGGATGCGATCCACCGCGGCACGCTCAGAGTCAGTATACAGTCAGATTCTCAGGATGACATCGTTGTCGACTCCCAGTCATTGGGCACACTCCTCAGACCTTGGCGGAACCGGAACATGCATCGCTCCCCCCGGGGTGGTCATATCGGCGGTGCCGACGCATTCCGTGCATACAAGACCCTCACCGAAGGACACGCTGTAGCGGTTCCTGACCTTGGCGGTACCGAGGTCCGATTCCGCCACCTATCGGACGATGAACTACCACCACAAACGAATGTGCATCTATTCCGCAAAGGTATGTGGATCACCTCAAGGCCGCGACGACTTGAACGCAGCAAGTTCGTGGACTGCAAGCATTTTGACGCGGTGGTGTGTCTCGAAACTGGCAGGTTCGAGGAGTTGGTACGCAACGCTGAAGGCCCTGAGCACCTCGGACTCCAGCCCAAACGACTGAGCACTGCCGATAGGAGCGAATTGTACAAACTCTCTGACAAGTTAGCGGCAGCGCTGCGCGAGGCCGCCGGGGAGCAACCTGACGATGAGGTGGTCGAACCAAAGGATTTCGCTTTACTAGGCGGTGACGCAGCTAGCCGGATCGAACGAGTACGCCGTCCGCGAACGCCTAGCATGGGGTCCCGCAGCGTAGCTGGCAGGAAGAGGAGGAAACGAAAGGGGAGGAAACGAACCAAGAGGAAGCAACCCACCACGAGGGTCCGACGACCCGACTATGCATCTTCGCTCGTAGCAATCCCGGCTACTGCGGAACTCCTTGTCGATCTCGCATACCGAGAAGATCTGACTGTGGCAAAACGCGTCGCCGTGCGCATTACCAGATCAAACGGATCTGACGCCAGCTGCGACAGGCCTCTCTCTCACCAGTTCCTTCCCATCCGCCGAGTGGTCAGCGCTGGACGCACATATCAACCTACGGACGGTGAGAACCTTGGGATAGTTGTTCCCATGACAGACTCGCGGATGCGCTTGAGGATTTATCTGGTAGAACCGGCACCCGATCCGCAACTCCTTACTCTTGACCTAGTGGCGCGAAGGAGGCGGTGATGGCCCAGCCGGGCACCTTGCCCACGCATGCCGATAGCCGCTCTCGTTCATCAGACGACAGACCTCCACCCGAAGGCCACTCGCATTCGCTCCCTGTAATTTTCGAGGACCGATCGAGTTTGGACTGGAGCGAAGGCGATTACACGGCTGACGTAACCACTACGCGCGACCGAACATCGGTAATGGTACGGCATCGCCTGACGGACAACGAGCCACTGCTACGCGCGGTGGAATCAGGACAGGCATTATTCGCCACCGAGTTGCGGTGTCCACGGACGCTACATAGCCAGCAGGTCGCCGCAGGCGAAGTTTCACAGCGGGTCGACTGGGATCCGGATCACGTAATCTGGGAAGACTCCTATCTCGTGAACGGGCTCGTAGCAGTTGGCGGCGTGCCCATCCGTTCAGATGCGCTAAACCCAACTGTATGGCCCGATGGCGAGACGCCTGTAATACCGGCAGGGTGGTGGTTGGTACATGGAGACATGTACAGACTCAACCCGAGCATACGGTCCCTTCTAAGCTTCCATCGTGACGAATCACTTGACTCTGGACGTATGCGCGTTGAGGAGGACACAACTCAGCCCCACCCGCACTTTCGGGTTAAGCTTGCGCGGGATATCTACAAGCCACTCAGGCGGAATGTCCAGATGGCAGGGCTAATCGGAGCGTTCGCCCTCATGCCGAGCAGCGCTATGGCTGCTGACGGTATGTTTGCGGAGCATCCTGCGGCACAGGAACTTCGCGACATACTCTCCGAAGCGAGCGTTCCTGATTGGGACGCTACAGACGGGTACGACCCAACATGGGCAGCTACCACCTTTGAACAGTTCCACTCAAACGCCACGCGGTCCTCCGACACAGAGATGGACGGCTGAACAACAACCGACTATGCAACATATCGAGGGGTTGATACGTGAAGCTGGATCAACTAAGGAGTTTAATAGAGGCGGACATGTTCCGCCAGTGGCAAGCGTCCTACATCTACGTCAAGAGCAGATTCAAGGACCAGAATAGTGATAGCGCCCGCGCAGCCCGGACCGACGTTCAACGCTGCCAGCAGACACTACTAGACAGTTTGTCCAATGGGCCAGAGGCCACCCGCGACTACTTGTGCGACGAACTGCTCAACGGCGACACCGACGCTCTGGCCCAGTTCCCCAAAATATCTGGCCCATTAACCCCAGTTGCCATGAAGGACCTGCCAGCTTGCGATGAGAAGATAATCCATGGGGCGCTCATAGATCAAGGACTCGTGCCCGCCGTCGCGGCAGAGTCCTCCTTCTGGGCGCTCTGCCATACGCGATGGATTGGAGAGGGGATCTTCGGCTCCGATCTCACCGAGATCTTCACGGCTGGCGGCACACGCGGCACCAGCACCGAGGCGCGTACCCGTAACTTCCTCCGGAGGACTGGTGGTCTACACGGTGTGCGAGGGTACACATCTGTCATCACCGACTGCCCAATCTCCGCGGCCTGGTGGCGGGTCAGTCTCGCCACAGAAATCCAACATACAATCTCGGTCGAGCCTGGCCCGTCACTCAGCTTTGAGGACACACATGGCATCCTCCGAATAAAGCCTATGTGGACGACCCTCATTGACCTCTCTGTACACCGCGTCACTGCTATCAATGTCCGGCGAGCAAGGGCGGCGGTCGTCACAGCCACCGCAGCACACTTGTCGGATGGCAACTCACGTATTCGTAAGCCTCAGATACAAGACGCCATCCAGTCCGTCGGAGCGCTCGCGTACAGATACAACCTGTACAATGCTGACTGGGACATGTTGGTTACTGCGGCACTCAACGGCCTTGGGACACCGTAACATCCGCGCGTATCCAGAGCCAGACACCGCCAGCCGTGATCGGGAGGGCGACTAGCCGTATTCTCAAGATCGTCTTCGTACTTCGGCTGGACCGTAAACGAATCAGATTCCACAGAGGCCCTCGCATTCGTCCATCATGTAGGAGTCGTAGTCTGTAGCCCCGTCGAAGTCCACTTCTGAGAGAGGAGCACGAGACTTGTGAAGGTATGCGTAGCCCTTGCGCGTGATCGCGTTCTTTACCACCGGGACCTCCCGGAGTGCCCGGTCAACGAATACCGCTTCCGCGAACGAGTCCGGGTCGCTGATCTTGAGGCGCTTCCACTCGCCGTCGGTGCGGTACGGGCATCCTACGCAGGAGCTTCGGGGTAGGTAGCGGCCGGGGTAGTTCTCGGTGAACCAGTTGAGGAGTTGCGCGCGGCTGAATCCGAGTTCGATGAGCGGGTAGCGGTTGGTGGCCCATTCCTCTCGGCTCTCCTTCTGGCGTAGAGGTTCGTCGGCGCTGATTCCTAGCCAGATTTCGACATGCACATGTTTGGGTGCGCGACGCCCGGGGGCTATGCCTACACGCCGCCTGAGGTAACGGTTGATTGGCCTGACCTTGTACTTGGTCGTGCATTGTCGCGCCGCGACCGCTTTCTTTCCGTCGGCGGTGGTCAGGAACGCCGGGATCCCGAGGTAGTTGTTTCCGTCGGGGCTGGTCCCTTCGAGGATGTTGTCTTTGATGTTGCCGGCGCCGACCCGGACCACCTCGAACGACAGTTGTCCCTCGAGCCAGTCGAGATGCTCATACACTCCGGGGGGCTCCCAGCCCGTGTCGGCGAAGACGGCCACGTCCGGCTTCGGTAGGTCGTACTCTCCCCGGTCCGCCATCAGGGCGAGCACGGTGGACTGAACGCCGGCGCCGAGGCTGAGGGACCGGAAAGGCTTGCGGTTTCTTAGTTTGGTGCGGTCGCTTACCAGGTCGGGGTCTGACATGATTTGCTCCACATGGTCGACGATCCTCTCCCGCAGGACCTCGCGGGTCAACAGGGGGAGGAGCCGGGTTCCTCCGATCAGGTTCAATTCGCGCAGCAGGGCGTAGGTGCCTTTCTCGGCGGCCATGCCGTCGGCCTCGTTGAGCATTGCCCTCACCACTTCTGCGAGGATGATCGGGTCCCGGGTGAAGTTGTAGTGCATGGGAATGTGGTAGAACACTGCCGTTCGCGAGAACATAGCAAGGGCGTCGGCGGCGGTGAACGCGCCTGCCGAACCCTTGGCGGCCTTGATGGCGGTGTGCGCTATCCACCAGGTCCGCGATGCCGTGTTGTGCCTCCACAGGGCGTCTGCGGATCGTGAGCTGAACCAGTGGTTCCGCACGTAGTTCTTCATGTTGATGTTCAAGGGTCGCCGCCAGCGCCTGAGACCGTAGGCATGAAGCCGGTAGTGTGTCATCCAGGCCCATAGCCGTTCGTCCGTAGCGGTGTTCGGGGTCATCCCGTCGAAGGAGTTGTAGAAGTCGAGCGCTTGGCGGTCTGCGCGGTGCGGGGTCGTCCCTTCGGGGGCAGGTATGAGGGAGATAGGGCGGTCCGTGGTGATCGGCGTTGGCTCGAATGGGTCGGTGACCCCGCGATCCCGCAGGATCCTGCCGAAGTCCCGGTCGGGGTCCAGATAAGCGTCGGGGTTCTCGTCCGCTGCCAGGCGAAGCTGGTCGTACGCCTCCTGGGATAGCCGGTATACGGGGTGGCGGTCGGTCAAGGAGCCTGGTCCTCTCCGTCCGATCTCAGTGCCTCGGCCAGGAAGCCGCCGACCGGCTGTTCCATCAGGATCTGGGCGAATCTGAGCGCGTCGCTCTGGAGCACTTCGTTGTCGACGTTGCCGTGACCTGTCCTGTCCAGAGCGCTTCTTATCGTGAACGCCCAGCGGGTACTCCCATGGTCGGGCAGGTTCCTGATCGCCTCCACGACGGCGTGCAGGTACAGCCCGGGGTACAGGGCTGCGAACTCGACGCTGGTGCGGCGGTTGCGGACGGCTTCGATTCTTGCCTTTTCTGCCTCCGGTACGTGGATCTTGATCCGGTCGTCGTCGAGTTCGACGGTGAACGAACCGTCAGGAACCCCCGGGTTAGAGACCAGGTCGATCACGGAGTTCACGGCCGAATCTTCGAGGGTGATGCGCGTTGCATTCCCCACGGCCAGTATCCCGGCTGCGGGTACGTTGAACCCCCCCGGTCTGTGGGCATGCCATTCGGGTGCATGTTCCGCGGACCGGAACCCCTCGATCTCTCCCTTGGACACGACATACGGAGTGAGTTTCAGTTCCTCGTCGTAGTCGCCCGCATCGAGAACCAACGTGTGGTGTTCCTCTGTCATGTGGGTGGTCCGTACAAAGGTCCTAGGACAGGAGATGTCCACCGCATACCCGGCCTTGCCATTGTCGATCAGCCTGTGCAGGGCGGCCGAGAGTAGCCGGAACGCGATACCGACTTTGATCTGGCGCCCGTTGTTGAGGACGGCCGCTGGAACGTCGGCGGCGAAGGCGGAGTTCTCGTCGTAGTCGTCTGTCCACGGCGCGAGCAACGGATACGGGAACATTCTCCGGTGCCAGGTGCTCATGCCAACCTGAACGCCTGCTGGTCCAGGCACCCGTCGGCGACGATCCGTACCGTCACCCTCTCGGCCGAATCCGGGGTGAATACGATCTGCCCATCGGTGACCTCGATCGGCTCCTCGGCGACACCCAGCCTTGTCGCCTCCGTGATGGCAACCCGTCTGGTCCCTCGTTGGTCACGCTCGGCACCGGCTGGCGTCAGGGACAATCGAACCTCCTGTGGCTGGTCACCGCTCGGGTCGAAGGCGATGATGGCTTCGTCGGGCGACAAGGGAATGTACCTGACGCGCCGCAGTACCGTTCTCCGTCCCCTATGCCTGATCGGAGCATCGCCGTCCTCGCCGTGTTTCGGTCCACCCTCTCCGTCATCGCGCCGCTCCTCGTCACCCTTTCTATCACGCGGATCCTCCCCCTCTCCCCCGCCCGTGCTCTCGGATTCCTCCGTGACGATCGTGACCGTATCCGAGGGCTTGCTGCGGGATTCTATGACAGAAGTGGCCAGGGGTCTATCACCCGCAACGCTGTCCTGGTCGGGCAGGAGGTCGGACAACTCGTCGATGTTGGTGATGTCTCCGTACCTATCGACTTCTGCCTTCTTGTCGATGATAGAGCGGAGTTCACGACGGGTACGGCGGAGCAGGTTCCTCGATTTCCGTCGGTCAGCCTCGTTCCGGAGGTGGCCTGGGGAGAGAGCGTCATGGCTGGGGTTCTCCATCCTCCTCAGCCAGAGGTCCCCGGGATCGCTGTCCGGGACGATCACGCATGCGAAGTCCGGCCACAGACTCCGCCCGCGCGGGGCTAGGGGATTCACCCTCTGTTCCCGACTGTCTGTTATCAGCATGCCGTTACGGTTGATGTGAGCCACCCGCCGGGGCGCACCGTCAGTGAATACGATGTATGCCCTCAGTCGGCCCAGGACACCGAACCGCTTGGTGATCTCAACCTCCTCCTCGGGAAGGTCGCTGATCGCCCTGTAGTAGTGAACAGCATCGCCTTTGATAGGTGCGATCCGCTCGAAGAGGTAGCCGATAGTCTGGTTATCGATCCTTACGGGATCCTGGCCCTCAGGGACGATCCCAACCGTCAGGTACTGGTGATGGACGGCATAGAAGAAGTTCTCGATAACCGCGGTGGTTACCTGGTCCACCCAGCCGGTGGAGTGAGGATTGAAACCCACGACGAACACCCCCGTCCCGGTTTCTTCCAGTCGGAAGAACTTGGGGATGTCCCTCCCCATGACGGGTTCCCCGTTACGGGCGCTGTAGAACCCAATATGCTGCAAATCCTCCCCCGATCCATCCGGATCAGGATGGCCGGTGAGGGTCGCCTTCCCCTGCAACTTGGTAACGAGCCCCTTCCTACCCTCCACCAAACGGGTACTATAGAAGACGGTCTGGAGGTCGGAGACGTTCAGCATGGCGTTCTTGCCGATCCCGTACGAACCCCCTGGAGCCCCGCCACTCTTGCTCACGGCCCCCTCCTGGAGGACCAGCGCCTTCCAGCGCTCATCGTTCAGCCCCACGGTGCCCGTATCCTGGATCTTCAGGCAGGGAATATTGGGCTGTCTCATGACCGACAGAGCGCTCTCATAGATGTCGGCCATGTCCGGCCTGTCGGTGGCTATCTTGTCAAAGCACGATTGCAGATGCCGTTGTAGGGTGGTCCCGCCAATCAGATCAGACCCTACGCTGGTCTCCGTGAACATAACTGTCACGGGACCGTCGAAACCTTCATGCTTGGCGTCCAGGGCATTCTGGATCGACTCACGCACGAGCTTGGCAATCGGAGCATCGCTGAAATGAGCGCTAGACGGATCGTTGACGTAGTCGATTCCGCCACCTCTTGCGGCAAACCTCCAATTCGGCTTAGTCAACGATGCCACCCATTCCTATCGGTCGTCTACTCACTCGGTTGTACGGTTGATCGCTACTCTCCTAGCCCTAGTCACCATCTTTGATCACCTGTGCCACTCACGGCTAAAGACGGGTTCTGGTCGAATAGTCCTGATCTTGCCGGGCTTGCAATACTAATAGCGCCCCGACCGCCCCCGTTTCCGCAGTGAACTGATCAGTCGTCGACGTGTTCACTGCCCTAGAAGTTGGTGTCACAGGCGGCTTTCTATCGGCGCCGTGGGGAGGGCTGGTTCCGGCAGCGATCGGATGTAGCATATTCTTTGCTTTCCGCCAGATAGTCTCCTTTCCCGGAGGTGGCCCGGATACCCGGAACGACACGCATGGCCACACCACCACCCCATGGTCGCCCACACCCCCACCGCGGGATCTTGGCGTTGAGGTGCTGAGTGAGCGGGTTTCTTTTGGAATTCAATTGGAGCCTTGGCTGACTCGGGGGTACTGTCACGGTGTGTCGCTAGAATGGTTCCAACCCTGCTGAGAAGGTGAACGTGACGACCGTAACGGTGGAGACGACTAGAGCCGATAGTGACCTCCGGCATGGGCGTGCTGACTCCCTGAGTGCTCTCCGTAACGATGTGCTCGTAACCCACCGCGAAGAGATCATTGCAACTGTCGAGAAGAGGCATTTTCGTGGTGTCGCCCTAGTTGGTTCCGTTGCCAGGAGGGAGGATGTATCTGACAGTGATGTGGATTTCCTGGTTGAGTGTGTTCCAGGCCTGTCAACACTATTGGGTTTGAGCGGCTTGATATCCGACCTCGGGCAATTGCTCGGTGTCCATGTGGATGTGGTGCCTAGGGAATATGTGCGACCTTCGCATAGGGGGATGTTCGAGGATGTTATACCACTTTGACCCGAGCGGATCAGGATAGGGTAGGGGATATCCTTCAAGGCATTAACCGGCTACTGAAAATACGGGATTCGGGCCGAGCAGCGTTCCGCGAAGCAAAACGACTAACCAAAGAAAACACCTGAACAGAACCCCGTCCGCCGTCTCAGTCCTGCCGACGCATCCCCCGCAGAACTTCGCCAGCAGCGTAAGAACGAGCCACCGCCGCATTCACCTCGACAACGTGCTCCTCGGGCATCTGCGCCCTCTCCATAATGAAGGTACACAGATTCCCGACCATAGCCATAGCGTCAAGAGTCGGGATCAGCTGAAGTCTATCCATCTCATCCTGCGGATCGTGCTGTGACTGGATGATCCAATCAAAAACCAGGTTCGCATGAGTCATGTTGCTCATAATGCTCCACGACCGAGCAGCGTCAACCACACTCCCAGGATCAGACGGCTCAGAGTGCTCCGCGTACTCTGTCCGACAATCCCCCAGCTTATAGTCGGGCAAGTCAGCCATCCCCCGAATGTTCCCAATAAACCGTTCCAATTGATCGTCAATGACAGGATTCAACCCACCCCAGAACCGTTGCGCCTCCCGCATCTCATTCTTCGTCAAAGCAACCAGCCGCTTCACACGCGTGTCCGCATCTACCGCCGGGTTGCACAACCAAAACACCTGCCACAACGCCTCATGCGCCCGCCGCGCTGCAGCGATCGCCGCATGACAATCCATACGAGCACGGATCGCCTGAAGAGCGTTACTGACAGAAGTACAAGCACCACTCAACCGACTAAACACACCATTCGCGTAATGATCAGCCAACTCTCCCATCTTGTCACCAAACATCGGGAAAATAGCCGACACGTCATACACATCATCCAAACCCTGCAACGACACAAACGCGTAAATCTGGGCCGCAGGCATCACCTGAGACCCCAACGCTTCGTCATAAACCTCATCCCTCCACTGATCGACAAGGTCACCTATACGCCTCTCATATTCAGCATTAGGCACTAACCACTCCTTCCAGGGTAACGAGAACGGACCGAACAGTACGAACAAATGTTCGGTGACGGCATGGTCCGGTGTGGTATGGTAAACGCCCCGGAGACGTCCGTGTATCGGCGTGCGCTGGTCTGCCGGTCGTGACAGGAGGACAATACCTGTTGACAAAAGAGTCGTCCAGAAACCTCGGCTCTAGATCGCCATATTCTTTACATCGGGTCCGACGCGAATTGCAGTTTGCTGCGGAGGGAGTGTCCCTGGGAGTAGTTCCATAGTCTTTCGTGGTGGAGTCTTCCGACCACGATTCCCGGGTGTATGCCGACGGACGCTGCGAAGGCCTTCACATCAGCCGCGGTTCTGAGCCAACGCAATTCATCAGCACGGTCCGGGGGAATGAGGAAGGATTGGGCGAACTGATCAGCTTTCCTTTCCTCCGGTGAATCTTTGGTTTTTCCGCTGAGGAAGATGGGTCGTTTCGTCTGGTCGAGAATGTGGCCGGCTTCGTGGAAGAATGAGAACCAGAATATGTCAGCCCACTTACCCCGAATGCTGAGTTGGATGAGTCCTTTTTTTGGACTTAGCCAGCGTGCAGCACCGTTGGTCCGGGCTCCATCTACCTCCGGTACGGCGACGAAAGCGATGCCCGCGCTCGCACACAGTTCGACCAGTTCGGGTTGCCAAACGGTTGGATCGCCCACTCGCGTCAGGTCGCGTACCTGCGACAGGACCGCCTCGAACCTTGATGGATTCCATGGTGCGCAGTCAATGTCAGCCGCCTCGATCTCGCCCATCCGCAACCAGACCGCCACCGCCGCGGGGTCGCAGCGGTGGGCGTTGGACATGCGGAAGGAGGCTTCTAGTGACCCCAGAGTCTTGACCCACGCGTTCCGGTTCGCGACCCCTAGATACATCAGGACCTCTCTGAGCCGATCATAATCGTTGAGCCGTTTCGTGAGTATCCCGAGCCTCACCATTGCAGCGATCGGTAGCTCCTCAAGTAGCGGCAGGTCGTCCACCAACGCTGATTCGTCTAACCGGGCGAGTCGTTCCTGATAGTTGGCTTCGAGACTCAACCAAATCCGGGCGGGCACATCCGTCACTCGCTCGAGACGGATAGCAACGTCGGTGCTGATCTGAACATGTCCGTTGACTATCCGATTGATGTGCTTCGCCGAGAGGTCGGCACGCTGTGCCAACTTGGCCTGACTCATTCCGCTCTCATCAAGCACCTCCGCCAGGGTGGCCCCAGGCGGCACGGCGTAGTTCGGGAGATATTCAAACAATACGGGCGATTCGACCATTGTTCTCTCCTCTTCTAGTGATAGTCCTCTATCTCCGTCACGATTACTTCGGTTACCGATGACCAGTCCAACCCCGCAGTCTCTCTGGTGGCCGGGTTCCCCGGTAGCAAGACAAGCCGAAAACCTCCGTGGAGAGTGATTGACAATTCTCCACTCCGGGCACCTTTCAACTCATGGCACCGCCCAGGGAGGTATCGCATCTCTTCCAGGTTGACCACCGAACTCAGTTGGGACAGGCGAACTCCGACCTTCTCGGCAACTAACGGACCGTATTTGCGCACCAGTTCCTTCTGGTTGGTACATAACGCGCCAAATCGGAACGACCTGAACCGGACCCTCAATGTATTGTCCACATTATGATAACCACTCTGGTAAAGAGTTTAGTACGAATAGCTAAAGATATATACGATTCACATGTCCTGTTCCCACCTCCAAGCCCTCACGGAAACACCGAACCCGCAGGGCTACACCTAGATGTGTCCGGCGTAGCCCGCTCTACCGCCTAGACAACGCGGGGACCTAACTAGGCTCGATCCTTATCAAGCCGGAGAGCCTGTGCGGTGACATCCCGGAAAAGGATCGAGCGTGGCAACGTGTGCTGCGATCCGGCCCGGCTTGCCCGCTCGAAGGCCCCCGTATCCACATGGGGGCCGTAGGAGAGGCAGATAACCTTGGCGGACAATGCCTCGATAACCTCGAAGGCAGCCGGATGTTCGAGATCCACCACCAGCGCATCAATGCCGTGTGGAACGACCTTTCCCCTAAGGGGGGCAATTGCCCACCCCCCGGCGGCCAGGCCGGTTTCCAGCTTCGACCTGTCCATCAGATTGCGGGTCAGCACCCCCACCGTTTTTGAGGTCATGAAAAGGCGCCGGGCTTTTCCATGGGCATGTACCGGAGTCCGGTAGCTTTGCGCTGCATCGTCCATCCCTCCTGATCCTCGATCCGGACCTTGATGTTGTCCACCACCGCGTGGGTTCGATATCCCGACCAGGCATGGCCGGACCGCTCTGCCCTGTCGCCATCCTTGATCTCATCCGGAGAATACCTGCACGACCATGAGACCGAGGGGGCCTTCCCAAGCCGCTATCCCTACCCGCCTGAAGCGCGGGTCGAGCATGGTGGCTCGGTGTGACGGCGACCCCAGCAACCCCTCGTGGGCGCTTTCCACCGTTGGGGTGAGGGCCAGGTTCTCACCTACCAGGAGGTAAGGGATACCCAACGCATCAAGTCGGCTCGCAACGGAACCGGTAGTGGGTGATGTATGCGAGAAATATCCCTCCTCGTACATCTCCTTTCCATGACCGCTCGCCACCCCGGCCAACACACTCGACCAGGACAGCACCGGAACCCCCTCCTCGAAGCGAACCATGTTGAGCTTCTCGAACAACTCCTCGGACGACTCCGGGCTCTCGTGAATCGCCGAAGGTTCGACTTGCGGGAGATCCAACCGATCATCGTTTTGGATGACCATCCGGCTATGCCCCACCAACCGGTTGAGGTTGACCAGAGACTCCAAGACCCGGTCACCGAGTAACCGGCTCACTGATGGAACGATCGGTGATTCTTCCGCAGTAACCAGCCCAACCGCTCTTGAATCGGCGAAAACTCGCTCCGCTATCGGGGATAGATTCGGGGCGGCAGATGCGACCAGGATCATCAACAGGCACACCACCAGATACCAAACCCCTGACAGCACCGAACCGGCCAGACGGTCGAAAACCTGTAATGGGCCTCGTATGGCGACTGAACGGTACACCACGACCATCCCCAGCACCGCGACGATGCCGAATACCAGTACAGAACCGACAATCCTCGCCACAACGGGATCGGCGCCGGACCAAGACTCCACCACCGCGGCGACGGACGGACCAGCCCGATAACCGAACCAGATGGCGGCCAGGGTGACCACCAATCCGACCGCCCCACGCAGGAAGCCTCTGCTGTATCCCCGAACCAGGCTGAATATCAAGCCCAGTCCTAGTAGGAAATCGAGCACCTAGCCCGATACCCCTGATGTGGAGGTATCGGAATCCGCTTCGTCACGATCTTCCGCATCGCCGTCGGCCTCTGGATCACTATCCGCTTTGGCTTCTTCCCGGGCTCGCCGATCCTCTGAAGAGCCCATCCGGATCCGGTCCCTGAAAGGCTCCGGTCGGTACTCCACGAGGACCGCCTGCGCGGCCTGCTCCCACGACTCCCGCAACACCCGAGTGCGCCAAATGTGACCTGCCACTATTTTCAGCACCGCCGTCGCCGGTACCGCGATCAGAATACCCAGGAGACCGCCGACCGAACCTCCGGCGAGCAGCGCCAGAATGATCGTAATAGGGTTCAGATGTACGGCGACCCTGAGGATCAGCGGGCTAACCACATGGTTGTCGATCTGCTGGATCACAAGAAACGCAATCGCCACCCAGATGGCTTTGACGGGGTCGCCAACCACCAGCGCAGTAGAAACACCGAGCACGCCCCCCACCCAAGGTCCTATGAACGGCACGATGTTGAGAAGACCGGCGAGCAGGCCGACAATCAGCCAGAAGGGTAGATCAAGGATACGAAGGACCAGGCTGGACAGCACGCCCACTACTAGGGCAACCATCAGTTGGCCGCGGATGAACCCGCCGATCGCTTTGCCTATCTGTCGCATCAGGTGGATAACCTCCGCCCGATCCGCAGCCGGGATCATTCTCTCGCCGGCCCGACGCAGATTGTGCGCATCGACAAGTATGTAAAAGGCCAGAACAGGCGCGAGCAGCGCGACCACCGCAACCTCGAGGACTCCCCTGGCAATCTCCCCTGCTTGGCTGACCCAACCGAGGATGACCTCGCGATTCGCCGGGTCGGCAAACCAGGAACGCAACTCTCCCAGCGGGTCTAGATCCTGGAGGACTTGGGGCAGAGCCAGGCGGGAGACCAGATCAGCGACTGCGGAGGAGGTGTCGTCAATGACCCTTGGCAACTGATGGACCAGGTCCACAGACTGTTCGTTGATGAGCGGAATGATCAGAATCCCTAGAAGCACCAGAAACCCACCGAACAGAAGGTACGTAAGGCAACCGCCCAACATCCTGGGAACCCGGTACCGTTCAAGCAGGTCGACCAATGGTTTGAACAGGTAGACGATGATCACCGCGAAGATCAACGGAGGCCAGATGATCCTGATCTGGAGCAGCACCCACACCAGGAGAGCAACCACCGCACAGGCGCCGACGATGCTCCATGACGCGATTCCCAGCCCGCGCAGCCACTCGAAGCGGCGAACCGCTTCCTGGTCCTGCTGGTTCACTCTAGGCTCCTCGTCCGAGCCTCGAAGCAACCGACCGCCCATCCGAGCACATCCGGGAGATCATTGAAGTACGCCCCTCCTATCCTTGTTCGACCATTAGATGAGATCCGGGCTCCACGAGCACCGTGTACCTTGAGGCGCCGACTCCGACGTAGCGCGCCCCGGTAGCGGTCACCTCCCATTCGGGACCGACATCGGCGGGACCTTCTATCTCGATCGACACATCGGCCGGAACTTCCAGAACGGCGGCCCCGTTCAAGCGGATGGGAACCTCTCCGGACGGCGACCCAAGCCGGATCCGTCCGTCTGCTTGGACTCGAAGCGATTGCAGTCGCGTCGCGGTCAGATCCGCCTCCAATCTTGGAGCGTGGATGGTCAAGTCCCACTCCGGGAACCCTGATACGGAGACAAGCCACCCTCGCGAGCCGTACCATCCTGCATCCGCACTCTCCTGAAGGCTAATGGTGGCCCGTCCGCTATCTATGAGGTCCGATGCGTGTGGCGGTCCGGTTGATCCTCCCCACCGCATCGGTGTCACTTCGTACAGAAGCCTTCCCTCTCCGTCTAGATGGACTTCACCTCGAGTCCGGACATCGAGGGAGGCCGAGGCCAGTTGGTCCGGCGCCTCAGGCCCATGCAGCATCACCGATGTGGAGGGGAGACGGCCCCAACCTCCGAGGTGTAGCGACACGCCGATCGCCACCCAGATGAACAGCGCTACAGGAACGGCCACTGCCGAACCGGATCTAAGTGTACGGTATCTTCGATTTCTCAGCCGGTTTCGCACCGCTATCAGCGCGATCGACATAGCCGCCAGAGGCCAGATCGAGACTACATCGAGTATCACTGACCTCATCAACCAGCCCGCCTGGGTCGTCGCCACCAACAACGCCACCAACAGCAGCAGAATCACCCAGGGATACGGCTTGGGAGATGTGGAGGAGTAGGCGCCGAATGCACGCTTGCGACGGGGACCGAAAAGGTCGCGATTGCGCTTGGTAATCACTCTCGGTATGAATCGCCGATAACTACGGTCAACGGCGCCTCTGGACTATCGCCCGGAAACGCTTCGATGAGGGCATCGGGTATCCATTCGGCAAGCATCGCTGCCTCACGCTCGAAACCCTCGACATACCAGATGAGAGAAGTCTTGATGGGCGTGGGATGGTTGTCGGGTTGAAGCGTCTGGTAGCCGAGATCCGACAAGCTGCTGGAAAGGCGACCGGCCAGGCCTCCCACCTCGGTCGAATTGAGAACCAGAACCGGAATCAGACCGGGATCCCTGGCGGGTGGAAGGGTGATAGTCGGCGCCGTCGTCGCGGGAGTGGTTACGGTCGCAATAGAGCTTGTTGCGACCGAGGTTGTGGAAGTACCGGCAACCGAATCGGATTCCCCGTCCGTAGTTACCAGAGCACGGATGGTTATGAACAAGACGGCGCCGACGAGCGCTAACGCCACGGCTATAACGATCAGACGGATCAAATCTCGGCGGAACCGACTTCGATCCGGGGAAGCATGACTTCCTGGCATCGGTTACTCCTGGTTGGTCGGGAGCTAACGCAACATGTACGGCTAGCGATCCTATTCTCGAGAGTTGGATAGCCCCCTGAAGCCGGACAAGGACTTGCGGGCGCCCTCTACGATTCTGCGAAGCCTCCTCACCGTGAGGGGATCGTAAACAAGAGCGGCGGGCTTGTACAGTACCTCCCTCAACACCCGATAGTAGTCAGCGGAACTAATCCCTAACATTTCACTAATATCACGGTCCTTGGGTCCCGGCAAGGTCCACCAGAAGCGTTCAAAATCGAGTACCTGTCGCTCTCTAACGGTGAGCATGATGTGCAGCGTATTACCCTGCCGGCCAGGATCGGGGGATTTTCGCGCTCTTCACCCTCCTCGGAGAGGGTATATCAAGCGCCTTGACAAGGCGGTGAGAGCCGGGTACCGGATTCGAACCGGTGACATCTTCTTTACAAGAGAAGTGCTCTACCAACTGAGCTAACCCGGCTGGACTCCCGATTGTAGAGGCTGGGCGATGTGACTGAAATCGGTGGTGGTTGCCCCGGAGCACGCTTAGCAGGCGTGAGGAAACCGGCTCCAAGCGCATCGCCGGAGTCGGCGAATCTCAACCGGTGTCTCTTAGAACGTGCGCGGAAAGGGTGATCATCGTCTCCTGGGTTCCTTTCGGATCGGACAGAATCCCTGGTCAGCGGAGTAGTACGTTGGATTGTCGTTTGTCCGGTTTCCCCAGGTCAGCAGTTTCCGCGCACGCTCTTAAGACAATGCAAAAACGGGCTTTTGGTTGGCCCTGCGTCCGTTGATCCAGGGAACTTGCCATCGGATTCGTACTTCGGGCCAACGAGGGGTTTCTCAGCACCCTCCTAATGGGGGTCCACCACTTCTAGATCATTCTTCAGTACCTCCGAGGTAGGCTCGGCGCATCTCGGGGTTGGCCAGCAAGTTATCCGCCGTGTCGGCCAACACGATCTGTCCGGTTTGGAGCACGTATCCGTAGTCGGCGATCGAGAGTGCCATGTTGGCGTTCTGCTCGACCATGAACACCGTCGTACCGGCCTCATTGATCTGCTGGATGATCTCGAAGTTCTGAGCTACCAGTACCGGCGCCAAACCCATGGAGGGTTCATCCATAAGCAACACCTTCGGTCGGGCCATCAGAGCCCTTCCGACGGCCACCATCTGCTGCTCACCTCCCGATAGAGTCCCCGCCTTCTGACCGAGCCGCTCCTCGAGCCGGGGGAACATGTCGAGCACCCGTTGAAGGTCGGCCGATGTGTCGTCGGTACGCAAGTAGGCGCCGATCGCCAGGTTCTCCTTTACGGACATCCGCTTGAACAGCCGACGGTTCTCCGGCACCATCGTGACACCTCGCGCAACGATGTCGGCGGTGCGCCATCCGTTGACCACCCGGCCATCGATCAGCACCTCACCGGAGGTGGGGGTCACCATTCCGAGAATCGTCTTCAGCGTGGTCGTCTTGCCGGAAGCATTACCTCCGAGCAAGCACACGATCTGCCCTTCGAAGATCGAGAGGTTTACATTCTTGAGAATATGAACCGGACCGTAATGGGTGTGAACGTTACGGAACTCGAGAACCGGACCCAGCTCCGTCATCCGGCCCCCACCGGACGACCCAGATAGGCTTCGATGACCTCCTCGTGGCTGGAGACCTCATCGTAGGAGCCCTCGGCGATCTTCACCCCGTGGTCAAGAACCACGACCCGGTCACTCACATCTCGAACCACCCTCATATCGTGCTCGATCACCACCACCGTCAACCCCCGCTCGTCACCTAGCTTGCGAATCAATCCGGTCAGCTCGGCGGTCTCCCGCGGGTTCATCCCGGCCACCGGTTCGTCGAGGAGGAGCAACTTGGGATCGGTGGCCATGGCCCTGGCTATCTCCAGCCGACGACGGTTGGCGTAGGAAAGGGAGAAGGCCGGTTGATCGAACCGGTACCCCACCAGCCTGGAACCGAAGAACGACAGTATCTCCTTGGCGCGTTCCCTGATCTCCGCCTCCTCACGACGCAGGAAAGGGGTGCGCAGGATCGCCCGGACCACCCCCGCCCTGGTACGACAGTGCTGGGCCACCATGACGTTCTCGAGAACCGTCATGTTCATGAACAACCGGACATTCTGGAAGGTGCGGGCAATACCGGCCTGAGTAATCTCGTTCGACTCAAGGCTACGAATGCTGGTTCCCTCGAAGATAATGTCGCCCGAGTCGGCGGGGTAGAGCCCGGTCACCACGTTGAACAATGAAGTCTTGCCCGCTCCGTTAGGCCCGATGACCGACACTATCTCCCCAGGATGGATCCTGAGATCGAGGCCTGCGAGGGCGCGCACACCTCCGAAGGACTTGTGCAGGCGGCGGATATCGAGCATCGTCACCGCCCGTTCACCGTGCCCTCGGGAGTCGTGACGGCCGCCTCCGCCAAGATTCCCTGCTTGTCCAGCCAGGCGTCCTGGGTGAGTTCCTCCCCGTGGAGTTCCCTGGAACGCCGCACGCTCGGAACCAGACCTTCGGGTTTGCGCAGCATCATGAATACCAGGAGCGCCCCGTAAATAAGCAGCTTGAACTCGGAGAACTCGGCCAGCAAGCCGGGCACCTGCGGACCTCCGAGTACCCCTATCAGGACTATGGCGCCAACCGCGACACCCGGAATGTTGCCCATGCCTCCGACGATGACCACCACCAGGATGATGATCGATACCAGAAGCTCGAAGGAACTCGGAAACACCGATCCCAGCTTGGCGGCGAACAAGGCGCCCGCGAACCCGGCGAGGATCGCACCCACGATGAACGCGTTCAACTTGGCTCGCACGATGTTGATCCCCATGGCTTCGGCCACGGTCTCATCCTCCCGCAACGCCGTCCACGCTCGCCCGATGCGGGATTCCTGAAGCGACCAGGAGACCCACACCGACAGCAGCACGAAAGCGAAAGCAAGGTACAGGACTCCTTCCGGATCTACGCCGCTCACCACGGTGAAACCGAGTGGGACTCCCGGGATGTTCTGTACCCCTTGTGCACCACCGAAGGTGGGAGACAGCCAATCCGACAGGAACAGTATCCGTACGATCTCCCCGAACCCGAGGGTCACGATGGCCAGGTAATCGCCCCGCATACGGATCACCGGCGTCCCCACCAGCAATCCGGCCAAGGCAGACATGGCGATCGCAACCGGAAGGGCGGCCCACCAGGACCATTCGAAGGCGAACCGGGGCGAGATCGGGGAGGTTAGAACCCCCACCGTGTAGGCGCCGACCGCGAAGAAGGCCACGTAACCGAGGTCAAGCATTCCGGCCAACCCGACGACGATGTTGAGGCCCAACGCCATCAGGAGAAACAGGCCCACGTTGGCCAGCACCTCCGAGAGCAAGCTCCCGAGAAGCTGTGGGATGACTATAAGGAAAACCACCACCCCGATAGCCATCCACACGGAGTTGGCGGTCCGGCGCCGTGGATCAGCCGTGAGCAGCCGTCGGCGGATCATGGCGAAGCTCCCTCTGCTCCGCTCGGCTATCACAGCTACCAGCGCCGCCACTCCCAGCGCCGCCCACCACTCGAGCGCCCTCAGAGTGAAGATGGCGTCAGCCAGCCCCTCCAGACGAACCCGGCGAAGCACCTGAGTGCAGATCTGTTCGAGCAGAGCGACGACAATCACCCATTCGGAGGCCAGGATCAGGCGTCGTCGCAAGGAAGGAGCGGCAAGGTGCAGCGTACCCCCCACGAGACCGAGACCGGCCGGAACCAGAGTGGTGAACATGAGGCCCCCCGGAACCCCCAACCCGAAAGTGAGCAGTTCTACCAGCCTGGCCGAGAACGGCAGGAACACGTCGCGGAGGTCGAAGGTGTCGACCAGGACGGTGAAGGCGGCGAGGATCGCCCCGCCCGACAATCCGCAGATCGCTCCCGCCACCACGTTACGGATGCCGCTGGGAGGTCTCACTAAACCTTCGAGAACCGGCACGTTGGTAGCTTGATATCCCGCCACGGGGGCGAACCAAAGCAGCATGAGGTAACCGAGGCTGAGTACCGGCCGGATCAGGAGACGGTCATCGAACGCATCGAGCATGCCTACCGCGGCGGTGAAGGTCATCACTACCCCCGCCAGCAACCCCCACCGCAACACCCTCCGCGTATCCTGATCCTTCACGCTCTATCCTCCGCAGCCAGGCGCTCGCCGAACAGTCCGGCAGGCCGGAAGATCAGCACCAGCACCAGAGCCGTGAACGCCACCACATCCTTGAGCTGGGAAACACCGGGGATTCCGAGCCCGGCCAGCACCAACTGCGGGCCCACCCCTTCGAACAGGCCGAGCAGCACCCCTCCGGCCATGGCGCCGGGCAGGTTTCCTATCCCGCCCAGGACCGCGGCTGTGAACGCCTTGATGCCGGGTAGGAACCCGGTGTGGAACGACACTCCGCGGAACAGCAGAGCCCAGAGGATGCCCGCCACTCCGGCCATGGCGCCGCCCACCGCGAAGGTAGCCACGATGGTTCGATCCACGTTGATACCCATGAGGGCTGCGATCTCCTTGTCCTCCGCCACCGCCCGAATAGACCTTCCGGTGCGGGTCCGCTCGACAAAAAGGTATAGGCCGACCATCGTGAGTACCGCGACCACGACCACTACCAGCTTGGTACCTTCGATCTCGAGTCCCAGAAAACCGATCCGCGCCCGCAGCGAGTCCGGTGGAGGCGGATAGTTCTTCACCGCAACCCCGAACAGGCCGGCAAAGGTGTACTGGAGGAAGAACGAGATACCTATCGAGGTGATGAGGGGAATCAATCGCGGGGCGTTCCTAAGGGGCCGGTAGGCGATCCGCTCCACGGCTATCGCCACCAGCGTCGAAGTGAGGATTGACGAAGAGAAGACCAGAAGGATCGAAACCGCGAAGTTGGTATCCCAGAAGTGGATCTCCCACAGGTAGTCGGAAACGAAGAACCCCACCATGGCGCCCGCCATGAACACTTCACCGTGAGCGAAGTTGATAAAACCCAGCACTCCGTAGACCATCGAGTAGCCGAGGGCGATTAGACCGTACATGGCGCCCTGGGCGAGCCCGGCCACGATCAGGTCACGCCATGCTTCAGCGGTGGGGCCCTCCCCCGCCACGCCCTGGACGACCGTTCCGGTCACTCCCCAGATGAGAACCGCTATGGCGGCAATCCGTACCGTCCATAGGAACGAATCAACCCAACCGGGCCATCCACGCCTGAGCAAAGGGGGAAACGATGCCCTCATCGAGCGAACTCTAACCGGCACGATAATCCGCAACCTGCATTCATACGGGTCGCTGCGGTACAGATGAGCAGCCGGAATCCCGGCCCGCCCAGCCGACTAACCCATCCAGGCCTGCCCGATCCCTGAATCGGGAAAACTAGCCCTCCGGAGCGAATCCGAATATGACGTTGCTTTTGCCTGCTTCGATATCCCGAGCGTCGGTGTGATGCACCACTGTTATCAACTGCGAACCGCAATCACCGTACCCATCACAGGTGATCGCACCGATAATCCCGTCGAAGTTCGACCGATACAACTCATCACGCAACGACTGACGATCAATAAACAGAGTCCCCTCCACCTCAACCGCCACCCGATCAACCGCCCTCAACAGCATCGTCGTAGCGTCATAAGAATGCGCCCAAAACGCCGCCGACGGCGCCTCCCCATACGCAGCCTCATACGCAGCCAAAAAATCATCCGCAGACTTACCCGTAATACTGTTCCGATTCGAACCGAACCTCAGATCCGGCCCCGACATGTAAACACCCTCAGACTCAGGCAACTCCATGAAATTATCCGTCAACAACCCATCCGCCGCGATCAACGCCACCCCATCAAGACCAGACACACCACCCACCTGCTGAACGATGAAACCACCCTCCGGCATGAAAATCGGGAAAAACACCGCCTGAGGACCACCCGACGACACCTCAGTCAACACCGCGGTCATATCCGTATCACCCTTATTAACCGCCGTAAACGTCGTAACCTCACCACCCAACTCCACAAACGCATCCGCAAACGCCTGCGCCAAACCCTGCGTATACGGATCACCATCATGAATAGCCGCCGCCCTGTTCAAACCCAACTCATTACGAACGAACAACGCAACCGCCCGACCCTGAAACAAATCATTATGAGCCGTCCGGAAATACCCCGGCTGATAAGCCGAACCCGGCGTCCCAGCCAAATCCGACGTCAACGCCGGCGACGTATTAGACGGAGAAATCATCACCATCCCCGCATCCGAAATCAACGGCGCCGCCGCCACCGCCGCACCCGAACACGAAGTACCGATCACACCCACCACAGACGGATCCGCCACCACCGACTGCGCAGACGCCTGACCACCCTCAGGCGAACACAAATCATCCAAACCCGTACCCAACGACACCGAACGACCCGCAATCAGCCCATAATCAGCAATAGCCAACTCCACCCCACGCTGATTCGGAAGACCCAAAAACGCCACATCCCCCGAAATAGCATTCAACGACCGAACCTGAATCTCCTCACCAACACCAACCTCCACCACACCCAACGGGCCGGCTTCGAAAGATGCGCCCTCGCCGGACGCCGCGGTAGTCGTCACGGCCTCAGCCGGCTGCGTGGTTGTCTGTTGCGATTCTTGCTCTCCATCTCCGCAGGAGACCACTACCAAGGCAAGGCACATGATCAACATTGCTAGCTTTCGCATCTTCTCTCCCTCCCGATAACCGATCATCCGGACCGGAACCGGTTCAGATTGCAGTCGGTTCACCAATGCACTATCTAGATTAGCCGTGATTGGCCGTTCTGCTGTCCTTCGGACACATTTGAAACCGGATGTCTTCTCGGCCAGTCGCCAGTCGCCGGTTAGTCGCCGAACCGTTCTCGAATCCGAGCCAACTCGAAACAGGCGAGGGCGGCGGCCACCGATGCGTTAAGGCTTGCGGCGCTGGCCGCCATCGGAATAGAGACCAGGGTATCGAGACGTTTGCCGACCAGGCGGCCAAGACCTCGGCCCTCGGATCCCACGAAAATGGCCACCGGTTCGGCCAGGAGGCTCAGACCGAACAGGGGAACGTCAGCCGACGGGGCTAGACCTACCGTCCACACCCCTGCGCCGGACGCCCGATCGGCGACTCCCGCCACCGAGGACACGGAGGCCACCGGGAGCCGTTCGAACGAGCCGGCCGCCGCCTTGAAAGCCAGCGCCGAGACCGGAGCGGCGCGGCGGCGCGGGACTACCATTCCCGTCATACCGGCGCCGAACGCGGAACGCGCTATCGCTCCCACATTCCTCGGGTCCTGGAGATGGTCGAGCACGAGCAGAGCGGGCAAAACCCGGCCCGCTTGCACAGCCAGCATCCGATCAAGGGACCGGAACCGGATCGGCCGCGCTTTCGCTACCAGGCCTTGAGGAGAGTCCGTTTCCGCCAGGTTCTTGACCGAGTCCACCAACTTGGCCTGAGCACCCGTTCGCCTTGCCTCCTCGACGTAGACCTCCGCATCGCGGCGTCCGCGCTCCACATAGAGCAGCGTCACCCGCTCGGCGGACAGCGCCGCCCTGACCGCGTGAACGCCTTCGACCCTAGCGCCGATACCAGCGGGTGCCATCGGCTGAATCCTCTAACAGGATCCCGATCGCCGCCAAGCCATCGCGCACGGCGTCGGCCTGTGCCCAGTCCCGATCCCTTCTGGCCCTATCCCTCAAGCCGAGCAGGTTATCGAGGGCGATCGAAGAGTCCACAGTGGCAAATCCGTAGGAGGAGGCGAGCTCGACAAGAGGTACCTCCAAGTCCTCCAGACCTTCCTCGGCTAGATCAATTCCCAGTACGTCACACATTTCCCGCACCGCGGACGCCCACGGATCGGCCTTCCGCCCGCGGTCAAGCACCGCGTTCCCTTCCCGCACCGCGTCGAAGAGCACTCCCAACGCCTCAGCCGTATTGAAGTCATCATCCATAGCCGCCACGAAGCGCTCCAGGGTCGCCTCATCGCCGGGTTCCGTGACCGGCGACGCTCTCCGTAGAAGGGACCGGATCCGCTCCAGGCCGATCGCCGCCTCCTCGAGAAACCCGGTCGAGAACTCCAGGGGAGAACGGTAGGAAGCCCGTAGGTAGAACAGGCGAACTACCGGACCTCCGTACGTTGCTATGGCTTCGGCCAAGTCGATCACATGTCCGGTTGATTTGGAAAGCTTCGCTCCCCCCAGATTGACCATTCCGTTGTGTAACCAGTAGCGGGCCAAGCCTCGCCCGGATGCCCCCTCCGTCTGTGCTATCTCGTTCTCATGATGAGGGAAGATCAGGTCGGCGCCACCGGCGTGAATATCGAACGGTGTGCCTAGATACTTGGCGGACATCGCCGAGCACTCGATGTGCCATCCCGGCCTCCCCGGACCCCACGGAGAAGGCCAGAACGGTTCACCCGGCTTGGCGGCTTTCCAAAGAGCAAAGTCAAGAGGATCTTCCTTGTCCACTCCCGGTTCGATCCGCGTACCCGCCCTCAACTCGTCTACGTTCCGACCCGATAGCTTCCCGTAGCCGTCGAGAGCCCGGACCCGGAAGTAGACATCTTTACCGCCCTTGTAAGCGAAACCTCGACTTATCAGCCGGGAAATCATCTCGATCATCTCAGGAATGTGGTCGGTCGCCGCCGGCTCCACGTCCGGATCGAGAACGTTAAGCCGCCGGTAGGCGTCCCGGAAACGGGCAGCCATGTCCCGGGCCAATGACTCGGTGGATACTCCGAGACGGGAGGCATTGGCGATGATCTTGTCGTCCACGTCCGTGATGTTGCGAACGTATTGAACCTTCCAGCCTCTCCAGACCAGGTAACGCCGGACTACGTCGAAGGCGACCGCGCTCCGTCCGTGCCCCAGATGGGGGGCAGACTGAACGGTTGGCCCGCACACGTAGAGAGTGACCCGACCTTTCTCCAAGGGCTCGAAACTCTGGTGTCGCCGACCGAGGGTGTTATAGAAAGTCGTCACCGGGCCCCCACGCTTCCGTTGTCCGTGATGGTAACGGCGCCTGCAAACATGGGTACGGCAGGTGGGACGGGCGTTTCGGAACAGGCATATCGGATCACTGGGAGAAGGTTACCCGCCGGTGCGGGTATTGCTAAGACGAGCCGTCCGTCGGGACCGATACGAGGAGCGCCACCGCAGAGGCCGCGATGCCTTCCCCACGACCTATGGAGCCCATTCCGTCGGTAGTGGTGGCTTTGACCGATATCCGGTCTACATCCGTTCTCAATACGGAAGCGAGACGACTTCGCATCAACTCTCGGTGGGGAGCTACCCGGACCAGTTCGGCAATCACCGTGACATCGAGGTTGCCGATCGCCATTCCCTCGGCGGCGAGACTATCGACCACTCGGGCCAGTAGCTCCATGCTGTCGGCGCCGCGCCATCGCTCGTCCCCGGACGGGAAGAGCATTCCCACATCACCGAGAGCAGCCCCTCCTAGTAGAGCGTCGGCAACGGCGTGGGCAACCACATCTCCATCGGATGTCGCGACCAGCCCCTGGTTCCGGTCCACAACGACTCCGGCCAACTTCAAGGGTGGGGCTCCTCCGATCCGGTGGGAGTCAAACCCCGAACCGATCCGAACGGCTGCTCCCATCACGGCCTCCGATCGACCGCGGATCTAGATGGCACGAGCATCCTCTCTATCCGGATTCCCTCACGGAGCTGGGGTTCGGACATGGATTCCGCCAAGACAATCCACTTCAGCTTCCCCATCTTGTCCTCCTCCAACGGCGGGTCGGGAACTCCGGGCGAGCAGGGTTCGGGCTAGCAGCAGGTCCTCCGGATAGGTGATCTTCATGGCTAACCGGTCACCGGGTACGGTAACCACCCGGCCTCCGATCCTCTCGACCATGGCCGCGTCATCGGGCGCCGGGTCGGGATAGTCCAACCCGGCGTAATGGGCGTGCGCTCGCCGGAGAACATCAGGACGGAACACCTGGGGTGTCTGGGCCGCGAAGACCCTGCCTCTGCTCAGGGTCTTCACTACCCGACCGCTCTCCCCGTCGACATGCTTTAAGGCATCGGGAATGGTCACAACGGGTATAACACCATCGGCTCGTGCTTCCCTCATCACGGTATACATGCGGGCGATCATACGAGCCGGAGCGAATGGTCGGGCTGCATCGTGCACGGCCACGATGGTTGCCGCCAGATCGACTTCATCTACGCCGCGGGCAACCGAAATGTGACGTTCCGGACCACCCTCTACCCCGCCGGGCACCGGTCCCACCACGACCACCTGATCGGCCCCGCTTTGCAGGAGAGCATCGCGAGCCCATTCCCACAAAGCCTTGCCCTTGAAGCGGATGGTGTGTTTGGGCGCTCCGAAGCGTCGACCTCTTCCCGCAGCCACCACAACACCCCAAACGCGCTCGATCCGCCGGTCAGACACTGCACGTACCTATTCGCTTGTGTTGCGGGAAGCCTCGTCTCGGGGGAAGGATCGATCCGACCAGCCGGTGTGTTCCGGATTGGGTCGCGGATTCCGGGTGTCGGATTCCGGAAGTGTCCCCCCCTGTTTGCATAATGGTGGATAGCCTTAACCCTGATTCTTCATGTTTCCAGACACACCCACCCATAAACCGCCAGGTCAAGCCCGTTTTACGTGCTCCATTCGTATACAGCTCATGGGTGACGGTCGCGGTCAACCCGACGAGCCTGTCAAGTCCACCGTAATCCCAGGTCAGGAGCCCATTCAGGCTGCCAAATCGCCGGGGCAAACGCCTCGCATGAAAAATCGGGGTTAAACACCGCCGGTTCGGGTTGTTCGGTACCGAACGAACCGGGGCAGGGATCATCAAAATGCGGACAATTCGACCGTCTCCCCCGACGACGGGGTTCAGCGGATCGCGTTCAGGAGACCTCGGAGGTGGAGGCGGGGGCGGGCCCTGTTTGGAGGTCACCGTTCCGGCGTTTTTCGCGTTCTCGGACCCCCGAACCTGCCGGTGCACCCGGATGGTTATCGCGATCGTCAATGAATCTCCGACTCAGGACACAAGGGAGCCGGAAACATGAACGATCAAGCCCTAAACGCCTACGGACTCCGCATCGGGGAGAGCCCGATCAAGACGCTCGACCGCCTCTTCCGTGCTGATACTGAGGGCATAGGCGAGTTCACTGGTCAGCGTTACCCGTGCCCGTGACAGCATGCGTTTGAGGGCCGGGGAAATACCTTTGGTGTGCTGGGAATAGGTCAGATCCCTGACCACCTCCGCCACTTGGTAGATGTCGCCGGAGGTCATCTTCTCGTTGAGCACCTTGTACCATCGACTCCAGTTGTTTCCCGATGACTGAGGGTCTTCCTTGAAGATGCGCATCACTTTGGTAGCGGCGGTCTTGGAGATCACCGGCCGGATAATCTGATCCATCGACGTTACCGGCACGAACACGGTGAGTTGTTCGGTTGCAACTTGGAGTTCGAAGTAGGAACGACTCTCGCCCACGACCTCCTGTTCAACTTGTCTGGTGATCAACGCAGCTCCGTGATGAGGATGGACTACCTTGTCGCCTACTTTGAATGAAATCTTCCGCCTATTGGTTGAAGACGACTTCCGGGAAGCTTTGCGTGACCGCGGATTCCGGCGCTTGGGTGGGGCCCTCCTCACGGGCGCTTTCTTGGCGGGAGCCCTCTTGGCGGCAGCTTTCTTAGGGGCAGCCTTCTTGGCGGGAGCCCTCTTAGCGGCAGCCTTCTTAGCGGCAGCCTTCTTGGCAGGTGCCTTCTTAGCGGCAGCCTTCTTGGCAGGTGCCTTCTTAGCGGCAGCTTTCTTAGCGGCAGCTTTCTTAGCGGCTGCCTTCTTGGGAACCTGACGGGCCGGAGCAACCGACACCTCTCCGGTCTCTTCCAAACCACCCTCCGATCCATCCGACCCACCAGCGGCATCGGAACTACGAACAACCCGCGTTTCAATCATCTATCTGATCCTAACTCCCGAGAGGAATCTATATTGCCGCCCGTGGCGACAAGTTGAGCCGACCTCAATCAGGGCTAATGGTTGGTTCCGGTATGCCGGTACTGGCGCGCTACCTGATCTAGATGGCGACGTATGGTCGCCGCCATCGTCTCCCCTACTCCGGACACCGAGCTCAACTCTGTCTCAGAGGCCAGCATGAGCTTACCCGGTTCGTGAAAGTTGTCCACCAGACCCTGGTGGACGGACGGTGGGATACCGGGGATGCCATTCACAAACCGGTAGCCCGCAGGTCGTGTTCGCGTGCCGATGCCCTCCACCTCTAACAACCTGCAGACCCGCTCGGTATCGTAGATGTCCTGCAATGGACGATCCTCCAATACCTTGAGGACCCTCATCCCGCGATCTCCGTTCTCCTGGAAATAGTCCCTCGCCACCAACTCGCGCAACTCCTCTACACCGGTCACCAGATCGGCCTGTTGCAGGTCGACCATGTGACCCTCCTCACCCAGGTCCACAGCCAGACGCTCTACCCGTTCACCAAGGCGCCGAACCAACTCGGTTCTCTGTAGCACCACGATCGCATCTCCGAGGGTCACCTCGTCATTGACTTCCAATCGCGTAAGCCTCTCTTTTGCCTGGACCATCCGGCGCCTGAAGTGTTCCAGAGTCTGGAACTCCTGGTTGATACGGGCCAGCAACTCGGAGGGACTGCTGAGGCGCTGCTTACGATCCCCGTAGAATACGAAGCACTGACCCCGTTCCTCACTGATGGCCAGTACCGGCCGTTCGGACATCTTGGCCATCCGCTCGGCGGTACGGAAGCGGGCGCCTGTCTCATCGGTTCTGATGGACGGATCGGGGAGTAGGTGGGCGTTAGCCCGCAATATCCAACTCCCGCTGTCATCAAGGATGGTCGCTCCATCCATTTTGGCTAGTTCCGCCAGCCGGGCAGGGCTGAACTCGGAATCCCGAAGCACGAACCCTCCGTACGCAACAGCTTCGATATCGGCGGTCGAGCCCAGTATCACCAGAGCTCCGTTGCCCTGCTGGATTATGCGCTCGACCGCGGTCCGCAGAGCGGTGCCCGGAGCCAGCCGAGAAAGGATTCGTAGCAGGGAAACGCGTTCGGTCATCGGTGCATGATTCTAGATGGCCGGAGGCTCGGACGAACCAAATCCTGGTAGATCCAAGAGTTATCCACACATCTTCGTTGACGGACCGGGGATGTCACCGTTTCTCCGACCGGAACAGTCGCCACAGGCCGATAGCCAGAAGAACGAGAAGCGCGACGGCGCCCAACTCGGACCTGATCGTCCATGGCTCTGCAACCCTGATGCCCTCGGAGAATGACGCCGCGGAACTGATGGTCGCAACTATCATCCTCGCCCTCCTGCAACTATCATCAGCGAGGAGATTAGCGGCAAAGATGGGTATTCGATGAGCAACGGCCGAGGGGACGGTTCCTGGGACGACCCGCTGGAGGGCATCGACTTCGAGGAGTTCGAACTAACGGAACCCGACGATTGGGAAGGCGCCGACGACGCGGCGGTGCAGTCTTCCGCGGAATCTTATCTGACCTGCCCGTCCTGTGGAGAGGACCAGAGGAGTTCGAACCGCCATTGCGAACAGTGCGGCGCCAGGCTAGGACAGCAACAGATCGCCGTAGCGGCCCCTCCCCTCCGATCGGTTACCGCCGGTGGCCGAGCACTGGGCATCATCGTAGTAGTCATCGCCCTAGTTGTGGTCGCAGCCTTGGTTATCCAGGCGATTCGCGGCGATGAAGAACCACCTGAAAGCGTCGCCGAAGATGCGGCAACGACCGGATCCAGCACCACTCCGACTACCCGAGCAATCGGACCGCTGGAGCGGATCACACCGATCTCGATCACCTGTTCCAGCGAATACAACGCCAACCTTGCATGCGAGAACCTCATCGACAACAGGGACACCTACTGGAACGACGCAGGCCTAAAAGGAGAAGATGCCTGGATCGACATCACCTTTGTGAGCCCGGTGGCTCTCGAATCGGTCCAGATCCAGAACGTCCGCAACGAGGAGAAGTTCCTCAGGAACTACCGGGTGAGGGCAGTGGAGATCGAGACCGATGACCTACCAGGGGTTCCGTTTGTCGCCGAGATCGACAACACCAATGAGCGACCCCTGCCTATCACGACGTCTACTAACCACACACTGGAGCTCACCATCCGCGTGACAGCTACCTATGCGTCGGAATCGCTCGGAGGGGAACAGGCATTTGATGAGTTGGCCATCGAAGAACTGTATTTTTGGGGACGGGTACAAGAAGCGGCGACGCTGGAGACCGTCGGCACGAACGGTTAATGGCTGACTTCTTCAATCCAGCCGATCCGGATTTCATCCGAGACCCCTACCCGATCCTCAACGACCTGCGCGAGAGAGGACCGATCCACTATGACCACGCATGGAACCTATGGTTGGTTACTCGTCATCGGGACGTGCGCGCCGCTCAACTGGATCGTCGGCTCGGCCGGGTCCGGCAGGGACACGCGCTCCCTTCCGATCTGCGGCCTATAAGGGAACTGGACCTGCAAGGTTGGGAACCCTACTACCAAGTTGAGCGACACTCATTGTTGATGCTCGAACCGCCCGAGCACACCCGGATTCGATCCCTGGTAAACCGAGCCTTCACCCCCCGGCGGGTTAGAGCGCTAAGAGGCCCGATAACCGAGATTGCGGACTCCCTGTTGGTAGAACTTCGTGACCGGGATCGTTTCGACCTGTTGGCCGACTACGCGCAGCCCTACTCGGTTCGGGTGATAGCCACCCTGCTGGGCGCCCCCCTCGACGACGCCGACCTGCTTCTGGAATGGTCGCACGCCATAGTCAAGATGTACGAACTACATACCACGCATTCCCAGGCCCGGGAGGCCGTCAACGCATCGCGAGAGTTTTCGGAGTGGGCTTCCGAGCTGATCGCCACCCGGCGAGCAGAGCCCCGGGATGATCTGATTACCGCGCTCTGCTTCGCGGAGACCGCGCAAGGTAAGCTGTCCGATCCCGAGATTATCTCGACCATCGTCCTTCTTCTCAATGCAGGACACGAAGCCACAGTCAACACTCTGGGAAATGGGATAGTCGCGGCGATGAACGGAGGAGAGTGGCTGCGTCTCACCGGCGGCGCCGTGACATCGGCCGTGGCAATCGAGGAGATGCTGCGTTTCGATCCCCCCTTACAGATGTTCGAGCGTTACGCTATCGCCGACGGAATCGAAATCGCCGGAACGAAGATCCCACCCGGTGACAAGATCGCGCTGCTATTCGGGTCGGCTAACCGCGACCCCCGCCGATTTGACATACCTGACCGGTTCAGGATCGACCGCGGAAACTCCGACCACATATCCTTCGGCGGCGGGGTTCACTACTGCTTGGGGGCGCCGCTGGCTCGGCTCGAACTGGAGGTCGCGTTGGGACGGCTCGCCATCGCCATGCCTCGCCTCGCTCTTCTTACCGAACCCGAGCGGGAGGACGGATTTGTGATCCGGGGCTACGAGCGGGTTGATCTCTCACCATCCGGGTGAGAACGATAACCATCAGTCCTACTTCAGCCCCGATTATTCATGGATGGGGGTTTGACAGATGAGTCGATTACGCCGTAATCACGCCCCTGACCAGGCAATACAACTATCGGTGTCTCCCATCCCGGGCCGGTGCAGAGATTCACCTCCGGGTGAATGGTGGGTTTCGCCGTATACTCGGGTTGGAACTGGTGTTACATGCCTCGGTGTGCGGGAAACCTGAATAATCAGGGCTAGGAGTGGTCGGCTCGAACCGTTTCGTGACGTTCGGGTTGACAAGAGCGGTGAAGCACCGGATTGTCGAGCTGACCCGCCGGAATCCTGTCAACAGGGAAGGGAGAATCCGGTGAAAGTGCGAATGATCATCGATACCGACACTGCATCAGACGATGCGGTGGCGCTGGCCATGGCCTTGCGACACCCCGATGTCGAGGTGCTAGCCCTAACCACGGTGGCCGGCAACTGTCCCGTTGAACAAGCCACCCGCAACGCCCTGTTCACCGCCGAGTTGTGCGGATCCAACGTACCCGTGTTCCAGGGTGCGGCGGAACCCTTGCTTGTCGAGGCCCGGTTCGCCACCTGGTTCCACGGTCGGGACGGACTTGGCGACCAGGGGTACCCCCCTCCCGTTCGGAAACCCGAAACCGTGGATGCAGTAGCCGCTCTGGTTACCACCATCAGAGATAACCCGGGATGCACATTGGTGACCTTGGGTCCGCTGACCAACCTGCTGATGGCGCTGCGGCAAGCACCTGATCTCGTGGAACTTGTCGGAAGGTGCGTGGTGATGGGGGGAACAGTCAACGCGGTAGGCAACGTAACCCCGGCCGCGGAGTTCAACCTGTGGTTCGATCCACACGCCGCTCGCGGGGTCTTCGCCTCGGGGCTTCCAATCGAGCTGGCGCCCTGGGAGTTGTGCCGGGGTGAAGCCGGATTCGACCATCGTGAAAGGAAGGACCTGAAGCGCCTTGATACCCCGCTCGCCCACTTCTTCGTGGACTGCAACACCTCCGCCATGGCAGCCGCCCGGCGGCAGTCGGGCACCGACCGGATGGAACTCCCCGATCCGGCAGCGATGGCCGTCGCGCTGGACAGGGACGGCGTGGTAACCGAAGCCAGCCGCCACTACGTGGAGGTGGAGGCCGATAGCCCCCTTACGCGGGGCATGTCGGTGGTTGACTCGCTGGACGTGACCGGCGAACCGCCCAACGTTGAGGTGATTCGGTCCATCGACAACCACCGCTTCAAGCAGATGGTGTTCGAGACCGCCACTACCGGATAGTTGTCAGTTGCCGGGTGCCGGCTTCCGAGGAACATGACCGGAAGCCGACGGCACCGCACTTACTATCGCCGTCCAACGCCGTGCAATATATCTTGGCAACCTGTAACCAGAAACTGGAAACTGATGGCCTTAATGGTCGCTCTTACGGAATGGAAGACCGTCAGCAGCAGGAGGCCGGAGACGTGAAGTGGCGAACAAGAGCACCACCAACACCGCTATGTGGGGAGTGATAGCGGGGAGTTGGTTAGGTACGCCGGTCGAGTTTGCATACCAGTAGCCGACAGCTACCGCGACGATTGCCAACTGCACGGTACCCAGCCGTCCACTCCGGCGAAGAATGCGCCAGATAAGGAGCAGACCGACGGCGATAGCGACCAGCAGGAGCAGCGCGTGGGCGGCGCTCTCGTCTCGCAGTCGCAGCGTCTCTGTGAAGCCGAAGAGGATGGCGCCGCGGGCGGTTCCGATCGGATTCCAATTCCCAAAGATCATGGTGGCCAGTCCGATATACCCTTTGCCCTGGGTTTGGCCTTCCTTGTACAGGCCGGATAGCTGTATGGCGAGGAACCCGCCACCGAACCCGGCTAAGGCTCCGCTGATCACGACCCCGTAGTACTTGTACTTGTAAACGTTCACACCTAAAGAGTCGGCTGCGTGAGGGTGCTCCCCGCAACTCCGCAACCGCAGACCGAAGCGGGTCCGCCAGAGCAGGACAATCGACAGTGGCAGTATGAGAAACGCGATCAACGTCAACCAGGACATCTGGAATACGAAACCCCTCGCTATTCCGGCTAGATCCGATAACCAGAACACCTCGGCATTCTCGATCGATCCCAGGACATCAGGGCTCTTCCACCCGAATACGGTTCCACCCGCCAGGATCGGCAAGCTGAAGCTGCTGACACCACTGATGTTGGGCGACTGCGTGATCGATCCGCCCCGGTCGGAGAAATGCAGGTCGGACAAAAAGCGGGTCAGCCCGGGCGCCATGAGGTTTACGGCCACCCCGGCAACGATGTGGTCCACGTTGAAGCCGACCGCGGCCGTCGCCATTATCAAACCGCCCACACCACCGGCGACCGCCGCCAAGAGCATCCCGAACCATGGCCCACCGATCATCGTGCCGAATGCCCCGAACCAGGTCCCCAGGATCAGCATGCCCTCAAGGCCGATGTTGACCACCCCGGCCCGCTCGGAGAACACGCCCCCCAGTCCGGCCATGAGGATCGGAACCGACCAGGCAAGAGCTATGGCCCAAGTCCCGCTCGAGGTCAGATCGTCGGTAGCCTGCTTGGCAAACATCTGAGTGGCCGCCAAGAGCAGCACGGCGCCAAGACCGAATACGAGCCATCGCCGCCTCCCCTGCATGACGTTGTCCCGCAGGGTGATCAGCGGCGGCTCGCGCACTGTACTCATGTGTCGGCCTCCTCAGCATCCGGCCCTGACGCTTCCGTCACCTGTGCAGCGGCTGCCGCGGCTGCCTCGATCCGTCCCCGGCGCTGCGCCAATGCGTAGGCGATAACCGCGAACAGGATGATTACACCCACCATTATGGTGACTATCTCCCTCGGGGCATCACCCCTGACCTCCAGTATCCCTGAGGCTCGTTCGAGCCAGCCGAAGGCAACCGCCGCGATGGCTGCCCCTACCGCGTGGTTGCGACCTAGAAGAGCCACCGCTATGCCGGCGAAACCGAGACCTTGAGGGAACCGGAGACTGTAGAAATGCTGATCTCCGAGCAGGTCGGCCATCCCCACCAAGCCCGCCGCCGCACCGCTGAGAAGCATCGCCAGAACGATCGTCCGTTTGGGTGGCACCCCGCTGGCTTCGGCAGCCCATGGATTGGTCCCGGTAGCCCGGAGATCGAACCCGAGCCGGGTCCGGTTGACGAGGAGGTGGTAGCCGATACCGACCGCAGCCGCCACAAGGATGAAGCCGGTCAACTCCACGCGTCTTATTTCCCTGGTGACCAACTCAAGGATGGGGTTGAGGCTCGGGAACCAGCCGGTGGTGGCAATGTCTCCCAGACGGGTATCCAGGGAGGCACTCTCGATACTCCACCGGCCCAAGAGGAAGGACACTACGCCGCCCACCGCTATGGCGTTGAGCATGATAGTCGATATCACTTCGTGGACGTTGCGGGTCACTTTCATCCATCCGGCCAGACCGGCCCACGCCGCTCCCACCAGCATCGCCACGACAAGGATTATCAGGACATGCAGCGGAGGGAACAACGAACCCACGCCGGCCCCCACGTAGGCGGCAACGAAAGCAGCCAGGATGTATTGTCCCTCTACACCGATCTGGAAGAGGTTCATCCTCATAGCGATGGCGAACGCGATACCGGACAGGTAAAGCGGCGTAGCCCGGTTGAAAGACTCGACGAGGGTTTCCAACCGTGTGCCGTACTCGATCACGTTGCCGAACGCGACAAAGGGGTTCGCACCGGAGACGAACAGGATCACCGAGGCGACAATGAGTGCGAGCAGCACGGCGCCCACCGGCGGACCCATGACCCTTCGGATCGCCCGCATCCGGCTCATACGGCGGCTCCGGTCATATAGGCCCCGAGCTCACGCGGGCTGACCTCCGCAGGATCGAGCCGGGCCACGATCTCGCCGCGCAACATGACCAGTAACGTGTCACTCAACCCTATCAACTCCTCAAGGTCGGCCGAGATCAGGAGCACACCCAGGCCCTCCCCTCGCGCTCGGCGAAGTTCCTCCCAGATTGCCGCCTGCGACCCCACATCAATACCTCGGGTGGGGTGAGCGGCGATCAGGGGATTGCACTTGGTCGACATCTCCCGACCGACGATCAACTTCTGCTGGTTGCCCCCTGACAGAGCGTGAATGGGTGTCGTGACGCCCGGTGTGCGCACATCGAAGCGCTCGACCACCTCGGCCGCGTGTCCCTTGGAGGCATCCTCGTCGATCCACAATCCTGAACTCAGGAAACGTTCCCTGGTCTGATGGCCCAGAATACTGTTCTCCCAAACCGGCGCCGGTAACAATAGACCCCTCCGGTGCCGGTCCTCGGGAATGTAACCCAGACCGGCCTCCCGCCTCTGGCGTACCGACCACTCCGTCACATCCTCACCATGCATACGGATCGACCCGGAGGTGAGTGGCGAGATCCCTAGGATCGCCTCGACCAACTCGGCCTGACCGTTTCCCTCCACACCCGCGATGCCGACGATCTCGCCGCTATGCAAGGAAAAGTCCACATGGCGCAGTCTTGGCGCCCCGACCTCGTCAGTCGCCGAGATGCCCCGCACCTCGATCACGCTCTGATCGGTGACCGTCGAGACGCGTACGCCCGGCGTCGGGAGTTCCGAACCGACCATCAACTCGGCCAGATCCTGTGCGGTCACGTCGGCGGGATCAGCGGTAGCCACCGAGCGACCATGACGGAGAACCGTGATCGAATCGGCGATCTCCAACACCTCGTCCAGCTTGTGGTCGATGAAGATGATCGTGTGGCCTTCCGCCTTGAGTTCCCGCATGTTGCGGAACAGCTCTTCGACTTCCTGAGGTACGAGCACCGCGGTGGGCTCGTCGAGGATCAGAATCCGGGCGCCGCGGTAGAGGATCTTGATGATCTCGATGCGTTGACGTTCGCCGACTTCCAAAGTCTCGACCGTATCGTCGAGATCCAGCTCCAGCCCGTAGGCATCTCCCAGCTCGCGGAGCCGGGTTCGGGCGGTCAAGAAATCTATCAGCGACCCCTTGGACGGCTCCGCTCCGAGGATGACGTTCTCGAGGACGGTAAGGTTGTCCGCCAGCATGAAATGCTGATGGACCATGCCGATACCCGCGTCGATGGCTTCCTTCGGGGAGCCGAAGTGCCGCTCCTCCCCGAAAATCTCAATCCGGCCCTCGTCAGGGGGTTGCATCCCGTAGATGATCTTCATCAGGGTTGACTTGCCCGCGCCGTTCTCCCCGCATATGGCGTGGATCTCGCCGGATTCGACCGTCAAGTTGACTCTGTCGTTCGCCACTACCCCGGGAAAGCGCTTGGTTATCCCTTCAAGGTGTACAGCAAGGGTCATACGTTCACCGGTCGAACATCCACCGGATCCTCCTGATCATCAGCCCTGGTAATCAGCCGGGTCTGGACTCACGTTAATCGTCCCGGACACGATCTGCTGCTTATAGTCCTCAAGTTCGGCAGCAATATCGTCAACGAACCCGCCCGACGTGGAATAGCCGACCCCGTCGACCGAGAGATCGAAAACCTGTGGGCCCGCATTGAACGTACCGTTCTGGACAGCCTGGATGGTGTTGAACACCGCCACATCCACCCGCTTGAGCATCGAAGTCAGGATGTACGACTGGAAGTCACCGGCGGTCAAGTACTGGTCCGAGTCAACCCCTATAGCCCACACATGAGTGTCGTTGGCCTCCGAAAAGTCCTTCGCAGCCTGGAACAAACCACCACCGGTACCACCCGCCGCGTGATAAATCACATCGGCGCCCTGCTCGAACATCGACTGGGCAACCACCCGGCCCGCCGCAGGATCGTTAAAACCATCAAAATCCGGCGGCTCCGTCACGTACTGCGAAAGGATCGTGATATCCGGATTGACAGCTTGGACACCAGCCAGGAACCCCGCCTCGAACGCATGGATCAACGGAATGTTCACACCACCGATGAAACCGACAGTCTCATTCCGGGTCTTGAGAGCCGCAGCCACACCCACCAGAAACGAACCCTGCTCCTCAGCAAAGATCAACCCCGCCACATTGGGAGAATCAACCGTCGAATCCACAATCGCAAAGTGCGTATCGGGAAACTCGGACGCCACATTGGCCATCGGCTCACCGAACAAGAAACCCACCCCGATCACCAGGTCAGCGCCTTCGGAAGCTTGCAGCGCCAACAACTCCTCACGATTCGTCCCATCCTCGTTAGCCGAAGCCTCCGAGAACTCAATACCCAACTCAGACGCCGCACGATCCAAACCAATCGCTGCCGCATCATTGAACGACTGATCACCCCTACCACCGATGTCATACACCAAACCAACCCTGATCGCCTCACCAGCAGCAGGAGGGGGAGGAGCGTCGGGCGAGTCGGAGGTCACTTGGGTTGCGGTGAGGACACTCGGATCATCATCGCCACCGCATGCCGTAACCAGCAGCCCGAGAGCCATCAACAAGATCAACAGCCTGTTTCTCGTGTACAACATGGTGCCCTTCCTCCTCATCGAACCCCGCCACAGGGATACTAGGTGCCGGTCAGTCTACCGCGTTCTGAACCAGGGCAGAAGCGAGCGGGCCGGTAAATCGCAATGCGGAACGTCTATGACTCGGATTCGACCAGATCGACCGGCGGCGTGTCCGGGGTGTCCACCATCTCGAAGATAAGGCTCTCGCCTTCCGGATTAGCATCAACCACGATGGTGGTGCCGGACGGGTAATCGCCCAACAACACCTGTTCGGCCAGAGGATCCTCCAGGTAGCGCTGGATAGCGCGTCTCAGGGGCCGGGCGCCCAGTTCCCGATCGTATCCCTTCCGTACCAGGAACTTCTTGGCGGCGTCGCTCAGTACCAAGTCGAGAGCTTGGGTAGCTAACTGCTCCCTGTCCCGAACCAGGAGCAGATCGACGATCTGCTTGACCTCATCCTCGGTCAGCCGGTGGAAAACGATCACTTCATCAATCCGGTTGAGAAACTCAGGGCGGAAATGGCGCTTCAAGTCGTCGGTCAGCTTCTGTTTCATCTTTTCGTAACCGACCTCGTCGTTCTCATGCTGGAAACCGACCGCGCGCTTGCGAAGCGACTGAGAACCCAGGTTCGAGGTCATGATGATCACCGTGTTCTTGAAATCCACGGTCCTTCCCTGCGCGTCGGTGAGGCGTCCGTCCTCGAGAATCTGCAACAGAGTATTGAAAACGTCGGGGTGTGCCTTCTCGATCTCGTCGAAGAGCACGACCGAGAAGGGCTTGCGGCGTACAGCTTCGGTTAGTTGGCCGCCCTCGTCATACCCCACGTAGCCGGGGGGGGACCCCACCAGTCGGCTCACCGTGTGCTTCTCCATGTATTCGGACATGTCGAGCTGCACTAGAGAGTCCTCGTCACCGAATAGGAACTCGGCCAAGGCCTTGGCCGTCTCCGTCTTACCTACCCCGGAGGGACCGAGGAAAATGAAGGAACCGCTGGGCCGCTTGGGATCCTTGAGGCCCGCCCGGGTCCGTCGGATCGCCCTGCTAACCGCCGAAATCCCGTCATGTTGACCGATGATCCGCTTGTGCATTTCCTCTTCCATATGGACCAGACGGGCAGTCTCCTCCTCGGTCAGGCGTTGAACCGGTATCCCGGTCCATTGGGCGAGAACATCGGCGATCTCGTCCTCGTCGATCACCCAGTCGTCGGTCTTGGTGCTGATTCCCAGCTCGGAGCTCCGACGGACCCGGTCGGAGAGCAACGCCCGCTCCTGATCTCGCAGCTTGGCCGCCTGCTCGAACTGCTGGGCGGAGACCGCTTTGAGTTTGTCGTTACGAACTGCGCTCAGCTGGTCGTCGATCTGCTTGAGCTGCGGGCTTGAACTCCGCCGGAAGATACGATTCCTGCTACCCGCTTCGTCTATCAGGTCGATCGCCTTGTCGGGGAGGAACCGGTCGGATATATATCGATCGGCGAGGCTGGCGGCCATCTTGATGGCGTCATCTGTGAAGCGGACCGAATGATGGACCTCGTAACGATCCTTCAGGCCATGCAGTATCAGGACTGTTTCGGCCACGGTGGGTTCCTCTACGTGAATGGGTTGGAAGCGGCGTTCGAGAGCCGAGTCCTTCTCCAGGTACTTGCGGTACTCCTCGAGGGTGGTGGCGCCCACCGTTTGTAGTTCTCCTCGCGCCAGCATGGGTTTGAGGATGCTGGCGGCGTCGATAGCCCCTTCGGCGGCGCCGGCCCCCACCAGGGTATGGATCTCATCTATGAACAGGATGACATCCCCTCGGCTGTTTATCTCTTTGAGAACTTTCTTGAGCCGTTCCTCGAAGTCACCCCGATAGCGGGAGCCTGCGACCAGAGCCCCTAGGTCAAGGGTGTATATCTGCTTTGAGGTGAGGGTGTCCGGAACCTCTCCCCCTACGATCTGCTGGGCCAATCCCTCAACGATGGCGGTCTTGCCGACACCTGGTTCGCCGATCAGGACCGGGTTGTTCTTGGATCGCCGGGAGAGTATCTGCATGACACGTCGGATTTCCGTGTGCCGGCCGATCACCGGGTCGAGTTCATGCTCCCCGGCCAACTGGGTGAGGTTCCTACCGAACTGATCGAGAACCGTGGATCCGGATACCGCGGAGCCTCTCGTGGAGGGCGCCGTGCCGGCCGGGGTGGGTTCGTCGGATGACCCTCCCGATAGCAACTGGATGACCGTCTGGCGAACCTTGGGGAGATCGGCGCCCAGCTTCTCCAATACCTGTGCCGCTACCCCGTCACCTTCCCGGATCAAACCCAGCAGGATGTGTTCGGTGCCGATGTAGTTATGTCCCAGCTGCAGAGCCTCACGCAGGCTCAGTTCGAGAACTTTCTTGGCCCTAGGTGTGAACGGTATATGTCCGGATGGAGATTGGTGGCCCTGTCCGATGGTCTCCACAACCTGGCTACGTACCGAGTCCAGCCGGATGCCCAAACTCTGAAGGCTCCGTGCCGCCACGCCCTCACCTTCATGTATCAGCCCGAGGAGAATGTGCTCGGTGCCGATGTAGTTGTGGTTGAGCAACCGGGCTTCTTCCTGGGCTAGGACAACCACTCGGCGCGCCCGGTCGGTGAAACGCTCAAACATTACCTAACACCTCCCCGGACCCATGACTCTACCCCTCCGAGGATACAAGCTTAAGCCCTCCTGATTCCTATTAGTGACTTTAACCCTGATCGTTCGGGTTTCCCACACACCGCGGCATGTATCGCCGGTTCAACCTGATTATTTAGTAGGAACCGACCGGTTTCACCCGGCGGGTGCATCTCCACACCGGACCGGGACGGGAAACGCCGATAGGTGTATTGCCTGGTCAGGACGCTATTGTGGCTTCCTCCACCCATACCCAAACCCCCATCCATCAAAAATAGGGGTTACGCCAAAGTGGATCGACCCGACGATGGTGGCGATCAATGCACATGTCTTTAGCATAGGGAAGACCTTTTCCCGAGGCGGAGCAAACGAAATGGCCACCCTGACTCTCCCGGACCTTATCGACCTACCCGAGGTGTGGGATCGAATCGGACTGGTCGAGGAACGCCTCCTAGAGGTGTCGGCCGCCGGCGATCCCTACCTGACCGAGATCACCCAACACTTGCTGGTGGCGGGCGGGAAACGCTTTCGACCTATCCTTACCCAACTCGCAGGGGAATTCGGACCCTCCCACGACCACCGCTTGGTCGATGCCGGAGCGGCGGTTGAACTCATCCATGTCGGATCGCTGTACCACGATGACGTGATAGACGAGGCTGAGACCCGGCGGGGAACCCTCTCGGTGAACGTTAGATGGAAGAACTCCCAGGCCATCCTGGCCGGAGACTTCCTCATCGCCAAGGCCTCCGAGCTCGCAGCGGATACCCTGGGCCTGGAGACGGTCGCGCTATTGGCGCGGACCTACACGGAACTAGTGGAGGGACAAGCACTCGAGCTGCACCTGACCGGAGACCTGGCACACGGCCCTGCCGAGCACTACCGGATCATGGAGGGCAAGACCGCGAGCCTGATCAGGACCGCCGCGCGGATGGGAGCGATCGCCGCCGACGCTCCACGGGAGTTCGTGGAGGCCCTATCAACCGCCACCTGGGAATTGGGAATGGTCTTCCAGATAACCGACGATGCGCTCGACCTGGTAGCCACCGATGAACAAATCGGCAAACCCGCCGGAAGCGACATTCGTCAAGGGGTCTACACCCTTCCGGTTCTCTATGCCTTGGAAGGTCCGACCGGGGCCCGAGTCCGCGAGCTCCTAGAGGAAGGCGTGCCGTACTCGGATCGTGCAGTCGAAGAAGTAATCGGTCTGGTCCGGGAGGGTGGTTACATCGACAGGGTGCTGGAGCAGTGTGTTCGGCGCCTCGATACCGCCTCGGAAGCAATCGATTCCCTACCTGACGTCACCGCCCGTTCCGTGCTGCGGACTATGGGCGCCTATCTGGTCGACCGGGTCCACCAGGCGAGCGGATGAGGCAGGCCCCGATCCTTCATGGGGCAGGGGTTATGCCGATGAATGGCAAAGCGGCCTAGCCCTGATTATTCAGGTTTCCCACACACCGAGGCATGTTACGCCAGTTCCACCCGAGTTTTGGGGGGCTACCCACCGTTCACCCGATAGGTGAATCTCTAAATAGGACCGGGATGGGAAACGCCGATAGCTGTATTGCCTGGTCAGGGCGCGAATATGGTCTACTCCACTCATCCTCCAAACCTCCATCCATGAATAATCGGGCCTAGTGTCGTGAATCGTTGTTTCGCTTGTGTTCGGGAGACCGCGAAATCTTTCCGACGGGCGTAACCCGACGGCCGGGGAAATCTGTCATACCCGGTCTGCATACTGGTGGGTAACCGTAAAGCACCGACGGTTGGGTCAGGTACCGACCGGACCGGGGTTGGGATCATCTTGCTTGTTTTCTTCTGCCTTGCCTCTGTTTGGCAAGGCGAGGGGTTAGCGGGACGCGTTTCGACGCTGAGGAGGCGGCGGCCGGGGGTGGGTCCCACTGAGAGGGGTCCCATCCGGGTAGTTCGGTTTTCGCGATCTTAACCCGGGTCTGTGCCGGAAGCAGGCCGGGTGGTTACTCGCGATGTGCACGGAACTTCCGACTCGGGACACTGGGAGGGTGCTCAAAAACGAATCTCACGGGGTTCGGTGGTCGGCAAACCGCCTGGTCATGGAGTTGTGGGTTAGCGGCTGAACCCCTTTGTACGGGGTTTCTCAGCACCTCCTAGTCACGTCCTGACCAGGTAATACAGCTTCGATCATCCTCCGCGGGTCCCGCACACGTTCGGGCACCGGAACCCGGGGCCGGGTAAGGCACTTAGCCTGCTGCCCTGCCTACGCCGGGGCAGGCGGGCCGGAGCATCGAAGGAAGTACGGTCTCAATCTCTGCAGATCGCCACCCAGTGGATTATCTCATCCACATCGGCCGACAACTCCATCAGGCCAACGTGCTCGTCATAGAGTTCTTCATCGATCTGTTCTTTGATCTCCGGCTCCAGTATGTGATAAACAGGAAGTCCCAACGGGACTCCGGCCAAAGGACCAGCCCAGGTCGGATCGCCACTCGTTACCGTCTCTGCGAAGAGACCGGCGCTGTTGGCGTCCGGTTGCCCGAGCAACACGACCATCTCGTCACCGACGGAGGTCTCGGCCAGGCGGTTGACGTTCGCCTGATCCTCCAGGTCCATGGCGCCCCCCGCCGTTCAGACGAAGCACTGGGTAACGCTGAACACCACATCGGCGCCGGCGGATTCGGCCAGCAGCTTGAGGCTGGGTCCGTTGACCCCCTCCCGCTCACCGATCGCCACCACGCTCTTGCCCTTCAAGTCCATGTGTCGGACTCCTTTCATCTCATCGGTCGTTACGGCCTTCACGGACGGCGTTCCTTTTCAACCACGAAAGAGACCCCGTCCACCAACTGCGTCATCCGTCCCAGGAACAGGCTTCCCTTGGCGACGATCATCGCCCTGTCCAGTTCCTGCCGATCCATAGCCTGCTGAGCATGGCCCAGATAGGGTACTCCGGCGGGAATGTGGCCTTGTGTGGGAGCGAAGCCCGGCATTCCGTGTTCAGCCACGAAACGATTGATGTCGCTTCTCCCGATCTCTCCCTGCAGCACCGCCATCGCTCCGAGAGTACGGTAGTTGGTTCTGGGAACGTCGCCGCTCCCTCCCGGTTCGGTGATCTCCGGGTTATGCATCTCCACCGCGTACCTGTCGACGTCGGTGATGCCAAGACCGACCCTGGCCAACGGTTCGATCACCAACGCCTCGTATACCGCGCGGGGGGACGACCCGGCGCCGATCGGATGCTTGCCCGTCAGGTCGAGCCGCAACCGCATTGCGTCTCCGTCGGCGAGTCCTACCAGGAAAGCCATGGAAGCCAGACAGTCCTCCATGACCGGTACCCCGTTGCGAAGGTGGGCTGCGAACTTCATACCTAGTTTGGCCAGCGAGCCGCCGCCGAGGACCACGACGTGATCGTAGAGTCCCGCGGCAACCATCGCCCCGCTCGCGATAAGGGCGTGGACGGGAGCGGCACAGAACGCCTTGAGGTCGGACCCGGTGGCGTTCACGCATCCCACCACTTCGCCGATCGCCTTCGAGAGGCTCCCGCCCCCCCGCTGGTAGCGGTCTCCGACCGCCTCCTCACCGCTGTTGAACAGGTAATCGACCCGAGAGGGCGCAAGGCTGCCGTACCTCAGAAGATCGGAAACCGCTAGGACCGCGGTCGCCTTGCACGCCAGGTTCTCGAGCAAGACCGATGCCGCCAGCGAGGCGTCCTGTTCATGGGCCGTACGAATGAAACCCGCGACGCGAGTGCCGTGGTAGAGCGGAAGACCGCTACCCCCGTCGAGGAGTTCCTTCAACTCGGCCGGATCGGCGCCGACGATCCGGTCCCTACGGTGATCGAACTCGATGAGTTCCAGCCTGGCCTGTTCGGCAAGCTTCTCGTCGATAGTCAACAGATCGAAGTCATCACACAACTTCATGAGCCCGTAGAGCGCGGCTTGGGTGATCATCCGCCCGAAAGGCCCGGAAGGGACGGCATGCTCGACCCGGTTCCTGTACCAGGGTCGAGGGATCGAAACAAGGTCGCGAGGTTGCAGATTGCCGATGAAAACCTGGTTGGGTGGATACCCGATCACCTCATTCCAGGGCCGCAGCCCCTCGGTCATCGACGGCAGGAGAGACGGATCACGACGGATCTCGCGAACGGGTTTCGATCCATAACGCACCAGTTCGGGAGCGTGGGCCAGCGCGTAGGCGCTATTGAGGATGGCGGGTTCCCGCATAAACTCTTGCAGTCTCCAGGCTGACCGGACCCGCAGCACAACGGGGGTCCGCATATTTTCTCGAAGTATGGAGGGTAGTCGCAACCGAGGTGCGGCCCGGTCTCGAATCGCCGGACGGTCGCCATGCGACTGGTTCCCGTGATCAGCGGCGGGTGCGCTCCGGGTCGATGACTGCCGCGGCGAGCACCACAAGAGTGACCGTAGACTCGATCCTATCTACGAGAAGGCCTTGGAAACTCGACATCCCGGTTCACTTCTTCACCGGAATGACCCCCATCATCAACACCGACATGCGGTTCCCGGTTCCCTCACCACGCGCCCAACCGGCTCGACATGGAGCGCTATGGCGCGCTGGTCGTGGCTGAAGACGAGACGGCCGACCTGTTGAGAAACACCGTCGCCCGGCTGCTTCATTTACCCACAATTACGATATGATATCCCCATGACTACTAAGACAAGATACTACAACACTACCGGACGGGAGTTTCTGGCCAGAGCCCGGACCTACCTAGCCGAGGGCGACCTGCTGCAAGCCTCCGAGAAGGGCTAGGGCGCCGCTGCTCAGATGGTCAAGAGCATCGCCGAGGCCCGAGGATGGCCCCACGGTGGACATCACCAGCTATGGCGCGTGGTCAACCGCCTAGCGGACGAGACCGGAGACCGGGACATTCGGACCGCGTTCGGCCTGGCAGGCGCCCTACACACCAACCTCTATGAAGGCTGGCTGCCCGGCGAAACCGTCGAGGACTACCTGGCGCACGTCTCGGACCTGCTGTCCAAGCTGGAACCACTCGCCTCCTAGCCAGCCCGTCGTGACAGGTAAGGTCTAAGAAATAGGGTAGGTTATGTACCGGATCGGTCGGCGACTCCTCGAAACCGTACGGAGCCGGTCGGACGGTTGATTGGCGCGAAAAGGGACAACATGGGTGAAATCGAAGCAACCTGGGACTTTCGTGACCCGTATCTCTGGATGCGGAAAACAGCCCGTAGCGCGTTTCCGCCCTTGATCATCACCGCTGCCATAAGCGGAGGCGGCCACGGCAAGGAGTCGAATCCCGCCCTACCGGAGACACCCGAGGAGCAAGCCGAGGAAGCGCGCCAGGCATACGAAGCAGGAGCTTCACAGATCCATGTGCACGTCAGGGACCCGCAGGACTGGAGCCAGTGCAGCGGGAACCCGGAGGACTACGGGCGCGTGAACCGGATGATCCGCGAGCAGTGCCCCGACGTGATAATCAACAACAGCACCGGTGGTGGTCCGACTCTGACCACCGAAGAACGCTACTCCCCGTTGTTCTCCGACCCGGCGCCCGACGTGGCGACTCTCAACCTCGGTCCATTCGTGTCAAGTTTCACCATGCCGGAGCGTCCCGCCCACCTACCGCACCCCCGCGGGCCGATCGAATACGACATGTGCAGCGGGACAACCTACGGCGAGATCAACCACTACGCGTCCATAATCGTGGAACGGGGTATGAAGCCTGAACTCGAGATCTACGACCCGGGCCAGTACTGGGTACTTCGAGACCTCATATACAACGAGAATGTCACCCCTCCATACATGGTCCAGTTCGTCCTCGGCGCGCAGACGGCGTCCTTCCCGACCCCTGCCAACCTCATGTCGCTCATCAACGAGTTGCCGTCCGGCGCCCTTTTCTCGGTCATCGGGACCGGACCCTTTCAGATCCCGATGAACGTCCTGGGAATCCTCCTCGGCGGCCATGTGCGGGTAGGACTGGAAGACAACATCTACTTCCGGCGGGGAGAAAAGGCCAGCGGCAACGGGCAGTTGGTGAGCCGGATACGTCGCGTCGCCGAAGAGATGAACCGCGAGATCGCCACCCCCGCTCAGGCACGCCGGATGCTCGGACTGCCACAGGTTATATGAGGCGCGTCGTCTACACGGAACGTCCCGACCACCGCCTGGTCGTGAAGGGATCGTCACGGTGAACTCGGGCCCGCTCCGCCAGGTACTGGATATCGGCTCCTTCCAGGTCACCGAGGTCAGGGAAGGCTCCCACACGGAGTTGGCCGGCGGGGTGCTCACCATCGACATAGACGCACTTGAGGAAATACTGGCCGACGACCCCAACTTTGCTTCTGTATCGGTAAGTATCGTCAGACCGGGAGACCCGGTAAGGGTCATAAACGCCATCGACGCGGTCGAGCCGCGGATCAAGGTGGATCCGGAAGGCGCCGACTTCTCGGGCCTCCTTACCGGCCCCCGACCGGTCGGGTCCGGCGCCACCTATGCTCTCAAGGGGGTATCGGTCGTCGAGACGGCGCGTCCGGTGCCGGGAGAGCCCCGCTACTGGCGAGAGGCGATCTTCGACATGGCGGGCCCCACCGCCAGGTACTCTCCCTTCTCCGAACTCATCAACGTGGTGGTGTCGTGCGAACCGACCCGCTCCCTTCTCGAGAGCGGCGACCGGCCTGACAACATCTTCGAGGGAACTCCGGAGGCGGTGGAATACAATCGGGCGGTCAGGTTGGCCGGCCTAAAGGCCGCCAGGCACTTGGCGTCCGCCACCCTCGGTCAGACACCCGACCGGGTAGACACCTTCGATCTGGCTCCTTCAGGGGTGCGAGACCTGCCTGCAGTCGTCTACCTTTACCAACTTGCCATCCCCTTTCTGCATGGCGAGATCGCCCCCGGCGCCGGCGCAATCGGTGGCAGCGCACATCTCCCCACACCGATCCATCCGAACGAGTTGCTCGACGGGGCGCTGGTGTGCGGCTGGAACGCTATCGCCTGCATGAGGGAACTGACCTATACGGTGCAGAACCACGCCATCATCGAGGATCTGTACGCTCGTCACGGTAAGGACATCGAATTCCGGGGAGTGGTGCTGTTCACCAACGGCGACACGCGGGCCGCCAAGGAACGACTTGCCAACCATGCCTCCAACCTGGCGATAATGATGGGAGCGGAAGGGGCGCTGATCAACTACGCCGGGGGAGGACATCCGGCGGTCGATGCCATGATGGTTTGCCGGAATCTAGAACGACGCGGAGTAGCGACAACGATGCTGTCGATGGAGATGGCCGCCAATCCGGGAGAGTCGGGCTTCGTCCACTTCGTACCGGAAGCGGATGCCATAGTTAGCACCGGGAACTACGAGGAGACTGTCCTTTTCGAGTCCGTGGAGCGAGTTATCGGCGGAGAACGCCTGATCCAGATCGAGAACGATCCTGCGGGGGCCTTCGAAGCCCCGCTAGCGGTCGTGCTGGCAAGCACGCACCAGTTCGGACACACATGCATTCGCGGCGAGGAGTACTGATAGGACCATGATCAGGATCGTCCACTATCTAAACCAGTTCTTCGGTGGGGTCGGCGGGGAGGACCGTGCCGGGAGCGGACCGGTCTCTCAACCGGGACCGGTAGGTACGGGTAGGGGCCTGGACCGCCTGCTGGAAGATGACGAGCGGATCGTGGGCACGGTTATCTGCGGCGACAACTACATGGCCGAGCGCGGGGAGGCCGCGGTAGACGAGGTGGTAGACCTGATAGCCGGATTCGAGCCCCATATCGTGGTGGCGGGTCCGGGATTCGGATCCGGTAGGTACGGTCTTGCCTGCGGCGCAGTCTGCAAAGCCGTGACCGACCGGCTCGGAATACCGTCCGTGACCGGGCTCCATGCCGATAGCCCGGGCGCCGTCGAGTACCGGGCCTCGGTTCCCGTTCTTTCCACCGCCGAGACCGCCGCCGGTATGGGGGCCGCACTGCAGGGGCTCGCGCGGCTGGTGGCCAAACTGGGCCGCGGCCGGCGCCTCGGCGCCGCACAGGAGGAGGGAACCCTCACCAAAGGCTTCCGGCGCAACACGTTCGAATCCGTTAGAGGGTCAACGAGGGCGATCGAGATGCTGCTCGCCAAGATGCGCGGGGCGCCGTACGAGACAGAATGGCCCCTTCCCCGGTACGGGCCGGCCGAGCCGTCCGACCCCATCGTGGCGGGCGCGCCCTTCCGGCTGGCGCTGGTGACCGAAGCGGGGATCGTTCCGACCGGCAACCCCGACCGGCTGCCTTCGGGATGGGCTACCAAGTGGTATGCCTACCCGATCCACGATAAGGATGGGTTCAGGGAAGGTGAGTTCGAGTCGGTACACGGCGGCATCGACACCAGTTTCGCCAACCTCGACCCCGACCGTCAGGTTCCGCTCGATGCAGCCCGCTCGCTGGAAGAACAGGGCCGCTTTACCCTGCATGGCGACCTGCTGAGCACCACCGGCAATATGGGATCCCTTCGGGACATGACCCGGATAGGCGCCGAGATGGGACGCTCTCTGATTGACGACGGGGTGCAGGCGGTGATCGTGGGCTCTACCTGAGGAACGGGCACGCGTAGCGGGTCTACGCTGGCAAAGTCAATCGAGAATCAGGGTATCCCGGCCGCCTTGGTCACCGCGCTGGTTCCGCTCGCCGAATCGGTCGGAGTGCTGCGGATCGTCCAGGGCAACGCCGTTACCCACCCCTTCGGCGATCCGAGCCTCGACGAGGCCGACGAACTCGAGCATCGACGGCGGGTGGTGGAAACCGCTCTCACCGCTCTGGAAGCGAACGTGTCAGAACCGACGGTTTTCGATGTCTTGCCGACCCCGTCGAGATAGACCCGTGGGTAATAAGACACTCATTCAACCGTAGCGGAAACGCGGTCCGGGATTCTCAGGAGACGGGAGGCCGTGCCGCCCATGATGGCCTTGAGTTCGGCGGCGCTGAGTTCGGAACCCCCCACCTGACGGGCTACCCGGTTCACGTTGCGGAAAATGCCGGACGCCACTCCGCCGGGGCCGGATTTCTGTTTGTCGTTGTTATCGGACCCGTAGACCGCCCGATCCAGGGCTCCTAGGCTCCTTAGTTTGTTCAGTACCCCATAGAGATCGCGGGGATCCCCTCCGGCGTAGTAGGACAGATCGGCATAGAAGTTGGGATGGCGAGCCACCACCGCGATACCTTCGTCCACGTAGGGAAATGCCAGATAGACAATCACTTTGAGCTCCCGGTAGCGGATCCCGAGTTCGTCGAGCAGAACCGGGCGGGCATGGTGCATAGGAGCGTTGATGATCGGTGTGAACCCCGAATGGGTATGGATCGGAATGTCGAGTTCCAAACACTTCTCGTAGACGGGCGCCAGCCTCCGGTCATCGGGATCGTGATGGTGATAGGTGGGTAGGAGCTTCATCATGCGGAACCCGTATTCTCGAACGCAACGATCGATCTCCTCCGTGGCCCGGCGAACGTCGCGCAACGGATCCACACACACCACTCCGTAGAGCCGCCCCGGATAGGCGGCGCACTGGGCTGCGGTGTAGTCGTTGGGCACGTGCACATCGTGTTCGTCCGGAAAGCTCGGATGGAAAGTGGTGCGACGTATGTCCGAACCATGCGCCAGACCTACTTCGATTCCGGCCTGATCGAGAAGATCCACCAGAGTCGCGCCGTCGGTCCAGCGGTATTCCCCTCCATACGGACGGTAGAGCTCCTCCATCCACCATACGGGCGCATGGCGAGGGGCTTCGGTCAGGTACAGCAGAACGTCGACGGTGGGCATCGGCTCAGTCCAGTTTGTAAAGACGCCGCGCGTTACCGCCCACGATGCCCTCGATCTGCGCCGCCACGAAAGGCTCTCGGTCCCTGCGCTCGGCCACTCCGTTTAGCTCGTCCAACAGGTGGGTTCCGATCCTCTGCCCACCTCCGGTCCGGTCCTTGTCGTTGTTGTCCGAGCCGTAGACCACCCGATCGAGCGCATCCAAGCCCCGAAGTTTGTCGAGGGCGTCGAAGAGGGACTCCGGTCCGGCGCCGACGAAGTAGGCGATGTCGGCGTAGAAGTTGGGATGGCGAGCCACTACCGCGATCCCCTCATCTACATACGGGAAATTGACGTAGACGAGAACCCGCAGGTCGCGGTAGCGAATCCCGATCCGGTCGAGGCGTTCCGGGTGTCCGTACCGGAGGGCCGCGGTGATCGTCGGCGAGTAACCGGTGTTCACATGGGCGACTATGTCGAGTTCCAGGCAACTTTCGAACATGGGGGCCACAGCCGGATCGTCGATGTAGTAGTTCTGGTAGGTAGGCAAAAACTTCGAGGACTTGAAGCCCAACTCTTCCACGCAACGACGCTGCTCGATGACTCCGGCTCGTACGTCCCTCAAAGGGTCGATGTTGGCGACACCGATCAGCCGGTCGGGAAACCGGGCCACCTGCCGGGCCGTGTAATCATTCGGCACGTACACATTACGCTGATCCGGAAAGTCGGGATGGAAGGTGGTGCGGCGGATGTCGGAACCCTGGACCATTCCGATGTCGGCCCCCGCCCGGTCCAGAATGCGAACGATCGCCGCCCCGTCCGTCCAGACGTAGTCGCCGCCGTACGGGCGGTACAGTTCCTCCATCCACCAGATGGGCGCCTGCTCGGCGGATTCGGTCAGATGGAGGTGGCAATCGACCGTCAACACGGAGACGGCCATCTCTCGACACGGAACGTAACGCCTCCGCGGGTTCCATCTAACGCCCGGAGGGTCATGCGGCGCTCTTGGTTTCGGTGAAGATCGGGGGTCTCATGACTCCTTTCCTGCGCCATGCGCTCAACTCAAAGCCTCAGGCCTCAGATGCGGGAAGAGAACCACCTCTCGTAAGGTGGTCTGGTCGGTGAGCAGCATTACAAGCCTATCGACACCGATACCGAGACCTCCCGTGGGGGGCATTCCCACCTCCAACGCGCGTAGGAAATCCTGGTCGACGGGATGGGCCGAGTGATCACCCGCACTCCGCGCCGCAGCCTGCGCCTCGAACCGGTCTCGCTGGTCCACAGGATCGTTGAGTTCGGTGAACGCGTCCACGTATTCGCTTCCCGCGATGTAGAGCTCGAACCGCTCGACGAGGCCGTCTTCCGAACGATGGCGGCGTGCCAGAGGGGATATGTCGACCGGATGATCGATCACGAACGTCGGGTTCCACAGTCCGGGAGCAACCAGGGTATCGAACACCTGCTCCACCAACTTGCCGAACCCCGGATGGCCGTCGACTTCTATCCCGGCGCGGGCAGCGGCATCCTGGAGGTCCTGTGTCGCCATGGTGGGCACAACCTCGATGCCTAAGGCTCGGCCGACCAACTCCAGCAAGGGAAGACGAGGGTAGGGCGGACGGAGATCGAGTTGACGGCCCTGGTATACCAAAAGGGCGTCACCCAACACCCGCTCGGACACCGCCGGGATAATCTCCTCCATAAGCCGCATGATGTCGTGGTAGTCCGCCAGCGCCTGGTAGGCCTCTAGGGTGGTGAACTCCGGATTGTGCCGGGAATCGATTCCCTCGTTGCGAAACACCCTGCCCAATTCGAACACCCTCTCCATGCCCCCGACCACCAGCCGCTTCAAATGCAGTTCGGTAGCTATCCGCAGGTACATGTCGATGCCTAGCGCATTGTGATAGGTCTGGAAGGGTCGAGCCAGGGCGCCGCCGGCCAGTACCTGCAATACGGGTGTCTCCACCTCGGTAAACCCTCGCCTTTCGAACTGGTGTCGCAACTCGGACACGACGGCGGAACGGGCCTCGGCTATGCGCCTGGCTTCCGGGTTGACCAGCAGGTCGAGCTCCCGTCTCCGGAAGCGGCGTTCCTTGTCTCGGAGCCCGTGCCACTTGTCGGGTAGAGGCCGTAGGCCCTTCGCCAGAAGCGCAAAGCCTTCGAGGTGGATGCTGAGTTCACCACGGCGGGTGGTCATAACCTCACCCTTGGCCCAGATCCAATCACCCTGGTCAAGGTCGCCGAATGCGGAGAATCCCGCCTCCCGCAATCCTCTCCGATCTACGAACAGCTGGATCCGGCCCGAATAGTCTTGGATGACGCCGAACAGCAATCTCCCTAGCCTCCGGATGTTCATCAGCCTGCCCGCTACCTGCACGACATGTCCTGTGCGGGAATCGGGTTCAAGCTCGGCGAATCGTTCGTGAAGCGCGGTAGCGGTGGCGTCCCGTTGATACCCGAGCGGATAGGGATCAATCCCTTCAGCCCGCAGTCGCGCCACTTTTTCGAGGCGCTGGGACGTTAAGGGATGATCGGCTAGCTCCGAGCCCGTTGTTGGTTCTTGATTCGGCATACCCGAGGAATCGCTCATGACCGTCGCAGGGTACCGCAGTCGAGCCGGATCACCGGTTCCGCTCCCAGATAAGACGCAGACCGTCAAGAGTAAGGGTCTCATCCAGGGTGGAGACAAGCTTGCAGTACGGAACGATCACAGGCGCGATACCACCGGTGGCAACGACGGAAGGGCTCTCTTCCGGTGAACCTCCGCCGATTTCCTCGATTATCCGACCCAGAATGCCATCTACCAGACCCGCATACCCGAAAAGGAGACCACTCTGGATGGCCTCGACGGTGTTCCGCCCCACCACCGACCTCGGTTCGACCAGATCGACTCTTCGGAGAGTTGCGGTGGCGCTTACCAGAGCCTCCAGTGACACTTCGAGGCCCGGAGCGATAGCTCCCCCGATATAACAGCCATCCCGGTCGACCACATCAAAGGTGGTAGCGGTACCGAAGTCGACCACCGCGGCCGGCGTCCCGTAACGCTCCTTGACCGCCACCGAGTTAACCACTCGATCAGCGCCGACCTCTCTAGGATTGTCGATCTGTATCGCCATCCCGGTCCTGATACCCGGCCCCACCGCCAGGACCCTCGTCCCTACCAAGCCCTCGAGAGATAACCGCAGCGCAGCAGCCACCGGGGGCACGACTGAGGACATCGCCGCTCCGTCAAAATCCTCCGCCCGGTAACCGCCTGTGGCCAGCAGCCCCCCCAACAGGATCGAGAACTCATCCCTGGTGCGTTCCCGACCGCTGGACAGCCGCCATTGTCTCACTACCCGCGTGCCCTCGAATACCCCTATAACGGTTTGGGTGTTACCGACGTCAACCGCTAGAAACATCGATTCTCCATATGGACACCTCGGCTATCCGGTGACACCGGAGCCTGCTCACGCACTGTAGAGCACGCTAGGGCTGTCCAACCACACTCCGCGATCTGCTTCGAGCGAGTTCCCCTCGGCGCGAAGTCGTACATTGTCGATCAGGCGGATGGAACCGACCCGGGCAGCCATCGCTAGAACGACCTCCCCTTCGGCGTTTGCTACCCGCTCCATGGTATTTGCGTCACAGGCCTCCACGTAGTCGAGCGCGGTGGGATCGAGATAGCTTCGTACCGCCTCTTCGATGAACTCGGCTCTTCGTTCCCCGGCCTCGAACATCGCGGCCGCCTTCATAAGAGCACGCGACAGACCGAGTGCCTCCTCTCGACGATCTCCCAGCAGGATGTTTCGTGACGATAGGGCCAGACCGTCAGGCTCCCGGATGAGTGGGCAGCCGACCACCCGTATGGGGAAGCCCAAGTCAGAACCCAGCCGGGTCACCATAGCCAGTTGCTGCGCATCCTTTCGACCGAAGTAGGCGACATCGGGCTGCAACCCGGCAAACAATCTGGTGACCACCGTCGCTACCCCGGTCATGTGACCGGGCCGGAAGCGACTCTCCAAGCGACTCCCGATACCGGCCACCGACACCTGTGTAAGCGGAGCGGCGGCAAACATCTCGTCCGCATCGGGAACCACCACCACATCTACGCCTACCTGATCGGCCAGAGCCAGATCCCGATCATGGTCGACGGGGTATCGCGCCAGGTCTCCCGGATCGTCGAACTGCAACGGATTGACATATATGGTGACCAGGGTCAGGTCGCATTGACTCACCGACCTCTCCATGAGCGAGAGATGGCCTTCATGAAAGAAGCCCATGGTCGGAACCAGACCGACCACTCCCCTCCTCTCAGCCCTAGGAGAGTCCTGAAAAACGAATCTTACGGGGTTCGGTGGTCGGCAAACCGCCTGGTCATGGAGTTGTGGGTTAGCGGGTGAACCCCTTTGTACGGGGTTTCTCAGCACCCTCCTAGCCTCCGCCATGGTCCTGACCACCTTCATGCCAGTACATCCTTCAATAACTCGTCGGTGCTTACCAACCCCGCCGTGGCGCGAGCGAAGGCCCGGAAGGCCTCCGACAGATGAGGCGCATGCTGGTCTACAGCTTCCAATTGATCGCGTACCGTGCCGATGTCTCCCCTGACAATCGGGCCGGTCAAAGAATGCGTAGCGCCCAAGTCGAACGCGTTCCCCACTGCGTGCCCGGTCAGGGGCCGGGCCACTTCCAAGTTCACGCCTGCTTTCGAGTAGAGCGCCTCGGAGATAGCCAGAGCCGTAGCGACGTAGTAGGAAGCCGCCGCCGACGCCGCGTGATACAGGGGCTTCATCTCCTCGGAGATCCGCACGGGGCTACATCCGAGCGAGACCGCCAACCGATCGAGAAACTCCGCAAGATCATCTTCCGCCGTTATTCCTACGAAGGATCCGCTCAGGGAGGCGCCGCCGGTGCGCCAATCGGGAAGGGTTTGGAGAGGATGGAAGGCGCCGACTTGCAAGCCTATCCGCCGCAAGGGATCCAGAACTTCCAGGGAAGCGAGACCCGACAGATGCACCGCCCTCGGGACCGCCGCCGCACCCGGCGAGATTTCCTTCGCCACCGGCCGGATGGCGTCATCGGACACCGCCACCACGATGAGATCGGCCTCCGGCATGGTCTCTCCCACCAGCGTGGTGGTCAATCCGAGGTGATCGGCGACATCGGTGGCGTCTTTTCTCCGGGCGTATACCCCGACCACATCGTGACCGGCCATCCGGGCCGCCACCGCCACCGAGCCTCCGGCCCGCCCGGGCCCTACGACAACTATTCGCACTCGTACCCCTGCTTGCTAGCCCTGTTTAATCAGGGCTAGCAACCGGAAACCGGTACTCAAGCAGCGCCGAGCTACCGGCTATGTCAACCATACGAACCAACACCTCCCGGCCTTCGGCGTCGGTGAGGCTTAGTTCTTCCCCGAGTACGAAATGGGCCGGCTGCGGGCGTCCCCGCTCGATTGCGACGTTGGACGCGTACAGGTAGGTTCTGTCATGGCCATCGCGGATTGGGTTCAATCGCCCTGCCAATCCCGGAACATATCCGGTTCCCTCCGGAAAGATTACCGCCCCGCCGGCGGGGAGATCATCAAGCTCAACAACCATCCCACCCCGGCCGGGAATCCATTCCTTACCCACATGCGCCGAGTAGCCGGTGGCTGCTACGAACACCCTCATGGGCAGATGCGTCGTGTACAGCGCGACGGTGGTCTCCCCGTTCTCGCCGGTCACGGCCCGTTTCCAGGTGTTGTTCGGGAATAGGATCAGGACATCAGCGCCGGGGAGAGGACCGGCCGAGGATCGAACCGAGACGGTGGCATGGGCCGGGACAAACTCGAGGGAGGCGGCCGGGATAGTCAGCCCGAGGTTGGACTCGTCGATCAGCCGGTAAACCGGATCCCGACCGGATGTCTCCCGGGTTCGCCTAAGAATGACGGCCACCCCGTCACCTCGGCGTTCCATGAGGAATTGACGGTTCTGCGAACCGGGGATGCCGGCTACGGCAACCCGCCCGAAGACCGACGCAATGACGTCGTTTCGTGTGGATTGGCTGACCTCCATGTTCTCAATGGTCATGCCGTTGGGAAGAGCGCCCGGTGAGTCGATCTCCAGCCGATCCGCGAACATCGACAGCCTGATCCGTTGTCCCTGAACGGAATAGTCGCGGTGCGCCACCGCGTTCACCACGGCCTCGAATACCGCCTCGATACTGTATTGAGGTATGTCAACCCGTCCGGGTGTCTTGCGAGCAGCCACTCGCATGTTGCGCAACACGAACCGTACCGCCCCGGCGATCTGCTCATGGAGCGGACCGGTGATCTCCTGCGCGTCGTGCTGCCCGGAGGCTCGATCACGGCCCGAGTAGAGAGTGGCCATTATGGACGCATTAGGGAACCAACGTTGCGGATCATCGGTACACAGCAGTATCCCTGCTACCGTCGCCCGCAACACGTCACCGTCGTCTCCGACCAGCAGGCGCAGGTTTTGGAGAGCCGTCAGGGTGTCCGCGGCGCCTGTCGCGCTGATCAATGGTTTCCACAGCCTATGGGTCAGGGTTTCGATCCCCGTGCCGGGCACCGGCTGCCGATCAAACCATACAAACCGGGCCTGTCCTCTCTGTTGAGCGAGCCGGAGACACTGGTCGCTGGTCATCCTGCGTTTGGAACTGCCCACCCGGCGGTAGCAGCCGCCCGGGCTGTCGTGCTGGGCGTACCCCGGCGGAACTTCAACCACCAAGAGCGACCCGCCACCAGCCTCCATTCGAGATATCTCCACGTCGATAGAGGGCTTTACCGACGAGATGCACGCTTCGACCAGCACCCGCTCCAGAGCGTCCATCTGCGCTCGCGTCATCCCCTGCACTCGGCCGTCATCCGTTACGCCGCACAGAAGGAACCCTCCTCGTCCGTTGGCGAACGCCGACAATTCATCCGCAAGATCCTGCTGGCGTGGGCCTTTGACCGCTGTCCCGGTGAAGACAATCGCTTTGAACTCCCAACGGCTGTCTTCGCCGAGGTGCAGTCGGCGCTCGATGTTGCTGCTGGTCAAGTTCATCCCTGAACACTACATCTTAGGTTTGGTGGAGTCGGATAGTTGGTAACCGTCGCCTTTGTGAACTACCACCCTCTGGTCGGCTACCGAGGCCAGCAGATCGGCGAGCGGCGTGCCGTCGGGGTCGCGTGCGTCCGGCCAGGTCGCTACCAACGGTTCCAGAACAAAACGCCGTTCCCGGTAGCGGGGATGGGGCACCGATACGGTCTCCGTCGTGATGACGGTGTCGCCATGCAGGATCAGATCCAGATCGATAATCCTCGGCCCCCAGCGGCGACCCCTGACTCGGCCCAGCCGCACCTCGATGTCTAAGAGGCGCTCGACCAGCGTCTCGGCGTCTAGAGCGGTCTCCATTACCGCCACCGCGTTTAAAAAGGACGCCTGATCGATCGGCCCGACCGGATCGGTTTCGTACAGATCGGAGACGGAGATCAGCCTGCCCAACTCTTCAAGGCTGCTGAGCGCCCGAGCCAGGACGGCGCGGCGGTCTCCCATGTTGGAACCCAGCGACACAGCGGCCCGGACCACGCAGACCTCAGGCTCGTGGCGCGCTCCGGACGATGGTCACCGCCACGTCCTCGAACCCTACCGCGATGGGCGCCTCCGGTTTGTGAACCGTGACCTCCACCCGACTGACCCGGCAATCCTCGAGCACCAGATCAGACACCCGCGTCGCTACCCGCTCGATGAGATTCCATCGCTCGCCCGACACCCGCCGGTGAATAGCTTCGGCCAAGGATCCGTAGTCGAGCGTGTGGGAGAGATCATCGGTCTTACCCGCCTCCGCGAGATCCAGCCAAGCCGTCACATCCACCAGAAAGGTCTGGCCCTCGACCCGCTCTTCCGGCAGCAACCCGTGGTGAGCCGGGATGCGTAGCCCCAGAAGCGTGATGGAGTCTTCAACCATGGAAAGGCGCTCTGTTTAGTCGGGCTCCGGTATGAGCGACCGCGCGTTGGGTCCGAGAGGTCGCCCGACGATCTCTTGAACAACGATTGCCGCCAACCTCTGATCCTTCACGAGTCCCGAATAGACCAGATAACCAGCCAGAACACCGGATACCGTGTCGTCGACGTAGTCTCGATGCACCAGCACTCGAGAATTGGGTACGGATAGGATATTGTTGATCGTGTGGAAGGACTGTTCGACCTCTTCCGGCTCGGAGTCCGCATCGACCGGCGCTCGGAATACACCAAGCCCGGCATCCTCGTAGTTCTTTACATTCTGGGAGCCGGGTAGCAGCGACACCACCGACGTGAACCCGTTCTGGAGGAGCCAGGAGATTTCCTCCTGGCGACGTACCCGTCGGTGCCGAAAGCCCTGCCCACCCGGACGCGCCGAGGTGGCCAGCCTGTCCTTGATCACCCAGGCGAAGTCACGCGGTTGCAAGCCGGTCTTCATTCCGGTCTTCATTGTCTCCTTCCCTTGCTCGCTCCATCGCGTCCGCGAGCGCAACCGCGTCGCGGGTAAGTCGAGCATCGTGAACCCTAACGATCGACGCTCCGTTTATCACACAAATCCCTGAGGCTACCGCTGTTACGGCGTCTCGCTCTTCCACCGGTCGCCCGGTCAAGGCGCCGAGAAACGCTTTGCGGGAAGCGCCTACCAGAACCGGCACTCCTCCCGCCGCCAGCGTCTTTAGACCGTTGAGGAGGGCCAAGTTGTGGGTGAGCGTCTTCCCGAATCCGATGCCGGGATCGATGGCCAACGATTTGCGGTCGATGCCGGAAGCCTCCGCAACTCTAATCCGTCTTACGAGGTAATCCCCTACCTCCGCTACCACGTCGTCGTAGTGAGGATTGCTCTGCATAGTCCGAGGGGCGCCTTGCATGTGCATCAACACGACCCCCACCCCGGTAGAGGCACATATCTCGACCATACCCTCCCGTTCGAGCGCCTCGACATCGTTCACCACCGCGGCGCCCACCTCGACAGCCTCGGCCGCCACCTTCGGCTTCGACGTGTTGATCGACACCGGCACTCCGGATCGGGCTAGACGGGCCACCACCCCGATCACCCGGCGCAACTCGATCTCCTCGGGAACCGGCGCGGAACCTGGTCGAGTGGATTCCCCTCCAACGTCCACGATATGAGCGCCCTCCTCGAAGAGCCGTATGCCATGGGCGACAGCAGCCTCCTCCTCCATGAATCGGCCCCCGTCCGAGAAGGAGTCAGGGGTAGCGTTGACGATCCCCATGATGATTGTTTCCCGGTTTGGATCCAGGACAGCTCCACGGATATGCCAGCGTGGCCGCCTCAAGCCCACCCCCGGTTTATCAAGGCCAAGGCTTCCGCCCGGGTTGCATGACTCTTGCGGAACTGACCTCGGACCGCTGAGGTCTGGGTGATGGCGCCGGGTTTCTTGACCCCGCGCATCTCCATGCACAGGTGGCGCGCTTCCACAACTACCAGGACCCCGCGCGGTGACAGCACCTCCACCAGGGCATCAGCCACCTGTGTGGTCAACCTTTCCTGCATCTGAGGTCGACGGGCAAAGCCCTCTACCAGACGGGCCAGCTTGGAAAGACCGGTAACTCGACCATCGGGAACGTAGGCGACATGAGTCCTGCCGTGGAAGGGTAGGAAGTGGTGTTCACACATCGAATAGAACACCACGTCACGAACCAGCACCATCTCCTGATGTTCGTCGGCCACGAAGACCCGATACAAGTGCTCCTGAGGATCACGATGCATTCCGGCGAAGATCTCCGCGTACATACGCGCCACCCGTTCCGGTGTCTCCGCAAGACCCTCCCTACCCGGATCTTCACCGATCGCCTCCAGGATCCGGCGCATGGCATCCGCGATCGCTTGCTGGTCGATCTCCCAGCCGCGCAAGGTGCTAGCCGGAATGCGAAGAGTCGGAAGCTCGCGCCGCGGCAACTCCCTCGGCAACGGCTAGAGGGCTTAGTTGGGGGGCCTTGATGCGTGGACCGGCCCCCTCCACGGTCTCCCATTTCGGTACGTCGTGTAGGACAGCCGTGATTTCCTCTGCCTTAAGGGTCTCCACGTCAAGCAGGCGGCCAGCCATCCGATGCAGGGAATCGATGTGGGTGGTCAAGATCCGCTTGGCCTCTTCATGAGCCTGGTTGAGAAGGGCGCGCACTTCATCGTCGATAGCGGCCGCTACCTCGTCGGAATAGTCCTGCTGGCTCGAATAGTCCCTCCCGAGGAATACCTCACCGTGGCTCTTCCCGTACTTCATCGGGCCTAGATGGTCACTCATGCCGTACTCCATCACCATGCGGCGAGCCTGCTCGGTGGCCTTTTCGATATCGTTGGAAGCACCGGTGGTCGGATCCGCAAAGATCAGCTCCTCGGCGGCTCGGCCACCCATGAGCATGGCAAGTTGGTCGGTGAGTTCGGACCTTCGCAGGTAGTTACGGTCCTCCGTCGGGAGGGCGAGCGTGTAACCGCCTGCCCGGCCGCGGGGAATAATCGTGACCTTGTGGATGGGATCGGCGTTCGGCAGAGCGAATCCCACCAACGCGTGTCCTCCCTCGTGGTAGGCGGTGACCTTCCTCTCCTTGTCCGTCATTACCCGGCTCTTACGTTCGGGCCCGGCGATCACCCTCTCGATCGCCTCCTCGAGTTCCGGCGGCCCCACTTGCTCCTTGTCTCGTCGGGCGGCGAGGAGGGCTGCTTCGTTGATCAGGTTGGCGAGATCAGCCCCGGTAAATCCGGGGGTCTGCCGCGCTATCACCTCCATGTCAACGTCGTCGGAAATGGGTTTTCCCTTGGCGTGCACATCGAGGATCGCTCGGCGACCCCTGAGATCAGGCCTATCCACTACGATCTGGCGGTCGAAGCGTCCCGGGCGGAGCAGGGCAGGATCCAGGATGTCAGGACGGTTGGTGCCGGCAACGACGATCACACCGCTTGAGACGTCGAAACCGTCCAGTTCGACCAGTAGCTGATTGAGAGTTTGCTCCCTTTCATCGTGGCCTCCACCCAATCCGGCCCCCCGGTGCCGACCCACCGCGTCGATCTCATCGATAAAGATGATGGCCGGCGCCGCCGTCTTGGCCTGCTCGAACAGATCACGTACCCGACTTGCGCCAACTCCTACGAACATCTCTACGAAGTCGGACCCCGAAATCGAGAAGAACGGAACCCCCGCTTCACCTGCCACTGCCCGAGAAAGTAGGGTCTTGCCGGTTCCGGGAGAGCCGTACAGCAAGACCCCTTTCGGGATTTTGGCCCCCATCGCCCGGAACTTCTGGGGCGATTGCAAGAAGTCTTTGATTTCCCCCAGTTCCTCGATGGCCTCCTCGAGACCGGCCACATCCTCGAAAGTGACTTTAGGCTGGTCCTTTGAAACCTGTTTGGCCTTCGCCTTGCCGAACTGCATGATCCGACTTCCCCCGCTCTGCATCTGCAGGATGACGAAGATCATGAACCCGAAGATCAGCAACCAGGGAAGAAGGCCCAGAATCAGGTCCCAGAACCCCGGCGGTTCGGGATCGATCAGAACCTTTACCTCGCTGGATAGCAACAACTCCGTGAGGATCCCCTCGTATTCCTCGGTATACCGCACGCGGAACTCGGCCGGTATTCCGGGTGACGAGGCGCCCGGTTCCAGCTTGCCCTCGATAACGTTGGATCGGTCCAGGATCAATACCTCAGCTACCGCTCCGGACCTGACCACCTCATCGAAGACCGTCAGATCGATCTCCTCCGCCTCGTTGGCCTGGCCCAGGAAACGTTGCCCCATCAGGACCAACGCCATAACCACGAGCCCGTAGACGATGATGGTACGGGTGGTCTTGTTCAATGTTCTATTCCTCATGCTCTCGTCCTGTTACGCGCGAAACTCCGAGAAGAAAGACCGGCGTCCTTCAGTCACAATCTTACGAGCCCGTCGAGCCTATCATGACGACCCGGTGAGTTGGCCGGGTTAATAGTCGCCTACCCTTACTTGTCCCACTAATAGTATCGATTAGTGTGCCGAACGTCATTGTAACGCTAGTTAAGGACCTCTTTCTATAAGTCGGTTGGTCGGAAACGTGAACCATCAGGACTAGCTACACGGAGTGCTGGTCCAAAACCCCTACGTACGGAAGGTTGCGATACTTCTGATCGAAGTCAAGTCCGTAGCCCACCACGAATTCGGGGCCGATCGTGAAGGCGATGTATCGAACATCCAATGACACACGCTGCATGTCTCGCTTGAGGAGTAGGGTCGCCACCTCGATGGAAGCAGGTCTACGAAGTTTAAGGGTCTCGAGAAGGTAGTGGAGGGTAAGTCCGGAATCGACGATGTCCTCAACCAGAAGAACGTGACGACCGGCTATCTCCTCATCAAGATCCTTGAGAATCCGCACGACACCCGATGTCTTGGTGGCCGACCCGTACGAAGAGACAGCCATGAAGTCGAACTCCGCCGGTACCCGTATGTGTCGAGCAAGGTCGGCCATCACCATAAAGGCCCCCCTCAGAATACCGACCACGAGTAGGGACTCACCGTCGTAGTCCCGGCTGATCTGTTCACCCATCCCACGCAACCGCTGCGCGATATCTTCCTCGCTGATCAGTACCCGACCGGCCTCCACCTTGTCTCCCGCATGGCTGAGATGAGAACATAGCGCATGGTATCGGAAGTGACCCACCCTGTGTAGGCTCTTCGCACTCCGGGAATCCACAATACGCGCCCATCCACCTCCAGGACGGGCCAGATCGACCGGTCCTCCACAGGTATGCCGACCTCCGCTAGGGCCTTCAGGGCTCGTTTGTGACCTCTGCTCATGGCCAAGCGGTCATCGGGCAGGATTCTTCGGATCACCGGTTGGGCGTCGATGAACAGATTCCCGTCGAAGACCTGGCGCCAAGACGAGAGCGGGAAAACATCGGGACGGTGCGGTATCTCCCTGGCCTCCCATGTCCATTCTCCCCATCGAACCGGGCCGGTCATGTCCCAAGCCCTCTCTCGGTCATCCTCTGCCGGGGATCCGCCGATCTGCACGTAGGAGCCGGACCGGGTGACCCGATTGGCGCCGCTGACCCAGCCGGGTATTCCCTCCCGAGCCGTCCTCATCACCGCCCCCACGTCACTTCCGGAGCCCGGATATCCAGCGGTCAGGATCCGGAGCGCCCGCCGTACCACCCGCGCCGCCAGCGCAGGCGGGAGGGTCCGGAGCAGTGAGGCCGGAATGCGTACCGCGCCGGCCTGTTGTTCGATCCGGACTTCGCCGGCCAGTTGATCCAGCAACTCGATGTCCCCTTCGACGAGGCTCGCCATGCCGGCAAGCCTCGCAGTGATACCGGGAGTTAGTCGCCTCTCCCAGGACGCGAGCGCCTGCCGTATCCGAACCCGCCGGAAAGCATGATCGAGGTTGGCCGGATCATCGCTGAACGGAAGGCCCAGCAGGCATCCCAACTCTCTGGTTTCCGCTCTGCTAACGCCGATGAGAGGACGCACCAGGTTGTTACGTCGCCGGTGGATCCCTCTCAACCCATCCAGACCGGTACCCCAGATCAGGTTGCCGAGCACCGTTTCGGCCTGGTCGGTGAGGGTGTGGCCCGTGGCGATCAACTCACCCTCATCGACCGCCCTTTGCAAGGCTTCGTAGCGCACTCGCCTGGCTTCGTCCTCGGGTGAACCGGAACCGGTCGCGTCAACCCGCACGGTTTGGACCTCGAGGCCGAGCTCGGAAGCCACTCCGAGAGCGGCGGATTCCATCTGATCCGACCCCGACCAACCGTGATGCACATGGAGGGCACGGGTTAGCCGACCGGTTTGCCGGATCGCCCATGCAAGCACCGCACTGTCGGCGCCCCCGCTCAATGCCACCATTACCGGAAGGTGCGGGTCACCCAGGCAGGTATCTACCCGTTCGGCGACCGAAGACCCGAGATGGGTCAGCCTACGCGAGCCAACCAAGACTCGGGGGCTCGTATCTCGGACCTGGTGGGAAGGGTCTCCGGTGATTGCCACGCCAGATTCACCGCCGACCAGCCGGCTCGTTTCTCGACCTCGAGAATGAAGCTCCGTCCCTCTTCGTATTGCCGTACCTTCATCTCAAGACCGGTTAGCCGCAGCAGAGCGGCCACCCTCGGACTATTCCTGCGCTGCATCACCAACGCGGACATCCTGCGCCAAGACACAAGATGACGGGATGCTATCCGGTCCATCACAACGTGCCCGTGACCCTCGAGCAAGGACATGAGAGCCTGTACCCTGTCCAAGCGATCCAACTCGGCCGGAGTTGCCATGAGACCCGGAAGCCCGCTCTCGTCAAGCGAGAGCACTCCTCCGAGACCGGACTCCTGCAAGCGCCCGAGCAATACCGACATGCGCGATTCGTCGGGTTCGGCCGAGGACACCAGGGAAGAAGCGAGCTCGAGGAAGTAGGACCTCAGCCAGGGTACGCCCACGAACTGGAGCAGATGGGTGGCCTCGTGCAGGATGACCCAGAACCGGAACTCGCTGGGCCGAAGCTGGAATCTGCGTTCAAACTCCAGAATGTTGGGCGCCGGTAAGCAGACCTCATCGCCGGCTTCCGGGGAGACGATCATCAGCTCGTACTGCCCGAGTACCCGGTGAGAAAGTAGTCCTAGCAACACACCGAACTCCAAGGCCACGATACGTTTGGATATCCGGTCACCCATCCCCGACTCGATCAGTTTCTTTTCCACCCCGGCCTCGGTCGGCGCTAGGAGCACGGCAAAGGAAGCCAGGTTTCGCTCCACCCATCGAAGCCGGTCGATAACCGCCACTCTCGGTTCGACCACCCCCGTGAGGCCCGTCTCCTCCTCCACCATGCCGATAGCTCGTCTCAGCATGGTCGGAGCGTCCTGCTCGATGACCCGACGGTGGTAGCCATCGGCGAGCGGGTATGAACCGACCAGCCATCCGGCGGTGCGTATCGCCTGCTCCAGGTACCGGCCCTCGATCATGGCTCGGACCCGTTCGGTCTGATCAAGGCGCAGCGGAGTACGCCGTCCGGGCTCACCTGATAACGCGGTAACGGTTCTTGGTGACCCTCACGAAGTACATGATTATGGCGCCCACAACAGCCCCCGCGCCGAGAACCATCGTGGCCGGGACAAGGAATCTATAGGACCATTCCGGATCAGGCTGGGCAGGGGGCTCCGCCGGCGCCGGTACTGCCGGCTCAGGAACCTCGGCAACCGGTTGCGGGACCGGTTCCTCCTCCTGGCCGAAAGCAGGGGCAACCGACAAGGCGCCCAACCACATCAATAGGAGGACGGCAAACAGCCACCGCATGAGCACGGCGTTGTGTTCCCGGGATCGGATCGCGCGTGACATGACTCAACTGTACCATCGCCGGGATCGAGCCCGAAAGTAGGTTGAGATCACCGGCCCCTGCGATGGGTGAATCCCCCGAAGTCGAGGTCGCGTCATGGAACTCCCTGAAATCGGGCATCCCGACCGATCGCCGGAGGAACCGACCTGCGGAACAGGCCCGGTGGAACCTCTCTTCCCGTTCTGATGAGCGCCAGCCTCCATGACGGAGATGAACCCATCGCCCATCTCAGGAACCTGACCGTGACCAGGGCGGCGGTTGCGGATCCGGGAAGATCTTTCCGTCCGAGGATTCGCCGGATCCGGTCCGGGAGTATCGCGACCGCTCCCGTATAGAGAAGTCGGTATCCCACCTTCTGGACCGGATCGAGCGGAGGATTCCTCAAGAACTCCACGGTTGCCGCCATCCCCGGCGATGAGCCTAGGTCGGGATGGTCCTCCACCCATGCACTCAATGAGGGAGCATCCTCCGGAACGGGAAGGGAATCGAGCATTCTACCGATCACGGCCTGTTCACGAACGAAGCGGTCTGCCTGGCCCGTCGCGAGGGGTTGAGGGCCGTAGGCCTGGTACGCCGCCAGGAACGAATCCGTAAGCACGTTGTGAACCCAGGCGGAGAGGGCGGGAACGGACGCCGCGTACGGTCGCCCACGATGTGACCTGCCCGCCACGCCGGCGTGCGCGACCTTGACCCGATCGATAGCCTCACACACTTCAGGCAGGGCGCCGAAGGTGGTGGCGGTGACGTACGCCGCCGTCCGGGACAGACGACCTAACGGATCCACTCGATAGTTGGAATGATCCGCGACTCCGGCTACCACTTCAGGATGGGCGCTTTGCACGAGCAAGGCACGGATCCCGCCGATGAACGCAGCAACATCACCGATGATCGGCCACGACGCCGAATCTGGACCGCACACCCCGTGATCTCCCTGGTACTCCAAGGTATTTTGCAACGGATAGGGGACATGGCTGAACAGCCCGGTGGTTGATGATCGTATCCCGGCGCGAAGGGCGGTAACCACCCGGTTCATCAAGCTATCGGATCAGCGACGTCTCAAGTCGCGGATGGATACCCGGATACGCTCAACGACCTCCGGCGGCGCCTCAACCCGGATACGCTCACGAACGAAACCCATAAAGCGTCGCTCGAACTCGTAAACCCGCTCGCAGTTGATGCAATTCCGCAGGTGCAGCCGTATTCGCACCCTGCGCATGGTCCGGATCTCTCCGTCCAGGTAGGAATAGACGCGTGTGAGCGCCCGGATACATCTGTCCTTATCCTTCATCGGCGTCCTCGGTCGGAGTGGCGATCCCGTATTCCTTCGCCTGCTCCCACAATAGCCTCTGCAGCATCTTTCTTCCGCGATGCAACCGGGACATGACCGTACCGATGGGAATATCCAGCATGGCGGCGGTCTCCTTGTATGAGAATCCCTCCAAACCTACTAGCAGCAACGGCATCCGGTACGGACCCGGAAGCTTATCGATAGCGTCCCTGACATCCGCCCCCTCCAGCGACTCGAAGACCTGATCCTCCGCTGAACGGGCCACCCGGTTGGACACCGTGGGCGCCAACCTTCGGTAGAGATAGAGATCCTCCACCTCGTCGAGTTCGACCTCCTTAGGCCTGCGCTGACCTTTCCGGTAGCGGTTGATGAAGGTATTGGTGAGTATCCGGTAGAGCCAGGCTCGGAGGTTCGTCCCTTCCGTGAACCCGTCGTAGCCACGGTAAGCCTTCAGGAAGGTCTCCTGTACCAGATCCTCGGCATCGGCCCGGTTCCGGGTCATCCTCAGCGCCGCCGAATAGAGCCTATGGGCGTGCACCAAGGCATCCCTTTCAAAGTTCTGCCTATCAGCCATCGTCCTGCGCCATGGTCGACTGCACCCACCCTTCTGATACCCCGCCGATTCATACGATAAACGGCGCGAGATCACGACGAATCCGAAGTAGTACGGAGCCGGAGAGGGGAATCGAACCCCTGACCTGCTCATTACGAATGAGCCGCTCTGCCGACTGAGCTACCCCGGCGCGATTCTTGATAATAGCAATGACCACTCCCACCGACGTTCGGGCATCCCCTCCACCTGAAACCAACGGGACGGACTAGTCGCCGACAACACCTCCCCGTATTAGGCGCAGCTCCTGATCGAGGGCTGAGGCCGCGGCCCGGGTAAGGGCCGCTACCGGATCCGGGAGATCCGCAAACCGGATCGGCTCTAGGGGACATCCGACCACTACCCGTACCGGTGCTCGGCGTATCCGTACCTTATCCAGCGGCATGGCATGCTGGGTACCCCGGATTGCGACCGGTACCAGAGGGACGTTCGCCTGCAACGCCAGCCAGGCCGCTCCCTTGGTGATCGGCGCATCTCCCCAGTCGCGCACCCTTCGACCTTCCGGGAACACTCCGACGATTTGCCCGGATCGGAGGTGTTTGACGGCTTGCCTGAGTGCCCCGACCGGATACCTACCTTCTCGTGGGAAAGGAACCGCCCCGAAGGTATTCAAGACCCAATCCAGCATTGCCGAATTACCCCAGAGTTCGTCGAGCGCCAGGAATCTGATCGGACGCCGAAGCGCCAGCGCGACAACCGGCGGATCCAGATGCGAAAGGTGGTTGATAACTGCGACATACGCCCCTGCCGGTGGTGGGCACCTCCTGACCGAGGAGTACGGGAGCCAGGCTGCAAGTAATCGCACCGGGGGCCGACAAAGAGCCCATAGCACTCGGCCGGGATCCCGCTCCGTCAAGCGCCGCTCAGCAGGACGACTCAAGTTGCACGCGCCTGAGCGCGAAGAGCGATCAACTGCGCATCCGTTCCCAACGAAATAAGCAGGTCCCCCGGCGCGAAAACGAATGATCCGTCTGGATTGGTCAAATAACTCTGCTCTCTCTGCACCGACAACACCGAAGCGCCGGTCTTGGTGCGGATCCTGCATTCCGCGAGCGAACGATTAGCCAACGGTGAATCGTCGGTGATCGGAACTTCAGCAAGCCGTACCTTGAATTCACCATCCTGCATGACCACATCGAGAAACTCCGCCACCTCGGGATGGGAAACGAGGGCCGCCATACGCGTACCCCCGATCTGGTGCGGATTAACCACTCGATCGGCGCCTGCTCTCCTCAGCTTCGGGTGCGTGAGCGATTCATTGGCCCGGGCAACTATGAAGAGTTCCGGGTTGATGGCCCGCGCGGTAAGAGTTATGAATAGGTTATCGACATCGGAGTTCAGGGCCACCACCAAGACCTTGGCGCGATCAAGGCCGGCTTGGAGGAGGATCGAGTCCTCGGTGGCGTCTCCCAAGACCATCCGGTGGTCTTCGGGAAACTGCTGATACTCGGGCTCACGAGAATCCACCGCCACCACGGCCTCCCCGGCGTCGAGCAACTCGCCCTCGATGGCCCTGCCCACCTGACCGTAACCACACAGGACCACATGGCCGCTCAGCCGATCGATCTTGCGCTGCATTCGGCGTGTCCGAAACTGGTTATCCAATCGTCCTTCGAACATGGTCTCGATCAGCACCCCTAACGTATACAAACTGGTACCGGTACCGAATAGGATCAGGAGGACGGTGAACACCTTGTACCGCTCCGCGACCTCCCCTATCTCCCTATAACCTACCGTCGAGATGGTGATTACCGTCTGGTAGAGGGCATCGAGCAGTCCGAGTCCGAGCGCCATGTACCCGCCCGTGCCCACTGCCAGCACCAGCGCCAGCAGACCGACCCCTGCTTTGAACCGAGCCCACGGATCCTTCGGCCTACGTCCGGCATTGCTTGATCTGCGTACCCCTACCTTCACGTCGGCAAGGATAGATATCCGGGAACGTCCTCGAGCCCTCCGAAGAGGTACCGCTCAACCGGAGGAACTAGGAGGGTGCTGAGAAACCCCGCACAAAGGGGTTCGGCCGCTAACCCACAACTCCATGACCAGGCAGTTTGCCAACCGCCGAACCCCGTAAGATTCGTTTTTCAGGACCCTCCTAGCTCTCCAATGCATCGGTGACCGCTGCCATGAACCGGCGCCCCTCGGCTCCGTCGATTATGCGGTGGTCGTAGGAAAGGCTCAGAGGAAACTGGTGAGCGATCGCAACCGCACCGTCCCTTACGACCGGTCTCGGATGGGAACGCCCCACCGACAGGATGGCGGACGTACCGTAGGAATGATCGGGGTGCCACGCGGGCTGGAGCTGCGCTACCGCTCCGATCTGGATCGCTTCCTGGCCCTCGTATGGTGCGTAGGTTGCCAGCCTCCCTTGGCGCTGTAAGGCAGAAGCATTGCGATCGTAAAGACGGGCCTCCACCAAGGCGATGTACCTGGTGCGAAGAACCCCCTTATCGGGACCGGGAGGGTCGGCATAGCCTTGGGAGTTCAGTATCTGTCGGGGCTCGAAGTACATGGGCTGTAAGGCCACGGGGTCAATATGGGCGGCTTAGATATCCTAGGATCGTCGAGACCGCCAAGGAAGGGATTAGAAATGGGTAACGGAGCGCTGGTGGCGTTGTCTTCTACCGCAGCCGAGAAAGTATTGGAGATTGCCGATGGGGAAGTCGACCGCTCTTACCTGCACGTCTATCCGGCCGGCCAGGGATGCTGCCGAACCGTCTACGGTCTGGCCTTCCTGCCCGAGGTCGACGACGCCTACGAGGTGGAAGAGGCCCACGGCGTCAAGGTAGCCGTGGCCAACACCGCTCGGGAAACGGTCCGCGGCGTGGAAATCGACTTCGTCCAGACCGCTCAGGGTGAAGGATTCAGCGTGATAAACCAGAACCCGGCCGGCGGCGGGGGTGGCTGCGGCTGCGGCTAGCCGTGGCGTACCGGACGGGCGGTGGCGCGGAAATACCCCACGTTGCGGCATAGCGTCCTGCCCACCCTCCACATGTTCGCCTGTGGTTGGTGTACGTCTCCGAAGTAGTGGAAAGACGGTTGGTAGGCGAGCAGGTACTCCAGTACCGCCGTTGACGATCGCTCCAGAACACCGGTGATGACGTCTCGCTGCAAGGGAGCAATCGAAGGGGCTACGTGGGTACAGAGTATGTCGACCGCACCCAGTCCCTCCAACTTTTCGGCCATTGCCTCGTGTGACACCTCTCCCCGCGCGTTGGCGGGTGTCGGTACCCCGCCGCCCGCAAAACCCACCGAGTAACCCTCGATCTCGACCACCTCACCGTCGACTATCCGGGCGACGTTCGACAAGCACGCCCTCATCTCGTCAGGCCAGTCCACGTTCCCGAACGTTACGTAGGCGTCGGCGCCGTCCAGCGCACGCCGAGCGGCTGCGTACTGCTCGAGCACCCTCTCACGGGTTCGAGCCGCTAGTTCCGCGGACCTTCCGGCGGTCGTCCTCCGCCACAAGCGTCGGTTTGCATCCCAATCACCTTTCTTGCGATTCCGGATGAACTCCGTCACATGATCGCGCCCGTATACGTCGCCAACAATGCCGGCGCCGGTGCGGTAGTCGACGAAGTTGAGCAGATCACCCAAAACCAGCAGCGGCTCTCCCAGGCCTGCCACCGCGGCCAACTCGGCGAAGGCGGCATGAACGTCGCTGACGATCAGCATCGGGTTAGGAGGGTGAAAGGTTGTCTAGGTCGTACTTGCGGCGGATTTTGGGCGGTAGTCCGCTGAGGCGGATTTCGAGTATCTCGAGTCGGTTCTTGGTTTCCGTGAGTTCGGAGAGGGCATTGTCTCGAGATTGTTGCGCCTGAGAGAGAGCTCCGTCGATCCTATTCTGGATTGTCTCGACTGTGTCGGCGATCGTGTTCTGTCGGTTAGCCAAGTCGGCAAGCTTGACGTTGCGAGAATCTTCGGCCTCGACTAGGTGCGCAAGGGCTGCCTTATTGGAGGCCACCTCGGTTCGGATCGCTGATAGCTCAGCCCCGGTCGCTAGATTCTCGGCGGACTGCAGGGCTTGAATCGTTGAAGCCAACGCCGAGCGCAAGAGTTCGCAATACGACGCTAGGGTTGCGGACGTTTCTCGAAGGCGATCGGAGGCGTCGGACATAGTCGCCGCGGTTCGCGCTTTCACCTTTTCGGCCTGGCGTAGCCCACCCATCAGCTCGGACAGCTGCTTGAGAGCTTCGACGGCCTCCCCGAAGCGGCGGTGTACGGTTTCGAATTCGACAATGTTGCCATCGGTCACTGTCGGTCCTCTCTATAGATGTCCAGGACTGCCCGTGTAAGTGAGATAGCAACCTCAACGCCTTCGGCGAGAGTGAAGGCCGCGATCGGCCAACTCTCACGCGAGGTGTGGGTCGTTGCCGACGAGTCGGTATCGTCTGCGTCGGACACTCCGGCGTAGTAAGCCGCGCCGGCCACGGCAGATCCCCAGAGTGGGCGCTCCTCCATTACGCGTTCGAGAATCAGGCGGACGGCGCCGACAGTGTCTGCTTCGTCTGCCTGATACTCACTCTTGGCCGACTGAAACGCTTCTCGCAGGTTCGACTCGAACTCATTCGGGTCACCGTCGTCCAACAGAACTTCGGGTAGGGCCCGCGACACCAGCAGGCCGGGATGAGTTGGGTAGGAGCCGAGCAGACGGGCTGCCGCGGCTCGCCACTCCCGGGCGTCTGAGTCGCCCTCCATTGATTCCCACGCCGATACCCAGTCGGAAAACCTGAAATGGGACTCTTCCGCCAGGCGGAGCATGACAGGGGTGACATCACCTTCGGTCATGTAGTCGAGTATTCGACGGCGGAGCTCTCGGTTGGGATTGTTGCTCCGCGCGGCGGCGTGTGCGGCTAGCCACATCTCTCTGAGGGAGCGGCGGCGTGTTTGCTCGACGGTGCGGTATACGAACTTGATCAGTTCACGCCCACAGCCCTCGATTGCAGTCATGAGGTCGTCGTGCCGTCCGACGCGGTCTTTGATCTCAGTCAACAGTCCAGGCTGGCTACGCCTGACGAACTCTTCCAACGCTTCGCCGACCGTGTCGGGCCTAACTCCGGCAACGGTTACTACAAAGGTCTCTGCTCTGAATCTGACGAGATAGTCGCTCACCACACCCAGAATCGAGAGACGGTGAAGGGCTCGTTCCCGCTTTGATCGATCCCCTTTGAAAGGTAGCTCGATATTTCGGCGTTCCGCCCCGGGCGCTAGCGCAGCCGCTACCTCCACGAGAACGGACACTTCGGTGTCTATCCCTGCGAAATTGGATAGATGGAAAAACAGGGCAGTGGTCACATCGTCACGCTCAGACCGCCGAATGCGGCCGTGCCGTTCACGTGCAGACTCCAAAGAGCGGTCCTCGGCCAGCAGTTGTCGGTTACGACTCGGGTCGTACTCGCTAATCATCAACACACAATGCGCCGGGTCTCCATTACGGCCGGCTCGTCCGACCTCCTGGTAGTAGGACTCGATAGAACCGGGAAGCATGTGGTGCACCACCCAGCGAATGTCCGGTTTGTCGATGCCCATACCGAAGGCTTTCGTGGACACGAGTGCTACAGATGAGTTGTTCATGAATAGACGGGCATTCCTCCGCTTCTCGGACTTATACCGCGTCTGATTGAAACCCCGCGGCACCTTACCCGAGAACATCCTGACCGAGGGAATGACCTCTTCCGTCAGTTTGGTGATCTTCTCGAGTGAAGGGAAGCCGTTGACGGTCGGTACAAAGACCAGACCGGGGAAGGTGTTCTTGCCCGCCGGCTCGAAGAACGCGGACCTAGGCTCCCCGAAGAGAGCCGGTAGCCTCCGTAATTCACTACGAAGCCGAGGCATACGGTAGTTGACGTCGATGGACACTACGTGATAGTTGAGTTCAGGACGGTCGAACGTCTCAGGTCGTACTATGGAGTTGTCCGACACCTGCCGAATCTCGAGCTGAAACAGCACATCTCTTAGCACAGCCCGCGAGGCGGTCCCCGTGAGCGCAAGCAACGGTGGGGGCTCTTTGGCTGAGTCCTCACACAAAACACGCAAGACCCGGCCCAGGCTGAGATACGAGTGGCGATAGTCATGTCCCCACTCGGACACGCAATGGGCTTCATCTACAACGGCTAGGTTGACCGGTGTCCCAGCCGCTAGTTCCCGCAACGTCTCGCGAAAGTCCGGTATCTGCAGACGTTCAGGCGCGACCAGCATGAAGTACACGTCAGCTTCTGCGATCGCTTTCATTATTGTACTTGCGTCACCTCTGCTGACTATGTCGTGTGTGATGCCCTCGACACGGTCGATTCCGTAGCGGTGTAGCCCTTCGACTTGGTCCTCGATGAGCGCTACCAGGGGATCGACCACCAGACACCGGCCGGGAAGAAACAGCCCGGCGAACTGGTAGACGAGGCTCTTGCCGGCACCGGTCGGAAGAAGCACGGCGCAGTCCCTTCCCGCCATCACCTCGCAGATCGCTTCGTACTGTCCTTCACGGAAGTCGCGCTTGGCGAACACTGCCCGGAGGAGAGCCGTCATGGCGTCCCGCACCCCTTCGCCCTCCAGGCTGACACGATCTCGCCTAGTAGCGACTGTCCCCGGGTCGGACATCAGAAAGGGCACACCGGTGGATCTGAGCACAACCGTCGGTGTGACATCTGCGTCAGGAATCGGCTGGCAAGAGGTGAGGTCGCATTGGAGAAGCATCCGCACCTGCGGCCTTCTCGCCCGATCCTCCGTCCCGACCGTTGTACGTTCATATCGACCCTCGGATGTGCGCTGCAAGAGGATCGGTCCGGTGGGCGTAGTGAGCAGGACCCGCTCAGGCGCTACCGAACTGGTAGCCCAGAGGCGATCAAGCGCGTAAAGAGTCTCCAAGTAAGGGGCGACCAGATCCACAGCCGTACCCGTGGGATCCTCGACCTCGACGACCCAAGTATCTCCGCGTAGGAATCCCCGTCGTAGCGACTCGCACAAACCCAGAACGAAACGATGGACCTGGATCGCGCCCCAAACCAGACGCACATCGGTGTCCGAGGCGGGCATATACCGTCTAGTGGCTGGTCCTCCGATACGGGAAACCACGGTCGACACCCGATCAAGGGCATGGCCGTGTCCATCCTGAAGCTCGCTAGTAGGAACACGAATCGTACGAATACCAATCGACCGCAGGAGCCGGTCCCTCTCTGTATCAGCCAACACTTGCTGTTCGTGCTGAGCGCCGTCTACCTCGATCACTACTGGAGAAACACCGGGCGGCGCCCAGAGGAAGTCGCACCTACGGTTTCCCGTTTTCCTATGTCCTCCCGCCTGTAGTAAACGGTCGAACGAGGCCTGCGGCACCAGCCAGCGTGCCGCCCACGCGTGATGCTCAATCATCCAACTGACCAGACGTTCCTCATCCGCAGACTCGACCAAGCCGCGCTCTACCTCAACCTGGTCTCCTTGAATGGCGTCGAATGCCGCTCGATCCACACGGTGCGCGGATCGGAGTGTGGGAGACACGTCGCCCGGCAGGGGGCCGGATATGAGAAGATCGTCTAGCCCGACAGAACTAAGCAATGTCCGTTCGGATTCAGGATGTAGAGGTGGCGCAACGCCACGGCGCAAGAGTTTCCCCATCACGCCCAGCACGCGCAGAGAGTCCTCATCCGGAAGACTACCGGCGCGGTCGCTCGCCAACCAGCAGTTGGACAAGGCAGCCACACCGTTGAGGCCTATCGATCGTAGAGAAGCCCCCGCCGTCGCGTACTCAGCGCTCCACCCCAGCTTCCGATAGGTCGATGTGGTGCCGTCTGACCAATCCACACGAGCCTTCCGCAGCGAATTAGCCAACCCCTCGGAAGCCACATGTACAGGACACCCCGAACCGCAACGCCGGACGAACGTCTCGCGAGATTGATCTGAGGTTGAGGTCGGACCAGCGACCCCAACCTTCACACCACGCCGGGGATGCGCGCGACCATTGCCGATATACTTCCGCGTTCCTCTGCACCGCGGGAAAGTGCTACACCCCCAAAACCGGCTCCCGGCCCTCGCGCCTTTCCGCGCCGTACGCAAGACCATCTCGTGGTCACATCTTGGGCACTTGGGAATATCGACCACACGCATTCCCTTCACAATCTCACAAAGCTCAAAGGTCAGAGGAAAGGCTAGCCCCGGGCACTACAGACTTCAGACGGATCGATGAGGGATGAGGAACGTCGGGCTGAAGGAGGAATCCGGCTCTCACCGACGTCACCATATAGGCACGCATCCACAACCCCGGCAGGAGTAGCGAAAACGATCCAGGTGTGCGGTACACATCCCCAGCAGAGTAACCCGTCGGGAACTCCGGCCCGCCCGAAGACTCTCCCGAGCCGTTACTCGACACGGTCGGGGCGACAGTCCCGACCATTCCCCGCACGCTCTAGCCCTGATTATTCAGGTTTCCCACACACCGAGGCATGTAGCGCCTGTTCAACCCGAGTATCAGGAGAAACCCGCCGTTCACCCGACAGGTGAATCTCTACACCGGACCCGAATGGGGAACTCCGATAGCTGTATTGCCTGGTCAGGGTGCGAATATGGTTCTACTCCACTCATCCCCCAAACCTCCATCCATGAATAATCGGGGCTAAGATCGGAGCATGCCACAACCCATCAACCTCATCAGCAGACGTATAACTCAGGAAAGATCGCAGGGCGGATCCCAAGCGATGCTTTACGCATCCGGCCTCACCACGGAGGACATGTCCAAAGCCCAGGTGGGAATCGCTTCCATGTGGTACGAGGGGAACAGCTGCAACATGCACCTCGACCATCTGGCTTCCCTGGTCAAGGAAGGGGTTACCCGGGCCGGGCTGGTAGGCATGCGCTTCAATACCATCGGGGTCTCCGATGGCATGTCGATGGGGACCGAAGGCATGTCCTACTCGCTCCAGTCACGGGATCTGATCGCGGATTCGATCGAGACGGTAATGAGCGCCCAGTGGTATGACGCCAACATCTCCATTCCGGGCTGTGACAAGAACATGCCCGGAGCGGTGATGGCGATGTCCCGATTGAACCGGCCGTCGGTGATGATCTACGGTGGAACCATTCAGCCCGGAACCGACCGTCACGGTAATCCGATCGACATAGTTTCGGCCTTCCAGTCGTACGGTGAATACATCGCCGGACGACTAGACGAGGCGGACCGCCTCGATATCGTCCGCAATGCGTGCCCGGGGGCCGGCGCTTGCGGAGGGATGTACACCGCCAACACGATGGCGGTAGCGATCGAGACACTGGGCATGTCCCTTCCCTACAGTTCCTCCACGCCTGCGCTCGATGACGGCAAGGCAGCCGAATGTCTGGCGGCCGGAGCGGCGGTGCGGCGGCTAATGGAGGAGGACATCAAGCCGAGCGACATCATGACCCGAGCCGCTTTCGAGAACGCCATGACGGTCACCATGGTCCTAGGCGGCTCCACCAATGCGGTCCTGCACCTGATTGCCATGGCGCACTCCGCCGGTGTGGAGCTACACATCGAGGACTTCCAAGCTGTCAGCGACCGCACTCCCTACCTGGCCGACCTCAAGCCCTCCGGGAAGTATGTAATGGCCGATCTTCACACGGTGGGAGGTACGCCTGCGGTGCTCCGCATGCTCCTGGAGCGGGGCGCCATTGACGGTGACTGCATGACCGTCACCGGACGGACCTTGCGCGAGAATCTTTCCGACCTACCTGCACTCTCCGAGGGTCAGCAGGTGGTCGCCGATTGGGATAGCCCGATCAAGGATTCAGGGCACATCCAGATACTCCGCGGGAACCTCGCCCCCGAGGGCGCCGTAGCCAAGATCACCGGCAAGGAAGGTCTGTCCTTCAGCGGCGTCGCCCTGCCCTACGACAGCGAGGAGGACATGCTGGAAGCACTCGAGCGGGGCGAGATCACCCCCGGCTCAGTGATCCTGATCCGCTACGAGGGCCCCAAAGGTGGTCCGGGAATGCCGGAGATGCTCACCCCCACCTCGGCCATCATGGGCGCCGGACTGGGCCAAGACGTCGCCCTGATCACGGATGGCCGGTTCTCCGGCGGGTCCCATGGATTCATCATGGGACATGTGAGCCCCGAAGCTCAGGAAGGTGGCCCGCTGGCACTGGTAGAGCAGGGCGACCGGATCTCGATCGACGCCACAGCCCGCACCATCACCCTCCACGTACCGGACGCCGAACTCGCCGGAAGGCGATCAGCCTGGACGGCGCCCCCGTCGAAGGCTACGAGAGGAACCCTCGCCAAGTACGTCCGAACCGTGTCATCAGCCAGCTTGGGATGCGTGACAGACGGCTGAACATCAGGGGGATCCATTGAGGCAACTGAGCAACCTACTTATCCTGGCGGGCGCGGTGGCTATTCTGGTCGGTTTGGCGACCCGATTCGGTTTGCTGTCGTGGTTCGGCAACCTTCCGGGTGATATCCGCCGGGTCGGAGAGCGGTCGGCGGTATTCGTTCCCATCACATCAATGGTGATTGTGAGCGTTGTCATCACGTTGCTCGTCAACCTTCTAGACCGGTATTTTAGGGGGTAAGAGTCACTCTGACGTTACCCGTCTACCCGAATATGCCCTGGTGACCCGGAATGGGTCCTGACGTTCAGGAGTTGCGGATCCACTCGGCCATGGACTCACTCCATAACCCGAGAGAACCGAACTCCTCCGCACCCTCCCGCACCCGACGATCGGTCGAGACCACCACCGCAGCCGTACCCAGGTCCGCAGCCTCCGCCAGGATCTCGTCGTCGGCGCTATGGCCGGTATGTGTAAACCGAATCTCGATACCTGACGGCCCGGGATCGCGCGTCGTCACACCGGTCTGATCGGAGTCATAAACGAGAACCACCCGGGGCCTTCCCCGCGCGAGGTTCTTGAACCTGGCTATGTCGTTCTCCAGCCGTCGGCGGATATCAGGTGAGCTGAACCGTGAGTTATCCAGGTGATAGCCTACGTTGTAGCCGTCCACCAGCAGCACGAAATCACGTTCGATGGTCAGCAGCCATTCGATCGCAGAGCGGTCATCGGGGGAGACCCCCGATGGGAGATCGAGCGGTTCTTCAACAGACCCGGTCGTTTCGCTAAAGGACGACTCCGGTGAAAACGATTCCACCATATCGTCGAGGAAGCGCGCAGAGTCGACGAGATCCAAACTCGCCCATGCACTGGGCGCCGCCGGACGATCGATCAATCGCGGTGCTCGCCGTTCTCGCTGAAGCTCAGCCCGGACCTCATCCAGACGACCTCGTAGCGCGAGTTGCTCGGTTCTCGACGCTTCCAGGTCTCCCCGGAGAACCCTATTATCCCGTCGCAGCGCCGTGATACTTCCCTCATCCTGACGCCGGAGAGCTTCGGCCCGGGCGGCCGCCACCCGACGATTGGCCTCAGCCTCGGCAGCCGCCTCGTTAGCCAGCTTCCGGTTGCGCTTGGCTTGGTTCCGCCAATCTTCCAGCTCCGTCTTCAGGTCGTTGATGCAATTGGCCATCTCTTCGATGCGGGTGGCTTGCTCCGCCAGCTGTGAACGTTGGGATATCTCTCGTAGGTCATCCGACCAACCATCGGGCCGGTGGAGAAACAGATATGCCGCTCTTTCCAGCGGGTCTTCCGCATCTACCCCCCCGTCGAACTCCTCTGCGATCCGCCTGCGAAGCCACTCGTTACCGTCAACCTCGTTAATCAATCGATTTTGCATCGGTATCACTAGCGCAGGTCTGGTTTGTGCGACAATTCCGGCCAGGCGGCCGGGAACCTGGTCGGGATCCAGATCGGCCAGAACCTTTCTCGCGAGGTCGACCACTCGGGTCAGGTCTTCGCGCCTGCATGTTTGCATTGCCTTATCGTAAAGCGATCCTGCTCGATGGTTCTACACCGGCCCAAGCTGTGCAGATTCCCGTAGCCGACCCAGGGTCGGGATCCCGTTCTAAGGGCGGCAGCGGACCGAATGGCCGTCCCGGCTGGTCATTGACGGAATCGAGCAGGTTGACATTTCGGCTCATTTCCTCCATAATCGCGCCAATCATGACTGTTGGCCGCCACGTTCTAGTACTTATGTAGCGCACCGTCGCTCCGCGGCATGTGCGCTAGAAGCCCTCCATACCGGAGGGCTTTTTTCTAGGACGAACCAGGTCCCGATCACAGCAACCAGCACGTAAGGAACTTGCCATGAGCACAATCACCGGTGCAGGAGCACTGATCAAGGCTCTGGAATACCTGGATGTCGAGGTAGCGTTCGGTATTCCCGGCGGCGCCATCCTGCCCGCCTACGATCCGATGCTGGAGGCCGGTTTTCGCCATATCCTGGCCCGTCACGAACAGGGTGCCGGACACATGGCGGAGGGATATGCTTGGGCAACGGGCAAAGTCGGGGTGACGATCGCCACGTCGGGGCCGGGCGCCACCAACCTCGTGACTCCACTCGCCGATGCGCTGATGGACTCGGTTCCTATGGTGGCTATCACCGGACAGGTTCCGACCAACGCAGTGGGAAATGACGCTTTCCAGGAGGCGTACACCACCGGTATCACCATGCCGGCCACCAAACACAACTACTTCGTCTCCGATCCCGACGAGATTCCACAGGTCTTGGCCGAAGCGTTTCATGTCGCCTCGACAGGGCGGCCCGGACCCGTCCTGGTCGACCTACCGAAGGACATACTGAACGCCTCCCTGCAGTGGAGCGATCCCGGTCCGGTATCCATGCCCGGTTACCGCCCCACCGTCAACCCGCATCCGCGCCGGATCGCAGAAGCCGTCCGGATGATCCAGGGCGCTGAGCAACCCGTCCTGTACGTGGGGGGTGGGATCATCAAGGCCAACGCGTCGGCTGCTCTCCTGGCCTTCGCCGAAATGACCAATATGCCCGTCGTGACCACCCTGATGGGAAGAGGCGCCATTCCCGACAGCCATCCGAATACGCTCGGGATGCCCGGCATGCACGGGCTATACGCGGCAACGACAGCGATACAAAAGTCGGACGTGCTGGTGGCGGTCGGGGTTCGTTTCGACGATCGGGTCACGGGCGATCCGAACTCCTTCGCCCCTTTCGCCAAGGTGATTCACGGGGACGTAGACCCGGCCGAAATAGGCAAGGTGCGTACTCCGGAGGTACCGATCGTAGGAGATGCGGGCCGCATACTGGAAGCATTCTGCGAGCGCTGGGGTGATACCCCGAAGCCAAGGCTACGGAAATGGTGGCGAACCATCCGGGAATGGCAGGACACGCATCCTCTCCGGTTCGAGCAGGAACCGGACGGTCCGATCAAACCTCAGTTCGTGCTTACCCGCCTGCGGGAACTGGCCGACAAGGATTCCATCGTAGTCTCGGGGGTCGGCCAGCATCAGATGTGGGCTTCGCAGTACTGGGGATTCGACAAACCTCGGCACTGGATCAACTCCGGAGGTCTGGGCACTATGGGCTTCGCAGTCCCGGCAGCCATCGGCGCCAAGGCCGGTAGACCTGATAAACAGGTGATAGCCGTGGACGGTGACGGGTGTTTCCAGATGACCGTTCAGGAGCTGATCACCGCCTCGGTAGAGAAGATCCCCATCAAGGTAGCCGTATTCAACAACAGCGCCCATGGCATGGTCAGACAATGGCAACGCCTGTTCTACAACGAACGGTTCTCATCCTCCGACCTAGGCAGACACCTCCCTGATTACGTCAAGCTTGCTGAAGCTATGGGATGCGTGGGGCTGCGGGCCGACCGTCCCGAGGATGTCGACGACACGATCAAGCGGATGCTCGAGATCGAAGACCGATCGGTGGTCGTGGAGTTCGAGGTGGATCGCGATGAGATGGTATTCCCGATGGTGCCCGCCGGAGGATCCAACGACGTCGTGCTAACGGGACCTGAAGACCTATGAGGGATCATCGGGTGCTGAGCGTGCTGGTGGAGGATAAACCCGGCGTCCTCGCCCGGGTCGCGTCGCTGCTGGCACGGAGGGGTTTCAATATCCATTCCCTGGCAGTCGGCCCGACCGCTGATGCCGGCCTATCGACGATGACCATCGTAGTCATGGCCGCGGAACTCGAACAGGTCAAGAAACAACTCCACAAACTGGTCAACGTGGTGAAGATAACCGAACTCGATCCCGCCACCTCAATCGAGCGCGAGATCATGCTGGTCAAGATCAACGCCACTCCCGGCCGCCGCGGGGAAGTGATAGATCTCGCCTCGATCTTCAACGCCACTCCGGTCGATGTGGCCGTCAACTCGATCACGCTGCTGATGGCGGGCAAACCCTCCAAACTCAACGACTTCCTGGATCTGGTACGCCCGTTCGGCATCATGGAACTGGTCAAGTCAGGACGTATCGGGATCCGCCGTGAACCCAAAGTCCGGAAACTGAAAGCGGTGGGATGACGCCCGCCGAGTCGGTTTCCATAGTCCGTATTCGCTCGACTACCAGGGAAAGGTGAGCATGGCTTCCATCTACTACGACCACGATGCGGATCCGGCCGTAATATCAAGCCGCCGGGTGGCCGTAATCGGGTACGGAAGCCAAGGCCATGCGCATGCTCTCAACCTCCGGGAGTCCGGCGTGGAGGTCAAGGTCGGCCTCAGAGAGACGTCCCGGCGACGGTTGGAAGCCGAGGGCGAAGGTCTCGCGGTCGCCTCGGTAGCGGAGGTTTCCGAATGGGCGAACGTAGTCATGGTCCTGGTACCTGACCAGCACGCCGCCGACCTATACCACGCGGAGATCGCCCCCCACCTCCAAAACGGCGACGCCCTGATGTTTGCCCACGGGTTCAACATCCACTTCGGTGAGATCAGCCCCGACAAAGATCTCGACGTTCTGATGGTCGCCCCGAAAGGTCCGGGACACCTAGTGCGCCGCACCTACACGGAAGGTTCCGGCGTACCGTGCCTGCTAGCCGTGCATCAAGACTCATCCGGCGCCTGCCATGAACTCGGCCTCTCCTACGCATGGGCGATAGGCGGCGCCAGAGCCGGAGTGCTGGAGACCACCTTCAAAGAAGAAACCGAAACCGACCTGTTCGGGGAGCAGGTCATCCTGTGCGGTGGTCTGTCCGAGTTGATCAAAGCGTCTTACGAGACGCTGGTCGAGGGCGGGTACCAACCCGAGTCCGCCTACTTCGAGACCCTTCACGAGTTGAAGTTGATCGTTGACCTCCTCTACGAGGGCGGCTTGACGTGGATGCGCTATTCGGTGTCCGACACCGCCGAATGGGGAGACTATTCCACCGGTCCCCGTATCATTACCGATGAGACGCGCAAGGTCATGAAGGACGTTCTGGAGGATATCCGGTCCGGAACTTTCGCTCGCAACTGGATGACCGAGGCCCGCGCAGGCGCTCCGCGGCTTCTCGACACCAGAGCACGGGAACGAAGCCATGAGATCGAGCAGGTCGGCGCCCGGCTCCGTGACTTGATGCCGTTCCTCACTCCGAAGGCGCCCGGCTAATGGTTTCTTCCACCAAGCCTGCGGTAGGGCACAGGTTCTCCGCCTCTGCTAGGAGAATGCTGAAAAACGAATCCAGCGGGGTTGGCTGTATGGTGAAACTACCTGGTCAGGGTGCTTTGATTAGCCGGCGAACCCCTTTGTACGGGGTTTCTCAGCACCCTCCTCGACCGATTCTGCGCGAGTTGCTGGCACTAACAGGCCTCCACGGCCTCCGTTAGGGGCTGTGGAGGCGTACCCTCCCCCATCCCGCCCGACTTCCAGACCACACGCAGACCGGAGCAGTCCCATGCCACAAGACAAGCTGATCATCTTCGACACCACCCTTCGCGATGGCGAACAAGCGCCGGGAATCGCGCTGACCCCGGATGAGAAACTCGTCATCGCCCGTCAGTTGGCCAAGCTCCGAGTAGATATCATCGAAGCCGGTTTCGCCGCCGCATCCGACGGTGACTTCTACGGTGTTTCCCAGATCGCGAAAAAGGTGAAGGGTCCGGTAATCGCTTCCCTGGCCCGGTGCCACCCCGACGACATCGACCGCGCCTACGACGCGGTGCGTCATGCGGAGCGGCACAGGATCCATGTCTTTCAGAGCACCTCTCCCATCCACATGGAACGGATGCTGCGGATGACCCCCCGAGAGGTTATGAACTCGATCATCGAGTCAGTCCGTCGAGCTCGCGGCTACACCCACGACGTGGAGTTCTCACCTCAGGACGCCACCCGATCCGACCCTGACTTCATGATCGCGTGCTGCCATGCCGCGGTACGGGAGGGCGCCACCACCATCAACATCCCAGACACTGTCGGGTTCGCCACACCTGAGGACTACGTGGAGTTGCTACGCCGGGTATACGACGAGGTTTTAGGGGGTAGGGATGACGTTATCGTCTCCACCCATTGCCATAACGACCTTGGTCTGGCCGTCGCCAACTCCCTCTCCGCGATCCACGCGGGCGCCCGCCAGATCGAAGGCGCCATCAACGGTATAGGAGAGCGAGCGGGCAACACCTCCACCGAGGAGATAATCATGGCCGTCCGAACCCGGAGGGACCACTTCGGGGTTGATGTCGACGCCAACACGGAAGAGATCGTCCCTACCAGCAGGCTGGTATCCCGCCTAACGGGCTATCCGGTTCAATTCAATAAGGCGGTGGTCGGTCGGAACGCCTTCGCCCACGAGTCGGGCATCCATCAGCACGGGGTGCTGCGGGATCGGGAAACATACGAAATCATCGATCCCATCTCGGTCGGAGCAACCAGCCAGATCGTCCTGGGGAAACACTCCGGGCGGGCCGGGTTCGCAGATGCGCTCTCCAAGCTGGGCATCGTGTTGGAGGACGAGGAGTTCGCGGCAGCCTTCCGGCGATTCAAGAACGTGGCCGACCGGAAGATCGAGATAAACGAACGAGAACTGCGAGCGATCATCAGCCAGGGGTATGCACAAGCCGATGGCTCGGTACGGATGGTTTCCATAAGCGTGAGCGGGGGAAGCCACACCACGCCCACCTCGACGGTCACTATCGAGAGCGGCGATAGCCACAAGACCGAGGAGTTCACCGGAACCGGCGGCGGAATGGTTGACGCCACTTTTGACGCTCTCAAGCAGGCTTTCGGCCTTGACGTCAGCCTGCTGGACTATCGTGTGGTTCCGGTAACGGCCGGCGCCGACGCCATGGCGGAGGTAAACGTGGTAGTACAGGTTGGCGGATCCACCCATAGCGGACGGGGGGTGTCCACCGACGTGGTCGAAGGTTCTGGTCACGCTTTCGTCGAAGCCCTCAACCGCGCCGTAAGTGCTGTCAATGGCTGATCGGCGCTACCGCATGGCGGTGATCGGCGGTGACGGAATCGGCCCTGAGGTCACCGACCAGGGTCTGAAAGCCCTGGCGGCGGCCGCCGACCGGGGTGGATTCACGGTCGAGACCAACCATTACGATCTGGGTGGCACTCGTTATCTACGGACCGGTGAGGTGCTCCCACCCGCTGTCCAGGCCGAGTTGGCTGAACACGACGCCATCCTGCTGGGCGCCGTCGGCACACCTGATGTTCCGCCGGGAATCTTGGAGCGCGGCCTGCTCCTTAAACTCAGGTTCGACTTCGACCTCTACGTGAACCTGCGGCCGGTAAAGCTGATACCCGGTGTCCCCACTCCCATCGCCGGACTCCTACCGGAGCATTGTGACATGTTGATCGCCCGCGAGAACACCGAAGGGGCCTACACCGGTTCGGGCGGAACCATCCGCAAGGGTACTCCCCACGAGGTTGCGCTGCAGGAGTCGATCAACACCCGCCTCGGAGTGGAAAGGGTCACCCGGTTCGCATTCGAGCAGGCCGCCGCACGACGAGGGCACCTGACACTCTGTCACAAGACAAACGTCCTCACCTACGCCGGGGACCTCTGGTACCGGACCCTCAACGACTTAGCCGAACAATACCCGCAGGTCGCGACCGACTACGTGCATGTAGATGCCATGTGCCTGTACATGGTTACCTCGCCGGAACGGTTCGATGTGGTGGTTACCGACAACCTTTTCGGAGATATCGTCACCGACCTCGGCGCTGCCATCCAGGGAGGTATGGGTCTCGCTGCCAGCGGGAACCTGAACCCCGACGGCCGGTTCCCGTCTCTATTCGAACCGGTCCACGGTTCGGCGCCGGACATCGCCGGGCGGGGATGGGCCAACCCGGTGGCGGCCGTATTGACGGTCGCCATGTGCCTGGCCCATCTGGGTGAGCCTGACTCGGCAGCCATTGTGGAGCAGGGGGTGGCTAACGTCCTACCCACGATCAAGGCGATGGGCGGGCCGGACATGGGCGCCACTACCGAGCAACTCGGGGACCGCATCGCCGCGGCGGTCGCCGAAGCCTGATCCCCGTTTCCGGTAGCCGACGGTAGACATGGAGTTCCGTGAGGTGATCGCCCGTCGGAGAATGGTCCGCAACTACCGGTCCGAACCGGTGGACGCGGCTACATTGGCCCGGATCGTCGAGGCGGGACGCCGGTCGCCGAGCGCCGGGTTCTCCCAGGGCCAGGCCTTCGTGGTGGTCACCGAACACGAGGATCGCCGGGCGATCGCGAAGTTGGCAGGCGAGGATGCCTACGTAGAAGCCGGGTTCGATCCGTGGATCAGCCGAGCCCCCGTCCATATTGCGGTCTGCGTCTCGGAGAAGGCCTACCGGCGCCGTTATCGGGAATCGGACAAGTTGGTAGACGGTCAAGAGATCGAATGGCCGGTTCCCTACTGGTGGGTGGACGCCGGCGCCGCCCTGCAGAACCTGTTGCTGGCGGCTGTAGACGAGGGACTGGCCGCCGGATTCCTGGGTATGCATGCCATGCCCGGTTTGAAGGCACTCCTCAGGATACCGGCCGAATACGCGCCCATCGGGGTGGTAACGGTGGGATACCCGGCGCCGGACCGTCGCTCCGGATCGCTCAAGCGTGGATGGCGCCCGGAGGAACAGGTTGTCCATTGGGGTGGATGGAATCGATCGGCCCCGGCGACCGATGCCGGGGCGAGGAGTGGAAACTGACCGCTTCCATCACCTCCCCGACCAACCCTAAGGTGAAGCGACTGGTCCGCCTCCGCAGCCGCCGCCACCGCGATCGCGAAGGGGCGTTCCTGATCGAGGGATACCGTGAGCTGGCCAGAGCGGCTTGGTCCGGTATCATGATCGGGGAACTGTACGTTTGCCGGGAGATGTTTCTCGGGAAGAACGAACCGGCCCTCGTGGACAGGATCGTCTCAACAGGTACCAGCCTCCACCGGTTGGCGCCCCTCCCGTTCCGGAAGGCCGCGTACCGGGACCGTCCGGAGGGGTTGCTGGCCGTGGCGCCACAGTTCGAAACAGGACTGGAGAAGCTCCATCCACTCGCCGACAGCCTGGTGCTGGTGGTTGAAGCGATCGAGAAGCCCGGCAATCTGGGAACCATGCTCAGGACCGCGGACGCCGCCGGTGCTGCGGCGGTGGTGGTGGCCGATCCCGCTACCGATCCGTTCAATCCCAACGTGGTACGTGCCTCGCTCGGTTCGCTGTTCACGGTCCCTCTGGCGACGGGATCGGCAGACGAGGTGATGGCTTGGCTGGCCGGTAGAGGCTTCACGACCGTAGCCACCTCCCCGGAAGCCGACGCCAAACACTGGGAAATACCATATCGGGAACCGGTAGCGATCGTCATAGGCTCCGAGCAGTACGGTCTGAGTAACGGTTGGCTCGACGGAAGGTATCCGGTGGTCCGCATCCCGATGGCCGGAAGCGCCGATTCCCTGAACGCGTCCACCGCGGCCGGGATACTCCTTTTCGAAGCGGTCCGGCAGCGATCGCTATGTGGATCCGAATAACCGACCGGCTACCCTAACGCCTCATGATCGACGAACCGAGTTGGACCGTAGGGGTTGAAGAGGAGTACCTGCTTGTCGAGCGAGACAGCGGCGCCCTGATCAGAACCCAGCCCCGCGGTCTTATGGAAAAAGTCAGCTCACTCCACCATGGCATTGTGAGTCCCGAGTTCTTCAGCTCTCAGATCGAGATAGGAACCGAGGTTTGCGAGAACATGGCGGATCTGCGGGCTGAGATCGGCCTGCTACGGATCGCGGTGGCGGAGGCGGCCGAGGACTACGGACTGGCGCCCATCGCCTGCTCCACCCACCCTTTCGCCGGATGGAAAAGCCAGCAGGTAACCCAGGCTAAGCGCTACCAGGAAATCGCGGCCGACCTGCAAGGAGTGATACGTCGCCTGGTCATCTCCGGATTACATGTTCATGTAGGGATCGAGGATCCGGAACTGCGCATCGACCTTATGGGCCAGGTCACTTACTTCCTTCCCCATTTGCTGGCCCTCTCCGGATCGTCACCCTTCTGGGAGGGTAATGACACCGGCTTGAAGAGCTACCGCCCTTCGGTTTTCGGAGCTGCGCCCCGTACCGGGTTACCGGAGCAGTTCAATTCATGGGCTGAGTTTCAACGTCATGTGGACGTGCTCGTCACGGCCGGAATAATCGAAGACTCCTCGAAGATCTGGTGGGACGTCCGCCCTTCCGCCCGCTATCCGACCCTGGAGATGAGGATCACCGACCTGCCCACCAGGATGGAAGACACCGTATCCATAGCCGCCTTGTACGTATGCATCCTGCGGATGCTGTGGCGGCTACGGGTTGAGAACCAACGTTGGCGTAGCTACGCCAACTTCCTGGTATCCGAGAACTTATGGCGGGCTCAGCGTTACGGCGTGCAGGATCGTCTCATCGATTTTGGAAGAGGAACCTTGGTGCCGTTCGAAGACTTGGTGGAGGAACTCATAGAGTTGGTTCATCCCGATGCCGAGGCTTTCGGGTACGTCGACGAGGTGGAACACATACGCACCATATGCAAGAGAGGAACTTCAGCCGATCATCAGCGGACCGTATACCGGACGGCGCGGGAAGCGGGCGCTTCCAAGAACGAGGCCATGACGGCGGTGGTCCAGATGCTGATGAAGGAAACCCTGTCCCCTCCCGACCATCGGTGGTCGGATGATTCGGAGGCCGACGACTAACCGTTCCTGAATCGATGTCTCGCTTGTGTTCGGGAGATCGCGAAATCTTTCTGACGGGCGTTACCCGACAGCCGGGAGTATCTGTCCCACCCTGTCCGCATACTGGTGGGTAACCAGTAAGCACCGACGGTTCGATCAGGTACCGACCGGACCGGGGTCGAGATCATGTTGTGCATCCACCCCAGCCGAGGGTATGGCGGGACGCGCTTCGACGCTGAGGAGGCGGCGGTTGGGGGCGGGACCCACGGGAGGGGACCCAGGTCGGTAGTTTGGTTTTCGCGGTCTTGGCCCGGTTCAACAATGAGGGTAGGCGGTTACCTGCAACCTACCGCGAACTTCCGACTCGGAACATCAGTGCGGCTTCATGCGCGGTCAAACTCCTCGAGGGCCTCCCGGAGATTGATTCTCCCCTCATATAGAGCTCGCCCGATCACCGCCCCGTCGATACCGACTGACGCCAGGCGACGGAGATCCCCCATCGAGGCAATACCCCCCGCCGCCAGGATCTCGACCTCGGGCGCCAAAGCCCTCACCTGATCGAGAAGCCCGAGATCGGGACCGGTCATGGCGCCGTCCCTGCGGATGGCGGTGACCAGGAAGACCTTTACCCCCACCTCCCTGACCCCTTCGACCACCTCAGCCAGATCACGTCCCTCATCCAACCAACCCGCTCCCCCGGCTCGACCATCCCGGACATCGATGGCCGCCACAACTTGTTCGGGGGAGTTCCTGGAGATTGCCTCACCCAACAACTCGGGGGACCACACCGCACTGGTACCCATGATCACCCGCTCGATCCCGAGGGCTAACGCCCTCTCGACATCATCTACGCCTCGTATGCCTCCGCCCAACTGAACCGACACTCCCTCCCCGACCACCTGGCGCCAGAGTTGACGGTCAGATTCTCCGGTTCGAGCGCCTCCCAGATCGATCAGGTGCACCCAGCGAGCGCCGGCTTCCCGCCACACCACCAACTGATCTCGGACCGAATGACCGTACGTAGTGGATGCTTGGTAGTCACCCTGCAGCAGGCGAACCACCTTGCCGTCCAGCACATCGATAGCCGGGTATAACTGCAATTCACTTACCTCCAAAGCAGCCTACGGGAAGGGGTGCCAAGCCCGGGCTATACCACCGGGTAGCCTGTTCAATTCTCTTTATCCTTCCGGATAGGACTCATCGGAAACGAGAAACCTTCCGAGAGGGATCATCCCCAACACTCACTCATAGCCTGTTCGGCGGTGAGTGACCGGATTCCCGGAACCGGCTGATCGGTAACCAAAGTCACCCCCGTGTCACGAAAGTCCAGACCCGGCGTAGTATCCGGCTTCGTTCCCGTCCTGACAAACTCAACAACAGCCTCGACGCCTAAGGTGGCCATTCTTCGAGGGAACTGCATTGCGGTCGCATCGATCATGCCGGCAGCAACACTCTCCACCCCCGCACAGCCCCCGTCGACCGAAACGATCAGCACGTCTTCACCGAGACCGGCGCCGCCTTCAAGCGCCGCATACGCACCCGCCGCGGCGGGCTCGTTTACCGTATAGACCACGTTGAACCCAAGGTTCTTCCGGATCAAGTCTTCCATGGCGGCCCTTCCCCCGGCTTCGGTACCCCTGGTTACGGCACGGCCGACCAGCCGAGGATCGTCCTCATCACCGATCGTACCCGGGTCTCGGATATCGACCCCGAAGCCGTCGAGGAACCCCTGATTACGCAGCACATCCACCGTGATCGGAGTGTCCCACCCGTCCAGGGTTGCAATCCTTACCTCGTCATAGGAAGCGTCCGCTATTGCCCGCGCCCATCGTCCGATTAGTTCGCCTGCCGTAAAGTTATTTGTGGCGAAGGTGGCATCTACGGTTGCCGCCGGATCGAAGGGGGTATCGAGTGCTATTACCAGCACTCCCTCCTCGCGCGCTGCTCGCATCATGTCCGTGAGGGCGGCGGGATCGGAAGGGGTAATGAGTATTCCGGTCGCACCGGCTGCGATCAGACTCTCAACCGCCGCGGCCTGGGTCCTCCAATCACCGTCGTACTCTCCCGTGTAGGTCCGCAGTTCGATTCCGAGTTCCCGGGATCGTTGCACCGCGGCCTCTTCCATCACGACGAAGAAGGGATTGGCGCTGGTCTTAGTGATCAGACCGACGAGAATGTCGCGGTCATCAATGGAGTCGCCGCACCCGGCCAGGAACGTGACGACCAAGACACATGCGAGTCGCGCCCGGATGCGTGGCCGATTTGTGAATCCGATGTTTTCTTGACCCCTGTCGAAACAAAGAAGATCATACCCGTACATAACCTGCTCGCTACAAGCCACGGAGGTCGTTCATTATGATGACTAACCCTGATTATTCACGGTGCGACTTTGGGGGCTGGTTTCGGCTGGTTTCGGCTGGTGTTTGGGGGTGATGCGTACCGGTTTTGGGGTCTGGTGTGTGCCGGGTTTGCCGGGGGGTGTGTTGTTTCGGTTGGGCTTCCCGGTTCGGGGCGTGTTCGGGTTGGGTGTGTGCGGTTCGGTGCGGCGTGTCGGGGTTGGTTAGATGGTTCGGAGGTGTTGGTGATGCTGGTTATGAGGGGTGCGGTGGGCCAGGTTTGGGGGATGCGTATGATGATTCGGCGGGCGTGGTGTATGAGCTTGGCGGGGGTGTGCCACAGTGTCCAGCGGTAGTGTTTTGGGTCGGGCCCGCCGGAGGCGGGTACCGGCGAGGGTGAGGTGTTGGAACCAGCGGACGAGTGTGTCGGCCCAGGTGACGAGAGCCAGCCAGGCGCGGTTGGTTTCGTAGTCGGTGAACGGGAACCGTTGCGCACCGCTGGTCTTCAGCCGGGCGATGTGGTCTTCGACCCGGGCGTGGGCGCGCATGTCGGCGTCGGCTTCGGGGGCGTCGGCTGTGTTGTCGGTCCAGTGTCCCCAGTACCGGTAGTCGTCTGAGGGGAACAGGGAACGCTGCGCGCCGGGGTGGCGGGGTTCGCGTCGTACGACGAGTCGGGCCCCCGGCGGCCAGTTCCCGGCTTCGACCAAGTCGGTCAGGTCCGCGACATGAGCTCGGGGTTCGCTGTTGTTGCTTGTGGTCGGCCGGTTCGGGACGGCCGGTTTCCAGCGGGGGTCGTCCACGTCGATGAGGTTGATGGCTTCCTGTATCGGCCCGGTTTTGCGGGCTACGAAACTGAACCCGACCCTGCGTTCCCGGCATTTCTTCGCGAACGTGGGACCGGCCGCGGAATCGGCCCGGACCCGTATCTCCCGTCGGACCGTGTTTTCGTTGTCGCCTTCCCGGTGTCCCACCCTTATGTGTTCGGGTAACACGGCTACCGCTTCGTCTAGGACCTGCACATGATCGGCGACGGTGTTCGCCCCCGCGTTGCCGGGACGCAGCAACGCGGACAGGCACTCCCCCGTCCGGTCGGAGAAACAATAAATCGGGTGAAACCCGTAACTGCGTTTATACGTCGGCGCCGCACCCTCCTTGTTCTCGGAATGAACCACATGAACCGACGCGTCGATGTCCAACACCACCGCAGAGGTCGGGTCGGTGTCCACTTTGTTCCACACCCGTTCCCGAACCCCGGCCAACGCCCCGGCGAGGCCGACCCGCGTTTGTTTGTCGATGCCCCGCATCGTTCGATACAACGTCGAGTCCGACGACACCGAACCGAACAACCCCGGCTCAGAACGCAGGAACTCCACATCCGTGCAGCACTCCCCACCCCCCGCAAGCATCAACATCGCATGCACCAACACCTTCCCCCGATCATGAACCACACCCGACCTGTCGAACACCCCCGACAAAACGTCACCCACCCCCCAGACGATCCGCGAACCCGCCCAACAACCACAACCCCACATGGCCCACCACCCCCGAGTCGTCCACCTCAACACGCAGCCGCTTCGTCGTGCTGGTAACCTTCATCATGCGGATGCCCTCCCCTCAGCGATACGAAGATTTCTTACACACTCAACTATCGCAGACCGGGAGGGCACACCCACGTCAAACACCCGGAAACCAACCCCACAAAACCCCTCCCGGCACCCCGAACCGCATTCACCCACCAGGTGAAACCCCACAACACCACAAAACACCAACCACACCACCCGAAACCCCAGGACAACAGCCTAAAACCCCACCCCCGACCCACCCCGAACCCCCACACCCATGAATAATCGGGGCTAACAGACGGAGGCCTGGATGGGGTTGAGGCTCTTCCGCTTCGGTAAGTTCTCGTAACGCCAGATCGAAAGGAATATCACTATTCCTGGCCACTCGGAGGCTATCGGTAATACACTCTGCATCCGAGAAGGCAAAAGCCGTCCGGTTAGAGGGGAAGCATGATGAGTCGGGTCGAGCACAGATACCTTCGCTGGTTAGCGATAGGAGTGGCGATGGCTACGCTCTCGGCCGCCTGTGGCGATGGAGATGAGCCTGACCTACCCACCACAACTCAGGCGCCCGCCGCTCGGACAACGGCTACGACCTCCGAAGAGGCCGTGGAACCCCACAAGGCTACTCCCGATACGATGGCCGTCACCGAGGATACGGCTACCGACAGCAGCGGCGCGGCCGCTCCGGGATTCACCTACAAACTCGCCCTCCTCAGCGACCCGACCACCGACAACCTGTGGGCGATCATGGACACCGAGGGGGATGTATGGAACCAGTACGTATTGTCCACCTCCTTGCCCAGCTTGTACGGATCATCGTTCCCCAGCTACACGTTGGTTCCCGGCCTTGCCGCCGAGGTCGAACCGCCGATCGGCATGTCGTCCGGTGACACCTGGGTGATCGAGGTAAGCCTCAGAGACGATCAGGTTTGGAGCGACGGAAACCCGATAACGGCCCATGACGTAGCGTTTACCTTCAACACGGTCAGGGATCTGCGGCTGGGTGGTAATTGGTTCTCGTTATTGCCGATGGTCACGGAGGATGACCCCGCCACCGAAGAGGACGAGGCGGCCGAGGGTTTGATTTCGGTCGAAGCGATAGATGACTACACGGTCCGTTACACTTGGAGTTCTCAGCCCGGTCTGGCCCAGTGGCAATTCGGCGCCGCCCAGGCAGCGGTTTTCTCCGAAGCCTTCTGGAAGCAGCATGTGGAGGCCGCCGGCGAGGCCGGTGACCTGTACGCCGTTTCCGGAACCGGCACCCCCTCGGGGGGTAGCATGGTTTTCGATCGGCGGGAGCCGGGCGCATTCGCCCGGACAATCGCCAACCCGAGACCCAATGACCGAGGCGCTCGGAACATTGCGTACTCGACCGGTGGGGTCTCGTTTTCGGGCGATGTTAGTTGGGAAGTGGGCGACACTTCCGGGGAAGTCATCGCTGACTGGACCAGCGGACCGTTCGTGACCGACGCCATCTACTCGGTCTACGACACCCAGGACGCGGCGGTGCTGGCCCTCCGGGACGGCGAAGTAGACGGTCTGCTTAATCCGCTGGGACTGCAACGGGGACTCCAGGCCACCGTGATCGAGGCAGGGGACCTCGAGGTGATTGCCAATCCGTCGAACGGCTTCCGCTACCTGGCCTTCAACACCCGCCGGTTCCCGGGATCGGAGTCTGCATTCCGCCAGGCTTTGGCATGCATGATCGACAAGGAGTTCATGGCCACAAACGTCCTCCAGGGCGTGGCAATCCCCTTGGACTCCATGGTGCCACCCGGCAACACTTTCTGGGCCAACCCGAACATCGAGGGATGGTGCTCGGGACAGAGCCAGGAGGAGCGATTGAACTCGGCGGTTCAAGTCCTGAAAGATGCGGGATGGACCTGGGATGTCGACCCGGAATGGAACGCCGACAACCGGGATGTGATCCCGAAGGGCGAAGGGCTGCGCGGTCCGGACGGTACGCCGGTACCGCCGCTGGAGTTGCTGGCGCCGGGCCCCGGGTACGATCCTCTGCGGGCCACATACAGCCTGTTCATAGCCGATTGGGCCAACGACCTGGGCATCCCGCTGCGGGCCGAACCAACCGGTTTCTCGGTAATCGTGGACAGGGTGTTCGGTCCCGTGGACTGGGACATGTACATCCTGGGATGGAGTGTCACGACCTTTCCCGATCATGTGGCGGATTTCTTCGACTCGCGAGCCGACTCCGCCACCGCCGGGGGTCTTAACATTCCCGGTTACTCGAACCCGGACCTGGACCGGATGGCGGACGAACTGAAGGCGGAGACCGACCTCAACCAGGCGGCGGAGATCGTCCGGCGGATGGACGCTCTCCTAGCCGACGACGTGCCCTATATCATCCTGTTCACCACTCCGGTACTGGAAACCTTCCGCGAAACGCTGGAGTTCCCGTCCACGACAACCCTCGACGGTCTGCAGAACTTCAATGCGCTCCCCGGAGCGGTGAAACTGGCTGAATAACCCGGGAACTCGTTCCGAGTCGAGTGACGCACGGCGCCCGCGAAGGGACGGCTACTGATGGGATGTAGCGGGCGTGGGACCGCCGGAGGGGTTGAGGAGACTAGAAGATGACACGTTACATCGCGCGACGCACCGCGCAGATGATCGTTCTCTTTTTGGTTTTCCTCACTCTTACCTTCTTCCTGCTCACCGCCCTGCCCGGAGACCTGGTCAAGCAAAAGTTCGCCACCAACCCCAACATTCCGCCTGAAGCCGCCCAACTGGCTATCGAGCGTCTCGGTCTCGACAAGCCTCTGTGGGAGCAGTACAGCAGCTACATGTGGAACTTCTTCCGCGGCGACTTCGGTTTCTCCTTCACCCAGTACCCGAGGCCGGTGTCCGATATCATCCTCGAACGCATCCCACGTACGCTGGTGCTTTTCCTCACCGTGCTGGTGAGCTACTACATCCTCGGGTTCGTAACCGGAAAGTTCATAGCCTGGCGGCGGGGTCGCCGCGGTGAACACGCCCTGACCGTAGGGGGTGTCCTCCTCTACACGGTCTTCTATCCGTGGTTTGCCCTCATGCTGATCTGGTTCTTCGCCTTCTACGCAGATGTCGTCCCGATCAACAAGTTCCTCGATCCTCAGGAATGGGTGGACGCCCCGTTCAGCTCCAACCATGTGTTCATGGTGATCTTCGCGGTTCTGCTGGTGGGGGCGGTCACCGCGCTGGTCTTCTGGATACTCTCCCGACGTATCAGGGATCCGGCGCGCCGCAGGAGGATCGTATGGGCGGGGTACACCCTGCTCGGGGTAGTGCTGGTGTGGTTCTGGTACGGGAGTGAGTTCGGATCGGCCCGCCGCCTGTACGCAGGCGACATCGCCCACCACATGGTCTTGCCCGTAGTTACGATCACGCTGATCAGCTTCGCCGGGATAATGCTCCTCACCCGCAGTTCGATGCTGGAAACCATGCGCGAGGACTTCATTCTCACCGCCCGGGCCAAGGGACTCGCCGAGAACGTCGTGCGTGATCGCCACGCCGCCCGAACCGCCCTGCTACCGGTCACCACCAGTCTGGTTATAGCGGTAGCCACCGTCATCGACGGGGGCATTATCACCGAGACCGTGTACTCGTGGCCGGGCATGGGTGAGCTTCTGTTCTCTTCCGTGATAAACCAGGACCTCAACCTGGCGATCGGGGCATTCTCCTTCGTGGGTGTAATGGCCATGGTCGGTCACCTGGTGGTAGACATCCTCTACGTGTTCCTTGATCCCCGGATTCGGGTTACCGGGGAATGACCGCGATGTCGGGTTCCCCTACCTCGCAGGAGGCCATAGCCGGAAGAATGTCCCGCGTAAAGAGGCGGGCCAAACTGTTGTGGACCGGTCTCACCAACAACTGGCGCCTTTTCCGCGCCAACCGGATAGGGATCGTGGGGGTATCGATCATCATGTTCTTCGGGTTCATGGCCCTGATCCAACCCGTCCTGTTGTCAGGACTCAACTGGTACTCCGCAGTGGGACTTTTCGTCATCTTCTGGCCGGGGGTGGCTTGGATGGTGTTCCCGATTCTCGGAGCGAATCGGCGCAACCGAAAGATCAGCCTCCCCGTAACGATGGGCCTCGCGGCGGTGTTGGTAACGGCGGTCGGGGTAGGTCTGGGGGATACCTGGGATGCGGGCACGTACCACCCGGTGGTCGGCAACGAGGCCAATCCACCTGCCCGGCTGCTAACCGTCGTCAACGAGGTCACTGATCCGGAAACCGAGATGTCCTTGCGGGAGGCGATCCTCTACTCCAATCCGGATGGCTCTCCTCTACTACCTGGAGATGTGGTGGAGATAAGGGAACAACCGGCGCGGCCCTACAGCCGGCATTGGCTGGGCACGGACCCTCTCGGACGGGATGTCCTGTCCCAGTTGATGAAAGGCGCCCAAAGCGCCTTCCTGCTGGGGATGGTGGCGGCGATCGTCACCGTTTCCTTCGCCACCGCCGTCGGGTCGATCGCCGCTTACCTGGGAGGCTGGATCGATTCGCTATTGATGCGGCTGGCCGACTTGCTTCTGATGCTCCCCGGCCTCGCCATCTTTATCGTGATGAGCTCGGTGTTCACGTTCGAGTTGTGGCACCTGGCCGTCCTGCTCGGAATCTTGTCCGGATTCGGCGGAGTGGCCATCGTCCTCAAGTCCCAGGCTCTGGCTGTGACCGTGAAGCCGTTCATAGAGGCCGCCCGGGTAGCGGGTGCTTCCACCGCTCGGGTGATCGTCGTCCACGTAGTTCCCAACGTGATGCCTCTCAGCCTGCTCTACATGATGTTCACCGTCACCGGCGCCATCCAGACCGAAGCCATACTGTCGTTCCTGGGATTGCTCAATATCGATATGAGCTGGGGATTGATGATCGAATTGGCCCGCAACCAGGGATACTTCCTGACCGGCATGCGTTTCTGGTGGCTGGTGTTCCCGTCGGGTTTGTGCGTATCCCTGCTGGCAGCCGCCTTCTTCCTGGTGGGACGGGCCATGGACGAAGTTATCAACCCACGCCTGAGGCGCCGGTGACTACTCAACCGTCCCCGCCCCGCCCGGAAGCCGAGACCCGGTCGGCTCGCATCGACTTGTTGCGGATCGGCGCCGGAACCGCCGTCATCGCGGTACTCAACTGGTGGTTGGGCGGCTGGATAACCCCACCGGAGGGTGAGTACCGGCCCGGTTACCTGGTCATACTGGTGGCTCTGGTATTGCCCGGACTGGTGGGCGCCGCTACAGCCGGTCTCCTGGCCGGGCATCGCCGCCGGTTACACGGAATGATGGCGGGGCTGGGAATGTTTGGCCTGGAGCTAATTCTGGGAGCGCTGGGAGGCGGGCTGGAGGTCGGAAGGGTCATCGTCCGAGCCCTCGGCTTCGGGTTCGGTGCCTTCCTGGGAAGCTCCGTCGCCGTCCGGATCGGAAACCGGCTGTCCGGACGAATACCTCACGGTCGGGAACCGTCCATGCGTACCGGCCACCCTGCCGACCCCTTGCTGGAGGTCGATAACCTCACCATGCACTACCGGACCGACGGCGGGTGGGTGTCGGCGGTCGACAACGTTAGCTTCAACCTGCACCGGGGCCAGGCCCTCGGTCTGGTAGGAGAGTCGGGTTGCGGCAAGTCCTCGGTAGCCATGTCGCTCCTGCGCCTGCTTCCGGACAACGGTGTCTTCCGGGCAGGTGAGATACGCTTGGGCGGTACCGACCTACTCCGACTCTCGGATGACGAGGTGCGTTCCCGCCGCTGGTCGGATCTCGCCATGGTATTCCAGGGCGCCATGAATGCCTGGAACCCTGTCTACACCGTGTACGAACAGATCCGGGAAGCGATGGTAGCCCACTTCGAGGGCGGCCTCACCGAGGAACAGATCAGGCAACGGGTGGGGGAACTGTTCGAGTTGGTGGGGTTGAACCCGGCCACGCTGGATCGCTATCCCCACCAGTTCTCCGGGGGGATGCGGCAACGAGCGATGATCGCCATGGCGCTGTCCTGCGATCCGAGGATCATCATCGCCGACGAACCGACCACCGCTCTCGACGTCATCGTGCAAGACCAGATCCTCAAAGAACTGAAGAAGGTTCAGGGCGAGTTGGGTATGAGCATGATCTACATATCCCATGACATAGCCGTGATCGCCGAAGCAACCGAGGTCATGGGGGTGATGTACGCAGGCCGGCTGGTGGAGTTCGGACCCACCGAAGACGTATTCTCCCGCCCGCGCCATCCATACACCTACCTGCTGTTGCGATCCACCCCGTCGGTGACCGGCCTCCGGCGACCGCTCGCTCCGTTGGATGGAGAACCGCCCAATCTCATCGATCCACCGCCCGGGTGCCGTTTCCATCCCAGGTGCCCGTTTGCTACCGACCGCTGCAAGAACGAAGCGCCGAGCCTGGAAGAGACCGGCGACCACACCGGCCGGCGGGTGGCTTGCTGGAATTGGACGGAAGTCTCGACGGGTACCGCCGAATGAGCCGGGCACTGATCAAGGTCGAGGACCTCACCAAGCGTTTCGCCGTGGCCAAGAAGGTCTTCGGAAAGGCTACCGGGTTCGTACATGCGGTCGACGGGATCAACTTCGAGATCGCCCCCGGGGAGAGCCTCGGTCTGGTTGGAGAATCGGGATGCGGCAAGAGCACCACCGGCAAACTCATGGTGAAGCTCCTGCAAGCCGACACAGGAAGGATCCTCCTCGACCGGGACGGCGAGATGGCCGACATCTCGACTATCGACACCAAGCAAGGCCTCCGACGTTTCCGCGAGCGGGTTCAGATGATCTTCCAAGACCCCTTCGAATCTCTGAATCCCCGGCGCACGGTGTACGACACGGTGGTGGAGCCGCTCATCGTGCAACAGGTGGGGACGGTACAGGACCGTGAGGCACGAGTAGCGGAGATGCTCGAGATGGTGGGTCTAACCCCGGCTGCGACCTTCATGTTCCGATATCCTCACGAATTATCCGGTGGTCAGCGGCAAAGAGTGTCGATCGCCAGAGCGCTGGTGATAAAGCCATCGTTCGTGGTGGCCGACGAGCCGACCTCCATGCTGGATGTCTCGATCCGCATCTCCATCATGACCCTTATGTTGGGCCTGGCCAGGGAACTGAACGTCTCCTACCTGTACATCACCCACGACTTGGCGGTTGCCCGCTACATGTGCGACCGGATCGCCGTGATGTACCTGGGCAAGATCGTGGAGATGGGACAGACCGAGGACATCCTCACCAACCCTCAACACCCCTACACGAAAGCTCTGCTGGCCTCGGTGCCGGTGCCGGATCCGACCCATGACCGTCCCGAGGCCGAGATAAAGGGAGGAGTTACGAAGGCGATCGACCCTCCCCCCACCTGCCGCTTTCTGCAACGCTGCCCGATAGCCACCGACCTGTGCCGATCTAACGACCACCCGCCGCTCGAACCGGTCAGCGACAATCACCTGGTGGCCTGCTACCTGGTGGACACGCCAAGCGCTTTGTAGATCCAACCGGCAGGACCCACGACGCTGCGGTACGTTCCAATCGGTCTTCCCGAGTTGCCTGACGGACGGCCAGGGGAATAAGTAGTGAGTATGTTGAAGATCGTGACCCTCAGAGATCGGGCTCCCATCCCCTTCCCATGCCTTGCAGCCACATGACAACGCCCCTTGACTTCTGAAGTAGTTCAGGTATTGTTCGGGGATGGAAACAGTAGAGCGGACTTTCTCGGAGTTCTTACGGCAGCCGAACGATGTGGTAGCCGAGCTGGCCGAGCGCAATGTGCTTCTCAGGCGGCGGAACGCGCCCACGCTCCGCTTGAGCCGGGCAGACCACTACGACGACCACTCGAAGGCGATGGAGGCTCTTGCCCGACTGCTGCGCAACCTTGCGACTTACAGCCCGGTTGTGGTGGATGCGGCGGTGGGCGACGCTTTCGCATGGACGACGTTCCTTCCCGGACCGGATCGGAAGCTCTTCGTTGAGGAGTTGACGAGGATGCTGCTCGGCGCGGCGGCGGTAGACAATTACTCTCCGGTGACCCAGTTGATACGGGAGTGGAAAGCCACCGCCGAGATACATGCCGATTCCGCACTCGCCCGTCGGCTCAGCAAGCCGCTGGACGCTAGTGGGGACATTGTCCCAGCCCCCGACGACTGAGGACGATGCCGAAACGGCGAGAACGTGTTGCCCCACCACCTGTAGCCCGCGGTTGGGACATGCGCTACGCGAACAGCGGCGCGGTCAAGGGATGGGAACAGATCTGCGCTACGGCCCCGACGAACACGCGCACAGCCTGGGAACGGATCACCAGCGACCCGCGTCGGCGAGACCACCGCCAACACCCGCTGAGAGGCCCGCTCGGGCGACGATCAGTGAACGGAACCGACATGGAGCAGTGGCAATACGAGGTCACAGCAGGTGGGCGGATATGGTATTGCATCGACGACAAGACCAAAACGGTATGGATCACCGACACGCACGTCGGCCACCCAAAGGCAACAGAGTAGCCCACCATTCGGCATGTGGCCCGAGACCGACCTGATATGAAGCACGTCAACAACCCCGGGTTATCAGCACCAAACAGAGCCTTGCCAGGGACCTCGCTAGTGATTCCACAACGCGGGCAACGACATCGGACATGCACCCAAGCTCATCGCCTATCCACGGCAAGGAAGGCTCAACTATCGAACACCGCGTGAAACTTTTGATCCGGTTGTTCCGGGATATCGGCTTTGGAGGAGTCGGGGTGGAAGCCGCTTCTTCACTTGATGGTTGCTGGTTAAGAGTGGATACCGAAGGCTCTTTCCCATGTTGCGACACGGTCGGAATCGCGACCCTCATAAGAATCGATCGCCTCGCTGAGTGAAGGCTTGAAACTGTCTTCGTCACCGTTCGCGAGCGCTGCGAGTCGCATTGTGTACCAAGCGGTGATTCCTCCCGCAGGCAGCGACTCGAACCTGGGGAACTGCACAGCAGATCCATCCTGGTGAAGCCACTTCGCCGCGATTTCGGGATCCAAGGCCATCGCCCTCGCCATCCCCACGATATCTGCCGCTCCGGTCGCCACGGCGTGCGCGGCGTCGGTTCGAGTCTTGAAACCACCCGTAACCATCAACGGTGTGTCCGTAACCGTCCGCGCCCGGCGGGCGAACTCGACGAAGTACGGCCCCGAAGACCGCCGGTCGGAACTAGCCGGAGCGCCGGGGAAGTAGGTCCCGCCGCTGATGTCGATCAGATCCACCCCCTCTTCTCCCAGGAGCGACATGGCAACGAGAGCGTCGTCCTCGCCCAACCCGCCTTCCAACTGATCGTTCGAGTTGATCTTCACGGCAATAGCGAACTCCGAGCCCACCTCCGCACGAACCTCCCTCACGACGGCGCGGAGGAGTCGGCATCGCGCCCGTATCGACCCGCCATATTGATCGGAGCGACGGTTGAACAACGGCGACAGGAACTGACTCAACAAGAACCCGTGGCCGGCGTGTATCTGGACACCACCGAAGCCGACCGCTCTCGCATGAGCAGCCGCCCTAGCGTAGATGGCGGGCAACCCATCGACATCGGACCGTGTCAACGCATCGCACCTAAGACCCTCCACGTTGAATGCCGACGGACCGGCCGGACGAGAAACCGGACCGTATGCGAGCGCGCCCGCGTGGCCCAACTGCGGCCAGATCCGGGCGCCATCGACGGATCCGGCCTCGGCGAGGCGACGAAGACGAGCATTATCGGCGCCGGGCCAGAGTACGAGATTCCCTGGTCTCTCCGGATAACGGTGGTCGACTTGAACCTCACCGATCAGCGACAGCGCCACCCCGCCGTTTGACCACCTCCGGTAGAGCTCGACCTGTTGATCGGTCGGACAACCGGCGCCATTCCCCAACGAGTCGGACATGGCGGCCTTCGCCAACCGGTTCTTGAGCACAACCCCACACGGAAGCTCCAACGGCGCCGCAAGAACATCCGCATCAGACTCCACGTTGCGCTGCTCGATCATCTCTCCAACCCAGGGTTCAAGGCCAACCGTATACACGGCCAAGCCGGCAAGCGCTACGATAATCGCCGTCATGACCAAAGCTGCCTGGATTTCCCTCCGGCGGCCGGACTTGCCACTAGTGGGCGGGTTGCATGTTCCAGATGCCGGTGGCGTTTAGAACCTTGCGATAGCGAGTCGCTCCGCAACTCACCCCCAGGCCATCAATCCTTCTAATATCGGTGCCTGTGATTCCCGACCTTGATCTTGCCCGGGTCCGAACCTGGATCGATGAACGAAACGCCTCCCTGCCTGCCCGCGCCAAAAACCTCATCCGCTACGAGATCGATCTCTCTGCTCGGGCGATCACCGTGCTCTCATGCCGTCCTCCATGGTCCCCCACCGAAGATCTCACCTGGACACGATTCCCGATCTGCCGGTTCCGCTACACCAAAACACGCAACGAATGGTCACTGTACTGGCGAGACCGAAACCTCGCGTTCCACCTATACGACCTAGCCCAACCCACCCCCTACATCAACGAACTCATCGAAGAAGTCGAACGAGACCCGACCTGCATCTTCTGGGGATAAGCACACAGGCCTCCCGCATGGGACAGTCAACACCAAGGACTCGAAGTGCTTTGTCTACCAGTTTGCCCCTCAGAGGTTTCCGCACACATTGGGTGTTGCGCGGGAGAGATTATCGGCCCCACATGGCAAGCCTGGGTCAGCTCCGGGATTTGACACGTTCGGGAAGTTTGGCTAATCCGACAAGGACCTGGGGACAAAGGCTCTCGATGCTGAACCCACGACGTGGCCACCTCCCGAAAGATGCCCCGGCGACGCGGCCTGCATGGCGCTGCCGGCGCCGATCGTGGCTGATTCCAAATCGGGTCCCACGACAGTTGCGGCGGAACCTCCGGAGGAGGGGATGCCTTCCTTATCACAGTCCTTGAATACCCCACCGGAAAGGGGACGCTCTTCAACTGCGGTGATCTGACCGGCGCGCAGAAACCCGTGAACGGTGCGCGTGGTCGGCGTTGACGACCACCAACTAGCCCTGATTATTCAGGGCTAGAGGTAGGAGTTCGATCTTGGCGGGTCGGGAAGCGAAGTCGGGTTCCCTCCGCTCCGGGATTAACCCCGATTATTCATGGATGGGGGTTTGGAGGATGAGTGGAGTAAACCATATTCGCGCCCTGACCAGGCAGTACAGCTATCGGCGTTTCCCGTTTCGGTCCGGTGTGGAGATTCACCTGTCAGGTGAACGGCGGGTTTATCCCGATACTCGGGTTGAACAGGCGTTACATGCCTCGGTGTGTGGGAACCTGAATAATCAGGGTTAACCTACAGGTCATGCCGTCAGCAACACCGACCATTGAGGACGCTCGCCGGGCGGCGGAGGCTCTAACCAATACGGGGGTGGGTCGGGTCGTCCTGTTCGGATCGGTCGCACATGGCGCGGCAACCGAGCGGAGCGATATCGACCTTATCGCTATCTATGACGACATCGACTATAGCAGACGTAGGGAGATCGCAGCCCCGGCTCAGTCCGTCGCTAAGGATGCGGCTGGCTTCCCGGTGGATGTCGTGGTCACTGACAGGCTGGAGTGGAAAATGCGAACGACGCAAGTTCTCACTTCGTTGGAAGCCAGAGCGGCACGGGTAGGGACGGTTCTCGTAGACCGGCCAGAGGGGATAGTCGATTGGAACAAGGAGATGGTTATGCCTGCCGATGATCACCGGGAGGCTCTCTATAGGCTCGACCATGTCAGTGTCGCCCTTGAGGACGTGCTCGAGCGGCTCAAGCCAGGTACGATGCATGCACGCTACACCGAGCTTGGTTGGCTCGAGGAAGCAGATCAGTCTGAAGTTGGCCGGATGCTCACGCTAGGCGTATCCTGCCAAGCGGTAGCCGAGGCGGCGTTGAAAGCTCTGATCCACCTGACGGCCGAGCCGGAAAGTCATCCCTGGGGTCACAAGATCGAATTGCTCTGCGAACAACTGCCTCAGCCGACACAGGGATACGTCACGGACCATCTTCTGCATCCCGTACCGCCAGAGCAACTCACAATCTGGCATAGGTGGTCCCGTTATCACGAAAGGGGGAAGGACCCGGATCCTGTTCCCGAGGTGGTAGAGCCTCTAATCCGAAGCGTCTGTCGGCTTGCTACGTACACGGCCGCTCAATTCGCGTCGGAACCCCAAGCCCGGCGTGTGGGCGACTGCGCAGGACTGATTACCGAGTCCCTGGACACTTATGATCTCAGTACCGGGCATCCCCGCCCAGGCAGAACCGGACCGAGGTCCCCTGGGATCGAGTTCTAGGACTGCAGAAAGAAGCCGGTATCAGGGGCGGTGTCGATCGGGAACCAACCGAAGACCTATCCACGCCCACAATGCTTATTAAGGCCCGGTCAAACACCCCCAACGGCCCATCATGCGCTTGACGGAGGGTCGGTCTCGGTACCGGTTTCGGTGAGCTGGCTGACCTGGGATTTGGCTACTCTGCGTGACGGGGATAAACGCAAGGGAAACGGGTGGGTCGCCCGGGACTCGAACCCGGAACCTGCGGATTAAGAGTCCGTTGCTCTGCCGGATTGAGCTAGCGACCCGAGAGCAGTCTAACTCAATCACGCCTTCGAAGCGGAAACGCTTCGCTTAGCTACAACGGGCATTCTTCAATGCATCGGCAAGCGCGCCGATGGCTCTTGCTCGATGGCTAATCAGGTTCTTCTCCGCGGCGGACATCTCAGCAAGGGTGAGTGACCCCACAGCGAATATCGGGTCATACCCGAAACCGCCCGACCCACGAGGGTTATGGAGAATCTCGCCCCTGAGCTCACCTTCGGCTATCACCTCGCGGCCATCGGCTAGGACGGCCACCACCACTGTCACAAACCGTGCCCTCCGGTCTTGATACGCACCGAGGGCGCCGAGAAGAGCGGATACATTGGACTCGTATGTAGCGCCGGGACCGGAGAAGCGGGCCGTGTGCACCCCGGGAGCTCCTCCCAAGGCGTTCACTTCCAGACCGGTGTCGTCGGCGATTGCCGCTAGACCGGTGTAACGCGCCACCGCTCTGGCCTTGAGGAGAGCATTACCCTCAATGGTGGAAGCGTCCTCGACTACATCGGGCCATTCCAGACCGGAGACGATCTCCCCCACCACCCCGGAACTGACCAGGAGCCGCTCCATCTCGATGATCTTGTCGGGATTCTTGGACGCCACCACCGCTCGCTCTACGGGCGGAACAGTCACTCCGCAACCTGGAGGTCCTGGAGAGCGCCGATCCGCTCGATGCCCATTCCGGCCAGGTCAAGCAGGCGGTCCAGTTCGCTACGTCCGTACGGCTGACCTTCGGCAGTGGCCTGTACCTCCACCAGCAAGCCTCTGCCGGTCATGACCACGTTCATATCCACGGATGCGGCGGAGTCGTCCCGGTAGTCGAGATCAAGCAAGCACTTTCCGTCCACGATGCCCACCGAAACCGCGGTCACCCGGTCGAGCATCGGATCGGATGTCATGACGCCGTCGGAGATCGCTTGCGCGAATGCATCATGGAGCGCGATCCAGGCGGCGTTCACCGCCGCGGTCCGCGTTCCCCCGTCGGCTTGGACTACATCGCAATCCACAATGACCATGGTCTCGCCCATGGCGGGTAAATTGACGACCGAGCGGAGCGACCTACCGATCAAACGAGAGATCTCCTTGGACCGGCCACCGGAGTATCGGTCACGGCGGATTCGCCGGTTCGACGACCCGGGCATCATGCCATATTCGGCGGTAACCCAACCGGATCCGCTCTTCCGCATCCATCTGGGTACCCGTTCCTCGACCGAGGCCGTAGCCAACACGATGGTACGACCCATTTCCACGAGCACGGATCCCGGGGTCATCTCCGTGTAGTTTCGGGTGAACCGCACCGGGCGGAGTTGGTCGGCGCCACGCTCCCGTCGACTACGCGTCTGGCTCTTCTTTTTCATATGTTGATCCTTGCTCCGGGAACGGCGATGGAGACAGGGCCCTCGAACTCGGCCTCGGCGTCCATCAACTGCCGCTCCGGGTCGATGTGGGGGGAAATATGGGTAAGCATCAGGCGACGCGCCCTCGATCGAGTGGCCATCCCTCCGGCTTCCGAGCCCGTCATGTGGTGAGGGTAGGAGTCCCTTCCCCGCGGCGCAGTCAAGGATGCTTCGGCGAGCAGGAGGTCCGAAGCGTAAGCGTGCGCTTCCAACTCCTTGCAGGGACCGGTGTCGGCGGTGTAGGTAAGGCGCCGCCGACCACTACTGATCCGCGGCGCCAAGGTGGGCGGTGGATGATTGGTCCGAACCACCGATATCTCCAAGGAACCCAGTCGGTGGGCGTCTCCCGTCCTTAACGGGATAAAGTTAAATACCGACCACCACTGATCGGCGTTGCCCACAAGCCTTCCCAACTCACGGTCAAGACCTTCGGGACACAACACCGGGAGGGGTGCAACGTGGCGGTCCCCGTAGGCCAGCGCGTGATAAAGGGCAAAGACATCGGTGCAGTGGTCAGGATGACGGTGCGACAGGAAGACGCCGCTCAATTCATAGGGGTCCATTTCAGCACAGAGAGCCAGATAGGTTCCCGGTCCGGCATCGACCCACACCGTCGTGTCGAAGGTGGAGACCAAGTATCCGGAAGCGGGGCGGCCCGCGGTCGGGTAGGTCCCGTTCGAGCCAAGCACGGTCAGCTGCATACGGCCAGCGTAGCGACACCCGCCCGCCAAGCCTGAGATGCCGGAGTGAACGGATGCCGGGGGATGCTGGAAATGTCCGTACAAAGCGTGCCGTACTGCGAACCCCGCTAGGAGAGTCCTGAAAAACGAGTCTTTCGGGGTTCGGTGGTTGGTAAAGCGCCTGGTCAGGGAGTTACGGCTCAGTGGCTGAACCCCTTTGTACGGGTTTCTCAGCACTCTCCTAGGGCCTGTTGACACTGGTGTAGTTACATATGTGCTATTATCCAGTGTATGGAGATCACACAGTCACAATTCGAACGTATCAAGCACTTGTTTCCCACTCAGGGCGGTAACGTGGTGATATCCAACCTGGTCGCGGTCAACGGGTTGCTGTATGTAGCCGAAAACGGTTGTAAATGGCGGGCGTCCGAAACGGTTCGGGAAATGGTCCACCCTGTACAGGCGGATGAACCGCTGGTCCAAGAACGGGGTCCTGGACCGGATACTCAACGGGTTGGCCCAAGAAGGAATCATCAACATCGAGGTGGACGTCGTCTCGGTGGACAGCACAACCGTCAAAGTACACCCGGACGGTACCGGCGCTCTAAAAAAAACGGTCCGCAGGCTATCGGCCGCTCACGCGGGGGGTTAACCACCAAAATACACATGGCCGCCGCCGGCGCCCGCACCGCGATCCACTTCAAACTCTCCGCAGGCCAAGACCACGACGCCCCCCACGGAAGGGAACTCGTCAACCGGCTGAAACCCCCACCCGAACAGGCTGAAACCCCATCCGAGCAGGGGGAACCGCCTGAACAGTTGCAATTCTTCGTCGTCGCCGACCGAGCGTACGAAGGCGACGAAACCCGAAGCCTGATCACCGACCGCGGGTACACACCGGTCATACCACCCAAAAGCAACCGTAAACAACTCTGGGACTACAACCGGGAAATCTACAAACGACGAAACGAAGTAGAACGGCTATTCCGCCGGATCAAAGCCTACCGGCGTGTCTTCTCCCGCTACGACAAACTCGACACGGTCTTCAAAGGGTTCATAACCCTCGTACTCATCATCGAAGCCCTACGAATGTGACAAGACCAACCATGTCAACCCCTACGAACACGCCGCCGAAATAGTGTCAACAGGCCCTAGATCATTCTTGGTAACTCCTATTGCCGGGTTATCACGAGTCCGCCACCATCGATCTCGACCGATCCGATTGCCACCAGGCGACCGAGTTCGGCGATGGCAGCCACCGGATCGTCTCCCAGCTTCGCCAGGAACTTGTCGATCGGCTCACCCGGATCGAGGTCTAGGGCTCCAGCTGAGTCCTCACCGGCAGCCGGTATGGGCTCGCCAAGCAGCAGCCGCAGGCATTCGAGGAGGTCTTCCGCGTCGAGTACCGGGAAGGCGCCGTCCCGGATCAGCAGGTTGCACCCGAGCGAAGCCGGCCTCCCCACGTCCCCCGGTGTGGCGAATATGTCACGTCCTTGCTCGAGCGCGATTCGAGCGGTGACCAGAGCGCCTCCCTTGACGCCGGCTTCCACCACCACTACCGCATGAGCGATACCTGAGATGATCCGGTTACGGGGCGGGAATCGCCAACCCAATGGACGAGCTCCGGGCGGCGCCTCGCTCCAGACCGTCCCACCCGCCTCCAGCAGATCTTCACCAAGGGAACGATGCTGGCGTGGATACCATACATCGATCCCCGACCCTAGAACCGCCACCCCGGGTGTGGACCCGCGCAACGAACCTTTATGGGCTGCTCCGTCGATCCCCTTTGCCAACCCGCTGACCACCGACCATCCGGCTTTCGAGACCACCTCGCCGTAGCTCTCCGCCAAACGCCGCCCGTAACCCGTACATGCCCTTGTCCCGACGATCGCCACTGCGATTCCATCGAATGACTGCCCTCGCTGGAACAGGAATAGGGGCGTGTCCGGGAGTTCGGCTAAGCGTTCGGGAAAACCAACGTCACCCGGCATCACGAACTCGATACCCGCCTCGCGGAGGCTCCCCCGCCGTTCGCTCGCCGGGACAAGGGCCGCACGGCGGGCCTCGTCAGGAAGATCGAGGCGTCCCCGTTCGATCCTCCGCAGAACCGTACCGGGGGAGCCCGACCCGGACACCAGCTTTCGTAGCCGGTCGGGGTGCATTCCAACGTGGGCGAGCCTGATCAGGTCATCAGCGGGACGGCTCATGGTGTCCTCTCAGGATCAAGGCTTGGCCGGCATGGGTTTCCCGTACTACGTCGGCGCCGTCGAGGTCGGCCACCGTCCTCGCCAGCCTTCTGACCCGGTCGAACCCTCTACCGGTCATGGCGCCGTGCCTCAGCGCGCCCTCGATCATCTTCTGGGCGCCGGGAGCGAACTCCAGACCATCGAGGTCGCTCCGACCGAGATCCCGGTTACGTCGCCCCCTCGCTCGCTGGAGCTCATAGGCCCCGGCGACTCTTTCGGCAACGTTGCGGCTGGGTTCCTCCGGCGGACCGATGAGAGCGTCCGGATCGACTTGCTCGACTCGAATCCGGATATCGAACCTATCCATCAAAGGACCGGACAAACGGCGGCGGTAGCGCTGGATCATCCGCTCGCTGCAATCACAACCCTTCCTGAAGTGCCCGTGGAACCCGCACGGACAGGGATTCGTGGCCGCCAGCAGCTGTATCGCCGCCGGGAAGGTGACAGCTACACCCTTCCTGGCAATCGTCACTTCGCTTTCCTCGAGAGGTTGACGCAGCGCATCGAGAAGTTGTGGTCGGAACTCTCCCAGTTCGTCAAGGAACAGCACTCCGCGATGCGCCATGCTGACTTCGCCGGGAACGGGCACACCCGACCCCCCTCCCACCACCGCCGCAGTGGTGGCGGTGTGGTGGGGAGATCTCATCGGCGGCCGGGTTAGACAACGCCGCGTCTTTCCCGCCGACGACCATACCTGTGCTACCTCGAGAGCGGTCTTTTCATCAAGATCAGGCAGAACGCCGGGAAGACATCGGGCAAGCATCGTCTTGCCGGATCCCGGTGGCCCGGACATGAACATGTGGTGCCCGCCCGCCGCGGCTACCTCGAGGGCGCGCTTGGCGAGCGGTTGCCCTCTTACCTCGGCAAGGTCGTAGCGTTCCGGGATGTGGATCTTTCGGGGAGGCGGGGCCCTGAAGGTGGACTCACCAAGAGCAGCCGAGATAGCCGCCGGCAACGAGTGAACCACCTGCACATCGGCCGCGCTCACCAGGCTCGCCTCGGTGGCCATCTCCGGAGGCAGCAGGCATGGAATCCCCATTTCAGCCGCGACGATGGCTGCCCCTAGACCCCCGCGAGCGGGCCTAAGGCTGCCGTCAAGGGCGAGTTCACCGAGGGCGACTACGTTGCAGGCGCCGTCCGGGATCTCTCCCGCGGCGGCAAGCAAGGCGAGCGCGATCGGCAGGTCGTACGCGCTGCCCGATTTGGGCAGGTCGGCCGGCGCCAAGTTGACGGTGACGGCCCGGGGCGGGAACCGGTAACCGGACACGGCCATGGCCGCCATCACTCGATCCTTCGCTTCCCGGATGGCGGTGTCGGGTAGACCTACCAGGCTGAGCCGACCCTTCTCTCCTCCTCCTACATGTGCTTCCACGCTGACGGCGCGCGCCTCCACTCCGACCAGCGCTACTGAGTTGGTTGATGCAAACATGCCAATCAATATATAAGATGATAGTGACAGTTATAGCTATCTAAGATACCCGTAGGCCTACCGGTAACGAGACAGCAGCCCTCCAACCCGGATAGCATGGGACCATGGGTTTCAATCCGTTCCGCAAACACGAGCGCCGCACCGCTGACCTGATGGCCATGGTCGGCGCACTGGCACTCACACTCGGTTTGGTTCTGTGGGCTTTTTTGGGCGGTTGACTATCCGCCACGTCCAGCCTCGGTCAGCCGCCAAGGCGTACCTATGTCCCGGGTGCGGTCGGGACATAGAGGTCGGCGCCTTCCATCTGGTGGTTATTCCGGAGGACGATCCGGATCTCCGCCGTCATTGGCACCACGGATGCTGGTACAAGGAGCAGCGGAGGATCCGGGGCAGAGGGAGGGATTCAGGCAACCCGCCGGTGCCACTCGATATCTACCCCGTCGGCGCCTACCACGACCGTAACTAGATCCACGCGTCCCACCCCGAACGATCGAGCGAGTCGGGATACCTGCCTGGCCTTGGCGTGGGTGAAGTTCCAGCGGGGATGATCGGAGTCCATCCTCATTCCTGCCTTGACTTCGACCACGAAACGTCCGTCTCCGTCCTCGGCCACCAGATCGATCTCACCGCGACCGACCGCCACGTTACGCCCGATGATCCTCACCCCGCTACGTCGTAGGAATGATGCGGCCATCGACTCGCCGAACTCACCGAGTCTTCTGCGGTGGCCGGTTGATCGATCCTCAACCATGGTTAGGCGCCCTTTCCCTTGCTTTGCAGCAAACAAAGTATCAGGTAGATGTGACATCACCATCTCTCCCGGTGGTCAACAGACCGACCGCGGTCACTGTCGAAGGCTAACCCCGATTATTCATGGATGGGGGTTTGGAGGATGAGTGGAGAAGACCAGATTCGCGCCCTGACCAGGCAGTACAGCTATCGGCGTTTCCCGTTTCGGTCCGGTGTGGAGATCCACCTGTCGGGTGAACGGCGGGTTTATACCCGATACTCGGGTCGAACAGGCGTTACATGCCTCGGTGTGTGGGAAACCTGAATAATCAGGGCTAACGACCTCCGGTGCTCGTCACAGCGCGTCCCAGCGAGAGGGGGGCCAGATACGCACGAAAGCCCTCCCGACCACATCCTCCACCGGAATGGCCCCGAACCGGCGACTGTCCTGGCTGTTGTCGCGGTTGTCACCCATCACCCACACATGCCCGTCCGGCACATAGAAAGGAGCGACGTCCCTCATGCGGTACCCGGCCACCAGATACGGCTCATCCAGCGCCACACCGTTGACCAAGACCCGATTGTTACGTATTTCCAAGCGGTCACCCCCCACCGCTACCACCCGCTTGATCAGGTCCTCCACCGTCGAAGTTCCAACCCCGACCGCCTCGAGAACGTTACGCACACCCCGCTCCCACAGTGTTGTCCGGGGAGGTTCGGGCACGAAAGGAGAGTCGAATACGATCACGTCGCCCGTTTTCGGTCCGTTGAAACTGTATGCGATCTTGCTTACCAGCACCCGGTCATCGATATCGAGGGTGGGGAGCATGGATGGAGAAGGGATGAAAAAGGCCTGTACGAGGAAAGTCTTGATAAGGACCGCCAACACCAAGGTAAACGCAATGACACCAAAGAACTCCCGCAGGTTCGTCCTCCACAAGCCGGGGCGGCCATCGGGCCGGCTACCGGGGTGGTATGTGCCTGACTCCACACCCTCGATATCGGAGGTTTGAGGTTCGTCAACGACTTCGCTACCGATCATGCCGGTCACAAGAACCTTCCTGCGATCTGGCATAAGGCTCCGGTCCCGGTTCTTTCGAGGAAAATGTCGAAAACGCCCCTACAAAGAGGTTCGCGTGCTGCACACCGAGCGTCTACCACAGGGCTAGCCAGAACTGCGAACCCTCCTAGGACAGTAACTCTCCTAGGAGGGTCCTTAAAAACGAATCCTACGGGGTTCGGTGGTTGGCAAACCGCCTGGTCAGAGAGTTGCGGGTTAGCGGGTGAACCCCTTTGTACGGGGTTTCTCAGCACCCTCCTAGCGACGCTCTCGGATACGGGCGGCTTTTCCGACCCGTCCGCGCAGATAGTAGAGCTTCGCGCCTCGAACCTTCCCGCGTCGCACAACCTCGATCTGCTGGATTATGGGCGCGTGAACGGGAAATACGCGCTCAACCCCGATCCCGAAACTCATCTTGCGTACCGTAAACGTTTCGGACAGTCCCCCACCATCTCGGGCGATTACCACTCCCTCGAAGATCTGGATCCGCTCCCTACCTCCTTCCACTACCCGAACGTGAACCCGTACCGTATCGCCGGGACGGAAATCGGGTACGTCATCACGGAGGTGAGCGCTTTCTACATACTGCAGGTCATTCATCGAGATCTCCTCACGATCGTGATCCTGGTTCCAACACCCGCAAGCCGGCCATCCGGACGGGAACCCGAAACGATAGCAAGGTTAACCTGCTGTCCGGGCGATGTGGCCTGCGGCCGTCAATCACCGGACCGGATAGGGCTTTACTTCCCCTGGAGGGCTGGTAGGGAACGCTTCGGACCAGTCCGTAGCGGAACCACTCTAGCGCGCCGCGTCAATCCTTACGAACCCTCTTCGTCCCGATCCGGCATCGCCCGTTCAAAGAGATCGGGCCTCCGCGCGGCGGTCCGCTTCGAACGCTGAGCGGCGCGCCACTCGGCAATCCGAGCATGGTCCCCGGAGAGAAGCACCGGCGGAACGTGGCGGCCATGGAACACCGCCGGTCTGGTGTATTGCGGTTCTTCGAGCAGCCCGTCCCGGAAGGACTCGAATCGTGCCGAATGCGGGTTCCCGAGAACACCGGGGAGCAGGCGGGCAACTCCTTCGATTACGGCGAGGGCCGCTACCTCTCCCCCGGCCAAGACGTAGTCACCGAGCGAGGCTTCCTCATCGACGGATGCCTCGGCGAATCGCTCATCCACTCCTTCGTAGCGTCCACACACCAGGGTAAGCGAGTCCAGTTCGGCCCACCGATCAAGCGACGACTGGGAAAGTGGTTGACCTGCCGGTGTGAGGAGAACCCGGTGCGAGTCCTCGCGCCCTTCGATTGCTCGGGTCAAGGGACCGGCCATCAGGACCATCCCTGCCCCGCCCCCGAAGGGAGCGTCATCAACCTGGCGATAGTCACCTTTTCCGAAGTCGCGCAGGTTCACCAACTCAAGCTTCAGCACTCCCGACCGCACTGCTTTCGCCACCGTGCCGACGCCGATCGGGCCGTCGAAAAACTCCGGAAACAGGGTTATGACGGCGATCCTCATCCAGTTCCTCCAATCTCTCTCCTATCGCCGGCAGTCCCGGAGTTGTCGGGGATAGACGAGTACCGGATTGGCCGCCCCGCCAGGACTGGACCCGTCACACCCGGTTTGGATGATGCGGGGATGGCCACAACAACTCGAGGTTGGTTTCCGGCGGCGGGCCGTCCGGCGGCGGAAACCGCGCCATCAGGAAATCGGTTGCGGCGCCTCGTCGAGAAGCTCATACAAGGTGGAGCGTCGGCGGGGAATACGGTTGATGCGGGTGATGGCCGCTTCGAAGTCGGCAGCTCTCATCTCTTGGCCGTGCGAAGCGCCCGCCGCTCGCGAGATCGTCTCGTTCATCAAGGTGCCCCCGAAGTCGTTGCAACCGGCATCGAGCAACCGAGCGGCGCCGTCGAGACCTAGCTTCACCCACGAAGCCTGTATGTTGGGGATCAACCCGTCAAGCGCTATTCGGGCCACCGCGTGCACCAGAACCACTTCGTCCCAAGTCGGACCGGGTCTTGCCCGACCCTTCAGGTAGATCGGGGCGGCCATGTGCACGAACGGAAGCGGGACCAGTTCGGTAAAGCCGCCGGTCCGGCGCTGGATCCGGCGGAGGACCTCAAGATGGTTGGCCCACGCCGTCGGATCGTCGATGTGTCCGAACATGATCGTGGAGGTGGACCTCAGGCCGAGATCGTGCGCTACGAGCATCACCTCCGCCCACTGGGATGTCCTGATCTTGTCCGGGCAAAGGTGCTTGCGAACGCGGTCATCGAGGATCTCGGCGGCAGTGCCGGGCAGGGTCCCGAGACCGGCCTCCTTCAACATCTCCAAGAAGGACCTGACCGTCATGCCCAGCGTTTCGGCGCCCTGCCAGACTTCCAGCGGGGTAAACCCGTGAACGTGAATCGCCGGTACCGCCTCCTTGATCGATGACAGAACATCCACATAAAACTGGCCGGTGAAGCGAGGATGGATTCCCCCCTGGAGGCAAACCTCGGTAGCTCCACGCTCGGCTGCCTCGGTAGTTCGGTTCACAACCTCCTCGATGCTCATAAGGTACGGATCTCCCCGCAGGTTGAGACTCCGCGGACCCTTCGAGAAAGCACAGAACCCGCATCGGAAATAGCACACGTTGGTGTAGTTGATATTGCGATTTATCACATATGTGACTTCATCTCCCACCCGTTCCTTTCTAAGCGCGTCAGCCACAAATGCGATGGCCTCCACGTCGGCGCCTCTGGATGAAAGCAGCAACGTCGTCTCCTCCACCGAGGGAGGGACGCCGTCGAGGGACGCCTCGATCACGTCCCGAACCGGCTTCGACGCTCCCGCCAGGCCCGCTTCCGACCCGGATGCCCACAACGCATCGGGCCACGCAGCGGAGATGCGGTGAGGATTGAGGGGCGGCTCGATAGATGCTCCGGGAGCCCAGGAATAGCGGGGTCGGGCATATCCTGAACTGTCCGCCAAGTTCAGGTAGGCCTTGAACAGAGCGCGGGAGAAGCTGTCGCGAGCATCGTCGACCGGTACATGGCCCGGAACCGCCGTCCGCTCTATCAGGGATTGGTCAAGACCATCTCGGAGTTCGCCTATCCGTTCGGAGTCCCAGTCGCGCAGCAGCAGATCCGTCGCTCCCGACGCTATAGCGACCAGCGCGTCGCCAACCGTGTCCACGAATACGGATACCCTGGCGTTGAGGGACGGCAGCATGCATATATTTGCAGCTTCGGTTACCCGGCTCCGTCCGGTTCGAAGGAAGGCCGCCTCGGTTCGGGCCAGAGCATCGATCACCGCCGCCCGATCATCCGTATGCATGATCGACATCCGCCATCCGGGAATACCGGTCTCGGACAGATCCAAAGCTTCTTTCGGCTCCAAGACCCAGGCCGCGGCTCCGGGTGAGGCATCCCGCACGTATATCGGCAGAACGCCTCCGGCTAGGCACGCCTCGGCCGATTCCGGTGACGGCGGGTTTATCTCCAAGGCGGTGGTACCTTCGGTTCGCCTGGTTGACGACAACGCCTCGGTGACGACCGAAGTAGGTCGCACCCTGAGAAACGTGATGTTCCGGATCGTGTCTTGGATCATCTGATACCTTCCCTCTGGCGAGTCATAGCGTACCCGTGGTCGTCGGCGGCGTCATGAACCATTCCGAGCAATCCGGGATCGATCCATCGCTCACCTATGTACTCCGGATAAACCGGCAATCTCGGGACCAAGTTGAAACCTCTCGCCTCGGTCCGGCCCCGCAACTCATCGAGGTGGGGCCAGGGAGCTTCCGGGTTAACCCAATCGATGGTGAGTGGAGAGACCCCGCCCCAGTCATTGATGCCGGCATCGAGATAGATCTCAAACCGCTCCGTAAGGTTGGGCGGTACTTGGAGGTTTATCTCAGGTCCGAGGATCCAGCGAGCGACGGCCACAACGATCGCGAACCAAGCAGGAATCGGCTCCGCCGAGCGGCGCATCCTGGTGTCCGCCTTGGCGCGAAAGTTCTGGACTATCACCTCCTGGATGTGGCCGTACCGATCGGCTGCTTCTCGCAAGGCAAGCAGGCTGTCGACGATCTCGGGGATCCTCTCGCCTATGCCTACCAGTATGCCGGTGGTGAACGGTATGTTGAGCCGTCCGGCCGTTTCGATGACCTCCATCCTGAGCGCCGGATCCTTATCGGGGCAGTTGTGGTGGGGCATGCCCGGTTCCATGAGGCGGGGGGAGATGTTCTCCAGCATCAAGCCCATCGACACGTTGGTAGAACGGAGGTCGGCCATCTCGGCGTGGGTCATGATCCCGGGGTTGGCGTGAGGAAACAATCCGGTGGCGCCCACGATCAGCTCACTCATCGCCTGCACGTATCCGATCGTGGTGGCTTGACCCTGGGACGCCAGGAACTCTCTCGCCTGGGGCCAACGGGCTTCCGGTCGATCTCCCAGGGTCAGCAAAGCCTCCCGACATCCGGCGGCGTCACCGGCTTTGGCAATGGACAGGACGTCATCCGGAGTCAGGTATTCACCTCCGGCGCCGGGTGGTTTGGCGAAGGTGCAGTAGGTGCAGGTGTCACGGCAGAGCGTGGTTACCGGAATGAATACCTTGGGGCTGAAGGTAACGATGCGTCCCCGTCCCTCGTCCCTGAGTTGCCCGGCATGGAGGAATAGAGCCGTCGGATCTCGAGAACCCTCGAGATAATCGATTGCCAGTTGCCGGTCGGGAAGCGGATGACCCATACAGACCGTGAATCTACCAGCAACGAAGGCGTTGGTAGCGACCCCCGCGGCTGCCACACCCCCGGACACCGTTGGGTCACGCCCAAAGGCGCGCATCCGCTTGGTGGTGTGGCTAGTGTCTTGCGTGTGGTATACGACCTCCCACGGCTTCGCGACGACACCTTCGGAGGCCTGACCGCAGCCGTTGTCGCCCTGCCGCTGTCGCTGGCCTTCGGCGTGGCGTCCGGGCTGGGCGCGATCGCAGGACTGTACGGAGCGATAGCGGTTGGATTCTTCGCCGCGGTCTTCGGAGGAACGAAGACCCAGATATCCGGCCCGACGGCGCCCCTGGCAGTCGCCATGTCGGTGGTGGTAACCAGCTACGCCGACTCCCTAACCGAGGCTTTGACGATTGCGGCCCTGGCCGGAGTCATACAGATCCTGCTGGGCGCTCTTCGGTTGGGTAGCTTCGTCGCCTACACCCCGTACGCGGTTGTTTCGGGATTCACCACCGGGGTGGGCGCGATCATCATTCTGGTCCAAAGCCTGCCGTTCCTCGGCACTCCGGTGGCGCTGGGGGGTCCACTCGCATCAATACAACGGTGGCCGGAGGCGCTCGCCAACATCAACCTCGATGCCCTGCTGCTTGCCGCGGCAACGGTAGCGGTCGGGATCTTCTGGCCTTCCCGCCTCAGGAAGATACTCCCACCGACCGTGGCCGCCTTGCTGATCGGCACTGCGCTAGGCATTGTGTGGCTGCGGGATGCCCCGGTAATCGGTGAGGTGCCAACCGGACTCCCCGGCATAACGATCCCCGCCCTGAGCATGGGAACACTGCTGGATGCCCTGTTGCCGGCGGTCACCATCGCCCTTATCGGCTCGATCAACAGTCTGCTGACCGCTTTGATAGCCGATTCCATGACCCATGACAACCATGATCCCAACCGGGAGTTGATCGGGGTGGGCTTCGGCAACGTGCTGGCCGGCTTGATCGGAGCTGTCCCGGGTGCAGGGGCCACCACCGGAACGGTCGCCAACATCCAGGCGGGGGGTCGTAGCCGCGTATCGGGAGTCCTGTGCGCCACAATCCTGCTGGCCTTGGTGCTCGGTCTCGGCCGGTACGTCGATACGATTCCTCACGCGGTGCTGGCCGGAATCCTCATCAAAATAGGCTTCGACATCCTGGATCGGCGGTTCATCACCCGGTTCCGTTACATCCAGCGCGAACAGTTCGTGGTAATGATGCTCACCCTGGGGTTTACGGTGTTCGTCGACTTGGTGATCGCAGTGGCCATCGGCCTCATCGCCGCGGCAATGACCAGCGCTCGACAGTTCGAGCGGCTGGAGTTGGACAGCGTGGTCTCCGTACCGCTGCTGGACATGACTTTCCTCGGTTTGGACGGTGGGACCGATGACCTGGATCCGTTCTCCGCCAGGGTAGGTCTCGTGTCGCTTCGAGGAACCTTCACGGTGGCTTCATCTCGAAAGCTGATCACGACCGTCGGCCTCGATATCCGGGAACACGAAGTCGTAATTCTCGACTTCTCCAAGACGGTGTACATGGACGACAGCGCCGCGCTGGTGGTGGAACGACTCGTAAACACCGCCCAAGCGGAGGGAACCGGTTGCATAGTGATGGGCCTGGAGGGACTACCCGCCACCAGCCTCCAGGCCTTGGACGTTCTTCGAGAGGTGCCTGAGGATCATTTCGTCGAGACGATGGATGAAGCCAAGGAAGTGGCGCTACGACTTCTATGAACCATCCGAGCTAACGAGTGCCGTTACACCTCTGCTTCGCATCAGATCGGGCTAATCGCATTCACATGACACTTCTGGAAGGGCTCTCCCGTGAAAATGGGCCGAAAAGGTTGACAACCCTCTTATCAGGCATCGAATCGCGGTGCACATTAGAGGTGAACACGCCAGGTTCGTTACGAGGCGGGTCATCATCCTCTACACAGTCGACGACAGCAACGATATCCCCGTTAGGGCCAAGCCTGTGAACGCCCTCGAGCTGCTGAGCCATCTTGTAGCCCGTGGAATAGGGGAGTCTGCACGAGTTCGGTTCGGTGCGCGCGGCGTGGTGGCTCTCCGGGGCTTTGAGGTGGCGGTAACGCACGATCCATCGGACCGCAACATGCGGGCTCGGTGGCGCGAGCGGGTCGGCAACACCGCGGTTAGTTACCTGCTGGTGGCGGATGATCCGGGACGTTCCGGCCGGCTGCTCGTTCTAGGCCCTTCTTCAGCTGATGCGCCGATACGGTCCGTTGCCGCTTCGTCGTTGGCTCGAGCGATAGCGGAAACCAGCGATATGGGAACCCTCGATTCCGTTCGACATCTGGCAGAGGAGGTCGCCCGGCTCGGTGGTGAGGGTGTCCATATGGACGGGTTGCTGTCCCGACATACCGTTGAGGTCCGCTTCAAGGAAAAGGCGGAGACATGGGCCGAAGCGATCGCAGCGACAGCAGCTCTCAGGCCGTCGGACGGATGGCGGGCGATACTGTCGAAACTCGGATACGAACTGGAACAACTGCCGACCCGGGGATACTTGGCTCGCTACAAAGGTCGGCCCGTCGCGGTGGTGCATCCCAAGAACAGTCCGAAGTCGTTCACGCGATTGGATGAACAGGGTCGCCCTCCCGAGGGGCTACTGGCGCGGGACTGCCGCAAAACAGGGGTACGTTACGGGATGCTGGCCCACGAGGGCCGGTTCCGGCTGTTCGATACGGCATCGACTCAGGAGTGGATCGAGATCGATATCCGTCTGCTCGGAGCCGAACGAACGCCATTACTCGCGTTGCTTTCACCCCCTTACCTGTCCGGCGACGGATTCCAGAGACTACAAGCGGAGGCACATCGTTTCGGTACGAAACTACGCGAGCGGCTGGATGGCACTATTCGCTTCCAAGCGTTCCCCGCGCTGGCGTCCGGGCTCGATCGGTGGATGATCGACAACGAACAGGGCATCGAAAGCGACACCCAACGAGAAGAGTTGGAAAGGGCCGCCCTCACTTTGATGTTCCGGCTTCTGTTCATCCTCTATGCCGAGAGCTCCGGCTTCCTACCGATGGACAACGCCACCTACCGGAGGAAGTCCCTTACCGGACTGGTGGCCGAAGCGGCGGAGACTAGAGGCAAGTGGAGTAAAGGATCCACCGCTCTGTGGTCACAGTTCGTGGTGCTGGTAAGAGCAATGCGCCAAGGGAACCGTGCCTGGGACGTTCCCGCCTACAACGGCTCGCTGTTCGCTCCCACCGGATTCGAAGGCGCCGAGCTGCTGGAGGGTCTGGAGTTGACCGACCCTCACTTCGCCCGGCTGCTCATCGCGATCGGGCGGGACAATTCGACAGATCGGGGAATCGATTACTCGTCCCTGGAGATCGGTCACCTCGGTCACATCTACGAGGCCCTGCTGAGCCTACGCCTGTCGGTGACTGACAGACCGCTCCGATACAACGAACAGCAAGACCGCTACGTACCGGACGACACCGAACCCGAAATCGGCGTCGGCAGGTTACTGTGGCAAACGCACGAGGGTGGCCGCAAGGCGGGCGGTGTCTACTACACCCCGCCGGAGTTGGTAAAACACTTGGTGCAAGGCGCAGTTGTCCCGGCGTTCAAACGCCACCTGGAAAGGGTGCGGGCCACCCCTACAACCGACCCGGACGCGGCGGTGCGTGAGTTGTTCTCGTTCTCTGTGCTTGATCCGGCTTGCGGGAGCGCCCACTTCTTGGTGCAGGTAGTGGAAACCTTGGCCGATATGACCGTTCGGTTCCTCGCCGAGAACCCGCTTCCCGCCATCCGAGTCGATCTCGACCGGCTGCGAGCCGGTACATCCGCCGGCGCCGGAGTGGATGATGTTGCACTACTCCGCCGGTTGGTGCTGAAACACTGCGTCTTCGGAGTGGACGTAAGCCCGATGGGCGCCGAGATCGCCCTCATGTCGCTGTGGTTGGCTTCGTTCGTTCCCGGACTATCCCTCTCGTATCTGGACCGCAACGTAATAGCCGGAGATTCGCTGCTCGGAGTTGCGTCTCCGGAGACCGTCGGCAATGTGGGGACCCTCCCGTACGACCACTTGCTGGATGCGCTAGGCGATGCGATCGCGGCAGTTGCTCGACTGGCTGACATCGACGACCGCACCCCCGAAGAGGTCGAAGCCAGCAAGAAAGCCGACGACGAGGCATGGGCTGCAACAGTTCCTGCCCACCAACTATTCGATCTCTGGACAGCCCATGGATTCGGTCTGAATACCAGAACATATGTCGGCACGCATGCGCTGGATGTGATCTCCGGTAACGCCGACCAGCGCGGGAGGCGGCTGATCGGCGAGGCCGAAGCCCAAGGCCAGCAACACCGATTCCTCCACTGGCCGCTAGCCTTCCCACGGGTGTTCGATCCCGGACGCGAACGACCCGGTTTCGATGTGGTGGTGGGTAATCCCCCCTGGGAGGAAGTAACGGTTGAGGAACTGTCTTTCTATAGCTTGTATAAACCGGGTATCAACGGACTGGCCGCTACCGCGCGTCAGCTAGCAATCCAAGACCTGATAATGCAGCACCCTGACCTCCCAGATCTTCTTGGCCAAGAGTTGGAGAGAGCGGAAACACAAAGAAATGCCTTGAAAGCGGGTGAGTACGAGAAGATGGTCGGGGACCCTGACCTCTACAAGTACTTCTGCCAGCGTTACCGACAGTTGACCAGGCAGGGCGGGACAATCGGGGTGGTACTCCCACGGAGCTCATTCGTAAACAACGGTTCACGAGGATTCCGCGAATGGCTCTTCGAGACGACAACCACCCGACGGGTTGACTTTCTACTCAACAGAAAGAGATGGATATTCGATACCCATCCACAGTATTCCGTAGCGTTGGTGGTAGCCGAGCGAACACAACCTAATGAGGATCATCGCGTAGAGATTGCTGGTGTCGCCTCCTCACGGGAGGAGTGGACACAGCAGTCACGAAGCGACGGTGTCCGTATTCCCTCCGCGGGATTCGGCCCGGGATGGATGACTCCGCTCGTTGGTACACAGGCCGAAGCCGACCTGCTCGCAAAGGTGCGCGTCGGGAACCTATTCCCCTTCGGCAGCATTGAGAGAGAGAGAGAGAGAGAGAGAGAGAGCAAAGTCTAGAGCGGTCTTCCCGGTCACCGACCTGCACGAGACAAACGACCGTCGCCTGTGGAGCGGCATTCCCGATCAGAGAGCTAGACGAGACCCTGGATCGTCGCCTGTGGACTCGTTCGGACAGGGCAGTGAATAGCCGGCCGCTCTGGAAGGGCGAGAGCTTCTATCAGTACCATCCTCACGGCGCGGAAGCCCGCTGGTGTCCGGAATCCGACGCTGTCCTTAAGAAAGTACAAAAACCAAGACCTGGAGCACGTTCACAGGTAGCCAAAGTAGTTCCACTAGGAGAGCGTCAACGGGCCGTACTTGCCGAACTCGACAGGGCACGTGTGGCGTTTCGAGACGTAACGAACAGAACGAATTCCCGTACAGTGATCGCCTGCCTAGTACCGCCTGGGGTGTTTCTGACCAATAAGGCACCGTACCTGGCTTTCGTTGACGGCGATGAGATTGCCCAGGCTGCCTGCCTGGGGATCATGAACAGCCTTCCCTTCGACTGGCAAGCCCGGCGTTTCGTCGAAATCAACGTGAACTTCTTCATACTCGAAGGTTTGGTAGTCCCTCGGCTCAACGATGAGGATTTCCAAGAGGTGGCCCGCAGCGGCGCCCGCCTGTCGACGGTGGATGATCGTTTCGCCGACTTCGCCAACGCGACAGGTGTCGGGGTCGGCCCGCTGGATCCCGATGAACGCCAGCGACTCCTGGTAGAGATCGACGCCCGTGTTGCGCACGCCTGGGACCTAACCACCGACGACCTAGCGGTCATGTTCGACGACTTCACCACCGACGCCGTGCCCAGAGACTATCGCGCTCAACTGATATCGCGGCTCACTGAATTGACCTGAATGCCCGCTCGCCCATCACTCGTAGAGAACATCGAGACAAGCCACGCCGACGCCCTGGCCTTCCTGACCAGTGACCTTGGGTCTCAATACGATATGTCGATCGCCACTGGGTACGTCAACCTCGGAGGCCTCCACCACCTGACGATCTGCGTCACCGATGAACGGCATGTACGCCTGCTCCTAGGCGCCACACCCTCGCCTGGGCTAGGAGGCAGCCCACCGCTTACCCAGTTCGAGCGGGCTCTAGAGGGCTTGAAAGCGGATAGGGACCTAGCTCGTTTCCCGCCTAGCCGGGCCGCCCAACATCTAATCGACCTTGATGGTTGGCTCAGCCGACCCGAGGTACAAGTCCGGAGGTTTACCGAGCGGTTCCTACACGGTAAAGCGTATGTATTCGGCGATTCGAATGACGCTCGGGCAGCGCTCGTGACCTCCGCCAACCTCACCACGGCCGGCATGCTCAGCAATCTCGAACTCGGGCTAGCCGACTATTCACCGCTGGTGGCAAGCGCCGCGGTCGTATGGTTCGATCAGCTATGGCAAGAGGGGACCGACTTCAAGGCCGAGCTACAAGACTTGCTGTTTCCCGACCCCGGGCTTATCGATCCCCAAACCGTCTACCTACGGGCACTCCTGGAGTTGTTCGACGAGGGAACCGACGAACCGGCCCTTCCGCTCACCACGGTCAATCTGGCCCCGTTCCAGCGGGACGGGTTCCGCCGGGCACTGGAAATCGTTCGCCGCCGACACGGCGTGGTGTACGCGGATGGGGTGGGTACCGGCAAGACCGAGATCGGACTGGCGTTCATCGAGGAGTACACCCACCGCCGAGGAAGCCATGCCCTGGTAGTCGCCCCCCGACAGTTGGTCCAACACTGGACGGAACGAACCGAGCGGGCACTTCTTCCCACCCGGGTAGTCACCTATCACGAACTGGCCACCGATAAGCAACTGACACCTCCCAGCACGAAAAACCGAACCAGGCGGCTGCAGATCAACAAGGACGTCTACCGGCTGGTGGTCGTCGACGAGGGCCACACCTTGCGAAACCCGGACACCATCTGGCAAAAGGCTATGTCAAGGCTGCTGGGAGGCGAGCGCAAGGACCTCGTGCTGCTGACCGCCACTCCCATCAACAACGGCCTGTGGGACCTTTACCACTTGGTGATGACCTTCGCCCTTCACGACCGCGCCTTCGCTGCCGACGGTATCCCATCTCTGCGGCGATTGTTCGTGACGGCGGGGGCCAACGAGCGGGACCCGGAGAATCTCGACCCCGACGTGTTGTTCCCTCTGGCTGACATGGTGAGCGTTCGCCGCGACCGTAGATTCATCGAGACCCACTACCCGAACGCATCCTTCCCGGACGGCACGCCGGTTAGATTTCCAACACCGCTCCTGACAACCGCAAGATACGATTTAGACGAAGCCCACCCCGACCTAGTGCTGGAGGTCGTGGTCGCCATTGACGACCTGAACATGGCCCGTTACCGACCGAGCGCCTTCCGGATAGGTGATGAAGCGGAAGTCCACGAGGACACGCTGAGCGCCCTGCTGCAGTCGGCCATCTTGAAGCGTTTCGAGTCCTGCTGGCAGGCGTGCCTGCTCACGCTGGAGAGAATGCTGGCAGCCCACGATGCATTCCTGGCCGCCTGGGACGAGGGACGTGTCCTGAGCGGCGACGCGTTGCAGGATGCGGCTCGGGAGGAACTCGACGAAACCGGGCTGGCCCAGTGGCTTACGCAGAACCACGAAGAGGAAGGGATCGAACCAGTGCAGGCGTTCGATCCTTCCTTCCGTGACCATGTGTCACACGACAGAAATCTCCTAGCCCGCTTGGTGACCGTGCTCGGTCGTCTCGATTCCGAGCACGACCCCAAACTCGGCTTGCTTCACTCCTTGATCGAATCCTCCCCTTCGAAGAAGGTCATCGTGTTCTCTACCTTTGCCGACACCGTCCGATACCTCGACGAGCACCTTCCCGAGCAACTAGGTGGTCGGCAACGCGTAACTGTGATCGGCGCGGAAACCAACCCGGACCAGCGTACCGAACTACTGGCCCGGTTCTGTCCCAAGACGGTGGTTCGGCATGATTACGAGCCCGAAGACGGTGAAGTAGACCTGCTCCTCAGCAACGACGTGCTGTCCGAAGGGCAGAACCTCCAACAGGCAGCAGCCGTAATCAGCTACGACATGCCCTGGAACCCGCAGCGAGTGGTTCAAAGGTACGGACGAGTCATACGGTTGAAGAGCGAACACGAGTTGGTCCATCTGACCACGATGCTGCCCGAACCCGGAGATCTCGAGGAAATGTTACGGCTTGAGGCCGTGATTCGCCGCAAGGTAAAGGCAGCCCGTCCCTTCGGGATGGAAATCCAAGTAATTGACGGAGAGGAAGAAAGAGAGATTCGCTCGTATGCGCGCCGCCTCACCGATGGCGATACGTCGCTTCTCGACGAGTCCGACAACGGTGGCAAATCTCAGGGTCTGAGTCCCGAGCAGATTCGCTCGCGGTTGCGACGCGCCTTCGAGGAGGGAGAGTCCGAAAGACTGAGAGAACTTCCCTGGGGAATCGGAGCGGCCTTCCGTCAAGGCAGCGACATTCCGTCCAAAGGCCCGCCGGGTGTGTTCTTCGCCTGCCGTACCAAGTCCGGTCACGGGTACTGGCGATATGTCGAAGCAAACGGCGTAGTGGAGCAAGCCCCCGGAACCATTCTCAGACGTATCGACCCCGGGAACGCCCCGAACATTGAACAACCCTCCGTTGACCTCGAAGCCGCTTGGCGAACCGCCGTCTGCTCGATCATCGAAGAACACAACCAGCGCGCTCTTTCGGCGGGTGACCCGGTCCCGGTCGGCCCCGTCCAGCGTTGGGCGCTCGAAGTCCTGCGTAACCCGGCCGCGCTGCTTCCTGAAGGTGCTGATCGAGCCTACGAAGCCCTTTCGGTAGATCGAAGCCGAACCGTCCGATCAGCCCTCGCCGCCATACGAAACGACCTCAAGAACGAAGTAATCACCCCAACTGTGGCGGCTGCTCGGATCGTCGAGGTCGCGGACTCCTATGGACTGCGTGAGGTGGAACCGGTGGAACCCCTGACCGAAATCAACGAGGACGATGTAGGCGTTGTCTGCTGGTTAGCTGTCCTGCCTGCGGGGGCCTATCCGCAATAGGCGAGGTAGACGAGCCATGAGGGGCAGCAAGAGTTCGGTCATTGAACTCGGCGAATTCTTGTGTCTCTCCTTCCGCCGAATGTAGCCAAGCCGGGTCGACTGCCCGATAGTGACCGATTCACCGGAGTTCGAACGCCTAACTCCCGCGGCGAACGCCCAAATTTGGTCGAGGGAATCGAACAACGAACAGCTCACAAACTGCCCACTCGGTGGCGTCCAAGTCGTCCGTGTTGGGAATGCACCCACATGATCGCCGTCACCCCAGCCGGTGGGATAGCGCTACGGAGCCGAGCCCGACGCGCAACCACGGTGAGATCAGTGTTGATCGGTCGCCAAGCGACGCTGATACAACTGGTACGCGGTTTGTAGATTGAGCCACAATTCAGCGCTAGTACCTAACGCTTCGGAGAGCGACCGTGCTGTCACAGTAGTTATCACCTGCTTGGCATTGAGGATCTCAGATACCGTCTGTACCGGTTGGCCGGTGATCACAGCGAATTCGGGGACTGTCCACCCACGCTCCTCCAACTCGTCACGCAAGTACTCCCCGGGAGAAAACACCTCGGCGGGCATGTGGGTCACGGCCATGGTGCTTCTCCCTAACTAGTGGTAGTTGACAATCTCGACGATGAGCAAAACCCGATTCTCAGACTAGCGACGGTTCCTCGGTGTCCAGAGTCGGTGCGCTTTCAGTGTGTAGCGCCGAACCGTTCCTTGTTCCTGCTCACCAAGGACATGTGCCCAGCGATGCGCTACGTCGTGATACCACTGGTTTTGCGTATGCGAAGAAGGAAAGCTCGGATGAATGGTTGCCACCGTGGCGCTCGTCTGCTTGATCACCGCACGCCACACGCGAGGGAGTTCATCATCAGCGGTGAGTAATACCCAGGGAGTAGGTTGTTCGGCCAACGCCCTCAGGAGTGCCCCGTCCTCGTAAGCCCAGCTGGGCCAATGACTTGGCCTTGCGCCCACGGTTGCGAAGTTCCGTGCCGATTCGAGGCGACAAACTCTCGTCGACAACAACTTCCAGCACGTATTAGGCGGCGGTCAGATAAGAATCGACCGACTCACACCAGCGAACAGCGTCGGCGATATGAGGTGGCTTGAGGTCGAAGTCTCTTCGAAGAAGCTCTCTTCCGCCAGTCGTGAGGGCTGTCTCAGCAACGAACCGGGCGGCGATCCGACGGCCCTTGATGGTAGGACGGCCGGACAGCCTGTTGGGATTTACCTCTATGTATTCAAGGTCCGGGTATTCGCGAGCTGTCCAGCCACCTCTACGAAGATCAGCGGCGATCGCCTTTAGCTGGTCCTGCACCACCGGGTAGATCACGCCGTGGCCTTGCATCTTCGTAGTGTCGGCTTCGAACAGTTGGCCCGTGTCCTCCAGCAAGAGGCGGCGGTGCGATTCCGTGTAGAGAGGAGCATCCTGTAGGGGCCAAGGTCCGAACTCTTTGCGAAGATTCTGGACAGCCGCCCGGATTCTCCCCATCGGCATCCCGTCGTTTATCAGGCTGTGCACCACCATCGCCTCGGCCACATCCTGATACGAGTAGAGCCGCGGCGTACCCTCGGACCGGGACGACCTTATATACCCATATCGTGCCCATTGGCCTATACGGTCACCCGACACTCCTGCCAGTTGCCCGACCTCATGCGCCAGGTAGTAACCAACCGGAGGAAGTTTGGTCGGTGTCATGAGAGCGCAGCCTACTACGTTACCCTTTGATCAATGAGACTACGGATAGTCGATGTGGGACTGGTCCTGTCGACCGAATGCTGATCGTCAACACCTTCCAACTGATGGATGCGGACTCTGGCGGTGATGCGTGAGGTCAAGACCTAGTGCTCATCTTGGCGATCCGCCCTCCTTCAAAGAGCGGCACGAGCTCATACTCCCCGTTAATTACGTCACACGTTCACGCTCCGATACAAGAAAACGCCGGGATGGTCACTCAGGCAAAAGGCCTGCAGGAGGGTCGATTCGTAACCAGCCCGCTTCCGGGCGTATGTCAGGAACCAAGGCCTGCACTAACGGCACTTCGGCGGAGGCACCGTCACGCAGCGACACGACCAGACGGTTCTGCGGGCCACGGATCATATCTTCCACCACGCCGATCACCTCGGAACCGAGCCGTACCTCCAACCCGATCAACTGGTCCGGCCAGTACTCGCCCGCCGGCAGTTGACGCCGGAGGCGCTCGGGGATGAGCAGTTCCGCCCCCACCAGCCTCAAAGCGGCCTCTCGGGACGTGATGCCGGCAAACCTTGCCAGCACATGCCTGGCACCGGGCCGCGCTTGCCGCAGAACCAGCAGCGGGAAGCCGGGTAGATTCGTATAGAATCTCGCCGGGGGAATGAACCGCCGAGGATCGTCCGATTCGATCCGGACCCTCACCTCGCCTTCCAGCCCGTGGATCCGGTCGATACGGCCCACCGTCACCATTTCCTCAGACCCGGTCACGATAATTCAGACAATCGGCACCCGCACCGTATGTGTTGGATCGAGGAGCACGGCAACCCGGCTACAAACGGATGACCGAGGCCGGAATCCCTAGAAGCCGAACGGGCTGGACAAACGCATCAGCTCGAGACATCCTCGGCTCGGTGAGTCGAAGGCCTGTCCGAACGGCCCTGTCAGTCGACGAACTCAACGCCTGACGTGAGCCCTTCCTCCTCGGCGGCGGCTTGTGCGACAGTCCGGATAGCGCGGGCCACTCGACCGCCCCGGCCGATAACCCGTCCCATCTCGCCGGGAGCTGTCCGTACCTGGGCTACGATCTCGTCCTCACCGCGCTCGTCCATGGTGACGTCAACCGCCTCCTGATCGTCCACGATGGAACAAACCACATAACGGACCACCCGTTCAACAATCTCACCGCTCATGATGCTCCATCCGTATCGGGGGCTTCCTGCCCGGCGTCGCCACCTGACTCCGGGGCAGCTTCGACGGCCGGGGTCTCTTCGTGATCAAGGCGGTAGATGCCGGAACGTGAGACCTTGGGTCTCTTAACAGCCCCGGATATCTCGAGTAACTTCTGCACTCGTTCACTGGGCTGTGCTCCGTTTCCCAACCAGTACTGGGCCCTGTCATTGTCAATCTCTACTATCGACGGAGACGGCCGCGGGTCATAACGCCCGATCGACTCGATAAACCGTCCGTCCCTGGGGAAACGTGAATCAGCCACTACTACCCGGTAGGTAGGCTGCTTTTTCTTTCCCATTCGACGGAGGCGGATCCTCACCGCCATACTCACCTCTTCCTTTTTTTCTTCTGGAGTTTCTTGGGTGTTCTTGGTCTTTTACCGGAGGATCGCGATCCGGCAGGCGGCTTCCTACCACCGGTACGAGCCTTCCGTCGCCTTCCCTGCATGCCCGCTCCTGACATCCCGGGAAGACCGCCTCCCAGTCCCTGCATACCGGGAAGGCCACCTCCGAGACCCGGCATACCGGGCATACCACCGAGGGCCTTTCCCTGGGACAGGGACTTCATCATGTTACGCATCTGGTCGAATTGTTTCAGGAGACCGGATACGTCCTGGACGGAGGTTCCCGACCCGAGAGCGATCCTTCTCTTCCGGCTGCTGTCGATCACCCTCGGGCTAGCCCGTTCGGCAGGGGTCATCGAGCGAACTATGGCCTCAGAACGACGAACCTGCCGATCCACGGCTTGCGAATCCGCTGAACCGGTCCGGGCACCGGGGATCATACCAAGAAGTTCCCCGAACGATCCCATCTTCCGCAGATTCTTGACCTGATCAAGAAAGTCTTCGAGTGTGAACTCGGCTCTGAGAAGGCGATCGGCTAGTTCGTCCGCCTGCTTCTCATCGAGCGCTTCCTCCGCCCGCTCGACCAGGGTGAGGATATCTCCCATTCCCAGAATGCGGGATGCCATCCGCTCCGGATGGAATACCTCGAGATCCTCAGGACGTTCGCCGGTTCCCACCAGCTTGACCGGGCATCCGGTCGCCTCGCGAACCGAGATGGCTGCTCCACCTCGAGCGTCGCTATCCAGTTTCGAGAGGACCACACCGGTGACGCTGGTATGTTCGAGGAATCCCTCCGCGACGGATACCGCTTGCTGACCGGTCATGGCGTCCACAACCAGCAACACTTCATCGGGCGCCGCGATCCTGGTAATGGTGTTCAGTTCGCGCATGAGGCGGGCGTCGATCTGCAGCCGACCGGCTGTGTCAACGATTACCACGTCGAAACCACGCCCGGCCGCGTATCGTAACGCGTTACGAACCACCGAGGTAGCGTTTCTGCGGCCCTTGAAGACCTCCGCCCCGATCTGGCTGCCCAGCAGCTGCAATTGCTCGACGGCGCCGGGACGGACCAGGTCTGCCGCTACCAGCAGGACGCTCTTGCCCGCACGCTGGTGCAATCGGCCCAGCTTGGCCGCCGAGGTGGTCTTACCCGAGCCCTGGAGTCCCACCATGAGGGTGATGAGCGGCTTGGACTTGGCCACGGCGAGCGGGGCCGCCTCCCTCCCGAGGGTCTCGATGAGTTCCTCGTGAACCACCTTGACCACCTGGTGGCCCGGCGTGATGCTTCGCATGACCTCGGTACCCACGGCCCGGCGGCGTATACGGTCCAGAAGGCGGCCAACCACCTCGACGTTCACATCCGCCTCCAGCAAGGCGCGACGGACCTCGGCGAGGGTGTCGTTGACATCCCGATCGCTCAAGCGGCCTCGACCGCGCAGGCGATCAAACACACCTTCGAAACGGGAGGTCAGCGCTTCGAACATCGTATCGATATTCCCTTTCGTCTTCGTGGTCGGTGGTCGATCACATCATCCATATGCCCGATCCTCCGCCGGACGGAGGGCGCGGTGCGGACGCCCACGGTAGTTAACTTTCGATTATCGACGAACCGAAGGACGGCGGTCATCGACCGACCATGAATCGGACGGATGCGCTACCCTCCAGCCTTGGAAGGGCAGTTGATACGGCGGCATGGTCGATCCGCCTCCGGCCGACGAAAGTCGGTCTCGGTGTGGACCTCCTCAATCAGCGACCCTTCGGCCCCTAACCTAGCGTATCCGTGGAGAAGTCTTGGCAATCACCGTCGTTGATCACCCTCTTGGGCATCACTACTTGAGCATACTCCGAGATCGGTCGACCGATCCGCAGGAGTTCCGTCACACGTCCCGCCGCCTCGCATACATCCTCCTTATGGAGGCCACCGCCAACGCCGCGCTCGAAGAGTACAGCCTGGAAACGCCTCTGACTACGTCGGTCGGGCGGAGGCTGGGTCGGCAGGTAGTGGCTGTGGCGGTCCTCAGGGCGGGCCTGGGACTGATCGATGCGGTGATGGACTTGGTTCCCGATGTCGCCGTCGGCTACGCCGGTGTTCAACGTGATGAGGAGACCGCCCGCCCGGTCGAGTACTACACGAAGTTCCCCCCTATGGAAGGCCGCCTCGTGCTGGTGCTCGAACCGATGCTGGCTACAGGTGGATCCCTGTCGTGGGCGGTGGCCCAGGTCAAGGCCGCCGGTGCTGAACACATCATCTCCCTGTGCGTGGTGGCGGCGCCCGAAGGCGTGGAGAGGATGGAGAAGGAACATCCGGATGTGATGGTTGTCACAGCCGCCGTCGATTCCCATCTAAACGACCACTTCTACATCGTGCCTGGTCTCGGCGATATGGGAGACCGGCTGTTCGCCACGTTATGACCATCATGTCGGCCGCCGATGAACGGGCCGGCTTCGCCAACCGAGTCAATCTGGCTGTCGCCGAGTTACGAACCGGTGAAATCACCACCTACGGACAGATCGCAGCCCAAGTGGGGCGACCGGGAGCGGCCCGCGCGGTCGGACAACTCCTCGCCCGGTCTACCGGCTTGCCGTGGTGGCGGGTGGTGACCGCTTCCGGACGATTGGTCCCCGGCAAGGAGGATGAACACGCTCGCCATTTGGTGTCCGAGGGGTTCTCCGTAGAAAGCAACCGGGTGGCTGTCGATTGGTGAGGATCTGAGAGAAACGTGCGCACTACACGCGAGTTGATTCGCCACAAGCGAGACGGGGGATTCCTGGATCCGAACGAGATACGGAGCTTCCTGGCGGGAGTGGTCGACGGTTCGATACCTAGATACCAGGCGGCCGCCATGCTCATGGCCATCTACTTCCGGGGTATGGATGACCAGGAACTCGCCGACTTCACCACCGCCATGATCGACTCCGGGGATCGTCTGGACATACCTAGCCCGATTCCCAAGGTTGACAAGCACTCCACCGGTGGGGTGGGAGACAAGGTGAGCATCTGCCTCGCTCCCCTGGTAGCGGCGTGTGGGGTTGCAGTTCCGATGATGTCGGGACGTGGGCTGGGTCATACCGGCGGTACTCTCGACAAGCTGGAATCCATTCCAGGCTTCCGCACCTCGCTCTCGCCTGCCGAGTTCGCCGAGGTGGTGGAGACCTGCGGGGTGGTGATAGCCGGCCAATCGGAACGGATCGTCCCGGCCGACAAGATCCTCTACGCCCTGCGGGATACCACAGCCACGGTGGCCTCGATCCCGCTCATCAGCTCGTCGATCATGTCCAAGAAACTGGCGGAGGGGCTGGACGCTTTGGTCCTGGACATCAAGGTCGGCGCCGGCGCCTTCATGGAAACGACGGATAGAGCACGGGAACTGGCCGGAGCCATGGTACGGATCGGTGAGTTGCACGGGACACGAGTGCGGGCCTACCTCACCCGCATGGATCAGCCCTTGGGTTTCGAAGTAGGTAACGCCAACGAGATAAAGGAGGCAATCTCGGTCCTTGCCGGTACCGGACCCGCTGACCTACTCGCATTAGTGAAGCAGTTGGCGGTGGGGATGCTTGACGAAGCCGCTATCGATGACCCTGCTTCACGTATCGACGAGGCTATCGGGTCGGGATCAGGACTTGAGAAACTCGAGGAAATGATCCGCGCCCAAGGCGGCGATCCTTCCGTCGTGGCGCACCCTGACCTGCTCCCCAAAGCAGGTCAGGCACACACTGTTGCTGCCCGGCAAGCAGGATACGTGGCGTCGATCGACGCCATGGAGATTGGTCTGGCAGCTATGAGCCTCGGGGCCGGACGGCAAACCATGGACGACCACATCGATCACGCAGCAGGTATTTCCCTGGCTGTCAAGGTCGGGGACCGGGTCTCGCCTGATGACGAACTCGCCACCCTGCGATTCAACGACAACCGGATGATCGGAGCGGCTTCGGCCAGGACGCAGGAAGCATTCCGGATCAACGGCGAGCCTCCACCGCCCCGGCCGCTCATTATTGACGAGGTTTGATTATGATCTCGCTACCATGGCGGCCACCCGGAGGGTGACTGTCTCCTAGGAAGGTCCAAAAAACGAGTCTTACGGGGTTAGGTGGTCGGCAAACCGCCTGGTCATGGAGTTGTGGGTTAGCGGCTGAACCCCTTTGTACGGGGTTTCTCAGCACCCTCCTAGACCGTTTTCGGGTACCCACCTAGGTGACCGATACGTCCACGGCTATGATTCCCGCTTGCCCGGACGGTACGAATCGTCCATTACCCTCCTCCCCAACGACAATTACCAAACAAGGAGTCACAAACATGCAGGTGGTGGTATGTGTAAAGCAGATCCCGGACCCTGCCTCCCCCTCATCGCTAGACCCGGCTAATCACCGTCTGGTACGCCCACCGGAACAGATACTGGATGACACCGACCGCTACGGTATCGAGGTGGGTCTCCAACTCGGTGAGAAGACGGGCGGTTCGGTAACCCTGGTCTCGATGGGTCCGACGGGTACTATGCAAGGAATCCGCCAAGCCTTGGCGATGGGGGTTGACAAGGCGGTGCTCATCGACGATCCGAGCCTCGTCGGCAGCGATGCGTTGACAACCGCCAAGGTACTGGCCGCGGCCGCCCGGCGGGAGGGTTTCGACGTGCTGGTGGCCGGTGTCGAATCCACCGACGGATACTCCGGGGTCGTACCCCAGATGATGGCGGAGTTACTCGAGGTACCGGCCCTGACCTACGCCCGCAAGATCGAGATCGCCGGGGCCGGCCTGAGAGTCGAACGCCAGACGTCGGCCGGGTCCGATGTCGTCGAGACCGATCTACCGGCCTTGCTGGCCGTAACCGCAGGTGCGGTGGAGCCCCGCTACCCCACCTTTCGAGGAATCATGGCCGCCAAGAAGAAGCCGGTGGACCGGCTTACTTCCGCTGACCTTGCGGTCGGAGGTGATCCCCGCCAGCAAGTTGTATCGGTAACTCCGGCGTCGGAACGGGAATCCGGGGTAATCGTCGCCGACGACGGGACGGGCCATCTGAGGATTGTCGAGTTTCTAGAGACAGCAAAGGTGATATAGATGTCGATACTGGTATTCGCGGAGCATGCGGACGACGGCCCGGGCGAGTCCGCCCTCGAAGTGATCACGAAGGCCGCTTCCGTAGGCCCGGTAGCAGTGGCCTACCTGGGCGATGGAACGGGCGCCGCGATCGAGACGCTGGGAGCTTACGGCGCCGGGACGGTGTACCACCTGCAGGGCGGAAGCGACCTCCCCGCCGCGGCAGTTGCTCACGTCATGGAGGGTTTGGTTGAGGAGGAGACTCCGCAGGCGATCCTGTTCGCCCAGACCTATCTGGGACGGGATGTGGCCGGAAGGCTGGCTGCCCGACTCGACCGCCCGATCATCTCCAACGCGGTGGGTCTTGATTTCGACGAAGACTGCTCTGTCACCAGCGAGATATTCGGCGGGAGCCATATCGTGCGTACCGCCTTCACCGGCCCCGCTCCTTATCTGGTTCTGATACGGCCCAAGTCTTTCAGCGCCGAGCCTACGGGGGGTTCGGTGACGAGGACCGAAACCCGCACGCTGCCGGAAACCGGCCATGCCGGGTCACCCAGAGTGATCGACCGGATCGTGGAGCGGGCCGAGGGACCCCAACTCAGTGACGCCAAGGTAATCGTCAGCGGTGGGAGAGGATTGGGCGACGCCGAGTCCTACGCCCTGATCGAGGCGGTCGCGGAACCCCTGCATGCCGCTACCGGGGCCACCCGCGCCATCGTGGACGCCGGGTGGGTACCTTATGCAAAACAGGTAGGCCAGACCGGAAAGACCGTCAAACCCGAGGTGTACATGGCGTGCGGTATTTCAGGAGCCATGCAGCACTTGGTGGGCATGAAGAACTCCAAACGCATCGTGGCCATCAACAAAGACCCTGAAGCGCCGATCTTCTCGGTTGCCGACCTGGGGATCGTCGGTGACCTCCATCAGGTACTTCCTAAGCTAACCGAGGAGCTCCGGACCAGAGCCTGAGCCTTTTCCCACAACTTTGTCGCGGGTTTGGGCAACCGACTCGAGCCACGGATGGGTAACCGGTTGCTGTTGTTGATACCTCGGCCGCCAATCACGCCGAGGCGAGCTTGCCGAGCAGCTCCGTAAGGGTGGCGCGTTCCTCGTCGGTCAGGCAGGCAAGCCACCGTTCCCGTCTCCGGGTACGCAGGACAACTATTCGCTGAACGCAGGCGATACCTTCGGGCGTGACGGCCAGGTACAGAGCTCGACGGTCGGTGGGATGCGGGGTCCGCCTAACGTATCCGAGTGCTTCGAGACGGTCCACCCGATTGACCATCGTGGCGGTGGTTGACCCGAGCCGGGTGGCGACGTCGGTAATGGTCATCTCCTCACCGAGATGGTGACTGATGCGCAGGATCGACAGCACCTGATAGTCACCCTGGTTTATCAGCCCTTCCTCTTTGGCGATCTTGTCCATCTCCCGGACGATCACGGCGCCAAGCTGCAGGATGCGGGCCGCCGGTTCGATCCGATCGAAGCCGCTTCCGGGAAGGATCTGTTCCCACTGGTGGATCTTCCACTCGATGTGGTCGCTTGGATCCGGTTCGGCCATCTACCCGTACCTCTTCATATCCGCCATCTACCCGGTCTTACCGTACTGCCCGTTTCCATACAGAATAATCCTGATCGAAGACAATCTGAACCACCGGCAACCAACACGAGGCCCATGGGAGCCCACGACTCAATGGGGTACGTCTCATTCAAAGCACCTCAGGCAGAAAGACCGCCCACTGCAGCAGGCAACGTCGGTCAACCAGGAGGACTTGGAAACCGGGACCGGATACGTTGTTGATCCTCGATCATGCCGCTTGGTAACCTGTAGTCGGTACGGAGGCGCCACCTCATGGTCGATTCGAATCGAGGTTTCCACGGTTCGCATGCACCGGAACCGGTAGTTGGTGATCGACTATCCCGACCGGTCGGCACATGGAACCTTCCTCGTCCTTGGCCCGGGTCTTGGTGCAGTATCGCGAAGCCGACAGCTCGGGAGTAAACGTGACGAAATTCTGGCATCCGTTCGCCGATATGAGGGCCATCACCCGAGGTTCGGCTTTGATCCTCGAGCGAGCCGACGGTTATTACGTTTACGACTCTGCGGGTCGCCGCTATCTGGACGCCACCGCCAGCCTCTGGTACTGCAATATCGGTCATGGCCGTACCGAGATCGCACAGGCTGCGTTCAGCCAGATGCAGCAGCTCGAGACGTACCACACCTTCGGTGACCTGACCAACCCCCCGGTCATGGAACTCACCGAGCGAATCTCCGAAATCGCCCCCGTACCCGGCAGCGTTTCGTTTCTGACCAGCGGAGGCTCGGACTCGGTGGATACCGCCGTCAAGCTCTCCCGCCTGTACCACAAGGTCAAGGGCCAACCCCAACGAACCTACATTCTGAGCCGATTCCGGGGGTACCACGGTATGCACACGGCCGGCACAAGCGTGGCCGGGATCTCCGCCAACCTCGACGGGTACGGAAAGCTGATGGCGGACACTCGCGTAGTCGGATGGGATTCACACGACGACCTCGTCGAGACCTTGGAGGAATTGGGCGCCGAGAACGTGGCCGCGTTCATATGCGAGCCGGTCATAGGCGCCGGTGGCGTGCTGGGGCCTCCTCCCGGTTACCTCGAGAAAGTACGGGGCATCTGCCGGGACGCCGGGGTGCTGTTTATTGCAGACGAGGTCATAACCGGCTTCGGAAGAACCGGTAGGTGGTTCGCCAGCGAACGCTGGGATCTGACTCCGGACCTCATCACCTGCGCCAAGGGCATAACCTCGGGATACCTACCTCTCGGGGCGGTAATCGTGTCCCCCTGGATAGCCGAACCGTGGTTCGAAGGAGGCGCCGGGATGTGGCGTCACGGCTACACCTATACCGGACATGCCACGGTAGCGGCGGCAGCCAACGCCAACCTCGACATCATGGAGCGGGAAGGGATCGTACGGGCGGCGGTCGGGCTGGAGGCCAAACTGGCCACCGGACTCAATCCCCTATCCGACCATCCCTTGGTAGGCGAGGTGCGTTCGGGTGCCGGAGCGATGGCCGCGGTGCAGTTGAACCTCGACGCAGTGGAGGATGATCCCGGAATGCCCGACCGGGTGGGACGGTCACTGCGCGACCACGGGATCCTTACCCGGATACTGTTCGGGCACGCCATCCAGATCTCTCCCCCGCTAATCCTCGACGATGCGGGCGTTACCGAACTCGTAGACGGTATCCGCGGCGCGCTGGATGCGGCGCGCTGACAGCCCTTCCCCGGTCGTGGAGACCATTAACCGACAAGGCTTGATGGGAACCCGAGGCCGAGGTGTTGCTCGGATCCCGGCCGTTACCCCACATGCGATTCTTCCAGACTGCGTTTCACCGCTTCGGAAGCCATACCGGCGGCAAGGTCGGTGAGCCACTCCCGGAAGCCCTCCTTGTCGAGCATCATCCGTGCCTTGTTCTGATCTATGGAGTCGCGCATGGACCGCAGGAAACCGTCAGGATCGAGCCCCTCGACATCTTCGGCCGATTCGATGAGGCGGCTGGCGCCCTCTATTAGGCGGAACGAGCCGTAGATAGCCCGCTCATCCAGGGTGAGCCGGGCGGACGTAACCAGGTATAGGACGAAGTCGAAGAGCGGGTCGTCGGATACGGTATCGATCACCGGGTCTCGCTCCGATCTTCCCCGTAACGATCGTAGTGAACGCTGGGGTGGAATCCTTTCACGGGCTTGGGGTGGTTAACCACCGGGTACCCGGCCGCCATGAGAACTTCCGGCCTGATGTGAGGTGGAAGTCCGAAGATGGCTTGCACGACCTCCTCGGTCCAGCTGGTTACCTTGCACACGCCGATCCCGAGGGCCGGGGCGGCGATAGTGACAAAAGCCGCGGATGCACCCGCATCCAATCGAGTAACCATCTCAACTCCTCGAGGACCCATAACCTCTTGAGCCTCGTTGAGGTCGCTGCAGATCACTATGAGCGCGGGAGCGTTGTTGACGAAGCCGGGACATGCCTGGCGTACCGTGCGTACCAGACGTGAATCGGTTACGACGATCAGATGGCGTATCCCCGGACGCGCGACCTGTGCCCTTCCTGCCGCATATACCAGTTTGTCGAGAATGTCCCGACTCGGAAGTTCGGGCTTGAACACCCGATGCATGCGCCTTCGACGCATCGCCTCGAATACGGATTCCACCAGGTTGTCCTGGGACTCGGGACCGCCTTTGTTCATCCGGCAAGCCTAATAGCCACATATCTGGGATCAGTTATGTATGGCAATGAAGAGCAACAAGCTAGGAGAGTGCTGAGAAACCCCGCACAAAGGAGTTCAGCCGCTAACCCGCAACCCTCTGACCAGGCGGTTTGCCGACCACCGAACCCCGAAAGACTCGTTTTTCAGCACTCTCCTAGTGTCCTGAATCGTTGTTTCGCTTGTGTTTGGGAGATCGCGAAATCTTTCCGACGGGCGTAACCCGACAGCCGGGGGAATCTGTCACACCCGGTCTGCATACTGGTTGGTAACCGTAAGCACCGACGGTTGGGTCAGGTACCGACCGGACCGGGGTTGGGATCATCTTGGTTTTTCTTCTGCCTTGCCTATGGTTTGGCCAGGCTAGGGGTTGGCGGGACGCGTTTCGACGCCGAGGAGGCGGCGGTTGGGGGTGGGACCCACCGGCGAGCGATCCATGCCGGTAGTTTGGTTTTCGCGGTCTTAACCCGGGTCTGTACCGGAAGCACGCCGGGTGGTTACCTGCAACCTTCAGCGAACTTCCGACTCGGGACACTAGCAACACGTCGGCGACAAGCACACCATACGCGGAAAAGGAAAGACCCGGGCGGGCCCGGGTCTTTTCGGATCGTAGCGGGGGTAGGATTTGAACCTACGACCTTCGGGTTATGAGCCCGACGAGCTGACCAGCCTGCTCCACCCCGCGCCGCTTCGACGCTGCATGGTAGCTACAGTGATCCGGTACACCAAAACCCGGAAGCATCTCTATCTTGAGGAACTGCGACCCGAGACCGACGACGGGCGAACTCGAGCGGGTATTCGGTATGGGCTACCCACCGGACGGGTCCATTCCAACGCCGGATCCGCCAAGCAACCACGCAGAAGGCCGGCAAGTCTTAGCTATCGGTATTTCGTTGATTGCCTTGCTCGGTGTTGGTTTGATCATCCTGCGCAGACGGCGCGTCCGATCCGAAACGAATGAGCAGGACCGTTTGTAGCGGAATCCTCACGCAGTCGACACGGTTAGTTCACGGACCTGTCCCAGGACCGATGTGATCTTGAATCGATGACTCCCAACCCCGCAGGATGCCAGTTCATTGCGGATGGCGCGGTGGCCATCGCCGGTGGACGATTCCTGGCGGTCGGGCATTCGTCGACCTGGCTCATTTCCGGATGAATGCGGGCCGGAGCTCAGCCGGGAGGACGCTTCCTCTTGGTGGTCCCTGACCTTCGGATCGGCGAAGAAATGTATGGAGCGTCTCCGGTCCTGTACTTCTCGGCCGGTCGCCCGCCGGTCGGACTCGGTTCGGTTCGATGCCCCGTCGAGCGCAGGTAGTCCGGAGTACCCCTGACCTTGCGGTGAAAGTTGGCCGGTTCCAGACGGGCGTTCCATACCGCTTCGTAGACCCTCCGCAGTTGACTGATAGTGAACTCCGGCGGGCAGAACCGGGCCGCGAGGGTGGTGTATTCAAGCTTGGAACGCACCCGCTCTACCGCGTCTCGGATGATCTTGCCGTGGTCGAAAGCCAGCTGGAGAGCGTCGGCTTCGACCATCATCACCGGGAACAGGCGCGCATCGGCGGCGTCTCCTCCTCCCTGCAGTTCAGGGAGGTTGGCGAGGATGGCCCAGTAGGCGACGGTGACCACCCGCATCCGGGGATCGCGTCCGGGGTTGCCGTACGTGCCCAACTGCTCCAGATAGCGCGGCTCGACAACCACCCCGGTCTCCTCGTGAAGCTCACGCAGGGCCGCCGTCTCAAGGTCCTCGTCATCACGTACGAAGCCTCCCGGCAAGGCCCAACGGCCTTTGTGTGGATCCTGACCGCGCCGGACCAGCAGGAGCCGGAGTTGGTCGTCGACGATCGTGAAGGTGACTATATCGACGGTGACCGCGACCGGGGGGTATTCCCGAGCATCGTATCCGTCCGGCGGTTTCGTGTCATACCCCATCCATACAATGATAGGAATCGTATCGCGGGAATGGATAACTTGGCCCAGATAGTTCTTGTCATTCAGAATTTAACCGGTTATTGTCAAACAGGAATAAATTGCTCAGTCACGGTGTTGTACCGGTTGAGGGTCGAAACCACACCCCAACCCAGACCTAAGGAGATGTGTTGACCGAATCAACAGCCCCCGAACCGACAAAGCTCTGGTTCCTTCTCGATCGCTCGGGCTCGATGGGACGACTGACCGAGGACGTGATCGGAGGGTTCAACACGTTCATCGGCGAGCAGGCTCAGGCAACCGGGAGCGCGCACCTAACCCTTGTACAGTTCGACAGCCAGGCCCCGTTCGAGATCATCCACGACGCCGCTCCTGTCGAGGAGGTCCCGCCGCTCACAACCAAAACCTATCAACCCCGAGGTTCTACTCCCCTGCTGGACGCCATCGGTGAGCTCATCCAACACGCAGACCGGCGTATCGAAGCCCGATCCGGGGAAAGACGAGCTTCGGAGGACCAACTGGTAGTGATCTTCAGCGATGGGCTCGAGAACGCCTCCCGACGGTACAACCGGGCAGGGGTGGCGGAGTTGATCAGCGCACGGAAGGAATCCGGTTGGGAGTTCGTGTTCATGGGGGCCAATCAGGATGCCTATATGGAGGCGGGACGTATCGGATTCGCCAAGGAGAGCATTTCCAATTTCGAGGCGTCGGCAGCGGGAACCGCCGCGGCCTTCCAGTCCATTTCCCGCGCTGCCCGCGAATATCGGGGAAAGACCAGAGTCCAGCGGACGATGGATGCCGGACAGTTCTATGGCGGAACCCGTGAGGCGGAAGAAGTGATGGGCCAACCCCGAGGAAAACAAACCGGCGGTGACAACCCACGCCCCCGTCGCCAAGAAGGACCAGCCCGCCGCCGGGTATCGCGGCGCCAAATCCCGAACCTGGAGAAGGTTGCGGTGGGCATCCCCATCACCCGGTCGGGAATCTCCTTCTTTCCCCTCTACCTGCCGGGGAACTCCCTCCCGAAGATCGCCACGGGCCGCGACTCGGGCCTGGTGATCGAGGAACTACCTGATTCGACGGTACCGTTTCTGGAAGTGACTAATCCCACCAATCGCCTAGTCCTGATCCCCGAAGGAGAACAACTCGTCGGGGGACTACAGGATCGGGTGCTCAACACCAGCGTCCTGGTTGACGGGTCGTCCCGCCTCCGGATACCGGTGTCCTGCCTCGAGCAGGGCAGGTGGGGAAATCGTCGCGAATTCGGCCGCGGCGCCTCTTTCGCTCCTCGACGGACTAGACGGGCGAAGAACGCGTCGGTGGTCAACTCGATCCGGCGGGAAGGGTCGCACCGCAGCGACCAGGCCGCCGTCTGGAGCTCCGTCGACCAAGAACTCGCCCATCTTCAGGTCAACTCCGAAACCAGAGCCGTGCGAGACGCCGAGCGGTCGCTCCACCGCGATCGGCGACGTGCCCGATCTGTCGAACAACTCGTTCGGCTGGGGCCCCTTCCAGGCCAGTGTGGGATGGCCGTCACCCACGGATTGTGGGTCGTGGCTATAGAACTGTTCGGTAGCCACGACCTGCTGGTTCCTCATTGGGAAGGTTTGGTTCGCTCCCACCTTATGGAGCGAGCGTCCGCCAGCGGGCATCCCTCCCCTACCCGGGTCCTGGGCAGGATTAGACGCTTCGCCCAAGCACGAGCAGTAGAGAACCGCGGAGTCGGTCTGGGCACAGAATCTCATGTGAACGACAGGAACATAGTGGGCCAGATGCTGACCTACGAGGGTGCAATAGTCCACGCCTCCGCTTTCACGATGTCAAAAGGATAAGGACCTTTGCCGACCCGACGGACGCAGACCTACTACTCGGTCAGCGTCCGTCGGAGGCTCCTGCGTAGGACATGAGATAGGACCGGACAAGGGGAGGGAAGAACCGGACGGGTTATTGTTGTAAGAGTTTCCACAGCGCCGAGCAGTTACAGCGAGCTTTTTCAGATCAGCGACCCCGGTCGGGAAAGAAAAGGGTGGATGACCTCCGACCCGGTGCAGGTCAGCATCACCACGTCGATCACGTACGCGCTGGAGATGGCACTCATCATCAAATTCCCTACGCAATGTCAACACGCCCTAGCTAGCCCGACGGCGCGGTACCCGGGCCGGGGACCGATAGCGTCTAGCGGCGGCCTAGGCCTAGTGGCACTGGCCAGACCATTCCCATGAGTAGCCAGGGAAGGGCTGCGACACCTCCGGTAGTTCGATCGAGATGATCTGTCCCGGTCGGGCATCGAACACGGCCGCTGCCGCCTTGTCGCTGATGCGGTACCCGAAATGCCACGAGGCGGCCCATACTGTCACGGTGAGGGGGTTGCAGGCATCCTCCACTCGAAATGAGATCACGTCCGGCGACTCGGGGATGACTTGGCATAGAAAATCATCCCAATGCGAGCCACAAGAGGTCGTGTTGCGGTGGCTTATCAGGACCTCGGCGAGTTCGCCGCGGGTGACACCATCGGGGAAGGCCCGCAGAAACACCGTGGCAGCTTGCTCGGCGGTGAGGAGGCTGTCGGGGCGGAAGGTACCGTCCGGGTACCCGAAGAAGTAGCCAGCTTCCGCCGCCCACTCGATAGCCTCGACGTGGGGATGCGCTGCGGGCACGTCCGAGAACCGGGCTTGCGCCCACACCGCCGACCCGGCCACCACCAAGAAGGCGAGGATAAGGAGGAGGCACTGCTTCACCCATCTCATCCTCGCAGTCTAGCTAGCCCCGATTGTTCATAGATGGGGGTTCGGCGGATGAGTGGAGTAGACCATGGCTGCGCCCTGACCAGGCAGTACAGCTATCGGGCGTCTCTTGTCCCTCTCCGGAGTGTAGATTCACCTGTCGGGTGACACGGTGAGTTCGAGCAAGTATCCAGGCGAACTGGCGTTATCTGCCACGGTGTGGGAACCCCGAACAATCAGGGCTAGCGGTCGAGGGCAGCCTGGTCCGCCCTCGGGTGAGTGCAACAACCCTCGCAAGGGTGAAGCATTCGGAATTGGCCGGGACAGTATCCTATGGGGCGCACGTTATCCTATGGGGAGCACGTTAAGCGTGCCGGGCAACCTCAAGCGGCGCCAACCCTGATACTGGGAGACGAGAAACGACATGAACGGGGCGACGGCCACAGTGTCGGCTATGACCTCCCGTGAGCGGGTACTGGCGGCGTTGCGCCGGGAACCGGTCGACAGGACACCGGTCGCCAACCCGACTTCGATCGCCACTGTTGAGCTTATGGACCTCACCGATGCGTACTTCCCGCAGGCCAACCGGGAAGCGGAGCTCATGGCGCGACTAGCCGCCACCGGTTACACAGAACTCGGCTTTGACAGCATCATGCCGGTCTTTTCGATCATCCAGGAATCCTCAGCCCTGGGATGCAAGATGCAATGGGAGCAGAAGGACAACTGGCCCACCGTGAAGATGCGGGAGCCGATCTGGGAACGACCGGAGGACGTACAGATTCCGGATGGGTTCCTGGAGCACCGCGACATCAAATGCGTCATCGACGCGATTAGCCTCTTGCGGAAGGAGTTCGGCAACGAGGCGGCAATCATCGGAAAGACCATGGGGCCGTGGACTCTTGGCTACCACTGCTTCGGCGTCGAGCCGTTCCTGTTGATGTCCTACGACGACGAAGCCAAGACGATGGACGCCCTCAACCGAATGAAGGAGATCTCGGTCCTGTTCGGGGTGGCCCAGATCGAGGCCGGGGCCGATGCTCTGACCTTTCCTGACCACGCTACCGGTGACCTTGTCTCCGGGGACTACTACCTTCGCTTCCTGAAGGATCTCCACATCGAGATGGTGGAGCGGATACCGGTTCCGTTGATCCTCCACATCTGCGGGAGGACCGTCGACAGGATGGGCTACATCGCCGAGACCGGAATGGCGGCCTTCCATTACGACTCCAAGAACCAGCCCGAAGAGTCCATGGATGCCGTACACGATAAAATCGCCCTTGCCGGCAACATCAACAACCCGGAAACCCTGTTCGCCAAGGGACCGGCCGAGGTTCGAGGCGAGGTCCTCGCCAATCTAGAAGCCGGGGTTCAGATAGTGACGCCCGAATGCGCCATCCCCCTTCAGACCCCCATCGAAAACCTGCTCGAAATCCCCAAGACTGTAAAGGAATGGCACGCCGCACACCCTCCGGCGGCCTGACCGAGGGATCTCTAGCATGGCCGAGTTGCCCGACATTCTCAACGAGACAATCCGCTACGAGATCGAGGACTACCTGGATCGACCCGACGAGTTGGCCCGCAACATCGAGTTGTTCAGCCGGGCCGACCCACTGATGCAGGACATAGCGGCGGCGCTAATCGAAGCCGAGCACCACGAGGTCGATCGGCTGACCGAATACGCCCTCTCCCACGGGTTTGAGGCCCTTGAGGTAATGGACGACGGACTGATCGCCGGGATGGGAATCGTGGGAATCAAGTTCAGGGAGAACTTCATATTCGTACCGGAGGTGCTGGCCTGTGCTCGAGCTATGAAAGCCGGTATGCGACATATCGAACCGATACTGTCCGCATCCGGGGTAGAGCCGATCGGGACGGTGGTCATGGGGACGGTGAAGGGCGACCTGCACGACATCGGCAAGAACCTGTGCATCATGATGCTGCGGGGGGCCGGATTCATCGTTGTCGATCTCGGCGTGGACACCTCACCTGATGAGTTCATAGACGCGGTGGAGGAACACCAGGCGAGAGTGCTCGGCATGTCGGCCCTGCTCACAACCACCATGCCCAACATGGGTCGCACGATCGAGGCTTTCATCGACGAAGACCTCAGAGACGAGGTCCAGATCATGGTGGGTGGCGCCCCGGTCACCCGGGAGTTCGCCGACGACATGGGCGCCGACGGGTACGGCAAGGACGCCTTGGCCTGCGTGGCGCTGGCTAAGCATCTGGTCACGGTCGGACCGCTTGCGAGCGAGACCGGCAACCGCTGATGGTCCCCGGATGAAGGTCGTCTACCACCACACCGCGGGTCCATGGATGCGGCGCCGCTTGCGGGAGTTGGATAGAGAAGCGGGCCTGCGGGTCGTGGCGGTGGAGCCGACGGATCCCGATCGGATGTTGACCGAACTAGCGGACGCAGAGGTGGTGTGGCACGTTCTCGAACCGATGACCGCCGCTCTCATGGAGGCCGGACCCGGGTTGCGGCTGGTGCAAAAGATCGGGGTGGGGGTGAACACGATCGACCTGGCTGCCGCCCGAGCCCGGCGCATCGCGGTGTGCAATATGCCCGGCGCCAACAGCCGGGCGGTTGCCGAGATGACCCTGGCACTGATACTGGCCTGCCTGCGTCGCCTCCCCTGGTTCCACGAACAGACCCGTTCCGGAAGGGGTTGGCGGATCCCGCGGGATGTACCCGAAAGCTGTATGGAATTGGCCGGAAGAACGGTGGGATTGGTTGGATACGGCGGCATCCCCCGCATCCTGGGGCCGATCCTGGTCGCCCTCGGAGCAGACGTCCTGTACACCGCCACCTCACGCAAGGAGACCGCGGTGGGTGAATGGAGGGACCTTCACGAACTCCTTCGTGAAGCGGACATCGTTTCGCTTCATGTTCCGCTGACCGAGCGAACAGCCGGAATACTCGACCGGAATGCGCTGGCGATGATGAAACCGGGCGCCATCCTGATCAACACGTCCCGTGGTGAGGTAGTGGACCAGGCATCCTTGGTAGAAGCCCTGCAATCAGGGCAACTCGCGGCAGCAGGCCTCGACGTGTTCGCTGCCGAACCGGTTCCATCCGGCAATGCCATCCTCGACCTCGACAACGTGGTTCTTGCCCCCCATGTGGCCTGGCAGACGAGGGAAACCCTGGTAAGAAGCCTGGAAGTGGCCGTTGAGAACTGTCGCCGCCTCCGAACCGGGGAGCCTCTGCTCAATCAGGTCAACTGAAGCCGGGGAAGCAGAGCCGGCCCTATCCGGATCCAAGCTCCGGTTAAGCAGTTCGGCCGTGGAAATGTCCTGTCCCTCCGGTCAATGTGGTCGGATTCCAGAGCGCGTCGATGGGTAGCAAGGTGATCCGATCGCCCAGGCTTGCACGGTTCGGTCCCGTGTGTAGTACGAAACCGTGCATGAAGTCCTCGCCGATGCGGTCAAGTCGGTCCCGAAACCAGGCAAGCCATCGGGATGCTCCAGAACCGGGAGAGACGGCGGCCTTGACCTCGATTGCCACGATGCGTCCATCGGGGGATTCAAGAATCAAGTCGATCTCGGGACCACCGTGGTCACGGAAGTGGTGGAGTCGCACGTCGGGTTGGCTCCATGTGAGTTGTTTGGCCACCTCGTTAGCCACGAAGGTCTCGACCAAGCCTCCCACTGATGGGTCCGTAGGTCGGGCCAGGGCCACCGGACCCTTTCCGACGAGGTGTGCCGCTAAGCCGCTGTCAGTTACGTATAGTTTGGGCGACTTGGCTTGTTTAGTGGATAGGTTGCGGGACCACATAGGTATGCGGTGTACCAGAAACACGGTCTCTAGCCACGAAAGGTAACCATCGGCGGTTCGCGTATTGATCCCTGCGCCACGGGCCAGGCGGGCTACGTTAATCGGATGTCCTGTTAACGCGGCCAATGTGGTCAGGACCGGGACTATGGCGTCGGCGCGCCGAATATCCGCTAACTCGACGATGTCGCGCTGGATGACAGTGCGGAGATAGTCTCTATACCAGCCACGGCGCTGCCGCAGCGTGAGGTTTATCACGGCCGGGTAACCACCTCCGCAAATCAACTCCAAATACTGATCTCGGGAGGTCAACCCGGATGGTCCCGTCCGAATAACTTCAGGCTGATCGAAGGCCATGCTTATGAAAGTCTCAGGACCGGCGCAAGCCAGTTCACCCTGGGAGAATGGCCGGAGTTCGATGATCGCCAATCTCCCCGCCAGCGATTCCGAGATCGTGGGGACAGTCAAGAAGTTAGTCGAACCGGTAATCATGAATTGGCCAGGGGTCGGATCGCGGTCAACCACCAACTTGAGGGCCGTTAGGAGCGGATCGCCGACCCTTTGTATCTCGTCGATCACCAACGGCTGTGGTTGGAGGACGAACCCCACCGGGTCACGGCGAGCCGCCGCCAACAACGCCGGATCATCGAGTGTGACGAACGTACCTCCCAACCGCTCGCTCGTCATAAGGGCGAGAGTTGTCTTGCCGACCTGGCGAGCGCCGTGGATCAATACGACTCTTGCCCACTCCAGCGCGTCGTCAACCTGATCCGATACATGCCTCGGCATAGGCGCTACACGAATCGGTACCATCTCCTAATGTAGGAATGTTCTTGATGCTAATGCAGTTATCTTCCTTACACTAATGTATCTTTTGTCTTCCAGGACCCGTATCAGGTCTCTGTCTTGAGCGGTTATTAACTTGTTAGTAGATCCGGCGGCTGATCAGGACGGCGGTTGTACGGACGGGTCGGCAGGAGAAGGGCATCCAGTAGTTAAAAGGAATCTGATAGGAAGCGACTGTACTGCATTATCGATATGCCGCCAATTCACAACACACATAAGCAACTAGCAACTAGCGTGCCTGGCTGCTGGGAGCGGTGAGTATTCCCCGGGCGGCTCGACTCTCCACCTCCCGAAGGGCTGCTCTTACTTCCAAGGCTCGGGCGAGGAGGAGGCCCACAACCGCATCGTGCGGCGTATTGCATCGGAAGCGCACCTGGTCGCTGGTATCCGGGATCGACTCCATGTCGCCAAGCCTGACGAGACCCAGAGCGGCCACCGCCACCCGTCGATCATGTAGCCCCGAATGGCCGGCACTGTGTGCCCGGTACCGGCTGCCCGAGCAGGTTATTTCAATGTTCTTGCCCTGCCTTCTGTCGAATACTTGCAGCGGACGTGACTCCAGGGGAGAACCGGTGGGCAGCTTGGCGGCCTCGAGAAAGATCCTCCGGCAGGCTACCCGGTGAGCGTCACCGCAAGGGAAACGCAATATCGTTGCCTGTTGCCGATCGATGACCATACCCCCCAGAACGGACATCGCCTCGGCAACGTACGCCGCTCGCAACGTCGCCCCGTCCCGGGAACTGTAGGTGTGTACCAGGAACGAGGTTCCTTGATCCCCGACCTGCTCGTACAGTCCGAGGGTGATGTCCCCGCAATGGCTGTCCATCGGTACCAACTCGATCCGCTGACCGATAGGCCTGAGGCGGGGGACACGAGCGATCATCGCCGTCTCCGAAAACGAATGGGAGCCATAATCGAAGGGTATCAGCATCAATAGCCATACGACCCGCCAGCACCGTCCGCGCCGGATTCCCGGAACGTGGCCGGGAGACGCTAGCCGGGTGAGTCGAGAAGTCGGCGGTAGGTGGTGGCAAGCCTCTGGTATGACTCCACCCCGTGCCGCTGGCGCTCGATCTCGGCCTCGGTGAGTTTCCTGACCGGTTTGGCGGGAATCCCCAAGGCCAGCGTCCATGGTGGGATCTTCCTGCCTTCCGGAAGCACCGCCCCGGAGGCTAACCAGGCCCCCTCGCCGAGTTCCGATCCGTTGAGTGCCCTCGCGCCTATCCCTACCAAGCACCGTTCCCCGATCGTGGTCCCGTGGAGAACCGCGCTGTGACCCACAGTGCTGTGGGCGCCCACCGTGCATGGGAATCCTTCGTCGACATGCATCACCACTCCATCCTGTATGTTGGAGTAGCACCCCACCTCCACCGGACCGAACTCGGCCCTGATTACGACTCCGAACATGATCACCGAGTTGGCCTGGAGGGTTACGTCACCATATACATGTACTCCGGGAGCAACGAAGGCGGTCGGATGGAATACCGGCCTGCCTACCGGTATCGCGTCGGTACGGTACATTCCTGAACCCTCGTTGGTACCTGAGGTCGGTGACATCAGGTGAGGGGCTTCATTATCCAGTCGAGCAGATCCGGCCGAGCCTGAAGCTTCCGGAACCACTCCGCCTCGACTTCGAAGACGCTCCAGTCGGAATCGGCGGGGACCGTTCCGGCTTCCACAGCCTCGGTATGAGAGTGTGTGATCGACAGGTCCATACGGGTAGGCGAGCCCTCGGCGAAGTAGTGGTCCCAAGCATCCTGGAACCGCACGAAGTCGGCGATTGCGAACAACTCCGCGGTCAGAACTTCGTCGCTTACTAACTGACCGCCTGCTCGCCGCACCGCCTCGTGCATGGGTGGAAGAACCGAACCGGTACGGTTGTGCAGGTAACGAATGGTTCGGTACCAGATGGCAATCATCCGGAGGGCTGTCTCCTCGTTCTCATCAAGCCAGTCGTGGGTCGACGCGAAGGTGCTGTACCACAATCCGGCGGGCCCGAAGGCTTGAAACGGGGCCGCCGAGACGAATCGGTCCCTCAAATCGGGAGACACCAGCATCTGATGCATCTCCATGCTGTCACCGATGTGGTAGTCCCCCTGCCCTGCCAGGAACGCGGTGGATGCACCTTCGATGTCGGCGGCGCCGATGATCTCCACATCGTCGATGGTTAGCCCACCCTGGTCGAGCAATGCCGTGAGCGCGGGAAGGCTACCGGGATCCCAGATGGCGAAGCTCCGACCGGTCAGCGATATGACAAACTCACGATTGGCCAGGCCCACATCGCCCCCTGCCTCGACATAGAAATCAAGCCATGGTTTGTGCACCGGCCCATCAGTCTCAGGGTCTTGCCGTCCGATGACCTGGAACCCACGCCATTGGTAGGCGGTGATCCAGTTGCGGAACCCGGGAATGCTCTCGTAAACCGCGAACGTACAGGTAGGGCATGAGGCGATCACGTCGAGTTCCCCCCGCTGGAGCGCAGCGGCCGGAAAGAAGGCTTGACCCACGATATCCAACTCGATGTTTAGCTCCTCGGCGATGCCCAACTCCTTGGAAGCAGCCCACAAGTTGTAGGGATAGAGCGGTCCACCGTTGATCCGCACCGTAACGAGAGGAGCGGGAGGAATCGCCGGAGTGAGATTCTCCGGCTCCTCCTGTTCATCCTGCTCTTCAGGCTGGACCACCACTTCGCGGACGATCTCTCGTATGACCGTGACGGGGGGTGCAGTGGTGGTAGGTCCGATGGTGGTGGTAGGTATGGTTGTTGTCGTAGTGGGAGCGGTCGTCGTGGCAGGAACCGTGGTTGTAGTCGGCGCCGTAGTAGTTGATACGACGCTCGTAGTCGGCGCCGCCGTGGGAGGAGGTGGGTTGGGCGAACCGCAGGCTGTTGCGACCAGGGCCAGAACTGCCGGGATCATAAACAGCGATCCTCTGCGTTGGTACCTCACCCGTCCTCCCATCTCGTGTTGCTCCGGTAATCGGTCCGGGGGCCGCTCGAACAGCCTCGGAACGTTCGATACGCCTGAAATCACCGGCTCGGGGAATCGCTACCGACCGCTCCCCCTGCTGCTTACGCGCAGGATTAGCGTAGAGCATTCGGTCCCGATATTGATGTATTGCTCGCCATCGAACTCTCGGTTGTTCACGAGGGACTCGATACTGGAGCATGTTGGTGTCGGAGAGAGGACTCGAACCTCCACGCCCTATAAGGGCACTAGGCCCTCAACCTAGCGCGTCTACCAATTCCGCCACTCCGACGGGCGATTGCCGAGTATACCCGTATCCCTGACGAGTAGGCTCGCATACCTTCGGCGTCCAGTACCTTGAACCTCAGCCCGATCCAAGCTTCGCGATCCGATCCAGGACACCCTGCCGCTCCGAGCCGATGGTGGTGCTGGCGCCGTGGCCGGTGTGGACAATGGTCTCGTCCGGCAGGGTAAGCAGCAGGTCCCGGATGCTACGCAGGATGGTCGGGTAATCGCTGAAGCTCCGCCCGGTCGCTCCCGGACCACCGTTAAACAGGGTGTCACCGGAGAACACCAGACCACCTGCCTCATCCCTGAAGCAGCAAGAACCGGGTGAATGTCCCGGAGTGTGGATCACGCCGAGCCGATGGCCGGCCACTTTGAGAGTTTGGCCGTCCTCCAGGTCTCGGTCGGGTTCGGTAGCCGGATAGACCATTTCCCACAGCATCCGATCGGCAGGGTGGATCAGGATCGGGGCGTCCACCTGCTCTCGTAACGGAACGGCCGCGTCGATATGGTCGTTGTGGCCATGAGTGAGGACGATCGCCTCTACCCTGCGTCCGGCCACGGCTTCCACGATCGGACCGTGGTCGTGCCCGGCGTCGAATACGAGAACCTCGCTGTCGTCTCCCACCATCCAAACGTTGTTGGTTACCGCCCACTCACCCCCGTCAAGCCGGAAGAACCCATCCGTGGTAACCAGTTCCAGAGACATGAATCATCAACCGGATCAGATGACGACCACGGAACGGAGAACCTCACCCCGCTCCATCTTGTGGAAGGCCTCCTCCACATCACCCAGCCCGATCGTCTCCGAGACGAAACGGTCCAGATCGAGCCGCCCCTGCAGGTACAGGTCGATGAGCATGGGGAAGTCCTTCGAGGGGAGGCAGTCGCCGTACCAACTCGATTTCAAGGCACCCCCTCGGCCAAACACCTCGATGAATGGCAGTTCAATGGTCATGTCGGGGGTGGGAACGCCCACCAGCACGACCGTTCCGGCCAGATCCCGCGCTTCGAAGGCTTGGCGATAGACGTGGGGCAGCCCGATCGCTTCGATGGTCACGTCCGCCCCGTTGCCTCCGGTGAGCGACCTGATTTCCTCAACAGGGTCCATCTCGGCGGAATTGATCGTGTGGGTGGCGCCGAACTCCCGAGCCCACTCCAGCTTACGACCGTCGATGTCTACCCCGATGATGGTGGTGGCGCCGGCCAGTTTGGCGCCGACTATGGCGCCATCGCCCACACCACCGCAGCCGAAGACCGCCACGCTGTCGCCCCGGCCCACTCCACCGGTATTCATCGCGGCGCCGATGCCGGCCATAACCCCGCAACCTAGGAGACCGGCCACCTCCGGAGCAGCTTCGGGGTTGACCTTGGTGCACTGCCCGGCTGCTACCAGGGTAGCTTCGGCGAATGCGCCGATACCGAGTGTGGCCGACAACTCGGTGCCGTCTTCCAAGGTCATCTTCTGCACCGCGTTGTGCGTGTTGAAACAGATGTTCGGCCTACCCTTGAGACAGGAACGGCACTGGCCACACACGGCCCGCCAGTTTAGGATCACGAAGTCTCCGGGTGCGACTTCGGTAACTCCCGGACCGACCTCTTGCACCACTCCCGCCGCCTCGTGACCGAGGAAGAAGGGGAAGTCGTTGCTAATCCCACCTTCGCGGTAATGAAGATCCGTATGGCACACACCACAAGCTTGTATCTCTACCACCGCCTCCCCGGGACCCGGGTCGGGAACGATGATGTTCTCCAACGTTACCGGCTCACCAACTGCCTTCGAGACCACACCTTGCACCGTGCGCGGCATTTCCATCTCCTCCTCGGTTGCGCTCCGCCCTTTCCGTGGTCCGGCGGGCGGCCTAACGAAAGACTAGCGGCCGTACTATCCGGTGTATGGAACCATCAGGGCTAACCGGTTCCCCGTCACTTCGGACGGAACCCACCCCGGAGCCTTACCACCTGCCGCTTTTTCAACGTCTGGCTGAGTGGATCCACCTCGATACCTAACGATTCCAAGGCGGTGACACCGAGCAGCGGCTCGGCTTCATCCTCTCCGAATACGATCGTCGCTCCTACGAGTTCGCCCATCATCTCCACTCTGCCGACCGCAACGTCTAAGGTTGTGGCGCTCCCGTCAGCTAGCCCGTACGTCCTTTGCCCCTCCGGCTGCAAGCCAATCGACTCCAGATAAGGGCGAGGCACTAGGCAATCGATCGCGCCGGTGTCGACCAGGAAGGTCCCTTCCCAAACTCGATCGGGCTGGGCCGGATTCCTGATCGATGCGATAGTGTGAATGAATCCCATATTGACCTCCTGTCGATCATCCTTGTCACCCTGTCGGGGAAAGGTCAACCGCTAAGTATCGGTAGTTTAGCATAAACACAGCTCGATACCGCCACAGCACCGGAGATCATTGCATGCCGAGGAAGGCTCTCCTGACGTCGCGATCGGCCAGCAGATCACCGGAACGACCCTGGTAGGTGCGACGGCCTGATTCCAGCACGTAACCGCGGTGGCTGACCTCGAGAGCTTGACGAGCATTCTGTTCGATCATCAGCACCGTCAACCCGATCTCGCGGTTGAGCCGGTGTATCGCCCCGAAGACCTGTCTGGTCACTATCGGCGCGAGACCCACCGATGGTTCGTCCATCAACACCAAACGGGGCTCGTACATGAGTGAGCGGCCGATCTCGAGCATACGCTGCTCCCCCCCTGACATGGTCCCGGCATCCTGGCTCGACCTTTCCGCCAGCCTTGGAAACAGCTCGTACACGTAGTCGATGCGTTCCCGTATCCGCGTCCTGTCCCGCTCCAGGAACATGCCCAGTTCAAGATTCTCGTACACGGTCATTTGCGGGAACACGCTGCGGAGCTGCGGCACCATCGCAATTCCCGCCACCGGCAACGCATGCTGGGGGGCGATACCCGTGATATCCCGCCCCGCGCAGAGCACCCGCCCGGACCGTATGGTCGCCAACCCGTAGATCGCCTTGAACACCGTGGACTTCCCAGCCCCGTTGGGACCGAGCACGCAGACAATCTCTCCTCGCGAGACCTCCAGGCCGACACCCTTGATGACGTCATGGCCCGTGTAGTAACCGGCGGTCAGGTCGATCACCTCGAGTAAGGGGACGGCGGCCTCGCTTGCCATCCTCAACCGTCCTCTCCCGCTCGGGTACCGAAGTATGCCTCGATCACTGCCGGATCTTGCATGATCCGGTGAGGGGTTCCTTCGGCGAGTTTGGCCCCCCGGTCCAGCACCACGATCCGCTCGCACAGGTCAGCCACGAACCCGACATTATGTTCCACAAGCAGGATCGCCACGCCACCCGCGTTGATAACGCGGAGCCGGTCCGCTATTTCGACGATGAGCGTCGGGTTCACACCGGAGGTGGCTTCATCGAGGAGGAGCAGTTTCGGTTCGCTCATCAAGGCCATGCCGATCTCGAGTAGGCGGCGCTGGCCTCCGGAGAGGGTGCCCGCCTTCTCCAGCCGGAGGTCGGAAAGCAGCAGAAACTCGAGCAGGGAGTCAACCTGCGTCCGGGTAGCGGGATCGGTGCTCCGGAAGAGGCCGGCTCCACCCACCCGATTCCACTGGATGCTCAACTCCATGTTCTCCGCTACCGTGAGGTCTCTATACACCCTGATGACCTGGAACGTGCGGGCCATCCCGAGTCTTGCAACCTGATGCGGACGGAGCCGGGTGATATCCCTACCCTCGAAGCGGATTGCTCCTTCGTCGATCTCCGTAACCCTGCTCAGGCAGTCGAAGAGAGTGGTCTTGCCACTCCCGTTCGGACCTATCAAGCCGACCATCTCACCTCGGCCGACGGCTATGTCGACCCCGTCTACGGCGGTCAAGCCACCGAACCGTTTGACAAGGCCTTGCGCCTCGAGGAGGTTGGTCATAGCGCTCCCTCGGAGTCTTTCCTCTGACCTGGACGGCTTCGCCATATCCGGCTGATGGTGGTCCCTCGGGCGTCGAAACTCCCCAACAAACCCCTCGGGAGTAAGAGGACTATCACGATGAGGAGCACTCCCTGCGCGATCAGGTGGTAGTCGAGGAGGTGAGACCAGAGCAACTCGCGCAGCCAGAACAGAACCGCCGTCCCGACGACCGGGCCGGCCACCGTGCCCAACCCCCCCAGGATCGTGCCCAAAACCGCATCGAGGGTGCGCACCTCGACGAAGGCAATATCAGGATCGACAAAGGTGTTCTGGTATGCCCACAGACCACCGAACAGGCCGGTGGAGAACCCGGCGAAGCTAAACACCATGACCTTCAGACGGGTAGTATCGATCCCGCGCATCTCCGCCGCGGTTTCGTCCTCACGGATCGCCACCAACGCGGCCCCGAACCTCGTACTGCGCAGCCACCAGGTGAATCCCACCAGGGCGGTCACCAACCCGAGTTCGATGTAGTAGAAGAGCGGCCGGTTGAGGTAGGGGGGTAGGGTAAGGCCGACCCCTCCCCCGGTCAGCCCGCCCCACACCCGTACTATTTCTCGCACCGCTACAAACGTGGCGAGCATGGCGATCGAGAAGTACGGACCCTTGAGCCGCATCGTCACCCGCCCGATGACCGCGGCCAGGAACCCCGCCACCAGCGCCCCTAACACAACCGCGGGTAAGGGAGTCCAGCCGATCTGCGGTCCGTTGCTCTGCAGGGACATCAGGATGGCCGTGGTGTAGGCGCCGATCCCGAACCAGACGGCATGTCCGAAATCTACGTACCCGGTAAACCCGCCGGTCAGGTTCCAGTTCACCGCCACTCCTATAGCCGTGAACATCAGCGTGAAGGTGAACAACCTCGCGTCGTTGACACCTGGGAGTAGCGGCGCGATTAGCAGTAGGGTCAGGATCACGACAGACAGTCCGAGGACGGTCCGAGTGGCTCGGCCGCCTCGGGAGATACCCTCGACTGATCGATCCCCGGCGGTGTTCTTCACGGGCCGCCCCTCCGGAGTCGCTCCCTTAGAACCGACCATGGGCCGTTCCGGAGGCGCCGGTTCCTCATGTGGCCGTGGCATCCACGGTCCTCAACCCTCCGAACAGACCCTGGGGCCGGAGGATCAGGGCGACCACAAGTACGACGAAAGAGGCCACCACCGCAAGATTGGTACCGATACGGGGGATGTAGGTCGCCAGCCCGGCTTCAACCAATCCGAGCACCAAGGCGCCGCCTATTGCGCCCCGAACCGATCCGAGACCGGCCATGGCGGTGATGGCGAAGGCCTTGAGGGTTAGCGGGGCGCCCTGGAAGGGTTGGATACCCAGTACCGGGCTGACCAGCACCCCGGCCACCCCGGTAATACCTATGCACAATGCAAAGGTGATGCTGTAGACCTTGCCGACATCGATACCGACTATCCGGGCGGCTTCGCGGTTCTGAGCCGCTGCCCGGATGCTTTTTCCGAGCCGGGTTCGGGCGAGGAACAGGCTGAGGAGGGCTGTGATCGCCAGGCCGATGAGCATGATCCAGAAGCGGGTCACCGGTATGGTGACGCTCCCGGCGAGGGCCCACGCCCCGTCGAGTACGGTGTCGGCGCGCCGAAAGTCCGCCGAGAAGACCGCCTTGAGGAGGTTCTGCATGATGATGGCCACCCCGAACATCACCAGCAACGACACCAGGTGTGGCCGATCGATGACCCGATTGACCAGAAACCGCTGGGTCCCGTAGCCGAGCAGCATCATCAACAGGAACACGACCGGAATGGTGAGGAACGGATCGATTCCCCATAGGTGGTTGCCCAACCAGGCCAGGTAGGCGCCGAGCATCACGAACTCGCCATGAGCGAAGTTGATCACCCCCATAACCCCCCAGATGATGGAGAAACCCAGCACGAGGATGGTGTACATACCCCCGAGGGCGATTCCGTTGATCAGGGTCTGCGCCAGGCGCGCCGACGACGATCCGCCTCTCCCGGAGTCTGGCTCTGCAGTTGCGTATCGCAGTTGAGCGGCCGCCGCCTCTGCCGGCGCCACCACTCGAATCTTCCCTTCCTGAACCTGGATGGTACCCATCGGCTTGGAAGGGTTGACACCGCGCTCGTCAAAGGCGATAGGGCCGAAGAAGGTGTCGGCCTGGAGTGCATACAGGGCTTCCCGGACCTCGTCGGTTCCGAGGGTTCCGGCCGCCTCGATCGCCAAGTGCAGGGCTAGGGCGGCCGCGGTGGCGCTTGCTGCCTGGTAAACGGGCGGCTCGCCCCACTGTCGCTCGAAATACTCGGCATAGTCGGAGGCTCGGCCGAAGTAGGGACCCTCGTAGGCCATCACCGGCTCCCATTGGGTAGGACCCAGCAAGCCTTCGGCGTCTTCACCCAACTCTTCGATCAGTTTCGGGTTTGACGGACCGACAGTTATCAGCATCCCGTCAGGAGTGAAATCCAGTTCCTTCGCGGCGGCAACGAACAACAAAGCGTCGTTGTAATGACCTCCTCCGACGAACATGTCGGGTTCCAGTTCCCGGAACTTGGTCATGATCGCGGTGGCGTCCTGAATGTCTTTGGGGTAGGACTCCATCGACAGCACCTCGATTCCGGCCGCCTCGAGGTGACGGCGGGCGCCCTCGGCAACCGAGGTCGGAAAAGAGGTGTCCTCGTAGGCTATGACGGCGGTACGCGCTCCTTGGGCGGCAAGCATCTCGATACCGGATTTGGTGTAGTCGCTAGCCAGGGTCGCCACCAGGAAGAGGTTGCGGAAGCCCCGCTCGAACAAGGTATCGGAAGTTCCGTTGCCTTCCACCATAATGACGCCGTTGGCCTCGGCAATGGCGCTGGCGCCCGTGGTCAAACCACTCGAATAGGGTCCGAGCAGGAAATCAACCTGGTCATCGTCGATGAGCTTCTGAACGAGATTGGCGGCGGTGTCGGCATCGGACTCGTCGTCGTAATAGATAATCTCGGCCCGGTAGCGATCGTCACCGATCCTGATACCGCCATACTCATCGTTCACCCACCTCACCCAGGTTTCGTAGCCTTGACGCGCGTCACGACCTTCCACCGCGTACTTGCCGGTCTCGCTGAGGGCCGCACCGAGCCGGATAGTGCCGACAAAGAGATCGTCGGCGCCGTCCGAGTAGACCGGAGTATCGTTTTCGCCGCACGCCGCCAGGAACACCAGCACGGCCAGACCGCTTATCGTAAGTCGACAGGCTCGTTGCAACGCTCTGCTGTATTGGCTGTTCATGAACATACGGGCCTACTGCAAGTGATCTTCCCGGAATGCCCGCATTGAGACTATTCTCCCCTAGCCACCGCTCGTCGGTGCCCAGAGGGTGGTCTGCGGATGGAACTGGCTCCACGCGAACCAGAATGCCTCATGAGCCGGGATCTCCAGACCGTCAGGGCTCCAGGCGCGCAACCCTCCCCCGTCCCTGGTCAGAGCAACCCCCGCATGTTCGACCGATCCTCCCCCGACCAGAACCTCGCGGGCCGCGGCTACCGGGAAAGCTATGGCCACCGCCTCGGATCCCTCTGTCAGGACCACGCCCAAGACCTTCTCCTGAACCGGCAGGCGATCATCGACATCCCCGATCGGGAAGATGGGGCCGTCATCGTCACGACCGCGCAACGGGTCTTCCGGATAGGTATGACCAATCCCTCCATCCTCAACCACGATGTAAGTGTTGGGGTTGGCCGCCTTCCACTCGCCCCAAGGGGAGGCGACAACGGTGGTCTGCGGCAGTTGGACGCCCGCCTCCCGCAAGGGGCCACTCACCGCCCGGCCGGTAAACGTGTCGAACGCGGAGAAGGTATGGAACTCGTACATCATCTTGTTGGATCGTGAAAGTAGCCCGGAGGTTCGCAACTCGAAGGTCTCCGGCCCGGCCGGTGCATCACGCACCGTTGCCGGAACCTCGTCCGTGAAGTAGGCCTGTGCCGATCCGCATAAGGTGCAATAGGGGATACCGAGACGGCGGCCTCCGACGGTGATGTTTACCATCTCGTGCACTTCCATCATGTTCTTGGGAAAAGCCACCGATTCGCCGTTGACGGTAACCGCAAACACGTATGCGTCGTCAGGGTGGTAATCGCTTTCGAAGCCAGGTTCGAGCGGTGGGTCGTTGAGGGCCGGAATGCATCCCCGAGGACAGGGGGAATCCGTCTGCGTGATGGGTCGGTCATCGATCAACACCCCGCCCCAGGTCACATACCGCCAGTCAATCAAGGAATCCCTGTCTTCGAAGAACGGCGCCCATCGTGGATCCACCAGGGTGTAGACCTGACCCTTCCATTGACCGAACCCGGGGAGGGCGGGAGTATCCCAAGCGATGAGCTGGTTGGTGGCCTCCTTCCATGGATTAGCGCCGAGTTCTACCCCGGTCAGGCTCGTGAAGGCATCGCTGAGCCCGGATACCTCCGAATGTATGAAGCGCATCAGGTCGGCAAGCACCCAAGCAACCCGAAGGTCGCCGGATTCGACGAGCCGGGTGATCGCATCGGTGTCCAGCCCGGTCGTCAACGAGTCGAGCACGGACTGAAGGTCGGCTTCCATGCCCCCTTCCGAGGGAACCTCTCCCGCGGTAGGAGCCCCTTGTCGGCTCGAGTCAACCGGCGACGACGTCGCGGCGCCGGATGGTTCCTCGGCCTCGGTCACCGGACCGGTGGAGGTCGGTTGGTCATCACTCCGCTCAGCAAAGGTCTCCGCCGGGCCGGACGCCTCGGTAGATGCCCCGGGTTCGGCATCCCCGACCGGTACGGCCTCGTCGGGAGGTGGATCCGAGGATAGGAATCCAACCATTGCGGCGAAAGCGACCAGCACGCCCACGCCGATCAGAAGGAACCGGCGTCGCCCGGTGGCCAGGCCGCGGGTCTTTTCCGGTCGCTCGGTCATGCCGGAGGCGGGTGCCCGGCCGATGCCGTCAGCGGCCGAGCAGGATGGCGAGTGTGATGGTGGTCAATCCGAAGAGCACCGCGACGATAACGGTGATCCGGTCTAGGTTGCGCTCCGCCAGGGTGGAACCACCCAAGCCGCCGGCCTGCATGCCACCGCCGAATGTGTCACCGAGCCCGCCCTTGCCCGAATGCAGGAGGATGAGGAACACCAGGGCAATGGACATGAGCAGGTGGAGGATGATGAGGATGGCGGTCGCTATGGCCACGGTATGGCTCCTTCCTGGCAAACGACGCCCGGATTATGGCACAGCGAACGCCGAATCGGGAACCGGATATCGCCGGCTCAGCGAGTAAACCGCGAAGAAGTGTATGAGTTATTGTCACCATATGGTTGTACACTGAATAACAGATGTGGAATTCTCGATTGCGGGTAGCGGAGTTCTTTGCCGGGATGGGCTTGGTGAGAACGGCGTTGGAGCAGTCCGGCTTCAAAGTTGTGTTCGCGAACGACATAAGCCCGGTCAAGCTGGCGATCTACGCTGCAAACTACGGAACCGAAGACTTCGTTCTCTCCGATATCCGCGAACTGTCCGGTAACAACGTCCCGGATATTGACTTGGCAACGGCTTCGTTCCCGTGCACGGATCTGTCCGTCGCCGGCGGACGGGCCGGTCTGTCGGGTTCGGAGTCGGGTTTGTTCTGGCAATTCACCCGGATCCTTGAAGAGATGGGCGACCGGCGACCCCGCGGGATCCTACTGGAGAACGTTTTGGGCTTCGCTACCTCCCGAGGAGGCCGAGACTTGGAGAACGCTATTGACAAGTTGAACCGTTTCGGTTATCGCTGCGACCTGATCGTAGGTGACGCTAAGTGGTTCGTACCCCAAAGCCGACCGCGGTTGTTTGTCGTCGGGCTGCTAGAGCCACCCGAGATCGAAGAAGACCGGCGGGTGACCCGGTTCCGGCCTCGTTCGGTATGGCGGTTCCGCTCGGAGCGACCACAGTCCGGAATCCACTTCTACCCGCTCGCCGCCCCACCAAACGGAGGACACCGACTAGATACCGTCGTCGAGCGGATGTCAGCCACCGACCCGCGGTGGTGGTCGGGCGACAGGGTGGCGAACTTCCACGCATCTTTGTCGCCGCTCCAGACGAGGAGGGTACGAACACTTGTCGAAGGGACCGATCTCCAGTGGCGTACCGCATACCGCCGAACGAGAGGTGGCAAGGCGGTGTGGGAAGTGCGGAGGGACGACATCGCGGGATGCCTACGCACCGCGCGTGGAGGATCAAGCAAGCAGGCACTCGTGGAAGTAGGTGCAGGCAAGCTTAGAGTCAGATGGCTTACACCTCGCGAGTGCGCGCGCCTGCAAGGGGCCGACAACTTCATCTTGGACACGGTTACGACCAACCAAGCGCTGTACGGGCTGGGCGACGCGGTTTGTGTACCGGTTGTCCGCTGGATAGCTCACAGCTACCTCGCCCCGCTCCTGAGACTATCCACCGATACGGATGCCGGGTCACGTCGTGCCGTACCGGTCTGATCCTCCCCATGAAGTCAAAGCCATCCGAGCCCTGATCACCAAAGCGCTCAATACCGAGGACTCCGAGGGCCGACGGGTTGGAGACGCCAAGCATGGTGTCTACTTGTTTTATGACTACGACAAGGAACCGATCTATGTAGGTCGAACTTATGAGAAGCTGCGGACAAGAATCCGCCGCCACCTGACCAATCAACGAACCGACGCTGCCGCGATGAGCGTTCTGGATCCATTCGAAGTAGCCGAAATCGAGATGTGGCCTCTCTGGCGACTAGGAGGGTCCTGAAAAACGAATCTTACGGGGTTAGGCGGTCGGCAAACCGCCTGGTCATGGAGTTGTGGGTTAGCGGCTGAACCCCTTTGTACGGGGTTTCTCAGCACCCTCCTAGAGCACGCATCGCGATCCGAGGCCCTGCCCTATCTCGCCGATCTCGAATACACCGTTTACCAGAAAGCTCTCTTCGAATCGGTGTTCGCAGCGTTGCTCAACGAGAAGGATGTCCCCATAGCCAACATCGTTGAGCTGCCATCGTCGGCTAGAATGTCAATCATCCCAGATGACATCCGACGTTTGCGCAGACACTCCGATATCCGCATTGCGCGGCGGGCGGGCACGATCGCCAACCTGGCGCAAATCATTAGCGAGCGATCCCCGAGTTCAGGATTACGGAGGACCCTCGTCGTGCAAGCCCAACGCCTTGAGTGGCTAGCTCGCCAACGCTACAGAGAACTTGCCGGGCATGACATCTAGCTTTCACTCCCGGCAATGGTTCACCTACGGCTATTGATGGCAGACACGTACGACGCCGCTACTCGAAGCGCCGTGATGAGAAGTGTCAAGACACGGGACACCAGGCCGGAGATCCTGCTCCGTAAGGCGATGTACGCCATCGGCCTTCGAGGGTGGCGCTGTCACCGCACTGACTTGCCTGGCAAACCGGACGTTACCTTTGGCAGGATACGCCTAGCCGTGTTCGTGGACGGCGCCTTCTGGCACGGGCACCCATCCAAGTACTGGCGGGGGCGAAGCGGCGCTTACTGGGACAAGAAAATCGAAGGCAATATAGCACGGGACCAAGCAGCGAACGAGCAACTAACGGCGCGCGGCTGGAACGTGATCCGCCTTTGGGATTTCGAGATTACCGCCGATCCGCGTAAAGCAGCCAAACGAGTACGCGACGCCCTTGATCTGATCAACAACGGCCAACGCGTAATGGAAACCCACCATCTAGTTCTCGCTGACGCACCCCGAGGAGTCGGAGGCGACTGAAACCCGAGTTGCCGGCCGGATTACTCGGCTATCCAGCTAACCGGCCTGCGCGGCTACCGCCGCTGCGGCGGCTTCGGCAGCGGCTTGGTCTCCAAGGTAACGGTCGGACACGTAGCGATGTTTGCTGTCGAGTTCCACCGCCAAAGGGATCCCGGTGGGGATATTCAACCGACTGATCTCCTCTTTCGAGATCCCCTTCAAGTACTTCAGCAAGGCCCGAATGCTGTTGCCGTGGGCGACCACGAGCACCCGAAGTCCGGCGTCGAGATCGGGAACGATCCCGCCTTCCCAGTACGGAAGGGCTCGCGTCACGACATCGGCCAGGCACTCGCTCGCCGGTAACTCAGCGGGAGGAACCGATCGGTAGCGGGTGTCGTGCCGAGGGTGCCGTGGATCGGTCTCGTCGAGAGGTGGGGGCGGGACGTCATAGCTACGGCGCCACTTGAACACCTGCTCCGCACCGTGAATGGCCGCGGTCTCTTTCTTTTCCAGGCCTTGCAAGGCGCCATAGTGGCGTTCGTTGATCCGCCAACTTCTCCTTACCGGTAGCCAGTGGAGGTCCATCCCGTCCAGCAAAAGGTTGGCGGTGTTGATCGCCCGCCTCAATACCGAGGTGTGAACGACATCGAACACCGAACCTTCCGATTCGAGCATTTCAGCCGCCGACCTGGCTTCGTCGGCGCCTAACTCGGTCAGCGGCACGTCCGTCCAACCGGTGAAACGGTTCTCCAAGTTCCAGATACTTTGCCCATGACGGACGAAAACCAGTGTGCTCAAGCGGCCATCACCTCCCAGAATCCGTGTGAATGGTTATTTCCAGTAGCGTACGCAAGCGGCAAACGTGTCAGGGTCCAGGGACGCGCCGCCTATCAAACCCCCGTCAATGTCAGTCTTTGCCATCAAAGCAGCCGCGTTTCCCGGATTCATCGATCCACCGTAGAGAATCCGGACCTGGTCGGCGGCACCGCCCCGCCGCCCGCGTATGTGGGCCCGTATGGCGGAGATAGTCTCTTGGGCGTCCGCGGGACGGGCGTGACGACCGGTTCCGATCGCCCAGACAGGCTCGTAAGCGATTACCAACCTCGCCACCTTATCGGCCGGGATACGCGACAGTGCACCGGATACCTGCCTGCGGATCACCCGCTCCGTCTGGCCGGCTTCCCGTTCCTCCAGAGTCTCCCCCACCGCCACTATCGGGACCAGACCGGCCTTGAGCGCGGCCTTCGCCTTGCGATTGACCGTCCGATCATCCTCCCCGAAGTACTGCCGCCGCTCGGAGTGCCCGACAATCACATACGAAACCGACAGTTTGGCCAGCATGGGGGCCGATATTTCGCCGGTGTACGCCCCCCGCTCCTCCCAGTGGAGGTTCTGCGCGGCGATCCGGATGCGGAGATGGTCCATCTGTACCACCGTCTGGACCGAACGGAGTGACGTGAACGGGGGCGCCACAGCTACCTCTACCCGGTCGTAGTCGCCAGGGTCGAGGCGGTAGCTGAGCTTCTGCACCCGCTGGATAGCCTCGAGGTGGGATCCGTGCATCTTCCAGTTACCGACCATGAGGGGTTTACGGTTCATGGGGACCATGCCTCAAGCGCCGCCACGGATGGAAGCGTCCGGCCCTGCAATAACTCCAGACCGGCGCCTCCGCCGGTAGAGAGATGGGCCAACTCGGCTTCCCGGCCCGCCAATCTGATAGCTGCCACCGAATCCCCACCTCCTGCCACGGTGAACGCGTCGGACTCCGCCATCGCGACTGCGATAGCCTCGGTACCCGCCCGGAAGGCTTCCCACTCGAATACCCCCATAGGACCGTTCCAGAATACCGCTCCCGACCCGGCGATGACATCGGCGAACATCCCGGCGGTGCGGGAACCGATGTCCAGCCCGGCGAGGCCGTCCTCCATGGCTGCTACATCGACCTGTCTGGTGGTCGCATCCGGCATAAAGCCATCCGCGGCTACCACATCTACAGGAAGGATGAGCCGGTCCCCGTAATCACCTTCCAGCAGTTCGGCCAGCGAATCGAGATGGTCAGACTCCAGCAGCGAGTCTCCCACTTCGTATCCCTCCACCGCCAGAAGGCTATAACACATTCCTCCTCCTACCAGCATCGCATCCACCCTCGGCAGGAGAGCCGTCAATAACGGGAGTTTGTCGGATATCTTGGCGCCTCCCAGGACCACCGTGAAGGGTCGGGGAGGGTCCTCCAACAGGATCCGGAAGGCTTGCAGTTCCTTGACCAGCAGCGGGCCGGCCACCGATTCGAGAACGGTCGCTACCCCGGCCGTCGAGGCATGGGCACGATGGGCTGATCCGAACGCGTCCATAACGAATAGATCGCCTAACTCGGCCAGAGCGGCTGCGTACCGGTGGTCGTTGGCGGTCTCCCCGGGATGGAACCGGGTGTTCTCCAGGAGGATTACCTCCCCGGAACCGGCCCGCTCGACAAGCCGGTGAGCGTCGGGACCGACGGTGTCTGCCGATACCTCCACGGGGAAGCCACCCAACTCCGACAAGGCGGCAGCCACAGGCGCCATACGTAACTCATCGACAACGCGCCCGTCGGGACGGCCCAGATGGCTGCACACCACCACGGTGGCCCCCGAACCGCGTAGCAGGTCGATGGTCGGCAGGGTCGCCCGCACGCGGAAATCGTCTGCCACCTCTCCGTTCGACAAGGGAACGTTGAGGTCTGACCTCAGCAGCACTCGGCGGCCCCTGACATCCATATCGGCGAGGGTCAACAAACCGAATCCTCCGTCATCCCTTGATCTCCCTTATGAGGTGGCTCATTCTTCGCCAAGGTCTCTATGCCGGACGGTGGCGTGGTGGCCGCAGTCGGCCAGCCAACCGGCCAACTCCTCGGCCAGCGCAACCGACCGGTGATGCCCACCCGTGCATCCGATACCGATACTCACGTATGACTTACCCTCCTCCCGGTAGCGGGGGACCAGGAAAGAGAGTAGGCCACGGAGGAGATCGAGAAACTCCGAAGAATCCCGGTTGGAAAGTACGTATTTGCGAACGGCCGGATCCCGACCGGTGAGCGGGCGTAACTCCGGCAACCAGTGTGGATTGGGTAAGAACCGGACATCAAACATCAAGTCAAGATCTCGGGGAGTTCCCTTCTTGAAGCCGAATGAGGTCACCGCTAGACGCATGGCGTGGCTTTCGGCGAGTGCGGAAAGTTGGTGGGAGAACCAGTTCCGGAGTTGGTGAACGTTGGTCTCGCTGGTGTTGACATACATGTCGGCCCGAATCCGGAGGTCGGCCATCATGGTCCTCTCCGAAGCTATCGACTCGGCCAGAGTGGACAGACCGAGCGGATGGGGTCGGCGGTGCTCCTCGTAGCGTCGGATCAGGACCTCGTCATCGGCATCGAGGAACACCAGCGTGACATGGATACCGGCATCTTCCAACTGGTGGATGTGGTCTTCCAGTTCGTGGAGAGGAAACCCTCCCCGGCTGTCAAGCACCACCGCCAGACGGCGGCGCCCTGCTTGCAGGTCGTTCAGGTCTACGGCCGGGCGGAGCAGTTCGGGGGGCAGGTTATCTATGACATAGAAACCGAGGTCCTCAAGCACCTTCGCACCGGTCGACCGCCCCGCGCCGGAAAGCCCGGTCAGAACCAGCAGGCGCGGTCCCTCGCCGACCGGTTGGGGTCCGGTTCTGTCAGGGGCCGTCATGCAACCTAGCGTAGAGCCTCTCTGCGACATCGGGTGGCGCCACCCCGGCGAGCCGAGTGACGTCGGCCTTTCCTCATCTGCTTGACCGAACCGAACTCCTTTATGAGAGCTTTCTTACGAACCGGACCTAAAATGGGAAACCCCTTGGTATCAACCCTGTTCAGGGATACGAACCACTTCGCCAGGACCTATTGTGATCAACTCTGAACGAATAGCGGGGATTAGCAGCTGGACCAGATTCCAGTTGTTGGTGGGCAATACGATGAATCCCAACCGCCTTGCCGCGAGATCCTGCTGATAAGGCATATTCTGGTCCGCAGTGATGAACGCATCATAACCGTACTCCTCAGCTCGGTCGAGCAAAGCACTATTTACCAACTCATTCCACCCGTTCTCGGCAGCCGTATCGATTGTGTGCTCTGGAAGATAGTCACGGAGGGAGCTGGTGTGTTGTGATCGAATAGAACGTTCATCTTGCCGACGGCAACAGCGGCTCAAGGGATGACTCTAAATATTCGAGTAAGTCGAGTACCAAACCCTCCTCTACACCGGGATACCATTTGTGGAAGTCGGCGACCGTATTGCCGGACTTGAGAATCGAAAAGAGGGTTGTGACAGGCATACGCGTACCTCGGAAGAGCCACGTACCGCTGACCTTGCCCGGGACTCTTTCGATCGACTTACATTGCTCCCAGATGTCCATCTGCACGGAATCTCCCATGCCTCGGCTTGCCACCCGCTTCATAGGACCATCCTAGCCGCGGTATCGCGGTTAACGCTCGGTCCCGGTCGAATCTTCGAGGAGGGTGTGTAACCAGAGCGTGCAGGTCGCTCGACCCAATCCACCTTGGTGGATGTGGATCGTCCGGCGCAGGAGTGACCAGTCATGCCGACAGGGGGACTTTTTCTCGGCCGGCTCAGGCCGGTAGTGTCAGGGGCCGTCATGCAGCCTAGCGTAGAGCCTCTCTGCGACATCGGGTGGCACCACCCCGGCGAGCCGGTCGACCTCGGCCTTCCTCATCTGCTTGACCGAACCGAACTCCTTTATGAGAGCTTTCTTGCGGACCGGACCTATCCCGTACACGTCGTCGAGTATCGAGTCGACCATCCGCTTGCCTCGAATCTGACGGTGATACATGACCGCAAAGCGATGGGCCTCGTCCCTTATTCGCTGGAGGAGGTGAAGAGCCGGCTCGTCCCGTGGGATTGCGATCGGTTCCGGCTGACCGGGCACGTACACCTCCTCCATCCGTTTGGCCAACCCGGCCACCGGGATATCGAGGTCGAACCGGTTGAGAACCTCCACCGCCCGTCCGACCTGGCCGGGACCACCGTCGATGAGCACCAGAGAAGGGGGATAGGCAAACTTGCCCCTCTCCGACACGGGCTTCTCCAAGTCCTTGAGGTAGGCGCTGAAACGCCGCCGTATCACTTCCTCCATTGAGGAAAAGTCGTCCTGGCCGTCCACCGTCCTGATCCGGAACCGCCGGTAATGGTTGCGACGCGGAAGGCCATCTTCGAGAACCACCATCGATCCGACAGTGTGGCGACCCTGGATGGTCGAAATGTCATAGGCTTCGATGCGTAAAGGAGGTTCCGGCAGGGCCAGAGTCGTCTGGAGGCTCCTTAGATCTTTCGCCCGGGTGTTGTGGTCCGACTGGCGGCGGAGACGGTGCCGTACGAAAGCCTCGGCGGCGTTGGTACGGGCGGTCTCGATAAGGCGGCGTTTAGCCCCTCGCTGGGGTACCTTCAGGGTTACTTTCGACCCCCGACGGCGGGATAGGAGTTCCGCCCAAGGCTCCCCGTCGGGAGGCGCCGCCTCCATCAGCACCATGCGAGGAGGAGGGGACGACTCGTCGTAAAGATCGCGGAGAACCGTCGCCATTACTTGTCGGGCGGTCACCTCCTCCACCCGATCGATGATGGATCCGAAGCGTCCCACTATGCGTCCGTTCCGCACTCGAAGAACCTGCACCGACACCTCGAGGTCATCCCCGTGGGAAGCGATCAGGTCGAAGTCCTCGGGACGATCGGTCACGATCTCCTGGCGAGCCATAGCCCGTCCTACATCGCTGAGTTGGTCCCGGATGCGCGCCGCTCGCTCGTATTCCTGCACCTCGGAGGCTTCGAGCATGCGCTGCTCAAGGCGGGATACGAAACTCCCGGCATTCCCCTGCAGCACCTGAGCCAACCCGTCGACATAATCTGCGTACGTCTCTTCATCCACGTACCCCACGCAGGGGGCCGAGCATCGTTCGATCTCGTACTCGATGCAGGGCCGATCCTTCAGTTGGTGCCTGCGGAACACTGTGTCCGTGCAAGTCCGGATGGGAAGTGACTTGAGGAGCAGATCGAGGGTGTTGCGGATGGCGTAGGCATGTGCATAAGGCCCGAAGTATTGGTTTCCCTTCTTTTTGGCCCCTCTCATCACTCGAGCCCTGGGCCACCGGTCCGAACGCGTGATCACCAGGTACGGATAGCTCTTGTCGTCCCTCAGGCGGATGTTGAAGCGCGGCAGGTGCTCCTTTATGAGTGAGTACTCCAGGAAAAGGGCGGCAACCTCGCTCTCCACCACGATCCATTCCACGCGGTCGGAGGCTTCCAGCATCGCCCTGGTCCGGAGTGGCAAGTCCCTAAGGAAATAGGACGACACCCGCTTGCGAAGTGATTTGGCCTTCCCGACATATGTTACCTGCCCGTACGGGCTCCGAAAAAGATAGGCGCCGGGGGCATCCGGGATCTCGGCTGGTGCAGGTCGCTTCAATAGCCTTCTTCCTCCGGTAAGGGGTGGTTACAAGGCTACCGGGTCAGGCCCGAGTCACTATCCGACCTTGTCGTAATGAGCGGAACACTCCCGGGGATGGAGTCAGTCCGAGGCGCCGAACCAGCGACCGTAAACCTGGAGGTAAACACCGCTCTCGATCAGGTCAAGTAGTGCGAGGTTCAACCGTTCTCGGAGTTCGCTGTTCTCCTCACTCGTCATTAGGCCGTATTGAACCTTATCGAAGTCCGGACCGACGGTGGTGACCGCACCGGCGCCCTCCCGAGATACGTGGAAGCGGAGAACCGGAGCATCGAATACGACCGCATCCACATCCCCTTCGTTCAAGAGCCGGTAGGCGTCTTCGATCTCGTCCACGAGAACCGGCCCGATGCCGGCGTTTTCGAGATAGGCGGCCCCGGCTGTACGCGCAACGGTCGCGACCCGGTGGCCGGGGAGGTCGCTTGGCCCGGCGATTTCGCCTCGCAGTTCGCTCACCGCCAGGGACGAGGAGATGGCGGCGGTGAAACTGGCGAATACCAGCGTTCCGAGAAAGATCCACAACAAGGCGAATATCTTGCCCATCCGCCCGCGGGCCACCTTGTCGCCGTAGCCGACCGTGCTCATGGTGACCACGGACCAGTAGAAGGAGTCGAAGATCCCCCGCCGGTAGGGAACGGAGAAATCGGGGTTGTGGTGACGTTCGAACCACCATATAAGGTGAGCGGCCATCAGGACCGCTATAGCGAACACCACGATGAGCCAGGGCAGGTCGGATCCGGCGATGGCCCGGAAGAAACTAAGGATGCGACCGCCCACGCCCTCATGGTCGTGGGTCGGAACCATGATGGCCAGGCCGGTGTCGAGTACCGGGAGGGAGAAGTCGACCGTCGACTCGCGGGAGCCGGTGATGGCTACCCCACCCAACCCCAGATGCGCGACACCTCTGGCAATGTCGTCTATCTGCTTGGCTACGGTGTCGACGGCGTAGATCTCGACATCCATACCCAACCTGGTACCGATCAGGTGCACTAGACCGACTTCGAAGCCATCGTAGGTTAGGCTCTCGTAGGTCACGAATGGTGGGAGAACCCGCGCAGCCACCCTCAGCACTCCGTCGGCGAGCCCGGTATCGGCATCGGGATCCGTCAAGGATTCGGCATCGGGATCGGCGGTTTCTATCCAACGCCGGACCAGGGCCTGGTTGGTAGACACCCACTGCTCGGCGTGGCGACGGATGTCTTCGGGATCACCCTCTTCCTCCACCATGAGGGCGTTCTGGGCGGAGATATCAGCCAGAGGGATCACCACCTGCTCCAGCAACCGCCGAGCCGCCGGATTGGCATTAAGGAATGCCGAGTTGGCGACCACTCGGATGTCATTGGGCGGCCAACCCACCTGGCACGGGTCGTTACGACATCCGACAATGCCAGGGATTATGGTGCGGTCCAGAAACGCCGCCTGATCGTCGGGCAGGGAGGGGAACGGCACCTCCAACCACATTACGTCCCGTCCCGGAACCAACTCGCCCACCGTCCAATTGGGCGTCCATGTGTAGAAGAGGACCGGATGCCCGGCCCGGTAACGGTCGATCGTTTCCGAGATCAGAGGCGAGTAGGCGCCCTGGACGTGTTCCACGGTTGCGGCCAAGTCGTAAGCCTCCAGATGATGGTCGATAATGGCTGAACACGACCAGCCCATCTCGCACCCCACCAAGTCCGCCAGACCGTCTCCATCCGCATCGAACAGGGCAGCTATGCCGGGATCGGATAGATCGGCCAAGGTAGTAATGCCATGGGTCTCGGCGGTCTTGATGTCAACGAAGTAACCCTGCAAGGCGCCGTCATCGACCTGGGTACCCACGGCTTCCAGTAGCCCTCCCTCAAGGTAACGATCATGGAGGGGGAACCAGCCGTTGGGCCACATATCCACTTCCCCGCCGGCAACCGCCGCGTATAACTCGGGGTTGTCCATGGTGACCGGACCGTCCACCTCGAATCCCAGGTGTTGTAGGAGGAGTTTGTAGACCTCCGCCTGGAACCAGCCCGTATCCCATGTGGCTCGCGCCATCCGTACTCGCGGGCGGGCCTCTTCCTGATCGTCCGATTGACCGGCCGCCCCCTGGACTCCCAACCCGATGACGAGCGCGGTCACAACGATCCCGACGACGGAAAGGGTAGTTCGCTGCATTTTGACGCTTTCCTGGTAGTGCCGCTCCGAGACTAGCGATCAGAACTCGAAAGGGTTTCAGAAACAGAAATCAAGTGCTCTAGTCAGCGTAGGTGGTCATGATTCAACTACAGTTCGGGTAGATCAGGGTCCCTGGGGAGGACTAAACAGGACCCCGGATACTTCATCCCGGACCGATGCTTTGATTTTGACGCATTCGGACCCGGTCTGATGATGCCTTCCCAGGCAAACCATGACTGCCAACTAGAGGAAGGAGAGTCAGATGGTTTGGCGCTACGCAAGGTTACGAGATGGCTGAAGGTCGCCACGAACTTGACCTGACCAAGGTCTCCGAGGCATACGAGGATTGGGAAGACGAGCAGGAGCGCCGTCGCGCTGCTGCGATCCGGGAGCGGTCACACTTCGAGGGACTACAGATCGACCCCGACATCGACTTCTATCCCGAAGTAGCCGACCGGGAACCAGGCGACCGGAATATCGTCAAGTGGGGATTCGACATCCATCCCCAAGTGACCTTCTCCGCCGCCGGATTCCTGCTGGTCTTCATCGCAGCCACACTGATATTCCCGGAACAGGCATCCGGGGTGTTCGACGCCATACTCCAATTCATCAACGAGAAGGTGGGTTGGCTCTACATCATATCCTTCAACATCTTCATCGGAGCAGCGCTGTACTTCGCGTTAGGCAGGTACGGGAAGATCCGGCTAGGTGGCCCGACGGCCCTACCGGAGTTCTCGACCGCCGCCTGGTACGCCATGCTGATCTCAGCCGGTCTTGGTATCGGGTTGATGTTCTGGGGCGTGGCAGAGCCGATCTTCCATTTGACGGCGCCGCCACCTCTGTTCGACGCGGAACCCTTGTCGACGGAAGCGGCCCGGGCTTCACTGGCTACCTCCTATCTCCACTGGGGGATTCATGGATGGGCGCTGTACGGCCTGGTGGCGCTTGCGCTGGGGTTCTTCGCTTACAACCGGGGTTTGCCTCTGACCTTCCGATCGGTGTTCTACCCGATCCTGGGTCCGAGGATCTACGGGACTTGGGGTAACGCCATTGACGTTCTTACCGTGGTGGCAACTCTGTTCGGATTGGCCACCTCGTTGGGACTCGGCGCTTCACAAGCAGCCGCAGGGTTAAACAAGGTGTTCGGCATACCGGATAATCTCACTACCCAGATCCTACTTATCGCAGGTATCACCGGATTGGCCACCATCTCGGTAGTGGCCGGATTGGACGGTGGTGTCAAGCGGTTGAGCTCGATCAACGTGTGGTTGGCCGGAGCATTCCTGATCTTCGTGATGCTGGTAGGTCCCACTCTCCTAGTGCTGTCGCTGTATGTGGAAAGCATCGGGGTCTACATCCAGATCCTGCCGGAGTTCTCGTTCTGGAATGCGGCATTACTCAATACCCAGTGGCAACAGTGGTGGACCATCTTCTACTGGGGATGGTGGATATCCTGGTCGCCCTTCGTCGGAATGTTCATTGCGCGGATCTCCAAGGGTCGCTCGGTACGGGAAATGGTCGTCGGTGTGATCGTTCTTCCCTGCCTCCTTTGCTTCCTCTGGTTTGCAGTGTTCGGAGGCGCGGCGATGGATCTCCAACGGACCGGCACCTTGGACGTGGCGACGGCTGTCAACGAGAACGTGGCGACCGCCCTGTTCGTTATGTTGGAAGCCTTCCCATGGACCTACTTCGTCTCGATTGTGGGAATCCTGCTGCTGATCTCGTTCTTTGTAACGTCGTCGGACTCGGGTTCCTTGGTGGTGGACCACCTCACCTCGGGAGGAAAACTCGACTCGCCCAAGCCCCAGCGTGTGTTCTGGGCATGCATGGAAGGTCTCGTGGCCATCGTGCTGCTCATCGGAGGAGGCCTGTCGTCCCTCCAGACCGCTGCCGTGGCTACCGGGCTACCGTTCCTCTTCGTGCTCCTGATAATGCTCTGGAGCCTGAAGAAGGCCTTCGATGAGGAACTCGACCTTCTGGAGAGCCACTACGACGAAGCCATCTTCCAAGCTCAGCATGGCGGACTTATCGAGAGGCTGGAGAAGGGAGGTCAACGGTGATCAAGAAACTGAGCACGCTGACCGCGACTCTTGCGGCATTCTTGCTGGTGCTCTCGGCTTGTGCTATCGAGGACGAAGGCGGACCCGTGGCTATCGCCCGGGCTAACTGGAGTTCCGGATACATGCAGGCTGCCATCTATGCAGAGTTGGTCGAAGAACTCGGTTACGAGGTGACCAATCCAGCAGCAGCCGAGCTGAGCCCCTACTCGTTCTATCCCGCCCTTGCCGCAGGTCAGTACGATCTGTGGGCGAACGGCTGGTTCCCTCTCCATGACTTCTATCTGGAGGGAGAGAACGTCACAGGCCAGACTTTTGATCTGCCGATCGAACCGGTGGGCTGGCAAGTAGCCGGCGGCGCCGTTGACGGTCTGATGATCGATAAGGCCACGGCCGACAGCAATGGAATCACCTCGATGAGTGGTGTGGCCGCCAATGCCGGTCTCTTCGACAGGGACGGCGACGGCAAGGCTGACCTCCTCGGATGCAACGTCGGATGGGGCTGCGAAACAGTCATCAACGACCAGATCGCTGAAGAGAGTTGGGGCGCCAACGTGGAGCAGATCTCGGGCAACTACGACGAGTTGGCAGAAAGTATCCTGGCGAGAGTGGACTCCGGTGAACCGGTGCTGTTCTACGCCTGGACCCCGAACTGGACCAACACCGCCATCGTGGCCGGGCAAAACGCCGTTTGGCTACAGTCCGCTGTCAACGACATCCGTGCGGTAGGCAACACCGACTTCCTGGATGCGAATCCCGACATTCGCCGCCTCCTCGAGGTGGTGGCGATTCCGCTGAGTGACATCGCCGCCCAGAATGCCAAGATGGCCACGGCCGATGAGTACTCGGAAGCTGATATCGAGGCTGACGCCGAGGCTTGGATCGCCGCTAACCGAGACATGGTGGACAGTTGGCTGGACTCTGCCAGAGCGGCAGGCTGACACCTTAAACAACAAGCAACCATTTCTGGCGAAGCCGGCCCTTCCTAACGGATGGGCCGGCTTCTTTATTCCACACCGCCGGATGGGCTAACGGCCCGAATCGATCAACGACGGGGAGCGGGCACCGCCTTCAGCCAGCGAAGGGCCATCAAATGTGGAATGTCGCGGTGTTTGGCAAGGATCGGGTCCCTGGCGGCGGCAAGAGACCCGGCCCCTTGTTCCCGAACCATCTCCAATGACCAACCGGCGGCGGCGGCTTCGCTGAGCAACATCCAGATCGGCCTATGAATGAACTCGACGGTTCGTCCTCCGGCCGGATCCCGGGTCCTTCCCTCGGTCAGGTAATCGCCGAAGCGCCAGAAAAGCTCGTCGTCCGTAGTGTCAAGCACCGGTCCTGACCCGGGCGCCGTATAAACAGGATGGTTGATGACTACCGACAACCATCCCCCCGCCCTGGTTACCCGCGCCGCTTCGTTGAAGAAGCGCGGTGAATCCTCGAAGTGTTCAAGGGAAAGGACCACATAAGCGCCATCAACCGAGTCGTCTCCGATGCAGAACATCTGGGGTAGATAGTTCAGGACGACGGGATGCCGACGGGACGCCAGGCGCAACAGATCCAGGTTCATGTCCACGCCAATTGGCTGTGCGCCGCGAGAGGCCAGCAGATCCTGTATTCGCCCGTCACCACATCCAAAATCCAGCACGACCTGTCCGGATACCGTTCGGGGTAGAACCCCCAGAAAGAGAGGAACAACCTCCTCCTGGTAAGCCGGATCCCGGGACTCCTCCAGCCACCACCCGGTTAGTTTGTTCCAGTCTTGCACGTCGATCCCCCTTTGAAAGGCGCTAAGGATCAGGCTTCCGGCGGATGATCCTTCAGCGTCCGTACCCCCACTGTTCCACCATCAGGCGCTGTGCCGCAGTCTAGGTGGTCGGCTTGTGACCACCCTTCCTATCACCCTGAACGCGCAGTCTTCGCAGTAATTCGATGGCATCGCCGACTCCTGCGTAGCCGTGCCTTCGCAACCGGCATCCCACCACGGCGCCCGTCCGCCCGTTACCTCCCCAACAGTGAACATAGACCGTGCAGCCGTGTCCAGCTTGCTGTTCCACCCGACCGGGTTGGGATAGGCGCCCACGGCAAATGCGGTCGGGAACCACCCGGTATGACCGATCGGTCGGCCCGACTTCTCCCCTTCCAGCCAACTCCAGGTCCGTCAACATGTCCGCACTCCGTTTCGTGCCCGGCCAGTAGGGACCTGACCCTCCTACAGAACGTCCCGGAGGAACTTTCCGGTGTATGACTCCGGAACCTGCGCCACCTGCTCGGGTGTCCCCAGGGCCACGATCCGCCCCCCCTCATCCCCACCTTCCGGTCCCATATCGATGATCCAGTCCGCTGACCGCACGACGTCCAGGTTGTGCTCGATAACCACCACGGTGTTACCGGTGTCCACCAAGCGGTGGAGTACCTCCAGTAACTTGCGGGTGTCCTCGAAATGAAGGCCGGTGGTGGGTTCGTCAAGGATGTACATGGTGTTGCCGGTGGCCCGCTTCCCGAGTTCGGAAGCAAGTTTGACTCGCTGTGCCTCGCCCCCGGACAGGGTCGGCGCCGATTGGCCTAGACGGATGTATCCCAACCCCACGTCGTAGATGGTTTGCAGGATGCGGGCGATGGGTGGCTGGGCGTCGAAGAACGCCAATGCCTCCTCAACCGGCATATCGAGAATCTCGGAGATCGACCGCTCCTTCCACCTGACCTGGAGGGTGTCCCGGTTGTAACGCCTGCCTTCGCAGACCTCGCAGGGCACGTACACATCCGGCAGGAAGTGCATTTCGATCCGGATCGTTCCATCACCGCGGCACGCCTCGCAGCGACCGCCGCGGACGTTGAAAGAGAAGCGCCCCGGCTTGTATCCGCGGGCTCTCGATTCGGGAGTGGATGCGAACAGGGCCCTGATCCGATCGAATACCTTGGTGTAGGTGGCGGGGTTGGACCTCGGTGTTCTACCGATGGGTGACTGGTCGATGTTGATGACTTTATCGAGATGCTCGATTCCCTCGATACGTCTATGGCGGCCGGGAACAGCTCTCGCCCTATAGAGTCGGTGGTGAAGTCCCTTCGACAGGATCTCCTGGACCAAGGTCGATTTGCCACTGCCGGAAACACCGGTGACGGAGATGAACCTTCCCAACGGAAACTCCACATCAAGATGGCGTAGGTTGTTCTCGGCGCCTCCCACTACGGTGACCGTCCGGCCGTCACCGGATCGGCGGGCTTTCGGGGTGGGAATCCTGCGGCGTCCGGCCAGGTAGTCGCCCGTAAGGGAAGTCGGCTCGGCGACTATCTGTTCATAGCCCCCCTCCGCAACCACATGGCCGCCATGCTCCCCCGCTCCAGGCCCTAGATCGACCACGTAGTCGGCGGTCCGGATCGTCTCCTCGTCGTGTTCGACCACGATGAGCGTATTCCCGAGATCCCGAAGCCGGAGAAGGGTCTCGAGCAGGCGACGGTTATCACGCTGGTGAAGCCCGATGGAGGGCTCGTCCAGAACATACAGGACACCTACCAGGCCGGAGCCGATCTGGGTGGCCAGCCGGATCCGCTGGGCCTCTCCCCCGGAAAGGGTGGCGGCGCCCCTGTACAGGGTCAGGTATTCGAGGCCCACATCCAGCAAGAACCGGAGGCGGGCTTGGATCTCCTTCAGGATCGACTCCGCAATCGTCGCATCCCTTCTACCCAGTTGGAGCCCGTCCAGAACAGAGAGGGTTTGGCTGATGGAGCTGCGACACAGTTCGAAAATGTTCAGGCCTCCCACGGTTACCGACAGTGCGACAGGGTTAAGACGGGCGCCACCACACTCCGGACAGGGAACCTCCCGCATGTACTCCTCGTAGTGAGCCCTAGCCGATTCCGATTCGGTCTGCTCGTGACGGCGCCGCAGGACCGGAATCACCCCTTCGTAAGTCGCCTTGTACCGCCGCCGTCTCCCGAACCTGTTGGTGAACGACACCTGCACCGGCATGTCCCCGGTACCGTACAGAACGGCTTCTTGGTGCTCGTCCGCCAACTGGTGGAAGGGCTGGTCGACATCGAACCCGAGTTCATTAGCCAGCCCGTTCAGCAGGTGGTGAAAGTAGCGATTCCGGTTGGTTGCCCACGGCGCCACCGCGCCCTCAGCGATCGAGAGCTCATCATCGGGGATCACCAGCAACGGATCCACCTCGAACTTGGTTCCGATCCCCGAACATGCCTGGCAGGCGCCGTAGGGACTGTTGAACGAGAAGGTGCGGGGTTCTAGCTCCTCGAACGACAAACCGCAGTCGGTACACGCCAGATGCTGGCTGAAGGTCAGCTCGGAACCGTCTATCACGTCCACGACCGCGATTCCCCCGGTGAGACCCAGAGCGGTCTCGAGCGAGTCGGTGATCCGCCGTTTCCCGCCCCGACCGGCTACCAAGCGGTCGACCACCACCTCGATGGTGTGGGTGTAGTAGCGGTCCAGCTTGATCGGCTCCCCCAGGTAAACCACCTCACCGTCCACCCTCGCTCGACTGAACCCCTGGCGGGAAAGGTCACGAAAAAGCTCCTCGTACTCACCCTTGCGGCCTCTGATGATCGGTGCAAGCACCTGGTAACGGGTTCCTTCAGGGAGGACGGCTATCTGGTCGACAATCTGCTGGGGTGTCTGGCGAGCCACGGCCCTCCCGCATTCAGGGCAGTGGGGAAGCCCGATCCGCGCGTACAGGAGGCGCAGGTAATCATGGATCTCCGTGATGGTCCCGACGGTCGAGCGAGGGTTACGCCCGGCGGTTTTCTGATCGATCGAGATGGCCGGAGACAGACCTTCGATGAAGTCGACATCGGGTTTGTCCATCTGGCCGAGAAACTGCCTGGCGTAGGCCGACAAGCTCTCCACATAGCGGCGACGACCCTCCGCGTAGATGGTATCGAACGCCAGGCTGGACTTACCCGAACCGGACAGACCCGTGAATACGATCAGCCGATCGCGAGGAAGCTCTATCGAAACGTTTTGCAGGTTATGTTCGCGGGCGCCGCGGACTACCAGCTTGTCCTTGATCATCATCTCAGCGTTCAGGTTCGATCAGTCGGGGGAAGCAGGCGAGTGGAAACATCATGGTAGTTGCCACCGGTCCGGTGGAGAATCACGACTATCTCAAACAACGCCCATCGGAGTCCACACCGCTGCTCAACTTCGCTAGCCCTGATTATTCAGGTTTCCCACACACCAAGGCATGTAACGCCAGACCAACCGGAGTATTAGGAGAATCCTACCGTTCACCCGACAGGTGAACCTCTTACACCGGACCGGGACAGGAAAACGCCGATAGCTGTATTGCCTGGTCAAGGCGCAACTTTGGTCTACTCCACTCATCCTCCAAACCCCCATCCATGAATAATCGGGGCTAATAGCGCCCCTGCGACGAGCGGAGCGACCGCGTGGATCCGCGGGCTCAGCTTGATGAGGGTATGAAGGAGGTGTTCCCCGGTCCCCACATCCCGGGTCGTATGGCTACCCCGTGGATGAACACCGCCGCTTCGACCCGGGTGGCATCCCGGTCCGGGCAGAAACGCCCCGGATCGCATCCCGGCGCCGCTCCGAACTCGGTCAACCATGAAACGCTCGGCCAGTAATAGGCGTCGGCGTCCACATCCGTGTAGGCAAGCGATCGTCCCGGATAGCCGGAATCCACATGCCTGTAAAGGAACGTCGCCATCTGCCCCCTGGTAACCGGATCGCCGGGACAGAACCGCCAATTCGTATCCCCGAATTCCCCTTCTGTGCAGCCGACGGTAACCCCGTTGGAGACAGCCCAACCGATGGCCTCATCCGAATACACACCCTGGACGACATCCGCGAACGCCTCGGACCCCCGATAGGTGGCGGTCGGCTCCCCGGCCGCTCTCCACAGGAAAGTGACGAACTGCTGGCGGGTAAGGTCGGCGTCGGGGCAGAACAAGGTGCGGGTACAACCCACAGTTATCTGATGCTCGACCATCCACGACACCGCTGACTCGTACCCCGCTCCCGACGGAACGTCCTCGAACCTCTCAGAGGCCGTCGGCGTCGGCGGGCCGCCACCGCCACCGCCACCGCCACCGCTTGAGCCTCCGCCATCGCTTGAGCCTCCGCCACCGGATCGAGTCGGCGGAGGCGGGGTCTTACGGGAGACCTCGGTGACCATGATGGTGACAGGGAGCAAAGTACTGTACGTCTGATCCGAGACCTCGATGGTGATGTAATAGGTGTTGCCGGAATCGGGTTGGTATTCGGCCGGATCGGGAAAGGAGAGAACGCCTTTGGCCAACCGTAGGCTCAGGTCAGGGCTAGAGAGCGTCCAGGTGAGTGTGGCGCCCTCGGGGTCGGACGCGCGATAGGTAGCCACCGTGTTCCTGGTGTTGTGGGGAACGAATACGACGCCGGGTCCGCTGAGGACGGGTGGTTCGTCCTCGTCGGTAATGGTGACGGCTACGGTTGTGGTCGCCTTACTCAAGGACGGATCGGTAGCTGTAACCTTCACGTTGTAGGTTGCCCTGCTTTCGTGGTCTAGGGAGGCCTCGGTAGACAGCTGGCCGGTTGCTTCGTCAATGTCGAAAACGGCGTCACTATTCTTGTCAAGGGTGTAGAGGAGCTTATCCCCGTCGGGATCGGAAGCGGCGACCGGCGCTCCGAGTGCCCTACCGGACGGTGCACCCTCGGACACTTCCCTCTGGACCCGGGTGCTGGGGAACTCAGGAGGAGAGTTAGTCACCGGCGCCGCCCTCACGGTCGAAGCGAGGGCCATTTCGGCGTTCTTCCCCTGCCCCTCCCCATCGTTGTAGGAGACGGTCACCTGCAGGTAGGCGCCTTCGTCGCCCACAACCGGTGTGTAACCGGACCGCACCGCACCGGTGATGCTCGACCACGTCGCTTGATCCGTGGAGGTAAACCATTGCCAGGAAGCGCCGCTGACACCGCCGTCGGGATCCGACAGGGTGGCGACCATGGAGGTTCCCACCTGAGGCTGGATAGATGACAGGGTGATCGCGCCCGGCTCGTCAACATTACCGACGGTGACGGTGACATCGAGTGTAGAACGGTTCATCCCGTCGTAGGCTCGCACCTCGACCTGATACCGGTTGTCCCGGTTGGCGTCCTGCGGGCCCTCGTAGTCGGGCGATTGTCGCAAACTGAGCTCGCCTGAGTTGTCGATCTCCACGTCGGCGGCGTCGGTGCCCGCCACGCTCCAAGCAATGGATGCCTGTTCCGGATCGACAGCACTATAGGTGGCCAGCCGACGCTCGGCGCCTTCCGAGATGTCTACGGTGACCGGGCCGTCGAGTGCCGGAGGCTCGTTGACGTCCGTCACGTTCACCGTGACATCTATGGTGTCATCGCTACTCGGGTCGGTTTCACCGTTCTCATCCTTACCGTCGCTTACCAGGATTGTCAGATCGTGAACGGAATCGGTTTCGAAATCGAGCTCCGCACGAGTCGTCAGCTGTCCGGTGGCGGAAGCCAGATCGAAATACTCAGAGGAGACGTCAAGCGTGTACGTCAGCGTGTCCCGCTCGGGATCGGTCGCCACCACCGGCGCCCCTACTTTCCCTCCCACCATGTGATCCTCACCGATCTCCCTGACGGCGGTGTCCGAGGAGAACACCGGCGGATGGTTTGGTAGGGCAGTAGTCGCTTGGACAGTTCGGGACCACTGGCCCACTCCCTCGCTATTGACCGCGCGGACCTGTAGGTCGTAGGAGACCCCGTTCTCTAACGAACCCAACGTGTACGCGAACGGACCGCTGCCCGGTCCATGCGCGCCGGTTACCAGCGCCCACTCGATATCTGCCTTGTCGGTCGCGTCGGAACGGATGTAGCGAAGGTCGTAGCCGGTGATCTCCCCTCCCCCATCGTCGGTGGGCGAGTCCCAGTTGACGACCAGTTGATCGACACGGCTGGTCACCTGCCCCATACGAGGCTCATCCGGCGCCTGCTTCTCGGCCACCCTGAGTATCAGGCCGGTGCCGGGAAGGCCGGATGTGGATACGTAGAGAGCGCCGTCAGGACCCAGTACGGGTGTCCTCAGCCGCCCGTACTTCCAAGCCAGCTCGGGAAGGGAGATCATGCTGATAAGCTCCCCCGCGGCGTCGAACTCGAACAGGTACAGGTTCTGAGCCCTGAGAGTGGCCACCGCCAAACGTCCCTCCCAGATGCCCCATCCACTCCCCGACAGAAATGTGCCACCGCTGGTAGCCAGGGTGGAACTTCCCGAGGACCATTTGGCCTCGACGGCGTCGGGGAACCGTGTCAGGTCGGTCATGGGAAGCCTCTCGTTATACCCCGGAGTGGGGTCCCAACCGTAGTTGCCCCCGGCCACCAGCAGGTTGATCTCGTCATCGAAGGTGGGGCCGTGCTCGACCGACCACATTTCATTCGTACCGGGACGACGATCCAAACCCTGAACGTTACGGTGACCGAAGGTATAGACACGCGACGAGGGGAACGGATTGCCGGGAGCGCCGAGACCCGTCGTCTTGTCAACGCGAAGGACCTTCCCCCCAAGCGACGCCAAGTCCTGCGGGTTCGTCCCCCGGCCGCCATCACCGGTTGTGATCCACAAGTATCCGTCAGGTCCGAAGCGTAGGCGGCAGCCGCCGTGTCGCCCGGAGGCGCCGGTGGGTATTCCCCCGACAAGCGGGTCCGCCACCCGGGTGGCCTCCGCGTAGGAGGAATCGATCGTCCAGGCGATCACCTGTACCTCCGGGCCGGTGTGACCCTGGCAGGTATAGAAACGCCGGTTGGAGCCAAACTCCGGATCGACCGCGATGGACATCAACCCTGTCTCTCCGGAGGCAAACAGATCTCCGAAGTCGGCATCGACGGTCTGCACGACGCCATTGGTGAGTCGGCTACTAAGCGACCCGGATCGCTGGGTGAACAGCATGGTCCCATCGGGGGTGAAGGCCATGTCCCAGGGGATGGTGAGCCCGGAGACCACGGTGGCCACCCGGATTTCGGGTGCCGGGAGCAGGTTGTTGTAAACGGCCTTGGCTTCCTTGCCCGCACCGAGCGTGTCGGTGTACGTCACCGTAGCCCGCAAGTATTTGCCTGAGTCCAAGACTCCCGGGGTGTAGGAAGTGGAGGTAGTGGTGATGTCCGTCCAGGCTGTCAGTCCGTCTACCGATCTCGCCCAGGTCCATGTGGCGCCACTCACCCCTCCGTCCGGATCCCGCAAATGCACCCTTATCGTCTTGTGATTAGCTTGACGAACGAAACTGACGATGCCTGCTTCTTCAACGTTGGTGATGTTCACCACCACATTGATGGAATCGGAAGCACCCATGGGATCGGTTGCGGTGACGGATAACCGGTAGGTGCTCTTGGCCTCGTAGTTGAGTCCGGACGAGGTTTGCAACTGTCCGGTACCTGCAACCACGGTGAAGGCGTCGGCATCAACCCCTCCGATTGAGTAGGTCAGAACCGCATCATCGGGATCATCGGCTTGGAACGGAGCACCGATATCCACTCCGGGTCCGGTGTCTTCCGCCACGCTCCTGACTCCGGTTTCGGTCGACGGAAAGTCAGGTGGCTGGTTGCTTTGCGCAAACGCCGACCAAGGCATGCTCGCGACAAGGGTGCAGATCGTAGCCGCAGCCACAAGACGGATCCGCACGCCCGTCACAATCTCGACCGCACGAATCCGAAACCAACGCCGCAACATCGGCCTATCAGGTACCTCCTTCTCAAACCCACTCCCCGGTACCCTTAGCCCGGTTCAGCAACCATGCTCGGTACAGCCCTGGATAACTTAGTCTTCGAATGGTGCATAAGCAACTATCTACCGCTCAGGCGTCCAGTCGTACCGGAGTAACTTGGCTTGATCAGACGGTCGCGCGCTCTTTCGGATTCTTGGACCGTGACCGCTTGTGATTGCTAGGTCGTTGCCGATACCTGTTCCTGCCGGTATACCGGCGGCGTTGCTGGGAGTTCCGATGTTGGCGACTTGTAGAATCGTTGGCCACCTTGCGGGATTGAGGATGGGGTGACGCATGGACAAGGGGTTGGATAGCCCTGAGATCCACCTGAGTAATACGCTGCTGGAGGCCGAGTCGTCGTTTGATCTGCCGGATATCTCTAACCTGATCGGGAGGAACGAGCGAAACCACGACGCCGCCGGCGCCTGCGCGGGCGGTCCGGCCCGATCGATGAAGGTAAGCCTTATGGTCGGCGGGAAGGTCGAAGTGGATGACAGCCCGGACATCCTCTACATGTATCCCTCGGGCAACAACGTCGGTTGCGACCAACGCTTGGACCTTTCCGGAGGCGAAGTCCTCCAACGCCCTAGTCCGCTGGCTCTGGCTTCGTTTGCCATGGATCGCGGCGGCCCGGACACCATTGCGGTCGAGTTGGCGGACTATCCGGTCACAGCCATGACGGGTCCGGCAAAAGACGATCGTCGACCCCGCGGTGTTGATCGTCTCGGAAGCGACCCTGAGCCGATCCGTTCTGGCGACGTTCCAGAACACATGGTCAGCAGCGATAACGTCAGGTGTTGCCGCGCCTACTCTATGGCGCGCAGGATGGTGCTGGTAGTCGCGGGTTAGTGACCTGACCGGGCCATCAAGCGTGGCGGAGAACAGCATCGTCTGCCGTCTGCTCGAAGTCTGGTCGAGTAGACGCCGCACCGCTGGAATGAACCCCATGTCAGCCATCCGGTCAGCCTCGTCAACAACCACCTGGTCGACATCAGAGAGGTCTACCGCGCGTTGATCGATCAGGTCTTCTAGGCGGCCGGGGCACGCTACGAGTATGTGTACCCCACGACGGAGGGCTCCGATCTGGGGCCCGTATCCCACACCGCCATAGACGACCGCCACACGAATCTTTCCCGAGAGGGACCGGAGCTCGGTCATGATCTGATGAGAGAGTTCTCGGGTCGGAGCCAGCACGAGGGCCTGGGGTCTATATGGTCTTGCCTTACCTGCATTCGCCACGAGCGGAATACCGAAGGCGAGCGTCTTGCCCGACCCCGTGGGAGCGTGACCGCAAATGTCACGGCCATCCAACGCGTCGGGCATCGCGGCTGTCTGGATCTCGAACGGTTGAGTAATACCGCGCCGGGCAAGGGCGTGGCAGATGGACTTGGGAACGCCCAACTGGGCGAATGTGGGTGGCATGGGTCTCCTTGCCCGCTTAGCGCGAGCGGCTGCACGGGTTCGTTAGTGAATCAATGGAAGACTGGTATTCGGACAATCTCCCGGGGCAAGTCCATGATGACGGAAAGAACCAAAGACGCGTCTGCGAACCCACCAGCCCGACCTACTAGAGCCGGAATCCCTCTAAGCATACCACACTTGCCGGCGCGAATTGTTGAGCGGGGACCTCGGGACAACGATTCACCTCCGGTCCCGGTCCGCGGACCGACGACACACCATGGCCCCGCCGGTCAACATGGCCCTTCATGGATCGAGATGGCGCGCATACGTCGAGGACCCGCCGGGTGAACAGTGAGATTCTCCTAGCCCCGATTATTCATGGATGGGGGTTTGGAGGATGAGCGGAGACGACCATATTCGCGCCCTGACCAGGCAGTACAGCTATCGGCGTTTCCCGTTTCAGTCCGGTGTGGAGATTCACCTGTCGGGTGAACGGCGGGTTTATCTTGATACTCGGGTTGAACAGGCGTTACATGCCTCGGTGTGTGGGAAACCTGAATAATCAGGGCTAACTCACCCCAGTACGTCGTTGACTAGTTGTAAGCCGGTTTCGACTTTGTCGCGCCATCCGGAACGAGGTCGCCGGATGGGGTTGGCCGATATCCTGAACAGGCAGACCGCTTCGCGCAGGTTGAGGTCCGCCTCGTTCCAACGGTTCCGTTCCAGGGCAGCGGACCGGAACAGATCGTAGTAAGCGCCGTTAGGGTCCCCGTTGATGTTCTTGTTGAAGGTCGAGTTCCATTTGAGGTGAGCCAGGAAGTTCCCGATATCGAGCATGGGGTCGCCCGGTCCGGCCTCCTCGAAATCCACTAGGGCTAGCCTTCCGTCGGGTAGCACGATCATCTGGTCGTCATAGAAGTCGTTGTGGGCGATGCCCGACGGTCTCCAGCCCTCGACGAACGGATCCAGTGCCCGGGTAGCATCCCGGAGCAGAGACACCGTCGGGTAGTTCTCCAGGGCGTGGTGGAGAATCCGGCTTGCGTAGTAGTACCGCCCGCGAAGCCCGAACGGACAGGCCCGTGTGGTGTGGGGAGGAAGACGCCAAAGACTTTCCAATCCGTCTAGAACAAGGCCGGGGGTTGGAGGATCGCCCCGTCTCAGAGAGCGGCGCACGTTGATGCCCGGTATTTCCGACAGCCACACCACCCCACCGTCGTCCCAGCGTCCAGCCACTCGGGGAGCAGCGAATCCCGAACGTGCCACGAGTCGAGCGGCTTCCAGCAAAGGAGACATACCCACCGGTCGCATCACCCGAACGTAGAGTCTTACTTTGCCCACCCGGTGCCGTAGCACCGCCCGGCTGCGGGGTCGATAGCGAACAAGTTCCACGCGTACCCGACGGCCGGGGAAGACCAGAACATAGCGGCCGATCAACCGGTGGGCAGCCTCGGGATCGGCTGCTTCGGCAAGGCCCGGCAGATAAGGATCATGCGGGTAACGAAAGACCTCAACTGAGGCGCCACGCTCTACCGACAACGTGAAGTACTCCGGCGGCAGGTAATCGTCGCGTTGCCACTTGATCCTGTAGGAGACCAGGATACGCTTTCCCGGACTGTGGTTAACCAGACGGAGTACAACACGGGCAGGACCCGACCCACGCTGACCGAACCGCCGACAGTACGCCTCCCAAACCCACTCGGGATCGAACAGGTCCTCCAACCCACCCAACGCGGGATCCTGCGGATAACCAATCCCCCGGTCAATCGTTCCGACCGAACGAGAACCTGTCAATCGCTGTCGCTGTCGTCGCTGTCGTCGCTGTATGGGCTGTTGTCGGGAACCGTAGAACCAGTCGTCAAGGATGTCGACCTCGTCGTAGAGGTTACAGAAACCGTAGTCGCGGTAGTCGCCCGAGTACCGACCGTCGAACCCCCCTCAGGAGTGTCAAAACCATCCGAATCAGTACCGTCATTATCCGTAAACGGAGTATCAAACCCATCATTATCCGTAAACGGAGTGTCATCAGGAACCGTAGAACCGGTCGTTGTTTGTAAACCGACTGTAGTACGCGTGGTTGTCAATGCATTGAGGCTGTCATCGTCGTCATCGTCATCGTCTTCTTCCCCGTCTTCGTCCTGCGACCGTCGGGTCACGGCCACGGTTTCGCCGGATGCGGTCGGATCACGGTCAGGTTTATGGGGTGGCGGCGGAGGGAGACCACGCCCCGCCAGGTTATGCCAGAGCCCGATCAAGTACACAGCCATCTGGTACCTGGTCACCGCCCCGGTGCTGCTGCCTTCAGCTTCCGACGGGATAACTCTCAAGGCGACCATACAATTCACGGCCCTATCAAGTTCCTCACCTGGAGGTCCGCAACTGTTGTCAGCGTTGTCGTAGAAACGCGCCAAGAACCGCGAAATCTGAGAACCTGTCAGTGTCTCGAACGGCCCGTAAGTCACCGCGGTCGTACCCACGGTGATACCCAACCCGTGCAAGCAGTCGATGCTGCCCTTATGGGCATTCCCAGATGTATCGACGAATGGCGCCTCCACGCCCTCAGGACATTGCCTCCCCAACACGTCCCGCCATAGACGCACCAGGAACGTGGCCATCTGTGCCCGTGTGAGATCCGATTCCGGATCGTAGGCGCCCCTTGCCGTACCCACCGACAAACCCAAAACCTTCATACACAGGATGTAATCCGCGGCGTAACGACCTGCATCCACGTCTGAAAACTGGTTTACTGAAGCCTGGTCGCAGAGGGCAACCGGCGTCCCCGCCCCCGAAGCGTCCTCCCCCGACACGGGTGCCGGTACCACTGCCCAGACGGCGATCACCGCCACCATCAGAACCCGACGAACCCTCATTCCTATACCTTACCAGTCAGCTATTCCCAAACCCTATCCCGATCATACTTGGAAGTTTTGCCCAACGTAGACCGCCCACGGGCCTCACCGTGGTAGGAACCTGACCAAACCAGCCGGCTTTCCGGTGACAATCAACTACATTTTCACCATGACTGTTCTATCGATCCGGTTCAAGCGCCAGGGCGCCTACGAGCGGCTCAAACGGGGTGCGGCCCAGCGGGCTGAATCGATCTCATCCGCGGGGGAACGACTGATCGACGAGGGGCTTCGCATGGAATCCCACCCCGGGATCGTCTTCCGTGACGGTCCGAGCGGTCGGCGCGCTGGTCTGGCTGCCGGACCCGACGTGTGTGAGGTTGTTGGTCTGCTACTGGGTCTGGCGGAAAGCCTCGATGAACGAGTAACCTCAGCCGCCGCTCAACTCGGCCTCACCCAAGGGCAGGTCCGCACAACCAGCCGGTACTACGCAGAGTTCACCGACGAGATCGACGCTGAGATCGCGCACAACAACGACATCGCCGACCGTGAGTTGGCCGCCTGGGAGAACGAGCGCAGGATATTGTCGGGGTGAAACTCCTCCTTGACGAGATGCACGATCCGAGCGTCGCGGCCCTCCTCCGGGACCGGGGACACGACGTCGTAGCCGTCGAGGAGCGCTCCGATCTGATCGGGCTGCCCGACGAGGATTTACTTCCGGGCCGCGACGGCCGGTGGCAGAACGGTCGTGACCGAAAACGTGAAGGACTTCGCAGTGCTCCACCGGCGCATCACAGCCGAACGACAGCGGCACGCGGGGCTCGTCTTCACCCATCCCCGCCGGTTCTTCCGCGGCGGGCAGAACCATGTACGAGAGTTGGCCGATGCACTGGCCGTGTTCCTTGGCGAGCAAGGATCGACGCTTAGCGACGCCGAGTCGTTCGTATGGTGGCTCGAACGAGCCGACCGATGAGCCTCGCCGGTAACGACATCCTTCCGCGACGGCACATAGCGCCACGATCTGTGGTGGCATCCCCCCAAGCAACGAGGGGAATACCAGCATGCGTCTCCCGAGTTGAGGTCCGGCGGGTCAGCACCATGTTCAACCCAGCGCCGACCAACAGGCCCATCGCCAGAAGATACAGCCACAGCAGCAGGCTCAGAGCCCCACCCAGCAACCCGAACACCGCGTTCACGCCGCTGGAGGCCAACTCGAGATAGGCGCCGAAACCTGCCGAAACGACCAACCACCATCCGGTACCCACCACCGCCCCCGGCAACTCCCACCGCCATGGACCCCGCCGACGGTACCCCATGTGGTAGACGGAGGCGGCCCACAAGACAACAACCGCGAACACCACAGGCCAGCGCAACCACCCCCAAGCCCAGGTAAATATCGAGCCGGCCCCTAAGCGATCAGCCACCTCTTCGCCGCCACCCAGCAAGGGACCGACCACCACCATCGCAGTAACCACCGCAGCCACCAGAATCGTGGAAGCTGTCAGGCCGACACCCAGAACACGGGTGAACAGCCAGCTTCTGCGCTCGTCGTGGTCATATACCACGTCCAGGGCGCGTATCACGGCGACAAAGCCCCGTGACGAGGCGTACATCGTCAAAACAACTCCAACAGTGATCAGTCCCGCATTCGACCGGTCGAAGAGATCCGCGATGGTAGAGCGCAGCGTGTTGTCGGAACCGAAGATCTCATGCACCTGGTCGAGTAGCCATTGCTCGATGTCGGCAGCCGCGCCTTCGCCGATCACCACGTAAAGCGAGCCAAGCGCCGCGGCGAACACCACCACAGCCGGGAACAGCCCCAAGAGCGCGAAGAAAGCGATCTCAGCCGACAGCCCACCCACCCGAGCCCTCGACCACTCGAGACGAAGCTGCTGCGCGAAGCGTAGGACCTCACGTCCCGACCTAAGGAACTGCGGATGTGTAATACGGCCCATGCCAACTGATACTACGGCTGGAGATGGTCGCGCACCTCGCTCTAGCGCGGCGGGCCGCCCCGGTACTGGATGAGGATCCCGGCAGTGGCTACCACAGAATGGAACCGGATGACACGATCCGGATCGTGGTGCGTCGAGGTTCGGTACATGGACAGGTTTCGACAATGCCCCATAATCCAGGGCTGTCGTGACAGTCACCACGAAAGCGCGGGGGATTCCAGCGGCCAGACCGGTGAGCCTCTCCAGTATCAGTCTGGCAAGCCTGGTGATCTCCCCACCCCCTATCGTGTCCGCGGTGTAAGAAAGGCACACCCTCATACGAATGACGCTCCTTTCGCTGAGACGCTTCATAAACTCATCGCATGCAGCCCGGTCAGCGCGTCGACGTCATTAAGCGTGTCGCCACGCGGCTCGCAGCCACGAACGACTGGGGAGAAATCGACCTCGTCCTAGAGCAGTTCGGCTTCCCAACCTTGGACGATTGGCAAGAAGGCATGAGGTCCTACATCGTTACCTCCCTTAAGCACGGAGAAGACGACAACCTCGCTGGGATTGACCAATATTTCATGGGCCATTCTCGCCCGGGCGACGAACCCTGGGAGGATGACAGGTTTCGGCTCTTCTTGACCCATGTGGCCACTCAGAAGCTGGCAGCACACTCATTGAAGTCGTATCTCCGCTTTTACGGCGTCGATGCCTTCGTCGCTCATGATGACATTCAGCCGGGAAAGGAGTGGCGGCTCGTTGTCGAGTCAGCGCTTCACTCCTGCGACGCCCTAGCCGGGCTTCTCCACCAGGGCTTCCGTGAGAGCGATTGGTGTGACCAAGAGGTCGGCATCGCTCTGGGTCGTGGAGTAGCCGTCGTCCCGGTTCAGTTCGATCTACTGCCGTACGGCTTTTTCGGCTCGGTGCAGGCGGTGACCAACGCTGCTAGCCAACAGCCAAAAACGCTCGCAATGAACCTCGTCAAGGTTCTGCTGAAGGACAAGAGGACCTCGGAGAAGCTAACTGCGGCAATAGTCGATGAACTCGCACACGCTACCTCGTTCGATCAGGCCAACAAGCTATCTCGAATGCTCGCTCAGGACGCGTCCCTGCTGTCGAGGGAGCAGGCCGAGCAGTTGCGTAGAGCCGAGAAGGAGAACGACCAACTGCAAGGAGCGTTCTACTTTGACGTTCACCTCTCATCAATCGAGATCAAGATCGACGGCACCGCGGGTGTCGGCAGCCGGCCCGCTATCGACCAAGCGCCGTTCTAAGTCGAGGCTGCGCGGTTTCGTGGGGTAGGCACTGCTTTGGTCGGTGTCGGGCACATGTTCTCCGGCAGGGTCAACTCAACGGCCGCCTGCTCCGCAATAAAAACCGTACTCACGAACCGCTCGAAGCGTTCTCCTACCTCGTCTGGCTAGTAACCTTCGCTACCGGGGAACGAAGGGTGGTTGGGGGTTCGTCTCGGCATCGGCGGAAGGGTTCGACTCACCCGAAGTGCCGACCGAACCGCTGGTATGCCGTCAGGTTCTAATTTGGTAGGCACCGCCGGAGCTTGCCTTCGGCCCTCCATACGGCACCGGGCCGTGTACGTCTTGCTGGCGGACCCCTGGTCCAGGTCCGGTGTCCTAGCCGGTCAGTATCGTTGCTGCGGCGCCGCTCATCGGGGTTGCAGGTAAAAGGATTTCTGTATGGCTGGACATGGAGCAAAGCGGCGTGGCTGGAAGCTGGGTTCACCCGGGGCCTTCAGTGGTGGAACCGCTCCGAATCTTTGACCGGCGAGAGTCCCAGTGCGGCCGGTGGCCGTCTCACCCAATCCCTATGTCCTAGGCTCGGAGGTGGTGCTCGGTTCCCGGATCCGTTGGCATCCTCGTCCGGGCGGAAAACCCGGGGGGGTTCAGTTTGGGGGTGTTTGGGGGTGTGGTTCGGTGGGGTTAGCGGTGGTGGGGTTGGTTTCGGTGGTTTGGGACGTGTGGGGTTGGGGTGGGGCTGATTGTTCGGGTTGGCGGGGCTGTTCGGGGTGGGTCAGCAGAGTTGGGGGAGGCCGCGGAGGTTAGCGAGGGTGGTCTGGTAGGCGGTGGCCCAGGGCCATCGGGCGGGTAGACGCAGGATGGGGCGTCCGCCGTGGTTGACGAGACGTCCGGGCAGTCCGACAGTCGGGTCCGGATGGTGCGCCCGTATACGAGTTGGGCGGACGGTTGGGTTTGTCCGAGGATGGCGATCTGCCGGTAGAGGTTGTGGGCTAGGGCGGCGCACAGCAGCCAGGCGGCGTTCGCGTTGAAGACACCGGATGGTAGATGGGCTAGACCTCCTGAGCCTTTGAGGTCGCGTATGGCGAGTTCGCACACCGCGTGGCGGCGGTGGTACCGGTCCGATTCGACCAACCGACGGCTAGTGTCGGTGTCGGTGTTCTTCTCGGTGTGGGTGTCGGTGTCGGTGTTCTTCTCGGTGTGGGTGTGGTGTCGGTAGGTGTCGGTTGGGGACGCGTCGAGGTTGGTAACGAACGCGTGGTGCCGCCAGTTCTTCCAGAACTGTGGTTGGGATCCGACGAGGCGGGTGCGGCGCACCACGAGACGTACCTCGCGCCGTTGTGACCGTTTCTTTTGGGTTGATCATCTCGAGTACGGTTTCCGCGACTTGTGCTTCGCCGCCGTCGGGGTAGGCGATAGCCGTCCGGGCTTGTTCGTCGATCGCGGCGATCGCGGCTCTGACCTTGGCGTCTTGGGGGACGGTGACCGACCAGCCCACCCCGAGTTGGTCCAAGGCTGCGAGCATGGCGTAGGACCAGAACCCGGAATCGGCCCGTACGTTGATCGGGCCTGCTGCCCCGGCCCGCCGAGCGCGGCGTATGGTCTCTTTAGCGAAATGGACCACACCTCGCTGTGATGCCCCTTCCCGAAGGCGGGCGCCGACCACTTCGCCGGTGTCCGCCCGGAACGCCAACAGAGGGTGATAACCCAACACGCTCGTATACCCACTCGTATACCCATAGGAGGCGCCCGCCTTCGCCTTGCCTGACACTTCGCAGATCGTCGAGTCGAAATCAACGGTCACACCCTTCTTGGGGGGACCGGCCCCCGCCCGCCACGCCCGACCCGGCGACAGGGTCAACACCTTCTCCAACTGGCGTACATGACCCCACGTGAAAGAACGCAGAAACGTTCCCACCGTCGAGGGGGCCATCACCTGAAACCCCAACACCCGCCCTGTCGACCCGGCCCGCAGGCGATCCACATGGTCGATATGAGATGCACCCGCCAGTATCGCCCCCACCACCGTCAGCACCTTACGACCCGAATTCACGCCGCCCACTCGACCCCCCAGCCGGACCACCCGATCCACCAACTCTTCCAACCCCAGGCGGACCATCAACGTCCCCGCAGCCAACAAACCCGCATCGGCCACCAGAGACTCATCATCAAAAGCAACCCCCACCCGATCGATATTCTGCAATAATCCACTCACAGGAAGTGCCTCCCAACTCCGGGCCAAACTGCGGTTCCTAACAGCTATCGTCCCAGATCAGAGGCACTTTCCTGTGTCAATCCACCCCCACTACACCGGTGTATCCAGGCTTAGGAAGCGAGCCAGCGGAGGTCGGATATGTGGGAAGTCCCATCGGAGCGGAAGAGCTCAGTTCTATACCTCCGGAGCAAGCCGCAGAGATGATCGCCCAATGGCGGCCGGGGCCCGGTGACTGGAATGTCAGCGCTCTACAGCTGGCACGCACGATCCAAACCCTCGCCCAGGAGGACCCGCAGGGTTGGTTGTCGGAACCTGTCCACATCGCCGCCAAGCTTCATGAACCCATCTACATCAGCCACTACCTACAAGCAGCAGCAGAACTCGTCGGCGACACAACGATGCCTTTCGCAGGTCTGCTCGACGTGATCCAAATGGTACGGGACGAGCCCTGGTCGCCTGTTCCGTTAGGCGAGAGGTTCAACTACGTCTACAGCTGGCGAGGGGCAAAACGCTCCGCAGTAAGCCTGGTACAAGCGCTGGCCGACGCCGATACCGACTTCGGTAACCGGTCCGACGAAGCGTGGAAGATTGTCGACTCCGCGGCCCGGGACCTCTCCGAGCCGTCGATGATGTCGGACGGCAGGGACCCACTCTCACACGCTATCAACCGGTCATGCACAAGGGCGTTCGAGACGGCAATCCTGTTCGTCGCTGCCGAACTCCGCGCCTGCCGACCTGTCCGCCCCTCATTCGAGGACCTCCTCAGCTTCGGTCTTCGGCTCGAAGGCAGAGACGGCGCCGAATACCGAGCTGTGCTCGCTCCACGCCTTGCATGGCTACGGCATCACCTCCCCGAATGGACCGAAGCCCACCTCGACACTTTGTTCGGTACCGAGGCCCCCGACGGCCTCGCCCAGACCACCATCGACATGACCATCAAATGGAGCCAACCCAACCCATGGCTACTCGAAACCTACCCCGAAATGATCCAAAACGCTGCGACCCGCCGTACCGAACGGGCAATGCGGCATCTTCTTCTCGCGATGCTATGGAACTTGTCGGGCTACCAGATCGATTCGGTTGTCAGATTCTTCGAAACGAATGAGGAGCTCGTGTCCGACGCTGGGGCACAGCTCGGCAGCCTCCTCGGCGGTGACGACACCGACCCGCATCACGTCGAAGTCGCTGCCGAGCTATGGGAAGCGCTACTTGAATCGGAAGCGGCGTCCTCCCTGGAAGGGTTCGGCTGCATGTCCAGAGTCACAGTCTTGGACACCGACCAGTGGGGCAAGCTAACCCTCGCCACGCTCCGTCTGACCGGCGGCCGCATCCGGTGGGTACACGAAGTAGCTGAACGGGCGATGTCCCAACCAGCCACCACCGCGAAGCTCGCCCTCCTAAAGCAACTGATCCAGGGACAACCCGATCCTTGGGATATGCGTCGCATCGCCGACAGCATCGGGGACTATCTCACCACAGCAACCAACCTAGAAACCACCGTCGAGTACCAACAACTCCGCACAGCCTTACTAGAACGCGGAATCATCGACAACTAGCTACCGAGAATGCCTGGTGGCGGCCAAGTCGGCGGAGGAACGGGCTACCCTGTGCCCGTGAGAACGAGGGCAGGAGGCCGGGCCGCAGTGGTCAAGCACTGGTGGGCAGACAACGACCACAGCTCTCGTTCACATGTTATGTAGGCTCTCGGGGGTGGGAGTGGTATTGACTTGAGCGAGCACACGGGAACTCCTTCGGATGTGAAGCAGCTCGTCTTGGATGCGTTTGCCATCGCGGCGCGGGACGGCAGGGCTGAGTGGTATCGGATGAGGGGCAGTGTCCTTAAAAACCGTCTGCTGGACTTAACACGCCGGTCGTTTGACGAGGCCGACTATGGGTTTGAGCGGTTCAGCGATCTGGTCGCATCCCTGGATGAGATGCTCCAATCTAACTACTCCGTCAAGCCGTTCTCGGTAGAGCTGCGGGAGCGGTACCGTTCTCAGCTCGAGGGTGCAGGCAGCGTCGACGGTTCGGCCTTGAGAGGCAGGATCCGGCCTGATCTATGGCACGCTGTCGTTGACTACAGCCCGCCCGGGAAATGGGTGTGGGATCGTCAGCTAGGACGCGCTGTCCAAGTGGATACAAACGATGATGTGGACGAGGAAGACGTCCTGCCGACCGCTGATCGGGCCACGTTCCAGCAGTGGAGAGCCGAGTTCGCTGGCGCGCACACGAAAGAGTTACGTGACCGCGAGATGTCGCAGGTACAGGAATGGTCAGCCAAGGGGCTAGGTACATCAGCGCTTCCCGTGCATCTCCGCGGACGTTGGAACACCACGATGCGGGAGCGTGTTCACGACCGGCTGCTTGGGTTCTTCCGGTCATGTGGCGATGATCCCCCGAGCGATCTGTTTACGGAGTGGCAGGCGCGGGGTCGTGTAGACGAGCTGCGGTCCTTCGTCGTGCGGTGTGTTGGGCTCATGAACGAGCAGGAATTGAAGCAGCTTTCGATTCCGGCAGAAATCGCGATGCGGGCACATCGATGACGGTGGCAGGCGCACCGCTGATATGGCGAGTGTTCTCTGCCAGAGACAATAAGGCCGATACAGTACTTGTGAAGGCAGCAGCACGGGGGTGGGAGGTAGCAACAGCCCAGTGTGTTTACGTCGCTTCTAGTAGCGGTCGGCGCACCTGCCTGTTGGAACGCAACGACGCCTCAAGGCTCTACGAGGACATGCATCGGCACCCGGTAGCGGTCATCTACGACGGGAAGCCTCTTGTCAGGACCTACCCCAAGCCGCCACTCCAAGATAGAGGGACCATACCGCTGTTCCAGTTCGTCAGGTACAAGTGCTTCGCAATGAGCCTCGACAACGGAGTTAATCGCGACTGGGAATCGGCCTTCTGCGAGTGGCTGGACAACGCTGATTGCGAAGGGAGGAGTGATCCTCGCATCCTGCCGTTTCACATATTCAAGACGAAGGGCGCCTTTGACCTCGACGACCCTCCGAGTCGACGACGGTTCCGCCAGTCGCACAAGAAGCGCGGGGGAACCACGCTCGTGGACAAGCGCAAGCGGCGCTGGTCCCCTCCCCGGTCAGGAGCCTCCCACGGACGGGAGCCACAGACCGTTCGCCGCGTGCGGTTAGACGACGGCTTCCATTGGGACGTGACCACCCCCGGTTCCCCCTATATCGCCTCAGCGAACACCATCTGGAAACTGCCACCCGGCGCGTACATAAACATCTACCCCGATGGCTACATTCGCTCTGGCAGGCGCTGCAGACAGGTATGGACCTACAGGCAGAGCGCAAGAGCCGACGCGCAAGAGCGGGACTAGCAACGCCCAATGCGAATGCCCCGCAAGATGTGCGGGGCATTCCAATAAAATCCTTGTGCGAGGTCTCAGCCATCGGGAGTGGGTTTCCAGTGGCTAGGCGACTGCTATGGAGGACTGATCGAGTCCTGCCTCGCGATGTAATTAGTGCAGCCGCTGGAATCCACCTCCACTCTCGCGGTGACTGGCGCTCAAAGCGCCCTCTTCGGCTTCCGCCTCGGATCACTGTCAAGCTTAGGCCAAGAGCGAGGAGATGTCAGATTATGCCCGGGAGGGTAACTGGTGACAGGTTTGATTGCGATTGCTCGGTCCTGTGTTGGTGGCCCCTCGACGCCACCCTCCTCGTACTCTACAAGAATAGACCCCACTCGCGGCCGCCACGACGTTCACCTTGCACATGCGTAGTCCAGGCCGAAACACGGAATACCGTCACTGTACCGTGCCAAAATCGTTAAGTAGTTGACCAATGACATCCAGTTTCCCCAAGAGGTGTCAACGGAGGCAGCATTACATTCCCCAGGTACTGCTCAAACACTTCTGTGACAACGACGGATGGCTCTGGGCGGGGAACAAAGAGCGAAATAACGTGTTCCGAACAAGACCGCTGAACGTGTTCGTGTGGAACAACATTTACACAAGGTATGCCTACTACGACGACGCACCGCCCAGCGCCGAGTACGAACACGATCTCAGCCGACTAGAAAGCGATGCTGGTCCTGTGATTGACAGGATCGTCGGCTACGTCCGACGGTCAGCATGCCCTGTCCTGGCTCCAGACGAACAGATCGCTCTGCAAAGGTTCCTGTTCTCTCAAGCCTTGAGGACACCCGAGTCTCAGCAGCGTGTATCCAGCGAGTTCGCCGATGACGACCTGTACGACATCGTGGCGGAACACGCCCAGAAGGTGGGGTTTGCTGGGCTGCCCGACAAAGAAGCCTTCTTCGATGACAGTGGGTGGAACGACTGGGCTAGGCGCCTGATCCACAACAGCGACGCCCGGGTTCGCTGCTGGAGACGACCCGCACATTCGCGAGCAGGAACGAAAGTTCATAGCCGAAGCCGGCATCCGGTTTGCCGTGACTCTCAGGCCGGGTGATGGCTTCACAATCGGCAGCCATGGCTTCACCCATATCGAACCCCGCCCGCAGACCCTTGACTTGGCTGGAGCAGTACTGCCCATAGCCTACGGTGTGCTTGCCCAGGTGACTCCCTGGCCAGGCACACCGAGCCTGCTCATCCTTGGAGCCAACAAAGCATCTTCAGATCTTGTTGGCATCGTCAACCGGGCCACCGCCGCTCAAAGCACGACGATCGCTGGCCGTTCCGAAACACTGACGAGGTCAATGCTCGATTAGAGACAGATAGCTCAACGTTCGGCGCCGGGTGTGCCCTAACTGGAAGCAACTACCTGCAGCAGGCGTTACCTACTACACACTTACCATGCCCGGAGAACGTGGTTACGGTACTTTTCTTCGGCCGCGGCGCACCGCTCGATGCTGCCCCCGAAGATCCCGGCTCGGATGGGTCCCCAGTCGGTTCCGGCTTGTTCTGCCTCTGACTTGATTCGCTCCCAGACGGGTGGGGTGTGGGTTGAATACTCGTGTCTGATGAAGTATCCGACGGGTGCGTCCCCTGTCCTGACGCCCCTTGGCTGCTGGCTACGGGTGTCTTCGATGATCAGCCCGAGAATGTACTCGAAGCGGTCGGAAGCGGTTTCGTACTCGTGGTCTACCGGAACACCGCTACGCAACACCTCGCGGAGCGTTTCGAACAGGTAGTGGGAGACGGGGATGTCGTGTCGGGCTTGGCCCGGCAGGAATCTAGCCGTTCTCAGATTTCTGAACATCGACCAGTAGTTGAGGGCGGTAGCCATCGGTAGCGGCCCCATAGTGTCTGTAAGTGGTGGTGACGTCAAGTGTCAGAGCCCGAAGCGTGTCCCATCTCTGCTGGTAGACGGCTGCGATTCCCCCGCCGTATAGGCAGCGGAGTGCAGGGTACCTCCGCAGGTGGAGAAGGTCTTCGTTGCCGCTGCCCATGTGCGAGATGTCGGCGGTGATCTTGAGCGCCTCGACGAACGGGAGTGGGTTGGTGTCCCATGCGCAGCCAACCGCAAGGAGGACTTCGAGGAGTTCTGTCTGTCCTTCGTAGGCCTTTACCCTGGACCGCATCAACTTCTAGTCGAAGGATCGGTGGTTGGAGGGCAAGTAGAGAGGAAACCAGGTTGCGTCGTTAACACGCTGACCGGAGGCGAAGTGCTTCTCCGCAGACAAGGTCGTGGACGCGGATCCCCTGGGTTGGGTCGGGAAGCAGGTGTTTCAGCTCTGCCACGGCAGTGGCGACGCTAATCGGGTGGGGACGGTCGGTGTCTGTTAGTGCTGCGACCTTGGAGGCGAGGCTGCCGAAGAACGTGTCTGCATCCATGTTGTCGATGACGATTGGCTTGGCGGGCGTCGGCGAGCGTGGGCTGCTTCGCTGCTCGGTGATGTGATGTCCACCCACCATGTCGTGTACCGCGGCTCTGCTGTCGCTCGATCGCTGTCCGCAAGGCGGAATCCCAGGTTGCGGACCATCCGCAGGTGATGAGTCCGTACTCGTCGAGCACCCGGTCAATTAGAACGTTGAAAAACGTCGGGGTACGCAGCGAGTTCTTCCTCTGTATTTCGGATCCGCGAGTCTTGGTAGTCACCGTGAAGTTTGACTACGACACAGGGAGCGTGGCCTATCGGGCGGGCAACGGCCAGAGCATCTTCGGTCGCGATCACATCGAAGGTGACGCCCGCGGCGGTCAGTGAGGTCTCGATGAGACGGTCAAGATTCGTGGTCAGGATCACCCGGACATGGCCCGACGCTGCCATACGAGCCACAGCCTGGTGCGCCTCGGTCGGGACTCGCCGTCCCCTGTCACGATCCTCTGGCGTAGGTTCTATATAGCGGCGGAGCCTCTCCCGGCGCTCTGACGGCTCCGGGCACAGAGCTTCCAGAAGCTTGGAATAGTCGGGTGCCGTACCATATTCTGATCGGTACCACTCCTCAGGATCATCAGGGGTATCATCATCGACAGTCATAACCGCTGCCACACACCAAGCTGGGTCCCGGGTGATTTGCCACCCAGTGAGGACACCGGCCGACGACGACAACCCGGAACCCAACAGAACGGCATACGTCCCAGGCGATGTGTGAAGCGCATGCGCCGCTAGCACCACCTTGTCAATCTGCACCATCTCCACGGTAGCCCGCCACGGATATCACCCAGTCACGCACGAGCGGGCCAACTGGCTAATGCGACTCGCCCGAAGCCGGCATTTGGGATGTGCTGGGATAGGTCAGCTACTCCGGTGCTGATCTTGCGTCAGATAAGGCGACTGGGTCGTAGACAACGAAGTCCATCCGTTCAGCGATCTGCGATACCCACCCTCGCCTCTTTGGGGCTCCGGGTAGGGGAGAAGCACGCTGCGGAACGTCTCCAGGGCGGCTTCGGCTGGGTTAGGTCTACGCAAGGGTTATGTATTCGGCCCAGGCGTTCATGAGTTCACGGCGTCGTTGGAGTAGGTCGCTTCTTGCGTATGCTTGTTCGGCTGCGGAACCGATCCGATGTGCTAGGAGGGTGCTGAGAAACCCCGTACAAAGGGGTTCAGCCACTGAGCCGCAACTCTCTGACCAGGCGGTTTACCGACCACCGAACCCCGTAAGATTCGTTTTTCAGCACTCTCCTAGGCATGCTTCGGCTACCTCTCGCGGACAGCACCTGTCTCACCGCACCAGTCCCTGAAGGAGCTTCGCATGCCGTGGAGCGTTCCTTCGATTCCTAGGCTGCTGATCAGCTTCGCGAGCGCCCACGACGGTATCTCGGCGCCTGTTTTGGATGGGAATAGGAGACCCGCCCCGTTGCTGTGGTTGCGGGCTTCGGCCAGCACCGCAACTGCCCGCCCTGATAGGGGTACTCTATGTTGGCGGCCGGCTTTCATCCGCTTCCCCGGAATCGTCCACAACCCGGTGTCGAGGTCGACTTCGTCCCACACGGCTCCTCTGAGCGGACCGCGGTGAGGATGGCGAACTCGGCGGCGAGCCGCAGCGGGACATGCGCCTTGGATTGACGGATGCGTTCTATGGCGTCTGAGACGTATCGGTGCGGCAGCGCTCGCAGGTGCTTTCTGGTGCCGGTCTGTTTCGGCAAAGCTGCGGTGACCGCGTCGCCTGCGGGATTGTCGTGGCGGTATCCCTGGGCGATGGCCCATTTCATGACCGCTGCGATACGTTGCCGTACCCGCTTGGCTGTCTCCGGGGCGCTCGCCCAGATCGGGGACAGACAATCCATCACATCCCCAGACGTGACCTCATCGACGCGTTTGGAGCCGATAGCGGGCAGCACATAGGTGCCCAGCGACGATCGCCACTGCCCCTCGGATGTTCCGCCCGGTTTCCACTTCCCCGCATACAGCGCAATCACCGCCTCGGCGGCGGTCGCAAAGGTGGGAATCCCTCCGGACCGCAACAGGGTGGGGTCGCTTCCCTCCAAACGTGGGTGGGCCCGGCAGGACTCGAACCTGCAACCAACGGATTATGAGTCCGCTGCTCTGACCACTTGAGCTACGGGCCCGGGTATCTCCCGGCTGGCCGGACTCTGTAGGATAATTGAACCGAGGGGCAACGCGGCGATTCCCCCAAACTTCGATTGATCTAGTCTTGCTAGTCGAGGTTGTTTGCGTATGGCCGCCACTGTACCGCTACCGGCTCCCGGAAGGCGCCGATCTCCAGACCGCTTCGCGGAATGAGCCTTCTCCAGGCAGCGGGCGGGCGGAGTAATAGGTCGATCTCGGACGAAAGCATAGAATATGAAGAAGAGCAGGGCGAAGGGTGAGCGTTACACCCATGGCTACCACCATGCCATAGTTGGTTCGTACGCTCAGCGTACTGCCGAGGAGTGCGCCGCGTTCTTGCTCCCCCACCTGGACTCCGAGAAAGTGTTGCTTGATATGGGATCGGGACCCGGAACCATCACGGCCGGTCTGGCTCGCAGGGTGAAACAGGTGACCGGATTAGACCTGTCCGCCGACATGGTGGCGTCAGCTCGGATACATGTCGCCGAACAAGGTATCACCAACGCCGCCTTCCAGACCGGCTCTGCCTACGACCTGCCTTGGGAGGAAAACCACTTCGATGTGGTCTACGCCCACCAACTATTGCAGCATCTCGCCGATCCCGCAGGTGCCCTGCGGGAAGCCGGTCGGGTAATGAAACCGGGCGGGTTGCTAGCGGTTAGAGACGCCGACTATGGAACCATGGTCCACGGACCCGAGGAGCCATCGCTCGTCAGGTGGCGCCGGCTGTATCACCAGGTAACTGCGGCCAACGGCGGCGAAGCCGACGCCGGGCGTTTCCTTCTGTCTTGGGTAATGAAAGCCGGTTTCGTCAACCCGATCGTCACCACTAGAACCACTACCTACGCGGATCCGGAGGGTCGCAGGGCGTGGGGAGGGCTCTGGGAGGTGAGGGTGGTCAGCAGCGACTTCGCCAACCACGCCGTAAAGGGTGGCTTCGCTACCCACGATGAGCTAGCCGAGATCTCGGATGCTTTCAGGCGCTGGGCTGATCGACCCGATAGTTTCTGGGCTTTCCTCCACGCCGAAGTCCTTGCCGTCAAACCTTGAGTTGTCTGTTTACGAACAGACAACCTTAACTTTGTGTTCGGCTTGATTCATCGCATACACGATGCAGTATGGATAGCAGCTACATGGTCGCTCGCAGCCTCTTTCTACCAGGCGAGACCCACCGCCCTCGTCAGGAATCCGGTAAACGGCGCCGCTATGTGGCATGCATCGGCGAAGAGATCGATGAAATCGGGCGAGCAGCATTCCTCCTCTGTGAACCAAGTCCTCGCTATGAACGACTTCAGCTTCAAGTACTCGATGTGCGGGTGCTCGGGGTCGAAACATCGGGGAGCTCGTTTGAGGGATTCGCCCTGGATATCGAATACAAGAGCGAAACGCTCCTCCGACACGATCACTTCCCGCTCTTCCGGCCGACAACTATCGCCCGGCGGATCTGGGGGGCGGTAGCTGCCTTCGGCATCCAAAGCCCGGCACCGGCGAACACGTTACCTGGTTCTAGATGCAGGTAGAGCCCGGGCCCGTGAACTTTCCTCCCCACCTCGTGACGGAAGTGGATGCCGGCGTTGGTCTTGTAAGGCCTCTTGTCCTTCGAGAAACGAACGTCCCGGTATATACGAAACACCGATCCGCCGGACCGCCTGGGATCGGCGACCAAGTGGGGCTGATAGTCCTTAGAAGACCTTCGAAGTCCGCAACGAACTGCACCAGAGGATCCTGTACGTTTTTTGGTAGCGCTCCTTGTTGGCCAAGAACCACTCGCGGCGATTGTTCATCACCAACTCGGTGAGAAACTCGGACAGAGGGAGTGAAATATGGCATCACCCTAACCGTGGCTCATAGTCCGAGAGGTTGGGTCGGCTCACCGGGCATCGGCGGACCCTAAGCTGGGGCCCTCGAACCCTTGTAGCAGGGAAGTCAATACAAGCCATGAACCAGTCATCGCAGTCCTCGGGCGGACGGCCGATCAGCCGACGAACCTTTCTCGAGAGGGTTGGGGCTGCCGGTTTAGGACTCAGTACCCTAGGTCCGTTGGTGGCATCGTGTACCGTCGCCGACGAACCTATGTCCGTGCCTGTAACTGGTCCGCTACCGCCTGACCGGCGACGACCACCCGGACCGCTGACCCCAGCCGTGTCCACCTGGATGCTTTCGCTTTTCCCGATCGAGCAAGCCTCTGCGGAATGGGAACGTGAAGTCGAAATAAACGGGTGGGGCCATGATGTGGAGGAGTTTGTCGCAGATGGCGTAGAGGACAGGAGCTACTGGGCGTCGATGATGGGCACGTTCTACGACGTACCAGAGCAGGATTGGTACTGGGACCTGTACCTGGGGATGGTTCCATTCGTCGAGATGGCGACCCTGATCGATGCAGGTTTGATCGAACCATGGGATACCTACCTACCGAGCGGCTTCGCAAATACGTGGAACCAAGTGGTGAAGGAGGAGGCCACCTACGACGGTCGTCTCTACAGTTATCCCTTCGGTACCAACATCGTAGCGGTCGGATGGAACGCGGGGATAGTGGAGGCAGCCGGTCTCGATCCAGAGTACGCCCCTCCCACCTGGGACGAGTTGATCGTCTCGGCTCGCAAGGTGATGGACAGCGGTGCGGCACCCTTCGGCGCCACTGTTAACGCCAACGGGTGGCTTTCGCTGGCGCCCATCGCGCACTCCATCGATAGTGACATATACACCGAGGACGGCCTCTTCGATTTCACCCACGACGCGGTGGTCGAGGCCCTTGAGATCCTGAGGCGGCTCCACAAGGTCTCCCATCCCGAGGTGTTTAAGTTCGCGGCCGGGAAAGCCGCGTACTACTTCGACAATCTATATGCGATCCAGGCGTCACCAAGCATGACATCACAGTGGTCGGATCCGAACCTTCTCCACATAGGCGCACTACCGTCCGTACCCGGTGGGGCTGGAGGAACGGTGTTCTGGTCAGTAGGCGCCGGCCTGTTCATAGATGGACGCAACAAGGAACAGGCTGCCGAATACATGAATGTGCTAACCAGAGACTCTCGACTGTACCGAGCAGACATCGGGAAAGGTCGAATGGAGATCAGCTTGCTCCAGCCCCACGAGACCGTATGGGAAGACTGGCGGACCGATCCGCCGCCCCGTTGGCTGCCGGACTGGGTCATGCCACTCAAAGACCAACTGAACAGATCGCGTCCTATCCCGATTTACGAAATCGGGGACTCTGGACGGCCGTATTGGCATAATGGAAGAACGCAATTCCTTATCGGGCGGCCTCATTGGGAAAGGTACCTCCGTGGAGAGGAGCAGAACCCCCGTAAGGCCCTAGAGACGGCAAAGGCGGCTGTCATCGCCAAGACTCAATGACCGTCCATTGGGTGGTCGGTTGTAGAGTTACCCCCGATCGGGACCTCTTATTAAGTGAGAGGCGTAACGGTGCGAACCGACCTCCCGATCTGGTAAGGATAGACCAAGGATGGTAGGTAATATAGCCTGAATCGGTTAGCCCCGATTATTCATGGATGGGGGTTGGAGGATGAGTGGAGACGACCATATTCGCGCCCTGACCAGGCAGTACAGCTAACGGCGTTTCCCGTTTCAGTCCGGTGGAGATTCACCTGTCGGGTGAACGGCGGGTTTATCTTGATGCTCGGGTTGAACAGGCGTTACATGCCTCGGTGTGTGGGAAACCTGAATAACCAGGGCTAGGGCCGTCGAAACTTCCCCGGTACTCTCGCTATGGCCACATCGCATGGAACGGTCCACATAGTCGCCTCGGCCACGCTTCCTAGAAGCACCATGTTCGAGTCGGCGGCGCCCCGGCTGGATAGAACCACTAGGTCGGCGTTGCGACGGCGAGCAAACTCGGCAACGGTTTCCGCGGGAGGACCGTCAAGGACCCGCGTGCGAACCAGACCACCCCATCCGGCTACGAACTTCTCCAAGCGGCTCTCCAGTATCGACAGCCGCTTGCGCCTCACCAGATCGAGTTGTTCGGGAACCACTCCGGCTTCCGAAAGGATCATCTCATCTTGCGAGGGCAGCGATACAACCGCGGTGACGGTCTCTGCGTCGGTAGCCAGATCCAAGGCCAGCTCCACTGCCTTCGAACTCGAATCCGACAGGTCCACCGCCGCTATAGCCCTCCGGTAGGGGGTTTCCAACCGTCTCCTTACGCTGAGAACCGAAGAATGCGCCTTGCGAGCCAGCCTCGTCGTGAGCGGCCCGACCCTGGTCTGGTCAATCGACGAGGTACCGGTCACAAGCAGATCAGCCCGGTGTGACATGCGCGTCAGGTCCATCCCGACGTTGCCGGAACGCACATCCAGATCAACCGGACATCGAGCACGGGTGTTTATCCAGGTGAGCAAATCTTCGGCCTGGCTCTGGCGGTGCAGGTACAACCGTTCCAGCATGTCCTCGGGAAGTGGAATATCCGGCTGCTCCCATACATGAACGAGCCGGAGCTTCGCGCCGTGCTCCTCCGCCAGCAGCCGTGCTCGATCCGCCACTCTCCTTGACATAGGGCTCAGGTCCACGGCAGCCAAGATGTGTTTCATTCCGCCCTTTCGCCCCGAGCCCGGATTTCGAATCCGTCCCGACGACATGACCTTAAACCGATCCACGGTTTAAGGCCAGAGTGAGAATTCTTATCCTCGGTACCTGAGATCGGGCAAGACACTCAAGAATCCGTGTATTAGGCCTGTGTCAACATGGTTCTCGGAATGCCACAGCGGTCCTCGCCACCCTTTCCAGGCTAGGCGCCGACGGTGTCATCGGAACGGACCCAGACGGTGCGCTGCGGGAACGGGATCTCTATTCCCGCCTCGTCCAAGGCGCTCTTGATCCGAGCTCGAAGCTCGCGGGAAGCGGCCCAATGCTCACCAGGCTCGGTCTTGGCCATGAGCCGTATCGTTACCGCGTTCTCGCCCAGGCTCTGGACACCCAAGATGGCCGGTTCCTCGATGATGGTGGCGTTCGGGAGTCGCTCACGCCAGACGGAATCGGCTACCTGTTTGATGACCGACACCGCAGCCGGTATGTCAGTGTCGTAGGCGACATCTACATCGAGCACAACCCGCCCCCAGTCCTGTGACATGTTGGCAACCCGACGGATGGACCCGTTGGGGATGTGCCACAGAGTTCCGTTGATATCACGGATCTGGGTGCTGCGAAGCTTGACTTCCTCGACCACCCCGGTCGTATCCCCCACATCGATGACATCTCCAACCCCGTACTGGTCTTCCAGCAGCATGAAAACACCGGATAGAAAGTCCTTGACCAGGCTCTGGGCGCCGAATCCGACAGCCACACCCAGGATTCCGGCACCGGCGATCAGCGGACCCAGATTCACGTCGAACTCGCCCAGCGACATCATCACAGCCACGCCGTATACGGTGACCGAAACGATCGATCGCAGCACCGCTCCGAGCGTCCTGGTTCGTTGGCTGCTCCGTTCCGCCTGCTCTATTAGCATCCTGGCTCGTCGGACAGCCGCCTCGCGAAGATCGTCGACCACACCGGATGCTTCCTCGGTCTGCCGGCGGACCTCAGCCGCGCTCTTGGAGCGGCTTTCCAACCAGCCCTCCACCGCGCCGTCGACCCATCGCCGGAGCATCCGGTTGATGAGCCAAGCGACGAGAAGGATGATTACAACCTTGACCGGTCGAGCGACAAGGTCAGCGACACGAGCGGCCCCAGAACTACCGGTGAGGTCGAACACGAGGGCGCACACGCCACCCGGATTGCCTCCACAAGTATCGGACAGTGTCTGCGCAACAAGATGAGTCATATCGCCACGCTACCGATCAACCAGAATCACTTCAATACGGGAGGACACCCTTGATCAAGAGAGGGAAGGAATCGGATTGCTCATATTTTCGACTCATCAGAGCTTAGGAACGCCCACTCGTGCAGCTCATGGCAGAATCGGATGATGTTCAGAGAGAACTCTATGAGATTCGCCAACCGCTCCCACGCCGGACGTCGGCTAGCCCGACTTCTGGTCCATCTCAACTCGGAACCGGTGGTGGTCCTGGGACTCCCACGCGGAGGGGTGCCGGTAGGTTTCGAGGTCGCTCGCCGCCTGTCCGCGCCGCTCGAAGTGTTGCTGGTTCGGAAACTCGGTGTCCCATTCCAACCGGAACTGGCGATGGGGGCGCTCGGCGAAGGAGGAGTCAAGATCCTCGACAAGGAACGGATCCGGCGTTTGGGTATCGGAGCCGACCAGGTGGCACAAGTGGAGCGCCGTGAGCGCGGGCGGTTGCTACGCCAGGCGGACCTGTTCCGCCGGGATCGAGCACCCTTGAGCCTGGTCGGGCGGACCGCGGTGATCGTGGATGATGGCATCGCCACCGGTTCGACGGCCCTGGCGGCGTGCCCGGTCGCCCGCCGGCAGGGCGCCGAGCGCATCGTGATGGCAACCCCGGTCGCGCCTCGCGATGCGGGCACCATCTTCGAAGGGGTGGCTGACGAGTTCGTGGCAGTGTCCACGCCACGCCGTTTCGTTGCGATCGGGTTCTTCTACGACGACTTCGATCAAACCCCCGACGAGGACGTGATCGAGTTGCTGGAGCGTTCCCGCCGTTGGCGGTCCTGACTCCGACCGGCAGAGAAACAGTGACCGGTAGCCCGTTCGGTTCGGGCTCGCTCGACCCCGAACATCGCTCGGCGAGCGGAAGTATGTGGCGATCAAGCCTGTTTTGACCTACGTTTGTATGTCCAGACCGTGCCTAACCCTGATTATTCACGGTGCGATTTTGGGGGCGGGTTTCGGCTGGTTTTGGGGGTGTTTGGGGGTGATGCGTACCGGTTTTGGGGTCTGGTGTGTGCCGGGTTTGCCGGGGGGTGTGTTGTTTCGGTTGGGCTTCCCGGTTCGGGGCGTGTTCGGGTTGGGTGTGTGCGGTTCGGTGCGGCGTGTTGGGGTTGGTTAGATGGTTTGGAGGTGTTGGTGGATGCTGGTGATTAGGGGTGCGGTGGGCCAGGTTTGGGGGATGCGTATGATTCTTTGTCGGGCGTGGTGTATGAGCTTGGCGGGGGTGTGCCATAGTGTCCAGCGTAATGTTTTGGGTCGTGCCCGCCGGAGGCGGGTACCGGCGAGGGTGAGGTGTTGGAACCAGCGGACGAGTGTGTCGGCCCAGGTGACGAGAGCCAGCCAGGCGCGGTTGGTTTTCGAAGTCGGTGAACGGGAACCGTTGCGCTCCGCTGGTCTTGAGTCGGGCGATGTGGTCTTCGACCCGGGCGTGGGCGCGCATGTCGCGGTCGGATTCTGCAGCGTCGGCTGTGTTGTCGGTCCAGTGTCCCCAGTAGCGGTAGTCGTCTGAGGGGAAGAGGGAACGCTGCGCGCCGGGGTGGCGGGGTTCGCGTCGTACGATGAGTCGGGCCCCGGGCGGCCAGTTCCCGGTGTCGACCAGGTCGGTGAGGTCAGCGACATGAGCGCGGGGTTCGCTGTTGTTGCTCGGGGTCGGCCGGTTCGGGACGGCCGCTTCCCAGCGTGGGTCGTCCACGCCGATGAGGTTGATGGCTTCTTGTATCCGCCCGGTTTTGCGGGCTACGAAACTGAACCCGACCCTGCGTTCCCGGCATTTCTTCGCGAACGTGGGACCGGCCGCGGAATCCGCCCGGACCCGTATCTCCCACCGAACCGTGTTTCCGTTGTCGCCTTCCCGGTGTCCCACCCCTATGTGTTCGGGTAACACGTCTACCGCTTCGTCCAGGACCTGCACATGATCCGCTACGGTGTTCGCCCCCGCGTTGCCCGGACGCAGCAACACCGACAGGCACTCCCCCGACAAATCGGAGAAACAATAAATCGGGTGAAACCCGTAGCTGCGTTTATACGTCGGCGCCGCGCCCTCCTTGTTCTCGGAATGAACCACATGAACCGACGCGTCGATGTCCAACACCACCGCAGCCCCCGGGTCGGTGTCCACTTTGTTCCACACCCGTTCCCGAACCCCGGCCAACGCCCCCGCGAGGCCGACCCGCCTTTGTTTGTCGATGCCCCGCATCGTCCGGTACAACGTCGAGTCCGACACCGTCGAACCGAACAACCCCGGCTCAGAACGCAGGAACTCCACATCCGTGCAGCACTCCCCACCCCCCGCAAGCATCAACATCGCATGCACCAACACCTTCCCCCGATCATGAACCACACCCGACCTGTCGAACACCCCCGACAATGCGTCACCCACCCCCAGACGATCCGCGAACCCGCCCAACAACCACAACCCCACATGACCCACCACCCCCGAGTCGTCCACCTCCAACCCCAACCGCTTCGTGCTGCTACCATCCACCACGCGGGTGCCCTCCCATCAGCGATACGGACTTTTTCTTACACTTCATTATCGCAGACCGGAAGGGCACCCCCACATCAAAAACCCGGAACCAACCCCACAAAACCCGGCTCAAAACCCCTCCCGGCACCCCGAACCGCATTCACCCACCAGGTGAAACCCCACCACACCACAAAACACCAACCACACCACCCAAAACCCCAGGACAACAGCCTAAAACCCCACCCCCAACCCACCCCGAACCACCCACCCATGAATAATCAGGGCTAACCTATAGCATGGACGACTAAGCCTCTCCAAGGGGCCGGAACTTCCTTCGCAAGGTGGCTTCGAAGGTACTCCTGGTCATGGGCTCTGCAGCTCTGAGCCGTTCCTCGGACGCCTCCAAGGTAAGCGTTTCCCAGTGATGAGGTCGCAGCGTCAGCGCGCCGGAACTGTCGGGCACTAGCCGGGTAACCAACCAGATTATGTCTCCCTCATTGAGATCTTCACGGGGATTATCGCTGGGACCACCGATTGCGGAAAAGAAGGGCTTGTCCACCGCCACCGCTAACTTGGCGCCCCATCGTCGCAGCGTCGGTACCTTGATCGTAAGTTGCGGTAGGAGGCGCTTAGCGCTCGACGACCGCCAATCCGGACGACGTACCTCAATGGGAAACGGAGGGTTGTCACCCTCATCATCTAGGAGGGCCCTAAACTCGACAGCCATACCCCTACCGGAGAAGTACACCGCCTGTATCTCAAGCCCGTGCCACCGGATTCCGCTTTCGGTGTCATATCCGACTACTAGGTCAATTTTGCCGGCATTTCTGCCGTCATCCCGAACCATGAACGGGACCTCGCGCGCTACCAAGACCTTGCCCTCCGGAAACTCCGCGATTTGGGCTAACCATCTCACCACCAAAGCGGACTCCTCGAAACGATGTGGGCAAGTAATAACCGGTTCGCCGACCGGTGTGTCCACATGTTCTCTGTCGTCCGACGTGTACCTTTGAATGGAGCACACACCGCCCTTCTTCGAGCAGCGGGGTGTGTTTTCCTGGAACGGGCATACCGGGGTCGATTTACCTACCCGTCGCAACGCGTGGTGGGCAAACCGCGCTCGCTCGTTCGGATGAAGCGACAGGAACGGAACCCCGTACCATTCGGCTATTCCGTAACGCTCGGCAGGTTCCGGCATAGTCCTCAGATAAACAACCGGCGCCGGGTTATGACCAACTCGGTCAGCTTCGAATGGTGGGTGTTCTTCATCATGACCTCCACCGCACAGAAATCGAATTCGTCAATCAGGTCGACTATCTCCGGCGACCGGTCGTAGGTCATCAGGAAGTCGACACTCGATTGTGCAAGGGTTTTGAAAAGGGCTCGATGATCGAGGGCATGGTGGGTATACAGTCGTCTACCTGCCCGCTTGCCACCCGCTGTGTATGGAGGATCGACAAACACCACCGCGCCGGGCAAATCGGCGACCGTTTGCAGAACCGCCATCCCGTCCCCTTCGCAGAAAGCGATCCTATCGGACTGATCCTCTATATCCGAGAGCCGCCTGATCAGAGTCTTGGCATACCATCGTGAGGCTACCCCCTTGTTGTTCTCTCCCACCCGAGACAGCGACGCCCCCGCTGCAAGGATGCCACCTCGGCGAGTACGGTTCAGGACCAGAGTACGGAAGCCGTGGGTGACGAGTTCGTGAGGGGCTTCCGAGGCGAGGGCGAAAACGTTGGCCCGGGTCGGCTCGAATCCCGCCACCAGATCCCTCAGTTCCGTTCCATGTCGAATTGCAGAATGCCAAAAGGCCGCCACATCGTGATCGAGTTCCACCATCAAGGCCCGTTCCGCCAGCCGTTCGAATACCGCGGTGAGGGACACCGTGGCACCACCGCAGAATGGTTCTACGAGCAACCGCGGGCGGGGCTCCATCGGCTCGAGCCACGCTCGGATATGAGGAATCAACCACGTCTTGCCACCCGGATAGCGCAACGGGGACCGCTGCGGAACAGTGGCCACGTTCACCGCAGGGATCGACGACACCGGAAACATGCATGCCCCTCTGAGTAACCGTTAGCCTCATAGTAACCGGCGGCAGTGACACGGCTTGCGATTCCTTCGAGTAGCGCGGTTAACAATCCAGCCGACTGGACCAGCGGAGCGAACCGGTCACCATCGACGTCGGCTTCAGCCCCGGAGTTTCGTCGAACGTTTCGTATTATCAACTGCCTTGGTCTGCCAGCAGCTTCGCCAGATGGTTGACGAGCTTGGCCGGGTTCTTGCGCATCGAACGTATCAACTCGGCATCGGCGGCCGGAAGCCACGAATTCGCTCCGCCGATCAACACGGCCGGAAGGGCTCCGGCAGCGGCCAGTTGGGAAGGGGTTGCCTCGTCCCGATGGATCGTCTCGATCAGAACCGGACCTGATCGGCAAGCCGCGCGCCAGGAACGCTTACCCAACGGGTTCCAACCGTGGGTGAGGTCACATAAGGCGCAGTCACTTCGGCCCGCCAACTTGTCCCGTACGTAACGGAGTTCACCAAAGAATCCTCCGTCCGCGTTGTATATGGCAACCACCCGCAAGGATGCTTCGCGCTCCTGTCTCCGCTTCATGTGACGTTCCTACCTGTTGTCCTTCGCTGTGGCACGCGAGATAGGCCTGGAGAACGACAACACTTCGTACGCCGATCACGCGGAGGTGGGTGCCGGTAAACCGGTCTATTCCTGCTTTCCGCCCCACAGGGCGCGTAGGTACTCGGCAACCGCCGACATGTCATGCTCCCCGAACCCGGCCTCTATAGCCTCGACCAACTGTGACCGGTTGGTCATCGCCTGGGGCAACGACGCCCCTACGGACGAGGCGAGATCAAGTGCCAGGTCAAGGTCTTTCTTGGCCAGAACCGTGCGGAATGCGACGGGTACCTCGCCCGGATTGAGGTAGGTGTCTCGTCGGTAGTGGACGAAGGGCGCCGCGACAGCGCTGTTGGCGAACACCTCATAGGCATCCTCACGCTCGATCCCGGCCGCTTCCGATAGTACCAACGCCTCGGCCACAGCTTGGCCGAGACCGTACACGACCGAGTTGACCGCCAGCTTCATGGTGGCGCCCGATCCGGTGGGACCCATGTGGAATATGCGGGAACCCATCGCCTCCAGAACCGGACGCACGCCGGCGATATCGTCAGCCCGCCCTCCGGCGATGATGGTGAGGGTTCCGGCATTGGCGGGCGCCGTGCTTCCGGACACCGGTGCGTCGACGAAGCGGGCGCCTGCCGACTCGACCGACGCCGCTACCCGGCGCGACTCGACCGGACTCACCGTACTCATGTCGATACATATCGTCCCGGCCGCTACAGAACCGCACATGCCCCCCCGACCCGTGTAGAGGTCTAACAGGGCCGGACCGTCGGCCACCATGGTGATCAACACGTCGACCTCCGCCGCCAGCGCGGCCGGTGAACACGCTACCTCGGCGCCCGTATCGGCAGCCAGGCTTTCGGATTTCGAGACGGTCCGGTTCCACACGGCGATGGGGAACCCGGCTCTTGCGATGTTGGTAGCCATCGGGTAGCCCATCCGGCCCAGACCGATGAAACCCACCCGGAGATCGGCGGTATCGGTCACTTCACTCTCCAAGCAACGGTGAACACGCACGCCGTGGAAGCGCCCGATGCGTACGGTCCTGCGGCGTTCCTACCACCGTGGTTCCTCATTCGAATGTCCTTTCGACTGTGGTGACTATGCGCTCGACAGATGGGATGGCGGCATCCTCCAGAACGTCCGCCGAAGGCAGCGGAACATGGTCGGTGCTAATCCGTACGATGGGCTGATCCAAGTCGTAGAAGGCCTCCTCGGCGATAATCGAAACCACCTCCGCACCCCAGCCGCACAGGCGTGGATTCTCCTCAACCGTGTAGACGCGACCGGTTGTGACAACGGCGTCCAGGATGGCCTGTGTGTCCAGCGGTACCAGGCAGCGGATATCCACCACGGTGGACTCGATGCCGCGGTCGGCGAGTTGGTCGGCAGCCGCCAGCGCCTTGGGGACCATGGCCGCCAGAGCGAAAATGGTGACGTCGGTTCCTTCCCGCGCCACGGATGCCTTCCCCAGTTCGCCTACCACTTCTCCTTCGGGAACCGGACCGCGGTTGGCGAACAGGCCCTTGTGCTCGAAGAAAACCACCGGATCGGGGTCCCGTATCGAGGCGGCCATCAACTCGACCACATCGCGAGGTGTCGAAGGAGCCACCACCTTGAGGCCCGGCACCGCCATCGCCCAGTTCTCAACGCTCTGAGAGTGCTGAGCGCCGAATCGAACCCCGCCGCCGTTGGCCGTCCTGATTACCAGGGGTAGGGTCACCTGCCCGTCGGTCATGTAGCGGGTCTTGGCGATCTGGTTGGCTACCAGATCCCAACATGTGGCGAGGAAGTCCGAGAACATGATCTCAGCCACCGGTTTCAGGCCGTTCATTGCAGCACCCATGACGGCGCCGATGATGGCTTCCTCGGAGATGGGGGTGTCCCTCACCCGTCGAGGACCGAACCGCTCCAGGAGGCCGGGTGTGGTCTTGAACACTCCCCCGGCGGCCGCCACATCCTCGCCGATCAGATAGACGGTGCTGTCGCGCTCCATCTCCTGGGCAAGGGCACGAGCCACTGCTTCCCGGTAGGTAATCAATTCCGCCACCGTGAACCTCCATCCGCCCACACCTGGGTGTTTATCGACGATAAGGACGGGAACGGGGCCGCACGGGCCTCATCCACCGCAGATCGCATGGCCGTCTCCACCGCTTCCTCGACTTCCGCGAGGCGCTGGTCGGCTACGCCATCCGCGGCCAGCCTTCCCCGGTACATGGGGATGGGATCGCGGGCCTTCCACCTCTCTACTTCCTCATCGGGTCGGTAGGTACCCGGATCGGCTCGCGAGTGGCCTCCGTGCCGGTAGGTGACAGCCTCGATCAGACTGGGGCCTCCCCCGCTTCTGGCTTTCCCGATGGCAGAAGCGGCTACCGCAAACGTCTCGTCGGCGTCGTTGCCGTCCACCATGATCCCTTCCAGGCCGTAGGCTGCCGCCCGATCAGCCGCGGGCCGCTCGACGGCGGTGACCGATCCGATCGGCGTGTACTCCATATACAGGTTGTTTTCGCAGACAAAGACGACCGGCAAGTTCCATACCACGGCCAGGTTGAGCGCTTCGTGGAAAGCGCCGATGTTGGTAGCCCCGTCTCCGAAGAAACAGACCGACACCTGCCCGCTACTCCGCTCCACAGCCGCCCAGGCTGCCCCCACCGCAATCGGTAGGTGTGCCCCGACGATCGCATAAGAACCCATTGCTCCGGCCGGCGCCCACGTGAGGTGCATGGAACCGCCCTTCCCGCCGCACACTCCGGTAGCTCGACCGAGGAGCTCCGCCATGAGCGGGCCGGGTGGGGTACCTCTGAGGAGGGTATGAATATGTCCCCGGTAGGTGCAGAAGGTGAGGTCGGTGGGGTTCATAGCCGCCGCGAACCCGGCTGCGATCGCCTCCTGCCCGGTCGCCAGGTGGGATGTCCCCTTGACCAAACCTTCGAGGAACATCTGGTAGGCGTAATCCTCGAAGCTACGAGCCTCGAGCATCATCCTGTAAATGCGCAGTCGGGTGTCAATATCCTGAGTCAACCCAACTCCGGTACGTGTCTCAATGCTCATTGTTCACCATCAGTTGCTCGGCTGGGAAGAGAGTAGCCACCTTAGTTATGCCTTTCGATAGGAACCCTGATCGATCCTAATGGAGTACCCGGCCCCACTCCGCCCGGCCCTATGCACACAACATGTTTCATCGTGGTATGCATTGCATTGAAGGAAGGAGCGGACCCCCGTGAGAAAGGCTTCCGGGTTAAACTCCCGCTAAAGCCGGAGAGGGTCTCGCGGTTTATCGATCAAACCATGCGGTCATGGTTGGCGACTCACGCCGTCCGGCAGATCCAACGTTCACGCCGACTACCCAAGTCGGGTGATCATGAGGGCTTGACCCGCTTCCGGAGCGATTCGAGCCTACAGTGCTCGGTGTAGCATTTGGTCATGAGGTCCCCGAAGAGACGCAGGCCCAGACGTCGAGAGATATTCGTCCCGGAAGATGTCGACCTCAACGCGGTAGCTGTTCGCGTCAGGTATGTGGGGAGCCCCGAGCACAAAGACACGGTCACCTCCGCTGGGATGCCGCGGCCGCGGCCTGACGCGTCAATCTGTCCACGCCCTACCAACGACATGGAGCGCGCCACCGGCTGGTTGCAGTCCGCTATCCGTTCCGGCTTGACCGGCGACCGATGGGAGGGCGGTTTTCCTCGCTACGTATGGCATAAGCATGGTGACACCGTGTTTGAAGCAAGACTTATCAACCGCGGCGATGGCACCTACAAGGGATACCCGCTAAGCGACCATGAATGGCCGCTTAGCTTCGTGACGCAGGCATGACCGCGATCAACTTCCAATTCGACTGGCACGACGGCAAGGGACTGCGTGGGCCGGAATTGTCAGCGACATTCGCGTCTCTGCGTATTGATGTCGGGCGGCGCCCATTGACAAGGATCTTCGACGAAGGCGCGCGTACCCTGCGGGACCGGGTCTTCGTTCCTCTCTATCCGGTAGCTGAGTGGCTGGCCTCCAACTGGTGGTTCCTGGCGTTCGAGCATGAGAACACGCTCAAGAAGGATCATCCTGCGTTCATGCGGCGTCACTCGCTGGGAACCAGCACCGACGGCTACGCCTTGCCGGACTTGACCGTCATCCCGTCCGGGGGGCGAACGCAAATCAGATGGGGTGAACGCCAACCTTCACAAACCCGAACCGTGTTTCAGGATTCAGGTTCCGCACTCTTGGACCGTGAGCAATTCATGCATGACTGCGCCTCCTTCATCGACGCGGTAGTGGACAGACTCTTCGAGCACAGCATCTCCTCGACATTCCTCCAGGATGAATGGGCTGCAATACAGGCGACGGATGAGGAGGAGGCCGGCTTCTGCAAGATGGCAGCCGGTTTGGGCTGGGACCCCTACGACCTTGACAACGCCGAGCAGCGTCAGGTGATGATGCTGGCCGATGAACTGGGAAAACTGCGGGAAGAAGCGGCCGCGGTTATTGATTGGCACGATCCCGCGAGAGATGCTCGGTCGATTCTCGACGCCGTAGAGGATGCAAAGCGATGTGTACTGCCTCTGGGGGACATCCTGAACGGTCTCACCATCGAAGAGTCGACCGAAATGCCGCCCTGGAAGGTTGGATACCAACGCGCTCGGAAGGTAAGAGATCGCCTCGGCCTTGACGGCCAACCCCTTCTTAGCGACAGGGAGTTGGCCGCCGCGCTCAACCAAGACGCCGCCGCGCTGACTAGGGCTACCAAGCCGTTGATACCGTTGAGCGGCCTACGACTGGTAGACGGCGTCGTGACTCGGGGGGATTCCGGCGCTGTGTCATTCGGCCTGAAGGCAAGGGGCGAGATCGGAAAACGGTTCCTGTTCTGCCGCGCGCTGGGGGAAGCCATCGCTAGCTACGGCGCGGGGCTGGTGACCAGAGGCACGACCCGGCGACAGCAGACCAACCGGGCGTTCGCGGCGGAGTTCTTGGCGCCGTCCCGGAGTCTCAGAGAGCGAATCACCTACCCGTCCGTGGACGATGAACAAGTAGACGATCTGGCCGAGGAGTTCGGCGTATCCACGCAGGTGATTCGCAACCAGATCGAGAACCACGGAATCGCCGAGTTGGCGGGGGTGTAAGGCTCCGCGACGGCTTGGGTCAAGGTACCTCGGACCGGCGGGCTTGCCGCAATGCGTTCGGCGCGGCAAACTCGAAGGCATGAAACCCGATGACCAAGTCGATGTCAGCATCGTGCTTCCCGTTTTCAATGAAGCCGGACACCTGGCGGAAGAAGTACGCCGTATCCGGGAAGCGATGGACACCTCATCTCATACCTACGAGATCTTGGTGGTTGACGACGGCTCGACCGACGGGAGTATCGACGAACTTCGAGAAATGGACGGTATACGCCTCGTGACGTTCGATCAGAACCGAGGATCCGGAGCGGCCCGCCGGGCGGGCACCGCGCTGGCTCGGGGGGAAGTGGTGGTATGGACCGATGCCGACATGTCTTACCCCAACCATCTGATCCCGTCCCTGGTGGATCAACTGCCCGGATGGGATATGGTGGTTGGAGCAAGACAAACCGAGGGCGGAACCCTGAGAATGGTCCGGATACCCGCGAAATGGGCAATTCGCATGCTGGCTTCCTTTCTGACCATGACCCGAATTCCGGACCTCAACTCCGGATTCCGGGCCTTCCGCCGGGTGGTGGCGGCCCAGTACCTACACCTCTTGCCTGCCGGGTTCAGCTGCGTGACCACCCTGACCATGAGCCTGCTATCAAACGGCTACTCGGTCCGGTACATGCCGATCGAATACACGACTCGGGCAGGAAGATCGAAGTTCCGCTGGTGGAAGGACACCGCCCTCTACATCAGGCAGGTGATCCGAATGGTGCTGCTGTGGAACCCGCTGCGCTTCTTCGCCCCGATCGGGGTTCCGCTCGCCTTCGCCGGTGTGGCGAAGTTGATCTATGACCTGGTCACCAAGGACTTCCGAGTAGCCACCAATACCGTGGTGCTGCTGGCAGCCGCCGCGGCGATCCTGCTATTGGCGCTGGGAGCGGACCTTCTGGTTCAGTTGAACCGGCCACGGGACTTGGTGCTTCCGGCCACGTCGGACCGCCGGGAAAAGCCTCCCCACTCGGGCTAGGGGGTTACGTATGTCAGCGATCGCTCGTACCGGGACGGCCCGTGCCACCGGCCCGACGCACCGGTAGTGATTCAATGATTCAGGACCGTGGCGGATTACTCGGATGAGAGCTCGCATCGCGATTGCCGGGTGGTTCGGTTCGGATAACCTGGGAGATGAGCTCATCCTCCGAGCCCTCGCCCGACGGCTGCAGGAGAGGGGGGCACAGCCGGTAGCCGTTTCCATAGACACGACCGTTACAGAACGTACCCACCGGATCGATGCTGTCCGCCACAGGTCTCCTCTCGACACGCGCCGCCTCGAGCGCTTCATGCTGGATATGGACGGACTCCTGGTCACAGGAGGGCTGATCCAGACCGAAACCTCCATGTGGAATGTCCCGTTCCACACCACCCGGATACGATCGGCGCGCCTCGTTCCCGGATGTGCGGTGGGCTTGGGGGTGGGACGGGTCACGAACCCGATCGCGGTGGCGATCGCCCGGAGAGCCTTGAATCGCCTGCACACCATCGTCGTCCGGGATCATGACTCGGCCGAGCGCCTGCTCGGATGGGGGCTGGACGACATCCGGGTGGGCGCCGACGTTGTATTGGGTGAACAGGTGGAACCCGTGGAAGCTGAAGACACGATGTGCGTGATCCTCAGGCCACCCAATCGAAGAGGAGTCGGGACTGCCGCTACCAAGGCATCCAGACCCCCTTCCGCTGCGCGTATCGCCGCCTTAGCGGAGGGGATCGCCGCCACATCCAAAGCCATCGGACTTTCTATCCGCATGGTCGCGTTCCAGGAAAGCCGGGACATGTCGATACATCGATCCCTGTCCGATCACCTGAATGCGAACGTCGAACTTGTGGCGCCGAGGCTCGACGACGTGATGGCGGAGGTAGGCCGGAGCAGGCTGGTGATCACGATGAGGTATCACGGCGCCGTCGCCGCTCTTCTGCACGGAAGGTCCGCGGTGTTGCTCGACTACTCGCCCAAGATGGGTTCCCTGGCCGCGGAAGGTGGACGCTGGGCTCCGCTGGTGAACCCGCTTCAGGCCGAACCTGACCGGATGGTCAGAGCCGCCGAATCAGCCCTAGCGGTGACCGAGCGGGTGGCCGAAACCCGAGAGCTGCTCAAGAGCCGCCTGATCGAGAACGATCGAGCCTTGGAGATGCTGACGGGATGAGTTTCGTGACCCGTCTGAAGCCCTTCTTGAAGTTACTTCGGATCGTTTACCTGGTCGGCCTGGCGATCCTGATCGGATGGGTGGTGAGATCGGAGTGGGGTGCGGTGGTCGTGCTGGTGTCCGGCGCCCGGCCGGGACTCATCGCTGCTTCGCTGGCGGCGAGCTTCGGGTTGATCCTGGTGGGTGCCTGGTTTTGGGTGGTCAGCCTGCGCACGCAGGGATATCTAGCCCCTCCTAAGGAAGTGATGAACCAGGCAACCCTGGCCACTTCCCGTTCCCTTCTTGCCAGGTACGTACCCGGTTCGGTCTGGTTCGCGGTGGGACGGGTCGGCCTGCTGCACGCCGCCGGACTGCCGATCGGTCCCCTGAGCGCCACCGCCATTCTGGAAATGGCCACCAGCCTGACCGTGGTTCTCATCTGCGGGCTCGGGGTGCTAAGCCTCTCGGGCGGCATCCCGGGTGGCATCAGCTGGATGATCCTGGTGGCGGTCGGCCTGATCGTCGCTACCTCTCCTACGCTGGGGGGTCGGGTGGTCGCCTGGGGGGCAGCTCGCCGGGGAGTGGCCTACTACCTGACTTGGCGTGATTACTTGAAGCTGGTGGGGATCAACGTGGTCTTCTGGGGTTGGTCCGCCCTGACCTTCCTTCTCTACCTGCGCGCCTTCCCGGTTGCCGATCCCTTCCGCACTCCGCTGGTGGTGGGTGGTTTCCTCCTCACATGGGGTATCGGGTTCTTGGCGCCGTTCGCTCCCCAGGGCATAGGGGTGTTCGAGGTGGGAATGGCCACCGTCCTGCGGGCGGAGGAGGTGGTCGGCTTGGCGGTCGTTCTGGCCGGCTACCGGCTGGTCCTCCTGGCAAGGGACCTGATCGCTACCTCGGTGGCCGAATTCATTGCCACTCACCCAATTCTTCAAGAATCCGAACGGAGGGGGTGGCGCCGGGCGTTCGGGCAGGTCGCCGGAAACGATCCGGATCCATGATGAAGTCCCGCGCGACGGAATGGTCGTAGCGACCCACCACCACATTCTCGCCCACCCCATCGGGACGGTCGGTGTGCTTGCGCCACAGGAGCGTGGGAACACCTAGCATCGCACACTCCTCCTGGATCGAACCGCCGTCGGTAATCACGAACGGAGCAGACGCAAGCAGGCCCAAGAACTCGGAATGACCCACGAGATCGGTCACCCGGACCCCTGCATCGACCAACCTGTCGATGGTGGCGGTACCCAGGGCTCCTCTGGTCGGCTGGTGGAGTAGCCAACGTACCTCACCCTTGGCAGCCAGCTGTGTGACCAGCGCTACCAGCCCTTCCCGCCTGGACCTCCGATGGAGGTTTTCGACCCGATGCATGGTGACTATCACCTGCCCATGACCGTCGGCGACCGGCCCTACCCGGCGCAAGGCCTCGAGAACGGTGTTGCCCGGCAGAGGAACGATGCGGCCTTTGACCTGCATGCCTTCAAGGTTGCGGACCGCTTGGCAGTCCGGAGCGAACAACAGGTCGGCCCATCGGGCTACCAGGTTACGGATCAACTCCTCGGGGAACGGATGCAACCGACGTTCGGAACTCAGCCCCGCCTCGAGGTGCGCTACCACCAGTCCGGCGCGCTTGGCCATCACCGTGCTCAAAAGGGTGGACGGTGTGTCCCCATGCACGACGCAGACCCCTCCCTTACCCCCGAATATCTCCCGACGAATCCGGCTCTTTGATAGAAGGCGGACAGCCAGGCGCAGAGTCCATATGACCGCTCTAGGAATCGAGGATACGTCCTCTCCCCGCCCTAACTGGACGTCCGGTGACCGGATGCCCATCTGTTGACGGAAGTCTGTCGCCAGGACCGCATGCTGGCCGGAATCGATCAGGCGGTAACCGATCCGCTTCTCGTCCATCAACCACAGCAGTGGAGCGGTTTTGATGTATTGGGCCTTGGTTCCGATGAAGACATGGATCATGAGCTCCACCCCTTGTCGGGTCGAATCCCGGTCAGCCGGCTGCAACGGGAGGGGAGCGCACGTAAGCCTCGACTACCGACTCCGGCGAGCCCACCTCACGTATCCGTCCGCGTTCCAACCACAACACGCGATCACACATTTCCACCACCATATGCAGGGAGTGGCTGGCCACGATCACCGTACCCCCTCTTACCAGCAGATCCCGCATGGCATCCATGCTCTTCCTCCTGAACCCGGCGTCACCAACCGCCAGAACCTCGTCGAGGAGGAGGATATCGGGCAGCAGGTGCATCGAAATGGAGAACGCCAATCGGGAAAGCATGCCCGACGAGTATGACTTGAGCGGCCGGTCGATCGCCTCATTCAGTCCCGCGTAGTCGACGATATCGTCATACAACCGGGTGATCTCCGCCTTCCTGAGCCCGTGCGCCAACCCACTGAGGTAAACATTTCGCTGACCCGAGAGCTCCGGATTGAAACCCGCGCCCAACTGGAGCAAGGTGGAGGTCTCACCCCGTACGGTGACGCTTCCCTGGTTAGGCCGCATAGTCCGGGCGATAACCCGTAGCAACGTACTCTTCCCCGCTCCGTTGTCACCCACCAGACCGAAGGTCTCCCCCTTATCCACCTCGAACGACACGTCGTCCAGCGCCACCACTGTGGTGCTCCGGCGTAGCCGCCTACCGACAATCAGCCTGCGAACGGTCGGGACGCGCTCTACATAGGACCGGTAGGCGACCCCCACCCCGTGGACCGAGACCGCCGGAGGTGTCATAGGTACCGCACCATGTTGCCTTCATGACGGACAAAGCTGATGATCCCCCCGGCGCCGATCAGGACGACCCACAGCAGAGCCGTAACGAAGGCCGTGATATCCAGGTCCCTACCCATCAACGCCATCCGGTAGAAGGAGAGCAGCCCGAACATCGGGTTGGCGGAGGCTAGTCGCTCCAACCAATCACCCCGCCCTTCGATCAGGCTGAGGGGCCAGATGATCGGAGACAGGTACAACCACAGACGGTTGATATGGGGTACGAGATTGTTGATATCACGGAAAGGTATGGCCAAGCGGGCCGTGAGAGCAGCCAGACCCAGGTTGAAAAAGGTGTGAAGGCCGATCGCGACCGGAAGCCACACTATCGAGCGCCCGGGCAGGACGCCGTTGGTAGGCCAGGCGATCACATAGAACACCGCTATGGAGAGGATGAATCCGACCCCCGTTTCGATGACCGCGGAAAATGGCAGTACGAGTCTCGGGAAACGGATGTTCACCAGGAGGTTCCGGTTGGCCAGGATGCTGTTGGCGCCCGATGTCATGGTGGTAGCCGTAAAGTTGAAGGCGAACACGCCGGACAGCAGCCAGGCGAGAAAGTCCTCGTCACCTCTCCTACCGTCGAAAAGAACCCCGAATACCAGGAAGTAGACCGCGGCCATGATCAACGGATTCAGAACCCACCAGAACAGCCCCAGCGAAGTCGAGGCGTTGCGGGCCTTGAGATTTCCCATCGCCAGGAACCAGCCGAACTCTCGCCAACGCCAGAGGTTCCGGACGTAGGTACGCCAGCCCGACAGGCTTGGAGCTTCCCCGGCGGTTACGGTTGCCACGCTCGTCGATTCTATGTCGTCATCCGGTCACGACACGATAGCCATCCCGGTCGCCCTCCTCGCCACTGGTGATAGAGGTCACCCACTCGGATCAGCAATCCCTCGGGTTCCCGCCGACCGGGCTCGGGACGAATCAGAAACCGGAGAGCCAGCCGTCTAGACGCTCGGCCACCAGCGGGGGTGTGAAACCGAGTTCCTCAGCTACTCGGCCTGCCGGCGCCGAGGCGCCGAAGCGGTCGATGCCTATGGTCAATCCATCCGGACCGGCGAACCTGTCCCATCCGAGGGTAGCGCCCGCTTCCAGCGTGGCGACGGGAACGCCTCCGGGAACCACTTGGCGTTGATACGGTCCGTCCTGATCGAGGAAGAGTTCCACGCACGGCATGCTCACAACCCGGATCGAATAAGTGTCCGACAGCAGTTCCGCGGCCTCCAGCGCCACGGATACCTCCGACCCGGTTGCTATGACGACCGCATCGGTCCCATCCCGCAACACGTAGCCCCCTCGAGCCACTGCGCCTTCCCGACCGGTGCGGTCCAGTACGGGTACGCTCTGGCGGGTTCCGAGTATCACCGCCGGATGCCGCCGGTTCAATACCGTCTCCCACGCTTCGACCATCTCACCGGCGTCGGCAGGTCGGAATACCGCCATGTTGGGCATGGCCCGCATGGCGGCGAGGTGCTCGATGGGCTGGTGGGTCGGTCCGTCCTCCCCTAGGAAAACCGACTCATGGGTAAACACCCAAATGGAGGGGATGTCCATGATGGCGGAGAGCCGGATGGCCGGACGCATGTAGTCACTAAACACGAAGAAGGTGGCGCCGTAGGGCCGCAGCCCTCCGTGAAGGGCCATACCGTTGACTACTGCACCCATCGCGTGTTCCCGCACTCCGAAGTGCATGTTGCGGCCGGAACGATTGGTACGGGAGAAACTCCCTCCGGTGGAGAGTATGGTCTTGGTCGACTCGACCAGATCGGCGGATCCTCCGATGAGTCCCGGAACCTTGTCCCCGATCTCGTCGAAGATGGCGCCCATCGCTCGCCTGGTGGCCAGACCTGTACCCACCGTGAAGCCGGGACCCTCCAGTTCCACGGATGCCGGGTCGTGATAAGACGACCACCGGGCGGCCAGGTTCGGATCCACTCGGGCAGCGGCATCGAAACGTCGGCGCCAAGCATCCCGGGCCGCGCGACCTCGTTCCATCCCGGCGCCGAAGAACTCCCTGACGCCCGCGGGCACATGGAAGTCCTCATCCGGCCAGCCGACTCCTGCGCGCCATCCGGCGATCTCTTCCGGGCCCAACGGAGCGCCGTGGGCGGACGGGCTGCCCTCCTTGCCGGGGGCGCCCTTCCCGATCCGGGTACGGGCGATGATGAGCGAAGGCCTCTCCCCCTCGGCGGTGGCCTCCGAGAGGGCTGCGTCGATGGCTTCCGGGTCGTGGCCGTCAACGATGACAGTGTGCCATCCGACTGCCTGGAATCGGATCGCCACGTCCTCGCTGAACGTGATGTCGGTTGGTCCGTCGATCGAGATACGGTTGTCGTCGTAGACATAGTTGAGCTTGCCCAAGGCCAGATGACCGGCCAGCGAAGCCGCCTCGGACGAGATCCCCTCCATCAGATCACCGTCTGACACGAACGCCCAGGTCCGGTGATCGACCAGATCATCGCCGAACACCGAATTGAGATGGGCCTCGGCAACGGCCATCCCGACCGCGGTTCCGAACCCCTGACCAAGCGGCCCGGTGGTCATCTCGATTCCCAGATGCGGCTCGTACTCGGGATGTCCGGCGGTTGGCGCCCCCCACTGCCGGAAGTTCTTGATGTCCTCCATGGTCAAGGGGAACCCACACAGATGCAGCAGCGCGTACAGGAGCATGGAACCGTGCCCGTTGGACAGCACGAACCGGTCCCGGTTGGTCCATTCGGGATCGCCGGGATGCACCACCAAGTGGCGGCTCCAGAGGACGGTGGCGAGGTCGGCCATGCCCATCGGCATCCCCGGATGGCCCGAGTTGGCCCGCTGGACCGCATCCATGGAGAGTGCGCTGACGGTGAGCGCGGCCATCCGGTGCTGATCGAGGTCCATACCGGCGTCAAGACGGCCCATCGCTTACCCCAAGGCTGCCAGGGACTGCAGGAGAGCCCCGGCCAGATCGGCGGACACCCCACCACTGATGCGCTGCACGACGTTCCCGGATGCGTCGATCATTACGTAGTAGGGGAAGGCGGTCAGGCCGTATGCCTGAGAAATGCTGTTGATGGAGTCATCCACTATTACCCGGGGGGTCCAACCTTCTCTCCGCAACCATGAATCGGGTGGGTAGTTGGCCCGGATCTCGTCGATCGAGGTGACCACCGAAACCAGGTCCACCCCGGCTGGTATACCGTTCTGATCTATCCATGCCTGTAACGCCGGAACCTCTCGCTGGCAATGCGGACACCAGTGGGCCAGGAATACGATCATCTTGGGAACACCGTCGTTTTCGATGGTGGCGGGCAATCCGGAGAAGTCGGTGGATGTCACCTCCGGCGCCGGCATTCCGACCGCCGCATCGGCCTGCTCGTTGCTTCCATGGGGCGGGAGGGCGCCACCGCTCACGCTCACATCCGGAAGCAGCAGCGCTTCCCGGTCCGGTTCGCTAGCTTCCTCGCTTGCCAGCCCCACGCCGATTACTACCAGGATCGCTAATACCACCAGACCGCCGGCGATCAGCAAGATCCTCCGCCCAAGCCCGGACGACTCCTCTTCCGCGGTGGGAAGCGTCGGCTTGGTCGGCGCCGGTCGGGAGGCCGAGGGCCGCACCCTCGGATCGCTGCGCTTTCCCTCAGTTCTTGCCATTGAAGTGCTCCTATGTACCTGATGCCTGTGCCGGGTTCCCCAGCATCTTCAAACCCGCTAGCAGGGCAACGAGCAGGAACCCGGAGAACGCCATGAAGGGTATCGACATGAAACCGAATTGCTCAACCCACACGAAGGTGCATGGGGCGGACGCATCGCAGAACTGCTCGGTTCCGCCTACCCAACCCCGCTGCTCTCCGTAGTGATAGGCCGCCACCAGACTACCTAAACCGGCCAGGACCAGAGCCGCCGGTGCCGCCCACCTAGCCGGACGTAAGGAGACGACGATGAGGAAAACGGCAAGCGGGTACATGAAGCCACGCTGCACCCAACACAGCAGGCAGGGAACGAAACCCTCCACCTCGGATAGGTAGAGCGACCCGAGGGTGGATACCGTAGCCACCGTGGCCGCCACCGGTAGGGCGTAAGGTCCGAACTCGACCGCCGCGGTGGCCCGGGAGCCGGGACGAGCGAGCATCACAACCAAGCCTAGCGAAGCAGCCAGGGCGAGAAGGCTGAGCAACGAGAAAAGCAGGATCATTCGGGGGACCACCAGTTCAGTTGACAGGTGGAGTCTAGATCACTCTTGGCAACTCGCTACGCCGGGGCCCGGTGAGCCGCCAGATCCGCCAGACTTGCCCACTCCAGCGTCCGAGCGTGGGTGGCCTCGAGCACGACGTCGGGGGCGCATCCCGCCTCCTTCGCCTGAACCCAGCGAGCCGCGCACAAGCACCAGCGATCTCCGTCCTTCAGACCGGGAAAATGGAACGCCGGCATGGGCGTGGTTAGGTCATTGCCGACCGAACGAGAGAACTCGAGGAAGTCCTCCGTTACCACCACACAGACCGTATGGACGCCGTAGTCACGTCCATCGGTGTTGCAGCAACCGTCGCGCAGCCAACCCGTCAGAGGGTCTAGTGAACACTCCTGAAGTTCGTCCCCGAGAACGTTTCGCGCCATATGGGGATTGAACCACATCCCGGCGCGTTTAAGCAACAAAGCATGCGGTCGGTCAGAAGCTCTGGCCGAAGTTGAAGATACCTCGCAGACCGAGACCCATCATGAACAGCAAGACCAGCCCCCAATAAAGAGCGGGACGTCGCTCGAACTGGACCCGGTATATGTAGACGAAGGTGAGGGTTAGCAGGATCACGAACCCGTAGAACATGTGAATGCTCCCCGGCTCGTAGTCCTGAGCAAAGAGGACCAGGCCCAGCCCCACTTGGACCAGCATCGCAACCACCGAGAGGCCGGCCGCCCCTTTGAACAGAAGGTCAGGCGCCCGCCTGGCAAAGTGGTAGAACAGGCCCAGCAATCCGGAGACACCACAAATGCCGGAAGCCGCCCACCCGAGCCAGGAATGCCAGGTAGCCACCGCTACCTCTCACTCCCGCAACTGCATTCGGGACCTACTCGACAATGATCAATCAGGGTTGCGGCTGGAGAAGATCCGCGTATTCATCTCGGATCACCTTCTTGTCGAACTTACCCGTGCTGGTTTTGGGTACATCGTCCACGAACAGGTACTCGTCGGGAATCCACCATCTAGCTATCTTGCCCTCGAGATGGGAAGCCAGTTCCGGTCCGGTGATCCGCTTCCCCGCCCGGGTAACCACCAGCGCCACCGGTCGCTCCTGCCACTTGGGGTGTGGAACCCCCACCACCGCTGCTTCGGCAACGTCGGGATGCCCCATGATGAGGTTTTCGACATCGATCGACGATATCCACTCCCCGCCCGACTTGATAACGTCTTTGGATCGGTCGGTGATTCGTACGTACCCCTCCGGGGTGATCTTGCATACGTCACCGGTCCGCAACCAACCATCCACCATGGTCTCGGGGCTGCGAGGATCCCTCAGATACTCGGCCGCTATCCAGGGACCTTGAATGAGCAATTCACCGAACGCCTCCCCATCATGAGGCAGTTCGTCCCCGTGGTCGTCCACGATCTTCACCTTCAGGCCCGGCGCCGGAAGACCGGCGGTCTCGAGAAAGTCCAGCTGGCGTTCCCAGTCCCATGACTCCATCTCGGGCCTAAGGTTGGCCATCGTGGCCAGGGGGTTGGTCTCCGTCATACCCCAGGCCTGCACCACCCTTATGCCCCGATTACGCCAGAACCAGTCGATCATGGCCCGGGGAACCGCCGAGCCGCCACACAGGAAAGAATGTATCGAGGAAGTATCGCGGTCCGGATTGACGTCCAGGTGGTTCTGTATACCAAGCCACACCGTGGGGACACCGGCCGAGAAGGTCACCCCTTCGTCCTCGATGAGGTCTACAAGGGCAGCCGCGGAGAGATCCTGTCCCGGGTAGGTCAGTTTGGCGCCAGCAGCCGTTCCCGTGAAGGGCAGGCCCCACGCCGCGGCGTGGAACATGGGTACCACCGGCATGACGTTGTCCGAAGGAGCTACCGGCTTGTAGGCGATGGCCGTCAGGGTGTGCAGGTACGTGGAACGCTGGGTGTAGGCGACTCCTTTGGGATTCCCGGTCGTGCCTGACGTGTAGCAGTACATATGCGGCGACCGTTCATCAAGCTGAGGCCATGCATCAACCGGTGTTGAATCCACGATCAGGTCTTCGTAGTTTATGGAACCGGGAAGGGAAGTCTCCGATGGTTCACAGTCCATGAGGATCCAGTTGCTTACTTGGGGGAGATCGGAGGCCAGAGCCTCGACTACGGGTAGCTGGCTGCGTTCCACGAACACCACCCTGTCACCCGCGTGTTCGATTATGTAACGGACCTGCTCCGCGAACAGGCGGATGTTGATGGTGTGGCAGATCCTTCCGGTGTTGGCGGTGGCCCAGTAGATCTCGTGATGGCGATGGGTGTTGAAAGCCAGAGTCCCTATCGGATCCCCGGGCTCTATCCCGAGGCTTGCCATGGCGCTCGCCAGCTTCCTGATCCGTACATCGGTTGTTCCGTAGTCGGTCCGATGCAAAGACCCGTCCGGGTTGGCCGAGACGATCTCCTGATGTGGATAGATACGGACCGCCCGCTCGTAGAGAGTGGACAGAAGGAGCGGGTAGTCGAGCATATGAGGGGGCATGTCCTCCTTCCGTCAGGTAGCTACAGGGTAGCGAGCCAATTCACCCGGTCAGTCCCGCGTACGCGGAGACGGTCCGGTAGCGGCCCCCTTACGTTTCTCCCCTCCGCTCGATCCCGCCTCCTGTAGCCCCGATTATTCATGGATAGGGGTTTGGAGGATGGGTGGAGTGGGGCCATAATAGCGCCCTGACCAGGCGATACAGCTATCAATATCTCCTATCCCGGTCCGGTGTGGAGATTCACCTGCCGGGTGAACAGTGCGATTCTCCTTATTGTGAGGTCGAACTGGTGTTATGTGCGTCGGTCTGTTGGAAACCTGAATAATCAGGGCTAGCGGTCGGGTAGCCTCCCAGGATATGGCTTCCGTCTACCGAACCGAGTTGACCCCTCTTTCCTTCCTCGAACGTTCCTCCCTCGTCTTCCCGCACAAGACGGCCATCGTGGACGGGGACCGCCGGATAACCTATCGGGAGATGGCCGCCGAAACCACCCGGTTGGCCAATGCGTTGGCGCAGTCCGGAATCACGCCCGGCGATCGGGTGGCCTTCCTGTGCTCCAACATCCCGGAGATGCTGCTGGCACACTTCGCGGTCCCGCTACTCGGCGCCGTTCTGGTAGCTGTCAATACCCGGCTCTCTCCAGAGGAGATCCGCTACATCCTCGACCATTCCGGCTCCAGAATCCTGGTGGGGGAATCGTCCCTTCTGGCCGGGATTGCCGGTGTGGCCCGCGACTTGTCCAGCATCGTAGAAACCATTTCCATCGATCGGGACCGCGTGGATGTCGGGTTCGACACCGTCCCCTACTCCCGGTTCATGGAGCGTGGGTCCGATCGTGCCCTCCCATGGACGGTGGACGACGAGGAACGCACCATTTCGATCAACTACACGTCGGGGACCACCGGCCGGCCCAAAGGGGTCATGTACACCCACCGGGGAGCCTATCTCAACTCGCTGGGGGAGGTCATCCACTCCGGATTCGCACCCACTTCCGTATACCTATGGACCCTTCCGATGTTCCACTGCAACGGATGGTGCACTCCCTGGGCGGTCACCGCGATAGGCGCTACCCACATATGCCTACCTAGAGTCGATCCGGGCCTGATCTGGTCATTGATCGACGAGTACGGCGTAACCCACTTCAACGCGGCGCCCACGATTCTGATCGGTCTGGTCAACGCTCCGGAAGCCCGTACCTTCCCGCAGCCGGTCACTATCACCACCGCCGGAGCACCGCCCAGCCCGACGATTATCGAGGCGATGGAAGGACTCGGAGCGCGGATCGTGCATGTATACGGCCTCACGGAGACCTATGGACCCCACACCGTCTGCGAGATTCAGCCAGGACTCGATGCGATGCCCACAACGGAGCGAGCCGCATTCCTCGCTCGCCAAGGAGTCTCCTATATCATCGCCGATCCGACCCGGGTCGTCGACGAAGGCATGCGGGACATCCCGATGGACGCCTCGGCGATGGGTGAGGTCGTGATGCGGGGCAACAACGTGATGAAGGGTTACTTCGACAACCCCGAAGCGACAGATGAGGCCTTCCGAGGCGGCTTCTTCCACTCGGGGGACATCGCCGTCTGGCATCCGGACCGCTACATCGACCTGCGTGACCGTTCCAAGGACATAATCATCTCCGGTGGGGAGAACATCTCCACCATCGAGGTAGAGAAGGCGATCGCCAACCATCCCGCGGTAATGGAGTGCGCGGTGGTGGCTGTTCCTCACGAGCGGTGGGGAGAACGCCCGAAGGCGTTCGTGGCTCTGAAACCCGGCCTACGCACGACTCCTCAGGAGATCATCGATCACGTCAGAGCAAGATTGGCCCGCTTCAAGGCGCCTGACATGGTGGAGTTGGTGGAGTCCCTCCCCAAGACCTCGACCGGCAAGATCCAGAAGTTCGCTCTACGCGACCCGGAGTGGGAGGGACACGGTCGAAGGATCAACTAGCCCTCGGTGACCATATCCCTGAACCGTACCGAACTCGCTGAGCGTTGTTGAAGTCATCCCATCGACACCGGCCCGTGTCCCCTGGCTCGTATATAGTTACAGCTATGTCATTAACCTCCGTCATGCCGACCAAAACCCGACCGTCGTCGGTATCCATTAACGGAGTAGCCGACGGCGCCGAATATTTCTCCTCCGGCCCCGATGACCGGACCCTCGAAACCCTCTCCCCGAGTCGCGCCGCTAGCTTCAAGCAGTGCCCCCGACTGTTTCAATACCGGTCCATCGACCGGATCCCTGAAGCGCCTTCCCGAGCCCAGGCCAGAGGCACGACTGCCCATCTCGCGTTGGAGCGATTATTCAACCTGCCCGGTGACGAGCGGACCGCGGAACGGCTCTTTGACCTGTTCCGCGAAGTATGGACCGGTCTGCGAAACGAGCCGGACTACGCCGAACTCTTCGAGACGGTCGAGGAGGAGCGGGCTTGGGGCATCGAGAGCCTGGAAGTGGTGGCCAACTACCTCGCTCTGGAGGATCCGGCATCGATAAACCCCCTCGGGAACGAAATAGCGATGTCCGACGATCTGGGACCCGTCATCATCCGAGGCATTCTTGACCGCATGGACGAACGGGAAGACGGGCAGCTGGTCATAACCGACTACAAGACCGGTAAAGCTCCTTCACATCGCTACGCACTCCAGGCTTTCTACGCACTCAAGGTGTACGCTCTGCTCGTCAGGCGCAGGTGGGGTCGGACCCCGGCGGAACTTCGTCTCCTTTACCTCGGCAACTCGACGGTCTATTCGATACCGGTCGACGACCGGATGCTGGACGGAGTCGAACGGCAACTGTTGGCACTAACCGAACGCATCCGGCAGGCCATCAAGCAGAACTACTTCCCTCCCCGCCCTTCCTTCATATGTAATTGGTGCTCGTTCCAGGAAATCTGTCCGGCTTACTCGGTTCCCGAAGATTCGAAGACCAGGCCCCCCTCATCCAACGGTTCGTCGGCCGGCTGAGCGAGTAGGTAGCCGACGAGCAGGCCCGACACCAGTAGGGAAGATTATGCCGACGCCTAGCCCTGTATCGCCTGTTACGGGTAAACCCCCCTGACCAGCTTGGCGCCCGCCACCCGCCGGATGCCGATCATCAAGGCTGCGGTCCGCATGTCGAGGCCCTCGCGGATAGAAAGCTCCAGAACCTCCTCGAAAGCCCGGATCAAGATCTCCCGCAACCGGCTAACGATCTCGTTCTCCGACCAGAAGTAATTCTGAAGGTCCTGAACCCATTCAAAATAGGAAACGGTAACGCCTCCGGCGTTGCAGAGGATGTCGGGTACTACAAGGACCCCGTTGTCATTCAGTACCCGATCCGCCTCGAGAGTGGTGGGGTTGTTGGCGCCTTCCAATATCAGCTTCGCCTTGATCGAATCAACGTTGGCGCCGGTTATCACGCTTCCCACCGCCGCAGGTATCAGCACGTCACATTCCAGAGCGAACAACTTGTCGTAACTGATGGCATCGGCGCCGGGGAATCCTCCCACACCTCCGGTGCGATCAGCGTGACGAATCAGCTTGCCGACCTCCAAACCGTTACCGTTGTGAACCGTGCCGGTCAGGTCTCCCACTCCTATCACTCGGCAACCCAGTTCGGCTGCTGCGATGGCCGCGTAACGACCCACGTTCCCGAATCCCTGGATAACCACCCGGGCTTCGTCGACCGTCACCCCGCACTGGAGAGCCGCCGAGGGCAACAAGCTGATTATCCCGCGCCCGGTCGCCTCCCGGCGGGCTACGGAACCACCCAATTCAGGTGGTTTACCGGTTACCACCGCCGGGACCGCGTAACCCTGGTTCTGGCTATAGGTATCCATGATCCAAGCCATCACCTGTTCATCGGTCCCCAGATCAGGCGCCGGTATATCCTTTTGAGGCCCGATCATGTTGATCACCTCGGCGGTGTATCGCCTCGTTACCCGTTGCAGTTCGGTCCTGGAGAGTTGGTGGGGATCGATCCTCACCCCGCCTTTGGCACCCCCGAAAGGGAGACCGACGAGGGCACATTTCCAGGTCATGAGCATGGCGAGAGCCGCCACCTCCCCGAGATTCACATCCGGCGCGAACCTGATCCCCCCTTTGGTGGGTCCCATAGTCAAGACATGCTGGACCCGGTAACCGAAAGCGGTCCTGACCTTCGAGTACTCATCGGTGCGGTACGGGAAGGTGACCACGAGGGAACGTTGAGGCTTGCCGAGCCGCTCGCGAACGTTGTCGTCCAGGCTCATCAACTCGGCCACGTTATCGAACTGTGACGCCGCCTCCCTGTACATGGGGGAATCCCACTCCATCTCGTTAGTTACCATTGTTTCCCCATGTTAGAAACCGTTTGACATTTCTAGGTTACTACTTCCGAACCGCTAGGCATCGGAGACGTTCCGCAACGGTACGGGCTATCGCGCGACGGCGACCACTTCGCACGCATCTGTACCGCCGACCACGGGTTACCGGAACGGGCGTGACCCGGCCCCGTAAGTCATGAGCGTACAACCCATTGAACCGAACGATATCTCGGCGCCTAGCTTGGTCGATAGGTTCCTCGGCCACGAGATCGGCCACGGGGTGGACAGCGCACCCTTGGCCGAATTCAGCCGGAATCGCATCCGGATGGGCGGGAAGTCGCCCGCGGCCCCGCCCGAGTGTCAGAGTGCAGACGCGAACCGGACTGCATCGTCGAAGGAGGCATCTTGGAGAAGCAGTCTGCGCATCTTCATCAAGGGTCCCATCATGTCGATGGCGAAGGCGCCCCCGAGCCGGTCTCCCCGTCGGTAGAGGGCCATGAGGGCCGGCTCGTCGGGCGGGTCGTGGACGAACACAACCTCGTCACGGGAGGCCAGGCCGACCAGTTGGAGGCGGTGCCCGTACTGGTCGGACCAGAAGTAGGGAACACCCGAATAGGCGACCGGTTCGTTCCCGGCGAACGCGTTGATAATGTTTCGAGCCACGGTGGTGGATTGCTCTACCGTGTTGGTCCAGTGCTCGACCCTCATCCGCTGCCCGAACCGGGGGTTGTGCCAGGAAGCCAGGTCACCGAGGGCATACACGCCGGGGAGGGAGGTCCGCATGTACCGGTCGCAGACCACTGCCCGGTCCGTCTCGACACCAGAACCGACCAGCCACTCGATGTTGGGGATCACTCCGATTCCCACCACCACCACGTCGCACGGAACCGAGGTCCCGTCCGAGAGGTGAACGGCCAGACCCTCGGCGGAAGCTTCGACCCCCGCAACGCCCACCCCGCAACGAAGTTCGGCGCCGTCGACACTGTGAAGCGCGGCGCAACGCTGTCCTACTTCGGCGCCGACCGCCATGACCAGGGGTTGGTCGGCGGCTTCTATGATCGTCACGTCGATTCCCCGGCTGCGGGCACTCGCCGCGACTTCGCTGCCGATAAACCCAGCTCCCACCACCACCAGATGGCGGGCATCGTCAAGGGCCGACCGGATGGCGCCCGAGTCGTCGAGCGTTCGCATCACATGGACCCCGGGGATGCTCCCGACGCCGGGGAGCACCCGGGCTCGGGCACCGGTGGCTATGACAGCCGCGTCGTAGCCGAGCCGCTCGCCGGTGGCCAGAGTGATGCTGCGGGCGTCGCCGTCTATGGCAACGGCCGGAGAGCCGAGCCGCAACTCGATCCCTTGCTCCTCAAAGAAACCGGCAGTCCGGAAGATGGCGTCTTCCGGCCGTTTCTCGCCGGTGAGTACCTCCTTGGAGAGGGGAGGCCGGTCGTAGGGCAGGTGCGGTTCGTCACCCGCCAGGGTGATCCGTCCATCGAAGCCGAGCCTGCGCAGGGTCGAGGCCGTACGCAGACCGCCCAGAGATGCACCGACGATTACGACTGACGGAGGAGCGGGAGCGGTCACCCTGTCGGTCAACTCCACCGGGGATTGTCGATCTCAGGCGGCACGGCCGGCGGGAAGACGGGCAACCGAGCCTTCAGCTTCACGTTGAACTCGCGGGGCGGGCCGGTATCTCAACCACGGCGCACCCCTCGTCTTACGCCCATCCGTGGTGACGCTTGTTGCGGTACACTCGCCACCCCGAGCGGGCTCAGCCGCTGCAAACGCTTATTGCCTCGACCGGGCAACACATTTCCGCGTTCAGCGCGTCATCGAGCAGGTCATCCGGAACCGTCGGCTGAAGCACGATGACCTCGCTGTTGTCGTCGGCAACCTGGAACAGATCCGGCGCCACCGACGCGCACATCCCGGAAACTATGCATGTCGCATGGTCGAGTTCGATTGTCGCCACGCCGATTCCTCCGCTTGATGAAGAGCTCCTGCCAACCGGAATTATAGCTCGCATCAATGCCGACCCCACTTGCAGATCCAGCGGAGATTGGTGAGTACATCGATCCTCATCTTGCCGCCGGACCGGCTCGGGCCACCGAGGGGTTTCTCAGCATTCTCCTACGAACTTGAGAGCACCGGTTTACCGCGGATGCGGTACGGAGGCCACCAGCGTTGCAAGCCCAGATCCTCGACGATGACGTTGGCGGCGTTGTATCCCGGACCGAAGTGGATCGAGCCTCCCGGATGGCAGGCCGACCCGCACATGTACAGGCCTTCAATGGGGGTACGGTAGCCGCTGGCCTCCGGGAAGGGCCGGTTGATGCCCCACTGGTCGTTCGTGTAGGCGCCCTGCCGGCAGCCCCCGCCCACCATGTTGATGATCCGGTTCTGGATGTCGTCGGGGGTGTAGGCGTAGGTTCCCAACATGTTGTCCCTGGTGAGGTTGGGCGCATACTCGGCCCAGCGGGCACGCATCCGCTCCAGCAGATCGTCCTTTATGTCGTCGTAGGTCTTGGCGCCGTGCTCGAGCTTGTCGGCCGGGGGACCGAACTGCCAGAACAGCAGGGTGTGCTTACCCTCGGGGGCATACGACGGATCGATCACGGTATGGCAGCACGCGTCGCCACCCAGCGCCGAAGGGATCTGTCCGTTCCCGATCTCCTCCCAGTGCCTGTCGAGTTCCTCGAGCGTGTTGACCCCGAAGAAGATGGCGAGGCCCTTGTTGGCCTCCTCCGAGTACTTGGTCGAGTAGTCGGGCGCCACGTCCGATGCGGCGTGGAAACCGAACAGCGCGGTGTGGTACTCGATCTCCCACTCCTTGCACCGCTCCGTGATATCGGACGAGAGGTGCTCCTCCCCCACCATCTGGAGGAAGGTCGCGGGCGGGTCGACCGCCGAGGCCACGAACTTCTCGGCGCGGAAGGTCTTACCTTCGGAAGTACGGACACCAACAGCCCGCCCGCCTTCGATGACGATCTTCTCCACATGCTCCCCGGTGAGAATGATCCCCCCGCTCGCGTGGAAAAAGGCTGCCAAGGACCGGGCGATCTGGTGAGTCCCGCCCCGGACGATGCTGAGGCGGGGAGAGGCGGCATAGCGCATGAAGAAGTCACCCACACCGGTGGCGAAGTCGGGCATCCCTCGCACGCACGCGTTCATGGCGATCCACGTCTTGAGACGGTCGCTCTCGTACAGGTAGTCGAGCACTTCCCGGCCGCTCATGTCGCACATCTTCTGGTACTCGGCCCGGTCGGCGTCCCCCAGCCCCACCCCCCTCTCGGAGGTGGGCTTGGGGGGTGCGTAGAACTCCTCCTCGACCTTGGTAAGGAACCGGTGGTAGAGATCCTCCATCGTGTCGAGGTCGGCCTTGGGGATGACATCCTTGAACTGGCGGTAGGTGCGCTGTGGATCATCCGTGTAGGTGAGGAGTTCGGCGCCGTCCTCGAAAAGGTACGCTCGCTCAACCTCGCCGCGCATCAGCTGGAGGCCGTAGCGGTGCAATTCGAAGTCCTGGTGGGGCGGCCCGTAGGACCAGATGAAGTTGGCGTGCAGGTTGTGGTAGAAGCCGGGTTTGGTGACCTCCTCGGTGATGGTCGCCCCGCCGTACGCCATCCGCCGCTCGAGGACCAGAACGCGCAAACCCTGCCGTGCCATGTAACCGCCCAGCGTAAGTCCGTTGTAGCCACCGCCGACAATGATCCCGTCAAAGGTTCCGTCCGCCACGCGCTCTCTCCATTCCCCTATCCGATGACCGAATATTGGTAGTATTTATATTGATCTGTCAAGTAGCGGGAGTAGCGTCGGATGTCGTCGGCCGGCCTGATGGCGATAAGCCGGTGGAGTCGGCGAGAGGGCGATGATCCCGCGGTCCGATGCGGCCGGCCATACCCAGGGAGATTTACTCGGTCCCGTAGTTTGGCTCTTACGGTTAGTCCGTGTGTCACCAACCCCGGTCGTCGAGCAGTTTCTTGAGATTGCGCTTGAACCGGTGCTCGGTGCGTACCCGATGAAGCAGGGTCGTAAAGCGTTCCGGTACATCCGCCGTATGGGAGAGTCGGCGGATGCGGTCCATAAGATCGACCGCCTTCTCATAGGCGGGGGTCTTCACCCGGTCGATCTGCGCGAAGACCTCAGGCTCGTAGACACCGATGGCGTCGAGAGGATGGGTCCGCTCCCGGGCGCGGGCGAGCGTCAGCCACATCTGCCGATCGCAACCGTACTCGGTCGCCGCCTGCCAGGCCTCGGCGATACGACCTTCATACAGGAGGATCTTCAACAGCGCGTCTCTATTGGAAGCGACGAATCCCCGCCGCCTCCGGTCCGTTTCGTCTACTCGCTCGGCAAGGCGGGTCGTTAGCTCCTCAACGCACCGCTCTGCCCAGCCGCCCTTGACCCCCGAATCCTCACCGGCCTGTTGGAGAAGACGTCGATAACTCGTAAGCGATGGGTTCGCCGAGAATCCATCCCAAAACAGCTGGATGCCTCCGCTCAAGTCACCCCGTTCGCGCAGAGCGCCCGCCAGGAATTCGCGCAGTTCGGCCGTGTATTGATATGGCCCGCGGTTCTCACTGAGACCGCGCCTCGCCCATTCCAATGCCTCATCCTCACGGTCGGCGGCGATGAGCGCTTCGGCTATCTCCATTACCGCCGCGGGGTAGAGACGCTCACGGCTACGCACCTCGATGAGGATGTCAGGGTCACCGGTCGCGGCGGCCCAACCAACCATCGCTTTATGAATCCGTCCAAGAGCGCCATCTCGCCGCCCACCTTCATTGCGGCGACCCTCGACTTGCGTCCGACGCTGTTCGAGACAATCGCGGTAGGCGGCCAACCCTGCCTCGCCGAGCATCTCCGCGTAGGCCCCGGCGGCTCTATAAAACCCTTCCAGATCCGAGTCCAACTCCAGACGCACCAATCGAGCGGCGAGATCCGGCGGATCAGGGCGACCTTGGGAGCAAGCCCGATGGTGTAGGTCGAACAAACGCAACGAGATATCCAACGTCCAACCGCTTGAGTCGTCGACAAACTCGACGGCTTCATCGGCCCGCCGATGTGCATACTCCGCCAGCGCCGCCGCGGCGTCCGGATGGCCCTGATCACAAAGCTCTTCAAGACCGTCGATTATCTCGTCTACACCATCGGCCCAATCTCCAGCCTCCCGGTAGGAAACGTAGCGGTCACGAGGTGCGAACGCATTGTCGATATGTCGCCGCCACGATTCGACATCGGGTTCATCTCCCCGGACGGCCCGGGCTTCGGCAAGGAGACTCTCCCGCAACCGCCAGTCCGATGTAGCTTGTTGTAGAACGATTTCGACCAGCCGGTCCTTCGGGAGTTGCCCTACGAAGTCCGGAAGTTCGTGGTCAGGTGTCGGCGAGGGCGGAGATTCCGGTGCCTGCACGAGCGACCCCGAGGCCAACAGGGTTGCATCCGGATGCAACGTGAGCGCCACAGCCACACAGTGCTTGCAGAACGATCCGTCCTCAGCAGCAGGACAGGTGCAGGACCAACCCGGCTTACCCCCATCCACCCACAACCTCACCGCATACGGCATGGTGCCTCGCACCGTTGCTTGGAGGCCCGGCCCCCGCTCCCGCACCGGTTCTACCCGCCCATCGCTGTGATAAGACCAACCACGTGAGTAAGAACGCGATCCGGCGAGTTTCCTCACCGTAGACACGGTGAACAGCTCCCCCGGCTGATTCACGATTCCGGCTATTCCTCCGCGAAGTCGGCTGCCAGCTCGAACAGCCAGGAGCGGTAGGCGAGGGTGACATCGTCGGCCACCTTGATGTACATCTCGGCGCTGAGCAGATCAGGCAGATGCTCGGGCCACTGGGATTCGACCACGGGCTGATCCTGATCCAGCACCATCAGTTCGAAATCGATCAGGAAGGCCAGATCCTCGTCTGTCTGAGCGAAGTCCGACCCGATGTGCCAGAAGTTCCGGCAAGTGGCCGGCCCGGTCGGAGCGCTGACCATGTACAGCCCGTAGCGCTTGCCGTTGGGGAAGATACGCAAGAGGTAGATAGTGCCCGGGAGGGTCAGGTAGTACCGGTTCAGGACGGTGACGATGTCGTCGGAGATTCCGAGGATCCGCTTCATGCGGTCGTCGTTGGGTTCCACCACGTAGCGGTCGAAGCGGAGCATCTGGCCCTCGCGCCACACTTCGTGGTCCTCGATTTCGGCCTTGTCTCTCGTGCCGAGGATGTTCTCGTGGACGAAGGGGAAGTGCGAGAAGTCGACGAAGTTCTCCAACCGGCGGGGCGCGCTGGTAGCCCAGTCGTAGTAGGGCGGAGACTGCCAGTGCATGTCCGGGTCTTCCCATTCGGCGAGGCCGGGGGGATCGCCCCACGGCTTGTCCATCAGCGACACCCAGATCATTCCGGCGCTCTCCCGGCACCGGTAACGGATCAGGTTGACCTTCAGGATCCCGTTCAGCTCGGGTCGGGAGGGAATGTTGACGAGATTGCCCTCCATGTCGTAGGTCCACCCGTGGTACGGACAGTTGATGCAACCGTTCTCGATCCATCCCAGCGACGGGGCTGCTCCCTTGTGCCGGCACACATCCATGAACGCCCGCGCTTCTCCGTCGTGGCGGACGATCAGTAGCCGCTCGCCGAGTAGGCGCCCCTGCATCATCTCGTCCTCGCCCACATCAGTGCTGTAGGCAACCGGGTGCCAGAAGTAGCGCATGGCCCGGTACCACTTGGAGTCACGTTCGGGGACGAATGGATCGGCCAGATCTTGCATGGTGGGTTTAGCCACTCTTACCCCTTTCCTCTTCTAGCTGGCGTCTACCGGATCAAACAAAGTAGGCGCCCCCGTTGACGAGCAGGCTCTGGCCGGTGACGAAGTCCGATGCTGCGGAACTCAGATAGATAATCGTGCCGACCATGTCCTCGGCCACCTGGGTGCGCTTCAACGCCCGACCCGCCACCACGAAGGGATCGCTTGTGACATCGGTTGGGCGGACATCAGGGTTGGGTATCAGGTCGGGCGACACCGTGTTGACCGTTATGCCCTCGGGACCGAGTTCGTTGGCGAGGCAGCGAGTCAGGCCGAGTAGGGCGGACTTGCTGGCCACGTAGTGGGGGAAACCGAGGGTCCCCTTGAAGCATGTGTTGGAAGCGATGTTGATGATCTTGCCGGAACCCCGGGAGACCATGTGGGGATAAACGGCCTTGATGCATAGCCACACTCCGCGGACATTGACCTCGAAGGTCCGGTCCCACTCGGCGATCGACACGTCGGTGAATGCCCCCCGGGTCGTCTCCGAGAACATCGCCGCGTTGTTGATCAACACATCGATACGCCCGAACCTATCCATCGCGGCGTCCGCCATCGCCACCGTCGACGCCTCATCGCTCACATCGGTGGTGACCGCGATCGCCTCTCCGCCGGCGCCGGCCAATTCCTCCACCACCGCTGAACCATCAAGCAGATCGGCCACAACGACGGCGGCGCCTTCCGCGGAGACGCCACGTGCGTAGGCGCGTCCGATCCCCCGGGCCCCGCCGGTGATGATGACCACCTTGCCGTCGAGCACACCCATGGCAAACCTCCCCGCTGTCGGCCGGTCTCGGAAAAGAGTAGCGGCCCGATATTGCTGGTGCCAATAATCCTGCCCGAGAGACCTGTCCAAGTAGCCGACACCTCACCCGAATAGATATGATCAATGTTCATCAAATGAGCGAGAACACCTCTTCACCAGCATCCCGCCAGGAGGCCGCGACGCATCCGGGATCCACCAGAGCATGCGACCTACTCATCGAGGGGGGCGTCCTGGTCACCCTGGACGAGCAGCGCCGGGTCATCGAGGACAGCGCGCTGGCCATCGCCGGTGACCGCATCGTCGCTCTTGGCAAGCGCGCCGACCTAGGCCACCTCCGGGCCGATGCGGGCCGCATCCTCGACTGCTCGGGAATGCTGGTCATCCCCGGACTGACCGACGGCCACACCCACCTTTTCCAATCCCTGGGCCGTGGCCTCGGTGACGGGATGAGCCTCGTTCCCTGGTTGCGACACTTCATGCTGCCCTATTCGCTCAACATGGACCGTGAGATCGCCGTGGCAGCCGTCCAACTCGGCGCCCTGCAGGCGGCTCTGTCGGGAACCACCATGGTGGTCGACAACCACTACGCCCCGACGGACAGCGAAACGACCCTGGCCGTCGCCTCGGCGGTAGAGGAGGTTGGTATCAGGGGCGCCATCGCCCGGGGGATCTTCGGCGAGATGAACCCCGGCGCCGAACTCATGGGGGTACCACCCGACTTCTTCGCGTGGACCGACGCCCAAGAACTGTCGATCACCGAGGAGTGCATGGCCGAACGGCCGGCCAGCTCGCTGGTCGAGGTGTGGCCCTGCCCGGAGAACATTGTCTACGTAACGCCAGACATCATAGAAGGCTCAGCCGAACTCGCCGAGGCGGGAGGGGTGCGCTGGCATATGCACTGCTCCGAGGCGAGGGACGAGATCGGCTTCTTCGAGACCGTCCATGCAGATCGGCCGGTCTCGTGGCTCGCCAAGAGGGGTGTCCTGACCCATCGGACAACCCTCGCCCATGCAATTTGGCTCGACCCCGACGAGATTGCTGCGATGGGCGTAGCCGGGGCTACCGCGGTACACAATCCGATCTCCAACCAGTACCTGGCATCGGGCGTCCTCCATCTGGAACCCCTGCTATCGGCCGGCGCCAACGTAGCTCTCGGGAGCGACGGCGTCGCGGTGGCCGGACAGGACATGTTCGAGGCGATGAAGGCCGGCACCCTCATGCATCGAGTCGCCAATCTGGACTCCACAGTGACCACCGTCGAGCAGTTCCTCGAGTTGGCTGCACTGGGCGGCTCGACGATGACCGGGGTGGACGGGGGTGTGATCGATGTAGGTCGCGTGGCCGATCTGGTGGTTCTCGACGTGGATAAGGTGCGGCACACCCCATGGAACCGACCGGTGGCGTCGATGGTGCATTCGGGCAGATCGAGCGACGTGGATACGGTCATAGTGGCCGGCGAGGTCATCGTGGAGAATGGTCGCTCCACGAAGGTGGACGAAGCGGAGGTGCGTGCGGCCGCGAGCGAGGCCACCAAGCGATTGTTCGGGGAGGCCCGTCTAACCGGCTTGACGAGGGATTGGCAATAGAACCCGGAGGACTGGACTCCGGTGTTCGAGACAAGGAGACGAGATCGGTGCTGACACCCAGCGTTCGACATGGCTATACGACCGGGGCTCAAGGCAACCGCCTGCACTACCTGGATTACGGCGGCGAGGGAACGACCCTTATATGCATGCATGGCGTCATCGGTAACGCTTGGAACTGGTATGCGGTGGCATCCAGAATTAACGACCGGCGTAGGGTGCTGGCTCTCGACTATCGCGGCTACGGCGAGAGTCAATGGTCGCCCTCTCATGACTACCGCACCTCCGACCACGTCGCCGATCTGGCTGCGCTCATCGAGTCACTCGGTGAGGAGACCGTGGACCTGATGGGCTCCTCCTGGGGCGCTCTTGTAGCCATCCGGTACGCGGCGGAGAACCCCGACCGGGTAGGCCGGATAGTCGTCGTGGACGTGGAGGCGTCCTTCGCCCAGAGCGAGACCGACCTCTTCCCCCGACCCACCAGCCATTCCGACCAGGGAGAGGTTCGAACCGGGCTCGGGTTCGCCTTCCCCAACGCTCCGGAGGAGATGCTGGAATTGACCGCGCTCACCAGTTTCCGGCCCGTGGACGGCGGGCGGCTGGCCCCCAAACATGATCCCTTGTTCTTCGAACGCTGGCCGTTCCGCTCCGACGACCACTGGGATCGTCTGGAGGGGATGCAGACCCCCGCTCTGCTGGTGCACGCAGCCGACAGCTTCGTGAACTTCGATGTCATGGCCGATATGGCCGGCCGCATGGGCAACGCCACCCTCGTACAGGTAGAGAACAGCACCCACGTCATCCCGGTCGACAACCCTGACGGCCTGGTGGAGGTGCTCCTCCCCTTCCTGTGAATCAGAGCCGGTGTGGTGTGGCAGTCCTCACGCGCATCGGGAGTCAGAAGGAAGGTGGAGAGGTGACCACCAGAAAGCGGCATCCGGCGTTCCCGGCAGCCCTCATCGTGTGTGGGATGGTGGCTGGGTACGTATAGACATCACCTCGCGCCAACTCGACCGGCGACGTGCCGTCGAGTTCCACCCTCAGGTGCCCTTCGAGGACGTAGATGACCTCCTCGCCCTCATGACCGTCGTTGACAGTCCCCGAGCCGGGTTGGAACTCCACCTCGTTCGGTTCCATCAGATGGGAACCGCCCCGAGTCAGGAACCGTACTGATGCACCTTCCACGAGTTGGTAAGTGTCCCCCTCGCCGTGCCGGACCAGACTGATATCCAACCTCTCCTGAGGCTGGAGCAGGTCGTGGGCGGTGGTCTGAAGGGCTCGGGCAACGTTGTGGAGAGCCATGAGGCTCGGCATGGCCTTACCGTTCTCGAGTTGGCTGAGAAACGGCTGGGAGAGACCGCAGCGCAGGGCCAACTGCTGCATCGTGAGCCCGTGCGCTTTCCGGAGTCTCCGCAACGCCGCCCCCAAATTCGCCGCCACCGCATCGCCGTCAACCGGCCACGTCTCGGTACCGGCCGCGGCTACATCACTCATGGCCCGATGCTACCGCCCGATCGCCGGGGCTTCTAGCTGCCCTCCTAGTGTCCTGAATCCTGGATTAGTCCCGAATCGCTCATACTGATTGTTGCCCTGTTGTTGGGGGGTTGCCGCGATGATGTGGTGGTTCTCAGGGGACTGGGGGCGGGACTGACCCACCCTGATTCCGGCCCGGTCCATCACCGTTCTCACTGGATCATGCCGAGGATACGCAGAGCAGGTTGCTCGGCATGATTGGAGTCGATTCCGCCTAAGGCCAGGTCGGTAGGCGCGCGGTCGTAGGCTGGCAGCCTGCGGTAAGAGTTACGGATTGTCGGTAAACCCGCTACTCGGAGCAGGAAATGGGAAGAGAGGCACCCCGGTTTTTGTTATACAGACATAAGTAGGGAAGGGAGCACACTCACAATGTCGATCCAACCCAGTGACGAAGACCCGCGCCCCGCGGTGCCAGAGCCGAACCGGTACCGGCAGTTCAAGTCAGTCGGAGCGAAGATCGCCAAAGCTCCACAAGGGCCTGTATCCGTCGTGCGAGAGACCAGCCGCGTGGCCTATGGCTACACCAGCCGGACGGTGCGTGATCTCAAGAAGGCGGACGTGCGTCTTCACACCAATCCCATTGAACCGGCACAAGCGATAACGGCTTCCACTCAGGCAACGATCGGTGACCTCGCCGGAAACGCGGCAACCCGAGTGGGCAACGCCAGCAACGTGGCAACCCAAATCCGGAACGTCACGGATACAGCAACCACTGTGCTTCTCGAACAGGGCCGGACCTTCCGGGAGAAGTGCAGGGAACCCTTCAAGCCGCTGGATCCGGGTGGGAAGAGAATCGGAGATTACGCAGAGGCGTGGGCACAAGCAGCCGCGGCAGCGGCCGGCGGCGCTCTCCTGAACCTACAGAACGCAGTCCCATCGTTCAACTACCTCTCTCCGACGTTTAAGGCGAAGTTCGTGACGGCGGGCATGCACGGCGCTTGGCGAACCGTCGACGCCGCCAGCTCCTTTTACGAATCGGGCGTTCCGTCCGCGGTCAGGAACCTGGGGGAAGACGCTGCAGTGGCGTTTCTCGACGGAAAGCATGCCAGTCACATTGAGTCGGTCGTCAACGCTCCCGAAAAGATGGTGGACGCCGCCAACATCGTTTGGGAGAACGCCCGTGACAATCTGGCTCGCGGAGCCGCCGACATGACCCCGCTCGAACTGGCGAAGGCCAACGCCCTCAACGCACTGCACGCCACCGGGATCCTGGCGGCCGAGGTACTGCAGACGGCTGCTGTCGCCGGGTGTATCGGTATGGCGCTCGAAGGTGTGGTCAGCGTGAGCGAGAGCCTCATCTACGTCTACAGGGACGAGATGACGCTCCAAGAGGCGCGCCGGAAGGTCTTGAAGAACATGCTGAAGAAGGGCAAGGCGGCAGCGATCGGCGGGGCGGGCATGACGGTGGTGGTTGCCTTGGGTGCGGGACCCGCTCTCGCGACAGCCGCCCCCGTTCTTGTATCGGTCGGCGGAGTCCTTTACGTAGTGAGCGCCTACAGCCGTATCAAGACAGCCTTGGACTCGGTAGAGCAGCAACCGGATCGGCTCCCTCTGGAGGCCCCCTTCCCGGCCTTGAGCACCGCATGAGCCTCACACCGGTTATCGTCCAGTTCTGGACTCGTAGTTGTATCCCCCCAGGGAGGTCTCAATGCCGGTTGCACACATCCACTTCATGTATGACCTGGTAGAAGGCGACCTCCAGGAGGCCAAACGAAAGCTTGCCGACGAGGTGGCCGAGAGCATCGCGCGCAACGTGGTCCACCATCACCAGGGCTCGCCCAAGGACCTCGTCACCGTCGTTTTCCACGACATCGGCGCGGACGATTGGGCCGCCGGAGGGAAGCTGTTCAGCGACCGGACCGGCTGACGCGGGTGTCCGCCGCAGGACACGTTATGACGACTCAAGCGAACCGTTCACCACGAGAGCGGGTATAGCACGACAATGGCCTGATCCTCGGACCCGAAAGCGGGGTTCTCAACTGCTGCTACCAACCACGCCGGATAGGTCGCAATCGTGAAGTTCCTGCAACAGTGCGAGGAAGGCAAGCACCGGCGCGGTGTAGTGCTGGGCGTGCCGCACCAGTAAATGGGTCGGTAGGTACACGCGGTGCTCCTCGGCCATCCCGATGGGTGTCAGCCTTCCCATCTCGACTTCACCCCGGATGGCACTGCGCGGGAGGAACGAAATGCCAAGCCCCAACGCCACCATGCGCTTCGTGGCCTCAATGCTGTCGAGAGTGGTCTCGATCTTCGGAACGATGCCCGCCTCGTGACATGCCTGGTTGATGAGTAGGAAGTAAGTGGAGCTGGGGTCGTACAGGATCAGGGGCTGGCGCGCCACCTCCGAGATGCGGGCGAACCCGGTTTCCGCAAAGGGGTGCTCAGGATACGTCACCAGAACGATCTCCTCGTCATACAGGTATATCGAATGCACATCCGGATGCACCAGGCCCCTCGACAGACCCACATCGACCACACCGTCGATGATCATGGTGAGGACCTCGGTCGACCGTCCGGTCCGGATCCGGGCCGACACCTGCGGGTGGCGCCGCTGGAAGCGGTCGAGGGTGGGGGGAAGCATGTAGGTTCCGATGGTGCGGGCAGAACCGATCGTGATAGTCCCCTCCTGTTCGTCCAGGGTATGGCGGACTGATTCCCGGCCCTTGTCGATGAACTCAAGGACACGTTCGGCAAACGGAAGCAAGGCCTCCCCGGCGTCGGTGAGACGAACTCCCCGGCCCATACGATGAAAAAGAGGGGTTCGCAGCTCGCGCTCCAGCGACTTGATGCGGGCGCTGAGCGACGGCTGGCTCACGAAGGAAGCCCGCGCCGCTCCTCGGAAGCTACCGATCCGAGCCGCCGCCAGAAAGGATTCGAGTTCTCTGAGCTCCACTCCCGTCCCTCTACGATAGATATAGCCTATCACTTTGATCGGAAGAATGAGGCTAGCTATATCGCCGAAAACACCTCATACTCATCCCGTTTGCGCCATGCTTCCCGGAGCGGTCCAAATAGCGGAGCTCCGGCAAGGTGGTGGATCGCCCGGTAGGTACGAATCGGTTACCCGGAAGGGACGGAGTCATGTCGACAAATGGCCGGAACAGGTTCAGGAGAGCCGCCGCTCTCCAAGCCCGTTGGGACCAGGAGGCAAGGTGGGTGGGCATCAAGCGCACCTACACCGCCCTCGACGTACTCCGCCTGCGGGGTAGCCTCAGGATCGAGCACAGCATCGCTCGGGCCGGAGCGGAGCGGTTGTGGGAACTGCTGCAGAGCGAGCCCTTCATCCGCACCTTCGGGGCACTGACCGGGGCGCAGGCGGTCCAGATGGTAAGGGCCGGACTCAAGGCCCTCTATCTGAGCGGATGGCAGGTCGCCGCCGACGCCAACTTGTCCGGGCAGACCTATCCGGACCAGAGCCTCTACCCTTCCAACAGCGTTCCGAGCGCGGTCAAGCGCATCAACAACGCCCTGAGTCGGGCGGACCAGATCTCGTCCCTCAACGGTGAGACCGGCATCAGTTGGTTCGCTCCGATCGTGGCCGATGCCGAGGCCGGATTCGGTGGCCCGGTCCATGGCTTCGAGTTGATGAAGGCGATGATCGAAGCGGGAGCGGCCGGCGTCCACTTCGAGGATCAACTGGCCTCCGAGAAGAAGTGCGGGCACATGGGCGGCAAGGTCCTGGTTCCGACTTCGCAGTTTGTCCGCACGCTGACCGCCGCCCGGCTGGCCGCCGATGTATTGGACGTTCCGACCGTCATCATGGCGAGGACGGACGCCCGAGACGCCGGACTGCTGGTGAGCGACGCCGACCAGTGCGACCGAAAGTTCCTTACCGGGGAGCGAACACCGGAGGGGTACCACGGAGTCCGGGGCGGGATGGAAGCCGCGACTGCCAGGTCCTTGGCGTACGCTCCTTATGCCGATTTGTTGTGGTTCGAGACCTCCGAGCCGGACGTCGAGGAAGCGGCGGCGTTTGCGGAGGCGATCCACGCACAATTCCCCGGCAAGCTGCTCGCCTACAACTGCTCCCCCTCCTTCAACTGGAGGCATCACCTGAGCGAGGAGCAGATCGCCGACTTCCAGGAACGGATCGCCGAGTTGGGGTACAAGTTCCAGTTCATCACGCTGGCCGGATGGCATTTGCTCAACTACCACGCCTTCGATCTGGCTAGATCCTACAAGACGTCCGGTATGGCCGCCTACAGCCGGCTGCAGCAGACCGAGATCGCTTCGGAGTCACTCGGGTACACCGCGACCAAACACCAGGCCGAGGTCGGCGCCGGCTACTTCGACGAAGTGGTGCAGATCGCGACGGGTGGCCGGGCTTCGACCCTGGCCCTTGTGGGATCAACCGAAGCCAAGCAGTTCGACTGACATCGCCGGACCACGGGATCGGCCAAGGAGGGCGCTGATAAACCCCGTACAATGAGGGTTCAGAGGCTAATCCGCAACTCTCTGAACAGGCGGTTTGCTAACCACCGAACCCCGTGTGATTCGTTTTCTTGGAACTCTCCTAGACGTAGCAAGCCACGGCGCCCGGAGATGTGTTGAGGTCGCTAAGTGGCCGGTGAGGCCGACTCAGGGAAGTACGACCCTGTTCGCAGTTTCGGGGATCCACAACTCGATCGAATCCCGCCCGGATATCCCAACGTCGGGTTCGATACCCGTTTCGTCGTGCGGGAAACCCGAATAATCAGGGTTGGTAGGTATCCACAGTCGCACGGGAGCCGTCCGTCATGGCGGACCGGCCCCACCTCACCACGAACAAACCCGACCGTGGTTTAGGGGTGAACCAGGTGGACTTGGGGGGCATGAGCCGTCCGGCGTCGGCGACCGCCATTACCTCTTCGATCCCGGCCGGATACATAGCAAAACCCACCCCACCCCGATATTCCGCTACCTGTTCTTCGAGTCCGGCAAGAGATTCACCGCCCGTCGCGTAAGACAGCCGGTGATCCTGAGGCGATATCCCGAACACCGGCCCGAGGATAAGATCGTGAAGCAGGCTCACATCAAGACCGGCTACCGAATCCAATGGACGCCTCCCTACATAAGTAAGGCGATACCACGTCCCGTCCAGCAACATCGATATTTCTCCGCGGCTTCGAGGGCGAGCGCCCACCCGTCCTGCCATACCGATCGGGCTAACCTCCCAGTCCGGCCGGAGTCGACAAGTGACCTCTTCGACGTCGGCCTTCCGCTCCACCCTGATCACGCGGTTGTACTCGACAGCCACAAGGTGGGCGGCGGGAAACAGGACTGCGAGGATCCAGCCGGGTCCGGACGCCTCACGAGACCGGGCAGCGGCGACCCGGTGATGACCATCTGTGATGTACATCGGGCCCACCCGGGACAAAGCCACCTCGACCCGCCGGATGTCGGTCGGCTCGGACACGATCCACAGCCTCTGGCGAACACCGTCCATACCTTCGAAATCCCGAGCGGGCTCTCCCGATGCAAGTTCCTCCATGAGCTGCAGGTGGCCTTGATCAGCCCGGAAGCCCAACGAAACAGGGCTGGATGCCATCCGAGCGACCCGGAAGAATCGGACCAGATCCTCCACCCGATCATCGATCGTTCCCTCATGACCGATGATCCGGCCCTCGGTGGCGGCCGACACCGGAACTGCGGCGACGAGCCCCAACTGCCGGTGCTCTCCTGTATCTAGTTCGTATAGAAGGAAGACCCTGCCGGGGACGGGTTCGAATAGACGCCTTTGCAGCATCCCTTCAAAGTGACCCTTCGCCCGCTCCGCAACTGTCTGTCTGGTAGGGGCAGGATCGGGAAAGTCCCTTGCCGAGAGGGTGACGTTCATGAAACAGTCGGGACGCTCCTCTGCAAAACGGTATCGGTCTCCGTGGTGAACGGCGTCGAGTTGAGGCGACACGACGTCGTTCACCCGCTCCGCGGCGGCGATCATGGCTTCGATCGGAAAGGCAGACATTCTCAGGTTCCTCCCTGCTCCCACGCCCGAGCCTCATACTTCTCCCAACCGGAGTCGGGTTTGCGGCTTTTCGAAAGCCGAGTCCAAGATGGGTTACCGACCATCGATCAAACAGCTAATCATTTGGCTCTCGACCTACCGGAGTTTCCCAGCGCCTTTCGGCAAGCGTAACGAATACGGAACGATTCGGTATCACCGAGGGCAAGCCGGATCGGATACCCGCCTACCGCATAGTGGGCAAGCGGCTACCGACGGATGTAGGAACCTTACCGTGTAAGCGGCGACAGGGCCGATGGGCAAAATATGTCATACCCTCCTGATAGCTTGGACCTCATGATGGATTTTCGGGCAGAAGACAAGGAAACAACCGCCCTCGAGGCCTTCGCCGCTGCCGAGCAGGCGCTGCTGGAGGCGGGCATCGGCTTTATAGTGGTGGAATGGTCCGAGGCGGAGATCAGCAATCCACCTCTAGCGGCCTGATCACCCCTTAGGTCGGCCTGGTTTGCGACCGTCGGGCGCTTGCCGAACGACGTAGGATGCGAAACACCGGATCCCTCCGGTGGGGTGTCCTCCAGAGGACGATCTCGTACCCGATGGAGGGGGTTTAGGGGCAACCGGGCCCCGAGTCGGGTATGCATATCGAATCCAGGAATTCAGGACACCAACGAATTGGCAACTGGCAAACTGTCGACCAGCGAAAGGTACGAGCAAACCTGCAACCACCGCTCTCCAACCTCCTCGGACCGGAGCCGCCCATGAACGCTGACCTGGTCACTCCAATCGAGGATCTCACACGAACTCACGACCAACCATCCACGAACCCTGATCGGGTATCGATACGGGAACGACGGCTCGAACCCGGCGAATGGCCCGATGCCATCGCCGAGACCGAGGGGCCCCAGCTTGTCCTCGCCGGTCCGGGCGCCGGCAAGACCGAGTTTCTGGTGCGGCGTTTCTCCCGGCTGACCGACCATCACTGTGTTCCCGGGCCCTCCATCCTGACCCTCACCTTCTCCCGGCGGGCCTCGGCCGGACTCAACACCAGGATCAGACGCGCAACCCGCGCTCTATCGGGCGAAGTGGGCGCTACCACCTTCCATTCCTTCGCCCAGCGCGTACTGGAGATGCACGCGGCGGAAGCCATCGGTTGGCAAGAGCTACCTTCCATCCTCACCGGTCCCGAGCAGGTGGAATTGGTCTCCGAACTTCTGGTAACCGATCCGCCACGGAACTGGCCCCTTCCCTTCCGCAAGCTCTTGCCTTCACGAACGCTGGCAGGCGAAGTCACCGACTTCATCCTGCGCGCCCGCGAGATGATGTTGGAGTGGTCCGAACTCGAACAGAGATGTGCCGAACGGGACGACTGGAGAGCTTTGCCCATGTTCATTTCCCGATACGACCAGGCTCTAGAGCGGCTCGAACGCATCGACTACGGAGCCTTGATCAACCGGGCCAGGGAGGTGATCCAGGATCCGAGGGTCGTGGAATCGGTTCGAGAACAGTACCGTTACATGCTGGTCGACGAGTATCAGGACACTACCCCTGCCCAGGCGGGACTCCTGCAGGCGGTTAGCGGGCTCGGCGGTAATGTGACGGCCGCCGCCGACCCTCACCAGTCGATCTACGGATTCCGCGGAGCGGCGCCCAATAACGTCGCCGACTTCTTCGACAGGTTTCCGGGTCGGGACTGCGGTACGGGCCACAAATGGATTCTGAGCACCTCGTTCCGGGTGCCTCGCCAGATTCTCGCCGCCGCCCGACGGCTAACGGCCGGAACCAGGATGCGGAGCGCCGCCGACCCGATCGAACCAGCCGCCTATACGGGCCGGGTAGAGCTTCGCGTCTTTGACCAGGAGTCGGAGGAGTCAGAGTGGATAGCCGCGGAAGCCGCCTGGCTGAATCTCGAACAGGACATCCCGTTTAGCGAGATGGCGGTGCTGGTGCGTACGAAGCGTCGCATCTTGACCGAGATATCGCGCGCCCTCGAACGAAGGTCGATCCCCCATGATCGACCCGATGCCAGGTTGGCCGACCATCCCGCCAACCGGATGATCTTCGACGTGGCGAGGGCCGCGTCGGCTCCCGACCGCCGGGCCGCCACGCCTTTCGTAAGACGCCTGCTCCTCGGGCCCCTTTTCAACCTGGGAGTAACCGGTCTACGGCAGTTAGAACGGGAAATGCAGCCCGGCATGACCGGTTGGCCGGGAGCTATCCGCTGCTTGCCGGACGGCAAGGCCCTGGCCGATCTGCTCGAGGACGCTTCCTGGACCGGTTTGCAAGCCATAGACGGCTTCTGGAAGGTATGGACCGAACTCCCCCAGTTGCGGCCCTTGGTCACCGACAATCAGCGGGGTGAGTTCAGAGCCGCGTGGAGGAGCCTCGCCCAGGCCCTGGTTCGGGCATCCGAGCGGAATCCCACCACCTCCTTACTCGACTACATGAAGCTGGTCGAGTCCGATGACTTCGAAGCCAGCCCGCTACTCAGTTATAGGGACCCTGCCGAGGACCGGATGGTGCTCACCACTCTGCATCAGGTGAAAGGACTCGAGTTCCAGGTGGTATTCATCGCTGACGCGGTGGATGGGGTTCTGCCCGACCTGCGACGGACCGAATCTCTCCTCCGGACCGAGCAACTCGATCCCATCCGAACCGGATCAGGTCCCGCTAAACACCGGCGTATTCGCGAGGAGGCTCGCCTCCTCTACACCGCCATGACCAGAGCACGTAGCCGGGTGGTCATTACCGCCACCAGCGCGGGACCGAACGAGGAACAACGCAGACCAAGCCGGTTCATGGATGTGGTGGCGGGCGGCGAACTTGTGGTAGCCACGGCGGATACTCAGCCGCGCCTGCCTCTAACGGCCCGTGAGGCGGAGTCGTGGCTGCGAGCGACCCTCGTCGACCCTACCCAACCAGCCCACCGCCGACTCGGCGCGGCTCACGTCCTCGCCTTCGCCGACCAAAAGGGTCTCCGGCCACCGATCAGGTACGCGACAATCCCGAAACCCGGGGGTGACGCCGAGAATCTGGCCGCCGGACCTCGGCTTTCTTTCAGCGACGCTGCCACATACGAATCCTGTCCCAGGAAATTCGCCTTGGAACGAGTGCTGAAAGTGACCGCACCTGATAACCCATATCTGACTTTCGGCAACCTGATACATCGTGTGTTGGAGTCGGCTGAGAAGCAAGCGGCCCGGGAGGCTCGCGGACCCGAACTGGAGGAGGTCCTGGCATGTTTCGACGAGCTGGCTGCCGAATACGATCTGGGCCGGGGCTCGATCAGGGAGGCGTGGCGACGGCGCGGTGTGCTCCTGCTAACCAGACTTTATGTAGATTGGCCCGAACCTCACGCACCGGTGGTGTTGCTCGAGCACCCGGTCAACATGGAACTAGGCGGGTTCCGGTGGATCGGGCGCATAGACCGGGTGGAACGGACTTCCGATGGCCAACTCTGCATCGTGGACTACAAGACCGGCAAGAATCCCCCACCCATCCGTGAGGTGTCTCGCTCCCTCCAACTGGGTTTCTACATGCTGGCAGCCGCCGACGATCCACGAACCAACCGGTTGGGGCCCGTGCGGAGGGCCGAGTTCTGGTATCCCCTGGCCGCCAAACCCAAACGAAGGGTTACCTCCTTCGATGTGTCCCTAGTGAAGGAAGTCCGATCCAAGCTGATCGACATCAGCAACCGCATCGCTGAACGGGACTGGACGCCCACACCGGGAGCAGCCTGCCGCCGCTGCGAAGTCAAGCCGACCTGTCCCGCTTGGCCGGAAGGCCAGGAAGCGTACCGTCGATGAACTTCGTCCCATCTCCGGAGCAAGAACGGATCATCAACTACGGCTTGGAACCTTTGCGGGTTACGGCAGGCGCGGGAACCGGCAAGACAACCACGTTGGCATTCCGTATGGTGCAGCTCATAGATCGCTTCGGAATCCGTCCGGACGAGGTGCTGGGAGTCACCTTCGCCAATAAGGCTGCTGACGAATTATCCCAACGTATCCGGCAGATCCTCGCCCGACCGTCCGGACCCGGTGAGGGAGTGGACATCTACACGTACCACGGGTTCGCGATGCGGTTGCTGGCAACCTACGGAGATCTGGTGGGGATGGAACGCGATACCCGTGTCATCACGCCGGTAGTGTCCCGGCAGATCCTCCGTGAGTGCCTGGTCGGGATCCCCTTCGAGCTGGTCGACCCCTCGAACACCGCCCGGGTGGTCGACAACCTGCTCAAGTTGTCGGGCGAGTTGGCCGACAACCTTCTCCATCCTCAAGTATTGCTGGATGAACCGACTCCGGGTGAGGTGGAAGTCCGACGGGCTGAGTTAGCCCGAGCCCTGCTCGGATACGAGGAGACCAAACGGCGGCTGGCGGTCCGAGACTATGGAGACCTCATCCGGCTCGCCGTCGAGCTGGTGAGGGAACATCCTTTCGTAGCCGATCGCGTACGGGACGCGTACCGCTGCGTCCTGCTGGACGAATACCAGGACACCGACCCGGCCCAGCAGGAACTCTTTGTGCTCCTCTTCGGTAGTGGAATGCCGGTCACAGCAGTCGGGGATCTCGACCAGACCATCTACGAGTGGCGAGGCGCCAGTCCGGCCAACTTCGGGGGCTTCCCGACCCGGTTCCGCCAAAGGGACGGGTCGAGAGCCCGGACCCTCCGGTTGACCGTAAACCGGCGCTCGGGTAGACGGATACTTGATCTGTCCAACCGCATCCGATCGAAGATCTCGATGGTGGAACAAGAAGCCGACCAGAGGGCCCTTGCGGAGACCCCGCCCGGCGAAGTACATGCCGCATGGTACGGAAACGCCCGGCGCGAGGCCGAAGAGATCGCCCGCCGGATCCTTCGCCTCCACCAAGCGGGGCTCGCCTGGTCCGAGATGGCGGTTCTATTCCGACGGAACGCCGACATCGAGTTGGTACGCCTGGCACTGGAAGAACACGAGGTCCCCTATCAGGTAAGTGACCTCGGGGGCCTGCTCAAAATACCGGAGATCGTGGAACTCTACGCATGGCTGAGACTTCTGGCGGATCCGGAGGACGGCCCCGCGCTGGTCCGCATCCTGCTCGGATCCCGCTACCGGCTTACCTTGGGGGACCTGGCGCCACTCTCCCGCTGGGTAGCTGCGAAGTCGGTTCCAAGCGCCGCCGGAGGGATATCTCACACTCTGGTGGAGGCGATCGAGAACCTGGAGGCCATCCAACTCCCCGAAACCACGCTGGTCTCCTTGGAAAACTTCCGGAGTGTCCACCGGAGCCTGCTGACCGAAGCGCAGGGCGCCGGCCTTTCGGGATTGGTCAGGCTCATCCTTTCCGCAACCGAGGCCTGGCACGAGATCGACGCGTTGCCGTGGCCCTCGAACGTCTCGACCCGCCTCAACATCTATCGTTTTCTCGACTACACCGAACACTGGAATCCTCTCGAAGGTCGCGCCTCCCTCGAAGCATTCCTGCACCACCTGGAGTTAGTTAGTGAAGAGCCGGTCAATGAGTTGGATGCGGCCAGGGTCGGGACTGACGACGCGGTCACCCTCACCACCATCCATCGGGCCAAGGGACTCGAGTGGAGGGCGGTATTCCTACCTGCGCTCTACCGGGGCAACTTTCCCGCCTCGCCGCGAACCCTTCTCGATCCCGAACGGTATGAGTTCACCCTTCCGGCCCACCTGCGAATCGACCGGGAGTTCGTATCCAATCTAGACCCCTCCCTCGACAGCAAGCAGCGTAAAGCCTGGCTGCGCGGCAAGCACACCGACCAGGAATGGCGTCTCGCCTACGTTGCCTGTAGCAGAGCCAAGGAACGCCTCTACCTGAGCGGCGCCCACTGGTACGGATCACCACGGACACTGAAGAAGCCCTCTAAACCCAGCGACCTGGTGGAGTTGGCGCGCCAACTAGAAGGGGTGGTCATCGATGAATGGATCAACCAACCACCTCCCCGACCCGACACGCTAGGTTTCTCCATCCCTCAAACCGGACCTGATCCGGTGCTCGGCGTCACCTGGGAGGAAGCCCTCCACCTGATCTCCGCCGATCCTGCCTGGTCGGCGGAGCGCGCTGAGCACCTAGGGGTCTCCGAGCTCTACGATAAGGCCGTGGAGGAGTTCGAACAGACCATTTTGAACCTCCCCGAACCCACCAAGCCGGAACGGGGAGAAGCGGAGGCGACCACGGTTAGCGTGACCGGTTTGGTCACCTACGAGGGCTGCCCCAAGCGCTACTACTGGACGGAGGTCGACCGGTTGCCCCGCCGACCGGGGCCTAGCGCGCGTTGGGGCACTCGTCTGCACCGTCGTATCGAGCTGCACAACCGGGGAATGGTTCCCTTCTCGGAGCTCGATGACGACCTCTACGACCGGTCTCCTGATGAAGGACCGGGACCCGGAAAGCGCGCCGGGAGCGGATGGAGCGCTTTTCTCGAATCGCCCTACGCCGATCGCGAACCCATCTATGTCGAAGTCCCCTTTGAAGTCCCGTTGGAGAAGGGCGCTCGGATCAGGGGCCGGGTGGACGCGGTCTACCCGCAGGGGAGGGAAGGCTGGGAAATAGTGGATTTCAAGTCGGGCCGGGTTCCCCGTGAATCACCCGGCGACGTCCAACTCCAGGCCTACGCGCTGGCCGCTCGTGAGGCTGCGCTCGGCGCTTCGGCGCCGGACCGTTTACGAGTCTCCTTCGTATACCTGGGCGATGGCTGCAAGATAGTCGACCAGGAAGTCGATGACGAGTGGATGGACAGAGCGAAAAGCCACATCCTGGACCTGATTTCCCGCATCGAAGATGGCCGGTTTGAAGCCACCCCCTCGATGTCCTGCCGGGGGTGTGACTTCCTTCATGTGTGCGATGAAGGAAAGCAGTTCCTCGGTCGTTGACCACAGGCCACCAACCGCCCCGTTCAGGTCGCATCCCGATGATCGAAACCCCGGTCCACACATGGTACGAACGGTGATGATTCCGCCCTGAATCGTTGTTGTTGTGTTCGGGAGACCGCGAAATATTTCTGAGGCGTTACGCGACCGCCGGAGGATCTGTCACACCTCTCTTGCATACTGGTAAGTAACCGTAAATCACCGACGGTTCGGTCAGGTACCGATCGGACCGGGGTTGGGATCATCTAGTTCGTTCTCCGTGCCGACGATCGGTCGGAACGGGGTGGGCGGAACGCGTTTCAACGCTGAGGAGGAGGCGGCTGGGGGTGGGAACCCACCAGAGGTGGGCCATGCCGGTAGTTTGGTTTTCGCGGTCTTGACCCGGACATCCATCTGATCCCGGTCCGGTGGCACGTTACCGAACCTGTGATCCAGAACGGTAGGACGTTATATGACCTTCCCCTGGTTGGTTTCGACCATGAGGGTAAATGGTCCGCTGTTCCGAAGATCAACCTCCATCATGGCGCCGAACCGTCCGGTGGCGACTTCGATATTCTCTAGCTCGACAGCCCGAACGAACTCCTCGACCAAACGCTCCGCTAGCTCCGGACGGGCCGCGTCGGTGAAGCTCGGTCGGCGACCCCTTCGAGTATCCGCGAAGAGGGTGAACTGACTCACCACCAGCATCTCGCCCCCCACATCTTTCAAAGACAGATTGAACCTACCTGTCTCGTCGGGGAAGATCCTGAGGCCTACCACCTTGGCAACCATCGCCCGCACATCGGAACTGGTGTCGGTCCTGCCCACTCCTACCAGCACGAGGAGACCGGTACCCACCCTCCCGACAACCTCGCCACCAACCGATACCGAGGCGCGGTCCACACGCTGGATCAACACCCGCACCCGAAGAAATCTAGCGCCCGAGTCGGGCGGTTGCGCTCTCATCACAATCAGACGGCTAAGCCATCCCCCTCCCGCCGGCGCCATTTAGAATCCGAACCGTGCCGATTCTGCCTTTCCGACGGATGGATGAGCCGTCCGACGCGCGCTCGATTCGGTCGGAAGGGCCTCGTCACAGAGATCCACCGCCGCGCCCGGAACGCATCCTGGAAGACCGAACCTTCCGGCAGCGCCTTAATCGATTGGCCGAAGAACAGAACCTACCTCCGGATCGCGCGTTCGGCGCCGCCGAGCGCTACCTGAGGGAGATCGCCGCCCGCCCATCAAAAGCAGCGGTGGCCGCGGCCGCCTGGATGGGACGCTTCCTGTACCGGCGAGCCTACGACTCCGTGTATTACAACCGCGATGAACTGGTTGCGCTCCACCGCTTGAGCTCCGACCACCCGATCGCGTTCTTGCCCGGCCACCGATCGAACCTCGATCGACCGGTAATGCATTCCATGCTGTGGAAGAACGGTCTGGGACCCAACTACACGGCCGGTGGTATCAACATGAACTTCTTCCCCATCGGTCCGATCGCTCGGCGGGCCGGAGTCTTTTTCATCCGCCGGACCTTCGCGGACAACCCGATCTACAAGCTCGTACTCCACACTTACTTTGCTTACCTGGTCGAACAATGCCTACCCCTCGAATGGTATATAGAGGGTGGGCGCAGCCGAACCGGCAAGCTCCGATCACCTCGCTTCGGCCTGCTGAGCTACGCGGTCGATGCCGTGGCGACCGGAAAGAGCGGCGATTTGTATCTAATACCCACCTCGATCAGCTACGACCACGTTCTCGAGGTTGGCGCCTATTCGTCCGAAGAGTCCGGATTGTCCAAGGAGAAGGAATCCCTCCGCTGGTTGGTGAGGAGCATCCGGTCACTGCGCAGACGCTACGGGAACATCCACATCCGATTCGGGGAGCCGATCTCACTCCGCAGCTTGGTCGGCCGGGACCGCCCACGCGTTGATCAACGGCGTGACCTGCAATTGCTGGCATCCGAGGTCTGTAGGCGGATTAACCGGATCACCCCCGTGACCCTCCCGTCGTTGGTAGTGGTTGCGCTCCTGACCGAGCCGGATCGGGGACTTCCACACGCCCGGCTCCATGCCACCGTATCCGAACTCGTTGATGCCGCCACGTCCCGGAAGGTGCCTTCAACCGAGCCATTGACCCGGTTGCAAACCGGACCCGGCTTGGACGCCGAAGTCACGGCTCTTGCCAACCTGGGCATCGTGGCGGTCGAGCGGCGCGGTGAGGAGATGGCCGAGACGGCAACCGTATACAACGTCCCGAATGACCAGCGCTTGGCTGCCTCCTACTACCGGAACACCATCGCCCACTTCTTCCTCGCCCGAGCCATAGCCGAGTTGGCGATAGTGGCGGCTTCCGGCGCCGATCCGAGCACCTCTCCTTACACCACCTTTCGTGCATGGGTAGGTAAGGTGGCAGACCTGCTGGCCTTCGAGTTCTTCCTGGATGATCCGGACGGCCTGTTCGGTGAGATCGAAGACGAACTCAACCTCAGCGAGCCCGGCTGGCGGGAGTCGATAGCCGGGGGCCGTGCATTGGAATTACTCGAACAACTTCGTCCCCATCGTGCCCCGTGGGTGTTGCGATCCTTGATCGAGGCCTACCGGTTGGTAGCTCAAGGGTTGGTTGACCTCCCCACCCGACAACCCTGGGACCGGAAACGTTTCCTCCGGCTCTGCGTTGACAAGGCGGCCCGTTCTGTAGACCGGCGGCGGGTCTCGGCCGATGCCTTATCCGTTAGCTTGTTCTCCAACGCGATCCGGGTCGCCGAGCGGCGTGGTCTGCTCGACCAGATGATCCCCGATACCCTAGAACGCCGAACCGCCTTCGCCTCCGAACTGAGCAAGATGCTGGCACTATTCGGCCCCCTAGACACAACCATCCCCGCTGAGTTCAGCGGGCGGAGCAAGCTGTGACCGCCCCCATTCCGGACAAGGCGTGCCTTCAGTTGTATCGATGGATGCAGCTCACCCGTACGCTGGACAACCAGTTGGTTTCGCTGTGGAAGCAGGGCAGGGGCCTGGGAGGAACGTTCAGCCAGCGAGGTCACGAAGCGATCAGCGTCGGGGCGGCCGCTGCACTGGAACCGGAGGACGTGGTCGCCCCCATGCACCGTGATTTGGGCTGCTACCTGGTGCGCGGAATGAGCCCTCGGCGCCTGGTGGCCAACCAACTCGGCCGCCTGACGGGGGTAACCGGAGGCCGTGATGCCAACCTGCATGGCTGCGGCGACCTAGCGCTGAACATCATCGGCTTCATCAGCCACCTTCCCCAATCCATGCCGGTAGCCCTAGGAGCGGCGATGTCCTTCCGGTATCGGAACGAAAAGCGGGTCGCCATGACGTTTGTCGGGGATGGATCATCCTGCACCGGTGTGTTCCATGAAACCCTCAACCTGGCGGCCGTTCATAAGGCCCCGTTCGTCGTGATCGTCGAAAACAACCAGTACGCCTACTCGACACCCCTGCATCAGCAGATGGCCATCGAGGATATCGCCGACCGGGGAAGAGCCCACGGGGTTACGTCCCTCATCGTGGACGGAAACGACGTGGAGAAGGTTTACCGGGCCGCGGAAGGCGCCATCGCCCGGGCCAGGGAAGGAGAAGGTCCGACCCTGATCGAGGCCAAGACCATGAGAATGCTGGGTCACGCCATCCACGACGGCGCCGAATACGTACCCGAGAAACTGCTGGAGGAGTGGGAAACCCGAGATCCGTTACACCGCTTCCAAGAAGTGCTGCTCCAGCGCCGGGTGATCGACGCAGACCATATCGAGTCGGTCATGGACAAGTGCGCCGGAATCGTGTCCGACGCAGTCCGGTTCGCCGAGTCGAGCCCCTGGCCCGACCCTCGAACCGTTACCCAGGGCGTCTATGCGTCGTGACCCTTACTTGAGGGCCCAACCCGTGGTTAGCACGGAACCGTGGTCATGAGCACTGAAACTACCGGAACCCGCTACATGACCTACCTCGGGGCGATCAGTGACGGCTTACGCACCGAAATGCGACGGGATCCCCGAGTGCTGCTGATGGGCGAGGACATCGGCGGTGAGTTCGGAGGGGCCTTCAAGGTGACCAGGGGCTTCGAGGCGGAGTTCGGCGCCGACCGGGTCATCAACACGCCCATGACCGAGATGGCGTTCATAGGTGCCGCCACTGGAATGGCCCTGATGGGGCTGAGACCGGTCATCGAGGTGCAGTTCGCTGACTTCATCTCCACAGGCTTCGACGCCATCGTGCAGTACGCAGCCACCACTCATTACCGGTGGGGAGCGGCGGTTCCGTGGGTGATCCGCGCTCCATCCGACGGGGGGTTACGGTCCGGCCCCTTCCACAGCCAGAACCCGGAGGCTTGGTTCGTACATACGCCCGGGCTCAAGGTGGTGGCGCCCGGAACGCCTGCGGACGCCAAAGGGCTGATGCTTGCCGCGATACGAGATAACAACCCGGTTATCTACCTCGAATCCAAACCCCTGTACCGCAGCTTGCGGGGCGAGGTACCTTCCGGCTACGAAGCAGTGGAGATCGGCAGAGCACGCATCGCCAGGGAAGGCCACGACGTGACCGTGATCACCTACGGAGAGATGGTCAGGCAAGCTCTCGACGCAGCCCGCCGGCTACTTCCCGACATCTCGACTGAGGTGATCGATCTCCGAACCCTCAAACCGCTCGACCTCGATACCATGCTCGCATCTGTCCAAAAGACCGGACGGATGGTGGTCGTGCACGCCGCTAACCGGATGGCGGGGATCGGAGCGGAGATCGCAGCCGAACTGAGCGAGTCGGCCTTCGAGTATCTGGACGCCCCGGTAACCCGTATCGGAGGGCTCGACATCCCGATACCCTTCAGCCCCCCACTGGAAGACGCCTACCGTCCAGACGCGTCGCGCATCGCAACCGCCATAAGGCGAACCGTATCGTTCTGAAACCAACACCGGGCGTGGCGTCACGTTCGGTAGCGAAGGTGGTGGGGCGACCGGTTCCCAGCCCAACATTTAGGTGAAACCGGCTACTCGCTAGGGCCCCTGTCCACTACTCGAGGGCCGCGTTGCCTGAACCTCGAGAAGGATGCCCTCAATACGAGCGAGACGTTCAGCCAAGTCGTTTACCTTGTCAGCTAACCTATCTCGGCAGTTGAGAATAGTCACAGCCAGAGCCACAATCGTTGGACCAACCAGCCCGAACACTTCTGCGAAGGCGGCCATGAGATAGTGCGTTCCTTCCTTGTTGGCTGACGACCTCATCATACGTAGCGAGGCTAGGTATGACACCCCTTATTGGCGTTGGGTTAAAGGTTGTTTGAGCCAGATCTCTGCGGTCATCTCGGTTGTTCCGGGTGGTTCAGACGTGGTGAATGAACGTGCGTTGCGATAATCCGCATACCTTTTCGTCGGCGGTCCTGTCTCGATACGTCGGTCTCTTGCCGTTGTGTCACAGATCGGGTGTACCCTCCAAACACGATGAGCGTGATTCTCGACCCTGGCAACTTGGGACGATCCGGTGATGGATTACATCAAGCCTGAGGACCGGGCGCGCTTGCGCATCGACAAGAGTCTGGCCGCTTGCGGGTGGGAGGTACAGGACTACCGGCACGCGGCGGTGGCAGCCGCCCCGGGCGTTGCGGTGCGAGAGGTGCCCACCGAGGCTGGTCCGGCCGACTACATGCTGTTCGTGGACGGGCAGGCGGTGGGGGTCATCGAAGCCAAGAAGGAAGGCACGGCACTGACCGGCGTCGAATTCCAGACCCGCAAGTACCAGACCTCGTATCCAGGTTCGCTGCCTGCGTTCCTCGTCGACGGCGCGCTTCCGTTCGGGTACGAATCAACCGGGGCGGAGACCCGCTTCACCTCTGGACTCGATCCGACACCGACCTCGCGGCGGGTGTTCGCCTTCCACCGGCCCGAATCCCTGGGACGCTGGGTGAACGATCACGCCGACCGGCGCGATGTATCCGGAATCCGGGGCGGTCTGCATCTGCTGCCCGGCCTCGACGAAACGGGTCTGTGGATCGCCCAGGCCCGGACGATCCACAACCTGGAGGAGTCACTGCGGGACAACCGCCCCCGCGCGCTGATCCAGATGGCCACCGGCGCCGGCAAGACATTCACCGCCGTAAACATCTCATACCGGTTGCTCCGCCACGCGGGCGCAGAAAGGGTGCTGTTCCTGGTCGATCGGGCCAACCTCGGCCGCCAGACCCTCCGGGAGTTCGAGGGGTTCGACACTCCCGACGACGGGCGCAAGTTCACCGAGCTGTACAACGCCCGGATGCTGGACTCGTCCGACTTCGACATCGCCGCCGAGCAGGCCACAAAGGTGCACGTGTCGACCATCCAGCGCCTGTACTCGATCCTGCGGGGCGAGCCCATCGACCAGTCTCTGGACGAGAAGACGGGTTTCGAGACCACTCCGGAGCGTCCGGTGGATGTCACCTACAACCCGAAGCTTCCCATTGAGTCTTACGACTGCATCATCGTCGACGAGTGTCACCGTTCGATCTACGGGGTGTGGCGGCAGGTGCTGGAGTACTTCGACGCCTTCCTCATCGGCCTGACCGCCACACCCGGCAAGCAGACCTTCGGGTTCTTCAACCAGAACCTGGTGATGGAGTACGGCCACGAGCAAGCGGTGGCAGACCGGGTGAACGTCGACTTCGACGTCTTCCGCATCCGCACCGAGGTCAGCGAGGCGGGCGGAACGGTCCCCGTCGGTTTCGTGACTGAGTTCCGGGATCGCGAAACCCGTCAACTGCGCTTCGAGCAGATCGACGAGGACATCGATTACCCCGCCGCCCGGCTCGACCGTAAGGTGGTGGCCCCCGACCAGATCCGTACCGTGGTCCGCACCCTCCGTGATTCGATGCCCGAGATGTTCCCCGACCGCATGCTGCGAGAAGACGGAAGGCTTGAGCACATCCCCAAGACCCTGATCTTCGCCAAGACCGACAGCCACGCCGACGACATCGTCCAGATCGTCCGGGAGGAGTTCGGCCTCGGCAACCTAGGCGCTGTCAAGATCACCTACACGGCTGCGCAATCCGGACACAAGCCCGAGGAGTTGTTACAGCGCTTCCGCACCAGCTACGAGACCCGCATCGCGGTTACCGTGGACATGATCGCCACCGGCACCGACGTGAAGCCCATAGAGTGCGTGGTATTCATGCGGATGGTCCGCAGCCGCAACTTCTTCGAGCAGATGAAGGGTCGAGGTGTGCGGGTGATGCTCACCGGAGACCTGCAAATCGTCACCCCCGACGCCGGGGGCAAGGAGAAGTTCGTGCTAGTGGACGCGGTGGGCGTGACCGACACCAACCTCCACGACACCGTTCCTCTGGAACGCAAGCATGGCGTGGGCTTCGACCGCCTTCTCAACCTGATCGGCTTGGGTGACACCAGCGGGGACGTGATCTCCTCAGCAGCCTCCCGCCTAGCCCGGCTCGATAAGCGCATCACGTCTACCGACCGGTCCGAAGTGGAGGAGATCGCGGGCATGAGCCTGGGCGAGATCGCTCGCCGCATGGTGGACGCCCTGGATCCCGACCGCCACCATGCCGCCGCACAAGAAGCCGCAGGAGGTGAGGAGCCCGATGAGGCACAGATCGCCGCCGCGCGAAAGCAGATCGTCACACAAGCCGTCCAGCCGTTGGCGGGCAACCCGAAACTCCGGGAGAAGCTGATCGAGGTACGGCGCAGCTACGAGCAGATCATAGACACCGCCACCCGGGATCAGGTGATCTCGGGCGAGTTCTCCAGGGACGCCACCGACCGCGCCAGGAACACGGTCGAGTCGTTCCGTCAATTCATTGAAGATCACCGCGACGAGATCAATGCCCTGGACATCCTCTACCGCCAGCCGTACGGCGCCAGCCTCACCTACGCCGACATCAAGCAACTGGCCAACGCCATCGGAAGGCCGCCCCGAGCCTGGACCCCCGATGTGCTGTGGCGGGCCTACGAAGTGCTTGATGACTCCAAGGTGCGCGGATCGGGACCGAGGGTGAACACCGATCTGGTCAGCCTGGTCCGCTACACGCTGGGGGTCACCGACGAGTTAGTCGCCTACTCCGAGTTGGTGGACGAGCGGTTCGAGGCCTGGCTGGTGCAACAGGCCAACTTGGGACGCAAGTTCGGCAACGACCAACTTGCCTATCTGTGGCTCATCAAGGATCACCTGGTCGCTAACCTGTCGGTAGACCGGAGAGACCTGATGGAGACTCCCTTCAGTGCCAGAGGCGGCCTAGGAAGAGCCCACCTACTCTTCGGCTCTGACCTCGATCCGCTCCTTTCCGAACTGACCCAAGAGCTTGCAGCATGAGTAACCTCCCCTCCGGCTGGGCAATGGTGGAATTGCAGGCTGTAGCAGATACCCAGCTTGGCAAGACACTGTCCCGGAGTGCCCGCGAAGGCCAGTGCTCACATCCATACCTACGCAATAAGAATGTACGCTGGCACGGATTTGACTTGGATGATCTCCGTGAAATGAGCTTCACGTCGGGTGAGAAGGTCAAGTATGAACTTCAAACCGGTGACCTGCTCGTGTGCGAAGGCGGCGAATTTGGCCGTTGTGCTGTCTGGCAAGACCACCGTAAGTTAGTCTTTTTTCAAAACGCGTTACACAGAGTACGAACACGAGATGGTGTTGTTCCATCGTGGATTGAATTTATTCTTCGTCTCTATTCAGAAACGGGTCGGCTAAGGGAGCACGCTAGCGGAGTCACTATTAGTCACCTTACCCAAACTAAGCTACGCCAGCTCAGGTTACCTCTGGCTCCTACTGTAGAGCAGGAGCGAATTGTTGAACGTATTGATAAGGCATTCGCCCGTCTGGATGCCGTTGAGACAAGGCTGAAGTCGCTACTCGAGAAGCTAGATTGCCTCCGCTCCGCCATCCTCGCCGACGCCTTCCACGCCGGTCGTGACCTACCTCCCCGTTGGAAGTTAACAACAATAGGAGCCGTGTGTCTTCAGGTGAACAAGAATGATCCCCGTAAGTTTCCGGATTCTGAGTTCGTGTACATTGATATCGGCGGTGTTGGGATGGCCACCGGCAAGATTGAGAAGACTCGAACCCTCCTGGGAATGGAAGCACCTTCGCGAGCACGCCAGGTCGTGAAAGCAGGAGACACCCTGCTTTCTACAGTCAGGACCTACCAGAAGAAAACGGCCGTTGTGCCCTCCGATCTCGATCGAGCAATCGCTTCAACAGGATTCTCGGTATTACGTCCATCAGATGTTGTGCATCCACACTTTCTGTTCTACCAAGTCTTTAGCGATGGGTTGGTCAAGTCTCTCAACGAGAAGCAGACTGGCACAAGCTACCCAGCTGTCCGTGACAAGGATGTCAGGGCAATGCCATTTCGCCTGCCCCCGCTCGCTCAGCAAGAGGCGATTGCATATGAGATTGAAGATCAGTTCACAAGGCTTGACCTGACCAAGGACCTGGTAAGGAGCCTGGTTGGTCGAGTTGCTCTTCTCCGCCAATCGGTACTAGCCGAGGCCTTTGCCGGACGGCTGGTTCCACAAGACCCCGACGATGAGCCAGCCTCGGTGCTGCTGGAACGCATTGCTGCCTCCCGGCCTGCCAAGCCCAAGCGCCGGAGGAAGGTCCGCTCATGAGTGCCGATCCTAAGGCTCTGGTTCAGAGACTGTGGGACTTCTGCGATGTGCTTCGGGATGACGGCCTCTCCTACGGCGACTACGTAGAACAACTCACCTATCTGCTGTTCCTGAAGATGGCAGACGAGCAGGAGCGGCTGCTGGGCGGACACCCGATCGTCCCACCCGACGTCGACTGGTCATCGCTATTGAGCAGATCGGGTCCCGACCTCGAAGACCAGTACAACCATGCCCTCGCCTTCCTGGCCAGAGAGCAGGGCATCCTCGGGGTGATCTTTCGCAACGCTCGTAACCGGATCCAGAGCCCGGCCAAGCTGGAACAGTTGATCAAGGACTTCGTCGACAAGCATGAATGGTTGAGCCTTGAGGCCGATCTCAAGGGGGACGCTTACGAGGGCCTGATCGAGAAGACCGCCCAGGAGGGCGCCCGGGGAGCGGGCCAGTACTTCACCCCGCGGGCGCTGATCTCGGCCATCGTCGACGTGATGCGTCCCAACCCGATGGACCGCATCTGCGACCCGGCCTGCGGAACGGGCGGCTTCTTCCTCGGCGCCTACCAGTCGATCCTCCAACGCTACCCGTCTCTCGATCCCGACCAGCGCGCCCATCTTCGCTCCGGAGCGTTCACCGGATGGGAGATCGCCGACCTTCCCGCCCGCCTGTGCGCCATGAATCTGCTGCTGCACGGGATTGCGAGCCCCGAATCCGACTCACCCATCCGCGTGGACGACGCTTTGAGAGACGATCCGGGCCTGCGTTTCGACATGGTGCTCACCAACCCTCCGTTCGGCCGGTCCTCCTCCGACACCTACGAACGCGAGGACTTCTGGGCCACGACCCGCAACAAGCAACTCAACTTCGTCCAGCACGTGGTCACCCTCCTCAAGGTAGGCGGCAGCGCGGCCGTGGTGGTCCCCGACAACGTGCTATTCGAAGGAGGTGCCGGGGAGACTGTCCGCCGACGTCTGCTCCACGACTGCAACGTCCACACTCTCCTGCGATTACCCACCGGCATCTTCTACGCACAAGGCGTCAAGGCCAACGTCCTCTTCTTCGAGCGCCGGCCCGGCACCGCCCAAGCCAGCACCCGAGAGTTGTGGGTCTACGACCTGCGCACCAACCAGCGCTTCACCCTCAAGCAGAATCCCATGACCCGGGCCCACCTTGACGACTTCGTGGCCTGCTATGATTCCGCCTACCGCCTACCGCCTACCGCCTACCGCCTACCGCCAACCGCCAACCGCCAACCGCCAACCGCCAACCGCCAACCGCCAACCGCCAACCGCCAACCGCCGCACCGAAACCGACCGCTTCAAACGCTTCACCTACGACCAACTCATGGCCCGCGACAAGGTCAGCCTCGACATCACCTGGCTCCGCGACAAGAGCCTTCAGGACACCGACGACCTCCCTCCACCCCACGTCATAGCCGCCGAGATGCTGGAAGAACTCCAATCCGCCGTCGCCGAACTCAGCGCTCTGTCCGACATGCTCGAACCTTCGGGAGGACACCTGCCCGCCTCTTGAAGCGATGTGCAGGGCAGGGATCGTGTCACACCCCCGGCGTACGGTTATAACCTAAGCGGAGACCACAGGAAGGGAACGTGAGCAACCGGACCGGCATCGAGTGGACGGAAACAACCTGGAACCCCACCACCGGCTGTGACCGTGTATCCCCAGGTTGTGACAACTGCTACGCGCTCGCCTTCGCCAAACGTCTCCAAGCCATGGGCCAGCCCAAATACCGGAACAACGGCAGCCCCCGCACCAGCGGTCCCGGTTTCGGACTCACCCTCCACCCCGACACGCTTTCGGCCCCCTACCGCTGGAAGGCGCCCAAGCTGATCTTTGTCAACTCGATGAGCGACCTATTCCACCCCAAGGTACCCCTCGACTTCATCCAACAGGTCTTCCAGGTGATGGCAGACACCCCCCGCCACACCTACCAGATACTCACAAAGCGTTCCCAACGTCTCGCCGCTCTCGCTACCGAACTCGACTGGCCCGATAACGTCTGGATGGGTGTGAGCGTCGAGAACGCCCGCTACGCGTTCCGTGTCAACCACCTCCGCACCGTCCCCTCCGCCATCCGCTTCATCAGCGCCGAACCCCTACTCGGACCCCTACTCGATCTCGATCTCTCAGGCATCCACTGGGTAATCGTCGGAGGCGAAAGCGGCCCCCGCTCTCGCCCGATGCAAGAATCCTGGGCACTAGACCTCCGCGACCAATGCGCTGTTGCGAATGTCGCCTTCTTCTTCAAACAATGGGGCGGCCCCACCCCGAAATCCGGTGGTCGCATACTGGACGGGATCCTGTATGACGAGATGCCCATTCAGGACTTCCGAACTATCCGGAGAGAACCTGAGAACTTAAGGTAAGGAGAAACCCACAAGTGAGTAAATCAACTATCTGGGAGGCTGAGCAACACACGCTCGCCAAGCACGATCTCCTACGTGGGTATCTCCAAGCCTGGTTTCCAATTCTCGCGCTGGGCAAGAACAGTCGAGTTGTCTTTATAGACGGATTCGCCGGGCCGGGTGTGTACAAAGATGGTCAGCCTGGTTCACCAATAATTGCCCTTCAAACTCTTGTTGAGCACTCATCATTTAGTAAACTGAGGAATACCCACTTTGAGTTCATATTTATTGAGGAACGCGATGACCGCTTCTCGAGTCTTGAGGCAGAGCTTCGACGGTTCTGGAATCAGTATCCGGCTGGCAAACCACGCAATATCAATATCGCCTTACATAATAGTAGTTTTGTCAGTGTCGCCAAGGAACTGATCACTACTACCCCTTTTCATCAGTATCCAGTTTTGGCTTTCATCGACCCGTTTGGCTGGTCAGGTGTACCAATGGATACAATAAGCGCTTTTCTACCATCAAGACAGAGCGAGGTACTATTCAACTTTGCATTCGACAGTGTGAATCGCTTTGTAGATGATAGGCGTCCTGAGATCTCGCACCATTTTCCGAAACTATTCGGCACTGACACTAAGAACCTCCGAGAAGCTAGAACTCTTAGAGGCGACGAGAGGAAAAACTATCTTCATAATCTTTACCTGAGTCAACTCAAGAAAAAGGGTGGTTTTATCTATACAAGAAGCTTCGAAATGATAGATAACAAACGAGGTAGAACAGCATACTACCTCATGTTTGGTACACGCCACCACAAAGGACTAGAGGTCATGAAGGATGCGATGTGGAGTCTTGATCCAGTATCAGGTAGGCGTTTCAGTGGTTTTGCTGGTGATCAGCAGATGCTATTCGACCCTGAGCCTGACCTCAACTCTCTTCGAAAGGCTCTACTTTCTCATTTCAAGGAGAGTACGGAACGTATTGAGACCGTTAGGCAGTACGTTCTCGAACAAACTGACTACAAGAGATCGCACTGCGCTGAAGTTCTTAGAGAACTCGAGGACGAGGAAATGATCAGGTGTGCACAAAGACAAAGACGTAGAACGTATCCTGACGGAACACTGATCACATTCTTACCCAAGAACACGGCCCGACTGTTCCCGCTAGATGGCTAGTCGTACTTGGATTTGTACCCGCTGAAGGTGACGGCGGAGGTTGCTAGAGCTAGCTATAGGGGTTCAAACCGTTGGTAAACCGCAACCCACTTCCTCGAAGTGCCGACGGGTTATCGAGGAGGACGTTAGCGCAGTGATGTCTTGAGAATCCACTATGAGCTCTGGCTTGCATCGGACCTATGTTGGGGTTGGTGACAGAATCAGGATTGATGTCTGAAGATCGACGGATCGGCGCGTCGGGACTTGAGCCCGAGTTGCTCGACCATCTTCGTGTGGAGTTTGGTGAGTCCGGCACGCGTGCTGCCGGTTTTCTGCAAACGGCCCAGCAATTGCTCGACGAGGAGTCGCCACCGGTCCCCAAGCATGGGGAACTGGTTGCCTATTGCCTCCGTGAGGCATTCACGGAGATCCCGAAAGCCTCTGGTACCCCTAACGACCGCCGTTGGGAAGAGTTGTCGCGTGAGGTTGTTGAGTCAGCAAAGCGGTACATGACGGCTACCGAACTGCCGGATGAAGACAGCGCAGGGACGCTGGACGAGCTCCTCTCAGCGGTCGACACGCTAGACAAATTCCACAAAGAGGGAAAGAAGGTCCATGAGGGACGTCTTATCGCTCTGATGATCCAACGTGCCGGGGTGGAGCCGCTTTCGTCGGGTACTGCTCCGGTACATACTTACCAAAGGCTGCTGGACCGTGTGAACGCTGCCGCTCATGGCGGATGTACGGTCGCCGAGGCGCGTCAATACTGGTCTGAGTGTCTTGTCTTGTTACGGCAACTGTTCCTACCGCCTGATGTCCGACTTGGAAAACTCGACGAGCTGGCACAACTAGATGCACCGTCCGATGCTGAATTGACGGACGTTCTCGACTTGGCAGCAACCCCCAACCATCTTCAACGTTTCCTTAGGAAAGTCACGAGTCCTCGCTGGTTGTGGCTGTTCGAAGGTTCGGACGTCCTGAACAGTGGCGGGGGCGAACTGTGGTGGTCGGCGTGCTCAACCGCGGTGCGGTTGGCAGACACGCACAGGGACGATGTGCTCTTCTGGCTCAGCAAGATGCACGACAAGTACGTGAACAAATTGGAACGAGCTCGTCCTATCGCCCGCGCAGCGTCCCAGATGGACGGTAGGGCGCTGGACGTACTCCTCAAGATTGTGCGACGTTACCCGGAGGACGACCGTGTTGTGTTAACCGGACTGAATGCAGCCCTGGAGCTAGACACGTCGGACCCTATGGTCGAGGACTTAGCCGATGTGCTGATGAACGAGTCCAGTTGGAAACACCTGGTCGTCGCTGACCGTCTATCCGCCCATCTGGTGACCGGTATCGACGAACGGAACGCAGTACGTCGGATAAAGCTGTTTTGCTTCAAGCTCAACAACGTATCGAACGATGACCTGGTCCTCGGCCTTCTCCGAGAACCACCGGGATCTATCGCAGATGGGCATTCCTTCTTCCCCTACGACCGGTCGTCGGTCTTGCTGGGTTCCCTCACCCGTGCGGTTCGCGCCGCTTGGGAGTGGCTTTCGGCCATGGATCTGCTTGAGAGCACGAACAACTTGCCGGGGCACCTAGAGGATCGGATACGAGCGTGGATACTCGCCTATGCCCCCAACGTCAGTCCAGACGCCATCGCTGAAGAACTTGAGCAGGGAATGACCTCACGGAAGGCAACCGGCGATGACGTTGCCTTGGTAGATCGGGCTATAAAGGTGTGCGATCGCACGCTGCTTGGTGACCTTTGCAAAACGGCTCTGGGCGAAGCCCCCACCGTCAGACAGGTGAGCCGCGCTCTCGGATCTGAGAATCCTCCGAGTGAGCGGTGGATGCGAGCGCGCACATGGGTAGCTCTCCTCCCGGCCGATTTCGCCGAACCGTGGCAGGCGTCATGTCAAGTTATAGCTGCGCGGTGCGGCGAAATCCACCGAAACAACCTATTGCGACGTGATCCAGTGGAGGTTGTCAGGGCGGAGAGTCCTATCGACGCGGAGGATCTCCGGTCGATGCCGCCGGAGCAGGCAGCGAGGGTGATCGCCCAGTGGCGACCGGACCAATCACACTGGCCCCCAGGTCAAGCTATAGAACTGGCGCGCACTCTAGAAGGTCTCGTCAAGGACAGCCCAGGTGCGTGGATGTCGGATCCTGTCAGCATCGCCACCAAGCTGCATGAACCTATCTATATCAGTCACTACCTAGACGCAGCAGGAGAATGCATAGGCAACGTAGAGCTACAAGTAAAAAACTTGCTTGATGTGATCCAGATGGTCTGGGCCGAACCCTGGCTCGCTGTCCCGCTGGGCCGTGACCAGAACGACTATATATCTGACTGGCGGACCACAAAGCGCTCCGCTGTCGACCTCATCCGAGCCCTTGTCAATGCCGATACCGACTTCGGCCGCCGGGCGGACGAGGTATGGAAGGTCATCGAGTCTGCCGCCAAGGACCAATCTGATCCGTCGTTGGACTCGAACGATACAAACCCGATGCACAGTGCTATCAACCGATCAAACACTCGCGCGTTCGAGACAGCGATCCTGTTAGTTGCTGCCGAACTCCGCTCATCCCGTCCGATACGTCCGGCGTTCCGAGATCTACTGGAGTTCGGTCTCCGTCTCGAAAATAGCCCTGGTGCCCATTACCGCGCCATAATGGCGCCGCGCATCGCCTGGTTGCGTCATGCCCTCCCGGAATGGACCGACAGCAACCTTGATGTCCTATTCGGCCACGAAGCTCCCGAGGGCCTTGCTCAGATCACAATCGACCTCGCGATTCAATGGAGCCAACCCAACCGATGGCTACTCAAGACCTACCCAGAGATGATCCAGGACGCGGTGAGTCGGCGGGTCGAACGAGCAATGCAACATCTCCTTGTCGGGATGCTGTGGGAATTGTCGGCATACCAGATCGAACCCGTTGTCAGATTGCTCGTCGCGGAACCCGAATCAAAACCGGACGCCGAACCCGAATGGCACCCCAGTCTCGTGTCCGACGCCGGAAGGCAACTCAGCAATCTCGTCGGTGGTGATGAGGCCGACTCGCGTCACATCGACATCGCCGTCGATCTGTGGGAAGCACTATTAGAATCCGAAGCGGCCTCCTCGCTGGAAGGTTTCGGATGGATGTCCACGGTCAAAGCCATGGACACGGACGGCTGGGTCGAACTCACGCTTCGTACTTTGGGCAAAACTGGCGGCCGTATCGACTGGGAACACGAGGTAGCCGACCGGGCGATGCTGCAACCGGCCACCGTTACGAAACTCGCCCTTCTAGACCAGATGATCCGAGGGCAAAGCGACCACTGGGTCCTCCGCCGTATCGCGGACAACATAGAGGAGTTCCTCACTACCGCGTCCAGCCTGGAAAGCACCGACGAGTACCGGAGACTACGTACGGCGTTACTCGAGCGAGGAATAATCGATGAGTAACCCGGTCGGCAAGATGAACCGACCCAGAACTTGTCATTAGCCTGCCGCAACTCACGACACTCCCGCCGAACCCACCTACGCAACGCCCCCGGCGAACACCCGAACAGCTACCGCGACCGAACAAATCACCGCCCACTCCGAGGAGTACTCCCCCCGATGCTCCGACACCATCCCCACAGCCCGCTCCCGAACCTCCGGTGAACACATTTTTGGTCTATCCATAACTCCATAATCTCCCAACCAATAAAGAGTCTCCGGACAACCCTGGGGCAATTCACCATCCGAGACCGGCTACCCCTCCTCATTCGCGAGAGCCTATAAAGGGATGTTGATGGAAAACCCACTACCATGTGAAGACAGAAATCCGAGATCAAGCTCGATCAGCATCACCTTTCAACGCGGAAAGGACTCAGAATAAGAGTGAAAACCAAGTCTTACTCTGACGAAGAGTTGGCCGAACTCCGGTCAACTCCCAAGAAAGTGATTAATCCAGGAGCGCGCTGGTTGAAAAAGCCCAAGGCAAGGCCTGCACATAATCAATGTACATACCAAGTCACCGCAATCGACGACGGACGGCGGTTCTTGGTCTATCTACGGCAGAGTCTGTTTGATGAGAACAGCTTCTCGTGTGGCATATCCTATTTACCCGCTACCGGCTCGTCCCTAACGCTGGCACGATACAATGGATCAAGCCATGTACACGGAGACATCGCCTACCTTCCTCATATTCACCGCGCTACTGAGAAAGCGATTGCAGCAGGAAAGAAGCCTGAATCCGAGGCAGTAGAAACAGATCGATACGAAACCTTGGAGGGTGCTTTGGCATGCCTTGTAGACGACTTTCGTCTTCAGGGAATCCGTACTCAACGCGACCAACTGAGGATGTTCTGATGATGCCCAAAGTGGATACGCTCAGGAGCCTATTGTGTGAACGCCTTTGTAGGGACATAACCATTGACGAGCGGCCTGACGGTAACTTGATGGTGAGGACTCACTTTGAGTTCCCTGACGGAGACCACTATGCGATCCATCTTTCCGAGCCTCCTCATGGCGGGCTCAGGCTGTCAGATCGTGGACATACATTGATGCAAATCAGCTATGAGCACGACGTGGACTCGTTCTTGGACGGAACCCGAGGGATGCTCCTCGAACGTATCATGACCGAGAGCAGTCTCCAATGGGATGGTGGCGCTCTCTGCCTGGATACAACGTTGGAACGTTTACCGGAGGCCGTGTTCAGGTTTGGGCAGTCTCTTACTAGGATCTACGACTTGACGTTCCTGTCGCGTTCCAACGTGGGGTCCACATTCTACGACGACCTTACCGAAGCCCTCAACGAGTTGGTGGATCAAACCCGAATCGAACGTGACTTCCACGCGGCCGTTCCGAACGCCGAAGCTTATCCTGTCGACTACCGAATACAGGGTGGAGGCGACATTCCACTTTTCTTGTACGGAATACCCAACCGTGACAAAGCTCGGCTAACCACGATCATGCTTTCCCACTTTCACCGGCATCGGCTTCGCTTCGAGTCATTGCTCGTATTCGAGAATCAGGCAGAGATTCCGAGGATGGATCTGGCAAGGCTGTCAGATGTCGCCGGTGACATGATCTCGTCGCTCGCCTCGCGTGAGGACTTCAGCCGAAAGCTGATTCAACGAGGAGTCGCGTGACCATCCGGAATCTTGGTTGGACATGGGTGGTATGCAAAGCCGAACCGATCCTAAGGTCTACGTCTCGACACCACCGGTCAGAGATGATCCACGAGTCGCTTCTCCAGCACGGGCTAGCCGAGACGGAACTTCTGAGTCGGGCCCCGCTGTCCGACTCTGGATGTCATCGAACGTCTCGGTGGGATCCTCGCACTGGGCAATGATCTCTTGGTAGTACCGCTCGTCGATACGCAAGATCATACCGGACCGCTGTCCTATCTGGCTCCTCCTGCTTGCATCAGGCAAGGTCGTCGGCTGTCGAGAAGTGACCCAAATGCCAGTCAGAAAGGCAGGGTGACCGCGTGATTACTTATTCCCGGAAGGGATCAAGGACCGAGCGCAAAGAGGGGTGCTACGGCAACGCCGTCGGGTCGTTCGTAGGCATATCCGTCTGCGACGGTGATCACCAGAAGTTTGGCCGGCCTGCCCATCTTCGCCTCGTCAATCTTGCGGCGCACGGCCAGCAGCGACCGCGCCGCCTGTTCAATGTGGTCGCTCCCACCCAGCTTGACCTCGACCGCAATCCAGCGACCGTCTCGAGCGTCCACGATGGCGTCGGCTTCGGTGCCTGCCGCGTCGGTGAACGCGTACACCTCCGCGTCGGAGGCTTGCGCGTGGATGCGCAGGTCTCTGATAACGAGCGATTCGAGCAGCAGCCCGAGCGCCTCGGGATCGGCAAGCAGGCGCTCGGGACCGGCCCGCAGCGCCGCTACCGCCAGCGACGGATCTGTGAAATGATGCTTGGGGGTGGTGAGCAGCGGCGATCGTGACCGGAGATGGGTAGGCCAGGCTGTGAGCGGCTCGATCACATGGAGCCGCTCGAGAGCATCGAGATACGCGCGCACCGTGTGGCGGCTGAGAGGGCTGGCGGAGTCCGCTTCGGCTGTAAGCTTGTTTAGGGTTGCTGCGGTACCGACGTTGCGAGCCAACGACCGTAGCAAGGCCTGTACCCTCACCGGATCGCGGGCTACGCCGTCGACTTGGCGGATATCGGTGCGAGCGATGTCATCCAGATAACTCGCCATGGCCCGGATGACGTCTCGCACGGATACATCGAGGTCCAGTCCGGGCCATCCGCCGCGGCACAGAGCGTCGACAGCTTCCGGTACGCCCCGCCCGGTAGGGTCTGCCACGCAAGGCTCACCGCGCAGCAAGCCCGCCAGCGACACCGCCGCCGTGGACAGACCGCGTTCGGCAAGCGACATGGTACGCAACGTCAGCCTTTGAACGCGCAACGCTCCCGAATGCCGGGTCAGATCATCAGCGGGAGTGGCGGATCCGGTGAGAATAAACTGTCCGGGCCGGGCCCGGGCGTCGCAGGCCCCTCGGACGGCGCCCCACAAAGGCGGCACGCGTTGCCATTCGTCGATAAGCCGCGGGGTGGTGCCATGGAGCACCCTGTGAGGTTCTGCCTGCGCGAGGGTGAAAGCGGCCGGATCTTGTTCAAGCAGGACTTCGCTGCGGGCGAATCGCTTCGCCAGCCATGTCTTGCCGCAGCCTTTAGGTCCTTCAATCAGCAGCGCACGAGAAGTTCGTAACACCCGAGCCGTACTCGTCTCAGCAATGCGGCTGCGGTAGCCCGCGGGCGTGAGCGTAGATCCCGCTGCCTTCTCGCCACTACCTGACATTGCACTCAATATACCAAATCGGACGCCGTTGCTATACCAAATCAGAGGGAATTGATATACCAAATCGGACGCCGATGGCATACAAATCTAGTGAGACTCTCGGCAACCCGAGTGGAGGAGGGGTGTTGTCGGTCGTAGTTTCCGTCCGCTCCCCTGGTGGTTCATTTCTGCTCGAATGCGAGCGACGTTCGGGCTCGGGTCTTCGACAAGGGCTCGCGACCACACGCCGATCACCGGATGACACGATAAACCGGTCGAGTCGCACCCTCCTCAGCCTATATCGGGATGATGCATAGTATTGCCACTTATGACGATGTTCAGCGTCCGTGTGGATGACGAGGAGGCTATCGAGATCCAGCAGTGGCAGGAGCAGCCACTTACCGTCGGCGAAGTTGCGATCAGCCAGATCGCCGATTGGGGTGTGGCGGAAGACTGGTCCGATTGGGCCGATGCGACGCGTTGAGATCTGGTTAGCGGCTATTACCCCCGTTACTGGTGTCGATACAATCCCCGGCCGGCTGGTTCAGTGGTCCCGCGGCGGGGTGCAGAACGAGCGAATCGACCAAGATATCCCGACCTCCGCCCTCGGACGTCTCGAATGGAAACCGTGATGCAACCGTCCCCCGGTCTTTACGCGACGGTGCTCCAGGCCCTCAATAGCGCGGCGCCCCGATCACACTCCCATACATCTACGGTGGCCGACCTCACCGACGGTCTCACGAGCGACCAGGCAGAGTGCCTCCCTCTCGCTCTCGGGGGTGTCCTTCCGCTTCTTCGGGGAGACGAAGAGCGGATGCGCTTCGCTGCCAAGATCGCGGCTCGATTCGATCTGTTCGAGGTCACCGATGCCATAGCTCACATCGCCGATGCTATGGGAGATCGTTATCTGTTGCTTATTGCGGCGACCCTGTGCGGAAACCCCGCCGTCGATAGTTCGCTCCGAGCCCGGATCGCCGACTCGGTAGGAGCCGATGCCGCTGTTCGTATCCGGCTGGATCGCCACCACATGCCCAGAACGGCTGACGAGCAGCTTCTCTATCAGCAATGCTGGCCAGGTGCCCGCACCGACGAGGCGCCTTTCGCTCTGCCGCCGGTAGTGGTGTTGGATCAAGGCTTCAACGCCCGCACTGTTTTGCGGTTTGCAATCATCCTGGATCAAGCGGGAGCGATGGTTAGGCGACTAGCCCCGGACTCGGATATTCCGTTGTGGTTCGGACCGCAGACCGTCCTGGTGTGTCAATATCGGACAAGCGTCAGAGTGCGGAGCAAGTATCCGACGTTTTCCGAGGAGCACATTATCCGGATGTCCGACCTCCCGGAGCGCGATTCGCAACTTAATAAGCTGCTTCGTGAAGTGAACGCCCGCCTTCCCGGCCCACAAAAGCTTTGACTCGAAGCGTTACGACCAGAAAATGCCGCCGGATCAGCGCCAAGAGCCTGTGCCGGTTTTGATATGCGTAACGGTTCCGAGGCGATCTTGTCGACCTATCCCGAGTTGAAGAACGGCCGGGACTCGCTGGAGCAACAGGAACTACGCGAGATCGCCCGCCAGGTCGGTATCGTCCTGCTGGCCGTGGATGCAGATGATCCGATTGATGCTCGGGGACGGGTGCTGAACAACAGTTCTCGGATACGTCGGATGCTGGCCGACCACGACTGCCTACTCGTACTTGCCCGGGAAGTACGGAACTACACAAGCAAGTAGGCCCAAAGCCGACTTGAGACAACGTTGCTCCGGGCCCTAAAAGCACGGATACCGTCCCGGTTAGTCACGGGTGCAGGTCGGGAACAGGTTCCGGCCAACCTTCCGGTTGGAATCAACGCTTGGTAACGTGCGGTGATGCACAGGTTTACCATCGATCTTGACGGACCATTGCACGGGATCCACTACGGCGGAGAGGGACGGATCGTACTGCTCGTCCACGGACTGAGCGGCGCCGCGGTCAACTGGGCATCCATGGCGGAAGGTCTCACCGGATACGGGCAGGTACTGGCGCCGGAGCTTCCCGGGTTCGGGCGTACTCCTCCGGCCGGACGGTCCGCCTCGGTGGAGGGCCAGGCAACCCTGCTGGCCGAGTTCATCAGGAGGCAGTCCGACGGCGCCGCATTGGTGATCGGCAACTCCATGGGAGCTCTGTCCTCGATAATCCTGGCCGGGCGCAATCCCGAGTTGGTTGACCGGCTGGTACTGATCAATCCCCCCGCTCCGACCCCTTCGTTCAAGAGCATGTCTTCGGTATGGAAGGGGATGTTCTTCAACCTGACGCCCGGCCTCAACCGACTTTGGTTGGCCTGGCTGCGCAGGCAAGGGACCGCGGAACAGCGCACCTCCGCCGGGATCGATTATCTCGTTTCCCAACCGGCGCGGATTTCGTCTCATACCCGCAGAATCCACTCCGACGTTGCTGCCGAGCGTGACACCATGCCCTGGATATATGACGCCTACCTCGAGGCGTACCGATCGGTGATAAGGAACCTGGTTCCATATTCCCGCTTTGATCGGACAGTTCGCAGGGTTGGGATGCCGACCCTGCTGATGCACGGCACGGAGGACATGGTGGTGCCTCGGGCATCCGCTGAACGTCTCGCCTCTATCCGTCCTGACTGGATCTATAGGCCGTTGGTCGGCGTGGGCCACATACCCATGATGGAGGTGCCGCAATTCTGCCTGGAAATGGTCGCCGAGTTCATGAACGATCCCGGACCTATCGCCCGGCCGCTCCCCTCACCGATGCCTAACCACCGTATCGACGCTCGCGCGCCCATGCCAGAAAGCGTCGGCGCGACCACGTATTAGCAACCGATTCCCGCTCAACCCACCCGCGTTGAGCGTGACGGATACCCCACCTAGACTGGCGCATCTCGGCGGTGCGATGCGCGTCTGTCGAGATTATGAACCGAACAGGCCGCCCCCTAGCTCGGTACAGGAGTTCGGCGGGAGGGTCGAGACGGTCCAGATGAGAGTTGATCTCGAGGGCGGTACCGGTCGATTCCGCCGTGTCCAGCACCTTGTGGAAATCGAGTTCGAGCCCGGGTCGGCGCCCCACACGCCGTCCGTACAGATGACCGATCACGTCGACGGCGGGGTGACGCATCGCGGCCACGATTCGAGCCGTTTGCCGGTCACGCGGTAGATCGAAATAGCTATGCACCGACGCTACGCACCAGTCGTAGTCCATCAAGAAACGCCGGTCATAATCGAGAGAACCATCTTTGCCGATGTTCAGTTCGACGCCGTGGAGAATGCGCATCTCCCCGTAACGGCTCTGCAAAGCCGCGATCCGGCGACGCTGGTCCAGCATTTCCGCCCTTCCAACTCCGTTTATCGCCAGATTCTCCGCATGATCGGTTATGGCCACGTATTCGAGACCAATATCCGAGGCGGCGTCCAGCATCGCTTCCAAGGAGTCGTCCCCGTCCCCCGACATATCGGTGTGGACGTGTAGATCGCCGCGGAGAGCCCCATCGGCTACCAGATCCGGCAAACCGCCGGATTGGACTGCCTCGATCTCTCCCCGGTCCTCCCTGATGGTCGGAGGTATCCAGGCCAGACCCAGCGCTTCGTAGATCGCCTCCTCGGTCTCCTGAGCGACCACCGCACCGCCGGACTCCTCGTACAGTGCATACTCGCTCAGAACCCAATCCCGCTGTTTAGCCAACCTCCGCAACCGGATGTTGTGCTCTTTAGAACCCGTGAAGTACAGGCTCGCCGCACCCCACTGAACCGGCGGTACCATCCGGATATCGACTTGCAGACCTGAATGGGCATGGGCCGAGAGCTTGGTATCCCCCGCCTCGCTCATATGGCGTACCCAACCCATCCCGGCTACCCGAGCCCGCACGGATACGGGATCGGAAACCGCTACCAGAATGTCGAGATCAGCTACGGTGTCCCGGAAGCGCCGGAGACTACCGCAGTAGGCGGCGGCTTCCACACCCGGAAGGCGCCCGATCTCCGATACCAACCGCTCGGCCAGCCGCATGGCCTCCAGGATCGGAGTCCGCCGCTCCTTTCCGGCCCATCCCAGACGATGCACGGCCTTTCTGAGGTTCTCCTCCGTCTTCGGCCCGAACCCGGGTAGCCGACGGATGGCCTGCACGTCCAAGGCTTCGATCAAGTGGTCCACCGACTCGACACCCAAGGAGTCTCTGAGCAGAACGGCTCGCTTCGGTCCCAGACCCGGGATCCTTATCAACTCCCGGAAGGCGGGTGGGAACTCCTCCCTCAGGTGATCCAACTTGCCGATCGTTCCCGTAGTCAGATACTCACGGATCATCGACATGGATGAACTCCCGATCCCGGGTATCCTCCTGAGCTGCACCTCCGATAGTTCCGCTACCGGGACCGCCAGACCATCCAGGCTCTTGGCGGCTGCTTCATAAGCTCTGGCCCTGAACGACTGGCGGCTACCATCGGCGATCCGGGCAAGTGCCGCCATCTCCTCGAAGAGAGCCGCCAGTTCCGAATTGGTCACCATCGCCGTTCGACCTCCTTCACCCCGGACCATGACAGGATAGGAGTCCGGGTGTACCGCCCGGTCGGCTACTTCCGCCCGGCCGCAAGATTCGAGGAAATCCGATCATCAGGTAACCTCAAACAGCGCCCTGGCTTCAGAAGGGGTTCCCAAGAATGACTTTGGCAAGCGCCGGATACTCGGTAACACTCCGCATATACGTTCCGCCCGACGATCAACGGGCGATCGGACGCATCACCACCGCCATCGGTGAATACGGAGGGGTCGTAACGGCGCTCGACTTTGTCGAGTCGCATTCCCGACGCCTGGTGCTGGACATCACCACCAATGCGCGGGACGACGATCACGCCGCTGACATTACCGACATGGTGACCTCCCTCGAAGGAGTCACGGTCCACCACGTATCGGACCGTACTTTCCTTTTCCATCTGGGCGGGAAAATCGAGGTCCGCAGTAAGGTACTCCTCCGTAACCGCGACCAGCTGTCGATGGCCTATACCCCCGGTGTGGCGCGAGTGAGCCTCGCCCTCGCCCAGCGCCCTGAAGACGCCCGTAACCTCACTGCAAAGGGAAACACGGTGGCGATCGTCACTGACGGAAGCGCGGTTCTCGGACTGGGAAACATAGGCCCGATAGCAGCCCTCCCGGTTATGGAAGGCAAAGCGGTTCTTTTCAAGAGGTTCGCCGACGTAGACGCCTGGCCGGTTTGTTTGGACTCCAACGATCCGGACGAGATCGTCAGGGCGGTCGAGTTGATAGCACCGGGATTCGGAGGAATCAACCTCGAAGACATAGCCGCACCGCGCTGCTTCGACATTGAGGAACGGCTGCGTAGTTCGCTCGACATTCCTGTATTCCACGATGACCAGCACGGAACAGCCATAGTCGTGCTGGCTGCCCTTACCAACGCGGTGAAGGTCGTGGACAAGCAGATGGCAAACCTGAGAGTGGCCTTGAGCGGGGCCGGAGCCGCCGGGGTGGCAGTCGCCAGGTTGTTGAAGGCGGCAGGCGTGGCCGATATCGTGGCCCTTGATCGGGGCGGCATCATCGGGCCTCACCGGGACTTCGGAGAACCCTCCAAGCAGTGGCTCCAGGCACATACCAACCGGGAGGCCAGGTCAGGCGATATTCTCGACGCGCTCGAAGGGGTTGACGTGTTCATCGGGCTGAGCGGCCCGGACCTGTTCGACTCGACCGAGATCCGGCGTATGGCGGCCGATCCGATCGTCTTCGGTCTGGCCAACCCCGACCCCGAGTTCGACCCTCAAGTTGCTCGGGACTACGCCCCCGTCGTAGCTACCGGTCGGTCCGATTTTCCCAACCAGATCAACAACGTGCTGGCTTTCCCCGGAGTATTCCGCGGGGCCCTCGACGCTCGGGCTCGATCCATAACAGAGGAGATGAAGGTCGCGGCTGCCCAAGCTATCGCCTCGGTCGTGCGACCTGAACAACTCACCGCCAGCTACATAATCCCGTCGGTATTCAACCCCGAGGTTGTGGATCAGGTAGCCGAGGCGGTCGAGCAAGCTGCCGACGGATAAGTGGAAGGCTTGTCTCCCGGTTTGCCGACCGGAGGGGAAGGTCAGTCTGGTTGACCCTTGGGCGCCACCGGGACGAATAGCCGGAAGGTGGATCCCTCCCCTAGCCGACTCTCCACCTCCACCCGGCCTCCATGAATCTCGGCCACATGCTTGACTATCGCCAGCCCCAGTCCCGTACCCCCCGTTGCTCGGGAACGGGCCGCATCCGCCCGGTAGAAACGCTCGAAGATTCGGGGAAGATCGGCTGCCGGGATACCTGCACCCGTATCGCTCACCGTCACGACCGCTTCCCCGTTCCGAGCGGATACGGTTGCCTCCACCCGTCCGGTTTCGGGTGTGTGCCGGACGGCGTTCTCCAGCAGGTTACGAATAGCGAGCGCCAGATCGGACGGGTTGCCGACGATCGGCGTGGGGACCGCATCGAGGATGATCGGCGGCCGCGACGAACCGAAGCGTCGTGCTACTTCTCGGAGGGGACGGGCGAGGTCGAAGGGCTCCATCTCCGGAGTGGTCGATTCCAGTCGTGAGAGGTCCAACAGGTCGGCCACTATTCGAGACATCCGGGTTGCGTTGGACAGGATCCGGCCGGAGAACTCGAGCACCGCTTCCGGATCATCTTCGATAGCCACCAGTACCGTCTCGGCTGCCGCCTTTATCGCTGAAACGGGTGTTTTTAATTCGTGTGAAGCCGCTACCACAAAGTCGTGCCGCATCCGATCGGTTTGCCATCTTTCCGTAATGTCAGATAGGTGGAGTAACGAGACACCTTCAGGACCCGGGGGATGGCCGCGGACTTCCACCACACGCCTCGGAAAGCCCTGCGTGAACTGTCCCGACGAGGTGTGGCCGCTCTCTGCCCTCTCCATTACCCGGCGCGCTACGGGAGGGATCGGCGCCCCTCTCTGGGTTATGCGTTCACCGAGGAAACGTATCGCCGCTTGGTTGGCGTAAACGGGATGACCCGACCTAACCGCTACCACACCCGTCGGTAGGAAATCGAGCAGGGCCGCGTACAGGCTCTCATTGTTCCGGACTCGGCCCAGTTCCGTCTCGATATCGTGAAAATGACCCGCGGTACTCGCATGTCTAGAGCGCCTCCGCCTGTTTAGTAATAGTGTCGACCAGACACATACTCCTCCACCGACTAAGCCGATCCACTGTCCGGGCGGGGGAGCGCCCAACGCTGCTCCTCCTGCCGCCAGCCCTCCGACCACGCAGGTAACCGGTAACAGCCAAGCATCGAACCATCCGTAGGAAGGTTCCCGCTCCGAGGCGCCACTCCAAGGCCAACCGTTCATGTCATCTTGACAGTACCCGGGCGGAGGTCCCTGAACCGGGTGGCCTCCTCCACTCCCTCGTAGTACCTACCCTGTCCCACGTTGGTGGATCGAGATGCCATATCACACAGCGGAGATCAGGGTCCTTCCGCGAACTTATATCCGAGCCCCCTAACGGTGAGGATCCACTCCGGTGAACGGGGGATCTCTTCAACCTTCTCCCGCAAGCGTCGTATATGAACATCCAGAGTCTTCGGATCACCGAAGAACGGAACCCCCCATATCTCTTCCAACAACTTCCGGCGAAGTACCAACCTGCCCTTGCGCACCAGTAAGGCCTCCAGAAGCTCGAACTCCTTAGGTCTGAAATCGACCGGTACACCCTTCACCCGCACTTCGTGACGGTCCACGTCAAGCTCCACCGGACCACCGGCCAACACGAGCGTATCCCGGACAGCCGGAAGGCGAGAGGCACGCCGGAGAATGCCCCGGATACGCGAAACCAACTCTCGCATGGAGAATGGTTTGGTGACGTAATCGTAAGCGCCGAGTTCCAAACCGGCCACCACATCGGCTTCCGCATCCTTGGCGGATACGATGACCACCGGCACTTCGGACAAGGCGCGCATTTGCCGCAGTACGTCTAGGCCGCCCAGACCGGGCAGCATGAGATCCAGAACCACGAGATCTACCCGCTTGAGACGGTAAGACTCGACAGCAGCGCGGCCATCCCCTACCACGGTGACCTCGTAGCCCTCCCTTCTCAGGTTGTAGCGAAGAGTCGCCGCCAGCGTCTCTTCGTCCTCGACAACCATGATCGAAGCCATGTTCAGCCGGTGCTCTGCGCCAGGGACCAGCCCTCCGGGAACTCCCGAAACTCGCCTGTTAACAGGAAAGCCACCTGCTCACCGATGTCGACCGCGCGGTCCCCCACCCTTTCCAGGGCTCGTGACACGAGCATCATCTGGATCGCCCATTCGAGACGGGCCGGCTCCGGACCGCATGAGGCAACCTCCCTCCACATGTTCCGGTTCAACCAGTCGGCAGGATCGTCCATTTCGGGCAGCCGTAGAGCGAGATTGAGGTCCCTCTTGACGAGAGCCTCCATCGCGGTCTGCAACATCGGGACGACTATCGATCGCATCTCCCGGATGTGGAGCAGGATCGTTTCGTTACGTGGCAGGCCGGAGGTGACCTCGACTATGCGGGCAATGTTTGAAGCCTGGTCCCCCATGCGCTCGAGACTGTGACCCGCCTGTAGTACGAGAGACATGAGTCGTAGGTCGGAAGCCACCGGGGTTTGACGAGCCATGACCTCATGCCACATCCGTTCCACATCCACGTACAGTAGGTCGATCCCTCGATCGTCGAGCGTAACTTGGTGGGCAAGAGCGGCATCCGCGGTAAGTAGCGACGTCACGGCTCGATTTATCTGGTCTTCGGCCATAGCGGCCATATCGAGGAGGAGCACCTCCAATCGGTTGAGTTCAGCGTGGAACTGGCTGCGGAACTCGGTCATCCGAACCGACCGGTGATGTAGTCCTCGGTCTCGACCTTGGCGGGCTTGGTGAAGAGGGTTCCGGTCGTCCCGGCCTCTACTACGTATCCGGCCCGGTCACGGTCCATGTTCAGGAAAACCGTGTGGTCGGATGCCCTGGCCGCCTGCTGCATGTTGTGCGTCACGATGATGATCGTGTAGTTGACCTTCAGTTCTTGGATCAACTCCTCGATTCGAAGGGTGGCAACCGGGTCTAGCGCCGAGGTCGGCTCATCCATCAGAATGATCTCCGGCTTGACGGCGATGGCTCGGGCGATACATAGGCGCTGCTGCTGCCCGCCGGAAAGGGAATAGCCGCTTTCGTTCAGTTTGTCCTTGACCTCATCCCACAACGCGGCCTGCCGCAGGGAATGCTCCACCAGCGCATCCATTTCCCCCAAAAAACCGTTGATCTTGGCGCCCCAAGCCACATTCTGATAGATCGTCTTCGGGAATGGGTTGGGCTTTTGGAAGACCATGCCGACTCGCCGCCGGAGTTCGACCGGATCGACCGCTTCGTCATAGATGTTCTGACCGTGGAAGCGCACCTCGCCTTCCACCCTGGCGGAAGGTACGAGATCGTTCATGCGGTTGAGTGCTCGCAGGAGGGTGCTCTTGCCACACCCGGATGGTCCAATCAAAGCTGTGATCTGGCGATCGTGGAATTGCAGACTCACATCCTTGACTGCCCGGAACTTACCGTAGAACGAACTCATGTTCTCGGTTTCCATAGCGACGCTGCCCGGCGTCACAGGAGTTCTGGGTTCCGTATGGACGGTCAAGTCGGTCATCACCATACCAGTCGAGCGAGCTTCGTTCGTCGCCATCAGGCCCTCCTAGAGTATCGGTTTCTCAGCAGGACTGCCGTCGTGTTGAGTGTCAGCAACAACACCAGCAGGACCAATATGGCTGCTGCGGCGATATTGCGAAATTCGTCCTGTGGGCGGCTAGTCCATTGATATATCTGAATGGGGAGAACCGTGAACTTCGAGAACGGTCCTTCCGGATCGATAGTTATAAAGGTCGAGGCGCCCACCACCACCAGCGGCGCCGTCTCCCCTAAGGCTCGGGCTACCGCAAGTATCGTGCCGGTCAGGATCCCCGGCATAGCATTGGGAAGCACATGGGCTCGCACGGTCTGCCACTTGGTGGAACCCAAGGCCATGCCGGCCTGTCTCAACGAACCGGGGACTGCTCGGATCGCTTCTTGGGCGTTGATGATTATTAAAGGCAGTATCAGGAGTCCGAGCGTGAAGCCGGCCGAGACAATCGTGCGACCGTTGGCGGTGGTTCCTCCCCCACCGCCCAGGAAGGACCCGCTGGTGAACACCTCCATGGTTCGAACGAAAATCGCCAACCCCAGCATCCCGTAGATAATGGACGGTACCCCTGCCAGGTTGTTTATGTTGGTCTGGATGATGGAGTTGAGGCGATTCTCCCGAGCGTATTCCTCCAGATATATGGCCGCTCCCACACCGATCGGGAATGAGAACACGAGGGTTATTACCACTACCCAAAGCGAACCGAGCAGCGCGGTACGGATCCCGGCAGTGTCCGGTACCGGCGATTGCGGGCTCGTGACGAAGTCCCATGACAACCAGGAGCGGAAGACCAACTCCGCTTCGGGATGGTCTACCGCCGTCTGTGCTCTGATCTCGCCCCGATTGAACGTCGATTGAAGAAACGACCAGGTTCCAACGATGGTCGGTTCCACCACCCGCTCAACTACCAGGGCTTGCACATCGTCGCGACTCCTAGCCGGCAACCAGCAAGCAGCAGGGGACTCGTCGGACATGCACAGATCGTTGAGAACGTAGGGGTCCTCGAAAACCAGCCGGTCATCGAAGAAGCGCTGTTCCCGTTCGAACCTCCGACCGAGGTTGGTGGAGATCTCCTGGCCAAGCAACAGGACGAGTTCCTGCTTGGTGAGGTCTTCCAGGTCGATGTCCGGCGGATAACCCAGGCCGGCCACCAATTCAGATGGAGGCCGGGAGCTTTCGACCGCCACCAACCCGAACGAGGAGTTGAGGATGGTGATAATCAAGGTGACCAGGGCCGCTACCGCCACCATGAGCGCGGTTAGCAGCCCGAACTTTACGATTGCCCCCCGTCGGCGTCGGCGTCGGGTAGACGCGTCGCCGGCGAAGAGGTCGGTAGCCCCTCTTCCCCTCGCTTCTACCGGATCGGTCATTATTCGTATACCTCCCGGAATCGAGCCACGAACCGGCGGCTGACTACGTTGAGGAGAAGGGTGATGACGAACAGCGCCAATCCGATCGCGAAGATCGAGTTGTAATCGATGGAGTCGTAGCTGAGATCTCCGCCGCTGATCCGAACGATATGCCCGGTCATGGTTTCGCCGGCCACGAACGGGTTGAGGATGTACCCGAAGAGGCTGTCTTCCCCGAAGGTGAAGTTCTTGGGACCTGCCCCGGCTGCGATCGCTACCACCATGGTTTCGCCTATCGCACGCGAGATGGAAACGACGAACGCCGCAGTTATACCCGAAAGTGCCGCGGGGAGGACGACCCGTAGGGAGGTTTCCAGTTTGGTGGCGCCCACCCCGTAGGAGGCCTCTCGAAGAGACAGCGGCACCGCATGCAGAGCATCCTCGGACATGGAACTCACCAGCGGGATGATGAGTATCCCGACAACGATTCCCGCCGACGCGGTGTTGAATATCTCGACCAAGCTAACGCCGAAGATCGACCGGAGAAGCGGCGTCATAAATGTCAGCGCGAAATACCCGTAGACAACGGTCGGGATGCCGGCCAGAACCTCGAGAATAGGCTTCATCAGTCCTCGCACTCGAGGGGTTGCGTACTCGCTCAAGAAAATGGCCGTGGCCAGACCGACGGGTAGGGCGACGATCATCGCCGTGACCGAAGTGGTCAAGGTTGCCAGGACCAGTGGCCAGATCCCAAAGTCGAGAATCGCCGGTTGCCAATGAGTCGAGGAAAGGAACTCGGCCATCGATGCCTCTTCCGTTCGGAAAAAGAGCAGCGCCTCCTTACCCAACTCGAAAACGATTCCCACCGTGGTAAGAATCGACAATGCCGCCGCTATGAAAAGGAAACCGCGGATCACCGCCTCGCCGGGACGCCGTTTCTTGCGAAGCGATACGGTCACAGCGCCAGGCTCCCTGGTTGCATGCGTTACGATCTCGTCTTCTCCTTTTGCATTTTCGATCTAGAGAGCCGCCGCGAGTTCGTCGGCTGCTGCTTGGAGCACCGCGTCCGGGGCTGGAAAGTAACCCACTTCACCGATCTCTTCGTTCACGAACTGCAACACGAAACTCAAGAAGGCGCCCACCTGAGGCTTCTCGGCAATGATCGAAGCCGTGGAATACATGAACATCGGACGAGCCAGCGGATACGTATTCGCATTCACCGTCTCACTAGTCGGCTCCACACTCTCGATATCCAACACACTCAACCGGTCACTGTTCTCGGCGAAGAACGCATACCCGAAGAAACCGACCGCGCAAGTCGTAGACGTATTCGAAGGATCACACCCATCACCGGAAATCCCCTGCACCAACACGTTGTCGTCCTCCGACAACTGGGTATTACCAGCCGACAGGATCGGACCCTCGTCCTCGTGAAACACCTCTTCGACGAAATAGTCAAACGTACCCGAGTCCGTACCCGGAATGAACCGCTGGATCGGATTAGCCGGGAACTCGGCCCGAACATCCTGCCAAGTCGTCGCTGTCGAGAACAACACCGCCAACTCCGCCACCGACAAATCCGTTACAAACGTATTCCCCGGCGAAACCGTCACCGCCAAAGCATCGGTACCAACCCGGAACTCGATCGGATCCCGACCGATCTCCTGACACGACTCGACCTCCGCATCTCTGATGGGACGCGAAGCATTAGTAATATCCGACTCACCCGCAACACAGAACCGCTCGAACCCGGCACCCGAACCAATCGAATCAATCGTGATCAAACCCGAATAGCCCTCATCCTCGAACCGGGCAGCCATCGCCTCAGCCAACGGGAACACCGTCGACGAGCCGGCAACCGCAATGTCACCCGACACCGACAACGGATCAACCGGATCCAATCCGAAGGCTGCCGGCCCTGAAGAAGCCATCGGCCCTTCCGAGTCGGCGGAGGCTGCCGGCGCCTGGGTGGCGGCTGTTGTCGCGATCGTGGTGACTTGACCGCGCCGGTCATCTCCTCCGCAGGCAACAGCCGCCAAAGCCAGGGCCGCTAGGAGGACGAGCGCGCACCAACGTATGTGGGATGGCATGGGTGTTTTCTCCTTTCTCGTAAGGCCTGGCGCTAAAGCTATGCGATCGGTGTTAATCAACACCACACGGCAGGTGAACGGGAAGGAAACATCCCTGTATCGAACCGGCAACCACTCCATCCTGTCCAATTACCCTCGCGCCGGCCTCGGACTCTGAGGGTCCGGTCGCCGGGGCGTATCGAGGCTCGACAGGTCCGGGATCGAATCACGTTGCTACCTCATAGCCGAGGGTTGACAGCCAGCCGCGGGTAGCTCGATGCACGAAGCGGACGACCCCCCGACCGGCGGGTTCGATCATTCCGGCAGCGATGAGACGCCGTCGATAATGCTGTACGTAGTTGGCGGAGCGATCCATCCGGGTGGCAAGGTCTCCGATGGTCGACGTGTCGACGTCAAGAGCCATCGCTACCAGGAAGGAACGGTCCATCTCCGACAAACCGGACCAGACCGGCTTGACGATCTGGTCGAGTTCCGCCAAATCAGCCTCTTGGACCGCTTTTCTCGCATGCTCAACCTTGATCCGAGATGCCCGCTGATCCTCGAAGGCTGCTTGCCAGCTGTGGTAACCCAGCAACTGGATAGTGAAGGGATGTCCCGATGACGCCTTCACCATTGTTTCCAGGGCCTCGTCCGTGACCTCTCCACCTGCGTCCTGGATCGGTTGGCGGAGCGCCATCCCGGTATCGGTGGGATCAAGGGGCCGGAGTGGCGCCCGAGCACATCGCTGGAGAAAGGTCATACCACGATCGTTGAGAATGGTCGACTCGATTTCCGGTAAGGCCGCTCCCACGAAAGCCATAGGAAGCAACTCACGTCGCGTGATATGTTGCACCGCGATGGCCAACTCTCGGGCATCCGAAAGGCGGAGACCCTGGAGTTCGTCAACTGTCAGTAGCAAACCGACGCTGTTTTCGGCCAACCGTTCGACCAACATGGTAAGAACGTCGCGCAGGTCGTGTTGCACCACGTAATCGGAGCCGGACTCATCCCGCCACGAAACCCCGACACCGAAGGCCTGCAACGATGTACTCCGTCCACCCGGCCCGGTGTCCTCATCCTCTTGCAAGAACCGGAGACCGGTCGACATGATCCGGCGGACCAGATGCGGCACCGGTGCGGACACGGAGATGACCCGCCATCCGTGGGCACGAGCAAGATCCTCGGCCTCGTTTAGCAACACCGTTTTCCCTGAACCGCGGGGACCCGTTATCAATACCGTGAAGTCGGGGTGGTGAGGCCCTACCGAAAAGGCACGGGCAAACCGGGCAACTTCCCTGTCCCGACCGGCGAGGAGGGGTGGTGAGGTGCCGAAGGTTGGTAGGAAAGGATTTCCGGACGATACTGAGGAGACAGATTCCCGCAGTATGTCATGGGACTCCGGATCCAGCCCCTTCTCACTCCTCTCACTTCCTCTCACTTTCTCTCACTTTACACCCTGAACGCCGCGGGGAGAACTAACTACCGGTATCGGGCAGATCGGAACACAGTGGTCGGCACCCCGGAAACGTAGGTATCTAGCCCTGATTCTTCATGTTTCCAGACACACCCACCCATAAACCGCCAGGTCAAGCCCGTTTACGTGCTCCATTCGCATACATCTCATGGGTGACGGTCGCGGTCAACCCGACGAGCCTGTCAAGTCCACCGTAATCCCAGGTCAGGAGCCTATTCAGACTGCTAAGTCGCCGGGGCAAACGCCTCGCATGAAAAATCGGGGCTAGCTAAGTTCCGGAAACCCTCAAGAGCGGACCCCCGTTATCGTCGAATCTTCTGACCACCGGCTGGCTGGAATACCGGCTAACCACCAACTCAGGAGTCGGTCCACACTCTCCGGAACAGGTCGATCCAGTTGTGTCCGAGGATGCCCTCGATGGCATCGGTCGGGTAGCCCCGCCTGACCAGTTCCGCCCGGATATCGGGGATCTGCACGGGAGAGGTGAGATCCAGAAGGCGGGGATCGGAATCCGGCGGATAGTCCGTGACGCTCCAACCGCCCGACCCGATCATCTTGGCCATGAACTCCGGGTTGGATTCACAGAAGTCGAGACCCATACCCACCTTTCTCGGTCCGATCAGGTCCACGAGATAGTCGATATGGTCCACGAGGTGCGATATCGTTCCACCCTTGCCTCCCGGCTTCACCAGAGGAGGGAAGGTGACCACCCCAACCAGACCTCCCAGATCAGCCACCGCCCGGATCTGCTCATCATCGATGTTCCGGCGGTGTGGGCAGACCGCACTCGGGTTGGAATGGGAGAACACAGGTGGCGATGCGGTCGCCCGCATGGCGTCGAAAGTCGTGCGCCGGCCGGTGTGGGAGAGGTCCACCACGATGCCCAGACGGTTCATCTCCTTGATCGCCTGTCGACCGAAGGAAGTAAGCGGGCCGTCGGCGTCGCTGAGGCAACCGTCTCCCAACCGGTTGGGAAAGTTGTAACACAACTGCACCATACGGAGCCCTAGGTCGTGGAAGCGCTGGTAATTCGACAGATCCTCGCCTATCGGGGCGGCGTTCTGAAAGTGAATGATCACACCCAGCCTGTCGGGGTCGGGGAACCGGTCGAAATCAGACGGTCGAGTAACGGCCGACAGACGGTCATCCTCCTGGATCCAGCGCGCCCACTGTTCGAGTAGCTGTTGCGTTTCCTCAGGACTCTCCCAGTTCGCAACCGTGGGTGCTGCTATGTCGACTCCCCCTTCACGATAGAGATCCCAGGCTTCGGGATCGGTCATCAAGGGAGCGACCGCGTCTACAACCGTCATACGATGCTGTTCACCTCCGTGACGGTGAGCGTATACCGCTCTCCGTGTGGTCAATGATAGAACCGCTCAACCAGCCTCGATTCACCTTCATACCGTGACGCCCTGCTCGGATGGCGAGAACCAGAACACCCCGAGATGCCGCGGTGGGGCTCAGAGGTCGGGTAGATCGACTATGTGGGTTAGGACACCCTGGCTGGAACCCTGCGCCCCGACCGTGTAGGGGGTTACCAGCCGAACCTGCTCGAAAGGCGAGCGTCAACGGCCACGGGATCTGATGGGAACCAACCCCCGGCCTGATTACACTCATGTGGTTTTAGTGGTAGGGTGACATCGTGATCCGTACTTGTCACAGACGATTGTTACCTTGGACCACATGTCACGCGTACTCCAACGAAGCATAGGCCCTTCACCCGTGGACTACTTCACCACCGACCTCGGTCGGATGGTCCTCGGGGATTCCTTACTGATGCTCGATGAGCTAGAAGATTCATCCGTTGATCTCATCGTTACCAGTCCCCCGTTCGCCCTTGTACGAAAGAAGGACTACGGGAACGCCGACGCCAACGATTATCTCGAATGGTTTCGACCGTTCGCGATGCACTGTTTCCGCGTCTTGAAGGACTCCGGAAGTCTTGTAATCGACATCGGAGGCGCCTGGGTACCCGGCTCCCCCACCCGCAGCCTGTATCACTTCAAACTGGTGATCATGCTTGTGGAAGAAATCGGGCTGCACCTCGCACAGGAAATGTTCTGGTGGAACCCGGCCAAGCTCCCCACGCCTGCAGAGTGGGTCACCGTCCGGAGGGTACGAGTCAAGGACGCCGTCAACACCGTCTGGTGGCTATCGAAAACGCCTTGGCCGAAAGCCGACAATCGTCGCGTTCTTCAGCCCTACAGCGAAGCCATGAAATCTCTACTCCGCAATGGCTACCGGTCAATGAAACGGCCGTCCGGACACGACATTAGTAAGAACTTCGCCAAGAATAACGGCGCGTCAATCCCACCCAATCTCATCGCTCTACCAAACACAGAAAGCAACAGCAGGTACCTGCGCTATTGTCAAGAACACGATATCGCTCCACATCCTGCCCGGTTTCCCGCCGACTTACCACAGTATTTTATCCGGATGCTTACCGATGAATCAGACTTCGTCGTCGATCCGTTCGCAGGTAGTTGCGTGACCGGTGAAGTCTGCGAACGCTTGTCGCGTCGGTGGCTCTGCAGCGAGCTGAAAGAAGAATATCTGCAAGGTGCTCTCGGAAGATTCGAGGCAGAAAGCCCAAACAAGCCTTCCCAAACCACAAAGGACTGGTATCGGGTGCCTCGTCCTGGACTGTTATGGGATACCACTGAGGATCTGCCACCCCTCGCCGAGGACGGTGGAAAATGGTATCGAGTAAGGCGGAAGGCGGCACTCTGAGTTCTATGGTCACGGCTGGACCAGCAGACAGGAGAGATCCACGCGTGAGCAATCGCGTATGTGTGTTCCTAAAGAACCATTAAATGTCACCACAACCGAGTGCTATTCCAGTAGGTTCCCAGTTCAGTCCGTCGCTAATTGATCTCTCAGGCCTTTTGAAGGCAATCGTCAAACACAGTGGCAAAAAGGAAGCAATGCTCGACGCCGTGTGGCGTCATCCAGTACGCAAGAAACCCATTGAGAATACCCCAACACCGCGGCGAGCTTCACTTCCCCTCGAGGCTGCCGTCCAGTACGACTTGCTCAACTCGGAATACCGAGCAACCTTGTTGGCGAAACAGCTGGTGACGTTGGAGGGAGACGATCTCCATAACGCCTTTGCACGGCACATTCTCCTGAACTTGGGAGGTCTCCGCGTGGTGGAGGCTGCCCAACAAATGGAATACGATGGGTTACGGGTTACAGGTGATTCGCTAGCCGGGTACCTGACGGATCAGGGGTTCCCTGTGACGGTACACAATACGGCTATCAATAGCCTTCGCATGTGGCTGGCTGAGGCCGGCCTATTCCCGAAGGGAAGTGGTCGGCGCCCCTGGCAAGTCGATCCCGGCACCAAAGAACGACTGGTCGGAATGGGAGATCAGACGCTCGCATCGCTCGTCACGCTTGGGGATGAACAGCGGGCCTTTGTAGAGGCGTTGTGCAGAATCGATCCGCCTGATTGGTATCCGGCTGCTGATGTCCGGGATCTAACGGAAACGATCGTGGGTAGCCGAGTCAATCGAGCCAACCTGCCGAAGACCTTCCTAGATCCTCTCGTGAATGCCGGGCTGATCGAATACGAGACGAGAGGAACGGCAGGCGGTAAGACTTCGCAACTTCGAACGACCGAACTTTTCGACACAACGGTTCTCCGCCCCTTCATCGACCACACCATCAAGGATCTCGACGCCCCTCTCACCGCCTACTACGAACGTCGCCCAGCGGACATTCGATCCGACCTGACCTCCACCAATAAGCACACAAAAGGACAGGCACTGGAGGCTCTGGCAATCTGGATAATGCGGATCCTCGGGCTGCGCTTCATAGCTTGGCGTAAGCGAGCGGCCGACGAGACCGCCTATGCCGAAGTCGACGTGTTACTTGCCGGTGTCATCGGCAACGTACCTACGCGCTGGCAAGTTCAATGTAAGAACACCCCTTCGAGAAGGGTCAGCCTTGAGGATATAGCGAAAGAGGTCGGTATCTCGCTCGTCACCAAGGCCAATATAATACTAATATTCGCAAACAGCCCGGTTAGCGAACCCGCGCGAGGATTCGCGCGGGAAGTAATGCGTCACACTCCCCTTACTATCATGATCCTTGATCGAGCCGACCTCGACGAGATTGTCAACTCACCCGGGAGAATCGTGGCCTGCATCGGACGAGAGGCGCGCGCCGCCGCCGCGATTGATCGGCATGGTACGGACTGGCTGGTGGACCGATAAGCTCCGCCTTCTTCCTACCGTCTTGTTGCCGTACTCAGAGGTCGGGTAGATCGACTTTGTGGGTTAGGACACCCTGGCTGGAACCCTGCGCCCCGACCGTGTAGGGGGTTACCAGCCGAACCTGCTCGAAAAGGCAGATATCTTCCTTCTCGGTCTCGCAGTAGACCAAAGAGATATCGCCGGTCAGCACACCTTCCCCAGCGGTGAGATAGACATCGAAGACGACCGGAAAACTCGGGTTGAGGACCGAACCCGAAGCGTCCGGGGCCACCGTCATCCCATCACCCTCCACCGTCCACACGAACCGGCTGGGGGCATCCGGATTCACCTTGTACCCGGACGGAAACTCCACCTCCAGATTGATCCGGCCCGACCCCTCCCCCAATGTCAGGGACCGGTGCTCCACCACCGTTCCCGCGTAAGCCGCACTATCCGGACTCGGTAGGAAAGCTTCGATCCCCGCAGGAACCAGCGTCGACACCTCCCCCGACTCGATATCAATCACCCGGATCGAATGGTTGTTGGTATCAGCCACATACAAGGTCGAGCCCAACACGTCGAGGCCACCCGGTTCGTAGAACAGGGGATCCTCCCCGTCCCGCCATCCAGGCCCGTCACCCCAACGAGTCGAGACCCCGCCTCTCTCCAGATCGATAACCCTGATCCTCGAGTTGTAGGTGTCGGCCACAAAAAGCGTGTCCCCGACCACCGCCACCCCCAGCGGATGCTGGAAACGTGCCTCGGTTCCCACCCCGTCAACGTCGCCGAACGTGAACAGATCGGCATCGCTACCCGCCGCAATTCCCACGGTACGATCCGTTGCCGACGTGTCCACCCACCGAACCGAACTGCTTTCCGAATCGGCGAAGAACAACCGCCCGTCCTGAGCAAGAGCCAGACCACTCGGCTGTGCCAACGTCGCCTCGTCACCCGGACCGTTATCCGTACCCTCCCCACCGCTACCCGCATACGGACCCACCCGGCCCGTAACCGGATCAAACGACCATATCTGATGGGTGCCGGCCATAGCCACGTAGAGCAGGTTGGTGGCCGGATCGAGATCAAGATCCCAGGGAGAAGCCAAGGGAGTGGTCAGTCCGTCACCGGTTCGCGGGGGCCAGGCCCGCTCGCCGGTACCGGCTACCGTGGTTACCTCGCCGGTCGCTAGATTCACCGCCCGCAGCGAGTGGTTTCCGGTATCCGCCACGTAGAGCGTCATCCCGTCTACCGATAGGGCGGTGCCCTGCGGGTCACGGAATGTGGCCTCGACAGCCGGCCCGTCCGAGAATCCCTCCAGCCCGGACCCGTATACGGCCTCGACTCGACCTTCGAGATCGGTCTGCACTATCCGATGATGATGAGTATCGGATATGAACAGCCTCCCGGCGGGGTCGGCCGTCACCTTGCCCGGAAAGGACAGCACGGTCTCGGGAAGGCCTTGCCGCTCCAGGCGCAACCCGAGAGGAGTCCGGTCGATGGAATCTCCGAACTCCTCAACCATGTCTTCCAGAATCGGCTTCAGTACCTCGTATACACCCTCTCCGCTGTAGAACCCCACCACCCCGCCGGTGGGATCGATCACGTAGGTGGTCGGCCATGCCCGTACCTGATAGGAACGCCAGATCTCGAAGTCGGCGTCGTTGACCACCGGATGATGCACTCCGTAGCGCAACACCACCCGGCGGATATTGTCGGTGCCCGACTCCTGATCGAACTTGGCGGAATGAACGCCGATCACGACCAGTTCGTCGGCGAACTCCTCTTCCAACCGTTCCAGATCGGGGATGATATGAATGCAGTTGATACAGCCATACGTCCAGAAATCGAGCATCACGATCTTGCCTCGCAGGGACTCGAGGGACAACGGATGAGCTGTGTTGAGCCAGTCAAGCCCTATCGGGAACTCGGGCGCCGCAATGCGCGGGATCGGCGGCTCTGTGTCGGCGGCTTCATCGACCCGAGAATCAACCTGGGATCCTCCTCCGGAGTCCGTTTCCTCTTCCGGTACGAAAACCGGTTGGGTCACCGGAACGGTGGTAGGGCCGACAGCACTCCCCGGTTCCGAAGTGGATTCAACCGGGTCACCGGTTGCGGGCAGGTCTGTGTTTCCGAGCGGATCGGAATCGGCGCCGCCACATCCCAACCCGGTGAGTATCACCATCAGGACCAACAGGATGGGCGCGGACCGCGCCAGGCTATTTATCCCGACGGTCGGAATCGATGGCCAAGCGCATCGGGAACCCAAGGGTCGGACCCCCCTCAGGCGAGGGTCGTCAACCCTTCTTGGATGCCGCGTAATAGGGATTATCGCCGCTTTGGTGGTCGGTTACGTCAACGATCTCCACGATCTCGGGGAGGGCGTCACGCAGGATGCGCTCTATCCCTTGGCGAAGGGTCATGGCCGCCATCCCGCAACCCTGGCATCCTCCTCCCAGCTGGAGATAGACCACTCCGTTCTCCTCGCTGACCAGGCGAGCATTTCCACCGTGAGCGGCAATGGCCGGATTGACCTGGCTGTCGAGTACCTGGGCGACCTTCTCGGCTAGCGGGCCTGACAGGTCACCCACGGGAGCGTCCGGGATATGAGGGGTGGGACCGTTCGGGTTGTCGATCGCCAGCCCGGGCGCCATCGGGTTCGAGGACATGGCCAGCCGGGCCCCGGTCATGTTGGCGGTGTCGGCCGAAGGAATGATGACCGTTAGATCACCATGGCGCTCTACATGATCGGTGGCGCCGATCTCACCCAGCGGAACGAAGGACAGCGAGTAACCGAATTGCGTATCCTGCAACCCGGTGATCTCGATCAAAAGACCGTATTCGTCGTCACCCGGCTCCTGGTCGCGAATCTCTACTATTTTTTCCAGCGCCTCCGCGCTGAAGCTCATCAGGTCACCGTTGCTCATCATCCATGACTCTAGATGGGTACTGGAAAATAATCTAGCGGGGTTCGCAGTTTGGCAAGTACGTCTTGAGTATTCTGGTCCGAATCCTTTGTACGGGCTTTAGCACCCTTCCAGGTGGAGATTCGCTAGGAGAGACCCTTCGACCATGATTAGCGGATGGACGAACCACCGGTAGTAAGTCTGGTAGTGCCTTCGGAGGCGTACCGGGTTGACGATTGGATCCGAGCCGCAGGCCGCCTCGGCATAAAGGTGGCGGTGGCTACCGAAGCCCACCATTCCCTCGCCGAGGACATGGGAGCAACCATGATCCCGGTAGATTTCGATGACCCCGAAGGTTCCGCCTTACGCATTGCCGCGTCGAACCTACCGATCCGGGCCATAATCCCGATCGACGATCGCGGGGTGCCGATGGCGGCCCGGGCAGCCAGGCTGCGGGGTCTCGCCCACAACAGTGTGGAGGCAGCCGAGGCTACTCGGAATAAGGGGACGATGAGGCGCCGCCTACGGGAGGTCGTGGACCAACCGCCGTTCATTCTCCTCGAAGCTCACCAACCCGGACGGGACGCCCACCCGGTGGGGGTTCCGGCAGTGGTCAAACCGGTCGGTCTGTCCGGCTCGGCAGGGGTGATCCGGGTAGATGACCCGGCCTTGATGGACGAGACCGTGGATCGGGTACGGAGGATCATCGCGGTCCGTGGAGGGTCCCCCGCGGATCCGGTACTGGTGGAAGGCTACGTCCCGGGAGATGAGGTGGCGGTGGAAGGAATGGTTACCGGCGCCAGATGGGAGACCCTCACCGTATTCGACAAACCTGATCCCCTGGAAGGTCCCTACTTTCCGGAGACCCACTACGTCACCCCCTCCCGGCTTCCCGATGGGGTCCTCGAAAGGATCGATGAGACCTGCGCGAGAGCGGCACATTCCCTGGGAATCGTCCAAGGACCTGCCCACGCGGAAGTTCGCGTTAGCGGCCGCCGGGTCGTTCTGTTGGAGATAGCCTCTCGGCCCATCGGCGGCCTCTGCGGGCGATCCCTGCGGTTCGGCCTGTCCGACACCCCGCTTGAGGAACTGCTGCTTCGCAATGCGATGGGGATCAGGGTTAGGGGCACGCGCCTCTCCCCCGGCGCGACGGGTGTGTCGATGATCCCTGTTCCCGAGGCGGGCGTATTCGCAGGTATCGAGGGAATCGAGGAAGCACTCAAGGTCGAGCATGTGACCAGCGTCGAGATGAACCGCATCGTCGGGCGACGGGTGGCGCCCTTGCCGGAGGAATCTACCTACCTCGGATTCGTGTTCGCTAGAGCATCCACTCCCGCAGAGGTCGAAGCGGCCCTGCGTACCGCTTCCCGATCACTGCGGGTAAGGATTGAATGACCCCCGGACCGCCTACTGGCGTCGAAGTACGAGCATCCAGGTAAGGATGGCGGACAGAAGGATGAGGACCAGCGAGGTGATACCCACTTCGGCGAAAAACCCGTCTTCGGCTGCGTTCCATATCTTGGTGGCCAGGGTTTCGAACCCGATCGGAGCGAGTAGCAATGTGGCGGGCAGTTCCTTGAGGGTGGAGAGCAGGACCAGCCCTCCTCCGGTTATCAGGCCCGGTAGTACCAGTGGCAGATCGACAGCGAGCAGCCGACGGCGGGTAGTCGCCCCGAGCGTGCGGGCGGCGTCTTCGTAGGTTACGGGCACGTCGCTGATCGCGGCCTGTGATGTTCTCATCGACTGGGCGCCGAAGTGGAGAATATAGGCCAGTACCAGGAGAGGGAAGGTTTGATACAAGGCGGCTAGTGGACCGGGTGCCCGGGTTACCCAATAGACCGTCGCTAGCGCGACGACTAGCCCGGGTAGAGCAAAAACGGATGTCACGGATGCGGCGCATGAGCTTGATAGCCAGTTCCGTCGTCTGGCCGCCGCGTATGCCACGGGTAGCGTGACGACCACGGCGCACACACCGGCGGCTACCGACGCCACGGCGGAGTTGAGAACCGGGCGGATGAGAAAGCCGAGACCGTCCCCGATACCCGAGTAACCGAATCCCACTGTGGTAGAGCCCCGGATCATCCAGAGCAGGAACACCGATATGGGGGCGAGCAGAGCGGTCCCCACCACAGTGGCTACGAGCACCGCAGCCGGAGCTTTCCACCCGCGTAACCGGTACTCCATCTGCTGTCGGCCGACTTCCTTACCGGATTTGCGGTCCGGGGTAACCGTACGCTCTATCCCGGCCACGATGAGCGCCAGCACGGCCAACACCAACCCGAGGGTCAAGGAGGTGGTTCGGTCGGACAGGCGGGCCGAAAATATGGCCCGGGTGATGGTGTCATAGCGCATGAGCGCCACGGCGCCGAAGTCGCTCAGTCCATAGAGGAACACCAGCATTCCTCCGGCGGTCACCGAGTCGCGGATGTTCGGTAGGACTACCCGGACCAGAGTGCGGCGCGGGCGGCTACCCAGCAGGCGCGCAGCTTCTTCCAGCGTAGGAACCGTAGTAGACAGACGAGCCAAAACGGGAAGGTACACGTAGGGATAGCTAAGAGCGGTAAGGACGATGAACGCTCCCCAGAACCCCTCGATCCTGGGAAGGAAGGACGCCAGTCCTCCTCTACCGAACGCCGAGAGAAGTGCGGTTGCCCCTACAAAGGAGGGAATAACCAGAGGTAGCGGCAGCACCATCCGCCAGAACCGTCCGGCAACCAGATCCGTGCGGGCTACCAGCCAGGCGAGGGCGGTTCCGAGCACCATGCACGATAGCGCCGTGGTGAAGGCGATCAGCAGCGAATTGCGCAAGGGTCTCAGGGTGCGCTCGCTGGTGACCGTCTCCCAAGAGTCCCCTCCGAGACCCAAAGTTCCCCATGCCAGGTAACCGATCGGAAACAGGAAGAGAAGGCCTACTAGGACCACCACAGCAGGGCCGAGGCGCCGACTCGGGAGCCGGGTTATAGCCGTAGCCGCTATGTCACGAAGACTCGAGCCCGCTTTCATCGATCAGTTCCTTGGTCCTCTCCAGCCCGCCTCCGAGCCGATCGAAATCGTAGGTGACCAGACCAATGCTCGAAAGAGGGGGCAGTACAGAAGATGGCGCTACACCGGCTGCTAAGGGAAACTCGAGGGTCATCTCGCTGTAGAAACGTTGCGCCTCTTCGCTGAGCATGAACTCCACAAGTTGATCGGCCAGGTAGGGTACATCGCTGGTAGAGAGTACTCCGATGGCGGTAACGATCATCAAAGAACCGATGTCGCCGTCCGGGAAGTAGTAATTCTCTGACGCAGCGCCAGGGTCTTCGGCTTTAGCCCGGAAGTTGTAATAGTGGTTGACGAGGCCCATCGGTACGTCGCCGCGACCCACTGCTTGAACGATTGAGGTGTTGTTGGCATAGGTGCGGGCATCGTTGGCTACCAGCCCTTCAAGCCAGGCGAGGGTTGCGTCGTCACCGTGGGTTTCCCTCATGGCGGTTACGAAGTCCTGGAACGAACCGTTCGCCGGGGCTACCGCGACCCGGTCGCGAAACCGCTCTTCGGTCAGTTCGAAGACGGATACGGGTAACTCGGACGGGTTCACGAGGTCACGGTTGTACACGATCACCCGAACCCGGCCCGAAATACCCACCCAAAGGCCGTCGGCGTTACGAAACCCGCCGGGAACCAGGCTGAGAACCTCATCGCCGATCGGTCGGAGCATGCCCTCTCCGGCCAGGAACCCTACCGCACCGGGACTTTGGGAGATGAAGACATCCGCCGGGCTGCGGTCACCTTCCTGATCAATCAGCAGAGCAAGGTCGGCCGACTGCCCGTAACGGACCTTGGCGTCGATGCCCGCACTCTCGGCGAAGTCATCAAGGAGTGGTTCTATCAGGTTAGAGGTACGACCCGAGTAGACCGTTATGACATCATCCGAACCTCCACATGCACTTGCCGCCAGACCGAGGACCACCAGCATTGCAAGAATCGCCATTCGATACATACCGTCCTCCTCTTTATTAGGCTTCCCGTGTTCAGACTATTAGGGTACCCTAATACATAGGGAATGGCAATCCTTCGATCAAGAGGTTTACTCAGAACACTTATCCCCGGCCGGTGGGTTACAGTCGGATCATGGTTCGCCGCACAACCGGTAGTTCTCGTTCGAGAGTTGCAAATGTCGCCCTACTAGTGGCCAGCGCTCTCCTGGCTAGCGCGTGCTCTACCTCCTCCAACGAGGTCGTGTTCGACGGGACCCCCACCTCACCTCCTCGCAACCCGCCGACCTCCGTGACCAACCCTCCGTCGGCAGACATGTCCGGGGCCGACTCGGCAACGATGGCCACCTCGATAACGACACGGACCACACCTACCACCACTGAGACCAGCGTGGCAGGCCCGGCGACCAGCCCCACCCTCGCCTTGTCGGACCGGCCCGTCGAAGCCCTCCCCGGACAGATCGTCGTGAACGACATACGCACCAGCTCGGTAACCATTCTCGGTCCCCGGCTAGGACAGGTTGAACCCTTTGCCGCGCCGGGAGAAATCCTCCAGCAACCCACCTGGTCACCGGACGGCAGCCTTTTGGCATGGTCCCGCGCCGGAGAACGGGACGGATTCTCGGTCATGGTCAGAACAAGTAGCGGAGGCCAGGCCACCCGGTACCCCACCCCGTTCGCCGCCTTCTACATGCAGTGGCGACCGGACGGCAGGGCCATAGCGCTGCTCGGATCAACCGAGCCCGGCCAGGTCGGCCTAGCAGTCCTCGACCTCGACAACGAGACGGTGACTTCACTCAATTCCGCGCCCTCCTATTACTTGCACTGGTCACCGGAGGGAAGTGAGTTGGTGACCCATCTCGGCGGTACTCGCCTTGAGCGACTCGACTCGTTGACCGGTGACACTTTCCTGTTCGAGATGCTCGACCCCCTCAACTCGGCCTTCCAAGCCCCTTCCTGGATGCCCGACGGCAAGAGCTTCCTGTACGTGCGACCGGCTCGCCCCGATCCGGCGGTAGGGCAAGATGAACTGGTTCGGTACTCGATAGGCACCGGCCGGAGCGAGGCCCTGGCCGAGGGCGCCGGGTTCTTCAACTTTGCACCGTCACCCGACGGGCAGTCCATTGCCTATTCCGTCCGTAGCCTCGACGGTGTGACCACCATGGAGGTGGTGGATCTGGGGTCCGGCCGGAGGGAGGAGATCGAGGCGCCTTCTACGTTGGCTTGGCAGTGGAGTCCGGACAGCCGCAAGATATTGTTGTTGGGTGTAGGCGACCAGGCCATGTCGGTCGGCGTGTACGAGGCGGGCCGGATCTCGTATTATCAGGAGATCATCCCCACCACTACCTTCCTCCAGAACTACCTTTACTTCTGGAGCCAGTACGACCTGAGCCACAGCCTCTGGGCGCCGGATAGTTCCGCCTTCGTGTTCCCGGCGCTTGACGGATCGGTTGACGCCGTGTTCCTGCAATACCTGGATGACGAGTTTCCCGTATTGCTGGGTCCAGGATCGATGGCGGTGTTCTCGCCGGCTTCCGATCTCTGAGAGTTACCGTTGACATCCTGTTGTTCGATAGGGCTGAAGTATGTATAGATCTTGCGGACGGGACCTGCACTCCGATGCGGCCGGCAATCCGACGAGCACGGAAGGAATCCCGACATGACGGTGGCCCATGTCTTCACCGGAGGGGATCCGGTGTCTTCGAGTAGGATTCTGGAGTTGGGCCGAGCCGACTTGGTGTTGGCCGCCGACTCGGGTATCGAGAACGCCGTCTCCGCCGGAGTAACCGTGGACGTTCTGGTCGGTGACCTCGATTCGATCACCCGCCAAACCCTCGAAGACGTCCTGGCCACCGAAACCCGTATCGAAGCACACCACCCGGACAAAGGCGCCACCGATCTGGAACTAGCCCTCGCGACGGCTGTCCGTTTGGGCGCCGACAAAATCGTGGTGATAGGAGGTGGCGGGCGGCGGATCGACCATCTGCTAGGCAACGTCGCCGCGGTCGGGAGCCGGACCCTCCATGAAATCCCGGTCCGCTGGGAAATGGAACGAGAAACCGTATATGTGGTCTATGGCCGACGCACCATACCGACCAAGGCCGGCGTCACCTTTAGTGTGATCCCCATCGCCGGAGACGCAGACGGCGTCACGGTGACGGGAGCGAAGTGGGAACTGGACAACGCCCGGATCAAAGCCGGCTCCACACTGGGGATCAGCAACCTCGCTGCCGGAAGCGAGATCTCTATCGTGGTTCGCAAAGGCGCCGTTCTAGTGGTGTGCGTCCGGGAAGAGTAGGCCCCCTTAAAGGAATATAACCCCACTCTTACTCTCGCCGGCGTCAAATTGAACTGACGGACCCGAGCCTGGCAATCAGTCCCGAAGAGTCGAGCGGGGGCATATGCCTGCTCAGGGACTGGTCAGGACTTGTACACCTCTGGATTGGCGCAGTAGGGCATCTGATCCCCGTTGAGGGCCGCGGTAAGGTTTTCGGCGGCCCGATCAGCCATGAGAATCCTGGTCCAGACAGTCGCGCTACCGATGTGAGGAACTACGAAGCAGTTCGGCAGGGAAACGAGCGGATGGTCCGGAGGTATCGGCTCCGGGTCGGTCACATCCAGTCCGGCGGACGCGATCCGCCCGTCGGTGAGCGCCTTAACCAGCGCATCGGTATCAACGACTTGGCCACGGGAGGCGTTCACCAGAGTCGAGGTAGGCTTCATCAAGCTGAGGGCATGGCCGTCGATGAGGTGGTGTGTCCCGGAATTGAGGCTGGTGAGAACCGCTACGTGGTCGGCCTCCGCCAGCAGGCTCCGGAACGAACGGAACTCTACCCCTAGTTCTGACTCGGCCGATTCGTCGCGGGTTGGCTTGGTGTACAGCACCTTCATCCCGAAACCGGCCGCCCGCCTCGCCACCGCCCGACCGATCCGGCCCAGACCTATGATGCCGAGAGTAGAGCCGTGCAGATCCCAACCGACCAGCGCCAGCGGATCCCACTCCCCCCAGCGACCCTCCACCACATCTTCCATGCCTTCTCGAAAGCGACGGGCCGCCGCTATGAGCAACCCGAAGGTGGTATCGGCGGTGGTCTCGGTGAGGACATCGGGGGTATGGCCCACCGGTATCCCCCTAGCAGTACAGGCATCAAGCTCGACATTGTCCACCCCGACCGCCATCTGGCTTACGGCTGCCAGATGTGTCGCGGCATCGAGCAATTCCGAATCGATGCGGTCGGTGAGCATGCAGTAAAGACCGGTTGCCTCGTTCACCCGATCAAGCAACTCCGATCTCGGAATGACCCGGTCCTCCGGCCACACCCACACCTCCGCTTGTGAACGGAGCATCTCGACCGCGGAGCCCGGCGGATTCCTCGTCACCACGATCTGAGGAAGCGTCACCGCTACCTCGGAAGCGGGGGTGGGCGGATGGCTAGGACCGAGCGATCAGTCGTCGTAGAGCCGTTCTTCTATCTCCACCGAGTAACGCTCCATCACCACCCGACGCTTCATCTTGAGCGAAGGAGTCAACTCACCGGTTTCAGCCGACCAGGCGTCCGGAACGACGAACCATTTTTTGGCTTGCTCGACCCTGGCCACCTCACCATTTGCCGATTCGACAATCCGCTGGATCTCTTCGGCAACCTGCTCACTACGGCTGAAGGACTCGAGGTCCTCATAGGCGAACCCTTGACTCTCGGCCCAACCCGGCGCCATGTCCGGATCCAGAGCTACCAGCAGGGTCAGGTACCTACGACCATCCCCGACAAGGCAAGCTTGCGAGATCAGCGCATGCTTGTTGATCAGGTTTTCCAACTTGGCCGGGGCTACATTCTTGCCGCCGGCGGTGATGATTATCTCCTTCTTGCGCCCGATGATGGTCAGGAATCCATCGTCGTCGATACGACCCAGGTCACCGGTGTGAAGCCATCCATCGTCATCGAACGCCTCCGCGGTTCCTCGTTCATCCTTGTAATAACCCCCGGTGACCAGGCCGCCTCGGATCAGGATCTCATCATCCTCCGCGGTCTTGATCTCCACACCCGGCATAGCGCAGCCCACGGTGCCGATCCGATTGGCGCCATACCGGTTGGTGGTTCCCGGACCGGACGACTCGGTCATCCCGTAGAGCTCGAAAACCGGAAGGCCTACTCCCCGGAAGAACATCAGGAGGTCGGATGAGATAGGAGCGGCCGCCGAGATGGCGAGCTTCAATTCGTCGACACCCAGACCATGGCGAATCTTCGAGAAGACCAGACGGTCGAACAGCTTGAGCTTGATGCGGTCCATGAGCCCGGGACGTTCCCCGGCCTGCTGCATCCGCTGCTCTCTGGTAGCCAGTTCCACCGCCGAGAGCGCCAGATGCCTCCGTCGTGGATTGGGAGTCCCCTCCAAGCGAGCCATCACTCCCGCATGGAACCTCTCCCAGACCCGAGGAACCGCGAAGAATACCTCGGGCTTAGTCTCGTCTACCGCCTCCCGCACCTGCGAGAGGTCCGGAACGTACCGCACCGAACCCGCATACCAAAGGCTCGCGTAGTGGCTGGCCATGCGCTCCCCGATGTGGGCCAGCGGTAGGTATGACATGAGGCGGACGCTGTCCGGGATCTCGCCGAAGCTGCGGGCGATGCACTCCAGGGTCCATACGACGTTGCGATGGCTCACCATCACCCCCTTCGGGGTACCCGTCGTTCCGGACGTATATATAAGGGTGGCGAGATCGCTCTGCGACACGGCGCCGGACGACCGGTCCACTAGACCGGGATCGGATTCCAGGGCTTTTCTGCCGCGCTCAACCAATTCCTTCCAGGAGATTATTCGGTCGTCACCGGAAGACTCAGACGGATCCATCAACACAATATGGCCCAATGCGGGAAGATCAGCCCGGATCTGCTCCCAACGGTCCAGATAATCATCGTTCTCAAGAATCGCCACCTTTGCCGCGCAGTGATCGGCGATGTAATGAATCTGCCGGGAGGCGAGAGTGTTATAAAACGACACCGGCACAGCCCCGGCATACACGACGCCGAGGTCCGCTATGACATGCTCGGGGCGGTTGCCGGCCATGAGGGCGACGAAATCGCTCTTCTCGACCCCCAACGAAGCCAAGCCCGCCGCCGCCTCCCGCACCTTCTGGCGGTACCCGGCCCAACTGAGGGTGCGCAGACCGTTACCTTCCGACCAGCGAATCGCGGGCCGGCTCCCGAAGCGTTCGGCATTTCGGTCCAGTAAACCCACCAGTGTCAAGTCGCCGATCGTTCCTTCAATCTCGAGCCGTTCCCGGTCTATGTCTCTCGTCATGTGCATGCTCCTGATCGACGTTCGGAACCCAGCGTCCGGCACGCGCCAGTCTACCGTTTCATGACCTCGCCGGGTGGATTCGGTCGCAAACTTCCTGTCGCGCAGGGTTGCCATTGCCCCCGCAAGGTTTATCATCCGATGTGGGTTGCTCCCCACCACTCCGGTTGTGGGGACACACGAGCCCAGGCCGCACCAGCACCCTCGGGAAAGGCACACTTTGGAACAGGTTTCCTTCACTCGTATGGAAGACGGGACCAAGGAGGATTACGATCTCTTGGCCCGGCTCGAACACGAGTTGCACGCCGACTATGCCGACCGGCTACTCGAGTGGGTGCAATGGAACGAGGGTGAAACCGGGTATCGCATCAGCCGGTTCGAACACGCCCTGCAGTCCGCCACCCGCGCCTACCGGGATGGTAGGGACGAGGAGTTCATCGTGTGCTGCCTGCTGCACGACATAGGTGATCTGGTGTCACCGTTCAACCACAGCCAGGTCGCGGCCGACATCCTGCGACCATACGTATCCGAGAAGAACTACTGGATCGTCCGCCATCACGGCCTTTTCCAGGGTTTCTACTATTTCCACCACTACGGGGAAGACCGCAACGCAAGGGATGTCTACAAAGACCATCCCTGGTACGCGGACACGGTCGAGTTCTGCGCCGAATACGATCAGAACTGCTTTGACCCGGACTACGAGTCCCTGCCGCTGGCATTCTTCGAACCCATGGTTCGGCGGGTGATCCGTACTCCACGACCGGACACACCCTGACTCTATCCCGAAGCGGTGGGTTTCGTCGGGTGGGACAACCCATCGGACTTCGGTCCAACGAGAGGTTTTGAGCACTCTCCCAGGCGATGACGTTACCGCCGTTGTCCGTCGCTCTTCAGCCTGACTTCCTGGAAATCCGTAGGGCAGCCTCGACTACCTTGCCAGCAATCCCGGCAGGATCGGCGGCGCCCGGAAAACGGTAGGAGGGGCCGTGGACATGGATGGCGCCCAGAACTCGAGAATTGCGGTCGTAGATAGGCGAAGCGACCGAACTGATACCCTCGGCAAACTCTTCGATTCCCCACGCATGTCGCTCTTCACGAACCCGCTTGAGTCGGGTACGGATGATGCCGGTGTCGGTAACCGTTCTAGGGGTATAGCGGGCTAGACCACCCTCCAAGTAGCTAGTTAGTTGCTGGGAGGGCCAATGAGCCAGGATAACCAGTCCCGAAGGCACCACATGCAGGGGTAGGAGAGTTCCTGTCCAGTCGCGGACCGTTATGTTGTTTTCGGCATCTTCTTGCGCAACGTAGTGAATCCGGTTCCCATCAGGAACCGACAACCCTGCATCCTCACCGAGTTCGGTAGCTAGCATCCTGAGGTGGGGGAGCGACCGGTATACTAGGCCTGCTACATGACTTCGTTCAGCAGCAAGGCTGTAGACCTTCGGACCAATCCGGAAGGTCGAGGTGTCTGAAACCCGCTCAGCGGCCCCGATTTCCAGCAACGTGTTGACTATGCGGGCGACGGTACTCTTAGGCATACCCACGCGAGAGGCGAGTTCGGTAATCCCCATGTCTGCAGAACAGATTGCCTCAAGCACGAGGAAGGCCCGGTCGATAGATTGCACACGCGCCATAGCGGACTCCTGCATGAATAGGCGCGGAACCGTACCACATCGTGGAACAGAACCGACCCGTGGTACTAATCCGCCTTGCGGACAGGCGAGGCATTACCGGCGCCCTCCCCTGACAGAGCTCAAATTATTGATGGCGTAACGGACTGAAAGGAGTACCCGTGTCCACACCTCATATAGACGCACCCGAAGGCGCATTCGCCGAATCAATCCTCATACCCGGTGATCCATTGCGCGCCCGCTACATCGCCGAGACCTTTCTCGATGATCCGGTGCAGGTCACCTCGGTTCGCAACATGTTCGGTTTCACCGGCTCGTACCACGGCACACCAGTATCGACTATGGGCACGGGAATGGGGGTCCCTTCCGCCTCGATCTACATCACCGAGTTGATTCGCTCCTACGGAGTGCGCAGATTGGTCCGGGTAGGCACCTGCGGAGGTATATCGACCAGCGTCAAGATGCGCGAAGCGATCCTCGCCGCCGGTGCATCCACCGACTCGTTGACCAACCGAACCCGTTACAACGGATGGGATTATGCCGCTACCGCCAGCTTCGATCTCCTCCGGGCCGCCGCCGATTCAGCGGACGAACTCGGGATAAAGACCCATGTCGGCAACCTGCACACGTCGGACCTCTTCTATAACAGCTACCAGAACGCCTTGGAGATCTGGCAGAGGATGGGAATCCTGGCGGTCGAGATGGAGACCGCCGGCCTGTATGCAATTGCCGCGGAGGAACGAGCGCAGGCTCTTAGCGTCGTGACCGTCTCCGATCACTTGGTTACCGGCGAGGAGGCGCCCCCGGAGGAGCGAGAGCGCACTTTCGGGGATATGGTGAGGATCGCTCTCGAGGCAATTCACAGGCTGTCCCGCTGACCCACGCCACCCCGCAGATAGGAAGGGATGGGTAGTTAGCCCGGGTGATTCATGGGGGGCTGTCCGAGGAGGGTGCCGCAAGAGCCCGCACAAAGGGATTCGCGCCCTGTACACGGAGCCTCAACCGGGTGGTTTGCCAAACCCCGCCCGGAGCCATTGTTCCCCCGACCGCATGGGAGCCTACGGAACGGTCGGGAACCGGGCGGATACCCTCAAGCCCCCCAGCGTAAAACCATCAGCAGGGTGGTAAGGGTCAGAATCGCGGTATCTAGCCATCCCAGAAGACTCGAGCGGCGGACCAGCCCCGCCGCGGCGTTATCGTCGCCCCGGTCGAAGGCACGCGCGATTTGCCTGCCCATGGGACCCATGAACCTCATTGCCAGCACGGCGCCGACCACGACCGCGCCGATCCCCACCACAGCGAACGGCGATGTGATCTCGTAAGCGCCATCCGACAGGCCGACCAGACCGAATCCGGTCACGAATACCACGATCGCAGCCGGGGTATGCAGAACCCGTCCCATCGCAACCGATGATCGGTGCCATCTTGCCGCCGTAGCACCCCCGACCTTCGACATCGAGGATCCGAGGAATGCTCGGGCCAGGTTGGCGCCGAACCAGGCAGCCACCGCCAGTATGTGAACAAACAGCATGATCTCGAACATCTGAAGCCCTCCCGCGACCGCTCCATCCTAGTTAACCGATTCTCGATGGGCGCCGTCCGGTCAATACAAGCCCGGCTCGCCCATCCGGTGATCCAGGCGTCGGAAGACCACTCAAACACCGTCCGGCTCCATCGCCCACGCTGATGATCTGATATAGTCTAACCGTTAGACGGCTCCCGACGCGGGCTCTCAGAACGGAAGGACGAACAGTGGCAATCAACGCTGAAAGAGAAGGCTCGGTTCTTATCCTCAGAGCCAGCGGGCGCATCGACGGATCCAACGCCTCCGACTTCCTAGCATCGGTCGAGAAGGAAATCGGCAACAGCGATACCGGCGTCATCCTCGACTTCGCCGGTTTGACCTACATCAGCAGTGCCGGCCTACGAATCATACTCTTGATCGCCAAGGACCTGCGGGGCCGCAATGTCAGCTTTGCCGTCTGTTCCCTGTCTAACTCGGTAGCGGAAATCTTTACGATTAGCGGGTTCGACCAGATCATCGATCTCCATGACGACTCGACGGCCGCGCTTGCAGCCCTCGGGTAATTGCGTCTTTGGCTTGTCTATGCCAATACAGTCTCCCGTAGCATGAACCATTAGAACCTAAGAATCGAGAAGGCAGTGGCTCCTTACAAGATCCTTGTGGTCGACGATGAACCTGATCTAGAGCCCCTTATTCTTCAGCGTATGCGCCGCGCAGTCCGCTCCGGTCGATACTCTTTTGTGTTCGCGCGCAACGGACTCGAGGCTCTGAAAAAGCTCAAAGCGCAAGACGACATCGATATGGTGCTGTCCGACATCAATATGCCGCAAATGGACGGCCTCACGCTACTTGAACAGATTCCAAAGGTTGATCCGAATATCCGGTCGGTCATCATATCCGCATATGGTGATATGAAAAACATTCGTACCGCGATGAATCGTGGGGCGTTTGACTTTGTAACAAAGCCTCTAGATTTTAAAGACCTCCGGCATACCATTGAACGCACATTGAAGCATCTTATAGAGTGGCGAGCAGCTCTCGCCTCCCGAGATCAATTGGTTACTCTACAGAATGAACTCGATGTTGCTAGCAAGATCCAGCAATCGATTCTACCAACTCAGTTTCCCGATACCAGAGACGCCGACATATACGCTGCTATGGAACCGGCTCGTAACGTTGGTGGCGACTTTTACGACCTGATAATGTTAGACCAAGGTAAATACGGTCTCGCTATTGCCGATGTGTCTGACAAGGGAGTACCAGCATCCCTCTTCATGATGTCCAGCCGGACACTGTTGAAGGGTGCAGCCATTGGTAACCCGGCTCCCTCCGAAGTTCTGGCAGATGTAAACGATCTGCTTGCTGAGGAAAACGACGCAGCCATGTTCGTAACGGTTATTTACGCCACTTACTCACCAGAGAACGGTCATGTGACCTATGCAAACGGTGGACATAATCCTCCCATTATCGTTCATGCAGATGGGCGTAGCTCTTTACTTGATCCGATAGGTGGCATCGCCCTCGGTGTAGCCCCCGGCTTCTCCTTTCCCCGTGATACGATTAAGCTAGCACCGGAAGAAACGCTGATCCTCTACACCGACGGCGTTACTGAGGCCATGAATGCTGAGCGCGAAGAGTTTGGAGTGGAGCGCTTGCTTGCAGTATTCAGCGATAATCCGCCTTCGAGCGCCAAGGAGGCGACCCTGGCTATCTTCGATGCTGTCCGAAAATTCGCTGGCCCCACTCCGCAGTCGGATGATATTACCTGCCTCTCAGTGTTCCGGAAAGCTGGATCGTCGAGATGAAAACCCTTTTCGATCTGTCAATCACTCCGGACCTGGACGAATCAAACGCTGAGATCATCAGTCGGATGTCGGACACACTCGACGGAGTCGGGACCGATCAAGAGTGGCCTCCGAAACTCGTGTACCTCGTCAACCTATGCGTTGAGGAGATCGGTCTCAACGCGTTGACCCATGGGCGACGTCATGGCCTTGATCGATTCACTGTAAAGGTGATTTCCAACGACGGCGCCGTATCCATTGAGTTTGTGGACAATGGTGCCCCGTTCGACCCCCTAAATGACGCCCCTGAGCCTAACCTTTCTGTTCCGCTGGAGGAACGATCGGTGGGAGGTCTGGGTATTTATCTGATCAAAACGATGGTTGACCAGATCGAATACCACCGCTTGGAGGAGACGAACCATCTGAAACTCGTTGTTGGGGGTATCTGATACCGGATCACCGCTACCGGTTCTTTAGCGCGATCCTCTTCGTGGTGGGCTTGAGCGGGCTGATCGGTTCAAGTTGCGGCGGTGCACCAGACGACGGTTCGCAACCTTCATCATCAACGACCACTCAAGAGCCAAATGGGGGCGGAGGTTCGGATACTTTTAGTGTCGACGCCGGCACCGGCCAGGAATCCGGCACTCCCGGAGTATCCGACCATACGATACTCTTCGGCCAATCCGCTGCCTTTTCCGGGCCGGCTCAGGAACTGGGCCAGAATATGCGGTTGGGCATCCAGGTAGCCTTCCAAGAGATCAATGAACGAGGAGGAGTTCACGGACGAACCCTCGAACTCGTATCACTAGACGACACTTACGAACCTGAACTCGCCATCACAAACACGATCCAGCTGATAGAAGAGGAAGAAGTATTCGCGCTGATAGGTGAAGTCGGTACCCCCACCTCTCGCTCAGCCACACCGATCGCCGCTAAGCATGACGTTCCCTTCCTGGCCCCGTTCACAGGGGCCGCCTTCCTCCGAGATGACGAGTGGGACAATATCGTCAATCTTCGCTCCTCATATGCCCAGGAAACTGAAGAAATGGTTGAACGTCTGACCACCGATCTCGGAATCGATCGAATAGCGATCGTATACCAGGACGATTCCTTCGGACGCACTGGTTACAGGGGTGTAATCGAAGCACTCGATCGTCGAGATATGACACCGGTGTCGATCGGTCTATATCCACGCAATACAGTGGCGGTGAAAACCGGCCTCCTCGACATTCAAGTGGGTCGCCCTGAAGCGGTCATCATCGTCGGTGCCTACGAGCCGGTAGCAGCCCTCATATCTTGGGCTCGCCATACAGGTTTCGATCCGGTCTTTTTCACGATCTCTTTTGTGGGTAGTAATGCCCTCGCGCAGGAACTCGGCCCCTACGGCGAAGGTGTATACGTCACGCAGGTGGTTCCATTTCCAACCGATCGATCTATCCCGATCATTTCTTCGTACCTTTCCGCGTTGGAAACCTACTCAAGCACCGTCGAACCCGGGTTCGTATCCCTGGAAGGATACATAGCTGGTCGGCTCGCGATCTTCGGATTGGAGAGATGTGGAAAAGCTTTAAACAGGAAATGCTTCCTTGATGCACTACTTCAAGCAGGTAATGTCACCCTTGATGGGTTTTCTCTGTCGTTTGGCGAAGGTGACAACCAGGGTTCAGATCGTGTATTTCTAACCGTAATCGGCTCGGATGGTCAGTACCAGCAAACAGAGAGACTGTTGGAAGGATAGGCCATTGCTTCAACGACTCCGGCACCTTCTCGAACTCCGTTTCCGGATATCAACTCAAATGTATATCGCCCTTGCTGCGGCAGGCACTCTAACGATCGCCGCAAGCTTCGTCGGCTGGTTTTCTTTCAACCGCATAGGGTCCGCCCAAGATCGAGTGGTGAATGAGAGCGTTCCCGAACTCGCCGCCGCCTTCCGAATAGCTGAGTATGGTGGCACTCTTTCCGCGGCAGCCCCACGTCTGGTGGCTGCCGCCACTCGAGAGGAACTTCGTGTCGTCTCTGAGGAAATCGCCGCGGCACAGCAAGGGTTCGAAGAACAGCTGATTCTCCTACAGCAGTACAGCGAAGACCCTCAGTTCGGAAATGTGAGGATTAATGCTCAGACCGTGCTGTTTCGGCTCCTTTCGAACATCAACGCGATTGAAGGGGCCATGCCGAGCCTCTTTACGTTCCAGGCAGACACGGAAGGGCTACGTGGTGAATTGACCGATCTTCGCACACGCATCGAGGATTTGATCATTCCTGCAATCGATGACCAGCTCTTCTATCAGCTGACCGGGTACCGAACTCTCGGCGAACCGCCTGTAGCAAGAGAACAGCACCTTTCTGAGGTTGAGTTCGATCATTATCGTCATCTTGCCGGACTTCGAGCCGATACGACGCTCGCTACCCAGTTGTTAGCCAGTGCTTTCAATGTCTCCCACGCTGAACTGATCGAACCTCTCCAGGAAAACTTCGAGTCGGCCGCCGGTCGCCTTAGCATCAGCATGACGGCCCTCGCTTACTCGTCGATAGCTTCCGAACTAGCGCCAATCATTGAGCGACTGATCGAGATGGGTACCAATGAGGACGATGGTTTCTCTCTGATTCACCAGCAGCGGCTATTGGAAGACCAACAACAAACTCTACTGGCCGAGAATCAGAACTTGGCGGTAGAGCTTGTCGGCGGGGTGGATGAAATGGTGACACATGCCGAGCTAAATGCCGGCAGTGCCAATGCTGCTTCTTCTCAGGCCCTCCAAACCGGTCGAACCCTTCTATTTGTTATCAGTACTATAGGTGTACTCGGGGCTGTGTTGATTGGTTGGGGATTTGTGGGCAGGGTTCTGATCAGGCGGATAGGACAACTGTCCGACCGCATGCGCAAGATGGCTGACGGTGACCTCGAGGGGAAGGTCGACGTGCACGGTAAAGATGAGGTCGCAGAGATGGCTGCCGCCTTGGAGGTCTTTCGCCGTCACGCTCTCGAGGTGCAGAGGCTGAACCTGGTAGAGAGGTTGGCCACGGAGCTGACTGACAAGAACGCCCAGCTCGAAGAGGTTCTCGCTGATCTACAACGGGCGCAGGATCAAATCGTCCTCCGTGAAAAGCTGGTGGCTCTCGGTGAGGTGACGGCTGGTGTAGCCCACGAGATCAGGAATCCCCTGAACTTTATAAAGAACTTCGGTGAGGCCTCCCAGGAGCTGATCGAGGAACTCCATGAGATCTATGAAGACGCCGAAGGGGATCCGACAGATGAAGACCAAGAACTTATCGACGAGATCCTGCAGGATCTAGACGATAACCTCAAGCGTATTCATAACCATAGCGAAAGAGCTAACCGCATCGTACACGATATGCTGATGATGGGTCGAGGAGGCGGTGAATGGCATACGGTCAACCTCAATAATCTGCTCAATGAGCATGCGTTGTTGGCCTTCCACAGCGCTCGGGCCTCGGACCCCAATTTCCAGCTGGAACTACAAAGAGATCTAGACCCGAACATGGGCCAGATCGAAGCTATACCACAGGATCTTGGTCGTACCTTCCTCAACCTGGTAGGCAACGCGTGTCACGCGACTCACAAGAAACGCATAGAGCTGATTAGTGGCGGCAAACACGATAACGAAGAACCTTTCTATCCGGTTGTTCTGCTCAAGACTCGCCGTGAAGATTCTAACGCTATCGTGACCATACGTGATAATGGCACGGGTGTTCCACAGGAGATCATAGACAAAATCTTCAACCCGTTCTTTACTACTAAACCGACTAATGAAGGAACCGGTCTCGGTCTGGCATTGTCTAACGATATCGTCCGTCAACACGGTGGTACTATCAGCGTTCGATCAAAAGAGGGGGAGTTTACCGAGATGATCATAGATCTACCCCTTACCAAACCGGACCTGACAGCCGCGGAAGATGCCGGTATGGATGATTCCGATACGATATCGGCATGAAGTGGTACCTTCTCGAAGCTACCACTTCAATAATATCGTAGGATGGCTACCCCGCCTAGGACTTTCTAATTAGATCGGAAGCATACGATGAGTAACGCATCAGGGGATCTAAGTGTCGACAACGGGGGCAAGTTCGTCTACGTCGGGGACGTGATGTGTTCCTGGTGTTGGGGTTTTGCCGCCACTTTGGACCAGATCGCAGAACGTTTTGACCTCCCTATCCGAGTTGTCAACGGAGGTCTTCGTCCGGGAGCCTATTCCCAGGAACTCGATGATGAGATGGCCGGCTATCTCTCCCACCATTGGGATCAGGCGGCAGAAGCCAGCGGGCAACCCTTCAATACAGCCTTTCTTCAACGTCGAGACGGTTGGCGCTTCGATTCCGAGATGCCCGCTACCGCGGTAGTTGCTATGCGCAACCATCGTCGGGAGTTTGCTTTCCCCTTCTTTAAAGATATACAACACGCCTTTTTCGCTGAGGGAATAGACGTCACCGACCCTGACCAGTACGGCACCCTGGTCAGCGCATATCCGGTGGATCCGGCACAGTTTGTGGACTATCTGGTGAGCGAGCAGGCTCGTCAAGCCGCCTGGAAGGACTTCGAGTTGGCCCGATCTCTAGGCATCTCGTCCTTCCCCGCCCTTCTGCTGTACGTCGATGGCAAGACGGCCTTGGTTACCCGTGGTTGGCTTCCCTTCGAGCAGCTGGTTGAGTCATTAACCGCTCTCTTGACCGAGTCAGGCTACGAGGTGACGGAAAACCCCGCTTGCGCCGTGGATCGTTAGCCCCGATTCCTATACCGAGGTGTGTAGGAAACCTGAACAATCAGGGCTAGAACCGCACAACTGCCGGACCGGGCATCCCGGCCAAGCCGGGTCAGTGATCCATTGCCCGGATGACACCGACAAAGCCGCCTCCGAAGACTCCGAACAAGACTCCGGGTAGAAGACCGGTTATGATCGAAGTTCCTACGTCCTGGTCGATAATAAACCAGACCGCTCCACTGACCAAGATCACCATGAGGGGTAGGCCTACCAACGCCCCCTTCATGACGGCCATGCCGAAGGCAAGGTCGCTGTCCTCGTCGTGATGATCGTTAAGGTTGTCCGATTCATGAGCGGCCATCCCGACCTCCCCTCAGTTCAGGCTCTCGTCAGCGTAACCGGTCCCGGATTCTAGGCTGGCAGGGCCGTACCGGAGGAGCAACCTTCGCAGCTAGCAAGGACATTCTGGCAATACCATCTCGTGGCATTCTCAGATTCAGATTCAGACCATCCGACCGTACCCGAAGGGTCCGGGGCTGTTGACCGCGACGGAGATACGTCTTAGGTACTCGTCTCGATCGATCTCGGTAGCTCCGAGCGTGCTCAGATGCGGAGTAACCCACTGCACATCAAAAACAGCCTCCTTGCACTCCGAGAGCAGTCCAACCATACCGGCCACCGCCACCTTCGAAGCGTCCCGGACCCGGTAGAACATAGACTCGCCTGCGAAGAAGGACCCGATACCGACACCATACATTCCACCTGCCAGCTGTCCTTCAAACCAGACCTCTACCGAGTGCGCCCAACCGAGTTCGTGGAGTCGAGTGTAGGCATCGGCAATCTCCGGAGTGATCCACCCGTGCGGCCGGGAAGGGTCCGCACATCCTTCCACTACCTCTCGGAACGCCCGATCTACCGTAATCTCGTATCTCCTTACGGAACGTCGTAAGGACCGGGACGGCAGGAACCGCTCCAACTCCAGTATTCCCCTCGGATCAGGAGACCACCAAACCATTTGACTGCTTCCCTCCAGCGGCATCGGGAACATTCCGGTCCTGTATGCCGCTAGCAGCGTGGCCGGATCGAGATCACCGCCAACCGCCACCACTCCTTCCGGAAAGGAGAACGCCGACGGAGAATCCCACCACCAACCCGAGGAACCGATACTCGGCCCCGTTGGGCCGGCCTGCCAAAGCTGATCAAACGTCCGCCTATCTTCAGGTTGGATAGGTTGCCCACCGCAGGAACCAGGCGGATCCGCCGAACACGTCACGACGGTCTGTTTCGCTCCGGACTGCGAGCAGGGGACGGTTCGTTAGGCGCCATGGAAGGGGTGAACATGTTACAGACGGTCCTCTCGCCGGTGCCGGAACACGGATAGGAGTGTCGGCTAACTCAAAGACGGCCGGTCGGAAGTAGCCGACAATCCGAATCAAATCGGTAGATCACTTTACCCCAGGCCGACGGACGGTTACATTGCTGTCCATGAGTACCACATACCCCTTAGACCACCTGCTGCTCCACTTCACAAGTGCAGAGAGCGTGCGCCAAGGCCGGATACCCATATTCGCGCGCGGCGAGGGCTGTTACCTTTGGGACGACTCCGGAAACCGATACTTCGATTCTCTGGCTGGGCTGTTCGTCGTCCAGATCGGCCACGGACGAGCGGATATAGCCAAAGCAATGAGCGACCAAGCCGAACGACTTGCCTACATTCCATCTTGGTCGTCAACCAACGACACCACTGTTGAGGCTGCAAAGCTCATCACCGATCTAGCGCCCGGCGACCTCGATACTGTTTTCTTCGTCAGTTCGGGTTCCGAGGCGGTGGAATCGGCCATAAAGTTCGCCCGCCAGTATCAGACTGCCATGGGGTACAAAGGGCGCACCAAGGTCATCTCCAGGATCGACGCCTATCACGGTACGACCATGGGAGCCTTGTCCGCCACCGCCCTTCCCAACATCAAAGAGCCCTTCCTCCCGCTGTTGCCTGGTTTCAGCCACGCACCCAACACATTCGGCCATACGGATGGGGTGGCATGTGCCCGACTGGTGGAGGAGGAGATACTCCGCCAGGGACCCGAGGAAGTAGCGATGGTTATTGCGGAACCGGTTCAGAACGGTGGCGGCGCATTGGTTCCTCCTTCCGGTTACTGGGAGGAACTGCGGAGGATCTGCGACAAGTACGGCGTGCTGCTGGTAGCCGACGAGGTCATAACCTCCTTCGGACGGGTAGGCCGGTGGTTCGGATCGCAGCGGATGGGGGTAACCCCCGACCTCATCACCTTCGCCAAGGGAGCGACTTCCGGCTACGCACCGATCGGTGGCTTGCTAGTCCGCCGCCCACTGGTTGATCGCATACTCGACTCCCCTGCCGGAAGCTTCCTTCACGGAACCACATGGGGCGGCCATCCGGTGGTGATGGCAGCCTCGATCGCCAATCTGGGCGCCATGCAGGACGAGGATGTGGTCGGCAACGTGGCGAGGAACGAAGGACACTTGCGTAGCACCCTGATCGATCTCATGGCTGCGCATGACACGGTTACGGATGTTCGCGGCGCGGGCTACTTATTCGCTATGGCCCTCGGACGAAGCCGGGCACAAAGACAGGACTACTCGGCTGAGGAATCCGGCCGGGCAATCAAGACGGTATTGCCCCGGTTGGCTCTGGAAGAGGGTCTGCACCTTCGGGTCGACGACCGTGGCGGGCCCAAAATCATGATTTCACCTCCATTGATAGCCACCACCGAAGAACTCGATGAGATGGGAGAACGCGTCTCCCGCGTGCTGGAGAGGCTCGCCCAAGAGGTATGAGTGAGGCGGAACGCAGGGACGGGGAGACTTCTTGAATATCGGGGTTGTAGCAGAGACAAAGGCCGATGAGAGTCGTGTGGCGATCACCCCCTCAGGAGTTGAAGCCCTCACCACAGCGGGGCATACGGTGATGGTCCAGTCTGATGCGGGTAGCGGCTCCTACATAACCGACGAAGAGTTCGCCAACGCCGGAGCCAGTTTGGTGGATCTTGCGACGACGGTGTGGTCGGAAGCCGACATGGTGGTCAAGGTAAAGGAACCGCAGACCGATGAGCTGTTCTACCTTTCCGAAGGCCAGATCCTGTTCACTTTCCTCCACCTAGCCGCATATCCCCACGTGGCCGAAGCTCTTTGTACTGCCGGAACCACATCGCTGGCCTATGAGACAGTCCGCCTACCTGACGGTGTTCTACCCATCCTCGCCCCGATGTCCGAAGTGGCGGGCCGGATGTCGGTCCAGGTGGGGGCAAGGTTTCTACAGAAACCCGGTAACGGGAGGGGCGTACTTCTCGGAGGCGTACCGGGAGTCCAGGCCGGTCGGGTGGTGGTTATAGGCGCAGGTACCGCCGGATCAAATGCAATACAGATGGCGGCCGGACTGGGCGCCGATATCACGGTGTTCGATCTGAATCCGGCAAGACTACGCGAGATCGACCAGATCTACCAGGGAAGGGTCAGGACCCTGATCGCCAACCGGGCGGATGTTCGCCGGGCTGTCCTAGCGGCCGACCTGGTTATCGGCGCGGTATTGCTCCCCGGCGCCAAGGCGCCCCGTGTGCTCACCGCGGACGACGTACGAGACATGAAGCCGGGATCGGTGGTGGTCGACATAGCCATCGACCAGGGGGGCTGTTTCGAAACCTCCAAAGAAACCAGCCACTCGAATCCCACCTACGTGGTCAACGACGTGGTGCACTACGCTGTCGGCAATATCCCCGGGGCGGTACCGCGAACCGCAACCTACGCTCTGGCGAACGTCACCCTTCCATACCTCACGCTGATCGCCAAACTGGGAGTTGAGGGCGCCATCGAGCACCGTCCGGAGTTGGCTACCGGCATGAACACCAGAAACGGTGAGATCACCAACCAGGCCGTCCTAGCGGCGATGCAAAGCCAAACCTAACGAAAGGCCCAGGACCGATGACTCTACCTTCCGGTCCTCTCCCCGATCTGGAACTACCCGATTCCCGGTTCACCACGGGTGGATTACCGGCAAGAGCTCAGGTGGTGGTCGTCGGAGGAGGGATTGTCGGATGCTCGATCGCATATCACCTGGCCCGGCGGGGGATAACCGACGTCCTGCTGATCGAGCAGAACACTCTCACCGGAGGGACGACCTGGCATGCAGCCGGGTTGGTTAGCCAACTCAAATCGAGCCACAGCCTTACGCGGCTCGCCACCTACACCACGCGCCTGTTCGAGGAATTGGAGGACGAGACCGGCCGAGCAACCGGATACAGGACAACCGGTTCCATATCGGTGGCATCGGATCGGGAACGATGGGAAGAAATACTGCGAGGAATGTCTATGGCCCGAACCGCCGGGGTTGAGATGGAGATCATCAGTCCCGGACAAGCCCGAGAGATGTGGCCGTTGCTGCGTACCGACGACCTAATAGGGGCTGTGTACATACCGGGAGATGGTCAAACCAGCCCGGTCGACACCACTATGGCCTTGGCGAAGGGCGCCCGAGACCGCGGGGTGACCATCCGTGAGGAGATCGCCGTCGAACGCGTTCGGGTCCGGGATCAGACTGTGGTAGGTGTGGAGACCGAAGCCGGATTCGTGGAAGCTGAGACGGTTGTCCTCGCCTGTGGAATCTGGACCCGCCAGCTGGCGGCTGCCGCAGGGGTGAACGTACCCCTGCATCCCTGTGAGCATTTCTACGTGGTCACCGAACCCTTGGACGGAATGGTTCCCACAATGCCAACCCTTCGAGACCCCACCAACTACACCTATTTCAAGGAAGAGACCGGCAAGCTGATGGCCGGATTCTTCGAACCGGTAGCCAAGACGTGGCGCTACGACGTACCCCGCGACTTTACCTTCGGAACACTCCCCGAGGACTGGGATCACATCGGACCGATTTTCGAGCGTTCCATACACCGGATTCCCGCACTAGCCGAGGCCGGGATCCAGATCTTGTTCAACGGGCCCGAGGCCTTCACACCCGATGGCGTCTACTACCTGGGCGAAGCACCCGAGGTAGACAGCCTGTTCGTGGCAGCCGGATTCAACTCGGTGGGCATTCAGTCGGCCGGAGGCGCCGGGTGGGTTCTGGCTGACTGGATAGCCGACCGGCGCCCACCGATGGACCTATCGGCGGTGGACCTCCGCAGGGCCTTCCCCTACCAGGCATCGCAGTCATACCTCGAGGAGCGCATCTCCGAAAGTCTCGGGCTCCTCTATGCCATGCACTGGCCTTTCCGGCAGTTCGAGTCGGCCCGGAACGTATTCCGTTCGGTGCTTCATGACCGCCTGGCTGATCTCGGGGCGGTATACGGGGAGGTAGCCGGTTGGGAACGGCCCAACTGGTTCGCGACCGATGACATGGAGAGGGAGTACCGGTATTCGTACGGCAAGCAGAACTGGTATCCGGCGTCCGGTTACGAATGCGCGGCCACCCGTCGTCGGGTCTCCTTGTATGACCAGTCGTCCTTCGCCAAGTTCACGGTAACCGGATCGGACGCATTGGCGGTACTGAACTACATGGGAACCGCCGATGTCGACGTACCGGTCGGCAAGGTCTGCTACACCCAGTGGCTCAACGATCGGGGCGGTATCGAAGCCGACCTAACGGTCACCCGCACGGGCCGCGAAGAGTTCCTAGTGGTGACCGGAGCGGCGGTGGCTAATCGCGACTACCACCAACTTCGGAGAGCGGTACGAGGCAGCGATGCCCGGCTGGCGGATGTCACGATGGAGATGCCCACCATCGGGGTCATGGGGCCTCGTTCCCGTGCCCTGCTCGCACTGCTCACCGATACGCCGCTGGACAACCATTCGTTCCCATTCGGATGGTCACGGAAGATGACGGTGGCGGGGATACCCGTACGCGCCCTGCGGGTTAGCTACGTGGGGGAACTCGGCTGGGAACTGTATGTCAGCCGGGAAGCGGCGGTGGATCTGTTCGACGCGATCATGGCCGAGGGAAGAACGCACGGGATCCACCCGGCGGGATACCACGCCATGAACTCACTCCGCCTGGAGTCCGGCTACCGCCATTGGGGTCACGACATCACCGACGAGGACACCCCTATCGAAGCAGGTCTCGGCTTTACCGTCGCCTGGGACAAAGCAGGAGGTTTCATCGGTCGGGACGCCCTAGCCGCCCAGCGAGCCGAATCTCCCTTGCCCAAACGCCTGGTGCAGTTCAAGCTCGAAGATCCGGACCGGATTCTGTATCACGATGAACCGATTCTCCGGAATGGAGTCCTAGTCGGGCGCACCACCTCGGGGATGTACGCACCCACCTTCGGCGCCTGCCTGGCGATGGGCTACCTAAACCATGAACAGGGAGTCACCCCCGGTTGGATCGAGCAAGGAACGTTCGAGATTGAGGTAGCAGGCGACCTGATCCCGGCAACCGCCCAGCTTCGCCCGTTCTACACCGCCCGGATACGCACCTAGGAGGGTGCTGAGAAACCCCGTACAAAGGGGTTCAGCCGCTAACCCGCAACTCCATGATCAGGCGGTTTGCCGACCACCTAACCCCGTAAGATTCGTTTTTCAGGACCTTCCTAGGCGACTCCTCTGGCGACAACACGACCACAAATGATCCACCTGTGAAATTCTCGAACTGGTAGCGGTCAATCGTATATTGAAATTCTGGACGAGCTGCATCCAAGATTTCAAGGAATCCACGGAACGAGTCCGCCTTGATTGTTGATGATGGTCTTGACTCAGGCTATGGATTCCCTCTATCCAGTATCCAGAGACTGTTATAGGGTTGAGGAGGCCGTTTTCCCAATCCGCCAGAAACTGCTTGTCAATCACACACTCAACCTCACATGTGAGGCAGTCGTAGCAGTCCGTCAGTCTGTGACCTTTCTTATAGTCGTCGATGGAAATCAATGACAGCCATTTAAGGAACAATTCGCATGACATTGACAGCGCCGTAAGCCATACGCGGTATTTGGCCCGCTCCTTGGGCTCACTCAAGGATGATCGGTAAGAGAGCACATCTGATTTCGCACAACGTAGCCACCTCTAGCTTCGTGTAGCAATTCGACTGGCCGGCTCACGGGACCTGTATCTTCTCCTAGGAGGGTGCTGAGAAACCCCGCACAAAGGGGTTCAGCCGTTAACCCGCAACCCTCTGACCAGGCGGTTTGCCAACCACCGAACCCCGTAAGATTCGTTTTTCAGGACCCTCCTAGATGTCTGCAAGGGACCTTCGTCAAGTGAGCATAAGCCCGCTCTACATGCTCATACGGGTGTTCGGGTCTTCACGTTATCGCAACACCGCAATGACGATCCCTGCGGCAGACGCAACGGAGGCGATGACCGTTGCGATAAGCCACATAGTCAGGTGGAACGCAGCCCGGTCCGACTGGCGTTGACCATCAAGGATCGTGAGCAGGGCTCCGGCAAGGTCCGTACGGACCCCTGCGAGGTCGGTTCGAACTTTTGCCTGGCGGGCTTCGTCCTTTGCATCCACCAAGGATTCGGTGACGGCGGTCATAGGCTGCTTTCGTTCCTAATCGCTGACTCTCGACTTCTACCTTAGTTCAAACAGTCATCAAGAGAATTGGCCCTCACGAACAGTGTGGTGTTTGCATGACACCTTCGGCAGGAACTCGCCACGGAGACGTAGCAGTCCGCACGGTAAGCCCTCTTCCCAAGTTTCAACTCGTGTTGCACTCTAAAGTTGCGCTTCCACGATCCGTGCCGCTGCGACTGTCGGGGAGATAGATTCGTTGGTCAGGTCTCGGCGCTCAGAATGGTACGCATCATATTCATATCATACTAGACGGTATGTAAGGGTTGGCATCTGTCACACACCCGTGATATAACTATACGCATGAACACGAACAAATGTTCGCTACCCCGACAGTGCCGGCTTCATAAAGGCACTCACAAGGCCGGGACCAGGGTGGATCAGACACGCCCCAGTCCCCGGGAACCGCCACATCATCGCAGCGTCTCCCCAACAAACAGGACAACAACCAGTGTGAGTGAATCGGGTTTATTCGAAGGTGTTGGCGTCCTCGCCCAGCCATCTGACGATGATGGCATTAAGGGCGCCGTCGGACTTCATCGACGCCAGGGCCTCGTCAAGTCGACCCTTCAGGTAGCTGCCCTGACGCACTCCGATACCGAGACCTCGATCTATCAGGATCGGTGAGCCCACGATCTCCAACCTGCCCTCATGCTCGGCAAGTTTCGCCACGGCGTAGCCGTGATCAACCAGGATGGAGTCCACCTCGCCGTTGAGCACCATATCCACGGCCTCTAGCGCGTGATCAATAGGTATGTAGGAAATGCCGGACTTCGTGAGATAGTCGGAGTAGATGGTGTTTTCCCCAACCCCGATCGTCCCTTCGGTGGCCGAGTCACCGCTGCCGGCCAGGGCGAGGTAAACACTGCCGGTGGGCGGGTAGTAGGCCTCGGTGAAGTCGAGCAACTCTTCCCGCTGGGCGGTGATACTCATACCGGAAAGGATCACATCGAACTCTTCCGCAACGAGGTCGGGAATCATGGTATTCCAATCGTTCACTATCCACCGACACTCCAGATCGGCTCGCGAACACAACTCGTCCCCGAGCTCACGCTCCAGACCGTCAACTTCGCCCTCGTCATTGATGAAGTCGAAGGGGTGATAATTTCCGGCGGTGGCGATCACCACCGTGTCTCCCCTCCCGCATGAGGCCAGCATCGGTATAAGGAGGGCCATCACGAGGAAAGGGGCACTGAAGGTCTGCATTATCCGGCCTCTCAAGGCAAGCTCCTTGCGGTCGATCGACGGGTAGATCGTAACGCCTGCATTTCCGCGAAGTCATGATCCTACGTTGATTATATGTGCCCGGGTATCGTTTGGACGTAACGGACGGGTTAGTGGCTCGCGTTTTGGTCACGGCGGAGCCTTTTGCTCATATCCAGGCGCAAGCTCGCACTCCGGCTATGTAAGACCGCCCGCACCGCCATGGACTGACGGCTCTTTACACCACTGCTCACGGAGAACCTCGAGAGGTTCCAGCACCCTGCCATCCAGACCGAGCAGATCGATCAGAACCGCTCTATCGAGATCTTGTCGGGTCTCATCCACATTCGCCCGATAGGCGGGTAGAAAGTCCCTGGATGCGAACTCGTCGAATAGCATTTCAGCCTTCCGGACTTGGGTCGTATTCAGCAACCGTGTATCCAGGATCGGCAGCGAGGGCAACGTCTGGATCGTCAGACGGGTACGACCCCGGTGTTGGTGGGTCCCTTTGAACCAGAAGGAGATCAGCCCGAGCGTGGTGTTCGCCCATAACACCGCCGGGTACTCCCAACCAGCCTCGCTCAGTCGGAAGTTGGGCCAGGCAACGCCACCGATCGACCGAGTAGGGGTCATGCAGGCTGCCAAGCTCTGGGAATTGAGCCGGAAGTCGAGGTTGAAATGGAGACGGGTAGCCGTTTTCCAGACTTCAAGAGCCTTCGCATCGTAACCCTGACGAACGCGACCCTGCGTGTCGGGTTGGACCACCAATCTGCGCTCGCGCGGCGCATGGTGACGGGAGAGCGCGGGATAGGAAGCCACCTGGCCGGAACTGAGGGTCTGCATTTCGAACGGCCCTCGATTGGGTCCCTTGATATCAAGATGGTACAAACCCCGCTCGCCAAGCTGATCGAGAGTTGTCAGAGGGATGTCCATGCTCTTGATCCGCGCCAGTTCGAGCCTTCCATCCACCAACCCGAGAGCGGTGCGAGCTACATCCGGTTCTCGCACACCGGCGCATCCACCGTCATCGATCCCCGCCCGGATGAAACATCCCACGGTCTCCCCACCCACCTGCAACCATCCGCGATCCGTATCAGGAGCGGCGCTCACGGCACGAGCAATCTCGACCGCCGACACGATGCTGGGTGGTCGGCGATCTAGATTGACATACAACGTTCGTGCTCGTGCGCCTCCCGCTCGGCGAGATGGGTCCCTCCTCGTGGCGACCACCAAGACCTCCCCCATATGGGTGTCGTCAGAGAAGGACCGGTCCCGCTGGCGGATACCGGTGATGGTCACCATCACCAGGTCCCGGTAGTGTCGGGCCAGCAGACTACGAACCTTCGACCACGAAGCCCCGGAAACGAGCGAGACCGGCATTACGAGCGCTACCACACCCCCGGCCTTGATCTTGGCATGGGCCAGGTCCACAAAGTTCGAGGCCAAGCCTGCATTCCCGTCACCCACCCGATCCGGCATGCGGCGGTAGATCTCCTTGTGGGCCGCCGACATCCGTCTCTGTTCCTCCCCGCTGGTGGAAAAGCCCGCAAATGAAGGGACCGGCACCCTGGCCACCTTGTGATTGGTGGGCCTCGTATAGGGTGGGTTCATGATCATAAGGTCGGCCGAGCCGTGCTCCATCACGAAACGACGCTCGTCTGTGTCGACTCCGACATCGCCCGTTCCGGCCGTGGCGGTCCTGCCGGTCCCGAAGAGAGACATGACTCCTCGTTCGCCAATCAGATCGAGGGAACCTATGGCCACAGGCCGTCCGTTCTCCTGGTCTCCGTATGGCATGGTGTAGATCATGGTGTTCCCGAAAGAGACCGACGGATGGGCGGCCGAGAGCATCGAGGCGGTTAGGTGGGTGGCGGCAGGCATGATGTCGGCGCCGATCAACGCGTTCTCCATCATCCCGGCATGCACCATGCGATCGTCGGCGCCTGCCCTTCGATGGCGGGTGGCAATGCGCACGTATGCGGCGGATAGCAGGGCGCCGGTACCGCAGGCGAGGTCGGCAATCCGCAGCGCTGCTACACATTCCGGCCGAGAGTAATCAACCTCGAGTCGGCTGACCGCCAACTCCGCCAGCAGCATGGCCGAGCTGGGTAACGTATAGAAGGTGGCCAGAAACTTCCGATCGGCGGTCAACCGCCCGAACATCTGACCGGACAGGTCATGGGTGGTCGTGATACCCACGCCCGCCAGCTCCTCGGCTACCGACGCCAGTTCGTCCAGAATCCTCATGGCCTTGGCGGCGGGGACCACCCGAAGCAAGTCCGAGGCGATCTTGAAGATCGGCCAATAGTTGATTCGTAGGATTCTGGCCCACTCCTCCAGCACGTTTTGCTGTGACATAGACCTCCGGGTAGAGGTGCGCAGTTCGGGAAGGGTGGCCACGGGTTGACCACCTGCGATAGCCGCGTGAAACATGAGGGCGTTGGCAACGATCGCCATGGCCATTCTGGATGTCTGCTCTCCGTCCTCCTGCTTGAGGATCCGAGCCATCTTGTCGAGGTAGGCGCCCCCGTCACCGGACCGCAGCAGCCGGGCTGCGACGGAAACACCACGTTCCAGAGCCATGGTCCCCTTCATGATGAGCCGCTCGGACAGCGAGGTAAGCTCGACAAAACCGACCAGATCGTCGATAGATCCTCGCAGCCATCCCTCGCTCGGAAATCGCACGACCGTCTCGGGCAGGAGTTCTTCACCGATCAGGCTGAGCAAGCAGTATTCGTACTCAGCCTCGGAGACAGCTTCGCAGAGGCCGCCGCGGGTGTCGCGCAGCGATTCCGGCAGCCGCACAGCAACCGTGTTCTCTATCACCTCATCGGTGACTTCGAGGAACCTACCCAGACGACTTCGGGCCTCAACCTCCACAGTACGGGCCGGGAGAACTTCCGACTCGATTATCACCGGAGCGCCGCCGGAATGCAGGATCACGATGTCCGGCTGGGCGGACGGGTCGCCCAGCAGCACGCCTGTAGCCTCCGCCGTTACTGCGTGATCCTCTCTCCAGCGTGGGTGTCGACGTCTAATCGCCCTCGCCAATTCCGCATTGATCACGACTTCGGTGTTCCGCGACATATCCAACAACCTAACCTATCGGTGTGACAGCCTTGATCGCGTCCGTTCCTCCGATCGAGTGGGGCTTCATGGGTCACCCGCCCCGGACGGGCGGCACGAGCAAGACACCCCACTTGCGCTTGATAATGGGAAGCGCATCACCCGAACTCCGGGAACGGCATGCTTGAGGAGGGTACTTGACAATGATCAAGCGGGTTCCCAGCCTGGCAAACGACCTGTTAGATACTCTTGTATACAGAGTGATAACCCCTTTGTACAGACTTCTTCTGCACCCTCCTGTGTGGATGCACAATGATTTGTAGTTTTTGCGGAACTCGCGAGGAAGCGGCCCAGGCCCTGGTAGCCGGAGCGCCGGGCGCCGCGATCTGTGACAGGTGCGTCGAGATCGCATCCAGCATGGTGCAGGAACGCTTGACACCCGTTGGAGACATGGTCCTCACGGGCATCGGGCAACTAGCCACCAACAACCCACGGTTTCCGGGCCTCCTGGGGTTGGTGACCGACGCAGCCGTGGCTATCCGGAGGGGAGCGATCGTATGGGCCGGTCCGGCGGAGCGAATGCCCCAAGGGCTGGCGTCGCTTCCCCCCCTCGACTGCGGCGGCAGGGCGGTCATCCCGGGCCTGATAGACGCACACACCCATCTTCTCTTCGCCGGGGACAGCAGCGAAGCATTCGCTCTGAGAGCCATCGGTGTGCCGGAAGCCGAGGCCATCTCCCGAGGTGGTGGCCTCCCTCGAACTGCCAGAGCCAACCGCTTGACCTCTCCCGACGATCTCGCCGACATGATCGGCGCTCGACTCACCCGGATGATCGAGTCAGGAACCACCGTCGTGGAAGCGGCCGCCGGTTACGGAATCGATCACCGTGATGAGTTCAGGCTCCTGGATATAGCGGAAACCTTGAACCAGAGCCATCAGGTAGACCTAGTCTCCACCTTCGATATGTCCAGGCTCCCTCTGGTACCGCAGGAACGCCCTGAACATCTGCAGACCTTGATCGACGAGGTTCTGGCCGAGGTGCTCAACCGCGGTTACCACGTCCGGATCACCCATGGCAGACGCTTGCTCGATAGCGAGGAAACCCAACTGCTACTCAGTAACGCATCCGACCGGGGGGCGCGTATCCGCCTCCACTGCGAGGACACATCATCAACAGAAGCGCACCGGATGGCGCTGGACACAGGAACGGCGGTCATTGACCACTGCGGGATCGTCGACCGCCGGACGGCGCGGGAGATGGCAGAGAAAGGAATGACAGTGGTAGTCACGCCCACCACCCATCTCGCCGGGCGGAGCTACCTACCTGCCGTACGGGACATGATCAGGGCCGGGGTCACGATAGCCCTCGGGACCGATTGCAGCCCCTTCCCGATCCTGGTCGAATCGATGCCGATGGCCGTCGCGTTGGCTGTCCTGGAGATCGGGCTGACACCCGACCAAGCCGTTTGGTCGGCAACAAGAGGGGGAGCGATAGCCCTCGACCTCCATGACCGGGGCTATGTAGCGCACGGCGCCCCGGCTGATCTGGTGATCCTGGACGCACCTAGCCCCAACTACCTCAGCTACCGGCCCGGTACCGACCTGATCTGGAAAGTACTCAAGAATGGGGTGGTAGTGGTTAGTAACTAGCGTTCGGCGGCGGTGAGCCCCTCGGTGTACGTCGAAGACTGACGAAACCCCGGGCATGAATAATCGGGGTTAACCTTGGCCCGGATGACCCGCGCCGCCGCCCTCCAACACGAAGCGCCCATTGCCATGGCCCACCGGGGATCGATGCTTCTCTGGCCCGAGAACACCATGACCGCCTTCCAGGAAGCGGTGGACCTCGGTTACCGATACCTGGAAACCGACCTGCAGATCAGCAAGGACGGCGTGCTGGTTACCTTCCACGACGACACCCTCGAACGCACCACAGATGGACAAGGTCTAGTGTCGGACCATAGTTTGGACGAATTGCAACAGCTGGACGCGGCCTATGGCTTCGAGATAGATGGGAACTACCCGTATCGCGGCCAGGGCATCCGCATACCCACCCTCGACGAGTTGGTCACCACCTTTCCCGACCACATCTTCACCCTAGACCTCAAGAGTGACGGTATGGAGGAAGCTCTCGTCAACACCATCAGGCGGCTGGATCTGTGGGAACGGGTGATCGTGGGTTCGTTCAGAGGGACACGGCTACGGAAGTTTCGCAAACTGGCCACCCGCCCGGTGGCGATGTCCGCCGGGCCATCGGAGATACTCCGGTTCGTAACCGCCGCCCGTCTGAGAATCCCTTACCGGCCGGCGTGCGACTCCTTCCAGGTACCCGTCAAGCAAGGCATCAGGGTGGTGAGTGCACGTACGGTACGAGCCGCCAAGTCCCTGGGCATTCCCCTGATAGTCTGGACTATCAACGAGCGCAACGAGATGGAGGACCTACTCGATCTCGGGGTGGACGGGATAATCACGGACCGCCCGGATCTGCTACACCAGGTTATCCGGGAACGGGCCGGCAAAGGCACGGTTGGGAGGTCATAGCTGTGCGTGACTGGTTGGAAATCGGATCGATCGTGAAACTACAGGTGCAACGGGATCGGCTCCGTGCAGGCGACAACTACCACCTTCACCCATTGGCCGAGGTTTCCAGAGTGCGTCTCACACCCGACGGACCGATTGGATTCGACGGTTCCTCCTGGATAATCGACTGCCATCATCGCTCCCATCCATCCGCATCCCGCTACCAGCCGGAAAGGGTGCTATCGATCGGATTCACCTCGCACTACGAACAGATCTGGAATATGTTCGAACCGATCCCGCTGGGAGCCGGCGGGGAGAACCTGATCGTCGACACCGACCGGCTGGTAGAACTAGAGGACCTCGAACGGGGCATCAGAATCGAGTCCGCTAACGGGGCCGCCTTCATACCCACCGCGGCGGTCGCCGAGCCCTGTGTGGCCTTCACCCGGCTGGTGACCGGCCGCCCCGACGACCGGGCAGCCGACCTCGCCGAACCGCGTGACCGCCTTCGACGCGGCATCCGTGGATTCGTAATGGCTCTTGCCGGCATCGACAACTTCGACGTATCGCCGGGCGACCGGGTATCCGTTCCAACTGGTTGAGATCGGCCCGGGAAATCCCTTGCGCTCCTCTCGTCATCCGGCGAGCAAGCCCCTCCGTACTCTCCCCTGGATCATGCTGCTCGTTACGCTCAGCGCCGTCTCATGTGGCCGAACAGATAGCGGCAGCCTTCCGGATGGCACACTCGTCTTGGTCGTATCGAGCGATCTGGCGGTCGGTAACCAGCGGGTGGTGGTCTCCGCGCTGGGACCCGACAATCGTTCCCTCGTAACCGACGAACCCGTAAAACTGACGTTTCTTTCTCCCGATGGAACTCCTCGGGAGGAGGTACCGGCACGGTTCGTATGGGCCATTCCGGAAATCCGAGGCATGTGGGTAGCCGACTTCCGGTTCGACACCCCGGGCCGGTGGACACCGGCCGTTCGTACCCCCGACGGCGAACTCGTAACCGGCGCGCCCTTCCAGGTCGCCACCGAATCGATCGCTCCCAACGTGGGGGAGGCGGGGCCGGCTTCTCTTTCTAAGACCCTGGACGACGGTCCTATCGAGACGTTAACTAGCGATCCCAACCCTGATCAACGCCTGTACGAGGTATCGGTGGCCGAAGCAGTGGCATCGGGCCGTCCGTCGGTAATCGTCTTCGCGACTCCGGCATTCTGCGTCAGCCAGACCTGTGGACCGGTACTGGATACCGCTAAAGCCCTTATCGATCGGTACCCCGAAGTGAATTGGATACACGTGGAGGTGTACGACAACCTCGACGCCTCCTCACCCGAGGAACTGGTGCCCGTACCCGCCGCGCTCGACTGGATGCTTCCCAGCGAACCCTGGGTGTTCGTGGTGGATGGAAGCGGAGTGGTTACCGACCGTTTCGAGGGGTTGATTGACCGGACCGAGTTGGAAAACGCTCTGCTACGTATCGAGGGATGACATTGCTCGGGTTTCGGGCTCGCCGGTGTAGCCTAGGTTTTTCGCAGCCGCTCGAAACTCGTAACATGCGAGCCACGGCTTCTTTGCAGCAGCATTATGGAAGGGAGAGATGAACCGACGCGAACGGACGGCTTGGCGCCGCCTCAGGCGAGTACCGATCGCCCTACTTTCCCTGCTGGTGCTAGGAAGCTGCGGGCGAGTCGAGCAGCCGCTCAACTCCTTTGACGACCAAGGCCCGATAGCCGAACGCATCAACGATCTTTTCTGGCCGGTCTTCTGGATGGCGGTAGTCATCTTCGTCCTCGTCCAGGGCGCCCTGCTGGTGGCCGTCTTCCTGTTTCGGGAGCGCAAGGGAAAGCAACGACCCGAACCGAAGCAGGTCAAGGGAAACTCACGGCTGGAGTTGCTGTGGACAGTCGTGCCTACGCTAATCCTGGCAGGTATAGCGGTACCTACCGTAACGACCCTGTTCGACCTGGCGGAGTGTCCGAGCGGCGCCATGGAGATTGATGTAATCGGTCACCAGTGGTGGTTCGAGTATCACTATCCGGACTCGGGCGTAGTCACGGCCAACGTGATGGTGATCCCGGAAGACACCGAAATATGCGCCAAGATGACCTCGGAAGATGTGCTGCACAACTTCTGGATTCCGAAACTAGCGGGTAAGCGCTACCTTGTACCGGGTCAGGAAACCGAACAACGGCTGTACGCCGACGATCCGGGTGAGTACTGGGGACACTGCGCCGAGTTCTGCGGCCTCAGCCACGCTCGAATGAGGGCTCGCGTGGTGGCCATGACTCAAGCGGACTTCGATGATTGGGTTGCCAACCAGATCCTACCGGCCGTAACGCCGGAACCTGGTTCCGCCGCCGAAGAGGGTATGGAGGTGTTCCTTGCCGGAGCATGCATCGGATGCCACATAATCGACGGTGTCAATAACCCCGACCCGGCCACCCTCACCGTCCCGGCGCCGGATCTCACCCATTTCGCCAGCCGACACGTTTTCGCGGGAGCTACCCTCCCCGACGGATTGAACCCCACCCAAGCCGACTGGGAGGAGAGCTTGAAACTCTGGCTAGCCGACCCGCCCGAATGGAAGCCGGGATCGTTCATGCAGTACCTAGGGTTGACAGTCGACGAGATCGATGCCCTGGTGGCCTACTTATCGACGCTGGAATGATGGATCAAAGGAGGCGCCGATGGCAATCGACCTGACACCTGACACCATCGAACGACCAGCCACAACGCTGTACCGCCGACCCCGGCTAACCACCGGGTTCTGGGCGTGGATAACCACCGCCGACCACAAGAAGATCGGCATGCTGTACGGCTACACCGCCTTTGCTTTCTTCATCGCAGGTGGCTTGGAGGCCTTACTCCTCCGCATCCAACTGGCAGGCCCGGACGGAGCATTCCTGAGCGCAGCCGAGTACAACGGACTGTTCACCACCCACGCGATCACGATGATCTTCCTCTTCGTAATGCCTATCTCAGCCGCGTTCTTCAACTATCTACTTCCCTTGATGATCGGGGCCCGTGACGTGGCTTTTCCCCGAATGAACGCGGTCAGTTACTGGATATTCCTGTTCGGCGGTTTGTTCATCTACTCCTCACTACTGTTCGCCACCTCACCCGCCCCGCTCGGTGGAAACCTGCCCGGTGGGGCTGCCGACGCCAGCATGCTGGGCTCGATACCCAACAGCGGATGGTTCATCTACGCCCCGAATAGCGGGGTGACGTACTCGCCGGGAACTTCGATCGACTATGCCGCTCTCGGATTGCAGATGCTCGGCGTGGCTTCGCTCATCTCGGCGGTCAACTTCATCGTGACCATCCTCAACATGAGGGCGCCGGGCATGAGGTTGCTCAGGATGCCGGTGTTCGTTTGGATGACCCTGGTTGTGGCGCTGCTGTTGTTGTTCTCGCTGCCGATAATCGCCATCGCTCTGTTCATGCTTACCTTTGATCGCCAGTTCGGAACCCTGTTCTTCGTACCGGAGGCGGGCGGTGATCCGATCCTGTGGCAGCACCTATTCTGGCTATTCGGGCACCCTGAGGTGTACATATTGATCCTGCCCGCCATGGGTATCGTGTCCGAGGTTCTTCCGGTGTTCTCCAAGAAACCCCTGTTCGGATATCCGGCGGTGGTGTTCGCGGGCGCCGCGATCGCCTTCCTGGGATTCGGTGTGTGGGCGCATCACATGTTCTCCTCGGGAATCCCGACGGTAGCCCAGGCTGCGTTCGGCCTGTCGACCATGACCATCGCCATCCCGACCGGAATCAAGATCTTCAACTGGCTGGGAACGGTATGGGGTGGTCGGGTAAGGCTTACCACTCCCATGCTCTTTTCGCTCGGATTTGTCGCTCTATTCGTGATCGGAGGCCTTTCGGGCGTGACCCACGCGGTGGTTCCCTCCGACTGGCAGCAAACGGATACCTACTACGTGGTGGCCCATTTCCATTACGTGCTATTCGGAGGCGCCATCTTCGGGCTGTTTGCAGGCATCTATTACTGGTTCCCGAAACTGACCGGCCGCATGTACAGCGAGGGACTGGGCAAGTGGCACTTCTGGCTGATGTTTATCGGTATGAACCTCACCTTCGGACCGATGCATTGGCTGGGCCTGCAGGGCATGGTCAGGCGTACCTGGGTATATCCCGAGGATGCCGGTCTCGGGCCATGGAACCTGGTGGTGACGGTGGGCGCCTTCATCATCGCCGTCTCGGTTCTGATTTTCATGATCAACTGGATGTACTCGAAACGGCGGGGCCGATCGGCGCCCGACGATCCATGGGATGCCCGGACCTTGGAATGGACCATGCCCTCCCCCACTCCCGAGTACAACTTCGCCGAAGAACCCGTGGTTACCTCACTGGACGACTTCTGGTATCGCAAGTACGACGAGGACGAGAACGGGAGAGCGGTCCGCAAGGAGAACGCAGACAAGATGGTCGCCGACTTGATCCACAAGAACGGTCATCCCGACCACGAGATCCACCTGCCCGCCCCCTCCTACTTTCCTTTCTTCGTGGGCATGGGAATCATGATCATCGCCTACGGAATCCTGTATCACACCCGGGTGTGGGGTATCCCTCTGCTGGTGGCCGGAACGATCCTGTCGATCGGCGCCCTGGTCGCGTGGGGTTCGGAACCCCTCGAGGAGATCCACGACGAAGCTCACGATGACGGAGAACCCGGCGGGTCCGACCAGGAACCGCAAGAGGCGTCACTGAACGAGGGGACCCATTAATGGCCGAGCTAGCTCACGGCCATGAAGACGGGCCCGCCCACCATCAGGTCACCGGGATTGACAACCGAAAGCTCGGGATGTGGGTGTTCCTCAGCTCGGAGTTCCTGTTCTTCGGGGCTCTCATCAACAACTACCTGCTGTTCAAGGGTCGGGACTTCGGACCCGGCGCTCTGTACCCGGTCGAGTTATATGACATTCCCTTCACCTCGATCAGTTCCTTCGTATTGCTGATGAGCTCCCTGACGATGGTGCTGGCACACTCCGCCCTAGCCCGCCACGATCAGGAACAGACCAGAACCTGGCTCTTCGCGACCGCCCTGCTGGGGATAGTGTTCGTATCGGGCCAGTTCTTCGAATTCGGAGAGTTCATCCTGCACGGACTGAAGCTGAACGTGAATCCGGCAGCCAGCGCCTTCTACATGTTGACCGGATTTCACGGTGTCCATGTGGTCATCGGTGTGCTGATGCTGCTGGTCCTCGCCTTCAAATCGCTTCGGACCGGGAGTCTCTCCGAAGCGGAGGGGATGAACGTGGAGTTGGTCGGTCTTTACTGGCACTTTGTCGATATCATCTGGATCGTGATCTTCGTTCTCGTCTACTTGATCCAGTAAAGAGCGGGAGTTAGGAATGGCCGACCGCGCCCACCACCATCCCCAACCGAGGCAGTACGTAACCATTGCGATCGTGCTGGCGGTGCTGACCGCAGCCGAGGTGGCGCTCTACTATCTGGAGGAGGGAGTGGACGCCATCGGCCAAGCCGTGACGGTCCCCGCTCTCCTCCTCCTGAGTGCCCTGAAGTTCTATCTGGTCGTAGCGATGTTCATGCACCTGCGGTTCGAGAAGCCGCTGCTTTCCCGTTTCTTCACCACGGGCGCCGTCCTGGCCGGGGGCCTGTACTTGATCACTCTGGCAGCACTCGGTGCAGTCGCTCTCTTCTGACAAGTCCACCGCGAGCAACTTGACGTGATACCGGCTTGGCATCCGCATCTCGATGTGTGGGCATTCGTCTTCGTTTTGGGGTTCGGTTACTGGTACGCCATCCGACGGCTGGGGCCCTACTTGAACGTCGAGGGGCCGCTCGTAACACGCCGCCGTATCATGATGTTCACTTCGGGCCTACTGTCGCTATGGGCGGTGTCCGACTGGCCCTTCCATGACATAGCCGAACAACAGCTGTTCCTGTTCCACATGATCGAACACATGGTGCTGGCCCTGGTATCCGCACCGCTGCTGATCGCCGGAACTCCTGCATGGTTGCTGCAGCGCATCGTGGCCCATCATCGGGTCCTGCCCGCCCTGAAACCACTCACCCAGCCGCTCGCCGCCTTCTTTATCTTCAACGGTGTGATGGTCGGTATCCACTGGCCCCAGATCGTCAACCTGATGGTGACGTCCGGTATCTACCACTTTCTGATCCACACCCTTCTGATCGCCGCCTCGGCCGTAATGTGGCTACCGGTCCTCAGTCCGGTTCCCGAGGTGAAACAGCTAACACCCCCCGTCCGCATGATCTACCTGTTTGCCCACTCGCTACTCCCCACCATCCCGGCCTCGTTTCTCACCTTCGGTCGGGAACCGCTCTACCGGTTCTACGCCGAAGCCCCCCGGCTGTGGGGTATAGACGCCATCACCGACCAGACCATGGCCGGTCTCGTGATGAAACTGGGGGGCGGCGCCATCCTGTGGGGTGTCATCGCAGTGGTCTGGTTCCGTTGGTACGCCTACGAGCAGCAGTGGGAGGCTCTGGAACGACAACTCCGGAAGACCCTGTGAAACGATTCAAATCCAGCCTTGCGGTGCTCTTGGTGATCGCGGCTAGTGGTTGCGGAGACAGCCACGCAAACCAGGGCGAACCGGGTCGGGAAATGGTCCGGGGCGTTGTCCTGGAGGTGATGGGGGATCTCACCGTGGTCGAGTCATTCGTAATCCGAACCGATAGCGGCGAAATCCTGGAGGTGACACCAGCCCCGGAGGGCGACTTTCGCTTCCCTCTTCCACACCTGCACGATCATCGTAGAACTTCCGAGCCGGTATTGGTGGAATTGGACCGTACCGTGGATCCACCTCTGGCGACCGCCATCCGCGATGCCGAAAGCCCGGCCTGGCACGCAATCGGACAACCCGGCGGGCAGTCCGACCCTGCCCGATCCGCCGAGCGGATGGAGATTTCCTGATCAGGCGTCTCACGCTAATCGGCGTGGGATCGGGGCTCCTGCTGCAGGCTGCAAGCCCGGCTGCCGCCCATGGCGTGGGTGGCCGAACCGACCTGCCGATCCCCTTCTGGCAGTTCGGGTGGGCCGCCGGCCTCGTCGTTCTCGCCTCCTTTGTAGTTATGGGTAGGTTCTGGCCGGAGCCGCGCCTGAGAGCGTCCGCCGACGGCCGTCCGTTTCCTGCACCTGTCCAGAAGGCGGCTCGGTCCTTGCTCCCTCTGACGCGGCTAATCGGATTAGCCATGTTCGGGTTGTTGCTCTACGCGGCGCTACGGGGTAGCGCCGCGATCACGTCGAACATCGCCCCGTTCGCCTTCTTCATAATCTTCTGGGTCGGAATCCAACTCGTATCGACCCTGGTGGGTGATGTTTGGGCCGCCTTCGATCCGTTCCGCACCCTGGCCGGTCTGGGTGCCCGGGTCCGAAGCTTGCCGGGTCGCCGATCGCATACGCCACCCTTGGCGAGAACCAATCACCGTTGGTGGGCCGTGGTGACCATTTCCGGGTTCATATGGTTAGAACTCGCCTACCACCGAGGGGCGGAACCCCGCGCGATCGGTGGATTCCTGGTTATCTACACCGCTCTCATGGTGGCCGGCGCGATGCGGTGGGGTAAGGAATGGGTTCGAGAGGCGGACGGTTTCGGAATGTTGTTCGCCCTGCTGGCCGCGATGTCTCCCTTATACAGGAACGAATCGGGAGAGCTGAGCCTCCGGAAACCTCTGGCCGGGCTAGCCATTCTCGAATCCACCCCGGCCACGTCCAGGCTCGTCCTGGTGGTTCTGGGCGCGACCACTTTCGACGGCCTGTCCCGGAGTTCATTCTGGCTGGAGATAGTGTCAAACCGGTCCGGCTGGGAATCCACCACCTTTAACACGGGCGGTTTGCTGTTCGGTATAGGACTGGTGATGTTCGTGTACCGGATCGCGGTGTCGATCATGGCGAGGATAACGGGGCGATCGGAAGTGGAGTTGGGCGACGACTTCACCCCGTCGCTGATCCCTATCGTGATCGCCTACACGGTGGCTCACTACTTCAGCTTTCTCATTCTGGACGGGCAAGCCGTGATCAGACTCGTCTCAGACCCCTTCGGGGCGGGGTGGAACCTGTTCGGAACCGCCGGATACCGGATCGACTACACCCTCCTCACCCCTTCTGCTATCGCCTGGATCCAAACCGCTTCGATCGCGGCAGGCCACGTCTTGGCGGTGGTGGTCGCCCATGATCGGGCTGTCGAGCGTTTCCCTCAGCAGTTGGCGGTCAAGTCCCAGTATCCGATGCTGGGAGCGATGATCGTCTACACGGTCGGGGGCCTATTCCTCCTGCTCGGCTGATGGCAAGCTCCGGGGGAGAGTCGGGGAATCGGGAAAAAGCCCGCTTATCTTGTGGGAAGCCTCGTCTCGGGGATAGGGATTGGTCCAACCAGTCGGTGTGTTCCGGAGGGGCCGTCGATTCTTGGGTGTCCGGGTCTGGAAGTGTCCCACCCTGGATGCATAATGGTAGGTAGCCTTAACCCCGATTATTCATGGACGGGGGTTTGGCAGATGAGTGGAGTACGCCATAATCGCGCCCCTGACCAGGCGATACACCTGTCGGCGTTTCCGGCCCGGGTCCGGTGTGGAGTGTCACCTGCAGGGGTCGACGTCGGGTTTATCCTGATACACAGGTTGAACTGGCGTTATATGCATTGGTCTGGGGGAAACCTGAATAATCAGGGTTAAACACCGCCGGTTCGGGTTGTTCGGTACCGAACGAACCGGGGCAGGGATCATCACTCGCGGACAGTTCGACCGTCTCCCCCCGACGACGGGGTTCAGCGGATCGCGTTCAGGAGACCTCGGAGGTGGAGGTGGGGGCGGGCCCTATTTGGAGGCAACCGTTCCGGCGTTTTTCGCGTTCTCGGATCCCCGAACCTGCCGGTGAACCCGGACGGTCACCGCAATCGTCTATGAATCCCCGACTCAAGACAGAAGCGGATCAGGAATCACCGCTTCGTGTACCTGCGCGGCATGATCGTCGGGTGATCCTTCTTCTTCGGACTCCGAACCGGACGACGCGATCAGGGCGATCATCAGCAGGACCACCCCCACCCCGGCAGCCGCAACCAGAACCTCCCCTTTCGTAACCCGCAAGTTGGGTTTGGAAGCCATCAGAGAGGCGAAGGCGAGGATACCTACGGCGCCGAGAATGGCGATCACCGATGCAAAACCGGGATAGCGTAGCAGGAGCGAACCAAAGCTAACGACAATGACGAGGATCACCAGACCCGACGCAACCGGAAGTAGCACCGCGTCGGACAGCCGCCTCTTCACCGTGATGGCATCGTCCGCTTCCCCTCCCGCCAACCGGGCCGATAGGGCCATCGCTTGGCCGATCCCGCCGATCACCACACCGATCACCACCGAAGCCACCAGCACACCCAGCACCGTCGCCGGGCCAACCGACACCAGCCTGGTCCCGGACAGAGACGGCTCTGCCATCGCGTAAGTCAGACCTCCGAGGCCACTACCCAGGATCAAGCCGATGAATCCGCCGGACAGGACAGATCCGAGCGGGGTAGTGAGCGTGTCGTAAGCGGGCGATCGGAAACTGCCGGCGCCCCTGGCCGCCACGGTAATGATCGAACCCGCGGCCGCCCACAGAGCGGCGGTAACTATCACCATCGTCCAGGTGACTTCCACAGCCGGACCACCTTGGGCAGTGGTTTCCGACAGCCGGCCCAGAACCGCCGGGACCTGCGCAACCATCATCAGAAGACCCAGCACGGCCCCTAGACCCGCTCCGGCCTTCGCTCCCAACCTGATACGGTCAGCCAGGGAGGCCGGCTCGATCGGCTCTGTCTCCTCCTCGACGATTTCGACCTCGGAACCTACCGGAAGCTCGAATACAGGAGCGGGCAGCGGTTCGGCAACCGTGGCAGCCGGCGCCGGAACCTCAGGTGACGGTTGCGGTACGGCTGTCGCGGCCGGAGGAGGATCTTCGACCGTAGTGATTGCAGATGCCATTTCCCCGCCCCCGGCCCACGCGGAGAGAACTTCTTCGACCGCCACCCCCTGTGCATCGGCACGCGCCTCGGCGGATCGCTCCACCAAGTACTCCGGCGCCCCACCTAGGAGCGCTCCTATCGTTGAGAGTCGAGGATCGGGCATCGTTCAAGATATTAGTCGGGGGAGAAGCGCTTCCGACCACTGTGACACGAATGGCGTAGGGGCACCTCTATAACGGGTCCTGGGACGGTCAGGGTTTTTCTTTCGTCTTGCCCGAACGGTCACGAACCCGGCGTTCCGCCCAGAAGATCAGCGCCATCCCCGCCAGCGCGATCCCGAAACCCAAAACGTAGTCGTAAGGATGATGTGCCAGCATCCTCCCCAACTCCTCTCGTCATGTGCTCAGGATGTCTCGCCCTGGAGGATAGACCTCCGTTCTCCCCTCTGCCGACACCGATGTTCCATCCGGCGTTAATGGGACATCCAAAGGGCAAGGCCATCCCGGGAAGGTAATGTCTTCCAAAAAATCAGAAAAGGGTAGAATGCCTAAGCATCGTGAACGAGAGCCGCACAACAACACCGGTAGATCGCCACCACATGAAATGGGTAGTAGCCATCGTAGGTCTCGCCCTGGCACTTGGCGCCTGTGGCGGGAACGATCCCAACAAGGTCACCTACCGCGACACGGATAACCGGTCTTTGTTCGAGTTGCCCAAGGATTGGAACTTGTATCGCGCCGACGAACTCGTTCAGGCAGGGTCCGTGCCTTTCCTGCCCAACGTAGGCGGCGCCATGGTCTCCTACGTAGCCTTCGACGGCGCCGCCGGTCGCAATCTCAGCAATCTGATCACCGGCGCCGCGGAGTCTCCTTACCCGCTCGGCGCCCAGATCATCCGCCAGATAACTCCCGATGAGAAGAACCTTCTTTCGAACCAGTTGATGGCTGAATCCACCTACGCTACTTACACTCCCAATCTCGGGGTACAGATCATTGATCTCATTGATGATCCGGACTTTGACAGGAACTACGACGGTATCCGCGGGTATCTGGGCGTCACCCAGGGCGACAACTCCCTGGAAGGAGTCATATACCTGCGGGCTGTCCACAACCCGGACGTGACCGAGTTGTATTCGATTGCGGTGGGATGCTCGATCGAATGCTTCACCCGCGAACGGCAGGAAATCGAACAGGCGGTCAACTCATGGGTAGTCAATACGAGGAAATGAGGATCCGATGAAGACAGACGTTCGTCGCCGCTCCCCCACCTGGGATCGCTTGAAGTTCATCGTGTTGATCCTGTTCTTCCTCGGCATCCTCCTCACCGCCAAGGTGAACGCCCCGTTCACAACCTTTTTCCAAGCGGTGGGAGATACCTGGAACGAGACGTTTGGCCGGATCCTGCTTGTAGCCCTCCCACTGGAGTTTCTCCGCCAGCTTCACTACTTCGTCTCGGAGAAGAAGGGGGCTTACAACCTCTTCTGGACACGGAAGGTATTCGGTGGGATGGAACGCCAGGCCCACCGGAGATTCAAGCCGTGGACCAGATTCCGGCTCGGTCGCTACGTACGGATAGTTGTATTCCTGCTGATCATCGGCTCGGTGGTGGACTACTTCGTAGCCGACGTGAACTCCCCCATCGAAGCCGTGATCCAGTTGCCCCGTATCCTGGCCAGGAACCTGCAGCAGTTCATCATGTTCCTGTTCGCTCCCCTCTTCCTGATCATTCAATTTGGAGCGTTGTTCTGGTTCCTGTCCCGCGGCGGGGTGGACACGGTAATGCCCGAGGAGATCGAGACCCGCTACACGGACGTCTGGGGCCAGGACCATGTCCTCGAACTGGTCCAGGAGAACGTCGGGTTTCTCGAGCGTCCGGATGAGATCGAGGCGAAGGGCGGCTACATCCCGGGAGGGATCCTCCTGTGGGGACCACCCGGCACCGGCAAGACCCTGATCGCCGAAGCCACCGCCGGCGAAGTAGGGCTTCCGTTCGTGTTTGTCGAGCCCGGCGCCTTCATGAACATGTTCTTCGGCGTGGGCATACTCAAGGTCAAGGGACTGTTCCGCAAGCTCCGCAAGCTGTCCTTGCGCCATGGCGGGGTGGTGGCGTTCTTCGACGAGGCCGACGCCCTCGGTAGTCGGGGCGCTCTTGCCCAGGGTGGAGGACCTCCCCAACCTCACCACCCGCTCACCGACAATCCCGGATGCAACGGTTTCACATACCTCAGCCCCCAAGCGATGAGCCTCATAGAAGACGGTCATACCATGCCGCAATCGTCGGAGGCTAAACCGGATGGACGGCTTCCTAAGACCCATCTAGACCGGATCATGATGGGCGGAGGCATGGGTGGTGGCGGAATGGGGACTCTACAAGCGCTGCTGACCGAGATCTCCGGTTTGAAAAAGCCGAGAGGTCTCACCAACAAGGTGCGCAAGATGCTGGGAATGAAGCCCAAGCCGCCCCCGAAGTACCGCATCTTCATCATGATGGCCACCAACTTGCCCAGCGTGCTCGACCCGGCCTTGCTGCGACCCGGACGGATCGACCGGATCTACAAGGTGGGTTACCCGACCAAGGAAGGGCGCAGGAGGACCTTCGAGGGTTACCTGGCCAAAGTCGATCACAACTTGGGCGACCAGCAGCTTGAGGAGTTGGCCGCCAAGACACCTTATTACTCGGGGGCGAAGATCAAGGACCTCGTTAACGAGGCGTTGATACTAGCCAAACGGGGAGACCGTGACACGATAACCTGGGACGACGTCTGGAAAGCCAAGACGCTAAAGGAGATGGGTCCGGCCGAGGGTTTCGAGTATGTGGAACGAGAAGAGTTCGCCGTTGCCATCCACGAGGCCAGCCACGCCGTGGCGGCCCATCTGTTGAAGGCCAACCACAACATCGACGTCGCCACCATCGAGCGACGCGGTGATGTCGGCGGCTTCGTTTCCTACATCGCTCTCGAAGACCGGTTCGTCCAGTGGAAGACGGAGTTGGAAGTGGACATCAAGGTGTCACTGGCCAGCCTCGCCGGAGAGCGAATGTTCTTTCAGGGAGACAACTCGATGGGGGTAGGAGGGGACCTCCGGAGCAGTACGACTATCGCCAGTCGCATGATCGGGGTATGGGGTATGGGCGACAACCTCGCCTCGAGCTCCGGATTGCCCCAGCACGCCCTCGACCAACCTCCCGATCCGACGGGCAAGATCGCCAGAACCATGAACGCCCAGATAGAGCACCGATTGCACCGCCTGTACGACGAGGTGTACGACATGCTCGACGAGCACAAGACGGCGGTGTTCAACGTGGCGGTTCGCCTGCAGCAGAAAAAGACCATCCCGGGCGATGAAGTCGCCGAGATTATCGGACTCGAAGCCGGTTCGGTAACCATGAGCAAGCCGGCCGGTTTCGCGGCGGTCAGCGCAGACGATCACCGTGAGGCTCTCGGGATCGGAATAAGCATCGGCGCCGCCGACCCTGATGTGGAATCGCCGTAGTACGACGGGTGTTCATACGATAACGGACGTTGCCGGTTGCCAGTTGATGATCGGTAGTCAGCGTTAGACCGGGTTTATGTTCAGGTCTCACAGGTCTCAGCAGGGTGCTGGAATCCTGATTTGTTGCCGACCGCCGATACGCGCCACTATCAAGGTGGAGTGATCAAACCTTGCGGGCCAGGAGAAGGCCATCGCCGATTGGCAGGAGGGAGACCTCGACCCGAGTATCCTCGCCAGCCATCCGGTTAAGGTCCCGCAAGGTAGTGGTCATCGAATCGGTCTGCGCCGGATCCGCCACCTGGCCGCCCCACAGAGCGTTGTCCACCATCATCAGGCCACCGCTCCTCAAGAGCCGCAAGCAGCGCTGATAGTATTTCGGGTAATTGCCCTTGTCCGCATCGATGAAGGCCAGATCGTAGGCGCCTGACTCACCCTTCTCGATCATCGCGTCGAGGGTCGAGACGGCCGGGCCCAGACGAAGATCCGATCTTGGAAGCCACCCCCGCCTTTTCCCAGTAGCGCCGTGCTATGGCCGTGTATTCGTCGCTGACGTCACACGCCACCAAGCGGCCATTCTCCGGCAGCGCGCGTGCCACGCTTAGACTGCTGTATCCGGTGAACACTCCTACCTCGATCGCCCTCGTAGCTCCCATCAACCTGGTCAGCATGCTCATGAAGAGGCCCTGATCGGGCGAGATCTGCATCCCGGATTCGGGGAGCCGAGCCGTCTCCGCTTTGAGGTCAGCCAGCAGCGGATCCTCTTGATGGGTAACGGCCAGTATGTACTCGTACAACTCAGGATCGATGAACGCATTCCGGATACTCATAAAATCCCCACCTTGCGGGCAGCCAACGCGGATCGACTAAGACTCCCGGGTAATAGATCCCGAAGGGCTGTTTCGGGTGGGCGCACCATCCGAGAATCCTGCCCGAGCTGTCCGATCACGCACGCAACAGGTAGGGTGCAACGATCGATTCGGTCTAGTACTCGAGGGTCACCGCCTGAGGTATCAATCCGCTGGTGGCGCCAAGACCTACAGGAACGAAACGGCATCCGCGTGCGATGGGTCGGACCGGCTCCAGTTGTAAAACGTCGATCAAGGAAACGTCACCGCTACCAACTTGCATCAGGTGCCGACCATCCCCGATCGGGATCATCGTGACCAGATCAGGGACCGTTTCGATAGGCACCGGCCACACGCGGGTGTGGTCACCGCTGCTCAAGTTCCAGACCACCACTTCCGGCCCGCTGAGCTCAGCCACGTAGGCCAGCGATTCGGTGTCATACCATCCGGTGATACCGTCGGTGGGGAGGAACCGGTCGATTCCCGGCGGGCCGGCAACCACTTCACCCTGCTCGTCAACCAGGAGGTAGGTCAGCACCGCGGATCGACTTCCGGTTGCCGGGTCTTGTTCAACCAACGTCACGATGGCGCGATCACCCGACGGACTCCTGAATGCCTCCACGGGTACCAGGGGAAAACCGGACGCTGAAAGTCCTATGGGACGAGACCAGGCAAGCGTCCCATCGACCGGATCCACCCCATGGATAGCAAACACACCGGAAGGATCCTCATAAAACCGGCCGCTAACCAGCACCAACTCACCAACCGAGGCAAGGGCGGTCTCCAGGCTTCCGAGCAGCACAGCGATAGGGCCAACTCCACTCTCAACAACGATAGGTCCGGGATCGATGGGTACGACCTCTTTATCGACCAGATTCACAAGGGCCGGTGTGTCCCCGCTGGACACCGCGTACAGGTCCGACCCGAAACCCACCATCCTGACGACTTCCACTCCCTCGTACCGGATCCATCCCGCCGCAAGCGGGGAGTGCAGCAAGAGGGCGCCATCCACGAGGATGGGCTCGGCGACCGGATCGGCATCCGTACCGGGCGCCAGAGACGACGGTTGGACAACACGCAGTCGGGTCTCGGGGAAGATACCGATGATGCCCCTTCCGGGATCTTCCGGCGTCGAGGTGAGCTCCACCTCGACCGAGAAAGTATTGCCCATCCGGCTACCCACGATACGAATTGAATCGCCCGGTCGGCGGTCCTCCAGCACCTCGAGTAAGACCTCACGCGAATCCGTCCGGATACCTTCTACCGAAGTGATGATGTCACCCGCCCTGAGAACGCCGTAGGACCCGGTTCCCTCGAACACCTGCAAGATCCGCACCCCATCCCCCACCGTTACGTAGCACTCGTCACCTTCAGGGAAGAGCGAATCGGCATCAGCCGGATTGATCCAGTCAGGTACAACTTCAGTGGGCAACGTAAGCGGCGGCGCCTCCACCGCGGGACGCGAGCATGCCCATCCCGCCACTGCGAAGGCCATCAGACATACGACGGTGGTGAACGGTCGTAACATCCCATGACTCAGGTTGATCTGGCGCGATATACGTCGGTGTGTCGGCAACATGAACAATCAGGCGTAGGCTATGCGTTCGGTAACAGTTCCGTTACTTCCTCAAGACGTCGAAGGTAAGGCAGGGATCACCCGCCTTCCTGAGTAGCGGCGCTCAGCTCGTCGACTGCGAATACGTACTCGGCAACCGGACGACCGCCCACCAGGTGTTCGTGGACGATGCGGTCGAGCACCTCACCGGCCACCGAGTGGTACCAGACCCCGTCCGGGTATACCACCGCGATAGGTCCCTGCTCGCAGATGCGTAAGCAGTCGACCTTCGACCGGAGAACGGTTCCCTGCCCAGGGCGGTCAAGTACCGGGGTCCGCGAAAAGTTCCCCTGCCAGCGCGGAGGAGCGGACGCAATGTCGAGGGACTTGGTGGCCGACTTGAGACGCCGCCAAGCCGCCACACCCTCTTCGAAGCTCGAACAGCGGGGGTTGGTCTGCTGTGCGCACAGGAAGATGTGGCGCTGTAGACCACCGATCGACAGCGCGGAGGCGATCTTCTCCAGACGGCTCCGATCAACCTTCACACGACCTCGATTCGTGGGCTCCCCGACGTCTGAACGAACTCACCGATCACTGATGCCACGTGCGCAACCTCCTCCAGCGTTTCGAGCAATCCCGCCAGCTTTGGCTGCGGAACCGCCATCAGCAGTCCCCCACTGGTCTGGGCATCGGCCAAGATCTTAAGGCTGGTCTCCCCGACCCGGCTAGTGACGGCGGGCCAGACCGAACCGAGGTTACGCATGCTGCCCCCCGGGTATGCACCGGCCTCGATTAGTTCCCTCACCCCGTCGAGGACCGGTACCGAAGCCATGTTCACCCGGGCTGACACCCTCGAAGCCTCCACGATCTCGCGTAGGTGTCCGAGCAACCCGTAGCCGGTCACGTCTGTCGCGCAGCGCACACCTACCGCCACCATAGCGGAGGAGGCCGGCCCGTTGAGGGTGGCCATGACCTCAACCGCTGCGTCACGGAGCCGACCAGTCACGGACTGCTGCTTGATCGCGGTGGCGACCACCCCGGTACCGAGGGGTTTGGTCAGGACGACGGCATCTCCCGGCTGCGCGGCCGCGTTGGTAGTCATCCGCGCCGGATCCACTGTGCCGGTCACAGAGAATCCATAGAGGGGTACTTCGCTGTCGATCGAATGCCCTCCCGAGATGGTGCTCCCGGCCTCGGCCATGACATCAGCCCCTCCGAGTATCACTTCGGAAAGCAGAGATATAGGCAGCCTAGCCCGGGGCCAACCCACTAGTTGCAGGGCGGTAAGGGGTTGGCCTCCCATCGCGTACACATCGGACAGGGCGTTCGCAGCGGCGATCCGGCCCCAGTCGTAGGGTTCGTCGACGATCGGGGTGAAGAAGTCCACCGTCTGCACGAGCGCTCGACCCTCGCCGAGGGCGTAGACGCCTGCATCGTCAGAAGTCGAAACCCCGACCAGCAGGTCGCTATGTGAAGTTGCGCGATGAGTTTTGAGAGGGCGCAGGACCTGCGCAAGCTCGTCCGGACCGAGCTTGCACGCTCAGCCGGCCCCCGGAGAGAATGACGTAAGCCGTATCTCCGCCACCGCGGCCTCCCTTCTCTTCAAAGCAAATGTTGGGGACAATAGTGTGTTAGGCGTTGTCGGTGATGGTGCCGGTGCCGACGGGATTTACGATAGTTACTTGGAAGGTTCCAGTTTCGAGTATCGAGTCCGGGTTACGCTAACACCACAACCGGCAACAACCAGACACGAAGTCAGAAGGATGGATGCACCCACGAGCGAACCGTCGTAGCTTCTGGGCTGTCGCGGTTGCTGGGGTGCTGGTCGGCGGGTTGGTCGTGCTGTCGGTGGTCTCCGCCATGGGTACCGAGGGCGACGGCGACGTCACTAGCACCACGACAACGGTTCCTGATCAGACAACCGCGACGACCAGCGAGGGCGGCTTCGCGGTAACGGACACCACCGTGGCGGGCTGGCTCGACCCGACGGGCAGCTATGACGGCGTCGCCAGCGGCGAGGGTGAGGGTATCTCGGTAACTGATAACACCGTTCCGGTTTCCGGATCGGAACAAGCCACCGACCCTGCTGCACAAAACGACTAGACGACTACGACTGTCACGACTGTCCCACCGCCGTCCGTCACGACCACTACTTCGGACTGGTCGGTTCCTCGACGGGTTCACCACCCCACCTGGGACCACCGCCTACCCAGCACCTGGGGAGGACTACCAGCCACCGAATGCGCTAATACCTTCCGAGTCGGGTTGCTCCCCGACGAACATGCTTGGGATGAATACCTTCGGATGGAAGGCCTCTACGGAAGTGAAGAGAGTTTTCTGATTGACGCCGCGCTGCGTGATCCGACCTTCGAAGTTGAACCCGGCCACACCGGATTCGACAAGATGGTCGCCACGCTCACCAAACTAAAACCGTTTCTACTCGAAATAGCCCCGGACTTACGGTCCTACGACTACTACGACAAGGTATACAGCTATCACAGCCAAGCATTGATAAATCTGGGGGTATCGTCTGTTCAAGACATCCGTGAAATAGGCGAAGCCGCTGCCAATGTCCGCTGGTACGCATGGAGGGTGAAACGCCTCATCAACAAATGGGGCGACCCCAATCACCCGTCATGCGCTCCGATGATCGAAGCCGCCAACACAATCCTCACCCCCTACAAAAACACAACCACCACAGCGCCATAAGAACACACCCCGGTCTAAACCAGACTCACCACCGATCATGCAACAACAACCCGATACGATCGGCACCGGCAAGGAGGGTACAGGGAGGTGCCATGGTGAATCGTTCGATGTCTCGTTGACCGCGATTGCCGGTGGCTGCTCGCCAGGTTGGTCGTGTTGTCGGTGGTCTCCGCCTTGGGCACCGAGGGCGAAACGACCGTCACATCGGTCCCCGAACTATAATTTCCATAGGTGAACAACCTCACATGATCGATCAGTACTGGTAAGTAGCCCCGATTATTCATGGATGAGGGTTTGGAGGATGAGTGGACTTGGACGATATCCGCGCACTGACCAGGAAATACAGCTATCGGCGTTTCCCATCCCGGTCCGGTGTAGAGATTCACCTGTCGGTGAACGTAAGTAGCTCCCGATACTCGGGTTGAACAGGCGTTACATGCTTCGGTGTGTGGCAAACCTGAATAATCAGGGCCAGGGTGCGGGCATGGAGCCAAGGGTCAATCGTCTCGCTGTCTCATTTGTCCCGATTTCGAGTGCAACCCCTCCGAGAATCATGGTTTCCCGGCAATCCCGGTATTCTCTCCGGTATGAGCAGCTCACCCACATGGCTAACCGCCGACGCGTACCGGAAGCTCCAGCAGGAGTACGACACCCTGACCACGGAGGGCCGGATCCGGATTGCGGACCGGCTGGCCGAAGCCCGTGCTCACGGGGACATAAGGGAAAACGCCGACTACGACGCCGCCAAGAACGAGCAAGGTTTGATGGAGGCCAGAATCCGCACACTTCGGCACCTTCTCGACAATTCGGTAGTCGGGGAGGGTGGAGATGGACAGGACAACGACACCGTACAAGTTGGTTCGTTCGTCACCTTACGCGACGAATTCGGTGACGACGAGTACTTGGTGGCCGCCCAGGAGAATCGAGTAGAAGGGTTCAGACTTGCCTCGCCGGCCGGACCGCTCGGCAAGGCGTTACTCGGAGCTTCAACCGGCGACCGGGTTACTTATGAGGCGCCTGGAGGAACCTTCGAGGTGGAGATAATCGGAGTGCGGGCATTCGAAGGGTCAGGTTGATTGCCGGGCGAGGCTTGCCATACGACGTAACATGTGGACCATCCGGAATGATGAAGTTTGAGTGGCATTTGGCCCGACGTACCGGGGGACATGAAAATCCAGGGTTAAGGTAGCTTGGGGCCGGCTGCAAACTAGCTGGTCGTTTAATAGCCGGTCGTGTCGGCCACTCGATTCATCACCCGTGATTCGTGCGGCGCCGTCACCCGAAGCGCCTTGGTAGCCAGGTAAGAAAGGATGCCGTGAGGCTAAAGCTGCTGCGACCCCGCGATCTGGCCCTTCGGCTGCGTAGCGCCGCGCGGGTAGAGCCTGAAGTAGTGGAGGAATACCTCGATACCCATATCCCCCAGTGGGAGGCCGTAGCTACCGCTGATCCACACGACACAGCCGACATCCTCGAGGAACTCGGAACCGACGCGGCAACTGACCTCCTAGCTGAACTCAACCCGATCCCCGTCGCCAACATACTCAACGAGATGCGGCCCGAACTCGGCGCCGAGATCCTCGGAGACCTCCCTCACCAACGAATGTCGGATGTGATCTCGGCGATGGACGCCGACATTGCCGCCGACATGATCGGAGAGCTGACCCAACAGGACCGTGACCTTCTCCTATCCAACCTGAAGACGGAGATCGCTCACGAGCTTCTCGCTCTCCTTCAACATGCACCGGATTCAGCCGGCGGCCTCATGACAACCGACGTTGCCTCCATCCAGGTAGGCATCACAGCCGGAGAGGCGATCGAAAGGCTCCGGCAATTGCACGACCAGATCGAAGACCTGTCCTACGTATACGTGGTCGATCTTCAGCGTCACCTGGTCGGGGTGGTTTCCTTCCGAGACCTCGTGTTCGCCCGTCCGGGGGTGGGGCTGGACGAGACGATGGTACGCCGACCGGTTACGGTGCGTCCCGACACCGACCGGGAGGAAGTTGCCGAGCTTGCCCAACGCTATGGCCTGCTCGGACTCCCCGTGGTCGATCACTCGGGTGTGTTGATCGGCATGGTGGCCCACGAAGCCCTAGTCGATTCGGTACAGGCCGAGGCATCCGAAGATTTCGCGGCAGCCATGGGCGCCGGACCCGAGGAGACGGTCTTCACGCCGGTGTTGAGAGCCGCCACCATGCGACTGCCCTGGATGGTGGTGAATCTGGCCATGGCGGTGGTCGTAGCGCTGGTGATCGAACGACAATCCGGAGTGATTGATGAGATCGGGCCGATCCTGGCGGCGTTGATGCCGGTAGTCGCGCTGATCGGTGGCAACGCCGGGGCACAGAGCCTCGCGGTGGTGATCAGATCGCTGGCCATCCACAGCGTGGCCCCGAGCAGAGTGGGGAGAGTGCTGACCCAGCAGGTAACGATCGGCATTATCAACTCGATACCGATCGGACTGCTCTCGGCCGTGGTAGGTTTCGCCTTCGGCGGCAGCCTCCGGTTCGGGATAACGATGGCCATCGCCACCATCGCCAACCTAACCATCGGAACACTGACGGGTACCGGCATCCCGTTGCTGCTGCGGCGTATGGGTCTCGACCCGGCCCTCGCATCGAACATTTTCCTCACCCTGGTGACCGACGTTGTGGGATTTGGTGGGTTTCTCTTGGTGGCGACCCTCCTACTCTGAGTCGTGCCTGAAGGTTGCTACGTGGAGACCCGGACGCGCGGCTGGGAGGGTGCTGTATCGTTATTCGTTTGGATTTGGGGGACCGCGAAATCTTTCTTACGGGAAGCGACCCGACGGCAGGGGAATCTGTCACACCTCTTCTGCAAACTGGTGGGTAACCATAAAGCACCGACGGTTCTGTCAGGTACCGACCGGACCGGGTTGGAATCATCTTGCTTTGTCCTGCCTTGTGGCCGAAGTGGTCGGCAAGGAGCTAGCGGGACGCGTTTCGACGCCGAGGAGGCGGCGGTTGGGGGCGGGACCCACCGGAGGTGACCCATGCCGGGTAATTTGGTTTTCGCGGTCTTGACCCGAGCAACTCCAGCAGATTCCGCCTCGGCCACTGGCCCTGGTTAATCAGGTTTTCCGCACACCGAGGCGCCTAACGCCAGTTCCACCCGAGATTAGGGAGAAACGAACCGTTCACCCGACAGGTGCACACCTACCCCGGACCAGGACAGGGAACGCCGATAGCTGTATTCCTGGTCAGAGTGCGAAGATGGTCTTCTCCACTTATCGTCCAAACCCCCATTCATGAATAATCGGGGCTAGGACCCGACCGTCAGCCCCGGGATGTCCGCGTACGGTCCGTAGAAACTGACCTCCACCCCGTTTTCGATACGCAACAGGGTATGAGTGTCGAGTTGCCTCTGATCATCCTCGGTCCGTTCCTCCAGGATGGCTAGATCGGCAGCCGTGCGGTCGTCCACCACTATGGCGGCGCTCGGAACGAAGCGTTCAACCACGTCATATACCAGGTTCTCCAACTCCACTGCGGAGTAGGCGCCAGGTTCGACAACTATGACCAGGGTCTCGCGGTCGTCTTCGATCATCCGATGGACAACCTCGTAGGTCGGTAGGCCGGAAACGGTCGCGGTGGTCGCAGCAGTCGTCGCGTCTTCGGTACCGACCGATCCATCCTCACTGTCATCATCCAGGCTTGGAATCGTTTCGACCGAGTCGGGTAGGCCCGAGACACCCTCGGAATCCACACTCGGGGCGGTAGTCGGCGCCACGGCAGGCGGTACGGTGGAGGGGGAGGTTTCGTCAGCATCGCGGTTGCAACCGGCCACCACGAGCGATATAGCGAGCAGCACCCAGACTAATCTCATGAACCGCATAGGCCTCTCCCTTATCTGACGGGTACCGCCTGCCACCAGGGTACACCTTCGGGAACCCCAACCGGAGAGTCGAGAGGTCGGTCGGAGTCCCCGGCGTGACACTGCACAGCCTCCCCGTCAGCCGCTGATGACGTTCTCGACCGCCTCACGATAGATCCTCGTCAGGAGGGCGGTGATCGGACCAGGCCGGTAGGTACGTTCACCTATGGCGACTACCGGCTTCACTTCCTTGACGGAGGAAAGGACGGCCACCTCTTGTGCCTCGGCGAGACGCTCTGCTGGGAAACTACCCTCTCGTATCTCTATACCGTGCTCCCGCGCCTGGGACAGGGAAATCCGCCGGGTCACCGAGTCGAGTATCCCCAGGTCGATCGAGGCCGTCTCGATCACCCCATCCACCATCCAGATCACCGCCGAGGTAGGCCCTTCCAGGATGATCCCATCCCGAGACAGCAGCAAGGCGTCGTCGAAGCCGGCCTCCTGGGCTCGCCTGGTCGCCGCCATATTCGGAGCGTAAGAAAGGGTCTTCACTCCGGCCAGTTCCCAGGCGGCCCCCGCCGGATGCCATGGAGCGGATACTTCCAGCAGCCGGTGCTGCGGGATCAACTCAGGAATATCCGCAGACAGAACGTACACGTTGGCGCCCTGCTCGGCGCCGGAAACGAAGATGCGTAGCACACCGTCTCCCTGCTGGGATGCGACCTGCCTGGCCCACTCCCCGATCCAGAGGATCGGAGGCAGGGAAATGTCCAACGCCTGTGCGGATCGCGCCAAGCGTGCCAGATGCTCGGCGAGACCGAACAACTGACCCCCGTAGGACCGAAGAGCCTCGAAACACCCATCGCCTCTCACCACCATCGGATCGAAGATCGAAACGGTCGGCGGGATGGGCCGACCGTTCAGGAGTACAGGCGCCATCAGATCACCCACCATACCAACCGTTGGTTATGGGAAGCCGTCGATCCCGACCGAACGCCTTGGCGGTTGTCTTCACTCCCGGCGGAGCTTGCCGCCGTTTGTATTCGTTGCGGTCCACCATCGTGGCCACTCGTTGCACCAACGCCCGGTCGTATCCGGCCTCCACAATGTCACCCACCGATCGGTCCTCCTCGATATATGCGGCGAGTACCGGATCGAGCACCTCGTAGGGTGGGAGGCTGTCGGTGTCGAACTGTCCGGGGCGGAGTTCCGCTGACGGGGCCTTGGTGATCGTTTCTTCGGGAATCACTTCACCGAGACCGTTCCGCCACCTGGCAAGCTCGTATACCTGAGTCTTGAACACGTCCTTGAGGACGGCGAAACCACCGGCCATGTCTCCGTAAAGGGTGGCGTAGCCGACCGCCATCTCCGACTTGTTGCCGGTGGCGATCACCATCTCTCCGTGCTTGTTGGAGATCGCCATCAACAACGTACCCCTGATCCGAGGTTGCAGGTTCTCCTCCGCTACCCCGAAGTCCGTACCATCGAATTGGGAGGCAAGCGCCGTTTCGTATGCGGCGTACAACTCGGCAATCTCGATCATGTCAAAACGAATACCCAAACGCCGCGCCAACTCCTCCGAATCATGCACCGAACCTGTCGAGCTGAACTTGGAGGGCATGGTCACCCCTCGAACGGCCGCAGATCCCAACGCGTCGGCGGCTATCGCTGCGGTAAGCGCCGAGTCGATCCCTCCCGATAGGCCCACCAACACCCTGGAGAAGCCGTTCTTCCGCACGTAGTCACCCAGCCCCAGCGTGAGCGCCCGGTAGATCCCCTCCAAGGGAGAAAGAGCAACGGCAGGAGCGGGTGTCGCGAGTTCCCGACGCCGCCGTAACGGCTTGCTGCGCACCACCACCGCCTCACGCTCCGGTGGCCGATCCTCGCCCACTTCTACGTCGACCAGAAACAGATCCTCCTCGAAAGAGGGTGAGCGGTACCGGACCGAACCTGTGCGGTCGACGATCATCGACCCTCCGTCAAACACCAGCTCGTCCTGGCCTCCAATCAGGTTCAGGTAGGCCACCGGAACAGCCGAATCCTGTGCCTGACGCCGGATATGATCCAACCTTCGGTTCTCTTTCGATCTCTGAAAGGGTGATCCGTTGACGTTCAAGAGTATTCGGGCCCCCTTGGCGACCTGCCGGGAAGGGGGCCCGTCTGGAAGCCAGATGTCCTCGCAGATCGAGACTCCGACAACGACACCACCGATATTCCAGACCGCTCCCGGACGGTTACCGGGCGCGAAGTAACGACCCTCATCAAACACCCCGTAATTGGGCAGGAGTACCTTGTGATAGATACCTCGGACACGGCCTCGGTGGAGCAACGCCACCGCGTTGGCCGCCTCACGCGGTATCGAATCTCCCATTGTCCGAGCGCCCGTACCAACACGATCCACGAAGCCGACAATGGCAACCGTGTCCCGAGCCTCGGTCGCGAGACGGTCGAGTATCGCAAGGTTTGCATCCACGAACGCGGGCCGCACGACCAAGTCTTCGGGTGGATAACCCGGTATAGCCAACTCCGGGAAGAGCAGAACGTCGGCCTCTCGACGCTCGGCCCACCGCATAGCATCCAGCAGTCGGGACTCGTTGTAACCCAAGTCCCCGGCGCGGAGATTGAGCTGGGCGCCGACAACCCGCATAGTCCTCATACCGGAGAGTCTAGGAGAGTGCTGAGAAACCCCGCACAAAGGGGTTCAGCCGCTAACCCACAACTCTATGATCAGGCGGTTTGCCAACCACCTAACCCCGTAAGATTCGTTTTTCAGGACCCTCCTAAGCGAGCCCGAAACCCTCTGTTGCCAGGGATTCGCGCAGGATCTCGGCTTCCTGGGGACGGACCGATATCGTAAGAACACCACCCCCTCCGTGCGGAGCGTGGCGAAGTTGCAGGTCACGCACGTCTACCGCGCTATGCTCCAGCGCTCGCCCGACGGCTGCGATCTCGCCGGGGCGATCTTCTAGCACGACTTCCACTCTGACCTCGGATGACGCGATCCCCTGCCGCTCGCGTCGGGCCGCTTCGAAACGGGAGGAAAGAGCGTCGCGATTCGAGGTGATCTCCTGCTTGGTTGCCTCGAGCCGGTGGATCATGCTGTCGATTGCCTTGCTCACATTGTCGAAGTTGGCCGCCAACACCTCGGGCCACCAACCGGGATCAGAGGACGCCACGCGAGTCAGGTCCCGAAAGGACCCTGCCGCCAACTCCAAGGCGCCCGGGTCACCTGTGGCAAGGTTGACAAGGGATACGGCCAAGATTTGTGGTAGATGAGAAATGGCAGCCACCACCCGGTCGTGTTCCGAAGCCGGCATCGTGTAAGGGATGGCGCCCACGGCTCCTATGATCGTCCTTAGCTTTGCCAGGTCAGACTCTGCTGCTCCGTCCGGACAAACTATCCAGGGCGCCCCCCTGAACAGCGAGGGAGTAGCCGCGGCGGGACCGGCCTGCTCACGACCGGCCATCGGGTGCCCCCCGACTAACCGCAGACCAGAGGGTCTAGCCCTCACAACAGGGAGCTTGACCCCGGCCACGTCGGTCACCAAGGCGTCGGTATCCAACCCCCTCAGAGTCTCTACGGTCGCGCTGAGCGGTCCCGCCAGAACGACAAGATCGACGCCGTCGAGGGCAGACTGAAGGGTCGAGTACGTGTCGTCGAGCGCTTCTCTCCGAAGCGCGACCGCTAACGCGTCAGAATCGGGATCCCACCCGGCAACAACCCATCCCGCCTTACGGAGAGCCATCCCGAGAGACGCGCCGATCAGACCCGTTCCGAGTATTGCGGCCCGTTCCACAGCTATTGGATGGGCGCGATGCCGCCGGTTAGCAGGACCGGAACGGTTCGCACATCACGCTCCTAGATGGTGATTTCGAGCGCGGCCGCCAAAGACCTCATCTGGTCCATCAACTCGGCGAACTCATAGGGAAGCAGCGCCTGATCGCCGTCCACCAACGCCGTCTCCGGTGCAGGGTGTACATCGATGATGAAACCGTCCGCACCCACCGCGATAGCCGCTCGGGCTAGCGGCGCCACCAGATGGCGACGGCCCGACGAATGGGAGGGGTCGATAATGACGGGAAGATGCGATACCGCCTTGATGACCGGCGCGGCCGAGATGTCCAGCGTGTTGCGGGTGCTGGTTTCGAACGTGCGAATACCGCGCTCCACCATCAGGATCTCGTGATTTCCTTCCTTGTAGATGTATTCAGCGGCGTTAAGCCAGTCGTCTACGGTGGCGGTGAACCCCCGCTTCAGCATCACCGGTCTTCGGACCTTCCCCACTTCCGAGAGCAGGGCGAAGTTGGACATGTTCCGGGTCCCGATGCGAAGCATGTCCGCGTAGCCGGCAATCATTTCCACCTCGCGCGGATCCAGAACCTCGGCTACGAACGGAAGGTCGAACTCTTCACGTGCCTCCGCTAACAATCGAAGCCCACCTTCGGCCAGACCCTGAAAAGAGAATGGACTGGTGCGGGGCTTGAAGGCGTCTCCTCGCAGTATTGTCGCACCCGCATTCCTGACCGCTTCAGCGGTTCTAAACAGTTGATCCCGGTTCTCCACCGCACATGGCCCGGCAATCGGGGCGAATACCCCCCCGCCTACCTGTGCACTGCGAACTTTTATGACCGTATCTTCAGCTTGGAACTCACGAGATACGAACTTGTAGGGCTTCAGGACCGGTACCGCCCGCTCTACTCCTGCCATCGCCCTCCAGGGGACCTGTTGCATCCGCCCGCGGTCACCCACCGCGCCGATAACGGTGCGGAGCTGGCCACTCGATACATGAGCCTCCGAACCAACATCAGCCAGACGCTGCACCACCGCGGCGATGTGTTCGTCTTCAGCTCCCGGTTTCATGACGATAATCATCTGAGCTTCCTCCAGGAAGATGCCGAGGAGATTAGACCTCGGAGCCACGCCGATGCCAGCCCATCAATCAAAGGGCCGGCCCGGTTAACGATACACACTACGAGGTCCTTCCCGGCACGTCGGTATGAGTCTTCTATTCGGTTTGCCGGATTGCGTATCGGCCCCGGCAATGTGACGACCGATCCCGAGACATGGTTACCTCCGGACCGTGGGCTCGGTCGACTGAGCTTCGACTACCCAAGCCGTAACGCGTTCCAGATTAGGCAACCGCTGGGATAGTCCGAGCTTGCCGTTTACCTGGACGAGCATCGCCTCGAGGGTGTGCGGATTCCATACCCTCAGATCCTCGATCGAGAAGACACCGACCTTGTTGAGTAGTCGGCAGTACAGTACGCCTATCCCCTTTATTCTCATGAGGTCGATGTTGAGCGCCCAGGAGAGCAGCTTCTGTTCGCCTACCGCCACCACTGAGTCCAGCTGTTTCCTATCTTCGGAAGTAGCGGTCCTCCCGAGCAGCGCCTCGGTCGTGCTTATCCCGGATCGCCGAAGCGTCCGGGCATCGGCCGCATCGATCCCGTCGAGACTGGCAATAGGAGCCATAGGTCGATAACCCTCCCACTCACGGATAATAAAGAGGGTTTATCCTATCTTATTATGTTTAAGGATACAAATCCCAGTGTTACCGTAAGCCGTACAATCGACCCGGCGGCCTGACCAGCCCTCTACACTCCTGGATCAGGTTTTCCTGCTTAGATTATCCAGATCTTCCGGCGTATCGATATCAGGAGGCGGAGGTTCGCCGATCAACACCTCCTCCACCCACTCGGGATGCGAAAGAAACTGATTCCTCGCGCCTTGATCACCCTCCACACCGGCCACCAGCCGGGGCCAGAGGGAACGCTCTATCAGAACCGGATGGCCCCTAACGAACCGGTACCGGGGGATGGTTACCGGCCGGCGGGAACGCCGTCCGGCCGCCAGCAACCTTGGAATGACATCTGAGGAAACCGTAGGCTGATCACCCAGAGTTATGAAGGCCCGATTCACCGTTCGTTCCCCTATCAACGCATCAAGTCCTACTCGAAGCGACGACGCCACTCCTTCCCTCCAATCACAGTTCTCGATAACTGTCGCCTCCGAAAGATCGACGCGGCTCATGATCTGTTCGCTGTTCGCGCCGAGGACCACATACACCCCATCGACCTCCGGCCAACCCGTCACCTGTCCCACCACATACTCGAGCAACGGAACACCGCACCAGTCCACCAATTGCTTGGTATCACCGAACCTTCTCGATTCACCGGCGGCCAATACCAGGGCCACGGTGCTCATCGACTGAGACTATGGCCAACGACAGACGGCAGGTACCGCCCCGAAGTGGTCATAGATCCCCTTCGTCCTCGGTACGCTGGAGGTGAATGCGGCCGGGCCGACCGACGAGGGAAAGGCCCGAACCTGAACCGTACCTCACCTGAATCATCTCGGCCAGGATCGAGATAGCTACCTCCCCCGGCTGCTCTGCACCGATGTCCAGCCCGACCGGTCCATGAATCCGAGCGATCTGACGGTCGTCGAAACCGGCTTCTAGGAGGCGGTTAACACGTCGTCGGTGGGTCCGACGACTCCCCATCACTCCAATGTACTTGGCAGGACCGCCGAGCACCCATGGAAGCACCGGGTCTTCGAAGCGAGCGTCGTGGCTGAGCATCACCACGTAGGTTCGGGCGTCTATTTCGATCCGGTCCGCTACCTCGTCGGGCCATCCGACGACCACATCCTCCGCTTCGGGGAACCGCTCCTCGGTAGTGAAGAAAGGCCGAGCGTCGTTAACGATCACGCGGAACCCGAGCCAGTAAGCCATCCGGCACAACTCTTGGGCGATGTGAACCGCGCCGAAAACCACCAGCTGTGGTTGGGGAGCAACCGTCTCTATGTATACCTGACGATCCCCGTAGGTGAGAGTCCGACTCTGCTCACGGTCCATCAATCGGCCGGCGTCAGCGATCACATCCTCGACGATGTCGGGTGGAATCTCCCCGGCGACCAGCCCCTCGGTGCGGCCGACCACCCCCTTCACTCCTGCTCCGGGCCCGGATACCACGGTTATAACGGCGCCTAGACGTTCTTCATCCACCAGACCCCGTACTGCTTCCAGCGGTCTTACCATCGTTCGATGAATACCTGGATCGTTCCCCCGCAGGCCAGCCCGACCTCGAAGGCGTCCTCATCGGCTATCCCGTAGGTGACCAGACGTGGCTCCCCGGTCTCGATCACTTCCTGGGCGTGCAGGAACACGTCGTTCTCCACGCATCCTCCGCTAACGGATCCATCCATATCACCCGTGGAGGACACCAGGAACTTGGCGCCTTCGGGTCGCGGGGCAGAACCCTGCACCCTGACCACCGTTGCCGCCGCTACCTTCTTTCCCTCTGCGGTCCAACGGTCGTACACCGCTAGCGCATCGTTCATGAAGCCCACACTCCTCTTCTCGCAATTGGTTCTTGCCTTGAAGGTATTGACTCTAGGAGACGTACCACCCCGGCAAGATCCACCAAGCGGGCCGCGGGAAGGAAATCATCCACGAACGGAAGGGCCGCCTTCAGGCCTCTGGTCTCCGGAGAGTAGCCAACCCGACCCGCTAAAGGATTCAACCATATCGTACGGTGTACCGACCGTGAGAAGCGGGCCATCTCGCGAGTCAAGACCGCGGGATCTCCTCGGTCCCATCCGTCACTGATGATCATCCCGATCGGACCCCCCCTGTTCACCCGCCGACTCCATACCTTGTTGTACCTCTCCAGGGACTCCCCGATCCGTGTGCCGCCTGACCAGTCATGAACCCGGCCCGACACCAGGCGAAGAGCGGCCGCCGGGTCGCGTCGCCTCAGTTCATGGGTAATCCTCGTCAACCTGGTAGAGAATACGAATGTCTCCACCCTCCCCATGCGAGCCGGGGCGGCGTGGGCGAAGTAGAGGAGCATCTCGACGTACTTCTCCATCGAGCCACTCACATCAGCAACGATGATCAATGGTCTGCGGCGCGGCTTGCGGGAACGAAACTCCATCTCGATCAGTTCACCCCCGGGACCGACCGCGTTACGCAACGTACGGCGCATATCAGGGCGGCGGCCTCTGGAATCCGCCAGCCAGCGGCGGCTGAGTGCCTCGGCGGGCTTCCAGATCATGGTGTTGATCATTCGCCTCACTTCGGCAATCTCGTCGGGCGCCAGATCACCGAAGTCCCTCCTACCCAGCCTCTCCCGGTAGGAAGCGCCCAACTGCTCGCTGCTGTCGTTCGTCTCATCGTCGCTATCCCGGCCCTCGGGCGCCAGCACCGGCAGGTAGGACTGTGAAACCGACTCGGATTCGTTGCCTACTACCGGAGGTTGTCGTATCCCCCTTCCGAAGAACAGATCGAAGGCGGACTCGAACACCGGCAGTTGGTCGGGACGCACCACCACCAACGATCGGAAGGCGTGGCGGATGTCTCTCCCGTCTTCCAGGCCCAGCAGCCGGGCCGCGGCTAGCAGGTCCATACCGGTGGGCGGGGTTACCTCCAACCCTCTGGCTCTCAGATAGCGGCCGAAATGGATCACGTTCTTGGTGAACGTATCGGAGGCCGGGGTATCCGTCATTTGATTAGTAGGCCTTCCAAACCGGCGGAGCGAACCCGCTGGATGTCCTCTTCGTACTTGAGGATCACTCCCAGCGTGTCATCAGCCGCCTCGGGTGAGAGCACCCGGGTTCCGAGCACTTGTAGAGCGGCAGCCCAGTCGAGCGTTTCGGCCACACCGGGGGGCTTGAACAGATCCAAGTTACGAAGCCGTTCCATCGCGCTAGCAAGAGCGCCTGCCAGGGTGGTGTTTATGTCCGGCATCTTGGTGGTGACAATGGCAACCTCCCGATCGAAGGTGGGGTAATCGATCCAGTGATAGATGCAGCGGCGCTTGAGAGCGTCGTGTATCTCCCTGGTTCGATTGGAGGTTATGACCACCACCGGTGGTTGTTTTGCGATGATGGTCCCCACTTCCGGAATCGTGACCTGAAAGTCCGACAACAACTCAAGGAGGTAGGCCTCGAATTCCTCGTCGGCCCGGTCGAGTTCGTCAATGAGCAGCACCGGACGGCGACCTGCGGCGGATAGCTCCACTGCTTCGAGAAGCGGTCGAGCTATCAGGTATTCGCGGCTCATGATGTCCGAAATACCCGCCTCGGCGCCTTCCCCTCTCGCCTCGATGAGGCGGATGGCCAGCATCTGGCGGGCATAGTCCCATTCGTATATGGCGTGTCCGGCGTCAAGCCCTTCGTAACACTGTAGGCGTAGCAATGGCTGGCCCATGATGGCCGACAGAACCTTGGCCACCTCCGTCTTGCCCACCCCGGCCTCTCCTTCCAGGAAGAGGGGGCGACCCAGCTGGAGGGCTAGATGGATAGTGACCGCTAGAGAACGGTCGGCTATGTAACGTTGCGAGGCTAGCGCGTCCGCTACCTCTTCAATCGACGAGGGAACCATCGCTGCCAGGATACACCGACCGGCGCCGTCTCTTCGATCCGCGGGGGTACCCGGCTCGTAACCGACTCAGCAGTGAGTCCAACTGCTCTTCCAACCTCGTGACCGGACCATGGTTATCCAGCACGAAATCGGCCACCGCCAGCCAATCGCTGCGGATGGGCTGGATCTCCATCCTGCGATCGATGTCGCGCTCCGACATCCCGCGGCTGCGCAGGCGCTCGATCTTCACCGCTACCGGAGCATCCACCGTAACTCGCGTCCAACCCGGACCCATCAGGTCGGCCAGAACCGGAACCTCGACCGCGGCGGGACGATCCCCGAGTCCCCTTGCCCAAAGTCGGATTTCCGAGCGGATGGCCGGATGGGTAAGTCGCTCCAATTCCGTCAGCTGGGCCGGGTCGGCAAAGACGATCCGCGCCAACCGAGAGCGGTCGACGGAACCGCCGACCAGGGTCTCCGGCCAACGCTGAGCGACGGACCTGATAACCCGATGATCCTGCGCGAGAAGGTCATGGCCGATCCGGTCGGCTTCCAACACCTCGAACCCACGACCGGCAAGCAACCGGCAGACCATTGACTTGCCGGCGCCGATCCCACCACCGACGATTAGCCGGACAGGCATCCGGGACGACCCTCGACCGAACCCAACCTCAGGTAGGGCATATTCCTTCTGAGGATCAGGCTTGAGCCTCCTCAGCGCCTGCCGATGCCCCGTTCCTTGAGTTCCTGAAGGATGGCCTCCAGCGAAGCGTCAACATCAAAGGTGCGTTCATCTTCCTTCTTCTCCGCTTTTTCGAACTCGGAAACCACAGGTCGGCGCCGACGGGGTGGGCGATGACCTGCCTTCCGAGCGGAGAATTCGGGTAATGCCTGCTTGATCGAGAAGCTCACCCGGCGCCTCCCTGCGTCCATCTCGGTGAGCTTGACCTTGACATTCTGACCTATCGAGAGTTCCAACTCCGGTGACTCCACCCTGTGCATCGCGATCTCCGAAACATGGACCAGCCCTTCCACACCGTTGCCTACCGCCACGAAGGCGCCGAACGGGACGGTCTTGATGACCCTTCCTTCGAGGATCGACCCCACCTCGAACTCGTTGCTGAACTCCTGCCAGGGATCGTTGGTAGTTTGCTTGATGGATAGCGAAATCCGCTCGCGGTTCCGATCGATGTCCAACACCCTTACGGACACCTTCTGCCCGACCTTCACGACCTCTGACGGATGGTTCACATGCTGCCAACTCAACTCGGAAACATGGACGAGCCCATCCATCCCTCCCAGGTCGACGAAGGCGCCGAAGTTGACGACGGACGAAACCACTCCGGTCCGTACCTCACCCTCCGCCAGCGCGTTGAGGAAGGCGTTGCGCTGTTCGGCTTGTGCCTCCTCGAGATAGGCCCGGCGGGAAAGGACCACGTTGTTGCGATTCCGGTCCAACTCGATGACCTTGGCTTCGATGTCTTGGCCGATGTAGGGCTCGAGGTCACGTACGCGTCGTAGGTCAACCAAGGAAGCGGGAAGGAATCCCCTCAGGCCGATGTCGACTATCAAACCACCCTTAACCACTTCGATGACGGTGCCCTTGACCGTGCCGCCCTGTTCACGAATCGATTCGATCTGACCCCATACCCTCTCGTAGAGAGCTCTCTTCTTAGAGAGGATGAGGCGGCCCTGCTCGTCCTCCTTCTCGAGAACCAGAACCTCGATCAGTTCCCCGATCGACACGATATCGGACGGGGCTACGTTCTTGCGGATGGAGAGTTCCTTGAGAGGCACCACACCTTCGGACTTGTAACCGATGTCGACGAGGACCTCGTCCTGTTCTATGTTGACGATGGTGCCTTCGATTATGTCGCCTTCGTTGAACTCGAGCACTGTCTCGGCAATGGCGGAGGCGAAATCTTCAGGACCCAGGTCGTCAGGCAACGAACTAACGCTCCGGGCCTTGATGGCGGGTGGGCCCAGGTTCGTTTTTCCATCGGGCCGCACGCTGCGCGGTAAGTTCCCACTGCTTTCTATCTGAGCAGGTTTGTTGTCCGACGAGTGAAGCTCCTCCGAGGCAGTGCCTCCGGGCCTCTCGTTCCGTGGTTGATCTTGGTGAGTGGTGTCTGACATCTAAAGCTCTGAGGTCCTAATGATCGGTTCTGGTAGGCTACTCGGCCCTTTCCGATTATGAGGGGCTTGGTGAGTAGCATTTCTATTGTCGTGCATAGGTGGGTTCGGACCTCCGGGCAGGGATAAACCGATCCTAATCTCAAAAGGATCGGAACAGTCCAAGGTTAACACCTGTACGAGGCTCCGTGCATCCCAAATCGACAGTCGGTTAACCACCGGCCTTCAACTCTTGACGGAGGCGAGATCGTGGCCGGTAGCGATATCGACCGTAAGTGGTACGTCCAACTGCACGACCCCTTCCATCACCGATCTTACCATCCGGGCTGTTTCGGCCACCGCGTCCGCGGCGACCTCGAGAACCAACTCATCATGAACCTGCAGCAGCAAGCGGGAGCGGTCCATGGGCAGGCGGGGCTCCAGCACGATCATCGCCATCTTGATCACGTCGGCCGCCGATCCCTGCACGGGCGCGTTCAGCGCCATTCTTTCCCCCATCTGGCGGATCCGGAAGTTGGGGGATGAGAGTTCCGGCAGGTAGCGACGACGACCGAACAGGGTGGTCGTGAAGCCCGTACGGCGCGCCTCGGCCACGACCGAGCGCAAGTACTCTTGAACCTTGGGAAACTGCCGGAAGTAGGTATCCATGTGTTCACGGGCCTCCTCCCGGCTGATCTTGAGACGATCGGCTAGGCCGAAGGCCTCCATTCCGTACAGCAGGCCGAAGTTGATCGCCTTGGCTCGCCTACGCAAGTCGGAACTGACCTCACCGGGGGCTACCCCGAAAACCCGCGCCGCCGTAGCGGTATGGATATCCAGCCCTGTGGAGAAGGCCTCCAGCAAACCGGGGTCCTTCGATAGGTGAGCCATGATGCGCAACTCGATCTGCGAGTAGTCAGCCACGACGAACTGCCACCCGTCCGGAGCGACGAAGGCCCGGCGAATGGTACGACCGGTCTCTGAACGAACCGGAATGTTCTGCATGTTGGGACGGTCCGATGACAGGCGCCCGGTGGCCGCCCCGGTCTGGTTGAAATGGGCATGGATCCGCCCGTCCGGACCGACAAGAGGGAGGTAACCGTCCACGTAGGTGCTGCGCAACTTCTCGATCTCGCGATAGCGAAGTAAACGAGCCACTATCGGATGCGAATCCTCCAGTTTGGCTAGCACCGCGGCGTTGGTGCTGGGCGCCCCCTTCGGAGTCTTCTTGAGCACCGGAAGACCCAGCACATCAAACAGAACCTTCCTCAGCTGCAGGGTTGAATTGATATTGAAAGCCGAGCCGGCCAACTCGTGAATCCCGATCTCCAGCTCGGACAACTCCTCCCGTAGCGAGTCCCCCAGCTCCTGCAGGTAGCCGGTGTCAACCAGGATGCCCGCCAACTCCATGTGGGCCAGCACCGGAACCAGGGGCAATTCCATATCACGGAACAGGTCCGTCTGTCCCCGCCGATCCAGCTCCGCCTCCATCACGGAACGCAGCCTTCTGACGGCCTGGGCCCGGATTCCGGACCGTTCCAGGTCAGGACCGCCTCCGAAGTCGAGCATGCCTTGGGCCTGGTCGTCGCTATCCGTCCGAGAACTCGAGAAATCGACACCCAGATACTTGGATGCGAGGTCCTGCAAGGTTTCGGAGCGGGCAGCCGGGTCGATGATGTACCCGGCCAGCATGGGATCGAAAGCCAGACCGGACAGGGTATACCCACGTTCGGTGAGTTCTCTGAACAGCTGTTTGGCATCGTAGGCCGACACCTTCACAGCCGGATCTGCCAGCGCCTGCCGTAGATACTCCAAGGAGGTAACGGGAATGAAGTAGACCTGGTCATCCGATCGGGTTCGCTGGTCGTCATCCGAGCCGTCGTCTCGGGCTAGGGCCAGCCCCGCCAGACTCCCGGCGTCGTAAACCGGTTCGACAACCATTCCGCTCGATTCCTGCGATAAGGTCACCCAGTCAGGGGTTTGGACAACCCTCACATCCACCTCGATCGAAGTTCCGGATGGTTCTGATATCCCTTCCTCGTTTTCTACGAGGCGGGTCCAGAGAGTCGTGAACTCCAGCCGGTCGAAGACGGTCTTCGTGGCCTCCCGGTCAGGGACGGCACGCCTCATCCGATCTTCATCCAAACCGAGATCCAGGTCATCGACCAGCTTCATAAGGCCACGATTCCGGAATACCTGGCCTCGATGAGTCTCCAAGTTCTGCCGGAGGCGTGGAGTGAGCCGGTCGATGTTCTCGTACACCCCATCCAAGTCGCCGTAGGTAGACACAAGCCGGGAAGCGGTCTTCACCCCCACCCCCGGTACTCCGGGAAGGTTGTCGGAGGTATCGCCCCGAAGGGCCGCATAGTCCAGATACTGGTCCGGACGAACGCCGTATTTTTTCTCGACCCATGATGGATCGACCAGCACCGTGTCGCTGATCCCTCGATTGGGGTATACCACCTTCACATTCGAGCCAACCAACTGGAAGCTGTCCCGATCACCGGTAACGACCAGCACATCCCAACCGTCCCCAACCGCTTGGCGTACCAGGCTGGCGATGACGTCGTCGGCCTCGTAGCCTTCCCGCTCCACCTGCGTCACGCGCATTGCTTCCAACACCTCCCGGATCAGCGGAAGTTGGCTACGAAACCGGTCGGGCGTAGATCGACGCTGGGCCTTGTACTCCGGGAAGGCCTCGGTGCGGAAAGTGGACCTTCCCACGTCCCACGTCACCACCAGACCATCCGGGGTATGGTCACCGATCAGTTTTATAAGCATCGACGTAAACCCGAAGGCGGCATTGGTCAGCTCACCCGAGCGGGTAGCTAGATCGGGCGGGAGGGCGTAGAAAGCCCGGTAGGCCAAGCTGTGTCCATCGAGTAACGCCAAAGTGGGCATAATTGAATCGTAGCGGTCGTCTGGGACGGCGATACCTCCCACAATGTCCGACGGAAGGAGCGCCGGTTCTATCCGTCGAAGACCTCTCTCACGACGCAGGAGAAGCCGGGCAACACGTCCATTCCGGAAAGCAGGTCGTTCTCTCCCAGCGTCAATACACCTTCATCGGAGCGATACACATCAACAGTGCGCGTATCCGGATCCACCACCCACACCATACGAACCCCGTGGCTTACCCACATCCAAGCCTTATCTCGAACCGCTCGCCGACTGTCGCTAGGCGAGACGATCTCCGCCACCAAGTCAGGGACCGCCTCCGAATAACCGGTTACCCGCACACCCGGCGGAACCTTCCCGGCGGAGAAAAACGCCACATCCGGCTCTCTAACCGTATCCGGATCATGCTCCAGCCATACACCCGCGTCCGACGCCGTCAACCGACCCAGCTTCCTCGGCTTTACGAAGACACCCAACTCAAGTACAAGGTTCGCCACTATCTCGCCGTGTTCCTGCCCGGTCGGCATCGTCTCGTGCAGCACTCCTCGGATCAACTCACCCCGCACACCCTCGCTGTAGAGCCTCAGCAGATCGTCGGCGGTCAGAAGCTTGGTATCGGTCACCACGGTCAAGTTAAATCGTCCTCTCTAGACCATCGTAATATCTATCAACCTGATACTACATAGCTGTCGGATCTGTTTCGGAAATCCTACCGGCCAATCCACGATACGAGCGCGGATACCGGGCCGTCGTGAGCAACGATTGTGGCCGATGCAGCCTTGAGTGTGGTCTTGTGGCGGCTGCGTTGTCCTCTGCGGGCCCGGTTGCTGTAGCGGATGGATAGGTATACCGACTAGGTTCAATGGGTCGCCGCAACGCTGCCTTGTTGGAGGACATCGAGGACTAGGTCGGTTTGCAGACTGTCCGATACCCACCACCTGCTCAATAACCATCCGAACAGCCCGCTCCCGAACCTCCGGTGAATACATTGTTGGTCTTCCCATACTCCATTATCTGAACTCACACCAAGACCACTCCTGGAAACGGTTGAGGTGGCGCCGACGGAAGGATCGCCGGTTCTATCCGTCGAAGACCTCTCTCACGACGCAGGAGAAGCCGGGCAACACGTCCATTCCGGAAAGCAGGTCGTTCTCTCCCAGCGTCAATACACCTTCATCGGAGCGATACACATCAACAGTGCGCGTATCCGGATCCACCACCCACACCATACGAACCCCGTGACCAATCCACATCCAAGCCTTATCTCGAACCGCTCGCCGACTGTCGCTAGGCGAGACGATCTCCGCCACCAAGTCAGGGACCGCCTCCGAGTAACCGGTTACCCGCACACCCGGCGGAACCTTATCCGCGGAGAAGAACGCCACATCCGGCTCTCTAACCGTATCCGGATCATGCTCCAGCCATACACCCGCGTCCGACGACGTCAACCGACCCAGCTTCCTCGGCTTGACAAAATTCCAGACCCGAGCGCCCAGATTCATCGCAACCTCACCGTGTTCCTGCCCGGTCGGCATCGTCTCGTGCAGCACTCCTCGGATCAACTCACCCCGCACACCCTCGCTGTAGAGCCTCAGCAGATCGTCGGCGGTCAGAAGCTTGGTATCGGTCACCACGGTCAAGTTAAATCGTCCTCTCCAGACCATCGTAATATCTATCAACCTGATACTACATAGCTGTCGGATCTGTTTCGGAAATCCTACCGGCCAGTCCACGATACGAGCGCGAATGCCGGGCCACCGGGAACAACGATTGTGGCCGATGCAGTCTCAGGTGTGGTCTTGTGGCGTTACGCGGTTAGATTCGGGTGTGGGATAAGAGAGGCTATCTTGCAGCAACCACCAGGAGGAGTCAGGGGAATATGCCAGACAGCAACCAGACCACTGTAATAGTTGCTGATGACGTGGCTGGCGTCATCTGGTCCGAAGCCGATGTATTGCCTTGGGCCAACGCAGCCATTAGCCAAGCCTGCGAAACAGAAGAAATCGACGATCCGGCCGGATACATCGCCAGGCTACGCGGCGTCCTCGGCCCCTGGGCATTTGGCGAGACAATCGATTCCGCTCGGTCAGAGCTCCAATCGGTACTGATCGGCTGGGCACTTCTCAAACTGGATGACGGTGACGACGATATACCCGTGATGGGCGGTGTTTCACTCTACTCATCGGGATGAGTCGGAGACTCGGACCCATTTCGCGGCGCTCGCTTGTCAAGAGCTCCGCAAACTCGGATGGCAGGGACCAAGGTCTCGGGCTAACCACCAGTACATGTCGAAGAACGGGCTAAAGCTAACTATCCCGAACCCTCATGGTAAGGATCTCAGCCCGCCGATGGTGGCTGAGATCCTCCGACAAGCTGGAATAAGCCGTCGGGAATGGCCGGGACTCCGTTAGTTAGCACACGCTATGTTCTTCATCCGCGCCAGTCCTCCGTTTGACTTGGCGGGTGACGGTCATCTCGATTCCGGTCTCGGTGATGATCTTCACAGCGATCTTGCCGCTCTCCGGCGGCGGGAAAAGGGCGGAGCGGTTAGAGAAAGCCGCATCCCAGCGGAGCCGGTCGATACCGCGGCCGAGGGCCTTCTTCAGACGCTTCACCTGCCGGTCGTTGCGGGCGTTGGGGAAGTGGATTCGGCGGGCGTAGAAGCTCAGGTCGTCGTGGTCGGTGTCGATCATCCAGCAAGCGATGTCCCCGACGGACCCGCTGTCCAGTCCCCCGGTGCGGGGGTTGAAGGTGTCGAAACCCAGCACCTCTACCTGTAGCTGACCGTCAGGGTCGGTGGTGATCTGAAGGTCAGGTTCGCCAAGCATTACGAAGGCTTCGGAGCGGCGGTCGGGATGGAGTTCGCCGATCTGTAGATCGCGGTTCATCATCACTCGCAATATCCGTACCCGCCCGATCTGCGTGTCATCGGCGGTAGCCGGATCGAACGCGAACGCCGCCGCGATCAGGAGTTCCGCGCCGTGGACCTGCCTAACTGCTTCGGCGGCGGATGCACTGAGCATGGCGGACGTTACGGTGACATCCTCGGCGGCGATCATCACCGCGGCGTCCTGTGCGGACGATCCCGCGCCGATGCAACGAGCCTTGTGGGTGATAAGGCTGCCGGGCCGGCCGGGCCACGGCTCGATCTCCCGAACCTCGATTGTGGAGGCGGAGAGGGTGTCGTTGATTCCGGTTTCGAGCAGGGTGTCGATTACCCGCTCGACGAAGGCGCCCTCCGCGGTGGCGCGCTGTGTCCCGGCATCGTCGGATATTCCGCCTTCGACTTCGGAGGGCGGCAGGTAGGCGTAGGGTGTTTCGGACTCCACCGTGAACGGTGAGCAGACCCGCACCACTCCCTTGGTCTCTTGGGGACGGTCGACCAGTTCAATGTATTCGGGCGGTAGATCGTAGGCGAGCCGGGCCGCCGAGACGTGGCGAACCTTCTCGTAAATGAACCCGGACGCAGGGTCGTATGTGATACTCTGATGGTCTCTGATGGTCTCTGATGGTCTCTGATGGTCCAATACGGGTGGACAGCGGTGGTGAGACGCTGGCGGGCGACCGCAACTGCCACGGTTGAGGTGTCGCAGGTGATCCACCGTCGACCCCACTTCTCCGCACCCTGCGCAGTCGTACCGGATCCACAGGTGGGATCGAAGACCAAGTCACCCGGATCGGTGGACATGAGAATGCAGCGCTCGATCACGCTGTCAGCGGTTTGGACGACATAGCGCTTGTCCGACGTGGACATCTGGCGATACCAGATGTTGTGGATACGCCGCCCAGGTATCTCGTCCTCATACCACTTCCAACTCAATCTCGAGCCGGGACCTGCACTGTCGAGACGATTCAACTCGGCGAGCCGATCCATCCCATCCGGCGATACCCTCCAATGGAGGGTATCGGGACACGGGTACCGAGTTCCTCTCCAGACATAGGAGTCTGACCTACCGGTGGTCGACGTTCCTGGTGAGAGCAGATTCATACGCCGATAGAGGCGCGCCGCGTGCGGTAATAGATCGGGATTGGAACGCTCTTTCTTGGTCAGCTTACGGGTCGTGCCGTCTACCTCCTCGACCATTACGTAAGATGACATGTGATTGATCTTCTCGGCCCTGGTCAGGTGTTCATATATTTGCCTGAACTTCGCCTCCGATCGATCCCTGGCATACCAAAGCCCAAAGTCTGCCACGCTGGGAAGGGTCGCCGACGACGCGGAGCCAGTCGTCACGTACGGGATAGTGGCTACCCGGTTCTCGTGGCCGAAGACTTCGTCTAGCAGGACCGCCATCCGGTGGACGTTCTCGTCGCCTATCTGCACGAAGATCGACCCGGTGTCGGACAGCAGGTCGCGGGCCAGGGTGAGCTTCTCCAGCATCTGGTCGAGGTAGCTGTCGATGCCTCGTGCATACGTGTCCCGGAAGGCGCGCACCATCTTGGGGTCGGCGGGTAGACCCTCACGGTTCTCCTTGGTTTCTCGCTGCCGCACCGCCACCTGGAAGTTGGACTTGAAGCCGATCCCGTAGGGCGGGTCGAAGAAGATCATCTGCACCTGTCCGGCCAAGCCCTCCCGCTGGGCGAGCGAGGCCATCACCCGGGCCGATTCGCCGTGGATGAGCCGGTTCTGCCAGTTGCCGGCGTGCCGGTACCACTCGTAGGAGGCTTCCGGGGGCAAACCGTTGAAGTCGTCGAAGAGGCCCGGCTGGTCACTCCCGGCAGCCTGTAGCGATTTCACGAAAGCGCCGGGATGCACCTTCTCACGTATGTAGAGCGGGTAGGCGTCAAACTCTTCGGGGCGGGCCCGACGATCCCAAGCCAGGGTGGGTGGCTCACCCTTGCGCCGTCTGGTGGTCCAGGTCTGCGGCTGCTGCTGGTCATCAGGCATCAGCGCCTGAGTTTCCGAGGTGGGAAGGTTGGCCCGCTCCGCACTCTCGTGCATGTAGTGGGCGGTAGGTGGTGGTTTCTTCTTGCGCGCCATATGTCACTCCCTTCCCGTGGTGGTTGCCTGCACCGTCGAGCCTGATCGGACCATCCCGGCGATGGCGTCTCCTAAGACTGCTCCCGCGGTGGCCTCGTCGGTGATCTCCACAAACCCCCACCTGCTCAGCCCGGCGGGTAACTGTGGCGAGTTGCGAACCGCTGGAATCCACCAGTCGGTCACGTAGCGGGCCTTGGCGGCTGACTGCTCGTCGGGCCGGCCCTTGCATTCAACGATCAGGTGCACCGGGTTCCCGGTTTGGTCGTAGAGGCGGGCCACGAAGTCGGGTTCGTAGCTGTGCCACACCCCGTCGTACAGGTACGGGATGTCCCAACCCAGCCGGAAGTTACGTATCCAGGCATCCACCTGCGGGAAGTGTGTGTCGAGCAACTCCGCGATCACCGTCTCGATCCGGCTGTGGCAGGCGGCGATGTTGATCTCCGAGCGGACGGTGGACCGGCCGGCGTGTTCATCGGGCGGGTAACGGTTGGAAAGGGTCGTCTCGAAATTGATGGACGACGTGTCGACAACAACCGGCGTGTCCGAATCGAACGTACCCACCAACGTCGGCCCCTGCTCGTCTCCGATACACGCCTTGATGACCCTTCCGACGGCCTCCTCGAAGTGAGGGCGCTGCATCAGAACCCGCGGGTCGGCACAAGCGACATCGGGATGCGCCAGCCACTCCTCCACCGCCCGGCGCAGGTCGGTGAAAAGCCGACCCTTGCCGTAGACAGCTTCGGCGCCGTTCTGTTGTGCGACCACCCGAGTCGTACACTCCGCCGCCAGGCGCCAGGCGGCCTGCTGGAAGCGGACCTCATCGATACCCACCAGCTCGGTCTCTCCGATCACTCCTCCGAGTTCCGCCAGCGTTGGCCGGTCGATCACCGTAACGTCGTATGGTTCCACCCGGTCCGGATGCAGCCGGAGGCGACCTGTGGCCGGCTTCCAGGCGTAACCCGACAGCTGTGGAAGCTCGATGCGCAGACGCGCGCGGTCCACCATGGTGCGGACCGTGTAGACAGAGTTGGGCGTTGGCGGATCGACCGGGTTGCCCGGCATGAAGTCGAACGGTATCCCCAGCACCTGGGAGTACTCCGGCGTCAGGCGACCCTCGGAATCGAAGCTCTCGTAGTCGGCCCGTCGAAGGGCGCGCCCGGTAACTTGCTCGCACAGCAGCTGGGTACTGAAGGCCCGGTAGCCGAGTACATGGGTGACGGTGCGAGTGTCCCATCCCTCGGTGAGCATCGACACCGAGATGACGCAGCGGATGTGCTCGCCCGGCTCTCCCTCCCGGCCGACCGTATTCAGCACGTTACGCAGCAATGAAACGTCGTCGGCTTGGCCCGCCCGGCGACGAGCGCCGGACAGACGGGCAACCTGTGCCTTTACCAGCTTGGCGAGCGCACCGGTTACCTTGTCGCCGCTGTCCAGCTTGGAGTGCATGAGCAAGGTGACCGGATTCTCCTTCCAACCGGTTCCCTCCAGCCGGATATTGGAGAACTCCGCCAGCGCGCCCCTCACGTACTCGGTGCGTCCGGACTGCTCGTCGGTACGCTCGTAGCCGCCGATGTATTCGTAGAGCGCTCGGGCGTTGGCGATGCTGTTGGCCACCACGATGAACACAGGAGGCGTGCGTCGGCCCGCCTTCCTCCACCGCTCCCATTCGAGCCACCAATCGGCGTAGAGCGACGTGAGAGCGTCCTCCAGCAGGCCGGGTAACTTCTCACGAGTGACCGTCTTGGGTGTGGCGTGCTTGTACAGGGCCCTCCACTTGACGTCGAAGCCTTCGGCGTCGTCGTCCACGGGGAGACGAGGTATCTTCACCAGCCCCGATTCGATCGCTTCCAGAAGCGGGAAGTCGGACACCACCCAGGGGAACAACTCGCCACCGTGTTTCTTGGCGGCGGTGCTTATGAACATAGGCGTGGCGGAGAAGTCGTAGACCGCGAGCAGGCGATTATGTCGCTTCAATGAGCGCAGGGCATTGAACCACACCCCGGCGATCTTCTGATCCTCCTGATTGGCGGCGCCGAAAGAGGGGTTGTAGCAATGGTGGGCCTCGTCGTTGAGCACCAGCAGGCGGTTCCGGCCTTTGAGACCTCTCAGCACCCGATCAAGCATCACTGCGGCGTCTTCAACCCCGGATTCGCCCTGCGGGTCGAGCACCTTGCGGCCGTCTCCGGACACGCCGGACAGCAGGTCGCGCCGCTGGAAGGCCTGGAAGTTGACGATAGCCACTTGGGCTCGGTTCAGACGGAAACGAAGGCTTGGGGGTACCAGGTCCATCCGGTCGTAAACGTTGTCAGGGTGGGAAGGGGCCAACTCCCCGAGACGCTCCCGCACCGTGTGCCCGGGGGTGATCGCCAGAAAGGCGCTGGTATAGGGATGTCCGGCCCGTCCCCGGCGCGCAGGGAGGCGAACGTCGTTGAGCGTGTGCCAGACCACCAGCATGGCCATGACCATGGTCTTACCGGTTCCGGTGGCCATCTTGGTTGCCCAACGAATGATTCCCTCGTTCTGGTCCTGGGATAAGGGCGCGATCCGGCTGCGTGCGTACCGCCGTCCCTGGTCGGTCTCTGTCAACCAGATGACCGTCTCCACCGCCTCCAGTTGGGCGAAGAAGGGTCGGAGGTGACGATTGTCGCGAGTCCAGTAGGCGAGCAACCGTCGTGTCCGGCTGGTGGCGCCCTCCCATCGCCGGTCTCTCCAGCGGCGCAGATGGACACGGATTTCCTCCACAGTCTCGTTGAGATCATCCGGGTTGAGCTCCAGAACGCCTTGTACGGGTTGACCCTTGCGGGTGGTGGGGACCGGGAGGATTCCATGAGAAGGGCGCCTTCCCTGCTTGGGCGGCCTGCCCTCGATGGCTCGGCCCGCCAGGTCGAGTTCCCAGTGCCGGCGCGGCTCCTCGTAGGGAGTGTTGATGACCGGGTTTGCGCGCGGATCGGGAGCATCGACCTCGGGAGCGATTCCAACTCCCGAAGGAAAGTGTATGGATTCGGCGGAGAACCTGCTCATGCGGTGAGGGTATCGTACGCGTATGACACGCGCCATCGCGGTCTCAACTGCGCTACGGCTCGGTTCTATACACTCCTTCGATCCGGTCGAAATCCCGGTCGTAACTCACGATCTCGCTAATCCCCAACCGCTCCATGTGGGCAACGGCCAGAGCATCCTCAAAGTCGAGAACGGGTGTCGAGCCGTAAAGATCCAGAGCGCGCATGCAGGCGCGTTTATGAGGGAGATGGAGGCCGCGAAGCGCCAGTATGGGCATCAACCGAGCCCTGATCTCATGGTGCTCCAGTCGGTACAGGGCACTGGGATGACGACAGCACGTAGGCGACTTCGGCGATGTTGGTTTCACAGGTAAGAACCTCCTCGACGCCGTCGTTTACCCGTTGGAAGAGCCGGTAGCAGGCCTCGGCCTTCGCCGCGTCATCCTTGGTCAGATACCTGAGGATGATGTTTGTGTCCAGGAACTTCACCCCTCGTGAAGTTCTCTAACCGAACGACCAGCCTTCTCGTCCTTGGCGATTCTGGAAAGCTCGTCGATGTCTTCGCTACCTTCGCGAACCGGGACCGACCCGTAAACCGATTCAAGGGTGAAGGGCGCCGATGCTAGAGGGACGGTTGGGATCGTTACCTGGTTTTGTTGTGTGGTATTCATAGTGAAACGTCGCATCGTTCCTTCAATGATACTCCGCTTCTCCAATAACATGAAGGGTCATCAATGCTCCACACACCGTTGCTCGCCACGGATAATCGCCCGACGCGAGCGCAACAAAGGCGAAGTGCTCTCAACTCCGGCGGCGGTATCCGGCGAGAAAGAACGCCACCCCTACCAGCCAGGTGACCGCCCCCCATACCAGAAGCATGTCCCGGTCCCGCAAAGCGGCGCCCAGGAAGACGACGCCGGAGATGGTGAACAGGCCCCAGCCGACCAGATCGAAGCGGCCGCCCAGGGTCAGTCCAATCCGGTTAGCCGGTTGAATTCGGCGATGAGCTCGTCGACGGGTTCGGCGAGGGCTTGGATGCCGGTCCAGTAGTCGTCGTCATACCACTGGGCCTGTATCTCCTCGTAGGTCTTACCCTGCTGCTCCACCCAGGTGTAGTACTTGAGATTGTGGATTCGCTTGCGGTCGTAGTAACCGAGCTCATGTACGTGTTCGGTGGATGTTCCAAGTAGGTGACGGTGGAAGGCCGCCACCGCGTCATGGGTGGTGAAGGTACCCAGATCCTCGGTCAACTCATGGAGTCGACTCCGGTACATCTCCATGGAGTCGGTGGCGATCGTGACCACCACATCACGGGAAGTCATCTCGTAATACTTGGCAAGCTTGATCGCAGCCAGCAGGTTGGCGGCGCCGGATATACCGAGGAGCGGGAGGCTCTCCACTACCTCCTGGTCGACTCCCCTGGTACCCAGGTACCGGCGTCCGGCCGGTTCGTTGAACAGGCGGGTGAGGGACATGGCCGCTTCATCATCCAGACCGATCGCCAGGTCCGTGTTCTTCACATTATGAACCCACGGAATGTGCTTGTCCCCGATCCCTTCGATACGGTGTTCGCCGAAACCGTTCATCAGCATGGTGGGACACTGGATAGCCTCGCCCCCGGCGATCACCGAACCCGGGAATAGCTGCTTCAGATAGTCGCCGGCGGCGATGGTCCCCGCTGATCCGGTGGTGACCGCGAAACCGCGAAAACGGTCCTGCTCCCCCATGAGCTCCCGTAGAACCTCCGCCACGGCCGGGCCGGTGACCGACACATGCCACAGGTAATTGCCGAACTCGTCGAACTGGTTGAAGATCACGAGGTCTTCGCCGGAGGCGGCCAGTTCGTTGCACTTGTCGAAGATCTCCTTTACGTTGGACTCCGAACCGGGCGTTTTGATGATCTCCCCGGCGACCGATTGCAACCATTCGAAGCGCTCGCGACTCATTCCCTCGGGCAGGATGGCCACCGACTCGCAACCCAGCAGGTTCGAGTCGTAGGCGCCTCCCCGGCAGTAGTTGCCGGTGGAAGGCCACACCGCCTTCTGGGACGCAGGATCGAACCGACCGGTCACCAGGCGAGGTACCAGGCATCCGAAGGCGGCCCCTACTTTGTGGGCGCCGGTAGGAAACCATTTCCCGATCAGTGACACGATACGTGCGTCGGTTCCGGTTAGGGCGGAAGGCCACTCGACGTAGTTGACACCACCGAACCCTCCTCCATGCGCCACCGGCTCGTTGCGCCAGGTGATCCGGTACAGGTTGAGCGGATGTAGGTCCCACAACCCTATACCCTCCAGACCCGCCCGTATATCGTCGGGTACCAGGTTCGGCTCTCGCATCTGGGCCAAGGTGGGGATGCGCACCCGGCGCTCCCTGGTGTAAGCGGCCACCCGGTCGAGGGCGACCTCGTCAACTGTCAGATCGATCATGTTTGCTTCCTTAGATTCTCGATCCACTGTTCCATTCTGCTGGAAATCTCCATGGGATCCAGTCCATCCGGACCTGGCCGGACAGGCAACGGCGCCGCGCCGATCCGGTCGATTCCTTTCATTACCCCTCGGATGTCTTTCAGTCCCGTACCGGTGGAAATGACCACCACCCGGTCGGAAGGTCCCACTGCCGCCACACCACCGGCAGCGCCGGCAGCCACCTGAGCCAGCCCGGTAAAGGCAGCGGCGGCGGCCGGTTCAGGAAAGACCCCGGAGTCGGCCGACACCATCGGGATCATCTCCAGGATGGCCGCGTCCTCGACCATCACCCATCCACCCCCCGTATCCACCACCGCGTTCATCGCTTTCACCCGGTCACGGGGTAGATCGGCGCTGATCGAGTCGGCGGCGGTACCGGCTTTGATGGGTGGTTTCTGCACCACATTCTCGTTCCTCAACCATGCCTCCGCCATATAGGAACTACCCACCGACTGGACACCGTAGATACGGGGCATACGATCGATCCATCCCATCGCCAGCGCATCCTTGAAGCCCTTGTGTACCCCTCCGATTATCGAACCGTCACCCACGCTGACAAAAACCGCATCGGGCGCATCCCAACCGAGTTGCTCGGCTATCTCCAGAGCCACCGTTTTCTTACCTTCGCCGACATAGGGATTGATTCCGGTGTTCCGGTTGTACCACCCGAAACGGTTCACTGTCTCCTGGCACAACCGGAAGGCGTCGTCGTAGCTTCCCTCCACCAGCATCACGAAAGCCCCGTACGCAAGCAGTTGGGCGACCTTCGCTTCAGGCGCTGATTCGGGAACGAAGATCACCGCTGTCTGACCCGTTGCCGCCGCCAGGCCGGCCAACGCGGCGGCGGCGTTTCCGGTGGAGGCGGTAGTAACCGTTCCTGCCTCTTCCTGTGCAGCCCTGGCCAGCGCCACCGCGGAAGCGCGGTCCTTCAAAGATCCGGTGGGTTGTCGACCTTCGTCTTTGATCCAGAGCCGACCGATCCCCCATCGCTGCGCCAGACGCTTCGCCTCGATAAGCGGTGTCCAGCCGACCCCCAACCGAGGTACGGGCGCCGACTCCTCAACAGGGAGCAAAGGCCGGTACCTCCACATCGACCGGTCACGGTTAACCGCAAGTGAGGTCGGCGTCAGTACGTTGCTGATCGACGGATAGTCATAGACGACGTCAAGCGTCCCGACGTCTCCGCATCGGGTGCACACGTAGCGACCCGGCTCGGGAACGTACGACGCGGCACAGACGGTGCAGCGCAGGGACGTCAGGAACATCAGCTACCGGGGTGGTATGGCGCCGCGACGCTCAGTAATCAGCCCGTAGTGCTCGGGCATCCGGTAGTAGTCGAAGTTGAACAGGGTCTTCTTGTAGGTATCGCAGAAGTCAAGATCGACGGTGGCGGAGATAACCTCATCGGCGATGGTCACGGCCTGGGCGATAATCTGTCCCGAGGGAGCGATTATCACGCTCTGGGCAAGGCTGTCCACCTCCTCCTCGATCCCGCCCTTGGCCACCCCCACCACGAATGCCCCGTTCTGGTAGGCGCCCGCCTGCATCACCAGGTGGTTGTGGAACCCGGATAGGGCATTCTGGGTCGGATCGGGAGCGTAGTGCAGGGGGGTGTTGTAGCCGATCAGGATCAACTCCGCGCCTTGCAAGCCGAGAACCCGGTAGGTCTCCGACCACCTGCGGTCGTTGCAGATGGCCATCCCCACGATCCCGCCGAAGGCTCGCCAGGTTCCGAACCCGTCCGGGCCGGGTTCGAAGAAGTGCCGCTCCGCATGCTGGAACTTCCTCCACGGCTCGTACTGTGCATGACCGGGAATGTGGATCTTCCGGAACTTGGCCACCATGTCGCCTTCCCCGTCCATGAGGATGTAGGTGTTGTAGCGATGGTCAACACCCTGATCGTCGGTATGGATCTCCGCATACCCCAATGCGAAACCGATGCCGAGCCGCTTGGCCTCGTCGAACAAGGGTTTGGTGTCCGGATCAGGCATTTCCCGGTGGTAGTAATGGTCGAACTCGGCCGGATCTTCCACAAACCAGCGCGGGAAGAAGGTCGTCATGGCCAGTTCCGGGTAAACGAGTAGGTCGACACCTTGCTCACCGGCTTCCCGGAGCATCACCATCAACCGGTCTACCACTTCGCTCTTCGATTCGTCGCGTGCGATAGGACCCATCTGGCCGGCGCCAACGGTGAGTCGTCGTGACATGGTTCAACCCTTCCTCATTGTCGTGCTGGTATTTTAGGGTTTGTGACGGGGTAGGACTCCCTTTCCAGATCATGTCGTCCAAGGAGGACCGATGGCAAACGTAGTGCGGGCAGCGCTAGTACAGAGCGAGTGGACCGGCGACAAACAATCCATGATCGGCAAGAACATCGGGTATGCCCGCCAAGCGGCTAACCGGGGAGCGCAGATTCTCTGTTTCCAGGAGATCTTCAACACCCCGTATTTCTGCACTCACCAGGAGAACGAGCACTTCGCAACCGCCGAGCCCATCCCCGATGGTCCCACCGTATCGCAAATGATCGATCTGGCTCGCGAGACCGGGATGGTACTCATCGTGCCGATCTTCGAGGTCGAAGACACCGGCCACTACTACAACGCGGCGGCGGTAATCGATTCGGACGGTACTTACATGGGCAAGTACCGCAAGACCCACATCCCCCAGGTGGCCGGTTTCTGGGAGAAGTTTTACTTCCGGCCGGGAAACCTCGGATATCCGGTGTTCGATACCCGAGTAGGCAGGATCGGCGTCTACATATGCTATGACCGCCACTTCCCCGAAGGCTGGCGGGAATTGGGTCTGGCGGGCGCCAAGATAGTTTTCAATCCGTCCGCAACCACGAGGGGCCACTCCAAATACCTGTGGGAATTGGAACAACCGGCAGCCGCAGTCGCCAACGAGTACTTTGTCGGAGCGATAAACCGGGTGGGAAGCGAGGAACTCGTTGGAACCGACTACTACGGGAGTTCCTACTTCGCTTCCCCAAGGGGTGAGATAATCGGCGGGACCGCCTCCGACACCGAGGACGAGGTAGTGGTGCGGGATCTGGATCTGGACCTCGTCGAAGAGGTCCGCCATCACTGGGCCTTCTACCGTGATCGGCGCCCGGAAATCTACGAGAAGATAGCCACGCCTTAGCTCCGTGAACTCCTGGTCGGATGCCTCCGCGAAGACGAGTACGACACATACGGTTCAAGCATCTTCACGGATCAGGGTCTGGCAATGAGTGGAATAGACCATAGTCGCGCCCTGACCAGGCGATATAAGCCATCGGGCACTCTCGTGCCCGATGGCGTAGGGATTCACCTGTCGGGCGGTTACGGTGAGTTAGCCCCGATTTTTCATGCGAGGCGTTTGCCCCGGCGATTTGGCAGCCTGAATGGGCTCCTGACCTGGGATTACGGTGGACTTGACAGGCTCGTCGGGTTGACCGCGACCGTCACCCATGAGCTGTATGCGAATGGAGCACGTAAAACGGGCTTGACCTGGCGGTTTATGGGTGGGTGTGTCTGGAAGCATGAAGAATCACGGCTAGTGCAAATCTTCAGGTTGAACTGGCGTTACATGTCGGGCGTCTTGTGGGAAACCTGAACATCAGGGCCAATTAGCCAGGGTTGGCCACGGCCGATAGGCATTTTCGGTATCAGTCCACCTCCAGAAGCTGGGGATCCAGCCGATACCAGTAGACTTCGCCGGACTCGACGGTCTGACGAACCCTTTCGTCGAGTCGAACGCCCATCACAGCCGGTAGGCAGGGCTGACCCGTGAACCGGGTCATATAGTCGGCGTTCCGGATGGCTCGAGTCGTGTCTCGTCCGTTGACCGTGAACGACACTTCAACCGCTATGTAGTTGGTTACACCATGGCCGTCCACCGCTTCAACTATGGCGTCTGCTCGACGGAAGCTCCTGAGCTCGTCGACGGAGATCCCGGTGGTGTCTCGGGAACGCACCAGCGCGTCAACCTCATCAAAGGACCATATCCGCTTCATGCGAGCCATACCCATCTCCCGGGAGAGGACAACAACCTCCCTTAGCGCCTCTCTCCTTACGTGGGTCCCCACCAAGAACGCTGTCATTTCATCCAGACCCCGCAACCACCGGTGTACATGTTCCAACCGGCGATTGGCGCTCTCAACCAAGGTGCCCGTAGTCCTAATCATGTCCAAGCGGCTCGCGCGGCAGCAGACGGGAATGCATCACCTCCGGCCACTCAGGCTTGATGTCGCACACTCTCATGAGATTCTCGACGGTAGTTGATGGTAGTATTCATGATCGGATGACATACCCTTCGTTCCGTAACCCGTTTCCCTGCTGAGGTCGGCGACTGTGGTCTCTCCCAACTCGGTGGGTGCGTACAGGAGCAGGAACCCTCGACAAGCCTAATAGAACGGACAGAGCCGCCACCCTACTATGCGCAACGATGTCCAGAAGTAACAAACGCCCGGTTGGAGACTTGGCACGGCTGGTTCTCCGGGGTTTCGCCATCGGTGCCGCCGACCTGGTTCCGGGTGTGTCCGGCGGGACGGTGGCGCTGGTTACCGGCATCTACGGTCGATTGGTCACCGCCATCGGTAGCTGTGTCCGAGGCGCCGGGTATCTCGCAAGAGCAGACCTTCGAAGGACGGTCAGATCGTTGGCAAGCGTCGAGTGGCCTTTCCTGCTCGCGATCGTGGTGGGGGCGGTCCTGGCCGTAGCAACTCTCGCCGGCATGATCGAGAACCTGCTGGTGGACCACCCTGTACGCACCGCGGCGGTCTTCTTCGGGTTGATCGGCGGGGCGATCGTGGTGGCGTGGCGGTTACTACAAGAGCCCGGCAGCAGGCATGCCGTCATCGCCACAACGGTAGGCCTGGCAGCCTTCTTCCTGTTCGGATTCCGCAGTTCAGCCGTTCATGACCCCGACTGGTACGTATTCGTAGGAGCGGGTGCTCTAGGTATCTGTGCTTTCATTCTCCCAGGGGTGAGCGGGTCGTTCCTTCTGCTGACAATAGGCATGTACCAGCATGTCCTGGGAGCGGTGAACGATCTCGATGCGACAACGTTGGTTGCCTTCACGCTAGGAGCGGCCGGCGGATTGGGACTTTTCTCCCGTCTCCTGGAATGGCTGCTCGCCCGCTACCACGACTTGGTGGTTGCTGCGATGATCGGCCTGATGATCGGGTCGTTCCGTATTTTATGGCCGTGGCCGGCGGGACTCGGGGATGAGAACGGGCTAGGCGCCACGACCCTCGGGATACCGGGTCCTGACCTGCTGGTACCGGTCGTTTTGGCCATCACTTCCGCGGTCCTTGTGATCAGCTTCTCAACCTGGGCGAACCGATCAGAAGGTCGGTAGAAATAATAAGGTACGACCACCCGGCCAACAAAGTCGACCGGCGGCACGAAGAAGTGCGCCATAAAGGCATGGTGGGCGCTACTGGGATCGAACCAGTGACCTCTGCCGTGTGAAGGCAGCGCTCTCCCGCTGAGCTAAGCGCCCTCCTCTCACATTGTAGTAGACCGAACAAGGACAAGAACACCGTTGCGGTTGTCAAGATCGGCTTTGACCACCGACCGAGCGCTCCAAAATCGGACGCACGGGTCCCGACCCGGCGAATATTCATGATCCGCACCCGGTCCGGTTCAACGATCTCTCGCTGCACCGGCTTGTATGCTGCCGGGAACCTACCCAAGTTGAGGTGGAAGATGTCCCACACGTCTCGGGACACGACCGTGACAACCAACCAGACCCACCAAGAGACGGTTCAAACGAGGAGTCGAAGCCGATCTCTCAAACTCTCCGGGTGGCATCCGTTAGGTATGTTGCTTGACTGGTTGGGTTGGTCGACACATGGAAATGAGTGATGAAACAGGAATACCCGCCCTAGCCCTGATTATTCAGGTTTCCCACACACCGAGGCATGTAACGCCAGTTCAACCTGAGTATTGGGAGAAACCCACCGTTCACCGGACAGGTGAATCCCTACACCGGACCGGGACAGGAAACGCCGATAGCCGTCTTTCCTGGTCAGGGCACGAATATGGTCTACTCCACTCATCCTACAAACCCCCATCCATGAATAATCGGGGCTAGAACATGAAAGACCGGAACACTCCACCTTCCTGGAGAACGTCGGAATTCTTTGAGCAGGTAGTCGCCGACACACTTGAGGAACTACCCGGCGATATCTATGGCCGCTTGGATAACCTGACCATAGTCGTCGAGGATGAAGACCCGGAAGATACAGGCGTCCTAGGCCTCTTCGAAGGTATCTCGCTGCTGGAACGCGGGTTCGACTATGCAGGAGCGCTTCCCGACCGGATATCTATCTTCGTTACCCCTCACCTTGCTCTGGGATTGAACAAGCAACAAACGGCTGAGGAAATTCGCCGAACCGTTCTCCATGAGATCGGACATCACCTGGGAATCGATGACGACCGACTTCATCAACTGGGATGGTCATAGTTCCCCACCACACCATTGTCTCCGGTAGGAGGGCGCCTTTCAGCCGGAGACCTAAGTCCGGCGGGTCCGCCGGATCCCGGCCGCCTTTAGCACATCGGGACCAACACCCCCCTCTCTCCAGGCACTATAGGAAATACCCTTACGCTTGGAGTAGGAAGCTGCGACGGCTTTGAAGTCGGATTCCAAGGCCTCGAAATCGACCGCGTTTTCCAGTAGCTTTAGCTTGTCCTCAACATCAAATCGCTGCTGGATCATCTGTAGTCGTTTCAGAGAGTTCTGTTCGGTATCGATCTGGTGGGTGAGGCGATCTAGGCGTTCCCGCAGACTGGCAGTATTCTGAGCACCTCTGGGCCGGCTCATATTCAACGCGTCCAGATAAGCTCTTACCGCGCGTGCTTCCGCCCGACCCTTGGCGAGGGCTGCCTTGTGTTCATCGCTCAAGGCCATCAAAAAATCCCTTCTATTTAGCTACGACTGTTCTTTGCTCGAGACGGTTATAACCCGTTTCGAGCAAAAACAAACAACAGACATATTAGATGCTAGCCGAAGATTGTAGGAACTAAGGGCACGTCTCAACCAATACCTAAATCGCACCGCCAAAACAGTGCGCGGCGAGCATACGTGGGCGCTACAGGATTTGAACCTGTGACCTCTTCCGCGTCAAGGAAGCGCTCTTCCCCTGAGCTAAGCGCCCCTATATTCTCGTCGAGGCGACGACCGGAATCGAACCGGTGTTGCAGCTTTTGCAGAGCTGTGCCTAGCCACTCGGCCACGTCGCCATGTCGTTAGTCGACTGAGGCTTCCCATCCGGTATCCAACTTATAGTCACCTTAGAAGCCCGAGCGGAAGACGGGATTCGAACCCGCGACCTCAACCTTGGCAAGGTTGCGCTCTACCAGCTGAGCTACTTCCGCGTGTTGCCTCAAGTGTAGCGGCTGCTTCAGCTACACATGCAACCGGAGGGTACCGAAAGTGATCGAACAGGATTCGCGGGGGACCCGGCAAACTAGGTGGTGGATGTTCCGGGTGCAGAAGCGCGAACCTTGTACGTACTCTTCCGGCATCCTCCCCCCGGAGTCGCCGGGTCAGCGTCCGGAGGACCCGAATCCTCCCGACCCGCGTTCAGAATCCGGGAGGATCTCCACTAGCTGCACAGTGAACGCCGCCACCGGAACGACCACCAACTGAGCGATGCGATCACCTCGTGCGATCCTGAACTCTTCGCTGCCGAGATTCACCAGGACAACCCGTATCTCACCCCGGTAGCCGGCATCTATCAATCCCGGCGCGTTTACGACCCCGATACCGTAGCGGGAAGCCAGCCCGCTACGAGGTAACACGAACCCGGCATGGCCCGGTGGAAGGGCCAAAGCAATGCCGGTATCGATGGTGGCGCGCTGTCCGGGCGCCAGCCGAGATGGATATCGAGCATGTAGGTCAAGGCCGGCGTCATCGTCGTGGGCACGGCCGGGCGTCGGAAGTTTCTTATCGAGCTTGAGCACGCTAACATTCATGCTCTCAATTCAAGCAAGATGAATCGGGGCTCTCGAAGCCGGGCGGAGTACGGCACACAGGAGCGACCGACCCCGCATGGTTAGCCTCAGACCCGATCATCCACACCCTATGGTTGTGGTCCACCCCGTTGGCAGGCGGGGTCGGTTTCCTGCGTTCCTGACACCGTCCGCCTCCGTCACCAGACGCGGCCGCCATCGCACTCGGACCGCATACGCTCCCTACCGCTCTAAGCACCGGGACACCGGAAAGAAACTAGACGTGGCTCGACTGCTACCGACCTGGCGCCACAGGGAGACCGCTGTCATATACCTGCGTGGATCCAGCTTGGACCACCACACACCTCCCACTGATACCCAACCCCGACCGCAGCCCGAATCCGCAACCCCGGACCAGGGGAAGGCTCTGAGGGAAACCGCAACCTCACAGCCCGGCGCCACCTCCTCCCCATCCGTTCCCCATGCAGTCGGCCTCCCGGTTTCGGAAACCCCGAGGGAGCCGGATATTCCGGATTACGGCACCCTTGCAGAACCGTCACCGGCGCCCGACAGGTCAGTGGTTTGGCCGACCACAGCACCGTATCGGACACGGTTCGTGAACGAACTAGCGAGGAGCTGGCTAGTACCCCAGGCCCATCCGTCCGAAGGCTCCTCCCTGGCCGCCATCCTCGGGTTTGGAGAAACTCAGGCATCGTTCGCCAACTTTCAAGCTGACAAGTACATGCCGAGATCCCCATCGGAGGCGACCGACAGCCACTGGCAGGACCTTCCCTCGCTAAGCAGCGTGACCGCACGGCTCGACCGCACGGGTAATACCGGGGACGCCGTAAAGCTCCTCTGGGACGCTACCTCAGAGGTGGAACCGGAGCACGGAACCATGTCGAGCGAGTTCGGCCCGGTCGAGTACGAATTCCGAACCAAGAAGCGACTACGTTGGTCGACGGTGCTGAGTATTGTGGTGTTGGTGGCCCTCGTAGCCACAACCGCTCGATTTATAACCGACCTGCCCGGTCGTCAGGCCCAGGAAAGAGAAACTCGATACGCTCAGTCCGCCCAACGGCTATACGGTTCTCTAGCCCCGCTACACCAAACCCTCTCGGTGGGAGGGCTGCTCAGCGATTCCGGCCTCGCCGCGCTCACCGATCACATCCATACTCTTGATGAGGCTGCGCGCGACGCGGTAACGCTCACCTCGCTTGAACTGCCGCGATCCTCGATCTTGGGATCGAACGAAACCGTAGAGGATCTGGCAATCACCCGGCGGTCGCTAGAGGAAGCCGCCACCCGGTCACTCGAAGTTGCGCAGCGCATCGGATACGCGATGGCCTATAGCTTGAGCATGGCCGACGTTCTCGACTTGCCGGCTCTGCCGGACAAGGCCGCATCGACCGACGCCGGTCTCATTGCCGAGGAGCTAAGCCGCACCGTTGCGGAGGCGCGGTCGACGCTGGGCAGCCTCCCCGAGGAGGTCGCCTTCCAACCGTACCTCCAGGAAACCAACCAACTCATGAGCACCTTGGAGGCAAGCCAAGCCGACTATGTCGCAGCCCTCAGGACCGGCGACGAGATTACCGCCGCCCGCGCCGGCGAGACCATAAGTATCTCGGTCGAAGGTATCCGATCCGGGCTGGCTGAACCGCTGGATGACCTTCAGGACTGGGCGATAACGGAAATCTGGAACATAGACCAGGTGGTGCAACAGATCCGCTAACTCAGCGTCGACGTGCCGGGTCGACGTGCGTGTATCCCGATCGGTACAGCAATCGCATCGCCTACCAGCACGACGTCCGAAGACAACCCGTTCGCATCACGAATAAGGGTCAAAGTTTGCCGTACGTCGCCGGCTGCGGGTGTGTAGGCCACCGCGATCGACCACAAACTCTCACCTGCCTGTACGACATGGAAGGCCGCCTCTGACGTGCCTTTGTCTGATTCGGTGTCCGGAGTCACCATCAATACCAGTAGACCGACCATGATCAGACCGGCCAGAACGATCCTCAAGGCGAACAGGACGCGAGCTTGGTTGCAAGAACCTGGCCAACCAAGAGCCAACCGGACCGGGTAAGCACCACTCTCCATAGTCATTGACCTCCCATTTCGAAAACCCTCCGCACCGATTTGAACGAACTGGCGGAGGAGGACTTGTACGAACACACGTTCGCTCCATTTGGAGCCATGATGATCGAACACGCGTTCGTTTGTCAAACGGGAGACCCGACCACAGACGAAGGCCCAGCGCCAAACCCGGCCGGTTGTCCACCGGAACCTTCACTCCACCCGGCGCACAGGTCACCGATAGACGAACATATGTTTGTTTTAGGGGAGGATTAGTAGTAACTTCGGGGGACCGAGCAGAGGAAACAGGAAGTGGAGACCCACCGACATCACCCACCCACCAAACCGGAACCGGCGAGGGGCGCACTCCGTCCCCGCCAGCAGCAGATACTGGATCTCATTAACGAGACCGTTGCCACTCGTGGATACCCGCCCTCGGTGCGGGAAATCGGCGAGCGGATCGGGCTCCGGTCACCGGCCACCGTGCACAGTCACCTAACGGCCCTCGAAAAGTCAGGGCATATCAGGCGGGATCCTGCCAAGCCGCGGGCTATCGAGGTGCTGTCGCTCGATCCGGAGGCCACCCATCCGCGCCCCCTACACCGTTCGGAGCCATACCGGAACGTACCATTGGTGGGCAGGATCGCCGCCGGCGCTCCTATCCTCGCCGAAGAGCATATCGATGAGGTCTTTCCACTTCCCAGGTTGCTGGTAGGCACCGGTGAGGTGTTCATGTTGGAGGTTCAGGGTGACTCCATGATCGACTGTGGAATCCTCGACGGTGACATGGTGGTGGTACGAAGCCAATCCGATGCCGAGAACGGTGAGATCGTCGCCTGCCTGGTAGACGGTGAAGAAGCGACCGTCAAACGGCTCGAAAAACGGAATGGGAAGGTCTTGCTGCACTCGGAGAACCAAGCCTACGAATCGATGGTCTTCGAGTCCGGAGTCGGGATTCTCGGAAAGGTGGTTACAGTTCTACGGAAACTTTAACCTTGGAACCCAAGCTTACCCTCAGCTGAGGAACCTTCCGGAGAACACCAGCGCCGCCGGTCCCTCGATCCAGGCGACGCCGTCGATCAACCTCACCGACAAGGTGCCTCCTACGAGCTCGATATCGACATCCGAACTTCCCCACGAGCGCCGGAGTGCGGCTGCCGCCACCGCGGCAGCCCCCGTACCACAAGCACTCGTCTCCCCCACACCCCGCTCCCAAACCCTCACCCGATATCCGCTACCTTCCCGTAGCGCGAACTCAACATTCACCCCTTCCGGAAAGTTGGGATGGCTCTGGAGTGACATACCGACCGACCGCAGCGGCGCAGAAGCCAGCAGGTCCGCATCCTCCACCAAGGTAACGGCGTGAGGGTTGCCGACGTCAACGGTCATGAAAGACCTATCCGCCACTACCAACTCGGGACCAACCCGGTAGGGGCCCAATTCCACTCGGATAGACCGGTCATCCAGGACTTCCACGTTGTTAACCCCGGTCGGAGTCTGAACTTTGAAACACCGCTGCCGCTCCGACCAGCCCCGCTTGAATAAGTATAAGGCAACACACCGAAGCCCGTTCCCGCACATACCCGCCGGGCTCCCGTCCGCATTCCAGTATTGCATTCGCGCCACTGCTTCATGCCGATCGGTCCTAATGACCCTCAAAACGCCATCGGCTCCGATCCCGGTCTTGCGTTCGCACCAACGTCTTATCTGATCGACCGTCGGCTCCGGCCCTTCGATCATCACGAAGTCGTTACCGAGTCCCTGCGCCTTCACGAACTCCACAGCTTCGTCTCCTTGATTGCGTCACGAACCGCTCGCCAACGAGCTCGGGGGGTCCTATTCCAGTCCAGCCAGCGTATTCTCCCGTCTCTTCGGAAGTATGTCCGCTGGCGCTTGGCGAGAGAGATGGTCGCCTTGATCGTATCCTCCCTCCCCTGATCCGGTTCCGCCTTACCATCAACAACCGGAAGCAACTGGCGGTACCCCACCGCCATCGAAGCATTGCGACCGAGTCGGTCCGCTAAGCGGGACACCTCGGCTAGGAGTCCGGCCTCCATCATCATGTCGAAACGCCTCTCGATCCGTGACTCGATGGCGGGCCCCGGATCGGTCCCCAACGCTAGGAACGGCCGGATGGGGCGGTAGTTACGTACCCGCTCGGCAGAAGGCCGCGACGCCCTTTCGGTCGGCGTGCCCGAGCCGATGAGAAACACCTCGAGGGCTCGTCGAACGCGCCGCTGATTAGCTAGATCAACATGGTCGCCGGCATTCGGGTCGGCCGCTAGGAGTTCCTTGACCGCCTCGGTGTCACGCAGTAGGCCGACCTCGCCTCGTATCTCCGGGTCGACGGGGGGGAACTCCAGCGGATCCACCAAGGCCCGGAAATACAGACCGGATCCCCCCACCACCACTAGCGGGGTGCGGCGGGCTAGGACCTCCTCCATGGCAATCCGTGCTTCCCGCTGAAAGTCCGCCACTGTATAGTCAACTTCAGGCGGCGCGACGTCGATCATGTGATGGCGTATCTCGGCCTGCTCGGCGATGGAAGGCTTGGCCGTTCCTATGTCCATCTCTCGATAGACCTGCACGGAGTCCACCGATAGGATCTCGGCATCCCAACGTCGGGCAACCTGCATCGCCAACTCGCTCTTACCCGATGCGGTAGGTCCCAGGATGGCGAGGAACCGGTGGTCCATATACTTTGCATCCCGATCGTTGTCAGGCGGGAAGTCCAACCAGGTAATGAGTGGCCGCTCGTTCGATTACCACTTCCATCAGGCTTCCGGGCGTGAACTCACCGTCGATATGAACCACTTTATTGCCGCGGGAACGCGTGGTGGCCACCTTGGGGTTCTTCTTCGACGGGCCCTCCACCAAGACCTCCATCCGCTGCCCGACATGCCGCCGGTTGCGCTCGGCGCTAATATCGTTCTGTAGCCGCACCAGTCTCTGGAACCGTTCCCGAGCCACCTCGGTAGGCACGAACTTATCCGTCATTGCGGCAGCTCTCGTACCGGGCCGCGGCGAGAAGATAAACATGTATGCCTGATCAAACCGCGCGGCCTCCAGCACATCGAGAGTCTTGCGGAAATCCCCCTCCGTTTCGCCGGGAAAACCGACTATGACGTCGGTTGAAACGGTCAGATCCGGTATGTATTGCCTGGCCATCGCCAGTCTCCGCAGGAACTTCTCGGATGTGTAACCGCGATGCATAGCAGCCAGAATCCGGTTGGAGCCCGACTGCAAGGGGAAATGCAACTGCTCGCAAACCGCCTCGGTACCGGCCATCGCCTCAGCGACCTCGCGGCGGAAGTCATTAGGATGCGGGCTGGTGAAACGGACGCGCTTGATACCGTTTATCCGCCCTACCCTGGACAACAGCTGACCGAAGATAGGACGGCGCCTACCGTCGATCGCCAAGTCTCGGCCGTACGTATCAACGTTTTGGCCCAGCAGCGTCACCTCGATTACTCCCTGTGTAACCATCTGCTCTATTTCCCTGATTATGTCACCCGGTCTCCGGCTGGTCTCCCGTCCTCGTACCGCCGGTACGATGCAAAAGGTACAGGTGTTATTGCATCCGATCTGGATAGTTACCCAGGCCGAATAGCCGGATTCGCGATGGACCGGCAGATCCGAGGGCATGGAGGCAAGTTCGTCGACTATCTCGGTTACCGGACCCCACTCTTCGGCCTGATCCATAAGCTGGACCACCCGATGGAGGTTGTGGGTACCCAGCACCACATCCACCCAGGGGGCGCGCTCCCTTATCAGCTCCCGGTCCTTTTGAGCGGCACAACCTCCGACCACTAAGAGGCGGTCCGGCCGACCCTCCTTGAGTTTCTTGAGCTGGCCCAAGTTGCCGTAGAGCCGGTTATCCGCGTTCTGCCGGATCGTGCAGGTATTGACGAATACCACGTCAGCATCCTCGAGGCGCTCAACCGAACGCATCCCGTCCGCCTCGAAAAGGCCGGCCACTCGCTCGCTGTCGTGTTCGTTCATCTGGCATCCGAACGTCCGCAGGAAGTATGTGCGACCGGCGCGGGTCGGAGACCTTTGCTCAACCTGTCGACGGGTTGGGGAAGGTAGCAAGACAGTCTGGGTCATATCACATCGGCCCCGGTTACCTGGCGTAGTCGGTAACCCGCAATTCGCGGATCACCGTCACTTCGATCTGGCCGGCGTAACGTATCTCCTCCTGCAAGCGGTGGGAAATGCGCCTAACCAGGTGGGTCGCTTCGAGGTCGTCGACCGTACGCGGGTCTACGATCACCCTCACCTCTCGCCCGGCCTGCATAGCGAACACTCGCTCGACTCCGTCGAACTCCTTGATCATCTCCTCCATTCTCCCCAAGCGCCGGGTGTACTGCTCGAGGGTGTCGCGTCTGGCCCCCGGACGGGCCGCCGAGACCGTATCAGCAGCTTGGACAATAATGGCAAGCAGGGTGCGGGGTTCAACGTCGTTGTGATGAGCTTCGATACCGTGCACAACCGCCGCATCCTCTCCGAAACGCCGGGCTATCTCGGCGCCGATGAGAGCATGTGCCCCTTCGACCTGATGGGTCACCGCCTTGCCTATATCATGAAGGAAGGCCGATCGTTTTGCCGCGGTAGGGTCAACTCCGAGTTCCGCACTCAACATTCCCGCTATGTGGGCGGACTCCACCAAGTGGTTGAGAACGTTCTGGCCGTATGAAGTGCGGTACTTGAGCCGCCCTAGCAGGGTCACGAGTTCAGGATGCATGCGAGCAATTCCGACATCCAGCATGGCCCATTCACCGGCATCCCGCACGGACTGTTCGACCTCGGCGCGCGCCTTTACGTGAAAGTCTTCGATAGAGGCGGGATGGATGCGACCGTCGGAAATCAGCTTCTCGAGCGTCACTCTGGCGACCTCCCGCCTGACGGGATCAAAGGAGGCCAGCACCACTGTTTCGGGAGTCTCATCGATTACCAGATTCACTCCGGTAACGGCTTCGAAGGCTCGGATGTTACGGCCTTCACGCCCGATCAACCGGCCCTTCATCTCCTCCCTCGGGATTTCCACTGCCGAAACCGTGGTCTCCACCACTACCGGGGACGCAAGCCGCTCGATCGCCGTAGCCAGAATTCGCCGAGCCCGCCGATCCGCCTCCTCTCGAGCTCTCATCTCGCTGTCCCGCACCAGCAGCATGGCTTCGCGGTGCGCCTCGTCACGCACCTGGTTGACCAACTCCTCCTTGGCTGCACCCACGTCAAGTGAACTGATCCGCTCCAGGTTATCCCGGGCGTCCTCGACCATCCGTTCGGCCTCGGTTCTGAGCACGGAGACGGTCGACTCTCTCTGCAAGAGGAGTTGCTCACGTTGCGCAAGGTTCGATGCCCGCTGTTCAAGAGTTCTCTCACGCTGGACGAGCCGCTCCTCCGCGGCCGATAACTCAACCCTACGGTGATCGAGTTGCGCTTCCTCCCGCTCCCGGTACGCCTCGGCGCGAGCTCGGCTTTCCTCCTCCGCGCGGCTGAGAATACGCTGGGCCTCGCGACGTGCCGAGCCTTCTTCCCCATCCCCGGGACCCAACACATGCCTGCGGCTTCGCCCGTAAGTGACCATCAACGAGATGGCTGAGCCCAGCGTTACCAGGGCGATAGCTCCTACCACTAGCAGACCGGTATCCACGGTAATCAGCTCTGTCCCCGAATAGTCGTGCTGTTAAGAGGCATAATACCCGAAACCAAAAGCCGGAGTGAGTCGCCTCGACGATTCAAAGCAACGCACTCCGGTTCTCAACAAAGTGTCCGGCGGTGTCCTACTCTCCCGGGGGTCTCCACCCCAAGTACCATCGGCGCTGACGGGCTTAACTTCCGTGTTCGGAATGGGAACGGGTGGTTCCCCGTCGCTATCGCCACCGGACAGCATCTCCATATTGTAAGTCCCTCCGCCTCTTCCTACGGAGGTGACGGCCTTCAAGACCTCCATAGCGAGCATGATCGCTTGAATTCGAGAACATCAAGCCCTCGGACTATTAGTACCGGTCCGCTCAACACATTGCTGTGCTTACACTTCCGGCCTATCAACCTGGTGTTCTACCAGGGTCCTTACCCGGTTTTACCCGGTGGGAGATCTCATCTCGAGGTGGGCTTCGCACTTAGATGCCTTCAGCGCTTATCCCGTCCGTACGTAGCCAACCAGCCGTGCTCTTGGCAGAACAACTGGCACACCATAGGTACGTCCATCCCGGTCCTCTCGTACTAGGGACAGCTCCCCTCAAATCTCCTGCGCCTGCGACGGATAGGGACCGAACTGTCTCACGACGTTCTAAACCCAGCTCGCGTGCCGCTTTAACGGGCGAACAGCCCGACCCTTGGGACCTGCTTCAGCCCCAGGATGCGACGAGCCGACATCGAGGTGCCAAACACCCCCGTCGATATGGACTCTTGGGGGGTATAAGCCTGTTATCCCCGGAGTACCTTTTAGCCGTTAAGCCACCGCGCTTCCACACGCCACGGTAGGATCACTATGTCCGACTTTCGTCCCTGTTCGACTTGTAAGTCTCACAGTCAAGCTCCCTTGTGCCATTACACTCGTCGTCTGATTGCCGACCAGACTGAGGGAACCGTTGAGCGCCTCCGTTACTCTTTAGGAGGCCACCGCCCCAGTGAAACTGCCCGCCAGACACTGTCCCTGATCCGGATCACGGACCTAGGTTAGGTGCCCGCCATACAAAGGGTGGTATTTCAAGGTTGACTCCACGGCACCTGGCGGCGCCGTTTCTTTGTCTCCCACCTATCCTACACAGTATATACCAGACATCAATGTCAAGCTGCAGTAAAGGTTCCGGGGTCTTTCCGTCCTGTCGCAGGTAGTGAGCATCTTTACTCACACTGCAATTTCGCCGAGTCTC